>NZ_CP186697.1:0-3831974 GCF_049544815.1 Undibacterium sp. WLHG33
AGCAGTAATCGGGGCATGGCAAACTCGTGTTGGATCGGTGTGAAAACCTTAACAATACGAGTTTGCCTTTCTTTTTCAAAGGCTTACGTTCAAACGTCAACAGACCCTAATATCTGTGAACGATGAGAAAAAATTTCATCTGTTTTGATTCCAACTCATTCTCAAAGTAATCCGATTATTTTCAGTGAATTTTTCAGTTCTTTTATATTTCCCTGTTCCGGCCAGCCGGTAACCTTGCTGCTGAGCTTTCCATTTTTAAAAAAATAAAAAGTCGGCGTTCCCCAATGGTCAATGTCTTTCCATTCCTGCCTTTGATAAACCATGGTCATTTGAAAGTTGGGAAAAGAACGATTCCACTTTTGGATGTCGTGAAAGTAACTGTGGCGCATTTGCGGAACCAGCCATTTTCCATGTTCGCGAAACACCGTCATCAAGGCGGGATCTTGCGAAATATCGCGTACCGCATTTCTGGAAAAAGGACATCCTGGGCTGGATACCACAATAATTTTTGAGCCCTGATTGATGTCAACATTTCTTCGTAATAAAGATAAGCTGTTTGCTTAGATCAGCCACTCCGTTGGCATCTGAGCGGATAAATCAGGTGCTTCCCGATGCGGAGGCAAAGCATCATTCACTAATAGCCTGTGCTGTGCCAGAAGCGCGTCTGCCTCTTTCAACATTCTGACCTGCAAGAGCGCGAAATATAACTGTGTATAGTGTTCTTCAGTGATCAGTTTGCGCTCTTCTAGTACATCGGAAATACGCTGCAGATATTTAACATATTTCGTTTCCTCGGTATAAAAAGCGGTCATGTCTGTCGCGCGAAAAAGAATTTTTAAATCAGATGGCGTGGTTAATTTGATTTTTTCTGCATCCAGGAACGGAAGCATAAGGCGATCGAACGCATTTGCCACTGCGACTGTTTTAATCGATGTTGTTTCCGCCGCAGCATTTGCAATGTTATCCAGTTCGGTGGATTGCTGTTCCAGCGTTTGCGAATACGCACCGCTCGTACTGAGTATCGCCATTAAAAATAGGAGCATCAGCTTGTATAGGAATGAAAACAAATATTGCGTCATAAAATATTGGAAAAAAAATTACTCAACAGTGAAAAGGGAATGCTAGAAAATGATCCGGCAACGATGCTCAGATTTGAGCCTGATTTTGCGTAGCGTAGTGATCAACAGATTTATTCTGGTTGACTAAAGAATATCTGACACGAATAAATTTGTTAACTTTAATTCTCTTTTTTTGGTCGAGCCTTTATCACAAAATTCTTCTTACAGATCGAAAACGAAATAAACGCGTATATCGTGGTTTCTTGCGCACGGGGATGCGGTTAAGATGTGGTTAAATATGTTTTCAGCATTCATTGCCACAGATAAACTTCAGGTATGAAGAAACAAGCGTTTTTCTTTTTTGGATGGTTTTTTGCCTCCCAGGTATTTGCGACGGATTTACGTGTCGCGATATGGGAAAGTGCGGCACCGTACAATGTGAAAACTGAAAGCGGCTGGAAGGGACCATGCATTGATGTTTATCATGCGATAGAGGCGATTGATCCTCAGCTCCATTTTGTGATCGACGATGAGCCTATGCCGATTCGCCGTATCGAATATGAGCTCAGTGCAGGGCGGCGTGACATTATCTGTGGCGCCAGAAAGAATGCATCGCGTGAAGCTGCCGGCATGCAGTTTCTGAAACAGGGTTTACACACGACGGGTTACCGGCTGGCAGTCAGAGCCGGTGATGAAGTTGTTGTGAATAACTGGAATGACGTGAAAAAACTGGGTAAGGCTGGCAAAGTGCTGATCATGCAGGGGCATGCAGAGATAGAACGTTTACAGCAGTTAGGTGTGATCCTCGATAGCGGCACACCGACAGCTGAACAAAATCTGATCAAACTGGAAGCAGGTCGCGGCAGATTTTTTTATCACCGCGATTCTTTTTTTAAGAGCGGAGCCTACTCACCGAAAAATCATCCGAATATCCGGTTACTGCCGGTCGTACTAGACCCCAGCCCGGCGTATATTGCGGGTGGAAAAATGGTTCCGAAAGAAGTGATGGCACAGATTGACAATGCCTTCAGCAAGCTGGTGCGTAACGGCGAATTAAACTGCATCATCAAAGCAAACGCTCTCGATTAAATTTCATTCGCAAACTTGCTGAACGCGTTATCCTGCGCTGATTTTTTCAATGCTCTCCCATATAAATCACACGTGGGCAGGGCGATTGTGGTGATTTCTGCGGGCACCAGAATGACACCGTGATCGACCAGCGCCGACAAGAAATTTCAACCAGATCCGCTGTGCCGCCCATGCCCATATTGCAGGTCGATTGCAATGCTGCATCAAGCGATTTCGCCTGAAAATATCCGTAGGTGCTGATTGTTTGTATTGCTTCCGTTGCGCGTTGCGGTGGCACTGTTCCTGGTCGCACAATCAGCTTACGCGCTTTCAGTGGCACGATTGTTTCCACCTCTGCCGCGCCACAACTCCATTGTTTCCCATCTCGCCCGCATTGGGCAACGTAATATAAAGGCTGGGTCTTGAGTTGCACATGCGGACGGCATTTCACGTCGGCATAATTTGCCTTGTCCGCCTGAGCGCTGAAAGCGCGCGCATCAATCTCGGCAACGCCGACACCGAATGGTTCGCCGCAGACCATTTTTTCTAACAACAGATGTTCGTTGCGACTGAGCCTGACCGGAAAGGTTTGCTCATCTGCGTTTGCATAGGCGTTTGCGGTCAGCATTGTGGCCGATGCCAGTAAAAACAAAAGCATCATCCGACGCCGCCAGCCCGCTGTGTTCATGCGTTTTGTGGCGCAAAAGAGGCCAGACAAGCGCATGAATACGGGGACTTTTTCTTTGAGTGGCATGTAATGACAGAAGCAGGTGCCATCGTCAGATTCGCGCCTGCGCAGCCGGTATCAGCGATAAAACGGCTCGACCTGACCTTTAACTTTGATCATCAGCGGATTACCTTTACGGTCACGCGCCTTGCCTGCCGGCACGCTGATCCAGCCTTCGCTGATGCAATATTCTTCGACGTCCAGACGTTCTTTGCCGTTGAGCCGGATGCCTACTTCGTGTTCAAACACGGCGGCGACGTAATAAGGGCTGCGTGGATCAACCGACAGGCGATCCGGTAATGGGGGGAGTTGTGTAGTATCGTTCATAGCCCGAATTATCCATCAGATGCGCTCTCTGTTCAATGCTGCTGTCGATTTTGCTGACAGCGGCGGATATCTCACGCCAGCTTTATCATGCCATCAGACCTGTGGCGTTGATGCTGACGCCGCCGCCAATGCGCGTAAGCGCTGATGGAATTCGTCTTCCCAGTCCACCTTCAATTGCTGTTTAGCGCGCAGATAATGTTCGCTGAAGACATCCAGATACGCTTCCAGCGTTTGCGCGGCGAATACATCGCCCGCCAGTTGCAGGCATAAACCTGCGACCTCCGATGTGCACAAATGTTCGTCGCGGCGCGAGCGGCGCAGGCGATAGCGCGATAATTGTTCCGGCAGCAGACTTAACACCGGAAACTGTTCCAGATACGGGCTTTTTTTGAATATCTTGCGCGCTTCCGGCCAGGTTGCATCGAGCAGAATAAACAGTGGCCGTTTTTTTGTGCTTGCGGCTGTGGGTTCGTTGGCATCTGCGCCGTCTTGTTCTGGCAGCAGTTGCGTAATCACCCGCTCTGGCGCAACAAATTCACCGGGAAACACCACATACGGTTGCCATTGCGGGTCGGCCAGCACAGCCAGCAAGGCGGGGTCCACTTCGGTACGCGCCCAGCCAAATGCCATCGTATCCGGCACTACATCCGCGATCAGCCAGCCTGTGTTGCTGGGTTTGAGCGCTTCATGTTCTGCCATGATCAGACACACACCGGCACGCGTCGGCACCACAGGACGCAAGGCACAGATGCAATGGCTGAGTATCAGGCGGCAGCCGCCGCAACGTTCACCATGCGGCCCGCCGCGCGCCAGAAAAGGACGCGTGCTGCGAGCCAGACGGGCCGTACGTAAGCGGGAGACAGCATGCGGCGGGTAAGTGGTATTCATTCAGGAAACTCAGACGTGACAGATGATTGTCGCACTATGCATCATTCAGACAGGGCGCGTATCTTGGCATGCCCCACGCGACATTGCAAACCCCGCGTCAAATGGACTTCTGCGGGGTGATGCCGCCAGCAGCGAGTATTCATGAGGAGATGCAGGGGGGGTATCCTGAAACCCGCATCAATACTGGAAGCATTTTTGAGCAAATCTGCCGAAAAGACGTTTTTCCGATAAAAAAAAGCCACGCGGGCTTTGCAGCCGCATGGCACTTTTTTGTTGTACATAGCGCTGATTACATGCCTAAGGAACGCAACAGTTCATCGCTATCATCATTACCTGCCGGCGCAACTGCTAAAGGTTCTGTTTTTGTCTGATCTGCCTGCTGCATATCCAGCAAGGCATCCGGATCGATGATTTCAGTCGTATCGAAATCATGCAATTTGATGAATTCGGTGCGATCGATCGCGAGTTCGAGATAAAAAATATTATTGTTCTCAGTGAAAAACGACACGCGGCGGATTTCAGGGCGATCCAGCGGTGTATCGACACTCAGCATCACTTGCTTATTGAGTACCAGCATTTTTGGCTGGTTCTGGGTGATGTTGGTTTGCAGCTCGCGGCGTATCTTACCGGTGAAATCACCGACGATCTGATTCATCAGTTCGCCCAGTATATTTGCCACTTCATCCGAGCTGAACGACGAGGCCAGTTCAGATTTTGGCATGCCCATGCTGAGCATATATTTTTCATAAATTTCCAGTGCAGCGTTGCCCGCGAAATTCAGCACCACCAGTCCGGAAAATCCACCGTCAAATAAAACAAAACAACCAATATCCGGCTTCAGACCGATTTTGGTGATTCTTTGTACCATCGCAGAGTAATGAATCTTGCTTTGCGTCGCGACGTTCAGCACGCGTGTGACCGAATTACACAAACTGGTCAGCAGATCTTCGGTTCCGTAGACGACGGTTTTTTCTTCTTCACTCATGAACAACTCCTGAAATATATTTCTTGAACATTCTTTTTATCTTATTCGCCGGGTGTGCCATGCCTGATTGTCTGTACTTCAATTTTCCCGGATCACAGTGATTGGTTGGCTGCCATCGTTCGCGGGAGTGCACCTCGTGAGCGGACGAGGATGTGGCAGACAGCGCATAGCCTCTCGCAATATCAGGCATCGTTTCCGCGCATCGCTGTGTGGTGATGAGATGAATCCGGCCATGATTTTCCCCTTTGCATGGCAGTATTGCCTTCCACCAGAGCGGTGCCTGCCTGTATGCTCAGGCAACTTGTCTCATGGAAATACCTAAGAATATTCAATGGTACACGCTGCGTCCAGATGTTTCACGTTTTCTGTGCAATTTGCTACGTTCTGATGTCAGCTTTCATGCAGTTACCAGCAGCAGATCATCGTGCCAGCACAGGTTTTTTGGCTAATACTGTCAGTTGCGCGCCGATAACACGCGCTGTGGAGACAGAATGGCGATGATAATAAGGTTTCCCGTCAACCAACTCTTTTGTCTATACGTTAAGATGCGGAGTGGTTACCATCCACCACTTCACACCGCAGCCGAACAGCAGAACACGCGGATCTGGCTGCTAAACCTCCGGCTTTATAACAAATGAGAGTGAGACGATGAAAAAAATCCTGTATATCCTGAGCCTTGGCATGATCACCACCAGTTTAAGCGCCTGTATTTCTGTCAGCGAAAGCACCGTTGAAGCTGGTAAACAGATCAGCGTGATGTCGCAACAGGCAGTTGCCACCTGTGGTCAGGGCAATGTCGATAAAGTCACTACCACCAGTTTCACTTGCAAACAAAACAGCCGCTGAATAAAGCTCAGCGCGATTAAAAAAGCCGGTATTGCTACCGGCTTTTTTATTATATGGATATGAAATCAGATATGGCATTGTATGGCTGAATCTCTGTGCGCCTGCTGGCAGCAATTTAGCCGGCAGGCCTCATCAGCACTCAGTCCTACATTTTTCGCGGTCTGATTTTTGCTATGTTTTCGTCAGTTGCCGTATTAGCTGGCAAACTTTGCGTAATACGCCTGCACCGCAGGCAAGGCCGCGATGCGCTGATTATGCGCATTCAGCGCCGGTGCCACTTGCGCCACCAGATCGGTCGGCACATGATCCAGACGACCGGCATTCAAACTGCGGATATCCACAAACACCTTCAGATCGGCGATCGTCAGGCGACCATCCGCAAAATATTCACCGCCTTGCGCCAGCAAACGCTGCTCCAGCCAGCGCAGATACACCGGCATAGAACCATTCACCAAAGCCAGACGCGCTGCCTTTTGCTCTTCCCCCGTCATGCGGAAAGTCGGCCCCATTTTGATGCCCGCTTCTTCCACTACAAAGCTCACCTCGTCGCAGTACAAAGCCTGCAAAGGATCTTGCGGATACAGCCCCGCCAGCTTGCCCGCATAACGCAGGATCGCATCACACTGAGTCAGCTGCATACCATCCACCTCCAGAACCGGCACCTGCCCGAACGGCGTCGCTTTGCGCACGTCGGCAAATTCAGGATAACTGAAACGATGATCCTCAAACGCCACCCCACCCAGCGCCAACGCAAGTCGTATCGGCTCACCACGGCCACCATGAAAATCGAAATAGGTCAGTTTAAGTTGCGGCATGCTGTCTCCTGAAAGCGAATAAAAGCGGAACTAAAAAATTGTCAGCTTTGGGTGCGTGATGAACCCAAAACCCGCGCCATCATAGCAGGGTCTGTAAGGGTTGGCAGAATGCCGGATTGTATGTATGTGCATCTGGCGCGTTTGAAACAGGACTCGGATATTGATGCTGTCAGACTGACTAATTCAGTCAGAATGAAATGAGACTCATCGTCCGTAGACCTATAAGTCACATCTCTCCATGATTGCTTACCTGATAACGCGAGGTCAAGCGATGGAGAATCAAGACTTAATTCAATTTGGACTACGTCTCAAAAATTTAAGGATGGAGAGGGGATTAAGCCAAGAGCAACTTGGATTAATTGCGGAACTTGATCGAACCTATATCAGCGGAATAGAGCGTGGAATACGAAATGTTGGCTTAATCAATATATTTCGAATCGCAAGAGCACTGAATATATTGCCTGCTCAGTTATTCTCAATAGAAGAGAAATAGTCATGTCAAATCGAGCGTTTTATGCGGAGAGTTTGACAGCGTTCATAGCAGAGTCGCCGGATGCGATTGTCGGCAAAATCACACAAAACCATACCCAAGAATTGGTATATCAACAAACTGGCGCGTGGATTACTCAGATCGAAATTTTACAAACGGCCCTGTGTGGTTTTGGTGAAGGATATTTATTTTTTGAATTTCAAATACCACGTATGGGTAAACGTGCCGATGTCCTTTTGATATACAAAAACCTTATTTTCATTTTGGAATTTAAAGTTGGTGCGCAAGACTACGCAGCGCAAGATATGCGCCAAGCCCATGGCTATGCGATCGATCTGCATCATTTTCATGAAGGTAGTCATGAAAAAATTCTCATACCAATTTTGGTTGCCACCGCGGCGCCACCTAAGAATAATACTTTGACAGACTGCACTGACGGTGTGTATGAACCACTGCGTGCCAATAGCAATAATCTGGCGAGCGTAATTCAGTATTGTGTTGATGAAATCAATCAACCTTCAGTTATCGAATTACAAGCTTGGCTAAATTCTTCCTACAAACCAACGCCAACCATTATTGAAGCAGCGCAAGCGCTATACGCCGATCACGATGTGAATGATATTGCTCGCAATGATGCGGGTGCACAGAATCTGCATGTGACATCGCAAGCATTGCAAGAAATCATTCACCAAGCACGGTTGCAACGACGTAAAACCATCTGCTTTGTCACGGGAGTTCCTGGAGCGGGTAAGACCTTAGTCGGGTTAAATATTGCCACCAATGTTGGTGCAGATAAAGAAGAGCAAGCTGTTTTTTTATCGGGTAACGGCCCGTTGGTAGAAGTATTAACCGAAGCGTTAGCGCGTGACTCAGTACAACGACATGCACACAAGAACAAAGCCACCGCACTTCGCGCTGCATCTGCATCGATTCAAAATATTCATAAGTTCCGTGATGAATACATTAAAGACTTGTCGGCGCCAAACGAGCATGTCGTTATATTTGATGAAGCACAACGAGCATGGGATCAAGAGAATACGTCAAAGTTTATGGCGATCAAACGTGGTCAAAAAAACTTTGCGCAATCTGAGCCCGAGTTTCTCATTAGTGTTATGGATAGGCACGAGGATTGGTGTGTGATCATTGCCCTCATTGGTGGCGGGCAAGAGATCAATACTGGCGAGGCCGGCTTACAAGAATGGGCTGATTCACTGGAGTTGCACTTTCCAAACTGGGATGTGTACTACTCGGATAAACTCATACAAGTTGAATATGCCGGGCGCGATGTGAGTTTTGATCAGGTCTCTAATGCGCAAGCTGTATCTAGTTTGCATTTGGCGATATCGATGCGTTCCTTCCGTGCGGAGAAACTGTCGCACATGGTCCATCACGTCATTCACAATAATCCGCAAGCAGCCATTGAAATTTATCACACGTTTAAAGACAAATTTCCTATCGTCGCCACTCGCGATTTACAAGCAGCTAAGGCTTGGATCAAACAACGTGGTCGTGCGAACGAAACCAAAGGAGTCATCGCATCTTCAGGTGCAGTACGTCTCAAACCCGAAGGTATCTTCGTTAAAAATCGACTATCCGCGGCAGATTGGTTTTTGAATGAGCAAGACGATATACGTTCATGCCATTTTTTAGAAGATGTGGCGACAGAATTTGATATTCAGGGGCTAGAGCTTGATTGGTGTTTAGTCGGCTGGGACGCAGATTATCGTTATAACAATGGACAATTTGAACATTGGAAATTCACAGGCACAACATGGAAACGCCGGCAGCAAGAAGACCAACAACGTTATCTTGAAAATGCTTACCGTGTTTTGCTCACCCGAGCAAGACAAGGCATGGTAATTTTTGTGCCGCGCGGTGACATACATGATGAAACTCGGCAGCCTGGATATTTTGATAAAACTTTTGAGTATTTACTTCATTGTGGAGTTGAGATTTTAGAGTAAGAGCTTTCAAAGTCACTAGATAATCAGATAAAAAAATTAATCGGAGGTGATACCAAAGATGAACCACGCAATTTTTTACTTGAACTTGACTCTATGACTTTGAACAATTTCACGAAACGCTGGACTCAGCGTCGCCCAATCCACCACATCCACCTTGAACGGCAAATTTGATTCGGAGAAATCGTGTTCGATTGTGGCGAGCAGACTGAGTGTCAACGGGGTATCGCCGATGATGGCGAGATCCAGATCGGAGTACGGTTTTTCTGTGTGGGTTGCTCTTGAACCAAAAGCCCAAACTTCGTTCTCTGGTACGTGTTTTTGTAATATGGCGGAGACGATCAGCCATTGCTCTGGCGTGATGGCGATGTTTGGTTGTGTGTTTGCAGGATTTGTCATCACGTGTTTCACGTCGGAGGCGTACCGCGTTTTTTCAGTTCTGCTAGTAATGCTTGCCCCTCAAGCAGAAAATCCGGCACGATTTGCATGACTTCGATGGCTTTGGATTCGTCATAGGTGTGGCTGGTGATACTCCGTGCTTTACGGTAATCTTTCCAACGATCCCAGCCGTTGCGCAGTAAGCCTTGTTCGCTGCCGGTTCTGATTAAGTCTGCGAATGGTAGTTCATCGATTTCAACCGGATTAGCCGCAGCAAGTTCGAGATAACGCTTGAGCATTTTGTGCGAAAGCTCGTAGCAGAATTCAAAGCGTTGAATACAAGCGTCGCGATAAAGTGAATTGTGTGCATCAGCAGCGTAGGCTTGTAATGCTTCGCTCAGACGTTGCAAGGCATTTTCTAATGAACTTAGATCGAGTCGAATAGCCATGATTTCTCCGCTGGTATTCTGATAAAGAAAAATCTTAATTCAGTGCGGCCTTGTCGCGCAATGTCTATGCGCCTTGCAGGGGCGAATGACTGGAAGTGCGCGTGAATGATATGTGTCTGGCCTTACTGGTTTATATTTTCTCATTCAACAAAAAAGCCCAACCAAATGGCAGGGCTTTTTGTTGTTCGATGTTACTGTAGCATGAGCCATAACCTGAGATTTCTTTTCATTATAAATCAAAACCTTACGACCACACGGAAGCATTTAATGAGATTTTGGGACGAGTAACTTGAGACTTGTCCATTCCGGTGATTAGCTACCTGGTTGTTGAATATCAATGCGACGATGCTGTCCCATTACCTAGTGCATTAGTGGCTATCCCGCACAACAGTTCATGCGTACTCCAACCTTAGCTGTCCAGTGGATGCGAAAACCGCTCTCTTTGATTAAGACCGTTGATATAAAAGAGTACATTGCCGAGCGCGTGCAGGAGGTGGCAAAGTCGACTGTCGACCGTGAGCTCGATTCTCTGCGTTCGGTGTTCACCGTCGCGATAAATATCTGGGAATATCCCCTGACACAAGTTTTTGTAGCGGGATCCATATCCTGAGATTTTTCGCTCGGTCGCGCAAGGCTTTGCGGATAGTGGAGGCATCTCGTAAGATTTTGGGAAACATAACGTTAGAGGTTTCATCTAGCGGTAGTAGTCACTTAATCGCTGAATGCCATACTGATAATCACCACCCATCACCATCGCGTATCCCAAAGCAGGAACTGCAGCGACAAGCCCATCGAGTGGATGCCAATTCTGAAGGAGCTCTTTGCACCCATCCTGACGTCGGCATAGTCTTGTCCACGAGCTAAGTGCGCGTAAAACCTTTTGGATTGGTAAATAAATAGCTTAGCACGAGCGGAGTGTCTTGCAGGAGATTTAACCTAGATTTTGCTTTCGGTTGAGTTGCCCTCGGTTTTTATAGCTACCGTGTACGGTTCATGTGACTGCCGGTAAAATTTGACCAATAGTATAATTTAGCTATTCTAGGATTGCGGAGGCAGCGTGGGTTCTTCTGACATAGCCATAGGTTCGGATTTGGGCTCACGCAACCAGAACGCTGAGAGGTTGGCTCGACTAGTCGGTGAGTTGAATTATGCAATAGCTCGTACCGAACAAGAACACTTGGCGCAGTGGGCCTCAGCCACTGGGAAAAACTTCCTCCAATTTGGCTGGAATCGACTTACTCGAACAGGCAGTCTGGCCAAATTGGGGGTGGCCGGCGTCTACAAGGAGGGACAGGACTTTTTCCGCGCATGGCGGGAAGAGCGCTTGATGGGCCATGTGCAGAACCGCTATAGCGCGTTCTCGGTCGGTACCGTTAACGCGTACCTCGCCACAAAGGAGACCTTTAGCGTTCTGGGCCGTCAGCTTGCAGAGAGTCCACGGCAAGCCGGCGCACGCATCCTCACTATGGTGCTGGCGTCGGTTATTGTGTCTGGCGGTTCGGATGCCGATGGCGGGGCGCCGGACCTAGACCTGATGTTCGGCATAGGAGCTCATCGCTCCATTTTTAGCCATTCCATCATTATGGGTACGTTACTGGAAACCGGCATTGCGGCTACCTTCCAACTTATCGAGGTCATATATAAAAACCTTCCACCAGAACACGACGTGTTTTGGGATGCTGCCATCGAACAGATGGATAGCATCATCGAGCATGCTCGTATAGGCAGTAGCATTGGGATGGCATACCATCTCCTGATAGACGGCACCGCGCAGGCCGCTGCATACAAGGACTTGCCAATTTCGTTGCCCATAGAAGCACACCAATCCATTCTGGTAGCAAATGCCGCAATGGAAGCTGTGAACGCCAAAGCGATTGCAAATACGGTCACGGGCACCTCTTCCCCAATTGCCTTACCTTCTCGACCAGTCATGGCGACGACTTGCACAGCAGGGAATACTGCAACTGAGGAAATTAGCCACGATGTGTCCTTGAAACGCTTTTCGCGGTTCTTTGAAACGCGAAAAGAGGCTGAACGCTTCCGGCTGTTTGTGGAAAAACAAGGGGCAGCGTCGGTTATCTTCGAAGAAATGCCGCCGTACTTAGGCGTACATTACCAAACCACTTCGGAACGACCATTGTGGGGCCACCGCAGTAATTCTCGTTACTCCGAAGCCGAAGTTAAGTTCATGCGTAAGAATTATCTTCTTTGGGTTCCATTGGCTGATATTGCGCGCGCCATCGACCGCAAGGAAGGAAGCGTGCGCAGCCGGTTCAATGAAGCCGGCTGGCATTTTCCAAGTGTTCGCCCAGACTATCGAAGAGGGCAGCTCTTTTCCAGGGACTCCAAGGCTTTGTTTGACGAAATGTACGAGGGGTATGTGAGCCAGACTCACGTTAGCCAGCTGCAAACGATTGGCATCCTTACGACTGAATCCCTGCCGTCTTTGAACTCCAGCGGTGACTATTCGTTAAGGTATTTTCCTGCTGAACAGTTGCAGCGACTGCGCGCGTTCGCAATTGAATATGACCGGACGGATGCTGCTTCGTCCATAGCTCTGTTGCAGGAAGATTTTCAAAACGCTTTTTTCCTGGCAAGGCAAGCGGAAGATATGCCGGCAGCCTTAGCGGCGCTCGATAGGCTCGACTCGCCGCCGCTTTACCTTGCTCGTGTGCGGGAAGTCACGCGGCATTACCTCCGCATGCAGTTTCTTGAACTGCTTCCATCGTTTCTTGAAGAGTGGGTAGAATTGGCCGCATTTCGAAAAAACGATTTCTCTTTTGGTTTGGAATATGAAAGTGAGCGTATTGAGGATTCGCGCATTCTGGCAGGAATGTTAAAGGCCTGCTTGGCTAGCGAGCCAATAACTTGGCCTCCAATCATTCGAGCTTTCTATTACGCGATGTCTCGTACTTGCGCCCCCTCTTACGACGAAGCCTTCCCGAAAGAATTACAGGCTTGGGTTTATGCAGACGCCTACCGCCATGCGATGGCGGATGTCGTTGACCGGGTGTCGGAAACAGATGCCGCCGAACAAGCGATGCTGTTGCTTTCCTGTTTTGCTGCATGCATTGCCAATACCAATGACATCTCAGGCAGTGCGCCATTCAAGGTTGATACGGTTGTTGAATCTTTTAAGATGGCCCTACCTTACGATGAACAAGCGGCCACGCTTGTCAAGACGGCCAGATGGGAGGCGTTGACCTTCAAGCTGAAGTTTGACGCTAACGCCTGAAACGCATTTGCGGTAATCCGGACTCGCGCAGGGCAATGGTGAAGACAGCATTGCATATTATGAAATGAAAGATAATATGGCCGCTGCTAACCGATGTAGTGGTATTGCTAAAAGAGCAGCGAGCCATCGGACCGATATGACTTCAACGAAAGACGTATAAATTTACATCCGGTCGGAAAGTCCGGATGGCTGCCTTGGTTCCCATCGTCCTTTCCTCAGTGTCGATTTTTTCTCGGTGTAGACCCCAATGTGCTGCGCTAGGTTTTCGCCCGCGTCATACCATTCGCCCAGCTCATCCGACGTTAAACCAGCAAAGTATTGGTTGCCGACTTTGTGCAGCAAAGCAGGAACTTCGAATTTGAATTTGCAAGAAAGCCAGCTTGCTCCTCCCGCGAGAACTTGTTTCGCACAGCATGTTTATTGGTTATGGGCGGCCTCGTGCTGGTCAAGAAAGTTATGCTGCCGGCACGAACAGGTCTTCTCCTGCCCTCGCTCCAAGGACGGCAAGCCATCCGAGGTCGGCGATTCGAATCAGCCCGCCGCGCATGGCACCATCTGGCAGCTGTTTCGCACCGACCAGCTCAATCCTTGGCAATGAGCGTGACAACGCTGACGCTTTCTTGCCCATGGCCCGTGCCAGGTCTGCCAGTGGAATATAGCTTTGGCGGAACGCGAGCAGCTGATGTGGCAACACGACGCGGCAGCGCTGGCCACGAAGTTGAATCGTCTCGGACGCGAGCAGCCCTTCGTCCATCCAGTGCGAGATAGACTCCCATTTCCAGCCAGTCGCTTTGGCCAGTTGCTGAATCGACATACCGGCCTCGAGCATTGGCGTGCCGAAATACTGTGCCACGTCAGACCTCAGGAAAGACATTTCGCCCAGGGTTCGAGCACGTGAGACGGCTTTCACATCGCCGTTCGCAATGGCCTTCATCAGCGACTCGATGGCCTGCTTCTCACCCATGCGGCGGCTGGTCAGTTCTGCCCAAGTGAGTGTCGCATCTTCGGCTACTGCAGCGGGTTCAGCCCACCGGTTCACACGCTCATATAAATCCAGCATTGATTGGTGCCCGACCGGACCGCCTTTGAGGAGGTCTTCGCGCCAACGGATGTCTGACTGGATAACGCCGATCGCTTTCATTCGTTCGAGCACGACGGGTGGGATCCTTGCCAGCTCGCAGGCGATGGTGTCGGAAATCCACCCTGCACGTTGTTGTTTGATGCGCTCAACTTCAGTGCACGGAATTTCATACATTTGGCCACGGGTTCCAGTACGTCGCGTGCGGTGCTTGCATTCTCCAGCAAAAATCGAGTCGTGCAAACGTGAGACGCTCACACCGATGACTTTGGCTGCATCCGGCGCTCGCATGTATCCAGTCGCATCCTCGGCCATGGCCTTAGCGGAATCCAAACCTAATACGCAATCTGACTTTTCCGCCGCGACGTCGATGATGACTTGCAGGATTGGCTCTAATGTTGTTCCCTGGCAGAGCTTGCGCAGGCTGATGTACCAATCGCCCAATAACGTATTGAGCGTGCGAGCATCCTTACGGCCGGCGGCAATCCGTTGCTCAACATGTGCCCGAAATCCCGTTGGCCAGTCAGTCAAAAAAGCTTCGAGTGGTGCAAGGAATTCGACCGCTTCAGCCACGGATTTTGGCAAGGCGGAGCGGCGCGGCAACCCTGGCTGTTTCGGGTTCGCATGCAGACAAAGAGTCCGAATAACCTTCACCAGCACGTTGACATCAACGTCATGCAGAACCGGCTTCATGCTTCCAGATTGTTGGCCATTGCTCTCAATTAGCGTTGATAGCCATTGCTGTGCTGGGGGGGCAGGAACACGCGGGAGGCTGCTCAGGTCATGGCCGCACGAGCACAAACCGATATAAAGCCGCTCCGGTGACAAGTGTTTTCCGCAGGCGTCGCACTGGCCGACTAGCTGTATTTGGTGCTGCGGACATGCGGTGACATAGCCGTGTTCCCAATGCTGCCGCAAGTAAGGAGATTCGGCCAGACACGCAGGGCACACAGCATCAGATTTCGTACGATGCAGTTGCCCCCATTCATTACAGAGGTCTTCTTTCTGTTTAGCAGATTCAGTCCACTCCGGCTCTAGACCAAGATTACGTGCTACATCGTTCGTGCGCATGAGCAATGCGCGGCGACTACGTTCGACACCTGCTGTATCCGTCAGGTTACGCCAGCTAAAAAGTGCATTATCGGCGGAAAGTCGACGATAGTATCCCATTCCGGACTCATCGTCCCGAGGTGCATAGGTGATGATGATACTCATTGCTTAACTCCTGATTTTTTATGGACCGGTACGGACGCTGTGTTGCTGGTCAAAACATGAACATATGCCTGCCTCAGGGCCATCGGTTCGACGTCCACGTCTTCGATGCCGGAATCGAGGAAAGCTAATCTGTGAGGTGAGCCCGCGTGGCTGACATCTTCAATTGCCTTCTGGCAGTCCGCGTATGTGATGGCGCGTGGGGTCTGGTTTGCCATCAGGCTGGCCAGCTCACGCATGAAATCGGCAAGTACCCCAATCAGTCCACCGGTGAGCAAATAGCTTTGCTGAGTTAGTACCCGGGGGCGCACGTTAATGGGATAACCAGCTGCTTCGAACAGGCGAGCATAATTTATGACGCATGAGTTGTATGCCGCCATTTGCTGAGGATCGCTTGCGTCATATGGCAAGAAATTGCGCGCAGGACAAGCACGGCGACGCAGCTGCTCATTCGCTGAGAATAGACGTTCGAGCCGCGGAATACCGAAGAGGATCAGCGTAATGTCGAGTGAATCGGCCAGAGTCTTCAGCCAGTCACTAGCAGCACGCGGTGGCACCCGCGACCCTTCATCGACGAGATGCGATATTTCGTCAAAAATCACCACGCGTGTGCCCGCCAGGCGGAGCTGCGTCACCATCAAATCGAACATTGCTCCCGCCGTCATGCTGCCGGGGACTTGGATGCCTAAAGCGAGAAGTACACTTTTAGGAAGCAGCTTGGCCGTTGCGGCTTGGGGCACCTCCACGACCAATACAGATACATGGCGCCGTCCGTCGATACGGGTTTCAGGGTAGGCTCGCGACAGTGTGGCTATGAGTGAAGATTTTCCCACGCCGCTCGGACCTGGGACACGAACGATTTTTGGTGCAAAGCCAGCAAGGGCGTCATCGATGCGCCGTTTGAGCGTATTAAGATGCTCCAAGAACATCGGATGCGGCAGTTCGCAGGTTTCGATGTCACGGCGTAATTGTTGGGCCGGGGTCACAGCAGTTTTTCTCCAGTAGTTCTGTTAACAATGGTCATCAGCGGCACCTCGTCGTACGAAACGACGGTCGGCTGAACGTCTTCAGTGGGCAATAATGGGTTGGTCGAAGGAGCCGGGCCAAATGGTGCAGTCGACGATAGTGGCCGGTCGATAGTGCGCTGGATGGCCGAGTGTTCTTTGGTTCGGCGTACCGTTTCCTTATTTTCTTCACGTTTGCCGCGCGGTTTGGTTTTTCGTGACTTCCCATTTCCGGTGACCGCTTCATCTAGGTCGTCCAGGAACCGTACTTTGTCGTCCGGAACCGTCCAGTCATTCATTCCCGAATCGAAGCGGGCTTTGGCTTCTGCAAAAGTCCATGCCGGTGTTTGCGGACGGACGTGTTCGTGCGTTAGCGTGACGAGCGGAAGGGAATCGTCCTCGTACACGTACGCCTGGCGGAAATCGTCAGGGTTGTAGACCACATGGAGCTGCGCGTGGTCACCATACTTGGCCAGCAGGTATGACATAGCTTCACCCTTGTAACGGAAGCCGTGCTCAAGCGTGATGCCTGTTTTGGCACTCAGTGTGCACATTTTGTGCTCGAAGAGCGCAGCCATCCATTGCTGACGTGGTGGCGGCATGGTGATGGGATGTCCCATCTCTTCGATTAGGTAATTCAGGCGATCAAGCGGCGTCTTACCCTTGACCGAATCGACCAATAACTCGTCCCATCGCAAGCGGTCGAGCGGAGTGTTGACCCAGTCCTGGTAAAGCCACCTGACAACCCACTTTTCAAGAGCGGCAACGGTCATCAGCTCATCGCCCAGTGCCTCCGGATCACGCATACCATCTTTTCCCTCGAAGCGAGTGCATCCCGGTAGACGCTGCAACGCCTCCTTGAGCGCTCTGTTCAGGCGCTCAATAAACGGCTTGCCTTGGGCTTCCTTCGCCTTGCAATGCTTAACATCCATTTCCAGCAGCTCAAGGCGAACAATTCGTCCACCTTTGGTCTCCGGGCCATTGTCAAAAATGACCTGGGCAGGCGTGCCATATATATTCTGTGCATGGGTTATGCCCAGCTCCTTGAAGCGGGTCGCTTTGGCGGCCGTCAGATACATTTCAAGGCACAGCAGTGAATCCATCTCGCGTGGTGCACCAATGACCAAGTGCCATCCCACCGGATACCCGGTACAAACGTCAATTGCCAGTACCAGATAGACGGTTCTGGCGATACCGTGGGGTGTGCGCACGACGAATGGCAGATGCACCGCATCTTGCTCAATGCGGGCGAACGGAAATGCTGCCCGGATACGTTTCTTTGCAAACGATTTCCCGGCGACACGGTTGAGCGGGTCCATGCGGTCGTATTCCGCATCGACAGTAAGGCCATGAATTGTGGCGACTACGAATTTGCGGCTGATAGCGTGCTTGGCAACATGTAGGTTACGACGGCGGGCTTCACGATTGATGTATGTCGTCAGGTCCAAGAGCGTCCACTTCGATTCCGTAGATAAGAACTCGTCCACGATGACCCCTTCGATAAATTCCACGAGGTCCTTCGAATACCTTGCGGTCTGATTGCCTTTGTTTTTGTCGCCTATGAGAACCGGCAGGCCGAGTTGTTGTTTCTGGCGAGCCCGGAACAGGGTTGCGCGAGATGGAAACGCGCAGACTGTCAGATCATTTGCGTGTTCCTTCATGAAAGCTTCTCGTGCCAACGGTATCGCTGCGTCAAACGACAGGCCTCGTTGTGCTTGGAAGGTATCGATTCGTCGCAGTGCGTCATGCAGCAATCGAACTTTGGCGTGGAGTGCCGGGTTGTCATACTGTGCGACGATACCGACGCGCGGCATCCCCTTCCGAAGCAGAACCAGGCTACCGGCGGAAATCCCGGCGCGGATGACGGCTTCATCTACATACCGATCCTCGCGTTTCTCGGAATCGAAAATATGGATGGTACCGGCATGAATACGACCGTCCAGCACCTCGATGTAGCTGTCCGGCTTGCCGGGCAGCACCAATTTGTCTCCCACACGTAAGTCGGTCATCACGACTGCAGCTCCTCAATAAGGCAGAGGTGGTTTAGGTCGCCATATGCGGCCGACAGCTCGAGCGAGGCACAGATGTGCTGATGCGCTATGTCAGCGTGCAGAACACCTTTAGCCAACAGCGGGGGAATTAGTCCCGACGGAATCTGGAGGTCGTTACATAGTGTCCGCAGAGATACAGGCCCGGACTCGCAGTAGCGCTCGACATGCTCGATGATGTCTGGCGTCAGGTATTCGTGGGCGCGTGCTATTGCTGGTTTTAGCAGTTGGGCATTGAATAAGACTGGGTGCTGTTCGTCTTGCGGCACAAGCACTGTGTACAGCGGATAGCAGTAAGCCGCCATGATTTCCCTGGCGCGCTCGACTTTTGACCAATAACGGTCGTCGCCCTCGTAGCCCTGAAGTTTGACTTCATATGCGCGTTGAAGTCCATCAAGCTGTACTGTGGCGAAATCTGGAGTGTATTCCACGTCTCCGGTGCGGTGGCCGCGCATCCTGCGTGCCTCTGAAACTTCTTCACGCGTGAACAGCAGCCGTTCGCCGACAAGGTCGACGGTGAAAGGTTGTGGCTTAAACGAGCGTACGCGCGGGTCAACACTTAGTATGTGCGCCACCAGGCGTTCTGCGTCGGAGTCAACAGTGATGTGCCCAGTGGCCTTTTCAGTATATGTACCAATGCGTGCTTTGCCGTAAGTCCTAGCAGTGAGTCGGACGCCTGCATTCGCCGCCGTCCGGCGGCTGCGGGTGCCATAGGATGGTGCGGTTCTCATTTCCAACCTCCAATATTCCGTAAGTGCGCGCTGGCATAGTCAGTTATAAGAAACATAACGACCAGCGGTTGAGCAGGAAGGGGCGTATCTAAAGCTTTTCTCAGCAATTTGTCCTCACAAAAATATGTTGCTGAGGACGTATATCGTTGGTGGTTTGGTGTCAGTCGTATGCGACTGAAAATAGTCGTGCGAAAATACTGGTATGAGACGAGCAGAGGCCTTTTGAGGGCTGAGGGATAGTGATGAATAGATTGCCAAGCAAAAGCTGCAAACAGCCTAATCCTTATGAGGCTTGGGAGCAGACTGCAAAGGAATTGATTGAGATAGAGATGATGCGACGTGGTATTCGTTATAAGCAGCTTGCGCGATTGCTGGAAGAACAGGGTATCAACGAGTCGCCCGACCAGATAAACCGCAAAGTCAACCGCAAGAGATTCAGCGCGGCATTTATGGTTGCTTGTTTGCGCGCAATGGGGGTGGACACCCTCCCGCTTAAATAGAGGCAGAGTCGCCCGAGGTGGGCGGGATACACCCCGTCCCAACGTATTCGACCATAGCCAGACTGCTATCATTGCCGTCTCCCGCATTCGTACCCTCTCATAAATAGGGGAACGACCGAGCAGGCGGTCAGTAACGCAAATACTGGCTCATCGTAGTATTACTGCATGCCGGCGTTGCACCGACAGAGTTTTAACAGTAGGCAGTATTGGCGAGATTTTCAAGCACAACACAGTCGCTGGCCGCCTCGTCGAAGGACTCCTTCTCGACCTTATAGGTTTTGTTGATTTCCAGCCGCTGGTTCTCGATGGTCTGGTAGGCGGTGGATACGCGGTAATAGGCAATGACGGACATGCAGGCTCTTACTTGGCTCACAACATGGCTCAAATATAGAGAGTGGCTCAGAAAGTGCCAATCACGATTTCTGAGCCAAGCCTTGGGCGCTGATTCCGAATGGCTATCAAGGGAGGCCTTCTGAGTCACGCCCAGAAACGACAAAGGCCCCGAAGGGCCTTTGTTTGTCACAGGTGGTCCAGCAATTTCATCAAGTCCGCTGGGTGCTTCATCAGGTGGCAGGTCCACCGTCCGAAGCGACCATCGCGGTTCACCGCCTCGCACCATCTTTTCGCGGCAGCCTCTTTGATAAGCGCGTCGTCGATGACCTGCCCCTTGATTTCGACGACCAGCTTTTCGCCGCTGACCAACTCGACGATGAAGTCAGGCAGGTAGCTCCGCTTGGTGCCGTCCTTGCGGTAGGGAACCATGAAGCCAAGATGGTCGTTCTTCACCCACGCCCGGACCTGTACATGGGTGTCGAGGCAGTAGGCTGCGCTCTGCTCCCATTTCTTGGTATCGGCGACCAAGGCATTCAAATGGCATCGGTTTGCAGGCCAAAGGTCTCGCCCGGTGGCGAACTCAACATACCGGGTGGACCGGATACCCGCCGAGCCGGGCGCGATGATGGGCCGCTCTTGAGCCTGACCACTTTCATCAACAGCCTGCAGGTTGTCGATGATGCATCCCACTGCCTTGCCGAAATAGGGATTCAGGGCCACGTCTTGCGGAGCGCGATTGCCCATCAAAACCAACTTGGTTACAAGGAACTGCTGTGCGTAGCTCAGCAACTGAGGGAACAGTCGGTGCGTCGGGATGCTGTCGCCCTTGTCTCGCTGCCACTGTTTCACCAGCGTGGTCGCCATCGTGAACGCCACCTGCTGTACACGGACCCGTTCACGCCATGCCTCCAGCGTAACGAGTTCGGCTGCGCCGGGGCCATAGGCAGCAAGTGCACCATCAGCACCTGCTAATCCTTTCATCAGGGTGCTGTCCGGTACCTCCATGGGGTCCAGCGTCAGGCTTGGAACCTTGGCCCAGTCGAGCGTGACGCGTGTGATGCCGGGGTCGGCATAGCCCTCGACAACCGGGAAGGTAATTTCGAAATCAACCTTGGCCGGGTCTGCGTAAATCTGGTTCGATGGCGGCGTTGGAGGCGGAGCACTACCTCCTTCGACCTTGAAGGGAATCAGTTCGAACGGGACGCCAAAGACCTTGGCAGTCTCTTCACGGAAGAAGCCTGTCTTCTCATCGACCGCATAAGAAGTTCGACGCAGCGCACGGCCCACCACTTGCTCGCAAAGCAACTGTGAACCAAAGGGACGCAGGCCCACGATGTGGGTGACCGTTGTGCAGTCCCATCCTTCAGAGAGCATGGCGACGCTGATAATGCAGCGCACGTCGCGTCCGGGCGGGATGCTGGCATCGATGGTGACCAGCCCTGAGTCCTCATCGTCCAGAGCCTTGCGGTTGTGCTTCTCGACCAACGCTTCGTACTCTTCCGGGATATACCCACCGGGCCATGCTGTCTTGCCCACGGTCTCAAGCACGAAGCGCAGACGACGGGCTTCATCACTGCCGCTGGCACCTGATGCAATGTCTTCCGCAATCTTACTATCCACCCGGATGGTATTTTCCTGACCGGGCCGGTTGCGGAACTCTTCGGGCGACTGCCCGTAGTCGGACTTTCCATTCGCCAGCCACTCGTACAGTTCCTTCGCGAGCGCGGTGTCCCGGCATACGATGATGAACACGGGCGGCACATCGCTTTTGCGGAACCCTTCTGCGAACTGTGACTTCCACGCCGCCAGCGTCTTGCGCCACTCATCCGCAAGCTGAGTGACCGGTGTGGTGGCATAGCGCATCACCATGTCAGGGGTCAGCTTGGCCTTCCCGCCACCGTCTTGTTCGATGCGTTCCTGTACCCAGCGCCAGACGTTGAAGTAGGCCGGCGTCTCGTTGCCGGAGATATCCTGCGTGGGTAGTTGCGGAATCTTCACAAGACCGGCCTCGATACCCTCCAGAAGACTGAAGTCCGAGACCACCCACGGGAAGGGCTTGCCAACCTCGTTACCAGACCCTTGGATGTAAAACGGTGTCGCCGAAACATCAACGCACAGACGGATGCCGTTCTTAGTGCCGTTCAGGGCCTTATTGATGCGGTCGAGTCCTTCAACCCATACCGTGGCTTCGCGGGCGTCGGCATCGGCCGTTACCTCGTCGAGGGCGTAGTCATCGTCCTCGCTGACCTTGCCGCGCCGGTACGCATGGTGGGCCTCGTCGTTCATCACCATGATGGCGGAACTGCGTCCCTTGCGATTGCCTAGTACACGGCGCAGGAAGGCCGTATCGCTCTCGTAATACTTGGTCTCTCTGACATCGAAGGCGGTCAAGGTGCCATGGCGGTCTTTCACCTCGCCGATGATTTCGAACGCGCCGGTCAGGGCCTGCTGCCGGACGTCGGCCTCGGTGAGGTTATCCTTGCCGCCCAGCTTCACGGTGCGTCGCTTCTCGATGGGCATGCCCCGCTTCACGACACGGGCCGAAGTGCCGTTGACATCCGTCATCTCACGACGTTCGAGGTTGTGCCAGTTTGTCACGAACACCTCGCCGCGACGCAGGTCAGTCATCCGGTGCAGCGGCACCAGTTCGCGGGTCCGATATAGGCTGATTTCGTCCTGTGCCGGGTCTAGTTCACGCAGCCGGTCCCGGATGGTGACGTTGGGACAGACGATGAGGATGGTGTCCGCGTAGAGCGGGTTCGTGCTGTCGGCCACCTTGTTCAGAATGGACCACGCAGCCAGCATGCCCATGACCGTGGATTTGCCAGACCCGGTACACATCTTTACTGCGTATCGGATGAACGCCTTGTACCCAGCAGCTTTGGCATCCTCACCCGGCTCGTCGGTCGGGATGCGAATTCCTTGCTTCAGGTCTTCGGCCCCCTCGACGAGGAATAGGACCGTCTCCACGGCCTCCAACTGGGCGAAGAACAGGCGCTGCTTGCGGTCAGGTGAATTCCAAAGCGCCAGCAGTTCCCTGGTGACCTTGGTGGCGCCACTGTAGTCGCGGTCATGCCATTCCTTCAGCCGCTGACGGATGAGATTGGCAGTGTCCAGCAGGTACTCATTACCCTTTTCGGCGCTCTCGAACAGCGCTGACTGTTTCTTCGCCTTCTTGCCGCGTCCAGCACTCTCCGGGATACGGAAAAAGTAGCTGGCAGGGCGGCGCCCGTTCCGCTTCTCAGGTTGCTTTCCTTCGGCGATGTGCCAGTGGAACTTGGGTTCTTCGAAAGGGGAATTGATGATGGGGGCTTCGACGGCATTGATTTGACTCATGCTCCGCCCCCCAACTTTACTACTGCCATTTCTGGGTTGACCGTTCGGCTGCAAATCTCCCAGATGCGCTGTGCGCGGCGGTCGCGGAAGTCGCGGTAGGTCGCCACATCAAAAGCCAGCTTGTCGGTGTCGGCGGCAAAGTCGTCCAACAGGAGGTGTTTCTCTACGGGAGTCCCGGCCGCCTTGAGGCGCCCGAAGTAGCTCGCCGGAAGCTCAGCTCGCTTACGGATGTTGTCCGTCGCACCAACGAACCGATAGTTGCCCAGTGTGTTGATTTCCCCCCCTGCCAAGCCTAGCTTGGTAGACAGCGCGTGACGGGGGTAGATGTGGTCGATATGGGGCTCGTTTCCCTTGGACTTCACGTCGAAGGGTGAGGCGCCCATCTGGTCCACATAGACCAAGTTGAGCAGCAGGAAGCGCAACCGCGTCTGCTCCAAGTGACCCTTCTGCAGGTCGGTCGGATAGCCGCGTCCGACGAAGTAGTCCTTGATTTCTTGCATCGGGAAGCCACCCGGACAAGCCTGACCGACTGCCGAGTGCAGGCCATTGATGACCTTGTCGGTGCCCTGCGAGTACCAGCCGAACAACTGCGCCTTGTAGTAGTAGCCGCGCATAAGAGCACGGCTGCGTTCATTTGGCCTGGGGTTGAAGTAGAGGTAGTCGAAGAGAGGGATGAAGCTGTTGTGGCTACGGACAACCTTTTCAGCATAGACCTTTAAGTCGGTCTTCAGGAAGTCGCGCAACTCTTGGAAGGCTGCTTCTGCGCGGTCCCATCCATCCTTCATTTCAGCCAAAAGTTTGGCGCCGCCTGAGCCGGAAAACTTCTCAGGGGAAGCTTCCGCGCCACGACCGTGAACGACCAGTAAGCATTTCAGAGGGAAGGTCTTATCGAAGCCGATGTTAGTGCTGTTTAACAGCTCAGTCGTTTCCTCAATGGCCTCTTCGATTTCGTCCCAGCCTTCTTTCATCGCAGCGAACATCAGGTCCGAGGCGTCGAGCTTGGTACCGCCAGAGTTCACGCGAACAAAGATGTCCAGAACGGTCGCGTAGCTGAAGTTGTTTGCGACGCCATCAAGTTCCTGAATCCAGAAATGCTTGTCTTCTCGCAGCAAAGAAACCAATTGACCAAAGTTGCGGCGCACTCTCTTTTGGCGTGATCGTTGGTCAGCCGCGGTGGGGCGTTGTTCCGCTTGCAGGGCATCCTCGACCGTATCAAGATGGTCGTTCATCTCATCAGCCAGTTCCTCAGCGTTGCGCTGAGCATCCTTGCCGACGAGGTCTGCAATCCGGTACCAAGGGTGCGGCAATGCACTGGTTGAAAACTTCATAGCATATAGAAGTCCGTCATCCGAGAGGACATCGCCACCTGTCACGTCGAAGTAGGCTTCTGCCCGACTGCCGTCAGTAGCCTTGACCGCCCCAGCGAACGTTGCAAAGAGGGTCTGCAGACGCTGCTGCCCGTCGAGCACGAAGACCTTCTCGCAACCCGCCTTGCTGATGTTCGGCTCGTAGAAGTCGCTCAGGTCGGGGTCCCATTCGACCTCTTCCATGAACTTGCGAGCCTTAATTTCGTCTTTGGTCTTCCAAAACAGCAAGGTTTGAATTGGGTAGTTGCGCATCAAGCTGTCGAACAGCTTGCGCATTTGGTCCTCCTCCCAGACGAACGGCCGCTGGATGTGCGGCAGGAACAGCCCTTTGTTGACGGTCTGGATGAGGTTGAAGAGTGAACTTGGCTTGTAGCTCATGCCTGCACCTCCAGCACCCGCATCAGCTCGTTACCGCGCTCGTCAATGACCTTGACCGCGACACGGCGACGCTCGCCCACCACGAAGGGTTCGCTGCTGGTTCCGGCCAGATGGGACCAGACCGATTCGTCGAAAGTGGCCTTCAACGACTTCTGGAGGTTGTCCCATGCGCTGGTCTTGGGGAAGAACACCTGTGTGGCATGGAAGGAACCGGACGGGTCATAGTCGGTGTCCAGCATCCAGCACGGTAGGTTCTCACTCGCAACCGACTCTTGTTCCATGTTGGCTGGGTTGAAGATGTCCAGCCCACGCACCTCAACTTGATACAGCGGCTCACCGGCCGCGCTCTTGTCCTTGAGCTTCTTGATGCGGGCATCGGGTAGGCCCGTGACCGAGAAGATTTCCGATGCACGGGTGGTCTTGAGCAAGTCGCTCATCGCCACGTCCGGAGTCACGGCCACATAGGTGCAATGGATGCGCAGCTTGGGGTTGCCGTCCTTGTTCCGTTCTTCGATGAGTTCGCGGGCCTTGGCTTGGATAGCAAACGCGAAGAAGTACAGGTGGTCGTAGCGCAGGAAGTGGGCTTCACGGGCCGCTTCGAACACCATATCGGCCGACACCGCGCCAGCTTCTGGGCCGAACACGATGGCAATGCGTTTGCCATCGGCGTCAGCCGCTTCGGCATGTAGGATGTCGCCATCGCCGTTGCGTCGAATCTGTTCAAGCACCAGTTCGCGATTGCCGGGGAGGCGCAGGGTCTTGGACTGGCGCAGGACCTGCGTCATGCGCTCGATGTGGGTCGCCGCATCACCGTAGGTCGCCATGGTTTCCTGAACCATGCGCTGCGCACCGTCCTCATTGGCGGGCGCCGCCTCGTCGATGATCTGCGCGGGTGCGATGGTGGCTTCGACGACGAACGGACCGGCAACGCGAACCACATCCTTGCGTTCTTCCGGACGGTCAACCAGCACTTCCATAGCAGGCTGCTCGTCATTGGCAATAGACTTCAGGGTGATATGCGGCACCAAGCCGCCGACCTCTTCGCCCTTACGGTTCTGCTTGCGCTTGTAGACGAAGCCCCCAGAAGGCCCGAGCCTCTGGTCCTTGAGGTCGTAGTAGGGGAAGGTCGCAGTCAGCAGACGCTGACGGGCCAGCGCCAAAGGAACGCGCGAGGTGTCACAGGTAATCCATCGACGGCCCCATTGCTCCGCCACAAAGGCCGTCGTGCCGGAGCCGCAGGTCGGGTCGAATACGAGGTCGCCGGGGTCGGTGCACATCAGCATGCACCGCTGAATGACTTTCGGCGACGTTTGAACCACATATAGCTTTTCCGACGCGAAACCGGCTATGCCAGTATCTTGCCAAAGGTTCCCGTACTCAAATATTGGAAAATCGTCAAAGAATCTAACGTAATACAGGCCGCCAGAAGTTGCCTCAAGTCGATTTGCCTTAGCTAAGGCATCGAGACCCTTCTTGTCAGTTTTAAATGTTCCTTTTCCGGGGGTGAACTTCCTTTCCTGAAACTCATACTCTCGCAAATCTCCTTCTTGCGCGGGCCTTTGGCTGGTCAAGTTATCGATTCGGTAAATTTTTGCTCCGGCGGGCAATATGCCAAGGTCGGCTCTCTCTTCAGCCGTTAATCCTCGCTTAGTGCCATCTGGAAGCAATACCTTTCCATAGGCTGTTCCACCCTCACCGCCCACAACCTTGGATTGATAGACAGGGTGATACTTGACCCTCTCCTTGTCTTTGGCATACCAAACAATGTAATCCGTAGTCGCTGAGAGCAATTGCCCGCTGGAACTTGATGTCTTACTAAAGGAAATAATTGATACAAAGTTTCCAGCCCCAAACACTTCGTCCATGATTTCGCGGACGTGGTGAAGGTTGTCATCGGAGATTTGTACGAAGACGCTGCCGCTATCGGTCAGCAATTCCCTCGTGAGCATCAACCGGTCTCGCAGGTAGGTCAGGTATGAGTGCAGCCCAAGCTCCCACGTATCCCGATACGCCTTGACCATTTCCGGTTCACGGGTCATTTCGTCGTCGGCGCCATGCTTCACGTCGCGCTTGCGGACGAAGGGCTGGAAGTTCGAACCGAACTTGACGCCGTAGGGCGGGTCGATGAACACCATCTGAACCTGACCACCCAAGCCCTCGAACTCCAGCATGGAGTTCATGACCTGTAGGCTGTCACCCAGAATCATCCGGTTCTGCCATGGCCCCTTGTGCTCGTAGGCATCCAGCCGGTCGGTAACGTCCAGTTGCGGGTCGCCGAACAGGTCGAGGTTGGTGCCCTTGGCTTTGCGATGCTTGATGCCGTCGAGGATGGCCTTGGTGGAGTGCCGTTCGTGCACGAACAGCGGCGTGGTGGGGACGCTGAGCTGATGCCGTTCGGCCTTGCCTGCCCAGTTCAGGAAGGGGCCTGACAGGGCCTGCAGGAGGTCGGCAGCCGCCTTCAAGGACTGCACCTGCACCCCACCACCGCGCCAGACCTGCGGGGCCGCGAAGACAGTCGCTTCGCCCTCGACCGAACAACGCCCAATCAGCGCAATCAACCACTCACCCAGTTCGCGGTCGCGGTTCTCGTCCCACGACATTGCGGGGTCCAAGCTGGAGTCATAGCTGTACAGACGGTTCGGCTTCTTGACCGTGAACTGGTCCTGCACACCGACATCGGGTCGCTGGACGGCTTCCTGCTTGTGCTTGTACTGCTCGGCGGAGTTGTCACTCACTGGGTTTCCTCTCTGATTTGATGGTTCTTATTCGGCCAGCACCGGTTGCTGGGGGTCGGCGGCAAGGCTAATGTGGTCGAGCCGCCAACGCTTCAATTGCTTGAACTGCTGGTAGGTCAGCACGGATTCTGAGACGGCATCACAGGAACCGAGTTCGATGTGCTGCCATGTCTTAGTGGGCTTGAAGAGCTTGTCCTCGAACGCGGTCTGAATGGCCTTGGCTGCTTCGATGGCAGCCTTCTCGGCAGCATCGAAGTCCGGGTCGGCGGCGTGCAGGATGGTGATGTCGAGGGTGTAGGTGTCGCCGGGGCCGTCCCGTGTGACCTCGACGCCCCCATCCACGTCGAAGAAGACGCCCGCAATGAGTTCCCCATGCGGCTTCACCGCCTTGGCAATCTTTTCATGCAGCTTGTATTCTTTCGAGGTCAGCCGACGTTCGAACTCGTCAGGGAAGGCCGCACGACGGTAGCGGCTCGCCAGCCACATCTGAAAGATAGCGTGGTTCTCAGGGGTCAGGTGGGCGTCGGTACGCGGCCCAAAGTCGTTCAGCGCGAGCTTGTCGATGACGACCTTGGATGTCGCCTCGAATTCGGCCCAGCAAGCAGAAACGCCCACAAACTCGACATGAAGCTTGCGGGCGTTTTTCGCGTGGGTGCAGTTGCCGTCCTTGTTCGTCACCAGACGACCGACGACAACCTCGATGCGGGGTTCCCCATCAGGGGCTTGTGCGAGGTCGCAGTCGTGGCTGGCGACGATGACAAGGGTGTTCTCAGGGTCGGTGGTGTGACCCAGCCCCAAGGCCGCGATGGCATCGCTGCCTAGCAGATGTCCTTGGCGCCACGGGGTATCACGGTTCCACTCGGCCACGTTTCACCCTCAAGCATCGTCGCTGGCCGAAGGGAGGTCGAAGTCGGCACTGGCTGGCGTCTTCGCACGGTTCGCGAACCGGGCCGCCATGCGTTCACGCTGCGCGGCCTCGCGCTTGTGGATGTGAACCAGTTGCAGCGCAGCATCCCGTGCCGACTCACCGGCTTGGGCCACCTGCAGCAGCGTCCGAGCATTGGCGAACTTGCGCTTCAGCAGTGCAGCGTTGACGGTGATGCCCTCATGGTCCAACACGTCGGCAGCTTGGGCGAGGTCCTGCAGCTTGGCGGCATTATCTTCCGCGACCGGCTCTCCGTTGAGCCAGTTGTAGACAGACTGACGCGAAACGCCGAAGGTGGTCGCAAGGTCGGAGATAGCGGGCTTCAGCACCTCTCGGATGCGAGACAGGTCTTGAGCTGGAGTGCGGACAGGCGCCACGTCGGCCACGACCACGGGCGCCATGTGGTGCATCTCATGAGCAGTGCGCTGCAGGTGCTCAATCGACAGTTCACCGCCAGTACCGATGCCGGTCAGTGTGGCACCGGCCGCAACCATCCACCCTGCCAAGCGAACAACGGTGGACGAGACACCCGTTGCGGCAGGTCGGTCGGTCACCCAACCGCCATAAGTCATTGTAGTGCTCATGATGTTCCCCTGTTAGGCCCAAGAGGTTCGTGCGTGGTCGGTGACCGTGGCATTGAAGGATTTTACGATATCGTCGTGCAGCGCTGTCAGACGTGCACCCACCTTGGCGAGTTCAAACGCTTCTCGGTAGGCGATGGACGCGTCCGTATCTACGATGGCATGAAGGCTCTTGCGCTGGGTGAATCGCGGGTCGATGGTGGGAGCCAAACTGCCCAGCTCCATCGGAAGCCCAATGTGGTCATCGCGGATGAGTACACGCGACACAAGCTGACCCGATGCAGTCAGGACGCTAGTTTCGCTGACCGAATGCTGAAGATGGCCTTGCTCACGCTGAGAATGGCCCAGCACTTCAGGCACGAGGAAGTCACGCAGCGTTTCACCCTCCTTCGAAGGCTGGACTGCATCCAAGTACCGCAGGCCAATGCGCTCCACGAAGTCGAGGCGAAGCGCGTCATGAAGGACTCCGAGGCCTTTTAGTAGGGTCTCGGAGAAAGTTTCGAAGGTGTCGTAGCGGGTGGTCTGGAACGACAGCGTGTTCGTTTCCAACAGGAACAACGAACGTCCGTCGATGTCACCGAACAGATAGCGAGCCTGCGGCGTTACAGTTGGCGCAGCCATCTGGCCCTGCTCCGCATTACCGAAGGGCACCACAAGTCGCTGGAAGACTTCCTTCTTGTAGTCTGGGAAGTGCGCCTCGCGCATCTTCGACTGAATGGCAGGAATGTAGCCATCCAAGTCCAATACCGGATTGAACTGTACCTGCGCAACCGTGTAATAGACAGGCGCGTTGTTCAGTTTGGTTCCCATAGTATCCTCGACAGTTGACTTGACGCTTAAGTTGACACTTTACATCATGGTTGACAGTGAGGGCAAGAAAAAAGTTTTACTGAGCGAGTTCTGCATCTCGCAGAATTCATACAAACAAGCCCAAATTTGGAGTGTGCCTGTTGGACATTTTCGTGCTGTTTGCTTGTGATTTTGTGCGTCATAGGAGCCCCGTGCTTGCTGACTTAATCCAGCACCTTGAACAGGCTTGTAATAGCAAACGCTTCTGCGTTACTTGTACGATTTGAATAAACACGGGCGTTCCAAATATCGGACTATCAAGAAGTTAGTATTAACCCCTTATCTTTGCTTACTCTCGTGAAAGTGTCGCAGTCCCAAGGTTCTTAGTTGTAGATTCACGGACACCCTTGGCTGCTTTGTAGTAGTTTCGAGCTAAATGCTTAAGGAGACCATGAAATTAGCTATTAAGGAGCACCCACCGATAAATGTCTCAAGGGGTGCTTCACAAAGTCTCAGTTTATGGTTCCCGCTACAGTTACATCAAACGTCAATATTCCCCGCTCTTAGCGCATTCCCTTCAATAAACGCACGTCGTGGTTCCACATCGTCGCCCATCAATGTCGTAAAGATCTGGTCGGCGGCGATGGCGTCTTCGATCTGCACTTTCAGCAGGCGGCGTACGGTCGGGTCCATGGTGGTTTCCCACAGTTGTTCCGGATTCATTTCGCCCAGACCTTTATAGCGCTGTTTAGAGACGCCGCGTTCGGCTTCTTCGCGCAGCCACAGCATGGCGTGGTGGAAATCTTGCACGGCAATTTCTTTGACGCGTTCGCCTTCGCCACGGCGGATGAAGGCGCCTTCGCTCAATAAGCCTTTGAATGTGGCCGCTGCGTTTGCCAACACTTTGTAATCGGCGCTGACAACGAAATCAGATTCGATATTGCTGACTTTGATGTTGCCATGATGCAGGCGTTCTACACGCAGGCTGCGGGCACCGTTGGCATCGTCGATGACGGCGACGACTTTGACAGCCGGATCATTGATGGCGGCAGTCATCAGTCGGGCAGTTTCTTCGGTGCTTGCTACGCTTTCAAAATTCAGGGTGACACCGGTCATGATTGCTGTCAGCGCGGCGCGATCGATCAGGCGTGTCAGGCGGGTCATGATGGCGTTGGCCAGATTGTATTGGCGTACTAATTCGGCCAGCGCGTCACCGGTAATCGGCGCTGCGCCTGTGCTTGGTATCAGCGATGCATTGGTCAGCGCCACGGTCATCATGTATTGCGCTTCTTCGGCATCGTCTTTGAGGTAGCGTTCATCGCGACCTGCTTTGACTTTGTAGAGTGGTGGTTGCGCGATGTAGATGTGGCCACGTTCGACCAGTTGCGGCATCTGGCGATAGAACAGGGTCAGCAGCAGTGTGCGGATGTGGGCACCGTCAACGTCGGCATCGGTCATGATGATGATGCGGTGATAGCGTAATTTATCGGCATTGAATTCGTCAGGGCCGATGGATGTGCCGAGGGTGGCGATCAGGGTAGTGATCTGTTCGCTCGACAGCATTTTTTCAAAGCGGGCTTTTTCTACGTTCAGCACTTTACCGCGCAGTGGCAGAATCGCCTGGAATTTACGATCGCGGCCTTGTTTGGCCGAGCCGCCCGCAGAGTCACCTTCGACGATATACAGTTCGCTCAGTGCAGGGTCTTTTTCCTGGCAGTCAGCGAGTTTAGAAGACAAGCCTAAACCATCCATCACACCTTTACGACGGGTCAGTTCGCGGGCTTTGCGAGCCGCTTCGCGGGCGCGTGAGGCTTCCACGATTTTGCTGCAAATGATTTTGGCATCGTTTGGTTTTTCAGCCAGATAATCCGTCAACGTTTTTGTGACGATTTCTTCGACAGGACCGCGCACTTCTGAGGAGACTAATTTGTCTTTTGTCTGCGAGCTGAATTTTGGTTCCGGCACTTTGACGGACAAGACGCAGGTGAGGCCTTCGCGCATGTCATCACCGGTGACTTCGACTTTGGCTTTCTTCGCGTATTCGTGTTCGTCGATATATTTATTGATGACGCGGGTCATCGCTGCGCGCAAACCGGTCAGATGCGTACCGCCATCGCGCTGTGGAATATTGTTGGTGAAGCACAGCACTTGTTCGTTGTAGGCATCGTTCCATTGCATGGAAACGTCCACGGTGATGTTGGTACCCTGATCTGACATTTTTTCGCCAGTTGCCTGGAAAATAGTCGGATGCAAAACGGATTTATTTTTGTTGATGTATTCAACGAAACCGCGCGTGCCACCTTCGAACGCAAATAATTCTTCTTTGCCGGTGCGGTGGTCATTCAGTTTGATGCGCACACCATTGTTCAGGAAAGACAGTTCGCGGATACGTTTTGCCAGAATTTCGTAATGGAATTCTACGTGCGTGAAGATTTCTTCATCGGCCCAGAAATGCACTTCGGTGCCGCGTTTGTCTGTTTCGCCGATCACTTTAATCGGTGATGTCAGCACGCCATCCACGGTTTCGAGTTCGCGGTTCTGTACTACACCTTTGGCAAATTCCATGGTGTGCACTTTGCCATCGCGACGTATCGTGAGTTTCAGTAATTTTGACAGGCCATTTACGCAGGAAACACCCACACCGTGCAGACCGCCGGATACTTTGTAGGAGTTCTGATCGAATTTACCGCCCGCATGCAATTCTGTCATGACGATTTCAGCGGCGCTGCGTTTTGGTTCGTGTTTATCGTCCCATTTGATGCCGGTAGGAATACCGCGCCCGTTATCGGTAATCGAGATGGAATTGTCGGTATGGATCGTGACGTTGATTTCGGTACAGTGACCCGCCAGCGATTCGTCAATCGAGTTATCTAAAACTTCGAATACCAGATGATGTAAGCCGGTGCCGTCCGATGTATCGCCAATGTACATGCCGGGGCGCTTACGCACGGCTTCCAGGCCTTCCAGAATCTGGATGGAGGATGCGCCGTATTGCGCTGAACTGGCGGCTTGGGCTGGAGTATTGTCTTGGTTGTTATCGGACATGGCTACCTTCTGTTGTGTTTACTGCGTGTTCAAGGGTGTTAATACCCTCTTGCGTAACCGTAAGAGGGGTAGTGAAGGGCGTGTTCTTTTCAGATCGTAGTCGCAACCGGGGCAGAGAATGCCTGATTGGTGGCGGAATGACGCTGGCTTCACTCCATCCCGTTTTCTGCAAACAGAAAACGGGGTAAAGCATATTAGATCCGCATTGGCATGACGACGTATTTAAAGTCAGCGTTATCAGGAATCGTAATCAGCGCAGATGAATTGGAATCACCTAAAGCAATGTTCACTTGCTCGCACTTCAGGTTATTCAACACATCCAGCAGATAACTGACATTGAAACCGATATCGACGTTATCGCCACCGTAGTCGATTTCAATTTCTTCCATCGCTTCTTCCTGATCGGCATTCGTTGACAGGATTTGCATGCTGCCAGGCGCGATGACACAACGCACACCTTTAAACTTGTCGCTGGTCATGATGGCCGCACGTTGCAGCGAACGCAGTAACTGTTCGCGACCAAGCGTGAAATTGTTTTTGTAACCTTTAGGAATCACGCGGTTGAAGTCGGGGAATTTGCCTTCGACCAGTTTGGAAATCAATTCGATATCAGCAAAGGTCAGTTTGACCTGGTTATTCGCGATGTCGATCTGCACAGGATCATCTTTGTCTTCCAGCAAGCGCTGCAATTCAATGATAGTTTTACGCGGGATGATGACTTCGTGGCGTGGAAATTCCTGTTCGACCTCGACCTGGCAATACGCCAGACGGTGACCATCAGTGGCAACCGCGATGACGTTCTTGCCATCGACCACCAGCAACAGGCCATTCAGATAATAACGAATATCTTGTTGCGCCATGGAGAAATGCACCATGTTGAACAAGTGTTTCAGGGTCTTTTGTGGCAGATTCACGCTGGCATTGAAGTGCTCAGCCTGAGCGACGGTGGGAAATTCTTCCGCCGCCAGTGTCTGCAATGAGAAACGGGATTTGCCCGATTGCACACTCATGCGCTTGTTATCCAGTTTCAAGACAACATCATTGTCATCCGGCAGGGCGCGCAGAATGTCGAGCAATTTACGTGCAGCGACGGTAGTAGCGACGTTGTCACCGCCAGAGCCGATTTCTGCTTTGGTCGTGATCTGCACCTCAATGTCCGTTGAGAGGAACGACACTTGTTCGCCATCTTTGCGAATGAGGATATTGGCCAAAATCGGCAATGTGTGCCGACGCTCGACAATACCACTCACAATTTGCAAAGGCCGGAGCAGGGTATCCCGGTGGGTTTTAACCAATTGCATTTGAATATCCTCACTTATGTTGTTGATAAGGAACCTGATTTGTGGGCGCCTCAGTTAAGCTCACAGGCAGTTGCATCTCACTTGCTGCTGCCCGTGACTTTATCTGTTTCGTCTCTTATTACTTTTTATGTACTGCCTGACTACTTAAAAACTCAAGCCTGACCGGAAAAACGGGCGAGGCCTTTATACTTTGATTGCTGCTGTCACTTCTGCATCCTGATGGTTCGGTTATTTTAGCCCGACCAGACTTTCAAGCTTCAGCGATCAGCCCTTGAGCGTTTGTTCCAACACATGCAGCTCATGGTTGCACTCAGGGTTTTTCGCGCGATCAGCCGTGATCTTGCGTACCGCATGCAAGACCGTGGTGTGATCGCGTCCGCCAAATAATTCACCAATCTCAGGCAAACTCTTTTGCGTCAGTTCTTTTGCCAGATACATCGCAATCTGGCGCGGTCTGGCGATATTAGCCGGACGTTTTTTCGAATACATATCGGCGACTTTGATATTGAAAAAGTCAGCCACGGTTTTCTGGATGTTCTCTACCGAAATCTGGCGGTTTTGTACTGACAATAAATCTTTCAGCGCTTCTTTCACGACATCAATCGTGATGTCTTTGCCGTGGAAGCGGGAGTAAGCAAGAATCTTGCGCAGTGCGCCTTCCAACTCACGCACATTTGAGCGCAGATGCTTGGCGACGAAAAACGCGACGTCGTCTGAAAAATGCACACCTTCGGAATGCGCTTTTTTGAGCAGAATCGCGACCCGCATTTCCAGCTCCGGTGGTTCAATGGCGACGGTTAAACCAGAGTCAAAACGGGAAATCAGGCGGTCATCCATGCCCGTGATTTCTTTTGGATAAGTATCACTGGTGATGATGATCTGTTTTTTCGCGGCGATCAGCGCTTCAAACGCATAGAAAAATTCTTCCTGTGTACGGCTTTTACCACCAAAGAATTGAATATCATCGATCAGCAACAGATCGAGCGAATGGTAATAGCGTTTGAATTCATCAAAACCCTTGCGCTGATATGCCGTGACAACGTCGCGTACATATTGCTCAGCGTGGATGTAGCGGATTTTCGCGTTCGGGTTGTCCACCAGAATCTGGTTACCGATGGCATGAATCAAGTGCGTTTTACCGAGTCCGACGCCGCCATACAAAAACAGCGGGTTGTAAGACACACCCGGATTATTCGCCACCTGTATCGCCGCAGCACGTGCCAGTTGGTTGGCCTTACCCGTTACAAAGCTGTCAAAAGTCAGTTCGACATTGATGCGGCTCAGGTCGCGCCGTGGCGATGCCTCAGGTGCAGCCACCGTTTCCTGGACAATTTCGACATTGGCCGTGGAATGATCACCATCACTGCCGTTGCTGCGAGGGGTTGGTACAGCAGGCTTTTTGCCACCACGCGGATCGAGTACAAACTGCACTTCGACTTCATCATCCCAATATTGATTAGCTAATTCTGAAATGCGGTTAGCGAACTGGGCTTTGACCCAGTCGAGTTTAAAACGGTTAGGCGCAGCAATGCGCAGCTTGCCTTCTTCGAAGTCGAGCGGTACGAGAGGTTTGATCCAGGCGCTGTATTGTTGCGGTGGAAGCTCTTGCTCAAGTTGGGACGAACAGGCTTGCCAGAAATTTTCCATGTATGACTTTAATCTATTAAATGCAAATGCGCGGTGCCGAATCTATGAAGCGATTGCGAAATCGGTTCGCCATCCGGAAGCCGGAACGGCGCGTGTAGTTGAGTGAACACAGACGAATTTCGCAACAGTTTCTATTATCCTTTTTGAACTCATTGTATCTGAGTCAGATCAAAAAAGTTGCCTTAAAGGCATAAACCGGTGCCGCGCTAATCCTCTATTTTAACCTCGACTGCAAGAGTTATCCACAGCCTTGCGATTAAATTTATTCTTCCCGGTGCTACGATGAGCGTAAACGGACCTTGATTAAATTTTGTGCTAAGTGATTGACACGTAAGCTAAAAATGGTGTCTAATTCAGGGTTCCCTACCCTCTTTTATTGGATGGTGCATCGTTTTCACGACGTGCAGCAAGCCATGAGCAGCGGTTTTGGGGCAGTAAAGGTGAAAAGCCTGACGTCAATTGAACGCAAGCCTTTACCCGTAATTCCGATTTTTTTTATTGCTCAAATAGCGAGACCAACATGAAACGTACTTACCAACCTTCCGTCGTTCGCCGCAAGCGCACCCACGGTTTCCGCGCACGTATGGCAACCCGCGGTGGCCGCGCTGTTCTGAACGCACGCCGTGCCAAAGGCCGTAAACGCCTGGCAGCTTGATTGTAAATCGTTGGTCTGCGGCAGCTCTGGCTGACATCGCATGATCAATCATTTAACTGACCAAGTTCAGGCAGATGCGGGCGGCGCAGATTTTGCCCGCGTTCGTCGCATCGTTAAAACGGATGAGTTTTCATCCGTTTTTCGTTTGCGCCCCGTGCAAAAAACGCCGCATTTTGTGCTGTATGCCCGAAGTAATGATTTGCCGCATGCTCGTCTGGGCGTTGTCGCAGCCAAGCGCTTTGCGCCCCGTGCAGTGACACGCAACACGATTAAGCGCGTCACGCGCGAGATTTTCAGGCGTTCAGCGTTGCAAAACGTGGATTGTATTGTGCGCTTATCCAGACCAGTGAACAGCAAAGATGGTCCTGCGACAACTGCCCGGCTCAAACGTGAGCTGCGGGCGGAAATCGTGCGTCTGTTCGCTGCGCCTGCTTGTAAGGCTGGCTGACATGAAAACACTGCTGCTCCTGTTGCTACGCTTTTATAAGTATGCAATCAGTCCTATGCTGGGGCAGAATTGTCGTTTTTACCCCAGTTGTTCCGAGTATGCAGCAGAGGCGATTCAGCTGCATGGCGCCGTTAAGGGAAGTTATTTAGCTGGCAAACGCCTGTGCAAATGTCATCCCTGGCATCCTGGTGGCGTGGATAATGTTCCACCTGCCGGTGAAAAAAATAAGACCGTCCCCACATCCGACAAGTGTTGCCACGATCATACTGGCGACACTGGTCATTCCTCACACCTTTCCTGACATACACAAATGGATATCAAACGTACCGTCCTGTGGGTTATTTTCTCTATGTCGCTGTTGCTCCTGTGGGATAACTGGATGCGCCACAACGGCAAATCATCCATGTTTTTTCCTTCCGCGACCACGCAGCAAAGTAAAAATGCCAGTGCCTCGGCTTCTGCCTCCGCTGTGGCCGCACCAACACCGGCAGTCAGTGCAAATGGCGCTCCGGTTTCTGCGAATAACCCTGCCGTTGCTCCTGTCAAGAGCGAGATCATCACGATCACGACTGACGTGATGAAAGCCGATATCGACACGCTGGGTGGTGAGGTTCGACGTCTTGAATTGTTGAAATACAAAGAAGACGCCAAACACGAGCATTTCTACACACCGTTTCTGGAAGCCGTTGGCCTGAAACAAAAAACAGAAAATCATAAAAACGTGGTTCTGTTTGATGCAGGTGAAAAGCGGATCTATCTGGCGCAGACAGGCCTGATCAATGGTGCGTTTCCTAACCATAAATCTGTGTTCGTTGCGAAACCGGGTAAGCGTACGCTGGATGCAGATAGCAGCGTTCAATTGGTGCTTGAGTCAGAACAGAATGGCGTGAAACTGACTAAAACCTTTACCTTCAAAAAAGGTGATTACGCAGTTGGTGTTCAACATACGGTCAGCAACAACAGCACTGCGGCGATTACACCATCGCTGTACTTGCAGTTAATTCACGACGGCACGAAACCAGAGGGTGGCTCTATGTTCACCGGCCCAAGTGAATTTTATGCACCTGCAATCTATACCGATGCTGAAAAATTCCAGAAACTGGATTTTGAAAAAATTCATAAAGCCGAAAAAGAACTGGCTGGCAGCAGCAACAACAGCCATGCGAAATCAGCCGATAACGGCTGGGTTGCAGTGATACAGCATTTCTTTGTTTCCGCATTTGTACCGCAAGACAAGGGCACACGTGAGTTCCGCACGGAACAAGTGAAAGAAAATGTCTTCTCAGTCAGCACCGTATTGCCGCTGGGTAGTATCGCTCCGGGTGCAAGCAAATCCAGTGATGCCGTTTTATATTCTGGTCCGCAATCGACTGCCACATTGGAAAAAATTGCCCCAGGTTTAGAGCTGGTGAAAGACTACGGCATCCTGGCAATTATCGCTAAACCATTGTTTGGTCTGATGGAGTTGATACACGGTCTGATCGGTAACTGGGGCTGGACTATCGTTGCCTTCACTATTGCCATCAAACTGGCTTTGTTCCCGTTGTCGGCTGCCGGTTATCGTAGCATGGCTAAAATGAAAGTCGTCACACCGAAGATGCAGGCAGTGCGCGAGCGTTATAAAAACGATCCGCAAAAAATGAATCAGGCGATGATGGAGTTGTACAAAACTGAGAAGATCAATCCGCTTGGTGGCTGCTTCCCTATCCTGATCCAGATGCCGATTTTCCTGGCCTTGTACTGGGTATTGCAAGCCAGCGTGGAAATGCGCGGCGCGCCGTGGATGGGCTGGATCACAGATCTGACCGCACCTGATCCGTTGTTCATTTTGCCCGTGATTTACGCGATCTCGATGTACATCACAACCAAGCTCAATCCGGCACCGGCAGATCCTATGCAAGCGAAGATGATGATGTTCATGCCGTTAGCGTTTTCCGTCATGTTCTTCTTCTTCCCATCTGGTCTGGTATTGTACTGGGTCGTGAATAATATTCTGTCGATAGGTCAGCAATGGGTGATCAACAATAAATTGATTCCACCAGAGCACAAGGCTTAACGTCACACCAGAAAAAAGCCCGCGTTGCGCGGGCTTTTTTTTATCGCTGCAACGATGTTCAGGCAGCAAGGTGTACTCTCAGCCTGTCGCATTTCAGTCACAGCTATTCAGACAATTCTGCACTTGATCAGTGCAAGCACAGATAAAATTTCAACATGACTTACGATCCTATTCCCATCGCCGCCATTGCCACTGCCCCCGGACGCGGAGGCATCGGCGTGGTGCGGATTTCTGGCAGAAATCTGGCTGCCGTGATGACAGCGCTGTTTGGCAGCACCCAGTTAAAGCCTCGTCACGCAACCTATCTGCCTTTCACACAAGCCGATGGCACGGTCATCGATCAGGGCATCGCCTTATATTTCAAAGCGCCGCATTCATATACCGGCGAAGACGTGATTGAGTTACAAGGGCATGGTGGTCCGGTCGTCATGCAAATGTTGCTGAGTCGCTGTCTGGAAGCCGGTAAAGAATCTGGTCTGCGCCTGGCAGAGCCGGGTGAATTCACACAACGCGCGTTTTTGAATGACAAACTCGATCTGGCACAGGCAGAGGCGGTTTCCGATCTGATCGAAGCATCGACCGAAGCTGCCGCAAAATCGGCTTCGCAATCTTTGTCCGGCGCGTTTTCTAAAGTGATCCATGCATTGGTGGAGAAGGTCGTGCATCTGCGTATGCTGGTCGAAGCAACACTGGATTTTCCTGAGGAAGAAATCGATTTTCTCGAAAAGTCGAATGCGCGGGGCCAGCTATCGCAGATCCAGACTGCTTTGCAAAACGTGTTCGAGCAGGCAGCGCAGGGCGCTTTACTGCGTCAGGGCCTGAATGTCGTGCTGGCTGGTCAGCCCAATGTCGGTAAATCGTCTTTACTGAATGCGCTGGCAGGTGATGATGTGGCCATCGTCACACCGATTGCCGGTACGACACGCGATAAAGTGACGGAAACCATCCACATCGAAGGCATACCGCTGAACATCATTGATACCGCAGGCATACGTCATGAACATGACGATACTGAGCCGGGTGGCATCGTGAATGCGATTGATACCGTTGAGCGTATTGGCATTGAGCGCACCTGGGCTGAGGTTGAAAAGGCGGATGTGATTTTGCATCTGCTGGACGCCAGCCGTGGCCCTACCCGTGCCGACGAAGCGATCGTTGCGCGTTTTCCTGATGGTGTTCCGGTGATTCGCGTCTGGAACAAAATCGATCTCTCCGGTCATCATGCCAGCGTTGATCCCATGGAAGATGCAACGCATATTTACCTGTCCGCCTCTGAGCATATCGGCATCGATCTGTTGCGCAAGGAATTATTGCGTATTGCGGGCTGGCAGCAAACAGGTGAGTCCTTATATCTGGCTCGTGAACGGCATCTGATTGCGTTGAAGCAAGCACATGAACATCTGCAAAATGCCGCTGAATACGCCGCGCAAAATGATCAGTCGCTGGATTTATTCGCCGAAGAACTGCGCCTGACTCAGGATCGTCTCAACAGCATCACAGGTGAATTCACATCGGACGATTTGCTGGGTGTGATTTTCTCGCGTTTTTGTATAGGCAAATAAGCTGTCTCCTAGCTACTGCAAAGGTTGCCCATTAATTTTCAATTTTCACTAAGAAAAACAAGTAGTTAGTACAAAGTTTGCCCATAGTTAGCAATTGACAGCAACAAGTTTTTAGTACACAGTTTAGTACACAAAGTTAACAACATTATGAATTGTGTACTAACGATGCCTAAAGCCGCCACTCCCCTATCTGACACTAAGATCAAATCCCTGCAACCGAAGGGGAGCCGCTACACCGTTTCTGATGGGGCGGGGTTGTCGCTTGAGGTTATGACTTCAGGGTCAAAGATATGGCGGTATCGTTATTCACTTCACGGTAAGCAGCAGCCACCCTTATCACTGGGCGAGTATCCAGCGGTAGGATTGAAGGACGCAAGAAAGCTGGCTGCAAAATATGCCGAGATCGTTGCGAAAGGCGTTTCCCCAGTAGCGGATATTCAAAAAGATCGGGGAAGCGCCAAAGCGTTGAATACGCTACGCACGTTTGGCGATTACTGGTTTCTTTCCGAGATTCAAGATAAATCACTTGCATACAGAACCCAGACGCGCAGGGCGTTGGACAAAGACATTTATCCTGCGATTGGTAACAAGGCATTGACTGAAGTTAATGCAGGTGACGTGCTGACCATTTGCGACAAGATCAAAAGCAGAGGCTCACCACAATCCGCACTGTTCGCCAGAAACACATTAAAGCGCATGTTCTCGTTTGCTATTTCACGTCAAGCCACATTAACAAACCCCGCGCAGCAACTCATCGCCCGATATATTGCGACACCACAAAGCAGAACCCGTGTTCTTTCCCCAGATGAGCTTGGCACTATGCTGAGAAAAATTTATGCGTCAGACATGGCGCGACCTTCCAAGCTGGCGCTGCATCTGCTGGTTATTACGATGGTGCGCAAATCTGAAATGATCGAGGCGGAATGGTCAGAGATTGATTTTGATGCTGGCATTTGGCGTATTCCAGCAGAGCGCATGAAAAAAGATAAAGAGCACTGGGTTTATCTGCCAAGACAAGCAATCAGCATGTTTGCAGAGTTAAAAGAGTTATCTCACAGCCAGCGGTTTGTTTTTCCGATGCGCAGAGGGAACGAAGATAAGCCTATTCACAAATCAACTCTGAATGTCGCCGTTCGCGCAATGGACGCAGGGATACAGCATTTTGTGATTCATGATTTCCGGCGCACAGCATCTACTCATTTGCATGAAATGGGGCAATCATCAGACGCAATAGAAAAGGCGCTGGCGCATAGTATCAAGGGCATCAAGGGCGTATATAACCGCGCAGAATATGCCGATGAGCGCAAGAAGATCATGCAGCTATGGGCGGATTTTGTGGATGCTCAGATAGAGGAAGGCCGCAAAGTAGTGATCGGTAATTTTGGTAAAACAGCAGCATAAACAGAGCTTCACCTAGCCTGACGGCATCAGGCGGTTAATTCAGATAGCGCGACAATTGAGAGAAGGCGGTTAAAGATGATGAACGCAAATAATTTTACGCAAGCACGCCAGCATCAAAAAGTTACACAAATAAGGTATGACGATGAGTGTATTTATATTTCTTTTGATGATGAAAAACTGCCATCCCTAGAGGTAGGGATAGAGGAATTTAAAGACAAACACATGGACATTTACGCCAAGTTTCCAAAGCACAGGCAATTGCAGTTTGAAGCATCGCTATCCAACTTTTACAAGTTTGGTTCCTGTATTTGAAATAACCAGTTTAACCATGCCTACCGCGACGGCGGGAAAACAAGCATTGCCCCTTTGCTTGCTGGCATGGTTTCCGTTTTTTAGGGGGATGGGGGTGACGTATGAGCGGTATTGACAAATTACCTGATCTATCGGATTGGTTGATTGTGGAGGTATGGACGATTGAAGAAGCGGCCTTACTTTGGGCAGGTATAAATCCACTTGATGCGGCAGGGTATGACATTGGGTTTGGGGATGCCGTAAATAGATGTGCTGCAAATATTCGCCAGAGGGACAAGGCAAAGGTGCTTCTGAGGGCGCTTAAAGAGGCTGTATCTAATGGTACGTTGCCTTTTGTAAAGTCCTATGAAATGCGAGATGACTATAGCAATGGAGCATACGAAATTGAAATTGGACACCCTAATACCCCAGATGCGGATCTAATGATAACTAGCAGAACAAGAGTTCAACAGGCCGCAGTTATCAAGTGGGCAAAAACAAAAAATGTTCTGTCATATCGAGAAGAAGTTAGGCGTGCTGATGCTATTGCAAAAAATAAAAGGTTTGCTGATTCACTTAACGAGACCCCACAGAAGGAAATCGACGCAACTCGTTTATGTCTTCCTCCACCCCCTTTACTCACAGAAAACCATCCGTTAGCACCAGCAGAACTACTTGCTGCTACAAAAGTATGGGAAACCGTAGTGACTGATGAAGCCCTTCGTTCAAATGGAAAAACATTTAAAAAGAACGCGCTCCGAATTTTAAATCAAGACGAAAACTACAAGGCATATAGCAATGAGGCAAAAGAAAGAATTGCAGTCGTGGTAAATCCAGTTAAAAAGGGCGGAGCACCAAAAACGCCATAATACCCCCCTATGAGACCCGCATGGATAAAGGGTTTGCGTAACCTACCCACCTATTAAAACCTATTACCTACCCACCTATTCCATTTAATGGCTAGGTGGGTTTTCTTAACTTACCCAGCTATTTAACGTCATTGCCAACACCTATCTTTGCATCACCCCGCCACATTGAGGCGGCAACAAGCAAAGATAGGCAATCATGAGCAATCAACCAAACCCAGCACCACAAAGCAAAGCCCTTCCAGCCGATGGCATGAGCCGTTGGAATCAAATAGCCCCATTCTCGCCATTCTGCCGCGAAAAATTCCGCCAGTTAGTCAAGGCAGGTAAAGCACCGCAGCCAGTCAGATTTTCCGAACGCTGCACGGCATACCCTAACCGAGAGCTTCACAAGTTCTTTGCAGACCCTCTGAATTACCGCGCAAAGGTGAGCAAATGAGCGACCGCATATTGTCCACCTGCATACTGCTGGAAATCATCCCAGACCTTGCGCCCTTGGCTGTCCTTGCCTTGTGTTTTGCGATAAGGGGAAGCGTATGAACCTCCCTCAAAAACAAAATGCCTCCGGTCAGGGAGGCAAATACTTCACTAAGCTGGCAGGCGGTGTGAAATTAAAAAGCAATATCTTTCGATGTGGCGTTCAGCATATCAGCAAACTCCGGCAAGAACTAGAAGCTAATAATCTGGGGCTGAAATCAGCATCCGGTGAAGCGCAAATAACGACCTTACTTCAGGTTTTAATGTATCTAGGTGATCGCGGCATCAACACCAAAGAGGGTGAAGGCTGTGGCTATTTCAGGATCGCCACACGCATACAAGAACTGAAGGAAATGGGGTATTGCATCTTGTCAAAGAGAGAGAGAATCATTGGCGCTGACGGCCTGATACATCACGGCATCGCCCGCTACGTTTTACTTCGGGAAAGAGATATTAAAAGTCCTCAAGGTGAACTGGATTTAGGGGGCGTCTATGACCACTAATTCTTGGTTAGATCAGCTACATTTCCTGCTGGAGAGGTTTTCCTATTTGGGGATAGGTGATGACTTGGCATCGATGGATTTAATCGAGCTATGGGGCGTTTATCACTATTTGCGCCGATTGGCAGAGGGATAGCATGAGCCGATTAAAAGACCGTGCGTTAAAGGCCGCAAAGGAGGCACGCGGCGGCGGGCAATTTCTCCCGCTGCCGGTTGGTGTACTCCAAAGCCAAGCCCTCGCTAATCTCTCACCCTATGCGTGTAAGTTGTTGCTTGATATTGCCAGTCAATGGCGGTTAGGCTGGAATGGTGACTCAAGCACAGCATTTGAAAAAGTCTTACGTGTTCGCGGCTGGCGTTCTAAAACGACGTTGCATAAGGCATTACGGGAGTTGCTGGCGTCTGGCCTGATCGTGCAGACACGTCTAGGCTCACTCCATCAATGCAGCTTATTTGCGCTGGGCTGGCTGGCAATCGATACCTGTGGCGGCAAACTCGACATACAAGCAACGACCCGCCCCATGAACAATTGGCTAGACCCGATCAAACCGAAAGAAAATAAAGTTCCCAGTACAGCACGTGTACCGATACAACGCAAAAACACAGATTTAGGTACAGCACGTGTACTAGACGGATAGGCAGAAATGCCTTTTAAGTACAGGAGGTGTACCTAAACGGGTATTTTTATGCCACCGTAGTGTTCAGCACGTGTACACCTCTATAGATTTACCATCTCTATACGAGAATGAGAAGTGAGGGGAAAAAGGAATAGCCGCATGACGCACAATATCGAAAATCACAAAAAGCATGTTGGCGCTGGCAACATTCACCCATTGAAAGCAAAGCCGGAGAATACAAGTATGGATGCTGTCACCTTTAAAGAGCTGGCGCGACCGCTGATAAAGGTTCGCTACAGCATCAGGAAGGCGGTGCAATCGTTGAATGCAAGCCGTGATGAGGCATATCAGCATGGAAGGAGAGCGAGGCAGCTAAAAGCCTATAGCAGCCCATTCTATGCTGGCAGAATCGCAGAGTTAGAGCAGGCAGCCAGCGCCATTCACAAAGGGACGGAAAGCCTCAGGGGGAAATTAAAGGCATGGGGCTATTTGCTCACAGACATAGCCCATGTACTGGATAGCTGCACTACGCTGGCGCAGAGGTGCGACCTGTTGAACGTGAACATTGCCGACCGTGGCGACCTGACAGAATCTGATGGACTGGTTCAGATCATCTTTGCGCATGGCTTGGAAGATTCAGCAGAACACCGAGGAAAAGACTTTAAAGAGGGGGCGATGTTTGAGGCTTTGCGATTGGTTTTCATGGACTTCCTGACCAATACCGACGAAGGGAAAGCATTAGGTGATTCGCTATTTGAGGAAGTCGGGCTATTTGAGTCCATAGCGACCTACACAAAAGACAATGACGGCAATCTGAAGCCCACGCCACCAAAGCTAAGTCTGGTGAAGCCTACCTACCATTAGCACCAGCGCCAGCCATGTACTAACCCTGTGCCAGCCCCGTGCTGGCTTTTTCATTGGTTCGCATTGGCAAGGTGCGCAAACGAAGGTACGCAGAAGGTACGCAGCCCTAAGCGGATATTCCCGAGCCAGAAGCAGCCAGCCTCATAGAGGAAGCCAGCACAGACGGAAAAATATAGTTCCGCCCTTCACTCAGATAAGTGCGCAATGAGGTACGCAGCCTGTCACATTGTCCTCAGGTGCGGACTCGCTGCGGACTAGTGCGCAATGAGGTACGCAGCCTGTCACCTATTCAGACTTTTCCGAGGCCATAAAAAAGGACGCGCAAGCATCTTTTAGAAACAACCCCATGAAAGCGAATGTCAACTTACCGATGTGGCGGAGGCTCCTGAAGGTCTGATTTAGTTCGAGGGGGCGCAGAGGCTCGGACACAGACACTTTTTGCGATGGAAATACTTGATAGCCTATCGGATAGAACGAAATGATATTTAAATATTATGATGTGCTGATCTGATTAATTATTAAGCAAACCGATTGCGAGGTGTGACGGATGGCGATTACGCTTAGTAAGCATGGGGTACATTTTGTTTTTAGTACACAAGTTAGTACACAAAACGTATCGTAATTTTGAAAACCCTTACTGGGATTAGCTTTTAAGACCCTCTCTAGCTTCTGTATAGATAAGCAGGGCGCTTTATCTTAGCCGTTATCGCGAGAAACGTCGCGAGACTGTATTGCTGAAACCACTGATATGTTACCTGTTGACACCAGGCTGACTATCTCAGACTGAATATCCATCACCGGGGAGCATAAACAAGTTCGCCTATGTTAAGGTGTGCGGATACCGAATTTTTCTGTTTGCATCATGTGTCAATTACTAGGAATGAACTGCAATACCCCGACCGACATCGTGTTCAGTTTCACGGGTTTTGCGACGCGCGGCGGACGTACCGACGAGCATAAGGATGGCTGGGGCATCGCTTTTTTTGAGGGTAATGGCGTACGTCATTTTGTCGATCATCAACCCGCAGTCAGCTCACCGGTGGCTGATCTGATCAAGCGCTTACCGATACAGTCAAAAAATGTGATTGCACATATCCGTAAGGCGACACAAGGTGAAGTCATGCTGGAAAATTGCCATCCGTTTGTACGTGAATGCTGGGGACGTTACTGGGTATTTGCCCATAATGGCGACCTGAAAGAATTTGCGCCCGAACTCGATGGTAGTTTTTTACCGGTGGGGACGACCGATAGCGAACGCGCTTTTTGCTACATTCTGCAGCAAATGCGTCAGCGGTTCGGGCGAACTTTACCGGCATTGCCCGAGCTGACTTCTTTTCTGCGCGGCATTGTCAGCGAAATCGCCGCTTACGGCACATTCAATATGATGCTGTCGAATGGAGAGGCCTTATTCACTCACTGTTCGACCAAATTACATTACATCATCCGGCAGTATCCGTTCACGACAGCAAATTTATCTGATGAACAGGTGACGGTCGATTTTGCAGAAGTCACCACACCGGATGACAGAGTGGCGGTGATCGTTACAGAACCACTGACCAGCGACGAAATCTGGACCCAGTTTGCTCCGGGTGAAATGAAAGTGTTTGTTGATGGCAAAGTGCTGGCGGAGTTACCGGCATGAGTGCGCGTCCGGTCGATCAGCTTGATGCGAATCTGCTGCGGGTGCTGCATACCTTGCTGAGTGAACGCAGCGTCACGCGTACTGCAATGAAGCTGGGGCAATCGCAGCCCGCAATCAGCAATATGCTTAAACGCTTGCGCGATATCACTGGCGACGCGATTTTGGTCCGCGGTAAAAACGGCATGACACCGACTGAACGCGGGCAGGAGTTACTGGTGCTGGCAGGTCGGGGGCTGAGTCTGCTGGAAAGTATCGCCAGTCCGCCGCCAGCATTTGTCGCCGCAACCAGCGAACGGGTATTTCATCTTGGTGCGCCCGATTACCTCAGTGTTTTACTTATTCCTCTGGTCATGGAAAAAGTGCGGGAACTCGCGCCCAACGCAGTTCTGGTTGTGCATGCACTGAATGCCGGTTTTGATTATGCCGCCGCGCTGGAAAGCGGCGAGCTCGATTGCGTGATCGGTAACTGGCCGGATTTGCCGCCGCATTTGCATATCGCACAGTTGTTTGAAGACGATGTCGTGTGCATGGTGAATCGCAAGCATCCTGTTGTCAGCAAAGGATTGTCACTGAAATACTATCTTGAAATGGCACATCTGGCACCAACGCCTTACATGATGGGACATCGCAGCATTATCGATACCGCACTGGCAGAACAGGGGCTGAAACGTAAGATACAGATGACGATACCGTATTTCGGTATGGTGCCGTATATTTTGTCGAAAACAGATTTGATTTTCACTACCAGTCGCAGTTTTGCCGTTCAGTGTGCGAAAGACTGGCCGATAGAAATATTAGCGATGCCGATTGCGATGCCGAAGATGCAGTTCTTCATGTTATGGCACGAGCGGGTACATGCGGCAACTGAGGTGCAATGGCTGCGTCGCATCGTGGCGGAGGCCGCTGGCGAAGTCTATGCCTGAGTTCGGGCACAGATAAAAAAACGTCGCCTGGTGTACTACCGGGCGACGTTTTTTTTTGACTATGTGAGCGGAAGCAGATCAGCCTGGCACTTTGCCATCCACGCCTTCAACATAGAATTTGATTTCGTGCAGGAATTTGTCGTCAGCAACGACATCTTTACCCAGCACTTCTTTACCTGTGTTGTCTTTGATCGGACCTTTCCAGATTGGTGCTGTGCCATCAATTACACCCTGGCGTTTTTCTGCGATGAGTTTTTTAATATCATCAGATAAATTCGCGTTGAATGCTTTCAGGTCTATCATGTTTTCTTTCAGACCCCACCAGGTGGTTTCTGATTTCCATTTGCCTTCCATTGCTTCGCCAACGCGTTTGATGTAGTAGCCGCTCCAGTCGATTACCGACGCTGCCGCATGCGCTTTCGGGCCAAATTTGGTCATGTCGCTATCCCAACCGAATGCGACCACGCCTTTTTCTTCTGCTGTCTGTACAACTGCTGCGGAATCCGTGTTTTGCATCAAGACGTCAACACCCTGACCAACCAGTGTTGTTGCTGCTTCGCGTTCTTTGCCCGGATCAAACCATTTGTTGACCCATACAACTTTGGTTGTTGCTTTAGGATTCACGCTGCGCGCGCCGAGAGTAAAGGCATTGATGTTACGCAGCACTTCCGGAATTGGTACGGAAGCGACCACGCCCAGTTTGCCGGATTTAGTTAATTTACCGGCAGCGATACCCGCCAGATAAGCGCCTTCATAAGTACGGACATCGTATTGCGCCAGATTGTCTGCCGTTTTGTAGCCTGTTGCGTGTTCAAATTTCACATCAGGAAAGTCTTTCGCCACTTTCAGCATCGCTTCCATGTAACCGAAGGTGGTGCCGAAAATCACTTTGTTACCTTGTGTCGCCAGATCGCGAATCACGCGTTCCGCATCAGCGGCACTTTCCGGTACGTTTTCGACAAATGTCGTTTTCACTTTGTCGCCGAATTTGGCTTCAACCTGTTTGCGCGCTGCATCGTGCGCATATGTCCAGCCTGCGTCGCCAACCGGGCCAACATAGATGAAGCCGACTTTCAAAGGCTCAGCTGCCGCTGTTGCGGCAACCGCGCTCGCAGCTGCGGCTTCTGGCTTTGCTTCTTCTTTTTTACCGCAAGCAGCAAGGCCAAAGACGGCCAGTGACATTGCTGCCACCAGTGTTTTTCTACGGGAAATTTTCATAATGAGCTTCCTTCGGTGAATAAAAAATCAGGTTTTCAGAAAACGGTACAGCGTGAACCATCTGCCCGGTTCATGGGCGGAAAGGTTTTCCCAGAGATGCAGGCATATTCAGGCGTATCCAATCCGGATTGCGCGAAATGAGTACCAACACAAGTATTGTGGCTGCATACGGCAGCATCGATAAAATTTGTGAAGGAACCGCAATACCGATCGCCTGAAAATGAAACTGCAGGATAGTCACGCTGCCAAACAGTAAGGAACCCAGCAAGACGCGTGCCGGACGCCAGGTAGCGAATGTCGTCAGTGCGAGGGCAATCCAGCCGCGTCCAGCGACCAGACCTTCCACCCACATCGGTGTATAGACGACCGACAGATAGGCGCCTGCAATACCGCAACAGGCACCACTAAACAGTAATGCAGCGTAGCGGATTTTTCTGACGGGATAACCGAGAGCATGCGCAGATTCCGGCGATTCACCAACGGCGCGCAACACCAGGCCGGCGCGGGTGCGATATAAGAACCAGATAATGCCGACACATAACAACAGGCTGAAATACACAGCCCAGTGCTGGTCAAAGAACGCCTTACCGAGAAACGGCAATTCCGATAAAAATGGAATACCATGCGCGCCCGCTGGTAAGGATTGACCGACGAAAGATTGCCCGATAAACGCCGATAGTCCGGCACCAAAAATCGATAATGCCAGACCCGTCGCTACCTGATTGGTGGTCAGTACCAGTGTCAGCCATGCAAACAGGCTGGACATCAGCATGCCTGCGAGCGCACCTGCGACAAAACCAAGAGCAGGAACATGGGTCTGATGAGCCACCGCAAAGCCGACAATCGCAGCGACCAGCATCATGCCTTCGGCACCAAGATTGAGCACGCCTGCACGTTCATTGATCAGTAAACCCAGGGCAGCGATCAGCAGAGGCGTACCAGAATTGATTGACGCAGCAATCAGAGCAGCAAAATTTTCCATGCTTATTTCTTCCAGCGCAGGCGGTAATTGATTAAGGTGTCACAGGCCAGCAACATGAATAACAGCATGCCCTGAAACAAGCCGGTAATCGCCGAAGGCAGACCGAGACGCGACTGTGCCATTTCTCCACCAAGGTAAAACAGAGACAGCACCAGTCCGCCGAAAATGGTGCCGATAGGATTTAAGCGACCGATAAAGGCAACGATAATGGCAGCAAAGCCATATCCGGGCGAAATCGACGGCAACACCTGACCGATAGGTCCTGCGACTTCAAATGCGCCAGCCATGCCCGCGAAGCCGCCGGAAATCAACAGCGAAGTCCATAAAGCCTTGCGACTGGAAAAACCCGCATAACGGGCGGCCAGTGGTGCTAGCCCACCGACGGTCAGGCGAAAGCCAGCAAAGCTGCGATAGATAAAAAGCGCCATGCCACCGCTGGCGGCCAGCATCACGAGAAAGCCGATGTGCAGGCGGCTGCCGTGGAAGATATGGGGCAATAGAAATTCGCTGGAAAAAACTTTTGATTGCGGAAAGTTCATCCCATTCGGATCTTTCAGCGGACCATTGACGGCATACATCAGCAATAACTGCGCGATATACGTCAGCATCAGCGATACCAGAATTTCATTGGCGTTAAAACGGTCGCGCAATAAGGCCGTGACAGATGCCCATGCGGCGCCACCGGCGATACCCGCCAGTGTTGCCAGTAATAACACCAGACCGCCCGGAATATTCGACATGCCAGGTGTACCCTGGTCGAAAAAAAGTATGGTCGTTCCGGCAGCGAGGCCGCCTGCAATCAACTGACCTTCAGCACCGATGTTCCAGATATTTGCTCGGTAGCAGACCGACAGTCCCAGCGCGCATAGCACCAGTGGCGTGGTTTTCAGCAATAAATCGGCGATGGTTGAAGCGTTACGTAAAGGTTCCAGCAAAAATACCTGCAACGCAGTCAGCGGATTTTTACCAAGTGCGAGAAACAGCAGACCACCAAAAAAAACCGTCAGCATCAGAGCGAATACTGGCGAAAAATAAGCCATCACCCGTGATGAGGCCGGACGTAATTCCAGTTTAAACATGACCGGCCTCTTGCATTGATGTCACCGGATCTTCCCATAAACCACTCATCCATAATCCTATCTGTTCTCTACTGGCGTCAGCCGTAGCCACTGAGGGAGACAAGCGTCCTTTGGCAATGACATACATGCGATCGCACAACTCAAATAATTCATCTAATTCTTCGGAAATCACCAGCACTGCGCAGCCTGCCTGTTTCAACTGACGGATTTCACCGTGAATCTGAGCGGCAGCGCCGACATCCACACCCCACGTAGGTTGTGCCACGATGAACACATCGGGATGTCGCATGATTTCGCGACCCACAATAAATTTCTGCAAATTCCCACCGGATAAGCTGCGTGCGGCTGCCGCAGGCCCTGAGGCTTTCACGCGAAAACGGCCGATGAGGTCGCTGGCGGCTTGTATCGTATGTTTAAAATTGATCATGCCGTGGCGTATAAATGGTGCTTTTTGTTGCGACAACAGCATGTTGTCGGTCAGGCTGAGCTCAGGTACTGCGCCACGTCCCAGGCGTTCCTCCGGCACCAGACTTTGTCCCAGTTCGCGCCGTGCTTCCGGGCCGTAGCGGCCGATAGCTTTGCCTTTGAGCTGTATCATCTGTGCCGCCGGACGACGGTCTTCACCGGACAGGGCTGCCAGCAATTCCTGCTGACCATTACCGGAGACGCCGGCAATGCCAACAATCTCACCACCAAATAAACTCAGATCAATCTGCTCTAATGCCGTCGCAAATGCATGCGCTTTCGGCAGGCTGAGTCGCTCTATCTGCAGTCGCAATGGTCCTTTTTGTATGCTTGCATCATGCGGGTGGTGCTGAACGGCGTCGCCGATCATCATGCGCGACAGGCTGGCTGCGGTTTCCTCGCGTGGATCGCAATGGCCGGTGACTTTGCCCATGCGCATCACGGTCGCCGAATGGCACAGTTCACGGATTTCATCGAGCTTATGGCTGATATATAAAATGCTGCAGCCTTCTGCTGCAATTTTGCGCAGGGTGACAAATAATTTTTGTACCGCTTGCGGCGTCAGGACTGAGGTTGGTTCATCCAGAATTAATAACTGCGGGTGTGTCAGCAGGGCGCGCACAATTTCCACACGCTGACGTTCACCGACGGATAAAGTGTGAACATGCCGTTGTGGTTCCAGCTCCAGTCCGTAATTTTCACCAGTCTGACGGATTTGCTCTGCCAGTTGCGCCATATCCGTCGCAGCATCAAGGCCGAGCGCGATATTTTCTGTCACTGTCAAAGTATCAAACAGGGAGAAATGCTGAAACACCATCGAAATGCCGAGTTTGCGCGCATCTTGCGGCGTTGCTATTTTTACTTCCTGACCATTCCACAGCACCTTGCCAGAGTCTGGTTTGACAGCGCCGAAAATAATTTTCATCAGCGTCGATTTTCCGGCACCGTTTTCGCCCAGTACTGCATGAATTTCGCCGGGAGCAACGCTGAGATTAATATGATCGTTGGCGATGACCGAAGGATAGCTTTTACAGATATCGGACAGTGCTAACCTCGGCGATAGCGGTGCTGCGATAGAAGTCACAATGACCTTTCTATGGAAAAAACGGTTGGGGCGCTGGTGAACATGGACGTCGTTTTTATAAATCCTGCACGAATGATGGATGACGAGACCAGCCGGTGTCGTATTGTCATCGATAGCACGACGTTATTGATTCACCATCCTCTGCGCCATTCGCTACATCAGGAATGCTTCATGAATACTCTTTTTAAGCAAGAACAATGCCCTCAGATTAAGAGGCTTGTTGTGCAGGAATTATCATGAAAACCGCATGTTGAGTATTCGGCCGACATTATAAATGCGACTGACACATTCACAAAACCAAAATTACCCGGAAATCATTGACATTCGTGCGAGTCGGTCCGCTGACGATCAAATCTCCCAGAGCCGAAAAATAGCCATAGCCATCATTATTTTCCAGCATGTGTTTTGGCGATAAATTGAGTGCCATTGCCCTTTGTGCAGATGCAGGTTCGTAGTAGGCGCCGGCGTTGTCTTCCGAGCCATCAATGCCATCAGTGTCGCAGGCCAGTGCGTAAATATTCGGATAGCTGTTGAGTGCAACGGCCAGACTGAGTAAAAATTCTGCGTTACGGCCACCGCGACCATTACCGCGTACGGTTACCGTGGTTTCACCACCGGACAAAATGACGCAAGGCTTGGGGAAGGGCTGGCTTTTACGGGCGACCTGCAATGCCAGCGCGGCGTGCATGAGGCCGATATCCCGCGCTTCACCTTCAATGCCATCCGATAAGATATGCGCTGCGATGCCCATAGTTCTGGCCTGATACGCCGCAGCATCCAGCGCATGCTGGGCAGTAGCGATGATGTGGTGTTCGTGGCGGGCGAAACGTGGGGCGCTGGATTTCGGTGTTTCTCCCTGCCCGGACTGCAGATGGGTTTCGATATTGTCAGGAATCGCAATCGCGTATTTGCGCAAAATAGCGAGCGCATCGGCACAGGTGGTGTCATCCGGCAGCGTCGGGCCACTGGCGATAATACTGGCGTCATCACCTGGCACATCTGAAATCATCAAGGTGATCACTCTTGCCGGTGCACAGGCTAATCCTAATCTGCCGCCTTTGATTGCGGACAAATGTTTGCGTACGCAATTCATTTCGCTGATGGCGGCACCGCTTTTCAACAGCGCATTGTTGATCGCTTGTTTTTGTTCCAGTGTGATGCCTTCTGCTGGCAGAGCCAGTAAAGCAGAACCTCCGCCGGAAATCAGACACAGCACCAGATCGTCTTTTGTTAAACCCTGAACCATGTCTAAAATCCGCGCCGCTGCTTGCTGTCCGGCGCTATCGGGGACGGGATGTGCGGCTTCGATGACCTCAATTTTCTCGCACGGTACACCGTGCCCATAACGCGTCACGACCAGTCCCGATAATTCGCCTTTCCAGTGTTGTTCAACCGTGTGTGCCATCGCTGCCGCGCCTTTGCCTGCGCCGATCACAATGGTGCGGCCATGCCGTGGCGGCTCTGGCAGAAAGGCCGGCAGACATTTGTCTGCACTGACGGCGTCGACCGCTGCCTGATACAGGGAATTCAGAAATTCGCGTGGAGATGAGATGGGCATAGTGTTGAGTAGTAAGATGGCGGTTCGACGCAAACAGCACTTCGGATTACAACTCGCAAGTGCCACTGAACAAAATACATAAAACAGAAAAATCATCATAAACGATATGGCTTACGATTTCGGTGAAGTAAATTCAACAATGCAGCAATATGTGGACCGCCAGATACTGGCGGGGGTATCAACGGCGGTGCTGGTGGGGCGTGATCTGGTGCATGAACACCACGCCGGTTGGGCGGACATTGAGAACCAAATTCCCTTGCGTGGTGATCATTTGTTCCGGGTTTTTTCGAATACCAAGCTGATCACCTCGATGGCCATCATGCTGTTAATCGAGGATGGAAAAATCGCCCTCGACGATCCGCTGGAAAATTACTTGCCGCAGTTAGGCAAGCGTCGCGTGTTGAAGGCTGGCGCGAACAGCCTTGACGATACGGAACCAGCACGTTCATCGATCACTATCCGTCATTTGCTGAACCATACGTCCGGGTTGAGCTATGGGTTGCTGGATCACGGCAGCCTGATGTACAAAGCCTATAACGAACGTAAAGTGTTGAATGCTTTCCAGACGCTGGCGGAAATGATCGATATTCTGGAGGAATTGCCTCTGAGTTTTCATCCCGGTGAAGCCTGGCAGTATTCGATCGCCACCGACGTGTTATCACGCGTGGTCGAAGTGGTCAGCGGCAGAAATTTTGATCAGTTCCTGCGCTTGCGGATACTTAATCCACTGGGCATGGATGACACCGGCTTCTATGTTCCGGAAAATAAACTGCACAGACTGACCGCTTATTACGGCGGCGCTGATCCTGCAAATGTGTTGCAGCGCGGTTTGCGCCGACTGGATAAATCGCCGTATCCCGGTGCGTTTACCAAGCCGGTGCCGCGTTTTTCCGGCGGCGGTGGTCTGGTATCGAGCATGCACGATATGCTGGCGCTGATGCGCAGCTTTATGCCCGATGGCGATCATTTGCTGAAGCCGGAAACGTTGCATCTGATGATGCAGAATCAGTTACCAGCCGGCACCGGCATCAGTTTTCCTGGCGTTGGTGATGTGCCCGGCAAGGGTTTTGGATTCGGTGGCGCAGTGACTTTACGGCCGTCGTCGATAGATCCGGCCGGATCCGAAGCTGAGTTTGAATGGGGCGGCATCGCAGGTACTCACTGGTGGATCAACCCTCGTCACAATATTGCTGGGATACTGATGACGCAAAGATTAATGAGCTTCTGGCATCCGTTTTCATTTGATTTCAAGCGCCTCGCGTATGCGGCAATCGGCGTGAAATAAATAGTTGTCGCGCCCAGAAAAAGCAATTCATATTGCCGACACATCCTTCGCTTAGCATAGTCATCGTTAACAAATACTGTGAGGAAAAATGTATATTTGTTCAATTCGTTCTTTATTGTCGTCGGTGCTGCCTTTCGCAACCGTTCTGACCTTGTCCGCCTGTAACACCGCACCCAGACTGTCTGCGCAACAGGATGGCATACAACAAGCATGGACTGTGCTTGGTGAACAGGGGCAAGGAGTCGCACGCGTGGTCACCACGGACAATGTTTGCCCGGTATTAATGCAGGACGGTAAAGAGCAGGTGATGACCGTACGCGCCTTTGCCGGGACAGTGGCGCAACGCAAAACGGCGAGCAGCCCGGATAACTCAAAGCCATCAGCTTTTCCGGTGCTGACCTGTGAGGCGACATTATCTCCAACGACCAGAGTGGCAAGCATTGGTGCGCGCAAGTTGCCATTACCGCAGCCAGTCGCAAAAAAAATTGTCGTGATTGGCGATACCGGTTGCCGTCTGAAACTGGCGGATAACTATTTTCAGTCATGTAGCGATAGCGAGAAATGGGCATTCAGATCGATGGTGGAAGCTGCCGCCAAAACAAAGCCGGATCTGGTGATTCATGTCGGTGATTATCATTACCGCGAGAATGCTTGCCCGGAAGGGAATAAAGACTGCGCTGGCAGCCCTTGGGGTTATGGCTGGGATACCTGGAAAGCGGATTTTTTCGACCCGGCGCAGGCATTATTGAAAGCCGCACCGTGGGTGATGGTGCGTGGCAACCATGAAACCTGCACCCGCGCCGGGCAAGGCTGGTGGCGCTTCCTCGATCCCCGTCCTCTGCAAAGCGGACGTGATTGTAATGCTGAACGCGACGATGCCAGTGGTGATTACAGTCCGCCTTACGCGGTACCGTTAGGGCGCGTCGGGCAAGAAGCTGCGCAACTGATCGTGTTTGATTCGTCTAAAGTACCGAATAAAACACTAGGTAAAAATGATGTGCCGTATCAGGTTTACATGGAACAATTCAAGACGGTGAATCAGTTGTCTGACGCAGCCGACTTTAATATCTTCATCAATCATCATCCTATTCTTGGTCTGGGTGCGGGAAGGAATAAAGAGGGTGGATTAACGATCTGGCCCGGCAACGCCGCCTTGCAGGGAGTGATGCATGAGGTTAATTCGACGCGTCTGTTTCCTTCCAAAGTACAGGCAACTCTGGCAGGGCATGTTCATTTGTTCGAGGCGCTGACATTTAACACTGATCATCCGGTGCAGTTTGTTTCAGGCAATGGCGGTTCCTCGCTTGATTCGCCGCTGCCAGCAGTTTTACCAGCGGGAACCACACCTTATGCCGCAGCAGAAATAGCGCATTTCAGTAATTCCAATGACGTTGGTTTCATGGTGATGGAACGTGAATCGCAATCCTGGAAAATGCAGGCATGGAATAAGAACGGTAAGCTGATGACCGAATGCCGTACACAGGGCAAGAAAACCCAGTGCCAATCTTTCCAATAACACCACCGTTCAGCGCATCGGGAAAAGACGGTATCAATAAAAACGGAATATAAAATGGAATATAAAGCCTGATACCGTCATTCTGTTGTCATGTCATCTGACTGTCAGCTAAATTCATCCTGACGTCATACCGCCTGCCTAGACTTGTGAGTTTTCTACCCACCAAGTTCAATGGAAGGCAAGATGATGTCCCGGAAATCGCAACAAATTAAGCAGCAATCCCAGCAGCAATCCCGACCACAATTGAGAAGCAAACGGATGTCAGCCCAGGTCGTGTTCGCCATCACGCTGATGGTTGCGCACCACGCTCAGGCGCAGTCAATGACAAAGACTGACAGCAGTGTTGAATCTGATTCAGCGCTGGACGCGGAAGCGATCAAATCAAGGGTTGTGATCAGTGGTTCGAGTGTCGGCAATCGTGCTCCGGTACAAAGCTCACTGAAAGCGACGCAGCCACAATCAATTATCACTGCGACGTTTATTGAACAGTCGGTGACTGATCTGGCTGATTTCAATACCGTTGCGCGGATTGCGCCGAGTGTGGGTTCCGGCGTGTCTGCCAATGGCCCTGGTCTTGCCGAATCCAAAGTCACGTTACGTGGTTTTCAGGATGGTGAATACAACATGACGTATGACGGTATCCCTTTTGGTGATACGAATAATCCTACGCATCATTCCACGTCTTATTTCCCGGCACGCATCATCGGCGGCATGGTGATCGAGCGCGGCCCGGGCAATGCCAGCAATCTGGGGCAAGCCACTTTCGGCGGTTCTATTAATTTGTTCTCTAAAGAATTGTCGGCGGATTTTAATTTCACACCGTATTCAACATTTGGCTCTTGGAACACCCGCATGTATGGTGCGCAGATCGACAGCGGGATGTTGTCGAACTTTGGCAATGCACAGATGATGTTCAATGCTTCACGTCTGACATCCGACGGTTACCTGACTTACAGCAGCGTCACCGAAGACAATTACCAGTTCAAATTCCAGCGCAATCTTGCTCAGGATACCGTGCTGACTGTGTTTTCCACCTATAACAAGATCAACAGCTATGTTCCGGATAAAGGTGGTGTGACCTTGAGTCAGGTTGCCCAGTTTGGTAAAAACTATGCCCTGAACAATGATCCGGCGAGCCAGAATTATTACGGTTATAACTTCAACTACAAAACGACGGATTTTGACTATATCCGCCTGCAATCGAAGTTAGCTGGCTGGAATATCGACAATACTCTGTACACCTATTCGTATAACAACGATACCTATTCCGGTCAGGATGCCAGTGGTGCAACCGCCAATGGTACCAAAGCCGGTGCTGCCGGGAACAAGAATGTTCCTGGCTACAACAAACTCAATGCATATCGTGTTAACGGCGATATTTTCAAAGCCACCAATCAGTTTGAAGCAGGCTTACTGCGTGCCGGTGTCTGGCTGGAAAGTTCAAATACCAACCGTCATACCTATGATCTCGACTGGACCTTAGGGGTGCCGAATCCTAAAGAATCAAGTGCACCGAAAAGCGTATCTTACGAACAGCGTTCTTCATGGAAGCAGTATCAACCGTTTGTAGAGTTTGAATGGAATGCTGCGCCCGATTTAACGATTACGCCGGGTATCAAGTATCTGCACTTCAAACGCGAAATCGATGCGCCTGTGAATCAGGGTACACGGATTGCAACGACTGCAGAGCAAACCTACACATCGACTTTGCCATTCCTGACAGCGAATTACAGTGTGAATAAAGAATGGTCTGCGTATGCGCAGATTGCCAAAGGTTTTCTGGTGCCTGATCTGTCCATGTTTTATGTGAACAACCCGAATCTGAGCACGCCGAAAGCGCAGACATCAACGAATTATCAGTTGGGTACTGTGCATCAGTCGCGTAACCTGACGCTGGATGCCGATATTTATTACATCGACTTTGATAATAAGATCGCGTCCACCGGCAGTGGTAATGATCTGGTGTATTACAACCAGGGTGGTGTTGTCTATAAAGGTATTGAGGCGGCTGCCACTTATTACATCGGTAGTGGCTTCTCTGTTCACGCGAATGCGTCTGTCAACAGTGCTAAAGCCAAAGACACCGGCCTGCAGGTAGCAAAAGCGCCGGAGAGCACCAGTGCGCTTGGACTCTTGTATAAAGCAAACGGTTTGTATGGTTCGCTGATTGCAAAAAATGTCGGCACGCAATATGCGAAAGACGGTGAGCCAGCTGCTTACAAAATACCGTCTTACCTGACGACAGATCTGACGATAGGTTATCGCTGGAAGGCCGTTGGCTCATTGGTCAAAAACGTCAAGGCGCAGTTAGGAATCAATAATCTGTTTGATCAACAGGATGTGACTGCTGTCTCAGCTAATAGCAAAGGCGTCGCTTTCGATCAGTACACTTTCCAGCCTGCCCGTAGCTGGAGCTTGTCTGTCAGCGCTGACTTCTGATTCTCATTCGGGGTCGTATTTATTTTCCAAATCCGTCGCTTATTTCTTGTTTTTCATGTATGGAATAAGCAACGGATTTGTTAGAAATCGTCAAATGGATGCTCCACTCTAAGCCATTTTTCTGATTCTGCAGCGGCCTGTTGAAAGAATCCGAACTACTCTGCATCATAGGAGAGAAATCTATATTTTCGATTTTTCCTCGTCAGAATTGCACGAAATTGGTGCAATATTTGCCCTGATTTCATCCGTTTTGCTTCTTTGTGGAAATAATTCTGAGGGCTCAAATTATTCCATTACTAGGAGGAAATATGAAATTAAAAACTTTAACGGCCTTAACGGCAATGTCGCTCGCAGCATCCGCTGTCTGGGCTGACGACAGTTCCAATGTATCGATCAGCGGTTTCGGTACTGCTGCCCTGACACGCACGAATACATCCGATGCGGAATTCGCGCGTCCGAATCAGGCCGCAGGTGTGACGACGGATGCGAAAACCGGCGTTGATTCCAATTTTGGTATCCAGGTCACGGCAAAAGCAACTGACTGGTTGTCTTTCACCGGTCAGGGTCTGGTGCGTAAAAATGTCACAGATAATTTTGGCGCGGAACTGACATGGGCGTTTGCCAAAGCGAAAGTGAATGATCAATTGAGTGTGCGCGTTGGTCGTATGGGCTTACCTGTGTACATGATTTCTGATTACCGCAATGTTGGTTATGCAAACACGATGTTGCGTCCGCCAGTCGAGATGTACACACAGGTTATTCTCGAAAGTATCGACGGTATTGATGGTACTTATCAGACATCGGTTGGCGAAACGAATGTGACTGCGCAACTGGCATATGGCGTGACAGAGAGCGAAAGTCCTGGCTACAAAGCGAAATTTAAAAAGCTTTCCAGCTTCAACATAGCACTGGAAAACGGCCCGTTCACGGTGCGTTTGGGTCGTGTTGATACCAACTTGTCTGTTGATAATTCTGTCAACCTGAACACACTGGTCAGCGGCCTGAATAAATATGGCTACACCAGTGCCGCGAATGCGATTGCGGTGCAGGACACTAAAGCGTCGTTTACTTCTCTGGGCTTAGGCGTGGATTGGAAAAACGTCGTGGTGCAGGCGGAATACGGTAAGCGTAAATCCGGCAGTCTGGCTGTTGCTGACACGACTTCGTGGTACACCATGTTTGGTTACCGTACAGGCAGTTTCCTGCCGTATTTTGTGCATGCTTCTGCAAAACAGGATAGCGCCAGAACGGTTGCCGGAACACCGACATCCGGTCCTTTGCTGGCTTACACAGCAGGTGCCAATGCACTGGCTTCAGCTTCTCCGATTCAGACCAGCAATAGCATAGGCGTACGCTGGGACTTCCATAAATCGGCTGCATTAAAAGTGCAATTTGATCGCATGTCTCCAGATAACGGCAATGGCGTATTTATCAACGCCAAACCTGGCTTTAAAGGCCCGGTAAACGTGTTTGCTGCTGCGGTTGATTTTGTATTCTGAGGAGATGGCGATGACAACATTTTTGAAAAAAGTCATGCTCGCCGCAGCGTTTGCCTCTGTTGCAGCGAGTGCGAGTGCCTCCGATATCGTCGTGATCGTGAATCCGGCGAACCCGGCGACTGCGATGACGGCAGCACAGGCATCACAATTCTTTCTGGGAAAATCACCGATGTTTACACCGGTTGATCTGCCAGAAAATTCACCGGTACGTGCTGAGTTTTATAAAAAAGTAGCCGGTAAAGATTTATCTGAAGTGAAATCGATTTGGTCCAAGCTGGTGTTTACGGGTAAGGCCGCTGCACCAAAAGAGTACCCGTCTGCGGCTGAAGTGAAAAAAGCGATTGCGGCTAATCCTACCGGAATTGGCTATATCGAAAAATCGGCGGTCGATTCCACGGTCAAGGTTATTACTACTTTGCAATAATCGTCGTCTGAACTGAAAAAGGGGAAAAGCATAGTTGCTTTTCCCCTTTTGCTTTTTTAGTCGCTAACAGTTAGTCTCTTTTCTGTGTGTTGAAAAAGCGCTGGAGCGTATCGCGTTCTTTTTATTCCGTCGCTATTTCTTCCAAATTTCACACAAAGTTTTTTCAATATTTGTCGCAATTTTGATGTCTGATCCTGTTCCGGAGCTTCACATGAAATTGTCCCGCAACACAAATATGTTCCACCGATGTGCCAGGCGAAAAGCTGTGTTTTTCGTCTGCCGTTCATCTGCCGTTGCCGCATCTGACCTGCATTTTCCGTTGTACTGATTCATCGCAGCAGATGCATTCCGCATTTGCTGCGTGCCATATCAACATTACTTCCGGAGTAAGCTATGTCGTTTTTTTATGATCTGAAAATATCTGTCAAGCTCTTAATCAGTTCGCTCTGTTTGTTGTTGATCACAATTTTCATCGGCATTTTTTCTGTGACTGAACTTGCTCAGGTCAACACAGCAGCCAGAGATCTCGGTGAGAACTGGATGCCCAGCGTCAAAGCGGCGATGGGCATCAAGGAACGTGTCTCACGCATACGCTCGCAAGAGGCGCAAATGGTGTTTGCGGAAAGTCCCGAGGAAGTTGAAAAATACGTGACCAGAACAAAGGAAGCGATTAGCGGATTGCGCGAGATCGAAGCGGATTACAGCCGCATGATGACGAATGCGGCAGAGAAAGCGAATTACGATGAATATGCAAAGCTGATGGCGGACTATTTGCAGATCACCGATAAGATGATTGCCGCCGCCAAAGCCGGTAATTCGACGGAAGCCGTCAGCCTGCTACGCACCACCTCGTCAAAAGTGAATACGCGGTTGCGCGACCATGTCGATAAGATGGTGAAAATTCAGTCTGATGGCGGGATCGCTGCCTATGAACATAGCACGCAGGTTTATGAAACGGCGCGTTCGCTGATTTTAGTGGCGCTGGCAATCTGTGTTGTGCTGGGGCTGGCATTGTCTTTCTGGATTGCCCGTCTGGTATCACGGCCACTGATGAATGCGGTAAAAGTCGCGCAGACGGTAGCGTCCGGTGATCTGACCAGTCACATTGAAGCCAGCAGTAAAGACGAAACCGGCATGCTGTTGCAAGCTTTGAAAGACATGAACGATAACTTGCTGAAGGTGGTCAGCGAAGTGCGGCAGGGGACGGATCACATCACCATTGCGGCGACAGAAATCGCGCAAGGTAATCTTGATCTGTCGGGGCGCACTGAAAGTCAGGCAAGTTCGCTCGAAGAAACCGCGTCCTCGATGGAAGAAATCACTTCAACAATTCATCACAATGCAGACAATGCGCGCCAGGCGAATCAGTTATCGGATTCTGCCTCGGCAGTGGCGCAAAGAGGCGGCGACGTGGTTTCGCAAGTGGTGCAGACGATGGGCTCGATCAACGAATCTTCACGCAAGATCGTTGACATCATCGGTGTGATTGATGGCATCGCATTCCAGACAAATATTCTGGCGCTCAATGCTGCGGTGGAGGCGGCGCGCGCCGGTGAGCAGGGACGCGGCTTTGCGGTGGTCGCGTCGGAAGTGCGGAATCTGGCGCAACGGTCTGCCAGTGCGGCGAAAGAAATCAAAGAGCTGATCAACGATTCTGTCGATAAAGTCGCACAAGGCACGCGGCTGGTGGATCAGGCGGGCGACACGATGAGCGAAGTGGTAGCCAGCGTGCGGCGCGTCAGCGACATGATCAACGAGATTACGGCCGCCGGTCAGGAGCAAAGCGCTGGTATTGCGCAGATCAATGATGCGATTACCAATATGGATACGCTGACGCAGCAAAATGCAGCTCTGGTCGAAGAAGCCGCTGCCGCCGCTGCCGGATTGCAGGGGCAGGCAGAAAAACTCAGCAGCGTCGTCAGCGTGTTCAAATTAGATCAGAGCCAGACGGCAGCGCCGAACGCATCTGCAATGCTGGTGAATCGCAATACTGCTGACGCGACAAAAAAGACGATGGCAAAGCCGGGCAAAAAGGAAACGAACAGCACGGCAATCAAATCTGCGTCATCCAGTGTCCGGCAAAGTCCGCAGCGAGCAGCGAAAGCAGTTGAAAAAGCAGGCGACACCGCAGACTGGGAAGAGTTTTGATGTTGCTTAGTCTTGTACTGGCAGGCATAGCCATGGCGTAAAAAAAGCAGGGCGGAGCATATACTCCCCCTGCTTTTTTAGTATTCACCGCTCATGTCCTTATATTTAAAGGGCTTCAAAATATACTGGGGGGAGTATATTTACCCCCGAATTAAGCCCTGAAATGCAGGAATCAGGATGAATGGCAATTAAGCGATGTCGCTCTGTTTGATGATGGTGCGTGAAATCAGACCATATTCCAGCGCTTCTTCTGCGCTCATCCAGTAATCGCGGTCGATATCATTCGTCACGCGCTCCAGCGTCTGACCGGATTCGCGCGCGATCAATGCCGAGATACGTTCACGCACTTTGACGATTTCGCGCGCCTGAATCGCAATGTCCGTTGCCTGACCACCGCAGCCGCCGCTGGGTTGATGGATCAGGAAACGTGTGTTCGGCAGGCAGACACGGCGCTCTTTCGGTACCGAGAGAAAGACGCTGACAGCAGCGCTGCCTACCCAACCGGTACCGACCATATTCACCGGCACATCGATGAATTTGATCATGTCGTGAATGACGTCACCCGATTCAACATGACCGCCTGGCGAAGAAACCAGCATAGTGATCGGATCTTTTGACTCGGCCGCCAGCGCGATCAGGCGCTTGCTGACATCCGCTGCGAGTTTATCGTTGATGGTGCCGAAAACCAGCACGGTGCGGGATTTAAATGCTTTCTCTTCGAGGAAAGGGCTGCGTTGTACGTCGTTATTGTCTTTTTCGTCTGCCATGTGAAATCGTGTCCGGTTATGAAGGTTGAAATTGTAGCTTGTCTGCTGTCTCAGATGGCTGCGTCGGTGGCTTTTTTCAAGTAGGTTTCTGCCAGCCTGACCCAGTAAGTCGCGCCAATCGGCAGCAAATCATCATTGAAGTCGTAACTGGGATTATGCAGATTACAGGGACCCAGACCATGACCGGCATCGCGATGATCACCTTCGCCGTTGCCGATGAAGACATAGCAGCCCGGTTTCGCTTGCAGCATGAATGCAAAATCTTCCGCGCCCATGGTCGGTTCGGTCTGCGCATTCACGCGCTCGTCACCGACCATAGAACGTAACACTTCCGCTGCAAACGCAGTTTCCACCGGATGGTTAATCAGTGGCGGATAATTGCGCCGGAATTCAAAATCAATCTCGGCATCAAACGCCGCAGCAGTGTGTGTGGCAATTGCCCGCATGCGTTGTTCGACCAGATCGATCATGTCATTGCTGAAGGCCCGCACGGTGCCGACCAGCTGCGCATCGTCGGGAATCACATTGGTGGCGCTGCCTGCGTGAATCTGCGTGACTGACAACACTACCGATTCCAGCGGGCTGGCATTACGACTGACGATAGTTTGCCAGCTTTGCGCAATCTGTATCGCGATCATGATCGGATCGATACCTTTGTGCGGCTGCGCTGCGTGAGCGCCTTTGCCTTTGATGGTGACAAAAAATTCATTTGAAGAGGCCATCATCGGCCCCGGCGTCAGCCCGAATGAACCCGCCGGAATGCCTGGCCAGTTATGCATGCCGAACACCGCTTCCATAGGGTATTTTTCAAACAGACCGTCGTTGATCATCGCCGACGCGCCACCGCCACCTTCTTCTGCGGGTTGAAAAATCAGATATACCGTGCCATCGAAATTGCGGTGTTGCGCCAGATAATGCGCGGCACCCAACAGCATCGCGGTATGCCCGTCATGCCCGCAGGCATGCATTTTTCCTTCATGCTGCGAGCGGTGTGGGAAGCTGTTGATTTCCTGCATAGGTAAGGCATCCATATCGGCGCGCAAACCAATCGCCCGCGTGCTGTTACCATTTTTAATGATGCCCAGGACGCCAGTGCCGCCTAAACCCGAAACAACAGGAATGCCCCACTGTTGCAACTGGCGCGTAATGACGTTTGCGGTGCGGTGTTCTTCGTAACAAAGCTCAGGGTGAGCGTGAATATCACGGCGGATTTGTTGAATTTCTGCCTGGAATTGAACAATAGGATCTATTAGTTTCATACGAGTCTCCGGATTGCGTTGCAGATGTGCTGGCTGGTATCGGGATGGATAGTGAGCCGCAGCAGGACGCAATTTATTTTTTCGACGTGAAGTCGCTGCATCCTCTGCAGCAAGCACATCAGAGAGAACGATACCAGATTCCACAGAGGCGGGCATCAGCACTGACGTGGAATTTGAATAAAAACAAGGAAAGTGTTCCTGAGTCGTTCAGACGCCAAGGCCACTGCCTGATCTTGAGCCGTGGAAGGTCGTGTTGCGCTGATTTTTTCATTCACCCGCATGCGTAGTCGGTATAAGAAAACATCTTCAACAGACATTCGCAGAGCATGGTGCGCAGATATTCTTTGCGGTGATGATTGATATATCGAAAATAAAGCAGACATGTTTGCTGCACTGCAGTAAAGTTGCACCTGTCTCCTCCAACACCTCCTAAGGTTTGGATTTAACCCGCAACCGCAAGGTCGCGGGTTTTTTTTCTCCTTTTTCCGGTAAGCACTAAAAAATTCAATAGAAACGATAAAAATTTGAAATAAGATTTCTTCTAGGTAATTTTTTATCGTTTTCAGATATCTGATTTGTGAATGTTTGATATGCAAAAATAGTTGTTTGCGTATTTGTTGCGGTGCGATATAGTTACACCTGTCTCCTCCAACACCTCCTAAGGTTTGGATTTAAGCCCGCTCTTAGCGGGCTATTTTTTTGCCTGCGTTTTTGTTTGTACCTTCCATCTGATACGCGAAAAGAATAGCGCAGGGGCTTGCGAATGTTGATTTAATGCGCAGTGTGTGAAATGTTCAGGCGAGTACCCAACTGCCATCCAGCGTGATTTCATCGCAGTTGTGACCGTGGCCGATGCGATCCATGACGATGAAGTCGCTGATTTTATGCAGGGCGATCAGCGGATGATGCCAGACGCCTTTAGCGTAATTCACGCCTTGCAAGCCTTTGCACAAAAAAGCCTGCATCTTGTTTTCATCAAATTCTCCCGCCGGTGCAACCACCACCAGATATTCGTCTGCCTCATCTTGTGTCAGCGGGACAAAGGCCTGACTGCCGAGCGGGTGTCTTTCCATGATGGTGATTGGCAGCGGTAACTGACGTGGCTGCGCGCGAAACAGGCTGAGTATGGTCTGTCCGTTTTCACTGTGCGTATCAGCGCAGGCGAGGGCATGAAAACGTTCGGTTGTGCCCTGATTAATCGGGTAATGGCGCGCGCCATCCGTCATGATCACTTCGCCAAACGGCGCAAACGCCGTCCGTGTCAGTGGTGAAATGCTCAGTTTTTTCATATCGTTGGCAATATGATTCTGTGAAAGTTTTCAGGCGATTTTACTGAACAGGCGCAAGCGCGAGACGCCGCCATCCGGGAAAATATTCAGACGAATATGCGTGATTGGCCCCAGCGACTGCAGCTCTTCTGAAAAATAATGCTGATGATCCATTTGCAGCTTTTGTTGTGGTAACAGCGTAGGCCAGAACATCGATTGCGTGATCAGCGAAGTGTCCGTGCCGCCCGCCATGGATGCGGCCTGTATCGAACAGCTGTCGGGATAGTTGCCTTTGAAATGGCAGGTATCCACCTCAATTTTTTGCACGGTACCGGCGTGTGCCAGCGCGATGATGCACCAGTCATTACCAGGCTCGCGGCGTCGTCGCGTTTCCCAGCCGTCGCCCATATTCACGCCGCGTCCCGGCATCAGCAGATTGGATGCCAGCCCGAAATGCTGGTTGTTCGTTGCCACAATATAGCCGCCATTTTCCATCGCAATCAGATCGTGCAGCGCATGCGGATCAGCATTAGCCCAATCGTTTGCCGGTTGTGCATACACGCGCAAACGGGCGACGCCGCCGTCCGGATAAATGTTCAGGCGCAAGTGTGTAAAAACTTGCGTACTGCTGATCTCGTGGTAATGATGGCTGTTGCCTTGCAGGTTCACCGATGGCAGCACTTCCTGCCAAACGGTCTGGTCATCCGGTTCGCCACTGGCGAGAAATGCGCCTTCAATTGCGGCGGCTGGCGGATAATTGCCGGTGAAATGGCTGGTATCGATATCGACACCTTTAAGTATCCCGGCGCGACCAAGTTTCAACACGCACCAGTCATGACCATTCACTCGTTTGCGACGGGATTCCCAGCCATCCATCCATTTGCCATTGGTATCGTACTTGCCGGGAATGAAGACAGCGGGTTCAGGATTGAGCATGCGCGCCATCTCGGCAAAAAAATCATCGCTGCAGGCCAGTGTTCTGGCGCCCAGGCGTGGGTCAGCGAGATTCGGATAGCGGCGGGTAAATTCAGGAGCATTCGGGTCGAGCGTGATGATGGCCATAGTATGTCTTTCTCGATTACTTTCTTGATTATTTTGTGCCAGCCATATTGGCCGTATCGTTTTCTACCCAGCGCGCGATGACAGCGCGTTCTTCGTCGGTGATATGCGTCAGATTCCCCAGCGGCATCAGCTTTTGTTGCACCACTTGTTGATAAATTAGTTGCGATGCCGCCTGGATCTGCTCAGGTTTATCCAGCATCAGTCCTTTGGCGGGAAATTCCATCAGTGTCGGATGTTCTGCATGACATTGTATGCAGCGTGCCTGCACCACTTGCTGAACCTGGGCAAACTGCGCTGCCGGCGATTCCTTTGTGCTGCTGACAGACGCAGCTTTGGGGGCCATCCACGCAGCCAGCGCAGCGAGGATGACGATCGCCAGCAGCGGATAAATAGGGCTGGTTTTACCTTTATGGCGCAGGATAAAAAACTGTCGTACCAGAACGCCGACGACCATGATGAATACCAGCACCAGCCAGTTCTGTGCGTGGTTATACGTCATGCTGTAATGATTCGACAGCATCGCAAACAGCACCGGCAGTGTGAAGTAGGTGTTGTGTACGCTGCGTTGTTTGCCGCGCTGACCGTGTACCGGGTCAACCGGAGTTCCTGCTTTCATCGCCGCCACCACTTTGCGCTGTCCCGGAATAATCCAGAAAAACACGTTCGCACTCATGATGGTCGCGATCATCGCGCCTGTAATCAGAAACGCAGCACGACCGGAAAATAAATGGCAGGCAGCCCAGGCGGCGGCGATGACGTAAGCGATAATCAATGCTGACAACAGCTTTTCATTCTTGCCGAATAAGCGGCACAACAAGTCATACACCAGCCAGCCGAGTGCCAGAAAACCTAAGGCCGCCGCGATTGCAACGGCAGGCGTGAGATTGGCAACAGACGGGTCGATCAGATAAGTGCGGGCATTAAAAATATACACCAGCAAAAACAGGCTGAACCCCGATAGCCAGGTGCTGTAAGACTCCCAGTAAAACCAGTGCAGATGTTCCGGCAATTTCGGTGGGGCACCCAGATATTTTTGCGGATTGTAAAAGCCGCCGCCATGCACCGCCCATAATTCACCGCCGACGCCTTGTGCCTTGAGTTGCGGATCACTTGGCGCAGTCAGATGGTTATCCAGCCAGACGAAATAAAAAGATGAACCTATCCAGGCAATCGCAACGATGACATGCAGCCAACGCAGCAACAGATTGGCCCAGTCGAATAAATATGCTTCCATTTTATGTCCAGATTATTTTTTTAGATGCAGGGTCAGCATTACACGAAATTTATTGCGTTTTGTGCCTTAATCGCCACCTTCACTACCACCTCAGCTGCCGCGATAAGTCGAGTAACTCCACGGTGTTGCGACCAGGGGTACGTGGTAATGCGCCTCTGGATCGGCAACAGAAAAGCGCAAAGTCACGATGCTCAGAAACGGCGGTTGCGGCAGATCGGGTACCAGTCTGGCGAAATAAGTGCCGATGTTGAAATCAAGTTCATAGGTGCCGACTTCCATCGCATCGCCGTCGAGTAAAGGCTGATCGCAGCGGCCATCGGCATTGGTGACACGTTCGCAAAGCAGGCTGCGTTGCTGTGGGCTGACACGATACAGCGCAATGTTGATACCTCGCCCGGGCTTGCCGTGGGCGGTGTCGAGTATATGTGTGGTCAAACGTCCCATGTGTTCCTTATTTCATAGGACTGACGCAAAGTAGCCCCGGCTTTGTTGCTATGCCTTGCCGGGACAAATTGCGTCAGTCTTGTTTGATTGATTTGAAAATATTGTCGACAATCTTAATTGCCATAATTTAAGCCTGTCAAATGAAAATAAATAAAATCGAATAAAAACAGCTATTTATGTAAATTATTTCGTAAAGAACACTGCGGTATATTTAATATTGTCGACAATCGTGATTAAATATGCCTCAATATTTTTATTCTTCACTCAGCATGAATTCATCTGAAACACGCCGTACATCGACACTGGCAGAGAAGGAAGAGCACATGTATCGTGATATTTATGATGCGATCATGGATCATCGTTTGCCGGCGCGGACTAAATTGACTGAGCAATCTCTGAGCCAGATTTATCAGATGGCCAGACACGGGGTACGTAAAGTATTAAGCCAGCTGGCCGCAGACGGGCTGGTCGATCTGGAGCCCAACCGTGGTGCGTTTATTGCCAGCCCGGGCGAAAAAGAGGCGCAGGACATGTTTGAATTGCGCCAGACGCTGGAACAGATGGCGCTGGAAAAAGTTTTGCAGCACGCTGATGCCAGCGCGATTGCTGAACTGCGGCGCATGGTCGAGCGTGAACGGGACGCCTATGAAAGTGGCGACCGGCCACAATGGATACGTCTGTCGGCCGATTTTCATATCGCACTCGCGCGTCTGAGCGGCAATGATTTATTGGTCGATATGCTGCGCCGCCTCGTTTCGCGCACGACGCTGATGATTTCGAATAAGGAAGTGGTAACGACGCGCCCCTGTTCATTTGATGAGCATTTTCAGGTGTTGGCAGCATTGGAGCGTCAGGATAAAAAAGCAGCCTTGCACGCAATGGCACAACATTTGCATCAGTGTGCCTGTCGCACGCCGAAAAATGCTGGCAAGGGTTTTGATTTAAAAGCCGTTCTCGGGCATTCACGGAGTAACTAATTTATGAGTATGACAGCAGCTTATCCACGCGACCTGATTGGCTACGGAGCGCAGGTACCACATGCGCAATGGCAGGGTCAGGCCAGAATTGCGGTGCAATTTGTTCTGAATTACGAAGAAGGCGGTGAAAACTGCGTGCTGCATGGCGACAAGGCATCCGAACAGTTTTTATCAGAAATCGTCGGTGCGGCGGCATATGAAGCGCGGCACATGTCGATGGAGTCGATTTACGAATACGGTTCGCGCGCTGGTGTCTGGCGGATTTTGCGCGAGTTTGAAAAACGCGGATTGCCGCTGACGGTATTCGGCGTGGCGATGGCTTTGCAGCGGCATCCTGAACTGACGCAGGCATTTAGCGCGCTCGGACATGAAATCGCCTGTCATGGTTTGCGCTGGATACATTACCAGAATCTGGACGAGGCAATCGAACGTGAGCATATGCAACAGGCAGTGCAGATCATGCGCGAGCTGACAGGTACTGCGCCGCTGGGATGGTATACCGGGCGTGATTCGCCGAATACGCGGCGTTTGCTGGTTGAACATGGCGGCTTCATTTATGACGCCGATTACTATGGCGATGATTTGCCATTCTGGACTGAAGTCAGCACCAGCACGGGCGAGCAGCAACCGCATCTGGTGGTGCCGTATACGCTGGACAGTAATGACATGCGTTTTGCCACGCCGCAGGGATTTAATACGGCCGAGCATTTTTATACGTATTTAAAAGATAGTTTTGATGTGTTGTATGCAGAAGGTGATCCGGATGGCGATAACGCGCCGAAAATGCTCTCGGTCGGCATGCACTGCCGCTTGCTGGGTCGGCCCGGGCGATTCCGCGCTTTGCAACGTTTTCTGGATTACATACAGTCACACGATAAGGTCTGGATTTGCCGTCGCATTGATATCGCGCAGCACTGGATGACGACGCATCCTTACCAGCCACAAGCTGCAGGAGCTGCAGGAGCTGTAGGAACAGATGGAGCCGCAGCATGAGCAAGACTTACAGTTTTGATGAATTGAACCTTTGTTCTGCGCAGGCGTTTGTCGATGTTCTGGGCGGTATTTTTGAACATTCGCCGTGGGTGGCCGAGGCAGTTGTCGCGCAGCGACCATTTGCCAGTACGGCGGCCTTACACCAGGCGATGGCGGATGCCGTCAGAACTGCGGCGGAAAGTGCGCAACTGAAGCTGATCCGCGCCCATCCTGAATTAGCGGGAAAAGCAGCGATACGTGGCGAGCTGACGGCAGAGTCCAGTCGTGAACAAAGTGGCGCAGGTCTGACACAGTGCAGCGCGGAAGAATTTGCGCAGTTACAACGTTTAAATGCCGAATATAAGGAAAAATTCGGTTTTCCGTTCATCATCGCTGTACGCAATCATGACCGGCAAAGTATTATCCGCAACTTCACGCAACGTCTGGCTGCCAGTCGCGCCGACGAAATGCGGGAATGCATAGAACAGATTATCCGTATCGGGGAATTCCGGCTGGCTGATCTCATCAGCACCTGAATACACAGCAGACACACTGTACAAGACGCGACGCTGATTGCCGGTAACCGCATACGAAACAATTTTTTTATCACATCAATCAAGGAAAACCGATGAAATTTCAATTGAAAAGTATGGTGTTGGCAGTGTCTTGTCTGCTTGCTGGCGGTGCATCTGCACAATCACAGGTGTCCGTCGAAGGTTTGCTCGACGTGACTCTGGGTTCCGTTAAATACAGTGGCGACAGCGGTCGTCAGGCTGTCGTTAACAGTGGCGGTATGACGACATCGTGGGTCGGTTTCAAAGGTGTTGAAGATCTGGGCGGCGGTTTGAAAGCTGATTTTGCATTAACCAGTTTCTTGCAGGCAGATACCGGCGCCTCTGGCCGTTTCAGCGGCGACACCATGTTTTCGCGCGATGCGAACGTTGGTTTGTCCGGCTCTTTCGGTAAAGTGTCGCTGGGTCGCGGTCTGGCACCAAGTTTTTTGCCAACCGTGATTTTCAATCCGTTCGGTGATTCTTTCAGCTTCTCGCCATTGGTATTACACACCTGGGTTTCCAGCGGTAATTATGCTGCCCGCACCTGGGCCAATTCCGCCGCAGGTGACTCTGGCTGGAGTAACGAGATCGTTTACACGACACCGAATTTTGATGGTCTGAGTGCGAATGTGCATTACCAGTTCGGTGAAAAAGCAGGCAGTACCGGTACTAAAAACGTCGGTATCAATGCCTTGTATTTCAATGGTCCACTCGCTCTGGGCGCTTACTATCATCAGGTGCAGGTCAGCAATCCGCTCAGTGGTGGCGCGATTGTGGATGCAACAGCAGCGCCTGTGAATTATGCGTCGATCAATAATCAGAAAACTTACTTTGTTGCCGGTAGCTATGACCTGACAGTAGCAAAACTGTTTGCGACATATTCTTCGAGCAAAGATGACACGACCAGCCCGAAATCACTGGATGACAAAACTTACAGTCTGGGTGTGAAAGCACCGGCTGGCGGTGGCGACATTTTGCTGGCATTTGCGAATACTAAACGCACAGGCAGCCTGGTTGGTGCGGATCTGAAGCGTGATACCTTCTCCGCAGGCTACGACTACAATCTGTCGAAACGTACTGACGTCTACGCGTTAGTGATGAGCGACAAACTCAACACGGCTGACCGTGCAACCAGCGTTGCTGCCGGTATCCGTCACCGTTTCTGATCATCAGTCACTCAGCAATAAAACAAAAAACCGCATGAATCATGCGGTTTTTTTTTATGGTGATGCGATTGTGCAGCGAGCCTGCTGCGCGCTTTGTTTAACCCGGGCTTTGATAAATCACTTTATCGAGTTCCGGCAAACCGTACACATCTTCATTGCTTAAAAAATCATCAAACGGGCCGACCTTGCTGACCTGGTTGCCGTGTTTGAAAACGATCTGCAAACCGTCTTCCTGATTCCAGTCGCAATCACATTCGAATAACACATACACCGCGCGGTCACCATTGCTGCGGCGGCAAACCAGCGCTTCATTGCCGAACTGAATGTGCTGCCAGATACCAGCTGGTTCGCTGATTTCCACACAGGGCAGACCTTCCGCTTTCGCCAGACGTGCCCAGTCGAGATAGTAGTTAAAGACCGGCGTTTCTGCTGCTTTCAGCGCGCTGCTGCTGAGCGTGATGAAATTGCTGATCGCGTCGGAAAAATCCTGCGGGTGCGGATCGGCTTCGTAGCCTTCGATCAGAAATTCACATGGCGTATTGTTAAAAGCGGCGATGTTGAACGCGTCGCTGATCAGCCAGTCATTTTCTTCATCTTTGATCAACGTGCCGAGTGGGGGGATTTGCATAGGGATTCCATAAAAACAGGCGTGAGGTGCAGCGTCCACAGATGCCGTGGCGCTGTCTCAGAAAAGCATGCGGACATCGGTCCGGGCGACGCATTTTATCAATATATCCACCCGGACGGTGAGCTAATTCGCGTGGTGTTGATGCAGGCCAGCCTTGTCGGACTGAAAGGAGAACACCGCTTTTGCTAGCTAAAACTATTTGTCCGGGCACGCAATGCGAGTCGGAAATAATGGTTTGGAGGCGTTCATGGCTCTAAATATACTCCCACCAGTATATTTAAAAGCCCTTTGTTTATAAGGAGATAAAGGCATTTTTTACACATACTCCCCATTTTTTACTATTTTTTGGCGTTTTCAGGCGATTTTTAAGCGTTTTCCAAATAGGCATCGAGTGCGTCGTACCAGATTTGTTTCTGTGCATCAGATACGAAGGATGCTTCAAAACTATTCCGCGCCAGTTGCACCAGTTCTTCGCGGCTCAACGCCAGCGCATCGGCGGTGGCGATGAAATTCGCGTTCATATAGCCGCCGAAATAGGCCGGGTCATCTGAATTGATCGTCACACACAAGCCATCACGCAGCATGCGCGCCAGATTGTGCTCGCGCATATCCTTCACGACGCATAATTTGAGATTCGACAGCGGGCAGACCGTCAGCGGGATGCGGCTGGCTTTTAAACGCTGCATCAGCGCCGGGTCTTCTTCTGCTCGTACGCCGTGGTCGATACGTTCGACTTCCAGCACATCCAGCGCGCTGTGGATATACGCTGGCGGGCCTTCTTCACCAGCATGGGCGACCAGCCGGAAACCCATCGCCTGGGCGATCGTGAACACATGGGCGAATTTTTCTGGTGGATTACCGACTTCGGCCGAATCGAGACCAACACCGGTCCACACGTCGGCATAGGCTTCACGCAGAGGCAGTGCGGCTTCCAGCGTCGCCAGCGCGCTTTCTTCACTCAGATGACGCAGGAAACACAGTATCATGCTGCCGGAAAAACCGTCCGCCGCTTTCGCTTCACGCAAGGCGCGGGCAATACCGGCAAACACGGTTGCTATCGCGATGCCGCGTTCGGTGTGGGTTTGTGGGTCGAAGAATAATTCGACGTGGCAGACATGATCGGCACGGGCGCGCTGTATGTAAGCATGGGTCAGATCGAAGAAATCCTGTTCGGTTTGCAAGACTGCGGCACCGGCGTAATACAGGTTCAGAAATGATTGCAGGTCTTCAAAGTCGTAGGCGGCACGGACTTCTTCGACGCTGGCATACGGCAGGCTGACGCCGTTTTTCCGGGCAAGCTCGAACATCATTTCCGGCTCCAGCGAGCCTTCGATGTGTAAATGGAGTTCGGCTTTCGGCAAGCCGCGGATAAAGTCGTGTAAAGAGTTACTCATGCTGTTTATCCCGCTGTGTGAGTGATAGAGGCGAAGTCCGGCAGTGTAGGTGTCTTCGTCCAGAGTTGCAATAACTGTGCCGCGACGGCAATCGCGATGACACCGGGTTCTTTGCCAGTGATGCCGGAAATACCGACCGGACAGACCATCGTCGCCAGCTGCGCAGACGTGATCTGGCGCTCGCGCAAACGGTGCTCAAAGCGGGCGCGTTTCGTTTGTGAGCCGATCAGACCGAACCACGCGACATCATTCTTATGCAGGATATGTTCACTCAGCAGCAGATCAAGACCGTGGTGATGGGTCATGACGAGAAAGTAAGCGCCTGCTTCGGCATGAACAACGACAGCTTCGGGGCAGTCAGTGGCTTCCGTTTGCACCGATAGTGGTAAATGCGCTGGAAACAAATGATCGCGCTCATCGACCCAGGTGATGCGGCAAGGGGTTTGCTGTAATACATTCACCAGCGCGCTACCGACATGACCGGCACCGAACAGGTACAGATGCGGTAATTGCGCTTGCTGTTGTTGAAATTCGGCATAGCGCGCCAGCTTTTGTTCGGTAGTCCAGCTATCGGTACGTTCGAGCATGATGCTGACCACGCCGCCACAACATTGACCGAGACTGGGGCCAAGCGCCAGATCGAGATGCCGGGCTGCGGCGTTATGCTCAGCGCTTTCCGCCAGCCACAGACGGGCATGCGCAATGGCTTTCCATTCGAGATGACCGCCGCCTATCGTGTCGTACTGGTGCTGCGCCGTGACCAGCATGCGCGTGCCAGTGCCACGCGGTGTCGAGCCTTTGGCAGCAGTGACCGTGATCAGGATCGCAGGCGTATTCTCTGGCAGAGCTTGCAGACTTTCCAGCCAGCTTGTATGAGAGTTAATAGGCATGACCAGGTTATTGAGTGGCGCTGAACAGCAAAAACAGCAAAACAGCAAGATAGCAGCTTGCCGTAGTATGGATATACACGGCAACTGATGCCGTGTATTGGTGGGTGGATATTACGGTGGGTCAGTGCAGCAGAACGCTTTGCCGCATATAGCCATCAAACTGACCTAGAAAATCGTCGATCTCTTCTATGCTCGGTTCGCTTGCGATCAGCTCGGTGACGCCATGCCGGAAACTCAGTGCCTGCGGACCACCGATAAACCATTCACGACGTACTGCTTTGTCGGTAATTTCGTAGCCGCCAAAACGCAGAGCCTCGTGCTCGGCATCTTCGCTGTATTCAACGACACTGTAGTTTTCGCTGTTATAAATAAGATTCATTTTGCATCCTTTCTGGCTGGAGAAATGACTTCCTCATATAGACCGGACATGGTGCTGTTAGCAGCAAATTTCAAGTTAGGACTTGCGCAAAGTCGCCCCAGCGGTGTTATGGCTCCTAGCCGTACATTCGTACTGCCTTCGTCGCCACGCCGTGCCGGGACAAATTGCGTCAGTCCTGCAAGTAAGCAAAAAACGTGCTGCCTGACAGAGGTTACGGTGCCGCGATGAATAGCTTTAGTTTATTCTGAAAATTTACAGAGAAACAGATTCTTCTGTTGTCAGTAACTGGTCGTAAGGTGCTTGTTGTAAAGTCAGCCTGAGATTGTCGAGATGTTCACTACTGGCAACGCCGAGATAAACGCGTTGTGGCCGTTGCCGGAGTGCCCGGTTGAGGCTGACCCGCATGGTCAGATTGCCGATACAGCAAAAACAGCCGGGGGCAATTCTTTGCAAATGGAGTTGAACGCTGTTGTTCAGCAGCAGATCGCCCTCTGGCAAGCCTTCCAGCAGAACGGCGATGCAGGCAGAGCTGGTATTGCTTGCCTGATCACGGGCAATGCGGGCGGCGATGTGGGCTTCCCGCTGGCGATAGCTGCCACCGCTGACGAGCGTCAGCGGCACGGCAGTTTGCAGATTATTCGCCGCGTTTGGCGTATTTGACAGACTCGACACCGAGTTGTTTGAGTTTGCGGTAAAGGTGGGTGCGTTCAAGGCCGGTTTTTTCGGCAACGCGCGTCATGCTGCCGCCTTCACGGTTTAAATGATATTCAAAATAAATCCGTTCAAACGCGTCCCGGGCTTCGCGCAAAGGTAAATCAAACGACAGACTGGCGAATTGATTTGCAGGCGCACTCGCTGCTGCCGGAGTGGCATTGAACTGGCGAGACTCAAAGGCGCCGCCACTAGCTTGTACGCCGCCCTGAGTCAGGCTGGGATGGTTGTGATCGCTGCTGATGACGCGCAATGCTGGCGCTGCCGGACGTACAGGCTCAGGTGTACGGGTCAGCCCTTGTTGCACGGCTTTGAGCAGTTTTTGCAGAGCAATGGGTTTTTCCAGAAAGTTCAGCGCACCGATACGGGTTGCTTCGACCGCGGTGTCGATAGTTGCATGACCCGACATCATGATGACCGGCATGGTCAGCAAACCATCGCGCTGCCACTCTTTGAGTAAGGTGACGCCGTCGGTATCGGGCATCCAGATATCCAACAACACCAGATCGGGTTTTGCTTCCTGTCGGGCCAGTCGTGCCTGCTGCGCGTTTTCCGCGAGTTGCACCACATGTCCCTCATCTCCCAGAATTTCCGAGAGTAATTCCCGGATACCCATTTCATCATCTACGACCAGAATATTTGCCATAAATCTACCCTATTACTGCCCTTGTGGTTTTGTCTTTCTTATTTCCGCATTAATCTTCGTTAATGTCGAATGGAAATCAGCCTGTTCATGCTGTTTTTGAGTCCGGTGCTAACTTTAACAGCAAAATCGCTACTTTTGCACCGTTTGTATCACTGCGATTCTGAATATCGATACGACCACCGTGTTCATCGATGATTTTTTTCACCATGGCAAGTCCTAACCCGGTTCCACGTGGTTTCGACGTCGCATAAGGCTCAAAAGCGCGCGCCAGAATTTTGCTGGAAAATCCGGGTCCGTTATCGATAATCGACAGTTTCACTGCGCTGCAGACGTCCTGCGCTTTGCTATTGTAATGAACGACTTCGGTGATCACATCAATGCGAGCCGGCTCTTCGGATTGAGGGCGGTCAGCAACGGCATCCTGCGCATTTTGCAGCAGGTTATGGATGACCTGACGCAGTTGCGTTGCATCGCCCATAATTTTTGGCAAATCCGGTGCCAGATGCAGGCGGATGATATCGCGGTCATCGCCCGCCAGATACAGATGCAGCACTTCATCGATCAGTTCACCGAGATCAAGTTGCGACAAGACTGCCGGCGGGGTTTTTGCATAATCGCGAAAGTCGTCAACCATGCGCTTCATCGACGACACCTGATTCACGATTGTCGTTGTACTCTTATTCAGAATGGCAGCGTCGGTTTCATTCAGCTTATCCTGCAATTTCATCTGCAGACGTTCTGCGGAGAGTTGTATCGGCGTCAGGGGATTTTTGATTTCGTGCGCCAGTCGTCGCGCGACCTCGCCCCAGGCGATGGAGCGCTGCGCCGAGATGATATTGCTGATGTCATCGAACACGATGACGTAACCATTGCCGGCGCCGACCGGTAAATGCGAACCGCGGGCGAGCAGGGTAATGCTCTGTTTGTCGTCATTTGGCATCGCATCGGACGCTGGCTCTGTGGTTTTGACAGCATCAGGACGCGGCACTTCGATTTGTTGTTGCCAGTGTTCCTGCTGTTCTTTGCCACCGGCTGCCGATTGTGCATGCTGTTCTGAAAAGGCTTTGTCGATGGCATCGGCAAATTCATGCATGCCATTGATATCCGTCAGCGGCCGGCCGATCTCAGCTTCCAGCGGTCGTTGCAGTATGCGTTCGACGGATTCATTACAGGTAACCAGATGGCCGGCCTGGTCCAGCACCATCACACCGGCTGACATATTGGCCAGCACCGATTCCAGATAGGCCTTGGCATTTTCCAGTTCACTGCGGTTTTTTTCGACGGCGGCACGGGCATCGAATAACTGGCGTGTCATAGTGTTAAACGATTTCGTCAGGCTGCCGAGTTCATCCGTGCTGGTGACGATAGGGCGTGGTGAAAAATCACCTTCGGTGACTGCTTTCGTTCCTTCTGCGAGTAACAGCAAGGGGCGCGCGAGTTCGCCGGAAATCAGAAAGGCACTGGTAATGGCGGCAAAAATAGCCAGTAACAGGGTCAGCGTCAGCGTGAAAATATACATTGTTTTCAGACTGCCACGGCCGAGCGAACGCAACTGATATTCGGTCGATGCATTGCGCAGGGCCTCGGCATGCGCTGCCAGATTTGCGGGAACCGGTTGTATCAGTTGCAGGAAATAGGTCTCCCGCTGCAATGACAGTGCCATATCGCTGGCCTGCAATTGTACAACCACGCGTGAACGCAGGGTTTTATTGCTTTCCTGAGGAAGAATCGGCCGCTTTGTATCGTTCAGTCCGGTGTTTTTACTTATTTCGGCGGCCTCCGGTGCATTAATTTTTTCATCGATGGCGGCAAAGATGCGCGAATTACGTGCCTGCCGCAGCATGTCTGCTGTCGGTAATTCCGGTACCAGGTGTCCGAAATTCTGGCTGGCGGTGGCTACCAGTCTGCCGCGGCTGTTAACGATTGTGGCTTCCTGCACCAGTGCCCGTTCACGCAGACGCGATAATTTGATAGATAAAGGAGTATCTGACGGTGTTGATAACTCACTCGCCATTTCACGTGCTTTCGCCTGCAGATCAGCCAGCAGAAAATCAAGCGCAGCCAGACCGAGGTTTTTACCAGAATCCAGCGCCGATTCGACTTTAACGTCAAACCAGGATTCTATTGAGCGCGATACGAAGGTGACGGACACCGCGTAGATGACCGAGCCCGGCAGTATGCCCACCAGTGCAAACAGCAGCACCAGTCTGGTCATCAGTTTGGAACCGAATTCACGACTGCGGAAACGGCTGAATAAACGCCAGACCAGCGCTGAAATCAACAGCAGTAAAGCGGAAGCGACGACCGCATTGGCGCCGAGCAGCCAGCCATAGTAAGGCTCAAAATTGGCGGAATTCTCAGAGGCGGTAGTCAGTAAAAACAGCAGGATACTCATCAGAGCACCGCCGATAATCAAGGCATACCGCAAAAATCTGGTCACTTGTCTTCAACCTTGAAGGTAAAGCGTTTCCAGTCTGAAGAGAAGCGCCAGTCGCTGTTGTTGAGCGAGGTAATCAGGAAAGTCTTGGGCAAATAACTCAGATCGAGTTTCAGTTTTACCGCGACGTTATAGACTGCACCGGCCGTCAGCGTCCCTTTATCGGCGACGACCCAGCGCCGAGGCCGCAATACCAGCGCGAGCGCTTCTTCTAGGGTTGCAAAATTCTGTTGCAAGCCCTGATTGATCGTGGCGGTGTATTGACGCGTCCAGGGGTTATAGCCTATCCGAACCGTCTGTATTGCACGTATCGTTTTTTCATCGAACCAGTACCAGCGGGGGCGGGTCAGCTCGACTTCGGTGGTGAATGAGATGGGAATTTCTTTAGCGATCGCATCGGTCAGCGCATGGCTGAGCTCGAACGAAAAGCTGGCTGCCAGGCGGTAGCCTTCATCGCTCGCTTCGATTCTGGCTGAGGTGACTTCAGCTTCCGCCGCATGCACAGCCGGAACGATGAGCAACGCCAATAGCGCTAACACAAGTGTCAGCGCTAAGCGGCGTAGGTGATTGTTCAGACGAAGGAGCATGCAATCAGGAAATAAAAAACTGAGCCCCAATGATAACGTGAAGCTCGTGTTTTCCGTTAGCTTTGCCCGGGTTTTTGAAACAAGGCATAGAACAAACCGTCATGTTCGTTGTTTGCATCGGACGGATTGGCCATGGTTGGCAATAATTGCCCCGGTGCATCAAGACGGATGGCACCATGCCGGGCAGCAAAGGCGGCTGCCTGTGCTTCTGATTCGGCAGGCCAGATCGAGCAGGTGACCATCAGCATTTTGCCGCCGGGAGCCAGCATGCGCCACAAATTATCGAGGATGCGCGACGATAAAGCAGCGAGCTGCGCAGTATCGGTTTTGCGGCGTAACCAGCGGCTATCCGGATGACGGCGTACGACGCCCGAGGCTGTGCAAGGGACATCGGCAAGTATCCGGTCAAACGGCTTGTTATCCCACCAGCCGGAACGACTGGCATCACCTTCTTTGATGGTGGCAGATAATTTCAATCTGGTCAGATTTTCCTGTATGCGTTTGACGCGCAAAGGGTCGATATCCAGTGCCAGCAGGTTGATATCGGCAAGTTCCAGCAAGTGGCAGGTTTTTCCGCCCGGCGCCGCACAGGCATCGAGTACTCGCATCCCGTCCTGTACGTCTAACAGCGGTGCTGCGAGTTGTGCCGCCGCATCCTGCACCGACACCATGCCAGCGTCAAAGCCAGGAATACTGCTGACCGGCATTGGCTTGGACAGACGTACCGCAAACGGCCCGATTTGTGAGGCCTCAATCTGCTGTTCTGCTAATAGCTGCAAATAGGCGGCCGTAGTGATGAGACGGCGATTCACGCGCAAGGTCAGCGGCGGTGCATGATTGCCGGCCGTTAAGATCGCTTGCCAGGCATCCGGATAGGCTGCTTTCGTCTGATCCACCCACCACTGCGGATAATTCCAGACCGCCGCCGGTTGTTTCATGACAAGCTTGAGTAATTCTTCTTTTTCACGCAGATAACGGCGTAACACTGCATTTACCATGCCTTTGGCAAATACCATGTGAGCATTGGCGCTGGCAGCAGTCACCGCCTGATCAACCACCACAAATTCTTCATACGGCGCGTCTTCTCCCTCATTTCTTACCAGCAAAGTCAGTGCGCAGCAGAGCAAACCGTACAACAGCGCCGGTTCCGGTGTCTTGTTCGTCATGGCTTTGAGCAAAGCATCCACACGTCCGACCTGACGCATCGTCCGGTAAGAAATATCCTGAATTGCACCACGCGCCTGCGGCAATGCATTGTTTTGCTGAAAAACCTTGGCCAGTGCCTGTGGCAATGCCGTTCCTTCGAGCACATAGGCGACTGCCTGCGCTGCACCGGAAAGGCTGAAAGCCAGTGAATCCGGCTTCAGCTCCAGCAGTGGCGCTGGTGGCTGAGCTTCAGTTGCAGCAGCGACTGTACGAGCCGGTTTGATGGCAGGTTTGCCGAGGATTTTTCTTGGTTGTTCGTGCATATTATTGTTTGGTGAGTAGCAATTTGATTCCCAGACCGACAAATGCTGTTCCGACAAAGCGCTCCAGCCAGAGTTTGTAGCGGGGATTCTGACTTGCGCGGCGCGCTAGTGTACCAGCCAGAAAGGCCGTGCCGCTATTCCACAGCGTGCTCATTAGTACAAAGGTTGCACCCAGCAGCAGAAATGCAGAGGTTTTGTGATTTGCATCAGTTGAGACAAATTGCGGGAAAAACGACAGAAAAAACAGCACGACTTTCGGGTTGAGGATATTGGTGAGTACCGCTTGCCAAAAAATTTTCTGCAGCGGGCGCCGTTCAGGTTCGGTTGAGCGCGCAATCAAGACGGCCGGTTTGCTGAATAACATTCTGACACCAAGATAAATCAGATAGGCACCGCCGGCCAGTTTAATGAGGGTGAAGGCGAGCGCCGAGGTGGCAATGATTGCGGTCAGCCCGAATGCAGATGCGAATGCGTGAAACAGACAGCCAACCGAGATACCGAGCGCAGAAATGAGGCCGGCAGTGCGACCCTGAGCGATGCTGCGACCGACGATATAGGCGGTATCAGGCCCGGGTGTTGCATTGAGCAACATCACAGCCAGACAAAACAAGCCGAAATGAATGATGCCGAATTGTTCCATACTGATTCCTTGGTGATGCTGAGACTCAGGTTCCGCTGTGATAGCTTATTGCAGTGGGTGGTGCGAGATGTTGTTCCTCCAGCCATGTGCGCAGATCGTCAAAGACAGGGGTCGCATCAAGTTCATTAAAAATTTCGTGATAAAAACCCGCGTAATAATGCGCGGTCATCAGTGCCGGTGCGACACCTTTTTCAAAGCGGCGGCTGCCGTCCGGATCGACCAGATGATCATCTTCAGCGACCAGCAGCAGCACCGGTACGGCAATATCTCTGACGTGCTGATGGGTGAACGCCATGGCTGCCTGCATACTGCGCAGCAGACGGGCACTGATTTTAGGGTGTACCAGCGCGTCATTCTGATAGGCCTGAATGACTTCGGCATCATGCGACAGATAGCGGGTTTTCAGACCATTCGGTAACCCGGTTCCAGGAAACAGCGCTAACGCCACTTTGGCAAGTTGCCGTTCAAAGCCGGACATGCGGATTGCTAATGCGGGGGACGACAGTATCAGCGCTTTGAGCGGCGCCAGGTTGGAGGCGGCAAAACGGGCTGCGAACAAGCCTCCCATGCTGTGCCCCAGCAGAATAGGCGGTCCTGCCAGTTGCCGGCTGAAATCCTGAATGATGGTCTGTGCGTCTCTGAGTATTGCCTCGTCGTCAGGCACGTCTCCGGCACCGCCGGAAGACTTGCCGTGACCACGGTGGTCGTAGGTACGGACGGCAAAACCGAGGGCGTTAAAAAAGCGGGCCAGATGCGCATAGCGGCCACAGTGTTCACCCAGACCGTGCATCAGCAGCACACCTGGCGGCGGCTGGTCGCCGTTGGTAGCGAGTGGCCAGTCGCGTACAAACAGACGGGCGCCGTCTTGCATCAGTAAATCAAATTCCTTCGTGTTTTCGATGTGAGCAGTCATGAATCAGACACCCCACACGACGTCTTTTTGCATTTTCTGGGCAGCCTGCAGCATCTCAAGTACCGGAAATGCCCGTGTGGCGAATGACACCGTCACCGACTTTTCATGTTCATTGTCATCTTCGGTCGCATTGTGGTGCATATCGACGTCATGGACGACTTCCGTGGACGCAGGGTGAATTTTGCTCTCGGCAATCGCGGCTTGTATGCTGGCGATCGCTGCGGGTAATTCTGCAGTTGTGATGATGCCTTGCTCGACGTCTTTGTGCAGCAGATCCAGAATGCGCTTTGCATGTTCTTTGTACATGACGATTTCTGCCGCTGCTTTTGATTTGAATGTGATCAGCATAGTGGTCTCCTTATTGGAGTATCAGAGAATAGTTGTCAGATAATTGAGTACAGGTATGCGCTGATATTACCGTGTAAAACGACGCCATGACTACGATGGCAGAGCATAGAGAATCTGATGGAGGCTATCATAATCGGAATTATCTGTGATTGGTGCTTTACTCGGTGCTGAAAGAGCTCATGTAAGTGTCGATGATGTCCTGTTTCAATTGTCGTGCCGGCCCGATCACAATCACCTGATAGACACGCGGTCCTTTTATGATGAAACGCGCCGCCATCGTAACGGCTTCACCGCCAGGTAATTTCCCCTGTACTTCCACCACACCGTCAGGGCTGTCTGCCGTTTTCGTAATCTGTCCCTGTACATTTTTCAGCATTCCGTCTTTCATTGCTTCCGCAACAATGCCAGCTTTGCCGGGCTCATCCAGTCTGACGCTGCCGACAGCAAAATTGACGCCTGCCGCGTCCGCGGCGGTCATCTGCATGTTCAGCTTCAGTCCGGCGAGTTGCACCTCTCGGCTGAAGCTGGCCGTTTTTGCCGGCATCAGCACACGGAAAGGCACATCGCTGCCGCGGACTTCGCGCCAGTCGAACTGCGGACTGCATGCCAGCAGCATCAGTATTGCGGCAGTGCTCAGAATTTTTTTTGTTAACATAGTTTCACTGGCAGACAGTAGAAATAGGGGGAGTATCACTCCTGCTTAATCTGAAACCCGCGTAAAGCAAAGGCGACACCAAGACAAAGTAATAATACTCCCATGAGTATCTGCGGTGCCGGGAGTGTCTGGCGCAAAATGAATGCGTACAACAGAGCCGCCAGAGTTTCAAATACAATCAACTGACCGCTGAGGCTGGTGGCTAATTTCTGACTTGCCCGATTCCACAGCAGCGTACCCAGCCATGATGCCAGTAATCCCAGTGTCAGCATACCCGCAATAAATTTCCCCGGGCTGCTGCCGAACGGGAAAACATAGACCGGTGCCGGCTGCATCATCTGTACTAATCCATACAACAGAAAGCCGCACAGGGCGAGTGGCAGGGTTGCCAAGCCTTGTGCTGTGGCCCAGGTGCCGGAGGTAATTTCCGGGTGATTTTTCAGATAACGGCTGTTCATGATCGGATACCAGGTCCATGCAGCGACGGCAATCAGGGCTAGACCTGTCCCTGTTACATAATCGCTGATGGAACGCTTGCCATCAAGATGGCGTAGCTCTTCACTGTTGACCAGCATGATGCCGCAAAAAATCAGTAACAGCGGCAGCACGAGTTTTTTCCACGCGATAGATTCGGAAGGATGATGCGGTGACCAGTTAGCAAAGACGGCAATCATGACCGGCAAAGTGCCGATGAGCATGGTCGGCAGCGGCGCATCGGCAAGCTGAATCGCACTGGCTAATGCGGCGTAATAAATGATATTGCCGACCGCAGCCAGTTTCAGTGCGCTGCGCCAGTCGGTTTTGCTGAGGGCAAGAATGCGCCGGCGGTCAAACCATGCCGGAATCAGGGCGATCAGACCAAACGCCAGATAGCGGCCAAATGAAAGCACCACGCCGGGATAATCCGGCAATAACAAGGGCGTGATAAATACCAGTCCCCACAATAAACCTGCACCCAGAGCAGCGAGAACGCCGCCTAACATCTTGCCACACTCATTAAAGATCTCTGTTATTGAATCAAGCTGACATCATAGTGGGTTTGATATTGTGAAAGGAAGTTGCGTCACAAAAACAACAACGGGTGTGCCTTTTGCTAACTGATTCAGCGCTATGGGCTTCTTATGCCAGTGGAGTATCATAGAGAACGATAAAACGGCTTCATCTGATCCGGGTGAGGCTGACGAATTTTTCCTCTTTTTTTCATTGGTGCTGCGATGTCGCTTCGTCATTCCGTCCTGCTGGTTGTGTGTCCTTTATTGTTGCTGAGCGCATGTGAACGTCTGGGTATCGCAGATCCGGCGAAGGAAGCGGCACAAAAAGAATCCGATGCGCGGGCAACCGGCAGTGCCTGCCGTCATGCCGGACGCGCGATAGAGGATTGCTACGCGCTCAATCCCGATGCCGCCCGTTCGGCCGTCTATGCCGGATGGAAAGAGATGAACGACTACATGCGCGAAAACAAGATAGAGAATGTGAAACCGGAAATTGCACCGAATGCGCCACCAGTCAAAGAGGAAGAAGCCAGTGCCTCTGAATCCGCATCGGCTTCTGAGTCTGCGTCTGCCAAGTCAAAAAAATAAGCCTGTACCGGTATGTCAGTACATATTCGTCTGATGCGTGAGCAGGATATTCCAGCTGTGTTCCGGGTTCAGACGCAGGCTTACGTGAGTGCAATGGTCGAAGCTGAGAGTATCTTCCGCAAGCGGCTGGCGGCTGCACCTGCGACCTGCTGGGTTGCAGAAGATGCGTCAGCTGGCGTCTGCGCCTACCTGATGGCTTATCCGTCAACCAGCGGGAAGATTTCATCTCTGGGCAGTGATTTTCATCCTGCAACCGAGGCGGATAGTTTGTATCTGCACGATCTGGCTGTCGGTACTGCGATGCATGGACGCGGCGTAGGCGTACAACTGGTCAGACACGCGGAGGCTTACGCGACAAGTGCAGGCTGGACGACACTGCATCTGGTTTCGGTACAAAGTACGAAAGCGTTCTGGCAAAAGCAGGATTTCGTTGAAGTGACGGCCTTATCGCCAGAGCAGGCATCAGCACTGATGACATACTCCGGCCCGGCTTATTACTGTATGAAACAGTTATAGATGAATCGAAGAGAAGGTTTATTCTTCGGTTTTTTTCTTGGCTTTCTGTTTCTGGTAAATGATTTTTTTGCTGCCACCTTCACAGACCCCGACGACGCGCAGCTTGGTTTCGGTATCTTTTGGTACGACTTTGAGAGCGTAATCACTGACACCTTTGCCCTCTAACTTGGCATTGATTTTGTCCATGATTGCTTCGCATGGCGTGACGGCTGCCCAGCTTGAAGCGCTGCACAGCAGTAAGCCAGATACCAGACTCTTAGTAAAAATGGGATTCCTCATTTTGTCTTCTCCTTTTCCATGGATGATTTGCTGTTATAAGAACTCATTTCATCAATCGGGGTGAGATGCGTTTGTCTTATAACGTGGGCTGACAAGGCGGACGAGGCAGTCAATAGCGGGTCTATTGACAACGAGTCCAACGCAGTCCGGCACGCGTTATGAGGCAAACCCTCCGTGAGCGGGCGATTCGGGCGCATTGCTACGTTGCGCCGCTTGCTAAGGCGCCAGCCTTAGCTGCACGTCACGCCTTGCACTGCATCCCGAATCACCTTGCTCGCACTCATCCCTATTGCTGAAATGAGTTCTGGTTAAAAGCTGGTGATAAAACCGTACCATTTCCAGGTAGTTTTTAACAGAGATGCGTTCATTTGTTCCATGAAAACGTGGTAAATCCTCACTAGTTGCCCGGACGGGTGAAAATTTAAATATGTTCGGGCTCAGTTTTTCGAAATGCCGTGAGTCTGTTGCGCCCAGCATCAGACCCGGGGCGACGATGGTATTCGCGAAGACTTCACGTATGGTCTTGTGCAATGTCCGGTAAGCTTCAGAGTCAACCGGCGATACTCTGGATGGTTCAGAATTACCGTTGAGAGAGTTGATACGGATCGCATCATTACCGATCGTGGTTTTGATATGTTCCATCACGCTGGCCTGAGTGTCGCCTGGCAAGGTACGGAAATTCACGGTTGCCTGAATATGTCCCGGCAGGACGTTATCTTTATTCCCCGCATGAATCATCGTCAGTGCCGTGGTCGTTCTCAGCGTTGCGTTGGTACTGGCGCTTTTTTCAAGCTCATGTTGTACCAACGGCGCAAATAACCACAGATTCGATAACAAAACACGGTTCAGACCGTGCATTTCGGGCGCAATGGTTTCAAACATATCGAGCGCAACACCACGGATATTAGCTGGTAACTGATGTTGTTCAAGTTTGCTCAGCGCGCTGCTCATCATACCTATCGCTGTTTTTTGTGGCGGCATAGACGAATGACCAGGCGTGGCATCCAGACTGAGCTGCATGCTGGCATAGCCTTTTTCGGCAACACCGATCAATGCTGCAGACTGGTCGAGTCCTTTTAAAATACCTTCCGTGACCAGCATTCCTTCATCCAGTATGAAATCAAAGCGGATATTCCGGTGTTCTAACAATGCTGCAATCGCTTTCGCACCGTGCAGACCGCCGGATTCTTCGTCATGCCCAAAGGCGAGATAAATTGTCTGGCGCGGTTGAAATCCTGTGGCAAGCGCGGTTTCTATGGCTTCCATGATGGCAAATAAATTGCCCTTATCGTCCCACGCACCGCGTCCCCAGATATAGCCATCTTTGACCTCGCCTCCAAACGGCGCTTCCTGCCACAAGTGCTCTGTACCGGGAGCAACCGGTACGACATCTTGGTGTGCCATCAGCAATATCGGTTTGGCATTAGTGTCCGTGCCTTGCCAGCGATACAGCAAGCTATACTGGGCGACGATATCGCGCTGCAATTTTGCGTGAACCAAGGGAAACGACTTTTCCAGTAAGGTGTGTAATGCAGTAAATGCTGCTGCATGTACCTGCTCCTTGTCCGCCCCCGAGATTGTTTGCAGACGCAGTGCACTTGCCAGACGTTGTGCCGCCCCTTGCTCATCCAGTTGAATGATCGCTGCCGCTTGCACCGGTATTTGTCTGGAAGACTGGCGCAGCGTGTTGGCGCCAATGATCAGAACTAAACTCAGTAAAGTAATGGAGAGAAATAAAAAAATCCGCCTGATCATGGTACTTTCTCATTGAATAGGATAAATTGCCAATTTAGACAGCCTATCATTTCACAAATTTCAGATTCCAGGTGAGTTACGCATCGTATGAATAAACGTTTTTTTAACGCACCCATTGCAGTGCTGGATACACCCGGGCTGAAATTCGATTTTTGATTAAGACTGATTTTCAACATGATACAAACGGGACTCCACACCAGCCGGATTGCCAAAACATTTGCAATCAGTCTGGTCGTGGCTATTTTTTTTGCTGCCGGCATATTTGTCTGGACGCTGCGTTTGCAGGAAATACATAAATGGGAAAAGCAGACTGAAACCTTCAGTGTGGTGGTAGCAGAGAACACCAGTCAGCAAATGGACTTTGCTTATACCGCGCTCGGCAATATCGCTGAACGGATACAAGATCGCTGGAGTATTAGCGCCGAATACCTGTCGTCCAAACTGGGTACTTACGACTTTCATCAGTTTCTGAAAGAGAAAGTCGCTTTATTCCCGGCGATTGAAGTGATTTCGATAATCGACGTCAACGGGAATGTCATCAGTACGTCCAGAAACTTTCCTTCGCCCACCTATAACCTTGCTGATCGCGACTATTTTCAGATGCAGCGCGATCATCCGGCGCAGGGTATTTATCTCAGTAATCCGGTACGTAGCAAAACGACCGGAGACTGGATATTTTTTCTGAGTCACCGCCTGACTGGCAGTGACGGTGAGTTTATCGGGGTTGCCGTCATCGGCATATCACCCAGGTTTTATACCCGGTTTTATGAAAAACTGCATGTTGATGGCCATGTTTCAATCTCACTGCTGAGAGATGATTTTACTTACCTCGCCCGCTGGCCGGATAATGATGCGGCGATGGGGGGGAAACATGATGGTGCTGAACTTCGCCAGCGGATCAAAGATGCCGGAGATAAAAAGTCACTGGTAGTTACCTCAGATACTTCCGCTTTTGAATATGGTAATTCTCATATCACGGCGATTCAGCATATCGAAAAATATCCGTTAATTGTTTACTTTTCTGTGGACGATAAGCTGTATTTATCCGACTGGCGTGCGATCAGTCTGGCGGTTGCCATCGTCACTGCCGCTGCGATTGCTGCTGTTATCGCCGCATTCCGCGTGCTGATACAGTTATTCACACAAAAAGAAAGTGATATGCAGGTGATGACGGAGCTCAAGTTTGAAGCTGATGTCATTAACCGGAATCAGACCAGACTGTTACAAAATCTGACGGAACAACAGAAAGCCTTAAAAGAATCCTCGGATCGCCTGCAGGCGATTTTCCAGAATGCCGCCGATGGTATCGTCATGACTGATGACGCCGGTATTGTCGAGGCCATTAATCCTGCTGCGGTTGCGATCTACGGTTATTCTTCAGAGGAGGTGGTGGGTAAGCCAAATCATCTGTTCGCGCCGGAAGGCAAGCTCGATATGCTGGAAATCGCGATCAATAACGACGATTTTCTGGAAACGCGACGTTTGCGGATAGAAACGGAACGCTTGCGCAAAGACGGCAGTCTGTTTCCGGCGGAATTGTCGATCAGTGAATACAGCCTGGCCGGAAAACGCAAGCTGATTACCATCGTCCGCGATATCTCAGAGCGGCGCAAAATAGACCGGATGAAGAATGAATTTATTTCCACCGTCAGCCATGAATTACGCACACCGTTAACCGCAATTCGTGGCGCACTCGGATTGCTTGTCGGAGGTGCTGCGGGCGGGATACCGGAAAAACTCCAGCCTCTGATTCTGATGGCGCATAAAAACAGTGAAAGCCTGACCCGTCTGATCAACGATTTACTCGATATTCAGAAAATTGAAGCTGGAAAAATGGATTTCACATTTGAGCGCCTGAATTTACTCAGCTTGCTCGAACTTGCTGTGCAACAAAATCAAAGTATTGCAGAGGAGCTCGGAGTCCGGCTGGAAATCGATTTGGACGTCGCAAGGATACAGCCAATTGAAATTAATGTGGATCAGGGACGTTTCCAGCAGGTACTCGCCAATCTGATCTCGAATGCCTGCAAATACTCCCCGCAAGGAGGTGTCGTACGCATCATTGCATTGGTCGTCAGCGCTTGTTCAGTACGTGTGCTTGTCACTGATCAGGGTGGCGGTGTTCCGGAAAATTTCAGGGACAGGATCTTTAAGAAATTTTCTCAGGCGGACTCGTCTGATACGCGGGCAAAAGGCGGAACCGGTCTGGGATTGGCGATTTCCAAAGTCCTTATTGAGCAAATGCACGGTGAAATAGGTTTTTATAATCTCCCCCCGGAACAAGGTGGCGGTGCCCATTTTTACATCGATTTACCGATGACGGCAGCAACGCCATCCCTTATATCAAACCTAAGTCCAGTCCTTTAACACCATGAAAAACGCTGTCGAGTTGTTGCGGAGAGAGGCCATAGATGCGGCTGAACAGACCGCCAAGCACGGCACGATATTCATTCAATACCGGATAGTCGCGATTTTGAAATAATTTGCCGGGTGTCAGAGGTATCTGTTCACCGGAAATCTGGCCGCCACGAATGCCACCACCGAGCACCCAGTAGACGCTACCATGCCCATGATCGGTGCCACGTTTTCCATTTTCGCGGAATGTACGGCCGAATTCACTGATGACAACGACAGTCGTGTTACGCCACTGGTCGCCCATGGCATTTTTGTAGGCAAGCAGACCGCGTCCGAGTTCCTCGAACTTATTTGCCAGCACGCCTGTTTCTGCACCCTGATTCACATGGGTATCCCAGCCACCGACATCAATGAATCCGAGCGCGTATTTTTCCCGCATCATTCTGGCGATACGTTGCGCTTCCAGCTCAAATCCTTTAGTGCTGATCGCATTGCGGTTCGCGGCGTTCATTTCTTCCTGCATTTCTTTGACCACTTCCTGACGAACAGCGAAACCTTCATTGACTTGCTGCGCCAGCGCGGTTTTCCGATACATTTGTTCTATCAGTTGATTCTGGCGTTCGTTGACGCCGGATTTTGCTATGTTCTTTAAGGCAGTGTTTCCGACCTGCGCATTGCCTTGCAGGATCAGCGGAAGTTGGTCGGTAAATGCCATTGCAGGTGTGGACAGGGCGCTATTTTTCCCTCCATTTAATACGGCGGTCAGACGGTTCAAAAAGCCTGAATGGAAATTCCGGCTGGTATTGAGTGCTTGCCCGAGTTCTATGCTGTCCTGTGTTTCAAAATGACTACGGGACAGATCGTCAATCCCGGCAAAAGGAATAAAGGCGATTTCTTTATTCTGATACATAGGGAAGAGCGTGTCGCGCAAGGCCGGATGCAAACCCCAGTCTGCATTCAGGGAAATTGCACCGCCAGGTTCGTTGCCGGGACGTCTGATTGCAATAGTCGGACGGGATTCATAATAAAAATCACTGGCCGTCGGCACCAGAAAATTGCTGGCATCGTAAGCGCCACGTAAAAATACCAGCAACAGACGGTTTTGCGTAGCTGGTGCCGCAAGTAACTGACTACTGTAAGTAATACCCGGCAACGCAGCCATACTGGCCAGGCACTGTAATAATTGGCGACGATTCATGTTGATTTTCATCCGGTCTGCTTGTTCATCATATGCTCAGTTGTCGATCGCTGTACCCGCGCTTATTTGCTAACGGCGCATCATTTCCGGCGAAGCGAGAAATAAGGTACTCCACTCTGCGGGTGTGGCTGCCTGTTGTAATGTCTGTTGTGTATCCTTGCTGAATGTCTGTACCCAGTTTTTGACATACTGGGAGCTTGCAATGGCTGGCGTACGTGGTTTTTCTGTTGAAATCTGCTGATCTGTTTTGAAGAGTGCAGGCGTGCCATAGGAGATACTGCGGGCGACATCAAAGCGGACTGTCATTTGTCCGGGGCTCGCCCAGGCGCTTTCTGTCATGGCGTATCCGTCAGGCGTCTGTCTGCCATTCAATGGCTGCCCCATCATATTGAGCCAGTTGAGTAGTGGCGTCGCGTTGACGATGCAGCTTCCATCATACGCGAGTCGCATGGAAGACACTGCGTAATGCACAGGGTCTTTGAACTTATGCCCCAGCGAGGCAATAAATTCCTGCGAGTCAAACATCGTACGCAAGGTGACAGGAATATCGCCGTCGCTCTGCAGAAAGCTGTCAGCCATTGCTTGTATCAGGTTTTCTGACGGCGTGTCAGAGACGAAATACGTCGCCAGTTTCCGGCTGATAAAACGCGCTGTCGCTGGTTGCCGGCTCAGCAGTGTCAGCGTTTCCTCAACTTCACTGATACCGCGACCTTTGATGTTGTTACCTAATATTTGCTTGTTGCCAAAGTCGTGTCGCTGCGGATTGAATTCAAACAAACCCTTGCGCACATAAAATTTACTTAATTCAGCCTTCATTCGAGGTGTGTCCGTACCCAGATTGACGCCGACCCCAGTCAGCACCCGTGCCAGTTCCTGCACATCTTTCTGGGTATAGCCACTATTGACGCCCATCGTGTGTAATTCCATTAATTCACGGGCATAGTTTTCGTTAATGCGGCCATTGGCATTATGTTCGTTATCCAGATAGCGCAACATCGCCGGGTGATACACGGTGGCTTTGAGTAATTCGCGGAAATTACCCAGAGCATGCGGGCGTATCGCGTGTTCCTCAAAATCACCGACCATGGCCCTCAGATTATGTTTGCCCGCGTGAATGTTGAAATGATTCATCCAGAACCATGTCATTTGTTCCTGCAACTGATTCGGTGAATAGATGTCGCGTAAAAGCGAGCGCGTCGCCGCTTCTTTGGCCAGACGGTTCAACTCTTGCTGATACTCTTTCCGCAGGCTGTCATCGGTGCCTTTTTGCTGTTCGGCGACGATGCGCTTGTGTTCCAGTTCTCTGACGATATTCTCTATCGGTTGCTGTGAAATCGTCAGCGCGCTGATTTGCGCCTGCACTGTTGGCGGTACGACGCTGGTCCGTCCACGCAGCTGCTGATCGAGGAACTTGTCCATGCCAACCGCTTGCAATTGTTGATAAGCAGAGAAGTTATTACCCCAGGTCAACCGATTGAGCAGCAGCTCTGGCTGGACGTTTGCTTTAGTAAAAGTATTACCGCTCGGAGGAAGAAAGCGGGATGGGCCTGCGTCAGTCACCCGGTTTGTCGTGGGTGACGTGGTACATCCCGACATCGCAAAAACAAGAATCAGCAGCGGGCATAACACCAGCAGGCGCTGTAAAGGTGAGTCGCTCATCATGAAAGTCACTTCTCCGGATCCTATCGATGTGTATCAGCATACAACGGATTGTCCGGTGATTGGATGACTGGTAAGTGACGAAATGCAACCGAGTGTGGCGTTACATCAGGAAACGTCACAGATCATACGATGTTGTCACTCTCGTCCGGCAGACTTTCCAGCGGCGAGCTGTCAGTCTGATCCTGATCAAAATAGCCGGGGAGCAGGCCGCCGTCAGCATTGTTGAGATTGGCCGTTGAGGAGTTGTCTGCGATGGCCTGATGCGAATTACCATTTATCAGATGACTGATGCCCTGAAATAAAAAAGCGCCGGCAGCGACACTCGCGGCTGTTGCGGCGACGGTTCCCAGCATACTGCCACCGGTATTACCGAAAAAACTGCTTGCAGGCGCTGTTGCAACGGCAGTTGGCTGGTTGACAGGTGCGGCTGCCATCGCCGGATAGGCCGCTAACGGTGCACCAGTGACAGAAGTCGTGGTATTGGATGGGATGTTTAACGGGCGGCTGCTGGCGCTATTACCCCAGCCGCTGGCGGCAGGATCGAGAAACTGTGTAGGTGCCGCCTGATTATGTGTGGCGTTGAGCGCCTGTTGCTCGCGCAAATCTGCCTGCAGGCTGGCGATCTGGCTGTTCGCATTTGCCAGTGCCTGTTCCAGTAATAGTGCACGTTGCACTAAAAGGTAGCTTGCGTCGGTTTGCTTGCTGACTGCCTCATTGATCAGGCTGGCAGCTTGCGGGTCTTTGACCACGCCTTGTACCTGAACCAGCTGGGCGAGAAAGTTCTGCAGAATCTGCATTTCCTGAGGTGACATATTTTTCTCCTGAAAAAGCACTATGTGCACTATCTGGTTATGACATGGCTTTTTTCAATGCACGCAATGATTCAATGCTCACGCAGCGCGCGCCGGTATTGTATTGCCTCTGCGACATGGGCAGAACTGATCTGATCTGCAGCAGCCAGATCAGCAATCGTACGGGCGACTTTCAGCACACGGTGATAGGCGCGCGCCGACCAGTTAAATTTGCTCATGGCATTTTTCAGTAACTGATCTGCATTCCCATCAGGGCGGCAGTAGGTATCAATTTCTGTGGTGGAAAGTAAATTATTGACCTTACCTTGCCGCCGTTGCTGGCGTTCAAATGCGGCATCTACCCGCTGCGCCACGATTGCGCTGGATTCTCCGCTTGCTTGTTTCAGCAGATCCTCATGCGGTAGTGCCGCTACCTGAATCTGTAAATCGATACGATCCAGCAAAGGGCCGGAAATTTTATCCTGATAACGGGCAATACTGTCTGGCGTGCAGCGGCATTTGCCATTACTATGGCCGAAGTAGCCGCAAGGACATGGATTCATTGCAGCAATTAGCTGAAAACGTGCCGGAAAATCGGCTTGCCGCGCCGCGCGGGAAATGGTGATGTGCCCGGATTCCAGCGGTTCCCGCAACACTTCCAGAACACGTCGGTCAAACTCTGGAAGTTCATCAAGAAATAAAACGCCCTGATGCGCCAGTGATATTTCACCCGGACGCGGCGTACCGCCACCGCCAACCAGTGCCACGGCAGAAGCAGTATGGTGCGGAGCACGGTAAGGGCGCGATTTCCACTTATCGATAGAGAAACCTGACGTCAGGGATTGTACCGCCGCCGATTCCAGTGCCTCTTGGTCTTTCATTGATGGCAGTATTCCCGGAAAGCGGGCAGCCAGCATGGATTTTCCTGTCCCGGGTGGGCCGACCATCAGTACAGAATGACTACCGGCAGCGGCAACCTCAAGCGCACGTTTTGCCTGTAACTGGCCTTTGACTTCGGAAAAATCAGGATAGGCGCGACTTTGCATCACAGCCTGCGGACGATGCCTCTGCAACTTGTTTTCTTCGGCAATCGCAGCGAAGTGTGCACAAACCTGGAGCAGGGAGTCGGCAGGATAAATTGCCGCGTCCGTTACCAAAGCAGCTTCATCGGCATTAGCTCTGGGTAAAATAAACGCGGGTTCTGTCTGTCCTGCTGTCGTGCTTTTACAAATCGCAAAGGTCATTGCCAGTGCACCGCGGATGGGGCGCAATTCACCTGACAGTGATAATTCACCTGCAAATTCGTATTGTTCCAGTGCATCTGCGGGAATTTGCCCGGATGCTGCAAGTATGCCCAGTGCAATAGGTAAATCGAAACGACCGGATTCTTTAGGTAAATCTGCCGGTGCCAGATTGACAGTGATTCTTTTTGCCGGGAATTCAAAGCGGGCATTTTGTAATGCGGCTCTGACGCGGTCCTTCGACTCTTTGACTTCTGTCTCAGGGAGCCCAACGATAGTAAAAGCAGGTAAACCATTGGCCAGATGGACCTCCACCGTGACTTGCGGAGCATCCATCCCATTGAGTGCGCGACTTTTAAGAACCGCCAGCGACATATCCCGAGCGCCCTGTTATTCCGTTATCTGTGCTTCTAATGCGGCGACACGTGCTTCCAGCGCTTCCAGCTTGCTGCGGGTCTTTGCCAGCACTTGTGCCTGTATATCAAATTCTTCCCGCGTGACCAGATCCAGTTTGGAGAAGCCCTGAGTCATGATGGCTTTGACATTTTTTTCTATGTCTTTGGCCGGCGAGTTTTCCAGAGCCTGACTGATTTTTGCCTGTACATCACTGAAGAAATTTTGCTTATCCATAATATTCCTGCCTGTATTTTTGTGTGAGATTGTTGTTGCACTCTGCTAGTGCGAAAAAAAGTACAGCGATAAAACACATCGCTTGCCCCGCGTCAAAACAGTGCGGCGGGCAGTAGCCAGCATGTTATGCGGCTTGTTTGCATGCAGCGGAAATCATAACGTAAAGCCGGTGCCATGCCCACCAGAGCGTTCTTCTCATTGTATTCCTATAGCGGATTGTTATGCCCTTATTCCATTAATGCGAACGGGCTGTACACGAAAAATTACAGTTGGCACGACTTCTGCTAATAGTGAAGCGTTCGTAACTTTCCGAAGTTCATTTCCTGCAAAGCCACGAACGATCTTCTGGCTTTGCGTACCACCGGTGGTTGATGAAGTGAGTTCAGTTCAGTTTTTTTATTTAAATCGATGTTGACTATATACAAGGGGAAGCATAATGAAAAAATCAGTACTCGCCGCTGCAGTGACCGCAACTTTGTTAAGCAGTTTTGCATACGCAGATGAACCAAAACCAGACAATGAACTGAGTTTTAACATTGGCGTTGCCAGTGAATATCGTTATCGTGGTATTGCGCAGACACGTCTGGAGCCGGCATTACAAGGCGGTGCGGATTACACCCACAATCCTAGTGGCTTTTACGCCGGTACATGGTTATCGACCATTAAATGGGTGAAAGACGCCGGTGGCAGTGGCGATGTCGAATGGGATATTTACGCTGGTAAGAAAGGCGAGATCACGAAGGATGTCAGCTATGACGCCGGTGTTCTGACTTATGTCTATCTGTCAAACGGTCTCGACAAGGTTCCGGGGTTTGTTGATGCGAATACGACTGAAATTTACGGTCAGATCGGCACTGGACCTGTGTACGCAAAGTATTCTCACTCTGTGACGAATCTGTTTGGCTTCGTCAATAGTAAGAACAGTGGCTACCTGGATCTGGGTGCAAACATTGAGTTGCCGGATGCGTATACCCTGAATTTGCATGTCGGTCGCCAGATGATAAAAAACAATTCAGCGTCTTCGTATACCGACTGGAAGGTGGGCGTTACAAAAGAATTCTTTGGTGTGAATTTCAGTCTGGCCGCAGTTGGCACCAATGCTGACAAAAAACTGTATGTCACGCCAGCAGGCAAATTTACCGGCAAGACCACTTTGTTGTTGACTGCTGTAAAAACTTTCTGAAATGAGAGAACAACATGAAACTGATTACTGCCATTATTAAACCGTTTAAGCTCGACGAAGTCCGCGAAGCTTTATCAGAAATGGGTGTGCAAGGAATTACCGTGACTGAGGTCAAAGGTTTCGGTCGTCAGAAAGGACATACCGAGTTGTACCGTGGTGCTGAGTATGTCGTCGATTTTTTGCCGAAAACAAAAATTGAAGCGGCTGTCGATGATGCGATTGTGGATCGCGCGATTGAGGCGATTGAAAGCGCTGCACGTACCGGAAAAATCGGTGACGGCAAGATTTTCGTCTATGACCTGCAACAGGTTGTGCGTATTCGTACCGGCGAAACCGGCAACGACGCACTCTGATTGGCACACTAGGGAGTTCATATGAAAAAAGTACTGAAGAGTATGCTGGTTGCGGGCGCATTTCTCGCATCCATAGGAATGACAGCGATGGCATGGGCTGACGATGCTCCGGCCAATGCAGATGCGATTGCCGCATCTGCGGTTGCCACCAGTGCCTCGACACCCGCAGTGACGGAGGCGGCGACTGCTTCGGCGGCGGCAACTGCGCCAGCGGTGGCTCCGGCTGCAGCGACCGCATCAGCAGCAGAGGCAGCGGCGACACCAGCGCCTGTTCCGAATAAAGGTGACACTGCATGGATGCTGGTTGCGACGTTGCTGGTGATTCTGATGACATTGCCGGGTCTGGCATTGTTCTATGGTGGTCTGGTTCGCTCTAAAAACATGTTATCGATTCTGGTGCAGGTATTCATGATCTTTGCCGTGATCGTCGTGTTATGGTGCATCTATGGTTATTCACTGACCTTTACTGAGGGCGGCAAATTTATCGGTTCGTTTGACCGTCTGTTCCTCAACGGTATCTGGGACCCAGCCAAGGCGTCATTCTCGACTGCCGCAACGTTCAGTAAAGGCGTCGTGATTCCTGAGTTTGTCTATGTCGCGTTCCAGGCTACTTTTGCCGCAATCACTTGTGCGCTGATCATCGGTGCATTTGCGGAACGTGCAAAATTCGTCGCAGTATTGTTATTCGTGGTCTTATGGTTCACCTTCAGCTATCTGCCAGTCGCGCACATGGTCTGGTTCTGGACTGGTCCAGATGCGATTAAAGATGCTGCAACGCTGGCCACAGAAACAGCCAAAGCCGGTTTCCTGTTCCAGAAGGGGGCACTCGATTTTGCCGGTGGCACAGTGGTTCACATTAATGCTGCAGTAGCAGGTCTGGTGGGTGCTTTCATGATTGGCAAACGTGTCGGTTACGGTAAAGAATCGATGGCGCCACACTCCCTGACGATGACCATGATCGGAGCTTCCTTGTTGTGGGTGGGCTGGTTTGGTTTCAATGCTGGTTCAGCGTTAGAAGCGGGTGATATTGCAGCGCTGGCATTCATCAATACTTTGCTGGCAACGGCAGCAGCGACAGTGTCATGGGTCTTCGGTGAATGGATGTCCAAAGGTAAGCCATCTATGTTGGGTGGTGCATCCGGTGCAGTTGCTGGTCTGGTTGCGATTACACCAGCATGTGGCTTCGTCGGACCTATGGGGGCATTAATCATCGGTCTGCTGGCAGGTATCGTCTGCCTGTGGGGTGTGAATGGTTTGAAACGTCTGATCGGTGCGGATGATTCTCTGGATGTCTTCGGTGTGCACGGCGTCGGCGGTATTCTCGGTGCGCTGCTGACTGGCGTATTTGCTTCGCCATCCTTGGGCGGTCAGGGTATTGTTGATTACGTTGCGAATAAGATGTCTGCTGATCCGTACTCCATCATCGATCAGGTGATCACACAGGCAACAGCGGTCGGCGTCACGATTCTGTGGTCGGCGGTGGTTTCCGTGATCGCGTACAAACTGGTTGATCTGGTTGTAGGTCTGCGTGTACCGGAAGATGAAGAACGTGAAGGTCTCGACATTACCAGCCACGGTGAGTCTGCCTACCACTCTTAATGCAGGAATGAAATTGTTGTAGTAACGCTAGTATCCTCAGTGCATGAAACAGAGCGCATGCGACTGATTTACAAGCGGTTTGGCCACACAGCCAGACCGCTTTTTTTTATTTGGACTGGCGCTGACGGTATGCCGGCAAGCATAAAAAAACACCGGCAACGATGCCGGTGCTTTGGATGCAGCCTGAAAAAAAGCTTATTGAAAACGCTTATTTTGTTTCAGCAGGGCGAACGTATGTCCAGAGGCGCGCAAGGTCGGCCGCGCCATCCGTACCCTGAATGGATTTAAACACTTCCAGTGCTTTGTCGCGATTGCCCGATTGCAGGTAAGCCATACCGAGGTGAAGTTTTGCCTCATCGACCGATTTCAGCCCGCCTTTGGCAATTCCCTGTTCCATCAGTGCAATGCCTTTTTCTGCCTGCGCATTGATCACGTAGTTATAACCAATGTTCACCAGACCGGTACCGGTTTTTGCATTTTTAGCAGAAGTCTCACCGGCATCGAGTGTTTTGATATCTTCCGCCGCTTGTTTGTAGACGCGATCACGCAGCTGCTTATGTTTGGCGGCTTCTTTTCCTGTTCCCAGCAAACCGGAAGCATAGCCAGCGTCGATCGCTGTTTTAGCTTCTGCCGGCAAGCCTGCGAGCAGTGCCAGTTCTGCCATTTCTACATATTGTCCGGCATCGTCGATATTTTTTGTGACCAGCAGCAGGCGGTACAAGTCCAGACGAAGGCGGTCAGAGAAACCTGGTTTGTGTTCGGTACGATAAATCAGATCGCCCCAGTATTCTCTGGTCGGATAGTGCTGTACCACGCGCTCTAACACCGCTGCGTAACCGGCGTTGTCTTTCAGTTGCTGGTAGCTGCTGGCCAGCAGGCGCAGATTTTCCTCGGAAGGAACGCGTTTTGCACTCTCATCTTCGGCCAGCATCATGTTAAGTTGTTTGATCGCGCTGTTGAAATCGTTTTTCAGATAGTAGGCGCGGGCAACCATATTTTTGACCTGCGCGTTGCTGTTATCTTTTTCGAGATAACGTTTTGCCCACAGGATGGCCTGATCATATTTTTTCTCGTTGTAGTAAGTACCGGCGAGGCCTTCGATCAGGCGCAGTTTTTCATTATCCTTCAGAAATTCTGAACCGATCATGCCTTCAAATGCGGTGGCCAGTTGCTCGGTGTTATTGGTGCCTGAAGCAATCACTGCGTTCAGACGATGCAGTGCAAAGCTTTCGTAGGGTGTCTTTTTCTCAAGCGCATTGAGTTCATTCACTTTGTCCTGTGCTTCTTTGTACTGTTTTTTATCGAGCAATTCCTGAATTTCAGTTAAAGGACGCACCATTTCTTTGCGAACAACAGATTTTTTGGCCAGCTCCGCAGCTTTGTCGGCTGCTTCATCTGCGTGCGCTACGCCAGCGGTGACTGGGGCAATGCCTGTGCCGAGTGCTGCAAACATCATCGCAGCGAACAGAAAAGAGATTTTTTTCATGGAATATCCGGTAAAAAATGAACATGACCGCATGGACACGGTTCTTACTTAGCGTCACACTCAGCCAAGCATTCTGCCCTGGCTGGGGATGGGGCGAAGAGCGAATTATAACTGAGCCGGCGAGCGCGTTCACCAGTTGCAGCCGGTATCGACAACTGTGCTGACGGCGAGTGGAATAATGGCCAGCAAACCTGCGCCAGAGTATGCTTTCAGGCAGTCTTTGCGTTCCGCTTTTTTGGTGCCATCCGCCAGTTTTTTTTCAAACCCGTCATCACGCCGGTGACTTTGCTGGATTTTCTCTATGGTTCCGGGCTGGCGCTGTTTGTCTATCGCCAGCGCTGAGCGCTTTAATTCATCCAGATTCAGGCGTGGCTCTTCTGCGCTGGTGACGGCTGGCGTAATGACGCTAGCATTACTCTCCGCGACAGGATTCAACGTGATCGCGTTGGCTTTTTCGGGCTTGTTATTGAGCGGTGTGGGATTGTTGCGTTTCGGTGCTGTTGGCAGATTTTTTTCTGGCGGCACGGAACTGACCTCAGGAACTGGCGGAGGGTGGATATCTGTCAACTGCAGATAATGGATGACGCTTGCATCAGCGCGGCTGCTGACGCCATGTTGCTGCTGCCAGGCGAGCCACAAGAGTCCGTGTACTAATAATACCAGCACTGACGCCAGCGCTCGGCGGGTATAGGGCAGTGGTTGTTGCAGCTGAAATTGCATAGCATTTCCTGTTGCATTGAGTATGGCACTCAGACCGGGAGCTTTTATTTAAAGTTCAACATATTCATATACTGGGAGGGAGTATCCGTAGTTATATTGCTGAAAACATTTAAAAATAAGGGGGATTTTCTGAATATCAGTCATACTCCCCCATTTTCTTAAGATGCCCGGTGTTGCACCAGCATCCACGGCTTGACCACCACGGTCCAGAGTTGCAGATCATTTTCCAGCCAGGCTCTGGCTTGTTCGTCACTGACTTTATACAATCGCCCTGCACTCAGGAGAGTCTGAATTTCGGCAGCATTATCGTTTGCCATGTGTACAGCAACTTCTACCAGATCAAGATCCGGGGCAATAGCAAGCACATTGCCGGAGGCAAAATGTTTGAGCAGTTCGCTCCAGGGAAAACGTGCTGTTTCCTGATTGATTTTGGTACGCAGAAGGTCGTTAGCAGAAGACATAAAAACGGAAAATGATAAGAATGATTCGGAGGTGTGTCTCAACAGTGCGGTATCAGTTGGTGCATCATGATACCTAAACTGTGGCCGCGCCGGTTCTTTGCCAGAGCGCTTGTGTCAGGAAAGAATTTCAACCCGGCCTTTGAGTAGTTCGGAAAGCTCGTCCAGAAACGGGCTGAGCTGTTTTTCTTTCATACTGAGTTGCATTTGCGCTGATTCCGTGTAGCTGACGGCTATCACTTGTGCCTGATATTTCTCAATCAGGCGCCGGACCTGAGATTCATCGGCAAATGCGATCCGGAACATGATGTCAGCCATCGTTTCAACGGCGATCAGGCTGGCGGTTTTAAATGCATCGGAGATCGCCTGTCCATAGGCGCGCGTCAATCCGCCGGCGCCTAATTTCGTGCCGCCCCAGTAACGGACAACCACCGCAAGAACGTTGGTCACATCTTTGTGTACTAATACGTTGTACATCGGTTTGGCGGCGGTGCCTGAAGGTTCGCCATCGTCGTCGAGGCCTGAGTCGCCAGCACAAATCAGCGCCCAGCAGACATGCACGGCTCCCGGATGCTGCGCGCGTATCTCTGTCAGGCGCGCACGCGCTTCAGCGCGCGTATGCAGCGGGTACAACTGACCCAGAAAGCGGCTTTTTTTTATCTCTATTTCCGCGAATGCGGGTGCTGCCAGTTGATACATGGAATCGAGGATGAAATGGGGAACAGCAGACCCGGAAAATCTGCTGAGGAAATAGTCGGTACAGCTTGCGTGTATCCGTTTATTGGATCACAAAATTAACAAAGAAAATATCCGTGACACCGTCACGCTCTTTGACATCGAGTACACGATTGATTCTTTCTTTGATTTCATCGATCAATTCATTTTTACCTTCGGCAGTCTGAATCTGTGTCGATTCTTTGCCACTCAGCAGCATGATCAGGGAATGACGCACGACCGGCATCATTAATTTAACTTTTTCTGCCACTTCCGGTTTTGCTAATTGCAGGGTGATACCGATTTGCAGATAACGGTCAAAGCTCGACAGGTTGACGATAATCGGCTCCAACGGAGCAGTCGGAGCACCGGCAGACGCACTGGCTTCTTTACCGCCGGAATTGGCCATCACATGACCGGATAACAGCGTGAAAATACAGAAAATACTGGTGAAAATCGCTTTTATTAAAGAAAGGGAGCGCCTGTGAATAAACATAATGAAATTCCGGAAATCTTGTTTTTATTAAGAGGGCGGCAATACGATGTTGGCAGCCCTCTGGTGCGGTTACACCGTCAGCGGTTTGTAGCGGATACGCTTAGGTTTGGCTCCTTCTTCACCGAGACGTTTTTTCTTGTCCGCTTCATATTCCTGGTAGTTACCATCGAAGAAAACAACCTGGGAATCACCTTCAAACGCGAGGATGTGGGTCGCAATACGATCGAGGAACCAGCGGTCATGCGAGATCACCATCACGCTGCCTGCAAATTCCAGCAAGGCATCTTCCAGTGCACGCAGGGTTTCTACGTCCAGATCATTCGATGGTTCATCCAACAGCAAGACATTACCGCCCTGCAGTAGAGTTTTTGCCAGATGCAGACGACCACGTTCACCACCGGACAGATTACCGACGATCTTTTGCTGATCACCGCCTTTGAAGTTGAAGCGGCCAAGATAGGCGCGTGACGGCATTTCAAAACGACCGACAGTCAGAATATCGGCGCCGTTGGCGACGTCTTCAAACACGGTTTTGGTATTGCTGAGATCTTCACGCGACTGATCCACCAGCGAGATTTTGGCAGTTTGACCGAGCACTACTTCACCGCTGTCCGGCTGTTCCAGTCCCTTGATCATTTTGAACAGCGTCGATTTACCGGCGCCGTTGGGGCCAATAATGCCGACGATCGCGCCCGGTGGGATTCTGAAACTCAGGTTATCGATCAGCAGACGGTCGCCAAACGCTTTGGAGACATTCTTGAACTCGATGACTTCATTACCCAGACGCTCAGCGACCGGGATAAAGATCTCCTGAGTTTCATTGCGTTTCTGGTATTCGTGCTCGCTCATCTCATTGAAACGGGCCAGACGTGCCTTACTCTTGGCCTGACGTGCTTTCGGATTCTGACGTGACCACTCCAGCTCTTTCTGCAGTGCTTTCTGGCGCGCTGATTCGGTCGCTTCTTCCTGCTTCAGACGGGCTTGTTTCTGATCCAGCCAGGAAGAGTAATTGCCTTTCCATGGAATGCCAGCACCACGATCCAGCTCCAATATCCATTCTGCAGCGTTATCAAGGAAGTAGCGGTCATGCGTGATCGCCACCACGGTGCCGGGGAAGCGCAACAGGAATTGCTCGAGCCAGTCAACAGATTCTGCATCCAGATGGTTGGTTGGTTCATCAAGCAGCAACATGTCGGGTTTTGACAACAATAAACGACACAAGGCAACGCGGCGTTTTTCACCACCGGACAGCACACCGATTTTGGCATCCCATGGTGGCAGGCGCAGCGCGTCAGCAGCCATTTCCAGTTGTAATTCAACATTATCGCCCGCAGAAGCGGAGATGATCGCTTCCAGTCGCGCCTGTTCTTCCGCTAAGGCATCGAAATCGGCATTTTCCTCGGCGTAGGCGGCATACACTTCTTCCAGCCTTGCCTTTGCTGCAAATACCTCACCGAGTGCAGATTCGACTGCTTCGCGGACGGTTTGTTCAGGGGCCAGCTGAGGTTCCTGTGGCAGATACCCGATGTTCAGATTCGGCATAGGTACGGCTTCGCCCTGAATATCGGTATCCAGTCCCGCCATAATTTTCAGCAAAGATGATTTACCTGAACCATTCAGACCAAGCACGCCAATTTTGGCGCCGGGAAAGAAGGAAAGTGAAATATCTTTCAGGATTTGACGTTTCGGCGGAACAATTTTTCCGACACGATTCATGGTGTAAACGTAATTAGCCATTATTTCTTTGTTGTTAAATGTAGACAATGCCCGCAAGGATACCTCATGCGCGCTGGGACAAACGTATTTTGCCAAATTTCACATAAATTTGTGCCTCGCATCAAATTTGATGTAGCGCAAATTGCAAGGTGTATCGCAGAACTACACTTCATTCATCAACTTAGACAACCGAGGAAAACAAAATGAAAAAGATCGTTATCGCTCTCTCTTTAGCTGCAATGGGTTTAACAGCAACGCAAGCTATGGCTCAGCAAAGTCCATGGCAAGTACGTGCCCGTGCAGTCAACATCAGCCCAGATAACAAGTCTGATGCTATCGCAGGTCTGGCACCGGCAGATGCTATCCACGTCAGCAACAAAACTATTGCTGAAGTCGATATCACTTATTTCGTTACACCAAACTGGTCTGCAGAACTGATCCTGACTTACCCACAAAAACATGATGTGTCACTGAACGGTACTAACATCGGTACATTCAAACATCTGCCACCAACACTGACAGCGCAATACCACTTCGCTCCAGAAGCGCAAGTAAGCCCATACCTCGGTGCTGGCGTGAACTACACACGTATTTCTGACGTGAACCTGCTCGGCGGTAAAGCTGATCTGGACAACAACAGCTTTGGTTTCGCACTGCAAGCTGGTGTGGATTTCAAACTGGATAAAAACTGGTCTCTGAATCTGGATGTGAAAAAAGTACAGATTCGCAGCGATGTCACTTTGGGTGGCGCAAAAATCAGTAACGTGAAGGTTGATCCATGGCTGGTAGGCGTAGGCGTAGGCTATCGCTTCTAATCAATAACAAGTTCGTCTTGTGAAAAAAGCCGGTCATCAGACCGGCTTTTTTATTTCCAGCCGTATTGCTTTTAGTATTCGGGAAGTAGAGTAAAGGTATATCTTGCCTGTTTCCGTACGGATCTGTTGCCGGTAAGACCGCAGTTACGCTGACCGGTATCGCAAATCAATGCAGATGTTGTGGATGCCTTTTATGGCATACATACACGGAATATCTGCCGGGCCTATAATCAGCGCGCTTGATCAGCTTTGATTTCACGCGTTTTTTCAGCCATTCACGGAGAACCCCAATATGACGATTTCTATGTATACCGCATCAGTGCCCGTATTCACCCAAATGCTGGATAGTCTCAGCGATGTTCTGAAGAAAGCTGAAGAGCACGCTGTTGCAAAAAATATCGCACCAGAAGTTTTCTTGCAGGCGCGTTTGTTTCCTGACATGTTTGCGCTGATACGTCAGGTACAGATTGCCGCTGATTTCGCCAAAAGCGTCGCAGGCCGTCTGGCAGAAACTGACTTACCTGTATACGAAGACAATGAGCAGACGTTTGCCGATTTACAGGCACGTATCGCAAAAACGAAAGCATTTATCACGTCTTTAGACTTAGCGAGATTTATCGGCAGCGAAGAGCGTGACATTATTTTGCGTCCTGGCACTCCTAAAGAGAAAAAGCTGAACGGCCAGACTTATTTGCTGCAATACGGTTTGCCGCAGTTCTTTTTCCACGTTACAACGACTTATGCGATATTGCGTCACAACGGTGTCGTGCTTGGTAAAAAAGACTTCATGGGTGCTTATTAATTACGCAGTAAAGTAAAACTTACGGTTGGGTGTTGTTTTTTCCCCGAAAAATCATTTGTTTTGATGCGCATTGATGTTGGGGCTGGCGCAAATGTTATCCATATTTCTCGTGCAGTCTGACACGGGCATCAGCTTCATTTTCGGACAACAATATCCCGTTTCATTGGCGCTAGCCTGGCGATCAGCTTGTTTTGGGCCGAAGAGGAAATATTCAGATTTTCCATTGCTAATTGAATATCTTCCGCCAGGGCATTGAACTGGGCGCTGCTGACATTCTGCCCCTCGTGTGTGAGTTTCATATCGTCGCCGCTATAACGACAGGGGCCGCCGCTGATCTCGCAGAATTGTTCCTTCAGCAATCCGGCCAGCCGTTTGATGTTGGTATCTTTAAACGCTGCTTTTATTCGCGGGTCTTGCAAGACAAGGAGCAGGGTGTCGTCAACAATGCGGCTGATGCCAGCGTCGCCGCCCAGTTCCTCATACAAGCTTGCGGTCTGCGCCATGCTGGTGTTGCTATGGCTGCTCAGTACTATCGTCAGCATGATCGCCGCAGAGCAGAAGACAGAATGTAGTCGTCGCATGTTTAATTCCCGACCTGAACAGAGACATACCAGCCGCGCTGGCTTTTGGGGTTGAAAACCGTAATATCACCGAGATTTGCGTAAGCAAGTGTCAGCGACGTGGTCTTATTCGGAAACCAGGCGACAAATGCATCGTAATACGCTTTCTCGTTGTCGATACTCAGATTGTTTGGCTTCCGTCGATATTCTAGGCCGGCAACCAACTTACGATTCAGCAAATAGGCTACGGATGCTTCCGGCATGACCTGATACTGGTCTTTTTTGTCTCCGCCAAAACCCAGCAAGCCCATCTGGTTCGCCTTGGTCATCCTGAGTGTCCCATTGACGAGCAAGCTTTGCGCCAGAAATAGTTTGCTCGCGGATGCATAGTAATCAACACCGGTATCACTCTTGGCGCCGAGTTGCCTGACATTGCTGACGCCTAGCGCATCCAGCCCTTGAACCCCCTGATGATGTTTGAGCATAGCACCGATGGCAAGCTGAGGGTTCCAGTTATCCTGATCGGCAATGAGATCACCGGATATTCTGAGTTTGATCCCCGCGATGTCCTGTTGCAGCGTGAGTTTATCCAATGGCACCTTGCTGCCGGTGAATTCCTGCTTCCCCAGAGACAATTCGAGTTTGTCAAAAAGTCCGACGGCGACGCCATAGCTCTTGAGGCGGTAGTCCTGAGTTGAGAGCATAGTCAGATAGGCATTGGCGCCGTAACTGTCCTCTGTGCCATAACTGGTAATTAATGCCCATGGCACCACGCCGCCGCCGCCCGCGCCTTCCACTTGTCTGACGCCCGCGGTCGCCAGAAATTTGCCACTGTCTGGCGCCGCGATCTGTGCATAGGCATTTTGCTGCGCAAACAATAGCAGTACGCTGGCGATGACGGGAAAATTGATCTTGGCTGGCATGAATATCCCTCCCCCGAGAAATGAAAAAGCAAAAATGAAAGCGATAATCTCGCTTCTGATATCTTCTGAACTGATCAGTGCAAAAAGGAAACAGTAATCTGTCGCTTTACAACAAGAATATCCTACCACCTGCCACGCAGTATGTTTTTCCGGTTCATCGTTTCTCTATCATTCCATGATGATATGTTCCTGAACAGAGCAGACAACCGCGCTCATTTTGTCTGAAAATCTCTAAAACAAACTTGTGGCAATGACTGGCCTTCTGTATTTCGTGGATCACGGCAATAAAATTTTTCGACCTGTTTTCCGAGTAAGTGCTCTATCGGCACCCACATAGTTCATAGTATGCTGCACCACTTCTGTGTTTCCTAGATTGCTCCTTTGTAATACGATAGTGACATATACGAGTGCATGCGATCAGATTGCGCCGCCGCCTGTTGTTTCTCCCTATTTTTGTTGTTTAGCCTGAATCTGATATGAGTCATTCGTCGCTACGCCGCCAACTCGTCATTCCGATTACCTTACTGGTGATCGGTGTTTCGGCAGCGATCGGCTGGATATCCATAAAAGCCGGAACAGATGCGGTGCATACGCTGACGCAACGCATGCTGGTCGATATGGTCAACCGTATCAATCTCTCTACCGAGAGGCATCTTGAAGGTGCGCTGATTGCGCTTGAATCCGTAGCGCCCAGTGCTGACCGCATGCCGAAAGAGCATGATTTTTCCACTGACATGCGTATCCTCGAAGATAAATTCTGGGCTGCCAGCGGTTTATTCATGGATGTGAATAATTACGTCTATTTTGGCGGAAAAGACGGGCGTTTTGTCGGTGTTTACCGTATCTCCAAGCGGGACGTACAACTGTTCTGGCGTGAACCCGATGGCAAGCGTCGTGATGTGTATCATGTGACTGGTATCGGTGACCGTTCTGAACTGATACGTAGCGATGATTTTGACCCCCGCAAGCGCCCCTGGTATCAGACGGCAATGCGTTCTGATAAACCGGTGTGGTCGAAGATTTACAACAATTTTTCGTTTAACTTCCCGACCATTACGCTGGCGAAGGCTGTATTTCAGAAAAATCACGAGTTTGCCGGCGTGTTGGCGACGGATGTGACCTTGATTGAGTTATCGAATTTTTTACGCAAACTCGACATCAGCAAAAATAGCGTGGCTTACATCGTTGATGCGGACGGCTATATCGTCGCCACATCGGGCGAGGAAATTCCGCAACGTACCGTCAACGGCGTACCTGAGCGTATACGTGCAGTCGATATGAAAACGGCTTTAATCAGCGGCACATTTTCGAATATCGGTAAGTCAAAAACGACAGAGCCGGAAGTCGTGTCGATGGAACTCAGCAGCGGCACAGTGGATGTCGCGATTTCTCCCCTCGGTGGCAGGCAAGGTTTGAACTGGCAGACGATCGTGGTGGTACCGCGTGCCGACTTCATGCGTGAGATCAATCAGGGGTTCATGCAAAGTATGGTGATCGCTATTGCATGTATTATTTTTGCCCTGACGATAGCGCTGACGATTGTTGAGAGGGTGGTCCGCGATATCCGGAAGCTTACTTCAGCAGCAGAAAAATTCGGTAACGGCGAGCCTATGCCCAAGCTGCACATCCATCGTCAGGATGAGATAGGCTTACTGACGCAAACCTTTGTTGAAATGGAGAAGAAGCTGCGTTTTGACAAACTGACGCAAGTCGCTAATCGCGAGTCCTTGTTCGCAAAAATCACTTACCTGCAAAAAAATTCGAAAGAAAATCCGGACCAGGAAAACGGCTTTACTTTACTGTTTGTTGATCTCGATCGTTTTAAACAGGTGAACGACAGCTATGGTCACGATGCCGGTGATCAGGTGCTGATGATTACTGCCGCACGTCTCTTATCCGCGATCCGTGATACTGATGATGTTGCCCGTTACGGTGGCGATGAATTTGTGCTGCTGCTGAGAGACACCAAAAATTCTATTGACATTCATAATATGGTGGAGAAGATTTCATCTCTGGTCGAACAGCCCATCGCGTTGGATAATGCAGTGGTTGACATTGGTGCGTCGATAGGCTGGGCTTCCTTCCCCGAAGATGGCGACGATTATGTACAACTGATCAAGATTGCCGACAGCCGTATGTACAATTCCAAGCGCGACCGCAAGTCAGGGCAACTGATTCATATTGTCTGATAATCTTGCCGGGTCAGCAGCCATGGCTGCAATTCACTTGCTGGCATCGGTCTGCTGATGTAGTAACCTTGTCCCTGATCGCATCCCAGTTCTTTTAATAAGTTCATTACTTCCGTATTTTCTATACCTTCGGCGACAACCCTCAACCCCATGTTGTGTCCCAGATCGATAGTGGATTTGACTATTTTCGTGTCGTCAATATCCTGTTCCATTTTTAATACGAATGATTTATCAATCTTCAGTTCATTCACTGGCAGCCGTTTCAGATAAGCCAGAGATGAATAACCGGTTCCGAAATCATCGATCGATAACTCCATTCCCATTGCATGTAATTTATCCAGCGTCAGATGGGCGCGTACAGGGTCATCCATGATGGCGCTTTCCGTAATTTCCAGACAAAAATCGGCGGCCTGTACCTGATGCAGCGCCAGAATTTTTGCAAATTTCTCCGGTAGTTCCTGATCCATCAGATCCCGCGTCGAAATATTGACTGATATTTTCAGACGAATTCCGGCATTTTTCCATTCACGGCAAGCTTGGGCTGAAGCGTTCATCATCCAGTGTGTCAGCTGACGGATGAAGCCTGTCTGCTCAGCAAAGGGAATGAACTGATCCGGGTAGATAAAATTGCGCTCCGGATGTAACCATCGGACTAAAGCTTCGACCGCGACGACCTCACCAGTCATCAGCGAGACTTTGGGTTGTACGTAGAGACGGAAATCGTTGCGTTCAAGCGCGGTGCGCATTTCGCTCAGCAGCGATAAACTTTGCTGGCTGGATTTGTCGATGTCCGGCGAGTAAATCACCGCACCATTCTTCGCCTGCTTGGCTGCATACATGGCGACCTCAACCCGGCTTAACAGCGTGGCGGCATCGGCGGCATGCGCTGGGTAGCCTGCAATGCCTATGCTGGCACCGATATCGACGGTCTGATCTTCTATCGATATCGGATGTTCCAGTGCATGCAGTATCTTTTCTGCGATCTGCAGTGCGGCGTCTTCTTTAGTTTCTGGCATCAGCACAGCAAATTCATCGCCGCCGAGACGGGCAGGTTGAATATTGCCTGCACCTAGTTCCACTTTCAGACGATTGGCGACTTCTTGCAGCAAAATATCGCCGAAGCTGTGCCCCATGACGTCATTGACGTGTTTGAATCTGTCCAGATCCATCATCAGCACATAGCATGTGCTGGCACGGCTTCTAGCTTGCGTGATCGCCTCGTCCAGCATATCTCTGAATAAGGCGCGGTTCGGCAAGGCAGTCAGCGTATCCCAGTAAGCGAGACGGCTGATTTCCTGTTCACGTGAAGCGATGGCGTCACGCATATGTGAAAAGCTATTTGCCAGATCACCGATTTCATCTTTTCTTTCGACCTTGATCGGCGTCAGATAATCACCAGCGCCAAGGCGACGGGCGGTATCGGCCAGCTGTCGGACGGGTTCGATGACACGCCGTGCAGTGACTGCGCTGATGACGCTGGCAACAATACATCCGAGCACGGTCAGTATCAGCAGATTTCTCTGTAATTTTTTATAGGGGGCGACAGCTTGGTCTATTGACAATTGAAGCACCGCGACGGCTCTGTTATTGCCGTTGCTGGCCAGTGGCAATACATTTGTACGGTAACGATTGTCACCGATTTCCATATCGCGCATGAGGCCGGCGCCAGCCTCGTTTTTTGACAAAGTACTTACCAGTTGCAAGGCGTCTTGCTGCTCCAGCGTGGAGACATTCATTTTCCACGGCGAACGGTTTTGCGAGGTGAGCAAGCTGATTTGCATCGTCGATAATTCACGCATATCGCTGACCAGCGTCTGATCCAGTGGAATCGCCATGACAACCCAACTGATAGTGACAGGAGCCTGTACTGGAACCATCACCATCTGATAGGGCTTACCGTCAACGATATCAATATTACCGGCGCTGCCTTTTTCAGTGGCGGTCTTGATCATGGAGGAAACCGATTGCTGCAAACCATGCGCCAGTGTGTCGCTGCTGGCTGCTGTGATTTTTCCATCCAGATCAACCAGCATGGTCAAATCTGCGCCTAAGCGCTGACCATGATTCAATAAGGTGGAGACGATGGTTTCTGTGTCATGCGTGCCGATGGCTTCACGAAACGCATAATCTTTCGACAGTAGCGTCGCACCTTGTATCAGTTTTTGTGCATTCTGATCGAGTAAGCGTGAAAAAACTTTTGTGCTGATCTTCAGTTCAGATTCAATGGCGCTGCGTGCATTGGTATCAATGGCGTTTCCAATCGCAAAATAGGCGACCAGTTGCAAGGTCAGAAGCAAGCTGATGAATAAGACGACAACCCGGCTTTCCAAACTGTGAAAACGCATTTTCTATTTTCCTTTTACTTCGTTTTCGACCATTTTCTTCAACTGCACAGGCAGCGGCTTTGTTGAATTCAATTCTGTTTTTCGTTTAGCTGGCTTTGACATTCAGACGTATGGTCAGTGGTGTATTTTCTGTTCCGGTCTGTAAACTTTGTTCTTTAATTTCTGTTCCGGGAGCCTGTAGATAATGCCAGACCTTGAGTGTGTATTTTCCCGTCGGAAGATTGCTTAGTCTGGCCGTACCTTTTGCATCTGTCTTGGCAAAATACGGCGTGTTCACCACATGAATATAGGCCACCATCTGATCGTGAATATTGCAGCCGACGACCACCGTACCTGGCTTATCGAACAACACAGGTGCCGATGGCTTTCCCGAATACAGCTTCAATTCAAACTGCTTTGGTGCTGAAAATGAATAGGCGTGATGTTTTACCTTGTCGTTGTTCGGAAACGCAACCGAAGTACCGGTTTGTATTACTGACACCAGCGGAATAAATTTTTTATCTTTTTGTTCGATTTCAGCGCTGCCGGGTTTGCTCGTATTGGTAAGGCCGGGCGCTTCTGCATATACAACGGCATTTTCCAAAGGATTGCCGGTACTGTCGACAACATGAATGATGTGATCGGCAGCGCTCACCTGACCGGCAAGCAATATGCTGACAAGAGCGACCGGAAAAATAGATAAGCCCATACAGACTTCCTCGCACAGTTGGTGGCGACACAAGCAGCAGTCGCCGAGGGAGACTTAGCTTAACATTTTTCGACAGGGAGTATGAAAAGCAGCATGGCAGACGGTGTTAGTTATCGTTTCAAACCGATGCCTGTTGTGGATACTGTGCTGTGAGAGCATGAGCTTATAAGGAGTGTGCACTCCTTTATTTGCTGGTCTGACGTGCCGTGGTCAGTAACACCACGCTGCCGAGTATCACTGCCATGGCCAGCATAGCTTTGGCTGACAGATGTTCACCGCCAAACAAGACACCGAGAGTGACCGCAATGACAGGATTCACATAAGCGTAGCTGGCGGCAAGCCCGGCGGATACTTTCGACAGTAAATACATATACGCAGTGAATGCCAGTAAAGAACCTGCGATCACCAGATAAGCCCAGGCAGCGAGTGCGTCAACAGTGACTGGCCCTGTCATGCTTTCTCCTTTTAACAGGCTGACGATGACCAGAAACAAGCCACCGATCAGCATTTCACTCGCAAAGCCCATGCCGCCCGCCGCCATTTTCAGTTTTTTCTGCGACAGAACGGAGCCGACATCCCAGCACAAGATTGCACCAAGCAGAAACAGCACACCGACTGGTTTTGCCGCGAAATCACCGTCGGATGCGAGCAACATCGCGCCGATGAAACCAGCAAGTATGCCTATCCATTCGCGTCGCTTCGGCCAGTCGCCGAACAGTCCCGACAAGCCGGATAAAATCATGGGAGAGCAGGCAATGAAAACCGCCGTCAGTCCCGAGGAAACATACTGTTGTGCGCAAGCGGTCAGCCCCGTACCGCCACCCAACATTAAGATGCCGACGATGCCGCCGTCGCGCCATTCACGGATTGTAGGATTTGCTGCTCCCCGCCATTTTTGCCAGGCAAATAAAATTCCCCCCGCAGCCAGAAAGCGCGTGCCTATCATCATAAAAGGCGGGAATGCCTGCAAAGCGACTTGTATCGCGAAATAGGTAGAGCCCCAGACAATATAAACAGTCAGCAGGGCGGCAAGAACAGAACGGGGAAGATGGCGCATACAAGGAAAAAGCGAAGACGAAACCTCAGAATGCTGAATAGTGTATGAGACTCAGTAGCGTTTTTGAATGGATAGTTAAAGGTAAATCAGATATATTTCTTTGGAATTAATTGAAAAACGATGATTTCACCATGAAGATAGAATTAGATGTGATGGACGCCCGTATCCTGGATATTTTGCAGGCCGATGCGCGTGTGACGCTGGCTGAGATTGGTCGTCGCATCCATCTGAGCCAGCCAGCGGTCGCTGAGCGGATCAAACGCATGGAAGCAGCGAAGGTGATCACGGGTTACCACGCCCATGTCAATCCCGAAGCTCTCGGTTATGGCATCACCGCCTTTGTGCGGATAGCGAGCCGTACCAGCGACATGCCTGTCGTCAAAATTGCCGAGCAAGTACCGGAAGTGATCGAATGCCACGCCATTACCGGTGAGGATTGCGTCATCGTCAAAGTTGTCGCCTCTTCAGTCCGCGAGCTGGAGCGTGTGATTGCGAGCCTGGCACGCTGCGGCGTGACATCGACTTCGCTGATTTTGTCTTCGTCAATAGAGCGGCGTGCGATCAGGCCGGTGGAGTAAGTATGGAACTGCGTCAGTTACGTTATTTCATCGCGATTGTGGATCATGGTTCTTTGTCACGGGCGGCGAAAGTGCTGCATATCGTACAGCCGGCACTGACGCAACAGTTGCAACATCTTGAAGAGGAGCTGGGTGCGACTTTGCTGCACCGGTCAGCGCAGGGCATGCAGGCAACTGATGCTGGCAAGCTGTTTTATGAACATGCACAAGCGATACTGAAACAGGTCAGCGATGCCAGATCGGCCGTCAGGCAGTCCACCGATAAGCCAAGCGGTACTGTGGCACTCGGTATACCGCAAAGCGTTTCCGGCGCGCTCGCTTTCCCGCTCCTCACAGCGGTGCGCGCTGCGTTTCCGGATATCGTGTTTCAACTCACAGAAGAGCTCACCGGTAATCTGACTGAGCAGTTGAAATCAGGCCGCCTGAATCTGGCGATACTATTTGACGACGGGCAACTGCAGAATCATTTCTCATGCATACCGCTGGTTGAAGAAGAGATGATGTACATCACCCGCGCTCATTCGCAGTTTGCCTGCAAACGTAAGAGCATCAGTCTGAAAAAAGCCTTGCAGACGTCGTTGATTCTGCCAAGTGTGCAGCACGGCGTGCGGCCTGGAATAGAAAAAGTGGCACGTGAACACGGGTTGGAAATCAGCAATGTGATCGACATTACGTCGATTACGATTCTGAAATCAGCACTCTTGGCGGATATGGGGGCAACCATCTTGCCTGCCGCACCGATGCTGGCAGAAATCGAGCGCGGTGAATTGCTGACCTGGCCCATCAGCGACGTGCAATTGTCGCGAACGGTGACGCTCTGTTCCTCTAAAAATATCCCGCTGACAAATGCGGCGATGGCCATAGAAAAATTAGTGACAGAACTCAGTCAGGGACTGGTCGTAAGCGGGAAATGGCCGGGAGCAAAAGTATCAAATCGTTGAAAAATCAAAGGGCGCCATATTTTTTAATACCATCCCGATACTATCAAGTAGCTACTTGTTGAGAAAAGTTAAATTTAAATACACATTTTTAGTTTATTAATTAATAATGGTGTTTTTAAAAAAATAACACTTTTATGTTAAAACATCTCACGATTAGCTTCATTGCGGCGTTTGTCCTCATGAATTCAGCAAGAGCAGAGGAAAAACTAATTCCTGTTGACGCTTTTGTTGAACAAGAAAAATTTAATATTCCCCATTTATCACCTGATGGAAAACATATCGCAGTCAGCGTCCGCATAAAACGTGAAAAACGCAATATGCTGACGATGGTTGTCTATAGCTTGCCTGAACTCAAAATTGTCGCAACGCATATCCTGCCCGGATTTGAAGTCCCTGTTAATTTTTTTTGGGTCAACAACCAAAGATTAGCAATCAAAAAAGGGTTAGAAGTTGGTTACCGTGAACCTCCTGTTTCAACCGGAGAGATTATCGCTACAAATATAGATGGTACTCAGGTTGAATATTTATACGGCTATCAGAATTTTAAACAGTCGAAGCGTGGTGAACGTTATGGGGATGATTATGCCTTTGGCGTCATCGCGGATGTTCCGTACTCCCGTAATGGCAATATCATGGTCAGCTCGCACGAGTGGCGCAGAGCCCGCACAAATCTTTACGAGATCAACACCAATACCGCAGTTCGTCGTTTAGTCGCTGACATCAGCATGTCAGACTTGGATTTTACTTTCCAGCATGACGGTAAAGCGAGATTTGCCTCGGGCTATGACGATAACAATAAAATGGTTTTGTTTCGTTTCGATGATCAGGCCAAAGAATGGCAACGCACGGACAGCAGCAAACTCGGAAGTCATTTCTCACCTCTTGTCTTCCTTCCCGGCGATGATGAGTTTTACGCCTTACAAAGCAATCTCGGTGAGCCGGACAGCCTGATTATCGAGAATATGAATTCAGGTCAAAGAAAAGTTCTCTTCAAAGATCCTGTCGGTAGCGTAGAGCAGATCGAGTTTAGCGCAAAACCTGAAATACCTTTCGCTATCACGTCATCCGTCGGCATTCCAAAAGCGGTTTATATCATGCCAGATGCGCCGGATGCGAAACTGCATAAAATATTGAGTGAATCGTTTCCTGATTCTTACGTCCACTTTATCAATTTTTCGGATGATGGACAGAAACTTTTATTTAATGTCAGCAGTGATCGCGATCCGGGGTCTTTCTATATTTATGACCGTCAGACGGGGAAAGCAGATTTATTGTTTTTAAATATGTCCGGTCTTGAACCTGATCAAATGGCTTCGCGAAAGCCGATCGATTTCATCACGCGTGATGGTGAAAAAATCATGGGTTACCTGACAGTTCCGAATAATCCCCAAAAGAAAAAATTACCGCTCATTTTGCTACCGCATGGTGGACCAATTGACATTCACGATGGCTGGTATTTTGATAGAGATGCTCAGTTCTTGGCGAGCAGAGGTTATGCAGTATTACAGGTTAATTTCAGGGGCTCTTCCGGCCGTGGCCCTAAATTCAGAGATGCAGGAATGAAAGAGTTTGGCGGAAAAATGATTGATGATTTAGTTGATGGCTTAAAGTGGGCGAATACACCTCCGGAAATTGATTCGCAACGAGTTTGTGTGTACGGAGCAAGCTACGGTGCCTATGCGGCAATGATGGTGCCGGTAAAGGCACCATCACTCGTACGTTGTGCTGTCGGTTATTCAGGTCGATACGACCTTGTTTCCCGTTACAGTCAGGACGTTACCAAGGAGAGCAAGAAAGTTGAAAACTGGCTACGTAAATATATGGGTGATGATATGAATAAATTAGCGTCTGAATCACCTGTTAATCTGGCAGAAAAAATTAAGGTACCGGTTTTTCTTGCACATGGAACAAAGGACGAAAAAACGGAACTCGGTCAGGCGGAAAATATGCGACGCGCTCTGCAAAATGCCGGAAATGATCCCGAATGGTTATTAATAAAAAATGAGGGACACGGTTTTTACGATAGTGAACATCAAAAAGAGTTCTACATGCGTCTGGAAACATTTTTGAAAAAACACCTCGGTAGTTAAACATAAGCGCGATAACTCTGCAGCCATTCCCTTTCGGGGGAATGGCTTTTTTATTTTAATCTGAAAACTGATGGCTATCATTTTTCATGATACCTGTATTTGAATTCCGTATTTTCGCTATCTTCTGCTGAGGGCTACACTGTGAAAACAGCAGATTTCAAAGGAAGTCGGGAAAGCGCTGCAGCGATAATTTCGAAAGCTTTCTTTGAACTCTTTCCGGATCTGGACAAAAGACGGTAAAGCATATAACCGCGCCATCAATCGTGTTTCTGGTGGCGACGTCTATAGCATTGCCGTGGTGATAGCTGGTCTGGCTATCGAGTTTTGTCCCAGATTCGCATAAAATGGCTGCTATCTCAGCCAACGCAATGAACCTGTACCCGATACCTCGCTACAGGTGACGAACAAATTTGTGTCTTACCGGACGCTTTGCATGTTCTTTGCGATCAAAAATCACAAATTTTGGAGCCACTATGTCAACCGACACCACGATGGAGTCTGCTGGACTCTCGTCCGCGCCTGCCGCGCAACACAGTACAACAATATCCTCTCCCCCTGTTTTGCATGATGTCAGCCTCGATGATAAATATACGTCGAACAGCGGAACGATTTTCCTTTCCGGCATACAGGCTCTAGTCCGTCTGCCGATGATACAGCGCCAGCGCGATCTGGCTGCGGGTCTGAATACGGCCGGTTTTATTTCCGGTTATCGCGGTTCGCCGCTTGGTGGTCTCGATGAGACTTTGTGGAAAACCAAAAAATTATTAGAACAAAATCACGTACAGTTCGTACCGGGTGTGAATGAAGATCTGGCCGCAACTGCCGTCTGGGGCACCCAGACCGTCGATCTGATTGGCCCTGCTAAATACGATGGCGTGTTTTCTATGTGGTATGGCAAAGGCCCGGGCGTGGATCGCTGCGGCGATGTGTTCAAGCACATGAACCATGCCGGTACCGCCAGACATGGCGGTGTGTTGCTGGTGGCCGGTGATGACCATGGCGCCTATTCGTCAACCTTGCCGCATCAGTCCGACCATATTTTTTCTGCCTGCATGATCCCTATGCTGTATCCCTGCAATGTGCAGGAATACCTAGATCTGGGCTTGCATGCCTGGGCGATGTCACGTTTTTCCGGCTGCGCAGTTGGCTTCAAGGCGCTCGCAGATACGGTGGAATCCACCGCTTCGGTTGATGCTGATCCCTTCCGTTTACAGATCAAGATACCTGAGGATTTTGTGATGCCCGAAGGCGGCCTCAATACGCGTTTATCGCTCGATACACTGGGCATACAGGCGCGTAAGCAGGAAGCGCTGATGCAGGATTACAAAATCTATGCGGCGCTGGCGTATGCGCGTGCCAATAAGCTCAATCACATAACGATAGACAGCCCGCATGCCAGACTGGGTATTGTCGCGTCGGGTAAATCTTATCTGGATGTGCTGGAAGCACTGGAAGAACTGGGTATTGATGAACAGTTCGCCGCCGAGATCGGTATCCGCCTGTATAAAGTAGCGATGCCGTGGCCGCTGGAACCGGATGGCATACGTGAATTTGCACAAGGGCTGGATGAGATTCTGGTCGTCGAAGAAAAACGCCAGATGGTGGAATACCAGCTCAAAGAACAGTTGTATAACTGGCGCGACGATGTGCGTCCGCGCGTGATTGGTAAGTTCGACGAAAAAGGTGAATGGGTACATCCGCGTGGCGAATGGTTGCTGACGTCCAAGGCAGATTTTTCTGTGGCGCAGATTGCACGTGTGATTTCTTCACGGATTGCGCGCTTTCACACCAGTGATCTGATCAAGGCACGTCTGGCTTTTCTGGAAGCGAAAGATGTGGTGCTGACTAAGCAGGTGAATACCCCGGCGCGTCCGGCTTACTATTGCTCGGGCTGCCCGCACAACACTTCGACCAAAGTACCGGAAGGCAGTCTGGCGCTGGCCGGTATCGGTTGCCACGTGATGGCGACCGCGATTTATCCAGAACACAATAAGCTCACGACCCACATGGGTGGCGAGGGCGCACCGTGGATAGGTCAGGCGGCGTTTTCCACATTACCGCATGTGTTTCAGAATCTCGGCGACGGCACGTATTTCCATTCCGGCTATCTGGCGATACGCGCGGCGGTGGCTGCTAAAGTGAATATCACTTATAAAATTTTGTATAACGATGCCGTCGCGATGACCGGTGGTCAGCCCGTTGATGGCACCATTACCGTGCCTATGATGGCGCAGCAAATGGCAGCCGAAGGCGTGCAACGTATTGCGCTGGTGACGGAAGATTTGTCGCGTTACAGCGACCGCTCGCAATTGCCGGCCATGGTTACGCTGCACGACCGTACAGATATGGATGCAGTACAGCGCGAATTACGTGAAATCGCTGGCTGCAGCGTGCTGATTTACGATCAGACCTGCGCCGCTGAAAAACGGCGCCGCCGCAAAAAGGGCGAATTCCCCGACCCGAATCAGCGTCTGTTTATCAACGACGCCGTATGTGAAGGCTGTGGTGATTGCGGTGTGCAATCCAACTGTACCTCGCTGATGCCGCTGGAAACAGAATTCGGCCGTAAACGCGTGATCGATCAGTCTTCCTGCAACAAGGATTATTCCTGCGTCAAAGGCTTTTGCCCCAGCTTTGTCACGGTAGAGGGCGGCAAGCTGCGCAAATCAAAAACCGGCACGGCAAAGAATGATGATTTCGGCGCTTTGCCTGAGCCGCAACTGCCGGCCTGCGGCAGCGCTTACAACATCCTGCTCAATGGTATCGGTGGTACCGGTGTGATTACCGTTGGTGCCTTGCTCGGCATGGCGGCACATCTGGAAGGCAAGGGCGCATCGGTGCTGGATATGACCGGTATGTCGCAGAAAAACGGCTCCGTGACTTCGCATATCCGCATCATCGAACAGGCTGGCAAACTGCGAGCGCAACGCATCGCCACCGGTGAAGCCGATCTGATTCTGGGGTGCGACATTCTGACGGCTGGTGCGCATGATGCGATTTCCAAAATGCGTGCAGGCCGTACCCGTGCCGTGGTGAATACCCATGAACAGCCAACCGGCGCATTTGCCAAAAATGCAGACTGGCAGTTCCCGCTGGAGTCAGTTGAACATCTGATCAGCGAATCAGTTGATGGCAAGGTCGATTTTATCAATGCGACCCGTCTGGCGACCGCGCTGATGGGTGACTCAATTGCGACCAATCTGTTCATGCTGGGCTTCGCCTATCAGAAAGGCGCAATCCCGGTATCAGAAGCTGCGCTGATGCGGGCGATTGAACTCAATGGCGTGGCGGTTGACGCAAATAAAAAGGCTTTCCTGTGGGGCCGTCGCGCTGCGGTCGATCTGGCGAAAGTCGAAAAAATTGCGATTCCGGCGCAGAACGTCGTTGTGAATATGCCGCAAAGTCTGGATAAGCTGATCCAGCGTCGCGTTGATTATCTGACTGCGTATCAGAATGCTGCCTATGCCGCTCAATACAGCGATCTGGTCAGCCGGGTCCGCAGCGCAGAAAGTGCTCTGGGTCAGGGGAACCGTCTGAGTACCGCGGTGGCGAAATACTATTTCAAACTGATGGCGTACAAAGACGAGTACGAAGTTGCGCGTCTGTATACCAATGGTGAATTTACCGACAAACTTAAACAACAGTTTGAGGGTGATTTCAGTCTGAAATTCAACCTGGCACCACCTATTTTTTCGAAGAAGGATGGGCAAGGTCATCTTGTCAAAGCGCAATACGGCTCCTGGATCTGGCAGGCATTCAAACTGCTGGCGAAATGCAAAGGCGTGCGCGGCACGGCGTTCGATATTTTTGGCTATACCGCAGAACGTCGCTCTGAGCGCGCCTTGATCACCGACTACCGCGATCTGATCCTGAACCTGATTTCAGGTCTGAATCAGGACAATCTGGAACAGGCAGTGGCGCTGGCAAACTTACCGGAGCATATTCGTGGTTTCGGTCACGTGAAGGAAAAATCAGTGCAAACCTACTATGCTGAAAAAGCCGCATTGCTCAATCAGCAAAAAGCGACGGTCACCGAACTTTCCCGCGTCGCCTGAGGTTGACAAGCGCGCCTCTGCCGTTGTTGGCAATTGGCGCACTTGAAACCGGAAATAGTTACCGGAATGGTGAATATTTTCAGACACCTAAGCTGTATCGGCATGCTGCGCCATTTTTGGTCTGCAAGCCGCGCCAGTATTGAGTATCGCGTTTTTCACCTGCTGATATATACTCATTGACGTTTACGTTAACGTCATATAACTTAGCTGCATAATTCATCAGCAAAGGAAATCCGCCGCCCAGAGCGCACACCTTTGCCAAACCTTGTTGAGGAAGACATGACTGACCTGTCCGTAGCCCAGAATCTGACCGAATATAAACCTGCTAACAAAGTCCGTTTCGTCACGGCTGCTTCGCTGTTCGACGGCCATGATGCCTCGATCAATATCATGCGCCGCATCCTGATGGCGAATGGCGCCGAAGTGATTCATCTCGGACATAACCGCTCGGTCGAAGAAATCGTCACCGCCGCCTTGCAGGAAGACGCGCAAGGTATTGCGATTTCCAGCTATCAGGGCGGCCACGTCGAGTATTTCAAATACATGATCGATCTGCTCAGACAGCGTGGCGGCGCGCACATCAAAGTGTTCGGCGGTGGCGGCGGTGTGATCGTGCCGGAAGAAATCGCTGATCTGCATGCGTATGGCGTAAGCCGTATTTTCAGCCCGGAAGACGGGCAACGCATGGGCCTCGTCGGCATGATATTGTCCATGATCCAAGCGTGTGATGTGAATTTATCGGGCTATGCGCCGACCTCACTGGATGTGCTGAAAGAAGGCGACATGACGACCCGGCATCGTCCGCTGGCGCAGCTGATTACAGCACTCGAAAACGATAGTGTGCAAGCGGAACTACGCGCAGAATTATTGAAAGCCGCAGAGCAAACCACCGTGCCAGCGTTCGGTATTACTGGTACCGGTGGCGCGGGTAAATCTTCGCTGACTGATGAGCTGATCCGCCGTATCCGTCTTGATCAGGATGATCAGCTGAATATCGCACTGATTTCCATCGATCCATCACGCCGCAAATCCGGTGGTGCTTTGCTCGGTGACCGCATCCGTATGAATGCGATTAATCCGTGGAGCGGTCAGTCGCGCGTGTTCATGCGCTCGCTGGCGACGCGCGAAGCCGGTTCGGAAATTTCCCAGGCGTTGCCGGATGTGATTGCGGCCTGCAAAGTCGCAGGTTTTGATCTGGTGATCGTGGAAACCTCCGGCATCGGTCAGGGTGATGCGGCGATCGTGCCGCATGTCGATGTATCTATGTATGTGATGACACCGGAATTCGGCGCTGCTTCGCAGCTCGAAAAAATCGACATGCTGGACTTTGCCGATTTCGTGGTGATCAACAAATTCGACCGCAAAGGTGCTCAGGATGCCTTGCGTGACGTGGCGAAACAATATCAGCGCAACCGCGAACTATGGAGCAAAAAACCGGAAGACATGCCGGTCTATGGTACGCAGGCATCGCGCTTTAATGATGATGGCGTGACCGCGCTGTATCAGGGCTTGCTGCCAGCGCTGACCGCCCGTGGTCTGAAAACGATCCCCGGAAAACTGGCGCCGGTAACAGTGAAATTTTCCAGCGCTAAAAACGTCATCGTGCCACCGGCCCGCAGCCGTTATCTGGCGGAAATCGCCGACACCGTGCGTGGCTATCATAAGCATACTGCCAAGCAAGTGGTGCTGGCGCGCGAACGCCAGCAGTTGCACGAATCGGCGCGTATGCTGCATGAGCATCTGCAGGCGAATGGCCGCGCTCCGGTGCTTGTCCGTCCACAGGCAGAGCAGAGCGGGTCAGCAGAATTGCAATCCCGCCTGCGCGAAAACGATATTTTGTTTGAACTGAATCAGCTGGCCAGCGACAAAGATGCCCAGCTCGATGCTGAATCCAAAAAACTGATCAGCATGTGGCCCGATATGCAGCAGGCGTATTCGGGTGATGAGTATGTCGTCAAAATCCGCGATAAAGAAATCCGCACCCGCCTGACTTACAAATCGTTGTCTGGCACGACAATTCGTAAAGTATCCTTGCCACGCTTTGCCGATCACGGTGAAATCCTGCGCTGGCTGATGCTGGAAAATGTGCCAGGCTCTTTCCCTTACACCGCCGGTGTGTTTGCGTTTAAGCGCGAAGGCGAAGACCCGACCCGTATGTTTGCCGGTGAAGGCGATCCTTACCGTACCAACCGCCGCTTTAAACTGGTGTCGCAAGGCATGGATGCCAAGCGTTTGTCGACCGCGTTTGACTCGGTCACGCTGTATGGTGCTGACCCCGCAATCCGCCCAGATATCTACGGCAAAATCGGTAACTCCGGCGTTTCAGTGGCGACGCTGGATGATATGAAAGTGCTGTACGACGGCTTTGATCTGTGCGATCCGGCGACTTCGGTTTCGATGACGATCAATGGCCCAGCACCGACCATTTTGGCCTTCTTCATGAACACCGCGATTGATCAGCAAATGGATAAATTCCGTGCGGATAACAAACGCGAACCAACTGCCGACGAAGCCGCGAAAATCCGTGCATGGGTGCTGATGAATGTGCGCGGCACGGTGCAAGCCGATATTCTGAAAGAAGATCAGGGTCAGAATACCTGCATCTTCTCGACTGAATTTTCGCTCAAGGTGATGGGCGATATTCAAGAGTATTTCGTGCATCATCAGGTGCGTAATTTTTACTCGGTATCGATCTCCGGTTACCACATCGCTGAAGCAGGTGCGAATCCGATTTCGCAGCTTGCATTCACGCTGTCGAACGGATTCACGTTTGTTGAAGCCTACCTCGCACGCGGCATGCACATCGACGATTTCGCCGCGAATCTGTCGTTCTTCTTCAGCAATGGCATGGACCCGGAATACACCGTGCTGGGCCGCGTCGCGCGCCGTATCTGGGCGGTGGCAATGCGCGACAAATATGGTGCGAATGATCGCAGTCAGAAACTGAAATACCATATTCAGACTTCGGGCCGCAGCCTGCATGCGCAGGAAATCGACTTCAACGACATCCGCACCACGCTGCAAGCACTGATCGCGATTTACGATAACTGCAACAGCCTGCATACCAATGCCTACGATGAAGCCATCACCACGCCGACTGACGAATCGGTCCGTCGCGCGCTGGCGATACAACTGATCATCAACCGTGAATGGGGTCTGGCGAAAAACGAAAATCCGATTCAGGGCAGCTTCATCATCGAAGAACTGACTGATCTGGTCGAAGAAGCCGTGTTGCAGGAATTCGAGCGTATCGCCGAACGCGGCGGCGTGCTTGGTGCGATGGAAACCGGCTATCAGCGCGGCAAGATACAGGAAGAGTCCATGCATTATGAACACCTGAAGCATGACGGCACGCTGCCTATCATTGGCGTCAACACCTTCCGCAATCCTAAGGCAAACGATGTGCCGCAAAAGATAGAACTGGCGCGTTCGACCGAAGAGGAAAAACAATCGCAACTCACACGCCTGGCAGATTTCCATCAACGCCATGCAAACGTGGCACCGCAAGCGCTGGCAGCGTTGCAGCAAGCCGCGATCAACAACGAAAACGTGTTTGCCAAACTGATGGACGCAGCACGGGTTTGCTCACTTGGACAGATCACAACTGCCTTGTTTGAAGTGGGCGGCCAGTATCGCCGTAATATGTGAGCCCATTGGCGGACTTTGTACACCTATGAAAATCCCGGACTGGTTCCGGGATTTTTTATGATTAACGTAAGTGTTTTCAGCAAGCACCTCATCGTCAGGGTCGTCAAAAACGCTTCCACTTCAGGTGCCGCCATGTCTCTGGGATGCCGCAAGCCTGACCAGCGTATGAAAAAACGAACCCAGTAAATATACAGTTTTTCAGTGGCGAGGCTGTAATGCTTGCAGCGCAAACTATGCTTGACTTGATCCAGAAGTTTAGGGGGATGAGCGGTCATGACAGGTTCCTCCTGTTATACTGTTTATTTAATCAGTATAACGAAAAAAAAACGATACCAGACAAGGACTTGCGGCGTATTGGAACTTGTTGCTTATTTTTCATTCATCTGTTATTTTGCCATTTTGCACTTTAAAACAAGTTAGGCCATCAACTCGCAACGCATATGAATACTGAAGCGCTCTGCAACCTGATACTGGGCGAGATTGACGAATCTACGCTGCCGTTCTACCGAGACGTCTTGCTAAGTGAGCCTGTCTCGGCAATCAAAGATCCTCTTTGGCTTGCTGCAGCCACGCTGGCACGAAATCTTTCCGCAGCGGAGCATGAAGTCATTCTGGCGCTAATGCGCCAAGCAGCCATTGACGCCTCATCTGCCTTGCTTGGCGCCATTGATGGAAACACCTCACTCAACGAACAATTCGTTGAGCTCTCACTTACTGACGCAGATGGCACACAACACAGCGGCGAACTGCAAGACGAATTCTTGCGGCAAGTAGAAGGAGCGTAGTCGCATGTTTTGCCAGTGTGCCTTCGCTCCACAGCCTAACTGGTCGTTCAACGCGGACGCCACGGCAGGCCATGCCTTCGGCATTCTCATGGCCTGCCGCGGTACCCTGCGCGCTTCGCGCTCCGGCGCCGGTTAACTAGGGCGTTAGGGCTCTTGAAATGAATCGCGCATTTTCCAAGGTATTCATTAGTGAAGAGGGTGTTGATTTCGGAATAATCCGCAAAGCCACACTACCTTTTCCAAGTGAGCTTGAAGGGGCAAAGGTGTTGGCAGAGGATGAATCAGGAAACTATTTCATTGAGGTTAATGAGGCTGTCTACTTCTGGGATCACGAAACCTCTGAGACGGAGTTTCTTGCTAGTTCATTAGATAATTTTATTTCTGGCTGTGCAGAACCTGAAACAGTTGAACTGAAGCCAGATCAAGTTGAATCGGTTTGGGTTGATCCTGCGTTTGCGAAGAAATTTGGCATCAAAGCCAAGCCCTAACAAGGCGCTCAACAGTCGCTCACTTCGTTCGCTGGACTCGCAAAAGCTGCGCTTTTGCTCGCCCGTTAGCTTAATCGTTAGCCGTCGGAGATGCCATCTCGACGGATCGCTGCCGGAAGAGTTATCGGCGTTCAATGATCTGGTTGCGTTCCGTTGTGCCATGATGGGCGATTAATCTCTACGCAAAGGCTGGTGGGGAATCGGTTTTTCAAGTGTCAAATCGAACAAGCTGGCATTGCATACGAAATTCTCTCTAATTTCTTGTTCATACGTTGCACAGTTCCGTAGTCTTCACCATCACGCAGTGTTGCATAACAAATGCGCGCGAGCTTGTTGGCAAGGGCACATGCTTCCATGATAACCAAAGAGACATTGCGATTAATAAGCCATCGTTCAAATTGCGCACGGGTAAGGCGATGTTGTTCAAGCATACGCCATTGTGTATCGCCGACAGCCAGTTGAAATACAGATTTGGCCAAATCCACTGCCACAGTAGTAGTATCTATATTGGACTCCTGACGATGAAATTTGATTCCCGTCCTCCATGTGAACCAGTGCGCTTAAGATCGCGCAAAAAAAGGAGAGGTTCGCCCCATCAGTCAAGCGGACAGTTGTCGGTATCGCCAACTGGCGCTCATGTCGAACGTTAGGCCGTAAATACAACCGGTGTTTCACTATCAAAGGAGAGCAGTGTGATTAATCAAATTTTCTTGACACTCCCAGTAGCAAACTTGCCGAAATCGGTTAGTTTTTTCAAGGCACTCGGATTCGTGCAGAACGAGCAATTTAGCGATGACACTGCCGCTTGCTTCGTCGTGAACAGCACTGTTTCTGTGATGCTCGGAACTCACGAAAAGTTTAAGTGTTTCACGCCGAAGGAAATTTGCGATACGAGTAAGGCTGTTGAAGTCCTAATCTCGCTGGCATGCGATTCGCGTGAAGGCGTAGATCAATTAGTTGCCAAGGCACTTGCGGCCGGAGCAACGACCTATGACGAGCCGGAGGATCTGGGATTTATGTACTCGCATAGCTTCGTCGATCCAGATGGTCACGGCTGGGGAGTCCTGTATCTCAGCCCGCAGTCATAAGGTTGTAGTTATGCTTCGCTGCGAAGACACCTGGATGGATCGTGGTGCTTAACAAGACGGTCGGCTGGGAATCGCCAACGGATTTCTCTGTTTATTAATTTTTTGTTGTGGGCGATCCCGGCACCTCAAAGTCAGGCTACGCGTGTCATTAAGTGTCACAGCTGAAACAATAGTCGAAGCGGCAAAGCAGTTGATCTGCTACGGACCCGCATACCTGATTATTCCCATCTTTACTCTCGGAGAAGTTGATGTCGAGCCATCACCGCTGCGAGCGTTTGTAAAGTCCGGTCTTTATTCTTCCATTTTCATGGCCTGAACTGTTAACGAGCCCCACGTCGCACCACAGCAAGTGCCGCATGCACGCGTCTGCGCCTTGCGAGCCTATGGCTAAATGCGAAGAACTCAAAATAGCAATGTCTGAAAATTGCGTTGGGCATGGCGCACCGTGTATGGCTTGATCCTACTAATAAAAGATGGCATTGTGGCAAACTTCGGAAGGAAATCATGCCGGCATTCGCTGTCTCTTTAACAGGATAAAAATAATGGAAAAACAATCTGCATCCCGCGCTGGTGTTGCTGTCGGTGCCATGATTTTTTCGGTCTTCGGGTCCGGCTGGCTGCTCGCCTGGGCTATCAGAAGTTTTGCACAGGCTGCTTGGATGTGTGCTTTGATTAGCGGCCTGGGGCTGGCTTTGTTTATCACGGCTTTCCGTCAGTACCGGCGCAATCGTGAGGCGCATGCGGCTGTTGTTGAGACACCTGAAAGCAAAAAAGGGAAGCGGATTTTTAATATTGTCAATATTGGTCAGGGCGTGGCCATTTTTCTGGCGGTGAATATTGTGAATAATATCGGCCACCCTGAATGGTTTGTACCTGCCTTTATTTTTATTGTCGGTGCGCATTTTATCCCGCTGGCCAAAGTGTTTCACAGCAGGCGACATACGGTGACTGGTGTTGCGATGATGGTTTGGGCACTGGCGTATCCGCAGTTCGCGCAGGCTGGTGCTGCTGATCCTGTCGGCTGTCTGGGAGCGGGTCTGATTCTTTGGGCAAGCGCTCTTTCTGCTTTGTTATTGCATTCTTCTGCGCAGCCAGATGCCGTAGCCGGACAGTAATGCTCGAAAGGCAGATTGGCTGTCTGCCATAAACTGACTTAGTGAGGATCAGAAATGAGGGACAACAAAACGACCGATGACGGACGCTGGCCTTTATCGAAATTTCTGATCGTCGGCATTCTTATTGCGGTGGCGGGCTATCTGCCGCTGCAGTTGTATATTATTTTCGGGCCGGCTGATGGTAATCCGGTTGGTCTGGGATTGCTGATGGTGATGGGAATGATGCTGGGGATGATGGTCGTCGCCATCGGTGTGATCAAGCGCCTGATCCGCCATTTTTTTGAATGAGGAATTTTCCGGGCAATACATGTTGCTTATCTGATGCCTGTCTGATGAAGTGAGCAGTGACCAACCCCGATGAAGGAAGTGCTTTATAATGGCGCCCTTCATCACTCATTCCAGAGTCAGCGTGTGCCTTCGCCACCCGCCGAGAGCGCTGGAAAAAAACATAAGATCAGAATATCCGGCTGCACCTTGTGTGCTCATCACATGACCGCGTGGTGACTCGGTTACCGGTGGCGGCCGGCATTGTCAGCTACAGATCAGACATCACCAGATTCCCAACTTCGTGTTCAATTAAGCATCATGTTTAAATTTTTATCGTTGTGCCTTCTTCTTTCTTTCCAGTTGTCAGCCCTCGCGCAAAATACCATCAGTGGTGCCGGGTCGTCAGCCGCCGCGCCTTTATATGCAAAGTGGGCCGATGCGTATAACAAAAAAACAAAAATCGGCATGGCGTATCAGCCAGTCGGCTCTTCCGCTGGGATTAAGCAAATCAGAGCGAAGGCCGTCGATTTTGCCGGCAGCGATGTGGCGATGAGCGTTGCTGATTTAAAACGCGATGATCTGATCCAGTTTCCATCTGCGATTTCCGGTGTCGTGCCGGTGGTGAATCTGCCGGGGATCGCCACCGGCAAACTGAAGCTGACCGGTGAGTTACTGGCCGATATTTTTTCCCGAAAAATATCGCAATGGAATGATCCTGCTATCGCGGCTCTGAATCCGGATTTGAAACTGCCGAAGAAAACGATCGAGGTGATCGTGCGTCAGGAAGGTTCCGGAACGACTTATAATTTTACGGATTACCTGTCCAAAGTGAATGCCGACTGGCAAAATCAATACGGCAAAAATTTCACCATCAAATGGCACGCAGAACTGACGCAGGTGAAGGGCAGCAGCGGCGTTTCTGCTGCGGTGAAAAGCACGCCGTATGCGATCAGTTTTATTGATTACAACTATGTGCTTCAGGATAATCTGGACTACGTCACTCTCAAAAATCGTGAAGGCCGTTTTGTGTTGCCGTCTGCGGCAGCCTTCGCTGCCAGCATGAATAACAGTGGCTGGAAATCCAATGGCCGGTTTGAAGAAATGCTGACTGATAAACCCGGCGCCAATAGCTGGCCTATCGCTATGGGTACTTTTGTGATTCTCCAGAAAACCGCTACCAATGCAGAAAAATCGATCGCCGTCCTGAAGTTTTTCACCTGGAGTTTCATGAACAGTGATCATTTAGTCCGTACGGTGGATATGGTTCGTCTGCCGGACAGTATTCAGGCCAGAATTTTCAAAGAAATGACGACCGTGACGGATGCAAGCGGCAAGCCCCTGCAATGGATGAATTTTCCCTGATGTCAGACTGATGTTTTCCTGCAGCAGCCGACGGATCAGCTAACAGGAATACATTATTCCATCGTCCGTCATCGTCGCCTGACGGCTCCGGTCAGTCTGATCCGGCAGGTTTTAAAGCTTAAAAATACTGGGGGGAGTATTTTTTAACAGCCTTTGTTTATAAGGACGTTCAGCGTAAAAATCGGCATACTCCCCCGATTTATCTATTCCGCAGTTCATTTGTGCTAACCGTGCGGCGCCTCCGCGGTTGTCCCGCTCCGGCTATCAGAGCGGCTGTCTGTCCGGCTGTTGCTTGCACCGACGTTGTTGCAGGCGGATTTCAAGCCGGCGTTCTTTTTTCAATTGAGCCTTCATGCTAGTATCAGGCGCAGATACCGCTGATTGTTGCCGGCTGTTGCCGCCACTTTTATCAGCCCGGATCTGCCTTCGTGATGGCTAATTTTTGGTGAGAAATTGTATGCGCGCATCTCTGTATATCAGCTCGACGCCCTTCGATCTGGCGTTGCACAGACATAAAATAGCGGAGGCACTGTCACAGGTGCAACCAGGTCTGCCCGAGTTCAGTGTCGTACAGGCAGAACCGGAAACCGGACTGGCGGAACGACTGCGTCTGGTGCGTCAGGCGTCTGCATATGTGGGCGTGTTCGGCATGGTGTATGGCAATGTGGATATGGCCAGTGGCAAGTCGCTGGTGCAGCTGGAATACGAAGCGGCGCTGGCTGCCGGTCTGCCGGTACTGATTTATATCATGGATGAGGATGAACATCTGGTCTTGCCTAAACATGTCGATACGGGCGCACCGGCACTGCATCTGAGTGAATTGAAATCACATCTGAGCCAGACCCAGTCCGTGCGTTTTTACGCGTCGGCAGACGATCTGGTCGCCAGACTGAAGAATGATTTATTAAGGATTTTTGCGTTGCCGGAACCAGCATCACCTGTGACAACACCTGCGTCAGTGCCAGCCGTCACAACGCCTGCGGCGGCTGTTGAAAGCACAGCGGCAGAGACGGCGGCAGTACAGGGTACCGGATCTGGTACAACGATACTGGCAGGCACGATAGCATCGAAACGTTATGCGCTGACGCCACCCCGGTTTGCCTTTTTCAAAGAGAAAGTTGTTCATCTGTTCGACCGGGAAGTGCCGGACGCGGTGCTGCAGGATGTGATTGAATATCTGCTGGCAGGAAACACGATGTCGGCCGCATCGGCGCTGCGCCGTGGTGCCGGTATTTCACTCGAAGATGCGATTGAAGAAGTCAGGAAAACCGAACTCGTGATTATCGACACGGTACAGCGCCATCAGGCGCAGACCGGCGCTGTTAAATAGGTTCCGCTACAACGTTCGCCTTCGTTTCAGCTGCCGTTTATTCTGCCGCCGTAAGGGCATTACCGACACAAGGAAAAGACATGTCTCTGCTGCATCAACCGCAACGTCGATCACAACAGCAACGTCGTCGTTATTTGTCTTTATTACTGGCAGCAGCCTGCGCTTTGCCGCTGGCAGTGCAGGCTGAAGATAAAAAAACGGATGGTGCGCAGGTTCCGTCGATTGCTGAATTATTTGATGAAGACCATGTGCTGATGTTGTATCCGTCGGCACCGGGCGCGCAATTCCGGCTGGGTAAACGGAATCCTAACAGTACACGCGGTTTCGTGATTGAAAAGAAAACCAAAGCAACCGCAGGCAAGGATGGTGCGCTTGAATTCTGGAATCTGCCGTCGCACCCGCTGAGTTACGCGAGTGGCGGAGATGGCTGGAGTAGCCGTTTGCACATTTACGCCAGCGGTGGTCAGCAAAAATTTAACTGGAAAAACCAGCGCGGTTTTCTGAGTCATCCGGCGGAGCTGAAAAATCAGGAAATGACAATTTTTATGCGGGTGCATCAGATACTTGATCCGGCACGCGCGCAGATTTCGCTGAAAATCAGGGGCGGCGCACATAGCGATAAAAATCCGGATGCAGCTTCCTGTGTCATGCTGACATTATCACCAGAGGGACACGGCAGCGTGACGCGTTTCGGTAAGGAGCTGCGGCATCCGCGCTACGATTACGTGACGCTCAAACCTGAATTTACCGCTGCCTTGCAGGAGAATGTCTGGATAGGCATGAAGCTGATTAGCTGGAATGATCCGCACGATACTCAGCGCGTGATACACCGTTTGTATCTCGATACCGACCCTTTCGATCTCAGCACCGGCTTGCCCAAAAACAACTGGCGCTTATTCAGCGAATACATTGATGTGGAAGGAAAACGCACGGGTCAGTACAGCAAACTGGTGAACTGGGGCGGTTGGGAAACGACCTTCCGCACCGATGGTTTTCATGATGTGGACTTTGCTTATCCGTCGGTGCGAGAGATTGTTGTACCTCAATAACGCCGATTTTACGGGTTGATCGGATATAATACGCGGTACTTATCCGCAATTGTTGAAAGAAATTATGTCCAGCTTACCCGCCTGCCCGCAATGTGGCATGGAAAATACCTACCCTGACGGCGAAAACTATGTGTGCGCCGATTGCGGTCACGAATGGCCTATGGTCGCCGCAGCCAGCGCCGATGATAATGATGAACGTATCGTCAAAGATTCAAACGGTAATGTCTTGTCTGATGGCGACGCCGTCGTCGTGATCAAGGATCTGAAAGTGAAGGGGTCTTCCACAACACTGAAAATGGGAACCAAAATCAAGAGCATACGCATCGTTGGCGGCGACCATGAAGTCGATTGCAAAACAGACAGCGGCAGCTATATGCTAAAAGCCTGTTATCTGAAAAAAGTCTGATTTTTTTCAGACGCAAAACAACCCGGCGCAGATCACATCACGCCGGGTTTTGTTTTTGTAAGTGCCTGAGCGCGGTAACTACTTCCGCAATCACCGATTCCCAGTCATGCATCGCTGGCTGGCGAAATAAACGCATCACGCCCGGATACCAAGGGCTGTCAATGCGCTGACTGAGCCAGCGCCAGTCCGGCTGATAATAAGGCAGCAGCACCCAGCAGGGTTTCGCCATTGCGGCAGTCAGATGAGCCACTGCCGTATCGACGCTGATGACCAGATCAAGCTGCTGTATCAGTGATGCCGTATCAGCAAAATCATGCAGTAAAGGTGCTGCATCAACGACAGGCAGTTGCGCTTGCAACGCGAGGAGTTGCTCATCCCTTGCGCCTTTCTGCAGGCTGATAAATTGCACATGGCCGACCGCGGACAGTGGATGCAATATGTCTGGCGTGACGATGGAGCGAGCCGCATCGTTATCGAATAAATGATTTCCCTGCCACACCAGACCCACACGCAAACGACCATCAGTCGCAAGCCCGGGTAATGACACTGAGCATGTAGGATCGGCATAAAGATACGGCAGACTGGCGGGAATATTATGCAAACGGGTCTGACACAAAAACGGCAGACTCATGGGCAGCACCCAATAATCCCAGCCGCTGTGAGGCACGTCATCTTCATACGAATAAATTTCATCGATATCGTGCAGGCTGCGCATCAGGCGCGTTAGCGGAGGGTGGCAAACCAGACTGACACTGGCAGCACCGGCTGCTTTGAGCAGACTGGCATAGCGGCAGAATTGCATCATGTCGCCAAAGCCGCCTTCATAGACAATCAGTATGCGCTTACCACTGAGCGCCTCTCCCTGCCAGCGCGGAAAATGAAAATAGGCATTCAGCACCGCATCCTGCGCACGCGCTTCCAGCCTTTGCCAGCCTTCTTCATAACGCCCTTGTTTCAGTAGGATATAACTCAGATTGAAACTGGCTTTCTGATAGGCAGGATCGCATAGCAATGCATTGCGATAACATTCTTCGGCCTCTGCTTCGCGCTGTGTGCTGGCCAGCAGCGCGCCGAGATTTGACCAGGCTGCCGCTGATGCCGGTGCAATTTGTAAGGCTTGCCGGTAATGTGTTTCGGCTTCATCAAGGCGATACTGCAACATCAGCAAAGCGCCATAGTTCAGGTGGATTTGTACATTCTCCGGCAATAAACTGAGCGCCTGTCGGTAGTATTGGTCAGCGAGATCGTATTGTCGGAGCTGCGTTTTCAGATAAGCGAGATTCGCCATCGCTTCGGCACAAGCAGGATCGGCTTGCAACGCTTGCTGAAACAACTGCTCTGCCAGTGTTAGCTCACTGGCCGCCATCGCCTGATTGGCTGACACGAAATACTGTTCGGCGGAAAGATAGTCAGCAGACATAAGTGCAGAGTAATGAGCATCGATAACCGACATCATAGCGCTGCGCGCGGTCTGTTGCGGATGAATTCTCGGCCTGTCTGTTTGCCGGTGTCGCCCGTTTTCAACGAATGCAGGATCATACGCATGTTAAAATTTCGCCGCTTTAATGCGTCCCTGGCGCGAACTCTTCATTCACCTTTTTTTCAAACACGCTTACTTATGAACGTCGTTATTCTCGCTGCCGGTATGGGCAAACGCATGCAATCGTCCTTGCCTAAAGTATTGCACTCTGTTGCCGGAAAGCCCCTGCTGAAGCATGTGATTGATACGGCGCGCAGTCTGAACGCGGCGTCTATCTGCGTTATATACGGCCACGGTGGTGATCAGGTATTGACAGCAGTCGCTGCCGACGATTTACGTTTTGCCAGACAAGAGCCGCAACTCGGCACCGGTCATGCGGTGGCGCAGGCAATTCCTGTGCTCGATGATAGTCAGCCGACGCTGGTGCTGTATGGTGATGTACCGCTGACGACGGCGGCCACCCTGCAACGTCTGATCAGCGTTGCCGGTAACGATAAGCTGGCGATACTGACCGCAGAAATGAGCGATCCTACTGGTCTCGGGCGTATCGTCCGTGAAAACGGTGAGATCCGCCGCATCGTTGAACAAAAAGATGCGACCGAAGCAGAACGCCAGATCACTGAAATTAATACCGGCATCATGATTGTTCCAACCGTCAAGTTGAAAGAATGGCTCGCGACTCTGTCGAATAACAATGCGCAGGGCGAATACTATCTGACCGACATCGTTGCGCGTGCAGTGGAAGACGGTGTGCCGGTAGTATCGGCGCAGCCTGATGCGATCTGGGAAACGCTGGGCGTGAACAGCAAAGTGCAACTGGCGGAACTTGAGCGTGTACATCAGGCGAATATCGCACGGCAGTTGCTGGAACAAGGTGTAACCCTGCTTGATCCGGCACGTATCGATGTACGTGGCAAGCTGGTCTGCGGGCGCGACGTCAGCATTGATGTCGGTTGTGTGTTTGAGGGTAATGTCACGTTGGAAGACGGCGTGACGATTGCTGCGAATTGCGTGATCAAAGATGCGCATATCGGCGCTGGCGCAACGATTAAGGCGTTTTGCCATATCGAAGAAGCAAAAGTCGGAGCGCAATCTCAGATCGGCCCGTATGCGCGTCTGCGTCCCGGAACTGAGCTGGCGGAAGACGTGCATGTGGGGAATTTCGTGGAAATTAAAAATAGTCAGATCGCTGCGCACAGCAAAGCCAATCACCTGGCGTATGTTGGCGATGCGACCGTTGGCAGCCGCGTGAATATCGGTGCCGGTACGATCACCTGCAATTACGATGGTGCGAATAAATTCCGCACAGTGATTGAAGACGATGCCTTCATCGGCAGCGATACGCAATTAGTGGCACCGGTGCGCGTAGGCAAAGGTGCAACGCTGGGCGCCGGTACCACGCTGACGAAAGATGCGCCGGAAGGAAAGCTGACCGTCTCAAGAGCAAAACAGATCACGATAGAAAACTGGCAGCGGCCAGTCAAGCAAAAGAAATAGGCCGCGCCTGAGCCGCAAGATTCGAGCAAGAGTCGAATAAGCAGCCAGCCTGAAGCCAGCCAGATAACAGGCTGGCTTTTTTATTCCTTTGGATTTGTGCCTGCGTTGCTGATATTGATGACATTGATGTCGAGTGCATTTGACCTTATTTCACCGTATTCCAAGCAGGAAAGTTGCACTCACCATGTATACTTCGTCGCAAAGGAGTAAGCATGACGATGTCTGATATGCAGCTTGATTTACCCGATATACGCGACCAGAAGCGCCGCAGCCTGATGCGCGGTGCGCGTGACACGATACCGATGCTGATCGGCGCCGCGCCGTTTGGCATGATCTTTGGCGCGCTGATTTCCACCAGCCCTATGCTGCCGTGGCATGGGCAACTGATGTCGATGTCCGTGTTTGCCGGTTCCAGTCAGTTCATTGCAACCGGCCTGGTGGCTAGTCACACCGGTATGTTGGTGATCTGGTTGACGACATTGATCGTCAATCTGCGCCACATGCTGTATGCCGCGACGTTGCTGCCGCATGTTGCTCATTTATCTGCCCGCTGGCGCTGGTGTCTGGGCTTTTTGCTGACGGACGAAACATTCGCCGTCGTTGCTGGTTACCATCAGCAAGCATTGAGCAGCGAAGAACGCCGCTATTCGCACTGGTATTTTCTCGGTTCCGGCCTCGCGATGTATACAAACTGGCAGCTGTGGACATTGGTTGGTTTACTGTTCGGCACTTTGTTTCCTGCTTTGCAGACGCTGGGTCTGGACTATGCGATGGTGGCAACCTTCATTGCGATTATCGTGCCGCAGCTGAACCGGTTTCCGCAATTTTCTGCCGCACTTGCCGCCGGTAGTTGTGCTTATCTGTTGCAGGGTTTGCCGTATAAGCTGGGTTTGCTGAGCGCGGTCATGATCGGTGTCGCTGTCGGCATGGCATTGACGCGCATCGCTGCCAGAGCGAAGGCGGCAGTATGAATTACGTGCTGATGATAGGTGGCATGGCGCTGGTGACGGTGCTGATTAAAGCCCTGTTTTTTATTCTTGGTGACAGACTGGTTTTTCCACCATGGCTGAATCTGGCACTGAGCTTTGTACCGGTAACCGTGCTGACAGCAATTATCACGCCGATGATACTGGCACCGCATGGCAACGGTCTGGAGCTGCATAGTCGGAATCCGCAACTACTGGCGTCGCTGATTGCCGTTATTGTTTGTGTGCTGAGCCGCAGACAATTACTGACGATCGTCGTTGGTCTGCTGAGTTTTTTCTTTTTTCAGTGGCAGTTTTCTATGTAATCTGTGCTGGCTAATCGATGTAGAAAACAGATGCAGAAATTAGTTTCAGAATAAAAAATGCCGGAATATTGTCCGGCATTTTCTATGCTGTCGCGAGACGGTTGAAAGCTATTTCATTGCGGCGGACGTACTTCTTTTTTCAGTGCCGCCATGGCCAGCTTTTCTACCAGACTAGGAGCGATCAGTTTCAGCCAACGGCCGAGTTTCCCTTTACCTGTCATGACGACTTCACGTTTGCCATGTTCCATGCCCTGAATGATCAGGTGTGCGCATTCTTCAATTGACATCGCATCGTCTTCTTTCAGACCGCTGCTGCCTGCTGCATTTCCGGCCGCGTTATAGCCGTGATAGCGGATGCGGGTGGCCACTACACCGGGATAGGCGAGCGTAATTTTGATGCCCGCTTCTTTGACTTCGCTGCGCAAACTTTCGAAGAAACCATTCATCGCAAATTTACTGGCGCTGTACGCGGTACGACCCGGCACGCCTATGAGTCCGGCCAGCGATGAAACCGCAACGATATGCCCGCGTGATTGCTTCAGGTAAGGTAGTGCTGCATGGGTACACCAGACGCTGCCCCAGAAATTAATCCGCATTAATTCCTGATACCAGCCAAGATCAGCGACTTCGCTGAATAAGGCTTGCGCAGATTTACCGGCATTGTTAATGAGCACATCTATCCTGCCGAACTTTTCCGCTGCCTTCGTGATCAGTTGGCGGCACTCGCTTTCGATACCGACATCGGTTTTCACGACCAGGCAGACGCTGCCATAGGTCTGGCATTCTGCGGCGACTTTTTTCAATGCTTCTTCATTACGTGCAGCCATTACCAGTGAAGTCTGACGACCGCCAGATTTTGCCAGTTGCCGGGCGATTTCTGCGCCGATGCCGTCAGACGCACCGGTAATGATGATGACTTTATTTTGTCTGCTCATGACTGATAACTTTCATCCATGCGGTTGAGCTTGCGTATCAGTGATGGCCAGACGAATGCGCCGCCGAGGCCGCTGGTCTGCACCCGCATTGATTCCGCAACACCTTGCACGATCTGCGGGTTGACATGAATCAGTTCGCCACCGGCCTGCGCCGCCAGTTGTATCTGGCAAGTGGCTTCAAACGTGTACATCGACAAAAATGCGTCGGCAATACTTTTACCAACAGTGAGCAGGCCGTGATTGCGCAGTACCAGGAAATTCGCGTTCCCCATGTCCGCTTGCAGACGCGGCTTTTCATCATCGCGGAAAGCCACGCCTTCGTAATCATGATACGCGAGCGAAGCGAGGACGAATGTTGATTGCTGCGACAGCGGCAAAATGCCGCAACGCTGGGCACTGACCGCAACACCTGCTTTGGTGTGGGTATGCAGCACGCATTGCACATCCTCGCGCGCGGCATGCACTGCGCTGTGAATCACAAAACCGGCAGGATTCACAGGGAAGGGTGAATCAATCACCTTGTTGCATTGCTGATCGACTTTCACCAGCGAGGACGCAGTGATTTCATCGAACATCAGGCCATACGGATTGATCAGAAAATGATGCTCCGGCCCCGGAATGCGCGCGCTGATGTGCGTAAACACCAGATCGCTCCAGCCGTAAGCGGCGACGAGGCGGTAACAGGCCGCCAGATCCACCCGTAACTGCCATTCTTCAGGGCTGACTTTATCTTTGAGGGAAGGAATTTGCATGGTGTCTCCTGTGGATTGTTATTGATATGGTTGTTTTGAGTTTCTCTATTTTTTTGTAACGGCGGCTTTATAAATCGTATTTTTTGGCTGAGATAATAAGCGCTTCAGCATGGGCTCAAACTCGATCAGTGGAAAAGTTTCTGCGTGCGGGTCAAACGAAGGATTGTCATACAGCGCGCAGAATTCAGCAGTGCGTTCAAAGTGCGGATGAGCGCGGAATTGTTCGCGCATATCTCTGTCCATACCCAGATGGTGAAAGAAATAATGTCCCTGAAAAATACCGTGATGTTGCACCATCCACAGATTTTCTTCGCTGACAAACGGTTTCAGAATTGCCGCTGCGATATCCGGATGATTAAAACTACCCAGCGTGTCGCCGATGTCGTGCAGCAAAGCGCAGCAGATATACTCCTCGTCACGACCATCGCGCATGGCGCGGGTGGCGGTTTGTAACGAGTGCGCGTAACGATCAATCGGGAAGCCGCCGTAATCCCCTTCGAGCAACTGCAGATGCTTGATGACGCGATCAGGTAATTTTTGCGCGAATTGCATGAATTCAGCACCGATCAGTTGCCAGTCTTGTTGCGTACTGTCTTCCATACGCAGGAAATGGGCGCGATGAGGCATTTTTGTCTCCTGTTTAATTTTTGTACTCTCACCATACAGGCGCACCCGGCAGCAAACTGTCAAATATTTTACAATTGACTGTATCGATTTTGTCATCACCAAACACGACCCCCGCTTATGTCGCCATCTTCTGTACTCAACTCGCTCGCCGGCGATGACTGGTTTGCGGCATTGCCCGCAGCGACACGTAAGGAAATGCTGGATTGCAGTGAAAGACAATATCTGCAACCAGGTGAAATGTTATTCCGGCAGGGCGATCCGCCAGCCGGGTTTTATGCTTTGCTGAGCGGCAAACTGAAAATGTCGACCTTGAGTGAAGAAGGGCGCGAGGCGATCCTGACCATACTCGAGCCTGGTACCTGGTTCGGTGAAATTTCCCTGATTGATGGTGAACCCAGAACGCACGATGCAACGGCGATCGGGCGTGCTGAAGTGCTGATGATGACTCCCGCATGTTTTGATCATCTGATGCAAAGCGCAGACTTTGCGCTGGCGGTCGCGCAGATGCTGGCGAAGCGTATTCGTTTGTTATACGGGATCGTTGAAGACGCACATTTGCGTTCGGCGAGAGCGCGCGTCGCCAGACGCCTTGTATTGTTGGTTGATAGTGAGAAAGAGCAGGCTGGTTCAGAAAAATTGGATATTCCTGTATCGCAGGAGTCGCTGGCGATGATGCTGGGGATGAGCCGCCAGAGCCTTTCCAAGGAGTTGAAATTTTTCGAACAAGCAGGATTACTGCGGCTCGGTTATCGCTCGGTCAGAATACTATCTCTGGAAAAACTTGCGGCCTTGTGTGAAAAAGATTAAAGCCAGACCGCAGTGCCAGACGATGCGGTGAAGGACTTGTTCATGTATCAATGGATACCCTGTTCCGCTTGTTTTGTTTTCCTTGTTATCTTTTGTAAAATCCAGCACTATAGTTTTACCCACTACAGGAAATAGCTTTATATTGATTGTCCGTCCCGATTTTCCTCAGGTCTCTCTATGCGAATTTTGCGCAAAACAGTGTGCTTTTGTTTAATGACGATGTTTGCCGGCGCTGTTTCAGCTCACGGTAACTGTTCTCGTTCCATGAAAGTTCCACTGGCGATGACAGGCTTAAGTGTCATCGTGAGCGGCGAGATTATTTCCGGTGTGTACCCTGAAATACTGAGCGATTTATCCGCCAAAGAAAAATGCAGTTTCGAGCTGAGCATCGTGCCGCGCGCACGACTGGAAATGATGTTTGAAAACGGTCAGGCAGATATTCTTATTCCAGCAACCCGCACACCCCGACGAGACCGGCTGGGTTTTTTTGTCCCGCTGATTTCTAACAGGGCGATGCTGATTTCCGTCCAGGAAAAAACGACTCCGGTCAGAAATTTCAAAGACTTGCTTGAGCAGAAAGACACAAAAATAGCCGTGGTACGCGGTTTTGATTATGGCGAAAAGTATCAGGCGTTTCTCAAAGAGTTACAAAAGCGGAACCGGCTACGCCTTGAAGCAGATCCTGTATCAGTCGCCCGTTTATTGAAATCAGGTGCAGCTGATTACACCCTGATGGCACCATCAATTTTTGCCGGCTCAGTGCAGATTGATGAGCGCGTTACTGATCTTGAAGATAAATTGCAATATCAGCCGCTGCAAGAATTAACCTGGGGTGAGAGTGGCGTTTATTTTTCTAAGAAATCATTGAATGCTGCCGATTTGCAGGTCTTGCAGGATATTTTTGAACGTGCGGCGAATGACGGCCTGATCTGGAAAGGCTTTCAGCGTTACTACAAAAAAGAATTCCTGAAAGACAGTATCCGTCCGCGGGATACGACGCGCTGATCAGAGCAGACAAGCGGCTAGACCGCAATACCGGTTTCAAATTTACTGCGCAGAATTGAAAAGAAACTTCTGACGTTCCTGATATTGCTCTGAGTCGCAAACAGGCGGTGTGCGAGCGCATGATATGCAGTCATATCCGCGACCTGAATAATCAGCACGAAATCCGGTCCGGGAGACACCCGGTAACACTGTTGGACTGCGGGCTCGACGGCGATACGCTGTTCAAATTCCGTCAGTCTCTCCGTCGCCTGCTGATCCAGCGTGATTTCTACAATTGCAGTTAACCCGGCGCCGACTTTTTCAGGTGACAGAATCACCACCTGACGCGCAATCACACCTTCCTCCATCAGACGTTTCACCCGCCGCATGCAAGTCGGCGCCGACGCATGTACGCGCTGAGCCAGTTCGTGATTGGTCAGTGACGCATCTTGCTGCATTTGCTGCAAGATGCGCTTATCGAGTTCATCTAATATCGTCATGAATGAAATAAATTATTAATTTTTATTTATTTTTGAAATAAAAAATCAAGATGAAATTAATTTTTATATAAATTTCATATTACACGAAATTTTGAAATAAATAATCATTCAAACTACATTAGCATAACCACATTCTCTTTTCTTATTGACGAGGTCATTATGTGCGGTATTGTCGGTGCAGTTGCTCAGCGTAACATTACGCCCATCCTGCTTGAAGGACTCAAGCGCCTTGAATACCGTGGTTATGACTCCTGCGGTATCGCCTTGCATGTCGATGGTCAGTTGCAGCGTTCGCGCAGCACCTCCCGTGTTGCCGAATTGCAGGCACAAGTCGAGCAGAGTGGCTTATCCGGCTTTACCGGTATCGCACATACGCGCTGGGCGACCCACGGCGTTCCGTCTTCGGCTAATGCACATCCGCATTTTTCGCGCGACCGGATCGCACTCGTGCATAACGGCATTATCGAAAATCACGAAGAATTGCGTACCGAATTAAAAGCGCTCGGCTACGTTTTTGAAAGTCAGACCGATACCGAAGTCATTGCTCATTTAGTTGATCATTTATATCAGGGCGATTTATTTGAAACAGTGCAGCAAGCGGTGAAACGCCTGACGGGCGCTTATGCGATTGCTGTATTTTGCCGGGACGAGCCGCATCGTGTGATCGGCGCACGTCAGGGGTCGCCGTTAATCGTTGGTATCGGCAAAGGTGAGAATTTTCTCGCATCTGATGCGATGGCGCTGGCAGGTACTACCGACCAGATCATTTATCTCGAAGAAGGCGATGTCGTTGATCTGCAATTGCAGCGCTGCTGGATTGTTGATGTGCATGGTAAAGCAGTGGAACGCGAAGTACGCACCGTTCACGCCCACAGCGGTGCAGCTGAACTCGGCCCGTATCGTCATTACATGCAAAAAGAAATTTTTGAACAGCCACGCGCCATCGGTGACACACTAGAGGGCGTCACCAGCATCATGCCGGAATTATTCGGCGATAAAGCCTACGGTGTTTTCAAACAGATTGATTCGGTACTGATACTCGCCTGCGGCACCAGTTATTACGCGGGGCTCACCGCGAAATACTGGCTGGAGTCGATTGCAAAAATCCCCGTCAATGTGGAAATCGCGAGTGAATACCGTTACCGCGACAGCGTGCCGAATCCGAATTCTCTGGTCGTTACCATCTCGCAAAGCGGTGAGACTGCCGACACGCTGGCTGCGTTAAAACATGCCCGTTCGTTGGGGATGCAGCACACGCTGACGATCTGCAACGTCTCTACCAGTGCGATGGTCAGAGAGTGCGTCTTATCGTACATCACCCGCGCCGGTATCGAAGTCGGCGTCGCATCGACCAAAGCATTTACTACGCAACTGGTCGCGCTTTTCTTACTGACGCTGACACTCGCACAAAGCAAAGGTCGCCTCAGTGATGCCGAAGAAGCTGAACATATCAAAGCCCTGCGCCACTTGCCACTGGCGATCAGTGCGGTGCTCGCGCTGGAACCGCAAATCATCGCCTGGTCAGAAGAATTCGCCAGAAAAGAAAACGCACTTTTCCTCGGTCGCGGTTTGCATTATCCGATCGCGCTTGAAGGCGCACTCAAGCTCAAGGAAATTTCTTATATTCATGCAGAAGCGTATCCTGCCGGTGAACTGAAACACGGTCCGCTGGCGCTGGTGACTAAAGAAATGCCGGTGGTAACAGTCGCACCGAACGATGCACTGATTGAAAAACTCAAATCTAATCTGCAGGAAGTCCGTGCCCGTGGCGGCGAACTGTTTGTATTCGCTGATGCCGATTCGCACATCACCTCCAGCGAAGGCGTGCATGTGATTCGCCTGCCTGAACATTACGGCCAGCTATCCGCCATTCTGCACGTTGTACCACTGCAATTACTCGCCTACCACACGGCGCTTGCCCGCGGCACCGACGTAGATAAGCCTAGAAATTTAGCAAAAAGTGTCACAGTCGAATAAAAATGAATCAGCGGTTTTTGACTTGTGTCGATGAATAAAAAAGTTCGACACAAAATAAAAATGTTTAACACTAAATAAAAAAGTTTGACACAAAATCGAAAAAGTAGAAAAGGAGCCAATATGTGACTCCTTTTTCCTGACCTTCAATTATTGTAGTGGTCAGCCTATCCCACGCTTCGTTAAGTTTTTCTTCGACCATCGACTTTGTAAGCTCTTCTACTAGATTTGTAACCCTCCCGTAAAATCGAGCCATGCATAAGTAGAGTTCTTGAGGCAAACTGATATGCCAAAGGAGAACAGCAATGCGTAAGAGCAGATTTACAGAAACACAAATCATCGGAATATTGAAAGCCGTCGAAGCAGGCAGGCTGGTCAAAGACGTTTGCCGGGAACACAGCATTTCCGACGCCACCTACTATCAATGGAAATCGAAGTATGGCGGCATGGAAGCGGCCGATATCAAACGCCTCAAAGACCTCGAAGACGAAAACCGCAAGCTCAAAATGATGGTCGCTGATTTGTCGTTAGAGAACCATGCGTTCAAAGAGGTGATCGGTTTAAAGCGCTGACCCCGGACCAGAAACGCGATTTCGTCAAACAACTACAAGAGGTTGGGCTTAGCCAGCGTCACGCTCAAGCATGAGCTATCAGCAGAAGCTGACACCGGACGATGAGATCATTGCAGTTTTGCAAGAATTGGCAGAACGATTTCCGGAACGGGTATTTGGCAAATACTTTCAGTTAATAAGACGACGCGGCCATACCTGGAATCATAAGCGGGTCTATCGCGTTTATTGCGGACTAAAGATGAACCGGCGACGACTCGGTAAAAAGCGACTTCCGAGCAGAGACCCGCAGCCATTGGCAGTACCGGGAGAAATCAACAAGAGCTGGTCGATTGATTTTATGAGTGATGCGTTATGGTGTGGCAGGCGCTTTCGCACCTTCAATGTCGTCGATGATTTTAATCGGGAGGTATTGGCGATTGAAGTGGATCTGAATTTACCTGCGTCCCGTGTAGTGCGGGTGCTGGAGCGTATCGTTGCCTGGCGCAGATCAGAATGGACAATAGGCCTGAATTTATTTCAGCGACGTTGGCTGACTGGGCGCAAAAGCACAATGTTCATTTGGAGTTTATCGAACCAGGCAGACCGATGCAAAATGGCTTCATCGAGCGCTTCAACCGCAGCTACCGCCAAGGGGTGTTAGATATGTATGTATTTAAGAACTTGCAGGAGGTCAAAGAACGAACAGAATTGTGGATGAACGATTACAACGAGCAATGCCCACATGTTTCACTCAACGGGATGACACCTGTTGAATATCGATTGTTTCACCAACCTCAAAACTCTAGTAATACCTGGCACTGATTGGGGGAGGTTTACACTTGGATTAGGTGTTTGGCATTGTATGTTTATGGTGCCATTTTTCTCTATCTAAATTACATATCAAAAAGGCAAAGAAGATCAGAACTGGCTTGGCATTCAAACATGAACGACCGTTTAGCAAAATTTAAATTTGCATCAGAGTTTGGACGCTTGACAGATTCGGCGGGTAGGACTTGGTTCTTTGAATATATACGACGTAGTAACATCAATAAAATTGACGCCGCATTTCTGACTTGGTCTGGGGTTATTCATATTCGTCGACAAAAAATTTCCCTAAGTCGTTTTGACAGTATCTCAGGTTACTTCATGATGATGCCACTCTACATGTTGATAGCGATTGCAAGTCTGGTTTGTTTTTGTGATGGCATATCTCCAGCCGCAAAGGCTTTTCAATTGACTACATACCTAGTTGAAATTATTTTTTTATTTAAATTTTATAAAAGTATGAGTTTTGATGTCTATAAAGTAGCATCAAAATACTATGCAACTGATAGCTGGCTGGGTGAACCATCCTTGAGAACGTTGCAGAATTAGATCTTGAAACCATCCAAACCTCCAAGTAAGCTTTTTTTATATAGCTAAAGTTAATTCACCTAACGTCAGCACCATTCAGCACTGAGACTTTCCGCCTGCTGCAGTACAGTCTGGACTGCTTCTTCTTGTTGATCTGGCGGATACTTGTATTTCCGCAGTATCCGCTTCACCATCAGCCGCAATTTTGCGCGGACGCTTTCACGCTGCGACCAATCGACGCTGACATTCTGGCGAAGATTTTCTGTCAATTCGTGCGCAATCAGTTTCAGCGTTTCGTCACTGAGTTCACGAACCGCAGATTCATTGTTTGCGAGGGCATCATAGAAGCGTATTTCATCGTCAGTCAGCCCCAGCGACTCATTACGATTGGCAGCTTCCTTGAACTTTTTCGCCATCTCAATCAGTTCTTCGATGACCTGTGCAGTTTCGATTGACCGGTTCTGATAGCGTTTGATGACATCAGCCAGTAAGTCGGAAAATTTCTTGTTCTGGACGACATTGCCGCCGAATTTGCTTTTAATTTCGCCTTCAAGCAAACGTTCCAACAGTTCAACGGCCAGATTACGTTCTGGTAGATTACGCACCTCTGCCAGAAACTCATCATCAAGCAAACCGATATTGGGCTTTTCCAAGCCGACTGCATCAAAAATATCGACAACCTGGTCAGACACCACAGCCTGTCCGATGATTTGTCGGATTGCCAGTTCGCGTTCTTCGTCCGTTTTTTTCTTGCTGCTGATTTCTCGCTTGGTCAGTAACACTTTGACAGCTTGAAAGAATGCGACCTCTTCACGCACGGCCTTGGCTTCATCTAAGGTGCAGCAGAGTGAAAAAGCTTTGCTCATTGCAAGAGCATGATCAGCCCAACGCTTCTTACCGTCCTTATCAGCCAGCACATAGTTGGCGGCACCAGCGAGAAGCTTGTGGCCACCCTTGAGGAAATTGCTGTAATCAAAGCCGTGTAGCATGGCTCGCAGCACTTCCAGCTTTTCTTCAAGCACCGCGTACGCTTCGTGAGCATCCACGGTTGGGCGTCCACGGCCATTGCTGGCGGTGTATTCCTTCAATGCCTGTTTCAGATCGTTGGCAATGCCGATGTAATCAACGACCAGACCGCCTTGCTTGTCTTTAAATACCCGGTTGACCCGTGCAATTGCCTGCATCAGGTTATGCCCCTTCATGGGCTTATCGACATACAGCGTATGTACACAAGGAGCATCAAAGCCGGTCAGCCACATGTCACGCACGATCACCAGCCGCAGCGGATCAGCCGGATTCTTGAATCGCTTTTCCAGGTCCTTCTTGACCTGTTTTGAGTAGATGTGTGGCCGCAGTAAGGGCTTGTCGCTGGCGGAGCCGGTCATCACGATCTTGATGGCACCCTTGGCCGGGTCTTCGTCGTGCCAGTCTGGGCGTAGTTTGATGATTTCGTTATACAAGTGAACGCAGATGTCCCGGCTCATTGCCACGACCATCGCTTTGCCACTCTGTGCTTTGGATCGTTCTTCAAAATGCATGACCAGATCAGCAGCAACTTGCCGGATACGCGGTTCTGCCCCAACCACTTTTTCCAGGGCAGCCCATTTGCTTTTCAGCTTGGATTGCTCGTCGCCATCTTCATCTTCGGCAAGCTCATCGACTTCTGCATCCAGTTCGTCAAGCTCGGCTTCTTTTAGTCCCAGCTTGGCAAGGCGTGATTCGTAGTAGATGGCGACCGTTGCACCATCATCCTTGGCTTGCTGCATGTCATAGACATGGATGTAGTCGCCAAACACGGCGCGGGTATCACGGTCTTCTCCAGAAACAGGCGTGCCGGTGAAGGCAACGAAAGTTGCATTGGGCAGTGCATCGCGAAGATGCTGGGCATAGCCAACTTGATAGCCCTTGGCATCGCCCTTGAACTTGGCTTCAAAGCCATACTGGGTGCGGTGTGCTTCATCGGCAATCACTACGATATTGCTACGTTCAGATAACACGGGAAAGCTGTCTTCATCTTCACCCGGCATGAACTTCTGAATCGTGGCAAACACGATGCCGCCAGATGGACGATTGCCTAACTTGGCGCGCAAATCACCACGGGTTTCTGCTTGCACGGGTTGCTCTCGCAGCAGGTCTTGCGCCAGCGAGAACACGCCGAACAACTGTCCGTCCAGATCATTGCGGTCGGTGATGACTACAATGGTCGGATTTTCCATCGCAGATTCGCGCATCACCCGTGCCGCAAAGCAGGTCATGGTGATGCTCTTGCCGCTACCTTGCGTATGCCAGACCACACCACCTTTATGGCTCCCGCCAGGTCGTGATGCGGACACGACTTGTTCAATAGCGGCACGCACGGCATGAAACTGGTGATAGCCTGCGATTTTCTTGATCAGTCCGCCATCATCTTCAAACAGCACGAAGAACCGCAGGTAGTCCAGCAGGTATGCCGGAGCGAGCACGCCACGTATCAGGGTTTCCAGCTCGTTAAACTGCCCGAGCGGGTCGATGTTGACGCCATCGATGGTTCGCCACTGCATGAAGCGTTCAGCGTCACTCGACAGCGAGCCTAAGCGTGCTTCGCTGCCGTCGGAGATGACCAGTACTTCGTTGTATTGGAAAACATCGGGAATCTGCTCTTTGTAGGTCTGTATCTGGTCGAACGCCTTCCAAATATCGGCGTTTTCATCGGCGGGATTCTTTAGTTCGAGCAGCACCAACGGCAGACCGTTCACAAACAAAATGATGTCAGGTCGGCGTGTATGCTTTGGGCCTTTGAGCGTGTATTGATTGATGGCCAGCCATTCGTTGGCAGCGACATCAACAAAATCAACCAGCCGCACAAAATCGCCGCGTGTTTCGCCATCTTTCTGATACTGCACTGGCACGCCATTGACCAGAAGGCCGTGAAAGTGCCGGTTCGCGGATAGCAAGACAGGAATGCCTAAGTCCATGACCTGCTTGAGTGCATCTTCACGGGCGACCAGCGGAATTGACGGATTCAAACGATTGATCGCACCACGCAAACGCTCAACAAGTAGCGGCTGGAGGTAGTTGCTACGCTCTGGCGTTTCGCCATCGGGTGCAATCGCATAGCCATTCACATACTGATAGCCAACTTCTTGCAGCCATCCCAAGGCTTCGTTTTCTAATTGTTCTTCGGTCATGCTCATGCTGTGGCCTCTTCAACAGCCTGTTTAGCTTCGGGGATGCGTAGCTGACCGGAGATTAGGCGGGGAAGGAGGGTGTCGCGAATGAAGCTCAAGCTTCCAATCGCTTCCAGATTTGCTTTGATTCGCTCCATTACTGGAGCAATTAAATCATCGAATGCCTTTATCGCAGATGCAGTTGGATAGACGACGGAAATTCCGTCCAGTGTATCGCGTGTAATCGTGTCAAATACCGAGCCATGCGACATCTGTTTCAGAACTTCGACAATTCTGGAGGTGCTGTAGTAGGTAAAGTATGAATCTTCAACTTTTCCACGCAAGCCGTAGCATGACTGATTCATCGCCATTGGCACGCCGGTTAGTGCAAGTTTTCCAACGGTGCCGCGAGCCGAAATAATAGTTGTACCGACTGGCAGGATTTTTGTCGATGAATTTTTTACGCCTGCATCAGTAATGTATTTTTCAGTGCGAACTACAAAGACATCGTGATTTGCAGGCGAATCCACAACCGAGAACCAAGGTATATCACCATTCCAATAATCGGCATTGCTTGTTTTCGGTGTTCCTCCGCCGATTACCGTGATAGTTTGACCGAAGGAAGTAGGCGTCCATCCGTATGGTACCAACCCCAATTCCGACTCTTCAAAACTATCAGGAAATAACGCAGAAGTTGCCTCATCCATGCCTTCCGGCATTTGGCCTTGCTGCTTGGCACGGACTGGGTCGAAATCGACGAACCATGACTTGAACAGGGCTTGGGCGATGGCTTCGAGTGTGGCGTTGGTCTCGCGGAGGAGTGCAATACGGTCGTCAATTGCACCAAGTGATCCTGCAATTTCACGCTGAACATCAATTGGCGGAGTCGGAATTTTCAATGCTTCAAGAACTGGTATGCGTAAGTTACTAACAGTTGATCCAGTTCCTTCATTCCAGCCAATTTGATTTTGAATATATGGTGACTGCAATGCGTAAAGCATATATCGCCCGTCAATTTTTGATGGATTAGGGCGAAGTAAAACCTGCCGCTGACCGAGGCAGCAAACTAATCCCGCAGGGATCTGACAGACATCTCCCATTGGTGCTTCACGAGTAATAACAATGTCGCCACATTGCGGTGCAGCTCGCTTAATGCGTCCTTTGAAATGGTCGTCGTCAGTGAAGCTTGGTTGAGTCAAATCAAGTCTTCCACCTTTGATATTTTGATTCCTTAAAACAACATACCCACTTTCAGTCCATTTTGGCGTTGCGTGCGGACAATCCACCACTAGCAGACACAATGAATTAAGAGTGTTCTCACAGTGATCAGAACTCATAACCGAGTCCTCCAAGTTTCTGGCGAATCAAGGCATCCAGTTCCGCCCCCTTAGCCATCTGTTCGCCAAGCTTTTCAGTGAGCTTTTGCATCTTGTCGGCAAAGGCTTCGTCGTCGTCTTGAACTTCTTCAGCACCAACATATCGGCCCGGGGTCAGAACATGACCATGCTCAGCGATTTCTGCAAGCGGCACACTGCGGCAATACCCGGCAATGTCCGCGTACACTTCTGCACTTTCGCCACGCCATGCGGCAACCGTGTTTGCAATACGGTCGATAACCTCATCTGTGAATTCACACTGAACGCGGCTGATCATGCTACCCAACTTGCGAGCGTCGATGAACAGTACTTCGCCTTTGCGTATTGTCTTTTGCTTGGCAAGGAACCATAAGCAAGCTGGAATTTGCGTATTGAAGAACAACTGGCCGGGCAATGCGATCATGACTTCAACGACATCTGCATCCACCATGGCGCGACGAATCTCGCCTTCGCTATTCTGGCTGGAACTCATGCTGCCGTTGGCCAGCACAATACCGGCACGGCCAGTTGGTTTTAAGTGGTACAGCATGTGCTGCAACCACGCATAGTTAGCATTACCTTGAGGTGGTGTGCCATATACCCAGCGCGGATCACCTTCTAAACTGCCATGCCACCAGTCACTGATGTTGAATGGGGGATTAGCCAAAATGAAATCGGCACGAAGGTCAGGATGTTGATTGCGTCTAAACGTATCATCCGGTTCACGGCCAAGGTTGTAGTCAATGCCGCGAATCGCCAGATTCATTGCCGCCAGCCGCCATGTGGTAGGGTTGGCTTCCTGACCGTAAATACTGACATCACCAAGTTTGCCACCGTGGGCTTCGATGAAGCGCTCAGACTGCACGAACATACCTCCAGAACCGCAGCAAGGGTCATACACCTTGCCATGATGCGGAGCCAGCACAGCGACCAGCGTTTTAACGATACTGGCTGGTGTGTAGAACTGACCGCCACGTTTGCCTTCCGCACTGGCAAACATGCCAAGGAAATATTCGTAGACCTGCCCGAGCACATCACGGGCAGTGCTGGCATCCACGCCAAAACCGATCTGCGATACCAGATCGACCAACTCACCCAGTTTGCCATCTGGCAGTTGAGCACGGGCATAGCGTTTATCCAGTATGCCCTTGAGCTTGGGATTTTCAACTTCGATGATGGATAACGCATCATCAATGCGTTTGCCGATGTCGGATTGCTTCGCATTCGCACGAAGGCTTTCCCAGCGTGCCGCTTCTGGCACCCAGAACACATTCACCTCGCGGTAATAGTCGCGGTCTTCCAGTTCTTCAACCAGTAATTCGGCGTCCGCATCATGCAGGAAGTAGTCGTCGCTTGGATCAGCAAAGCGGCGCGTCAGTTCTTCACGGCGGCTTTGAAAGGTATCGGAAATGTATTTAACAAAGATCAGACCTAAAACCAGATGTTTGTATTCGGCAGCATCCATGTTGGCGCGGAGTTTGTCAGCCGTCGCCCAGAGTGTTTTTTTGATGTCGTCAATCATTGAGCTATTTTGTTAATTTGCTATAAGTCTGTATGTGTTTTTGGGACATTATCACCTACTTCAGCAGCTATTTTCTTGTTGATTTCACAAATATCCCTTGATCAACTGAGGCATTGTTAATTTTTTTGGATTTATCTGTACTCATGCTTCAACGATCAAATAAAAATCGAATATTGGCCGGTCAATCAAATGGGGGAACATTTATTTTTCATCGCCAAGAAGTGAGCTTCACTCGTTATTTGGTTGTACCGCAGAAAATCTCCGGAAGTACAGACCATCCCATCTCAATGGTAGTGTTTTTCATCTGAGAATGTGAGATCAATATCCAAATATCTACTAGAATAAATATAAAGAACAGATATGGATCTTTCTATGAGCACAACTGCAGTTAATCCAAAACCAGAAGCACAGCAATTATCTGCTATTGGTCTCAAGACCTTTTTCAACATCGCATCCGCATGGAAGTTGAAGAGTGATCAGGAGATGATTTTACTGGGTTCGCCAAGTCGCTCCAATTTTTATAACTGGAAGCGGAATCCATCTGCTGCCAATCTCAGCCGGGATACACTGGAGCGTATTTCTTACATTTTAGGAATATACAAAGCACTGCAGATTCTATTGCCAGATCCTAAAGCAGCTGACGAATGGATTTCAAAGCCAAACGCAGAAGCTATATTCGGAGGAGAGTCTGCCTTGGCCAGAATGTTGTCTGGCAATGTGTCCGACTTGTTCGTGGTACGGCAATACCTCGATGCTATTCGGACAGGATGAATGATCCAATGGCGTACATTCACTAGAAGCCAGGATAGTGCAGGAGATAACTCACTATAAATCTTTAATTTTGTTGCAAAGTGCGTCAAATTCCGCTTTCACTGCTTGCCTGAAATCTTCCCGAGAGGGGCGGTTGTTCTCATCCGAAAAAATATCTTTCAACTCCAAGCTTCTCGTATCCATCGTCGCCACCGCATATTCCAAAAAGCTGTTATAGCCTTCTGGCGGCCTCAGCCCATGTCCGGCCCACGCTGCAAATGGTACGAGATTTGATGGATTTTTGTGGTCATCCATGCTTAACTCCTTCAGACATAAGTGTGAGATAACGGTAAAAATAACTTATAACGCGCAGAGTTTTAAAGACTTAGTTTCTTAGAATTCCAAAAAAAACTCAAAATTTAACATCTCATTGAACAATTTATAGAGTTTAATCCTTCGCCTCACCATTTTGACAATTGAGGGCTCTGTGGCAATAGCCGAAGCGGAGTGTGTAGCTGTGATGAGCTAACTCCAGAGCTGGGATCGTCTATGAAAAAGATTAATGAGTTAATGAAATTATTCAGTTACGGGGTGAGTGATAGTATTCAGAATGCACTAGTACCGCAAATCTATTATTTTTATGAGATCAAATCCTCATCATGTCCGAATTAATATTGAAACCTGGCCCTGTCCTTTTATGGCGTAAGTGGGAATACGACGAAGTGACGGAAGAAGGGGGCTATGTTGATCTCGATATCACTACAGCGGCGCACGAATACTTATTTGAATCTATCACGATTGAAAAGGATGTCTTGCTGGCAGACATTTTTCGGTTGCTCGACGCTGCCCCGATATTGACTGCGATATTACGACGAGACTTTAGCGATGAATTATTGGCTGAAGCCAGGAAAGGTGCTTCTTCGTCCTGGAGTCATGACTATGCACCTGATGCCATTGAATTTTTAGAGCTCTATCAAACGTGGCATCTGAATACCGCAACGCGTGAATATGATCCCATACATCGATTGGATTTTCATGGCGTAGGGTATCTGTTACGTGAAGACTACGATTTTGGAAATGGAAATATCCATCCTGCAGGAACAAGAATCCACTGGAGTGTTTCTACAACACCTCTTCGCGAGTTACTTCTTATCCCTATACGCTACAACCAAGTCGTCAGCATTTGCGAAAACGATCTCTCTGCAAAAAAATATGGACACGAATTAGAAAAAATCCAGCTGATGGGAATCAATTTAGGACAAGTTCTGCACGGTATTTTATGGGAATTGTCTTGGCATGGAGGGTCGGAGACACAGTCTCAGTTTGTCGAAGAACTGAACGCGCAGGTAGAGGATATCAATAATCACCGTCCAGACGCTGTTTCCGCTATAGATCCTTACAGTGAAGAAGGTATTTTGGTTCAATTAGATGAACCAGGATTTCAGGCATTTTTCCTGGATATTGGAACACATACCAAAAAAGAGATCGCTTACACGCTACATGATCTCGAAGATGATGAACCTGTTCAGGCGGGATTGAGGGAACGTCTCAGTGAGGAAGTTTCCATCAAGCCAGAATTCGCCACGATGGCAGCACGTGCTTTCAGAACCTTATTTCGCGAGGCGAAATAATGACATCAGCCAACACAGTTCCTAAACGGTGGACAGCAACTTTAATTGATACTGGTGATGGGAGCGGCGATGCGATGATTGAGTTACCAGAGGATCTATTGGCAAAGATGGATTTGCACATTGGTGATTCGGTGGAGGTTGAGGTCTCGGAAGACAAATCGAAAATACTGATGAGAAAAATAAATCCGTAAATCAAATAGTTGATACGATATATCTTAAGGAATGCACTTGTTTTTAGTCTATACGAATGACATCGTTAAAAAAATCAGGTCAAATGGCTGCATCTCAGGCGCTGGTGAGTGCTGACCGCCATGCCGCTGAGTGCTCACTGATCGGTGCAAAGCTTTCGTATTTGGACAATGCAGTGAACGGCGATACTCGTCTGAGGCTGTGTGAAAATGCAGAAAAATTTGCGCTCTTCAAAAATCAGGCTCTCAAAACGCGCTGCGCCGTTTTCTCGATGCAAGGAATAGTCATTCAACCCGCTAATTTTTTGAGTTTTGGAGTTTTCACACAGCCTAGCCCCGAAGCGATCGGTCTTACTGTTGCTAGTTTCCCTTTACCGAGTCTTTCGAGTTTAACTATTTTAGTAGGGCACGCGCCGTCTGTCGTACACTGCCTTAGTTATCATTAAGTATCGGCGAGCTAGTATTACAAAGCTCGTCCAGCCATTTGTTCACGCAGAATTGCGTTTACAACTTCATCTGAATACTTCTGCCTCATCCTGGCGATGAAGTTTGGCTCGATGTGATGTGCGTGAGCAATCAAACCCTTAAGCCTCATCGCAGCATCTTCTTGTAGCGCCCCATACCTAAACGAATTGATGAGTGATGCAATCTCGCGTTTGCGTTCCCGTCCAATAGAGAGTTCATTATTGTTGGTTAGAACAATGCCAGTCACGTGACGATTGAATCGTTTTGACGAAAACACCGTCTTGCTACTGTTTATTCTTATCTTCTTGAAGCAATGCTCAGTGAGGAGTGCTGCGACAATCTTAGGGAGGTCGAAAAGTATATTTTTGTCATTAGTCGTGAACGTCAAGTCATCGGCATATCGTGTATACGAAATCTTCCTCTCAACACAAAATTCCATCATCGCTTGGTCAAAGGTATTCATCACAAAGTTCGAAAGGAATGGTGAACTTGGTGCGCCAATGCTCATTCGCAGGCGTGCTCGCCGAGTTGAGCGAAAGAATAGTGCATGCTCTAAGAAGACTTTGTCCACTTGTTCGAACTCCACACCTGAGGACTTTGCAACAGCGAAAAAGAGTTCCGGGGTGATGCTAGGAAAGAAGTTCTTAAAATCCATTTTTAGCAAGTAGCGACTATTCAAATGCCGAAGTGCGTTCAAGCGTATGCCTGTTTCTTTTTCATAGGCGGTCGCCGCTTTGTGTACTCGTAGAACATTTCTGAGTTCGTCAACTATCATGCGTTGAATGAATTTTGATTCTCTTGACGGTTGGGCAATCAGCCGCATTTCCATGCCATTTCGCTTGAGAATTTCGTATTTCTTATATCGGCGCGGCATTGTCAGGGCGAACCGAAGCAGCTCTCCCTCGGACATCAGAAGTTTGTCAGCCAATGTGGAAAATATACTCATTTCATCCCCAACTTCAGCTTGTTGATTTGCTTCAATGCCAAAGCACGTTTTTTCGATAGTTCGTCATCGCCCAAGATGTAGATAGTTTTAAATGCCATCACAATTGCCTGGGTGTCGCGAGTTTTTCCCTTCGTATCCGTGCCGAATTTAATTCGACGTACGCTTCCAGGTTTGTCGAAGTAATAGGTAACGCCGCTATATACGACGTGCGATATCAAGTCTACTTTTTCAAGCAAGTACAGCAAACGTGTAACGGTCTTGGGCTCTTGGTCGAGCTTGAATGCCATCAATGCGTATTCGATTTCGGTAACCGTAATGGGATGCGCCAACATTACAATATCGTGGATGAGCAATGCAATGTGCGCCGGGTTGGAATCTGAAAACTTTTGAGTTTTCTGCATTTTTTCAAGCTTTTGCTTGATGTCGCCGACCATCAGTTTCAGATGTTCATACTCGAGCTCGTCCTTGCTTGGCCAAGGATAGATGAAAACTGAGTCGGCATCTTGGCGCTTGATGTATGCCAACGGACCCAAGTAAATAAATGAATCCTCGGCAGCTACTTCTTCATGTGGGGCGATGACAAGCAGTTTCCCTGCAGTTGTGGGGTCCATGCAAAACAGGCCGAGCTCAACCATAGAACCTGGGCTTTCAAGACATACAACGATTAACGTAGCAATGTTGGCGATGTCGGCTTCGAACTCAAGGAGGTCCGAGTATGCTCCCTCTTTGAAATAATCTTTGAAGTCCTCAGCCTGGATGCATGCATCGTGCAGGTCCGGTTCGTGCGCTGCAAAGTGTGCAACCAAGCGCTGACGAGCACTGAGTGGAATCTGCGCCTTGACATCAACTTCTCCGCCGCACAGGAACACACGAGGTGGCAAAAACGAGACGTTGAACTTCGCATGTTCGAAGAATTGGAACTCGACAATTAGTTGATCTTCAAACTTCTTCATCGTCCAAGTCGTAAAAAAGACGGCCTCGTGAAGAGGCCGTCTTCGTGGTTCCTTACCTAAAGGATGCGTTAAGAGCTCGCCTAACGCTCCTGAGGTATCGAAGGATCGTTAGGCGAGCTCTTAACGCAACCTAAATATCCTCAATAAATTTGTGTCTGGCTAATCGCCCGACAAGGACAAAAGCAATCAACTGCTAATCTGCCCTACGCGTAAGGTGAGACCAGCATACTCTTAAGAAAGCTTGTTGGCAATAATATGTTGCAAAATCAACCACGCGATGTGCAGTGTAGTTGCGAAGGCGTCATCTTCGAATCTGCTTTTACGGTGTTGTAACTCTCACACACTCTGTTGTTGTCACTGTTATGACACCGATCGAAGTGAATTATTGCCACAAAGGGAGCAATGTCATTTGCCATTAAAAGATGTCAGAAGGCGAAAATCTTTCTTTTGCACTACTCTGGCTCAACGAGGCTAAATATCCATTCAGCGTAAATCGCAAACAGTTGATCAAAGATGCTGTGTTTATCAACTTGGTTGCCCATATTAACAGCACTCGGAAGGTGATCTGTGCGACTGCCTATACTCTCTTCTGCACGCCGTATTCGATATTAATTTGCAGTAAAATTGTCCTGCACGCTAGAGTGTCATGGCTTGCTCATCACTCGAGTTTATCAAGAAATCGCCCATCGGCATGAACGCGCAAATAGTCGTGTCGCTCAAAAAGCAGTATTTGCAATTCTGGTGCCAAAGTCCGCATCCATTTATGTGCGTTTCCAATAATCGAACTGTCCGATGTAGGACGCCCCATAGGACATGATTAAATTCGTGGTTTTAATCTAGAGCGATCCGCTCGGTGCGCTCGGCCATTGTCGTATTGAGAGTATGCAGGTCACGATGATATTTAGACCATTTGTTTTTATGGTGCAGATCATTTTCCGAATTTCTCTCAAAACTTTCCAGTTCGACACGTCGCTCTAATGCGTAAGCATTGCGTGCTCGCGTCGCTAACCGCAGCCTTTAAAATCAATAGATGGTTCTCAAATTGTCTATTTCATCACGAATGATAGCGAAATAAACCTCTATCACATGCAGTGGCTTATTTGGAATGCCAATCGGCGGCTCATTTTAGATGCCATTTAATGGCTTATTTGAAATGTCAATCACTGGCTTATTTATAGTGACAATTGGTGGTCCATTTCATGCTAATACGCATTCTCAGCGAGATAAGCAACGTATCGGTGTATCAGGCAGATATGTTTGCCTCAGTACCAGAAAAGCCCGAACTCATGCAAACGCTGGATAGGATCAATCAGCGTTATGGCAAGGGCACGCTAAGGCTAAGCCGGGATGGTTCCCGACATTCATGGAAGATGCGACAAGAGAACAAGTCTTCGGAATATACGACAAACTGGAATGAATTACCCGTTTGCGACTAAGATAAAACCTTTTCTTCAAGATCGCCACATGTGCGTCAACTACACTCCTACTCGGAAAGAAACCCTCGCTGAATTTGGCGTCAACGGCCAGCAGTTAGACGATTACAAAGCAGAAACATGGCAAGACTATGCCGCGCCGATTATTCGGCACGATAGTCACGGAGAACGCGAAGTCATGCTGGGATCCTATGGCATGATTCCCAAGGACAAGATGCCTATTGGAGCAAAGCGGTATTCAACGATGAACGCGCGAGCTGAAACCATCGGTCAGTTGCGTACCTATGCAAAGCCATGGAGAGAAGGAATGTTGTGCTTGGTACCAATGAAACACTTTTTTGAACCTTGCTACGAGTCGGGTAAAGCAGAACGCTGGAGGATCGGTTTGAAAGAGGAGGCTGATTTTGCAGTCGCCGGGATTTATCAAGAATGGGATGAAATCGAGGGTGCCCAAACAAGTTACTCATTCACCCAGATCACGATCAATGCCGATGATCACCCGCTGATGAACCGCTTCCATAAGCCTGGCGACGAAAAACGCTCACTGGTAATCGTTCACCGGCGTCATTATGACGATTGGCTCAGTTGTAAGAATCCGGAATTCGCACGTTCATTTTTTAATTGCTACCCAGCCTCAGAAATGCAGGTCGAAGCAGTCAAAGCAAACCTTCAAGTCGAACGTCAAAGCTCTCTCTTTTAGCCGCTGACTGATTGATTATTCCGTCACTTCACACCTTACAAGGAAACCCCTGACTTATGTCACGCATTACCTTCGCTTTATTCATTCTGATCTCCAGTATCTCCAATGCATTTGCCGCCCAGGATTTTGCAGAGTGCAAACAGTTTTTCGTGAATGGCGCGGTACCGGTTGTCAGCAACCAATCGAATACCAGAGCACTTTGCTTTGATGAATTTGCCGTACTCCACTCAGGACAAAGTAAAACCCCTGTGTATGTCGCAGAGCGATTAAATAAAGAAAAGATCGACGCCAAAGTCAAACGTGCAAAGAAATTCTTTGCAGATGCCCGGCTACCAAGAGCAGAAAGAGCAGAGCTCGACGACTACAAATCCTCTGGATATGATCGCGGACACATGGCACCCGCAGGAGATATGGCCACAGACAATGGAATGGCCCAGTGCTTTTCGTTAGCCAACATGGTGCCGCAGAATCCAAAGAATAATCAAAAAATGTGGAACAGTATTGAAGTCGCTACCAGGAAGTATATAAAACGCACAGCAGGTGATGTCTATGTCATCACCGGTCCCGTATTTGATCGTACGCCAGAAACGATAGGCCAGAACCACGTCTGGGTACCGACTTACCTTTACAAATTAGTCTACGACATCACAACTAAAAAAGCGTGGGCCTACTGGATAGAAAATACGGACACAGCGCGAGTGACCCAACCGATCAGCTATGAAGAGTTGGTGAAGAGGACAGGGATACGGTTTTTACCTGATGGGAGCGTTTTGTAATCAGAATAAATGGCGACTTCGTGGATTATTTTTTCAGGTTTTAGAGAGGCGATCAATGGCTCGTATCCCTGCCTCCATTTTTTCTCTTGCGGAGGAGTTCGCTGAATGTACAGTGATCTTCGGAGGAATAAATCCACGCAAGGCGACAGCTTCTTCTATCCATACCACGACATCGTAGCCCGTACCTCGTTGGTCATTTCCTAAGTCGTGATCCAGACTGACTTCAGCAACCGCATTCGTCTCTAGCAGATCAATGACTTCGTCAGGCCAATACGTTCGCACCCAGCCTTCCGGTGTCGCACGTTCGTCGTCCAGAAATACACGCAGAGCTAACGAAGCTGGATCTGAGGAAGTGCGGGCAATATCAACCAGATTGTCGTGCGCCATCAGACGCTCATAGTCCTTGCTACCGAATTCCCGACCAATTGGCGCCATATTGAGCCATTCTTTATCCTCTTCATCCAGAATGGGATCGGAAGACGCTTTGCTGTCGCTATCAATCAATTGTCTCTCCCTGTGATTGTTAGAATGAAAATCTCAATTGTATCGAGAGTTGAGAATTTGTCGTGCCTTTAATGCTGCTAACGCTAGACAACATCAACTGTGGGCTTAGCCGGAATGTCATGCTTATAATGCAAACGTTCGTTCAGCTGATCCAGCAAGCGCGGTTTTTAAGGGATGATGTTTTTGTTGATCTATTTATACTGCATATTTAACCAGCATAATCAAATTTAGCTAATATCCATGCGGTTTTCAAGGGGATTACAACATGTTGACATTTTAATCATTGACAGTTAATGTTGCAAAATGAAAATGAAAATGAAAATGAAAATTAAAACACGTTAGGCATCGAAAGGAATCATGTGAAAACGAGTTTCGCCATTTGTCTCTCTATCGTTTGGGTTCTGGCTGCGTGTGCGTCGAATTCGAGCAGAACCGACCCATTTCCAGGTTCGGGCGGGTTGTTTCTAGGGACACCAAAGGCAGAAGATGTTCGAAGCGGTAAGGCTGTATTTGACCCAGCAAAATTTTCCAGCTTTAAGTTGGGCGTTACTACGAAACGGGAAGTCGCTGACTCATTGGGGTAGCCCGCTTGGTGGTCCACAGAGGCTGATGGCTCATCATCAATGGGGTACGACTATGTCCGAAAAGAAGCTTTCTTCGGCATGCAAAAGATCGAGCGAGCAACGTTCAAGTTCAATTCCAAGCTTGTGCTGGAAAAAGCCGACTATCCAACCAAGTAGTACTGTGTCGACGATGCCTAACATTTCCTTCCACGTGACGGCCTGCGGCCGCACGTGAAGTCAGGCATTAGGAACCAATATGGATTTCAACCCAAAGATCACTGATATTTCGAGCATCAAAGGCATAAGCTCAAGCTTCAACATATTTGTGGTCATTGCTGGCATCTTTCTTCTTCACGGTAGTTTCCGGGCAGCGTCATTAGTTCGTTGGTTCTTAGGTACGTATGCTGCGACACCAGCCGCAGCCAAGCCGGCGTTGCGGTGCTTTTCCAACTCCATTAGTTGCCGCGCTAGTTCTTCAGGAGCAATCATGCACTGGGGCATTCCGTCAGGCCTGTTGCCAATCAAATTTTTATCAATCGCCATCGCCTGGCTGTCTGTCAATCGGTTGATTTTTTTCGCTTCTTTATTACACCAATTGAGAAGCTTCAGCATGGTAGGGAAGTATTCGTCAACAATTATGACGAAGTTGCCCAAAACCTGAGGTCGTGGAAATCCAAATTCGATATCAGACTGACGAATAGCGCTGCTTACGTTTGGGTCCATCGCAGCGTGGGCTAGCTGATTCACCATGTGATACGCCTCTGGGTCTAACGTTTCACTATGTCGAACGAGAATCCTATCTGCGAGGTTCTTGAAGTCATGCAGCACCATGGGAAGGTACTGCCACCAGTTCATTCGAGGCGAGACGTTGGGTGTAGAGTTCATATCAAGATTGTTTCGGATTTTATTGATTGATTCGTCTGAGACAAGCTCGTCGATAGTCTTGGGAAGTTCACCTGGAACCGAGGCCATATAGGCCTGGAACCAAAATGTATAAATACGCGCGACCAGAAGGCGTACATCTTCCTGCGCAACGATTCGCTTTGGCATCAAACGCTTATTCTCCCTTAGCTCATACAGCCAGTCCACCACTAGAACAGTGGTCACCGTACCGATAAAACCTGTCCCTAAATTTGCGAGGATGCCGGACGTTTCTGGGCTAAAGTTGCCATGGTAGACGCCATAAAGCGTTAGTCCGGACAGGAGCAGAAAGATTGAGATGACGAGCAGTCTGGTTTGCATTTTCTACGTGTGGCGGAAGTGATAGATGATTGCTGCGTTGGGTATGGTAATAGTAACCGGCCAAGTCCGCTGATGGCCGAAACCGTCAAGCATACCTAAGAGTATTCAATAGTATTGACCGCATAGCCAGAAGGTTCAGGCGGACATGCGGGAAAAGTGCAAAGCGAACCAAATGCTCGAATCAAGCAGGAGATGAAAGTAATGATTCGATTAAAGACAATGCTATCGCTCTTTTACTTTCTTATGTCACATAATGTAGGGAAATTTTTGATTATTTAAAAATAGCTATGTCAAGATTAGGATTTGATAAAGAAACAGGGATGGTATACGAGGGGCGTGGCGATCCAAGCTATCCAATTTGGCCTACACCAGTCCTCGCGCAAGCGACTCTAATTGAGAGCCCGACCTGCTTCAAGCTCTTGCCGCATAATTTCGAGACCAATCCCTTTGCTTGGATGTTTAGAGAGGATTCTTTTGACCCCGTGAGCCGAGTGCGTAGAGGACGTTTATTCCAGAAATTTGGAAACAGTGGCTGGGAAAACACGCAAGTAGAGGTGCATCCAGCTCTTTCTTCAGATATGAGGTCAGTTGGGAGCAGCGGTAGAGTGAATAAAACGCTGGGTCTTTTTATCGAATGCACAGAACTACTCAGCAAACCAAATAAGGGCGAAGGTGCGCGCCTTGCAATTGGTGGAGTGAGCGCATTTTCTCTATGGCGCATCATTCAGACGGAACGTACCGTGAATCAAGACGTCCTCGTGACGCTCCGTGCTGAGTCAGCTTTTGGAATTCTTCCTGACTTAGACTTAAGCAAAATCAATCCTGAAAGTATCAAAAGGATTTCTTCGGCGATTGCTCGGGTTCTTGATGCTGCCTATCGGGAATTGCCGACGTCGGTTGTTGACCAATGTCGAAATGCAGCGACTGTGCTGATCTCACGCTGGATGTATCAGGAAACAAGCAGCGAGCAGCAAGAGGAAAAGGATCTTGGCGCATGGATAAACACGGTGAGAAATCACTTCAAAGAGCGACCGAAGATTGCTTTGTGTTCAGCGCTAGATATTATTAGCAAACTGCATCCACGAGGCAAGGATAATGAATTGGAAAAAATGCAGCTGCGTGCAGTCACGGACGAAGATGCAGAATTCGCTGTTCATACATTAGGCTTCATTATTCGTGAAATTGGCTGGTCTAAAGATTAAATACTGAGATTATTAAACCAGATTTTTTTGTTGTGCAGCCCAACGGTTATGCCTATATCGTATAGTTTAAGCTTCCTGATATTGGAAAAAATACTATTTTAGGTGGTGGGAATAGAGAAGCATTTGGTGCTTGGTTAAATTCATACATCTCTCAAACCAGCGTTTATTCAACTTACTTTGATGATCCTAATAACAGGCAATGGTTTGAAAAGAAGTATGGCTTCAAAGTATGCAAGCCACGAAGATGGCTCGTGGTTGGGCGGAGAAGTGACTTTGACTCTGATATTTGGCGTGAGATAGTTGCTGACTACAGAGACCTTGAAATAATGACTTTCGATGACTTAATTGACGGCGTTGTTGTTCAGTTTTACAAGTGAACGATTTCAGTCGTTTAGAAAGAAAATAATATATGAGCAGACATCTCCATGACTGTACCGTCGGTGGCAATCAAGCCACCTCCTAGCGCACACTTGTCCATAATTTTCGGTGGTACGCTCTGTAAGCATACCACCGGCGTCAGAGAGGAGATGGAGTAATCTCTCCGTTTTTAATTGGGTTAAAAGTAGCGCTATGCCGCAAGGATGAGTTTTTTTGAGTCATGCTATATTCGATTACCCAATCTGGATTATTTGGCTGTTGGCAGGAATTCTGTCATTGCAAATTTTTGCAAGCATTAATTTCTCAACTGCAAGGGAGGGCTGCTTACACGAATTATAAGCAGTTTGAGAGGTGCCTAGATCAGTTCTCCCACGGCAATTTATCAATGGAAAAGTCGTTAAAACGTTCATTATTATCATTAAAGCAGCGCTTAACCGCGCGCATGAAACTTATCGGAGAGTAATGACGAAGAATGGATAATTTAGCCTCCAGCGAAACAACTACCAACCAACCTTCTCCTGATACCTCGTTACTTCTTGGAGGTTGACGATCCATCGGACCATCCTGCCACCAGATGCTTTCCACCATGGTTTTACCTGCTGAATCGACCCATCTAAATAAGCCGTGCTCTGATAACGACCAACCAAGGCTCGTCGCAAAGGTAGGATTGAACGCCAACCATTCTGAGCCACCAATAGCTACTTGCCGAGAATACCCATAAATGATCAATGCTTGGAATTCGTTGACTCGATAAAGATTAGGATATTCACTTGCATTCCAGATTGATGTATGTGGAAAAAAATCGGATGCGCCTCTCAATTCATTTGTGTGTGGCCAGTCAGGATGGCATGCCATCGAGAAGCGATACTCAGTCGGCACAGACCAATCCCATGCCTTGAACTGCGACAGTTCGCCCACCACCAAATACCCAGCATCTAAGCTGGAGGCGAAGCTCTCGAATGCATCATTTCGCCCCGCTACCCATTCCTCTTCTTTGTGGAAAAGCCCAATATTTTTTAGGGGAGCAACGACATTGGGGCGATTCACAGGCTCTTTTCCGGCAAGCCGCCAATCGTAACGATAAAGCTGACAGTAGGTGAGTTTCTGCGCATCCATGTCTATCCGGCCGGCATCCACAAGTTCAGCAACAACTTGGCAAATGGCACGAGACGCAACTTGTGGTCTTTGTCGGTTATACCTCAATTGCAACTCAATGCTACTCAGAAATTTTTTCAATATTTCTGCTGCATTCCAGTCCCATTGCTCTTTAGGAACTAACTGCCGCATCAGTGTTGATGTTCTTTGCAACAAATTTTCCAGCGGGATTTCAGATGCATGACTTAGCCACTTCAACTCTGCATCAAATGGCCGTACCATTTCTAATGCATCATTGGAGTCCGGGTATGACTCGTCTGCGCGTATGGCGTCAAATGGCACAGCTCGCTCATCGCTCCCCAAAGGCGGCAGATGCAAGCTGTAAATCATGGGTAAAGGTTTTGCAGTATTTTGCTCTGTTTCGATGTTAAGGCCGAGCTCTTCGGCAAGCTCTGTAGCCATACACCGTAAGACAAAATCGGAAGAAGACAAAAATGAAAGTATCTGGTCGGAGAAGTCTTGTGCGAGCGGTGAACCCAATTGCCAAGTTGTATCCAAGATTGCAAGCCCTTGGATTACATTGGGCTGCTCTCCTGATAATTGTGTCGAGATAACTGCCTTGGTGGCTGTTGGTGCTACATTACGAATTACAAAGTCACAAAGTACGCAATGCACTTGATCGCGCACTTCGTCGATAGGCAAATTCGCCGTCCACACTACGGCTTGTAGCAATGCTTCTTCGGCAGTAAGGTCTGACTCATGCGGAGATGGAGCCAGCTCCTCAGCCAGAGAAAAATCTGAGAGCTGATAGATATGTTCCCGTATTTCCGGCCATAGCCGTTCCCATGGCACCTCTTCAAAAAACATTTCCGCCAATTCTTCAAGGTTTTGAATCAGATTGTACGGATAGTGAAACTCGGAAATGTAGTCATCGACGAGAGTCTCGAGCGCTCGCGGACGCCATTTTTCAGGTGCAATGGCGATTAGCGCCTTAATTGCATGCTGTCGGCTACCGCCATCCCAACTTATGTCCCAGCCTGATGCAGTGGTTTCGCTCAATACGGTTTCCAAAATGTGCAATGCTTCTTTTGTGTGGCCGAGTTCGTGGAGTCTCGATGCACACATATTGCGAATCATGTTGTCAAGTCCATGAGGTTCAAGCAAGGAAAGAAGACGGTTTATCTGTTGGGCGGAAAATCGCCCGATCAGTGGCTTTATCACTCTCCACCATGGGAAATATTCGGTCTTCTCTATAGTTTCGATCAAGGTAACTAGTTGCTCAAATGAGTTGACCAAAACCGAAACATCTTCCTCAGTTAACTTCCTGCCATCTTTTAGAAGTAAGCTGGCGCTTGAGCTATCTTGTTTCCCCGGATTATTAGCGAGCAACTGCTCGAAAACCCGACTATCCTGACCAGCCTCGCGCAAACCTGCAATTAACGCCCGCCATAATCTGGGGCGTTCCCCCGGATAGGCTTTAACCTTGATCGCTTGTGTCAATTCGCCCATCAGACGTTCAGCGATTTCAGGCATAGCACATTGCACCGTCCGCGCAGCAAGTTGCTCTACCAGTGGTTCGTAAACGTAAGCATCAAAAGGAATCAACAAATGGCGAGCGACCACAAAGATTGCCTCTAATGGTGGGCTCTCGTGACGCAGTGCCCCCAGCAGGAGCCCGCTCATCGCGCTGCTGAAATGCAAACCTCCATGTTCCAAAAGCCAATCGAATAAGGTCTTTGCATAACCCGGATTAAGAGACATGGCCAAGGCCAACAACTCAGTAGCTGCATCCTGCGTTCCGCGCCCACGTCTCGCTTGCTCCAAGACGACTAACGCACTGGAGAAACGCCCAATATCTTCAGTTATCAAGGCTGGTTGATATGCCGCAACTCCATTGAGTAAATCAACCCATTGCTGCAATTGGCGATCTTTGTGGTGATAGATGCCGAATGAGCCCTTAAGAAGTAGCGGCACGAGTGATTTGCCTCGTTCTATTTCCCCGGCTTCGTGCCAAGCCAAAGCAAGCAGTCCATACTCTTCGGCTCGCTCGTGAACATCATGCCATACGCCGATTTCTTGCTCCAAACCTTCCAGTCTGCGAACGAATATGTCGCGATCATCGCCATTTTGATAAAGTGCCAAAGCGATAGTGCGCCGCCTGTTGGTAGACCAGTATTCGGCTGTTTTGTTATGTATCCATTGCCGCTCAAATTCACGGCTAAGTTCACGCACTGCATCTTGCCCATGAGCGGCGACTGATCGAATCATCAGATTAAAATAGTCTTCTGCCGCACTTTCGAATTGATACCAGGCCGACCAATCTTTCGTTTCACGGTGACCTCGATTAAAGAGACGCAACGCGGGATGGAGCGCGCGGATAATCTCATCGGGAGCCATGATTTCTCCCTTTTTTGCGCGCCCCCAGATTGAGGCAATGATAACCAACTGTCGCTCAAACAGTACGTTTCCATGTTTGCGCGGATCATCCGAATCGGGTACAGCCTCAATTGGATCGATTGTTCGCCCCAGTGCTGTCAGAAGCCGATTCAATCGAATTCGCAATGCGAATGGATCTAACCGCTTCCATTGCGAAGATGTCCATTCATAGTTCGGAGGCTGAGATAAACCATCAACCCACCGAATTGCCCCATCAACATCGCCTCGAATTGTCAACAGGTATTCAGCGATCAGCACTCTTTCATACTCGTCCAGAGCTTCTTTGGTCGCCCACGACAGGATTCGATCTAATGCATCCTTAGCCTCTGGATGTGATGGGTGCAGATTACAGATATTAAAATCTAATTGCTGACAAAGCGCTTCCTGCTCATCTGGTTCAACTGAAAGCTTTCGCATGCTTGCCCATTTGTCGGTGTCGGAAAATTTTGCAACTGCAGACACAAGTACCTGACGCAAGTTAACATGAATGTCTTCAATATCCTCTCCAAAATTTCTATCAGACGCATCACCTTTCAGTGCAGCTATGACATGTTCTATTTCTTTAACGGAACGAAAATGGTGTGCACATTCCACCCATTGTTTCAATTCACTGGTCTGCTTAATAGGGATAGCGCCACTTAATAACCCCAGTGGTTCCTCAGCTTCAAATATCAGTCGTGCCGCCGCAATTTCGCCGATGGATATAAAATGAAGGCTCAATTTGAGACCAGCATCACTTCCAATTCGAAGGCTATTCCCGTCCATTAAATGCGTTAGAGTAGCCTCGGTTCCATAGAGCGAAAGAATTAGCTCAGGCATATCCACTTGATCAAGTACCTGTTGTCGCTCTCCCAACTCATGCTCGACTAATAGATAACGAAATATCGCGATGCCATCCTGCTTTGCGCGTGCGGCACGCAGAGCGAAAGAAATATCTTCCTTGATATCTTCCAGCGGGCGTAGCGCATAAAATTGACGGCGAAAATAATCCTGCGTTGCGAGCTTCAACGCGAATTCCCACTCTTCCGCGCAGGTAAGGTGATAAAGGGCTTCCCAGCTTTGATGGGTATCTACAGGCGACTGAGAAGCCAAATCAGCCAGCTTGCGGTGATAAGCCCTATCTCGCGTTACATCACATTCGTCTAAAAAATTCAGCGAAGTACGGTTTAGAATGAATTGGCGAAAACTGTTGTGGAAAAATCGCCAGCGATGCGGTGTGTCCTTGTGAAAGTAAAAGCCAGCCTCTCGTACTAGAGATCGCGCTGTAGCTTCATTCGACCATGTCTCCAACTCCAAAGGGTCGAAGGGTATACGGAGTCGAGCAAGCAACGCCAACAATTCTCTTAAAGATGCATTTGATTGGATGCTTTGCCAATAGGTATCATAGCCTTGATCAACATGCCCCTGATAGGGATTGGTGTTATCCAGAATTGCATCTATCGCTGACAATTCTGATGCATTCGCCAATATCCTTATCAGATAGCAGGTTGCCAATGGGTGACCATCACACAATCTAAATGTTTTATCCTTTTGCTCTTGTGTAAGTGCAACTGATAATGCCGCTTCTTCGATCATGTCGAAAACTTGAGAGCGTGCAAGTGGCCGCATGTTCAACACACGCGTTGAATCTGCCTTAAACTGGGCCTTGACGGCAGGTGGCAAATCCTTAAGCTCCAAAGTCTGACTGCCCAAAATGAACAACACGCCTTCTGGTAACGTATTCGGATGAGGAAGAACTTCAAGCAAGCTTCGGGTTGTTTTTTGTTCACGCTCGATATGATCGAGCCCGTCAACCAGAATCAGCGTAAGCACTCCATCGCTTAGCCATGAATTATGAAGTTCTGCTAACTGTTGACTGAATGCATCAAGTTGTTCTTCGAATGTTTTTGCCAGACTTTTACCGCCATGAAAGCCACGCGATTTCAAAGCAAGAACTATGTCGTGCAGAAAGCACGCTGCTTCGCCTCGCCCCTGAGTAAAGTTGTCAGGAATATAAGCGTAATAACGCACAACCCGAAAGCCATTTCGGTAGCGTAAAGTGTGAGTCAATGTTGTAGATTTCCCAGAACCTGGCGTACCAAGTAACGCTAGATAACCGCGCTTGTACTTGCTTAGTGCGCTCTCCAGATCATTTATCGTGGAAGATATGGGCTGGTAAAGAGTTTCAATTCTGAAATCATGGTTGAAGCGCTGAGCAAAACGTTCGATCCAACCTAAACGTCTAAGTAATTCATCTCTCTCAATTTGGATTTCTCGCTTGTCTGCTCCGACTGTACGGAAGAGAAAGGAGGCAATTGTTTCTATGTCCTCTGCTTGCCGTGATCCGTCGCGAGAGGATGATGTACTCTGCAATCTGTAGCCAAACTCTAGCTCACAATCTCGAATGAAAGAAAAGAAAGCAGCTTCGTCTAAGCCGGATGCGTCTTTCAGTCCGGTAATTGCAGGGTCCCATCCGGAGGGGCAGGCACCAAACCCTTGGGCGGCCCAGTTTCGATCTGCCCAACAATCGGTAAGAAATCCCTGAAGATTCGCTTTGGAAATTGTAGTGGTATCGTGTGGGATTGAGGCATTTGTAGACGCAATGTCGCGTGACACCAAATGGACAGCTACTCGGCGAGTGGGGTGGGCTTGCTTCAGTTTCTGCCATCCGCCCGCAAGCTGTCCTATCAAGCCCTTGCTTGACACTACTGTTGTATCACCCTTGCCGTTAGTTAAATCGTTAAACGAAAGGGTATCGGTTTGCTCCCCCCATTTCACCTGATAGGCATCTAGCCGACCCGGTGTAGCCACTTGGATGTCATCCAATTTCCCAGCATCAGGATCGGCTAACGCTATCCACTCCAACTCTTTTGCTACCAGAGCTGAAAAGATAATTTCAGCCGCGACACGGTACTGTGCTGAATATCCAATTATCGCAGCACGTTCTCCGCTGGAAGAGGGGTGACTATCCATGGTGAAATAACGTAGAAAAATATCTTGGAGTATAGCGGGTATTCAATGCTAGAAATATCACAATGCAGTCGAACATTCTAAGATAACGAAATTAAGAACTTTCATTATGTTAAGACTGCACAGTTTCAATCTATTTTTTGAAATATCGAATATGTCGATTCAAGTTATTGACGAGATAAACCGTACATTTTTGCCCTTTGTAAAAATGCCTCGCGCGCGCCTTCGAGGATTCCGCAGGCCGAGTCCCGAGTCGCCGAATGGTCTATAGAACCGCGCGCGAAGATCTCACCACGATCATTGTTGGCCTTCATCACCACGATTTGCTCTGCATCACCTAACACCGCGACATTGGCGTTATGCGTCACAATAATGACTTGGCGCCGCTCTTTTGCCTGCCGCAATACAGGTACTAGCGTTGCATAGATAAATTCACCGTCCAGATTGTCCTCGGGCTGATCAATGATGAGCGGTCGGTCGCTATCGGCCGCAAGCATCAGCGCAAGCAGCACAGATTGCTGCTGTCCCAACGACAATTTGGCGAAATCACGTGATACATGGCGTTCCGTACCGTCTGAATTAATAACACGCTTTGTAACCAACAGACGCGGCCGATCGTGCAACGCCACACGCTCCAACATGTATTTCACTGGCTGTGCACCCAACCGCTTTATAATTTCTTGCGCTTCTGCCGCATTGAAAATTTCTATACCTTCTCGCGTTTTTAAGGTAGTAATCGGATTTATATCGTTTTTATTAATAGCCTCTAACAAAGCTGGTACTGTAAGGTTCTCAACAAGATATGTAGCCCGCGGCTGCTGGTTTGTTCTCCAGCCCATTGCTTGGATTATTTGTTCTGATGCTTCCTGTGAGTAAGCACTGGCCTCATACTTCAAGCTGACATTGAGATCCGAAAGTGCCTGGCGGAGCGTCTGCGAGGCGTGCCGGCCAAACGCCTCGCGTAGCATGGCGACCTTGTTACGGGTCTTCCAGCGCTCCTGTAAAACTTTGTTCCGCTGAGTACGCAGTTCCTGAAGCTTAGGGATCCAGGTTTTTAGATTTTTTACATTTTGCTGTTGCAGTGCCTCGTCTTGGGTAAGCTTCTGGATATAGGACATATCAAACTGTATCTTCAAACCTTCCAGTTCTCGACGTTTATCGTCGATTTTTTTCTGCGCATCCGACTCTTTAGCTCGCCATTGCGCCAACTGGGCGGTAACGACTTGTTCAAAAGCCACAATTCCAGCCTTGATGTTTGTTTCAGCATTCGTCAGCGTCGCCTCAAGAACAGCCGCACCTGAGGAAATGGCTTTGAACTCGGCGCTGCCCACCGATAGATTCGCTGGATCTGCAAGCTCACGGATTTCACTGATATTCTCGTGCGAGGAAAGTGTAGTTGACGAACCCCGTTTAGCCTGAGTCAGCAGAGTTGTGATTTGCGTGCGGACTTGCTTTTCCTGAGCAAGCTTGCGCTGGAGTTCGATTAATTCTTTGACGTCAGGTTTTTGGAGAGCCTGTAATTGTTGCTTAGTGACGGCTAGAACTCGTTCCGCTCCTGGGATTTGCTCTACTTTCTGTTCGGCTCCCTCAATTTCGGTTTGCAAATCTAACAGTTGCTGTCGCGCCGCTTCTTCATCCGCTCTGGCCACGGAAATGTCAATAAATCGGTCGAGGTATTCCAATAAAGCGAGCGGATTGGACTGTGCCTGCTGGCTGATACGTTGGGCTTCTCCTTGACCGAAGCAGTCGATTTCAAACGCACATGGTCCCATGTTGGGATCGTCCAGATTTTCTATTCCGCCATCCTTGTGGCGAGCTAGATTATGCAACTGGCCCGACTTGTCGCGCCAAATGAGATAAATTGCGTCTGGCCAGACTTCGGAGTCAACCACTTTACTTGCTGTATCGGTGTCACCAACCAGGCAGCGAACCGCCTCAAAAGTTGTGGATTTACCAGTACCGCGGCCTCCGACGATACAGTTGAGATTCCGACTGAATTGGATCGTCTGACCTGCAAGGAAGCCTCCTTCTGCGTAAAGACCAACCACATGAGGGATGGACGTTGGAACCAGGTCTTCAATACGTACGCGAGAGTCTGCATCCTGCAATGCTACCCGCAGCGCCTGAAAACTCGGCGTATCCATCTTGTATCTGGTGAGCTTACGGGATTGTTCCGCATTGCGTCCAAGTGCCTCAAGCTTGTGTGCATCGGAGTTCAGCACGCGCGCTAAGTATTGTCGAGAGCCCAGCTGTAACGTTTTGATGCGCAGCTCGCCCAGCTGGCTGCGATTTTGGTTCGGATCCGTCAACGAATAGGAAATGTCGGATGCTGCACTCTTGAGCTCGATCCCGAGCAGAGCAGGGTGATTCAGGACATCTGCTTTGTGCGGAGAGGCCCCAGGAACCTCCGTCTCGAAGCCAGAGGGGCCGTCAACGTGTGCCAATATACAAAAACCGCCCTGTTCCTGAGCGAGATTTAGGCATTCAATCATCGCCTGCTGCACGCGAGAATTAGGCAGGCCGCTGTCCATCACTGTCAGTCGGCCATGGAAACGCTTAAGCGCGTCCGACGTTTCAAAATAGCACAGGAGGTGTCCTTGTGGCGTGGAGAGCTCAACTGCAGGTATCACAATTACCGGTTGATCGGCTGCCGCTGCAATGGCTCTATCTACACTGCCAATTTCGTTATGATCAGCAATTGCTATGATGGCAAGATGCTCCCTCGCTGCTGTTGCAACAACAGCTTCCGGTGTCATCGTTATATCCGAAACATCGTGGGAAACCCCATGACAGTGCAGGTGCAAGTCGGCCCGAAAAAATGTTGCTCCGATGGGCTGTGCAGAAATTCTTTGCTGATGGTCCATTCGTCTCCCATATTATTGAGTGGTGTATGTGGCCTAGAACAACAGCTATCATTCTAACAATACATTAATGTCTTGGAAGACATTAATTCGCTGTCGGCTTAACGGGAATAGGATTTCTGAAGTCCTCGATAACTGCTAACAGCTTTATGGATTGATACGTTTTTGTATCAGCGTGGTTGAGAGAGATTGGAGGCCAACACTCAGCTGGCACTTCTTCCAAGTTCACCAACACGAGGTGTTCACTGCCAGTTATACTTGTATTCCAATTAATTTTTTTTAGGATGTGAAGTGCGAGGACGACGCTTCAAAAGCCAAGCTGATATTGACCGTTATATCGCACAAGGATTTGGTCAAGGAGAGGGTGAAAATTATAAGCCTTGGCTCCGCGTACAAGACGTCCCGTCACAGGGCAGGTCACGAAAAGTGTTGGGAATTAAAACCGGCAGGCAACATCACCTTTTATCCGATCTGGAATTCGGATATCTTTTGGTGCTTGAGTTTTCTGAACAAGTGGTTGATATCCGAGAGGGATTCCCCATTTTTCCATCGGAACAAGCCAGAGAGATCAGCGCACAGCTCGGCATTCGATATCCCCGATTCCCCGGTACAAACTTGCTCTATGTGATGAGCACAGATTTTCTTGTAACTCTGCAAGCGCCTGATGGATCACGGAGATTGGCTGCTCGGACCGTCAAATATGAAAGCGCATTTCAGCATTCGAGCGATCTTAAGGGAACTGTAGAGAAACTGGAATTGGAAAAGGCCATCCATTCTGCGCAAGGCATAGAAGACTGGAAGCTAGTGACAGAGGCCACCATTGGATCAATCTTGATGACCAATCTGATTTGGCTCAGAAAAGGAAAATCGGTAGAGCGTCATCTATTGCATCCTACCGTCCAACTACATTTTCTAGACGCTGTGGAATACCACACAAGTTCAGGACGTGCACTGCAGTCAGTCATCCGTGCAGCGGCAAGCTCAACCCATATTCCTTTTGCAGATGGGACCATGCTATTCAAGTATTTGGTTCTTCAGAAGGTAATTAGGTTCGATATCACGGGCCAAGAGCTTTCGCTATCTGGTCCTAGCCCCGCATTTACCTTCGACCGTTCTCTCATTTCAGTGGTTGCATCGCTAAAGGCAGCCTGATATGACTTTCTCCATTTCGGTCCAGGATGTCTTTGAATCCATTCATCAGGTAGCACCGTTTGAGATTCCTGCCAGGGTGCTGTGGATAGACAAACTCCATAACGAAGCCACTTTAATATCCATCCAGTCTGAGCCGCAACGGCCATGGACGATAGCACTCGACGAGCTGCAATCCTTACTTCAAGACCAGGCCATCCGCCGCATCAGCATCAAGGTACCAGCTTTTATGCTCATGCTGGAAGAAGAGCTAAAACCAAGGTCTAAAGAAATTCGTACGACGAGTTGGCAGCGTATCCGCCCTTTGGTGGAAACTAGGATTCCTGGCGAAATATTTCAACCTGACGCATTGGGCCAATTAGTCGCATCGCATGCCGCTGCTATAGGGGTCGAGCGCAAGACCCTATACCGTCTTCTGTATCGATATTGGTTATTCGGCTCTATAGAAAATGCGCTGCTCCCAAACTATTCAGACTCCGGAGGAACCGGGAAGCCGAAAACTTTCACAAACGGAAAAATCAATGGTCGGCCGCCCAAATTTCAAGGCATCGTACTGGATACAAAAGCAAAGATCTTGTCAGACGAAGATAAAGCCATCATAAAAATCGGGTATGCACTCTACAAGAACAATGAAGTGCAGTGCATCACGGATGCGCACGTCAGGACATTAAACAAGTTCTACCGCGCTGAGCAGTCGGTACCAGGCTATGCACGTGATGAGATCATCTTGAAACCGGCACACGAGTTGCCCACATTGACCCAATTCCGGTACTGGGGCAAAAAAGCTTTCGATGAAATAACCGTGCTGCGTGGCAGAAAAGGTCGCCGCAAATGGGAAAAAGATCATCGAGCCCTTGTCGGCAGAGCCAATCAAGGTTTATTCGGGCCGTGCCACCGATTTGAAATCGACGCAACTATCGCCGACGTCTACCTTGTCAGCCGCTTCAATCGCAATTGGATCATCGGCCGCCCCGTCGTCTACGTCGTGGTCGATACCTTTTCTAGAATGATCGTTGGACTATACGTTGGACTTGAGGGGCCAAGCTGGAACGGCGCCCGCGCAGCCCTGTGGAACGCATTCTCGGACAAAGTTGAATACTGCCGGCAATTTGGCATCGACATTAGCAGCGCCGATTGGCCTTGCCATCATTTGCCACAAGAAATATGTGGGGATCGTGGCGAAATGCTGGGAGCCGCAGCTGAAAATCTGGTGACCGGCCTGGGCATCGACCTAGCTATCTTGCCGCCATATCGCCCGGATTGGAAAGCGATCGTGGAAAGCCGTTTTCGAATCCTTAATCGCCTCACTCAAATACAGTGGTCACCTGGAGGAGTTGCAGAACGTGTCAAGGAGAGGGGTGAAAGAGACTATCGTCTGGATGCAACGTTAGATCTGCATGAATTTACCAAGATCATGGTGGCGAGCACTTTGCATTATAACCACCACAATCGCCAGCCGGACTGGCTCAATCAAGACATGATCGCCCAAGACATTGCGCCCACACCGATTAGTATGTGGAACTGGGGCATCGATCATGGTTTTGGAACACCGAATATTCAAGCGCCCGAGCTAGTTTATCTACATCTTCTCCCTAAAGCCAAAGCTAGCATCCAATCCGGCGGCATCTATTTTTCTGGCATGTACTACACTTCCACCGACGACCAGGATTGGAAAAAATTCGCACGCGCGCGCGCCAAAGGTCGTGAATCTATTGATGTGTGGCATGACTCAACCAAACCTGAGCATATTTGGATACGTGGGGAGGGTAATTCATTCGTCCAATATAATTTGCGGGCGTCTGAAAATCGATACCGGGGGCATCGCCTTGAAGAAATTCAAGATATGTTGCAAATCATCAAGAATCCCGCCCCAGAAACCAAATATGCAGAACTTACAAGTAAGGTAAAGCTGGACGATCAAATCCAAAGCGTCATTGACCAGGCTGCCAAGGAGAAAAAGCAAGAGCGTGAAAACCTTTCAGCTGCAGAGCAAGTCGCGAATATTCGAGCCAATCGAGCAATCGAAAAGGCAGCTGAACGAGTTATCGCACAAAATCCCTTTGTTTTGCAAAAAAATGGAGTAGCACTCCCTGCGCCGATGCCGGCGCAGCCATCGATTGGCTCTGAATCCTACGGTCAACGTGGCCGGGAAATCATTGACCTACTGAGCCGCCAGCGCAGAAAAAACAAAAATCCTTCATGAGTACCAGAGCACCAATTTACGCCACGTATAGTCCATCCCCAGTTGCGGAGTACAGCGGCAACCCTTTGATCGAAGCGCTTCCACCTATTCTGTCTGAAGAGGAGGCTGCCAGCGCAATCGCTCATCTTCCTGATGTCTGCGAAGACGAACGTAATCTGCCAAAAGAAGTTCGTTTACACTGTATTGATCGCCTACGCAGCGTAGTGCAACCACTCCCAATCCATTTGGAATTGGAGAGTAGTGTTTCGTCGCTTTTGCGCAGTGGCTATATCAGCCGCAATCCGATGTTGGCAGCGACCTGGCGCCATTTGCACACGCTTTCGGCTGACCGCCAGTCTATGGGCCACTTCCAGTCATCCGCATCTACCTTTAGTCTTGTCGGTTTAAGTGGCATTGGCAAAACCACTTCCCTGAATTCGATTTTGCGCCTATACCCCCAGACCATTGTTCACAAACGCTACAAGGATCGCGAATTCGTTCATACACAAATTGTCTGGCTCAAAATCGAATGTCCTTTCGACGGTTCTCTATCTGGGCTGTGTCACGCCTTTTTCCGAGCGGTTGATCAAGCTTTGGGACAAGAAAAATATGCCAAGCGCTACAAGTCCAAAGGTGGCATTCTTGAAATGATCCAACGTATGGAGCAAATCGCCAGCACCTATTTTATTGGCGCAATCTTTATTGACGAACTGCAGCACTTAAACGCCGCCAAGACAGGAGGCAAAGATAATATGCTGAATTTCTTTGTCAATCTTATCAATGCCATAGGGATTCCTGTTGTTTTTATCGGCAATACGTCAATGATTGAGCTGTTCTCCAATGTTCTTCGGAATGCTCGTCGTGCATGTGGGTTGGGAATCTATGATTTTAAACAGCCAGAAAAAGACGATGAATCCTGGGACTTGCTGTTAGAGACCATTTGGGAATATCAATGGGTCGGCATTCCTACCCCGCTTACTGATGTGCTACGCAGCACTCTCTATGACCTGACCCAAGGCGTTACAGATTTTTTGGTTAAGTTGATGATACTGGGTCAGCGCTATGCCATTCAGTCAAATATCGAAACGCTTACTGAGGATGTGTTCCAGCACGTTGCTGACACAAAAATGAAACTACTCAAGCCTGCGCTGGCGGTTCTCCGTAGCAGAGACCCCTTGAAAATGCGCAAGTTTGAAGATTTGATGCCCACAGATGAGCAAATCGACGACATGATGATTGACGCTGGGGTTATGTCCGCTGAAAGCAGGATATCCTTGTTGCGAAAAGCCAAATCGAAGAAAGATTCCGCTGCAGATTTCGATGCTGCCAACAGCGCTCCCGTCAATCTGGAAATTAAGCCGTTAGCAAAAAAATCTTCACCGACTCCAGTGACGACAATCTCGTCCACCATTGTTGACCAAGCCAATCCGTTGTCCGCCTTGCGAGACGCAAATTGGCTGCAGACTGAGCCGCTGGAGTTTTCTGACAGCTACCGCAAGAGCGCCTAAGCAATGAGAATGCAAAGCCGGTTGACGTTCTTCCCTACTGGTTTTGCAGATGAAACGCTTTTCAGTTTGATTGCGCGATATCACCGGCTGTCAGGCAATATTGATGATAGAGACTCTCTCCATGAGTTGTTTGGCAAACATACTCATGTGGTTACTTCGCACCTTCCCACTCATTTGGATGCACTAGCGTCAGTTTTACCCCAGGGCTTGGATATCACTGTCAATGACTTGATTGAGCGCCATACAGTTTTTCCTTACTTTCGACCATTTTTGACGGAGAGGCAGGTTGTTTTTGGTCTTGCCGCCATGAGGGGAAATTCTGGAGCAGGTCTTAAAACCATGATGGGCATGGTAGCTAGCCAAGTTGGAGGGCACAACAGCTACCGTTACTGTTTATCTTGCGCGGATGCCGATGTCGAAAACGGCGGACAAGCCTATTGGCATCGTAACCATCAGTTACCCGCTGTATTGGTTTGTCCCATCCACGGCACCGTTCTGAAAAGCTTAGAAGCAAGCTGGGTAGCTCAGCATCGCCATCGTTTGTTTCTTCCCTCTGACTCGGAGGTTGTAAAGAATTCGAAGCAAGGTGTATTTTCAGACAAAGAAACATTAAGCTTGCTTTCACTATCCAGATTAAGTCAAAAACTCCTTGAATCAGAGCTTACTCCGATTTCAGCGACACAAATCCAGCAGGTTTATCGTGATTTGGCGGCAAATTTTGGTGCAATAAGCGCAAACGGAAGATTGCGCATTTCCGAATTTTCAGCGCGGATTCTTCAAGAGCTAGAAAATATCCCAAAACGAGAGGAGCTTATTCCTCTTCTAGACTTGCCCGAGACTCCTCCTGCTTGGACGCTGAAATTAATGCGCAAAAGACGATGCTCCATTCATCCGCTCAAGCATTTGCTTCTTTTGCAGGCTCTCAACGGAAAATTCGAGCACCTAGCGAACTGGTCGTCAAGGCCATTTCAATGCATTGAGAAAGTGGATGAGCAATCGGTATCTATTGTGTCTTTGGAGTCGAAACTCAGTCAATCTCTCCACATTATGCTGATACAAAAAAATTATTCTTTGAGGCATTGCGCTCAACACCTTGGCTTATCAGTCACTACGTTGCGCGTCGAGGCAGAAAGGCTAGGTTTTTCTGTTGACAAGCGGCCACAGAAATTAAATGACGCAACAGTTGCAGTGCTGCTCATTGCATTAGAGTCAACATCATTGCTAGAAGACATAGCAAAGAAATATGAGTGCTCAACGGTGAGTTTGTATCGGTTATTGAGGATGCATCCTGACGTCGCCATAAAAAGGCGGTATCTGATATTCGATTACGAGCGCAACGTTAGACGAAATCGATTTTCGGTCGGACACACTCGAGCTCATGCGCGAGATCTACCAGATTATATTTGGCTATATAGGCATGATCGGTTATGGTTATTGCAAGCGATAGGGAATCCACCTCAAAAATCCAATGTTCGCAATTCTAGGATCAACTGGGCGGAACGCGACGCTGTTCTTGCCGAAGCTGTATCTAGACACAGCCAAATGCTCTATGCTCTGGAAAAACCGGTACGAATCACCAAATCATCCATCGGCCGCTCAATTGGCAATCTCGCTGCAATGGAAAAGCATCTGGCCAAGCTACCCTTTACCGCTGCTACGCTCAATTCGCAAATTGAAACAATAGAACAATTCCAATGTCGGCGGTTGCAATGGGCTAAACTGCAACTATCAGCCCGACAAGAGTATGTTCGGCGCTGGCAGTTGATACGTCTGGCAGGACTTAAGCCACCTTTTTCCAAAGTAGTAGCGTGGCTTTTGGACTCTATAGCGAATTAGTTCGTTGCTATTAGGTCGGTGATTGTGACCGTATTGAGAAAAATGGAGATTTAACACTGATACCTGCTGCAAATATAAGACCATATTAGCAATTCTGAACATGGGCGGCATGTTGACCATTTCTTCGCGAAGCGTTTGCGTAGGGTGACACTCACTACTTCGATCTGTTCGTCGGGATCAGGCCAGCTTGCGCAGTCATTTTGATTTTTACATTGGCTGAAACTGGGTGTAATGCGCTCTGCTCGTTAAACCTGCCAGTGCTTCTCGAGACAGGGATCATTGAACCCGATACCTTGAGGTCGGTTATAAACAGTAGAGTCCAACGGTTTAGGCGGCGATCTCCTCTAGGTCGAGTTTTCGGTGTCTAGCCTAGTGGAGTTGCCAGATGCGTCGCCACTTGTGTGCACGAGCTTTCGCTATGCTGTGCTCTAAGCCGAGATTTCAAGAAATTGCATCTTGATTAACTTCACGCCGAGAACACTATCACAATCGAAAATAGAGAGATGCTGAGATGAGTAATTAACAATAAAAATCCAATAGGCACTATTGAATTTGGTACAGAAACCCTCACGTTGTTACTCTGGTGTGAAAATTTTAACAACGGCAACTTTTGCGTGAAAGAGTTTCTGAGGGCGTCTATGACTATATCAACACCGACGACTGTGCCAATTGCAGTCTCAACCTCATCGAAAGTGACCATCGATGACGATACCCTGCACGCATGGTTATCTGATTGTCTGAAGCGATCATTAAGAACTGTACTGGTATATGAGCGCTACCGCTGTGCCCTCTACGTCGAAGACCTCCCATCTAAATTGCTGTTTGCGGATCCTATCGAAGAAGGAGCTAAGCTTCTGCAAAAAATTGCGAAGGCTGGTCTCTTAAAGCGCCTTGAGCATGAAGCTGGCAAGCTTGATTGCGCAACTGAAGCGCATCCTGAATGGCAAGCAATCGCCATTACTGCTACAGCTAATGATGTCAAAGATTGGTTCAAGGCCCGCAAAGCGCTATTTGATTCAGGTAGAGGAAAAGTGCTGTCCGCGAGATCAGTTCAGCGTGTATGGCACGATGCTGCGGGCCGTTGCATGTTCCGCGGTTGCGGTGATGATCTTGGCGTAACTCCGCTTTCAGCACGGTCCGCTGGGGTAGCTTACTTGGCTCATATTGTCGCTGCGGATAAGGATGGGCCACGCGGCGAAAAACATTGGTCCGAAAAATTGGCTGACGAGCCGTCGAATATCATGCTGATGTGTGACAAACACCACCGTCTTATAGACCGTATCGCCGTCGATGAATATAAAACAGACGTTCTGCGCGGCATGCGTGCCGAGCACGTTAACACTGTGCGACAGGTTTTGAACTGCCTGACGTATCCCAAGACGCAGGCAATTGCGCTGCTTGCAAACCTTGGCAATGCGACAACTTGGCCATCTGAGGTTGACATGCAGTTGGCTATGCTTGAGCGAAAATTGGCACCGCTCCCGCAGATTGACTACCAGGTTCCTCGCAATCAGCGAGATGATCGGTCTTTGCCAGGCGCATGGCGACAGATTTTGCACGATCACGAAAATGACTTGCGGACGTTTATTGGGAAATTCGGCAACACACGCTCGGTTGGTGCAACGGCCGACGTTTTATCCATCTTTACCGTCCATCTGGTCCCGTTGCTTGTGCTGTTCGGTCGTATTGTGGGACAAGCACGACGGGTGGAAGTTTACCAATTTGACCGTGATCGAGGAACCTGGAGATGGGAGTCTGGAGCGGTAGGCAAGCCGGCAGGAACGATTTTTCTAGAGCACTCTGTCCAGAATAGCGGCAAGGCAGTGGTTCTCTCAATTGAGCTGTCCGCAGAATTTCCTGAGTCTGCGCTTCCCCCGGAAATCGTCGCCGGTATGCTCGATGAATCGATACAACGTGTGAGAATTCGAACAAAGGCGCCTGGGCAGAATGCGATTGCTCACACGTCGGACATAGAGCAGTTTACACGAATCGCACGAGAGGCAATAAATTTCGTACAGGACCAACTGCATGCCAAACATGTGCATCTGATAGGCGTCGCCCCCGCCAGTGCGTTATTTAATCTCGGACAGCTCCTTCAGGCCGGAAACCACTGTCCGTACACGATTTATGACAGACCCACATGGCAAACCCCCTTCCTTCCGGCAATCACTATCGATGGAAGTCAAGTCAGCGCCATCGTTCCAGCAGGCGAAACATCTTCTATAACGATTTCTTTGAGATAAAGAGAATAATATGTCAAAAACCCATTATGGCACCCTCGCAGAATTGGCTTTCGCCCAAAGAAATCGCATTTTGAATGAGGCGCTTGAGCGGAGGCTGTTTAAATATTCAACTGAGGCGCTTGATAGTGCTGTCGTTAAGGGGAGTGTTGAGCACGATGCTGAATTGAATATTTGGGCGCGTGAGCTCGATATCGTTAACAGGCACATTACTGTCGACGCAAAAATGGTCGCGGAGGCAGCGGACTCTTATCTCGATCTAGGGCAGCACTTAGTCGAGAAATTGAATTGGCCCTCTGACGCAATTAAGGTTCTACCTCAGGGTTCCACGAGTACAAAGACTTTGGTAGCCTCGCCGAGCGCTGAAAAATTTGATATTGATGCTGTTTGCCAAGTCGATATCAGCAAGATTGAGGCTAAGGATCCGATGGCATTCTTCGATGACGTTGGCAAAGCGCTTAAGAGCTTTGAGACTGAACCGATGAAGCGTTGCTGGCGTATCCATTACAACGAAAAGAGCTACTACATTGACTTTACCCCCTCGATCCCGCTATCAACCGTTCCGGAAACCGTGCGCGCCAAGGTCAAATACGGTCCGACGACTCGCTATCATAAAACAGCATTGGCTGTAGTGGATTGCCCGACGAAGGAATGGAAGACATCTAACCCAGAAGGATTTGCAGCCTGGATCAACGATCAGTCCGACCGCCAGGTATTACGTCTACGGAAGTATGCGGTTGAGGCCATGGATTCGGCTAATGTCGCACCAGTACCTGATCAAGAGGTTCCGTTATCAGATACGCTCCGAGTCGCGATTCGACTCTTCAAACGTCACCGTGATATGGCTGTTCGTCGTGGACTGATAACCAACGAAACAAAGCCAATTTCGGTCATCATTGTGACGCTCCTTACTCAAGCCTATGAAGGTTTGGCTGATCTCAATCGGACGTACTCACATCCGATTGAGCTCCTGTGTGACCTCGCCGAGATGCTGCCTAACATGCCAGAGAAACGTGATGGACGCTACGAAATATCCAATCCCACGGTGCATGGCGAGAATTTTGCTGAGAAATGGAATGAAGACGATGGGACAAGAGCGCGCACGTTTTTGCAATGGTGCAAGCTTCTTGCGACCGACATGACCGCAATTCTGGACGCATCTGACCCTGTTGAAATTCGTAAGCGGGTGCATCACGCGTTTGGTACCAATGGAGCTGACCGCAGCTCGGGGGCATCCGGCGGCTCGTTGAGTGGGCTGGCGGCGGCAAAGCCGACTACAGTGACTCTAGTTCAGCCGACTCGAGGACTTGCATGATGCGTAAGGATGCAATTGACAAGCGCTCTTGATGCCTTCCTGACGGCGCACCCAGATCTCGTTCCCGAAACTTCGGTAAGCGGAACTCGCGAACGCGCGTTCCGCTTACGACTGCCGAATATGAGTTCTGAGCGTCATTTTGATGATGCTTGGTTGGTTCTGCCGCATGAGTTTCCTAATGTTCGTGCATGTATTCGTTTGTCGGGCGATGCGATTCTGAAGGTTCCGCACGTTGATAGTGAAGGCATCTTATGTTTTTCGGGTGACGTCGGCCCTGCAAGTGGAGCGTCGCCAGAAGACCGTCTCCAGGACATGCTCTATCACTTCTCGGAGGACTTCCTAAAGCCATGGCAATCGGGTTTTTTGGATGCAGACTTCGAGATTGAAACCCAAAACTATTGGGAGATAAATGTCGGCCGGTATGCATCGAATACGAATCCCGTACGCATGGTATTTACTATCGATGACCGTCCCTGTGACCCGCGCTTGATCGAGGCGACATTGGTACACCCCATGAAAGCAGTCATTTTAGGAAGTGCGCAGGCTCTCGAAGAGCGAGTGCGAACTTCTCTTGGTGGGTGCGCCTCGCGTATAGAGCGAATTGCAGTACTAGACATCCCGGTTGATGTTCCCCTCACTCCGCATACATGGCCGAAGAACATAAGGGAATTGGAGCTTTTGCTCGCAATGCGTATTGATGACAAGATGCTTAAGCAATTCAACTTTGTAAAAAGAAAAATCACACAGCATCGGTTAGTTATTCTACGCTCACCGAGTGGCAGCTACGGCTATCTGCTCCCAGGAGGGCCGCTGCAAGAAATCAAGATGCGCAAGTCTACCCGCACGCAGCGTAACATCCAGCTTTTGCCATTAAGTGTTTATCGTCTTGACCCATCCTGGACCACAGGGCGGGATGAAAACCATCTGGTGCTTAAGCGCCAACTTAGTCGCGTTCTCGTGATGGGTTCCGGGGCCCTAGGTAGCCAGGTTATCGACCAGTTAGCGCGCGCAGGTATCGGGAGTATTACAGTTGTTGATTGCGATTTAATGACTTCGGCGAACGTCGGTCGGCATTTGCTGGGAGTAGAGGCAATCTATAGCAAGAAGGCACTCAGCGTTGCGAAGCATGTCGGTCGCGCAAATCCATCTTGCTGCGTCAGCGCAGCCAATATTCCTGCAGAAGATTGGCTGAGAAAAAATTCACTAAACAGTTTTGCGCTGGTTCTCGATTTAACAGGAGAACCTGACGTTCGTTTCGCATTGAACTCTAAACGACTTACTGAACCAATTCCGATGGTCGTCGGTTGGATGGAACCGTATGTTGCGGCCGCGCACGCGTGCATCTTGGTCGCTGGACAAAACTGGTTTTCCAGCGGAGCTGACCCACTCGAGGAGCTACAATCTGTAGTTTGGCCTGATGATGTCTTTCACAGTGAGCCTGGGTGTAGTAGCCGATTCCAAAGTTACACGTCAGCTGCTGCGGCTTATGCTGTGGGTCTGGTTGTAGAAGCGGCGCTGGATGTAGTGGACAATAACGTTCCGACCTCGATGGTCCGTAGTTGGGTGCGTGGTCAACGCTTTCTAGATTCGCAGCGGAAGGGGTTACGTCATCGAGAGTGGGTTCGGGTACCGATTGAGGCGAATGGCGTGCTTGTTGAGAGGAGGTTTGATGCCTAGCCGAATATTCAATATGCCAGACGGATCCGGATTATTGGTATTCACTGAGACGGTTCTAGAACACATGTATCATTTCGCCCAGGTTGGTTGGCTCCATAGAGAGGCGGGTGGCCAGCTTTTTTGCGCGGAACCACATCTTACCGATATCTTGATTGATGCAGTGACTGGACCGAATTCAAAGGACATGCGCAGGCGGTGCGCTTTTATCCCAAACGTCGCCCAGGCGAACGTTGATCGCCACCATCAATTTGCCGCAGGCCGGCATGCGGTAGGTCTCTGGCACACTCACCCTGAGCGTTTCCCGACTCCATCCCTCCAAGATCTCCAAACGGCTCGCGAGTATTTGGATGCCTTTACGTTGAAGATGGACGGATTTTTGCTTGTTGTATTAGGTAATTATGGGAGCCCGCTCGAAATAGCTGTATGGTTAGTTCATAACAAATACTCCCGGACAGGGGTGCGCTTAACAGAGGTGTGATAGATCAATTTTATGAAACTGATTTGCCACTAATTTTTGAGCGGGATGTTTAGCACTACAACCATCACCTGCGGAGAACCTTTCGAAGAAACCCGGTTAGTTCGTGACGATGACGCTCTGAAACCCTTAAGGTAAAAGTGACGAAAGTCTGCAAGAGACCCGAGGGTATCACTGCCTGTGATGCAAAGAACGCTATGTCGTCGGGAGGCAGTGACTTCGAAGGTGAATCTGCATTATGAAGGTCGACTGCACCAAGTAGGAGCCGTTTTAGGCGATCCCCACCGTTAGTGGGGAAGCAATTCGAACCTCCGGCCTCTTCTACGTCCCGAATGCGCTTTCCCTGCTAAAATCCGTGCCCTAGGTTAAGGGTAATTCATTATAAATCAATGGCTTACGAATGGCGCGTTTTTTGCCATTTGTCCGCCCCTCAAACCAGGAATTGGTAGATGCACAGGTAAGCGGCCGGGTTGGCAAATGCCGTTAGCTACGATTGATAGCGGCGCTTGGTTGCGAAGCGATCAAGGCCGTGGTCGTTGCCGAACAAGTCACTCAAATCCTGTTATCGGCTCTCCGCGAATGCTCTGGCAACACACAGTGGAACGCCGCGAGTCCGAGGCAATCGAGTTCGAGCAAGAATGGTCGTATACTAAAACAATGTTCTTCAAAAAGCGCCTTGAGTTACGCCTGCTGGTAAATCGGGCCGAAAGCTAGCTCAGGATATCTTGTCCTTTTTCCACGTTAACTAGAGATGGCCAACTTCAACCCAGTGACGTTCGAACCTCACTTTCGTGCCCTTGTGGCTGACACCGAATCGGATTTGGAACTGGACGAAATCGACGATGCGCTGCAGCAGGCAACTCCGAAATCCGACGGCGCGAGGGCTTGTGCGTACCTCGCCGCTGAAATCCTCTCAAGCGCAGACCGTCCGTGGTCCCAGGCCTATGCTTTGAACACCGCGGTCGGCGCCAGCTGCATGGCGGGCGATACTGAGCGCGCGCGGCGATACCTTAAACAACTTGTCGATCTGACGATTGAGACTGGCACCGATCTGCCTGCCCTGTCGGCGGTGGAAAACGTGCGTCTTCTGCTACCGGGCAACGCCAAGGCAGACCACGTGCCCAACATCCTGTATGAAGTGGTTCGGTTGTACCGGCACCTTGGAAAGGTGGAAAAGGCCATCGAGAACCTGATCATCGCCGCATACCTCTTCGCCGACTTCGGTGCATTTCAGCCAGCATACGGCGCCCTTGTCGAAGCGGAGAACCTGGCACGCGACAACCAGCTGCTTCAAGAGTACGCGGACGTGGTGTCCACAATTTACGCCATATGCCTCTTAGAGGGTGACCATGCTTACGCCGAAAAGATGTGGCCTACGTTGAAGCAGAAGTACGTCGAGCTTGGGAGGCCGGTTCCGGCGCATCTGGCGGCTAATCGTGCGACGCTGCTGTTTCAAACCGGAGACTACCTAGCTGCTCGAAAGGCGTTCGAGGAATTGCTTGCAGACGTCAAACCAGGTGATGGGCTCGAAGAGGGGCGAACAAAAATTCTCATTAACCTGTCGGCATGCCTGCGCGAGCTTGGTGAGCATGCGCTTTCCGATGTACGCATGGCAGAGGCGCGCCGACTGCTGTCGACACTCGAAAACGTCGATCCCGAACACCAGCTCGAGATGGAGTTGATCGCCGCAAAAAATGCCGTTGTCGAAGGCGACTTGGTCGAGGCATGCTCGTGTCTCAATCGCGCGGCCCAGAGCCTGAACGCCGGCGTTGGTCTGGTTGAGAAGCTCCACTACCGACGCGGATTACGGGAGCGATACGTCCCGCGAGTTGAACGGCTGCTCGCTAGCCTCGCTACGATCGGCCGCGCCGCCGATGTCATTCCGGTAGTCGCTGCGACGCGAGCAAATCGCGTATCCGATTGGCTTTACTTCCTAGAGTGGGCAGAGATGCTTGCCGCGATGCTCTCGCCGGAGGAAAAGGAAGAGCTCGATGGCCTAGTTGATCACCTCGCTCGGCACGGATCGCCGCATCTGTTCGGGTATTTGGAGAAGTACGACGACCCGATGTCTGCTATAAAAATGCCTGACCCGTGGCGCGATATTGCAGAGTACGCTGACAAGATAAATGCGCGCCACGGATTCAGGCGCCCCTTCCAGAACGCAACCTCTGAGAGCATTACGCGGACCATCGTCAAAAGGTTAGACGAGGGGTACGCGATCCTCGTGAACATGGTTGCCGCTGACAACAAGATGCTGTTGCTTATCAGTGATCGTTACGTCTTCTGCGACCTGCCGCAAGCGGAAACCAGGGTGTTCTTCGAGGCATTGCTGCGGCATCGGCTAGAGCCGAATCAAGCCAAGGCAGTTGGCCTAGCCGTCGGCGCGTATCAGGAGGCATTGCTACGCTCACTTGGTCCCGTGTTGAGCGAACTTGCGGTTGAGAGTTGCAAGGGAGTCATCTTCATTCCTGATGGCTCAAACTTGACCCCGATCAACCTGATAATGGTCGGGGATCCGAAGATCCGAGCACGGATGGCTGCCGGCAAGTTTGAGGTTCGCACTTGTATCGCTCCCTATCCCGCGAAGCGCCAGGCCGCTGCTCTCAGTTCTTGCCTAGGCATCATCGAAAACGACTCTCGCCTTCTGTACGACCGGGCCGACGTCAAGGAATTCTTCAAGGGGGTCGGCGCCACTGGGACGGTGCTTGAAGATCCGACGTGGAATGTATTCGCCGAGGCAATGGCGTCTACAGACGCGCTGGTTCTTTCGCACCATGGCGCGTCCATTGGTCTGTTTCGTGACGCGTTCTTCGCCGACATGGCTGGCCCCTATCGGAATAGCGCCATGGATCTTATGAGGCTTCAAGGGGAAGCGTTTCGATGGCCTCATCGCCTCGCGGTTCTGGGCACTTGCCATAGTGGCGACCTCGTCAATCGCAACTACCAGACTCGATTTAGAACGCACGACCTCATGGGTTTTCCGACAGTGTTTTTGCTCAATGGCCGGTCTGAAGTCCTGGCCGCGTCGTGGGCAATTCTCGACCGCTTCAATCTCTTGTTCACTACGCTCTTTGCCCCCGGACTTCAAAAGGCTCACCCCTCGCTGGCTGCCAGTATCGCACTGGCGAAGCTCTTCGAGCTCCCCAAGGAGGAGCTATCCGACCTTGTGCATAGCGCATTTCCCGCCGACGTTCTGAATACCTCAGCCGTGCTGGAGCAGATCGATAACTTGCGGCGGCAGCCGTTCTGCTATGGTGCCTACCAGACCTACACCTTGCTATAGGAGTTGTATCTTCGAATGCCTCAGCTAACGATGGAGATGCAGTTATTCCGAGATTGGGGGCACATTGACGCAGAGTTGATGTGAATATCCAAGGGCTGGTCCCGCAACTGTAGCGGTCATCGACAACATCGAAACGGAGCAACTGTATCTGGCCTGTAGCTGCCTGATCGTAACGAGCTGGGATATACGCTCAGGTTGTGATTGAACAGCCCCATTCCCGCAAGTACCGTTGGCGAGCACGCTTGATCACTTACTTGCGTCGATGCATTGTTTGGGCTCCATTCGCTTTGTTGCGCTCCACCGACATTAACTGCTCAAGGCGTCTGTTAACGGATTGCTCGCAATCTTCTTCGCGGGCGGCACGTAGCAAGCGCTTCTCTCGATGGACGCCATGCTTCGTACTCCATGCAGGAGTGGAGCACGGTATAGTTTGGCGGAAGGGCCATGATTTGCTACCCAATGTACTGGCAGCAAAAAAGTACCGGAAAGGCAGGCACTTATTTTTTGGGGGGCTGGCGATCAAGTGGCTACTGCCACTGATTTGCCACTGACCGTTCCTGGAAACAAAAACGGCGGGTATGTAACCCGCTGTTTTTTTTAAGGAATTTTTGGTCATGGTGAGATGCTTCGAGCCTCCGGCCTCTGCGTCCCGAATAATGAGCGCTAATTTCTACATCCTTTATCTGTGCGGTTCCTAGGCTGTTTTTCCGTTAAGTACTACACTGAGTACTACATTGCTGCGAAGTTGAAAAGCAAAGAAAATCCGATGTGCCGACCAGTGTTTATTTCTCAATATTCCCTCAAATAACCCTCGGCGGCTTACTATTTCTTGATCAATCGAACGCGGCCATCAAGTCCTTCTGCACCGTAGCGACCGCGTGGGATTGCCACGACCCGACCATCGCGACCTTCGCGCGATGTTCCACCCTTTGGAACGCATACGACGCGCCCGTCGTTTCCTTCGCGAGAAGTCGCACCGCGTACGATTGCCACGACCCGCCCGTCCCGACCTTGCCTTGATGTCCCACCCGGAGGCACGGGAACAACACGGCCGTCGGTGCCTTCCCTTGATGTGTAGCCGTGCGGGATTTTTACCTTCTTGCCGTCGCGTCCGGTTCGGAATTGATAAGACATATTACCTCCATTTTTTGGAGGTATTTAGTTGCAATGGGCGCTCGTCGTAAGTACCTGCGGTTGCCCCGTCCCTTCAAGTGTTAAAGCACGCAGTTGCAAATGCCCCGAACGTAGTATTCATGGCTAGGTTTCATGACATATTATTCTTGTGATCACACGTTACCTGACGTTCTCATGTTATATTTCCCCTGGAAAAGAAAAAGTCCGTAAACCACTTCTCGGTGGCACGATTGGGGTCCGAATGCGCGTGTCGAAACGACAAGTGTTAATTGTAGAGCCCTATAATTGATCTACCCATACCAGCGCAGGGTTTCCCGCTCGGAAATGTGAACTAGATTCCTAAAATTTGAGAACGAAGAGATATGAAATTTATTCTAAATGTGAGGAAAATTGAGGAAAGCGATGTTCGTTCGTCGACTCCTTTCGTACCTGATGAAGAAGATTATGAGATGTGCTTGAAAGCTTTCGCTGACGATATTTCTGGAATTTCTGGAATATCCAAGGTTGTGCAAAGTGGATCATCTATTTTTATTGATACTGCCTCTTCGATTGGGCAAGGCGAGTTGAAAGCACTAATAAAGCCAGCGTTTGATACGAATACCATGCAGAATTTACGTTTTGTTTCGCTGGTTGAATCATTGTAGTAATGTCGACAAATAGGATAACGAACTCATGAAAAAATTAAACCTGCTCGCAATTGTTGCCTCAATCGCTCTCCTCGGCGGTTGCCAAAATATGATGAAAACGATGGTGGCACATATTCGGATAGATAGCACTCAAACGGCTTTTATCGCTAAAGGCAATGCGTACGCAAATTTTTGCCTATCGAAAAATATGTTGAACAGACAGGCCGCCTATGAGTTTTCGACCATTGCAGCAGAAATGCTGGACTTGGTTGTTTTTGATAATGATTTCTATAAAACTACATATGAAAATGGTGTCTCTGGGCTTAATGAAAATTACCAGAAAGATCCGTCTGGCGCGGCCCCGGCATGCCAAGAACTTGAGAGAAACTTACCTACCGTTATTGCTAATTTAAGCAATGTGTATAGGAAATATGCTCAAGAGCTGGGCGTTGCAAGGTCAGAAGAAAATCAAAGATTGGCGCAACAAATGAGCAATTTTCGGCTCCCCAATACCCCCATTCCGCAGATGAGTTTTCCAAATGTCAGATATTCACAAGAGCAATCTAAGACGCAAAATTTTCTGGTTAATTCGAATAGCGGGTTAACTCAGTGTCGGGTTACCTCGAACAATTTTGTATTTTGCTTGTAGAGCTTGTCAGACCTATTTGATTTTTACTTGTTTTAGCAAACGCCGATAGAAATTTGCGCGAAAAATTTTGTGTTATTGCGCGCAAATAATCATAATCTTTTCTGCGCTTGAAAATTTTTACAATTTAGAGGATTAGAATGAAGAAGTCGATGTTGTTGCTATTCATGACGGTTGCTCCGGGGCTCGCCTTTTCTCAATCCGTTCCGCAGCTTACGGATGAACGCACAGGCGCAATTGTCGTGGCTGATGTATTCACTACGAAATGTCCGATACTCCTTCCTAGCGCAACTTACGCGAATTATAGAAAAGCGGCATCAAAGCTATTGTCCGTGGCCTCAGTGAATACGGATTTATATAACGAGAAATATCGTAAACTTGTCAACTTCACGAATAATTTGAGCAGTGAGCGCTTAGCCGCGGATTGTGCCGATTTGCTACCTAAGATCGCGAATATGATTCCAGAAATGTACACGGACTACGAAGCCTATCTCGGCCTGCTTGACGGAAGTAGCAGAAGGCAGGCGGATTCCTGGAGTTCCGCATTGGAATTGTTCAGCGCCTTCGCTAATTCGCTAGGGCAGGCCGCGCAATCATACGATTACAGCTTCATCCCCATGCCATCTGGACGCGTCAATTTCGGTCAATCTCAACAAGGTCGCGGTACTAATTACCTAGTCAACACGCCAGGCGGATTAAAGCAATGCCACGTTGCAAGCTCCGGGTACATTCTGTGCAATTAAAATAATACGCCGAGACCACCTCTGGACGAGAATACGGGTTGCAACCAAGTTGCCGATACCTGCCGTTCAGCTTCGGGCCAAAATAGACGCGACGTGCCTGGTGCCGCTTTTTATGATCCGCAGGTAGTAATTTTGCAGGAAAATGTTGACCCGCCAAGTGTCGCTTCAAACGACACTCAGCGCATGGAACTCGGCGGCGGTCGCCGCCACGAGGTACGTCACTTCTTTGTGAAACCAGCGCGCAAGGTGCCGCTAGCAGTATCAATCTGAGCATCCAGCTCACCGGCGGCAACAGCCGTTTTGAGCGTATCGAGCGTAGGAATCAGTTCGGCCATGGTGCCGACTTCGATCGCGCTCTTGCCTTTCGCAAGCTCAAGAATCTTTGCCCCATACTTTACGGTCAGGCAGACTTTGCCGTTGTCTGCTGTGAACCACCACGCCTTAATTCGTTTGGGAGCCTCTACACGGCGAACGTCGCCGGTCGCACGGTCTTTTACGGTCCGGGTATGCAAGGGCGCATAACCCTTACCATCCTGGGCGCCTTTCGCCAGTTCTGTTTGCTCCCAGATTTTGGCAATCAGACGATTGCGACGTTTAACAACAGGCGGGATATCGGCTGGGCGTTTCGCGGCTACCAATTTCAGCGAAGTCAGAGTGTTCATTTGTTTCCTCATCAGTTAGTTTGTAACCCAATGATGCACTCAGGTGGCATGACCATCAACAACTATACGTCACTTTTATAAATCTTCAATTAAATACATGCGGTTGCAGCGAATTAAATATTGACGGCCGCACTGTATCCTGTAACATTGATTGCTCCTCTGTTAAGGCATTCGCGAATCCAGACGGTCACGTAACAAAAAACACTAATAATAAGAAAAAAAATGGATAAGAAATTGCAAAACTCAACTGAGCAAATGATTGGACGATTCGGTTCGTTTGCAACGCATATGCTGACGTTGACAATAAATGATAAAACCAACTGGAATATTTCTGAGATTGCAGTGAAGAAAGCTCTGAAGTATTTTGTTGTAACGCTAAATTTTAAAATGTGGAAGCATGCGTCACGAAAGCCGGATACAAAAGCAAAATGTCAGATTATTGCTATTCCTGTATGCGAGGGAATGAAAAGTCAGAAGCGCGTGCACGTCCACATATTGCTGGGAAATATTCCTGAGCATGAAATTCCGAAGCTTGATGCAACGATATCCGAAATTTGGGCGAAGACGAGTATTGGTCTAGAACGGATGTGCCTCGATCGTCTGCACGACTTAGACGGGGCGGTGTTTTATCTTGCAAAAGAGGTTGGATATATAAATAATGACGCTGTAGATTGGGAAGTGGCTAGCATCCCGTCTGTTCTTTATACGCCACCCAAGCCGCAACTCGGCCAGCGAGTGGTCGGGTAACAGCTCAACTACGCGCAGCATCAGTACCGTATTCGCGGGCACAAACCAATGGTTCGGTGCTCCTCATTAGATTGGAAAGTCGAGCATAAGGCCAAACTTTCGTTTCTAGTTTGAAAATCTATTCCAGAACGTATTTTGCAGTCTTCTAGACTCGCTTAATGGTTTTCTGCAACCTGAACATTTGTATTGAGACCCGATGCAGCAGATCAAATTATAAGAAGATGTGCAGCGATGTCAAACCCGTACACGTCATCATATTCAACGCATCTTTCCATTTGGTTAAGATTAGCAATAGATCAGTGAGGCCAATAGAAACAAAAGAAAATAGCAATTATCTTTTGTTCTCGGCTAAGTGCATGAATCTTCTAGGTTCTTATCTTTGTCAGCCTTGCGTTGATTTTCATAAACAAAGAACGCATCCTTTGGTCCGTGGTTTTCTTATATTTTCAGGAGTGGATGATGGCGCAAGCAAAAACCTTGTCGGAAAAAGAGTTGAAGCGTGTACTCGCGCATATCGCAATCGGCAAGCACGCTGCACGCAACCGGGCGATGTTGTTAATTACACATTGGGCAGGGTTACGAGTCGGAGAAGTTGCTTCGTTGCTGATTGGCGACGTCCTTGCGATGGATGGTTCGATCAAGTCAGAAATTCGATTGTTGCCTGAGCAAACAAAAGGCCGCCACGCTCGCACGGTGTTTGTTGGCGAACGTCTGCGTAAAGAGCTTGCGGCGTACATCGCAACGCTGAAGCATCCGACACCTGACCGGCCACTGTTTTACACCCAGAAGCGGTCAGGATTTACGGCGAATACAATGTGCCAAAACTTCCACTGGCTGTATAAGGAAGCGAATATTGACGGCGCAAGCAGCCATTCGGGGCGGCGCACATTTATTACCAACCTTGCTAATAAGGGCGTCGGGGTGCGCGTGTTGATGGCGTTGGCGGGTCATCGGAATATTTCGACAACTCAGGTGTACATCGATGTCAACGATGAAATGCAACGTGCTGCTGTAGATTTGGTCTGAACGCAAGTGGCGCTTCAACCGAAACTTCGTAATTACTGCTTGCGTGTCGACCGTGCCGTGGAAAATTTACAGGCACGCGCAAAAAAACTTTAAATTGACTCAGAGGCCGCGATTAATGTACTCGCCAAACTTCAGTGCAAGTATAGTCGCATCTAACGCGGAAATTCCCGAAATTACCATAACAAAAATACCTTTCCTTGTTCGCGCCATTCGTCGATATTCGAATTTGGTCGTAATCTCGATTTCCATTTCGCAATTATTTGCATAATTCCATAATTCGAAAAAATTAGTTTGCTCAATAGGAATGGATCCCTCACTGGTGGCAATTAACTTAAATGCACTTGGATTATTGTCGGTACAAGATCCAGTAACTACAAGCTGGTAAACATATTCGTCATGCAATGTTGTCCGATATTCTCTAATAAATTTCATAATTATGTTTAACGCCTTTCAATCCCGCTATATTTATTTAAATATAAAATTGTGGAGCGCATATTGGACGAAAAGGTCAGGTTCACTGCACTGCTGAGGCAATTGGAAGAGCCGCTAAACGATTTAAATTCTAATGCGACACCAAGGTTCGTGTTGGATTATCAGTGTCGGTTTGGCCGACACTGATATTGCACCATTCGCATTAAATTAGATTTTGGATTAACTGTCTGACGAGACTTCGTCACTTACCGATAATTCTTGCTTTTCAGTTTTGGTAGTAGGCGCAGCTTCTTCGCGCGTAATGTCGAACATCCCGTGATGGTGCGTGATTGCGATCTTATAAACTTTTCCATCCGCCAGTTTCATTAGTGCGTCGAGTGCTTCCTGCGGATTAGTATCTTGCACTTGGGCAGCTGTAATCCATCGAAGAAATGGCTTCGGTTTGGAAACCTTTCGACATGTTTCTTCAGATTCGTTTGGCACGCTTCTCAATATTTTTGAAAGCGTGCCGTGTTTTTCAACCCATGATGCAAAAGTTTCTTCCGTAACACCTTCAGCGTGCGCAAATTTCAAGATTTTCGCATCGGACGAGGCTTGGCGTCGCTCAGACTGCCTGAACATTCGGGAAAGCAGATGCCATTCCGTTGTTCGTTTATCCGATTTAATTACAGTCGATTTTCCAAAGTTCGTCCGACATTTCTGAACTAGGATTTGAAAGAGTTTGTCTCTTTCGGCTCCTTCTGTATTGTCGAAATATTCTCGATAGATGCCAAGTATCTTGGCGAGACCGGGGATAGCGGCATTTGAGATCGGCTCGGCAATAGTTGCCTGAAGAGTCGCGATAGCTCTATTGCACTCCATGCCATACGTAAAGATGTCCAGCAACGCTCCATGAAATTGTTTTTTCTTCAACTTGAATTTCGCAGACTCCGGTTTCTTTGTGTTGCGTTTTTCAGAACTGACCAGTTTAGTAGGAGCATCGTCCACACTTGGCGCGTCACCAATAGTCTCGTTATATTCTGCTTGCGGACGCGGTTCGACTTTTGTCGGCTTCATCCAATCCATGTATGCAAAATCGTATCGCATGGCTGAATACGATGGCTTAGCTCTATTAGTTGGTGTATCAGTATGGTTTGCAGTTGTCATCATTGCTTCCTTTACGTTAGCGCGTGGCGTCTTCCACGCAAAAAGTTCGCTTGGCTTTCTGCTCAACGACAGTGCTATGTTAGGTGGGCTAACTGATATAATCTCTAACTACAATCCAGATAGCTATTCTAGTTAGTGTTTTTTAGGCATGAATAAAGACCAAGAACGCGACCGACTGGCTCGCCTGATGTTGTTAAGCCAACAGAAATACGGGATCTCTATTCAGGGAGACTGGCGTCACGAGAATTTTTTTCGGTTTTTACAGATTAGCCCGAGCTATCGTCTCGCGCACTTGGCAGCGACTGGCGGTGTCCAGGATTTGGCAGCGTGTGGGCACGTGCCGCAGGACTATGCTGACGTGGTAAAGATTTACGAGGCCTTCGGTGACGTTTGGCAGACCGATTTCTGGAATTGGTGGGTGAAGCGCGCCCAGTATCAGTTCGGTCTGCGGTGCCCGCCAAGAGTTCATAGGTTTGCAACACTTCAGCCCGGTGCTGACGCGGACCAGCAGAGTTTGGACGACGCGCAAGCTTGCCTCGATCAGTATTTTTCTGCCGACCGACTTGCGGAAGGGAAGCCGGGCAGCCTTGTGATCGCTATTCCCTTGCATGCTGATCGCGCTACGATCATGCGCGAGGTGTCGAAGCTGATGGACGAGGCTGAGCAGTCCTTCGGGCCAGATGCGGATACCGGGCAGTTCAAATTTCTTGTCAACAAAATTCGGCGGCAGACACTCGATGAGGCGCGACGGGTTGCCTGGGCAAGAGCGGCTGCGCCGAAGCAGCCCTTGTATGTGATTGGAAATCGAGTCGGGATCGCGGCTGCGTATGTTACGAAAGAGGGTGTGAGGGCACCAAAAGACAATAGACGTGATCTAATGGTGATCGTCACAAGTCGGCAACTCAAGCGCGCGCTCGTCTTCTCGGAGAATGCGGCGCGCGGACGGTTTCCTTGCTCCGACGAAGTGGATAGCATCGACTTCGATTTTAAGGAGCTTCGATCCTCCATCATTGTTCACCGAAACTGGATAAAGGCGGAACTTGGCCGGCTTAAAGGGCTGTAATCCAAGAAAACGGCAGCTATCGAATCGCCCAGATGACACGTGCTGGGACTACAGCAGAGACTGTCTGTGGGGTCTTAGAGCGGCCGCCACGCGACGTTTGATTCCGTTTTGAGCGTGGGGTTTGCTTTTGCGCTGGCGTCGCCAAAACACCGGAAATAATTTTGGGCGGGGTCGTCCAGTGTCGGTTGCGCACGACATTGCCCGGTTCGGAGCAAGCGGCGCATGCCTGCGTTGGGCCAGTCCGTTCGCCGTTGCACCTATACGGTCTTGCGTGTTGCTGTGCGCGGCGTCGGAAGCGTCGGCACCGCTTTGGTCTTCTTTGCAGGCGCTTTCGCAACTTGCAAGTTGCCGTCAACGATGCCGAGCGCAGGTGCTGTGGCATCTGATTCTTTCAAGTTCAATGTTGGGAGGTGCGCCTTGACTTTAGGGTTGCGTCGGTCGGACTGGATCATGTCAATGTTTTGCTCGCCGGTCAATTTGCTTGCGTAGAACCGCTCGATCATTTCCACCGATGTACGGGCGTTGCGCGCCAGCGTAAGCAGGTCGATTTTGTCGCCGTCGAGCAGCCGGAACATGATGCTAGTATGCCGCAAGCTGTAGATCGTTCGTGCCTCGCCTTGCGGGCCGGTCTTGAAGTCCAGGTCGTCCAGCAGATAGTTGAACTGATGTTGAAGCTCCCGCAATGCTGTATCTCGATTTGGATACTGGGGCATGAAGACGTAGTCGTCTGGCCCAGCGAGACCTTCAGTGGCGTAGTGGGTTTTCAGTTGCTCATAGACCGTGACCGCTTCTTCCATTGTGACGATTGGTGCGTCTTTGTCCTTGCTCTTTGGCAGTGATAAGCGCAAGTAGACCTGTTCGGAGCGCATAATCTCAACATGCTTGTGTTGCATATTTTTCAAGTCGGTTGGTCGAACAAAGCTGTTGACCATGAACTGAATCATCTTCGGCAAGTCGGCAGTGAATTTCAAGGTGCGCGGTGGGCCTGCTTCTGTCGTCTGCACTTTCGCTGATGTTCCGACGAGATCGGTTGCTTTCGCGATGAGTGCCTGATATTGGACATCAGGAAACCATCCTCGCGGCTCGTCTTTTTTCTTGATTGTCGGGAAGTTCGGAATTGCGAGGAGCAGTTGGCGATGCAGCGCATACTCCATGACCTTGTGGACGATGCCCAAATGCCGTTGAATCGAGGACGGTGCCAGGTCGGGCCCGATCTTGCCCACGAAGTCTTGCAGTGTCGCGAACGAAATACTTGCAAGCTCCATGGTCCCGAACTCAGGGAGGATTCGCTTTTTGAGCATGTAGATATCGTTGTCGTGGGACATTTTGGAGAATTCTCCGCGCTCAACGCGTGAGTTTTGCGCTTCGAGCATTTTGTTGGAGCAGATATCAAACCGCGTGCCTTTTGTGAGCGCCTTGCCCGTCGCTTGCGCGTGGAGTATCCGGTTGTAGGTCGCCTTGGCGAACTCGACTGCTTCCTGCTTGTCAGTCGTTTTTGTGCTCAGCTTAATTGTCTTGCCGCTTTCAAAGCACCTGACTTGCCAGAACGGGCTTGCTTCGATTCGGTAGATTTTGAGCTTGTCTGGATACCCGCGCACCGAAGTAAGGCTGGCAGGTATCGGCACAGTACGTGTTGATTTGCTGGGCGTCGCTGGGCTTGGAAGGATTGGGTTTGTAGCTGAGTTTGTCACTGTCGCGTTTCCGAAAATACCAGGCCCGCTGCACCGATACCAAAGGAAACCGGAAGTGAGAACCTAATTAAAGTACTACACAGTATACTGTAGTACTTTTGGCAAAGCAACAACTGCGTAAGCTGTTGTTTTGAAAGAAATTTATGGTCGGGGAGGCCGGATTTGAACCGACGACTTCTGCGTCCCGAACGTAGTGAACTTATCTTAGGTATATTTTTTAACATAGCCACGCCCAGCTCTTGTCCCCAATTTGCCATCGGAAGGGCCACGCCACGTACGTGTTATGCCAGCCTTTGCCAGCAAATGCCTGACGTCGATCTTGGATTTGCTGAGTTTCTCAGCATCCCAATCGCAAAATCTTAGGATATCTTCCACGCCAGAATGGATTACTCCTGACCGCAATATGATATGGGAAATGGTAATCGTCTCCTCAAAGCGATCCAGCTCGCCGAGTGCCCATAGAACCTTGCGAGCACTGAAGCACCAGGAAGACTCCTTACAAAGGTCTAGTGTCGCGAACAATTGCGGGAAGCGGTCGCGACTGACACTACTCGCCGAGACTGTCTTTGGGAGACACGCAAGCATTTTGCCAATCGTGACTTTCTGCGGTTTTCCAGCTTGCTCAAATAGTTTGCGAGAGTGCTCTTCTACCATTCGCGCGTAGTCGAGATCCAGCGCTTCATCTATTTGCGCTTGCGATGTTGCCATTGATGCGATCTTTTTGTTGTCTGGAGACATCGTATTATTCAACCACGCGCGATCATGCTCAAAAAGCCACGCAACCACTTTAATCTTTTTTTTCCATAACTTTTCCATCGTCAAATCAGGATTCTTCTTCAACTCCGCAATAATTTTGCGGCGATGCTCGTTACGCTGCGTATCCCTATCAGCGTCAGTCGTTCTCGATTGCTTCGATGATACAAGGTTGCTAGGTACAAGCGTGTGAACATCTGTACTGAAACGGTTGGCGGTGCCGAACAAATGTAGTCCCAACAAGAGGTGACGTGTAATTGGCAAATCCAGAGCAGATTCGATATATGACAGCCGTAGCCAGGACATAGTTCGCTGGGCCGAAAATGCAGGATCTACACTTCGGATAAATGGCTCCCCCAAGCTCTCAATCATAGAGTCTTGAAAGTCTTTTAGATTAATTAGCGAACCACGTGAAAAGCCCCTTTGGCGGATTTTTTCTCGGTAAGTATTCATTAATAAATCAGGGTGTATGGGCGGCATGTTTTCTTGCAATAGATTGTGCGAGTAGACTGCGTAGCTATGTTCCAATTGCCCTGCAACAGTTGAATCCTTATCAGAAGAGAACAGTTCTGAGCAGCGACACGCCATCCAAGGAACAGAGAGCAATTTATTCTTGTGTTGAAATGGGAAGCGGCAATTGAAACAACTGCTAACAAGTGTTTCTCTATGCTTCCAGCAAACCGAAACTCCAGGGATTTGATGCGATCGATGATAGTACGGCGCCCCATACAATTCTAGATCCTCACGTGTACAGCTTCTACAAAGTTTCGCGTCACCGTTCATGCCTACGACATGTCGTGGCAAATGGGTGATTTCCTGGCTTTTACCATTATTAGATGGAATTGGTTTCCCTAAAAACGGTCTAAATGCTGGCAGTAAAGTATTATGCTGTGTAAGTTCTGCTAGATTGTCATTAGCATCTCCAGGTAACCTGGAAGCAAGTATTTCCATGCGAAAGGGAACGACGCCTCCCAAAGCCATCGGCTTACAATCGAATAATTCGTTGAACGTTAGTTCGTCTGTTCTGTTTCCTGACATTAAGTGGTAGCGTGAAACTCTTGAGTAGAGAGTTTCATCTGGAAGCGAGGGCGGAAAAAAAGGAAGCTGAGCAGACATATTAAGTGGAACAAATCGATTGATTCAATCAATTGAATGTTGTGTCAAACTTTTTTATCGCAAGATTTTTGAGTGATTTATTTTTAGCGAATTTGTGTCAAACATTTTTTTAAGTGTTGATATCAATTTTTGCTGTAAGTCATTGATTTATTTATTCTGATTGTGTCAGACTTTTTTATTTGTCGACAACTTGTTCCCGACAATGAAAGTCGTAAACTAGCTATTAAAGTCATAAACTAAAAATCCAAAAAAATGCCCAAACCTGGAATATCAGGCTTGGGCATTTTTGTATCTGAATTCGACTACGATGGGACTCTTGATTTATCGCAGACCTTCTGCTGTGACACCAACTGTTTGAAGCCACCGGATAGGCAGATGCTGTTTAATTTTGATAAAGATCAGAGCATTTCTTGGGGGCGGACTGACGCAGCATAATAATGGTCTTGTCGGCATTGCCTTGCATTGGATAGATATCTATCCGGCGCCCTCATGATTCTTGCGCCACTCACTCGGTGAACTCCCCGTTTGTGTACGAAATGCGCGTGATAAGGCTGCCTCGCTGGAGTAGCCAACGTTGTAGGCAATCTGACGCATTGAATGTCCCTCTGACAGTAGTTTTTGTACCAGGCCGACGCGCCAATTTTGCAGATATTGTACCGGCGTTATGCCGACGATATCGCGGAAAGTATTGGCGAACGAAGTCCTTGACATCCCGGCCTCGGCTGCTAAATCAGGCAAAGACCAGTCGCGTTTTGGCTGGTCATGCATAGCGACCAAAGCCCGGCGTAAACGCGGATGTCCCATCCCGGCCAGCATGCCGGATTGAACAAGGTGGTGTTCCATGAGTTCGCGGAGAATTTGTATCAGTAGCACTTCAAACAGACTGTCGAGCATCTTTTGACGTCCACAGTTAGTGCCTGCCGCTTCGGCAAAAAGTAAATCCAGCACGGGCTTACTATCGCGCAAACCTGATAAGGGCAAGCAGACAAAAGCAGGTAGTGCGGCCATTACAGGATTGGCCTTCCCACCTTTGAAACTGAGGTCAGCACAGACGAACTCTGCCCCTTTTGCTTTATCGGTCAAAAAACGTCGGGCGAGCGGTTGCGCATACAGCAGCAGACTGGGCTCATTGATGTGAGCAACGAGTTCAGTGCCATGCATGACCTTGACTTCACCTTGCCGGATCAAGTGCAACTGGCCCAGCCCGTCACTACCGGTCAATGAGTTGATGCCGCATAAGGCACCGGCATGAAAGGTTTTGGCGCTGATACTGAAATGCGCGAATAGTGAAGCCAGACGATCTGTCATATTTGAACTATTTGATAAATAATGTGTACTTATTGGTGCATATAATACATTAAACACAGGCAAACTTTGTTCTGCCGATTGGCAAACAAACTTGCAGATTAGAAAGTCACCATCATGAAAGCCTTCAAAAATATTTTCCTCGCCTCAAGCATTGCAGCAGCCAGCCTGACTGCAATATCCGCTCCTCACACCGCCATTGCGGCACCAACTGTGAGTCAGCCGTCGTCCATGTTCATTACGGCCAAAGACGGCACGCCGCTGTATTACAAAGACTGGGGCCCGAAGGATGGCAAAGTCGTTGTCTTCAGCCATGGATGGCCGCTGAACTCTGATAGCTGGGAAGCCCAAATGCTGTTCCTGGCAGAGAAAGGCTACCGGGTGATTGCACATGACCGCCGCGGCCATGGTCGCTCGGGACAATCATGGAATGGTAACAATATGGACCAGTATGCGGATGACCTGGGCGTCGTACTGGAGACTTTAAATGTGAAAGACGTGACACTGGTGGGCTTCTCAACTGGAGGCGGCGAGGTGGCACGCTATGTCGGTCGTCACGGTAGCAAGCGCGTCAGTAAAATTGTTCTGGTGAGCGCAGTGACGCCGTTGATGCTGAAAACTGAGACGAACCCCGATGGCGTTCCGCTGGAGGTGTTTGATGGCCTGCGTAAAGGATCGATCACGAATCGCTCACAACTCTACAAAGACGTGGCCAGTGGTCCGTTTTTCGGCTTCAATCGCCCCGGCGCGAGTCCCTCCGCTGGTTTGATCGACGCGTTCTGGCTGCAAGGAATGACCGCTTCACACAAAGGGACTTTTGACTCGATCAAGGCGTTCTCCGAGACCAATTTTGTAGAAGACTTGAAACGCATTGATGTGCCGACCCTGGTCATTCATGGTGACGACGACCAAATCGTGCCGATTCAAACCTCAGGACGAGCGACCGTTAAATTAGTCAAAGGCGCAAAACTCATCGAGTATCCAGGTGCGCCTCACGGTATCACAGACACGCACAAAGACCGCTTGAATCAGGATTTGTTGGACTTTATCAGTCAGTAAGATGACTGTCAGAACCCGGTTGGTGTCGGATCTGACGAAAAAAAAGGGCAGTCATCATGACTGCCCTTCTTAATCACATTTACCTTTTTCCTCCGCTCGCAGAGTCAGGACCTTAACGCCATTTCGGGTAACTGCTACGGTATGTTCAAATTGCGCCGATAACTGGCCGTCTTGCGTCATCACCGACCAGCCATCTTGTGCAGTAAAAACCGCAGATCGCCCTTGGTTTATCATCGGCTCTATGGTGAATACCATGCCTTCTCTTAAAACCATGCCGGTTTTTGGCCTTCCCCAGTGCAATACTTGCGGCTCTTCATGCATTTCCCTGCCTATGCCATGGCCACAATATTCTTTAACAACCGAATAACCATTTCTAGTTGCATGGCGCTCAATAGCATGACCGACATCACCAAGCCGGGCGCCCGGGCGAACAGCATTGATTCCCTTCCACATCGCTTCATAAGCAACTTGAACAAGCCGTTTTGCCAATGGTGATACCTCGCCGACAAGGTAGGTTTTACTAGAGTCCGCCATATAACCATTTTTCTCCAGGGTGATATCAAAATTGACGATATCGCCACTTTGTAAAATTTCATTGCTGGATGGAACGCCGTGACATACAACGTTGTTTCGTGAGGCGTTCAGCGAATAGCAATAACCATACTGTCCTTTACTTGCCGGTCGCGCCTTGAGGTGATTAACGATGTAGTTATCCACCATATCGTTAATTTGCATGGTGGACATGTTGATGAGATTTAATTGATTCAGATGAGCAAATACTGCGGCCAGTAATTTGCCGGATTCCGACATCAGGGCGATTTCCTCGGGTCGTTTGATCATGTATCCATCTCGCTGAAACTGTGTTTCATGTCCGTTTCACACAATATGCCAGCTTTGATCCAAAACGTTGTCTGAGCATGTATGAGGTGAGGTAGAACTGTGCTCGCCTGACGAAGTTGATCGTGAAGGTGGTCACTCAAATTTTCGATAATCATTATATGATTCGTATATGAATAATATACGAATCATATCAATATTTTTTTCAAGCAGCAACACTTGATCAGATCCAGATTGTCAATCCGGAATCCTGATACGGAGCCACCCGGTAATTTTTTACATCACAACTCAAGGGAAGATCAAAATGTCTCTGATCTGAAGCCGCGGGCTTAAGCCTGCGAGCTGCATTGCATGCGAGATTGACGCTGGCTCAGTTCAGCTGCGTGCAGCTGGTTGGCGACGTCACGTTTCTGGTCCGGGAGGCACTAATACAGCGGAGAATTCGGGAGCAGATTGACAGCTTGAATAACCGGAAATACGCTTGTTGTGGATGCATATAAAGCTTGGAAAACCGGACCTTTTTTTTACTTCAGTAAGTTGTGCAAGCCTTCGTAAGCCAGATAGAAACCGACTAATAAAATCAGGATGCCGGAAAAATACGGTGCTTTGCGGGCAAATGTGCCGAAGCCGCTCCAGCGTTTCGAGATGTGTCTGATACTCAATGCCGCCAACACGCCGGACATGACCATGGTCAGTGCCAGACCAATGCTGAAACTCAGTACCAGTGTCGCCCCCAGTGCGATTTTTTTCAGTTGCAGGCAGAGCAGCAAGACCGTGATCGACGCCGGGCAGGGAATCAGGCCGCCGGTTAAACCGAACATGACAATTTGTCCGGTCGTCACTTCGCGGTTGGTGAAGCGACGGCGTATGTCGTTCGCATGGGCAAGTTCATGTGCATCCTGATACTCGTCACCGGCCACGTTCAGGCTGTCCGACTCCGCATGATGATGTTCATGCTCTGTGAAATGCACGACATATTCATGCGAGTGGCTACCATGACCTAAGAGCAAATGGGCAGAGAATTCGTGTGGCTCAGGAATCGTCTGTTCCGATTCTATGAAGCCATCCCGTTGCACAAACCTGAACGTTTGGCGCTCTTTCTGATGGCGTACGGTTTCCAGCGTCAGCTGTTCTGCTGTCCAGACGTGATTGTGCTGTTTGTCCTGATTGTCTTGATAGAGCCGGAACCGTGGTGGTACGCCGTCTTCAAATATCTCCAGCCGCACAATGCCATGCCCGGTATCAATCTCTTGCATATCGTCATGATGATGGTGGTGAGCATGATGCTGATCGTGCCAGGTACGCCACATCATCCAGATGGCGATACTGATAATCAAAATTGCTGACACCACCTGTAAGTAAGGTTCACTGGCTTCAGCATTCCATTGCTGACCGAAATACATACCGGCCAGTGCGATGATCCAGACGATCACGGTATGCGACAGGGTCGCCGACAGCCCCAGCAAAACGGCCTGCGTCAGTGTTCCCCGCACGGCGATAATAAATGCCGCCATCATGGTTTTTGAATGGCCGGGTTCCAGTCCGTGTAAAGCACCAAGCAGGATGGCGCTGGGAATAAACAGCCACGCATTCGTTGCGCCTTGTTGCAGCAGAGTTGAGAATTCAATCATATTAAGCGCTTTATTTTAAGTAACTTTTCACCACGTCAATCAGCTGTTCGCGTGCATCGGTGTGGTCTTCATCGTGTTCAGCACCATCATGCGGTGCGTCGATCAGATGCGTGCGTATATGATCTTCCAGCACCGTCGCCAGCAGGCCATTCATCGCGCCGCGGCAACTGGTGATCTGGTGCAGTATGTCCATGCAGCCTTTTTCGTCCTCCAGCGCCCGCTCTATGCTGTCGAGCTGGCCACGGATACGACGTACCCGGTTCAGCAACTTTTGCTTATCTTTAATTGTGTGACTCATATTAAATAAAATAGGGTAGGGGGGTATACTATATACCAAGAAGAAAATAGCGATGAAATTTCGTTTTCCCTCTGACTTGAACTATTTTTCAGCTGCACAAATGGCAGCGGATTAAGGGTGTCGCAGGCGGGTCTGCACTTATCCTGAAAGCACTGACGATTCCGGATAATCAGGAAAGCGGTATCTGCGTGAGCGCGGCAGGAAGAGACATCGGAGTCGGCGACACCGGACATGATCATCAACGCTGGTAAGCGAAATAAAATTGCTGAGGTGCGGAATGATGTTTAAAGGTGAACAAACGATGTCAACAAACAATCGCGGCATCAGTGCAATTCAGTTCTCTTGCAACTTGCGGTACAAGGTTTGCCGGCTGATGCCTAATTCGCGTGCCGCCGCAGAGACGTTGCCATTCGCGTTGGTGAGTGCCTGCCGTATCGCCTGCATAGAACGCGCATGCAGACTGCGTTCTCTTGGTTCTACGGTGTCGCCGCCGGCTGAGGTCGTGATGGTTTCAGTACCAGTCTGAGATCGCAACTCTGCGGCCAAATCGTCTGCCAGGTGTTCCCAGCTGATACAGTGCTGATCATCTTCCCGTAAAGCGACCGCGGCACGTAGTACATGGCTGAGTTGACGCAGATTGCCGGGCCAGTGATAAGTTTTCATTGCTGCCAGCAGATCAGGTTCAATGTGAAGATCGCTGTCCGGCGCAAATTCCTGCAATAGTCGTCCGCATAAAAAGGCGAAATCCGTCCGCATCCGTAACGCAGGCAGGCAGACGGTCAAGCCATTGATGCGGTAATACAGATCTTCGCGGAAACGGCCGGCAACAATGCTGTTTTTTAAATTCTGGTGCGTAGCGCAAATCAGATTGAAATCGACGTTAACCGGCGTGCTGCTGCCCAGTGGCGTAACCTGACGTTCCTGCAAAACCCGCAGTAATCTTGTTTGTAAACTTAAAGGCATATCGCCAATTTCATCCAGAAATAAGGTGCCGCCGTGGGCTTCGCGCAGACGTCCCTGCGCTCCTTGCTTAGACGCACCTGTAAAAGCGCCGGCGACGTAACCGAATAATTCTGCTTCGATCAGATGTTCTGGAATTGCGGCACAATTCACCGCCACGAAGGGCTTATTCCTGCGCAGGGAAGCGCGGTGCGTCGCCTGCGCAAATAATTCTTTACCAACGCCGGATTCACCCGTTACCAGCAAAGGAATCGCCTTGTCGATGACCTTGCGCGCTCTCTCACTGGCGGCCAGCCACAGGCTGTCTTCATTTGCTGTTGCTGATGTCAACGTTGCAGGGGCAGATTTCGTCTGTACGCTCAGGGCCTGACGTGCCAGGCTATGACTATGCACCTGTGCAAATAAAACGCTGCCATCCCTGGTTCGCAGTACGTCAGGTCGCATGACTGTGCGCTGCTGAAATGACAGTATGTGCTGAAATTCTTTATCAAATAAATCTGACCAGCAGGTCGCAGCTATATCGCTGTACTGCAATTTCATTAGTGCCAGGCCCTTGCGGTTGGCGCCTGTCAGCCAGCCGTCTTCTGAGAACACCAGTACCCCTTGTGCCACTGAGCCCAGGCCTTCGGCACGCGGATGTAATTGCACAATAATCTGATGCTGGCTGGCGCTCAGCACCATGCTGTTTTCTATGATTTGTGCGGCAGTGGATACCAGCCCCAGTGTATGCGGATGACGGCTGCGATGGTCGCCGGAGATATCGAGTATGCCCATCAGCTTACCCTGTGCGGACAAGATAGGCGCGGCAGCACAGGTCAGAAATTCATGATGCTCGAGATAATGTTCTGCACCATGTATCTCTATCTCGTTTGCCTCCGCCACGGCTGTGCCTATTGCATTTGTTCCGCGCTGGCTTTCCGCCCATGTGGCACCGCATTTCAATGCAACACGATCTGCTTTGTCCAGAAAATCCAGATCACCCAGCGTATGCATCAGTACACCTTGCGCATCCGCCAGTATCACCATGCTATGGCTATGTCGCACTTGTTCAAACAGATATTCGATCACCGGTTCTGAATGGCTGATCAGCTCATGATTGAAATGACGCGCATGTTGTAAGTTGCTGCTGCTGAGATTGTCTTCACATTCGACCCTGCCAACGGGTGAGAGTCCGGCCGACAGGCTGCGCTGCCAAGATTGCGCAATACGATCATCGATCCCAGGGCTTGGGCTTATGCCATATTCGACCAGCTGTAAGCGGGCCTGCTTCAGATGTGATGAGGGCAGAATGGCGTGGTTACGCATGAACTTGTCTCCTGTGGCGTTTGGATTTGCCTACGTTTTATTGATCTGCCTGCTGAGTTCTTTGTTTAATTTTTTTATTTTCAGCAATGGCGTCAATCTGTCTCATTTTGTGTCAGGTGTCACAGACATCTGCGGACAGTTGCCAACTATCTTAGCAGGATTCTGTCTGCAAAAGTGCATGTACGGCGTTGCCAGCTGCTCTGATATTTGCCATCTCAGACGGAAATACAGACTGGTTCATTTGCTGTTCCGAGGTTGGCATGGCTTTTGCAGAAAGTACGACTGACCAGCGCAAAACAGCTTTGTGTCTGTCGATAAATAATATATAACCGAAGGAGACAACCTTGATCTACGAAGCCCCTGGTGCTGCAGGCGCCAAAATCCAATACAAATCCCGTTACGACAATTTTATCGGCGGCAAATGGACTGCCCCGGTGAAAGGCGAGTACTTTGATGTCGTCACCCCGATTACCGGCAAGGTGTACACACAGGCAGCGCGCTCGACCGCAGAAGATATTGAGCTGGCGCTGGATGCCGCTCATGCAGCAGCTGATGCATGGGGTAAGACCGATGCTGCGACGCGTTCGAATATCCTGCTGAAAATTGCTGACCGTGTTGAGGCGAACCTGGAATTGCTGGCCTATGCCGAAACCGTGGATAACGGTAAAGCGATCCGCGAGACGCTGAATGCCGATATTCCACTGACCGCCGATCACTTCCGTTATTTTGCCGGTTGCGTGCGTGCGCAGGAAGGCGCCTTGTCGAATATCGATGAAACCACCGTCGCCTATCATATTCAGGAACCGCTCGGCGTCGTCGGGCAAATCATTCCGTGGAATTTCCCGATTCTGATGGCTGCATGGAAACTGGCTCCGGCGCTGGGCGCAGGTAATTGCGTCGTGCTGAAACCAGCAGAATCCACACCGATCTCGATTCTGATTCTGATGGATCTGATTGCCGATCTGTTGCCACCTGGCGTGCTCAATATCGTTAACGGTTTCGGCCGCGAAGCCGGTATGCCACTGGCGACCAGCAAACGTATCGCCAAGATTGCGTTCACTGGTTCGACCAGCACTGGCCGCGTGATCGCGCAGGCAGCAGCCAACAACCTGATTCCGGCCACGCTGGAACTGGGCGGTAAATCGCCAAACGTCTTCTTTGCCGACATCATGGACAAAGACGACGAATTCCTCGATAAAGCCATCGAAGGTCTGGTCTTGTTCGCCTTCAACCAGGGTGAAGTCTGCACCTGCCCATCGCGCGCGCTGATACAGGAATCGATTTACGACAAATTCATGGAACGCGTATTGAAACGCGTTGCCGCGATTCAGCATAAAAATCCGCTGGATACCGACAGCATGATGGGAGCGCAGGCCTCCAAAGAACAACTGACAAAAATCCTCTCTTATCTGGATCTCGGCAAACAAGAAGGAGCCGAAGTGCTGGCGGGTGGTGGTCAGGCGCATCTGGGTGGCGATCTGGAAGGCGGCTACTATGTGCAGCCGACGCTGTTTAAAGGCCACAACAAGATGCGTATCTTCCAGGAAGAAATTTTTGGTCCTGTGCTGGCGGTGACCACTTTCAAAGATGAAGCCGAAGCCCTCGCAATTGCTAACGATACCTTGTACGGACTCGGCGCCGGTGTATGGAGCCGCAATGGTAACGTCGCCTATCGCATGGGGCGCGCGATCAAAGCGGGTCGCGTCTGGACTAACTGCTACCACGCCTATCCGGCACATGCGGCATTCGGTGGTTATAAAGAATCCGGCATCGGACGTGAAACGCACAAAATGATGCTTGATCATTACCAGCAAACCAAAAATCTGCTGGTCAGTTATAGTGAAAATAAACTCGGCTTCTTCTGATCCTCGCTGTATCTGTAACCTAGATAAAAAGGGGCAGAATGATCTGCCCTTTTTTATGCGGACGAGTCACATATCAAGGAGGCCCACATGGTAGAGCGCGTCATCGCCACACCTGCAGCGCTGGAACTCATACAGCAGTTGCAGGCAGAACACGGCAGCATTATGTTTCACCAGTCCGGCGGCTGCTGTGATAACAGCGCTGCGAATTGTTATCTGCCCACCGATCTGACGATAGGCCCTTACGACATCAAGCTAGGTGAAGTTGGCGGCGTGCCGTTTTATATCGGCAAGCTGCAATACGATTACTGGAAACACACCCAGCTGATTCTGGATGTGATCGACGGCCACGGCGGTACTTTTTCACTCGAAGGCGCAAGCGGCAAGGCATTTCATACCCGTTCCCGTTTATTCACCGACGAGGAATGGGCGCAGATCGCAGACCAGGTCGCTCAGGATCTGGCCTGAGTTTGAGCACATTTTTTGTAAGGCGATCAGGCAGCCGTGACTTGATGTTTGGGTGTTCAAGAAGCAGATTTCAAATAATTCATTTGTCAGAAATGCGGAATTCCATTTTAATCAGCGCATGAATACTTCCGCATTGTTTCCTGTTCAGCATCCAAAACGCCTTGCCATCCTCATCGCTCTTGCCGCCATGCTGTCTTTAGCGCTGGCGATGGGTATCGGTCGCTTTGCATTCACGCCTCTGTTTCCCTTGATGCTGCGGGATGGTATGTTGCGCAGCGATGCCGGTGCGTGGCTTGCCGCCAGTAATTATCTGGGCTATCTGATCGGCGCGCTGTGCGCCAGCCAGGTGCGCTTGCCGCCCGCCAAATTGTTGACGCTCAGCCTGATTTGTATCGTGATCGTCACCGCAGCGATAGGTCTTACCTCGTCTGAGTGGATTTGGTTGATCTTGCGTTTTCTGGCGGGCCTGTGCAGTGCATGGGCTTTGATTGCCACCAGCGCGTGGGGCTTGGGCTGGATGGCTAATCTGGCCAGGCCCAGCCTGGCGGGTCTTATCTATGCAGGCGTTGGGCTGGGTATCGTCGCGGCGGGTATTTTTTGTTTGTGGGCGGCAGCAACAATGCCCGCCCGTATGATGTGGATAGTCTTAGCTTGTCTGGCGGCGTTGCTTGCCCTATTGCCACTGATCGTCAGCTTTTATTTTCCTTTACCGCCAGTTGCAAACAGCGTCGCTGCACCTGTGAATGCCGCGCAAGTGTCAGCATCAGCATCAACTTCAGCATCCGGTGTGACGGGGCTGATAGTCTGTTACGGCATGTTTGGCTTCGGCTACATCCTGCCGGCGACGTATCTGCCCGCACAGGCTAGACAATTACTGGATGACCCGCAAATATTCGGCTGGGCATGGCCCGTATTTGGTATGGCAGCTGCCGCATCGACCCTGATCGTTGCAGGCATGCTCGGCAAATGCAATCGCCTGCATGTGTGGGCAACGTCCCATGCGCTGATGGCCGTTGGCGTGATCTTGCCCTGCATCTGGCTTCCCATGACCAGCATCGTGCTGGCCGCTTTGTTCGTCGGTGGCAATTTCATGGTCATCACCATGCTGGGAATGCAGGAAGCACGCGCCCGCGCCGCCGCCAACCCGACCGCCGTTCTGGCACGCATGACCGCCAGCTTCGCGTTTGGTCAATTGCTCGGCCCCGTCGTCGTGGCCTTGATGAATACATTTGCCGCCGATCACGCAAGCGCACTCCGCTACGCATTGCAACTCGCAACCGCCTGCCTGGTGGCAAGCGCCATTTACTTATGGTGCAAAGCCGAATCGGCGCAAGGTTATTGACGGTAATACGGTTCGATAACACTGGAAAATTGCCTGACCCCGCAAAATAGCCAGCGACTTGCAGGTAAAAGTTAGAATGAAAGCGAATAAACTGCGAACGGCATTCGCGCGCCACTTATTTGCATTTACTGATGCAGATGGCGCTGCGCATCGCATCTCTGAAGATATCACCGCAACGAGAAAAAAATGGTCATTTTAAGAAAACCAGAATTCAGTGATATTGCTGAAGTCAAAAAATTGTACGAACAAAGCACTTCTTTTCATCAGCCGTGGACTTATGCGCCGCGCGATTATGAGGTCTATATCAGCCAGGAAAACCGGTATTTTGTTTGCTCAGCGACGAACGGCAATATTCTCGGCACCTTTCACATTTCCGGCATCGTGCGCGGCTATTTTCAATCGGCGTATTTAGGCTACGAAGTTTTTCACCCTCATCAGGGGAAAGGCTACATGCGCAAGGGCATGGCACTGCTCCTGAAAGAAGCGTTCGAAGAATTGCATCTGCATCGGCTCGAAGCCAACATACAACCGGAAAATCTGGCATCCATCCGCCTCGTGTCAAACGCCGGTTTTGTGAAAGAAGGATTTTCTAAAAACTATTTGAGAATCGGCGGGCTGGAGTGGAAAGACCATGAACGCTGGGCGATCATCAACGCCATGTGGACAGAGAAAAATTCCTGACAAGCCGGGTTCACACAAATCACACCTGTTGCCAGGCGCACTCAGAGCGTACCAATCTGCTCAATTTTAGCCTGTGGAAGGGCTAAATATACTGGGGGGTGTATATTTAAAGCCCCTTGTTTTATGCTGAGAATAAGGTGTTTTTGGCTGATACTCCCCGATTTTCACCAAAATCAGCATTTGAAGACCGCGATTTGTGTGCAGCGTTATTGTTGACGAGTTAGACCAGATTTTCATGCCTTCACGGCATTTAGAAAAATTGTCTTTTTTAACACTCTGGGTTAAGCTGTGTTTCTGTCAAATTAAATCAGGTCAGGCTTTTTAGCAGGAGTATCTATGGACGAATTAGGCGTTGAATACGCCGGATTTTGGGTGCGCGTAGTTGCTACCATCATCGATACTTTGCTGTTAATGATCATCTCATATCCAATTCTTATTTCAATATACGGTTGGGCGTATCTTCGTTCTGAGAAGATTGTGGCGGGACCGGCAGACCTCTTGATTACTTGGATTCTTCCGGTTGTTGCAGCCATTTGGTTTTGGTCACAAAAGCAAGCGACTCCGGGAAAAGCGGCCCTATCTTTGCGTGTTCTGGATGCCGACTCCGGCAAGAGCCTTTCAATTGGTCAAGGCCTGGGACGTTACCTGGGATATTTTATTTCGGTTATTCCACTGGGGCTTGGTTTGATCTGGGTCGGTTTGGATAGAAAAAAACAAGGATGGCATGATAAGTTGGCACGCACCGTTGTGGTCAGAGCAAAAAAACGTGGCCCGGAGCCGGTTCGATTTCCTCAAGCCTAATTCCTCATTCATGCGGAGCTGTGCAAAGTGTCGCCTAGTCAGTGTGATTCAAATGTTAAATGATCTCAGGAGTAATAATGAAGTATTTGTTCTGCAACACCGGTTGGATGGAGTCATACCAAGGCAACAGTACAGCGGATCAAATCTCTGGCGGCGGCTCCTACGTGACAGAAGAAGGTACGGGACACGAAGTTTGTAATTTCCATAGCTATAAAGGCAATGTCTATGGGTATGTCCAGCCTTCCCATGGGCAGCGTTCTGCCGGCGTTGGGATTATCAAGCTCGAGAATATCGTCAATAGTAATGCATCCGAAGACGATGAATTCGTTGACGGAGTGTTAGTCATTTGGACTGCTAAACGTCCCGAAGGTGGTACGTTCGTCGTTGGTTGGTACCGGAATGCTACCGTGTTTCGTGAGTATCAGAATTTCACCTCAACGCCAGCACTGCATAAAAAAACGGCATTAATGGATACCGTATTTATGCCCGCTCTGAGAATGTAAGGCTGCTTCCTGTTGATGAACGAACAAATCAGGTTCCTAGAGGAAAGCCGGGCAGTATTGGCCAGTCAAACGTTTGGTACGGGGATTCTGCAATCGGCAGAAGAATTGCGCTTGAAATAGATGCTTTGTCAAAAGGTAATCGGACAGCGCGCAAATCTACGATGAAGCGTATTACAGATCCAGAGCACAACGCCAAAGTAGAGAAGGCCGCTGTCAAATTGGTCTGGAATTACTATGAAGAACTTGGCTACAGCCTCACAAGTGTAGAGAAAGACAATTTTGGCTGGGATCTGGAAGCGTCTCTGAACAAAACAAAATTACGAATTGAGGTCAAAGGCTTATCAGGTTCCATTCCCAACGTTGAGTTATCTCCGAACGAATTCAAAGCATGGTCAGAAGAACATCCTATGTACCGTTTGGCGGTAGTAACCGGGGCGCTGATTTCGCCTGAACTGCATATCTGTCGTTATAGCAGAGAGCATGGTTCGTGGCAGGTTTCCAGCCATGGAGATGCGTCCGTAGATGTCGTTGAGAAAGTTGCTGCCCAAGTGAAGCTTTGCATCTGACATTTATACATGTCGGGTCGCCATTAAGATAAAAAACTAAACGTATTTTGCCTTCCGAATAAGCCCGTAATAAGCTTTCCGTTATCTGATATCGAAGCAATGGTGTTTGTAACGTCAGAATTCCAATTTTCGTATTCAACACTTCGCTCGCATTTAGTATCGCCATGACGGATGACGATACAGATGATGTTTTCTCATTTGTACGCGTTCAGCGCTGATGCCCGGATGCTACACTTCAGTACGCAACACACTTATAAGGAGGCACCATGTCCGTCGAAAAGAAATACTGGTTCCCCGCAAAGCGTTACGGCTGGGGCTGGGGTATTCCCAACGTGTGGCAAGGCTGGCTGGTGTTGTTCGTGTTTCTTTTACTGGTCGTCGCTGGTGCTGTCGTCTTGCTGCCAACGCAGGGGCAATTGATATTTAATCTCTACCTCGGAATCATCTGCGCCGCGCTGATCGCAGTTTGTCTGCTCAAAGGTGAGCCGCCGCGCTGGCGCTGGGGTGAACGTTAACACTTTCGTGCAGTATTTGTGCCGTCAGGCGGGCATCTTCAGCGATGCATACCAACAAGGCGGCATGGTCCTCATTTATCACTAGAATTTTTCATGAAGCAATTTTTAAGCGCAAGCGAATACATCGATTTTGACCATCCCGCGGTCAGGCAAAAAGCGCAGGAACTCGCGGCATCTGCTGGCACGACCAACACGCACGAACTGATACGCCACATCTTTCATTTTGTGCGTGACCAGATCAGACACAGCTCCGATTACAAGCTCAACCCCGTGACTTGCAAAGCGTCAGACGTGCTGCTGCACGGCACCGGTTACTGCTACGCCAAAAGCCACCTGCTCGCTGCGCTGCTGCGCGCGAACGGCATTCCGACCGGGCTGTGCTACCAACGCTTATCCGTCACCGGCGACGGCGCGCCGTATTGCCTGCACGGCCTCAACGCCGTTTATCTGCCGGAACATGGCTGGTACCGGATCGATGCGCGCGGCAACAAACCCGGTGTAGCAGCAGAGTTTCATCCGCCGCAGGAAGCGCTCGCATTTCCCGTCATCGCACCGCATGAACGCGATCTGCCCGAAGTCTGGAGCGAACCTTTACCCGTCATCGTCACCGCGCTGAGCAGCTACGACACTTACGATCAGGTACTGGCAAATCTGCCCGATGTTCAGCTATACGCCTGACCCACCGCAAAGCGCATGACGCTGATGGCGTCAGCTGCGCCAACCGCGTCGTTTGCCGCAAATTTTGCCTGTTGAAGGACTAAATATACTGGGGGGAGTATTTTTAAACGTCCTTGTTTTATGCTGAGAATAAGGTGTTTTGGGCACATACTCCCCGATTTTTGCCAAAATGATCGTTTCAAAGCGGCGATTTATGTGCTGTTGTCAGCGCAGCAGAAAATACAAATCCGCAGCACCATCTCAACCCTCGCTCCCGCCATTCAAGCCGTTCTTATTTACGGTAGTTGACGCAGACCATAGCAAAGCAGATCAATCCGTCCTCAACGCAATTACCATTTTTCATTGACGAGGACGTCATACTGGCACAGCAATCTATGCCGGACTTCATCGAGGAATTGAGGGGGCACGGTCATGGCAGGTTCCTGTTGTTATACTGTATTTTTTATCAGTATAACGAAAAAAAGCTATACCAGATAAGGGCTTGCGAGGCATTGGAGATTGTTGCTTATTTTTCATTCATCTGTTATTTTGCCATTTTGCACTTTAAAACAAGTTACCCATTAGGAGTACCCATGTTTTTCGGCAAATCCAAAGATGTGCCCCTTAAATCAAAAGAGCCATCTGGCACTCCCGCGATCTTTTGGGGCGCGAGTGATCGAATGATCTGCTGCAAAGGCATAGCCGGTGAAGGCAATGAATTCAACGTTACAAGCCATCCTAAGCTTCAGGACGGAGGTTACGTCGCGACCCTTGAAATCTCCGCTCCCGGTGAAGAGCAAGGGGTTTTTATTCATGCTTTTTACAGCGGGCACTGGTCATTTGCGGTGTGCCCGTCAAGCGAAGAGTCCGACAACTTGCCTGATTGGAGCGTCGTGCGAGAGTGGGGAACGATCAATTCGCACTCCGAAACGCTGAAAGTCTTCTGCCCAACTGGTTCAATCGTTAAAGTCATTGATCGCATTGAGGCAAATGGCTAACCAGTCCGTCAACGGGACGCCAAAATGCGTAGCATTTTGGTTCCCTCCGCTGCGCTCCGGCGCCCGTTACGTCCAACGTTAGGCAGCAAAAGCCATGTCGTTGCCATTCTTAGTTTCCTGCTCTATGCCAGAACCGTTGCTATTCGAGTGCAGCGACGGACGCTTTCAGCTCGTGGACCAAATGCCGTTGTCTCCGTTCATGTCTGGGTATGGTTATTTGTTAGTCGAGAAGAAGCTCGCAGCCTTCCTCAAGCAGGTCAAAGTCGAGCGCGTGAGCTTTTCGCCGGCAATCGTATTCTCGGCAGCCACGGGAGAAGAGTTCACCACTCACGTCCGCATCCGAGTGAGTCAATTCTTTCGCGGGAACGAATTGCTCGATCTCGATGCAAGCGGCTACCGCATGCTTACTCTCAGCGATCAGTACTACTTTGTGAGCCAGGAACTCAAAGCGGCTCTGCAATCCAGCGCGTTTCGCTATCTTCAGTTTAGTGAGGGTCTCAGTGGCTTCGCAGCAGTTGCCGCCTATCCCCTCATTCAACGGGACGCCTTGCGGCGCCCGTAAATTCGAACGCTATGCGGCTAGGCAATGTTCCCTCAGAAGCCGATGTTGATAACCGGTTGCACCAAGCAGCCGAGCTTGGAGACCTTGCCGCAGCCAAGGCTCTCTTATCGCAAGCTTGTGCGATCACTGTGATAGATATTTGCGGGCGAACGCCATTGCATTTTGCTGCGGCGAATAATCAACTTGAGATGGTTGAGTATCTGGTCAGCGCAGGTGCTGATGTCAATGGGCAAGCGAGTGGTGATGGTTGGCAAGATCATGCGCCATTGGGACATGCCGTAGAGACGTGTTCCACCGATCGATCCAAATCTTGCATTCTTCAACATCACTCCTCTGATCTGCTCCGTAGCACACTGGCACCGTCACTACCATTGGTGAGGCTGCAACCGATGGCGGCACAGAATCTATGCAAATTCAAAGCAAGATAAGCGAACGCCATCGTTGAAACTTCAATAGAATACAGTGGCTGTATTTTCTGGTTATGCGAGTACAGGTTGCGCTGATAACCGACTGATCAATCATCACACTGAAATTTCTTCCATGAAGCTGTATACCTATTTCCGCAGCTCGGCTGCTTATCGTGTCCGCATTGCGCTGAATCTGAAACAACTGCCGTATGAGGCCGTGGCTGTGCATTTGCTGCGCGATGGTGGTCAGCAGAAACAGGCAGATTACAAACAGAAAAGCCCCTTAGGCATCGTCCCTGCGCTGGAGACTGAGCACGCGGTGCTTACGCAGTCGCTGGCGATTATCGAATGGCTGGATGAAACTTATCCACAGGTCGCTTTGTTGCCGGAAGATGCCGACGGACGCGCCCGCGTCAGGGCGATTGCACAGACGATCGCCTGTGATATTCATCCTCTGAATAATTTGCGGGTACTGGCTTACCTGACAAAAAACATGGGCATGACAGAAGAACAGAAAAATGACTGGTACCGGCATTGGGTCAATGAAGGGCTGGCAGCGGTTGAGCAATTGCTGGCCAACGACCCGCGTACCGGCATTTTCTGCCATGGCGATACGCCGGGACTGGCGGATTGCTGCCTGATCCCGCAGGTATTCAATGCCCGCCGTTTTCAATGTCCGCTGGACGACTTACCCGTGATCAGCCGCATCGTTGCTGCGTGTGAATCGCTGGAAACATTTCAACTGGCTTCACCGGCGCAGCAATTTGATGCGGAATAGTTGGCAGGTCCTCGCTCAGGGCTAGAGAAGGCGCCGGGCGGCAACGCTGGCAGCGCTTTATGGTAATATATGAATTGTTTATGTTTCATATATAAGAAAAAGCCATGGGCATCGTAAAAATTTCCGAACAAATGCATGAGAATCTGCGTGTTGCCAGCAACGCGCTCTCCCGTTCTATCAACGCGCAGGCTGAACACTGGATGCGTATCGGCATGCTGGCCGAAATCTACCCAGATCTGGATCACCGCGATATCTGTCAGTTGCTGATTCGTGCCGAACAGGCAGGGAGCTTCGACCTGGCAACCTTGTCGTCTGTCCGTACAGCCGGGCCGGGTACAGGCACCGCGGTCGGAGGTGTGCAATGAGAGGCGCTAAAATAAAAATTAACACGCCGGAAGAAATCGCCATGTCTCGCGCTGCTGGCAAACTGGCGGCAGCGGTACTCGATATGATCACACCGCATGTCAAACCCGGTGTCAGTACCGAAGACCTGGATAAGCTCTGCCACGATTACATCGTCAATGAGTTGCAGGCGATTCCGGCCAATATCGGTTATCACGGTTTCCCGAAAACGATTTGTGCTTCGGTGAATCATGTGGTTTGTCATGGCATACCATCGCCGTCAAAAATTCTGAAAAAAGGCGACATCGTTAACATCGACGTGGCTGTAATTAAAGACGGCTGGTTCGGTGATACCAGCCGTATGTATTTTGCCGGAGAGCCGAGCCAGCAGGCGCGCCGTCTGGTGAATACAACCTATGAGGCCTTACGGGCGGGGATCATGCAGGTGCGACCGGGGGCGACACTGGGCGATGTCGGCCATGCGATACAAAGCATTGCGCATCGCGATGGTTTCAGCGTGGTGCGAGAATACTGCGGTCACGGTATCGGCAAAATTTATCATGACGAACCGCAGGTGCTGCATTATGGCAAACGCGGCGAAGGTCTGCGCCTCGAAGAAGGCATGATTTTCACGATAGAACCGATGATCAATGCCGGTAAGCGCGGCGTCAAAGAATTGGCTGATGGCTGGACTGTGGTGACCCAGGATCATTCCTTGTCGGCGCAGTGGGAACACATGGTAGCGGTAACGGCTAACGGTTTTGAAGTGCTGACACCGTGGCCAGACGGCACCGGTACTTATCCAGCGATAGGCTGATTGCTTTTACTGCAAAGTCCCTGTGCACAGAAGGTGCACGGGGATCAATCAATCACTCATTGATTCTCTTCCCACTGATGCGCTATCCGGTGCAATCAAAGGATTGCTGTCAAACAGCACTATGATCCGGTCAGCAAACCGTTTCGTCCTTCGTGTCTGTCACCATTCTCCATGCCGTACCGGGCCAGAATAGACAGAAACATCCTCTTTCCATGGATTCAGACATATTCCCCCAGACCTCCGGTTTGTTCAGGAGAATCAAGCCGTATTGCCTGCACGCCGTCTGAACTGCAAAATTTTTGTCATTCACACACAAAGCCGTTTGCAGCTAAATTGGTACAACTTAATTTCGCCTTAAGTTTTCCTGCACATACTCTGACCCGCAGTCTGATCAGGGCTCTTCCGATCTGCTGTATCCGTCACCATCGTCAACGTCAGCTCAAAGGACAATAGTTATGATCAGATCTTCCGCCTTCATCAGCCAATGGCAATCCAGAATTCAACTCATCACGTCCGGTGTCGGTGCACTGCTGGTACTGACCGCTTGCGGTGGTGGCGGCAGCGGCACATCGGTATCGGCGCCGCCTCAGGTGATTGTCACTCCTTCTGCTGGAGTGACGACCTATGCCGGCCCCGTCGCCGGACTGGGTTCAATTATTGTCAATGGTGTCCGCTTTGAAACCGTTGGTGCATTTGTGCATGACGGTGATGACCCTTATGGTTCGGCCAGGTATCAATCTATGATAGGTCTTGGTACGACGGTCGCAGTGGCCGGCAGTGTCGATGAAAAAAATGCTGCGGGCAGTGCCACTGACATTCGTATTGTCGGTGGTTTGCGTGGAAAAATTACTGCGATTGATCTGCAGCTCGGTACTTTACGTGTCAACGGTCAACTGGTGAAAATCACGAATACGACGGTGTTCGACGGTAATACAACGACACTCGCTGGTTTAGCAGTAAATAACCTGGTTGAAGTGTACGGCTTACCTCAGTCCGATGGCAGTTTTGTGGCGACGAGAATTGAATCCTACCGCGATCTGTATGGTGCTGTCAGTGCCGTGGCATTGCGTGGAATCGTGTCATCGATCAGCCTGACTGATGGCAGCTTTACTTTCGCCAATGGCGTCAGCGTATCGTACAGTGGTGATAAAGTTGTGCCAAAAGGCGCGCAGATTCGTGTCGGCGCTGATGTCCGGGTTCTGTCTGATTCCGTTCCTGCCAACGGGAAGCTGGTGGCAACGAAAGTACTGGTATTGAACGCAGCTGAGCTGACTTCCGGCAGTTCAACATTTGCCAGCGGCAGTATCGTCAAAATAAAAGGCATCGTTGATTCTGTCAGCGGCACCAGCATGGTTGTCTCCGGCACTAAAGTTGATCTCGGTAACTTAACCGCACCTGCGATTGGCGCAGTGGTTGAGGTCAAGGGCAGTTTGTCGGCCGCAGGTACTATCGTTGCCAGCCAGATTGAACTCGAGGGGAATGGCCGTAGTGTTGACGTGCTGGGAGTCAATGGTCAGGTTGTTTACACTGGCAACTATAAGCAGGAACTGTACGGCATCGTCGGAAATTATGTATCACTTTCCAGCTTTACTGTGCAAGGCGTGCAGGTGGATGCGAGTAAAGCCCGTTTTGAGTACGGCGTCAGCAGTCTGGCGAACAATAGTTATGTCGAGATAAAAGGTAATCTGGTCAACGGCATACTGGTGGCGACGAAGGTGGAGCTGAAAGGGGCGACGACAGGTATTTCAACCGGAACCGGCAATAGCAGTGATTTGTCGAGTGGCAATCGTAACTTTGAAATCTATGCAACTCTGAACTGTACGAGTTATCCTTCGAATTGCACATTGAGCGGCAGCTCTGTATTAAATGCAAATTTGTCGGCAGCACGATGGGAAGATGGCGGCCAGTATGTGAATGGTATGTATGTCGAGGCAAAAGGTTATCTTGATACGAAAGGTGTGTTTCAGGTCATCAAGATTGAAGCTAAGAAAAAACGCTGAAGTAATACTGTTACATCGTCTGTTTTAAAACTGGTTTCATAATGAAAGCAGATCGTCCGGAGATATAGCGGACGATCTGCTTTTTTTTTAATGAGAATGTACCTGCGTAGCGACCGGGGCCGGAGCAAAGCGGTCAAGAACATGACTGGTCATGCCCTTGGCCAGTTCTTCCTCACCAAAGAACACGGAACCGATGCCTTCGTTGTGCAACAGCACAGATTCTTCTTCGTTATGGGTACGCAGAATAATCTCGATCTCCGGATTGAGTGCGCGTGCTGTTTCTGCCATCTGACGAACGTTGATCGTATCCGGTGTCGCCACCACCAGCATGGCGGCATTTGCAATGTGCGCCTGAATCAGCACGGATGGATCACCTGCATTGCCAGATACCGCGGCACGGCCGTTTTTACGTAAATCCTCGACCACTTCACGATTCTGTTCTGCGACAACGTAAGGTATACCGCGTTCATCCAGCGCTTTGGCAATCCGTCTGCCAACCCGACCATAGCCGACCAGCACGACTTGTCCTTCCAGATATTTGCGCTCAGTAGTCATAGGCAGTTCAGCGTAGGGATCGAGATTGACTTCCAGACGGCGCGCGAGCGCTGAACGATCGAGTATCCAGCGGCGGAAAGGAGAGATCGCAGTAAACACAAACGAGTTGAGCGCGATAGAAATCAGTGCACCAGCCAGAATCAGATTGACACCTTCGGCCGGTAACAAACCGATCGATTTTCCAAGGCCAGCCAGAATGAAGGAGAATTCACCGATCTGGGCAAGACTGGCGGCGATCGTCAGTGCAGTATTGAGTGGATATTTGAAAAACAGCACCAGTGTTGCGGCAGGCAAAGAGTTGCCGAGCAGGATAATTGCAACCACGCCCAGTACATGCACAGGCTGATCAACCAGTACCGATGGGTCAAACAACATACCGACCGAGACAAAAAACAGGACGGAAAAAGCGTCACGCAAAGGCAGGGATTCTTCCGCTGCACGATGGCTGAATTCGGATTCGCGCATGACTGAACCCGCAAAAAAAGCACCGAGGGCGAAAGACACTTTAAACAATTCTGCCGCACCGTACGCAATACCAATTGCTGTTGCAATCACAGACAGGGTGAACAATTCACGTGAACCGGTGCGTGCAACCTGCCACAGCATCCAAGGCAGCAGGCGTCGTCCGACGACCAGCATCAGCGCTATAAAAGCACTGACCTGCAGCAGCGTCTGACCTATGGTTGACCATAAAGAATGGCTGCTCTCTACGGCAGCGGTCTGACTTCCGAGTATTCCTGCCAGTGCTGGCAGCAACACCAATACCATCACCGTGACCAGATCCTGCACGACCAGCCAGCCGACTGCGATTTTGCCATTCATGGTATCGAGCAGATTACGTGCCTCTAATGACTTCAGCAGTACAACGGTACTTGCACATGACAGTGACAAACCGAACACCAGCGCCGCACCAAACGACCACCCCCACCATGACGCCAACCCGATACCGAGCAAGGCAGCAGTACCCATCTGCAGCATCGCACCGGGCACGGCCAGACGTTTTACGGCAAGCAGGTCGGCGGGTGAGAAATGCAGACCTACGCCAAACATCAGCAGCATGATGCCGATTTCAGAGAGTTGTGAGGCGATATTGACATCGGCAACAAAGCCGGGCGATGCCGGGCCGATAATAATTCCAGCGATCAGATAACCGACTAAGGCGGGTACTTTTATCCTCTCAGCGATGAAGCCAAGAATGAGTGCGACGCCAAAAGCGGCCGCGACAGTGGTGATCAGAGATACGCCGTGATCCATTCAATCCCTTTCTTCAGACAGCCCGGTGAGCATGACTGACAATGTTACTGAGGTGATACCAGTGCGGGCACTGGCGGAGAAACTTTCCGGGTCTTCGCCGTGAATGGCAAGACGATACGCAGTATGTGCGCGGAAAGAGAGTGTATCGCAGTGCGTGTGGTTACCATTCGATCAAGCTCAATGGTGGTGCCTGCGGGTGAATTTATTTCTATGATACTTTGCTATGTCAATATCAGACAAGCAATAAGGCTGTCACTTATCAGATTCCACTCATCGCAACTTGTCGCCGCATCTCACAGACAAATGAAAAACTTCGTTAAATAGGGTTAATTTATATTAAAAAAATCTAATTTGACATCACCTGAAATTGCAACTGAGGCTAATCTTCGGGCTGAAAACAGTCAACTCTCAGAGATTCTTATGGCCAACACAAGCAAATACTACATAGACACCATTTTTGCGAGGGCGGACAAAGTTATTTTGGCCGTGTTGGGCGGAATGCAGATATTTTCATTTGCGCTCGCCGACTGGTATGGAACATAGATACTCTCTTTTCTGATCGGTCTGCCTGTACTATTGATTTCGATCGCTCTTGTCTATGCAAAACCGGGGCAGTTGCTGACCCGTCTGTTCAATGGATGCGCAGTGATGATTTATTGCGCTTTGCATATCCATCAATCAATGGGGATGACAGAAATTCACTTTGGTATTTTTGCATTCCTGGCGTTTTTGGTGATTTATGGTGACTGGCGCGTGATATTGGCGTCCGCAGTCGTGGTGGCAGCGCATCATTTCAGTTTTAATTATCTGCAGGAATTAGGCGTCGGTGTTTTCTGCTTTACCAAACCAAGCTGGCTGATTCTGCTCACGCATGCTGCTTATGTGGTGGTGGAGGCCGCGGTTTTGTCCTATATCTCGCTGATGATCTATAAAGGGCGATTACAGGAAGGTGAGTTGATGGACTATACGAAGGCGCTGAATGGAGAACAGGGCAGGGTCAACTTACGTGATCACAATACACATCCGGCCAGCGAATCCGGCATTGTGTTGCAGCAAGTGATTACGACTTTGCATGACGCTGTGCGTAACGTCAAAGAAGGGGTCGATTCTATCGTGGTCGCTTCATCTGAAATCGCCACCGGCAATTCTGACCTTTCCCGCCGTACTGAAGCGCAGGCAAGTTCCTTGCAGGAAGCAGCCAGTTCCATGACTCAGCTGACGCACTCCGTGAAGATGAATGCGGATAATGCTTACCACGCAAATGAGCTGGTCATTACCGCCTCTGATATTGCGAGTAAGGGGAACGACATGGTAGGGCAGGTTGTCACGACCATGGGTTCAATCAAAGACAGCTCAAGAAAAATCGTCGATATCATCAGCGTTATTGACGGTATCGCATTCCAGACCAATATCCTCGCTCTGAATGCAGCGGTGGAAGCCGCGCGTGCCGGCGAACAGGGGCGGGGTTTTGCCGTTGTTGCCAGCGAGGTTCGTAATCTTGCTCAGCGCAGTGCGGGTGCTGCCAAAGAGATCAAGGCGCTGATTGATGATTCGGTGGATAAAGTCGAACAGGGCAGCCAGCTTGTTGATAAAGCAGGTCAGACCATGGAAGACATTATGCTCAGTGTGAAGAAAGTAGCTGACATCATGCACGAAATCGCGCAGGCGAGTCAGGAACAGCGCGGTGGAATTGAACAGATCAGCCTGGCCGTCAGCGATATGGATGAGATGACGCAGCAGAATGCGGCATTAGTTGAGGAAGCGGCGGCAGCAGCTGAAAGTATGCGTGAACAGGCTGAGAAGCTGGAGGGCGTGGTTCGTTTGTTTGTGATCGCTGAAGGCAACACGAATAATTTCCATCAGCAGCAGAGTCAGTACGCGCAAACGAAAATACAAAGAACACCAGCCACGCCGGTTGCCCGACTCAGATAATCGCTGAACCTGACGTGAGCTGTGGTTGATTCCGAAAACGCCGGATCATCTGTTCGTCTTTTTCCCGTCAGACCGTTGTCGTTGATTCGGCGTGATCTCTGTCGGGACGCTTCCATGGGTCGATGTGTGTCATCAGGTTGAGTACCCGGTGTCGCATCATCACGCGTTGCCGGGCTTCGACGGCGATGTCGTGTCCTGCTTCCACCGTGATTGTCGCATCGACTTCAATATGCGCATCAACCACGATCATGTCACCCATTTTACGGGTATGCACATCGTGGACGTCGATCACACCCGGGGTCTCCAGCAGCGTCTGGCGTATTGCCTGTACTTCCTGATCATCGGCGGCGCGGTCCATCAGATCGTGCAGCGCTTCCCAGCCGAATTCCCAGCCCATTTTTGTCACCATAAAGCCGACGATCAGCGCAGCAATCGGGTCAAGAATAGGGTAGCCAGCCAGATTGCCGATAATACCCACTGCGACCACTAATGAAGAAGCCGCGTCTGAGCGTGCGTGCCAGGCATTCGCAACGAGCATGCTGGATTTGACTTTCTGCGCAATCGCCAGCATGTAGCGGAACAGGAGTTCTTTGGAAATGAGTGCACTGCCGGCGACCCACAAAGCGATGCTGTGGACCTGAGGGACGCTTTCCGGAGATTCCAGCTTTCTGAATGCTGACCACAACATGCCTATGCCAACCGCTAACAACAGCAGGCCAAGAATCAGCGAGGCTGCTGTCTCGAAGCGTTGATGTCCGTAAGGGTGATCCTCGTCCGCATCTTTTTTACTGTGATGGCTGGCAAACAGAACGACGAAATCGGCGACCAGATCGGACAACGAATGTATACCGTCGGCGATCAGTGCCTGTGATTTACCGAATATCCCGACGCCGATCTGCAGCGTGGTCAGGGCGAGATTAACGACAACGCTGGTCCAGGTGCTGCGTCCGGCTGCTGCATTCCGCTCCGCGACAGTCTGATAATCATCTTCTGTGTCGTCATGCTTGTCATCGTGCATATCGTTGTGCATCATAATAAATGTAGTCTGAAATTTGTCGGGATTGCCGCCATCATGGTGACGAAACTCTGAATCAAATGTCGTCCTGTGAACAGCTGTTTTTCATAGCATAAACGATCCGGGTGCCGCGTAAAAATTGCCGCTACGGACATTCTGCCGTCTCAGGCTTCAGATCACAGATGATCAGGCAAAGGCAGTGCAAAATTTTCCTCTCTGAACATACGCAGACAAACGGAAACAAATTCAGCATCCAATTGTGTACCTGCTAGCCGTTCAATTTCATTCAGTGCTTTTTCTATACCCAGAGCCGGCCGGTAAGGACGATAGGACGCCATTGCTTCGACGATATCGGCGATTGCCAGTACGCGTGCTTCTGGCAGAATCTCATCGCCACGTAAGCCCCGCGGATAGCCTGAACCATCCATTTTTTCGTGATGCTGATAAACGATTTCAGCAACAGGCCACGGGAAAGGAATATCTTTCAGTATCGTGTAGCCGGTATATGGATGCTCATTCATCAGTAAAAACTCAGCACTGCTCAGGCGTTTCGGTTTGGTCAGAATTTCAATAGGGATCGCAATTTTTCCTATGTCATGCACGACCGCCGCCATTTGCAGTGCATGCAGGCGATCTGTACTCCAGCCCAAGCGCTGAGCGATACCGCAGGCAATCACTGACACCCTGTCCTGATGACCTGAAGTGTAAGGATCGCGATTTTCCATGGTTTTGGCCATTGCACGTATCGCCGCACCCAGCGCATTCGACAGGTTCAGCTGTGCTGCTTCGCGTTGCTGACGTTCGCTGTCGATAACGGCATTCTGAGCAAACTTATTCAGGCCATGCGCAATTTCTCCTGCCAGATGCTCAAATAATTCGAGCATGGTTTTGCCGAAGGTCTGAGGTTCTGATGAGTAGACCATCAATGCGCCACGCTGATCATGCAGACATTGGAAGGGAACTGCGACGCTGGCACGTATATTTTCCTGTTTTGCTCTTTCACTCCAGGGTATAAAGCCCGGATTGGTTTCCGTATCTTTGATCATCTGGGTGAGACCACTGCGTATTGCCAGGCCAGTCGGGCCTTGTCCCCAGGGGCTGTCTTCTGCCCAGCTGACGGTTAAATCCGTCAGATAGTTTTTGCTGCAACCGGATCCGGCGGCAATACGTACGTGCTTATCGGCATCGTTTTCCGCAAGACCAACCCAGGCAAGCACATAGCGGTGTTCGTGCGTCAATGCTTCACATACCAGTTGCATTAATTCTTCTGCTGAACTCGCCTGAGACGACGCCAGTGCGGCAGCGGCATAGGCAGATAATTCCCATTTTTTTGCCGCCAGTTCATATTCTGTATCAGCGATGGTTTGCAGTTTTCTGAAACTGCCTATGAGCTGGCAACTGCCTTGGTTTTCAAACATCGTCGCCAGTCCGACTTCCACCGGGATCAGTTGCTTTGTTTTTGTCAGTATATACAGGTCTTTCAGAACAGCCGGTGTCGATATAGTTAGCAGCGTCGTACGCAGGGAATTGCGCTCGTTTTCCGGAAACAGCAAATCATATGACATGCTTGTCAGCTCTGCCCGGTCATATCCTGTCAGTAATTCTGTTGCGCGGTTCACATCGAGCAACTGACCGGAAGCCATTTCAATTGCAAACAGGGGAAACATTGAGTGATTCCAGGCCATCGTATGTAAGTCTTCATTACTTGCCGTTTTATTTATATCGGCTACAGGGATGTCCATATTTGAATAATCACTAAATTTATTATTGAATAACATGCGTGGTTTGGTGGCCGATATCCGCGGTCCGAGCTCAAACGCAGAGGGATATAACAAGTCACACAGGAAGTGTGCGCATTGTAATAGATATGGCTGTAATTATCTTGATCCGCTGGATGACAATTATTGTTAACTGCGATTCTGCGGCAGGAGGTGTTGACCGGAAAGAGTGACGGCAGTGGTTACCTTTAATCAGAAAATAAATGAGCGGATACAAATAAAAAAAGCCCGCAGTCAAAAGAGTGCGGGCTGTTCTTATTAATGCTGAGTTCTTCGTATCGAATCTACATGTCGCGGCAACAGATTCGGGTCTTCATAGATCAGATTTCGTGGTTTGTCACTCATCGTATCTTTGCGGACAATTTCTTTTACCTGCTGCATTGTTGGTAATACAGCGCCGGAATTCACACCCTGGAAAGTGCGCGCTAATGGCAACACCAGGTTATCCCAGTCGTTGTAATCCTTCAGCACCCCGAGAGTTACCGTCGTATCGGGATTGTGGATGTTGAACGCAACTGTGCCGCTGGTCAGGGAATTACTGTTATCCCAGTCTGCGTAAGCGCCTGCAACTGCGCCACGCCCGATATTCAACGATTCATTCAGATTATTTTCGTCCAGATTGATACTGCTGCCGTTCGAATAATCCATGATGAAGCTGTTGCCGCAAGGCGAATTATCGATATTACAGATAGTGAGACCACTTGCCTTGGCATAGCTTTTGTTTGTCAGGTAAAAGCGGTTAGCTGCCTGCGTGCCACTCGGATTTGCGCTTAAGCCAGGGAAACTATACATGTAGTTCATGATGCTGTAGTAGTTGGGCTTGTAATTATTACTTTCAAAACCACCATGTAAAAGCCCCAGATTGTGACCAAATTCATGCATCAGTGTCGCTGCCTGGGCATTGATCAGATAGGTGACTTGCGTACCGGCAGTCGTTTTGAAACCGCAGTTACCGAGAGTAATAATAAAGTCGTTGCCATTCACTTCACCCAGACCACTGGAACCACAGCTACCGTCCACTTGTTGAGAGTTTCCCATGATGACGTAGTGGAAAATCAGCTTACGGCGCACATCAAGATTGGTTCGTTTTACATCGTACAAATTGGTGCAGCCGGATGTCGTTACCTTATCGTATTCCATTACCAGACAAGGTGTGTATGGTACGGATTTTCCACCACCGAGGTTAAATGCTCCCGGGTTGATGGTCGGAGAGAACAAATTACCGGCATCGATATGAAGGGCAATTTTTTTCTTGCCAGGGCTATAGACTTTATTGGCGAACGTATCAACCAGTTTTTGCGCCGCTTCCGGACGCAGAATGATGCCAGGATCGTTGCTGTTCATGCTGTCGATTTGCATGAACACATCGCGTTGCCCCGGGCGGGCGCCCATCGCGTACAGATCGAGTCCGGCAAAGGTTTTACCATTGATTTTGGCGCTGTCTGGTATACCGTCGCCATCTGAATCAACCACGCCGACACCAACGTCATTCGGACCTGCAGGTGTGGCGAAGTTTACCGAAGACCAGTCCGAGCCGGTATTTGTATCGACCATTCCGGATGCTGCCAGACGGACGATAGAGTAACCATACTGGTTTTTATCATAAGGAAGCGCTGGTGCATTGGCACCAGTCCATGCGCTGGCCGTTATCGGATTCGCACTATTACTGCCAAAACGGACAACGTCGGCGGTTTGTCCGCCTTTGACCAGTTCTAAGAAACCTGAGGATGTCCAGAAAGGTTTTTGTGAACTGCCACCGACATAAACTATTTGCTTACTATCGACAGGATTAGTCACGGTTTTGCTCGAAACGACCACGTATGATTTTGGCGGGATAACGACCGAAGGTAAAGTAAAAGTCATGGGTGATGAGTAAATCAGACCCAGATCGGTATCGAGATACGAGCTGCGCAACGTATAGTCAGCCAGATTGATCGCGGTTGTTGCATTCGGATTATAGACTTCAAACCAGGTTGATCCGTTACTGTAATAATCCGACGACACTTCAGAAATCAGCAGATTTTTTGCAATCTCTGCTGCGACAGGCTCGGTGTTGAAGACGAAGCGCTGCACGTTGATTTTGTTGCCATTCGTGAGTGTCATGACACCGGTGGTGTTGCTGGTCATCTCGAAGCTGACCACGCCGGGACTGGTTGGCGAGAGCGATGCCGGTCTGTAGCCGCCAAACATCGATTGTCCATTGGAATACGACTCCAGCGAACCGCTGATCAGATTCGGTGCCAGCAACTTTGCGCTGCTGACATACCATGTCGGTAAACCATTATCCTGATACATGAAGCTACCGATAAAGGCTTGCGCTCCTTGTGCTTCGATAAAGAAACCGCGTCCGCTTTCATCCGGATTCCACCACCAGCCGCTCTGAAACTGGTCGGTGGAGGGAAGGAAAGCTGTTGGTGTTGAAATAGGAAAAGCCTGAAGCGCAATCACCGTCGTTGTATTGCTGCCGGCACTGGTGACGCTTAACTGACCGGTGGTGCTGGTGTCGAAAGACGCGACTGCCGTCGCATAGGTGCTTGGTTGCGCCGGTTTGTAGGCACCCAGCAAGGACTGGCCGCCGGTATAGCGCAGGAAATCGCCGCGGTAACTGCCATCAGCCTGTTGATTCATGGTACTGACATACCAGGTGGATTCACCTGTCGTTTCATACATGAAACCGGCGACGAATAACTGGCTGCCCTGACGTTCAATGGCGAAACCCCGGCCACCTTCCGCTGGATTCCAGAACCAACCGGTTCTTGGTTGCACATAATTTGCAGCCATTGCTTGCACGGCATTTCCGGCAGCATTGTTGCTGTTGCTTGATTTGGTATCCGGCGTACTGCCGCCACAAGCAGCCAGCGCTGCAATCAGCACGCTGCACAAGAGAGACTTAAATAAATGACTGAGCATAATGTGTCTATTTTGATTGAAGAATAAGCGGAGTCCCGGCAGTGGATATCATGTTCCTATATCCATCCACGATGGAATCTTATTTTTTGATAAAAACGGGTGTTACAGGGACAAACAGAGGAAGTATTATTCAACACCTGCCTTTATTCAATTCCGAAATCACTTGATACCAGGCATGACGCTACATAACAAAAATCTGTATGGCCTGAATCAGTTGATCTGATGAAGGAATCTTGCATATTCTACATTGTTAAATTGAATAACGTTACATCTTGATAAGCTTCTGAACTTTTTTGCTACCTTCATTCATGTCGTGCCGCTCGGTACACACATGAATCACCAGTTTCAGTGATGAACCGCGCAACGCGCCGCAAATAATGACAGACTATTCATCGACGTATTAACGCTTAAAACCCGTATTTCATGAGCGATCAGGCGTCATGGCATAGAATCATGCCTTCAGACTAGGAAAGTTTATGAAACGTAACCTGCATCTCCTCCTTATTGATCCTCAGAATGATTTTTGTGATGTTCCCGCGGAATATCTGATGACTGATCCCGTTAGTCGGAAAGTTGTCGCACCCGCTTTACCGGTGGCGGGTGCGCATGCCGATATGTTAAGGATTGCTGAACTCATCGCTCGCGCCGGTGCCGGGCTGTCTGATATCAGCATCACACTGGATACTCATCACCGCTATGACATCGCCCATCCTTCTTTCTGGATGGATGCAGATGGAAAGCCGGTCGCACCGTTCACTGTCATTTCCAGGCAGGATGTAAGAGATGGGCGCTATCTGCCGCGTCAGCCGGATTCACTTGTCCGCACGCTCGCTTATCTGGAAAGCCTGGAAGCAAACGGGCGTTATCAACTCATGGTGTGGCCTGTGCATTGCGAAATCGGTAGCTGGGGACATAATGTTCATGCGGATGTGCGGGCTGCGTGTGCAAGCTGGGAGGAAGGCGGCAGCAGGATCGCGATGAAACTGATCAAAGGCAGCAATCCCTGGACGGAACATTATTCCGCGGTGATGGCAGAAGTACCGGACCCGCAAGATCCTGCCACCCAGCTGAACCGCAGCTTTATTGACAGGCTTGCCAGTGCAGATCGGATCTACATTGCGGGCGAGGCGGGCAGTCATTGTGTCAAAGCGACGACGGAACACATCGTTGAACACTTTGACCGAACACAATTGTCAAAGCTGGTCTTGCTGAGTGACTGCATCAGCCCTGTAGCCGGGTTTGAGACGCAATATGGCAGTTTTCTCAGCGAGATGCAGCGACTCGGTGTGCAGATTGCGACCGCTGCCGAAGTGTTGCCTGACTTATTAGCGAATCAGGCCGCCTGAATTTCATACGCCAGCCATCTTGCTGGTGTCTATCAACTACCGTAAAGAACATCAAATGAAGCCAGTTGTACAGAGCTTGCTGGAAACCGATTTATACAAATTCACGATGTGGCAGGCTTTGCTGCACAGTCATCCGAATACCCATACTGAATATGCGTTTGTGTGCAGGAATACACCGGCATATCCTTTGTCCGAATTAAAAGACGATGTCGAACGTGAGCTTGATCACCTGTGTTCGCTGCAGTTTACAGAAGATGAGCTTGATTATTTGCGGTCCCTGCGTTTCATCAAGAGTGACTTCACTGATTTTCTGGCCTTGTTTCATTTTCAGCGGAAGTTTATCAAAGTCAGTACGAACGGTACGCAACTGGAGATTGTTGCTGCGGGACCGCAAGTACACGTCACCGGTTTTGAAATTTTTGTACTGCATATCGTCAATGAATTGTATTTTCGCCGGTTACAGACTGATGCAACCCTGCCGGAAGCGCGCCGGCGACTGGCTGCAAAAATTGAGCAGTTACGTGCGTTTGCGCAGGAGCCAAAGAAATTTCATCCGTTTGAATTTTCTGATTTTGGCGTGCGTCGCCGTTTTTCCGGGGTCTGGCATGATGAAGTCATCGCCACCCTGACGCGCGAGGTGCCGGAATTTTTCAAAGGCACGTCGAATGTTTATCTCGCAAAAAAACATCAGGTAGTTCCGCTGGGTACGATGGCGCATGAATATTTGCAGTCATATCAGTCGTTTGGTGTCCGTTTGCGTGATTTTCAGAAAGCCGCGCTCGAAGGCTGGGTACAAGAATATCGCGGTGATCTCGGTATTGCCCTGACAGATGTGGTCGGTATGGATGCATTTTTGCTGGATTTTGATTTGTACTTTGCCAAACTGTTTGACGGTCTGCGACATGATTCAGGCGATCCTATCGTCTGGGGCGAAAAGGCGCTGGCGCATTATGCGAAACTCAGAATCGACAGTAAAACCAAACGCCTGGTCTTTTCGGATGCACTCGATTTTGATACGGCGTTCAGAATTTATCGCCATTTTGCCGACCGCACGATGCCTGCCTTTGGCATCGGTACCAATCTGACCAACGATACCGGAATCCCACCGCTGAATATCGTCATGAAGCTCATGTCATGCAATGGTCAGCCCGTTGCCAAGTTATCTGACTCTGCAGGCAAAACACTCTGCACAGATGAAACCTTTCTGGCCTACTTGCGCCAGGTATTTCATCATCCTGCAATCTGAGGATGTCACTATGCATCGTATTGATGTTGCTGTCCTGATTGGACGTTTTCAGCCATTCCATCAGGGGCATGCCAGTTTATTGACGCTTGCACTATCGACTGCGGATAAAGTGATCGTTGTGCTAGTGTCAGCATTTTGCGCCAGAAGCGTCAGAAACCCGTTCACCTGGCAGGAGCGGGCGGCGATAATCAGTGCAAGTTTGTCCGAGGCAGAGCAGGCGCGTGTCAGCTTCATTCCGGTTCGCGATTACTACGACGAGCAGCGCTGGGCCAATACCGTACGGATCAGCGTGATGCAAACCCTGGCAATGCAAGGTGGTGATGTATTGCGTATCGCGCTGATCGGCTGTAAGAAAGATGCATCCGGCAATTACCTGCAGCATGTCACGCAATGGCGGCGGATAGAGGCAGAACGAATCAACGCAACAGATGCGGGACAGATACGTCAACAGTTATTGACAGCCGAAGACAGTCAGGCGACTTTGGATGAAGTGGAAGCACTGTTGCCAGTATCCGTCGTGAATTTTCTCCGCCATTGGATGTTGTTGCCTGATTACGCCGGATTAGTGCAGGAACATTTGCAACTGCAGAAGTATAAAGATGCCTGGAAAGCGGCACCTTATCCACCGGTGTTTTGCACTGTGGATGCGGTGGTGAAGGCTGCCGGCCATGTGTTGCTGGTGCAGCGTGGGGGATACCCGGGCAAAGGTTTGTGGGCTTTGCCGGGTGGCTTCCTCGATCAGCAGGAACTTTTGCTGCAAGGCGCAATCCGAGAATTAATCGAAGAGACGAATCTTGCGGTGTCCAAACCGGAACTCGAAGAGGCGCTGCTTGATGTTCGCGTATTTGATCACCCGGCTCGCAGTCAGCGTGGACGTACGATTACGCATGCCCACTTCTTTGATCTGCCATTGGCAACGCTGCCTGAGATTGTTGCTGCCGATGATGCAGCGCGGGCGGCGTGGTTTCCGTTGAGCGCATTGTGTGCAATGGAAGAGCAGTTTTTGGATGATCATTTCCATATTCTTGATCAGTTTTTGCAACTGATCGTGGAAGGAAATTAATTGATGCGGGGCAGCTTGCCCCTTTTTTTAAGGTGACATGTGATTAAGATTTTTTCTCAACAAGGCTTTATCCGGGTGGTTTGCGCGGCATTGGTGATTGGTGTTACAGGCTGCGCACAACCGGTAAAGCAGACGACGGTTTCTATTGCGACTACACAGTCAGCAAGGCCGCCGGTGATTCTGGTATCGATCGACGGCTTTAAGCCCGAATATCTGCAACGTGGCGTCACACCGAATCTGAATGCCTTGGTTGCAGACGGGGTCCGTGCAGAAAAGATGCTTCCCTCATTTCCCTCGATCACGTTCCCTAACCACTACACACTGGTGACGGGCTTGCGGCCTGATCATCACGGTATTGTCGGAAATACGATGATAGATCCGGCAATTCCCGGTGTTCGTTTTAGTCTGGGTAACCGGGATGCCGTCATCGATCGTCGTTGGTGGGATCAGGCCGAACCAGTCTGGGTGACCGCAGAAAAAAATGGTGTCCGCGCTGCCACTATGTTCTGGCCAGGCTCAGAAGCGGATATTCATGGCGTACGGCCGACAGAGTGGCGCGTATTTGATGGCAAATTACCGCCGGAAAAACGCGTTGATACCCTGCTGGGCTGGGTCGATCAGCCATTGGAAAAAAGAGCAGGCTTTCTGACGCTGTATTTTGACGATGTGGATCACGCGGGTCATGAATTCGGGCCGGACGATCAGCACACCACAGACGCTGTTGCGAGCGTTGATGCCGCAATTGGCCGTCTGATGGCTGGTCTGCGCTCGCGTCAGGTCAATGCCAATATTGTGGTGGTGTCGGATCACGGGATGGCCGCCACCAGTGTAGAACGGGTGGTATATCTGAATAAAATCCTGCCGTCTGACAGTTTTAAAGTGGTGACGGCAGGAACCTATGCCGGCATCGAAGTAGCTCCCGGACAAGAGACACTTGTGCAGCAACAGCTGTTGAAGAAACATGAGCATATGGAATGCTGGAAGAAAACCGATATCCCTGCGCGCTTCCATTTTGGCAGTAATACACGCGTGCCATCCGTCGTTTGTCTGGCCGATGTCGGCTGGCTGATTTTTGGTGAGGAAAATATCAAAAACCGTACAAACGGCGGCGCGCATGGGTACGACAACACTGCTCCGGAAATGGCGGCGACATTTATTGCATATGGACCCGCATTCAAAAAAAATACAGTGATTCCCGCGTTTGACAACGTTGATGTATATCCTTTACTGATGAAACTGATCGGCGTTCAGGCCTTACCTTCGGATGGCAGTGAGAAAGCAACAGCGGCAGCGCTGAATTAATATTCTGTTCTGTTATTTTTCCGGAGCACAGCCGCCCGGCTGTGTTCCGTTCTTTGTATTTGCGAGCCTGTATTCAGTGACCTGCGACGCTGATAGCTTTCATCCTGTTCAGATACTTGAGCAAAATTCTGTAAGTATCACGATCAAAACGCGGTTTGCCGCGTGTCAGCAAATCCTGAATATCCGCTTCATTCTTTGCTTTCCCCAGATAGCACCATGCCTCAATCACATGATAGGCATTACCTTCTTTAAGGACTGCCGGACCAGAGAACGGCCATGCCTTCAGTTTCATTTCTTCGAGCGCCTCTGCCAGCCGCAGATTATGCTGTAAAGGTGATTCTGCACCGATGCACGCTCCCTTGCATTGCTTCAACTGGCGTGCAAAACAAGGTTTGCCAGCGCCGCCTTTTTCTAGTCCCAGTGTCGCTGCACACAGCTGAAATTGTTTGACCGCCTGCAATAAGAATTCGCGGGCGCTGGCGCCGCTTTTAAACAGGCCGTATAACTGCTCTTGTCTGCCCAGGTCCAGGTCACGTGCATATACCAGTTGTGGTTGTAACAGGCCGCTACCCATATCTTTCAGACGCCACGAGCAGAATTCTGTGTTGCGGCGTAGCTGACGATTCAGCGTCGGTTGCATTTCCTTGATCAGTCTTGCTTCGGTAATCAGCGCATCAATTTCACCCTCGCATTCTATCCACTCAATATCACGGACTTGTTGTGAGATGCTCATTTCTTTGGCAATCGCATGATCCGAAGAAAAATGCGACAGCACCCGCTGACGCAGGGTATTACTTTTGCCGACATAAATCGGTAATCTGTTTTCGCCGAAAAACAGATAGACGCCGTAGCCTTTCGGCAGTTGTTCCACAATATCCGCATCCAGATGCGGTGGCAGACTGGGGCGTGCTGTTTGTTCTTGTACTGCTGCCTGTAAAGTTTGCGCGGGTAAAGTCGCCTGCAGATCGCACCAGAACTGGTAAATCGCATCGGCATCGGTTAAGGCACGATGCCTGTCGCCGACGCTGATCTGATGGCGTTCAATCAGACAGTCCAGATTGTGTTTGGCAAATTGCGGGAATAGCTGACGAGACAGCTTCAGTGTACACAGCACTGTCGCTCTGAAAGTGTGGCCAAGTCGCTTGAATTCATTTTTTAAAAAACCGTAATCAAAGCGGGCATTATGGGCAACGAAGATATGACCTTGCAGACGTCGCAGGACTTCCTCTGCAATGTCGGCAAACACAGGCTGGTCAGCGACCATCGCATTGCTGATGCCGGTCAGTTGCTCAACAAAGGGCGGTATCACTGTTTCAGGATTTAATAGCTGCGACCAGCGTTCTGTATGTTCGCCGTCAAAAGTGACGATCGCTATTTCAGTAATGCGGTCGCGGGTTGCGATGGTGCCTGTGGTTTCCAGGTCGACGAAGGCAAGAGGGCTTGCAAGTAGGCTCAAAATCTGACTCAGTTGATGCTTGTGTAGCCCGTCATTGTATAGGGGATCGCCACTTTATGAATCGTCTTCAACTATGCCTAGTGCGTCTTTCGCGTCGTTTGTACGTCTGGTACCGGCATGCGTTTGCTGAACTTGAATCTGAAGCAACAGATCAACTGATTTTGATGTCTCGCAGTACGGTATTGTTAGACAATGCATGGAATTTATTTTCATAAAGACATTATGGCAAATACTACTGAGGCAGCTTACTTGCCAGCCGCACCCGATGAGCTGGTCGATGCGTGTGGCCAGATTCGTGCCGGAAAATATGCTGGTAGCGTACCTGTTATCGACTGGTCTGCGCTTGCCGCACCTGTCCGGCGCAGCGCCATTTGGCGCCGCTTTCATCATAAACACTGGCAGTACGCTGCACTGGTGACGGAGCAGATATTCTGTGGCATCGCGATTGTGGATCTGGGGTGGACAAATACCGCGTTTGCTTATGTGTTTGATCGCCAGCAAAAAAAAATACTGACAGAATTTTCTCAGAATGGCATACCGGGTCTGACTGCGCATCTGAACGCATGCCCTGCTACCGGTGCTGAAAGCTGGTTCCGGTTTCGTGACCGGCGACTGCATTTTTCGCATCAGCCTGCCAACAATACTTACCGTATCGAGGTAGCGTTTCGTGATTGTCAGATCAGTGCCGAATTACATATAGCCGATGCAGCACCGGAATTGCTGGCAGTTGGTAGCATCGTCGGTGGCGGTGCGCATGCGACGATGAAATCTGGCGGGATGCGCCTGAGCGGGGAAGTGAAAGTTGGGCAACAGTGTTTCAGCCTGACCGATGGTTGCGGTAGTGTCGATCACAGTAATGGTTTTCCGGCGCGGGAAACACGCTGGCTGTGGGCGTCGGCACATAATCTGGATATGGGCTTTAATCTGCAATCCGGCTATTTCGGCGATCAGGAAAATGCCTTGTGGCTGGATGGACGCCTGATTTCTCTGAGCAGTGCTCAGTTTGACTATGACTCTGCGAATGTGCTGGCACCGTGGCATATCCACACCAGCGATGGCTTACTGGATCTGCATTTCCAGCCGGAAGGTGTGCGCAGTGAAAACCAGAATCTGCTGATTGCCGCGAGTCGTTATCAACAACCTCTGGGCAGTTTCAGCGGCTGGGTCAGGGCGCATACAGATGAGCTGCCACGCCCCGTCAGCTATTTGGCTGGCGTGACTGAAGACCATTTTGCACGCTGGTAATTTTTCTTGATTGCGATCAAGCAAGATCAACGTCATGCGCCTGATTCTGCCGGATTGATGTGCGGGCCGGCGGTTTTCTGCTGAAAGTTTGATCTGCCCGGTATGAGGTTTGATTTCTTCATGCTACAAGACAGCTTTACTTTCTTATTTTCATTTTGCCATGTTGACCCTCACGCTCAATGAATTTTCGCTTGATAAATTTTTAGCTGATTACTGGCAGCAAAAGCCGGTCCTGATACGTCAGGGCTTTCCTGGATTCAGCGATCTGATTTCACCGGATGAACTGGCTGGGCTGGCATGTGAATCGCAGATCGATTCTCGTCTGATTTATAGACAATCCGGAAAATGGCAGGCTGAAAATGGTCCGTTTGAAAGCTATGAGCATCTTGGCGAACGCGATTGGACGCTGGTGGTGCAGGCGGTTGATCACTGGTCGCCGGAAGTCGCCAGTCTGGTGCGGGCATTTTCCTTCATCCCGAAATGGCGACTGGATGACGTGATGATCAGCTTTGCCGTACCGGGCGGCGGTGTCGGGCCGCACATCGATTTGTACGATGTGTTTATCTGTCAGGGCTCAGGCAGCCGTCGCTGGCGCGTCGGTGACAGAGGTAACCATCGTCAATTCGCTGCTCACGCTGCTTTATTACATACCGATCCTTTCGAGCCCATTATCGATGCGGTACTGACGGCGGGTGACATTCTTTATATCCCACCCGGCTTTCCGCATGACGGTGTGGCACTCGAGAGTTCCATGAGTTTTTCCGTGGGTTTTCGCAGCAAATCAGCCAGCGACATGCTGAGCGATCTGGCGGACTACCTGATAGATAATGAACTCGGCAGCAATCTGATCAGTGATCCGCAACGCCGTATGCATCAGCATCAGGGGCATATCAACGCCGGTGATTTTGCGCTGATCAAACAGCAAATGCAGACGATACTGAACGATGATGAAATCATGATGAATTTTGTCGGCTGCCATTTATCGAAAACCAAATGCGAACTCGATTTACAGGCGCTGGATTTTCCTATCAATGAAACCGAATTACGCAAGAATTTGCAGCAGACGGATCTGATCCGCACCGGTGGCTTGCGTTGTTTTTACCTTGACGACAGCATCAGTCAGGGAGTTTGTTATGTTAATGGCGAACGTTATGAATTTGGCGCGGCTTCCCGCGCCACGGTGCTGGCACTCTGCAACAACGATAGTCTCAGCCTCGCTGCGTTGGAACCAGGATTGCAGCACGCCGTTTTCGTTAAAGCGCTGCTGCAATGGGTGAACGACGGCTATTGGTATTTCTGAGCTGTGCATGCAGAGCAACACAGGAAATGAGTGTTGTTTCTAAAAAAGAATCTCAGTATTGATGCGGATAACAGCCGTATTCTGGTCTGTAAGCCACATCAATACTGAGACTGATGAATGAGCAATCAGCGCAACCGGCCGATGTAGGTCTGATCGACGACGGAGTTCTGATCAAGTGGCGGCAACTCTGTCGCACCCACGGATGGTGCTGCAGCGACCAGATTAACCGGGACGCCGGGTGTTGTTATCGCTGGCGTTTTGGGACGTATTTTTAAGCCTTCAAGTTTCCCTATCAGTGGCACCGGTTCGGTCACGACAAACAGACCCTGTTCGCCAAAATAGATGTCGTTCAGTTTGACGGCGATGTCGTGCAGATCAGTATTGGGCGATTGCAAAGCCAGATCGAGAATATAACGGCAATAAACCGGATCAATACGCATGTATTCAATGTCGATCACCCGTTCATTCTGACGCCGCAAAATAACGTGCATCCGCGCCATCAGAGAAAATGCCAGATTGTCGGAAAGGGCCGCAGTCATAATACATGCTCCCCATGCAGTTCCAGATCCAGCCCCTCTCTTTCCTGTTCCGGTTTCACACGCAAACCCGTGAGCAGACGCACGATAAAGAGAATGACTGCCGTCATGACACCAGAATAGACGACCGTCACCGCGACCCCGAATGCCTGATTGCTGAGGCTGCTTTCAACACCGCCTATACTTTTGAGGGCAAATACACCTGTGAGTAAGGCGCCAACGATACCGCCTATCGCGTGTACACCGAACACATCCAGAGAGTCATCGTACCCCCCCATTGCTTTGAGAGAGGTTGCTCCCCAATAGCAGGCAACACCAGCCACCGCACCGATCACGAATGCTCCGGTCACATCGACAAAACCCGAGGCAGGGGTGATTGCAACCAGACCAGCAACAGCGCCGGAAACAATACCGAGCACAGATGGCTTACCACGGCGCAGCCACTCAACGCACATCCAGGCCAAAGCAGATACGGCGGCAGCGAGTTGTGTCACCAGCATCGCATAGCCCGCACGACCATCTGCTGCGCCGGCAGATCCGGCATTAAAGCCAAACCAGCCTACCCATAATAGTGCTGCGCCGATGACGGTCAGAATCAGATTATGTGGTGGCATCGGCTCCTTGCCGAAACCGCTGCGTCTGCCGATGATCATGGCAGCAACCAGACCTGACACTCCCGCATTGATGTGGACCACCGTACCGCCCGCAAAATCGAGGACGCCGCGCGCAGCCAGCCAGCCGGTCGGCTCCCATACCCAGTGCGCAACAGGAACATAGACGATCAGTGACCAGAGCGTGATGAAGAGCAGAAATGCGGAGAACTTCATCCTTTCTGCAAATGCACCGGTAATCAGGGCGGGCGTGATGATTGCAAATGTCATCTGAAACATCATGAACACACTTTCCGGTATTGTCGGTGCAACATGATGCACTGTCAGCTGGCCTGCATCTTTCAGAAATACCATACCGTGCAACAGTAGCCGGTCAAGGCTACCCAGATACGGTGTGGCTGGCGTGAATACCAGGCTGTAACCCAGAACGACCCAGATAATCGTGACGATACAGGTGGTGGCGACACTATGCGCGACGGTTGCCAGCGCATTTTTTTTGCGGACCATGCCGGCATAAAACAAAGCCAGACCTGGAATGGTCATCAGCAGCACCAGCGCTGTTGATGTCAGCATCCACGCGGTATCACCTGCACTGATGGTGGCTGCATTGACGAGCGTCGGCGTTGTCATCGGTGCCGGTGGCAAGGAGGTTGTTACTGCTGGCTCCGCTTGTGCCAGCGGTACTGCCGGGGTGCTGATATCGGCAGTACCGGATACCGGAGCCGGATTGCTGTTTTGTCCGAAAGCTGGCGCTGAGCCCAGACAAAACAGTAAGCTGAACAGGATGAAAGGTGTTGACAGAGAATGTATTTTCATCAGAGATCCTTAGTCTAAACGCATCATGAATTGCCACTACCCTGTGTGCAGCGCAGCATAATTCATGCCACATCTTTAACGTTAAGACGGAGACTGAGGGCGGGAGCGCTCTGGAGAAGAGATTGACTGCGCCGGCTTGCTGAGCCTGGCAGCGCTGTTTTTGCACCAAATCAAGACCCGTCTGTAAGAAAACGGAGCATTGAGCGCCAGCGAGGCAAACTCGATAAAAAACGCCAGTGTCTTCTGACTGTGGTGTCAGGAGAGCACTGGCGTCTGGTGTTATGTCCGGCGTTATACCGGGGATATTTATTCAGTCACTGGGTCAGGCAAGGCGATCTGATTATCGGTACTGAACTGGTAATCCCGGAATACATGTTCCGCGCTCAGGATCTGATAAGTACCATCCGGCAGTTTGCGAGTGGTATCTTTCAGGCGGTATGTGGTCTGACCGCAAGTCCAGCAATTGAAGTTACGCATATGGGTGCACAGACAGGTCTTGTCCATGACCGAGATTTTTTTTGCATCCGGGTGCAGGGCAACTTCGCGGTTGTACGAAGTGATGTACGCACAATTTCCATTCGCATCCAGCAGATAACCATACGATTCGCAGCCCGGGCGGATACCATCACCGATGGCTGGCGTATTTTTCAGCATACGCATGGGGTAGCCGGTCGGAGAAATATGATTGACTTCGATATCGTCTTCGTCGGCTTTGAAGTATTCCTGCTTCACATTATCCGGCAGACCACATTCTTTGGTTACCGTGAAACGGGTTGCAACCTGTACTGCGGAGGCGCCGTTTTCGAGAAAAGATACTGCATCGCTGCCTGTGAAAATACCACCTGCCGCAATGATAGGAATATCCAGTTGTTCTGCTTTCAGATATTCAGAAACCTCGGTCACAATCGTCTGTAAATCGAATGTGGCCCAGTCATCGCCGAAACCGAGATGACCACCAGCCAGCGGACCTTCAACGATCACATAATCCGGCAGACGGTCCAATTTTGCATTTTTACGCAGGAATAACTGTAAGGCGCGTACCGATGACACAATGATGCCCAGCTTGGCATCGCGGAAACGCGGGTGATCTGCTATCAGACCAAAGGAACTCAGATGCAGACCAGCGCTCAGCGTAATACCGTCAATACCCGCATCCAGAGCGGCTTCCAGACGCACTTTCAGGGTTTCGCGCGGACCGTTCATGGTCAGTTTTTCCATGCAGTTCACAAAGATCATACCCGGGCCTTGTTTGGCCTCCATGGTACGGCCAATGTGCAGACGTGTCGCCGCTGCCAGATCCTCAAGATTGAATTTGATGTTTGTCTTATCGGAATTGTTGATGTTGTATTTGTAGAATTTGGTTTTTTCCTTGATGTAGCTGGTTCCGAAGCGGCGATCCGACACATCATGCACCAAGGCGTCAGAAATATGTCCGATACCACCGAGGCGTGCCGCGACCAATGCCAGTTCAGCAGTGGAAATATCGACACCCATCCCACCTATCACGATAGGAACCAGTTCATCTTTGCCTAACTTCAGGCGGAAATCATCTACTCGTTTCATTGCAATCCTTGACACATTGAGCTGTAAGTCGCACCCGATGGCGAAATCTCGTTACTGAGTGAGGCCGTTATTCAACATAAGTTTGTCAAATATGTTCACAAAGCTATTTTAAAAATAACAGCGCCCCAGATTGTAAGCTAGGCTAGCTATGCGCTGTGAATAATTTCGCCTTGTCATTATCCGAATTTTTGCCTAAAAAAGCGGCAATTTTCAATCGGAAAAAATTGCTATTCGCATCATTTTTATAATTTTGCATACAGCTAGACGACAAAGGGAGGGAAATAATCCTAGTTAAGCAATTTTCTCTGATGCGGACTTTGGTCAAAATGTTATTTTTCCTGTTTTATGCTCCCGGAAAATAACTACAGTGAGCAATATTTTTTTGCTGCCAGTTGATATCCCTCAAATTTGTTTTTGCGTGACGTGGCGTTATTGACGTCTCAATGTGCCTGATGACTGTGTCAGGCACATGACAATCACTGCTTACTCCCGTTATTGTCGCATTAGCTGACACTTCTTGCAGGCGGCGGCTAATGCGGCACGATAGTATCAGCGCAGATGCGCGGTGGCGTTACCTGATACTGACCCTGAGCAGTACCACCCATCCTGCTGTTCGGTATACGTGAGGCATTTCCGGTAAAAAACAATATCGGCCTGAGCTTTATTTCAGATGCGATTGACATCGTGATACACGACACGGAAATTTGCCAGTTCATTACCAGCGCATTTTTTTCCAGGCGGCTTGTTGTGATGGTGTCAGAAAAGTCCAGGCCAGAAAGCGGCTTCGTTTATTGCCTTGCCTCATGGCCACTTCCCTGACTTCCAATGCGTTGACGCGTCTGAGTGCAGCTTTCAGCACAGGTAAGTTTTCTGCTTTTGCTACCAGTGTCGTGAACCAGAAACATTGTCCCGGTATTTTTGCACTTTCGCTGATCATGCGCTCGATAAAAGCAGCTTCTCCGCCCGGACACCAAAGTTCCGCGTCGCGGCCCCCAAAATTCAGTATCGTTGCAGTTGCATCCGCAAGTTTTTCTTTTCCCAGATTATTCCATTTGCGCTGCGAGCCTGCCCGCGCTTCCGCCATGGATGTGTGAAAAGGTGGATTACACATACTGAGATCAAACCAGTCATCTTCACCGATGATGTTGTCAAAAATAGCGTCAGCTGATGGCTGCAATCGCAAATGGATCTTGCCTGCGATTGCTGGGTTCGCATCGAGTATACGTTGGACATTCGCCAGCGAATCCGGATTGATATCGGTCGCGGTGAAATGCCAGCCGTATTCACTGGCACCGATCAGAGGGTAAATGCCGTTAGCGCCGGTGCCGATATCGAGTACCGCCAACAGGTTTCTTTTCGGGCGCACACCTTTATTCGATGACGTCAGTAAGTCTGCCAGATGATGCAGATAATCGGCACGTCCCGGCACCGGTGGACAAAGCTGTTGTTCCGGAATATCCCAGTCATTAATCCCGTAATCACTTTTTAGCAGCGAGCGGTTCAGTGCTTTGACTGCCGCCGGATCAGCAAAATCGATACTGGATTCACCGTACCCATTCTGGATCACAAACGCTGCCAGTCCAGTGTCGGCCGCCATCAGCCGGCTGAAGTCATAGCGTCCCTGATGGCGATTGCGCGGATGCAGTTTGCCGGAATTCTGGCCGGGTTGTTGTCTGGCGGGACGGGGATGCGGGCGTGACATGTGTAGATGAAGCGGTGTGGTCGAGGAGGCATTGTTGCACAAACTGCGGCGAAATTACGACAGTGGTATTTTTTTAAAAAAATTACCACAGTTACTTGTAAACCTTGCCACTATACTTTGCATGGTTTTTCAATAACGAGATCAAGACATCATGAAAAAAATTCCTGCTATTGCGTCCATCATTATTGTGCTGATGCTGCTGTTAATTTTGAATCCTTTTGCAACAATACCGGCCGGGCATCGCGGTGTGTTAACGACATTTGGCAAGCCTTCGGATGAGGTGTACAGCGAGGGTATTCATTTTGTGTGGCCGATCGCGCAACGCTTGCATAAGGTCTCGGTCGCGATACAAAAAGGTGAAGGCGATGGTGATGCGGCGTCGAAAGATCTGCAAACTGTTCACACTAAAATTGCGATCAATTATCACGTCAGACCCGATGCTGTTGTCTCTGTATTCCGTGATCTCGGAAACGAGCCGGGCGAGCGCATCATTATTCCGAGTGTGCAGGAAGCGGTGAAGGCGGTGACGGCAAGATTCACTGCAGAAGAACTGATTTCTAAGCGTTCGCAAGTACGCGATGAAATTATCGTCGCCCTCAGAGAACGTATGGCCAGACACGGTCTGGTGGTGGATGAATTTTCTATCGTTAACTTTAATTTCAGTCGCACATTCAATGAAGCGATTGAAGCAAAAACGACCGCAGATCAGTTAAAGATGAAAGCGGAACGTGATTTACAGCGTATCGAAGTCGAGGCCAAACAGAAAGTGTCGCGTGCGCGTGCCGAAGCAGAGGCATTGGCCTTGCAACGTCAGCAGGTGACACCGGAGTTACTGCGTCTGCGCGAAACAGAAAATCAGGCGAAAGCGATAGAGAAGTGGGATGGTCGTCTGCCGACCACGACTGGTGGCGCGATTCCATTTTTGAACATCAATACTAACGGCAGCAATAAGTAAGCAATCTACATAAAAAAACCGTTGTCTGGTAATCGTGCCAGACAACGGTTTTTATTTATCACTACCACGGTGCTTACAGGTGCCGCAGAGCAGGCACCTGATTTTCCGGTAGAAATTATTGCGAGTTATTACGAGATACTGACTGCGCTGGTGCCACTGTTAACGGTGGCTGTGGTGATGCGGGCGATCACATCTGTCGGTGCCGTCATCGTACCGTTATTGACCAGCTTATTCACTTGCTTGAACTGCGCTACCAGTTTTCCCGGTGTTAATGTCACCACCGTGTATCCTTGCGCATCCGAATTGATGTACTTCATCCATTGATTATTTCCCAACGCTGCCAGTTGCTGCGCCAGACCCAGCAGACTGGTGTTGAAGTCGCTGTTCGTTTTCAACCCCGCCAGAATGGCCTGGACTGTGCCAGTCAGTGTTGCACCTTCAGGTACGCCTTTGGCTGTCAGCGCGCCTGTCAGTTGTACGCGAACCTGTTCCAGCAGACCATCAACCGTCGGCGCTGCTTTACCCATGGTGTAATCGAGCATATTGACGTTGATCGTGATCGTGCCGATATTCGGAACAGGAATGCTCAGCGGGTAAAAGATGATTTATAAGTGAAGAAAGAGTCAGAGCTGATACCGGCGCTGACCAGATCCACCATTGCCGGTGTGCCGCCGCCCGGCGCATCAAAATCGTCGTTGACGGTGCCGGCAAAGAAGCCGTGAATGTCGCCTGTCACAGAGACCACATTGCTGATTTTATTCGTCAGCAGATGTTGCATCAGCGCTTTACGCTCGCTGTTATAACCGTCCCACTGATCGCAGTTCAGCAAGAACTTCGTGAAGAACGATGACAGCGCTGCCTGTTGACCGGAAGCGATGACGAAGCTGGAATTTTGCTTGTTGGTCTGCACATCCGGTTTGATGTAACCAAAGGCGATGGTTTGAGCGGCTGCACCGATCTGTGCCGCTGTTCCCGCTGCTGCGGCTGCTTTCGCGGCATTGAACGTCGCTACGGCAATACCTGCCTGGGCAGTAGTCAGGCCTGCTGTTGTAGCGGCGCTGGCAAGATTGCCACCAGTCGCTGCTGCTGTCGCGATCGCGCCTGCGGCTGCGCTGGCAACAGCTTGTGAAGCACCGGCGGTCATTGCCGCGACCAGCGTTGCTGCGACCAGTACGTTACCACCGAGCGCAGGATTGCTCAGCGCAGTGGTGATATTCGTGGCCAGTGTCGAGATGGAATTGAGCGCGAGCAATGTCGCAATCGCATCGGTACCATTGAGACCCATGCGCATCAGGCAGACTTCATTACCCCAGATTTTCCAGGTATTGGTCGATGTCTGCATTTTGTTTTTCCACCAGTCGCGCTGAGTTTTACCCAGCATACTGACATCCGACAGCGGATCACCAGTCATGGCTGTGGCGGCGGTAATCTTTTGTGCCTCCATCAGATTGAACACATCTTGCGGCACCACATAACGAGTGCCCATGCTGCTGTTCAGCGCTTTACCTGTCGTCGGATTGAACAGACTTTCCGGGACGATATGATCGGAACGATACAAGCGTTCATCGGTCATCACCAGTTGCATCAGCTTACCGAACTGGAAGTCACGATAAATCTGGATATTCTGGAAGCCGGTATTGGCCGCATCCAGGCTGACATCGGCGGGCATAAATTCAAACCACGCCTGATTCGCTGTGCGGCGGCGGCTGGTCTGGTGAATATTATTGCCGCTTGAATCGAGGCTGTTATTTTCATAGGTGATGGCATCTTTCCAGGCATCATCAGAAAATTCATGATCGTCCCAGATCGCGATATAGGCGAAGCGTTCGTGCACCGCTTGCTGACGCGGATCGCTGCGATACATTTTGTAGAGGTAGCGGTAATCAGCGAGTGTGGTTGCATACTTGGCTTTGCCGGTAGTGCCATCGGCGTTCAGCAATGCAGTGCCATCCGGCAATTGCAGTGCAGTGTGGCGCGCTTCAGCATTTCCTGTCTGGAATGCCGCACCGACTGTTTCATAAATATAGTCGCCAAGGTGAATGATGAAATCGAGGTTTTCATTTTTGGCGATGTAATCCATCGCACCCCAGTGATTGACGCTCCAGTCCTGGCAAGTCAGATAGGCGAACTGTAATTGGGCGACATCTGCGTTGGCTGCTGGCGCTGTTTTGAAACGGCCGACATTCGAGCGCACATCACCGGCGATGAACTGATAAAAATAAGTCTGACCAGGCTGCAAGCCGGTCACTTTATTGCGAACTGTGTTGTCAAAGCTGGCGAGTACAGACAAGCGTGTATCGACGATGGTCGTACCGGTTAGTGCTGCATTGCTGCCGAGCAGAGCTGTATTGTCCGTGGCCGTCACGATCAGGCGTATCGCAACGTCGTTGCCCGTTGGCGCTGCCGCTGCGACGCCCAGCGATGCTGGCGTCACACGTGTCCAGAGGATTACGCTATCAGGGCGTGGATCACCGGAAGCGACACTTTGCGGGAATTTCCAGCCTGTGCCGGTAGCCAGTGGTAATTCAGACTGGTCGCTGGCAACGCTGCTGCTACCGCCGCAGGCACTCAGGCTGCCGGTAGCGACTGATACTGATAAAAAGCCGCTGTATTTCAAAAACTGTCGTCTATCCAATTTCATCTCCCTGGAGTTAGTGGCCGCGCAGATTGGTGAGGGTGTCTTACATCGACATCGTGAAGCAGATGTCATGCATTGGCCCTGCAGACAATACTGCAGCAGATCGCATTGCTGGTGTAAGTGAAAAGCAAACCGCAACAACAAACTAAAAATCAGAAAGACTAGGGGGTGGATATGTCATTGTGATGACATTGATACTAGGGAAATTCCTCTATTCGTCAACTGACTCATCCGGTCCTTAGTATTTGCGCCCGAAACAGAAAATAGAGATAGCCGCTGCCCGTCGCCACGCAGGTAGCGGCGGTTTCATGTCTGAGGCCAGTGTGAAGCAGATGACGGGCTGACAGCAGCGTCGTTCGGGCTCAGGTGCGGTAAAAACAGCGGCCACAGACATGATGGTAGCGTTCGTTACCACCGATATCGATCTGTTCGCCGCTGCGGGTGCGTTGACCATGTTCGTCAACGCGGATATTCATCGTTGCTTTTTTACCGCAGCTGCAGATATTTTTGAGTTCTTCTATCGTGTCGGCGAGTGCCAGTAAATAGGTCGAGCCGGTAAATGGTTCGCCCAGAAAATCGCTGCGCAGGCCGTAACAAATGACAGGCACACCGCGCACATGCGCGAGCTGATGCAATTGCTTTACCTGCTCGGCAGATAAAAATTGCGCCTCATCGACCAGCACGCAACTGACTTGCGGCGCTTCTTTAAAAAAATCAAAGCCGGCATCAAATACGGCAGCTTCACGTTGCGGACCGAGACGCGAAGTGACTTTGCCCTGGCCGTAGCGATGGTCGATCGCAGCCGTGTACAGACAGACTTGCTGCCCCTGTTCTTCGTAATTGTGTGCGACTTGCAGAAGGGCAGTCGATTTTCCTGCATTCATGGCGGAATATCTGAAATAAAGCTTTGCCACGGTGTTCCTTAAAATTGAGGTCGGGGTAAATAGTGGCGCTCTGATGCGATTTCAAGAGCGGCGGAAGCGTTATTGTAGAGAATCAGTGAGCCTTGGGTCACGAAAAAAATGTATACAAATTTTTCTCTTGAAAAGCATTTGACGCACCCTATCTTTGACTCAGCAGATGCTCATCTGAGGTCTGCGGAAATTATTTATATCGCTTCTATTAAAAAGGATATCACCATGCGTAATTTTGACTTTGCTCCTCTGTATCGTTCTGCGATTGGTTTTGACCGTCTCGCACAGTTATTTGATGACGCGCAGCGCAATGATGCTGCACCGAGTTACCCACCATATAACATTGAACTGATCGCGGAAGATAAATACAACATCACGATGGCGGTGGCGGGTTTTGACCGCAGCGAACTCGATATCGAAACCGAACGCGACACATTGAAAATCGTCGGTCGCAAGCAAAAAGATGAAACTCAGAAAAACTATCTGCATCGCGGCATCGCCTCACGCGATTTTGAACACCGCTTCCGCCTCGCCGATCATGTGAAAGTGGTTAGCGCACGTCTGGATAATGGTTTGCTGAGCATAGAGCTGGTGCGTGAAGTGCCGGAAGCCTATAAACCACGCCGCATCCTGATTGATGGCGACAACCTGCAACTGGTGCAGTCACAAGCAGCATAAGCACGACGCTTGTTCTGATACACAAAAAAAAGCATGGAATTTCTCCATGCTTTTTTTATGACACTTGATTCAATTTACTTGCGGATGATATTGCTCAGATTGACTTCGCGTATGTCTTTGGTGCCGGTCAGTGCCATGCTGACATCCAGCTCTTTTTGTAAAATTTCCAGCATCGTGGTGACGCCTTTTTCGCCCATCGCTCCCAGACCATACAGAAACGCGCGGCCTATCATGCTGCCCTTCGCACCAAGCGCCGTGGCTTTCAGAATATCCTGACCTGTACGTATGCCACCGTCAAACCAGACTTCGGTCTGATGACCGACGGCATCGACGATCGCCGGTAAGGCTTCTATCGACGACATCGCACCATCCAATTGGCGGCCACCGTGATTGCTGACGACAATCGCATCGGCACCGGCAGCCACTGCCAGTTTGGCGTCCTCGACGTCCAGTATGCCTTTCAGGATAAGCTTGCCACCCCATTCCTTTTTGATCCACGCCACATCGTCCCAGTTCAGCGTAGGATCGAACTGGCTGGCCGTCCATTGGCTCAGGGTCAGTATGCCGTCGCCGCCTTTGACATGGCCGACCAGATTACCGAAGGTTTTACGTCCTGCCAGTGCGCGCAGCGCCCATGATGGTTTGGTCGCGAGATCGAGAATATTCGCGAGCGTCAGTTTCGGTGGTACTGACATGCCGTTTTTTAAATCTTTATGACGCTGACCGAGAATTTGCAGATCCAGTGTCAACACCAGCGCTGAGCATTTGCAGGCTTTGGCGCGCTGTATCATTTCCTTCACGAAGCCACGGTCGCGCATCACATACAGCTGAAACCAGAATGGCTTGGTGGTCACGCTGACAACATCTTCAATTGAGCAGATACTCATGGTGGACAGGGTGAAGGGAATGCCGAATTTTTCTGCAGCAATCGCGCCCAGCATTTCGCCGTTCGCCCATTGCATACCGGTCAGCCCGGTCGGCGCGATGGCGACCGGCATCGTGACATCCTGACCTATCATCGTGGTGCGCGTATTGCGCTGATCCACATTGATGGCGACGCGCTGGCGCAGCTTGATCGCGGCCAGATCGCTACTGTTCGCCTTATAGGTACTTTCCGTATAAGAGCCACTGTCCGCGTAGTCATAGAATGCTTTAGGTACGCGCTTTTTGGCGAGTAAACGTAAGTCTTCTACACAAGTAATGACAGGCATGCTGATTCTCCGGTGGACTAATGAATAGGCAAAAGTGTAGGGGAAATTGACTGTCTGATGGGGGAAAACGTTTCAGTTTTGCGGTGAAGTATTTTCAACTGAGCGTTTCCGTTTCGACAAAACGTTCGCAAATAAACTGCCGTAGCCATTGATTGCCGGCATCCTGGTGATAGCGACGGTGCCAGAACAGATTTGTTTGCAGTGCTGGCAAACGCAGCGGCGGTTTGATATACGTCAAACCAAAAGGCGTTGCCGCCCGTTCTGCCAGCTTACGCGGCACGGTGACCAGTAAATCATTACTGCTGACGATATACGGAACAGCAACAAAATGCGGCACTTTAAAGTGAGCGTGAGAATGGATGCCCGCTTTTTCCAAACGTTGATTGATACTGATATACGGCTCCTCTTGCGAAGCGACTATCAGATGGCGTGCCGCGACAAATTCCTTGATTTCCAACGGCTTGCCGACCAGCGGATGCGTTTGCCGCAACATGCAGACATAGTTCTGCCGGAATAAACGACGTTGAAACCAGGCATCCGATAAATCATCAAACGCGCCAATTGCCAGATCGACCCGACCCGATTCCATCTCGGTTTTCAGGTCGATACTGCCGGCACGTATTGTTGATATTTGTATCTGCGGTGCTTGCCGCAGCAATTCCTCTACCAGCAAAGGCATGAAATAGACTTCTCCCACATCCGTCATGGCGATGGTGAAGTGGCGTTCCGAGCTGGCTGCGTCAAAGCTGCCTTCGCTGTTCAAGGCCTGCGTGATATGGCTGAGTGCGAGTGTGACGGAACCTGCCAGTTGTTCGGCGCGTGGAGTAGGTTGCATGCCGTTAGCGGTGCGCACAAACAGTTCATCATCAAAACTGCGGCGCAGCCTTGCCAGCGCATTGCTGACCGCCGGTTGCGACAGGCCAAGCTGACGCGCCACCAGCGAAATCTGTCTGCTTTCAAAAATATGCTGAAACACCACCAGCAGATTCAGGTCGATATCTTTGGCTTCTAACATGCTTTGATAATTATTGATTTTGTGAATGATCTGTATTTCTGTATTTATATCGTAAAAAACACCTGTGTGCAGTAGAGTGCCGGAAATTCTCCTATTTTCTGAAAGGATGGCGCTATGAGCATGCAAGATATCCTTCGTTACCAGACCGGTTTTGCGAACGAATTTGCCAGCGAAACTCTGGCTGGCGCGTTGCCGCAACACCAGAATTCACCACAACAATGTGCGTACGGTTTGTATGCCGAACAGATTTCCGGAACGGCCTTTACCGCACCACGCCATGCGAACCGGCGTTCGTGGTTGTATCGCATACGTCCGGCGGCAATGCATCAGCCGTTTCAGCAAGTCAGCAATGGCAATATGACGAATGATTTCAGTCAGATGCCATCGACACCGAATCAACTGCGCTGGGATCCGCAGCCCATGCCGCAGACACCCACCGATTTTATTGATGGCTGGCTGACAATGGCAGGCAATGGGTCAGCCGATGCGCAGAGCGGTTGCGCGATTCATCTGTATGCGGCAAACCGCGACATGAATACGCGTTTCTATTACAACGCCGATGCCGAATTACTGATCATTCCGCAGCAAGGGCGCTTGCATATCCGCACCGAGCTGGGTCGCATGAATATTGAGCCGCAAGAGATTGCCGTGATTCCGCGCGGTATCCGTTTTCAGGTGCAGTTACCGGATGGCGAGGCGCGTGGCTATGTCTGCGAAAACTTTGGCAGCATGTTCCGCTTGCCTGATCTTGGTGTGATTGGCTCGAATGGCCTCGCCAATCCGCGTGATTTTCAGACGCCAGTCGCCTGGTATGAAGATAAAGAAGGTGATTTTGAATTGCTGGCCAAATTCAGTGGCAATCTGTGGTCGGCAAACATCCGCCATTCGCCGCTCGATGTGGTCGCCTGGCATGGCAATTTCGCGCCGTACAAATATGATCTGCGTCATTTCAATACCATTGGTTCGATCAGTTACGATCATCCTGACCCCTCGATTTTTCTCGTGCTGCAATCGCCCAGCGACACGCCGGGTGTCGATACCATCGATTTCGTGATTTTCCCGCCGCGCTGGCTGGCTGCGGAAAATACCTTCCGCCCGCCCTGGTTCCATCGCAATATTGCGAGTGAATTCATGGGGCTGATTCATGGAAAATACGATGCGAAATCGACCGGTTTCCGTCCGGGTGGTGCGAGTCTGCATAACTGCATGAGCGGCCACGGCCCGGATGCGGCGACGTTTGAAAAAGCCAGCAGCATCGACACCAGCACACCGCATAAAGTCGCTGATACGATGGCGTTCATGATAGAAACGCGTAACATCATCAAACCGACCCGCGCCGCGATGACTTCGCCGCAATTGCAGGCGGATTATTATCAATGCTGGCAGGGCATCAGAAAAAATTTCAATCCAAAACAAGCGTAAAAACAAGCGTGAAAGACCGCACCACCATGACGATACAATTGAATGAAACCCACAATCCTGAGCTGCGCAGCTGGGTTGTATCAGCGAATCAGTCTGACAGTGATTTTCCTATCCAGAATCTGCCTTTCGGCGTATTTCGCCGCCACGGCAGCCATCAGGCTTTCCGCATCGGTGTGGCGATCGGTGACCAGATTCTTGATCTGGCTGCAGCTCATGCGATTCATGCATTTGCCGGTTATACCGAATTGCAGGGCGGGCATTTTACGGCGGCGGTCAATGCGCCACATCTGAACGCGCTGATGGCACTCGGTGCGCCGGTCTGGTCAGCACTGCGTCTGGCTTTATCACGTGTATTACGGGCTGACGCCAAACATCTGGCCGCATTGCAAAACTGCCTGCTGCCGCAAAGCGCGGCAGAATATGCCTTGCCTGCGCAGATTGGCGATTACACCGATTTTTACACCTCGCTGCATCATGCTACCGCCGTCGGCAAATTATTCCGTCCCGATAATCCGCTGCTGCCGAACTACAAATGGGTACCGATCGGTTATCACGGACGCGCTTCGTCGATAGGCGTGTCCGGCCAGCAATTCCGTCGCCCGGTCGCGCAAACCAAACCGCCGACAGCAGAGACACCGGTATTCGGCCCGGCCAAGCGCATGGATTACGAACTAGAAATCGGCATTTTTATCGGTCAGGGTAATGCGCTGGGCGATGTGGTTGGCATGGATCAGGCCGAAGCGCATGTATTCGGCCTGTGCCTGTTGAATGACTGGTCTGCTCGTGATGTGCAGGCCTGGGAATATCAGCCGCTCGGCCCTTTCCTCGCCAAGAATTTTGCCACCACGATTTCACCATGGGTCGTGACGCTGGAAGCGCTGGCGCCATATCGTCAGGCGTGGCAACGCGATGCGGCTGACCCGCAACCCTTGCCGTATCTGGACGCACCCGATCTGCGCGACAGCGGCGCGTTTGATATTCAGCTCGAAGTCTTACTGCAAACTGAAAAAATGCGTGCCGACGGCGCTGCGCCGCAACGCCTGTCCACATCGAATTTCCGCGATTCGTACTGGACGGTCGCGCAACTCGTCACGCATCACACGGTCAATGGTTGTAACCTCAATCCCGGCGATCTGCTCGGTTCCGGCACCCAGTCCGGCCCGGCTCCGGAAGAAGCAGGTTCCCTGCTGGAACTGACCGACGGCGGCAAAAAGCCGGTTGCACTGAGTAATGGTGAGCAAAGGCTGTTTCTGGAGGATGGCGACACCGTCATCCTGCGCGGCTGGACACAAAAACAAGGCCTGCCACGCATAGGTTTCGGCGAAGTTGCCGGGACTTTATTGCCTGCCAGAAGCTAAGGTTTTGGCGCAGACCGTATTCATCGCTGAAACCAGTTGCTGCTCATTTGGCTGATCTGTGCTTATACTAGGTAAGGAAATCTGGTCAGATCCTGAATGTAGGGACATTCAGGCGTTCAGTAGCTTAGTTGAGGAGATGATGATGGGGTTATTCGATTCAATCGCAGGACAAGTATTGGGCTCGTTGACGCAGTCCGGTCAGACAGGCGCAACGCAGCATGCGGGGTTGTTGGAAGCGATAGGCGGTTTGATGAATAATCCGCAGATCGGCGGCCTGAGCGGTTTGATCACCATATTTCAGGAAAAAGGGCTGGGTGGCGTGGTTTCCTCTTGGGTCGCAACCGGCGAGAATCTGCCGATATCTGCTGAGCAGTTACAGTCGGTACTCGGCAGTGAACAGGTACAGGCGATCGCTGAAAAATTTGGATTTTCCGCGGAGGAAGTGTCAGGTCATCTGGCAGAGCTGTTACCTCAGGTCGTTGACAAGTTAACGCCGGACGGCACTGTGCCTGAAGGTAATGCAATGGACGATACCCTGGGTAGTGTGTTGGGGATGTTAAAGGGCATGAGCCGCTGATCGCAGCGTTTTGTTGATAAGGGAATGTTGCACAATATGAGCCTGTGAATCGTTGATCGTTTCACGGGCTCAGTTTTTTGTGCTTGTATGGATAGCGTGCAGCAGTGAAGACGACAATTGAGCGAACTGAAATCATGCCCAAAAAATCTTATCCCTTAGCCAAGGTCTATGGCTTGCTGGAACCTGGGCCGGTGGTGTTGCTGACGACGGCGGCTGCAGGGCGGGCGAATGTGATGACGATGTCGTGGCATGCGATGCTGGAATTCGAGCCGCCGCTGTTGAGCTGCGTTGTCAGCAACCGTAATTACTCTTTCGATTTGCTGATGGCGACGCGGGAATGTGTGATCAATATTCCGACCGCCGAGATTGCGGAACAAGTCGTGCAATGCGGTAATGTCAGCGGGGCGGATACCGATAAATTCCTGCTATCCGGGCTGACGGCGGTCGCCGCAAAAATGGTGGGTGCGCCGCTGATCGCTGAATGTTATGCGAGTCTGGAATGCCGGGTGGTGGACATCAGCAGGGTCAAAAAATACGGTCAGTTTGTGCTGGAAGTCGTCAAGGCCTGGCGTGATCCGGCGGTGACGGCGCCGCGCACCTTGCATCATCTGGGTTATGGCAAGTTCATGGTCGCTGGCGACATCATTCAGTTGAAATCAAGCATGCGTTAATGGCTGCGGCTACCATTTTTCAGCTATTTCCGGCCCCGGAAGCGGAAAATATACTGGGGGGAGTATATTTTAAAGCCCTTTGTTTATAAGGAGATAAAGGCGAAATCGCCATATACTCCCATCAAAACCTCATTTTTTCAGATTTTCAGGATGTTGCAGACTAAGTTTTCTGTGGACATGCTCCGGCGAATTGCTGCTGCAAGGCATCAAGAAACACTCTGGTGCGCGCTGGCATCAGACGACGGCCGGGAAAGACTGCCCACAGTTTGATATCCGGCGATTGCCAGTCGCCGAGGATGCGTATCAGTTCGCCCGATTTCACATAGCATTCCGCAAAATTATCCGGCAGCATGATGATGCCATCGCCGTTGCGCGCGAGGCGCGTCAGGAGTTCCGGCGAATTGGCGCTGGCGCGTCCGGGTGGAATGCCTTCCCATTTTTCTTCATTGCGACTCAGTTTCCACGGCGTTGCTTCGCCATTGCGCGCCAGCAGTAGCAAGGCATCGTGCTCCATCAGCGCTTCCGGCTCGCTGGGTAAGCCGTGTCGCGCGATGTAGGCCGGTGACGCGTACAAACCCACCGTGAAAACGGCCAGCCGGCGCGCTGCGAGCGAGGCATCATCCGGCAAATCACCAGTGCGGATGGCGACATCGAAATTCTCACCAATCAGATCAACACGGCGCGGTGACAAATCAATTTCAAACGCAATCGCTGGATGTGCGGCGATCAGCGCAGATAAGAACTGGCTCATTTCCTGATTCGCAAAATCGGCGGGCATCGAAACCCGCAGGCGTCCCGATGGTTCGGCCTGGCGATGCTGGGTCAGCGCCAGAGTGGCATCCACTTCTTCCTGCACATGCTGCGCGTGTTGCAAGACATGCTGACCAAATTCAGTGACGCTGAGTTTGCGGGTCGTGCGCAGCAGCAGCCGTTCACCGAGTTGCGATTCGAGTGCCGTGATGCGGCGCGACAAAGTCGATTTCGGTACCGCTAAACGGGCCGCCGCCTTGCTGAAGCTGCCTTCAGCCACAATGCGGGCAAACAGTAAAAGATCATTCGCTTCCAGTTGCATCGTCGTTCTCTTTTCGCTTGATTTTTTGTGGAGCTGGGTGGCTTGATTGATGAAATAAGCTATTGTTTCATATTTGGGATAATGATATCCAATTTATGGTCTTCTGTAATTCCTTTGGAACAGATAAAGTACGTTCATGGTCATCTGACCCTTAACCACTTTATCAAAGGCAAGAAAATGAAACTCTTACAAGTCAATTCCAGCGTCCGTTCCGAAGGTTCCCATTCCAACCGTTTGTCTAAAGTGCTGGTCGAGCGTTTGCTCGCGGCTAATCCCGGCGCAGCCCTGACAGTGCGTGATCTGGGACACACGCCACATCCGGCACTCGACGAAGCGGCCTTGCAAGCCTTGTTCACTCCAGCAGATCAGCGCAATGCAGCGCAGCAGGCGCGTGTGGCACAAGATGATGCGCTGATCGCAGAAATTCAGGCTGCAGACGTGGTTGTGCTCGGCGCACCGATGTATAACTTCGGTATTTCGTCCCAGCTGAAAAACTGGATCGACGCGATTTCCCGCGCCCAGGTCACGTTCCGTTATACCGCGAATGGTCCTGAAGGTTTGCTGACCGGTAAAAAAGTGTATGTAGTGCTGACCCGCGGTGGCTTGTATCGCAATACACCGAACGACACTCAAATGCCGTATCTGAAAACTTTCTTCGGCTTCCTCGGCATGACCGATGTGGAATTCATTTATGCTGAAGGTCTGGCGATGGGCCCGGACGCCGAAGCGGCAGCGATTGCTTCAGCGACGCAACAAATTGAAGACGCACTGAAAGCCTGATTACGCTCTGGCGCGATCAGTTACAAGGAGAATCAGGATGAGCACTGTACATACAGATCTGCAGACAGAAAACGTCAGCCAGTCACGGGTGGTGGAGCAACTGGTTGCCGGTCAGGCGACCTCCGATGGTGCCGGCGTCAAACTGACTCGGGTGTTGACGCAACCGTTCCAGTATCGTCTTGATCCTTACCTTATGCTGGATGCGTTTGGCAGCGACGAAGCGGATGATTACATCGGCGGCTTTCCCGACCATCCGCATCGCGGCTTTGAAACCATCACCTATATGCTGACCGGGCGTATGCGTCATCGCGACAGCGCCGGAAACGAAGGTTTGCTGCAAAACGGTGGCGTGCAATGGATGACCGCCGGGCGAGGCGTGATTCACTCAGAAATGCCGGAACAGGAAGAAGGCCGTATGGCAGGTTTTCAGTTATGGCTGAATCTGCCTGCCAAAGACAAGATGATCGCGCCTTGGTATCGCGATATTCAGAGTGAAGCGATTCCTGAATTGCTGACCGCAGAAGGCGTGAAAGCACGCGTGATTGCCGGGCATAGTCATGGCGTTGCTGGTGCGATGCAGCGTGAAGTAACGCAGCCTTTGTATCTCGATATTCACCTGCCTGCCGGTACACAATTCCGCCAGCATCTGAGTGCGACGGCCAATGCGTTTTTGTATGTGTACGAAGGCGAGCTGGACGTTGCTGGCAAAGCCGTACCACAGCAAAGAATGGCGATCCTGAAAAAAGTAGCAGAGGCGGATGGCGTCATCATCAGCGCAGCCACAGCTACCCGTGCGCTGTTGATTGCCGGAGAGCCGCTGGGTGAACCGATAGTGCAGTACGGGCCGTTTGTGATGAATAGTCAGCAAGAGATCTTCAAGGCGATCAGCGATTTCCGCGAAGGGAAACTGGCCTGAAACGAACGCAGCAAAGAAAATAAAAAAGCGGACATGAACTGACTTCATGCCCGCTTTTTTTATGTCAGTGAAAAAGACTTAATCGTCCTGATCCAGATGCAGTTGAATCACGCCGCTGGTTGGCGTGGCGCATGGCTCTTCGTCAAATGCGATATCGCCATCGGGATTGACTTCGCCGTTTAGTTGCAGATCGGTGAAGTTGAACAGGTTTTTATCCATCAGATGGGAAGGCACAACGGTCGATAAGGACGAGAAAATATTCTCTACCCGACCCGGATATTTCTTATCCCATTCACGCATCAGATTTTTGATTTGCTTGCGTTGCAGATTTTCCTGCGAACCGCACAGATCGCAAGGAATGATAGGGAAATTTTTGACCTGTGCATAACGCTCGGTATCGGCCTCTTTGACATACGCCATCGGGCGAATGACGATGTGCTTGCCATCATCGGATTGCAATTTCGCTGGCATACCTTTGATTTTTCCGCCGAAAAACATATTCAGGAAAAAGGTTTCCAGAATGTCGTCTCGGTGATGGCCGAGTGCGATTTTATTTGCGCCCAGTTCATCGGCAACGCGGTACAGAATACCGCGACGCAGGCGCGAACACAGCGAGCAGGTGGTTTTGCCTTCCGGGATCAGGCGCTTAACGATGCTGTAGGTATCCTGGTTTTCGATGTGATACGGAATGCCGATTTTTTCGAGATACGCCGGTAAAACATCGGCCGGAAAGTTGGGTTGCTTCTGATCGAGATTGACCGCGACGATATCAAAATGGATAGGTGCGCGTTCACGCAGCGTCATCAGAATATCAAGCAGCGCATAGCTGTCTTTGCCGCCCGACAGACAGACCATGACTTTGTCACCGTCTTCTATCATATTGAAATCACCAATCGCCTGGCCGACCTGACGGCACAGACGTTTGTGCAGTTTATTGTTTTCGTAGGTGATTTTTTCCTGCGATTTAGTCGCAGCACTATCTGCCGCTTGCTTGCTGTCGGCAGCCTGCTCATTGAAAGAGACGTTAGTTACTTGCATGGGGTGACTCAAATTTCTGTTTTGATCTGGAATACTTCAACACCGACGCCTTCGCAATCGGGATACACATCCGGCTTCATGGTCGATACACGCACAGCGCGCACGCGCGGATGTGCCAGCATGATACGGGCCACGTCGTCACACAGGGTTTCCTGCAAATGCACATGACCCTGCGCAACGCGGGCGGCAATCGTGCCGCGCATGAAATCGTAATCGACGACTTCATCGAGCTGATCGTCTTTCGGTGTCGAGAGTGCCAGCGGGATATACAGATCGACATTGATCAAGACGCGCTGTTCGCCTTTTTTCTCGAACTCGTGCACACCGATGTTGATCGATATTTCGTAGTTCCGTAAAAACAAGCGGCGGCAGTCAGCGAGTTGTGGGTGGTGCAAAATGGATAGCATAAGTAGCCTGATAAAGTAAAAACGTGATTCTGGGTAGCGTATCAGCGGGTAAGCTGTGGCAAGCTTATCGCCAGGCCGACGTATTATTCGTATTAATCTTAGTTCGTATTATTCGCAGTGGCGACAAACATCACATCGCGCTGCAAAGGAATTAAATGCTGGCCACCATCAACCAGCAGGGTCGTACCTGTCATGGCCGGGCTGTCAGCCACAAAACAGACTGTGCGCGCGATATCTTCCGGTGTACTGGAGCGACCCAGCGGCGTAACCTGATGCGCCTGCTGAAAATCGGCCTCGCTCTGATGACCGGACACCATCGTAATGCCGGGCGCGATACCAACCACCCGTACTTTCGGTGCCAGCGCCTGTGCCAGTGTCGTGGTCGCGCATTGTAGTGCAGCTTTGGACAGGGTATACGATAAAAAATCGGGATTCAGATTAAATAATTTCTGATCGAGCAAATTAATCACGCAGGCTTGCTGACCTTCAGCGGTGGCCGCATGCAGTGCCTGTGCCAATATCAACGGTGCGCCCAGATTGGCGTGCATGTGGCGGTCGAGCGCGGCATAAGTAAAACTGCTGGCGCTGTCTTCGGCAAACAGGGACGCGTTGTTCACCACACAATGCACCGCCCCCATCGCGGCAATCGCCTGCGGTAACAAAGCGCGCGTCGCGGTTTCATCGGCCAGGTCGCATGGCAAAGCGATTGCGCGTCGCCCCAGTGTCTGAATTTCCTGCACCACGCTGGCGGCATCGGTGGCCGACGTGCCGAAATGCACGACGATATCCCAGCCTTGTTGCGCCATCGTCAGGGCGATATGCCGCCCTATGCGTTTCGCGCCGCCGGTAACGAGAGCAACACGCGCCTCGGTGTTGTTGAGCTTGGTCTGGGTCATGGAAATTCTTTAACGTGACTACGGGGTTTTTACTACAATGCCGGTATGCAAAAATTATCTCTTCCTAATCCTGCGCCGGAGGCGCTCGCAGCTTCACAGGCACTGCAACAGCTCATCATTGACGACATCAGGCAACATCAGGGCTGGATCCCTTTTTCGCGCTACATGGAACTGGCCTTGTATGCGCCGGATCTGGGTTATTACAGCGGCGGTGCCACAAAATTAGGCAAAGACGGCGATTTTACAACAGCCCCGGAAATGTCTGCTTTGTTCGGTGCGACGCTGGCCACGCTGGCGGGCAAATTATTCGCCCAAACCACCGCGCAAGTCATGGAATTCGGCGCCGGTACCGGGAAGCTCGCCAAAGATTTTTTAACGGAGTGTCAATTATCCGGTATCGCGATAGAACGCTATTTTATCGTGGAATTGTCTGGCGAATTGCGCGCCCGTCAGGAAGATTTGCTGAAAGACTTTCCGCAGGTGGTCTGGTTGCAGCAAATGCCGGCTGCGTTTTCCGGCATCGTGCTCGGCAATGAAGTGCTTGATGCGATGCCCGTTGATCTGGTGCGCAAGACCGCTGATGGCTGGTGTGAGATAGGAGTGGCGCTGGCAGACGACAACGACAATGACGCCGCGTCTTTGCAATACCGCGAACGCGCCTGCGATGCAGAAAAATGCGCGCAGATTCCTGATGCGAACGAGCTGCCGGTCGGCTATCTGACGGAAGTGCATGCGGTCGCCAGCGGCTTCATGCACAGTCTGGCGCAGATGCTCAATGCCGGGCGAGCTGCCAGCGGCAAAGGCAGCGCGGCAATTCTGATCGATTACGGCTTTCCGGCGCACGAGTATTATCATCCGCAACGTAATCAGGGTAGCCTGATGTGTCACTATCGACATCATGCGCATCCAGATCCGTTTTATTTGCCAGGCTTGCAAGATATTACCGCGCATGTTGACTTTACTGCCATGGCGCGCGCGGCGCTGGAAGAAAATTTGTCTGTATTGAGCTACACCAGTCAGGCCGGTTTTTTACTCGAATCGGGCATTGCAGACATCCTCAGCCGTACCTCGCCGGAAGAGGTAAAGGCTTATCTGCCGCAGGCGAACGCGCTGCAAAAACTGATCTCCCCGGCGGAAATGGGCGAGTTATTCAAAGTCCTTGTCGTCGGCAGCGGGATTGATCTTCCTGACAATTTACTGCGGCACGACCGCAGTCACCGTCTTTGATCGCGTGCTGACGTGAAAATAGGTGTCCAATATACTGGGGGGAGTATATTTTGAAGCCCATTGTTTATAAGGACATAAAGGTGTTTTTCATGAAAACAGGGGGGAGTATCTGATGTTTCGCTGGGTATTGACGATATTTCTGGCCGTCGTGGTGTTTTCGAGTCTGCTGCCCTGGCTGGAAAAACTGGGTATAGGACGCTTGCCCGGCGACCTTCGTTTTCGCTTATTTGGCCGTGATTTTTCTTTTCCGTTTGCCTCAACGATACTGATTTCGCTGGTCGTGTTGTTGCTTGCGCGTGTCTTCAAGTGAGTACAAACGCGCAGAAACAATGTCGGTTTTTCACCGATTTTGCAGCGTTAGCCGATTAAAGTTTTTACGCTATTTCGCCGTCACTTTAATATAATGAATCGACAGGCGTGGCAGCAATCAGGAGGTTGCTGAACTTATATCAGCATTGCTATCTGATATGTCTTACTAGCGATTACAAACAAAAAATTACGCTAAAGGTAGAAATGAGCGAACTCAGCGAAATCAGGGCATTGCTCATTGAACCGCATCAGGGAATGCGGGTCAGTTTGCACAATATGCTGAATCTGTGTGGCATTACCAAAATCGAGCACTCGCTGACTGCCGGTACCGCAGTGCGCACGATACAGGCCAAAGTATTCGATCTGATACTGTGCGAATACGATCTCGGCGTTGGTCAGGATGGTCAGCAATTACTCGAAGATATCCGCCATCACAAGCTCGCGCCACTATCGACCATCTTTATCATGGTGACGGCAGAGCGCTCTTATGCGAAAGTCGTCAGTGCTGCCGAACTTGCCCCGTCGGATTATCTGCTCAAGCCATTTACGGCCGACATGTTGCTCGAACGTGTCGTGCGTGCGCTGGAAAAACGTAAAGCCTTTGTCGAAATCTATCACCTGATGGAGCAGGGCGAAATCAATGAAGCCATCACCGCTACCTATCATGGCGAACGCGAGTTTCCGCGTTATTTAATTGATTTCATGCGTTTGCGTGCAGAACTGCACGTGGTGCTGGGCGAGGCAGCGGAAGCCGAAGCCTTGTACACCCAGTTATTTGAAATGAAAGCGGTTGCCTGGGCTCGTCTGGGGCTGGCGAAAACGCTGTATATGCAGGGTAAATATCAGGAAGCGGAAAGCATACTGAAAAATCTGGTCGCGGAAAACAGTAAATACATGGATGCGTATGACTGGCTGGCGAAGACGCATGAAATGGTCGGCCAGTTACCCGAAGCCAAAGAAGTGCTCGATACCGCGGTCACTGTTTCGCCGCATGGTGTGCGCCGCTTGCGTAATCTGGGGCGGATTGCAATGGAAACTGGCGACATCGAGACTGCAGAAAACGTGTTTAAAAAAGTCGTCAGCAAGGCAAAATTTTCAGAATTCCGCGATCCTGAAGATCACATGAATCTGGTCGATGCGCTGGTCAAAAAAGGCGATACCGATCAGGCCAAATCGGTGATCCGCGACATGGACAGAAGTATGGTGGGTCTGAAAAAGACCGCGGCCTGCCGCGCGATTTCAAATGCGATGGTACATGCCAAAACCGGTGATGCGCGACTGACCGAAGAACTCGGTGCCGCCGTCGAAGCCTCGCGCGAAGACATCGGTTTATCGACTGGCGCCAAGATCGGATTGGCCAAGAGTTGTCTGGATAATGACAATGAAGATGCGGCCTCAGAAATCATTCTCGATGTGATGAAAAATGCGGCGAGTAACCAGCAGGTCATGAACAAGGCGATGGGCGTGTTTGAAAGCGCCGGCAAAGGGCATCTGGCGAAAGAGCTGGCACAGCGCAGCAAGAAGGAAGTTATGGATCTGGTGGCGCTGGGTGTGCAAAAAGCGAAGCAGGGCGATTTCCGCGGCTCGGTTGAGCTGATGACGGCCGCTGCCCGTAAATCGCCGGATAATTCACAAGTCGTGATGAATGCCGCGTTGGCGGCATTGAAATGTCTGGAAAATCTTGGCTGGGACAATACTATCGGCGAGCAGGCGAAGGCGCTGATCGAATCTGCGCGTCATCTTGATCCTATGAATCCGCGACTGAAAGCGATTCGTGGTTTATATGATGAGCTGCAGAAAAAATATGGTTTGAGTATCAGTCGTTTCACTAAAAATTAGATCGTTTGCCATACCTGCCAGCCGCGCCGGTGACGGAGCTGCGGCAGACAGGAGTCGCACAGTATCTTGTTGAATTTATTGGCTGCACACGCAGGAAATATGGCAACTTATCCGACAGCAGGTTTCTCCCAGATTCCCCTCGAGTCGCATCGCGAACGCTTATTAAAAAAAATCAGAGACGAAAACGATTTACCGACACTGGGTGTCGCGATTGCTAAAGTCGTTGAGATTACCTCGTCCGGCGAAGATTCGGTTTCCCGTCTTGCGCATTTTGTTTTGTCGGATGTCGGCCTGACGCAAAAAATCTTGCGCTTGGCAAATACGGTGCAATACCGGACTGCCGCCGGCGCTGCAGTAACGACCATTTCACGTTCGATATTTCTGCTCGGATTTAACACGGTGAAAACCAGTGCGCTGGCGATGCTGCTGGTCGATTTTTTCAAGGATCAGGCGCAGGCGGTCAGTGTACGTAAAGAGCTGATTCATTCTTTGTGCGCCAGTATCATCGGCCGAGAAATTGCTCAGCGCGGGCGTTTTCAGGATGGCGAAGAAGCGGCGGTTGCTTCCTTGTTCAAGAATGTCGGCAAGGTTCTGATTGCCTCGTTTGACCATGGATTATTTTCTCGTATCCAGAATGTTGCCGCCACCGGAGAAACCAGTGAGGATGCGGCATCGGTCTTGTTGCTCGGCTGTAGCTTCGAGCGCTTTGGCGAGCTGGCGTTGCAAGGCTGGAAAATCCCGGACGCAATTATTCAGGCGATGGCGCCGTTGCCTTCCGGCGAGCTGCGCAAGAGCACGCAACGTAATGAATGGCTGAAACAAGTGGCAAGCTTCAGCGATGCGCTGGCCGGTATTCTGATTTCGGGCGCCGGCGATAAATCAGCCCGTTATGAAAAATTGCTGAAGCGCTTCGGTAAAGTGCTGGAGCTGGATCAGGCGATGCTGGACGATTTGTTGCTCAAAGTCGAAGCTGAGACCCGCCAGATGGCAAAGAGCATGGATATTGCCTTGCCAGAGGCGAATGCAGAAGCGCCGGAATTATTGAAAACGCTGGGTGTTCCCAGTGAGTTTTTGCTGAAGACCGCCGAAGTCACTCCCGCGCAGGAAGCGATACGTTACCCCAGCGGAAAACCGCACAACGCGCGCGATCTGTTGCTGACCGGCGTGCAGGATGTGACGCAGATGCTGACCTCCGATGACTATAAATTGAATGATCTGATCTTGCTGGTGCTCGAAACCTTGTACACCAGCATGGGATTTCGTTTTGCCACAGTCTGCCTGCGCGATATCAGCAGCGGGCGTTATGTCGCGCGCCTGGCGGTTGGTGAACATTATGCAGAACGACAAAAAAGTTTTTTCTTTTCTGCTAAGTCTGAATCTGATTTATTTACGCTTGCCTTAAACAATAACGCTGACGTGATGATTTCGGATGCGATGGTGCCAAAAATCCGCAGTTTATTGCCAGCCTGGCATCAGGAATTATTACCGGACGCCCGCAGTTTCATTATTTTGCCGCTGGTCATACAAAAGAAGCCCCTGGGCTTGTTTTATGCGGATCGCGCGACCACTGCGGATGAAGGCGTGCCGCCGGATGAAACCGCTTTGATCAAGACCTTGAAAAGTCAGTTACTCGCGGCGATGATGCGAGGCTGATTTTTTATTCTACGATCTGCGATTGATTGCGGCAGCGGCTACAATAGTTTTTGTGTTTTTTTGCAGTTTAATTTCAGCGCTTGTCGCTATTGATGATTATGACTTTTTCTACCTGGTTTGCCTTTCTGATTGCCGCTTGTGTGATCGCTATTTCCCCTGGTTCTGGTGCAGTGTTATCGATGTCGCATGGGCTGAATTACGGCGTCAAAAAAGCCAGTACAACGATACTGGGCTTGCAGGCTGGCTTGTTGTTGATTCTGGCGATTGCCGGGGCAGGGGTGGGTTCGATTTTGCTGGCGTCAGAATTCGCTTTTAACATCGTGAAAGTTGTCGGTGCCTTGTATTTGATTTATCTGGGATTCAACCAGTGGCGTGCGCGGGTAGAAGTGGTGAAGGAAGAAGAAAAAAACGTCACGCTGACACAGTTGCCCACTGCGCGCAGACGTTTTCTGATCGGTTTTTTCACGAATACGACGAATCCCAAAGGCATCATTTTCATGGTCGCAGTATTGCCACAGTTTATTGCGCATGATGCGCCGTTGCTACCGCAACTCTGCATACTCGGCGTGACCATGTGTACGGTCGATCTGATCGTGATGCATAGCTATGCGTTTGCAGCATCGACCATGCAGAGATATTTCAGTGATCCACGCTGGTTAAAAAGCCAGAATCGCTTCTTTGGCGGGATACTGATGGCGATTGGGGCTGCGCTGTTTTTCGTCAAACGCAGCCCGTCCAACTGATTTTCTTTAGTTCAGTTCAATACCTTGTTTCTTGGCGAGAGAGTCAATGTCTTGCCATATAGTCATCTGATTTAACAAGCGGGTTGCCGGGTCCAGCATGGCATTCAGATTGAAGAAGCGTTCCAGTGCTACTTCATTAAATGGAGTGTGCTGAGAAAAATTAATGCGGCCGTACTGCTTGTTAAAGGCATTCAGTAAATCTGCCGGTGTGTCTTTATGCCACGATTGCATCAGGCCACCGACCATTAATGCTGTATCGGTGGTTTGTTCTAGGCTGCGTGGATTTCGGGCCGTGCTGATATCCCGGTAATCGAGCAGGCGTGGGAAATAAAATTGCCTGATCCATTCCGCCGGAATGCTGCCTTCTCTTTGCAAAGAACCGCTGCGCCAGAGTTTCCAGCTTTTCTCGGCTTCACCTTCACTGACGAAATGGGTATCCGCCAGCACGACACAGTCTTCGCCGAGCACGATCTCCAGCACGACCGGTAAGCCGGTTTCACTGGCAATGCTTTCCAGCTCCGGCATTTGTGGTTTTTCGCCGCGATGATCCTGTAGCGCCTGCACAAAAGCTGCCATGATGTCCTGATGTGCGTGATGAACCGCGCCGGTGTTATTGCAGAAATCTGCACACGCAGCGAAATAGGCCATCAACTCCCCTATCATGATGCCCGGCGTTGCTGTGGCAGCAGTATCTTCCAAACCCTGGCGCACGCTGGACATCGCGATACCGTTTCTTAAAATCGGGTAAAGCTGCGTTGTCGTGCAGCCGAATTTGACGATACTGCCAGCGGCGAGTTTAAATTCACTCATGCTATGACACTTTCTTGAATAAACGCAGCACTTGTTCCGGCGGACGTCCTATGACCGCTTTTCCATTGAATGTTGCGATAGGACGTTGCAGCAATTTAGGGCAATCGGCGATGGCCTGAAGTGCACGGGCAGCGTCGGCATCCGCCAAATTTTTCTCTACATATTCGGCTTCGTTGTTGCGCAACATTTGTTGGACATCGCCGCCCAGTTGCTCCAGCAACGTCGTTAATTGTATGACCGACAGCGGTGTTTTTTGGTAATCGATGACCTGTAACGCCTGCGCGTGTTCAGCGCAGGTAGATTCGAGTATCGCGAGTGCTTCTCGCGACTTGGAACAACGCGGGTTATGATAAATCGTCAGCATTTTTTTCTCATGACATAAATTGATCGCCGATACCCATCAGCACCAATATACCCAAAATACCGAAGACACCGGCAGCAATCCAGCGGACTATTTTGAATGGAAAATTCGGAGCGGCGATTTTGCCTAAAAAAACTGCAGGAATATCCGCAATCAACATACCCAGTGTGGTACCGGCGATGACCAGATAGAGATTCGAGTATTTTGCTGCCAGTGCGACCGTTGCCAGCTGTGTTTTATCGCCGATTTCGGCAATAAAAAAAGTGATGCAAGTCAGCACGAAGACGCCGTATTTTCCTTCACTCAGACCTTTATCTTCCATTTCATCAGGTTTCAGTGTCCAGGCCGCAATTGCCAGAAAAGACAGTCCAAGTGCCCAGCGCAACAACGTGGATGGAATATTGCTTGCAACCCACTGACCAAGTAATCCGGCCAGAGCATGATTGGCTAAGGTCGCAATCAATATGCCGAGAACAATAGGGATGGGTTTCTTATAGCGTGCCGCCAGTAATAGGGCGAGCAATTGAGTTTTGTCACCAATTTCGCCAACGGTGACAGCCAGAGCAGAGACGAGGAAAGCTTCCATAATTTTAATTGAGATCGGGCGCTGATAACCAATGACAGCAACACTCCGCCCGATCTCCGGTAACAGAAGCGTGACTATCAAAGGTCTTGCCAAATCCTGCACAGATTATTGCTGATCTGATGCTGAATACAGGATCAATCGCACCATGACTGTTGAGTCAAGTATGTTGACGCGATTTCTTCAGCCAGGCTGAAGCAGGCTACTCCCCAATGAATGTGAGCGCGGATTATACTGCATAGTTACTGGCGGCTGAAATGTTTAATGAGTGGCGCCTGTGCTTTGCAGGGCTGTCGCTGGCAATCAAAATTACTCCCTGCCACTGACCGCTAGTTGATAAACTAAAAAAACGATTTACATCATTTATGAGGCAGTATGGGAAGTTACCTGAGTCATTTCATGAGTTTCTGGTCGCCAGCTGAGCTGAACGCCAACATCATTGTTTTCCTGAATCTGGCTGGCGCGATGTTGCTGGGATTCGTTGTTGGCTATGAGCGTTCTTATCATGGACGAGCCGCAGGTATGCGGACTTACGGTCTGGTATGTATGGCCTCTGCGGCGTTGGTCGTGATCGCCGGCTATCCTGACTTCTGGTATGGCGGCCGTGCATTGACGCCGGTGGCACTCGATCCAACCAGGATTATTCAGGGGATTGTGACGGGCATTGGCTTCCTTGGTGCCGGTGTGATTATGAAGGAAGGATTCACGATCAGTGGCCTGACGACGGCGGCTTCCGTGTGGGCATCGTCCGCAATAGGGATACTGGTCGGCGTCGGTTTTTATGCAGCCGCGATCCTGCTGGCGCTGTTGTCTGCGGCCTGTATGGTGTGGGTGCATCGTCTTGAATCCTGGCTGCCGTCGCAGGCGGCGATTGTCATCACGGTACGTTTCAAGACGGGCTTTTTGCCGGATGAAAAAGCGTTGCGTGAAATGGCGCTGCGGCGCGGCTACGAGATGGCGAGTGGCACTCTGGCGATTGCACAGAGTAATAATGCCTTGGAGTGGCGCTTTGTTGCCGTTGCAATGGATAAAAAACTCGCTCTGCCGATCAGCGTCCTCTCAAATGATTTTGAAAAATTTGACGGCGTCGATTCGTTTCAGCTTTCTCATGCAAGAAACTAACTATTTTCGACATTTTTTTAAATAGCGCTTGACAGTCGGGATTCGGATCTTTATAGTTCTGAGTTCCCTATGGAGGGGTGGCCGAGTGGTTAAAGGCGACAGACTGTAAATCTGTTCTCTCTGAGTACGCTGGTTCGAATCCAGCCCCCTCCACCATAGGTAAGAATTTGTATTGCGGCTGAAGTGGTAGCCCCTGCGGGTGTAGCTCAATGGTAGAGCTGAAGCCTTCCAAGCTTATGACGAGGGTTCGATTCCCTTCACCCGCTCCAGTTATTTTGCATGGGTTTGTGCAGACTAAGCTGCCCTTGTAGCTCAGTGGTAGAGCACTCCCTTGGTAAGGGAGAGGCCACGTGTTCAATCCACGTCAAGGGCACCATGTAAGCTGGTGTTTCAAGTCTGAAGTCGTCGGGCGCGTGCCTGAGTATCTCATAAAATCGTTAGGAGTCCAAAATGGCAAAAGGTAAGTTCGAACGCACCAAGCCGCACGTCAACGTAGGTACAATTGGTCACGTTGATCACGGTAAAACAACATTGACAGCAGCGATTGCAACAGTATTGTCTGCAAAATTCGGTGGCGAAGCGAAGAAATACGACGAAATCGACGCAGCACCAGAAGAAAAAGCACGCGGTATTACAATTAATACTGCGCACGTTGAATACGAAACAGCAACACGCCACTACGCTCACGTTGACTGCCCAGGCCACGCTGACTATGTTAAAAACATGATCACCGGTGCAGCGCAGATGGACGGCGCGATCCTGGTTTGCTCTGCAGCAGACGGCCCAATGCCACAAACACGTGAGCACATCCTGTTGGCTCGTCAGGTTGGCGTTCCATACATCATCGTTTTCCTGAACAAATGCGACATGGTTGATGACGCTGAGTTGCTGGAATTGGTAGAAATGGAAGTGCGCGAATTGCTGTCCAAATACGAATTCCCAGGCGACGACCTGCCTATCATCCAGGGTTCTGCAAAACTGGCGCTGGAAGGCGACAAAGGTCCTTTGGGCGAAGAAGCCATCCTGAAACTGGCTGACGCACTGGATACTTACATCCCAACACCGGAACGCGCTGTTGACGGTGCCTTCCTGTTGCCAGTTGAAGACGTATTCTCCATCTCCGGTCGCGGTACTGTGGTAACTGGTCGTGTTGAACGCGGCATTATCAAAGTCGGCGAAGAGATTGAAATCGTTGGTATCAAAGAAACAGTAAAAACAACATGTACTGGCGTTGAAATGTTCCGCAAACTGCTCGACCAAGGTCAGGCAGGCGATAACGTTGGTGTACTGCTGCGTGGTACAAAACGTGAAGATATCCAACGCGGTCAAGTGTTGGCAAAACCAGGTTCGATCAAGCCACATGCACATTTCACTGGCGAGATCTATGTTCTGTCGAAAGACGAAGGTGGTCGTCATACACCATTCTTCAACAACTATCGTCCACAGTTCTACTTCCGTACAACGGACGTCACTGGCTCGATCGAGTTGCCAGCAGATAAAGAAATGGTGATGCCAGGTGATAACGTCTCTATCACAGTCAAACTGATCAACCCGATTGCGATGGAAGAAGGCTTGCGCTTTGCGATTCGTGAAGGTGGTCGTACTGTTGGTGCAGGTGTTGTTGCTAAAATTATCGATTAATTTTTAAAATTCATTCGAAATAAGTGGTGTGACTGGCCAAGGTCGCATCACTTATCAAATGGTTCTAAGATGTAGGGGTGTAGCTCAATTGGCAGAGCGTCGGTCTCCAAAACCGAAGGTTGTAGGTTCGATTCCTACCGCCCCTGCCACCGTCAAGGCCGCAGGGCACCGAAAGTAAATCAAAAGTATGTCTAATCATTCCGTACAAACAGTAAGTACCTCCAATGACAAATATAAAGTCATTCTGGCGGGTGCTGCAGTCGTTTCTGGAATTGCTGCTTTTTACATTCTTGCTGGTCAATCAACCTGGATTCGCGTTGTTGCTCTGGTAGCTGGATTGATTGTTGCTGTTGGTCTGCTCGCGATCTCGGAGGTTGGTCGTAATTTTGTCGATTTTGCGAAGGAATCTGTTCGCGAGACAAAGAAAGTAGTCTGGCCTACACGTAAAGAGGCTGGTCAGATCACGGCAGTTGTGTTTGGTTTTGTATTGGTCATGGCGATCTTTCTCTGGGGAACTGATAAGTTTCTCGAGTTTCTGCTGTATGACGTAATCCTTGGATGGAAAAAATAATGAACGATAACATTCAGGAAAACGAGCAAGGTACAGCGCCTCAGGTGTCTGTACCTAAAAGCGCTAAAAAATGGTACGCCGTCCATGCGTATTCCGGTATGGAGAAAAGTGTTCACCGTGCTCTGGTGGAACGCATTGAACGCGCTGAAATGCAGGATATGTTTGGTCGTATTCTCGTGCCAACAGAAGAAGTGATTGAAGTTCGCAATGGTCGTAAGGTAGTTACTGAACGTCGTTTGTTCCCAAGTTATGTGTTCGTTGAGATGGATATGACAGACGACACATGGCATTTGGTAAAAAACACCAGTAAAGTGACGGGTTTTATCGGTGGTAAATCAAATAAACCTGCCCCGATTCCTCAGCATGAAGTGGATAAGATTCTGCAGCAAATGCAGGATGGTGTTGAGAAGCCAAGACCAAAAGTATTGTATGAAGTTGGTGAGGTTGTGCGCATTAAGGAAGGTCCGTTCACTGATTTCAATGGTAACGTTGAAGAAGTAAATTACGAGAAATCTAAAGTGCGTGTGACAGTGACTATTTTTGGTCGCGCTACTCCCGTTGAATTGGAATTCGCTCAGGTTGAAAAAGTCTGAGAGTAGTAATCGTCGATCAGTACGAAAAGACGCAATCTTTGAAACTGATAATCAAGCAGAGGAGCCTGACTTAGTGAATAGTTTTGTCAGGCGCTAATACTCAATCAATGAAGGAGCCAACATGGCAAAGAAAATTATCGGTTTTATCAAGCTGCAAGTGCCAGCTGGTAAAGCAAACCCATCCCCACCAATCGGTCCAGCTCTGGGCCAACGTGGTTTGAACATCATGGAATTCTGTAAAGCATTTAATGCGCAGACTCAGGGTGTTGAACCAGGTATGCCAATTCCTGTTGTGATCACTGCGTTTGCAGATAAGTCTTTCACTTTCGTGATGAAGACTCCTCCAGCAACTTACATGATCAAAAAAGCTGCAGGTATCACTAAAGGTTCAGCTAAGCCTCACACTGATAAAGTTGGTAGCATCACACGTAAGCAAGCTGAAGAGATCGCGACTACTAAACGCGCAGATCTGACAGCAGCTGATATGGACGCAGCAGTGCGTACTATCGCTGGTTCCGCTCGCTCTATGGGCATCACGGTGGAGGGTCTGTAATGGCTAAGTTATCTAAAAAAGCAAAGTTGCTCGCAACTAAAGTAGATCGTCTGAAAGTATACCCATTCGACAATGCGATCGCACTGATCAAAGAATGTGCTACTGCAAAATTCAACGAGTCTATCGACGTTTCCGTTCAACTCGGTGTTGATCCTAAGAAATCTGACCAGGTTGTCCGTGGCGCAGTAGTGTTGCCAGCGGGTACAGGTAAGACAGTACGCGTAGCAGTGTTTGCTCAAGGTGCGAAAGCCGAAGAAGCAAAAGCGGCTGGTGCGGACATCGTTGGTATGGAAGATCTGGCAGAGCGCGTTAAATCTGGTGATATGCCATTTGATGTCGTGATTGCATCTCCTGATACTATGCGTATCGTTGGTACTCTGGGTCAGGTTCTGGGTCCACGTGGTCTGATGCCAAATCCAAAGGTCGGTACAGTGACTCCAGATGTTGCTACAGCAGTTAAAAACGCAAAAGCAGGTCAGGTACAATACCGTACAGATAAAGCAGGTATTATTCACACAACGATCGGCCGTAAATCTTTCTCCGATGGTGACCTGAAATCGAATCTGGTTGCTTTGATCGATGCACTGAACAAAGCTAAACCTGCGACAAGCAAAGGTGTTTACCTGCGTAAGATTTCTATCTCATCTACGATGGGTGCTGGTGTGCGTGTTGATCACGCTAATCTCGGCTAAGTAAAAAATTAAGTCCTCATGCTGTATTGCATGAGGCGCATCTTTGGGCTGGATATGCTGAGTAATCAGTATATCCAGAGTGTCAAAGACCGTTGGGCTTGTGACTTTGTTTCAAGTTAAACATCTGTAAAGAAATTAACAGAACCCAACGCAGATGGTGTACCCGAACAAGTTTTGTAGTGATTACTGGTCCCCCAGTGAAACTCCTAACTTCGGACGCCGTGTTCGAAACGATGTGAGGGAAGTGCATCATCCTGATGTGCAGACTGAATATCATTAATGGAGGTTGACCGTGAGTCTCAATCTGAATGACAAAAAAGCCGTCGTCGCTGAAGTCTCTGCAAAAGTAGCAACTGCTCAGACTATCGTCGTGGCTGAATATCGTGGCATCCAGGTCGGTCATTTGACGCAATTGCGTGCTAGCGCGCGTGCTCAGGGCGTATACATGCGCGTGTTGAAAAACACACTCGCACGTCGCGCTGTTGAGGGAACTGCATTTGCCAGCCTCGCTTCTGAAATGACAGGTCCACTGATCTATGCGATCTCGGACGATGCTGTTGCTGCTGCTAAAGTTGTTCAAGACTTTGCAAAAGGCAATGACAAACTGGTTATCAAAGCGGGTAACTATGCAGGCAAATCGCTGGATAAAGCTGGCGTTGTTGCATTGGCAAGCATCCCAAGCCGCGAGGTCTTGTTGGCGCAAGTCGTAGGTATGATGCAGGCTCCTGTATCTGCTTTCGCACGTGCTCTGGCAGCCGTGGCAGCAAAGAAAGAAGCAGAAGCTGCTTAATGCAGTGAAGTTTCCGTCAAATACCGTATCAATGTAATTAATTAATTGGAGTTTCAAATGGCAATTAGCAAAGACGATATCCTGGAAGCCGTAGGCGCGATGTCCGTAATGGACCTGAACGATCTGGTAAAAGCTTTCGAAGAAAAATTTGGTGTGTCCGCAGCTGCAGTTGCAGCTGGTCCAGCTGCTGCCGGCGGTGGCGGCGGTGCAGCTGCTGAAGAACAAACAGAATTCAACGTAATTCTGGCTGACGTTGGCGCAAACAAAGTTGGCGTCATTAAAGCAGTTCGCGAAATCACAGGTCTGGGCTTGAAAGAAGCTAAAGATCTGGTTGATGGCGCACCAAAAGCAGTTAAAGAAGGTGTTGCTAAAGCTGACGCTGAAGCTGCTAAGAAAAAGCTTGAAGAAGCTGGCGCTAAAGTCGAAGTTAAGTAATACAGTATTAAGGCAAATCTCCGGATTTGCCGAAGTCAAAGGCAGGAATCCTCTTGAAAGAGAGGGTTCCTCTTTGGCTTCTTTGTCGTTCAGGGTTGTTTAGCTGTTTATTAAGACCGAGGGCTGAGACTTGAGGTTTTTTGTCGCAGAGTTGAATGAATTTTGTGACAGGAATCCTGAATTCTCCATCCTTCCTTGTCACTCACGGAGTGTCCATGCACTACTCATTTACTGAGAAGAAGCGTATTCGTAAATCTTTTGCGAAGCGCGCCAACGTCCACAACGTTCCGTTCTTATTGGCGACTCAAATCGAGTCGTATCAAAGCTTTTTACAAGAAGACAGAACAGCGGCAAACCGTAAAAATGAGGGCCTGCAGTCTGCCTTCACTTCGATTTTTCCTATCGTTTCACACAATGGATTCGCTCGTCTTGAATTCTTGTCCTATGTTTTAGGTGATCCGGCTTTTGACGTCAAGGAATGTCAATTGCGTGGTCTGACCTATGCTTCCCCACTGCGCGCAAAAGTGCGTCTGGTGATCCTGGATAAAGAGTCTCCGACCAAGCCTGTCGTTAAAGAAATGAAAGAACAGGAAGTCTACATGGGCGAATTGCCTCTGATGACGACGACAGGTTCTTTTGTCATTAACGGTACCGAGCGTGTGATCGTTTCCCAGTTGCATCGTTCTCCGGGTGTGTTCTTTGAACATGACCGCGGCAAAACGCATTCTTCCGGTAAATTGTTGTTCTCTGCGCGTATCATTCCTTACCGTGGCTCGTGGCTGGATTTCGAGTTTGATCCGAAGGATATCCTGTTCTTCCGTATTGACCGCCGTCGTAAGATGCCTGTCACTATTTTGCTGCGTGCTATCGGCATGAGCAACGAACAGATTCTGGCGAACTTCTTCGTTTTTGATAACTTCAATCTGCATGCTGACGGCGCAGAGATGGAATTTGTCGCTGAACGTTTGCGTGGCGAGGTCGCCCGTTTTGATATTACGGATAAATCCGGCAAAGTCATCGTTGCGAAAGACAAGCGTATTAATGCCAAGCATGTGCGTGAAATCGAGGCAGGCGGAATCAAACATATTTCCGTGCCAGAAGACTATCTGCTCGGCCGTGTATTAGCGAAAAATATCATCGACGCTGATACCGGTGAAGTGATCGCGAATGCGAATGATGAGTTAACAGAAGAGTTGCTGACTCGCTTACGCGAAGCGCGCGTGACAGATATTCAGACGCTGTACACGAATGATCTTGATCAGGGTGCATACATTTCTCAGACTTTGCGTACTGATGATACATCTGATCAGATGGCAGCCCGCGTCGCGATCTATCGTATGATGCGTCCTGGCGAACCACCGACAGAAGATTCTGTCGAAGCATTGTTCAATGGTCTGTTCTACAGCGAAGAACGTTACGATCTGTCTGCGGTCGGCCGTATGAAGTTTAATCGTCGCATTGGTCGTGATGAGCTGACCGGTCCGATGACTTTGTCGAACGAAGACATACTGGCTGTAATTAAAATTTTGGTAGAGCTGCGCAATGGCCGCGGTGAAGTCGATGATATCGATCACTTGGGTAACCGTCGTGTTCGTTGCGTCGGTGAGCTGGCTGAGAATCAGTTCCGTGCCGGTCTGGTGCGTGTTGAACGTGCAGTCAAAGAGCGTCTGGGTCAGGCAGAAGCCGACAACCTGATGCCGCATGACCTGATTAACTCCAAACCTATCTCTGCAGCGATTCGTGAGTTCTTCGGTTCATCACAATTGTCCCAGTTTATGGATCAGACCAACCCATTGTCAGAAATCACGCATAAGCGTCGTATTTCCGCTCTGGGACCCGGTGGTCTGACACGTGAGCGCGCCGGCTTTGAAGTCCGCGACGTGCATCCAACCCACTACGGTCGTGTTTGCCCGATTGAAACTCCTGAGGGACCAAACATTGGTCTGATCAACTCGCTGGCTCTGTATGCGCGTCTGAACGAATACGGTTTCCTGGAAACACCATACCGCAAAGTGGTTGACAGCAAAATTACCAATCAGATCGATTACCTGTCCGCGATTGAAGAGGGTCGTTACATCATCGCTCAGGCGAATGCGACGATCGATGGCGAAGGCAAACTGATTGATGAACTGGTGTCCGCACGTGAAGCTGGCGAAACTATCCTGGTATCCCCGGAACGTATCCAGTACATGGACGTGGCAACTGGTCAGGTCGTTTCTGTTGCGGCATCGCTGATTCCGTTCCTCGAACACGATGATGCGAACCGTGCGTTGATGGGTGCCAACATGCAACGTCAGGCGGTTCCTTGCTTGCGTCCGGAAAAAGCATTTGTCGGTACAGGTATTGAACGTACTGTTGCAGTTGACTCCGGTACGACAGTACAGGCATTGCGTGGCGGTAAAGTTGATTACATCGACGCGGGCCGTATCGTTATTCGTGTGAATGATGCTGAAGCACAGGCTGGTGAAGTCGGTGTGGATATTTACAACCTCATCAAATACACACGTTCTAACCAGAATACCAATATCAACCAACGTCCTATCGTGAAGGTTGGTGATGTGGTTGCAAAAGGTGACGTACTTGCTGACGGCGCATCGACAGATATGGGTGAGCTGGCTCTTGGTCAGAACATGCTGGTCGCGTTCATGCCATGGAACGGTTATAACTTCGAAGATTCGATTCTGATCTCTGAAAAAGTAGTGGCTGATGACCGCTACACGTCAATTCATATCGAAGAATTGTCCGTGGTTGCGCGTGATACCAAATTGGGTGCTGAAGAAATCACACGCGATATTTCGAATCTGGCTGAAAACCAACTGGCTCGTCTGGATGAGTCCGGTATTGTCTACATCGGCGCTGAAGTCACCGCCGGTGATACTCTGGTCGGTAAAGTGACACCAAAAGGTGAAACTCAGCTGACTCCGGAAGAAAAACTGCTGCGCGCGATTTTCGGTGAAAAGGCGTCCGACGTAAAAGATACGTCTTTGCGCGTACCGTCCGGCATGGTTGGTACGGTCATCGACGTGCAAGTGTTCACTCGCGAAGGTATCCAGCGCGACAAACGTGCTCAACAGATTATCGACGATGAACTGAAGCGTTATCGTCTCGATCTGAACGATCAGCTGCGTATTGTTGAAGGCGATGCATTTGAGCGTCTGGAACGTATGCTCGACGGTAAGATTGCTGACGGTGGCCCGGCTAAACTGGCTAAAGGCAGCAAGATCACCAGAGAATATCTGGCAAGCATAGACAAATACCACTGGTTTGATATTCGTCTGGCATCCGATGAAGCCGCGAATGCGCTGGTTGCGATCAAAGATTCTATCGCTGAAAAGCGTCACCAGTTTGATCTGGCTTTCGAAGAAAAACGTACCAAACTGACACAGGGCGATGAATTGCCACCGGGCGTTCAGAAGATGGTTAAAGTTTACCTTGCCGTCAAACGCCGTCTGCAACCAGGTGACAAGATGGCTGGTCGTCACGGTAACAAGGGTGTGGTTTCCCGTATCGTGCCTATTGAAGATATGCCATACATGGCCGACGGTACACCGGCAGACATCGTGTTGAACCCATTGGGTGTTCCTTCCCGTATGAACGTTGGTCAGGTTCTGGAAGTACATCTGGGCTGGGCAGCTAAAGGTCTGGGTCTGCGTATCGGTGAAATGCTGAAGGCAAAAGCCAAAGTCGAGGAACTGCGTGAATTCCTGAAAAAGATTTACAACGAATCCGGTAAGACCGAAGATCTGGACAGCTTCACTGATACAGAAATTCTCGAACTGACGAATAACCTGAAAAATGGTGTTCCGTTTGCAACGCCGGTGTTTGACGGTGCAGATGAAGAAGAGATCCGTCGTATGCTGGATCTGGCTTTCCCTGACCATATCGCGCAGCATCTCGGTATGACACCATCGAAGAATCAGGTGACGTTGTATGATGGCCGCACCGGTGAAGCATTCGAACGTAAAGTTACACTGGGTTACATGCACATGCTGAAACTGCATCATCTGGTTGATGATAAAATGCATGCCCGTTCGACTGGTCCTTACTCTCTGGTTACTCAACAACCATTGGGCGGTAAAGCACAGTTCGGTGGTCAGCGTTTCGGTGAGATGGAGGTTTGGGCTCTCGAAGCGTACGGCGCGTCTTACGTCTTGCAAGAGATGCTGACCGTCAAGTCCGATGACGTGAATGGACGTACCAAAGTGTACGAAAATCTCGTTAAAGGTGATCACGTTATCGACGCCGGTATGCCGGAATCGTTCAACGTACTGGTCAAAGAGATCCGCTCTCTGGGTATCGATATCGATCTCGAACGCGATTAATTGTAATTAAGTAGTAAAACCATCGCCCGAACGAGTTTCGGGCGTTGGTCATTAAGCTGGCCAGCAGTTTAGAAGCGAGTTCGTTCCCGGTATGAGCGGAACCAGTGTCGTCAGACCTGGCTCTCCCGCTGATGCGAACAGGGTCAGGCGAAACCTTCTGTTGCAGCACCATTCAGCCACCAAGCGTGAATTTCAAAATGAATTGCGCGCTTTAATGGAGTGATATACATGAAAGCCCTGCTCGATCTATTCAAGCAAGTCCAACCTAACGAACAATTCGACGCGATCAAAATTGGTCTGGCGTCTCCCGAAAAAATTCGTTCCTGGTCCTACGGCGAAGTTAAAAAGCCGGAAACGATCAACTATCGTACTTTCAAACCTGAGCGTGACGGTCTGTTCTGCGCCAAAATTTTCGGACCCATCAAAGATTACGAATGCCTGTGCGGTAAATACAAACGCCTGAAGCACCGTGGCGTGATTTGCGAAAAGTGCGGCGTTGAAGTCACACTGGCGAAAGTACGTCGCGAACGTATGGGTCACATTGAGCTGGCATCGCCAACAGCGCATATCTGGTTCCTGAAATCCCTGCCATCCCGTCTGGGTATGGTGCTCGACATGACATTGCGCGATATTGAACGCGTTTTGTATTTTGAAGCATACGTTGTGACCGATCCAGGCATGACGCCGCTGAAAAAATGCCAGATCATGTCGGAAGACGACTACGCTGCTAAATACGAAGAGTACGGTGATGAATTCACCGCGTTTATGGGTGCAGAAGGCATCCGTGAACTGCTGCGTTCTATCGATATCGATCGTGACGCTGAAACTTTGCGTGTAGAACTCAAAGAGTCCAAATCCGAAGCGAAGATCAAGAAATATGCGAAACGTCTGAAAGTGCTGGAAGCGTTCCAACGCTCCGGCATCAAGCCAGACTGGATGATTATGGAAGTGTTGCCAGTGTTGCCGCCAGAGTTGCGCCCATTGGTACCGCTGGACGGTGGCCGTTTTGCGACTTCCGATCTGAATGATCTGTATCGCCGCGTCATCAATCGTAATAACCGTTTGAAGCGCCTGATGGAATTGCGCGCTCCGGAAATCATTACGCGTAACGAAAAGCGGATGTTGCAAGAAGCGGTCGATTCATTGTTAGACAATGGTCGTCGTGGTAAAGCAATGACTGGTGCGAACAAGCGTCCATTGAAATCTCTGGCTGAGATGATCAAAGGTAAAGGCGGTCGTTTCCGTCAGAACTTGCTGGGTAAGCGCGTCGATTACTCTGGTCGTTCCGTTATCGTGGTTGGTCCGCAACTGAAATTGCATCAATGCGGTCTGCCAAAATTGATGGCCCTGGAGCTGTTCAAACCTTTTATTTTCAATAAACTGGAATTGATGGGTCTGGCCACAACAATCAAGGCAGCGAAGAAACTGGTTGAAATTCAAGAGCCAGTCGTCTGGGATATCCTGGAAGAAGTGATCCGCGAACATCCGATTATGCTGAACCGTGCGCCAACTTTGCACCGTTTGGGTATTCAGGCGTTTGAACCAGTCTTGATCGAAGGTAAAGCGATCCAGTTGCACCCACTCGTCTGCGCGGCTTTCAATGCCGACTTCGACGGTGACCAGATGGCGGTTCACGTTCCTCTGTCTATCGAAGCGCAGATGGAAGCCCGTACGCTGATGCTGGCGTCTAACAATATTCTGTTCCCGTCTAACGGCGAACCGTCTATCGTGCCTTCTCAGGATATCGTGTTGGGTCTGTACTACGCATCGCGCGAAGCCATTAACGGCAAAGGCGAAGGCATGATGTTCCCTGATGTTTCAGAAGCGATCCGCGCCTGGGACAATAAGGAAGTCGAGCTGGCGACACGCGTGACGGTCCGTATTACGGAATATCCGAAAGATCCGGCAACTGGTGAATTCGTTAAAACGATCAAACGTTACGAAACTACCGTTGGTCGCGCCATTTTGTCAGAAATTCTGCCAAAAGGTCTGCCATTCACGGTACTGAACCGTCCGCTAAAGAAAAAAGAAATTTCCAAACTGATTGATACATCTTTCCGTAAGTGCGGTCTGCGCGCGACGGTTGTGTTTGCCGATCAGCTGATGCAAATGGGTTTCCGTCTCGCGACACGCGCTGGTATTTCCATCTGTATCGACGATATGTTGGTACCACCACAAAAAGTGACCTTGCTTGCAGCGGCTGAGCAGGAAGTCAAACAGATCGAGCAGCAATACGCATCCGGTCTGGTGACTGCGGGTGAACGTTACAACAAAGTGGTTGATATCTGGGGTAAGACCGGTGATGAAGTCGGTAAGGCGATGATGGAACAACTGAAAGTTGAACCAGTCACCCGCCGTGACGGCACTGTTGGTACGCAAGAATCGTTCAATGCGATTTACATGATGGCCGACTCCGGTGCGCGCGGTTCTGCAGCACAGATCCGTCAGCTTGCGGGTATGCGTGGTCTGATGGCGAAACCGGATGGCTCGATTATCGAAACACCGATTACCGCGAACTTCCGCGAAGGTCTGAACGTTCTGCAGTACTTTATTTCCACGCACGGTGCGCGTAAAGGTCTGGCCGATACGGCGTTGAAGACAGCGAACTCCGGTTACCTGACTCGTCGTCTGGTTGACGTTACCCAGGATCTGGTTGTGGTTGAAGACGATTGCGGTACAAGCAACGGCTCTTCCATGAAAGCGCTGGTCGAAGGCGGTGAAGTGAACGTTCCTCTGCGTGATCTGATTCTGGGTCGTGTCTGCTCTAACGACATCGTCAATCCTGAAACTCAGGAGACATTGTACGCAGCGGGCACTCTGCTGGATGAGGTTGCCGTAGAACGTATCGAAGCACTGGGCATTGATGAGGTGAAAGTCCGTACGCCATTGACATGTGACACACGTTACGGTCTGTGCGCGATGTGTTACGGCCGTGATCTGGGCCGCGGTATGATGGTCAATGCCGGTGAAGCTGTCGGTGTTATCGCTGCGCAGTCTATCGGTGAACCAGGTACACAGCTGACGATGCGTACGTTCCACATCGGTGGTGCGGCGTCGCGTGCTGCAGTGGCATCTTCTGTTGAGGCGAAATCCAACGGTACTATCCGTTTCACAGCAACGATGCGTTATGTAACGAATGGCAAAGGCGACCAGATCGTTATTTCCCGTTCCGGCGAAGTGCTGATTACGGATGATCATGGCCGTGAACGTGAACGTCATAAAGTCCCTTACGGCGCGACGCTGATTGTGAAAGACGGCATGGTGATCAAGGCAGGTACTGCACTGGCAACATGGGATCCGCTGACACGTCCTATCATCACCGAATACACAGGTACCGTGAAATTCGAAAACGTCGAAGAAGGCGTGACTGTTGCGAAACAGGTTGATGAAGTGACCGGCTTGTCCACACTGGTAGCGATTGACGCGAAACGTCGCGGTGGTGCGGGTGGCAAAACACTGCGTCCACAAGTCAAATTGCTGAACGAGCAAGGTGAAGAGGTCAAGATCTCCGGTACAGAACACGCTGTAACGATCGGTTTCCAGGTTGGTGCGCTGATTACAGTGAAAGACGGTCAGCAAGTACACGTTGGTGAAGTGCTGGCGCGTATTCCGACTGAATCGCAAAAAACCCGTGATATTACCGGTGGTCTCCCACGTGTTGCGGAACTGTTCGAAGCCCGTTCTCCGAAAGATGCCGGTATGCTGGCAGAAGTGACAGGTACGGTTGCGTTTGGTAAAGAAACCAAAGGTAAACAACGTCTGGAAATCACCGACATGGACGGTCAGAAACATGAGTTCCTGATCACCAAAGATAAACAGGTTCTGGTGCATGATGGCCAGGTGGTGAACAAGGGTGAAATGATTGTGGACGGCCCGGCTGATCCGCAAGACATCCTGCGCCTGCTGGGTATCGAAGCGCTGGCACGTTATATCGTTGACGAAGTGCAGGACGTTTACCGCTTGCAGGGCGTTAAGATCAATGACAAGCACATTGAAGTGATCGTGCGTCAGATGCTGCGCCGTGTTGTGGTTGTGAACCCTGGCGATACTAACTACATCGTTGGTGAACAGGTTGAACGTTCTGACTTGCTCGGTGAAAATGATCGTGTGGTCGCTGCTGGCGGTATTCCTGCAACGTATGAAAATATTTTGCTGGGTATTACCAAAGCGTCTCTGTCGACCGATTCCTTCATCTCGGCAGCGTCCTTCCAGGAAACAACCCGCGTTCTGACAGAAGCAGCGATCATGGGCAAGAAAGATACCCTGCGCGGCCTGAAAGAAAACGTGATCGTTGGTCGTCTGATTCCTGCTGGTACCGGTCTGGCATTCCACCGTGCCCGCAAGTTGAAAGAAACCTGGGAAGCGGATGAGCGTCATGCCCTGTTGGAAGCAGAAAAAGCGGCTTTTGCTCCTGCTCCTGAAGCAACAACGGATGTGCACGAAGGCGACGCGTAAGCGTAGCTGAAAGAACAAAAACGGCACCGAAGCTTAGTCTCCGGTGCCGTTTTTTTATAGAGAATCAGATATCGCACAGTTTACCGCTGTGCTGATAATCAGATGTCACTGCAATGCTTCAGAGATGATGTGTTGACCCGGTCGCGCATCTGCATCTGAATTGAAATGACGAAACGTATCTATGTCCGATCCATGTTTTACCCCAGCGCTGACAGCTTATCGCGCTGATGAAGTTACGGTGAATATCACCGCGGAACAGATACGCACTATGTGCGATGCATCTGGCATGCTGGCAGCGATCGAAGTGGTGGCTGAGACCGGTTCGACGAATGCAGATCTGTTATCCAGACTGAATGATCTGACCCGGCCGCTGTTGCGCGTGGCTTTGCATCAGACTGCGGGTCGCGGACGTGCCGGCCGCAGCTGGCAATCGGTGCCCGGTGGCATGCTGATGTTTTCACTGGCGTGGCCCATGGCGCGGGCGGCACATGAACTGATGGGTTTTCCATTGGCCGTCGGTGTTGCGATCGCTGAAGCACTGCATGCGCTGGATCTGCCGGTGCAACTGAAGTGGCCGAATGATATCTTGCGTGATGGGAAAAAGCTTGCCGGTGTGCTGATAGAAAGTGCTGCGAACAAGGAGGGCGGCACCTGGATTGTCGCCGGCATTGGTCTGAATCTGCAACTACCGGACACATTCGAAGCCAGTCTGGGACGCGCCGTTGCTGATGCGCCGTGGCTTGCCAAGATGGATAGAAATGTCCTGCTCGCACGCTTGCTGAACGCTCTCGCAAAAGCGTTCGGGCAATTTGACCAATATGGTTTTTCTGCGTTTCAGGCGCGCTGGAATACGCTGCATGCGTACGCGAATCAGGAAGTGCGGATCCTCGATCATGGCCAGATATTGCAGCAGGGTATCGCGACTGGCGTCGATGTCAGCGGTCGTTTGTTATTGCAGACGCCTGCCGGGCAAATACCTGTTCTGGCTGGAGATGTTTCGCTGAGACCGGCTGCTACGGACTGATTTCCGCGCAGTGACTGTACAAAAAAGAAAGAAGAAGACCTATGTTATTACTGATTGATGCTGGCAATACCCGCATCAAATGGGGGGTTCCGCAACTGACGACAGCATTGACTAATGCCTTGCCCGACTGGCAGCAAGTGGACTCTGTCACACACACAGAAATTGCGACTCTGGGAGAGCGCTGGAAACAATATCCGGTCACCCGGGTGTTGATTTCGAATGTTGCCGGTGAAGCAGTGAAAGCGCAGCTCAGCGATATCTTAGCGCGTATTTTTCCAGCACTGCAGCCTTACTGGCTGACGTCGCAGGCGCAACTGGCTGGCCTGAAAAATCAATATCGCCAGCCACAGCGGCTCGGTTGTGATCGTTTTGCATCGGCGATTGCTGCGCATTACTTGTATCCGCAGCAGAATCTGATTGTGGCTACCTGCGGTACAGCAACGACAGTCGATGCGGTCAGCGCGGACGGGGTGTTTACCGGCGGCATGATTTTGCCGGGCCTGAAACTGATGGCGGAGTCGCTGGCACGTAATACCGCACAATTGCCACAGGTCGCAGAAAGTATCGGGGTCAATCAGCTGTTTGCAGACAATACCGATCAGGCGATTGTCAGCGGTTGCATACATGCGCAGACGGGTGCGATCACGCTGGCTTATCAAGCCTTTGCCGCAGAACAGAAAACGGCAGTAACCTGTCTGATCTCCGGCGGTGCAGCGCCTTATCTGTTACCGCATCTGAGCTTTGATTCCCGGCATATCGCCAATCTTGTCTTGACTGGCTTGTACGTCGTGGCACAATCGAGCCCGGACTGAATTCACCTATTTATCATCATGCTGCGATTTTTTTTCTGGAGTTTGCTGGTCTTGAACGCATTTGTGCTGGCGTTTAATCTGGGCTGGCTGGGATCCTGGTCGTTGGATACGCGTGAGCCGGAGCGTCTGAAAAAACAGCATCATGTCGATGAACTGGTACAGATTTCCGCAAGTGCTGCAATGACTGCAGCAGAGCCACCGGTGCCGGAAAAAAAACCTGACATCATCGCTTGTCTCGAAATTGGTAATTTCCCTCAGGCTGAGGCCCCGAAGATAGAGGAAAAATTAAAAACACTGGCATTGGGTGACAGGCAGTCACGACTGAATGTCAGTGATGTCGGTACTCACATGGTCTATATTCCTTCGCAGGGAAGTAAGGAAGGTGCCGATAAAAAAGTGGGGGAATTACGTCGTATCGGTGTGACTGATTTTTTTGTCATTCAGGAGCAGGGAAGCTTGCACTGGGGCATTTCACTCGGTATTTTCAAGACAGAAGAAGCGGCAAAACAGCACCTCGCGAATCTCAATAATAAAGGCGTGCGCACTGCCCGTATCATGCCGCGTTCGGTAACGACGAGCAAATTTGCCTATCAGTTACGGGCTCTGACCGGAGAAGAGAAAAGCCGGTTTGATGCGATCAAGGCACAATTCCCGGCGCAGGAAACCCGCAATTGCCAGAACACTGCGTACAGCAAAAGCTGAACATTATCTGGATTCTGAGATAGCCGAAGTCACCAGATCAAGCGCCCCTTGTGGCGCTTTTTTTCTTGCTGCTAAAAATCTGACACTCTGTTCTCATGAAATGAGAATACCTGCTTGATATTCCGGAGTCTGCTGTTAGCATGGCAGAGCTTATGTTGAAACGTCTGCAATGAATCAGCGATGAATAATTTATCTTCCTCTGCTCCTGTATCCGCTGTCGTTAGCGGGAGTGATGTGCCATCCGGAGAACGTGTACTGCAGGTGCTGGCTTGCGTTGCACGCGCAGGGCAGGCTGTTACTGCCCGAGAATTGGTGGCACAGACCGGCATACCGCTGAGCAGTTTGTACCGGCACATTGCTCTCCTCAAAAAATGGGGACTGCTGCAGGAACATGTGAACAGCGGACAGACAGCTCAGAGCGGATTATATGAACCCGGCCCGATGGCGGTGCAGCTTGCGTGGGGCTTTGATCAGCATTCGTTCCTGATGCAGCAGGCGCGCGAAGAAATGCAGCAATTGCTGGAGCGTTCCGGTGAGAGCGTGGGCTTACTGATTTATCTGCATGGGCAGGTAATTTGTCTCGATATGCTGGAAAGCCCGCAGGCTTTACGCTGTTCGTTCACGCGTGGCAGTACAGGGCCGACGGCGCGCGGCGCATCGGCTAAAGCCTTATTAGCCAGCTTGCCGCCGGCCGTGCTGGATGCCGAACTGGCTGCTCAGCAATTAGATGAGGCCAGCGTGGCTGAGCTGAAACAACAACTGCAAGAGATCGCCCGGCAAGGATATGCGGTCAGTCAGGATGAAGTCGATATTGGCGTCTGGGGCATCAGCGTGCCGGTGATGTCCGGCACGACAAAAGCCGAGGCGACCCTGTCGCTGATGGCACCGACCAGCCGCGCCCTGCCGCGTAGCAATGAATTGATACGGCTGACGCAGGCGGCTGCGGCCAAGATCAGTCAGCGTCTGCGACTCGAAAGCCGCCTCTGAATCTGAACAAACTATATCGACAGTGCCCTTGCCATCGCTAACATGATTTCTATCGTCTTAGCCATTTTTGAAAGCGTCCCATGTATCCCGCATTCCATTTTCAACAAGGCCGCGTGCCCTTACTGATTTCCATGCCGCATGTGGGAACGACGATACCGGCCGACATCGCCGCGCAGATGCTACCTGTGGCGCAAGAGAAAGCGGATACCGACTGGCATTTGCCTTTGCTGTACAACATGGCGCAAGAGCTCGGTGCATCAACGCTGATCGCGGAATATTCTCGTTACGTGATCGATTTGAACCGCGCCCCGGATAACGCGAATCTGTATCCGGGGCAGGATACGACTGGTTTGTGTCCGGTGGATACGTTTTCCAAACAGCCTTTGTATCTGCCGGACCAGCTGCCGACGGAGAGGGAAATTCAGCGGCGTATCAGCGCATACTGGCAACCATATCATCAGCAATTGCAGGCGGAACTTGCGCGTTTGCGGCGACAGTACGGCAGAGTGGTGTTGTGGGATGCGCATTCGATTGCATCGGTCGTGCCGCGCTTTTTTGATGGCACATTACCTGATCTGAATTTTGGTACTGCCGATCAGAAATCCTGTGCGGCGGCACTGCAACAAAGGCTGGCCGATTGTCTGCAATCAGCAGGCGATGCACAAAGTTACAGCCATGTATTCAATGGACGTTTCAAAGGTGGCTACATCACGCGGCAGTACGGTCAGCCAGCACAGCACATAAACGCAGTGCAACTGGAAATGAGCCAGCGCGTATATATGAACGAAGCTGCACCGTATGCGTATCGCCCCGATCTGGCACAGCAGGTGCAGGGTCTGTTGCGGCAATTGCTGCAACAGTGCATAGACTGGGCACATGAAACGGAGTCAGCATGACGACGCTGTTTGCGCACAACGCGTTTTTGCCGCAAGGCTGGGCAAAGAATATCCGCCTGCAGTGGGATGCGCAGGGCGATATTCAAAGCATAGAAAATGATGTCACCGTCAGACCCGGTGAGCCGCAGGCGACTTACGTTTTACCGGGCATGTGCAATCTGCATTCCCACGCATTCCAGCGTGCGATGGCGGGTATGACCGAAATTGCGGGCGACAGCAAAGACAGTTTCTGGACCTGGCGCGATCTCATGTATCGCTACGCGCTGCACATCACGCCGGAGCAGATACAGGCAATTGCCGCACAACTGTATGCCGAGTGTCTGCGCCACGGTTATACCGCAGTGTGTGAATTCCATTATCTGCATCGCGACCCTGCAGGCAAGATGTATGCGAATCCGGCGGAAATGGCGCAACGCCTGATCGCTGCTGCCAAGCAGAGTGGCATAGGCATGACCATGCTGCCGGTGCTATACAGCTATGCCGATTTCAACGCGACGCCGCTGCGTGATGATCAACGTCGCTTTGCAACGAGTGTCGATGACATACTGCTGCTGGTACAAAATCTGGAAGCCAGCCGCAGTCATCAGGTGGAAGTTGGCGTGGCGCCGCATTCACTGCGCGCGGTCAGCATAGGCCAGATACGCGAGCTGCAACTGGCGCTGCCTGCCGGGCGGCCCGTGCATATCCATATCGCTGAGCAGATCAAAGAAGTCGAGGCATGTCTTGCTGCCAGCGGCCAGCGCCCGGTTGAATTGTTGCTCGATAGCGGTCTCGTCGATCAGCGCTGGTGCCTCGTGCATGCCACGCATCTGACGCCTGTTGAAGTGTCAGGCATTGCAAACAGTGGCGCTGTGGCTGGAATTTGCCCGACCACCGAAGCGAATCTGGGCGACGGTTTTTTCGATTTACCGGATTACATCGCCGCCGGTGGGCGTTTTGGCATAGGCAGCGACAGCCATGTTTCGCACAGCGTGGTCGAAGAATTGCGCTGGCTCGAATACGGTCAGCGTCTGCGTTTGCAAGGGCGCAATATTGCCGGCAATGCACAGCAAAAAAAGGTCGGTGATTTTCTGTGGCAGTCCGCGCTACAAGGCGGCGCGCAAGCCAGCGGGCGCAGGCTGGGCAAACTTGCCCCCGGTTACCGTGCTGACTTCGTCGTGCTGGATGATGCGCATCCGAATCTGGCCGGACTTCCCAGCCGCGATGTGCTCAATACCTGGATCTTTGCCGGTAACGACACGCTGGTGCGCGACGTTTATGTTGGTGGCAAACAAGTCGTCAGCAATGGCCGCCACTGCCAGCAAGCGCAGATAGAAAACGCCTACATCAACTGCATGCGCGAGTTGCGCAAGCTGTGATCTGGCATTTTCCCTTGCTGGAAGAAAAAATATACTGGGGGGAGTATTTTTAAACCTCCTTATTTTCTGCTGAGGTTAAGGCGATTTTTATGCATACTCCCCCATTTTCAGAAAATAAATAAGGTCAGCGTGCAACCACTATGCCATTATTTTCCAGGGAAAATATCCTTGGCGGCAGGCGTTTGCTCCAGTACCAGACGCATTGTTTGTGCCAGTAAAGCGGAATCCGGGCGCAGCGGTTCAGGTGTCCCGATAGCCCGAAATCCCTCGCGGAGGTAAAGTCGCATTGCGGCGCTGTCACCGCATGTCACCCCTAATTGAACCAGCTTGGCGCACCTTGATCTCGCCCAGAGAATTGCTGCTCTGAGCAGCTCCGTGGCAACACCTTGTCCGCGATATTCCGGTGCTACCCACATCTGAAAAATATGGACGATGGAAGTATCAGTGGCATCCTCTTTCGCCCACAGCAAGCCAGCAAATTCATTACTAACGTCCGGAATTTCCGCTACTAACGGGTGATCTTTGCCTGAGCTTGTTGCCAGCAAGAGCCGTGTTGCCCACGCTTCGTCAGACCTGTCTTTTTCTGCTGCAAAGGTGCTGCCAAAGGCATTTGGAGAGTCAACAAGAGAACGCAGTCTGGTTTGCCGGTATTGTTGCCATTCGTCTGCTGTTAAATTCCGTACGGTGATAGATGCGGGCGAGGATGTCATTGGCTGATGTCAAAAAAAGGAAGCGTCATTGGCAGGATCGTCGCAGAAAAAGTTGGGCAGGCAGAGGGAAATACTTTGCTGCCAGATACCAGTAATCTGATGGCAGGCAGTGCAGCCGAACTAAGGAAAAGTCCGGTAAATGAAGCCGCTGCCGGATCACCTGTGACTCACTTGTTTCTTCGTTAAAGCTAAATATACTCCCTCCGGGTATTTTCAGACACCCTTATTTCATCGCGAGATAACAGTGAAAATCGCGGATACTCCCCTTATTTTTATAAAAAGAAATATGAATACCGGTTGCATTTGAAATGTCATGGCGACTGGAATACGCCGCGTACGAGTTGGGAAAAAGCCGATCATCTGCTACAGATCAGCGCGCGAATGTCATGCGTCATGGTGGGGTAAGACGATGTCAGCGCCGACATATCTGGCTGACCTCAGCGACCTTTTCCATAACTCTCTATAATCGGCGGCAGCTGCACTGTTGCCCTCTTGTTTCCGGACTGACTCTTGATGATGAAAGTGTTTGATTATTATGATGATTCGTTTAATTTATGCCAGCCGCGCGGTGAATCTTGGCCCAGCAGACGTGAAAGATATCTTGTCCAGTTCGCGGAAAAATAATCAGCAACTGGCCATTACCGGAGCGCTGAGTTTATCGAACGGCATCTTTCTGCAATGCCTTGAAGGCGAGCGTTCTGCAGTCAATGCGCTTTACCATCATATTCTCAAAGACAAGCGTCACACCCGGCCCGAAATACTGGTGCTCGAAGAGATCACACAACGCCAGTTCACCAACTGGAATATGGGACTCATTGCTGCAACAGCTGAGAACTCGGCCATCTTCCTGAAGTATTCACCGACCTCTGAATTTGATCCTTTCCTGCTCCCCGCGCCGGCGCTGAAGGAGTTTTTTACCGAGGTCATTAGTAACGCCAGGCTGTTAAGCTGAGGTTCTGCCAGCGTTCACACTGAGCGGTGTTGTCCAGCCTGCGATGCGCACTGTCACACTCAGGAGCGCTCACACCACCGATGCGCGGCGAGCCTGCATTCGTTTCTGGCCTCGTAAGATACTCCCCGGAGTATTTTATGAGATCCTTATATCATCGGGACATCAGTGCGAAAATTTCACATACTCCCCGTTTTTATTGTTATTACCGGTGAACATCAGGGTTCTTGCCGCAAAGAATTCGTGTTGTTTCATCGACCATATTCTGCATTCCGTCGGTGTATTCATCATTTCGTCACAAACTCTCGCAAAACAATGAAAATTTGTTATGCTTCTTTTCTCGTTTAATAAGAGAACGATAATTTTCTTTCATAACGGGATACATGCAAAACAGCCTTGACGGTGTGATGGTGTCCGTTGTTCTGACTGCTGCGACCGGCCTCGGGCTGGTATCAGAGATCAAAGAAACAGAAGAGAAAAGTTCTGAAGTAGTGAAGCTGACCGTTTAACGACTAATGGAATAAATCAATGAAACTCAAACCAATCTGCCTTGCATTTGCCCTCGCGTTCACTGCTGCGACTGCAATGCCTACCCTTGCAGCAGCGCCAAAAGCGGTTGTTGCAGCAAAAGCGACTGCGTACACCAGTGTGGAAGGCATCACGGAATACCGTTTGCCAAACGGTCTGCGCGTCTTGCTGGCACCGGATGCATCGAAGCCGACCACCACCGTCAATGTGACTTATCTCGTTGGTTCACGCCATGAAAGTTACGGCGAAACCGGTATGGCGCATTTGCTTGAACACATGGTGTTTAAGGGGACCAAAGACCGTGGCAACATCATGCAAGAACTGAGCAAGCGCGGTATGCAGTTCAATGGCACCACGTTTTATGATCGCACCAACTACTTTGAAACTTTCCCTGCCAGTGAAGACAATCTGAAATGGGCGCTGGAAATGGAAGCCGACCGCATGGTCAATTCCAAAGTCGCGCGCGCTGATCTGGACACCGAATTTTCAGTCGTTCGCAATGAGATGGAAATGGGTGAAAATAATGCGTTTGGCGTACTCTGGAAGCAGTTGAGTGCCGCCACTTTCGACTGGCACAATTACGGTCACAGCACCATCGGTGCCCGCTCTGACGTCGAAGGCGTCAAAATTACGAACTTGCAGGCGTTTTACCGCAAGTTCTATCAGCCGGACAATGCCGTGCTGATGGTGGCGGGTAAATTCGATCCGGCAAAAACCCTGGCGCTGATAGAAAAATCTTTTGGTGCTATCGCCAAACCGACCCGCGAACTGAGCAATACCTGGACCCGCGAAGCGCCGCGTGACGGTACGCGTGAAGTGACCGTGCGCCGCGTCAGCGACCAGCAACTCGCTGCCGTGCTGTATCCGACATCGGCAGGCAGTCATGCTGATGCGGCGGCTGTCTCTGCTTTAGGTGAGATTCTGGGTTCCTCACCTAATGGCCGTTTGTATAAAAAGCTGGTCGAAAGTAAAAAGGCAGTGAGTGTCGGTGAAATTACCTTCCAGCTGGCAGAGCCTGGCTATGCGATGTTCGTCGGTATCATGAGCAAAGATCAGAATGTCGCAGATGTGAAAGCGAGTCTGACAGAAACCGTCGAAGGATTGGCGCAAGAGCCGGTCACCGAAGCTGAATTGAAGCGCGCTAAAACCAATCTGTTGAATGCGTTGGAAAAAACCATCAACGACCCGCAACGTCTGTGTGTCAGCATGTCGGAATCGATTGCCCTGGGTGACTGGCGCATGTTTTTCATTGAACGTGATCGTATCGAAGCACTGACAGTGGCTGACGTACAGCGTGTTGCGCAAAATTACTTCAAACCCGATAACCGCAGTTACGGTCAGTTCCTGCCAGTCGCCAAACCTGATCGTGCCGAGATCCCGGCGGCACCGGATGTCGCTAAACTGGTCGAAGGCTACAAAGGCCGTGCGACTGTGGCGGCAGGGGAGACCTTCGATGCGACTGCAGCGAATATCGATAAACGCACAGAAAAACTGACGCTGAAAAACGGTGCGAAAGTCGCACTGTTAAGTAAAAAAACGCGCGGTGAAACTGTGAACGGCAATCTGAGCCTGCATTTCGGCGATGAAAAATCCCTGTTCGGCAAAGTCGCTGTTGCCGATCTGACGGCTGATATGCTGATGCGTGGTTCGGGCAAATTCACCCGTGCCGAACTCGATACTAAACTCGGTGAGCTCAAAGCCAAATTACGTATCTCCGGCTCCGGTCAGAATCTGAATGTCAGCTTCGATACTGTGCGCGCCAATCTGCCGGCATTGCTGGATCTGCTGCGTGAAGTGCTGCGTGCGCCGACTTTCCCGCAATCGGAATTCGATTTGCTGGTCAAAGAAAATCTGACGCAGATAGAAGCCGGTAAAAATGAGCCTCAGTCGGTAGCAACACGGGCGATGGGCGCGTTGAAAAACAGCCTGTATAAAAAAGGGGATATTCGCTACCAGAATTCTTTCGATGAAGCGGCGGAAGAGTACAGCGCAGCGAAACTCGACAGCGTTAAAGAGTTCTACAAAACCTTCTATGGCGCAAACAGTGCCGAGTTTTCTCTGGTCGGTGATTTTGATGCAGCAGAAGTCAAAACCAAACTGGCGACCGTGCTCGGTGACTGGAATAGTCCGACGAAGTTTGTGCGCGTTCCAAGTCTGAATCTGAATGCAGTCGGACAAGCGAAGACCATAGAAACACCGGACAAAGCGAATGCGTTCTATCTCGCATCACTGCCGTTTGAGCTCGATGACCAGTCACCTGATTATCCGGCGCTGCGTGTTGCCAATAATATTCTCGGTGGCGGTATTAAATCTCGTCTGTTCAATCGTCTGCGTCAGAAAGAGGGCATCAGTTACGGTGCCGGCAGTTCACTGAACGTGCCTAGCATCGACAAAAATGCTTCGGTTGCTTTATACGCAATGTACGCACCGCAAAATCTGGCGAAATTACAAACCGGCGTGAAAGAAGAGCTGGCTTTGCTCGTCAAGGATGGTGTGACTGCTGCGGAACTGGCCGATGCAAAACAGTCTATCGCTCAGGAAAGCAATATTCGCCGTGCGCAGGATCCGGCACTGGCAGGCAACCTGCGCAGCCAGTTATTTGTCGGCCGCACCATGGCGTTTGACGCTGAGGTTGAAGCGAAAATTGCCGCACTGACGCTGGACGATGTCAATGCGGTGATCCGCAAATACGTGAAACCAGACAGTTTTGCGCATTTCTATGTCGGTGATTTTGCCGGCGCAGCGAAAAAAGCAGCGGCTGCGAAGTAATTGTTTTTGCAGGCACAACACGGCAGAAAATTTTGCTTGCGTTGATGTCTGCTGAAATATAAAAAAAGCGCAGTGTGATCATTTACACTGCGCTTTTTATTTCTACTGAATCGATTATTTCTGACGCAATCTCGCAGCGGCTTCGCGCAACATGGTCTCTGTCGTGCTCCAGTCCACACAGGCATCGGTCACAGAACAGCCGTATTTCAGTTGCGATAAATCGGCAGGAATAGCCTGATTGCCCGCGACGATATTTGATTCGATCATCACGCCGACGATAGCATCGTTGCCATTGGCAATCTGGTTCACCACATCGGCCATCACCAGTGGTTGCAATTCCGGCTTTTTGAAGCTGTTGGCATGTGAGCAGTCAACGACGATATTCGGCGGCAGTTTCGCTTTCACCAGTGCCTGCTGCGCCATTGCCACCGACACCGTATCGTAGTTCGGACGATCACCACCACCACGCAACACGACATGGCCATACTGATTGCCACTGGTGCGCACTATCGATACCTGACCCTGACTGTTGTAGCCGAGGAAGGAATGCGGATGCGAGGCGGACAGAATCGCATTAATCGCGATACTGATGTCACCATCGGTACCATTTTTGAAGCCCACCGGTGTTGAGAGACCGGAGGACATTTCACGGTGCGTCTGCGATTCTGTTGTCCGCGCGCCTATCGCCGTCCAGGCGATCAGGTCGCCGAGGTATTGCGGTGAAATCGGGTCGAGTGCTTCGGTACCGGTTGGCAGGCCGAGTTCGCAGACGTCAAGTAAAAAGCGACGCGCTTTTTCCATGCCTTCATCGACACGGAAAGAATCATCCAGATACGGGTCGTTGATATAGCCTTTCCAGCCGGTCGTGGTACGTGGTTTTTCAAAATAGACGCGCATCACCAGCAACATCACATCGCTGACTTCCTCTTGCAATGCTTTCAGACGACGCGCGTAATCCAGACCGGCCACCGGATCATGAATCGAGCAAGGTCCGACAACGACGAACAGGCGTTTGTCTTTGCGGTCCAGGATATTGCGCAGGGCTTCCCGGCTTTGTTCAACGACATTACCTGCCGTTTCCGTGAGGGGCAAGCGGGCGTGCAGCTCTTCCGGCGCAGGCATGTGATCAAACGAGACGATGTTGATATTTTCGAGTGCGGTAGTGGTCATGTTGGGAGTCTGAAGTGAAAAACCTGGTTCCTATTATGACTTAATTTGCTGCTGTGCCGCAAAACTTGCCATTTTTTGCGGCAACGCGAAGTTGAGCGCGTGGCACAATAGCACTTTGCACTTTTTGAAAATTGGCAGTAACAATGCTTAGTCTTGATCAGATTCAGGAGTTTCAGACTCAGGGTTTTTTAGTTTTACCAGGATTGGCCACGCCGGATTTTTGCGAACAGGTGATTCACTTTGCAGAGCAACAATTAACGGACGACGTACACCCCATAGAATATGAGGCGGATACCCGCTATCCCGGCGCACCGGCGTCGCGCGAGGCCGAAGGTGGGCATACCGCACGCCGCTTGTTGCAGGCGTATGCACGTGATCCAATACTGGCAAAGTGGGCGACCGGCGCGGCACTGGCGCAGCCATTATTGCAATTACTCGGTGACGGTGCACTGATGTCGCAAGCGCATCACAATTGCATCATGACGAAGCAACCACAGTATTCCACCGCGACTGGCTGGCACCGTGACAGTCGCTACTGGCATTTTGCGCGGGCTGAGCTGATTTCAGCGTGGCTGGCTTTGCGCAATGAAACCGTGGAAAACGGTTGTCTGCTGGTGATACCGGGCTCGCATCAGCTTCCGATCGATGCATCGCAATTAGACACTGCCCAGTTTTTACGCACTGATTTGCCGCAGAATCAAGCCCTGCTGGCACAGGCGCGACCGGTCGCTTTGCAGCAAGGCGATGTCTTGTTGTTCCACAGCAACCTGTTTCATGCCGCGGGGAAAAATCAGACCACGGCGGGCAAATTTTCTATGGTGTTCACTTACCGGGATGCGGCAAATGAGCCGGAAGCAGGTTCTCGTTCGGCGGGTTTGCCTGAAATTCCTTTGTGATATAAAAAGTGTATAGTCAGTCTTTGCTGTGTTTCATAGTCCATTGCAGATAAAGTTGCAGAACGTTGTTACATGCATGCGGGCAATGGTTTCGTTTCACCTGTCATTCAACCTGAGGAGACACCATGTTATCGAAAATGAAGCTGAGTCTGATAGCAGCAAGCCTGATCACTGGAATAGCGCAGGCACAAACTGTGGAATTGCATTTTGTCGATGCGAGCGGCAATCTAGGTTCTGCTGGCAAAGTGACACTGGAAGATACTGCCTACGGTTTGCTGATCACACCGGATTTAACTGGTTTACCAGTAGGTGTACACGGGTTTCACGTACACGCGAATCCTTCTTGCGCACCTGCGGCAAATAATGGCGTGGCAACCGCCGCTCTGGGCGCCGGAGGGCACTGGGACCCGGAAAAATCAGGTGCGCATCTGGGGCCGTATGGCAAAGGACACAAAGGTGATTTACCGGCTTTATACGTGAATGCGGAAGGCAAGGCGAATTATCCGGTGCTGGCACCGCGTCTGAAAGCGGCCGATCTGAGCGGACATGCGCTGATGGTGCACGCGGGTGGCGATAATCACAGCGATCATCCTGCGATGCTGGGCGGCGGCGGTGCTCGCATGGCGTGTGGCGTGGTTCCATAAACATGCAAGCATGTGAACAGCTTTTGTGTCGTGATATAAAAACCTTGCGTCTGACGTGAGGTTTTTTTCTTTGTAGTTTATTTTTAATGGTTTTTTATGCTTCTGCGTCTTTGTTTCACTTTGTTGATTCTGGTGACCTTCATTCATCCGGCACAGGCTGTAACGCCCGCAGCAATGCCTGTATTGCAAACCGTCACCGCTTGCGGCAATGACCTACCGCTGAAATTTGATGTGCTGCCGGCGACCAATGCATCGCCGCCGTACTCTGCGGTGGTGGTGGTGCATGGCGGTGGCTGGCTCGGTGGTTCCCGTACTGATTTACACGGTTTGTTGCAGCAATTATCACGCATGGGTTTTGTCGCGATGAGTGTCGATTACCGCCTGGCACCCGCAGCACGGTTTCCGGCGCAGATAGAGGATGTGAAATGTGCGGTACGCTGGTTACGCAGCCATGCAGTTGAGTATCAGATCAATCCAGAGAAAATTGGTGCATTTGGTGTTTCTGCCGGTGCGCATTTGCTTGCACTGGCAGCGGTTACGCCAGGGAAGTGGGACAACGCTGGTGGTTACAGCGGCGTCAGCAGTCAGTTGCGGTGTGCAGTGTTACATGCGCCCCCGCTGGATTTCCCCAATTGGTGGCAGACTGCCGACCCTGCAATACGTGGCCCCATGTCACCGCGGGTGATGCTGAAATCGTTGCTGGGTGAGGATTTTTCTGCTTCGGCGAAGATATTCCAAGACGCCAGTCCCATCAGTTATGTCCCGGCATCAGGTAAGCTGAGAAATAAGTTGCCGCCATTATTGCTGTTGCAGGGCGAGCTGGATGCGACGGTACCTGTGCAGCAGGCAAGGGATTTTACAAAAAAAATGAAAGCAGCTGGCGCATCGGTGGAGTTAATGACGATTGCCGATGCTGATCATTTTACTTTTGGTTCTCAGGGGCGTCAGGTGTCCGCAAAAATTCAGGAGTTTCTCAGCGCTTGTCTGAAATAAAAAAAGGCGCAACAGCATCAGCTGTCTGCGCCTTTCGTTTTCATCGCAATGGAATGTCAGGTATTACAGCTCTAAAGCGATGAGTTCCTGTATGGTCTGACGACGGCGGATTTGTGTGATTTTATCGCCATCGACCAGCACTTCCGGAATCAGCGGGCGTGAATTGTAATTCGACGACATGCTGGCACCATACGCGCCGGTATCGTGAAAGACAAACAGATCGCCGATCTCGCAGGCGGGTAAATCCTGCGTTGTCACGACGCCGCCATCTTCCTGCGTAAACACATCACCGGATTCGCACAAAGGACCCGCCACCACGGTTGGCTTCAATGCGGTCGTGCGCGGTGTTCCGTCTGCGGCGTGTGCCGAAATGCGATGGAAACTGCCATACATAGCAGGCCGTGCCAGATCATTGAAGCCGGCATCGACCAGTACAAAGAAATTACTGCCGACCTGTTTTTGCGCACGTAATTCCGAAATCAGGATGCCCGATTGCGCAACCAGAAAGCGTCCCGGTTCAATTTCCATACTGATTTTGTGGCCGAGATGCGCTTCAATTTCTTTGCGCGCTTTATCCCAGATCTGGAAATAATGATCGGTATCGACCACAGCTTCGTCGCCACGATAAGGAATCGATAAGCCGCCGCCGATGGAGATCGCCTGCAAGTCACGATTTGCGGTTTTTACCTGCGCGATCATTGCATCGCAGACGCTTTGCAAGTGGTCGTAATCGACGCCTGAGCCTATGTGCATGTGCAGACCTACCAGTTGTAATCCATACTGGTCGATGATCTTCAGCGCCTCCGGCAATTCTTCAAACCAGATACCGTGTTTGCTTTGTTCACCGCCGGTATTGGTTTTGCGGCTGTGGCCATGACCAAAACCGGGATTAATACGCAGCCAGACCGGATGCCCGCGATGTGCCTGACCCAGCTGTTCCAGCATTTGCGGGGAGCCGCAGTTCACCGGAATATTCAGTTCCACCACGCGTTTCAATGCATTGCGATCCAGCAGGTCGGCAGTGAACACGATAGGGGCGTGGGTTTGATCTGCACTGGCAGTGGGCGCATAACCGGCCGCCAGTGCCCGCTCAACCTCACCGAGAGAAACGGAGTCCACCATCACACCTTGTTCGCGCATCAGGCGCAGCAGATGAATATTACTGGACGCTTTCTGTGCAAAACGGATCACGTCAAACTGTTTCAACCGGGCGATTTGCTGACGGATGATGCTGGCATCGTAAGCCCAGCATGGTGTGTGAAATTCGTTGGCGATCTGCGCGATCTGGGCATTGCTGATAGTGGTTGTCATGATGACCTCTTGAACCTTAGCGGGTATAGTGTAAGCTCTACTCTAACAAGCACTTCGTGATGCTTAAATAGGATTCCATAAGCAATTCAGCCGTGATGGATGGAATTCAACGGAAAATTCTCTTGTCTCCTTATGAATCCCAAAATAGATAATTTTGATCGGAAAATCCTGAATTTATTGCAACAGGATGCGCGCATGTCGCATGCGGAAATTGGCCGTCAGGTGCATCTGAGTCAGCCTGCCGTCTCAGAACGTATCAAGCGTCTTGAGGCCAATGAAGTCATACGCGGCTACCGCGCAGACGTGAATCCCAGGGCGCTTGGTTATCAGATCACGGCCATGATACGTTTATCGACACAACAGGGCAGACCTTATGCGCAGTATGTCGCGTCCTGTCCTGAAATTATCGATTGCTACACAGTGACCGGTGAAGACGGCGCAGTGATGCGAGTGCTGGCAACCGATGTCGAACATTTACAGCGCATTATCAATGAACTCAATGCTTTTGGCTCAACTTCGACAGCGATTGTGCTGACAACGCATGTGGCTGGCAAGACCATTACTGCGCCTGCCTGCGAAGACGTCTGACATGCCAGCGGCTGTGTTCTGATGACCTCTTTGTGTACACAAAAGTAGCGCTAAGCTTCTGTTGCCGGTGTCTGTTTATTTGATAAAAGTCAGGAGCCGGGCAGTCAGTGCGGCACGGCGAGAGTGGCTTGCTACCGCTGTCACGCATTAACCGTATAATGCGCGCTTATCACTGAACTATTGAGGAAGTCCTATGCTTGCTCCATCTTCTCCGCGTAAATTCGCTATCTTTGCCGTCGTCGCAGCCATTGCACTGGCTGTGCTAGGGTTTCTTTTTTATCAGTCAGTTGTGGCCAAACCCTCCATGCCGCAAGTCACATTCACTAATCTGAAAGGCGATAAATTCTCGACTCAGGATTTGCGTGGAAAGGTAGTGATGGTCAATTTCTGGGCAACCTCCTGTTCTACCTGTATCGCGGAAATGCCGCGCATGATAGAGACCTACAATAAGTACAACAAACAAGGTCTGGAATTTGTGGCGGTGGCGATGAGCTATGATCCGCCGAATTATGTCGTCAATTACGCAGAAACCCGGCAACTGCCATTTCACGTTGCATTAGATGTGCAGGGCAGGCTGGCGCAGGCTTTCGGCGATGTCAAACTGACGCCGACCACCTATGTGATTGACAAACAGGGCACTATTTTAAAACGCTATGTCGGTGAACCTTCGTTCACCGAACTGCACAGCTTGCTCGAAAAAGCTCTGGCCGCCTGAGGCTTATTCACAACCTCGCTCAGTAAAGACGGCGCTGGCGATAACGGTAAGCTTTGCCTGCGGCAATCAAGCAGATGCAAAGCAGAGCCGTTGCAGCGCTGATCAGCACTTCCGATAACGCAGGTTGCCCGAAGTGGAACAGCGCACTGATCACCGGTACGGTCAGTGCCAGCAGTAAGATGACTGAGGCGATAGCAACCACCCACCACAATGCCGGATTCGGCAGCCGCAAATTGTGCATGATGTCCGATGACACGCTGCGATGAATAAAAATCAGACCGATATTTCCTATCACCATCGCAGTGAACGCCAGCGCGCGGGCTTCTCCGGTGTCTGGATAATGTTGCAAGGCAGACCAGTAAATACCGGCAACTGTCAGCAGCAATGCAGTCCCATGCAGCAGGCCGGTGCGTAACACTGCGGTGCCAAAAATACTGGCATTCACGGAACGTGGCGGTCTGCGCATCACATCAGGTTCTTCTGACTCTGCCTCAAACACCAGTGAACAGGTCGGATCTATGATCAGTTGCAACACCATGATATGTACGGGCATCAGCACCAGCGGCCAGCCTGCCAGCACCGGAATCAGTGACATACCGATCACAGGAATATGCACCGCAATGATAAAGCGTATCGTTTTGCGTAAATTATCGAAGATGCGCCGTCCTGAGCGTATGGTCGCAACAATCGCTGTGAAGTCATCATCCAGCAAGACCAGCGCTGCTGATTCGCGCGCCACATCCGTACCACGCTTGCCCATCGCAATGCCGATATGTGCGGCCTTTAATGCAGGAGCATCATTGACGCCGTCACCGGTCATCGCGACGATCTCACCATTTTTTTTCAGTACATTGACCAGCCTTAGTTTCTGCTCTGGCGATACGCGGCAAAAGATACTGCTTGTCTTCACACGTTCGCTGAGTACGGCATCGTCAATGGCGTTTAATTCAGCTCCGGTCATGATGCCGGTAGCTGCCGCAAAGCCACATTGCTGAGCAATATTCTGCGCGGTGGCCGGATAGTCGCCGGTAATCATGATCACGCGGATGCCGGCATTCTGGCAATCCTGTATCGCTGCTGGTACGCCAGCCCTGATCGGGTCGGCCAGCGCGATCAGACCGATGAACTCAAACTCGAAATCATGCTGGATAGGCGGCAGTTTTTTACCCGCATTTTCAGCCTCAGGCAAAGATATTGTTTCCGGGCTGAATCGTGCCTTGGCGACACCGAGCACACGCAAGCCCTGTTGCGCCAGCAAATCGACTTCTTTGTGTAAAGCGTTTATCTGCTCAGTACTGAGATGACAGAGATCCGCAATCGCTTCGGGCGCCCCTTTGCTGGCGATCACAAAATGCGTGTGATCGGCGGATTGCCATACACGTGACATCGCCAGTAGTTCTTTTGAGAGCGGATATTCATCGACCAGAGTCCAGCTATCGTGCAGGTGTTCAGTCTGCCCCAGCATTGATTTTCCGAACTCCTGAATCGCCACTTCCATAGGATCAAACGGCGAGCGATGACTGGCCAGAATCGCGTATTCCAGTACCTCGTGAAATTCCTCCGCCAGTTCCTGAGGCTGTTCATGGCCGGGCTTGATGGCATAGTGGCTGCCTTGCGCGAACAAGCGCGCGACCGCCATTTTATTTTGTGTCAGTGTGCCGGTTTTATCGACACACAGCACTGTTGTTTCTCCCAGCATCTCGATTGCTGGTACGCGCCGGGTCAGCACTCGTTGCCGCGCAATTCTCCATGCACCTAAGCCGAGAAACAGTGCCAGCACGACTGGTAATTCTTCCGGTATCAGTGCCATGGCAAACGTGATACCGACCAGAATACCGTTCAGCCAGTCGTGGCGGCTGGCGCCGTAGAATATTGTGAGCAGCAGCGCAACGGCGAGACTGGCGGCGGCGATCATTTTGACGACCTTATCCGTCTCTGTCTGCACACGTGTCGGCTCCAGCTGTACGCTGGCCAGCGCCTGACCGATTTTTCCTATCGCTGTGCGGCTGCCGGTTGCCATCACGCGTGCGAGGCCTTTGCCTTGCACCACCAGCGATCCGGAAAATACAAAGGGCATGTGTTCACCGCCAGCTTGTCCCATCGTCAGTGGTGCGGGGTCTGTCACTGCCTTCTCAACGGGTAAGGATTCCCCCGTCAGCAAGGACTCGTCGACACTCATGTTCATGCACGACAGTAATATGGCATCAGCGGCGATGCGGTCGCCTTCAGATAACACCAGCAGATCGCCGCAAACAACTTCCCGGCTGGGGATGTTTTGCTGTGTGCCGTCGCGTATTACGATGGCTCTCGGGCTGGATAAATCACGCAGCGCTTCGAGCGCACGTTCAGTTTTATGTTCCTGAAACAGACTGATGCTGACGATAATCAGGATAAAAAATACCAGTACGACAGCACCATGTGTATCGCCAAGAACCAGATAGATGCCGCCACACGCAAACAGCAACAGCAGCATGGGTTCACTGACGACTTTCCATATCATGCTGCCGACGTTGCGCGGTTGTGCCGACGCCAGTTCATTCGCTCCATCGGTCCGGAGTTTTTCCTGCGCGCTCAGTGTCGTTAAACCCGAGTTAATGAATGTATCTTCTGCAGCCATATTGTTGAACCTGTCACTGGTGGTCGTGCGCGACGCTGTACAAGCGAAACGGAATAAATCGCAATGCAGAATATAGTGTAACAGCCATACTTCAGTGCAAAAAAATGAAGATGCTGAACTTGATGTGGCGCAGAGAGCGGGCTAAGCCGTATCTCTGGCAAGTCACCGCAGAGTGTTTCAGTCAAAAAAATGGCTGCCGGTATCAGCGGCAGCCACGGATATCATGTCAGACAGCACATTCCGTACCGGCAGACCTCGGTTGGCCTTACGGCAGTTTTCTGACCACAACACAACCAATCGAATAACCTGCACCAAATGAGCAGATGACGCCGACTGTACCAGCTGCCAGATCGTCCTGATATTTATGGAAAGCGATAATCGAACCGGCAGAGGAAGTATTGGCGTAGGTGTCGAGTATCGTTGGCGACTCTTCCGGTGTCGCATCACGACCCAGTATCATGCGGGAAATCAGCAGATTCATATTCAGATTTGCCTGATGCAGCCAGAAGCGCTTGACATCCGGAATTGCGATGCCGGACGCTTCTACGGTCGAAGTGATCATGGCTGCGGCCATCGGGCAGACATCTTTGAATACTTTACGACCTTGCTGACGGAACAGTTTGTCAGGCTTAGCGATGCCGGATTCGTCGGCACGGTTCAGAAAACCGAAATTATTGCGAATGTTATTGGAGAACTGGGTTTTCAGTTTCAGTCCAACGATTTCAAACTGATGTTTCGATGTTGCCAGATCAGCGCGTTCCAGCAAAATGGCGGTGCAGGCGTCACCAAAAATAAAGTGACTGTCGCGGTCACGCCAGTTCAGATGACCACTGGTGATTTCCGGGCTGACAACCAGCACCGCACGGGCTTGTCCGCTTTGTATCGCACTGACTGCTGCCTGAATACCAAACGTGGCGGACGAGCAGGCAACGTTCATGTCAAAGCCATAACCGTCAATGCCCAGCGCATTCTGAATTTCGACCGCCATCGCCGGATAGGCTCTTTGCATATTCGATGCAGCACAGATGACGGCATCCACATCTGCCGCTGTGCGGCCTGCGCGTTCCAGCGCCTGCTGGCAAGCGTTGATCGCGATTTCGCACATGACGGAGGGTTCGTCGTCACTGCGCTCTGGAATACGCGGCACCATGCGGTCAACATCGAGCACGCCGTCTTTGTTGATGACATAGCGAGATTTAATGCCGGATGCTTTTTCTATGAATGCGACAGACGATTCTTCCAGCGCTTTGACTTCACCGGCAGCGATCGCTGCGGCGTTTTCCTGATTGAATTTTTGTACGTAGGCGTTGAAACAGGCGATCAGTTCTTCGTTGGAGATGGATTGGGAAGGGGTGTAAAGGCCGGTGCCGCTGATGACTACTTTGTTCATCGTTTTCTTTCTTGTGCCGGGCACTGCATTTCCGCTACGTGATCATGTACAGAGCGCACTGGGCGCACTGAACCGGTGACGTTGATCGGAATATGAGGGATAGCGGTGCCCTGATGTTGGTCATGTGATGCGCTGTCAGCGCCTCGTTGTCGCCCAATTTTACACAAAACTGGGCGGTATTGACCGAAGCGGCGACAGAAATAGCATTTTTATGCTGGTTGATGGTGCAAAAGCATAAACATGAAACAAGTATCTTCAAGCCGGAAATCGCACAGACTGACTACTCCGGGCCGCAGCTCAGGAATGGCTGAGGTAAGGATTTTGCCGTACCTCAGCCGCAACCGGATCAAGCCGAAAGCTGGTTTTTATGATGCAACAGATGATCTTCAATCAGGCTGCTGATGAAGTAATAACCGTGGTCATAGCCGGCATGCCGGCGCAGATTCAGTGTCTGTCCCACTTGCTCGCAGGCTGCCACGAACAGTTGCGGGTATAACTGAGTCGCCAGAAACTGATCTGCTTCACCCTGGTCGATCAGGATGCCTTGCGGATACGGAGCGTGTTTTTGCTGTGTCATCAGCGCACTGGCATCATGTGCCGCCCAGCTTGTCTGATCGGAGCCGAGGTAAGCAGTAAACGCTTTTTGTCCCCACGGACATTGGCTAGGCGCTGCGATTGGTGCAAATGCGGACAGGCTTTTGTAGATGCCTGGATGACGCAAAGCCAGTGTCAGTGCGCCATGTCCCCCCATAGAATGCCCCATAATACCGAGATGTTCCTGATCGACAGGCAAGAACTGATTCAGCAACTTGCGCAGTTCATGGACGATGTAACTTTCCATGCGGTAGTGTGCACTCCACGGTGCTTCGGTTGCATCCAGATAAAAGCCCGCGCCGACACCGAAATCCCAGGCGTCGCTATCACCAGGAATATTCGCACCACGCGGACTGGTATCCGGCGTGATCAGTATCAGCCCTTCACGCGCCGCGACGCGTTGCGCCCCGGCTTTGATCATGAAGGTTTCTTCGGTGCAGGTCAGACCTGCCAGAAAAAATATCGCCGGGCATACAGCGCCTGTCAGTGCCTGTGGTGGCAGAAAAACTGAAAAGCGCATCGGCAGCCCGATTTCTGTGGACGCATGACGATAAAACTGCTGCAGCCCGCCAAAACACGCGTGTTGGCTCAGCAGTTCCACACCTTCAGGCAGCGCCTTCATCGTGACGTCCGCCATCATCAGTACAGCACAACAGAACGGATAGATTCGCCGCTCTTCATCAGATCAAAACCTTCATTGATCCGTTCCAGCGGCAGACGATGGGTAATCAGATCGTCGATATTCAGTTTGCCTTCCATATACCAGTCAACGATCTTTGGCACGTCGGTACGACCACGCGCACCGCCGAAGGCAGTGCCTTTCCATTCACGTCCCGTCACCAGTTGGAAAGGACGGGTGCTGATTTCTGCACCGGCTTCCGCCACGCCGATGATGAAGGATTGTCCCCAGCCTTTGTGGCAGCATTCAAGCGCCTGGCGCATGACTTTGGTATTGCCTATGCATTCAAACGAATAATCGACACCGCCATCCGTCAGTTGCGTGATGTGATCCACCACGTTGTCAACTTCATTCGGATTCACAAAGTGCGTCATGCCGAATTTGCGTGCCATTTCCTGACGTTTAGGATTGATATCGACACCGATGATTTTGTCTGCACCAACCATTTTGGCTGCCTGAATCACGTTCAGACCGATACCGCCCAGACCAAAGACGGCAACATTCGCGCCGGCTTCCACTTTGGCGCTGAATACAACAGCACCGACACCGGTGGTCACGCCGCAGCCGATGTAGCAGATTTTGTCGAAAGGCGCGTCTTCGCGGACTTTGGCGACGGCAATTTCCGGCACGACGATGTAGTTGGAGAATGTCGAGGTGCCCATGTAGTGGAACAGCGGTTGGCCATCCAGAGAAAAACGTGATGTAGCATCTGGCATCAGGCCGCGACCCTGAGTCGAGCGTATCGCCTGACAAAGATTAGTTTTGCGTGACAGGCAGAATTTGCATTGACGACATTCTGGCGTGTACAACGGAATCACATGATCACCTTTGCGAACGGAGGTGACACCCGGGCCGGTATCAACAATGATGCCGGCACCTTCATGGCCCAGAATCGCCGGAAACAGACCTTCAGGATCAGCGCCGGACAGTGTGTAGTAATCGGTGTGGCAGATACCGGTGGCTTTGACTTCAATCAGCACTTCACCTGCGCGTGGTCCTTGCAGGTCAACTTCTTCTATCGTCAATGGTGCTCCGGCTTTCCAGGCAATGGCGGCTTTGGTTTTCATGTTAATCCTTTAACGAGGGAACGCCGGGAATGGCGCTCTTCAGATGATGTGATACCGCAGATTGTCGTGGATAGCACGCGCGCTTGCATCGCTTATTGCGTAGTGTGGCGCAAAACGTCTGAAGAATGGCTGAATCTGACGGTATTCCCGTTCGCGATTATGATGTCGTTGTTAAGTTGACCGGATGTGTTTGATGAAATCAGAAAAGCACCACTTGCCCAGAACTGTGGATATTGTGATTTATCCCGGATTTAAATCCCTGGAGGCCATTGGTCCTATGTCCGTTTTTGAATATGCGAATATTCATTTGCAGCGCCAGGGCAAGCCCGCGGCATATGACGTAAAAATCGCCGCAACGCAGATCGGTCTGGTGCGCTCCGATACGCTGATGTGTCTGGAGGCGACCAAGGCGCTGAGTACACTGGCGTTACCCGACGATGCGATTATCGTCGGCTCCCGTCACATCAATGCCGCATTGGCCGACAACCCAGAAATCATCGATTGGGTGTCGGCGGTCGCACCGAAAATTAACCGGCTGGCGGCCTTGTGTTCTGGTGCATTTTTTCTGGCGCAGGCGGGGTTGCTGGATCGCAAACATGCAACGACGCACTGGAGCGTTGCCGCACAATTACAGCAGGATTTCCCTGCGGTTCAGGTCGATGCAGATGCGATTTTTATCCGCAGCGGCAATCTCTGGACTTCAGCGGGTGTGACCGCCGGTATTGATCTGGCGCTGGCATTTGTTGAAGCCGATTGCGGCCATGCGCTGGCGCTGGAAGTCGCGAGTGACATGGTCGTGTATCTGAAGCGGCCGGGTGGACAATCCCAGTTCAGCACGCATTTATTGAGTCAGAAAACAGCGCAATCGAATATCCGCGATGTGCAGCAATGGATCATGGCTAATCTGCATCAGCGCCTGCCTGTCGCGCAGTTAGCCAAAATGGCGGGGATGAGTCTGCGCAATTTCAGTCGCCTGTTTCATCAGGAAGTCGGTGTCAGCACGCTGGAATTTATTGAAGCGGCAAGGGTCGAATTTGCCTGTCAGTTATTGGCAGACAATGCGGAAAAAAATGCGCCCGTTAAGGCCATTGCAGCGCGTTGCGGTTTTTCCAGCGATGATCATCTGCGCCGCGTATTTCAAAAACGTTTATGCTGCTCACCGACCGATTATCGCGCCAGATTGCGTGCGATAAAGTGATCACATCGCCATATAGCGACCGGGGCGGTGATTCAGGCTGATCGCCAGATTCAGTGCAAAAGCCCCGAGTATCGAGGCTGCCAGTGCGAGCGGTGTGACGACGGCGAGAGACGCCAGCACAATCACGAAGTCCAGCCCCATTTGTATTTTTCCAGCGCGGATACCGCGCGTCTGTTGCAGGTACAGCGCCAGAATATTAATCCCGCCCAGGCTGGCCTGATGGCGGAACAATACGATAAATCCAACGCCCATCAGTAAGCCACCAATCAGGGCAACATAAAACGGCGTCAGCATATTCACATCGACCAGATGTACCAGTTTCGGATGCAGCCCGGAAAATAAAGACACCAACGCGACCGAGCAAAATGTCTTGAGCGTAAAACGCCAGCCCATACGTTTCCAGGCGAGCCAGTAAAACGGCAAATTCACCAGAAAAAAGACTGTGCCGAACGACAAGCCTGTACGGTAATGAATCAGGAATGCCAGACCTGCCGTACCTCCTGTCAGTAAGCCGGCCTGATTGAAGAGCGCGACCCCGAGCGAGACAAATAGCGTGCCGGTCAGAATTGCCAGCACGTCTTCCAGCAAACTGTGCGGAATAAAGCGTTTGGATGGTGTGGGCTGCGTTGACATGATGGGAAGCGTCGGAACCGGAAAGGCCGCTTATTGTACCTGTTGATCTGGCGCGCGCAGCAGCTTCACGATGCTTGGAAACTGCTGTGAGCCAGAGACTTGAGTTGCATCAATAACAGACCCAGAAGAGACGCCTTAATGTTGCTGATCGCGTTGTTCTGGCGCTGGATTTTCCGCATGTGGCTCTTTGCCGGGAAAGAAAAAATCCCTGCCACCGGAACGGAACCTGCGCCACAACAAATGTACCAGCGTACTGCCGCGACCAAAGCTGACGCGACGTGAGCGCAGAGCAACCAGCATCGCCAGACTGAAACTGACGCCAAGATTAACGACACCAATCAACAAAATGCCGAGTAATGAATATAGTGCCAGTTGCCAGCTGATCTGATGATCCAGACCGACTAATGCAAAAGCAAAATTGGCACTGGAAAAAGTGATGTGGCGGATATCGACCGGCAGTCCGAAGAAAACGCCTAACTGACCAATGGTGCCGAGCATGATGCCGAAGAAAAAATTCCCTGCCAGTGCGCCCAGATTGTCGCCGATATAATCGGTAACGCGGTGCAGACGTTCTTCGCCCAGTATTTTTCTTGGCCAGGTGAGTTGTCGTAAGCGTGCGGGAATATGTCCGTAGCTGGCTTTGTTATCGTAGTAGCCTGAAATTAATCCCGATAAAAATAAGCAGACGCCGGCAATCGCGGCATGCGGAAGTGCAAGACTGTTGATCGGATCAAGATCGTGCAGAAGATGTTCAGCTTTTTCCGGCGTGACTAAATGGCTGCCGGTCATCCACAGCCAGGCCCACGCAATGACGTAGGCCGTCGGTATCGCTAAACCGATATTGCCTATGATGGCAATGAACTGTGAGCGGAACACGCGCACGATCAGTTCAACCAGCTCATCCAGTTTCTGCTTGCCTTCGTCAATTGCGCGGGCAATCAGCGCGGCAGTCATCGCCGGTTGTTTGGTCGCAATCGTAAAATGCAGCACATGCACCAGCATGAATCCCGTTGAATAATTCAGGCTGAAGAGAAGCGCATATCCAAACGGGGCCAGCGCTAATTTACTGAACAGAATTTTGATCATCGCCATGAAGCCGACGATAAAGCCGGCACCGAGTGCCGAGCGCAGCATTGCCATCCACTCGCTGCGATTATTGGTCACATAATGTTCACCGCTTTTCCCTGCACGCTCTGTGACTTGCAGCGACAGTAATTCGGTATTCGTCTGCATCAGGTCGGTCAGGCTGTGGCGTTTGTTGTCAGCAATGACGAGTTCTTTGAATAAGCGTATGCCGATTGCAGACACTTCGTTCGCTTCCGTGCTGTCGAGTAAATCCAGCAGAATCCGCAACCTGCGCCTGCTCTGTGTCAGACGCAACAGCAAGCGGGTCAGGCTGACAGAAACGCCGCTGACAGCGGCGGTCTTGCGTATCCGGTTGACGATATCATCACACTGCGACAACAAGACTTCGATATGTTTATTGTCTTCACGCGCGGTTGTGCAGTCGTGTAACCATGTGCGATAGCTGATCACATAATTATTGATTTCATCATTTTGCCGTAGAAACGGGGACTCGAATCTTTCGATCTCGGGATAATTACGCACCAGCTCTGCTTCGAGTCCGATATTGGTAATCCGGTATGACAATACCTGTACGGCGCTCAGAATTTCGTTGGTCAACGCCGCATGCGCTTGTCGTGCCTTCGAGGTACGAAAACCGATACTGCTGATCAGGTCCTGCCAGGTACTTTCTTCCAACTGGTTAACCCAGACGTGATCGGAAGGGTGATCAAAGATTTGCCCGAAAATGTCTTTCACATAATCGTTATTGACTAAGGGCGGCAGAAATTTATTGATCAGTCTTTGCCAGGCAGCACCCCAGAAGCCATTGTTTAAGGTGATGCCGGTATCTGTCAGTAAATGAACCAGGGTGCGGGTGCTGATAACTTGCAGCATATATTCACGCAGCGCCTTGCGCCATGCCGGATGCTGGCGTAACACAAAGCACAATGCCCTTATGTTATCGGTCGCTCTTTGCTTGTCGGTCGCTTGCCGGGGCCGTATTTGTGCTACCAGACGGCGCAGAGGACTGATGTCGTTATATGCCGGTGTTAATGCAAGGCTGGACTTTATTTCTGCCAGAATCATATCGAAAGACATGTGATTCTCCTTAATTTTTACTGACAACTTGTAGCGTACTTTGCACGATTTGTCATGGTGCCGGGTTCATTTCTTGCTATTCACGATGAACGCCAGGTTATGGAGGAGGAAGATGCCGGTGCCGGCTGCAGGTTCAATACCTGAATGAACCTGCTTTACCTGTGAGGTGTGACAAGATTGACCGGGGAAAACCAGGAAAAGTTCCAATTTTTGTCTCACTCACGGCCATTTACATGCAAATGTAAGTAAATTAGTCTAAAGTAATGCCGTGTTCATAACCAAGGTTTCGTGTTGGATAATTTATTGTTAGTGATCGCTGCGCTGTTACTGGTCCTGTTAAACGGTTTTTTTGTGGCGGCTGAATTTGGACTGGTGAAATTGCGCCAGACCCGTATCCGCAGTATCGCCAAAACGGCTGGCTTGCGCGGCAAACTGCTCATCAAAGTACATCAGCATCTGGATACATACCTTTCCGCCTGTCAGCTGGGGATTACCCTGGCCTCACTCGGCCTCGGCTGGATAGGCGAACCCGCATTTGCACGTTTGCTGCAACCCTTGTTCCACATACTCGGGGTGACTTCGGTTGATGTTATCCACGGCGTTTCCTTCTTTTTTGCATTCTTCGTTATCTCTTTCCTGCATATTGTGGTGGGCGAACTGGCACCGAAATCGATGGCAATCCGTATGCCGGAAAAAGTGTCTTTGTGGACGGCTCCCGCTTTATATGCATTCTACTGGCTGATGTATCCGGTGATCTGGGTGCTCAACAGCAGTGCGAATCTGGTACTGAAATGGGTGGGGCTGGATGTTGCTCACGGTAGTGACAGTCATTATTCACCGGAAGAGCTGAAGCTGATTTTGCGCGGCAGTCACGGCGGCAGCAAAGAAATCCGTGATGAATGGAGCATCATGGCGCAGGTGCTCGATTTCGGTGGCCTGGAAATTTCCGATCTGATGCGCCCGATCAATGAAGTGGTGGCGATGTACAAAAGCGCCAGCCTGGAAGAAAACATGGAGACGGCTGCACGCAACCGTTTCAGCCGCTATCCGTATTTTGATGAAGATGAAAAAACGGTGCTTGGCATGCTGCACCTGAAAGATTTATTTCTGGCGCAGCAATCTGGTAAGCCGTTGGATGATCTGAGTAAACATTTGCGTCAGGTAGAATTCGTGCCGCCGAATATGCCTGCTCTGGAGCTGTTCCGTCGCTTTCGTAAAGGCGCACCGCATTTCGCGATAGTCGGACACAAAGGCAGCAAACCGGTCGGCTTCTTAACGCTGGATAATTTGCTGGGTGCATTAGTAGGTCAGATCCGCGATGAATTCCGGCAGAATGAAAACGATTGGACATTGCTGGACGATGGCACCCTGATAGGCAAAGGCAGCTTACCTTTGTACACGCTGGGCATGGCGCTGCGCTTTGATCTAGACAGTGACGAAGTCGAATCAATCGGCGGTCTGATTATGCAGAAATTAGGTGACTTGCCGGTTGAAGGACAGAAAGTGGAATTCGACCGTTTTGACGCCGTGGTCAAAAAGATGAACGGCCCGCGCATCGTTCTGGTCAGGATTTACCCTAAAAAAGAAATAACAACGACCTAGTCTTATCGTCGTTCACTTTTGGGGACAGTGAGTCAGCATGCCGGGATGACATCTGATTCACTGCCGTCAGAGGCTTGAGCGATCAGTCGCCGAGACAGATGTTCAGGTCGCGCGCGGTCTGCACAATATCACCATTGAGCGGCACACTTTTCATCCGTCCCGCCACTTCTTCCAGTGCGACATAATTCACGTCTGGATAGGCCAGTGCCACCATGATGCCGGAATGGCCTTCGTCTAACGCCCTGACTGCTGCGGTACCAAAGCGCATTGCTGAGACGCGGTCAAAGGCACTCGGACTGCCACCGCGTAACAGATGGCCAAGCACGACGGCGCGCGCTTCTTTGCCCGTCTTTTTCTGTAATGCCTGCGCCAGGTTTTCTCCTATGCCACCGAGTCTTTCCACATAGCCTGCTCCGGCTTTTTCATGCAGCACACGCTCACCACCCAGCGGACTGGCGCCTTCAGCTACGATCACGATGGAATAGTGATGACCTGCGCGGTCTCTGGCAGAAAGATGGGCGGCCAGTTGATCAATATCGTAAGGAATTTCCGGGATCAGGATTGCATGTGCATTTGCCGAAATGCCGGTGTGTAATGCGATCCAGCCGGCATAGCGTCCCATGACTTCGACCACCATGATGCGCTGATGGCTGGCAGCAGTACTGTGCAGCCTGTCTGTACATTCGGTCGCAAAGGCAACGGCGGTATCAAAGCCAAACGTGGTAAAAGTTTTGTCGAGGTCGTTATCTATCGTTTTAGGAATACCGACAACACGCATTCCTTGCTGGTGCAGCACATTGGCAATCGTTAATGTACCGTCGCCGCCGATGCAGACCAAGGCGTCGATATCCATCGCCTTCAGTGCCGCGTGTATTTCGCTGCTGCGGTCTGTCTCTGTCACGCTGCCATCTGGCATGGTGGTGGCGAACTTAAGAGGATTGCCGTGATTCGTCGTTCCCAGTATCGTTCCGCCGAGATGACCGATATGATCGACCTGCGCCATCGTCAGTCTGGTAATGCCATCCACCGGATAGCGATCGGGTCGCAATATGCCGTTGAAACCTTCGCGGATACCGAAGCATTCCCAGCCACGTTTGGCTGCAGCGAAAACGACGGAGCGTATGACCGCATTTAAACCCGGGGCGTCGCCACCACCGGTACTGATGGCAATACGTCGTATAGGATGTGACATGAATTCCTCTGAGTGATAGCAATGAAGCGGATCAGATTCCGCTCAGGTCACGATTTACCTCTGATTGATCCCAGCAATGCGGCTTGTGCATCAAGTTGTCTGGCGACATTGCCGCAAACCAGATCGCATAGGTCGTAGACGGATTGATCGGCAATCCGGTAGAGCGCCGTTGTGCCACGGCTATGGCGCTCTACCAGGCCGTGTTTTGCCAGCGTCGATAAATGGCGTGACGCATTTGCCTGCGAGCACTGGCAGCGTTCTGCCAGTTCGCCGACGTTCAGTTCTCCCTCGCGCAGACAATTCAGAATGCGCAAACGTGTCGGCTCAGCCAACGCCGAAAAATACTGCGCGACTTGCGTCAGCGCCTGATCAGACAAGCCTTCCATCAAAGTAGCAAGCTCCGCTTCTAAAGTATTAATAATACCATTTCAGCGCCTGGCTCAGGCACTGTTACAACCGTGTGACAGCTCCTGCGCGTTGTGGCTTGCATATTTCGCCACAACAGCATTGTGCTGCGGTCACTCACCTCCGACAGACTGTTAAAATAGCCCGATTCCTACTTTTCATCTGCAACATGTGTGCTACACCAATTACCGTGAACGTTCCCGTCGAGCAGCTGTGCGTCGGTTTGTATGTTCATCTCGATATTTCCTGGCTTGATCATTCGTTTGCATTAAATAGTTTTAAGATAAAAAACGAGCAGGAAATTCAGGCACTGCGTCAGCTGGGATTAAAAACGATCAGGGTGAATCCGTCAAAATCAGATCGCCGTCCATTGCCTCCGCCACCGGCCGACGCACCCGTTGTGGAAGTAGCGCAGCCGACCCCGCAAGAGCTCGAGAAAATCAAAGAAAAGCGCGAACGTATTGATCGACTGCTGAAAGAGCGTAACGCCATTGCCCAGTGCGAAAAAGAATTGCTGAAAGCAGCAGGCACTCTAAAAAATATTACCCGGAATCTATTTGCGCGTCCGCAGGAATCCGTTCGACAAGCAGACGAGCTGGTACAGCAGATGCTGGAGTCACTGCTCGTCGATAAAGATATCGCTATCCATCTGATGAATGACAAAATCGCTGGCGAGGAGGCGTATTACCATTCGCTGAATGTGACTGTACTGACGATGATGCTGGCGAAAGAACTCGCTTTTTCTGCCGATGATATCAAGCTGATGGGGATGGGATGCCTGTTTCACGATATCGGCAAAATCGAGATTCCTGACCGTATCATTCACAAAACATTCGAACTCACGCGCGCAGAGCAGAATTTATTCCGGCAGCATGTTTTTTATGGCCAGCAAATCGCCGAAAAATTACATTTGCCTAAACAAGTGGTGGACATTATCAATCAGCATCATGAATACATGGACGGCAGTGGTTACCCTGCTGCTTTGCCTGGCGATAAAATTTCTCCGCTCGCGCGTATCGTAACGATAACGAATGCTTACGATAATTTGTGTAATCGCCCTAACCCAGCAGATTCTATGAGCCCTTACGAGGCGATGGCACATATGTTTGGTCACATGCGCAAACAGTTTGACCCGGCTGCTCTGAATATTTTTATTCGCAGCATGGGTATCTATCCTCCCGGAACGATCGTTAGGTTATCTGACGGTACGTTCGGTATGGTTGTTTCCGTCAATTCCGGAAAACCTTTACGCCCCAGTGTCCTGATTTACGATCCCAGTGTACCTAAATCGGAGGCGATTATTCTCGATCTGATTCACGAGCCCGCGCTGGAGATTGAGGCGAGCCTGAAGCCTTCGCAGCTGGCACCTGAAATGTATGACTATCTGAGTCCGCGCAAGCGCATGACTTATTTCTTCGACACGCAAAAAAATCCCGGCCAGTCATCGTGATTCATTTGCACGATAAGGCTGATTGACCATAGCTCTTATCGTGCAAGGAACGGCAAATTTATCCGGATAAGGACATGATCAGTTATCTGCAGGCGACTGCCCGGCAACGTATTGACGGCATCATCGAACATTTTCAGGAATGGTTGCCAGCATCGCCAGCATGGGGGAGTCCGCATTTGCCACTGCTCCATGCCCCGGTCGCATTTGATGACGGTGTCATTATTGGTTATGGCTATCTGTCCGGAAAAATAGTGTTTGCCGCCGCGCAGGATGGCAATTTCATGGGTGGTGCGATAGGGGAAGTTCACGGCGCCAAATTAGTTGGCTTATTGCGCAAAGCGCTGCAAGAGCGGCCCGCAGCGGTGATACTTATGGCGGAGTCGGGGGGGGGGCGTTTACACGAAGCCAATGCAGGCCTGATCGCGGTCTCTGAGGTGATGCGCGCCCTGTTGGCTGTGCGTACAGCTGGAATTCCAGTCATCATACTGAATGGCGGCAGGCAAGGCTGGGTATGTCCGGACCCGGCGTCATTGAAACGGTGCATGGTGTTGCTGAATTTGACGCCAGCGATCGCGCATTGGTATGGCGCGTGAATGGTGGCCTTCATCGCTACCGGAGTGGTGATTGTCAGATGCTGGTGGCCGATACGATGGCCGCATTCAAAGTAGCTGCGGCGCAGGCAATGGCATTTTCGCCGCAGTCTGTTGCGGACGTAAACGCACTCGAAGCCGAACATGCAATGTTGACGCAGCGTTTGGCAACATTTCCTGCATCGGGCAGCGATACTGACGTTGCTGATACTGGCAGAGCAGAACAGCCTGCGCTGGAATGGCAGCCTCTGGCAGCACAGCTTTTCCCGGAAGGATATGACATCACCGAAGAAAATGCGGTGCTATCCGGCGCTGCGCAAATGCATGGCTCCACCATCAGCATTATCGGTACGACGAATCATACCGAGATCGGTGTGGAAACAGCGCTGAAACAAGCGCAATTGCTGCTGCGGACGATACGCGATTTTCCAGGGCGACCAATTTTTTTACTGGTCGATACGACGGGACAGCGTTTGCGGCAGAGGGATGAAAAGATGGGTATCCAGCGCTATATGGCGCATCTCGGAAAATGTATAGAATCAGCGCGGTGTCGCGGGCATAAGATCCTTGCTCTGGTTTACGGACAGGCATTGTCCGGCGGTTTTGTCAGTAGCGGAATGATGGCTGACGCCTGTTATGCATTGCCATCATCAATCATCAGAGTGATGGATTTGTCGGCGATGGCACGCATTATTAAGATTCCCGAGGAAACGCTGGTACTGCTCGCACAATCTCATCCGGTGTTTGCGCCCGGCCCGGAAAACTATCAACGTATGGGCGGCATAAAAGATATATGGAGGCAGGATCTGGCATCCTGCCTGTTCACCGCTTTCGCAGATCTGTCTGCCGAAGATGTACGGATGTCGCTAGGAGTAGCGAGAGGCGGGCGTGTCATGGCACAAAAGGTCGTTGATGCCGTATTATTCGCGGATATTAAACACTAAGGCAGTATTGAATTGGATCAGATTGAACAATTTCAGCGTCACGATCTGGTGTGGTTATCTGATCAGGCATGGCGCGAGATTTTTTCCAGAGAAAAGCAGAACAGCGAAGGTTTACAACGCTGGCAACGCGAGGAGTGGCCAGCTGTGGTGTTACGCCGGGATGCAGAAGCTGGCGATGATGAAGTCTGCATAGGTTTTTATTTTTCTCAGGCAGACGGGCGTCAGTCTCGCTTATTTGCCCGAACCCGGGTCGAGAACATCATAGAGCATCAGTCAAGCTTGGCGTTGAGCACTGTGATTCCGGTCGCACCGGCTGACTGGCAGCCGGCATTACGGGAGCTGAACCTGGAAGCCACTGCTGCCGGCGTGCGTCTGCGCGTATACGGTGCACTTGCATTGCAGTTTCTGACGGGATTAAATTATCTCGATACGAATGCCAGAATTGATGTCCTGTTTCGACCACAGGACTACGAACATCTTGTTGCTGGCCTGACTTTATTGCAGCGCTATCGTGAGCGGATGCCACTGGACGGCGAAGTTATTTTTCCACGCGGGCAGGCGGTCAGCTGGAAAGAGTGGTTGTTATCTGATTCGGTACCTGAGCCGGTGCAGGAGCAGCTTGTTCTTGTCAAAGACATGTATCAGGCGCGGCTGCTTCCCAAACATCTGCTGACAGAAAGTCTGCGTGAACCTTAGCGCCGTTGTAGTGCACAAAAGACAGGCAGAGTGAAAGTCAGAGTGGCATCAGTATTGGACTCCTCGTCCGCAGATGAATTACTCATCCGGAGCAGTCCGGACTCTGGATACCGCTGCGCAGCCGAAGAACTAAGCGCGGCGCCGTGGTTGCGCAGAACCTGAACCACTGTGTTTTTCAATATGACGGAAAGTGATGCGACCCTTAGTTAGATCATAAGGCGACATTTCCAGCGTGACTTTATCTCCCGCCAGAATGCGGATGTGATGCTGACGCATTTTGCCTGAGGTGTATGCGATCAGTTGGTGTCCATTATCCAGATTCACTCTGAAGCGGGAATCCGGTAAAACTTCTTCAACCAGACCGCTCATTTCTAACAGTTCTTCTTTTGCCATTGTGGGTTCACATTCATGTTGATTGTTGGGCACTGCTGCTGTGGCGACAGTGGATATAGTCCCGCAACGTCATTGCGGGAAGTGATTTTACTTACTGTTCGTGCAGCACATTCGCCGCATGAGAGAGAAAAAGATCGTTTTGCTGATGGTATTTTTATATGGCATTCACGTCGTCGCGTAATGACATACACGGAAAATCAGCACAGGCAAGAGCCATCAATTGACGCAAAATTACTCAGCGGACGGAAGAGGACAACAGATGCCGGAATAATCGTTTGATAAGTAGATTAATTCACTTTAATCGCAAATTATACTCTGATTAAGCAATAGCCGTCGTTTTGTCTGCGAATGGATTGACTCGTTAGTACAGCATATGATGCTGCGTAACACAAAAAAACAGGTCTCGTTGATGTCTGGATGTCAGTCGCACAGTCGGCGACATTGCTTGCGTTGCAAATTTTTGAAGGACGTAAAATGACTGGTGCCGGAAATTCATGTCCGCCGACACCATGAGCTCCGCAGTATTTTTAACTCTTATCTGTACCAACGCCATGCGCCTGCTGATCTGCGTGGTACGAGGAGCGCACCATCGCGCCGACGGCGGCGTGGGCAAAGCCCATTTTGTAGGCTTCTTCCTCATACATTTTGAAGACGTCAGGATGCACATAACGGCGCACCGGCAGATGATGTCCGCTTGGTGCAAGGTACTGGCCTATGGTCAGCATATCGACATTGTGGGCTCGCATATCGCGCATGACCTGCAGCACTTCTTCATCGGTTTCACCGAGGCCCACCATAATGCCTGATTTGGTCGGTGTGTCCGGATGTTGTTCTTTAAAGCGCTTGAGTAAGCTCAGTGAATATTCGTAATCTGAACCGGGGCGGGCTTCTTTGTAGAGGCGTGGTGCGGTTTCCAGATTATGGTTCATGACGTCAGGCGGTGCCATGTTCAGAATTTCCAGTGCGCGATCCATGCGGCCACGGAAATCCGGTGTCAGGATCTCGATACGTGTGGATGGTGATAGTTCGCGGATTTTTGTAATGCATTCAGCAAAATGGGCAGCGCCGCCGTCACGCAGATCATCACGGTCCACCGACGTGATGACGACATAACTGAGTTTGAGATCGGCAATAGTTTTCGCCAGATTCAATGGTTCATTGACGTCGAGCGGATCCGGGCGGCCATGACCGACATCGCAGAACGGGCAGCGGCGTGTGCATTTGTCGCCCATGATCATGAACGTTGCCGTACCTTTACCGAAGCATTCGCCGATGTTCGGGCAGGATGCTTCTTCGCAGACAGTGACGAGCTTGTTGGCGCGCAGGATGTCTTTGATTTCATAGAAGCGGGTCGTTGGCGAGCCGGCTTTAACACGTATCCAGTCAGGCTTGGGCAAGCGTTCCATCGGCACAATCTTGATCGGGATACGTGCAGTTTTACTCGCACCTTTCTGTTTTTCAGTCGGATCGTAAGCAGCAGTCGTGGTATCTGGAGATGCGGGTGTGTTGTCGGTTGTCATGATACGGATCAGTTCAGAAAATCAGAAAACGTTTATTGAGTAACAGTCAAAAGATGCTGCAAATGTTGTGCGAGTGCAGTTTGTACCTCAGCGAGTGGAACGCTGACTCCCAGCGTCTTCATATCCACCGTGGCCAGCCCCGCATAGCCGCAGGGATTGATCCATGAAAATGGTGTCAGATCCATAGCTACATTCAGTGAAACACCATGGTAAGTGCAGCCATTGCCGCGCACTTTGAGTCCCAGTGCGGCGATCTTCGCGCCTTTGTACTGGCCGTCGGAAACATAAATTCCCGGCGCGCCGGCTTTGCGTTCGCCGGCGAGATTATACGCTGCCAGTGTGTCTATCACTGCCTGCTCTATCCGGTGCACAAATTCACGCGCAAACAAGCGCGCTTTCGGATGGCTGCGGCGCAGATCCATCATCAGATAAATCACGACCTGTCCCGGGCCGTGAAAGGTGACTTCGCCGCCGCGATCGGTCTGCACCACCGGAATATCATGCGCTGCCAGTACATGCGACTGATCTGCGCCGAGACCGAGTGTGAAGACGGGAGGATGTTCAACGATCCAGAATTCATCCGGTGTCTGCGCATCACGTGCATCGGTGAATGCACGCATCGCGTCAAAAGTGAGCTGATAAGACTCGACGCCGCGATGGATGACGCGAGGGGAGAGGGAAGTGGGCTGAGCTGCTTGCATAGAACGCTAGTGTAACATTGCTGCGGGTTGAATTCTGCTATCGCGTGGACTGCAGCGGTGTAATTCAGTGAGTGGCCTGGCATGCTGAGGCATCCCGGCGGGCGCGCTTGGGCAAGTTAATGTGCTCCCCAAAAAATAAAGATCACGCGGATTTCCCGGTGATCTTTATGCTGAAACAATGGCGACCTTGATCAGGCGAAAACGTGGCTGATTTTTTGTGTCAGTTTTTGCCATTGGAACGGGAAGCTTGCATTTTTTGCTGGCGCTTGTTGTGGCTGGATTGCTGCCACGGAGGCGACGCTGCTATTCTGCTGATCGGCTTCTATCACGACCAGACGGTGTGCTGGCACCGTCACAGATTCGCCCGCGCTCAGCCAGAAATCTTCATCTTCCCCGGCGATCGTCAGCCAGACCCGGCCACTTGTGACGGTGAATGTCTGTGCCTGTTCGCTTTGTCCCGAAACGGTGCTGCCAGCAGCGACCGTGAATGATGGATTTGTGAAATTAATTGTCATTTCCAGACTCCTTGCTATATTTGCATTAATTGCCTGTGCAGCGCTTTATCTCTCTGAAAGACACATACTGCATTACGATGTCGGAATTGTAGTCTTTGGCAATACAGAAACAAAATGAGTAATTTTGTCTTTTCTTGCTAATTAAATTCACAGTAATATGCGTTATCGAAATACGAGATATTACGCAAATGGATTTCCGTCGCCTACCCAATCTTGCTGCTTTGCGTGCGTTTGAAGCGGCGTCCCGCCATGAAAATTTCTCGCGTGCTGCCGATGAGATCCATCTGACGCATGGCGCGATCAGCCATCAGGTCAGGTCGCTGGAAGAAGAGCTCGGCGTGGCGTTATTCGTCAGACATGGCAAGCGCATCCGCATCACGCCGGATGGTGAGCGTTTTGCCAGCGCGATACGGCGTTCCCTGCAAGATCTGGCGGAGGCGGCCGATCTGCTGCGTGACCGTAACAAGCAAAAACGACTCGGGATTACTTCACTGCCTTCATTTGCGGCACGCTGGTTATCGCCGCGGCTGGGGCGTTTCATCGAACATCATCCAGATCTTGAAGTCAGTCTGCAATCGAGTTCATCGCTGACCGATTTCAACCGTGAACAGGTCGATATCGCGATCCGTTTTGGTCTCGGTCATTATCCCGGGCTGGTCAGTGAATTACTGATGGGCGATGAATATTATCCGGTTATCAGTCCTACGTATCCGGCCGATAAAGTGCCGCAGACGCCGGCCGAGCTGGTGGGTGCACATTTGTTGCGTTGTGAAGAGGAACCCTGGCAACCCTGGTTTCGCGCGGCCGGTCTCGATGCCGATGAACCCAGTGGCGGTCTGATTTTTCAGGATTCATCCATGCTCGCCAGAGCGGCGGTCGATGGACAGGGAATTGCGCTCGGCAGGCATGCGATCGTTGAGTCAGATATCCAGTCCGGTCTGCTCAGGCGCTTGTTCGACATCAGTATTCCTTGCCCGGTGTCGTATTACCTCGTATATCCGGCCAGCGCGATGGATAAGCCGCAGGTGAGGGCGTTCAGAGAATGGCTGCTGGCAGAAGTACGCTCCGCCAGAACCTGATTTCGGATACTCCCCCTCGTTTTAATGAAAAAGCCCTTTATGTCCGCAGAAATAAGGGGCTTTAAAATATACTCCGGGGAGTATGTTTGATGCGAAAAACAGCTTACAGCACGACCTTGACCATAGGATGACCTGAGAGCTCGCGGTACAGATTGTCGAGCTGTTCGCGGCTGGTCGCGCGGACCGTGACGGTTAATGACAGATACGTGCCTTTACTGGAAGGGCGCATATCCATTTTACCGGCGTGAAACGTCGGGTCGTGCAGCGTGACGACTTCCACCATGGTCTGTGCAAAGGCGTCGTGCATCGCGCCCATGATCTTGATCGGAAAATCACTCGGATATTCGATCAGGCTTTCTTCTGGCGGGATAGGTCTCATTTCCATGGTCGTTCCATTTCTTCATAGTGCCGGCAGGCGCTGCGTATGTCGGTATTCCGGATTCATGCAGAAATGGAAATACGCTGCGCTTAAGCTGCTTTGGCTAATTGGTATGCAGCATACAGTTTGTTGTAGATGGGGCCGGGCTGGCCATTTCCAATAGTCTGATCGTCAAGTTTGACCACGGCAAGCACTTCTTTAGTGGCGGACGACAACATGACTTCGTCTGCCGCGAATACTTCTTCACGCGTGATACGGCGAGCCTGGAACGGAATATTATTGGCGGCGCAGATTTCTTCGATCAGCGCATAACGTATGCCTTCCAGAATCTGATTGTCTTTCGGTGGTCCCATCAGCACGCCGTCTTTGACGATCCAGACATTCGCCGACGAGGCTTCGGTCAGATAACCGTTACGGAATTGTATGGTTTCTGTGACGCCATGTTCAGCAGCATTCTGCGCCGCAAAAACATTGCCGAGCAAAGAAATCGATTTGATCTCGCAGTGCAGCCAGCGCAGGTCTTCCATCGAAACACAGGCGACGCCGTGTTCGCGTGCTTCTGCTGATGGCATCACGATAGGATTAGTCATGATGAACACGGTCGGTGTCACATCTTTCGGATAGGCGTGGGCGCGCTTGGCAACACCGCGTGTAATCTGCAGATACACCATCTGATCATCGGCGTCATGCGCATCCATGACCTTGGCGATCAGTGCCAGCCATTCTTCCTTGCTGTGCGGATTTTTGATGCCGATCGCGTCGAGGCTGCGGAACAGGCGCGCCAGATGCTGGTCAGCGCGGAACATTTTGCGGCCATAGACGGGAATGACTTCGTAAATGCCATCGCCGAAAATAAAGCCGCGGTCGAGTACGGAAATTTTAGCTTCGGAGAGGGGCGTCATTACGCCGTTCAGATAAACCAGAGGATCATTCATGATGACAGTGCCAGTGAGAGGAAAAAATTCATTCTTACACAAATTGTGCCGACAGATTATGCAAATATCGCATACAAGGATGCCTGAGGGTTATCTGTCAGCCGCTGTATTTGTCGGACTGGCAACGCAAGCGGCGAGGCTGCAGAAGTAAAAAAGCCACGCAAGCCGGGCTGGCAAACGTGGCTGGCGAATGTGGCTTTCGACAGGGCATGATGAACGATGCCCGCGTTGGCCTGATCCGGTTTATTTGAACATCAGGCGCACTGAATCCCAGGCGCGGCCAAAGATGCTGGCCTGATCAACTTTTTCTAAAGCGAGTACCGGGAATTCAGCAATCGCTTTACCATCGAGCATCATTTTCACGGTGCCGACCTTGCTGTTCTGGGCAATCGGTGCCACCAGTGGATCTTTGCGTTCCAGCGCTGGCTTCAGTTTAGCTGCCGAGCCTTTTGGCAGCGTCACGTACAGGTCGCGGTCGAAACCGATCTTGATCTGTGCCTGCGAACCTTTCCAGATCACCGGCGTATCGATGGCCTGACCTTTGGCATACAGTTTGACCGTATCGAAATTCAGGAAGCCCCAGTTCAGCAATTTCAGGCTTTCCTGTGCCCGCACCTGATCGCTGGCGGTGCCGGTGACAACGGAAATCAGGCGGCGCTGACCTGTGCCATTCGGACGATTCGCCGAAGAGATCAGGCAATAGCCCGCTGCTTCGGTATGGCCGGTTTTCATGCCATCGACGGTTGGGTCCAGCCACAATAAACGGTTGCGATTCGGCTGGGTGATTTTGTTGTAGGTGTAACTCTTGGTGCTGTAATAGGTTTTGTAATACTCAGGAAAATCGCTGATCAGACGTGCCGCTAAAGTGGAAAGATCGCGCGCAGTCGCATAGTTTTCAGGGCTGGGCAAACCATGCGGGTTACCGTAGTGGCTGGATTTCATGCCTATGCGTTCAGCTTCGCGGTTCATCTGTACGACGAAGGCTTCTTCGCTACCCGCGACGGCTTCCGCCAGTGCAACCGCTGCGTCGTTACCGGATTGCACGATCAGTCCGTACAGCAATTCATTAATGGTGACTGGTTTGTTCGGCTCGATGAACATCTTCGAGCTGCTGGCATCGACCTTCCAGGCACGAGTGGAAACATTCACAGTCTGATTCAGATCGAGCTTTTTCTCTTTGAGCGCAGAGAACACCAGATAGGCGGTCATGATTTTCGTCAGTGACGCCGGTTCTATGCGCAGATCAGCGTCCTGAGCGGCGATGACCTGATTACTGGTGGCATCCACCAGTATCCAGGATTTTGCAGCAACTGTCGGTGCGGGCAGTGTTTGTGCCATCGCCACGGACATCGTCAGTAGTGAGGCGGCAATAGTAGCAAGGAATTTTTTCATTGGATGAGACTTAAAAAAACAAAAATAAAAGCAAAAAGATATCAGCGACCGGCAGGCTTATCCCACATGCTGGTAACGAGCTGTTTGATATGGTGCAGGCGACGATGGAAAAAATGATCGGCACCGGGAATCACAGTGACCGGAATATCTTGCGGGCGCAGCCAGTCAAGAACGGCCGACAGCGGTATCGTGTCGTCCTGTTCGCCGTGAATCAGGATGGTGTTTGCCGGAATCTCAGGCATCGCCCATTTACCGGCGGCGGCACCGACTAACACCAGACGTTCGGCGGGCGTACCCGCCTGTATCAGCCTTTGTTGCAGACAGGCTTGTACGAAAGTACCGAAAGAAAATCCCGCCAGCGCTAATGGTAATGCAGGATAACGTGTGCGCATGTGTGCCAGTAACAATGCCATGTCATCGGTTTCCCCGATGCCTGCATCATGTGTTCCGGCAGACTGGCCGACGCCGCGGAAATTCATACGCACGGCGGCATAGCCCAAGCCAGTGAAGGTACGCGCCAGCGTTTGCGCGACTTTGTTATCCATCGTACCGCCGTACAGCGGATGCGGATGCGCGACCAGTGCCAGACCGACAGGCGCCGCAAACACTTCAGGATCAGGTAAATCGAGCGCGCATTGCAAAGAGCCGACGGCGCCGGGAATCAGAAAATGTTCAGTTTGAGCGTTCATGCGGATAAATCAGGTGTTCGGTAATTGCAGGCGTTTGACGATGCCGCCGCCGATCAGATCCACGTCTATGATTTCATCAATATCTGTCTGATCGACGAAGGTGTACCAAGTGCCTTGCGGATAGACCACCATCACTGGCCCTTCATCGCAGCGATCCAGGCAGCCGGCTTTGTTGATGCGGATTTTGCCCTGACCGTTCATGTCCATCTGTTTGATGCGGCGTTTGGCGTGTTCCTGCGCTGCTTGTGCGCCGTGATCGGTACAGCACGGCCGACCATCGTCGCGCTGATTCATGCAGAAAAACACATGTTTTTGAAAATAGAGAGGTTCAGACATGATGAGGACTTTATTCATTTCAGACAGTGGCTGTGACCCCGGAACGACATCGGTAAATGCTTGCCGGATGAGCGCGTGGGTCGCATTGCCGGTAAGCCGCTATGATACTGCAACTTGCGCAGCAGCCGGTTTTGGCTTTCGTAACAAAGTCCACAAGGCCATCCACGGCCAGCACAGCGATAAGAATTGCGCAGCACCGTTAAAGTTCAAAAATTTTCCCTGCACCCAGGTTTGCATCGTCGCGGCGAAGTAGGGATTGTCCGGTAACAGATTCAGCACCACGAGCGAAATCAGCAGCAGTAAAAATGCCAGTCGCTTCTGCGCCCGCACCGGCGCGAATGAAAAACCGTACAACATGATGGCGCTGATCAGTAAGCCGCCGATCGCGCCGGGCGTCATCCACGCATACGCATATTCGGGCTTGAACAGCAAAGCGCTGGCGAGTGTTTTGGCGATCAGTGTCATACTCAGCAGCAGCATACCCAGCGGGAATTTCGGCGCGTGACGATTGAATATGCTCAGGCAAATCAGTATCGCGCCGGTACAACCACTGGCAGTGATGAAAGTTTCCGCCAGCAGATATTCATCGGCACTGAATTCCATGCCTTGCAGAACAAATGCACCTATGTCGATATCCATGTCAAACAAATCGCTGAGTTGTTGCGACAGGATGGGAAACAATTGTCCCAGCCCGAACAGATAGGCCTGCGGATACAGCTGTGCCATTGGCCATAAACCCAGCAAGACGATTTCCCAGCTCGAATCCTGATACGTCCATTGTTTGCGCAATAATTGCAGGCGTCCTTTTTCCAGTATCAGCGGCGTCAGCAGCGCACCTAAGATCGCGCCCAGCACCGCGCCGCTGGTATTGGTCAGAAAATCGAGCAGAGACGTGACCCGGCTCGGCAGAAAATATTGCACCAGCTCGGCCACTGCAGAAATCAGCGCGCCGCCAAAACAGGCAATCAGCGCCGCCCACCAGCGATTCACCAGCGGGTACAGCGCAAAGACGATCAGGGTTCCGAACGGGATATAACCAACAATATTGATACCGGCATCAAATTTGGTCCAGTAACGTGGCCACTGCCGTATCACGTCAGGCAATGCCGACAAATTATTTGCCTGCCAGCCGGTGAACGGATACCAGCTCGCATACAGAATCAATACGGTATAGGCGAGCAGGCAGACCCGTGCAAAAGGGGAACTATGTAAGTGACTGGCCGCACCTGTGTCTGGCGACGCATCGCGGCTGGCCGGCAGGGGCTCACTCATGGCGGCGTTAATTCAGGGCTAAGCTGGTAAGCCATTGCTGCATGTCGCTGATCATATTGTCGACCGCTGTCTGCATAGCCTTTGCACCACTGGCAGCATCCGGGCTGGCAGCCGGTACCTGCAGCAGGAAATTCCGCGTGCCGATGATGTTGCGTCCTTTCACAACAATGCCGCGCGCATAAATGTGTGCATGGCTGGTGCTTGGCGTGGTGAATACCTGAGAAAATTCATCGAGTTCCATGCGTAAGACCGGCAAACTTCCCGCGCTGTCAGCGGTGTTGGTGACGACAGCGCCGCGCGAGTTCAGCACCAGCTTGATTCTTTGCGCGACTAACTGTGCGGGCGGCATACTCCAGCGCGCCTGCGCATACGGCTTTAACTGCTGTGCGTTGTCGTATTGCAAGCGGTACAGCATGGCATTGCTGTCGAGCGCTGCCGGTACCTGAATTTCGGCGAGCGCAATTTGCATTTTTGTATTCGGCAGCGAGACCGTATTGAACGGGCCGAAATCGTATTGCTGGCGTTGTGCCGGAGCCGTGCTGCTGCAGGCGCTCAACAGACTGATACTGAATATCATCAGCGGCAGAAAACGGTAGTGAGTAATGCGGTAGAGTCGTTGCATACGATGTCCTCAGATAGTCTTCTCTGTGTCTTTATTTGGGCGCGACAAAACCGGCTTCGCCCGGGCCGGGCGCTGCTGGCGGATTGCCGAACAGGATACTTTGTGGCCTGTCGTTCAGATTTTCCGTTGCGCGATTCAGGGAGCGCATACTGCTGCGGGCTTCGCCGGTCAGACTCTGAATACGCGGCAGCGTTTCCACGGCGACACCGTTTGTCAGCTGGTCTATCGCCAGATTAAAGCGGGCGATCGGGCCATCGGCAGACTGCAATTGCGTACTGAGCTGGTTCAGATTATTGGTGAAGCGCGATGCGTCTTTGGAGAGCACGCTGACGGTGTTCAGCGTATTTTGTGTCTGATCAATTAGCCCTGGCAATTTATCCAGGCTGGGGTTGAGTTTGTTCGGCAATGCTTGCCACGCTTCCGCAGCTTTGTTGATATTGTCGACGGCGCTGATCATGGTTTGACGATTTTTCGGATCGAGCAGGCTGTTGATACGGCGGGTCAGTTCTTCGGTTTGCGTCAGAATTGCGAGCCCGCGCTCTTCCAGATTCTGCATCACACCGGGACGCAGCGGAATCCGTTGCGTCGTACCGTCCGGCACTAACGGGACAGAAGTGCCCGCTGTTTTGTCTTCATCAAGCTGCACAAATGCAATCCCGGTCACACCCTGATAGGCGAGGGTGGCGAAGGTGGCGCTGGTGACCGGCGTATCCGGAATCACTTCCAGGCGCAGTATCAGTTGTCCCGGATTTTTGTCATCAAAATCGATATCGGTCACATTACCGACTTTAATCCCTTTGTAGCGGACTGCCGCTTGCAGGTTGAGGCCGGAGACCGCTGATTTGGTCACGATCTCATACGGCGTGCGCTGAATTTTGTCGCGTCCCAGCCAGATCGCGATAAAAATAGCGAGGATCAATAAGGCGATGGTGAAGAATCCGGCGATTAAGGCGTGCGATCGGTTTTCCATGGCTTTCCTATTGTGAGGCAGGTGTCAGCACTTCCATGGCGCGCTTGCCACGACCACCGAGGAAGAAGCTGCTGATGAACGGATGCTGGAAGCGGACGACTTCCTGCGGTGTGCCGACGACGATGACTTTTTTTTCGGCCAGCACCGCAATTCGGCTCGATAGTGCAAACAGGCTGTCGAGATCATGCGTGACCATGATCACCGTCAGGCTCAGCTGGCGGTGCAATGACTGTATCAGCTCGACGAAACTGTCTGAACTATCCGGATCCAGTCCGGCGGTCGGTTCATCCAGAAAGAGTAGTTCAGGATCCAGCGCCAAAGCACGAGCAAGCGCGATCCGTTTGATCATGCCGCCGGATAAATCTGCCGGCATTTTCGGCGCATGTTCAAAGGCGATGTTCACCATCTGTAATTTCAGATACACCAGATCGGTGATCAGAGATTCCGGTAATTTTCTGAGTTCCCGCATCGGCTGTGCGATATTGTCGAACACATTCAGCGCTGAATACAGAGCGCCATGCTGGAACAACATGCCCGACCTTTTGCGCAGATAATCAAGATGACGGCTGTCGGAAACCTGGATGTCTTCACCGAAGACTTTGATGCTGCCGCGACGCGGCGTTTCCAGTCCCAGCATCTGGCGCACGAGTACGGTTTTACCGGTGCCGGAACCGCCCACGATAGACAGAATCTCACCGCGCCGTACCGACAAATCCAGATTGTCGTGGACGATTGCGCGACCGAACTGGGTACGTAAGCCCTGGATTTCGATTACGTTATCGGTCGTCATCAGTAGCCCACTTTACTGAAAATAATCGCAAAAATCGCATCGGCAATGATCACGACGGTAATTGCAATCACCACGGAATTGGTGGTGCCGTGCCCCAGGCTTTCCGTATTCGGCTTAATGCGCAAGCCGTAATGGCAGGCAATCAGTGCGATCAGAATACCAAAGGCAACACCTTTACCCAAACCTATCCAGTAATTCAGCAGCGGCACCGCATCCGGTAATTTAAAGACAAAAAATTCCGGACTCATACCGAGTAGTGCTTGCGCTGAAATCATGCCGCCTATCAGTGCCATCACATCGGTCCAGATCACCAGCAGTGGCATGGCGATGGCCAGTGCCAGCACCTTGGGCAGGATCAGGCGCGAACCATGCGGTATGCCCATCACCAGCATCGCATCGAGCTCTTCGGTGACCCGCATCACACCGAGCTGCGCCGTGATGGCTGAGCCCGAGCGACCGGCAACCAGAATTGCGGCCAGCAAGGGACCGAGTTCGCGGATGATGCTCATGCCGAGAATATTGACGATAAATAAATCACCGCCAAACGTCAGTAATTGTTGTGCTGACAGGTAAGAAAGCACGATCCCGATCAGGATGCCGACCAGCGCGGTAATGCCCAGCGCCTGCGCGCCCATGCGATACAGGTTGGCGGATAATTCTTTCCACGGGCCTCGCAGCGGATGACGTATAAAACCGGCCAGATCGATCATCAGTTGACCGAGCAGGATGCTGAAGCCGTACAAATGCTCAAAGAAGCCGAGCACGATGTCGCCCAGTTGCATGATGCTGTAAAAGCGCGGACGTTTTGCTTCGACTAAATTGACCTGACCGGCTTCCGCCACGCGCTGAAACAGACCTTCATGTACCGGTTGCAGTAACAGATGTTGTGGCTTTTTCTTGCCCCAGGCGCGCCACAATATCTGCGCACCGACATGATCGAGCGCACTGATCTGGCTTAAATCCCAGTGAATATCGTCGCGCTTTCCCTGGTTGGTCAGCTCCGTCTGCAAATCATGCAAGCGGTGACCTTCGGATAATGCGTGCACCAGCCACGCGCCAGCGACGCTAATCGTGGTCTGATCTGCATGATTGACGGTCAGGGTGGGAGGGCTAACTGAGGGCATGTCGTCAGTGTAAACGAGATAACTGTTTTGCTGCAATGAAGCAAAGCATACATTGACTGATGTTGATCTTCATTAAAAGAAATACGCCATCGGCGTCTGAGCTCGACCGCTAGCGATTACGTAAGTCAGATGCTTTGCAGAAAAACTGGTTTTATTCTGCTGTGAAAATGAGCTTTAAGGGGGAGTATATTCAAAAATCGGGCTATTCTCAGCATAAACATTGGGCTTTTAAATATACTCCACCCAGTATATTTAGTGCTCAACAGGCGCTCGCAGGCACATAACGGCAGGATGCTGCATCGGTGTTGTCACTTGGTGTAACGCTTATTTCTCTTGTCGTACCGGCGTTTTTTTATCGATGACTTCGCGGCAATCTCCCTTCAGCGTCGCATTATCGTAATCAGACCAGCCGTAACTATCGACATAGCGCGTGTGTGCAACCAGTTGCGGACTAAGGATGCTCCAGTTCAGCCTTTCATCAGGATAGCGAATATTGCCCATGTCGAGCAAAGTATGAAAAACATTTTCCGTCGACAGGCGGAATTTCTGGTGGCGTTTGAGCTGGCGAATTTTCTCTGGAAATAATTGCTGATAGTCGTCCGAATACCAGATGAAGGCAGGGATATGGAATTCATATTGCGTATTGTGGCCATGAAACGCGAGGCCGCAACTGCCGTCATACAAGGTTTGCCCATGATCGGAGATATACATCATTGAGGTAATCTGTTTGCTCGCTTTCAGGCGCTGTATGACTTCCGACAACATCCAGTCGGTGTATAAAATGGAATTGTCATAGCTGTTGCTGAGCGCCGCTTTGTTGTTCAGATCGGTATAGGCGGGGTTGTCAACACCGAACAACGAGGGCTTCCAGTGGTCGTATTCTTTCGGGTAGCGGTGGCTGTAATTCCAGTGGTTGCCCAGCGTATGCAGAACGATCAGCTTTTTAGGTGCGGCATCGTTCATCGCGCGACTCATGGGATCGAGCAGGATGTCGTCGAAACTGGAATTATTGGTGAAGCCACCGAGATTCAGAAACTGCGTGACATCGGCTTCTTTGGCGAACACTGAGATCGGCGTGTCGAACTGACCAAAGCTCATTTGGTTCGATATCCAGAAGGTTTTGAATCCCGCTTCTTTAAATGCAGACAGAAACGATTTTTCAGAGAACCCCGCCTTCAGACTTTGTGCCGCCGGCTTGCGCGAAACGATGACAGGCACGGATAAGCGTGTCGCAGCGACGGCAGTAATCATGTCGCTGAAGCTGACCAGATTGTCTTCCAGTGACAATAAGGGATTGGTTTCACGTTCGTAGCCATTCAGGCTCCAGCGGTCGTAGCGTGATGATTCTCCGAGCACAACAACGATAGTCTGCGCTAACTTCGGGTCACCTTGCAATGTCGCGTTGAAGCGGAAGTTGCGGCTTTTTTCAGACAGCTTTGATAAATATCCACGTTCGCTCCAGAAATCTGCGATGCGCACCGCGAGACCGAATGGCCAGGTGCTGGTGAAGACATCCTCGTCATAACGTATTCTGGCCCAGGATGGCAGTGGCCCGAGTAGTTTGCTTAATGTCTGACGCTGATGTTCCAGCCACGCCTGCGGAATCACTTTGCCCGTTGATTGTGTGCTTGCAGCTGGTGCCGGCGTATCCTCGTCGTCAGTACTATCGCTGGCGCTGGGTGTCACCGCCGGAGGCGCTGCCCGCACGCCGACATATTCGCCGTAAGCCCAGATCCCGCAGCCCATCACCACCATACTGATCAATGCCCAGCGGCTTGGATGGTGCCAGTGCAGTGCTGGTGTATTCAACGCAATTTTCAGTAGACTCCACCACCACGCCGTAATCATTAACGTCAGAAATAACAGTAACCAGACTTTTTGCCCAAGAAATTCAATCGCCTCTTTGGGGCTGGTTTCCAGTAAAACGCCGAGGTGATGAGTGGAAATACTCTGCCCGAAATACAGTCGCAGATAAATCTCTATCGGTATTGCCAGCATCGCCGGCAGCAACAAAAAATGAAACCAGCGCGGATGTTTGAAGACTGCCCACAGTACCGGCCAGCAGATCACCTCGATCGCCAGCAACTGCCAGCCTTTCTCAACCGGCTTTCCCAGTACCAGAGAGAAAAACGGAATCGCTGAGAGCAGCAGATAACTCAACAGGAGAAAAAGGGGGCTGGGACGGAGTAAAGAACGCATCGGGATGGTAGCTGGCTTGCTTGCGGTAGTTGCTGGGCGAGGGGGTATCGCCATCGACTGCAATAGAGAGTGTGAAATGGTCGCTTAAATAATTCAGGCCGACAATATAAATGATTTATGAAAACATGGCGCGGCTGCCTAAGCGCCTTTTCCGCTCAGGACGATGCAAAGAGTCATGCAAGCTTAAATGAAAACAAACAAAAATCCGGAAATACTTGATTTTCTTATGAAATTTCCTACTCTGATCTGCCACGTGCAGGCAGCGTGGGCAACCCGTCGCGTACCGAAAATCGTTGACATGGCTGGATCAGGCGACATAAAATTGCGAGTTCTCGATTTTGGGTTTGCAGTTTTCAACATGTTTCTAGCGGTTTTTTGCGAAAAAATATGCTTAAAAAGCAGGCAGATATTGGGCTCGTCTGAATAATTCGGACGTAAAAAAATTGATTTTTAGTTCCCGGGCAACCGTTTCCGGGTTTGTGTTTAACGTTGTATTTTGTTGGATTAAAAACGATGCCAACCATCAATCAACTGATTCGCCAACCACGTGTTTCTGCAGTGGTTAAGAGCAAATCGCCGGCGCTGGAAAACAGCCCGCAGAAACGTGGCGTTTGCACCCGCGTTTATACGACAACTCCAAAAAAGCCGAACTCGGCTTTGCGTAAAGTTGCCAAAGTTCGCCTGACTAATGGTTTCGAAGTAATTTCGTACATTGGCGGTGAAGGCCATAACTTGCAAGAACATAGCGTAGTCCTGCTGCGCGGTGGTCGTGTAAAGGATTTGCCAGGTGTTCGTTACCATATGGTTCGCGGTGCTTTGGATACTCAAGGCGTTAAAGACCGTAAGCAAGCTCGTTCCAAATATGGTTCTAAGCGCGCTAAGGCAGCTAAGAAGTAATTATCTCGTAATTTAATCTCCGTAAAGTATTACGGATCAGTGTCGGTTCGGAATGAGCCGAGTAAGTGACTGGCTATGATGGCCTGTCGCGAGTGCAGGGTGAATTGTTGCTCAGCGCTCAACTGAAGATTGAAAGGAATTGAAATGCCACGTCGTCGTGAGGTCCCGAAACGGGACGTATTGCCAGATCCAAAATTTGGCAATGTAGAAGTTGCAAAATTTGTTAACGTATTGATGTTGTCAGGCAAGAAGTCTGTTGCTGAAGGTATCATTTACGGTGCTTTTGATCACATCCAACAAAAATCTGGTAAAGATCCTCTGGAAGTGTTTGCATTGGCTATTAACAATGCTAAACCACTGGTTGAAGTAAAATCCCGCCGTGTTGGTGGCGCGAACTACCAGGTGCCTGTTGAAGTGCGCCCGGTTCGTCGTCTGGCTTTGTCTATGCGTTGGTTGCGTGAAGCTGCAAACAAGCGTAGTGAAAAATCCATGCCACAACGTCTGGCTGGTGAGTTGTTGGAAGCCGCAGAAGGCCGCGGTGGCGCAATGAAGAAACGTGATGAAGTGCATCGTATGGCTGAAGCCAACAAAGCCTTCTCTCACTTCCGCTTCTAAGAGTAAGAGCAAGGAGCCTTTGTGTGATGATTATGCAATGGTTCTGGCAAATATTTTGAATCAGGCCGGGCGCGATTTTTACAAAAAATTGCGCTCGGTTTTGTCTATTAAAAGATTTAGGATTATCTATGGCCCGTAAGACCCCCATTGAGCGCTACCGCAATATCGGTATCTCGGCTCACATTGATGCAGGTAAAACGACGACGACGGAACGTGTTCTGTTCTACACCGGTGTTAACCACAAAATCGGTGAAGTGCATGATGGCGCTGCTACCATGGACTGGATGGAGCAAGAGCAAGAGCGTGGTATCACTATTACTTCTGCAGCGACAACTTGCTACTGGAGTGGTATGGCGAATAATTTCGCTCCGCACCATATCAACATTATTGATACACCGGGTCACGTTGACTTCACTATCGAAGTTGAGCGTTCCATGCGTGTTCTCGATGGCGCCTGCATGGTTTACTGTGCAGTCGGTGGTGTTCAGCCTCAGTCTGAAACCGTATGGCGTCAGGCTAATAAGTACAAAGTCCCACGTTTGGCATTCGTCAACAAGATGGACCGTACTGGTGCGAACTTCTTCAAAGTATACGATCAAATGCGTGCACGCTTGAAGGCGAATCCTATTCCGATTCAAGTGCCTATTGGTGCTGAGGATTCGTTTGAAGGTGTTGTTGATCTGGTTAAGATGAAAGCAATTATCTGGGATGCAGCTTCCCAGGGTATGAAGTTTGAATACGGCGATATCCCTGCGCATCTGGCAGCAGACGCTAAAAAATGGCGTGAAAACATGGTGGAAGCAGCAGCTGAAGCCTCTGAAGAATTGATGAACAAATACCTCGAAGAGGGTGATTTGTCTGAGGCTGATATTAAAGCAGCACTTCGTCAACGTACGATCGCCGGTGAAATTGTTCCAATGATGTGTGGTACTGCCTTTAAAAACAAAGGCGTGCAGGCGATGTTGGACGCGGTCGTTGAATTCCTGCCATCTCCAGTGGATATTCCACCTGTACCTGGTACAAATGAAGATGAAGAGCCAGTGGTTCGTTTGGCAAAAGATGATGAGAAATTCTCTGCGCTGGCATTCAAAATCGCAACCGATCCATTCGTTGGTCAACTGTGCTTTATCCGTTGCTACTCCGGTACTTTGAACTCCGGCGACTCAGTCTATAACTCTGTTAAAGGTAAAAAAGAGCGTATCGGTCGTATTGTTCAGATGCATGCGAATCAACGCGAAGAAATCAAAGAAATGATGGCTGGTGATATCGCTGCGGTTGTTGGTCTGAAAGACACAACAACTGGTGATACGCTGTGTGATGACAAAGCGATCGTTATTCTGGAACGCATGGTATTCCCAGAGCCAGTTATTTCTCAGGCAGTTGAGCCAAAAACAAAAGGCGACCAGGAGAAAATGGGCCTGGCACTGAATCGTCTGGCTGCGGAAGATCCATCTTTCCGTGTGCGTACTGATGAAGAGTCCGGTCAGACTATCATCGCTGGTATGGGTGAATTGCATCTGGATATTATCGTTGATCGTATGAAGCGTGAATTCAACGTGGAAGCGACTGTTGGTAAGCCACAAGTTGCTTACCGCGAGACTATCCGTAAGACTTGCGAAGAGATCGAAGGTAAATTCGTTAAGCAATCCGGTGGTCGTGGTCAGTACGGTCACGTTGTTCTGAAGATCGAACCACAAGAGCCAGGTAAGGGTTTTGAATTCGTCGATGCGATCAAAGGCGGTACAGTTCCACGTGAATACATCCCTGCGGTTGAAAAAGGTGTGCGTGAAACACTGACATCCGGCGTGTTGGCTGGTTATCCAGTGGTTGACGTTAAAGTGACCTTGTTCTTCGGTTCCTACCATGACGTTGACTCCAACGAAAACGCGTTCCGTATGGCGGCTTCGATGGCGTTTAAAGATGGTTGCCGTAAAGCTTCTCCAGTTATTCTGGAGCCAATGATGGCAGTTGAAGTTGAAACGCCAGAAGATTACGCTGGTACAGTCATGGGTGATTTGTCCTCCCGTCGTGGTATGGTTCAGGGTATGGATGAAGTTGCTGGCGGTGGTGGTAAGATCATTAAGGCTGAGGTTCCTTTGTCTGAAATGTTCGGTTATGCCACTTCATTGCGTTCCGCAACACAAGGTCGTGCAACGTACTCGATGGAATTCAAGCATTACTCCGAAGCGCCGAAAAATGTTATCGACGCAATCGTGACATCCAAAGCTAAGTAATTCGTAATCTGAAAGCCTGCTCCTTGCCCGGAGCAGGCATCTTATTGATAAATCGTTCTTTTTGAAGGAAGAATAAAATGGCAAAAGGTAAGTTCGAACGCACCAAGCCGCACGTTAACGTAGGTACAATTGGTCACGTTGATCACGGTAAAACAACATTGACAGCAGCGATTGCAACAGTATTGTCTGCAAAATTCGGTGGCGAAGCGAAGAAATACGACGAAATCGACGCAGCACCAGAAGAAAAAGCACGCGGTATTACAATTAATACTGCGCACGTTGAATACGAAACAGCAACACGCCACTACGCTCACGTTGACTGCCCAGGCCACGCTGACTATGTTAAAAACATGATCACCGGTGCAGCGCAGATGGACGGCGCGATCCTGGTTTGCTCTGCAGCAGACGGCCCAATGCCACAAACACGTGAGCACATCCTGTTGGCTCGTCAGGTTGGCGTTCCATACATCATCGTTTTCCTGAACAAATGCGACATGGTTGATGACGCTGAGTTGCTGGAATTGGTAGAAATGGAAGTGCGCGAATTGCTGTCCAAATACGAATTCCCAGGCGACGACCTGCCTATCATCCAGGGTTCTGCAAAACTGGCGCTGGAAGGCGACAAAGGTCCTTTGGGCGAAGAAGCCATCCTGAAACTGGCTGACGCACTGGATACTTACATCCCAACACCGGAACGCGCTGTTGACGGTGCCTTCCTGTTGCCAGTTGAAGACGTATTCTCCATCTCCGGTCGCGGTACTGTGGTAACTGGTCGTGTTGAACGCGGCATTATCAAAGTCGGCGAAGAGATTGAAATCGTTGGTATCAAAGAAACAGTAAAAACAACATGTACTGGCGTTGAAATGTTCCGCAAACTGCTCGACCAAGGTCAGGCAGGCGATAACGTTGGTGTACTGCTGCGTGGTACAAAACGTGAAGATATCCAACGCGGTCAAGTGTTGGCAAAACCAGGTTCGATCAAGCCACATGCACATTTCACTGGCGAGATCTATGTTCTGTCGAAAGACGAAGGTGGTCGTCATACACCATTCTTCAACAACTATCGTCCACAGTTCTACTTCCGTACAACGGACGTCACTGGCTCGATCGAGTTGCCAGCAGATAAAGAAATGGTGATGCCAGGTGATAACGTCTCTATCACAGTCAAACTGATCAACCCGATTGCGATGGAAGAAGGCTTGCGCTTTGCGATTCGTGAAGGTGGTCGTACTGTTGGTGCAGGTGTTGTTGCTAAAATTATCGATTAATTCTGTAATTTTGTAGTACACTACGCGGCTGCTGCTGATTTTTTAAGCGGCAGCCGCTTTTTTGTATTCGCTCTTTGTAAAAAATGCCATTTCCCCAAGGGGTGGTGGCTCGCTCTTTATAGGAATTATTATGTCTACACAGAATCAAAAGATCCGCATTCGCCTGAAAGCATTTGATTATAAATTGATCGATCAATCTGCTTTGGAAATCGTTGAAACAGCGAAGCGCACTGGTGCAGTTGTTAAAGGCCCGGTTCCTCTGCCAACCCGTATTCAACGTTTCGACGTTCTGCGTTCACCGCACGTGAATAAAACTTCCCGTGATCAGTTTGAAATTCGTACACACCAACGTTTGATGGATATCGTTGATCCAACAGATAAAACAGTTGACGCTTTGATGAAGCTCGATTTGCCTGCTGGTGTTGATGTTGAAATCAAATTGCAGTAATCGAATTTCCGGTAATTTTTGATTTTTTTTAAAAATCAAAAACTGAAGAAATTTGACATACCACAATTCTTCGAATTTTCAAATAATTTGCCTTGTAAATAAAAAATTTGCGGGCTATAATCGAAGGCTTAAATGTGGGTCGGCTTTTGCTGACCTTTTCGTTTAAGTTTTTTAAACATCAGCCTCACCCAATCGTAGGTGAGAATGGAGAAAATAATGAGCTTGGGCCTAGTTGGTCGCAAGGTTGGCATGATGCGTATCTTTACGGATGACGGGGATTCTATTCCTGTTACTGTTTTGGATGTGTCCAACAACCGCGTGACGCAAGTCAAAACTCCTGAAACAGATGGTTATTCCGCTGTTCAGGTTACTTTCGGTCAGCGCCGTGCATCCCGTGTAAATAAAGCGGCTGCCGGTCACCTCGCAAAAGCAGGTGTTGAAGCTGGTACTGTATTAAAAGAATTCCGTGTTGACGCTGCTAAAGCTGCTGAATTGAAGGCTGGCGATGTTGTGCCTGTCGGTATGTTCGAGGCTGGTCAGAAAGTTGATGTGCAAGGTGTGACAATTGGTAAAGGTTATGCCGGTACCATTAAACGTTACCACTTCTCTTCTGGTCGTGCTACTCACGGTAACTCCCGTTCCCATAATGTTCCAGGTTCTATCGGTATGGCGCAGGATCCAGGTCGTGTTTTTCCTGGTAAGCGCATGACTGGTCATCTGGGTGACGTTAATCGCACTGTGCAAAATTTGGAAATCGCTCGCGTTGACGCAGAGCGTTCTTTGTTGCTGGTGAAGGGTGCCGTGCCTGGTGCAAAAAATGGTCAGGTGATCGTATCTCCTGCTGTTAAAGTTAAAGCTAAGAAGGGAGCCTAATCCATGGAACTGAAGCTCCTAAACGAACAAGGTCAAGCGGCTGCAAACGTTGTAGCTCCTGATACTATTTTCGGTCGTGATTACAATGAAGCTCTGATTCATCAGGTGGTTGTTGCTTATCAGGCTAATGCTCGTAGTGGTAACCGCAAGCAAAAAGATCGTGAAGAAGTCCACCACACAACCAAGAAGCCTTGGCGTCAAAAAGGTACTGGTCGTGCACGTGCTGGTATGTCTTCTTCTCCTTTGTGGCGTGGTGGTGGTCGTATATTCCCGAATAGCCCGGATGAGAACTTCTCTCACAAAGTTAATAAGAAGATGTATCGTGCTGGTATCTGCTCGATTCTGTCTCAGTTGGCTCGTGAGGATCGTTTGAGTGTGGTTGACTCTATTGCGGTAGATGCTCCTAAGACTAAGCTGTTGACTGAGAAGCTCAAAGCATTGGGTTGCCTGGATTCTGTTCTGATCATTACTGACGAATTCAATGAAAACCTGATGTTGGCGGCACGTAATCTGGTGAATGTACTGGTTGTTGAACCACGTTACGCTGATCCAGTTTCTTTGGTGTTCTACAAGAAAGTGTTGATCACCAAGCCAGCACTGGCAAAGATTGAGGAGATGCTGGCATGAGTGCATTAATCAAACATAGCGAAGAACGCCTGATGAAGGTGTTGCTGGCTCCTGTGATTTCTGAAAAAGCGACTATGGTTGCTGAAAAGAATGAGCAAGTGGTTTTCCTGGTTACTCCAGATGCAACCAAGCCAGAAATTAAAGCTGCCGTCGAATTGCTGTTTAAGGTTCAGGTTGAATCTGTGCAAGTGGCAAATCGTCAAGGTAAACAAAAACGTACCGGTAGATTTACTGGCCGCCGCAACCATACAAAACGTGCTTTTGTATGCTTGAAGCCTGGTCAGGAAATCAACTTCACTGAGGGGGCATAATAATGGCACTCGTTAAGATGAAGCCAACCTCACCAGGTCGTCGTGGTATGGTGAAAGTGGTAACAGAAGGCCTGTTTAAAGGTCGTCCGTTTGCTGCTTTGTTGGAAAAGAAATCCAAAACTGCTGGCCGTAATAATAACGGTCACATCACTACCCGTCATATCGGTGGTGGTCATAAGCAGCATTACCGTGTTGTTGACTTCAAACGCAACAAAGATGGTATTCCTGCAAAAGTTGAGCGTATTGAATACGATCCTAACCGTACAGCGCACATTGCATTGTTGTGCTATGCGGATGGTGAACGTGCATACATCATCGCACCTAAAGGCGTTGCTGTCGGCGACCAGTTGATCAGCGGTTCTCAGGCTCCGATCAAATCCGGTAACTGCTTGCCTATTCGTAATATCCCAGTTGGTACAACTATGCACTGCGTGGAAATGTTGCCAGGTAAAGGTGCTCAGATTGCTCGTACAGCTGGTGCTGGTGTTGTTCTGATGGCACGTGAAGGTACTTACGCTCAGGTTCGTCTGCGTTCCGGCGAAGTTCGTCGCATTCACATCGAATGCCGCGCAACTGTCGGTGAAGTCGGCAATGGCGAACACAATCTGCGTAAGATTGGTAAAGCTGGTGCGATGCGTTGGCGCGGTATCCGTCCTACCGTCCGCGGTGTGGTAATGAATCCGGTTGACCATCCTCACGGTGGTGGTGAAGGTAAAACTGCAGCAGGCCGTCATCCAGTTTCTCCATGGGGTCAACAGACCAAGGGTAAGAAGACACGTCGTAACAAACGTACTACTTCGATGATCGTCTCACGCCGTGGTAAGAAATAAGGGATAAAACATGACACGTTCATTGAAAAAAGGGCCGTTTTGCGACGCTCATCTGGTGAAGAAAGTCGAAGCTGCTCAGGCAAACAAAGACAAAAAGCCAATCAAGACTTGGTCCCGTCGTTCGACAATTATGCCGGACTTCATCGGTTTGACCATTGCGGTTCATAACGGTAAGCAGCACGTACCAGTTTATGTTTCCGAAAACATGGTTGGTCACAAGCTCGGCGAATTTGCGCTGACCCGTACGTTCAAGGGTCACGCTGCCGACAAAAAGGCTAAGAAATAAGGACCGATGATGGAAACTAAAGCTAATCTTCGCGGTGTGCGTCTGTCCGAGCAAAAAGGTCGCCTCGTGGCAGATCTGATCCGTGGTAAAAAAGTTGATCAGGCATTGAATATCCTGGCATTCAGCCCTAAAAAAGGTGCTGCAATCATCAAGAAAGTGTTGGAGTCTGCAATTGCAAACGCTGAACATAATGATGGCGCAGATATCGATGAGCTGAAAGTAACGAGTATCTATGTCGAGAAAGGTGCGATCCTGAAGCGCTTCACAGCACGCGCTAAAGGTCGTGGTGATCGTATCTCTAAACAATCCTGTCACATTTATGTGACTGTTGGTAACTAAGGAGTCACGATGGGACAGAAGATACATCCAACCGGTTTTCGTCTGGCGGTAACGCGTAACTGGTCTTCCCGTTGGTATGCAGGCAATGGTAACTTTGCTTCTATGCTTGGTGAAGATCTGAAGGTACGTGAATACCTGAAGAAAAAACTGAAGAACGCATCTGTAGGCCGCATCGTTATTGAGCGCCCTGCTAAAAATGCACGTATTACTATTTACAGCTCCCGTCCAGGTGTTGTAATCGGTAAAAAAGGCGAAGACATTGAAGTATTGAAAGCCGACTTGTCGAAAATGATGGGCGTGCCAGTGCACGTGAACATCGAAGAAATTCGCAAGCCAGAGATCGATGCTCAACTGATCGCTGACTCTATCGCACAGCAGCTCGAAAAACGTATTATGTTCCGTCGCGCGATGAAGCGTGCGATGCAGAACGCAATGCGTCTCGGTGCGCAAGGTATCAAGATCATGTCCGGTGGTCGTTTGAATGGTATCGAAATTGCTCGTAAAGAATGGTATCGCGAAGGCCGTGTGCCTCTGCATACATTGCGTGCTGATATCGATTACGGCTTCGGTGAAGCATCCACAACATACGGCATTATTGGCGTAAAAGTGTGGGTCTACAAAGGTGATCGTTTGGCAAACGGCGATGCGCCTGTGATTGAATCGACTCCGGAAGACGACAAAAAACGTCGTGGTCCTCGTCGTGACGATGGCAAGCCAAACAGCCGCCCACGTGCTAAGCGTCCTGAAGGGCAAAATACAACTGGCGCAGCAGCTCCAGCTAAGCGTGTACGCGCAAAAGCTGATGCTGCTCCAGCTGAGAAAGCAGGAGAATAATCATGCTGCAACCAGCACGCAGAAAATATCGCAAGGAGCAAAAGGGCCGTAATAAGGGTATCTCTCATACCCGCGGTACCGCTGTTTCCTTCGGTGAGTTTGGCTTGAAAGCGGTTGGCCGTGGTCGTATTACAGCGCGTCAGATTGAAGCTGCGCGTCGTGCAATGACCCGTCATATCAAGCGCGGTGGTCGTATCTGGATCCGCGTTTTCCCGGACAAGCCAATTTCCCAGAAACCTGCAGAGGTTCGTATGGGTAATGGTAAAGGTAATCCTGAGTACTACGTTGCCGAGATTCAACCAGGCAAAATGTTGTACGAAATGGATGGCGTTGATGAAGCGCTGGCACGCGAAGCTTTCCGCTTGGCAGCTGCCAAATTACCATTGATGACAACGTTTGTCGTACGTCAAGTCGGCACTTAATAGGGAGTTGTAAATGAAAGTATCTGAACTCCAAGGCAAAGACTCTGCAGCTTTGACGAAAGAACTGAATGATCTGTTGAAGGCACAGTTCAGCCTGCGTATGCAAATCGCTACACAGCAACTGACTAACACTTCGCAGTTGAAAAAAGTTCGTCGCGACATCGCGCGCGTTAAAACCGTCATGAATCAGAAGGATGCCAAATAATGAACGATCAAGTTAAAGTGGCTCTGAAGCGCACATTGATTGGCAAAGTTGTGTCTGACAAGATGGACAAAACAGTTACAGTACTGGTTGAACGTCACGTTAAACATCCTTTGTATGGCAAGATCATCGTTCGTACTGCCAAGTACCACGCACACGATGAGTCTAATCAGGCAAAAGCTGGCGACACAGTTGAAATTCAAGAGGGTCGTCCAATTTCCAAGACAAAAGCTTGGACATTGACTCGTGTGGTTCAAGTAGCGCAAGTTGTATAAATTTATTGCACAAATTTTTTTTTGATGTAATAATGATGGGCTGTCATTTGCGAAGTACGTAAATGACAGCCTAAATGTCTTTCGCAACACCCTCTCGTTGTGAAAGTGGTTAAAAAATCGTCCACCTAATCAGTTGGCTCGTGCATTGCAGGTTATGTAGGGGTTGGCTGGCAGGACCAAGACTGACTACAAGCTTGCATTGTGTAAGTTGTGTGGATTAAGTTGGGAAAGAGAACATTATGATTCAAACAGAAAGCCGGCTGGAAGTGGCTGACAATACTGGTGCGCGTGAAGTTCTGTGCATTAAAGTGTTGGGCGGCTCTAAGCGTCGTTATGCGGGTATCGGTGATGTGATTAAAGTCACTGTGAAATCTGCTGCTCCACGCGGTCGTGTAAAAAAAGGTGAAATTTACAACGCCGTGGTTGTGAGAACAGCTAAGGGTGTTCGTCGTCAGGATGGCTCGTTAGTCAAATTTGATGGCAATGCCGCAGTATTGTTGAATGCAAAGCTTGAGCCTATCGGCACTCGTATTTTCGGCCCAGTGACGCGCGAATTGCGTACTGAGCGCTTTATGAAAATCGTGTCTTTGGCTCCAGAAGTGCTGTAAGGAGTCGTGATGAATAAAATTCGTAAAAACGACGAAGTCATCGTCTTGACGGGTAAAGACAAGGGTAAGCGCGGTCAGGTGCAATCTTGTATTGATAGTGATTACGTAGTTGTTGCTGGTGTTAATGTCGCTAAAAAAGCGGTTAAGCCAAACCCAATGACTGGCGCAGTTGGTGGCATCGTTGATAAATTGATGCCGATTCATGTTTCCAATGTGGCGTTGTTTAATGCTGCATCTGGTAAGGCAGACCGTGTAGGCTTCAAGGTAGTGGATGGTAAAAAAGTCCGTATCTATAAGTCGACTGGCGAAGTTGTGAAGGCATAACATCATGGCCCGTCTACAAGCATTATATAAAGAAAAAATCGTCGGTGAATTGACTGAAAAGTACGCTTATAAGTCAAGCATGGAAGTTCCGCGTATCTTGAAAATCACCCTGAACATGGGTTTGTCTGAAGCAGTTGCAGATAAAAAGGTTATCGAGCACGCAGTGGGTGATCTGACAAAAATCGCCGGTCAGAAGCCAGTTGTAACCAAGGCTCGCAAAGCGATCGCAGGTTTTAAAATCCGCGAAGGTTATCCAATCGGTTGTATGGTTACTTTGCGTGGCGCTCAGATGTATGAATTCCTGGATCGTTTCATTACCGTGGCCTTACCACGTGTACGTGACTTCCGTGGTGTGTCTGGTCGCGCGTTTGATGGTCGTGGTAACTACAACATCGGTGTCAAGGAACAAATTATTTTCCCTGAAATCGAGTACGACAAGATCGACGCATTGCGTGGTATGAATATCAGTATCACGACAACAGCAAAGACCGACGAAGAAGCGAAAGCACTCCTCGCCGCATTTAAATTTCCGTTCAGAAACTGAGGTCGCCATGGCAAAACTGGCACTGATTAATCGTGAGCAAAAGCGTGCAGACTTGGTGAAGAAATTCGCTGGCAAGCGCGCCGAATTGAAGGCCATCGTTGATGACCAATCAAAGACTGAAGAAGAGCGTTATCTCGCTCGTCTGAAGTTGCAGGCTTTGCCACGTAATTCTAATCCGACACGTCAACGTAATCGTTGCGCTTTGACAGGTCGTCCACGTGGCACATTCCGTAAATTCGGTTTGGGCCGTATTAAACTCCGTGAAGTCGCCATGCGTGGTGAAATCCCGGGTATGACTAAAGCCAGCTGGTAATAGGAGAATAAGCAATGAGTATGAGCGATCCTATCGCCGATATGCTGACCCGCATTCGTAACGCACAAGTTGTTCAGAAAACTGTTGTTGCGATGCCGTCTTCTAAAGTAAAAATTGCAATTGCAAATGTACTTAAAGACGAAGGTTACATTGAAGATTTCGCAGTTTTAGAAACTGCAGGGAAGTCCGAATTAAAAATCGGCTTGAAATATTATGCAGGACGTCCAGTTATTGAACGTTTGGAGCGTGTTTCACGTCCAGGTCTTCGTATTTACAAAGGTAAAGACGAGATTCCAAATGTGATGAACGGTTTGGGTGTGGCGATTGTTTCTACACCTAAAGGCGTCATGACAGACCGCAAAGCGCGCGCAACCGGTGTCGGTGGCGAAGTAATTTGCTACGTCGCCTAAGGAGTGAAAGATGTCTCGAGTAGGTAAGATGCCAATCGCTTTGCCGGCCGGTGCAGAAGTTGCAATTTCAGCAGAGCAGATTACAGTAAAAGGTCCTATGGGCGTTTTGTCACAAAGCCTTAATGGTTTGGTGAACATTGCGAACGACAACGGCACTTTGAGTTTTTCACCAGCCAATGACGGCCGTGAAGCCAATGCAATGACAGGCACTTTGCGTGCCCTTGTCAATAATATGGTTACCGGTGTTACTAAAGGCTTTGAAAGAAAACTCACGTTGGTCGGCGTTGGTTACAAAGCGCAAGCCCAGGGTGATAAGTTGAATTTGTCTTTAGGTTTTTCACATCCAGTTGTGCATCAAATGCCGGAAGGTGTTTCTTGTGCTACGCCAACTCCTACTGAAATCCTGATTAAAGGTGTTAATAAGCAGGTAGTAGGTCAGGTGGCAGCTGAAGTTCGTGCATACCGCAGCCCAGAGCCTTATAAAGGCAAGGGTGTCCGTTATGCGGACGAAGTGGTTGTGATTAAAGAAACCAAGAAGAAGTAATAGGGGTTGACGATGGACAAGAAACAATCACGTCTGCGCCGCGCACGTCAAACCCGTGCCAAGATCGCAGAACTCAAAGTGAACCGCCTGGCCGTGCATCGCACCAATCTGCACATCTATGCGAACATCATTGGCCCAGACGCCAAAGTGTTGGCATCGGCTTCTACCGTAGAGGCAGAAGTACGTGCAGAATTGGCTGGCAAATCCGGTGCTGGTGGCAACACCTCCGCTGCGACTTTGATCGGCAAGCGTGTAGCAGAGAAGGCAATCAAAGCAGGGGTTACCGAAGTTGCGTTTGACCGCTCCGGTTTCCGTTACCATGGCCGCATCAAGGCGCTTGCAGAAGCTGCCCGTGAAGCTGGCCTGAAGTTCTAAGGAAAATTTGTCATGGCAAAAATGCAAGCAAAAACAGCAGCCGACAAGCCGGATGATGGCATGCGCGAAAAAATGATCGCGATCAACCGTGTAACCAAAGTGGTTAAAGGTGGTCGTATCATGGGCTTCGCTGCATTGACAGTCGTAGGCGACGGCGACGGCCGTATCGGTATGGGTAAAGGAAAGTCTAAGGAAGTTCCTGTTGCCGTACAAAAAGCGATGGAAGAAGCTCGTCGTAAGATGATCAAAGTGACTTTGAAGAACGGTACTTTGCAGCACACCGTTACTGGTAAGCACGGCGCGTCTTCCGTCATGATTTCTCCTGCAAAAGAAGGTACTGGCGTTATCGCCGGTGGTCCAATGCGCGCGATTTTTGAAGTAATGGGTATTGTTAACGTTGTTGCTAAATCCAACGGTTCGACAAACCCTTATAACATGGTTCGTGCAACTTTGAATGGTCTGGCTAAGATGAGTACTCCATCTGAAATCGCTGCAAAGCGTGGCAAGACCGTTGAAGAAATCCTCGGTTAAGGAGAGCGCGATGACTAAGACAGTAAAAGTGCAATTGGTCAAAGGTCTGATCGGCACACGCCAGGATCACCGTGCTACGGTACGTGGTCTGGGGCTGCGTCGTGTTAATTCAGTTTCTGAATTGCAAGACACGCCAGCAGTACGCGGCATGATCAATAAAGTCTCGTATCTTGTGAAGGTTGTAGCGTAAGTCGTCAGACTTATGTTCGGAGCAAATTATGGAATTGAATAACATACAACCTGCTGATGGCGCTAAACACTACAAACGTCGTGTTGGTCGTGGTATCGGCTCAGGTTTGGGTAAAACAGCGGGTCGCGGCCATAAAGGTCAGAAATCTCGTTCCGGCGGCTTTCATAAAGTTGGTTTTGAAGGCGGTCAGATGCCTTTGCAACGTCGCTTGCCAAAACGTGGTTTTAAATCACTGGCAACACCGTACAAAGCAGAAGTTCGTCTGACGGACTTGGAAAATCTGCCAGTCACTGAAATTGATATCTTGGCTTTAAAGCAAGCTGGTGTTGTTTCTGAGCTCGCACGTGTAGTTCGTGTGATCTTGTCTGGCGCGATTACTAAGAAAGTAACTTTGAACGGCTTGATCGTCACTAAAGGCGCTAAAGCTGCAATCGAAGCTGCTGGCGGCACGATCGCTTAATTCACTGCAGACACCGGAGCAATAATTGGCAACATCTCCACAACAAGCTAAAAGTGCAGCAAGCGGGTTTCCCTGGGGGCGACTCTGGTTCTTGCTTGCGGCACTGGTTGTCTACAGGATTGGCGCTCATGTACCTGTTCCTGGTATAGATCCAACTGCATTGGCAGATCTGTTCAAACAAAACCAGGGCGGTATTCTGGGGATGTTTAACATGTTCTCCGGTGGTGCACTATCACGGTTCACCGTGTTTGCACTCGGTATCATGCCGTACATCTCGGCATCGATCATTATGCAACTGATGTCTATCGTTTCTCCTCAACTGGAAGCACTGAAAAAAGAAGGTGAATCCGGTCGTAGAAAAATTACTCAGTACACCCGCTATGGAACCTTGTTGCTGGCGACAGTGCAAGCTTATTTCATCGCGTTTGGTTTGGAAGCGCAACCTGGGCTCGTTATTGATCCGGGTCTTGCTTTCCGCTTTACCACTGTGGTGTCTTTGGTGACTGGAACGATGTTTCTGATGTGGCTTGGCGAGCAGATTACTGAGCGTGGTTTAGGTAATGGTATTTCTATCATTATTTTCGCCGGTATTGCTGCTGGTCTGCCTGGTGCACTGGTAAGTTTGTTTGAGTTGGTTCGTACCGGCTCTATGCATCCTGCCTCTGTATTGTTGATTTGCGTCATTGCTGTAGCTGTTACGTTCCTGGTGGTGTTTGTCGAACGTGGTCAGCGCAAGATCCTGGTTAACTATGCAAAACGGCAGGTTGGGAATAAAGTGTACGGTGGTCAAAGCAGTCATTTGCCACTGAAGTTAAATATGGCTGGGGTTATTCCACCTATTTTTGCTTCGTCAATTATTCTGTTCCCAGCAACAATTACAAGCTGGTTCACCAAAGGTGCAGATTCTTCAACAAGTGGTTTTATAACTTTCTTGAAAGATCTGGCTGCATCAATGGCGCCGGGTGAGCCGATTCACGCGTTGTTGTATGCTGCTGCGATTGTTTTCTTCTGCTTCTTTTATACCGCCTTGGTATTTAACAGCAAAGAAACAGCTGATAATTTGAAGAAGAGTGGTGCGTTTGTTCCTGGCATTCGTCCAGGTGATCAGACTGCCCGCTATATCGACAAAATTTTGATGCGTCTGACGCTGGCTGGTGCGGTTTATATCACGCTGGTCTGTTTGTTACCTGAATTTCTGATCGCCAAATGGAAAGTTCCTTTCTATTTCGGTGGGACTTCACTGCTGATTATTGTGGTCGTGACCATGGATTTTATGGCGCAGGTACAAAACTATGTCATGTCGCAGCAATATGAATCGCTGCTTCGTAAAGCAAATTTCAAGGGCGGGATTCCTTCGCGCTAATTTGCTGAAGGGATAGCAGATCGAATGGCAAAAGACGACGTTATACAGATGCAGGGCGAGATTCTGGAGAATCTTCCGAATGCAACATTTAGAGTTAAGTTGGAAAACGGGCATGTTGTACTAGGCCATATTTCCGGGAAGATGCGGATGAACTATATTCGTATTCTTCCAGGTGATAAGGTGACAGTGGAATTGACGCCTTATGATTTGAGCCGGGCGCGAATAGTGTTCCGAACCAAGTAAATTAAAAGTGAACAAGAAGGGAAGAGGGCAAAAATGAAAGTTCTCGCATCAGTTAAGCGGATCTGCCGCAACTGCAAAATCATCAAGCGCAAAGGTGTTGTTCGTGTTATCTGCACAGAACCACGCCATAAACAGCGCCAAGGTTAATTTAACGTTATTGAACGAGGAATAACGAATGGCACGTATCGCAGGGGTTAATATCCCAAATCATCAGCATACTGTAATCGGCTTAACAGCGATCTATGGTATTGGCCGTCCACGCTCACAGAAAATCTGTGAAGCAACAGGTGTTTTGACCAACAAAAAGGTTAAAGATCTGGATGACAACGAGCTTGAGAAGCTTCGCGACGAAATCGGTAAGTTTATCGTCGAAGGTGACTTGCGTCGTGAATTGTCCATGAACATCAAACGCTTGATGGACTTGGGTTGCTATCGCGGCTTGCGTCATCGTAAAGGCTTGCCTTGCCGTGGCCAACGTACACGTACTAACGCACGTACACGTAAAGGTCCACGTAAAGCAGCTCAATCTTTGAAGAAATAATCCAGGCTAGCCCGGATCCAAGGAAATCATTATGGCAAAAGCACAAAACAACGCAGCAGCAGCACGTGCTCGTAAGAAAGTTAAAAAGAACGTTGCAGAAGGTATCGCACACGTTCACGCTTCTTTCAATAACACCATCATCACGATCACTGATCGTCAAGGCAATGCGCTATCTTGGGCAACTGCTGGCGGTGCTGGTTTTAAAGGCTCACGTAAATCTACTCCGTTCGCAGCTCAGGTTGCAGCGGAAGCAGCAGGTAAAGTTGCTGTTGAATGCGGTATCAAAAATCTGGAAGTTCGCATCAAAGGGCCAGGCCCAGGTCGTGAATCTTCAGTACGCGCATTGAATAATCTCGGCATCAAGATTTCTTTGATCCAAGACGTAACTCCAGTGCCACACAACGGCTGCCGCCCTCCAAAGCGTCGTCGTATCTAAGCGGTAGCATATGCTGCTGGCGTTCTGACGGTTTTTCCGTTAGAATGCAAGCCCGCCATTTTGTTGGCGGGTTTTGTGTTGGGAAATTTATTTCAGGCTTTAAGCAATTTGCTTTCGCCTTTAAGACCACTGTCTGATAGCAAGCAGATCAGACTAGCGCAGCCAAGTTCTGCGTCATTTATAAAAGGAAAATATTGTGGCACGTTATATCGGACCAAAAGCTAAGTTATCCCGTCGCGAAGGCACGGACCTGTTTCTGAAAAGCGCACGTCGTTCTTTGGATTCAAAGTGCAAATTAGATGTAAAACCAGGTCAACACGGTGCTAAGTCTGGCGCACGTACTTCTGACTTCGGTAATCAATTACGCGAAAAACAAAAAGTTAAACGTATGTACGGCGTTCTGGAACGTCAATTCCGCCGCTACTTCGCTGAAGCTGATCGCCAAAAAGGCAACACAGGCGAAACACTGTTGAAATTGCTGGAGTCCCGTCTCGACAACGTTGCGTACCGCATGGGCTTCGGTTCCACACGCGCAGAAGCACGTCAGTTGGTCAGCCACAAAGCATTCACAGTTAACGGTATCGTTGTCAACATCGCTTCCTATCAAGTGAAAGCTGGTGACGTTGTTGCTGTTCGTGAAAAAGCGAAAAAACAAGTTCGTATCGTTGAAGCCCTGTCTCTGGCTGAGCAGTCCGGCATGCCTTCATGGGTAGCGGTTGATGCGAAGAAAATGGAAGGTACTTTCAAATCCATGCCAGATCGCAGCGATATCGCTCACGATGTCAACGAATCTCTGATCGTTGAATTGTATTCCCGTTAATTTTAGTTTCACCGCCTGCCTGTTTTGCGACAGGCAGGCTTTTTCTTTAATGCCGTCAGCCTTATCGGTGTAACGAACCGAGGGTATTGAAAAGGACATTTCATGCAAAACAATCTGTTGAAGCCACGTATTATCGATGTGGAAATGCTGGGTGCCGGTCACGCGAAAGTTGTGATGGAACCGTTTGAACGTGGTTACGGCCACACTCTGGGCAATGCGCTGCGTCGCGTGTTGTTGTCGACGATGGTTGGTTATGCGCCGACTGAAGTCGTGATCGCCGGTGTTGTTCATGAGTATTCATCCCTCGACGGCGTTCAGGAAGACGTTGTTGATATTCTGTTGAACTTGAAGGGTGTTGTATTCAAGTTGCACAATCGTGACGAAGTGACACTGACACTGAAAAAAGACGGCGAAGGTGCTGTACTGGCTTCTGACATCGAATTGCCACATGATGTTGAACTGATCAACCCAGACCACGTCATCGCTAATCTGACTGCCGGTGGTAAGCTGGACATGCAGATCAAAGTTGAAAAAGGTCGTGGCTATGTGCCTGGTAACGTTCGTCGCTTGTCTGAAGATGCGAACAAAACAATCGGTCGTATGATTCTGGATGCATCATTCTCTCCAGTGCGTCGCGTTTCTTATTCCGTTGAGTCCGCTCGTGTTGAGCAGCGTACCGATCTGGATAAGCTGATCATCAATATTGAAACGAATGGTGTGATCACACCAGAAGAAGCGATTCGTCAATCCGCACGCGTGCTGGTTGATCAATTGAATGTCTTCGCAGCCCTGGAAGGTACAGAAGCGGCAGCAGAAGCCCCATCCCGTGCTCCGGCTGTTGATCCTGTTCTGTTGCGTCCGGTCGATGATCTGGAACTGACAGTACGCTCAGCAAACTGCCTGAAAGCAGAAAACATTTACTACATTGGCGATCTGATTCAACGTAGTGAAAATGAACTGTTGAAGACACCAAACCTGGGTCGCAAATCTTTGAACGAAATCAAAGAAGTGCTGGCATCCCGTGGCTTGTCTTTGGGCATGAAACTGGAAAACTGGCCACCTGCAGGTCTGGAAAAATAATTAGTCTGAATGAACGGTTTTTAACAAAGCCGTTCATTTTTTTATCGTAGTAAAAATAATTACCGGCCCGCGACAATGTTGTCGATAGAAGAGCTGGCAATGAAATCTGAAAGGAAATACCATGCGTCACCGTCACGGCTTACGTAAGCTGAATCGTACTTCTTCCCACCGTCTGGCTATGTTGCGCAACATGACAGTATCCCTGTTGCGTCACGAAGCGATCAAAACAACATTGCCAAAAGCAAAAGAATTGCGCCGCGTTATCGAGCCGATTCTGACTCTGGGTAAAGTTGATACATTGGCTAACAAGCGTCTGGCTTTCTCCCGTCTGCGCGATCGCGAAATGGTTGTTAAACTGTTCGCAGAACTCGGTCCACGTTACGCAAATCGTAACGGTGGCTACCTGCGTATCCTCAAAATGGGTTTCCGCGTTGGCGATAATGCGCCTATGGCATACGTAGAACTGGTTGATCGTCCAGAAATCACTGATGCTGCAGATGCTCCAGTAGCAGAATAATCGAAGAAAAATTTCTTTGATTGAAAAGGCCCGGTTAATCCGGGCTTTTTTTATTCGTGCTGTATGCGTGCGGGTAGCGAGGTTGGTTCTGATATTTGTTCTGTCTAATCTGGCAACTTCAGTTTGGATTGCTCTTAATCATGTGACTCTTGATAAAATGCGTGATATGAAAATAAATGATCAATCAATAGTGCTGGTAATGACAAATTGTCCGGATAAGACCGTTGCCCAGACGATCGCAAAAAGCATATTGAAAAAAAATCTCGCAGCGTGCGTGAACATCATGCCGGAAATGATGTCTCTGTACACATGGAATGGAAAAGAAGAAGTGGCAGCGGAAGTGCAGTTGCTGATCAAGACAACGGCACATGTTTATCCTGAACTGCAGACATTGATCTGCTCCCTTCATCCTTACCAGACACCGGAAATCATTGCTATACCCGTCGTTGACGGCCTACCCAGCTATCTGCAATGGGTACACGAACAAACAGGACTTGAATGAACACGCATCTCAACGTAACACCTCTGCCTCAATTGGGCTTTATTCCTTCCGGCGTTACACAAGTGCTACAGGCGTTGTTAATGACCGTATTTTTGCTTTTCAGCAGCGTCGCGGCTGCTGACGAGTTTCTCGATCCAGAAGTTGCGTTCAAGGCGTCTGCAACGATGGCGGAGCCCGGCGTCGCTGAAGTGACGTTAAGCATTGCTGACGGTTACTATTTATACCGTGAAAAATTGAAATTCAGCGCGACCGGCGCTAAGCTCGGCGAAGTGATACTGCCTGCTGGTAAGGTAAAGTTTGACGAGACATTCCAGAAAGACGTAGAGACTTATCGTAAGTCTGTGGTGATCAGGGTTCCGGTGCAGGCTGCGGGAGTCTTTGTACTGAAAGTCGGCAGACAAGGATGTGCAGATCAGGGCTTGTGCTATCCGCCGTTGGAAAGCGAATTCAGACTGAGCATTTCAGCCTCTAATGCCGCTGTTTCCACCTCATCGGGCAGTGCAGACCTAAGTAATACCGATGCCGCGCCGGATGCGGAAAGTAGCAGTATCAGTGCTGCATTAAAGAGCGGTAAGTTATCCGTGATTCTGCCTTTGTTTTTCATTCTTGGTCTGGGCTTATCGCTGACACCTTGCGTGCTGCCTATGGTGCCAATTTTGTCTTTTATTATCGTTGGTGAAGGCGCGGGTGTCAGTCGTACGCGTGGATTCACGTTATCGCTTGCGTACGTACTAGGAATGTCTCTGGTGTACACAGGAATGGGGGTTGCTGCCGGTCTCGCCGGTGAGGGCTTGGCCGCCACCCTGCAAAATCCATGGGTATTGGGTGCATTTTCCTTATTGATGGTGTTCTTTGCGTTGTCGATGTTTAACGTCTATCAATTGCAAATGCCAGCGGCATTGCAAACTAAGTTAACTGAAATTTCCGAAGGTCAGCGCGATAGCAAATTTGGAAAATTAATTGGTGTATTCCTGATGGGAGCGATCTCGGCGCTGATCGTCGGGCCATGTGTTACCGGTCCATTGCTAGGCGCGCTGGTCTACATCAGTCAGACGCGCGATGTGATTGTCGGTGGTGCAGCGATGTTTGCGATAGCAGTCGGCATGGGCGTACCTTTGCTGTTACTTGGTATCTCTGCCGGCAGCCTGTTACCACGCGCCGGTATCTGGATGGAAAATATCAAGCGCTTCTTCGGTGTGCTGATGCTGGCGATGGCCTTGTGGATGATCTCGCCGGTCATTCCCGTCTGGTTACAGATGCTGGGATGGGCGACGCTGCTGATCTGCTACGCTGGCTATCAGTTATTTTTCCATCGTTCAGGTTTACCAGGAAAGCTCATTGCTGCAGTGTTTGGCATGCTGGGCTTGCTGCAACTCGTTGGTGTCGTCACAGGTGGGCGCGATATCTATGCGCCTGTCGCTCATCTGTTCGGCACGCAGACGCATGGTGCTGTGTTTGTCCGTGTGCGTAATGTAGCTGAGCTGGATGCAGCATTGGCGCAGAGCAAAGGAAAAACCGCGATGCTGGATTTCTATGCTGACTGGTGCGTCTCTTGTAAAGAAATGGAAAAACTGACGTTCACCGAAGCCAAGGTAAAGGCAAAGATGGATGCAATGTTGCTGCTGCAAGTCGATGTTACAGCGAACAATGCGGACGATAAAGAAATGCTGAAACGCTTTAAATTATTCGGGCCTCCGGGCATCATTTTCTTCAATAATCAAGGCATGGAAATTCCGGATAGTCGCGTCGTTGGCTTCCAGAATGCGGAAAAATTCTTACAGTCATTGACAAGAATCGAAGGTAAATAAATGGCTGGGAACAACGCTGCATTCTCGCAGCGTTGTCTGATTACTTCTCTGCCGCGCACTTATACACAAGCAGATATAAGCATCCAACTTCTCTGTTCTTGAGAAATCGAGAGTCAAGATTTATAGTCAAACTCTACATTTTTGGGAGAGTAAGATGACTTTACGTTTAGGCGATATTGCACCGGATTTCGAGCAGGATTCTTCTATCGGGAAACTGAAATTTCACGAGTGGGCCGGTAATTCCTGGGTGGTATTATTTTCCCATCCGGCAGATTTCACACCGGTCTGCACGACAGAACTCGGCCTGACGGCGAAGCTCAAGCCAGAGTTTGATAAACGCAATGTCAAAGCGATTGCCTTGTCGGTGGATGGTGCCGATTCACATCTGCAATGGATTAAAGATATTGAGGAAACACAACAGACCGTGGTTGGCTTCCCCATCATTGCTGACGCTGACCGCAAGGTTGCCGCCTTGTACGACATGATTCATCCGAATCAGTCAGAAACTGTCACGGTGCGCTCGCTGTTCATTATTGATCCGAATAAAAAAGTCCGCCTGATCATTACTTATCCGCTGACTACAGGCCGTAATTTTGATGAAGTCTTACGTGTGATCGATGCCTTGCAACTGACCGATAGCTATACGGTCGCAACTCCAGGCAACTGGCGTGACGGTGACGATGTGATTATTCCTTTGTCGATCAAAGATGAAGACGTGATCAAACAGAAATATCCTAAAGGTTACAAAGCGCCGAAGCCATATCTGCGCATTACACCTCAACCAAATAAATAAGTGTCGCCCAGCCCGTCAATCAAACAACCCCGGTCTTTGCACCGGGGTTTTTAATGGCGTCGAGACCTGAATCCACATAGTTCATCGGATTCGTGGTGCCGCTCGTATCAGGCGTTCTGCAAGGCTTCCCATTCGCTGCGCAACAAGGCATACATCTTGACATCGACAAAGCGCCCGCGATTGTATGCCGCACCGCGCGCGACACCTTCAAATTGAAAGCCGTTCTTGACCGCGACTTTTTCAGAACCGGTATTACCCGCTTCCATGTGAATTTCCAGACGGTTCAGTAAAGTGGTTTCAAACAGGTAGCGCGTGAGTAGCGCCACCGCTTCGCTCATGATGCCTTTGCCGTGCAGATCGGTAGAGAAAAGCGAGTAACCAATTTCGCGCGATTGAAAATACGGCACTGTTTTGAAATGGAATACCCGACCCAGTATCTGTTCATCGTCGCCAATGATCAGAAAATATTCCATGTTTTCTTTAGAGCTGTGTTGCTCCTCGAAGCGTTTTTCTAGCTGACCCGGCAGCATCAGTTCGGTTGGCAGCCATGGCCCGCGTGTATCGAGATTATTGAGTAATTCTATGAGCTGCGGTATTTCTTCTTTTTTAGGATGGCGTAAATAAAAGCAGCTACCTCGTATCATTGTGACTCCTTAAAATTAATGTAAACATCTGCATCATCATGCGTTGCTTCACAGGAAATGCTCTGGAAAAGTGGATGAATAGTCAGCCTTTGTTTTACACGCAGGATGATATTTTCAACGCATAGGCGTGATGTGCTCAGCGTAATCATATAAAGCGCCGAGTATCTCTTCTGAACGTTCATCGGCGTCTTCCGATAATTGATCGATGCGCTCAAAAAACTGTTCCACCGTCATTGCATTGCCCAACCCTTCATGCAGGCGCGCGGCGCGGTGTTGTTCCCATGTTTCTGCTTCTTCCGCACTCAGCGTTGCGGGGAAATTTCTGGCGCGATAGCGGAACAGCAGTTCTTCCAGGCGGCTATCCTGAAAATGGGCGGAGGCTCGCGCCAGTTGTTCTGCTGGCAGTGCCCGCAGCTCGTTCAATAAGCGGCGGTCAGCGTTGCCGATGAAGCCGTTGTACAAATCTTCGTCAACATCATTACCCGCTGATAAGCCGTTCGCGGCAGAGCGGTCAAACACCGCGTCCCAGATAGGCGCCATGTCAGGTGCATGGGCTGCTGTGGCAGCGTGCGCCATGACGGCAGTCATATCGATGCCCCAATGCGCGGCGCGTTCTGCAGACAGGGTTTTCAGATTGCTGATGACGATCGGGGACTTATTGATGTGGATGGTTTTGATCGGCAGACGGCTCACACCTTCCGACAAATCGCTGCTTTTGCTGAACATGCGCAGCTGAATTTCTTCGCTGCTGAGCGAAAATAATTCAGCCGGATCGGCGCTCAGATCCCAGACGATGATTTCATTTTTATTAGTCGGATGCATCGCCAGCGGCCACATCACGCTGATGCATCCGCGCTCTGCCGGAATCATGCCGGTGATGTGCAGAAACGGCTTTTGCACGGGCCAGCCTATCTCTTCCATGACGCGGTCTTTTTTGCGCAGACTCAGGCAGAAATCAAACAGTCGCGGATTTTTTTCTTTCAGCAAACGCGCCATCGCAATCGTGGCGCGCACATCGGATAAGGCGTCATGCGCGGCTTCATGGCTGAGGCCGTTGGCGGCGGTCAGATGTTCTAGGCGAAAGCTGACTTTGCCTTCTTCGTTGCGCGGCCACTGTATGCCGTCGGGACGCAGTGCATACGCGGTACGCACGACATCAAGAATATCCCAGCGGCTGCAATTATTTTGCCATTCGCGGGCATACGGGTCGATCAGATTACGCCAGAATAAAAAACGGGTGACTTCATCATCGAAACGTATGGTGTTGTAGCCAACGCCGATGGTACCGGGTTGCGCGAATGCGGCTTCGATTTGCTTGGCGAACTCGTGTTCGGGAACGCCGAGCTGCAGGCAAGTTTGGGGCGTGATTCCGGTGATCAGGCAGGCTTGCGGATCAGGCAGAAAATCGGGCGCGGGCTGACAATACAGCATCAGTTCGTCGCCGATTTCATTGAGTTCCGCATCGGTGCGGATGGCGGCAAATTGCGCCGGGCGATCGCGGCGTGGCACGGCGCCGAAAGTTTCATAGTCGTGCCACAGAAAGGTCAGTGCTTGCATGGAATCGTCGGGAATGGCTGCAAAAGTGAGAGAAATATGTTTAAAAACAGATGAAATATACTGGGGGGGAGTATTTTTAATCGCCCAATGTTTATAAGGACATGAAGGGCATTTAAGCACATACTCCCCAAAAAAACGTGTTACCGACGGGAATTGCGCAGGCGGTCTTCGAGGTAGCGCTGGCTGCGGAAAAATATCAGCAGCAGTACGACAATGATGCCCATAGCACCCATCGTGATCCAGAAACCGGAAGCATTTTTGAGCAACGGCATGACTTCAAAATTCATACCGAAAATCCCGGTAATCAGTGTCAGAGGCATGAACAAGGCCGTGATGACTGTCAGGGTACGCATGATTTCGCTCGTACGGTGCGCCATCGCAGAAAAGTGTATCTGCACCGCCGATTCCAGCGATGCTTCGAGGCGACGCGCATGATTCAGCACGCGACTGATGTGTTCCATCACATCGGTGGTGCGAACCAGCAATAAATCTTTCGCGCGGCTTTGCGCATCGTCATTGCCGTCATGCGTATCGACGATATGGTCACGCAATTCCTGCAAGGCATCGTGTTGTTCTTCACACAGATTATCGAGCTTGCGTAATTCCAGACGCGAATCGAGCAAGGCCATCCAGTTATTGAACGGGCGGCGCGGGTCCAGCAGCGCGTGCTGCCAGCGCTCGAGTTGCTGGGTCAGTGGCTGACGCAATTCCAGATACTGATCGACCATCGCATTGAGTAAGCGCAGCATCAGATCTTCGGGCGACGCTGGCAAGCGACCATGACTGCCGCCATCGGCTTTGGCCTTGTAATTCAGCAAGCGGGCGCGGGCGTTGTCGATGGTTTTGCTGTTCGCCGCACGGACGGTGACAAGCGCATGACTGAAGACAAAAAAGGACACCGGAACGGTCAGTAATTTATTCAGTGCGGCCGGCATTTTTCGTTTTTCTGCGGTGTCAGTTGCGGCTGCTTCGCCGTTCAGTGCGAGCTTGCGGAACACCACCATTTCGTAGTCATGCGTGTTATCAAAGTTCGAAGGATGACTCAGATTGACCGCATCGCTCAGATGCAGATCATAAATGTGAATGCCGGTCAGTCGCTCGACTTCTGCCCGCCATGCCTCTGGGTTACTGCTGACTTCATCATGGCTTGCATCCAGCCACAGAAAGCCTTGCGGCGTGACTGAAGAGTCCGGATTGAGTAAAACCTGATTGTCGTTAATGTGAAAGATATCCATGCGGTTTCGTTTTAAAAATCAGTAAGAGCGCCAGTAAGCAAGCCGCGCAGGCGGTAAGGATGCAGGCCTGCGCCGTACTGGTGAGTGTGCTGATGCCAAACCAGCTTGATGTCGTCAGCACCATCGCAGCACAGATTGCAATTCTGAATGCTTCGAACAGCGCAAAGAATTTTTGCTGTTGCATCAGACCGCCGATGATCCAGAAACCGGCCAGCAACCACATTGCATAGAGCATCAGCGAAACGCCACCGGCGGTATTTGCGCTGAGTAAAAAATGCGTTGTGATATTCAGTCCCAGCGCGAACTGCGCGAGACAGTACCACATCAGCGCGCCTTGCAATGGCGGATTATATTCTGGCCGTTGCAGATCGAATGTGACGGGCGCAGAGCGTGCCGCCAGATCGGCAGGTTGCCATCCCGGCGGCATCAGCCAGATCTTGAATTTATCCATCCAGCGCCGGGTACTCAGCATGTCTTTCAGCACGGCAGCATAGACTTCCGTATTGGCCCAGAATGGATTCCAGCTACGCAAGGGTTTCCGTGTGCCAAACACGACAGGATGTGCGTCCTGCTCTTCGATGAAAGTGCCGAACAGCCTGTCCCAGAGTATCAGGATACCGCCGAAATTTTTATCCAGATAGATGTCATTGACCGCATGATGCACGCGATGATTTGACGGCGATGCAAACACGCGGTCAAACCAGCCCAGCTTGCCGATTTGCTGCGTGTGTATCCAGAATTGATACAGCAAATCGATCAGTCCCACGACGATGAATACTTCCGGCGGATAACCGAGCAATGCCATCGGTAAATAAAATATCCAGCCGAATAAATGGCCGCTGCTGGTTTGCCGCAACGCGGTACTCAGATTGTAATGTTCACTTTGATGATGGACGACATGCGCTGCCCACAGCAGGTTCGTCATATGACCCATGCGGTGCAGCCAGTAATATAAAAAGTCATACAGCAACAGACCGCTGAGCCAGACCCAAGGTTGATCTGCTGGCAGCGTGGCGATGGCAAAATGTTGCGCAACCCAGACGTAAATACCGATAGATAATAACTTCAGAAAGACGTTAATAATCTGGCTCATCACGCCCAGGCTGAGGCTGTTGATCGCATCATTGACGCGATACGCATGGCGCTGCCTGCGCATGGCGACGTAGGCTTCGAGCGCGATCAGCAGAAAGAATATCGGGCTGGCAAAAGTGATGACTTTTTCTTGCATGCGCTTCACCGTCAAAAGAGAAAGGAAGCAGTGATGCTACACGGCTCAGGACATCTTGGGAATGCCTGTAGCCGTGATGCAGAATGCTGTCTTGCAGCATCGCTGGCGGCAACATTCTGTAGTGGCAGGACACCGGTTTCACCGGTATCGTGATTCAGGCGTGTCGCAGCAAGCGAGCGATGTCGCGCGCAAAATAGGTCAGTACGCCATCGGCACCGGCACGTTTGAATGCCATCATGGATTCCATCATGGTCTTGTTGTGATCGAGCCAGCCATTTTGCGCCGCCGCTTTAATCATAGCGTATTCGCCGCTGACCTGATACGCGAAGGTAGGCACCCTGAATTCATCTTTGACGCGACGCACCACATCCAGATACGGCATGCCGGGTTTGACCATCACCATATCGGCGCCTTCGGCCAGATCGAGTGCCACTTCGCGCAAGGCTTCGTCACTGTTGGCCGGGTCCATCTGATAAGTCGCTTTATCGCTCTTACCGAGATTGGTCGCGGAGCCAACCGCGTCGCGGAAAGGACCGTAGAAAGCAGATGCATATTTAGCGGAGTAAGCCATGATGCGGGTGTGAATAAAATTGTGTGCTTCAAGCGCATGACGAATCGCACCGATGCGACCATCCATCATATCGCTGGGGGCAACAATATCCGCGCCAGCGCGGGCATGCGTCAGTGCCTGACGCACCAGCATTTCGGTGGTCTCATCGTTCAGCACATAGCCATTGGCGTCGATCAAGCCATCCTGACCATGACTGGTATAGGGGTCCAGTGCGACATCAGTGAGTATGCCGAGTTCTGGAAAACGGCTTTTCAACTCGCGAATCGCACGTGGCACCAAGCCGTCAGGGTTGGTTGCTTCGATGCCATCCGGGGTTTTTAAAGCGGGATTGATGACCGGGAATAAGGCCATCACCGGAATACCGAGTGCGACGCATTCTTCTGCAACGCCCAGCAGCAGATCGACGGAGACACGATCCACGCCCGGCATGGATGCCACTTTTTCGCATTGATTGACGCCATCGAGTATGAATACCGGATAAATCAGATCAGCAGAGGTAATGGTATTTTCACGCATCATTGCGCGTGAAAAAACATCCTTACGCATGCGACGCATACGCACGGCAGGGAAAAGATTAGGTTTGTTTTGGGCCATGATGAATTAAAAAAAATTGTCAGGTAAATGAAACTTTTTGGGTTGAGCCACATCTTAACGCACAGGTTAGGAATCATGATCTCCGAGCCTACCGCTTCTCCTCCCTGAGCGGGCACCGTTCGTCCCTATTCGTATCGGTGTTATTTCACCCCGGCAAAAGCCGGGGTTTTTTTATTCGCTTTCCGGCAAGGGTTCTGTCTTTGCCGGTTCAGTAGGGCGGTCCAGACCCAGCAGCCGCTGAATCGCGGCATCGGCTTCTTCTATGCCGGTGCGTTTTAAGGCAGAAAATAACTGTACGCTGTACGGAAACAATGGACCTTCATCATCCGCGTAGCTGGCGAGGATGTCTTTGGCCTGGCGCAAAGCATTCGCAGATTCAGTCTTATTTAACTTATCGGATTTAGTCAGAATACAGTGTATCGGTTTGCCAGTAGGAGCAAACCATTCGAGCATCTGAACGTCGAGATCAGTAAATGGGCGACGTGCATCCATAATCAGCACCAGCGCTGCGAGCTGTGTGCGTCGTTGTATGTAGGAACCGAGTAACTGATTCCAGTGATTTTTCGCGGCACCCGGCACTTCAGCGTAACCATAACCGGGTAAATCGACCAGCAGCGCACGGATCTCATCTACCCGGGTTTCATCTTTACGATGCATCGCGACATGCGCTCCGCCGATAGAAAAATAGTTGATATGCTGGGTGCGACCGGGAGTCTTTGATGCAAAACAAAGCTTTTTCTGGTTGCATAGGGTATTAATGGCGGTTGATTTGCCTGCATTGGAGCGACCGGCGAATGCAATTTCCGGTACATGGGTACGCGGCAGGTCACGTAAGTGATTGACCGTAGTAAAGAAGCGGGCTTGCCAGAGGATAGACATAGAGGAAAGGAAAAATTGAAAAATGCAACAGTCAGCAGTAAAAACGCCTGAAAGCTATTGTACAATAAGGGGTTCGGTAACGGGCGGTAGCAACATCGTACTGACCCCTTCTGGTTGTTTCCAGGGTTTGATCCGGGTGAATTCAGATCAGACCAGTAGCTACGTGTCGCCATCAGGGCAGATTTCTATTATTTAGTCTCAGGGTGTTTGAATGAACCGTGCTTTCTTACCATTTTTCAAGTCCATCGGCGTCGCTATTCTGGCGGTGTCCTCGATTGCTTCCGCGTATGCCAATGAACCAGCCAAGGCTGTCAAAGCAGATCCGGCCAAAGGCGAGGCGCTGTTCACTAACGGTGACCCGGCGCGCGGCATCGTTGCCTGCGCATCCTGTCATGGTGCTGGCGGCAATTCCACGATTACCGTCAATCCAAAATTATCCGCTCAGCACGATGCATACATCGTGAAACAGTTGCAGGATTTTACCGGCCCTGATCGTAACAATGCGGTCATGACGACTTTCGCTAAAGCGATGACGGCAGACGATATGAAAAACGTCGCTGCTTATTTATCGAAACAAAAATCGCAGCCAGGTTCGGCAAAAAATAAAGACATCGTTGAACTGGGTAAGCAGATTTATCGCGGCGGTATCGCTGAGAAAAACGTACCTGCCTGCGCGGGTTGCCACAGCCCTAACGGTGCAGGTATTCCAGCTCAGTTTCCGCGTATCGCTGGTCAGCATCAGGATTACACGATTGCTCAGCTGACTAACTTCCGTACAGGTGCTCGCAAAAACAGCGCGCAAATGGTCACTATCGCAAAAAAAATGTCCGATGATGAAATGAAGGCAGTTGCAGATTACGTCGCCGGATTGAAATAACAGATTACGACAAGCTAAAGACAACAGGAGGGGGTGGCGCAAAGCCATCCCCTTTTTTTTCAGGTTTTTCTCGGAGCAGTATGGAAAACAAAACAGAAGCCGGTATCGTGGATGATCCGGTGGCCGACACTGGCGGCATACAGATTGCCACCCGTAAATTATGGCTGGCCGATGCGATAGAGTTACTATCGTCTATGCGTTTTGCGATCAGTTTGTTTGTAATGATTGCTATTGGTGCAGTGATAGGAACAATTCTTAAACAAAACGAACCTCTACCTAATTACGTCAATCAATTTGGTCCGTTTTGGTACGAATTTTTTGAAATATTTAGCTTGTATTCTGTTTATTCGGCTTGGTGGTTTTTATTATTGGTTTTGATATTGGTTACGTCAACCACACTTTGCATAATTAGAAACACTCCCAAAATGGTGAAAGACATGCGTAGCTGGCGCGATAACGTGCGCGAGCAGTCATTGCGCAATTTCGGCCACAAAGCAGAGTGGGCCTCAGTACGTCAGCGTTCACAATTGCTGGCAGATATGACGCAACATCTTGCACGTATCGGCTATCAATTCAAAGTCGTGGAAAAAGAAGGTGCGACCCTGATTGCAGCCAAACGAGGTGCGGGAAATAAATGGGGCTATATTTTTGCGCATGCCGCGATCGTGATTATTTGTATCGGCGGTATGCTGGATTCGGAGCTTCCTATCCGTTTTCAGCAATGGTTTATGGGCAAGGTGCCCTTTGATGGCAGCGGTATTATTGCCAATATTCCACAGCAGCACCGCTTGCCGCTGGCGAATCCCACTTTCCGTGGTAACACCATGATTCCTGAAGGAGCCAGCAGCAATACTGCAATTATTCCGCAGCAAACCGGCGTCCTGATTCAGGATTTGCCGTTCACGATCAAGCTGAATAAATTCACGATCGATTTCTACAGCAGTGGCATGCCTAAGTTGTTTGCCAGCGATGTCGAGGTGACCGATCATGACACAGGTAAAAAATTCAACTCGACGATTAAGGTGAATCAGCCTTTGATTTACAAAGGTGTCGCGGTCTATCAATCGAGTTTTGAAGATGGTGGCAGTCGTCTGAAATTAGCCGCATTTCCTATGTCAGGGGCATCTGCGACCAGTTTTGAAGTCGCAGGCGAAGTCGGTGGGAGCACACCGCTGAATGGGCAAGGTGGTAGTGCTTACACCATAGAGTGGTCAGGATTCCGCCCATTCAATGTCGAAAATATGACGCAGAATGGTGCCGATGTACGCGCAGTCAATACCGGTAAATCGTTTAATGAAAAATTCAGCGCAGATCTCGATAAACATCTCGGCTCTGCTGCCAAGAATGCGAACAACAAGGATTTGAAAAACGTCGGCCCCAGTGTGCAATACAAATTGCGCGACAAAACCGGGCAGGCAAGAGAATTTCATAATTACATGCAACCTGTATTGGTGGACGGTGATTACATGTTTCTTGCTGGGACCAGAGATAGTCCGGCAGATACCTTCCGTTATTTGCGTATTCCTGCCGATGATGACGATACCGTGAAGGAATGGATGCGTCTGCGCGCCGCCGTCGCTAATCCTGCATTGCGCGATGCCGCCGCGCAGCGTTATGCCGTCAGAGCCTTGCCTGCAAAAATGGATAATATGTCGCAGATGCAACTGCAATTGGCAGAGTCGGCGAAAAAAAGTCTGGGCATTTTTGCCGGTGATGGGAAGCAGGCTGGTTTCGTGGCGATTTCGAAATTCTTAGAGCAGATTCCCGCTGCAGATCAGGGTAAGGCGGCGGATGTATTTATGAAAATTCTGAACGGCAGTATGTGGGATCTATGGATGCTGGCGCGTGAGAAAGACGGTCTGCCCGCGCTGGAACTGACTGAGAAACACGGTCGTTTCCTGCAATTGTCGATTGGTGCGATGTCGGACGCTTATTTCTATGGTGCGCCGGTGTATCTGCAACTCAGGGGCTTTGACGAGGTCAAAGCATCGGTATTGCAAGTGACCCGTTCACCGGGGAAAAACATTTTTTATCTCGGCTGCTTATTTTTAGTCATAGGCGTGTTTGCGATGTTTTATATCCGTGAGCGACGTTGTTGGATCTGGCTCAAAGACGACGGACAGGGGACGAATACACTGATGGCCCTGAGTTCACAACGCAAAACCCTGGATTTTGAAAAAGAGTTCGGCGAACTGAAGGCGCAGCTGGGGCAGGTGATCAGTAACGGTCAGGCGTAAGAATGTAATCAGAACAAAGATGCAACGAATAGACTACACTGACGACCAGGATATTTTCCTATTCTGGTTCGGGGAGAAATGATGGAAATGACACAAAATTACACGCCCTATCAAGGTTTTTTTAAGCGTCTGGGTGTGCTCGACTGGCTCTATGCTGTTGCTCTGTGCATGGCTTCGCTGTTTGCGCTGAATCGTTTCGGCGCATATATGGATGTCTATGAAAAAGGCATTTTGTTATTGGCTGCCCCGACATTTGCCTGGCTGGGATGGCATTGGAAGCCGGTACGTCCGCTGATCGTACTGCTGGCGCTGCTCAGTTTCTTCGCTATCCATTTGTACGCAGGTTCACTGGAAATGGCTAACCAGAAATTTTTTCTCAAATATCTGCTGTCGAGCCAGTCTGCGATTCTGTGGATGAGCACGCTGTTCTTTTTATCAACTTTATTTTACTGGGGCGGTTTGATTGTCCGTTCTGATTTCGGTGCCTCGGTCGGCTCTGTGCTGTGCTGGGCGGCGGTCGTGATGGGCTTTACCGGTATGCTGGTGCGCTGGTACGAATCGTATCTGGTCGGCACTGACATCGGTCATATTCCGGTTTCGAATCTGTACGAAGTCTTCATTCTGTTTTCACTGATTACAGCATTGTTTTATCTGTACTACGAACAGGAATACAAAACCCGGCAATTAGGCGCATTTGTGTTGCTCGTGATTTCCGCTGCGGTTGGTTTTCTGCTGTGGTACACCGTCAGTCGCGATGCGGCAGAAATTCAACCACTGGTGCCCGCGCTGCAAAGCTGGTGGATGAAAATTCATGTCCCTGCAAACTTTATCGGTTATGGCACATTTGCGCTGGCGGCGATGGTGGCCATGGCGTATCTGCTGAAATCGAAAGGTTATCTGGAGGATCGCCTGCCTGCACTGGATGTGCTCGATGATGTGATGTACAAAGCGATTGCGGTGGGTTTTGCCTTCTTCACGATCGCCACGATACTTGGTGCGCTGTGGGCGGCGGAGGCCTGGGGTGGTTACTGGTCGTGGGACCCGAAAGAAACCTGGGCGCTGATCGTCTGGCTGAATTACGCTGCATGGCTGCACATGCGCCTGATGAAGGGCTTGCGGGGGCAGGTTGCCGCCTGGTGGGCGCTGGTGGGTTTGCTCGTGACGACATTTGCTTTCCTTGGCGTCAATATGTTCCTGTCCGGCCTGCATTCCTACGGCACGCTGTAATCAGTTAAATTTTCCTCGCTCAGCAGACTTTTGCGACTCGTGAGAAACTAAGCGGCAAAACAGGGGGGGATGTATTCCTTCTGTTTTGTCTGGCGTTTCAACTCTGGAGTCTGTCATGCTGATCAAATCTCATCCCAGTGGCAAGCATTTGCCGCTTTCATCTGAAATTACCCCAAAAGAGGTGTTTGAATCGCGTCGCGATTTCATACGCCAGTTGGCCGTCGGAACGATTGCCGGTGGTAGCCTGCTGGAAATGGCCAATCGTGAAGCGTTTGCGCAAACACCGGCGGCGCAGAAACTGGCGGCGAATCTTAATCCGGCATACGCGCTGGTAGAGAAAAAGACCGCTTACAAAGACGCCACGACCTACAATAATTTCTATGAATTCGGCACCGATAAAGCAGATCCGGCCGTGATGGCTGGCAGCCTGAAAACACGGCCGTGGACAGTGGTGATTGAAGGCGAAGTCAAAAAGCCTGTCACGCTGGACCTCGATAGTTTGCTCAGGCTGGCACCGCTGGAAGAGCGCATTTATCGTCTGCGTTGCGTCGAAGGCTGGTCGATGGTGATTCCGTGGATAGGCTATTCTTTATCGCATCTGCTGAAAAAAGTAGAGCCGACAGGCAACGCCAAATACGTGGAATTCATTACGCTGGACGATAAGAAACAGATGCCGGGTTTGCGCAGCCCCGTGCTCGACTGGCCGTATGTCGAAGGTCTGCGCATGGACGAAGCGATGCACCCGCTGGCGCTGCTGACATTCGGCATGTACGGTGAAATTTTACCGAATCAGAATGGCGCACCGGTACGCATGTCTGTCCCGTGGAAGTACGGTTTTAAATCAGCCAAATCTATCGTTAAAATCCGCCTGACCAAAGAACAGCCGCGTACTGCGTGGAATCAATCTGCGCCAAACGAGTACGGTTTTTATTCCAATGTGAACCCACAGGTTGATCATCCGCGCTGGTCGCAGGCAACGGAACGACGTATTGGTGAAGATGGCTTATTTACCCGCAAGCGTAAGACCCTGATGTTTAATGGTTATCCTGAAGTTGCCTCGTTGTATGCGGGTATGGATCTGAAAAAATTCTTTTGATATGGCGATGTCTCAGCGACAGATGGCGGTGATCAAAACCGTCATCTTTATTCTTTGTTTGTTACCGCTGGCGAGGCTGACAGGCTTTGCCATGCTAGATCAGCTGGGAGCGAATCCCCTGGAATTCATTACCCGCAGTACCGGTGACTGGACCTTATATTTTTTATGCGTCACCCTCGCGGTGACACCCATACGTAAAATTGCTGGCTGGAGCTGGTTACTGCGCTTGCGGCGCATGCTGGGCTTGTATGCATTCTTTTACGCCAGCCTGCATTTCCTCACTTTCCTGTGGTTCGATCACTTTTTTGATCTGACAGAAATGTGGGTCGACGTACTGAAACGTCCGTTTATCACGGTTGGCTTTCTCGCCTTCGTGGCATTGCTGCCGTTGGCGCTGACCAGCACGAATGGCATGATCCGACGCCTCGGCGGTAAGCGCTGGCAGCTTTTGCATCGCCTGATTTATCTGATTGTGCCTGCCGGTGTCTTGCATTATTACTGGATGAAGGCAGGCAAGCATGATTTGTCGCAACCGCTGATGTTCGCGGTGCTGGTCAGTGTGCTGTTGCTAATGCGTGTGTGGTGGCGCTGGTCCGCCAGCCGTAACGCGCTTTCGCAGGGACGCTGAAAACGCCGGGCAAATTGCTTAAAAACGCCAGGCCATACCGATACCGATTTGCTTTTCTGTGGACAGTGTTTTCTTCTGATATTTGAAGCCAATATCCAGATCCAGATTGCTCACGGGTGAATAAATGAGGCCAGCGACCAGATACGGTTGCCAGTAACCGTCATTTTTCTGATCGGCTTGTGCGATTCCGGTATCGGCAAGTAACTGCGTTTGCGGAGTGATCGCACGCAATACTGCAACTGACGAGCGCCATAGTTGATCGCGTTGCTGTGCATCTGCCAGCGCCTGTCTGTGCTGACGTATATTCAGGCTGAGATTGCCGTGTATCACCCACGGCCCGATGCTTTCCGTGCGCACTAAAGTCAGCGCGAGATCATAGCGATCACTGCCGTATGTCTTGGCGCCCGTCGGGAAAAAGGCTTCGGTTTTCCAGGCCCAGTTGGTATTTTCTTGCGACGAAAACAGATATTTGCTGCCGACCGATAAGTCGCCGAGCGCGCCGGGAGACGACCAGCGTACGGGGCTGGAGAAAAACAGATCGAGCTGGTCGTTGTAGCCATAAGTGTAGGTCAGATTGCCGATCTGACTGATCCCTTTGCGCGAAGACCAGTGGTCACCATTGAATTCAATTTGCTGTTTGCCGCTGGTTTGCAGATTGGCATCTTCTGTCACCAGCGGATGTGCTGCACGAGCCACGCTCTGGGTCATCAGTGCGCAGGCAGCGAGCAGTATGGTTTTGCGTAATTTTTGCATCTCTGTTTTTTCCACGGCATAATGCCCGGCACAATTTTGAGTACATCGTACCGTTAAATTATGACAAGCTATCTGTTAAAAAAAGACCAGATGCAAACCCTGACGCAGCGCGTGGCGTTGTGGATACTGAATTGCATCGGATGGAAGGTGAATTACCGGCCCTTGCCAGGTCCAAGGGGCATCATTATCGTTTACCCGCATACTTCTAACTGGGATTTTCCTATCGGTGTTCTGGGAAAGCTGGCGATCGGTATGCCATTTTATTTCATCGCAAAGTCTTCTCTGTTCGAAGGCTTCACTGGCGCGACGATAGGCCGCATTATCCGTGCTTTGGGCGGAGAACCTGTGGAACGCGGGATCTCAACCGGGGCGATTTCCCGTCTGGCGGAAAAAGTGAATCAGTCCGACTGGTACTGGATGGTGATCGCACCGGAAGGCACCCGCAGCCGCAAACCATACTGGCGCAGCGGGTTTTATCACATCGCATGCTCTGCGAGGGTACCGCTGGGCTGTGCCTATTTTGATTTTCGCCGCAAAGAAATCAGTCTGGTCGATTATCTGGACTTAACCGGCGATATTGATGGCGATCTGGCGAAGATACGCGGCATTTACGCTGGCGTGCAGGGTTGTCGTCCTCAACTTGCCGGTCCTATACAGTTTCGTCCCCATGACGCAGAAAAATAGGGAGTATATGCCAAAAATGCCCGAATCTCTTTGGATATAAAGGGGGCTTTAAATATACTCCCGGGGAGTATTATTTTGCCGTAGAGAGTGTCTGGGCACCCGGTTTATTCGGTAAATACAAAGGCGCTTTTTGTCCGCAGGCGGAGAGCAGGCTGAGGAGTAACAGGGAAGAAATCAGGATACGCATCTTGAAATGTCTGACACCGTATAAAATGGCGTTTTAAGTGTGAATCAATGCGAGGAGTGTAGCATGACTGAATCTGATTTCCTGACTCTGGCGGAATCTTGCCTGAACCAGGTGGAAGAGATGTTTGAAAAAGCGTTCGACAATGATGAGCTGGATGTCGAATGCAGCCGTACCGGCAACGTACTGACGATAGAGTTTGTGAACAATGGCTCCAAAATGATCGTCAACAGTCAGGCACCAATGCAGGAAATGTGGCTGGCCGCTCGCGCCGGTGGTTACCACTATAAATACGACGGTCAGCACTGGCGCAATACGCGCGATGGCTCGGAATTATTTTCGACCTTGTCCGCGCTCGCGCAGGAACAAGGTCGCTGAATTACTGATTTACTCTTTCGGTTCTTCAATCACCGGCGGTGTGCTCAGATCGCTGATCCCGGTTCCGGGCGGATTCTCTGCATAATAGAAATCGCCATTCACAGAAATGATGCCATTCGGAACCGGACGCTCTTCGATAGGAATATCTTTCAACGCTTTTTGCATAAAGCCTATCCAGATAGGTAAAGCCAGACCACCGCCCGTTTCACGATTGCCGAGGTTTTTCGGCTGATCAAAACCTATCCACGCAATCCCCACAATCTTCGCTTGGTAACCGGCGAACCACGCATCGAAAGAATCATTCGTCGTTCCCGTTTTACCTGCCAGATCCGGACGCTTCAGCACCATCGCTTTAGCGGCAGTGCCATAACGAACCACGTCTTTCAGCATACTGTCGATCAGGAATGCGTTGCGTTCGTCGATAACGCGATTGCTTTCGTCGCCTGCTTTATCCGGTTTTGCAGTGACCAGTACATTGCCGTTGTTGTCGGTAATTTTACTGATCAGATAAGGGTTAACTTTGTAACCGCCATTCGCAAACACTGCATACGCGCCGGCCATCTGCAATGGCGTTACAGCACCAGCACCGAGGGCAAGTGTCAGGTAAGGCGGATTTTTTTCCGGGAGAAAACCAAAGCGGCTGGTGTATTCCTGCCCGTATTTCGCCCCTATCCGGTTAAGGATACGAATCGAAATCATATTTTTCGATTTCGTCAGACCCTTACGCATAGTCATCGGACCTTCGTATTTGCCGTCATAGTTTTTCGGTTCCCATGCCTGACCGCCAGTCTGACCAGCATCAAAGCTGATGGGTTCGTCATTGATAATGGTGGCCGGAGATAAACCTTTTTCCAGCGAAGCGGAGTAAATAAACGGCTTGAAACTCGAGCCCGGCTGACGCCATGCCTGCGTGACGTGATTGAATTTATTGAGGTCAAAATCAAAACCGCCAACCAGTGCTTTGATGGCGCCATCAGTCGTACTCGCTGCTACGAACGCCGACTGCACTTCGGGCATCTGCGTGATGACCCAGTTTTTTCCCTCTTGCATCACGCGGATGACGGCGCCGCGTTGTATGCGTTTATTTGCCGGTGCTTTCGGCGACAAGCCCGAGGCTGCAAAGCTGAGGCCGGCTTCGTCGATACGGATTTCCTCTCCGGACGCGAGAATCGCGCGTACTGATTTTGGCGTTGCATCTAGCACCATCGCCACTTGCAAGTCATCGCTGTTTGAGTGTTCCGCAAGTGCTTTTTCAATCGCATCCTCTGCCGCTTCTTTTCCTTCCGGTATGCTGATAATCGCTTCCGGACCGCGGTAACCATGGCGCTTCTCGTACTCCATCACGCCGCGGCGTAAGGACAGATAAGCCGCATCCTGATCTGCTTTGGTGATCGTGGTATAGACGTTCAAGCCGCGCGTATAGGTATCTTCCTTGAATTGCTCATATACCAGCTGGCGCGCCATTTCTGCTACATATTCTGCGTGTACACCGAATTCGCTGCTGTCGGTTTTTGTCACCAGTTCTTCAGCCTTGGCTTGTTCATACTGATCATTAGTGATGTAGCCGAGCTGGCGCATGCGCTGCAGGATGTATTGCTGACGTGCTGTTGCCCGTTTCGGATTAACGACAGGGTTGTAAGCAGATGGCGCTTTAGGTAAACCTGCCAGCATTGCTGCTTCAGCGATCGTGATGTCTTTCAGATTTTTACCGAAATAAATCTGCGCCGCCGATGAAAAGCCGTAAGCCCGTTGTCCCAGGTAAATCTGGTTCATATAAATTTCGAGAATCTGATCTTTGCTCAGATTCTGTTCTATCTTCCAGGCGAGCAGGATTTCGTAAATTTTTCGTTTAAAGGTCTGCTCGCTGGATAAAAAGAAATTACGGGCGACTTGCTGTGTGATCGTAGAAGCACCTTGTTTCGCGCCACCAGTCAGATTGTGCAGGGCAGCACGTGTGATCCCCAGATAGTCAACGCCGCCGTGTTCATAGAAGCGATCATCTTCGATCGCGAGAACCGCTTTTTTCATGATGTCGGGAATCTGATCAAAGCGGACGACGTTGCGCCGCTCTTCACCGAACTCACCTATCAGCACATTGTCGGCAGAAAAAATGCGCAAGGGCATTTTCGGTTTGTAGCTGGTGATCGAATCGAGTTCAGGCAAATTCGGATAGGCCATAGTTAAGGCGAAGCCGATGATCAGTGCGCCGGCGACACCCAGACCCAACAATGTTCCTAAGGTCAAGATAACGACACGGCTGACGAGGCTGCGTTTTGCACCTGCCTTATGGGTGTTCTTTTGAGAAAGTTCTTTTTCGTTATCCGTCATGTGTTTACTCAGTAACAATCGCGGCAGACATTATAACGGCAGTCACCAGGAGCGCTGCCGAAACCTGATTCGCGGTTTGAGCAGGGACAGGAAATGTGCACTAGCGTGGGAATTTGGCAACGGATTCTGAATATGCCCTTAGGAAAGTTCTTTACCAATACTGCCTATGTTGCTAGGATTTCACGTAGGCTTGCATAAGTGTCTCCTAAATAGCGGTTTTTAAAGAGATTTTTCGGTTTCCGTTGTTGGGTTTGTTTCAATTTGTAAAAAACGAACACTGAAGTGTTTAAAAAAAGAACACTGTCGTGTTTCAAAATTCGGATGTGTTCATGAGGGGGTATTCTTGGCTTTAGATCTTGCTTCACTGCTCGGCAGAAAAAATCCGCCTCTTATCGGGTTAGATATCAGCTCGTTTGATATCAAACTGGTCGAGCTTTCTGAGGGTAGCGACAAAGAATACCGGCTGGAACGTTATGCTTCCGAGCCTTTGCCCAAGGGTGCGATTCTGGATGGAAATATAGAAAATATCGAGCAGGTATCTGACACCATCCGGAAATTACTCAAGAAAAGTGGCTCCAGCTCCAAGAATGTTGCGGTTGCTATGCCTGCAGCAGCGGTTATCACGAAGAAAATATTTTTACCTGCAACCCTGAGTGATCAGGCCCTGGAAGTGCAGGTTGAATCCGAAGCAAGCCAGTACATCCCGTTTTCCATGGATGAAGTCAGTCTCGATTTTTGTGTAATCGGGCCTGCTGCGAACCAGGAAGACGTCGAAGTGATGCTGGCTGCGTCGCGTAAAGAAAAAATTGAAGATAGGGTTGCTGTGGTTCAGGCCGCAGGCTTGCAGGCAAAAGTCATGGACATAGAGTCGTATGCGGCTCGCGCTGCGATGCAGCGCCTGATCGAAAAGCAAGCCAATGAAGGGCGTGATCAGGTGTTTGCTATTTTCCAGATCGGTACCAAAAGAACCTATATCTACATCATGTTCAATGGTGAAGTGGTTTATGAACGTGAGCAACAATTTGGCGGTGGTCAGCTGACTCAGGATATCGTCAGAAATTACGGTCTGTCCCAGGAAGAGGCGGAAACTAAAAAGAAAAATGGTGATCTTCCGGATAGTTATGAGATGGAATTGCTAGAGCCATTCTTAGAGAATGCCGCGCTGGAGGTAACTCGTGCAATTCAGTTTTTCTTTACGTCCACTCCCTATACAAGAGTTGATCAGATCTTCCTGACGGGTGGTTGCGCCGTTGTCGCGGGACTTGTTGATATCGTCGCTGAGCGTACGAAAATTTCGACCGCGGTTATCAGTCCGTTTAAGGGGATGGAATTGGCTTCAGGAGTAAATGAAAAGGCGTTGCGCAGTGAAGCACCTGCTTATACCGTTGCTTGCGGTCTCGCGCTGCGGAGATTCGACTAATGATAAAAATTAATCTTCTTCCTCATCGGGAGGAAAAGCGTAAACAGAAGGTGAAAGATTTTTATTCCCTGCTGCTGTTGGCGGCCATTATCGGTGCGTTAATCGTAGTGGTGGTCGGTGTATTCAACGCGCGTGAACTTGCGATACAGACAGACAGAGCGAATTTCATTAAAAGTGAAAATGCAAAGCTGGATGAGAAAATCAAAGAGATTGCTACTTTGAAGCAGGAAATTGACTCGTTGAAAGCGCGTCAGCAGGCGGTAGAAGATTTGCAGAGTGACCGTAATCAGCCTGTATTTTTGCTCAGTGAACTGGTTATTCATACGCCAGAAGGTGTTTATTTACGCGCTTTAAAGCAGGATGGGCAGCGCGTGACACTCAATGGTTATGCTCAATCCCAGGAACGTGTTGCTGAATTCATCCGCAATCTGAGCAACAACTCTGAATGGATGTACAAGCCAGAACTGATCGATATCCACACAACGGGAATCGGGCAAGGCCGGGATGCGAAAAAAGTGTCAGACTTTACTGTGAACGTCGGCATTAAACGTCCGCGCGAAAAAGAAGAGTCGGCGTCCGGTGTTGCAGCAAATGCGGTAAAAGCTCCGCGTGCTCCAAGTCCTGCTCGATAATGTAAAAAGGGAAGGTCAGGAATGGCAATAAATGCAAAAGAGTTTTTTGACGGAATCAGCGAGCAATTCCGTGATCTGAATGGATTACATCCTGGTTTGTGGCCTATCGCACCAAGAATTGCTATCGCTTTTGCTGTGACAGTAGTAGTGCTGGGGCTTGGCTGGTTTTTTTACTGGGATGGACAAACAGAAGAAATTAATCAGAAAATCCAGGAAGAGGTCAAACTCAAACAGGACTACCGCGACAAAATGCAGCAAGCGATTAATCTTGATGCGTTGAAAGATCAACGCGGGCTGGTGCTGCAATACGTCGCCACGATGGAAAAACAATTGCCTAGCAAGGCTGAAATGTATGCTTTGTTGTCGGACATTAATCAGGCGGGCACAGGCCGAGGGTTGCAATTCGATTCGTTTAAGCCTGGCATCGTGGTCGTCAAGGATTACTATGCTGAATTACCGATCGATATCAAACTTGCCGGTAGCTATCATGATTTAGGCGAATTTGTTGCTGACATTGCAAAATTACCTAGGATCGTCACTTTGAATAACCTGGCGCTGACCAGTAATAAAGATGGTGGCTTAACTTTGGATGTCGTGGCTAAAACATTCCGATATCTGGATAAGGATGAAGTTTTGGCTCAGGCTAATCTGAAAAAAGCCGCAAAGGCAAAGAAATGATGTTGAGATATTTCAAAATACTGATTCTGTTGTTGCCTGCATTTTCTCTTGCCGGTTGTGGCGATAATGGTGTATCGGAACTGACCGAGTGGATGAACTCGGTGAAAAAAGAGACTAAGTTATCGATTCCCAAGTTGAGTCCACCTAAAGTATATGTTCCTGTTGCTTATTCGGGTGCAGCAGATATCGATCCCTTTAATCCTGCGAAACTTCTTGTTGTTCTGGCTAGGATGAAAGATTCGGGGAATGGCTTGAAACCGGATATGGATAGGCGTAAAGAGGCTTTGGAAGCGTTTCCGCTGGATTTGTTAAAAATGGTTGGTGTGATTGAAAAAGCCGGAGTCAAGCAAGCCTTGGTGCAAGCAGATAAAACGGTTTATCAGGCGAAAGTAGGCGGTTACATTGGGCAGAATTTTGGACTGATGACGCGAATTACTGATTCTGAGATCGAGATCAAAGAAACCATTCAAGACGCATCTGGGGAATGGGTTGAACGTAACGTTAAGCTTGAGTTGCAGGAGAGTAAGAAATGAACGCGTTGATAAATATAAGTAAAAGGGGCGCCATGTTTTTTAAAGCCTGTATTTTCATGCTATTGGGCGTTTGTCAGTTCGCGTTGGCGCAGTCGAATAGTATTGAGTCGGTGATTGCCAACCAACAAGGTTCAAATATCGTCGTAAAGGTTGGGTTGAAAAATCCGGTGACTAAATTGCCAGCAGGGTTTTCTATTGCAAACCCTGCCCGTATTGCGCTCGATTTTGCTGATGTATCGAATGCAACTGGTAAAACAAATGTAGATGTGAATATCGGCGATTTGCGTACAGTGACCATAGTGGAAGCTTCAGGGCGGTCGCGGATGATATTTAATCTGAATAAGCCACTGAACTATGCAACAGTGATTGAAGGTAAGTATCTGATTGTAACGATTGACGGTTCAGGTGGCGTCGCAACCGCTGTTAATTCCCAAGGGCTTCCTGTAAGTACTGAAGCTCCGGTAGTCACAAAGCCAATGATACGTGACATCGATTTCCGCCGCGGTGTTGCTGGTGATGGCCGGATCGTTGTTGACCTGCCGTTGAATCAGATTGCTGTCGACGTACGTCAACAAGGACAGAAAATTCTGGTGACGTTCCAGAAAGTCGGCTTGCCTGAAGTTTTACGCAAGCGTTTAGATGTTGCGGATTTTGGTTCTCCCGTACAGATCATTACGACAACGCCGGTTGGTGATAACGTGCAGATGGTGGTCGAACCTAAGGGACTGTGGGAACAAAGTTCATATCAAAGTGATACCCAGTTTGTCCTTGAAGTGAAGCCAATCAAAGAAGATCCGAATAAGCTGACACAGGGTACACAAGGTTACAGAGGCGAACGCTTGTCATTTAATTTCCAGAACATTGAGGTCAGGGCTATTCTGCAAATTATTGCAGAGGTCAGTGGTCTGAACGTTATTGCCAGTGACACTGTGACGGGTACGATTACCTTGCGTCTGAAAGATGTTCCTTGGGATCAGGCTCTGGACAATATTATGCAAATCAAGGGCCTTGACATGCGCAAGAACGGTAATGTGATCTGGATTGCGCCGAAAGATGAATTACTGACGAAAGAAAAACTCGAGCTGGAGCAAAAAGCTCAGATTGCGGAGCTGGAGCCACTGAAAACAGAATCATTCCAGTTAAATTACCAAAAAGCCGAAGCATTTAAGCAGGTCTTTGGTATGGATGGTGCGTCAACCAACCGTATTTTGTCTAAGCGTGGAAGTGCGGTAATTGAGCCTCGTACCAATCAGATATTTATTACTGATATTCCTTCGAAACTTGAGGAGGTGCGGAAGTTAGTTCAAAAAACGGACATCGCGTCCAAGCAAGTTTTGATTGAAGCTAGGATCGTCGAGGCAGATGATAAATTCAGTAAAAATCTTGGTGCAAAATTAGGTTTCACGGATTTACGCGGCTTGCGCGGTGGTGATACAGGATACTCCGTCAGTGGAAATCAACGAGTTGCTTTGACCGGTAACTATCTGGGTGTCGGTGAGCAGACTGGTCAGGCCAAGATTACAGATCAGAGTTTCGTTCCTAACTCACAGTTCGTCAGCCTGCCAGCTGCAGGTATTAATGGATCAACTCCTGGAAGTTTGGCGATCAGTTTGTTCTCTGCTGCAGCAAATCGCTTCCTGAATCTGGAGTTGTCCGCGCTCGAAGCAGATGGCAAAGGTAAGATTATTTCCAGTCCAAGGGTGGTTACTGCGGATCAGTTAAAGGCGTTAATTGAACAAGGTACGGAGCTGCCATATCTGGTGGCAACATCGAGCGGTGCGACGTCGATTTTCTTCCGCAAAGCAACGTTACGCCTGGAAGTCACACCACAGATCACGCCGGATGGAAATGTCATACTTGACGTTGAAGTGCATAAAGACAGCGTGGGGCAGGAAACACGTATGGGTTATGCGATTGATACCAAAGAAGTGAAAACGATGGTCTTGGTTGAAAATGGCGGTACAGTTGTATTGGGCGGGATTTTCCAGCAGACTGAACGTGATAACATCACCAAAATTCCATTTTTTGGTGACCTTCCGCTGTTCGGTAACTTGTTTAAAAATACCGGCCGCACAAATGACAAAACTGAATTGTTAATTTTCATTACGCCTAAAATCGTAACTGATAAGTTTAGTGTGAAGTGACACTGGACTCAGACTAACGAGCAGATTTGATAATTTTTAGCTTAACTACAGGTGTTACATGAAGAAGTTTTTTCGGATAGTTTCTGGACTATTTTTGCTGGCAATTTTATCCGCGTGCGGTGGCGGCGGTGGTTCTTCTGGTTCCAGCATGAACGGTGCTCCGCTATTTACGACCGCTTCAGATAAGGTTCAGATGCTCTACGGAGAAACGAAAACCTTTACTATTGGTGGCGGTGTTCCTTCTTATTCTGCCTCTAGTAACTCTGGCGCAATCTCCGCATCGGTTGCTGGCACGAAGCTGACCATTATTGCAACGTCAACCGGTAGTGGCACTGTGACAGTGGTTGACAATGTCGGCACCAAGGTATCAATCGACGTTACGGTAGGAACGGGGGCGACTTTTAACACGAGTGCTCCATCGGCAGTCACAGTAGGCGTTGGTACTGTTTCTCCTAAATACTTCATTAACGGCGGAACAGGCGTCTATTTCGTTACCAGTAGTGATACCTCTATCGTTAATGTCGGTATCTCCGGAAGTGTTTTTGTGATCGGAGGTGTCAGTCCAGGTAAAGCAACGGTCATCGTTAAAGACACCGCGGGCGCATCGGTGAATGTTGACGTGACCGTAGTAGCCGGGACACTCGCTTTGTTCACTACCGCACCGTCAGCAATTACAGTCCCATCTGGGAAAACAGTCTCTTATTCAATTTCCGGCGGTACGGCGCCATATTCTATTGTTAGCAATAACGTAGGTGCTGCTGAGGTGACATTAAAACCAAACGGTACCGATTTTGATGTCAAGGCAGTAGCTGCGGGAACGGCCAATGTTGTGGTGACTGATGCTGCCCGTAATTCAGTGACTATCGTCGTGACAGTAACCAGTGCCGCACCCGGAGCACTGGCGGTATTGCCTGCAGGTGCCTCCGGCAGTGTTGGCGACACACTGAAATTCAATGTTGTTGGTGGGGTGTTACCTTACAAAGTGACCAATACCAACGATAGTATTGCTGTGATTACCGCCTCCGGTGACGGGTCTTCATTTACCGCAGCGTTAGGAAATGTAGGCAGTACCATTGTTACTGTAATTGACTCTTTAGGAACAACAAGTACGATTACTGTTCTGGTCAACGCCAATGCTCCCACTCTCCGTCTTTCGCCAAATGCTTTCGAAGTCAGCGAACAATCGGTTGAGTCTTTCCCGCTGAAGATTTATGGCGGCTCTGCTCCTTACACCGCATTTACAAGTGATCCTAAGTTTGGTGGTGTATCTATCTCAGGAAATACCTTTACCGTTGCTGCCCCCCCAAGTGGTACTGATCGTCGATGTGTTACATTGACAACAGCATTGGGCGTATATCCAGTTGCTCTCACAGTAGTTGATAGCTTGGGAGCATCCGCTGTTAGTATCATGTCGGTCAGAGATACTTTGGACGCTACTTGTAAATAATGGAAGTTAAAGCAAGACAGTGTCGAATAATATTTTTCTAGTTGGATTGATGGGCTCCGGCAAAACTACGGTTGGCCGGGCCCTGGCAAAGAAGCTTAATAAACGTTTCATAGATTCAGATCACGAAATCGAGGCGCGTACAGGCGTCTCGATTCCTGTTATCTTTGAAATTGAAGGTGAGGCCAGTTTTCGTCAGCGCGAAGCTGAAGTGATACGGGACCTGACTACTCAAGACGGTATCGTGCTGGCGACGGGTGGTGGTGCTATTCTGAACAGTGATAGCCGACGCTACCTGAGTGAGCGTGGTACCGTTATTTATTTACACGCGAGTGTGAATAGTATCCTCCAGCGTACCCGTAACGATAAAAACCGGCCCTTGCTTCGTACCGCAGATCCGCGTAAAAAACTCGAAGAGCTTGAGTCTCAACGCCACCCGCTGTACCAGGAAATAGCTGATTTAGTGATCGAAACCGGACGTCCGAATGTCCAGTATCTGGTCCAGAATATTCTGGACAAGTTGCCTGATTCCAGTGGCAACGGCCTAATTTCTCCGAAACATCCCAGTATGCACAAAACAGAAGCCGGATTTCATGCATTGAATGTCGAATTAGGCGACAGGTCTTACCCCATCACTATTGGTGCTGGCGTATTAAATGACGCGTCTGTATTGTCAGATCGCATCAAAGGTAAAAACGTCGTCATTGTCACTAACACTGTGGTCGCGCCCTTGTATTTGTCCGCGCTCGAAAAAGAACTGTGCAATCTTGGCAAGAAATGCAGTGCCGTCGTTCTGCCTGATGGTGAGGAGCACAAACACTGGGGCAGCCTGATGAAGATTTTCGATCATTTGCTGGAACAAAAGTGTGATCGTAAAATTACCTTGATTGCACTCGGAGGTGGGGTGATCGGAGATATGACCGGGTTTGCTGCTGCCAGTTACATGCGAGGTGTTCCGTTCGTTCAGATTCCAACGACCTTACTATCTCAGGTCGATTCTTCGGTCGGTGGCAAGACAGGCATTAATCATCCGCTCGGCAAGAACATGATAGGAGCATTTTATCAGCCACAGGCCGTCATTGCCGATACGTCGACGTTGAATACTCTGCCGGATAATGAATTGTCCGCAGGTCTGGCGGAAGTCATCAAACATGGTGCGATTATTGACCTTGCGTTCTTTGAGTGGCTGGAAGCGAACATGGCAAAGTTGCGTGCGAGAGAGGCACAAGCATTGGCGTATGCCGTTGTCCGTTCATGCGAAATCAAAGCAGATGTTGTCAGACAGGACGAGCGGGAAGGTGGTTTGCGTGCGATTTTAAATTTCGGACACACCTTCGGACACGCGATTGAATCTGGTCTCGGATATGGAAAATGGTTGCACGGCGAAGCTGTTGGTTGTGGCATGGTCATGGCAGCAGAGTTGTCTTGCCGCCTGGGCTATATTGATTTCGTGACCAAAACCAGAATTAAAAAATTAATTGAAGCTGCCGGTTTACCTGTCATTGCGCCTGACCTTGGTGAGCAGCGCTGGTTAGAACTGATGGAAGTCGATAAAAAAAATGAAGGTGGCAAAATCAAATTCATTTTATTAAAGCCTTTGGGACATTCCGTCATTACCAGTGTACCGGAAGACACACTATTACAAACCTTACGTCACTGTATTCTTGATCATAAATGAATTTTACTGACGATCATTTAGCACCTTACGCCGCCCAATCAGCAACATCACGAGGGCGGCTTTTTATTGAGCCATCATCCGCTTCGCGCACTGAGTTTCAGCGAGACCGTGATCGCATCATCCATTGTTCGGCATTCCGGCGACTGGAGTATAAAACCCAGGTGTTTGTAAATCACGAAGGGGATTTATTCCGGACGCGGCTGACGCACAGCCTGGAAGTCGCACAAATTGGTCGCTCGATTGCGCGCAACCTGAGGCTTAACGAAGATCTTGTGGAAGCGATTGCACTCGCGCACGATCTTGGCCATACACCTTTCGGTCATGCGGGGCAGGATGCCTTGAATGCCTGCATGCAGCCATATGGAGGTTTCGAGCATAACCTGCAAAGTCTGCGCATCGTAGATCAACTTGAGGAACGATATGCGGGCTTTGACGGATTGAACTTATGCTTTGAAACTCGCGAAGGTATTCTCAAACATTGTTCCATGACTAACGCCGCTGCGCTCGGTGAACTCGGACAGCGGTTTATCAATAAAACCCAGCCCGGCCTTGAAGCGCAACTGACAAATCTGGCAGATGAGATTGCCTATAACAATCATGATATTGATGACGGACTACGCTCCGGTCTGCTGACTGAAGCTCAGATGATGGAAGTCGATTTTTTTGCCCGGCACCGTGCCGAGGTTAGTGCGGTATATCCGGGTGTGCAGGGCCGCAGAGCTATTTCAGAAACGATACGCCGCATGATCAATACTCTGATCACAGATCTGATAGAAACCTCTGCCGCGCGCATCCGTGATTGCGCACCGAAGTCTGTTGACGATGTCAGAAACAGCGGCAAACTGATTGCCTTTTCTGATGCCAGATTTGAAGAAGCCAAGCTGCTTAAACAATTCTTACATCACCAGTTGTACCGCCATTACCAGGTTAACCGCATGACATCGAAGGCGCGCAGAATTATTAAGGAATTATTCGATGCGATGATGGCCGAACCCAATCTGCTGCCGCCGGATTACCAGGTAACGCGACATCCTCAGAATCACGATAACGCTGATCTGCAGGCACGGAAAATAGCCGATTACATCGCCGGCATGACTGATCGTTATGCAATACGTGAACACAAGCGCTTATTTTCCATGCAGGAAATTTAATCTGCTGCATCAAATTTATTCAGGAGTTCCTTATGTTTACTGATCATTCTTTATCTAAAAGACGCTTTCTGCTGGCTGTTTCGCTGACCGCGATAGCAATGTCCGTCCATGCGATTTCTTTCAGTGATTTAAGTAATAAAGACGCCAGCACTGGCTTAAAAGCGGCGCTGGACAAGGGCAGTGTCGCCGCGGTCGCCAAACTTGGCGTGGAAAACGGTTTTTTGAATAACGATAAGGTCAGAATACCGCTGCCATCGGTGCTCGAAAAAGCGCGGCCAATATTGAAAATGACCGGAAAGTCGCAGCAGCTTGATGAACTGGTGTTGTCAATGAACCGTGCTGCGGAATCAGCCGTACCTTTGGCGAAGCCTTTGTTAATCAACGCGGTTAAATCAATGACACTGACTGACGCAAAAAATATTCTGACTGGTGGCGAGACGTCGGTCACCGATTTTTTCAAAGAGAAAACAGCAGCACCGTTAGCGGTCAAATTTTTGCCTCTGGTGAAGAATGTGACGGATAAGGCAGGCTTATCTTCCAAGTACAACAATATGATGGGGCAAGCGCAGAAATTCGGAGTTGTACCCGCTCAGGAGGCGACAGTGGAAGGCTACGTGACACAGAAAGCACTGGACGGTCTGTACCTCATGATTGCAGAAGAAGAAAAAGCGATACGTAAAGATCCGTTTGGTTCTGGCAGCAAAGCCATCAGCCAGGTTTTCAGCTTGCTGAAATAAGCGGCCATACTGCAGCTGTTGACTGTCGCTTTTTATGCTCTTGACTTAAGTCAAGAATGACCAGAATTGGTGAAATAAATTTCACTTTTGGATGAAATGGATTTCACAAGAAATTGTTTTCTTCCAGGAAACTCAGAAAATACGCGCCCTTCAACATCATGATAAGTGACAGGCGAGCACATAACGCTTACTTGCGTAGTTTTACTTAAGTAGCTTTTGTTGCAATGCAAAAAGAATTTTCTGGTAATTTGTATGCGTAGTACATCGAAAAGCAAATATTCAATTTCATACAAATAATCTGGAGACTGACAATGTCATACAAAATGAAAGCTGTTATTGCATCTGCACTGGTAAGCTGGTCCGTGGCAGGTATTGCCGCAGAACCGATCAAGATCGGCGTTTCCGGTCCTTTGACTGGCGGTTCAGCGCCTATGGGCGTTTCGATGCGCGATGGCGTCAAAATTGCTGTTGCCGAAATCAATGCAAAAGGTGGTGTGCTTGGTCGTCAATTCCAACTGGTGGAACGTGATGACGAAGCAAAAAATGAGCGTGGTGTGCAAGTTGCTCAAGAGCTGATCAATAAAGAAAAAGTAGTTGCAACGGTCGGCTATGCAAACACCGGCGTGGCTCTGGCCTCACAACGCTTCTATCAGGAAGCAAAAATTCCGGTCATGAATAACATTGCAACCGGTACTGCGATCACCAAGCAGTTTGTTGCGCCGGAACATAAAGATAATTACATCTTCCGTATTGCTGCCAGCGATACGATTCAGTCTGCGATGATCGTGGAAGACGCGATCGGCAAGCATAAATTCACGAAAGTAGCGATTCTCGCTGACTCCACTAATTACGGTCAGTTAGGTCGTGAGGATCTCGAAAAAGCGCTGGCAGCGAAAGGCATCAAGCCAGTCGCCATTGAAAAATTCAACATCAAAGATGTGGATATGACTGCGCAATTGCTGAAAGCCAAGCAAGGCGGCGCACAAGCGATTCTGACTTACGGTATAGGTCCTGAATTGGCGCAGATCGCGAATGGTATGGAAAAGCTGGGCTGGAAAGTGCCGATGATCGGCAGCTGGACATTATCGATGGGTAACTTCCTCGATAACGCCGGCAAAAATGGCGACGGCGCACGTATGCCACAAACCTTCATTCAAGACGGCACAACGCCTAAGCGTAAGTCTTTCATCGATGCCTATCAAAAGGCGTACAAAGTTGAACGTATTCCTTCACCAGTTTCTGCTGCACAAGGATACGACTCCATCTATTTACTCGCCGCAGCGATCAAACAAGCCGGCACTACGGATGGCGTCAAAGTTCGTGAAGCGCTCGAAAATCTGAGTGAAAAAGTGGATGGTGTCGTCACTACCTACAACAAACCATTTACCCACGACGATCACGAAGCAATCAAACCAGGTATTCCAGTGATGGGTGAAGCCAAAGGCGGCCATATCGTCCTGGCGAAATAATCCCTGTTTTTTTAGCTGTCATCAGAGTCAGATCTTTCCCCTCCGTGTAAAGATCTGACTCGTTTCTCAGTACTGCATCTCAAGATCATATCGCTTGCATCGACTAGCCTTGCTATGTCTGTGCGTCGTTATGCACGTCTTGGGTTGTGCTCTCCATTAGGTAAATGAAAATGGAAATTTTATTACAGTTAGTGTTCAGTGGTATCGCACTTGGCATGATCTACGCGGTCATCGCATTTGGATATCAGCTGACCTTCGCCACTTCCGGTACGCTGAATTTCGGTCAGGGTGAATCATTGATGCTGGGTGCGCTGGTCGGCCTGAGCGTGGTCGGCAATATTCATGGTGGCCCTTACATGAATTACTGGCTGATGATACCTATCGTCATCGTCTTCGGTGCCCTGCAAGGGATGTTCGTTGAATGGATAGGTGTCCGTCCGGCGATCAAAATTAAATCCGAGTTCGGCTGGATCATGTCGACGATAGCGCTCGCGATTATTTTTAAAAACGTCGCAGAAAATATCTGGGGTAAAGACGACCTGACTTTCCCATCGCCATTGTCTGCCGCGCCGTTTCAAATTTTTGGCGCGAACGTGCAGGCGATGCAAATCGTCGTCGTCATTGGCGCGCTGGCAATTATGCTGGCGGTGGAATTATTCAACCGCAAATCGATTTACGGAAAAGCCGTGGTGGCGACGTCCAATGACCGCGATGCAGCTGGTCTGATGGGGATTAACACCAGCCTTGTTATCACCTTCTCATATGCCTTGTCTTCTGCCACAGCAGCATTTGCGGGCGTGCTGGTCGCACCGCTGACGCTGACTGGCGCGACGATGGGTTCCGCACTGGGTCTGAAGGCGTTTGCGGTAGCGATTATCGGTGGTCTGACTTCCGGTGTCGGCGCGATTGTCGGGGGATTGATTTTAGGTGTGGCCGAAACGCTCACGGGCTTTTATATCTCGACTGGCTACAAAGAAGTACCTGGTCTGGTCTTGTTGTTGCTGGTACTGGCACTCAAGCCCGCTGGTCTGTTCGGCAAAGCAGCGATCAAAAAGGTATAAGGAATAAACATGAACAAGAAAACCTTAGCTTTTTCCATACTCGGCATTATTGCCCTGATACTGTTTCCGACCGTTGTACATAATCCGTATTACATACACCTGGCTGAAACGATATTAATTTACGCGATTCTGTTGTTCGGTCTGGACATCGTCGTCGGTTACACTGGTCAGGTGTCCTTAGGACATGCTGGTCTGTTCGGTATAGGTTCGTACACGACAGGTGTGCTGTACTTCAAACTCGGTCTGCCTATTCTGGTCGCTTTGCCTGCCAGTATCGGTGTGACTGCCATTTTTGGTGCCCTGCTGGCCCTGCCTGCATTGCGCGTCACCGGTCCTTATCTGGCGATGGTGACACTGGCATTTGGTACTATCATTCAGATTCTGATCAACGAAATGACATTCCTGACCGAAGGCCCGATGGGTCTCAAAGTTGCGAAGCCAATTCTGTTCGGTCAGAAGCTCGGAGAGGTCGGCTATTTTTATCTGGTCGCCGCCATGATGGTATTAGCGCTGATCGTAGTGCATCGTATTTTGCGTTCGCATCTCGGCCGTGCGTTTCAGGCTTTGCGTGACAGCCCGATTGCGTCTGACTGTATGGGCGTGTCGGTGTACCGTTACAAAGTGTATGCGTTCGTGATCAGTGCCGCACTGGCAGGGCTGGCGGGTAGTCTGTATGCGTATTCCGAAGAATACATTTCGCCGAATACCTACAACTTTGAACTGACGATCATGTTCTTGCTCGCAGTGATCATGGGTGGCCGTAAATCACGTATCGGCTCTTTGCTAGGTGCTTTCATTGTCGTGATGCTGCCTTCGCTGCTGGCGGATATTGAACTGTTCCGCAAGATCGCCACTGCCGCTGCAGTGATTGGACTTGCTGGCGCTGCCTTCACGATTGCGAAGGGACGTAAAACGGCGAAAGAATTGCTGGTGCCAGTGGCAGCAGTGGTCGGTATGGCGATCTTCTCTTACAAGCTGGAAAATATCACTGACTGGCGTCTGACGGTGTTCGGTCTGATGACCCTGTTCGTCGTGTATTACCTGCAAGATGGTATCGTCGGTTTCGTCAATTCTTTGCTCGGTAAAGGCCCACGCCATTTAATGGCAAAAGCCGGTGAGCTGAGTGGCGGTGAAGATCTGGCGATCGTCAAAGCGAACGGTGAACGTGTCGGTGTGTTGCTGAGTGCGCGTCAGTTGCTGATGCAATTCGGCGGCTTGAAAGCCTTGAATCAGGTCGATCTGCAAATCGCGAAAGGCACAGTACATGGTCTGATCGGTCCGAACGGTTCCGGGAAGAGCACCATGATGAACGTGCTCACCGGTATCTATAAACCGACCGATGGCGTCGTCGAGTTTAGTGGCAAAGTGATTTCCGGCACCACACCTTCAGAAATCGCGCTGGGTGGCGTGGCACGGACTTTCCAGAACGTGCAACTGTTCGGTGAAATGACGGCGACAGAAAACGTGCTGGTCGGCTTGCACAATACCTTCCGCAGCAATGTGTTTGATGTGATGATACATAGCCCGCGTTACCTGCGTGAAGAGCGCGCAGCGCGTGCACGGGCTGCAAGTATTCTTAACTTTGTCGGCCTGGCTGATCTGGCAAACGAAGAAGCGCGGAATCTGCCTTACGGCAAACAGCGCCTGCTGGAAATTGGTCGTGCACTGGGGCTGAATCCGCAGTTGCTGTTGCTTGATGAGCCTGCGGCTGGCCTCACCGCACCGGACATTAAAGACCTAATCGCGATCATTCGTAAAATCCGCGAGCACGATATCACCATCATTCTGATTGAACATCACATGGACGTGGTGATGTCGATTTGCGATACCGTGACCGTACTCGATTTTGGTCAGAAAATTTCTGAAGGCAAGCCAGCCGAAGTGCAGGCAGACCCGAAAGTAATTGAAGCGTATCTCGGTGGCAGCGTCAGTGATGACCTCGGATCATCTGTCCCATCGAACGCCACCGCCTGAGGAGATCAGTATGTTAAGTATTTCAAATTTACACGCGGCTTATGGCAAGGTGGAAGTCTTGCATGGTATTTCGCTGGACGTGCCTAAGGGCAAAGTGGTGACGCTGATAGGCTCGAATGGCGCCGGTAAAACCACAACCATGCGCGCGATTTCCGGCATGCTGAAACCGAAACAGGGGACAGTCACCTTGCATGGTAAAGATGTGACTGGCCTGGACTCGCATAAGATCGCGCGCGCTGGCCTTGCCCATTCACCGGAAGGTCGGCGTGTGTTTGCCACGATGTCAGTCACGGATAATCTGTTGCTAGGCGCGTTTCCGCGTTTTACCCGTTCGCGCCCGCGTGGTGATATCGAAAGCGATCTGCAAAAAGCGATGGAATTATTTCCACGCCTGCGTGAGCGCCGCCATCAACTGGCCGGTACTTTATCCGGCGGTGAACAGCAAATGCTGGCGATGGCACGCGCCGTTATGCTGAATCCGGAAGTGATATTGCTGGATGAGCCATCGATGGGACTGGCGCCTATCCTGGTCGATGAAGTGTTCCGCATCATCCAGCGACTCAAGCAGGAAGGGCGCACCATGTTGCTGGTCGAGCAGTTTGCGGCAGCCGCACTCGCTGTTGCGGATTATGGCTACGTCCTCGAAAACGGGCGCATCTCTGTGCATGGTCCGGCCGATAAATTGCAGAACGATCCGGCAGTGAAAGCAGCGTATCTGGGTGGTGGCTCACATCATTAAATGAAGTAAGTCAGAAGTCAAAACGAAAGAGGGGGAGTGCATATACTCCCCCTCTTTTTTATAAAATAGGTCTATTGTCAGCAGAAAATAAGGGTGGTTTACATATACTGGGGGGAGTATATTTGATGCTCAGAATGGAATTTCCTGATACTTCGTTGCTTGATTTGTCGTGATCTGTTGCTGAAACACGGATGCGATAGAAATACAGCCACATTTTTTAAGCAGCGTTCCATGAAAAAGCGCCCATCACTTTATTGCGTGATGGGCGCTGCTGTGCTGATGCCAGCAAAAACGTACTGGCAAATCTGTCAGTAAACCTGTAAGTGAAATTGCTTTAAAACCTGTCCGCTATTAACCCTGCAAATGCCGCAGCGGATGTGCGTACGCCGGCCATACTTCGGTGAAGAATTGCGCGATCTGTTCATGACTCACATCGCGCAGATGCGCAGGCAACCATTGCGGCATATTGTCTTTATCAACGACCAGGGCCCGCACACCTTCCAGCACTTCGCCATGTTTGAAGCAATGGCGTACCATGGCGCGTTCCATGCGCAGACAGTCCGCCACATTCTGACGTGCGCCGCGCCGCAGTTGTTCGAGCGTGACGCACATCAGTAAAGGCGAACGTTTCTCCATCGTGACCAGTGTTTGCTGAGCAAATGCATCGCTGTTGTTGCTTAATTTTTCTGCGATGGCCAGCACATTGTTGCCGCTGAAAAACTGATCGATCAAGGCGCGCTGGCTGGCAAGTTTACTGCTGGCCGGATCGGCCTGCGCTGCAAATGGCGCAGCAAATTCACGTATCGCCAGGCGTATATCTGCCGCTTCGGTATGCTCCAGCATCGTCAGTAATGCTGGCAGTTCAGATGTTGGGATATAGACGTCAGCGAGGCCTGCATATAAGGCATCGGCAGCGGCAATGATATCGCCAGTCAGACCGAGATAAGTACCGATTTCACCCGGTGTTCGCGACAGGAAATAACTACCGCCGACATCGGGAAATAAACCGATGTTCACTTCCGGCATCGCCATTTTGGTACGTTCGGTCACGATACGCAGACGGCAATTTTCACCTGCCTGCGCAATGCCCATACCGCCACCCATCACCACACCATTCATCAACGCGATGTAGGGCTTAGGGTAAAAATGTATCAAATGATTTAACGCATATTCTTCGGTAAAAAAATCTTCGAGCAGGGCGCTGTCACCAGTTGGCGTAGCGGTGCCGACGTCATAGAAAAAGCGGATGTCGCCACCGGCACAAAATGCTTTTTCACTGCTGCTGTGTATGAATACGGCACGGATAGTTGTATCGTCGCGCCACGCCAATAATGTGGCGGTGAGTGCGCGCACCATCTCCAGTGACAGAGAGTTCAATGCTTTCGGACGGTCGAGAGTGATGTAGCCGATCTGATTTTTAACGGAAGTGATTACGTATTCGCTCATGTAGATACCATTAACATAGTCGTGACAGGGCAATCATTTTATTCCTGTTTGCACTTCGTCAGTACGACAAAAATAACAAAAAACAGATAACAAAAAAGGACGCTGTTGGCGTCCTTGTTTTCGTGTTCCGTAAATAACGGGAGGCGGGCGATTATGCCGATGCCGGATCAGGGATATGTTTGATCGCATCGCGATCGTGACCCTGAACTTTATCTTTATGCTTGATCACCTGACGATCCAGTTTATCAATCAGTGTATCAATCGCAGCGTATAAATCATGCGCCAGACTTTCAACGTGAATATTTTTACCACTGATATGCAGGTCAATGTCGGCTTTATGTCGTTTCTCTTTTTCGCTCAGCTTGTCGACGGTCAGCGTGACGGTCAGATCAATGACCTGATCAAAGTGACGCCGGATACGTTCCAGCTTGGTATGTACATATTCACGAATGGCAGGAGTGACTTCAACGTGATGTCCACTGATGGTGAGATTCATACTGTGCTCCTTTAGTGATATTGCTTGCTAATAACAATAAGCTCATTTTGATTTTACGGCGTTGAGCTAAATCATATATAGCAATTCAAACCGTGATTACAAGGACTGCTTACAAAGATTTTCGCAAACTGACTGGCGGTATTTTCAGGGCTTCACGGTATTTGGCTACGGTCCGTCGGGCAATTACCATGCCCTGTTCACCCAGCATGTCTGCGATTTTGCTATCAGAGAGTGGGCTTTTCTGGTCTTCTGCTCCTATCAACTGCTTGATGAGTGCACGTATCGCGGTGGAAGAGGCTTCACCCCCTGTTTCCGTCGCAACATGGCTGCCGAAAAAATATTTCAACTCAAACATCCCATGCGGGGTCAGCATGTATTTCTGAGTCGTCACACGAGAAATAGTGCTCTCGTGCAGACCCAGTGTATCAGCTATTTCGCGCAAAACAAGAGGGCGCATCGCAACAGCACCATGCGCAAAAAAATTACGTTGTCTTTCAACTATCGCTTGTGACACCCGTAAGATTGTTTCGAAGCGCTGACGCATATTTTTGATCAGCCAGCGTGCTTCCTGTAACTGGGTTCCAAGTCCTGTTTCGCCGCGGTTCTGCCGCATGATGTTGGCGTACATACTGCTCACGCGCAGTTTCGGCATCACATCCTGATTCAGTAACACTTGCCAGCCATTACCATTTTTTCTGACGATCACATCCGGTACTGCATAGTCTGAGCTGCTGGTGGCAAATGTGATACCTGGCCGTGGTTCGCATTGCCGTATGACTGCCTGCGCTTCGCGCAAATCTTCATCATCGCAGTCGAATATTTTTTTTAATTTTGTGAAGTCTCTTTGTGCAAACAAAGTCAGCTGTGTTTCCACCAGTGCCAGTGCAAGACGGCGGGTAACAAAAGGAATTTTCGGCATGCGCCTGATCTGTATCGCGAGACACTCTGATAAGTTTCGCGCACCGACACCCGGCGGATCAAAACTCTGCAGCATCTTCAGCGCGAACGATAATTCCTCTTCGTCTATTAATAATTCGAGTGGCAGACCAGCGTGAATTTCTTCCAGACTTTCTGTCAGGTAGCCGTTATCATCGAGTGTGTCGATGATCAGTTCCAGCAATGCGCGGTCGCGTGCTTCCCTGAGCGTGAGGCGCATTTGTTCCAGCAGATAGTCACGCAGGCTGATGTGGGCAGATTCGAGCTGAGGCCTGCCTTCATCTTCATCGGCGTTAGCTGCACCGGAAGGCGCATCGTTAAAACTCCACTCTTCTTCGTTGGCACTGATGCTGTCGTTGACCGGCACATCAGCTTCGACAGCAGCTTCTTGTGGCGCGGCGCTTTCAGAAGGAGTGATGCTTTCCATGCCTGCATCCGGCGTCGTACTTGTATTGTTGATGGCGCCATCCGCCAGCAGGCGGACCGCATTATCCATAGGATCATCGACACGCTCCAGCATAGGATTTTCTATCAGCAGCGTTTCCAGTTCCTGATGCAGTTCCAGCGTTGACAGTTGCAACAGCCGTATCGATTGCTGCAGTTGAGGCGTCAGCGCAAGATGCTGAGAAGTACGTAGTTGCAGGCTTTGTTTCATAATGCGTCCCGTTACATCCGGAAATGTTCTCCCAGATAGACGCGTCGCACAGACTCATTCTGAATGATGTCGTCGGGTTTGCCGCTGGCTAATACCGAGCCTTGATTGATGATGTAGGCATGGTCACAGATACCCAGCGTTTCGCGGACATTATGATCGGTGATCAGCACACCGATACCGCGTTCTTTCAGGAAGCGGACGATGCGTTGAATCTCAATCACTGCAATCGGATCGACTCCGGCAAAAGGTTCATCGAGCAGAACAAAACGCGGGTTCGTCGCGAGTGCACGCGCAATTTCGACGCGACGTCGTTCACCGCCCGATAAAGCCAGCGCCTGACTGTCACGGATTTTTTCTATCTGCAGATCGGTCAGCAAGCTGTCCAGACGTTGCCGGATTTTTTTCTCGGATAAAAATTTTCCGTCTTTGTCTTTTTGCAGTTCTAGTACAGCGCGGATATTTTCTTCGACCGTCAGTTTACGAAACACTGATGCTTCCTGAGGCAGATACGACAGACCGAGGACAGCACGCTGATGTATCGGTAAATCCGAAACATTCGTATCGTCGATATTGATTTCGCCGGCGTCGGAAGGTACCAGCCCGACGATCATGTAAAAAGAGGTGGTTTTACCTGCGCCGTTTGGTCCCAGCAGCCCGACGACTTCGCCGCTTTTTACCAGCAGCGATACATCGCGCACAACTTGTCGCGCACCGTAGCGTTTTTGCAGACCTTTGACGGTCAGCGTGCTGTCTTTTGATGCCATCTTAATTTGCCTGTTTCTCAGTTCTTGGTTGTATCGTGGTTTTGATGCGACCGCCTCCTGACACTGCCTGACCTGAGCTGGAATTGACGCCGACAAAGACATCATTTTTACTATCGTAGGAAAGGAATTCTCCTTCTTGTTGCTGTGTGACTTTGTTTCCGTCGAGATAGCGTATTTGTGCCCTGAACAGGAATTTTACGAATTCTGTTTTTTCATCGTATTCCGCTTTTTCGGATTCGCCTTCCACCCAAAGATCTGGCCCGCCGTCGCGCTTCTGACGAAACGTGATTTTTGCGCCAGGTTTGGCGGTCAGTACAACATGCTGGAATTCATCGGCACTTTTTGTAACAACAGCTTTTTCTGCTCTGACTTTCAGTGTGCCGCGGACGACCACGACATCACCTGAAAACGTACTGACATTGGTCTTGCCATTATTTAAAAACTGGTCTGCTTCTATCGTCATTTCTTTGAGACTGTCTGCTTTTTCAGCGTGAACGCTGGATACGGACAGTAAAGCCATCAGGGCTAACATCCATGAGCTCAACGCAAGATGCACTGTTTTTTTTTCGGGGCGCATGTTTACTCTCTGTCTTGTCTGTGTTGTTGATGAATGTTTTTTCATTTATGTTTGAACAGGCGTGCATGCACTTTACTGAGCAGACGCAATTCCTGATTCGCATTGTTCGCGATCATACCGGTCGCATCGGTTTCGCCGTTATCCGTGATCAGTCTGATGCGTTGGTCCGTCCTGACGATGTCGGAGTCCGGCAGTAACTGCAGATATTCTGTTTCTACCCGCATAAAACTGGAGTTGATTCCTTGTGGCCTCTCTACTCTTACCTGATCATAAAGATGCACCACATCTTCGGTACGTTTTGGGGACAGCACCTCAGATTTCTGTTCCACAACCGCACGCGCTGCATTAATCGTGATCGGTGTGCGCTGCGTATCGAAGCTGCTGATGCGCGGCTCTTTGATATCGTACTGATCCGTGCGCGGTAAATGCACCAGGCTTTGTCCGGTCACGTGATAATTTGCCTTGCCGTTATTCGAGAGTTTGATGAAATTAAAATTCTCGACGTAATAATCCGGTTCCTGACGCGCTGAGGTCCGGTTGTAATCATCGGCGCCCTGACGACGTACTGTGTCGTACAGCCAGAAACTGCTAAGTGCAAGGAGACCGACAGCAGCGATAGCCATCCAGGTGCGTGCGCGGTCGATAGTGATTTGTGCCTTCATGCGAGGTATTCTGCCAGAACGCTGTCGTACTTGTTTTGCGCTCGCAATATGAAATCGCAGACTTCCCTGGCTGCACCTTTGCCGCCGCTGGCCGTCGTCACGTGATGGACGCGTTGGCGCACTTCTGCATGACCGTTAGGTACGCTGGCGGCGAAGCCGACACGGGTCAGAACCGGCAGGTCGATCACATCATCGCCGATGAAGCCACATTCGTCTGCCGGTATATTCAACTCTTGCAGCAGATGCAAAAATGCCGTTTTTTTGTCATGGATGCCCTGACGCACATAGGTGATGCCCAGATCAGCGGCGCGCCGCGCGACGATCGGCGATTGCCGGGCACTGATAATGGCCGTGGCAATGCCAGCGTTTTGCAGCAACCGTATGCCCTGTCCATCCAGCACATTGAATGTTTTCAGCGTTTCGCCATCCGCACCGAAATGCAGGCTGCCATCGGTCAGAATACCGTCCACATCAAAGATCATCAGTCTGATTTTTGCTGCTCTTATGATCGCGTCAGACATTAAATCACCTTGGCTCTGGTCAGATCGTGAATATGTAATGCACCAGCCAGTTTGCCATGTTCATCTGTGACCAGCAGCTGATTAATGCGATAGGTTTCCATCACTTCGACAGCTTCGACCGCCAGTTGTTCGGCGCGTATGCTGCGTGGATTTTTGTGCATGACATCCGCGATGCGGATTTGCGTGAAATCTCTGACGTCTTCCATCAGGCGGCGCAAATCACCATCGGTGAAAACGCCGACGATATGACGCTCGGCATCAATCACTGCGGTCATCGCCATTCCTTTTTTGGTGATCTCCAGCAGTGCCGTGGTCAGTTTCGTATCGGGTGTCACGCAGGGAATCGCGTCACCGGTACGCATCACATCTTTGACATAGGTCAGCAGACGGCGACCCAGTGCGCCACCCGGGTGGGAACGGGCGAAATCCTCTTCGCGGAAGCCGCGGGCATCGAGTACGGCGACTGCCAGCGCATCGCCTAAAGCAAGGGTGACCGTGGTACTGGCTGTCGGCGCAAGATTCAGCGGGCAGGCTTCTTTATCGACGTGCAGATTCAGATGCACATCGGCTAGTTTCGCCAGACTCGATTGCGGATTGCCTGTCAGTGAAATCAGTTTGACGCCAAGGCGTTTAATGATAGGCAGGATCGCGATGAGTTCTGCGGCCTCACCGGAATAAGAGATGGCAATGAAGACATCATGCTTGGTTACCATACCCAGATCACCATGCGCCGCTTCTGCAGGATGGATAAAAAACGATGGTGTGCCGGTGGAGGCGAAGGTGGCGGAAATCTTGCGGGCGATATGACCGGATTTGCCTATACCCGAAACGACAACACGCCCATTGCATGAAAGTAACATTCTGACTGCAACAGAGAAATTTGTGGCATCGTCGCTGTTGAGCCTGTTTTGTAAGGCAATCAGTGCGTCTGCTTCAATTTGCAGAGTTGCTGATGCCAGTTGCACCGCACGTTGCGCGGCGGTCGAGGACGCATCATTTGCTGTCGTCTCGTTAAATGGGGTTGCGTTCAGATCATTCATGTCCGAAGTATAAACGAAATCCTGTAAGCAAAAACTCTGCCAGACGTAACGAAATGCATATTCCGTGCACATTGTTCATTGAATATGACGAAAACTTCAGCATAAATCGGCAATAATATCCTCTATGAATGCGCTCGATACGACACTGTCTCTGTTAGCTGCCGCGGTTCTCGGGGTTGTTGTTTTTCGTCTGTGGCAACTGCCGCCAATACTGGGTTATCTCGTTGTCGGCGTGCTGATAGGTCCGTTTGGTCTGGGGTTTGCCGACGATGGCGCGGTCACGCACGAACTTGCCGAGTTTGGCGTGGTGTTTCTGATGTTTTCCATAGGGCTGGAATTCTCTTTGCCCAAGCTGATGACGATGCGCAAGGCGGTATTCGGTCTGGGCATGGCGCAGGTAGTCATGACGATTGCGGTCAGCCTGGTCGCCGCCCGACTGGCCAGCATCTGGTTGCCGCAGTATTTTCAGATTGGTTGGGAGGCCGCTTTTGCCTTAGGCGGTGCACTGGCGATGTCATCGACAGCGATCGTTTCCAAAATGCTGACGGAGCGCCTGGAGCTGGAAAGTTTGCACGGGCGGCAGATTATCAGCATCCTGTTGTTTCAGGATCTGGCGGTGGTGCCGCTGCTGATCCTGATTCCGGCGCTGGCATCACATTCCTCTGATCTGCTGCAAAACCTGGCGTGGGCAAGTGCGAAGGCAATCCTGGTCCTGCTCGTATTACAGGTTGCCGGACAAAAACTGATACGCGCCTGGTTCCGGGTGGTCGCGAAGCAGCGTTCGCAAGAGTTATTTATGCTCAACCTGTTGCTGATCACGCTGGGGGCTGCATGGCTGACCGAACAGGCTGGACTGTCGATGGCGCTGGGGGCGTTTGTGGCAGGGATGCTGATTTCTGAAACCGAGTACCGCCTTCAGGTCGAGGAGGATATCAAGCCTTTCCGCGATGTGCTGCTGGGGCTGTTTTTTATCACCGTCGGCATGCTGCTGAATTGGCGGCTGGTGGTTGATCATCTGTGGTTAGTGTTGTTGCTGTTTATTGTGCCAATGGTTGTCAAGCTGCTGCTGATTGCCGGTCTGGCAAAATTGTTTGGCAACTCGACCAGTATTTCTTTGCGCACCGGTCTGGCGCTGGCGCAGGCGGGTGAGTTTGGTTTTGTTTTATTAAATCAGGCCGGTGATCTGCATCTGATACCAGCGCAATTGTTGCAGGTGATACTGGCCTCGATGGTGTTATCGATGCTGGTATCGCCGTTTATTCTGGCGAAATCGGATGTGATCGTGATGAAGTTTTCTGCCAACGAATGGATGCTGCAATCTTTAGCGTTGACACAGATTGCGGCCCGCACGATGAACGCGAAAAAGCACGTGATTATCGCGGGTTTCGGACGCAGCGGGCAAAGTCTGGCGCGTTTATTGGAAGAAGAAGGCATTAGCTATCACGCGCTGGATATGGATCCTGACCGTGTGCAGGAAGCGCAGATGGCGGGCGCCAATGTTTCGTATGGCGATGCGGCGCGCCGAGAGAGCCTGACGGCAGCTGGTATCAATCGCGCGGCTGCACTGGTCGTCACGTATTCCAGCACTGCCTCGGCATTAAAAATTCTGCACTTCGTGAATGAGCTTAATCCTTCCTTGCCGGTGATCGTACGCAGCCGCGATGACACTGATTTGGATAAACTCAGAGCCGCCGGTGCCACCGAGGTGGTACCTGAACTAATGGAAGGCAGCCTGATGCTGGCATCGCATGCGCTGGTGATACTCGGCGTACCGTTGCGCCGTGTTGTGCATCGGGTGCAGGCGGCACGTGATGAGCGCTACGAATCGCTGCGGGGATTTTTCCGTGGCGCCAGCGATGCGGCTGACAGCCCGGAAGCGATGCAGGTCCGTTTGCATACGATAGTCCTGAGTGAGCGCGCAACGGCAGTTGGCAAATCCGTGCAATCGATACGTCTGGCGGAAACAGGGGCGGATGTGCATGCGATCCGCCGTGATCGTCAGCGTCTGGCGCTTGCCGAAAACATGATTTTGCAGGCCGGCGATGTGATCGTCGTGCGAGGAACATCAGAAGCAGTCGCAAGAGCCGAGCAGCGACTGCTAAAATAGCGGGTTATTTTAAAAATTGAAGGTCATCCGGCGATGCTAAATCCATCCGAGTACATTAAAGAACATATCCGCACCGTGCCAAACTGGCCGCAAGAAGGCGTGATGTTCCGCGACATTACCCCTTTGTTGCAAAATCCTAAGGTATTTCGCGTTTTAATCGACATGTTTGTGCATCGCTACATGGATCAGAAGATTGATGTGATCGCCGGTCTGGACGCGCGCGGCTTCATCATCGGTTCGGTGCTGGCGTATGAACTGAATCTGGGTTTTGTGCCGATTCGCAAGAAAGGTAAATTGCCTTTTCACACTGTGTCGGAAGAATATGAACTGGAATACGGCAGCGCAACCGTCGAGCTGCATGCCGACGCCTGCAAAAAAGGTGAGCGCGTGGTGCTGATCGACGATCTGATCGCGACGGGTGGCACCATGATGGCAGGTAAAAAATTGCTGGAGCGTCTCGGTGCGATCGTGGTCGAGGGCGCGGTGATCGTTGATCTGCCTGAACTGGGCGGCTCTAAGCTGATTAAAGACAGTGGCTTGCCGCTGTTTACCGTGTGTAATTTCGACGGACATTAATGCCGGAAAATTGATTCGCTGCTGAACGCTGTGCTGAATTGATGGCGTGATGACCGCGTTAAAAAATATATGAAAAGAAGAACTGACTGGTTCTTCTGGCTCTGAAAAAGCTGATACGCTGATTGCGATCAGCTTTTTTTATGCCGAAATTGTGGGGATAAAGTATGCGTGTTTTAGAAATGCAGGGCGCTGCGCTGCCGGCGTATGCGGCGCAGTTGAATCAGCTGTTACGGCAATGTGTTGCCGCTGGTGCCAGCATCGGTTTTATTGCGCCGCTCAGCGACGATAAAGCGGCGGCTTTCTGGGCAAATATTCATCAGTCCGTACAGTCTGGCGAACGCCGCATGGCGCTGGCGCTTGATGACGACGGCCGGGTGCTCGGCACTGTGCAGCTTGTGCTGGATATGCCGCAAAACGGCCAGCATCGTGCGGAAATCGCCAAACTGATGGTGACACCGGACGCACGGCGGCGTGGTATTGCGCGCAGCTTAATGCAGTGGGCTGAAGATGTCTGCCGCGCGGAACAGCGCAGTCTGATCGTGCTCGATACCCGAACCGGTGATGCCGCAGAACCTTTGTATTTGTCGCTGGGTTTTCAGTTGGCGGGGATCATTCCCGCTTATGCCATGTCCGATGCGGGAACGCTGGACAGCACCAGTATTATGTTTAAACAATTGTTACGCGGCTGACAGCGAAGAGGGCGGGCAACCTCAGTATTTGCCAGCGCTGACGCCGTCTTGTTGTGCATTGGCCGCGGATACTGAGGCGCTTTTTTCTTTCAGAAGCGTTTTTTGTATCAAAATATACCGGGGGGAGTATATAAAATCCCCCTTTATTTTATTGTGACAATAAGCTGATTTTTTAACATACTCCCCATTTTTTCAATTTTCCGGGATTATTTCTATGTGGGGAATGGTTTTCTCCGTGCAGCCGGAAGTCCTCGCTTGTTTCGTCGCCAGGTGCTGACGAGCACCTGATTTTGTCAGGAAAAAAATGGTAGCGTCCGAATTGGCGCGGCAAGTTTACATCGGCAAAAATTAAGCTTCTGCGTTATACTTCAGGTCTTCCAAGGAGCGCTGCGACAAGATCTTGCTATCTTGCCAGGCTTGGAATCCACACAACCGCGCTCACGTTACTTTTTTCAATCAGAAAGGAGGGCGTGATGAACGCCACTGTAACTTCCGCACCATCCAAGACAACTCAGGATTTTCTCATTGCCGATATCAGTCTCGCAGACTGGGGTCGTAAAGAAATTAAAATCGCTGAAACAGAAATGCCGGGCCTGATGGCGATCCGCGAAGAATTCGCTGCCAGCCAGCCGTTAAAAGGCGCGCGTATCACCGGTTCGCTGCACATGACAATTCAGACAGCCGTTCTGATCGAAACTCTGATCGCACTCGGTGCGCAGGTCCGCTGGGCATCCTGCAATATCTATTCAACTCAGGATCATGCTGCGGCAGCAATCGCCGCCGGCGGCACACCAGTCTTTGCATTCAAAGGCGAAAACCTGGATGAATACTGGGAATTCACGCACCGTATTTTTGAATGGACCGACGGTGGTTATTCCAACATGATTCTGGATGATGGTGGCGATGCGACTTTGTTGCTGCATCTCGGTACCCGCGCAGAGAAAGATATTTCTGTGCTGGCTAATCCAGGTTCAGAAGAAGAAATCTGCCTGTTCAACGCAATCAAATCGCATCTGAAAACAGAACCAGACTGGTATTCCAAACGTCTGGCCGCGATCAAAGGCGTGACCGAAGAAACGACGACAGGCGTACATCGTCTGTACCAGATGCACAAAGAAGGCAAACTCGCTTTCCCTGCGATCAACGTTAATGATTCCGTAACGAAATCCAAGTTCGATAATCTATACGGCTGCCGCGAATCTTTGGTGGACGGTATCAAACGTGCGACTGACGTGATGATCGCCGGTAAAGTTGCCGTGATCGTCGGTTATGGTGACGTCGGCAAAGGCTGCGCACAAGCGATGCGTGCATTATCCGCTCAGGTCTGGGTGACAGAGATTGATCCTATCTGTGCATTGCAGGCGGCGATGGAAGGCTTCCGCGTGGTAACGATGGAATACGCCGCAGAACATGGTGATATTTTCGTGACGACCACTGGCAACTACCACGTCATCAATCACGCACACATGCTGAAGATGAAAGATCAGGCAATCGTGTGCAACATCGGTCACTTCGACAATGAAATTGATGTCGCCTCACTCAAGCAATACACCTGGGAAAACATTAAACCGCAAGTCGATCATGTGATTTTCCCTGACGGCAAACGTATTATCTTGTTGGCTGAAGGCCGTCTGGTGAATCTGGGTTGCGGTACTGGCCATCCTTCGTATGTGATGAGTTCTTCGTTTGCGAATCAGACGATTGCACAAATTGAACTGTTCCAGAACAATGATCAGTATCCGGTTGGCGTTTATACCTTGCCTAAGCATCTGGATGAAAAAGTCGCCCGTCTGCAATTGAAAAAACTCAATGCGCAACTGAGCGAGCTGACTGATGAACAAGCTGCGTATATAGGCGTGAAAAAAGAAGGTCCTTACAAGCCTGAACACTACCGTTATTAATCACGACTGACTCCCCGTCTGACTGTGTCAGCGGGGAGTTTTTCTTATCCGTCGAAACAGGAGTCCGTATGCGTCTGCTTGCTATCTGGCTGATTAACGCCCTCGCTTTGCTCGCCATTCCTTATCTGATGCACTCTGTTGCCATTGATAGTTTCGGCACAGCCCTGCTGGTAGCACTGGTACTGGGATTGGTCAATACCATTCTGCGTCCGGTGTTGCTGGTGCTGACCTTGCCGGTAACGATGCTGACCATGGGCTTATTCATTTTTGTCATCAACGGCTTGTTGTTCTGGGCTGTGGCGAACGTGGTTGATGGCTTTCATGTCGCCGGATTCTGGGCCGCAGTCGGCGGTGCTTTGTTGTACAGCGTGATCTCCTGGACACTGTCGACTTTACTCTTCCAACAACGATGAAGACGCATAATTTCAGCATAGAATTTTTCCCGCCAAAGACGGCGGAAGGCACTGAGAAATTACGTGCAACCAGAGCAAAATTGGCTGAGTTGCAGCCTAAATATTTTTCCGTGACATTTGGTGCCGGTGGTACGACGCAGCAGGGAACGCTGGATACCGTTCTGGAGATCCGCAAAGAAGGCTATGATGCCGCGCCGCATTTGTCTTGTGTCGGCGGCAGCCGTGAATCGATACGCGACATTCTGCAGCAATATCAGGCCAACGATATCCGCCGGTTGGTGGCGTTGCGTGGTGATTTGCCGAGTGGCTATGGCATGGGCGGCGAATTCCGTCACGCCAGTGATCTGGTTGAATTTATCCGTGCCGAAACCGGTAACTGGTTTCATATCGAAGTGGCTGCTTATCCGGAAATGCATCCGCAGGCACGCTCACCGCAAGACGATTTACAAAATTTTGTCCGTAAGATGAACGCCGGAGCCAATGCCGCCATCACGCAATATTTTTACAATGCGGACGCATATTTCCGTTTTGTTGAAGAGGCGCAGAAAGCAGGTGTGACCGCACCTATCGTGGCCGGCATTATGCCGATTACCAACAGCAGTCAGTTGTTGCGTTTCTCTGAAATGTGCGGTGCAGAGATCCCACGCTGGGTACGCCTGAAGCTGGCGAGTTTTGGCGACGACACTGCGTCGATCAAAGCGTTTGGACTCGACGTGGTGTCATCTATGTGCGAACGTTTGCTGGCAGGCGGCGCACCAGGGCTGCATTTCTATTCATTGAATCAGGCCGCCGCAACAACGGCGATCTGGCAACGCCTGGTGTAATCGTTCGTTTTAATCGTCCATTTTTTCAAAAGCGTGCTGATGGCAATGTCAGCACGCTTTTTTTGCTTGTGAAAAAGGAGCGGTTTGTCAGGCGGCTGAACTCATTCTGCGTTTTTAAGCACAAATTCTTGTCTTTAAGAAAATATTTATTTTGATTCAAGTCAAGAATACAGGCCTTTTTCTGCATTACAATAATTCGTTATATTTAATTTTTCATATTTAAATAACCTTGCCACCGGGAGCAAAATTGGCTATTGAACTTTACAATGACGGCAAACACATCTGCGTGATGTTTAACGATCTGGTGAAAGATGCCGGGGATCATGCCGTTCAGGCTAATCAGTTCCTTGTCGTTTCCGATGGTGAGGGTGCGCTGATTGATCCGTCCGGCCATCTGACTTACAACTCGCTGGTGTTGGCAATGCACAAGTACATGCCTAAGCAGCAGGTGAAGTATCTGTTTGCCTCGCATCAAGATCCCGATATTATCGGCGCACTGGATAAGTGGCTCTTCAGTACAGAGTGCAATCTGTTTGTGTCTAAACTCTGGTCACGTTTCGTACCGCATTTCTGTAATCTGAACCGTGCTGACGGTCGTATTATCGGGATTCCGGATGAAGGCATGCCTGTACCTATGCGTGATACCGTTATCCACGCTGTGCCTGCGCATTTTCTCCATGCAGAAGGTAACTTCCAGTTTTACGATTCCAAATCAAAAATCCTGTTTTCCGGTGATATGGGAGCGTCGATGGTGGATGCGGGCGATATCGTTAATCCGATGAGAACCAAAGAAGATTTCCTTGCAGAGCTGCACACCATGAGTGGTTTCCATAAGCGTTATATGGTGTCAAACAAGGTCTGCCGTCTGTGGGCAAATATGGTGCGGCAAATGGATATCGAGATGATGGTACCTCAGCATGGCCGTTATTTTGTCGGTAAGGAAGCGATACACGCGTTCCTCGACTGGATAGAAAACCTGCAATGCGGTATTGATCTGTTTACTCAGGAACATTACCGCTTCCGTGGCTGATCAGCTAGCTTTCAGCGGTTTCACTACCGCATAGTCGAGAGGCAATGCGGTAGTACTCTTAATCACTTCCATCACAAAACTGGAGCTGACGTCCTGTAAGTCGGCGACTTTCACCAGTTTTTTATAGACCAGATCAAAGCCCGCCATATCCGGCACATGGACCTTCAACAGATAGTCGATGTCGCCGCTCATGCGCAGTATCTCTACGATTTCACTGATATCTTTGACTCCCGCGATAAACTTCTGCATCCATTTCTCGTTATGCTGAGCTGCCTTGAGCGCCACCATCACGGTTAAACCGAGATTCAGTTTGCCCGGATCGCATAACACAACCTGACTGCGGATGACGCCATCTTCCTGCAGTTTCTGTACCCGCCGCCAGCAAGGCGTGACGGAAAGATGCACCGCCTGCGCCAGATCGGCCAGCGCAATCGAGGCGTCTTTCTGCAGGAAACTCAGTATTTCAAGATCTTTTTTATCCATAATCATATATTTTTAGGAAATTTTTCTAAAAATAACATGAATGTTTAAAAAAATGAGTAAAAATTTCCGGCTGATGATTGTTACGATGTCGGCTGTACCGTCGCCTGAACGCGATATCTGAAAATTCTGTCTGTCTCTGGAGAACGCCATGCACCAACCCGCATCTGAATTGCAAACGGCAACGCGCCTGACTCACGCCGGGCGCAAAGGAAAAGAGCATCATGGCCCTGTCAATCCGCCTGTGGTTCGTGCATCGACGATGTTGTTTCCCGATTGTGCGGCTTTACAGGATGCCAATGGTACCCGTCGCTCGTATGCGCGCCATGCGACCGAAACCACGCTGGCGCTGGAGCAGGCATTGTGCGCAGCGGAGGGCGCTGCTGCCTGCATGCTGACCTCGTCGGGTTTGTCGGCGATTACAACGACCTTGCTGGCTTTACTGAAACCGGGCGATCATCTGCTGATGGTCGATACTGCTTATGATCCTACACGCCAGTTCTGTGATGGCTTGCTGAAGCAGATCGGCGTTAACACGACGTATTACGACCCGCTGATTGGTGCGGGTATTGCGGCGTTAATGCAGCCAGAGACCAAAGTAATTTTTGTCGAATCACCCGGCTCGCTGACATTTGAAGTGCAGGACGTACCGGCGATTGCGGCGGTCGCGCATGCGGCTGGTGCGGTCGTAGTGGCTGACAGCACATGGGCCACACCGATAGGCTGGGATTCTTTTGCTCTGGGGATTGACGTCTCTATACACGCGGCGACCAAGTATATCGTCGGTCACTCTGACGCATTGATGGGGGCGATTCTGACAAATGAAGCGCTGCATCTGCGTATCCGCAATACGTATAAACAACTGGGTATGTCTGTCGGCGGTGATGATGCAGCATTGGCATTGCGTGGTCTGCGTACCATGGCTGCGCGTCTGGCAGTGCATCGCGACAGTGCGCAGGTCGTCGCGAAATGGTTACAGGCTCAGCCTGAAGTGGCAGAAGTGCTGTATCCACCGCTGGCAGGTGCAGCCGGACATACATTATGGAAGCGTGACTTCCGCGCAGAATACGCATGCGGACTGATGGGAGCCGTTTTTCATTCCGGCGTGACGGAGGCGCAGGTCGCAGCCCTGATCGATCGTACTGCTTTATTCGGCATAGGTTACAGCTGGGGTGGATACGAGAGCCTGATTCTGCCGACACGCCCGGCGGGATACCGGACGATCAATGCGGAAAAATGGAATGCGCCGATGATACGTCTGCATGTCGGTCTCGAAGCCGTGGAGGATTTAATCACCGATCTTGATGCAGGATTTTCCGCATTAAGAGCATCTGCCTGCACTGCCAGAGCAGCATAAGCTGGAAGTAGTGAATGCCAGACGACAGTTTCCAGTATTGTCATCAGGATGTCACTCACCTTGTTTAAGATGCGTACGTCCTACTGCTTTAACTCCAAAGGTCAGGATATTTGCCCGCAGATTTTTCTGCGGGTTTTTTTATGGTGGTGAACTGATCGCCTCATCCATATCCAGTGTTTTTACTCCTCCACCATTCAGAAATTCCACGTACATCCAGTCTCCTTCGGCATTGCTGACGCCATCCGGCACGTTTCGCTGAACTTCTGCTTTACCGGCGAGACTTGCCCGCATACTGTCTATCCAGATTGGTAAAGCCAGAGTCGCACCAAATTCTCTGCCACCCAGCGATTTAGGATCGTCGTAACCCATCCAGGCAACCGCGACCACATTCCCTGCGTAGCCAGCAAACCAGCCGTCAACCGCATCACTGGTGGTCCCTGTTTTTCCGGCCAGATCATGGCGCCCCAGACGTGCGCTGGCTGTTGCACCCGTACCACTGCGGGTGACTTCACTTAACAAGCTATGCATCACAAAGGCATTCCTGCCATCAATCACACGGGCATCTTCCTGCGCAATGACCGGGGCTTTATTTTCGCTCAGCACCTTGCCTTTGGCGTCAACGACCTTGCTGATCAGCCACGGTGTGATCTGATAACCACCGTTCGCAAACACGGCATATCCGGCTGCCAGTTGTACTGGTGTGACAGCACCGGTGCCGAGAGCCATGGTCAGGTCATCCGGATGCTTTTCTTTGTTAAAACCAAAACGCGGCAACCAGTTATGCGCAGTATCGACACCGATGGCTTTGAGTATGCGCACAGAGACCACGTTTTTCGATTGTGCCAGCGCGGTACGCATGCTGATGGGACCATCATATTTACCATCGTCATTGCGTGGGTCCCAGCGCAGCAAAGTACCTGTCGTGGCGGAGAGCTGCACGTCATTGATCAGCGTTGCCGGAGAAAAGCCTTTTTCCAGGGCCGCAGAATAAATGAAGGGTTTGATGCTGGAACCAGGCTGACGCCAGGCGCTGGTGACATGGTTGAATTTTTTACGGTTGAAATCGAATCCGCCTACCAGTGCACGATAGGCACCGGTTTCCGCATTCAGCGCAACGTAGGCACCTTCGACTTCAGGCAACTGGCTGATACTCCAGCGCTTCTTCGTATCCTGTATCACGCGGATCACCGCACCAGGTACGATTTTCAGACTGGATTTCGCTTTCGCTTGTAAGGCGTTTGCCGCAAATTTTAAACCGTCACCATCAATCACTGCGGTGTCGCCGTTGGCAAGTTCTGCCTTGATGATTTTGCTGCTGACTTCGGTCACGACTGCGGCCTGCAATTTGTCGCTGGAAGGATGTTTGCGCAGTACCTCATCAATCGCATCATCACGTTCATCTTCGTCCGCGGGCAGTTGGATAAAGGCTTCGGGGCCGCGATAGCCGTGGCGCAGGTCATACGCCATGACATTATTGCGCACGGCTTCATAAGCCGCTTCCTGATCCGCTTTCAGCAGCGTGGTATAGACTTTGATACCGCTGGTGTAGGCTTGTTCTTTGTATTCATCAACAATTTTCTGGCGCACCATCTCAGCAACATAGTCGGCATGGGTATCGTAAATCTGTTTTCCGGTGACGGTGATTCTTTCATGCAGAGCCTGATCGTATTGTGCTTCAGTAATCACGCCACGATTGAGCATGAGTTTGAGCACCACTTCCTGCCTTTGCTTGGCCTTTTGGAAGTTGCTGACAGGATTGTGCCGCACCGGATTTTTCGGTATTCCGACCAGCATTGCAGCTTCCGCCAGACTCAGTTCATTCAGTGATTTATTGAAGTAAGTCCGCGCTGCGCCAGCGAAGCCATGGGTGCGCTGCCCCAGATAAATCTGATTCATGTACAGCTCCAGAATCTGGTCTTTGCTGAGCGCGGCTTCGATGCGGGTGGTGAGTAGTAATTCTTTGAGTTTGCGATTCACGGTTTTTTCCTGTGACAGGAAAAAATTTCTGGCGACCTGCATCGTGATGGTCGAAGCACCCTGATGAAATCCACCGCGCAGATCGGCCAGTACGGCACGACCAGCTCCGATAAAGTCGATACCGCTGTGTTCGTAAAAGCGCGCATCCTCGGTAGAGAGTAGTGCCGTTTTCAGTTTTTCGGGAATCTCTTTGATGGGTACAAATTCGCGGTGTTCTTCGCCAAATTCACCGATCAGTGCGTTATCGGCAGTATAGATACGCAGCGGTATCTTTGGACGGTAATCGGTCACCGCGTCGAGTGGCGGCAGGTTGGGCGCAAGTACCAGAAACACGTAGGCGAGAACGCCCGCAGCAATGATGCCCAGAGATGCCATGATGGCAGCAATCCATTTCATGTTGGTTTAGTCCTCTAAAGTTTGCAGCAGATACAGTTTTTGATAAATGCCCTGATCTATCTGCATTAATTCCTGATGCTGACCTTGCTCAGCGATTTTGCCGTGATTCAGAACGATGATGCTGTCTGCATCTCTGATGGTGGAAAGGCGATGCGCAATGGCGATGATGGTGACTTTGCCGCGTAATTCATTCAGCGCAACTTGCACGATCTGTTCGGTTTCACTATCAATATGAGAAGTCGCCTCGTCTAGGAATAGGATGCGTGGCTGACCCGCCAGTGCGCGGGCAATCGCAATCAGTTGCTTTTGCCCGGTGGAGAGTCTGGCGCCGCCTTCGCCGAGTGGTGTGTCATAGCCATGTTCCAGTTGCAGAATAAACTCATGTACGTGCGCTGCTTTCGCTGCGTTGATGATGTCCGCCTCGCTGAGGCTGCGCCCCATCGCGATATTTTCACGCGCGCTGGCGGCAAGCAAAAAGGGTTCTTGCGGAACGAGGCCGACGCTGGCACGGAAATGCTCATCTGAGAAAGTGGCAATGTCATGACCGTCAATTCTGATGCTGCCGGATTGCGCGGCATAAAAGCGCAGCAGTAAACTCATCAGCGTCGATTTGCCGCTGCCGGTATGACCGACCACACCAAAAAAACTGCCGGCTGGTACGTGTAAATTCACGTCCTGCAATACCGGATGTCCGGCGTTGTAGGCAAAGCTCAGATGCGCTATGTTCACGTCGCCTGACAGCATTTGCGCATCGGTACTGGTATTCCTTATCTGCTGTTCGTGTAACAAGGTGTTGACCCGTGCAGCCGAGACGACGGCTTGCTGAATTTGCCCGAATTGCAGCGTAATCTGAATCAGCGGATCTACAACTCGCGCGATATAACTGACAAATGCATACAGAATCCCGACTTCGACACCCGAAAAACTGCGTTGCCCAAAGCTGTAAATCACGACCACCAACAGCACGGAATTAAGTAAATCCAGCGCTGGTCGCAGTAACCAGGCGTTCGCGCGCAGTTCATCAAGACGGGCGACGTAATGTAATTGGTTGGTGTTGGCAAATCGCTGACCGAAACGTTGTTCGGCATTGCTGGCCTGCAGGGCGCTCATGCCACTGATACTCTCGGCAACCTGCGCGTTAATGTCGCTACGCAACTGCCGTGCACGGCTGACGGCGGGGGCACTCCAGCGCTGATAAAACCAGACAATAATCACGACGGCCGGAATTAAGGTGATGACGATCAGCATCAATCGCCAGTCCAGCCATGCCATGGCCACCAGCGCGCCGAGCACGACGATGGAGCTGTCCAGCATCACAAACAATACCTGCACATACAGATTTTTGACTGACTCGGTATCGTTGGTGACGCGGCTGACGAGCTGACCGGTAATCGCCTTATCGAAGAAGGCCATAGGCAAACGCAGGACATGCCCATACACCTGTTCGCGTAAGCGCCGCACTGAACGCATTGCAACGCCTGCAAGCCGGGTCAGCTGCATGTAACGTAACCAGGTTGCGCCCCAGCCTGTCAAAACATATGCGACCAGTAAGGCAATAACCGCAGGCCAGTCCATTAAGTGCGGCAGCAGATAACGGTCGATAAACGCTTTGCCGAGTAAGGGGCCGATGGCTTCCAGTCCGGCAGCAATCAATAAAAAAAATATGCCCCAGACGACATGTTTTTTTTCTGGCTGAGCCGCTTGTACCAATAACTGTACGGCTAATTTTTTCTCTGATTTCACGGAGGCTTTTTCTGTCGTATTCATATCATGCGGCATGTAAGCTTGCCTCCAGTTGCTGATAGCGCCATTGCGATGCATACCATTGATTGGCGTCCAGCAGTTGTTGATGCGTTCCTTGTTCTGTGATTTTTCCATCCCGCAAAACAAGGATGTGATCAGCGTCGACCACTGCACTCAGGCGGTGACTGATGATGATCGCACTGCGTTCGTTTTGTTTTTGGCGTAATTCGGCAAGATGCTGCAGGATGCGGGTTTCGGTATCCGTATCGACGGCGGAAAGCGCGTCGTCCAGTATCAACAGCGGACTGGATGTCAGCAGTGCGCGGGCGATTGCAACGCGCTGACGCTGGCCACCTGAAAGTGTGACCCCGCGTTCACCGACGGGCGTGTCGTAGCCTTGTGGGAAACGCAGAATGTCGTCATGCACTGCCGCTAAAGTGGCAGCATGAATAACCTGTTCCCGGCCCGCTTCCGGATTAGCAAGAGCAATGTTTTCGGCAATTGAGGCCGAAAATAAAAATGGTTCTTGCGCGACCCAGTTGATAGCAGTTCGTAAGCTGTGCAGCGGATATTCTGCAATCAGATGTTCGCCCCAGCGCACCTGCCCATGCGGTGTTTCTATCTGCCGCAACAGCAATTTAACAATACTGGATTTACCGGCACCGGTTGGCCCGACGATCCCCAGCGTTTGTCCAGGTGTGATGGACACTGAAATATCGGTCAGTGCATTTCTGCTTTGGCCGGGATACGCAAAACTGATGTGATCGAAATGTATCTTGCCAGATGGCTGGCTGCTCAGAGTACCTTTATCCTGTATCGACAGTTCTTGCGACAGCACAGGTTCCAGCCTGCCCCAGGCCGCTTTGCCTCGCTCCATCAGAGACAACACCCAGCCCGCAGCGAACATGGGCCAGATCAGTTGTCCCAGATACATAGTAAAGCTGGTGAGTGCGCCGATTGTCATTTCTCCGTGCCACACCAGATAACCGCCGACGGCCAGTGTCAGCGCGCCAGCTGCTGTCAGCGTGATGCCGACCGCAGGCTCATAAGCCGCTTCCCAGCTTTGCGCCGAGAGGCTGGCGCTGGCTGCGTTTTCAGCGAGTTCGGCAAACTGCGCAGCACTGCGCTGTTCCAGACCTAAAGCGCGCAGAGTACGTACGCCGGCAAGGGTTTCCTGCACCTGATCGTTGAGTTTGCTGAAGCGTTCCAGCGAATCGCGCGAGGCTTCATGTACCTGATGGGTGATATGCCGGAACGCCCACGCCATCAGGGGAAATGGCAATAACGCCGCCACCGCAAGACGCCAGTCCACGCCCAGTAACATCATGCCGATGACCAGGGCAAATGTCATCGAACCATCAAAACCTGCCAGCGCTGCTTCACCGGCCGCAAGTTCTATCGCATCGGCATCATTGGTGCCGAGTGCCATCAGGTCGCCAGTACGTTGTTGCTGAAAAAAATTCTGTCCCTGCAAACTCAGGCGCTGATATAAACGGGTACGAAGTTCAACACCAAGCTGATACGAGGCTGTGAACAGTTGCATGCGCCAGCCGACACGCAGGAAATAAATGGCAATGCCCATCAATAACAGCCACGCGAGTTCGGTCAGCATACCGCGTTGATCAAGCTGCCCACTGACCAGTCCATCAATCACGGCACCAACGCGACGCGGTATCAATACGGTCATCAGGGCGACGGCGAACAGCATACTGGCCGCTGCACAATAGCGCTGCCAATGGCGGCGGATAAATGTTTTCAGTAGTTGGAACAGTGTCATGCAAATTCTTAAATAGGACTTACCTGACAGCGCCCCGGAGGTACGATGGCTCTTGACTGCTATGCCTGCTGTCTTGGTTGTCGTGTCTTGCCGGAATAACTATCCGTCAGTCCTGTTAAATAAAAAATCCGTTATCCCTCAACAGGATAACGGATTGTAAACGCATTAAACAGATTGTGATTGGATCACAGGTGGATTCGACTATCGACGTCGAATCAGCGCCTGCCAAATTTGTGGCAGTTTGCCGTCATCAGTGAATTGCATTTGCCTCGTTGTCGCGCTTTAACATATTCCACAAAAAGCTGTAGGTAATTGCACTCATATCGGCTCTTTGTTCATTATTTGCCGCGCCACCATGTCCGCCTTCGATGTTTTCGTAGTACCAGACATTTTTATGACCCTGATCCAGCATTTTTGCCGCCATTTTGCGGGCATGGCCGGGGTGGACGCGATCATCACGGGTAGAGGTGATGAACAGAACGTTAGGATAACGAACGCCTGCTTTGACGTTGTGGTAAGGTGAGTAACGCTGGATGTATGCCCATTCTTGCGGCACATCAGGATTCCCATATTCGCCCATCCACGAAGCCCCGGCCAGCAGTTGGTTGTAGCGCTGCATATCCAGCAGTGGCACCTGACTGACAACGGCGTTGAACAGTTCCGGATGCTGAGTCAGAGCCACCCCTGCCAGCAGACCGCCGTTACTGCCGCCCATGGCACCGAGATGACGGGGGCTGGTGATTTTGCTTGCGATCAGACTGTTTGCTACTGCCGCAAAGTCGTCGTAAGCGCGTTGACGATTTTCTTTCAATGCTGCCTGATGCCAGCGCGGACCGAATTCGCCGCCGCCACGAATATTCGCAACAACATAGACGCCGCCTTTTTCCAGCCAGGTTTTACCTAAGGCGCCAGAATAGGATGGTGTCATAGAAATCTGGAAACCGCCGTAACCGTAAAGCAGGGTAGGATTGTTGCCATCGTATTTGATATCTTTGCGTTTGATGACGAAATAAGGAACTTGCGTACCATCGGCCGAGGCCGCAAATTGCTGAACGGTCTCATAAGGGGATGCATCAAAAAATGCGGGTGCTGATTTCAATTGTTCACGCGTGTCGCTGCCGGCATGTGCGAGCAGATAGACATTGGGCGTCAGATAATCGGAATAGCTGAGGAAGTAATCATCATTGCCTTCAACGTCAACAGCACTGATGCCCACAGCCCCCATGGTTGGTAACTGCACCTGGCGGGACACCCACTTTCCATCTGCGAATTTCCATTCCTGCAAATGGCTTTTAACATTGTTGAGCGACTGTACCAGCAGGTAGTTTTTTGTTGCGGTGAGGCCCGTGAAAGACGTACTGTCTGTAGGCTCAAACAGCGTAGTGAATTGGCGATCACCATTTTCAAAAGAGTTGAAATCAATCGCGAGAACGCTGCCGCTGGCATAGGTCTTTTCAGCGATTTTCCAGGCTTCTCTTGGTGTCACGATCATTTGTGTGCTGAAGAAGGCAACGCCGGATTTTTCCGGAATATCAAGCTTCTTCAACTGGTCACCCTCCAGTAAAAAATTTTCTGCGGTGTAAAACGTGATCTGACGATGAACCAGATTGTGTTGAATTCCGCCATGCTGCGTACTTTGTGCTGAGACAGCCATGTCGGTTTTTTTACCCTCCAGAATAGTTTTAGCAGCGCTGATCGGCGTGCCTCGTTTCCATAATTTGACGATACGGGCGTAGCCGGAATCGGTGAGTGAGCCGGTGCCAAAGTCGGTGGCGACAAACAAGCTGTCTTTATCGCGCCAGTCGAGCGACATTTTTGCTTCCGGCAGCGAGAAGCCATCTTTCACAAATGTTTTGGTGTTCAGATCGAATTCGCGCATGGTGACGGCATCGGCGCCGCCACGGGAGAGTTCGATCAGGCAGCGGTCAAATGCGGGTTCGCGGCAATTACTGTTTTTGAATACCCAGTTTTCGTTTTCTGCTGCCGCCAGCGCACCGATATCAAGGACAGTTTCCCATTTCGGTTGAGGCTTACGATATTCCTCGAGCGAAGTTTTGCGCCAGATGCCGCGCGGATGTTCAGCGTCGGTCCAGAAGTTATAGACGGCATCGCCCATTTTTCGTATGCCGGGGATGCGGTCTTTGGAATTCAGGATGACTTGCAAATCACTGCGTAATTGTTTAAAACCAGCGTCGTTATCGAGCTTGCTACGGGTGATCTGGTTTTGTGCTTTGACCCAGCTGAGTGCTTTTTCTCCGCTGACATCTTCCAGCCATTGGTGAGCATCCGTCGTTTGTGCCGCCGCGATGCTGGTGACGCCCAGCATGCAAAGAGTGGTGAGCAGTGTTAACTGTGGTTTCATTTTTTGATAGATCTCCGCTATGTGATTTTGCTGTATGTATTATGGCGCTGGTCACCATAATTATTTTCAAGGCGTTTATACATCGACAAAGTATTGGCTGAGTAGTTCCATCTACATGTTTATTTCTCGCCTTTGGTATTTTTTCTGATTGTCTGTATGCAGTAAGTCAGTCTGAATCGTCTGTGAAATTCAACAAGTATGTTCGGATCTCAGGTTTTCCTCTGCTGGACATGAAAAATCCCGCTCCAGACGTTGCATCAGAGCGGGATTTTTTAACACCTGCGGTCAGGAATGACTGACCACTTTTTTAACTACGGTTATTGGTAATTAGCCACCAGCGTTGTACTGTTGACGGCTGCATAGGCGCTGACCAGAACATAGTATGTCGTAGCTGACGGTGATGCAATCGTCACAGTTTCGGTATTTGTGGAACCGGTTGATTTTGCTGTGTACGATGTCGTTGTCGGTGCTGTCGATGCTTTGACATAAAGATCGCCATCACCTGTACCGCCTGACAGTTTAAATGTCAGATTCGTGGCACCCGCAGGAACAACGATGGAATACAGTTTCGTCGCACCTTTGGCCAGTGTGATGCCGCTGACAGTCACGCCTTTCGTCAGAGGTGTTGCAGTCGGTGTTGTGCTTGCACAGCTGACGCCGACGCTGGCGAAAGCAGCAGTCACATCGGCAACGACATAGCCACGGTTAGTCGCTGCTTTTTCAACACCGCAGGCACCTTGATTAAATGTGCTGCTGGATGTCCAGTACAAACGGTTTGCATCCGCCATGACTTCAAATGCCTTGCGGGTATTCCAGCCGGCTGTGGTTGCCAGCAGGTAGAACGCTTTGTTATACACACCGCTTGAATAGTGAACGTCAAGGCTGCTCGTGTAGTTGCTCGCATTGGCAATCGAGCTGCCATCCAGTGGCGGATTGTACATGTAGCGCAATGCACCAGTCGCTTTGAAAATATCAGTACCGACTTTGAAGTCGTTTGTACCTTTCACAAAGTATTCAACGGCTTCACCAGCCATATCGGAGAACGCTTCGTTCATACCGCCGGACATACCGGAATACACCAGACCGGAGTTTTGCTCGGTAAAGCCGTGGCTGACTTCATGTCCGGTCACGTCGAGCGCTGTCAATGGATAGAAAGTGGATGCGCCATCGCCAAAGCTCATTGTGCTTCCATCCCAGAATGCATTTTCGTAGCTGGAACCGTAATGTACCTTCATCACCAGTTTCTGGCTGATGGGGCGCACGCCGAGATAAGTCTGGTACATGTTGAAGACCTGATTGCCGAAGTAATGCGCATCATTCATCGGCGAATAGCCACCGTTGACAGTCTTCACGGTATTTCTTGGGCAGGTGAACGAGTGCAAAGTACCAGAACCCGAAGTGGCATTGTTCATATTGTAGGTCGCAACATTGGTGCTGTTGAGCGTACAAGTGGAACCGCTGACCGTCACATCGAGGAAGCCATATCCTGCAGTTGTGCCATATTCATATTGCCCGGTTTTCGCATTGCCGCCAGGCCCTGTGCCTGATGTGACGTGAGTCAGACCTTCCCATTTTTCGACAACAACGCCTGTGTTCGCATCGATGATGAAGTGCGGACGACTGGGTTTGGCCGGATTGGTCGTATCAAGAAATGACACCAGGTAGACCAGCTTACCGACGTTATTCTCGTCAAGTTTCACAAACAGTTTTGCCTGTTCATTTTCAGTGCTGGATGCGCGGGCCTGGGTTTTTGCCAGAGTGACCGCCTGTGTTGTCGAATAGAACGGCTTTGCATTGGGAACGTCTTTAGCCAGATTGCTGATCAGATAGCCAGACAGGGAAGATTGCGCTGCCCCTGCATTGACATGCTCAACCACTGCTTCACCCCAGACCGGTACACCTTGATGAAATTGCTGGTAACGAGTAACAACGCGACCATTGGCATAAGTTTGGCTGCGTGCGGCTTGCAGTTCGCTCGTTGTTAAACCCAGTGTGCTATGGATACTCGGAGCACCTGTGCTTGCTTTCGATGTGACTGAGGACGATCTGCTGGCAGCAGATTGCGCAGTTGCCGAAGGAGTGAATTGCTCAAGATTGATTCTGTCTGCGGCGGAGGCACTCCATGCACAGGCGAGCAATGCTGCCATCATGGTTGGCCGGAACACTAAGCTGGTATTGAATTTACGTGTCATTTTTGTTTATCCCTAAATTGTTGTTGATGTTATTGAATCTGCTGCCTGGGGCGGCAGCTGAGAGTGGAACTTAAACAAACCAGATCAAAGCGGGAAAGCCAAGGTTTATGGCTTATCGCCCAGCGAAAACACTGTGATACATGCTAGCTATCTGACAATCTATTGCCCGAATAGCTATAAACAGTTAATCAGATAATTTGTGAAGGGAAAATGACAGTGTTGCGTATTTTCAATTATTTAAAAAAGTAAATTTTTTACCAACAGAAGAAAATTTCTTTTCAATTAATAATTATCAAACTTGCTTCAGTGAACTGAGGGCTGTACTAAGTAAATAGACATATCACATAAGAAATAGTTAAAAATATTTTTACTAAATATTATGTAATGAGAGGAGTGGGGATGGAGGAGGACTTGACAGAAAAGCCAATATGTTTAAATAACTTATACTGGAAGCGGGCGTGTTGATTCCGATCAGTAAAACCTCAGATTCGCCATATTTAAAAAAATTCCCCATGTTCAGAAAAAAATAACAAATATTTTTTCTGCATTGTGTTCGGTCATCATGCGTAAGTTGAGGATTCAGGCATGCTCGCCGCTATAACGATTTTGGTGCATGAAAATGCTACCGTCCTGTTTTGCAACGGAATTCTGAAAATACTTTTACTTAAGGATTGCGTGCGGTACGCACTGGTGCTGCAATATTCTGACGTATCCATTTCTGCATGTCCTGCCAGATCCGTTGTACCTCGGCTTCTGGTGGCATTTGCGTTGCATGAGGTAATTCTATGGTGACGACTGGAATGTCTTTATGCAGACCGCTGTAGTTTCCCAGTGACCCGGGATAAACGCCGACACGGTTATAAATCAGTCTGCCGAAGCGATTCGGTGGCATACTCGGACCATCAAAATCAAGTACACCATACGGCGCGTGAACAGAAATGATCACATCCGGTTTGTATTTTTCGATGGTGTCATACACCCAGCGACTTTCCGGTTCTGAGATTGGTGCTTTACCCGGATAGCGACGCGGGTCTTTTCTTGTTACGCGAGCCCAGTAGGCAGGCGCTTCTTTTTCCCATTCCGGGGTCGGGAAGTTCCGGTTCAGATCAATACCACGCGCGTTGACCCGGCGCGGCTTTGCAGCGAGCAAGCCATCAGGATTCACGACCGGCGCGATTTTCCAATGAAACTCGGTCACTTCATTTTTCTGGATATTCTCGAGCCACTTAAACACGATGGCCGATGCAGTCTGTTCGTCACCATGAATACCGCCAAGCATTAAGATTTTGATCGCGTGCGGATATTTGGTATCTGCACGTAAGTCACGCGACAGTAAGGGAAAACCATTGAGTGAATTTGCACCAGCCGGTATTAACTTACTCTTGAGGCAGTCATTAACATTGATCCCCGGTAATCTGAGTGCCAGCGGCGTGCACCAGTCTGTCGCAGTTTTTGTCTTGGGGATGGGCATCGCAAACGCAGAATGCAGAAGCAGAGCGGGTATCAGCATCGAACAGAGTTGTGCCGATTTTTTGCCGGGCGATGCAATGACTTTACTTTTCCATAAAAACCATTGCATCGCTACTTCAACTCCTGCTACAAAAATTACAGCCCTGCTGCAGCCCGCAAAATAGCTGCTTTATCAGTACGTTCCCAGGTGAACTCTGGCTCTTCGCGGCCGAAGTGACCGTAAGCCGCGGTCTTAGAATAAATCGGGCGTAGTAAATCCAGCATCTGGATAATGCCTTTCGGGCGCAGGTCGAAATGCTCATTGACCAGCGCGGCGATTTTTTCGTCAGGAATAACACCAGTACCTTCGGTATAGACCGTGACGTTCATCGGACGCGCAACACCGATCGCATACGCAACCTGAATCTGGCATTGACGCGCCAGACCAGCGGCAACTACGTTTTTCGCCACATAACGTGCAGCGTAAGCCGCAGAGCGGTCCACTTTTGTAGGATCTTTACCGGAGAATGCGCCGCCACCGTGCGGGCAAGCACCGCCATAGGTATCCACGATGATCTTACGACCGGTCAGACCACAATCGCCTTGCGGGCCACCGATTACGAAGCGACCGGTAGGATTGATCAGGTACTTGGTATCTTGCAGCCATTCTTTAGGCAGTACCGGTTTGATGATTTCTTCAATCACTGCATCGATGAAGGATTGCTTCATCTTAGTCGGTGTTTCACTTTGATCCGGGCTGTGCTGGGTCGAGAGCACGACTGTATCTATACTGTGTGGTTTGCCATCGACATAACGCATGGTGACCTGGGATTTCGCATCCGGACGCAGGAACGGCAGACGACCGTCTTTACGCAACTGTGCCTGACGTTCCACCAGACGATGTGCATAATAAATCGGCGCTGGCATGAGTTCAGGTGTTTCATCGCAAGCGTAGCCGAACATCAGACCCTGATCACCCGCACCGATATTCAGATAGTCATCGCTGGCGCGATCCACACCTTGTGCAATATCGTTACTTTGCTTGTCATAGGCGACCAGGACTGCGCAACCTTTGTAGTCGATACCATATTCGGTATTGTCATAGCCGATACGTTTGATCGTGTCGCGCGCCACCTGAATGTAGTCAATGTTGGCTTGCGTTGTAATTTCTCCGGCGAGAACAACTAAGCCTGTGTTCGTCAGCGTTTCAGCCGCAACGCGTGAGTATGGGTCCTGCTCGAGAATAGCGTCAAGAATTGCATCGGAAATCTGATCCGCGACTTTATCGGGATGTCCTTCAGAGACCGATTCTGAGGTAAAAAGAAAATCATTTGCCATCGCAGGCTCCTGTAAAAATGACCGTAAAAATTGTGCCGCAGTCGAAAAGAGATCCTGCGACGCTTTAGCGAATTTTATAAACCGCCTCGCAAGTTGTCTGTTAACTCGGCGGTAGCCTGCTGTCAGAACCTCAACAGCCAGCCAATGTGTGATATTTTACGCTCTCTATTCGATTTCTGTCGAATACCCCTCTTTTTTTTACCTATTCTTGAGCAGCGTCATGCTTGTCATTCTTTTCCGATTTTTGTCGATTTTCCCGCTTTCTGTACTGCATCTGATTGGCGCAGTATTGGGACGTATCGTGTATTTGTTGTCAGGTTCTTATCGTCGCCGTTTGCGGGAAAATCTGGAGCGCGCGGGATTTTCGGCGCATTTAAGCGATGCAGTCAAAGAGGCCGGAAAAAATATACTCGAGTTACCTTTTATCTGGTGCGCGCGACCTGACCGTGTTTTGCGTACTGCCCGTCTGGAAAACTGGGAATTGGTGCAACAGGCACTGGATGCGAAAAAAGGTGTGATTTTTCTGACCCCGCATTTAGGCTGTTTTGAAATTGTCGCGCAATCAATTGCAGTGCGCACCCGTTTGACAGTGATGTATCGACCACCACGTAAAGAGGCGTTGAAGCCTTTGATCGAAGGCGCCCGCGCGCGTGAGAATTTATTATTGGCCCCTGCCAATTTATCCGGCGTGCGGATCATGGCAAAAGCCCTAAAAAAAGGCGAAGCGATTGGTTTATTGCCGGACCAGGTACCGCAGGAAGGTGAGGGCGTGTGGGCAAGGTTTTTCGGCAAACCTGCTTACACGATGACTTTGTCAGCCAAGCTACACAGCATGAACGGTGCACCGATTATTCTGACGTATGCTGAACGTTTGCCACACGGTCGTGGCTATATCGTACGTTTTACGGCTTTTGAGGAAGAGCTGGGAAGCGATCCGGTACAACAGGCAGAAGCGATTAATCGCAGTATGGAAAAATTAATTGCACGCTCACCGGCGCAGTATTTCTGGAGTTATAACCGCTACAAAAAGCCGGATGGCGTCAGTGGTCCCGATGCTGATGTAACCGAGGGGCAGGCATGAGAGCAGTATTGCTGATGATGTGGTTATTGCATTGGTTACCGCTGCCAGTTCTGGGACGGTTGGGTGAAGGCGTAGGTAACATATTGTTTTCCCTGATACGCAAACGCCGCCATATTACCCTGACCAATTTGCGACTCTGTTTGCCACATCTGAGTGAGGCAGAAAGAGCGCATATCGCCCGCCAGCATTTTCAGATGTATGCACGAAGTGTTCTTGAGCGCGGTATTCTCTGGTGGGCGTCAGAACGTCGCCTGAAGCGTTTGATTCAGATTGAACCAGCCGTTCCATTGGATGTGATTCAACAGGGGCCGACGATACTGATGTGTCCGCATTTTGTCTGTCTGGATGTTGCTGGTGTTGCTGTGATGCTGGAGTCATCTTTATGCTCGATTTATACCGAGCAGAGAAATAAAGTGTTTGATCTCGCTTTGCGTCGCGGCCGTTCGCGGTTTCGTCCGGTGAAGTTATTTTCACGCGCCGATGGAGTGAAGCCGATTATCCGTGCGATGCATGAAGGGCTGCCTTATTTCATGTTGCCTGATATGGATTTTGGCAAAAAAAATGCCGAGTTCGTGCCTTTCTTCGGTGTGCCTGCCGCAACGCTGACGGCATTGCCCCGCCTTGCTGCATCGACCGGTGCAAAAGTGGTGCCGGTGATCGCGACCATGCTGCCAGATTACCGCGGATGGAAAGTCACTTTCCACGCACCGTGGGAGAATTATCCCGGTGAGGATATGATCGCAGCAACGCGTCAGATGAATGCCTTCATTGAACAGGAAATCCTGAAAGCGCCGGCTGAATATTTCTGGGCACACAAACGCTTTAAGACACGGCCGGAAGGTGGTGCCGGCGTGTATTGATGTTTTTTCTTATAGATTTCTTATGCTTATATAAACTTGGGAAAAAGCGGGTTGGCGCGTGCTGATTTACCTGGCACTAATATCTTGTGCGCCGGCCAAGGCGGAGCAGACGTTTGAACTACACCGCGAGCAAAATACGATATTTTTTAAAGGCAAAATTGAAAATGCGTCTGCGCGGGCTTTGATAGACCAAATTCATAGCGGTATCTCATCAATTGTTATCAGCTCTGAGGGGGGAAGCGTCAAAGATGCACTGGAAGTAGCCAGTGCAATTCGTAATCATCAGGTTACGTTACAGGTACAGGTACAGGTACAGGTACAGGTACAGGTACAGGATTATTGCTTATCTAACTGTGCCAATTATTTGTTTGTAGCAGCAGCGCAGAAAAAGCTCATGCCTGGCGCTGTGCTTGGTTTTCATGGCGGTGCACCAGATCCTGCGGAAAACCAGCTTCAGGCTGAGAGCGCGAAGAAAGGGCAGTTAGGATCTGAAATAGATAAGCTGGCAAATGATCAAGAGTTATTTTACCGATCAGTTGGTTTTGACCCGAGGTTGATACATATATCCGCTTTATTGACTATTGCGACTAGCTCACTCATTTATGAGTTAGAGTTTGATGATGATAAGCAAGTGCATACATTTACCAGCAAGGATGAATTGGCACGCTTTCTTAAGAAATCAATGGCGAATAGAAAATTTCAGCTCAAAGTTGTTCGACCTACGTCAAAAGTTTATTTTCCCAACGAGAGCATGCTGACGAAATATGGCGTTAAGGGCATCACAGATTATCCTTATCCGGCAGATCAGGCTGCGCTTGATGCGTTGGGTGAAGCACTGGGAATCGAGCTGATTGGTGATTTTGTTAAGTAAGAAACAGTCTGATTGACAATCGCTTTAGCCTGACTTTACAATCGCGGCACAGGTGCCAAGGGGCGCCTTCCCGCACAAGAGGCTCTCACCCTTTATCTTTGCAGCCATAGTATTAGTGTCGTTATTGACGATGCTGTTGCTGCCATCTTTTGATGTGATAAGCGAAATTCGTTTGACGTAGCGGGTCGTCAGATAACGAATCGGAGCTCATCATGTTGACCTTGTATATTTCTGCACTATTTCCTTTTACTGTCTGCCTTACTCAGGGAGCGCGGACATGAATGCTTTAATCAACGAACTAAAAACTCGCGCCCGTCTGTGGTTAACACTGCTACAAAACGACAATGCTAATGCGCACAAGCGTGCGCAGGTTCTTTGCCGCCAGCGGCGCTGGGATGTTCCTGACGGCTGGCAACTGCGCCATTGTTTTAATCTGGCCGCGGCGGATATTGGCTTTTCTCATTGGGAGCATGCACGCCACGTGCTGTCTGGTCAGGCGCAAGCGGGTGACGATATGGGGGATTTCTGGCATGGCCCGGAAGTTGCTGGTTTGAGTAACCTCTGGTATACCAATTACGCCGATGCAGAGATGCAACTGCAGTCCGATCCGCATCTCTGTTTGCTTCCTTACCGGCGGCAGTTTTTGCTGGTTAGTGCGTATTATCTGGAAGCACTGCAACTGGATCTGGATGCGGGTTTGTGGCATGGTCTGCAAAGAAATCTAATGCTGACGTATGCCAGTCCTGCGTGGCAAGCGCTGGCATTACAACGTTTACAAAGCAGTCGTGTTGACCGTTTTGCGCAATAGCGGAGTTGAACGTCAACCGCGTTAACAGGTGTTGAAAAATTTTATCCAGGTTTGAAAAATGGAAAATATTCAGCGATCCACATAAAAAAACGCCGGGGAATTACTCTCCGGCGTTCGTGCTTCGCAGACTTTGTAAACACAAAGGATTTACACTAAAAGTTCTTTTTCGTCAGGCAACAAGGTATTGGCTGGTAACGCCTGACCTTGTTTCAGTTGTTCGTAGTACGGTGCAAAATCTGTCGCAGTACCCTCAAATAATTCCTGAAAGCTATCGATGACAAAGTAGGTTTCCTGATATGTATCGATTTTATATAAGGTATTCAGACACCGTTGTATGTTCAGATGGATATGCCGCGAACTCGTGCCCGGTGTCAGGCAATATTCGACTTCACCACCGGAAGATAAAATACCTGCACCGTAAATACGTAAGCCTTGCGGGGTGTTGATCAGGCCAAATTCCACGGTGTACCAATACAGACGCGCCAGTTGTTCAAGACCACCCAGCTGCATCGCTTTTAAACCGCCTTTACCATACAACTGCATGTAATCGGCAAATACCGGATTGAACAACATGGGCACATGTCCGAAGAAATCGTGGAATACATCGGGTTCAACGATGTAATTGAATTCTTCGGGTTTGCGCAGCCAGACGGTGACCGGAAAGCGGCGATTGGCAAGGTGTTCAAAGAAGGTCAGTTCAGGAATCAGGCCGGGAACGGCGACGATAGTCCAGCCAGTTGCTGCAAATAATGCACGCGATGTTTTTTCAAATTCAGGAATGCCATCGGCTGCATTCATTTTATGTAAGGCATCAAGAAATTCGTCGCATGCGCGTCCCGGTAACAGCGACATCTGTCGTTGATATAAGGCGCGCCAGAGATCGTGTTCTGCCTCGGTATAAGCCTGCCAATGTTGTTTGACGACATAGTGCGAATCGGCATGTTCATAGTCACCGCGCAGTGCTGCTCCATGAGATTTTTCAGCGACAGTTGCCAGAAATTCTTCATTACTGACGGTCATATTGTTTGTGTTGATGTTGTCCATAGCTTGTCTCTCTTTGACAAAAGGCTGACCAGAAACCGGTCAGCCTTTTGAGGTCATTCACATCACATCCGTACAGAAATTTTATGCTGTCGCTTTGTCGTCTTTCAGTACTCCTCGACGGATCTGATCAAGCTCAATCGATTCAAACAATGCGCGGAAGTTACCCTCTCCGAAACCCTGATCGCCTTTACGCTGAATGATTTCAAAGAAGATAGGGCCGATTACTGTAGTCGTGAAAATCTGCAGTAATAATTCACGCGATGTTTCCGTGCTCTTGCCATCGATCAGAATCCGTAACTTGCGCAAGGCTTCCAGATTTTCGCCGTGGCCGGGCAGGCGACGATCAACCAGATCGTAGTAAGTGTCTATCGTGTCCTGGAATGCAACACCACTGGCTTTCATGCCGCTGACGGTTGCATAAACATCGTCTGTACCCATGGCAATATGCTGCACGCCTTCGCCCTGATACAGGTCGAGATATTCGGCAATTTGTGATTTGTCATCCGACGATTCATTGATAGGAATGCGGATTTTTCCGCAAGGGGATGTCATCGCTTTTGACTTGAGACCTGTGTGTTTGCCGGCGATATCGAAGTAGCGGATTTCGCGGAAATTAAACAGCGTTTCGTAGAAATCTGCCCATTCTTTCATGCGGCCTCGATGCACGTTGTGGGTCAGGTGATCGATGTAGGTGAGACCCAGTCCAACCGGATTGGAATCAACGCCCGGAATCGCAACGAAATCAGCATCATAGATACTGATATTGCCTATCGCGCCGGGTTGCGCGCCATCTTTACCGTGCCAGCGATCGACGAAGTAAATCAATGAATCACCGATGCCTTTGATCGCAGGAATGTTTAATTCCATCGGGCCGGTTTTATTATCAAAACCCCAGGCGCCTAATTCCAGCGCGCGTTTGTAGGCGGCATTAGCATCTTTGACGCGGAATGCGAAAGCGCATACCGACGGACCATGCTTGCGCGCAAATTTTTGAGCAAAAGAGTCTTTTTCAGCGTTGATAATGAAATTCACATCGCCCTGACGGTACAGCGTGACATCTTTGGTACGATGTTTTGCGATGGCGGTGAAACCCATCGTGACAAATAATTCGCCGAGTGCTTTCGGGTCTGGTGCCGCGTATTCGATGAATTCGAAACCATCTGTCCCCATCGGGTTTTCCCAAGTCTGGAAAGTCATGCATGTCTCCTGTATTAATTTGTCCGGGTCTGCATCAGCACGTCGTGACGCGTGTTTTGATGTAGGTCAAACCAGCAGTATAGTCGGGCAAATGCGCCATTAAATTTCAAAACAACCCAAGATATTTCCAATTTGAGCAATAATATGCCTTATTAAATTTTAATGTTGGCAGATAATGGCTGAAATTCCACTCGATAAAATTGACCGCAAAATTCTGGCGATCTTGCAGGCCGATGGTCGGCTCACGAATCAGGAGGTCGCAGAACGCGTCAATCTCTCGCCTTCACCTTGTTTGCGTCGGATCAGGCGACTTGAAGAGAGCGGGGTGATACGCAAATATGTGGCGTTGCTGGAGCCAGCAAAGATTGGTCTGGGTCTGCTGGCCTATGTGAATGTACGTCTGGAAAAACACAATGATCTGCCCGGGAAAAGCGGCTCACGCTCGCCGCGGGACGATTTTTCCGCCTCGGTGGGACAGTGGCCGGAAGTGGTGGCGTGTTACGCGATGACCGGGGAAATGGACTATTTATTGCGCGTCCATGTCGAAGACATGAATCATTTTTCACGCTTCATGATGGAAACCTTGTTACGCCATCCGGCAGTGCTGGATGTGAAATCCAGCTTTGCATTACAGCAGATTAAAGAGACGACGGCCATGCCCGTACTGGGCGTGGCCTGAAGCTGAATCAGCGTGTGCAAGAGGGAATAGTGATGTTATTTTTTTTCAGGATGGCCGTTCATACCCGGCAAGTGTCTGAGCCATTTCACAGCCGCGCGGGTATTGGCTTTGATGGAATAATCAATCGCTGCAACCTGTTCCTGCACGGCTTCTTTCAGCACACTGACAGCATCGGCTGGCAATAATTTCAGATAGGCGTCAGCCTCGCCGTATTCGCGCTGAATTTCCATGCCAGCTTTTTTTGCGATATGGATCATGGTCTGATTTGACGACAGGCAGTGCATATACAAAGTGTCTACATCAGCATTGCGGCAATGAATCGCGCCGCGTTCAAACAGTTTGGCGCCGACGCCTTTGCCGCGCGCTGATTTCGATACCGACACGCCGAATTCCGCGACCGTGTCTTTATCGGTAGCCTCATCTTTTTCACTGCGTGGCGCAAATGCCAGATGCCCGACGCCTACCAGACGGAAGTTATGGCTCAGTACGCCAAACACTTTATCCCGCGAAAAATCGATGCCGTTCACATATTTTTCTATCATGGCATCCGGCAGATAGGTACCGAAACGTAGTAAACGATCACTCTCTTCCAGTGCCAGAAAATGTTTCAGGATACGATGCCGGTCTTTTTCCGACAGCTCTTTGACATGAATCGTTGGCTTGCTGCTGCCGGAATGTTCACTGAAATTTATAGGAAAAATATCGGTAGGATTCATGATATGTCCTTACTGCAAAAGGAATTTGTGCAGCGCACAACGCATTGTAGGTGATCTGACCTGATTATTCCAGAAAACATTGTCAATGTGAGAGGGGAGATTCTTTTTTAATTTGTTGCACTGCCGCAATTCTGGCCTCGCGCATGGCGTCGGGAATGCGTTTGGGCTGATCTTTACATAGCTGTGCGATTTCACCGCCATTCACTTGCTGCGCTGCATTCAGCACTTGTTCTAAAAAGGCAGTTTGTGGAAATTCTTTATTTTCAAAACCTTGGCGACCAAAGCAATCACATTCGGCTGCGCGCAGCATCTCGATAAAACGTTGCGGTTTGCGGAAGGCATCGTTACGGGTCAGAAAATCGACGATAGTCGATGCACGCATTTCGAAAGCACGCCCGACATTGCCGTGATCACGTGCCGTCATATATGCCAGATCGCGGCAATCTGACGGTACTTTCAGGCGTTGGCAGACAATATCGACCAGCTTTGCACTGCGTTCCTCGTGACCGTGGTGTTTTGGCCAGAGTTCAGGCGGAGTCGTGCCTTTACCCAGATCATGCATCAGAGCAGCAAACCGGATAGGTAACGAATAACCCTGTTGTGCGGCGTAATCGACAACCAGCATGACATGCACACCGGTATCAATTTCAGGATGATGTTTTTCCGGTTGCGGCACGCCCCACAGCGCATCCAGCTCGGGCAGTAATCGTTTGAGAGCACCACAGGCGCGCAAGACTTCAAACATACGCGATGGTTTGACCTCCATCAGACCGCGCGCCAGCTCTTGCCAGACGCGTTCCGGCACCAGCGCATCGACTTCACCCGCTGCCACCATTTTTTGCATCAGGGCATTGGTTTCTTCCGCGACAGTAAAGTTGTGCGGCGGCAAGGCAAAGCGCGCCGCAAAGCGGGCAACCCGCAGTATGCGTACCGGGTCTTCTTCGAACGCGGCAGAAACATGGCGGAATACACGTCGCTGCAAATCCTGCTGACCACCATACGGATCGATGATATGACCATCGGCACCTTGCGCCATGGCGTTGATCGTCAGATCACGACGGATTAAATCCTGTTCCAGTGTGACGTTGGCATCGGTATGAAAAACAAAGCCTTTGTAGCCTGCGGCTGTTTTGCGTTCGGTGCGCGCGAGCGCATATTCTTCGTGGGTTTTCGGATGCAGAAACACCGGAAAATCTTTACCCACCGCCTGAAAACCATCCCGGATCATTTCTTCCGGCGTACTGCCGACGACGACATAATCCCGGTCCTGCACTGGCAGTCCCAGCAGGGAATCACGTACCGCGCCACCGACGATATAGGTTTGCTTTGCAGTCATTGCGTCGGGCGGGCATCGTGCCAGGGAGCTGATTCTGTTTCGGCGTTGGCTTCGCGTATCCATTGCGCGACTGCCGGGTGGGCGCAGACCCGGTCGGCATAGGCCTGCAGCGCAGGCGCGAGGGAGACGCCGTAGGTTTTAAAGCGCATCACAACCGGAGCAAAATACGCGTCGGCGATGGAGAAGTTGCCGAACAAAAATTCATGCGCGCCAAAGCGTGCAAGGCAATCTTCCCAGATTTCGCAAATCCTGCCTATGTCTGCCTGTGCACCGGGAGTATGGCCTTTGCCATGCAGCTCTGCGCGGATATTCATCGGCATGTCAAAGCGCAGCGAAGAAAATCCTGCATGCATTTCAGCGCAGATGCTGCGTGCAAATGCACGCGCTGCAGTGTCTTCGGGCCATAAATTCAGCAGCGTGAACTGTTCGGCTAAAAACTCGCAGATTGCCATTGAGTCCCAGACCGTAATATCGTTGGCAATCAGTACCGGTACTTTTCCGGCCGCCGAATATTCGGCAATTTTTGCCGTGGTATCGGGCTGATCGAGAGGAATACGGATTTCTTCAAACGGAATGCCAAAGGCTTTCATGGTCACCCAGGGGCGCATGGACCATGATGAATAATTTTTATTTCCTATCACCAGCACCATGCGGGAACGGCGTTCATCCATCAGCGCAGCCAGCGCGGGAAGCATTTCAGTATCTTGCATTATTTGTTGACTCATCAGGTATTTCGGCATCATTGGCAGACATGCCTTTAGGCACGACGATGCCGAGACGGGCTTTCAGTGATTGTGGTTTTTTTTCAAGCAAGGCCGCGTAATAAGTGGCATTGGACAGGACATTTTTGACGTAGCCACGGGTTTCCGCAAACGGAATGGTTTCAGCAAAAATGGCGCCTTCTACCGGTCGCGTCAGTTTTGCCCGCCATGCACGCGGACGCCCGGGACCGGCGTTATAGGCTGCAGACGCCAGTGCCTGTGAACCACCCAGATCGGTCAGCACCATATTCAGATAATTGGTGCCGAGCGCAATATTGGTGTCGATATCATTGACCTGTTCGGGGACAAAATTACCCAGGCCAATTTTTTTCGCAACATATCGTGCGGTCGCTGGCATGATCTGCATCAGCCCTGACGCGCCGACATGGGATTTTGCATGCATGACGAACCGCGATTCCTGACGAATCAGTCCATACACCCATGCCATATCGAGTCCGAGCGCCTGCGTGGTTTTATACATGCTGTCATTGAACGGAGTCGGGTAACGCTGGCTGAAATCGAATTCGCCCCGGGTGCGGTCGGAGGTATTGACCATGCGATCGAGCATATTATTTTTACGCGCCAGTTCTGCTGCAGCCAGATGCTGCCGCTCTGTCATTTTGCGTAATTCCCAGTTCCATTCCCGTGTGCCTTCGAGTCGCAGATTCATGGAATAAAATTTCAGCGCACGTTGTAAATTCGGATTGCGTTCCACCGCCGCCAGCTCCTCTGCCGTGACCGGTCTGGAAGTCAGGGGCACGCCGACTTTCTGACCGTTTTCTTCGAGCGCGAGTTGGCCATAGAAATGAATCTGATCGGCGATGCTGGCAAATAACTGCCGCGCTTCTTCATTTTTGCCTTCGGCTTTCAGCGCACGTCCCAGCCAGTAAATCCACGCTGGTTCATTTTTCAGCGCGGCAGGCATGAGTGCGATTGTTGTCTTAACGATTTTCCAGTCGCCTTCACGCAAGGCAGTACGCACCCGCCATTGGTAGGCTTCCTGTGACAAGGTGGCACCGTCCGCGCGCACCCAGTAGACCAGCGCTTCCGGTTCTAATTTCAGTGCCGACTGCAAGGCAATCTGTGCCCATGCGTTTGCTCTCTCTGTGTCATTGAGTTTGGCGCTGAAACGCGACAATTTTTCTGCGGCGTCTTCGGGATCAGATTTTGCTGCGCGACCCAGCGCGATGACGAATAATTCTCTGGAGATCCGGTTATTATCCGGCCCGGTTTTTAACAGACTCGCCGGTTTCTCCAGTGCCGCGCTGAGTTTTTTTTCCGGCAAATCCAGCAGTTTCCCCAGTCGCTGTGCCAGTGCTACGGCACCGTTTTCTGCTGCCATGCGTATCTGTGTCCATAAATCTGCCTGACTCAGCTGGCCGTTTGCCACCAGATAACTGACCAGACTGTGGCAGCCTTCGCCGTAATCACGCGGTGCATTCAGCAAGGCTTTAGCTTCGCTGGCGACTTTCTGCTGTTTATATGCTCTCGATAACAGCGCATAGCAACGTAACTGATTATCGTCAGCCACGACGAACTGCGGATATTGCTGATCAAAAATTTCCCACTCACCACGTTTGCCCAGCAGCAGCAGCCAGTCATTGCGCAAGCGGTCTGCGATCGCGCTGCCTTCGTATTTACTGAGGAATTCGCGGAATTCTGCATTGGACGCGCGCTGCAGATGTGAACGCAGGCGGTAGTAATCGACATACGACGGAATATCATATTGCGCGAGTGCCGGCGCATGTTGTTCGGCGCTTGCCGCATCTTCGTGCAAGCCCGCATCGCGTAAGGCCATAAAGCGGTCATCATCATTGATGAAACTCTTTTTGGGAGAGGCTGCATACGCACAGGGCAAAACACTTAAACCTGCTAAGATCACGAGGCTACACAGAGCTAATTTATTTTTCACAGACATCTTTGCATCGCTATCAAAATCTATTTCTGACAGTATGACACAGCCACCTCAGAGCGGACACACCAGCCTCGCAGAACTTCACCAGAATCGCAGCGCCTTGCGACGATATTTATTAGATTATCGTCGTCAGCTTGATGCAGCTGTGCGCCAGCAATGGGATGCGCAGATTGCGGATCATTTACTGGCGTGGTGCCGTCAGGAAAAACCCGCCAGTCTGGCCGTTTACTGGCCGATACAGGCCGAGCCTGATCTGCGGTTTTGCTACGCTGCAATAGCCGCAATGGGGATACAACTCGCATTGCCCTGGGTCAGCGCGAAAGACACGCCTTTGCGCTTTCTCACCTGGCGTGAAGGGGATGCGATGCTGACGGATGATTACGGCATTCCTTTACCGGCGCAACGTAATCATCTGTTGACGCCGGCTGCACTGCTGATTCCCTGCGTTGGTTTTAATACCGCCCGCTATCGTCTTGGTTATGGCGGTGGGTATTACGACAGAACACTGCCCGGTCTGCCAGATGCGGTCAGCCTCGGCATCGCCTACCAGTGCGCCTGCGCCGACTTTGCGCCGGGTGAACACGACATTCCTATGACGCATATCATGACCGAAGCCGGATGTTTTGCCTGAGTGATTTCGATCAGCATGACTATTCCGGCGTTTTAGATGCTTTATATACTCCCGGGGAGTATATATTTACCCCCTTATTTTTCGCTGACAAGAGCGTGATTTTGATAAAAAAGAGGGGGAGTATGCTAAAAAATTGGTGTTTTGATGATGCGGGAGAGTTGATTCCGCACCTAAACAGGGAAGGCGAGGGTGCAACAATCAGCTGTATTGATGCGCCCCGCGATGCGATCAGCAATGCCGCATTTTAAAACCCTAATGCCTTGCCGTCAGGATTGCGTGAATCAGAAAAACCGTAAAACACGCCATCGCGGATCTGTATGGTCTGAGTTTTTCCTATGACTGGTGCTTGTTTCAGATTCTGGCCTTTGTCGCTCAGAATTTTCAAGGTATCAGCGCTGATGCCTTTTTCAAAATACAGCTGATCCGGCATCCATTGCTGATGGATACGCGGCGCGATCGTTGCCTCAGCGACGTTCATGCCGTGGTCGATCACATTTAAAATCGTTTGCAGCGTGGTGGTAATGATGCGGCTGCCACCGGGGCTGCCGGTAACCAGAAACGGTTTGCCATCTTTTAACACTATCGTCGGTGACATCGAACTCAGCGGGCGCTTACCAGCCTGTATCGCGTTGGCAGCGCCGCCGATGAGTCCGAATGCATTCGGTACGCCGGCTTTGACGGAAAAATCATCCATCTCGTCATTCAGTACGATGCCAGTGCCGCTGGCGACGATGCCGCTGCCGAAATTCAGATTCAGGGTGTAGGTCGTTGCGACGACGTTGCCGAATTTGTCGGCCACGCTGTAGTGCGTGGTCTGATCGCTTTCATAAGCTTGTGGCTGGCCTGGTTTGATTTCTGCGGACGGTGTGGCGCGCTCGGGATGAATTTTTTTGACGAGTTCATCGGCGTAGATGCGCGCAGTCAGACCCTTTTGCGGAACTTTGTAGAAATCCGGGTCGCCCAGATATTCTGAACGGTCGGCATAAGCGAGCTTCATCACTTCACTGAGCTGATGCAGAGTCTGTGCGCTGTTGGCACCTTGCTCTCTGAGCGGATAGTGTTCCAGCATATTCAGCATCTGGATAATGTGCACACCGCCAGAACTGGGCGGCGGCATGGAAACGACCTCGTAGCCGCGATAATTGCCTTTGACTGGCTGGCGCTCTATCGCCTTGTAATTTTTCAGATCGCTGGCGCTGATAAAACCCTGATGCTGCTGCACTTCTGCGACGATTTTCTTTGCAATCTCGCCTTCGTAAAATGCTTTGGAACCTTGTGATGCTATCAGTCGCAGCGAATGTGCAAGGTCTTTTTGAACCAGCTTTTCACCTGCCTGCAATGGTCGTCCGTCTTTGAAAAAAATCGCCCGGCTGGACGGCCATTTTCCAAGATGATCACGTTCGGCCTGCAACAATGTGGCCAGATAAGGCGTGACGCTGAATCCTTGCTCCGCCAGGCGGATCGCAGGTGCGATGACATCTTTCAGTTTCATACTGCCGTATTTGCTGAGTGCAAGCTCCAGACCAGCGACGGTGCCGGGCACGCCTATCGCCAGATGGCTGTGGGTGGAACTGCCGGGAATCACGTTGCAGCTGGCATCGAGATACATGTCTTTGTGGGCTTTTGCCGGCGCGCTTTCACGGAAATCGAGAGCGATCTGTTTTCCTGAACGTGTATCGTGAATCAGCATGAAGCCGCCGCCGCCAATGTTACCGGCATTCGGCAGCACGACTGCGAGAGCGAATCCGGTGGCGACTGCGGCATCGACAGCGTTGCCGCCTTGCGCGAGTATCTGTGCACCGACTTCACTGGCCAGCGCCTGTTCAGTTGCAACCATTCCATGACGACTGCTGACCGGGCTGATGATGGGGAAATTGGTGTCGTATCGAATGTTCGCCGCAATCTGCGCATGCGCCGGGAGCGTGGCGGCGAGGCCGACAGCGCTGATGCTGGCAGCAAAGAATAGTGACAGTCCCAATTTTTTCTGTAATAACACGCAAATTCTCCGTGATGTCATGTCTGGTGTGAGTGGCATAACGCCCGGACAATAGTGTATCTGCTTAGCCCGAGGGGGACTATATTTCTATCGCATATCGATAGACACTTTTTACACGGCGGCATGCGATCTTGCCGGCATGCGTGAAAGGGCAGGGGACTGAGTCCAAATTGCTGTGAAAATAAAAAAGCCACCTCGTAAGGTGGCTTTTACAGCGTTAAAACGAGAGCAATTTGTGAGAATTACTTCGCTTCAGCATCGCCTTCTGCTTCAGCAGCTACGGCACCTGCAGGTACAGTCGCGATAGCGATAGTGATATCACCACCGTGTACAACTGCTGTGACGCCTTTTGGCAGTTTCAGACCAGATGCGTGGATAGACTGACCAGCTTCCAGTTTGGACAGGTCCACTTCAACGAATTCTGGCAGGTTTGCTGGCAGGCAGGATACATCCAGCTCAACTGCTACGTGGCTGATGACTGCGCCAGAAGTTTTTACTGCTGGGGATACGTCAGCGTTCACGAAGTGCAGAGGCACTTTAACGTGGATTTCTTTATTTGGATCAACGCGTTGGAAATCAGCGTGCAATACCAATTGTTTGTATGCGTGGACTTGGAAGTCGCGCAACAGAACTTTTTCTACTTTACCGTCAACTTCCAGATCCAGAATGGAGGAGTGGAATACTTCTTTTTTCAATGCATGGTACAGGGCATTGTGATCCAGCGTGATAGCGACTGGTGCTTCAGTGCCGCCGTAGATGATGCCAGGTGTTTGGCCAGCATTGCGCAGGCGGCGGCTCGCTCCGGTCCCCTGTTCTTTGCGTGCAAATGCGATAACTTTCATGGTGTTACTCCAAAAAATGCAAAACGGTTTGTCGTTTTGCGATAAAGAATCCCCGCGACCAGGGATTCATAAAAAAGCGCCGTCAGATAAACGACAGCGCCGAAACCGGTAAAAATTAATCCGTGAACAGGGAGATAACTGATTCGCCTTTGGTAATACGGCGGAAAGTCTCTGCCAGCAAGCTGTCGCAAGACAGTTGACGGATTTTCGGGCAGGCGCGTGCTGCCTCGGATAATGGAATCGTGTCCGTCACCACCAGCTCATCGAGCGGTGATTGGGTAATGCGCTGGATGGCCGGGCCGGATAATACCGGATGCGTACAATACGCCAGCACTTTCTTGGCGCCACGTTCTTTCAATACTTCTGCTGCTTTGGTCAGCGTACCGGCGGTATCAACCATGTCATCCATGATCACGCAGTTACGGCCTTCGACTTCACCAATGATGTTCATGACTTCGGACACATTGGCTTTCGGACGGCGTTTATCGATAATCGCCAGATCACAGCCGAGGCGTTTTGCCAGAGCGCGGGCACGTACTACACCGCCGACGTCAGGGGAAACAACCAGCAGGTTGTCATAGTTTTTCGAGACCAGATCGCCCAGCAAAATTGGCGACGCGTAGATGTTATCGACCGGAATGTCGAAGAAACCCTGAATCTGATCGGCATGCAAATCCATGATCATGATGCGGTCAACGCCGGCTTCTTCCAGCATGTTCGCCACCACTTTGGCAGAAATCGCGACACGCGCTGAGCGTGGGCGGCGATCCTGACGGGCGTAACCGAAGTAAGGAATGGCTGCAGTAATGCGACCAGCAGAAGCACGTTTGAGTGCATCGACCATCAACATGATTTCCATCAGGTTGTCGTTGGTTGGAGCACAGGTGGATTGTAAAACGAAGACATCTTTACCACGGACATTTTCATTAATCTCGACCATCACTTCACCGTCAGAGAATTTTGAAACATCTGCTTTACCGAGAGGAATGCCCAGTTGTTTGACGACTCCAGCTGCTAATGCCGGATTGGCATTGCCAGTGAAGACCATCATGTTGTCATTTACGCGCGCGTTTGCCATGGCGGGACCTATTGGCTGAATTTTTGAGGACCTGATCTTTTTGCATAGACTTTTTGCAAAAAAACCAAAAGTAAAAACTAAAAAAGCCGCCGCAGAATCTATGCGGCGGCTTTAATTTTAATGGCAGGGGAAGAAGGATTCGAACCTTCGCATGCCGGAATCAAAATCCGGTGCCTTAACCAGCTTGGCGACTCCCCTACTCAACCGTTTGTCTGTCGTCCAGAATAGACCGCTATTTTAGCGTTAATTCGACGTCAGACCAAATCTTTTTTACTTCTGCTTCAAGTCATCCATCGGATGGCGATTCAGTGCTTTTGCTTTCCAAGATGTCCAGCGTTCAGGTATCTGCTCTATTACTTTGTCTGCTGCCGCTTCATCGGCAAAAGCACAAAAAACACAAGCTCCTGATCCTGTCATCTTCGCGTTTCCGAATTGTGACAGCCATTTAACCGCTTCGTCAACCTCGGGAAACATTGCGCAGGCAACTGTTTGCAGATCGTTTTTCCAGAACATTTCTGCATTGCTGGAAAAGTCCGCTATTCTGACGATCTTAGTGTCTCTTGTCAACTCTTTTGCCGAAAAAATTGCAGGTGTCGGTACTTGTATGCCGGGTTCGATGACGACAAACCAGCGTTCCGGTGTCTGAATTGCCTGCAATTCTTCACCGACGCCCTCAGCAAAAGCATTTTCGCCGAAGATGAAAAACGGTACGTCAGCACCGAGCTGCAAACCCAGCGACATCAGTTCAGTTTTGCTCAGACCGGTGCGCCATAAATGGTTCAGTGCCATCAGTGTGGTAGCCGCATCCGAGGAGCCGCCACCCAGTCCGCCACCCATAGGCAGAATTTTATGCAGTGTCAGATTGGCGCCGAGTGGGCATCCGGTTTTTTCTTGCAACAGGCGCGCGGCACGCACGATCAGATCGGAGTCTGCCGGCACGCCGGGAATGTCATTAGTGCGGATGATCTGACCATCGTTGCGAACTTCAAAGTCCAGCGTATCGCAGCGGTTTATCAGTTGAAATGCAGTTTGCAGCAAGTGGTAGCCATCGGCGCGCCGGCCGGTCACATGCAGAAATAAATTCAGTTTGGCGGGCGCCGGGCAGGCGAGAAGTTGTTGTGTCATGGATTTTGCGGCGCTTCAATAAAAATGTTCAGAGTGACTTCGCCGGCATTGGTGGTGTAGCGATTCAAATCAATGCGTTTGGGGGAGTTCGTCGTTTCGTGCCAGCTGGCGTAGCGGATATTCCAGCCGTCGCTGCTGATGGTCTGATCGCTGGCTGTCAGCGCGGTTCTGCTGCCATCAGGCTGACGGATAAAGCCTTGCAGCCAGTCGCGCATCCCGGACACCGGCAGCGGCCAGCGCAAGGCGTCGGACAGCAGCTGATCCAGATTGTCAGCTTCTTGTGGCATTTTGCCTTCCTGTTCGAGTCGCGCACCGTGCCCATTCTGGGTGATTCTGGCGATCGTTTGCCCGACTGGCGAGAATAATGTGATTTGCAAACTGTTGCTGGTCTGTTCCCACTCAAAACTGCCGGGCAGATTTTGCGGTTTGTTGTTGTGCTCGTAACGCACCGAGATTTTACCGTTCAGGTGAATGTTTTCCTGGTAGTTGCGGGTTGCCCTGGGAGCTTGTTCTGTGCTACTGACATTAGCGTTAGGAAGGCTGCTGCAGGCACTGCTGAGCAGCGCGCCGGATAAGCTTGTCAGAAGCATGAAAATTCGGGAGTATCTGTGCATGATGCTCTGGAGCCCTTTATTTTATTGGACTTTATTAAAAATAATGCATATACCCCACCGGAGTATATGCATTATCAGAAAACTTTTACGAAGAAATTACAGCTTCACATTCAGGCGTTCCAGCGTGTTTTTCAGGGAGGTGTTTTTCGGGTCTTTAGTGCGACCTTCACGCCAGATTTTGCGTGCCGCGTCTTTCTGCCCCTGGGTCCATAACAACTCGCCGAGATGCGCCGCGATGTCGGTGTCAGGGCGCAATTCATAAGCGCGGCGCAGGGCTTTTTCTGCTTCCTCAAGCTGACCAAGACGGAATTTCACCCAGCCCACGCTATCGAGGATGAAAGGGTCGTCCGGTGACAATTCATTCGCCTTTTCTATGAGTATCAGTGCTTCATTCAGGCGGATATTTCTGTCTGCGAAAGAGTAACCTAGCGCATTGTAGGCATGCTGATTTTTTGGATCAACACTGATGACGCGGCGCAAAGCCTGTTCCATTTCTGCGAACTTCGATTGCGATTCCAGCAGCATTGCGTAGTCATACAACAGATCGGCATTATCGGGATGCGCTTTGAGGCCATTTTGCAAAACCTGGGCGGCTTCTGCTACCAGGCCGTTATCACGCAATATCTGTGCTTCGGTCTGTATCAGCTGCATTTGTTCAGACGTATTGGACGGCTTAAGTTCTTTCAGTAAGGCCCTTGCATTTTCAAGTTTGCCGTCTCTGGAATACAAACTCGCGCGACGCATCTGCACGTTAAACCACGCAGAGTTGCGGCCGTCGAACGATTCGACTTTACTTAGCCATTCCTGCGCTGCTTTGTAGTCTTTGCGTTCAAACGCGATTCTCGACAGATTCAGCAACACCGGCGTGGTATTGCGCTCTTCGCCTTTTGCTTCGATGATCTTCAGATAGCGCGTCAAATATTCTTCTGCCTGCTGTGACTGTTTCTTTTCCATCGCCAGCAAACCCAGCGTGTAAATTGCACTCAGATCATCCGGTTTGTCGCGCAGAATATGTTCGAATTCAACGCTGGCTTTATCCAGCTGTTTTAAGTCGATCAGGATACTGGCATAGGCCAGACGGACATCGCGCGCATCCGGATTTTTTGCCAGAAATCCCGCCATCGCTTTTGCCGCGTCCTTTTGCGAGGATGCCTGTGCGATGGTGAGTATCGCCAGTTGCGAATCGGTTTTGGTTTTCAGAACCAGCTGCGCTTCTTCGACGGCACGCTTGTTGTCGCCCTTGCTGTAAGCGCCTTGCGCCAGTGCCAGATGCGCTTCCGGTAGTGATTTGTAGGGGGCAAGGGTTTCTTCCAGAACGTCAAATGCGGCATTTTTATCGCGAGCCCGTGCCAGCAAACGCTGGGTTTGCAACATAATGACGCCGTATTGTTTCGGATCAGCTTCTCTGAGTTTTTCAGAAAAAACTTTCTGAATTTCGGCCAGATTATTGTTCATCACCATGAAGCCCAGATAATACTGGGTCGCTTCATTCGAGCCCGGTGCCAGCTCGCGCCACAGACGGATTGCTGCCAGTGCCTCTCCGGGCTGTTTTGCACTCAGGGCGATTTCCGCTGAACGTTTTGCCAGACGCGGGTCACTCGTTTGCTGTGCGGTGCTCATCAGGGTAATGTACGCTGCCTGCCAGTTGCCACGTTGATAGGCGATCTCTGCAGTCAGGATTTTGTACAGCAATTCATCTGTCAGTGCGACCGCAGGCAGTTTATCTTTGTTTTCGACGATCGCCGGGCTGGCACCGTTGAGATCTTTATCTGCAGACAGTGCAGCTTTCGCCGCATCGCTGACATGATGGGTGTCTTCGGATTTGAGGTTGTGTAATCCGCCAATCCCGGCACAGGCAGACAGCAGCGCAGCGCAGCTGAGGTAAGCCGCCGGACGAAGTACGGATACAATAGATGTGGTGACAAATGCTGAGATAGTTTTCAAGACGAACCCGAAATGAACTGTGGATAGCTGATTTTACGCCGAACTAGCCAGCGCGTGGGAGCTGACACGTCTGACCCTGTTTCAAATTGTATATAACGATGACTCATGTTCACGCACATGAATGCCGCCGTACTTTCTGAACTCTGCAAAATTAGAAACTTCATTGATATAAAAGTTCCGGACTATGCCTGAATTACCTGAGGTTGAAGTGACACGCCGCGGCGTCGCACCCCATTTGACGGGGCAGCGCGTGAGCGCTGTGATCATGCGACGCGCTGGCTTACGCTGGCCTTTTCCTGCAGATTTGCCTGCCTTGCTGCAAGACCATACCATCGTGGCGACCGGTCGGCGCGGCAAATACCTGTTACTCCATTTTCAGCATGGTACGCTGCTGATTCATCTTGGAATGTCGGGACATTTAAGTATCCTGCCAGCGACAACTCCGGCAGGGAAACACGATCATATTGATATCATTGTCGGCGAGAATGCATTGCGTATGACCGATCCGCGTCGTTTTGGCGCGGTGCTCTGGCATGCTGTGACCGATGGTGATCTCGATCATCATGTTTTGCTGAAAAATCTGGGTGTTGAACCGCTGGAAGATCAGTTCGATGCGGAATTATTGTTTCGCCAGACCCGGCAGCGCAGCGCTGCTGTCAAACAGGTATTGCTGGCGGGCGATATCGTGGTCGGCGTAGGCAATATTTATGCGTCAGAAAGTCTGTTTAAAGCGAAAATTAATCCGAAGACGCCGGCAAAACGTATCAGCCTTGCGCGTTACCGTCTTCTTGTAGAGGCGATACGCGAAACGCTGGCGGCGGCGATACAACAAGGCGGCAGTACTCTCAAAGATTTTGTCGGGGTGGATGGGCAAAGCGGTTATTTTCAGCAGCATTATTTCGTCTATGATCGTGCGGGCGAAGATTGCCGCCTTTGCGGTCATACTGTGCGCAAAATTGTACAAGGTCAACGCAGCAGCTTTTATTGTCCGCATTGTCAGAAATAAATCGCATTTATGCTTTGAATTGTCAGCGTAAGCTTGTTTTACGGGTATTTTTTCGTTCACCCATATATACTTGAATGAATAAGAAATTAACCGAGGGAAACATGAGTAATCTGGTCCAGAAATTCCAAGAATACAGTGAGTGGCGCAAGGGAGTTGTGCGGGCGCTTGAACAGTATCGTGCCTGGACGAATGGATCGGAAATGGCCGATACGGCGACAGATCAGCGTCTTGCACGTCTGATGGAGCGTCTGGTTGACGATAAATTGTCGATTGCTTTTGTCGCAGAATTTTCGCGCGGTAAATCGGAACTGATTAACGCGATATTCTTCGCTGATTACGGTCAGCGTATCCTGCCTTCGTCTGCTGGCCGTACGACGATGTGTCCGACAGAATTACTGTATGACGACACGATTCCGCCATGTATTCGTCTGTTGCCGATAGAGACTCGCGCAGAGGCGCAGTCCACCAGCGAATATAAAGGCCAGAACCACGTCTGGAAAGTGTTGCCGCTGAACATCGGTTCCGGCGACGGTATGCTGGAAGCATTCAAGCAAGTCAGTCTGACTAAAAAAGTCAGCGTCGAGATGGCCAAGCAATATGGTTTGTTTGATGAAGATGATCCGGATGCGGCGCTGGAAGTTGACGAAAACGGTATGGTCGAGATTTCCCAGTGGCGTCATGCGATCGTGAATTTCCCTCATCCTTTGTTGAAAGAAGGCCTGATCATCGTTGATACGCCGGGTCTGAATGCGATTGGTACCGAGCCTGAACTGACGTTGAACCTGATCCCGAATGCGCATGCCGTCTTGTTTATACTGGCTGCCGATACCGGTGTGACCAAGAGCGATATCGATGTCTGGCGTAACCACATCGGTGGCGGGCCGGGACGCATGGTCGTACTGAATAAGATCGACAGTATGTGGGACGAGTTGCGTACACCGGAAGAAATTGAGAAGCAACTGGCGCGTCAGGTCGCAACCGTCGCGCACACGCTGGGGATTGAAGAAAAACAGATTTTCCCGGTTTCCGCGCAAAAAGGACTGGTCGCCAAGATCAACAAGGATGCACCTTTACTGGCAAAAACCCGTTTACCAGTGCTGGAATATGCGTTATCGAAAGAGTTAATCCCGGCAAAACAAGACATCATCCGCGCTCAACTCGAATCCGACATTCACGAAATCGCTGCTGCACAACAGGCCGTCATTTCATCGCGCAGCCGTAATGTGGTGGAACAGATGCTGGAGCTCAAGGGGCTGCGCGGTAAAAATATGAATGTCATTGAACACATGATGAAACGTGTCGATGCCGAGAAAAAAGAGTTTGACGCCAGTCTGATCCGCATGCAGGGAACGCGCTCGGTATTCACGCGTTTGTCGACTGAGGTTTACACGAATCTGGGCATGGATATTCTGCGCGAAGAAATACGTAAGACGCGCGAAGCGATGGAGAAAAGCTATTTGTCGCTGGGCCTGCGCGATTCGATCAAACACTTTTTTGCACAGGTTCGTCTGAATCTAATTGAGTCCAATAAGAAGACGGATGAAATCTCGGAAATGATGGTCGTGATGTATCGTAAATTTTCGACTGAGCATGGTCTGGCTTTATCTGCACCGATGCCGTTTTCTCTGGATAAGTACATCAAGGAACTCGATGCGATTGAAGTCGTGTATCAGAAACAATTTAATGCGACGTCCATGCTGACGAATACCCGTGTTGCCCTGATGCGCAAATTTTTCGATTCTGTTGCGGCACGTGTCAAACAAAATTTTTTACAGGCAAATAAAGACGTGGAAGCCTGGCAGAAAGTAGTGATGGCACCGTTGGAAGCGCAGATCCGTGAGCATAAAAGCCAGCTGAAAAACCGCATGCAGTCGATACAACGTATTCACGTCGCGACGGACAGTCTGGAAGACAGGATTGCGTCATTTGAAGCCCTGCAGGCAGAAATTGAGGCACAGAAGCAGGGCTTGCAACAGATGCAGGACAATTTGCAAGCAGCATTGAACGCCGACCTGAAAAACATCAAGGTCGCGGCATAAGTCGAGAATTAATGAAACGTCGTATTCCGGCGGCTGCGGCCGCCAATTTTATTCATCCCGAATTTGTTGATCCCGATTTTTCTGCAACGGTGATCCGGTGGCAGAAACAGCATGGCAGACATGGATTACCCTGGCAGCAAAGCCGCGACGCCTACCGCGTCTGGTTATCCGAAATCATGTTGCAGCAGACGCAGGTCAGTGCAGTGATTCCGTATTACCAGAAATTTCTGCAAAGCTTCCCCACCGTATCTGATCTCGCCGCCGCACCAGCCGAGGCTGTGATGGCGCACTGGAGCGGACTCGGCTATTACACCCGCGCCCGCAATCTGCATCAGTGCGCAAAGCAGGTGGTGGAAAAATATCAGGGACAATTTCCCGCAGACCAGACTTTGCTCGAACAATTGCCGGGCATAGGTCGCTCTACTGCCGCTGCGATTACAGCATTTTCGTATGGTACGGTGGCGGCCATCCTCGACGGTAATGTTAAACGCGTGTTTGCAAGGGTATTCGGTATTGCCGGTTACCCCGGCAGTAAAGTCATCGAGGACAGTATGTGGCAACGTGCGCTCGCGCTGTTGCCGGACGAGGGTATTGAATCCTACACGCAAGGTCTGATGGATCTCGGCGCCACCTTGTGTACCCGCAGCAGCCCTGCTTGCGGACGTTGTCCTTTGCAGGCGCGCTGTGTCGCCTTTGCGGAAGGCCGTACTGCCGAATTGCCGACCCGCAAACCGAAAAAACTGGCGAAAGAAAAGCGCGCTGTGATGCTGCTGTTGCTGGATCAGAACCGGGTTTTATTAGAGCGGCGGCCCGATAGCGGTATATGGGGCGGCTTGTTGTCCTTACCGGAGGTTGACGGCATGCAGCCATACGTCCGGACGGAGGAGGATACCGGCGATACCGCTGCGGTATTCTCGGTGGTGACACCCGCCTTGCTGGCGCTGACTGCGCGTTTTGGTAAAGTTGAAATCCGTCGTGAATTGCCAGTGATTGAGCATGTCTTCACGCATTTCAGATTGCATATTCATACGGTGCTTGCTGAACTGTCGCAGCATGCGCCGCAAGTGGCTGAGAACAGTTACGTGTGGCTGGATTTACAGCAGGCCGCTGAGGCCGGTGTGCCAGCCCCGATCAAGACTCTATTGCAGTCTTTAGCACAGGCGGAATTGCAACTCTGATTTATCTTGTTGCCTTGCCATTGCTGACTCATCGCCGTTTCCACGGTTTTCGTCGCTGATTTCGTTGTTTTATCGCAAGACGGACTTTTTATATATTGTTCGCTTTACACTACCCTCCTCGAAATTGTTTATTCAGGAGAACTCCTTGCGAAAACATATTTTTCTTGCCGTGATCGGTTTGTTGTCGGCAGCGGCTTCGTTCGCCGCTGATACCGTCACCAGTCCCTGCCGCTTACCTGAATTTCCGCAGGAATTACGATGTGGAAAAGTGCAACGGCCTTTGAATCCTGCTGAGCCGGAAGGCAAAAAAATCGATGTGCATTACGTCGTGTTGCCTTCGCAGGATAAAAATAAACTGCCTGATGCGGTGTTTCTGCTGGCCGGTGGTCCGGGGCAGAGTGCAATCAGCGTTGCCGGTTTTGGTCAGGCGATGTTGAGTCGTTTAAATAAACGGCGTGATCTGGTGTTTGTCGATCAGCGTGGAACAGGGCGCAGCGCGTCGCTTGCTTGTCCTGAAATGGAAAATTCCGCCGAGGTTGTCGATGATGCGCAAATGCAAAAGCATTCAGACGCCTGCCTTGCGCGTTTAAAAACCTTGCCGTACGGTGATCTTCGCTATTACAGCACCAGCATAGCGGTGCAGGATATCGAAGCGGTACGTAAGCAACAGGCGTACGACAGAATTAATCTGGTCGGTGCTTCGTATGGCACCCGCGTAGGTCTTGAATTCGCCAGACAATTTCCGCTTTCAGTGAAACGCATGGTGCTCGATGGCGTTGTGCCGCCGGACATGAGTCTGCCTGCCGCAGATGCACAGGTCGCATTGGACGGTGTTTTTCAGGATTGTGCCCGGCATGCATCGTGCAACGCAGCTTATCCGGCGTTGGCACAGCAATGGAAAAGTTTAATCACGCGCATGCCGCAATCAGTCAGTGTCACGCATCCGCGGCTCGGCACTCCGTTGAAATTCACCATGACGCATGACATTCTTTTGAGTCTGGTGCATAAGACCTTGTATGCACCGACAACCGTCGCTGGTTTGCCGTATGCGCTGACCCAGGCGGCGCAGGGAAACTATCAGCCGCTGGTGACCTTGAGTGGTGCAACGAACCTGCCGGGACCGGCGGGAATCAATTACGGGATGCATTTTTCGGTCTGGTGTTCCGAGATGTTCGCTCGTCCCCTGGCAGCACCTAAAGATGAGTTTGAAAAGCTGATGACGGATATGTATCAGCGCACATGTAAAAACTGGCCGCGTGCCAGTATTCCGGCGGAATTTTTCTCGATCCCTGCTGCACAGTCGCCGGTATTGCTGCTGAGTGGCGGTATTGATCCGGTCACGCCGATACGTCATGGTGCCGCTGTGGCGAAAGCACTGGGCTCCCAGGCCGTGCATATCACGATAGAAAATGCTGGTCATGGTTTGCTGGCGCAAGGCTGCGTGCGCGATGTGGTTTATCGTTTTCTGAACGCCAAAGAAAATACCGAAGCGCTGAAAGTTGATAGTAGTTGTGTACGTCAGATTCCACGACCGCTGGCGTGGCAACCCCTGCAAGCCAGAAAGGAAGTGCAGCCATGATTATCGTCAACGATTTACATAAGACCTTCGTCAGACAAGGAAAAGTCAGCACAAAAAATATCACCGATATTGCGCGTTTGCTGGGGCTGATGAAGAAAAAAAATGAAGTAGTGAATGCCGTCAATGGTGTCAGCTTTACAGCGCAGGACGGCGCGATTACTGGCCTGCTTGGCGCAAACGGTGCCGGTAAAACGACCACCTTACGCATGGTCGCCGCCTTACTGAATCCTGATCGCGGCGAGATCACGGTCGATGGCATTAAGGTGCAGGCGGGCGTGTCATCAACGCAATCGCAGATGGGCGTGTTATCCGATGCGCGCGGCTTGTATCCGCGACTGACGGCTCGCGAGAATATTCACTACTACGGTCTGTTGCATGGCATGTCGGCAGAGCAGGCGGAACAGCGTACTGAGCAGTTATCGCACTGGCTGGAAATGGGGGCCTTGCTGGACAGACGTACCGATGGTTTCAGTCAGGGCGAACGTATGAAAACGGCGCTGGCGCGGGCATTGGTGCACGATCCCAAAAATATCATTCTTGATGAACCAACCAATGGCCTGGATGTCGTGGCGACGCGCGCCTTGCGTGAATTTTTGCGCTGGCTACGTTCTGCTGAAGGTGGTGGCAAATGCATTATTTTTTCCACCCACATCATGCAGGAGGTGGAACGCCTGTGTGACGATGTCGTCATCGTGGCGCAGGGAAAAAATGTGGCACGCGGCACCGTTGCCGGCTTGTTACAACAGGCGGAAGAAAATAATTTTGAAGATGCCTTCGTGAAGCTGGCATTTTTGCAGACTGCTAATGTGACGAATAACGTGATGAATAATGTGACGATGGGAGCGCGCGGATGAAAGCGATGTTAACGATTTTTCGCAAAGAAATAAAAGATGCTTTGCGCGACCGCCGTACCTTGATGACGGCCTTGCTGAGTTCCCTGCTTGGCGTTCCTCTGATGCTGTTTATTTTCTCGACGGTGTTATCGCAGGTCGAGTCACAGGAAGAGAAACGCACAGTGCTGGCGGTGGGTATCGAATATGCGCCGCAACTGGAAAATTTCATTTTGCGGCAGGGATATCAGGTCAAAACTGCTCCGGTGGATTATGAGGCCAAATCACGTAGTAAAGAGCTGGATCAGCCGGTGTTACTGGTGCCGCAGGATTTTGAAAAGAAACTGATGACGGGTGATAAAGCCATCCTTGAGGTCGCGTATGACAGTAATAACCGTCAGGCCGAATTCGGCTTGCGGCCACTCAAGCGTTTGCTGGAAGCCTACACCCAGGAAACCACGCTGATGGGCTTGACGATGCGCGGCATCTCGACGGAATTGTTGCAGCGGATCGAGGTCAGAGAGCGTCGTTTGCAAAAGCCGGAAGAACGCAAAGCATCGGTCACGGAAATGCTGCCGATGATGGTATTGATGGCGATTATTATCGGTGGCATGTACGCCGCGATTGATACTACGGCGGGTGAACGTGAGCGCGGCTCGCTTGAACCGCTGATGATGAATCCGGTCAGCGGCTGGCAACTGGCGATAGGCAAATGGGGCGCGGTGGCAGCGGTGGGAATGGGCGTGGTGGTATTGACGATCTTCAGCTTTTTTCCGTCGCAGTGGCTGATTAAAAATGATACTTTGCGCGCCGAGTTTCAATTCGGTATCAAGGATGCGATTGGTTTTCTGATGGTGCTGTTGCCGTTGGCGGCGAGCATGGCGGCGTTACAGATCGCGATTGCGCTCGATTGTAAAAGCTACAAAGAGGCGCAGGTTCGCAATCAGATCGTGACCATGTTCATTCCGTTCGTCAGCTTGATTCCGATTTTGTTCCCGGGGCGTGAACCGGCGTGGTTCAAATGGGTGCCGGTGCTGGCGCAGAATCAGATGATGAATCAGGTGTTAAAAGGCGAGGTGCTGCACCCGCTGACGGTTGGTATGGCGCTTGCCACCTGCGTTCTGATCAGCGTGATTTGTCTGATGTATATTGCGCAGAAAATGCGCAAGGTCGTCATGGTGTAAAGCGTATTTCAGCGATACTCCCCCCTCTTTTTAAGAAAACCCCGTTGATGTCCTTATAAACAAACGGGGTTTTTAGATACCCGGGGGAGTATATTTATTACTCACAATAGCCCGCGAGGCCAGTGCGGTCAGTGCAGCCTGCGGTGTCTGACCAGCACCTGCTCTGACTGCTGGAAGTGGCGGCTCAGTTTTTCTACCATGTACACCGAGCGATGCTGACCGCCGGTACAACCGATCGCAATGGTCAGGTAACTGCGATTGTCGTCTTTGAACGACGGTATCCATTTCGTCAGGAAAGCCAGAATATCTGCATACATATCCTGCGCCATGGCCTGATTGTCCAGATAGTCAACAACAGGCGCATCGCGCCCGGTCAGTGGCCGCAGTGCCAGATCATAATGAGGATTCGGCAGCATCCTGACGTCGAAAACGTAATCAGCATCAAGCGGCACGCCGCGTTTAAATGCAAAGGATTCAAACATCAGCGTCAATGGCGCATGCGGCATGTCTATCATGTTCTTGACCCAGCTACGCAACTGATTGGCGCTGAGGTCGGTGGTGTCGATGACATGGGCTAAGGCCTGAATTTCTGCCAGAATTTCGCGTTCTTCCTCTATACACTCCATCAGACTCAGTCTTTCGATGGAAGAGTTTTCCCGCCCCAGCCGGTGTGAGAGGGGGTGACTACGCCGTGTTTCGGAAAAGCGGGCGACCAGAGAATCGGTGCTGGCCGTGAGAAACAGCATTCTGACTTCGTGCCCGGCGTTGGTTAATACCTGCTTTGTATCCAGAACGCCGGTCAGCTGACTGGCGCTGCGCGAATCAATTGCCACGGCTACCAGCGGTTCATTCGATAAAGTTCTGATCAGCTCAGGCAACAAGCTGGGCGGTAAATTATCGACGCAGTAATAGCCGGCGTCTTCCAGCACATTCAAAGCAACCGATTTTCCTGAGCCGGAAATACCTGAGATCAGCAGGATTTGCATGTCAGTCTCCCGCCTCCATCGCGCGGCGCTGGCGTTCCATGAAGTCTTCCAGCGTATTAATACCGCGCAATTGCAATATCGTATTGCGTACCGCTGCTTCCAGCAAAACGGCGATATTTCGACCTGCTGCAACCGGAATCACGACTTTGCGTATAGGCAGTCCCAGCACTTCTTCGGTTTGCGAATCGATAGGCAGTCGTTCGTAATTATCTTCGAGTGTGCTGCGGCGAACCAGATGCACGATCAGTTTCAGACGCATTTTGCGGCGTACGGCGGTTTCACCGAATATCGTTTTGATATCGAGCAGACCCAGACCGCGGACTTCCAGCAGATTTTGTAATAGTTCCGGACAGCGGCCTTCTATCATGTTCGGCGCGATACGTGAAAATTCAACCGCATCGTCCGCCACCAGCCCGTGGCTGCGGGAAATCAGCTCCAGCCCGAGTTCACTTTTACCCAGACCAGATTCGCCGGTGATCAGTACACCCACGCCCAGTACGTCCATGAAGACGCCATGCATGGTGATTTTCTGTGCCAGCTTTTTCGACAGATACACACGCAGATAATCAATCACCTGCGCCGACGGATAAGGTGTGGAAAACAGGGCGATATTGTTATCGTCACAGGCAGTCAGAAATTCCGGTGGCGAATCCAGTCCCTGAGCGACGATCAGCGCCGGTGGTTCACCTGCCACCAGTTCGCGGAAAAGGTTGGCGCGGGATGCACTCGATAAACGTTCAAAGTAGGCTAATTCCTGCGGTCCGAGCACCTGAATACGACCAGGGTGAATCAGATTCAGATGTCCGACCTGATCGGCAGAGGAGGCGGCATCACCGATGATTTGTTTGTCGGCACCTGCAAAGCCGGCGAACCAGCCGAGCTGCATGATGTCGCGGTTGTCATCGTAAATTTTTTGTATCGTTAATTCAGTGAGTAAGGGCATGGATAAGCAATAAAAAAATCAGACGACAACAATCTGAGGCGTCAGGAGACGGTAGAGACGTCCGGACGCCAGGCGAGGATTTTTTCGTGTACGACGCTGGCACTGGCTTCGGTATTTAATTCGTTACGGAAGCTTTCATTCGACAGCATCTCGGCAATTTCGGACAGTATTTCCAGATGTTGCTGCGTCACATTGTCGGGCATTAACAGGAAAATCAGCAATGTGACCACCTGCCCATCCGGCGATTCAAACGGAATCCCGTCTTTCAGCCGGACCAATGCTGCAATCGGTGCTTTCAGCCCCTTGATACGTCCATGTGGAATAGCCACGCCATGACCAAGTCCGGTAGAGCCCAGACGCTCGCGTGCAAACAGATTATCGGAAACGGTGGAACGGGCGATGCCGCAATTGTTTTCAAATAACAGTCCTGCTTGCTCGAATGCACGTTTTTTACTGGAAATTTCCAGGTCCAGCAGTACGTTGGCGAGGGGAAGAATTTTGGCGATATTCGTCATAGTGCAAGATCGGATTACAGCAGAGAGTTTCGTGTGCAAAGGCGAAGCAGATGCGATCCGAATTATAGGCTGCTTTGGAGGGGGCGGCAAATCAGCGCAACTTCACTGCTGCCGGTTGTTCCGCAACAGTTTTTCAAATTGCTCTACGGGTAAGGGCTTACTGAAATAATACCCCTGCATTTCCTGACACCCGGAATCGGTCAGGAAAAACATTTGCTCTGCATTTTCCACCCCTTCGGCCGTAATACTCATACCGAGGGCGTTGGCCATCGCGATAATCGCGTGTGTCAGAACGACGGAATCCTGATTTTCCGGTATTTTGTTGATAAATGAACGGTCAATTTTCAGGTTGTCGATAGGGAAGCGTTGCAGATACGATAAGGAAGAAAAGCCGGTACCAAAATCATCGAGTGAGATACTCACGCCCAGCGCTTTAATCGTATGAAACATAGGTAAAAGGCGATCGATTTCACCCATCAGCAGACCTTCGGTGATTTCCAGTTGCAAAGCAGCAGGCGGTAAACCAGTTTTTTGTAAAGTTGCTGCAATAAAATCGCACAGCGTTGCATCCTGAAACTGACGCGGGGAAATATTCACGCTGACCACCAGATCCGGCACAAGATGTTCCCGCCAGTATTTCGTCTGCTGGCAGACTTGTTCCAGCACCCAGCGTCCCAGCGGCAGAATAAGACCAATCTCTTCAGAAATCGGTATGAATTCATCAGGCGGGATCAGCCCCTGACCAGGCATCTGCCAGCGTATCAGTGCTTCTGCACCGACGATACGCGATGTTTGCAGAGAAATTTTGGGCTGATAATAAACGAGGAATTCCTGTTCGGTCAGGGCACGTCGCAGATTCGTTTCCAGCGTGTAGCGGTGCTGGGCGCGGACATTGAGTTCCGTTGTGAAAAACTGATAGTTATTCCGGCCCAGTTCTTTAGCGTGATACATCGCAGAATCGGCGCACAGCATCAGAGTCGAGGCATCCTGTCCGTCATGCGGCGAGATGCTGATACCGATGGAGGTGCCGAGATAATACTCATTGCCGTCGATGATGAAGGGGTCGCGCATTCTGGCCAGCACACGCTCACTGAGATCACGCAGATATTGCGCATCTTCGACATTTTCGGCGACGATCACAAATTCATCGCCACCCAAGCGGGCCAGCAGATCGGTGGTACGTATGCATGAACTCAGACGTTTTGCGACGTCGCGCAGCAAGCTGTCTCCGGCGGCGTGTCCGGCCGTGTCATTGACGTATTTGAAGCGATCGAGATCCAGAAATAACAAAGCCACACTTTGATTTTTTTGCTGCGAATCTGCGAGGGCTCTGGTTAGTCGTAAATTGAGCTGATGGCGGTTAGGCAAACCGGTCAGTGCATCAAACGATGCCATAAATTTTAACTGTTGCTGCGTCTCGCGGACTTCGGTTGTGTCGGTAAAAGACAGTAACACTGCAGAAACAGACGTGCTGCGTTTTTTAAAAATCGGGAAGCAATTCACCAGCAGCCAGACGACCGAGCCATCAATTAATTCCAGACTGATGGATAGATTCAGTATTGGCTTGCCGGTACGCACAACAGAAGATGCGGGATCATTTCCCAGCCGTATAGTTGTTCCGTCTTCATTCATCAGCCGCTTGAAGTAACGCCGGTGACGACTGATTTTATTCATATCGTCTATCTTCAGGATTCTGAGCGCGCTTGGGTTGCTGGTCAGGATTTCTCCGCCTGGCGCAACCACCATAATACCTTCGGAAAGATTGGTGACGACGGAACGATAGCGCTCTTCGCTTTCTTCCAGCGTCTGCTCCATGTTCTTTTTGTCGATCGCCAGACCGATCAGGTCGCAGGCATCGATGATCATTGCCTGCTCATCTTCACCCGGACTATGTTTGTGCCGGTAATAGACATCGACCGTGCCCAGTACACTGTTAAACGCGGTACTGATAGGATAAGACCAGCATGCCATTAAGCCGTGTTCAAGGGCGCTGATTTTGAACTTTTCCCACAAAGGACTATGAGCAATATCCTGAACAATGGTCAGCCGGTTGTAATGGATTGCCGCCGCAGCCGTGCAACTATCTGTACCGACTTCGATATTGTTGAGCAGCGAAGAGAAGGTCTCAGGCAGTGAAGGTGCTGCACCGATCGTGATTTGCCTGCTGGTCTGATCGAACAGACTGATGGCGCAGAGGGCATCGTTGTCCAGCAGGCGTTCCATGCGGTCACAGACATCTTCCAGTATGTGCGCTAAGGGTTTGTCCAGCGCAATCATTTCGAGAATTTCTTTCTCGTGATGCAGTGCTTCGTGAATTCTGCTGGCTTTCTCGTCTACCGCGTCATTTCCATGACGGCTGAACACCTGCAGACCATGTCTGTGCGTTTCGCGGGCACTCAGCAGCGTTGCTGGCTGCCCCTGATAGTCAAAGCTGACAATGCGGACCTCGATTTCCAGCTGTTGCCCATCGAGCGCGATACATTGATAAAACTGCAGTCCGTCATGATTGCCGGGGTTCTGTATGCGCTCGATGCCGGGAGGTCTGGCAACTAAGAAGGCTTCCGGCTTCAGACCCAGCACCTGTACTAGATCGGCTGCCTTCATCAAGGCCAGAGCAGCAGGATTTGCATACGCAATACGATCATCGATCAATACATAGACCGCATCCGGATGCTGCTCCAGCAATGTTGCGTGCCATTCGTCATCCAGGATGTACGCAGGAATGTTGCTGCTCAGGAGTGGGGGAGGCAATTTCACGACAACAATTCTGGAATCTGTTCAATCTTTCGTTATTGTGCTATGGCAATTTATGTCATCAATCATGACAAACTCTTAGCCGCTTCGTCAATTGTTTAGTTCAGATCCAGACGCACAAATAACAACAGAACGTCACCATTTCCTTTATTTTGTGAGATGCGGGGAACATAGGACGCCATTAATTTACTTTTGCGGGTACCTATGGATGCGATCGGCAATACTGCCGGAAACGGCACGCCAGAGAAGTAATCAGCGCGGCTGATTAACAAGGCAGTGGCACCGACGCCGACTTCCAGTTTTTCAGATAAAGGTTTCATCCATTGGTAGGCATAACCTGCCATGGGTTGCGGTTTGAAATGAGAGTCTGAAATCATCATTGCATACAGCAATTCTTCATTATCTTTTTCATTCCGGATTGTTTTTGCAAAGCCTAACCCCCATGCGCGCTCATTGAGTTCGGCCAGGCGCTCACGGGTGTAAGTGTTGCGACCGTGATGGGCGTAGCCGGATAGCAGTATCGATAAGTCGCCTTTGTCGAGGATGTTTTGCGCTTTTGCTTTGCTGCTGTCCCACCAGCTTTCATCTTCTTTTTGTTTCGCCTGTACAGTACCGCCGAAAGCCAGCAACAGAGCTGAGAGACAAAAGAAACGATATAAAAATGAGATCTTGGAAATAGACATAATCAATTCAGAAAAATAAAAAAATGGGCGGCCCGTTCGATCTGATATCTAACGCTTACTGTCGTGCATTCCGTTCATTGCCGGGTTTTTTTCCTGTCGAAAAATTACTGCGCCAGGGATTGATATCGAGTCCACCGCGCCGGGTATAACGTGCATACACGGATAATTTCTGCGGCTTGCAGTGGCGCATAATATCAACAAAAATACGTTCGACACACTGTTCGTGAAATTCATTGTGATTGCGAAAACCAATCAGATAGCGCAACAGGCTTTCCTGATCAATCTGTGCGCCGACATAGTGTATCTGCACGCTGCCCCAGTCAGGCTGACCAGTGACGAGACAGTTGGATTTCAGTAAATGAGAAATCAGTGTTTCTTCAACGATCGCTTCTGCGTGATTGGCGTGTAGCAATTCCGGTGCCGGCGTATACGAATTCACTTCGATATCAAGTCTGTCGAGCAACGTGCCTTCGAGTTCTGCCATCGTCAGTGAGCCGAAATTGTCAGACAGCGTCAGTTGTACATGCACTGGTGCTCCGGCAGCCGCCGACAAATCCGCTTGCAGCAAGCTGACTAACGCGTCGCTGCCAGCCAGTTTTGTCTGGTTAAACGAATTCAGGTACAGCTTGAATGACTTGGATTCGATGATGTTTGGCGAATCAGCCGGCACCGTGATGGTCGCTATCGCGACTTGCGGTTTGCCGCGCAAATTCAGCCACGACACCTCGTACGCATTCCATATATCGACACCGAAGAACGGCAGGGTAGCACCGACGCCTATCTCTTCGCGCTTGCCCGAACGGGGAATCGGAAACAACAGCGAAGGGTCGTATTCTGCTTTGTAGGTGGCGGCTTTGCCGAGCAGGGATTGCTCGGGCAGATTGCCGGATGTTGATTCAGTCATTGCAAAGTCAGTTTGGCTGTTGGCCTAAAAATAATTGATAGACAGGATTATTGCTTTCATCCCAGTATTGATAGCCGAGTGTCGATAAAAATTCCCGGAAAACTTTCATTTCTTTTTTCGGTACCTGCAATCCCACCAGAATCCGCGCGTAATCCGCGCCATGATTACGATAGTGGAACAGGCTGATATTCCAGTTCGGCGCCATGCTGTTCAGGAAGCGGGTCAGGGCACCGGGACGTTCCGGGAACTCAAAGCGGTACAGTAATTCGTTTTCTGCCAGCGCACTTTTACCGCCGACCAGATGGCGGATATGCATTTTTGCCAGTTCGTCGTCGCTCAGGTCTAAGGTCGGAAAACCATGTTTTTCAAAATTTCTGGCGATCTTGCCGGATTCTGGGCGACCGTTGACCTGGATGCCGACGAAGATATGCGCGTTCTTTTCATCATTGATGCGGTAATTGAATTCGGTGACATTACGGTCGCCGACCAGTTCACAAAAACGCCGGAAACTACCGCGTTCTTCTGGAATAGTGACGGCAAACACGGCTTCACGTGCTTCACCGACTTCCGCGCGTTCAGCAACGAAGCGCAGGCGGTCGAAGTTCATATTCGCGCCGCAGGCTATGGTCACCAGAGTTTCATTTTTCAGTGGCTTTTTATTTGCTTTGGCGCGTTCGATATACGCCTTACAACCGGCAACCGCCAGCGCGCCGGCAGGCTCAAGAATGCTGCGTGTATCCTGAAATACATCCTTGATCGCCGCACAGACGGCATCGGTATCCACGGTGATGATGTCATCGACATACATTTTTGCGAGCCTGAAGGTTTCTTCACCAACCAGCTTGACCGCGGTACCGTCAGAGAACAAGCCGACATCGCTCAACGCCACGCGTTTGCCGGCTTTCAGGCTACGTGCCATCGCATCCGAGTCAACGGTCTGTACGCCGATAATTTTGATTTCCGGACGTATCGCTTTGACGTATGCCGCGACGCCTGAAATCAGACCGCCGCCGCCAATAGCGACAAAAATTGCGTGGATAGGTGCAGAATGCTGACGCAAAATTTCCATGCCGATGGTGCCTTGTCCTGCGATCACGTCAGGATCGTCAAAAGGATGCACGAAAGTGAGTTTGCGTTTCTTTTCCAGTTCAGAGGCATAGGCTGCAGCGTCTGAATACGAATCACCGAACAGGACGATTTCAACGTTATCACCACCATGCGCACGAACCGCATCAATTTTGACCGGTGGAGTGGTGGTCGGCATCACGATGACCGCTTTACAACCGACGCGGCGCGCACTCAGTGCAACCCCCTGCGCGTGATTGCCGGCGGAGGCGCAGATAACGCCGCGTTTGAGTTGTGCCGGAGTCAGATGTGCGATCTTGTTGTAGGCACCCCGCAACTTGAAGCTGAAGACACTCTGCATATCTTCACGCTTGAACATAATTCGATTATCCATCCGCGCTGACAGGCTGGGAGCGAATTCCAGCGGTGTTTCAAATGCCACGTCATAGACGCGAGCAGTCAGGATTTTTTTAAGATAATCGGTGCTCATATGCTTGAGAAAGTGAGTGAAATGGTAGGCGACAAGGCTCCTATTATAATGGATGTCATTTCAGCTTACCTTCGGAATGACATGATAGAAGCAGGTGTGCACTGGTTGTTTGGCGTATTGGCGCTGCCCGAAGTTGGGCTCAGCTCGGTATTTATTATCAGTTTTATTTCTGCCACGCTGATCCCTATGGGCTCAGAACCCGCGGTATTTGCGGTGATCAAAGCGAATCCGGAATTGTTCTGGCCCGCCATGCTGGTGGCGACGCTGGGTAACACGCTGGGCGGTGTGGTTGATTACGCGATGGGTTATGCCGCCAACCGGGCCTTTCATCATGAGCGGCAGAGCTTCTGGTTTTCATGGTTGCAGCAGTTCGGCGCCAAAACCATGCTGCTGTCCTGGCTTCCGGTCATCGGCGATCCTATCTGTACGCTGGCAGGGTGGCTGAAACTTCCCTTCTGGCCCAGCGTCGCGTATATGGCGCTTGGAAAGTTTCTGCGTTACCTGACGGTGAGTTTTTTGCTGCTCAGTGTACCGGATGGTTTCTGGCACAGTGTTGCCAAGTTCATTTTCTGATCTGTCCGGTTTTCATCTCGTTTCATTTACAACAGAAATTTCCTTGTCATTGAGGGAAAGACAGATTTTTATCTGAAAATTTTTCCATTTTACGAGCCTGTCACAATTGTTGCCTATGATCCTTAGCCTGCAGCGTAAAACGATGTTTTTTGCTGACTGGTTGCCAGGTGCATTCCCTGGCATTGCGACAGACATGCTCAACACAAGGAAATTAAATGCAAGACAGAGAATCGATCAGCAAGCAACCACGCCGGGGATTTTTGCAAGGTCTGGTCGCTACAGCGGCGGGTGCCGCACTGGCGACGCCAGCGATGGCAAAACCAGCGACAGTGGCGAATGTGTATCTGGATGCCGCAAAATGGGCGCCGCGTAACCGTGAAATGGTGAGTGCACTGATCGCCAAACACGGTATCAGCAGCAAGACTTATAACCCGAAACGTAAGCCCTATGCGGTGTTCGACTGGGATAACACCAGCATCATGAACGACTGCGAAGAAGCTTTGCTGATGTACCAGATCAACCATCTGGCCTTCAAACTGAGCCCGACAGAATTCTCTGCGATCATTCGTCAGAATGTCCCTGCCGGGAACTTTGCGCCTGATTATAAAAATGCGTCAGGCAAAGTAGTGGATCTTGCAAGTATCTGTGCCGACCTCGACAGTGACTATGCATTCCTGCACGCAAATTACAAAGGTATGGCCGGAAACCGCACGCTGGAAGAGATCAGCGAAACACCGCAATTCCAAGATTTCCGCGCCAAGCTGTATTTTCTGTATGAGGCCGTCAATGACACGCATGGCGTCAACGTCGGATATCCGTGGGTGATCTACTTCTTTGCGAATATGACTGTGCCTGAAGTCAGCGCGCTGACAGAGGCATCGAATGACGCCAATCTCGGCATGAGCCTGACTAAGACTAAGTACACCAGTCCGGCTTCCTTACCCGGTGTGGCGGGTGTCGTCACCACCACACATTTCCACGGTATACGTTTATGCACGGAAATCGCGACACTGATGGATACCTTCCGCCACCATGGTTTCGACGTCTATGTCAGTACGGCTTCTCTGGAAGACGTGGTTGCTGTATTTGCGACCAATCCTAAGTATGGTTATCACGTCAAACGCGAGAATGTGCTGGGTTTGCGCCTCGAACAAAACGGCGATGTCTATAAAAATGCTTACCGCAAAGACTGGCCTTTGAATTGGGGACCAGGTAAAACCGCGGTGATCAAACGTGAGCTGGTTGCGCAAAAAGGCTATGGTCCGGTGTTTGTTGCCGGCGACAGCGATGGTGATTACGATATGCTGCGTGACTTTCCTGACACCGAGATTGGTCTGGTCGTCAATCGTCTGAAAAAAGGCAAAATTGGTGAATTATCGAAGGCCGCAGCCGACGCACTGAAAGACGCGCATCCGCGCTTCCTGCTGCAAGGCCGCCAGGAGTCGACAGGTAACTGGCTTCCAGTGGAAACCACGCTGAAATTCGGTAAAACTGCCGGCGCATTGTTAGGCTGAATCACCTGATCATATTCGCTGAGTGAGCAAAATCCCGGGCACCGGCTGGTCCCCGGGATTTTTATTGAGACATACAGCCAGTCATTATCTTTGGTACGTGGAAAACATCCGAAGGCGTGTAAGTCATCCGGCCTGGCGACCAGCTTTGGTCACTGAAAGTTTTTAGCAAAAATGGTGATATTTTTCCATTGACCAATTTTGTATGACGATGAAATTTTCATTCATTTTCTTAAAAATTGGCATCGCAACGAAATAAACTTTGGTGAATAGCCACAAAATAAGCCCATAGCCGTACAAACTTCAAGGCTGTTGCCGCGTGGTGCATCGCAATAAGTTAGAATAGGCCTTTGAGAAACCTCAGACGGATGTAAGGCATTGAGCTGGCGGTGGTTTGCCGGCAGTTTGATTGCGTTGTCTGTCATCGCCAAACCACGCCATACATGAACGCTCCAGTCCAGATACCTCACCTGCATGCCGAGTCGCCGCAGGGCGCTTTGCCTACCCGTGTCCGGGAAATTCCCTATAACTACACCTCATTTTCTGATCGTGAAATCGTCATCCGTCTGCTCGGTGAGGATGCCTGGCAGTTGCTGGATAAATTGCGCGGGAAGCGGCAGACCGGGCGATCTGCCCGCATGTTGTATGAAGTGTTGGGCGATATCTGGGTGGTACGGCGTAATCCGTATCTGCAAGACGATATGCTGGATAATCCCAAGCGCCGTCAGGATTTAATCGATGCACTGAACCATCGTCTGGGTGAAGTGGAAAAACGCCGTTTGAATACCGCGAACGATGACGATGCGGAGCGCAGCAACAGTGTCGAAACACTGGTGTTGGCGGCGCGCAAAGCCGTCGCCGATTTTTCGCAGGAATTCCGCGATACGTACGATTTACGTAAAAAGGCGAATAAGCTGTTATCGCGCTACACTGCCAAAGACAATATCAAGTTTGATGGTCTGAGCCGTGTATCGCATGTCACCGATGCCACCGACTGGCGCGTCGAATATCCGTTCGTTGTGCTGACGCCGGATACAGAAGAGGAGATGGCTGGTCTGGTGAAAAGCTGTATTGAGCTTGGGCTGACAATTATTCCGCGTGGCGGCGGCACTGGTTATACGGGTGGTGCCATTCCGCTGACGCCTTTATCTGCGGTCATTAACACGGAAAAACTCGAGCACCTTGGTGCGGTTGAAATGACGCGCTTGCCGGGTGTGGATCGTGACTACGCAACGATTTATTCCGGCGCTGGTGTTGTTACCAAGCGTGTGTCGGATGCGGCTGAAAAAGCCGGGTTTGTATTTGCCGTTGACCCCACGTCTGCTGAGGCTTCGTGCGTCGGCGGTAACGTCGCAATGAATGCGGGCGGCAAGAAAGCGGTGTTGTGGGGAACAGCATTAGACAACCTTGCGTCATGGAAAATGGTTGATCCGAATGGCGACTGGCTGGAAGTAACCCGTCTCGAACATAATCTCGGCAAAATTCATGATGTCGAAGTCGCGAAGTTCAGGCTCGAATGGCGACATCCCGGTGAAAAGCAGCCATTCAAAACCGAGCAACTGGAGATCAAAGGCCGCGTCTTCCGCAAAGAAGGACTTGGTAAAGATGTTACCGATAAATTCCTGGCCGGTTTGCCGGGTGTGCAGAAAGAGGGCTGCGATGGTCTGATCACGTCGGCACGCTGGATATTACACAAGATGCCGAAATTTGCGCGCACTGTCTGCCTGGAATTTTTCGGCCAGGCACGTGACGCTATCCCCAGCATCGTTGAGATCAAAGATTATCTCGATGGCGAAACCAGAAAAGGCGGCGCTATCCTGGCCGGGCTTGAACATCTGGACGAACGTTATCTGCGTGCGGTGGGTTACACCACGAAATCGAAACGTGGCGTACTGCCTAAGATGGCCTTGTTTGGCGACATCGTCGGTGATGACGAAAATGCGGTAGCACAGGCGGCATCTGAAGTCGTGCGCATGGCGAATACACGGGTTGGTGAAGGCTTTGTTGCGGTCAGCCCCGAAGCACGTAAAAAATTCTGGCTGGATCGTGCTAAAACAGCAGCGATTTCCAAGCATACGAACGCGTTCAAAATCAATGAAGACGTGGTCATTCCGCTCAATCGTATGGGCGAATATACGGATGGCATTGAGCGTATCAATATCGAGTTGTCGATACAAAACAAACTCGCCTTAGTCGCCGCCCTGCAGGATTTTTTTGCAAAAGGCAATCTGCCTTTAGGTAAAAGTGAAGACGTTGATGGCGACGATATTCCTGCGACTGAATTGCTGGAAGACCGGGTTCATCAGACCGAAGCCTTGTTGGATGCAACGCATGCCCGCTGGACCTATGTGCTGAATAATCTCGACAAACCGCTGATCGATGCAAAAGCCGAATTGATCGCACTGGGTCTCGATAAACTGGCTTTTGTGTTTGATGAGCGTTTGCAGCGTCAGCCTGACGCCACCGTGTTTTCTGTCGTGCAGGACAGAACTGTCCGTATTTCGTGGAAAACGGAAATACGCGCGCAATTGCGCCAGATTTTCAGTGGTGCCGCATTCAAACTCATCCTCGATGAGTGCGTTGCTTTGCATAAAAAAGTATTGCGTAGCCGCGTGTTCGTCGCCTTGCACATGCATGCCGGTGATGGCAATGTGCATACCAATTTACCAGTCAACTCTGATGACTATGAAATGTTGCAGGTCGCGCATCATGCGGTGGCCCGCATCATGGTGCTGGCGCGCTCTCTCAATGGTGTGATTTCTGGTGAACACGGTATAGGTATTACCAAACTGGAATTCCTGACCGAAGATGAGATCAAGGATTTCCGCGCCTACAAATTACGGATTGATCCGGAAGGCCGCTTCAACAAAGGCAAATTGCTGAATCTGCCGGATTTTGCGGCTGACCTGCGAAACGCCTACACACCGTCGTTTGGCCTGATGGGGCATGAATCGCTGATCATGCAGCAAAGCGATATCGGGGCAATTGCGAATAGCGTGAAAGATTGTCTGCGTTGCGGTAAGTGCAAACCGGTTTGTGCCACGCATGTACCACGCGCGAATCTGCTGTATTCACCACGTAACAAAATTCTGGCGACATCCTTGCTGGTCGAGGCTTTTCTATACGAAGAGCAAACTCGTCGCGGCGTCTCGATTAAGCACTGGGAAGAATTTGAAGACGTCGCAGATCATTGCACCGTCTGCCATAAATGCGTGAACCCTTGTCCGGTCGATATCGACTTCGGCGATGTGTCGATGAACATGCGCAATCTGTTGCGGAAGATGGGGAAAAAATCCTTTAATCCAGGTTCTGCCGCAACGATGTTTTTCCTGAACGCCACCGATCCGGCGACGATCAATGCGACGCGTCAGGTCATGATAGGCTGGGGTTATAAAGCACAGCGCTTTGGTCATGATTTGCTGAAAAAGTTCGCTAAAAAACAGACCCGTATGCCGCCAGCGACCGTTGGTAAAGCGCCCATTAAAGAGCAGGTGATTCACTTCATCAATAAAAAGATGCCGGGCAATTTGCCAAAGAAAACCGCACGTGCCCTGCTTGATATTGAAGATGATAAAGTCATCCCGATTATCCGTAATCCCCAGACTACAACCTCGGACACTGAGGCCGTATTTTATTTCCCCGGTTGCGGTTCCGAACGCTTGTTCTCGCAGGTAGGACTGGCGACGCAGGCGATGTTGTGGAATGTTGGCGTGCAGACAGTATTGCCACCGGGTTATCTGTGTTGTGGCTATCCGCAGCGCGGCAGCGGTCAGTTTGATAAAGCGGAAAAGATGATGACGGATAACCGCGTGTTATTCCATCGCATGGCGAATACGCTGAATTATCTGGATATCAAAACCGTCGTTGTGTCTTGTGGCACCTGTTACGACCAGCTGGAAACCTATGAGTTTGAAAAAATCTTCCCGGGTTGCCGCATCATTGATATTCATGAATATCTGATGGAAAAAGGCGTCAGACTTGAGGGTGTCACGGGTACGCGTTATATGTATCACGAACCTTGCCATAATCCGATGAAGTTGCAGGAATCGGTGAAAACAGTAAATTCGCTGATTACGACAGAGGGTAATGTCAAGATTGAAAAGAGTGAACGCTGCTGTGGTGAGTCCGGCTCACTGGCGATCACCCGCCCGGATATTTCAACACAAGTACGTTTCCGCAAAGAAGAGGAAATGCGTAAAGGGGCCGATAAATTACGTGCAGACGATTTTAATGGTGATGTGAAAATTCTCACTTCTTGTCCATCGTGCCTCCAGGGTTTATCCCGCTATAACGAAGATGCCGGCACGACTGCCGATTACATCGTCGTTGAAATGGCGCGCCATTTGTTGGGTGAAAACTGGCTGCCGGAATACGTCGCGAGAGCGAATAATGGCGGCATTGAGAGAGTATTGGTATAAGCGATGAATGTATTAATCGATAGTGATGTTCCTCCATGTGAATTGTGTAAGGTCGATGGCGGTGAGCTCATCGTCAAGACCGACAAGTTACGGGTTGTCTTGGTGGATGATGCGAATTATCCCGGGTTTTGTCGCGTGATCTGGAACTCTCATGCGAAAGAAATGACCGATTTAGCAGTCGAGGATCGTTCCGCTCTCATGCAGGCGGTTTGCAAAACCGAGCAGGCGATTCGCGACGTCATGGCACCACAGAAGATTAATCTGGCAAGTCTGGGGAATATGGTGCCGCATTTGCATTGGCATGTCATTCCGCGTTACACCGACGATCTACATTTTCCCGATTCCGTTTGGGCTTCACAAAAAAAGCCTGCCACTGATGCCGTGGTGCTGAGTGAGCGTCGAGCACTGCTGCCAGCGTTACGTGCAGCGCTTGTTTCCTATTTTTATTAGGCAGAAATGATGAGTAATAGTAAGCCACAACCAACATCGCTGAACGCACGTACGCAATCGAAGGTGCTGGAAATTTCTTTTGACGATGGCAAAGAATATTCTTTGCCGTTCGAGTTATTACGGGTCTATTCACCGTCCGCTGAGGTGCGTGGACATGGCCCCGGACAGGAAACGCTGCAAACCGGCAAGCGCGAGGTGAGTCTGGTGGCGCTGGAACCCATCGGTAATTACGCCGTTAAACCAATATTTTCTGACGAACACAGCTCAGGTATCTTTTCCTGGGATTACTTATACTGGCTGGGCGAGAATCAGGATCAGCTATGGCAGGACTATCTGACGCGCTTGCAGGAAGCCGGTTATCCGGGGGAGAGCGGCAGGGATGCGCCAATGGCGGTCAAGTCCGGCAGTGCCTGCGGCCATCATCATTAAAAAATGCGTCTTCGAGACGCATTTTTTACTTTTACTTACGATAAAAATTTGGCGATTACAGAGACTGGCAGTAAGGTGATTCATCAACTCTGATTCCGTGGAGCGGAATCTCTTTTGCTGCATAACTATCAATACTCCAGGAGCGATAAGCATGAAAAAACGCATACTGAGCATGGTCACTGTCTGCGCGCTGGTCGCTTGCTCAACAAACGAAACAGGCAATAGCACGGGTAAAGCTGTCAACGGAGCACAATCTGGCAAAACCGGCAAAGGCAGTGAATCGGTGTCAGCCGTGTCAGCTTCACGTACGGTCGATGCATACAAGGTGGAAGTCGCGCATCGCATCAGTCATCTGCATCGCCAGCAGGTTTATTCTGAAAATCCGCAGCCTTTACTGCGTTCTGTCGTTGTTGTTCGTTATTCCATCAATGCCGACGGTAATCTGATCAACGCTCAGATTCAGCGCAGCAATAAAGACCGTGATGCTGAGAGAACTGCTCTGGCGAGTCTGAAAAACAGTGCTCCGTTCCCTAAACCACATCCACAATTATTACGCGGCGGACGTCTCGACATGTCTGAAACATGGTTGTTCAACGACGATGGACGTTTTCAGATCCGCAGTATTGCGTTACCGCAGCGTACCGGATGACAATACCCGTAGGAAGCGCAGATATTCTTGTATCACTGCGGCTTTTCTCTCCCAACTTTTCCCCTCATTTTTGATTGCATCGCCAGCCTTTTGCTAAAGCGCAGGCTGGTGAGCCTTTTTCCGCCAATCTGCTGCCCAGCCTGTCGCAGTTCCCCTATAATGCGACTTCGTAAAGGAGTCTTGAGATCATGAGTAATACTACCCATTTCGGTTATACCACTGTTGAAGAAGACCAGAAGGTGCATAAAGTTGCCGAAGTATTTCATTCGGTGGCTGCGAAATACGACATCATGAATGACGTGATGTCTGGCGGTCTGCACCGTATCTGGAAAATGTTCACTATTGCTCAGGCTGGTGTACGTCCGGGTTTCAAAGTGCTGGATATTGCCGGGGGCACTGGTGATCTGACGAAAGAATTTGTTAAGCAAGCCGGGAAGACCGGTGAGGTCTGGCACACGGATATTAACGAATCCATGTTGAGGGTTGGCCGGGATCGCCTCTTGAATAAAGGCCTGATTACCCCCACCTTGCTGTGTGACGCAGAAAAACTGCCATTTCCGGATAATTATTTTGATCGCGTCACGGTGGCTTTCGGTTTGCGTAATATGACACATAAAGATCAGGCTCTGGCTGAGATGCAGCGTGTGTTAAAGCCGGGCGGGAAATTGCTGGTACTGGAATTTTCTAAAGTGCCGGAAATTCTGCAAAAACCATACGATTTGTATTCATTTAATTTTTTGCCGTGGATGGGTAAAAAAATTGCGGGTGATGCGGACAGTTACAGATATCTGGCAGAATCGATACGCATGCACCCTGATCAGGAAACGCTGAAAGGCATGATGGAAACGGCGGGTCTTGAAAAAGTGCAATACTTTAATTTGACGGCAGGTGTGGCCGCATTACACACTGGTATTAAACTTTAAATCGCTGACGAAGCAAAAGGAGTGACATCAATGAAGAAATTTTTACTCGCCATGGTGATGGTTGCCAGCACATTCGCAATGACGATGCATGATGCCGACGCCAAACGTCTTGGCAGTGGTGGTTCTATTGGTCGCCAGTCAAGCAATGTCTCGCGTCAGGCCACGCCGCCATCGAATACCAATAACGCTAATCAGGCCCGTCCAGCGCAGGCACCGGCCGCAGCTCCTGCACCAGCGATCCCACCTAAACCAGCGAGCCCATGGAAAGGCATTGTGGGCGGTCTGATCGGCGGTGCGTTATTAGGCGCAGCTTTGTCGCATTTCGGACTGGGTGGCGCGATGGCCAGCATGTTAGGGTCTTTGCTGACATTTGCGCTGATCGCGTTTGCGATTTTCTTCGTTATCCGTTTGTTCCGCGGTAACAAAGCGAATACGAATACACCGTCGGCATTTGCTCCGCCAGCTTATGCGGGCGTACCTTCCGCTGCGACGCCAGAAATCGGTTCGCGTCTGGAGCCACAGGCTTATCAGGCGAGCGGTACCTCTTCTACCGCCGCACCAGCAGCTAACTGGGGCATTCCTGCCGATTTTGATGTGCCGGCTTTCCTGCGTAACGCGAAAACGTATTTCATACGTTTGCAAGCGGCCTGGGATAAGGCCGATATCAATGATTTGCGCGAGTTCACGACACCGGAAATGTATGCAGAGCTGAAACTGGAAATTCAGGAACGCGGCGCAACTGCAAATGTGACTGATGTTGTATCGATCGATGCTGAATTGCTGGGGATAGAAAACGTCGGCAGCGATCATCTGGCAAGCGTAAAATTCACCGGTATGATCAAAGAAGCTGCGAATGCGCCGGCAGAAGCGTTTAGTGAGGTCTGGAACTTATCCAAACCGATGAATGGTCAGGGTGGTTGGGTACTCGCAGGTATTCAGCAATTATGATGTCAGCAGGATTTCATCTGATTTAATAAGTCCTGATACAGATCGAACGTAACAGACCAAATATGCTGTTAAACTAAAGACCGCCCGCCATTTCGCCGGGCGGTTTTTTTATTAAGAATGACGCGGATTTATCTTTCAGATCGTGTTTTCGTAAGCACCTGATTAATCTACAAAGCTGCGCCAGTCTTTGCTCAACGATATGATTTCAACTGCTCCCTTCATTAATCATTTACTGGCCCGGGAAACATGGGCCAGAAATAAACTTTTGCCACATGCTGGCAAAATTGCCTGTATTGATTTGCATACATTCCAGTTACGTTTGCGAGTCGGAGTTGACGGATACCTTGAATCTGCCGATACCCAGACGTCACCTGATGTGACAATTCGCGTGAAACTGAGTGATTTGCCATTGATGGCGCAAAATCGTGAACGCGCATTTTCTTACGTCAAGATTGAAGGCGATGCCGAATTTGCAAATACGATCTCTCACTTAAGTCAGGAATTAAAATGGGATGCTGAAGCTGATTTAAGTAAAATTTTTGGTGATATTGCTGCTGTCCGTATGGTTGATGGTGCTAAATCTGCGTTGAAGACTGTACAGCAGACGCATAACAAATTGCAGGAAAATCTGGCGGAGTATTTTCTCGAAGAAAACCCAATGCTGGTTCGGCCCGCTGCCGTACAGGGATTGGCTGCAGAAGTGAATAAAACCCGTGATGATGTCGAGCGTCTCATCAAGCGCATCGAGAAACTCGAAAGGACGCGCAGATGATATTGAAGTTTTTACGCCTAATTAAAATTATTCGTGTAACGCTGCGTTACGGAATTGATGAAATCGCTATTTCCGGTCTTAAAGTCCCGCGTACTGCACGCCTGATAGAGACGCTGCTGTTCTGGCGCGATTTATCGGCGCCCCGTGGAGAACGCTTGCGCAAGGCATTGGAGGATCTGGGGCCGATTTTTGTGAAGCTGGGCCAGGTGCTTTCTACGCGGCGAGATCTGATGCCACCTGATATCGCGGATGAACTGGCAAAGTTACAGGATCGTGTGCCGTCGTTTGATCCTGATCTGGCAGTCGCGCAGATTACCAAATCCTTAGGTGCTCATCCGGATGAACTGTTTGCGAGTTTTGATCGCGTTCCGGTCGCATCGGCATCAATCGCCCAGGTGCATTTCGCCACGCTCAAGGATGGTCGTGAAGTTGCAGTGAAAGTGCTGCGTCCGGGCATGAAGGACACGATCGATAAAGATGTTGCGCTGATGCAGGTTGCGGCAGGGTGGCTGGAAGCTTTATGGGCAGACGGCAAGCGTCTCAAGGCAAAAGAAGTGGTCGGTGAGTTTGACAAATATCTGCACGACGAACTCGATCTGATGCGGGAAGCCGCGAACGGCAGCCAGTTACGACGGAATTTCCTGAATTCTGATTTATTGCTGGTGCCGGAAATGTACTGGGATTACTGTTCTCCGTCTGTCATCGTCATGGAACGCATGAAAGGCATACCGATTTCGCAAATCGATAAATTGCAGGCGGCGGGTGTCGATCTGGCAAAATTATCACGTGACGGTGTCACGATTTTCTTTACACAGATTTTCCGTGACGGTTTTTTTCATGCGGATATGCATCCGGGAAATATTCTGGTTTCGACCGATCCCGCCACTTTCGGACGCTATATTGCGCTTGATTTCGGTATTGTCGGTACCTTGAATGACTTTGACAAAGACTATTTGTCACAAAATTTTCTGGCATTTTTCCGGCGTGACTATAAGCGTGTGGCTGAAGCGCACATTGAGTCAGGCTGGGCGCCGAAGGAGACGCGCGTGGATGAGCTGGAAGCTGCCGTACGCGCCTGTTGTGAGCCGATTTTCGATAGACCGCTGAAAGATATTTCCTTTGGTCAGGTGTTGTTGCGTCTGTTTCAGACCTCACGCCGTTTTAACGTCGAGGTTCAGCCTCAACTGGTGTTATTGCAAAAAACTTTGCTCAATATTGAAGGTCTGGGGCGTCAGCTCGATCCTGAGCTCGATTTATGGAAAACCGCAAAGCCCTATCTCGAACGCTGGATGAATGAGCAGGTAGGCTGGCGCGGCTTGATTGACAAATTGAAAGCAGAAGCACCACGTTACAGTCACATTTTCCCGCAATTGCCACGGCTTGCACATCAGGCTCTGAGCCGGGCTGGCGAGCAAAGTCATAGTGATGAAATGCTTGCCGCATTATTGTCTGAGCAGCGCAGTACCAATACTTTGTTGAGAGTTATTATCTACTTTGGTGGCGGCCTGTTTGCCGGTGTTATCGCAGCACAGCTGTTGCTGCATTTTTATTTTTTCGGCTGAGTTATGGCGGATTTTATCAGCAGGGACCCGAATAGTCCGTGTTTTTGGGATGAACGTTTCAGCAAAAATTTCACACCTTGGGACAAGGGTGATGTTCCTCAGGATTTGCGTGATTTTGTGGCGACTGCCGGTTGCAAAATGAGAACGCTGATACCGGGCTGCGGCAACGGCTATGAAGCCGCTTTTCTGGCACAGGCCGGTTGGGATGTGACCGCAATTGATTTCTCTCCGGCTGCGGTAAAGAGCGCACAGAATGCGATAGGCGAGTGGGGCCGCCATGTGACGGAAGCGGATTTCTTTGAATATCAGCCTGCTGCGGCGCTTGATCTGATTTACGAACGTGCATTTTTCTGTGCTCTGCCGCCTGTGCGGCGTCAGGATATTGTGCGGCGCTGGATCGAACTCCTGTCTCCCGGTGCTTTGCTGGCGGGTTATTTTTTCTTTGATGACAGTGCTGATGCGAGTAAGAAAGGTCCGCCGTTTTCCATATCAGATCATGCCTGGCAAGAATTAATGTCACCTCATTTCACGTTACTGACGGATCGGGCAGTGAACGATTCGATTGCCGTATTCGAAGGTCGGGAACGTTGGCAAGTCTGGCAGCGCGATCAGGCCACGAATGGCCGGTAATGCTGTATTACCGATGGTCTTCGGTGTGACTATCCGCATCCGTTTTATTTGCGATATCCATTTATGCGCTATCTGAATTCCCGTTTGAGCCCTGATCAGTTACCCGCAATTCCGTTGCAGACGGATGCGGTAAAAACCTTGTTAAGTGCGATCGAATACAGGGAGGAATTACTGAAGCAGATCGCTGCTGCGAAACACAGAATTTATCTGTGTAGTTTATATGTGCAGAACGATGAAGCCGGCGCCGAGATCATGGAAGCGTTGTATGCTGCCAAAGCCGCTCGCCCTTCGCTGGACATTACAGTATTGGTGGACTGGCACCGGGCGCAACGAGGCCTGATCGGTGAGCGTAGAGAAGCGGAAAAACCAAACGGGAATGCCGCGTGGTACCAGAAACTCAACCTTACCCATGAGGCCGTCGTACCGGTGTATGGTATTCCAGTACAGACCAGTGAGTTGTTCGGCGTATTGCATCTCAAAGGTTTTGTTATTGATGACGTGGTGATTTATAGCGGTGCCAGTATTAATAATGTGTATCTGCATAAGCAGGATAAATACCGGCATGATCGTTATTTGCTGCTTCACAATTCTGTATTAGCGACCACGATGGTCGATTTTATACGCCAGCATTTGCTGCTGGCCTCAGCTGTACATCGTCTCGATAAACCGGAGATTCCTGCAACGCGCGCTATTCGCAACGATATTCGCCGCTTTCGCGAGCACTTGAAAAGTGCGCGTTATCAGTTTGAGGAAAAATTCGTGGAGCAGCGCACCGGAATACTTCCTGCTCTGAGGGTGACGCCATTAGTTGGTATCGGTAAAGATAATCCGTTGAACAAGGTGATATGCCAGCTGCTCGCGGAAAGTAAGACACAGATCATCATTTGTACACCCTATTTCAATTTCCCGCGAGCCGTGACCAGAGAAGTGAATCGTGCGCTTAAACGCGGGGTGAAGGTGGAGATTATCGTTGGCGATAAAGTGGCAAATGATTTTTTTATTCCGCCCGAACAGCCTTTTAAAGTGATTTCGGCTCTTCCTTATCTGTATGAGGTCAATCTGAGGCGTTTCGCCAAAGCGCATCAGTCCGATATTCAGAAAGATCTGCTTCGGCTGCGGTTGTGGAAAGATGGGGATAACACTTATCACCTCAAAGGACTGTGGGTTGATCAGAGTTATGCGCTGATGACCGGAAATAATCTGAATCCGAGAGCATTCCGGCTTGATCTGGAAAATGCGCTTTTAATCCATGATCCGCGACAGGAACTACTGGAACAAAGAAACACGGAGCTGGCTAAAATTATTGAGCATACGACGCTGATCAGCGATTATCGTTTGCTCGATAAGGTCAAGGATTATCCTGCACCGGTCCGGAAATTATTAACGCGGCTGAGTACGATTAGGCTGGACCGCCTCGCTTACCGGGTGTTGTGAGTATCAGGGCTGAGCAGTCGGCGTGGTATGAATGACTTGCATAGGTGGCACCTCATTCGGCAGCCATTTACGGTAGATTCTGGCGAAGCTGCCATCTTTCTTAATTGAGCGTAGTCCCTCTTCCCATAGCTTGACAGTTGAGGCCGGTGTTTTTGCAGAAAACGCCAGATACAACTCCAGAGTATCAAGCACCATGACCGGCTCGACATCCTCAAACGAGTAGCCCACGTCTTTCAGGATAGCGGGAACAACAACACTGCCTTCCACCCATAAATCAAAGCGCTTACCCATTAACATGTTTGCGATAACGAGTGGTGATACTGCCAGTTCGAGATTAAAGAAGCCTTTTTTACGTGCTGTATCTGCAAAAATACTGGAGCGGTAGGTGCCGACTTTCAATTTACGGATCGCATCGCCTTGTCGTTGCAGATTGGCTGCGTTCCCTTTGCGGGTATAGAGTGTAATGTCGGAGATCGCAACCGGCCCGAGCAGATGCATGAGTTTCTCGCGCTCTTCCGAACGTCCTACCGTGAAAAGTAAAACATTAGGCTCTTCGAGTAAGGCTTTGTATCCTCTCGCAAATGGCAATACCTGAATCGGCTGAGTGTTTCCTATTTTTGTCTGTATTGCCCTGACAACCTCTACCGCCATGCCGTCTGCTTTTGTGTCAATACCGAAAGTAACCGGGGGCCAGTTTTCTGTCAGTATCTGTAATTCCTGTGCGCCAGACAAAGAGCAGAAAAATAACAGACATACCGCTACCAGTGAGCGATAGCGAGCAGTGATCTGTGGACAGCGGTAAATGCGGGACAGAATCATCATCAGCCGGAAATTGTTGGCAAACAGCAGTGAACCACGACATTTTTTATATACATGTTACCAATTTAAACTGTTTACACGATCAGAGCCAGAGGATATCCGGAGTTACCGTGAATGAGACAGCCGAATACAATGACACATTTCTACCACGGGTATCAGCCTGTCTTTGTTTCGCAGGCCGGATTCAGCGCAGCGCTCCGTTGATTTCTGATTTTTCGCATACGGAAAATCTGATGTCCGATCAACCGGCGCCATGCCTTATTTTTTACGCACTGATATTCAACATAGTTAATCACGGCGGGACCCCAGCGGGTTTTGGATACATCCTCGCCGATTGAAAGGTTAACACGATCAATTTTTTGTCCGATCGCCCATTGCATTGCTTCTGCAACTAATGTTGTCATGACACTGTATTGTGCGTAATCCAGATCGTAACCTGAATAATACAAATACAGTTCATCACCCATATTGAATGCAAGGCGCATCGCGACTATTTTTCCATTCAATTCCAGACAGAACAGACAGATACGGTCTGCAAACGGGCTTTCCAGCAGGCTTTCCAGCAGGGCTTTGTGTCGTGGATGGGAAAAATAATCCGGATGTTCTATCGTATCTTTTGCCGATGCCCGCGCACCATGCAGGGTATAAAACACCGGCAACAGTTGGCGGATGCTGGTACATCCCTGCGCGACGCGGAAATTAATTTCCAGACCGTCACGTTTGGGAGCGTTATAACAGCGGCGCAGAGACTCTTTGATGTTGCGTTTCAGTCCGGATTTAAAGCTGTTCCAATCCTTACCCAGAGACAATACGAAATTGGGGATGGTGCGATCAGTCAGAGGAAAGAGCGCCTCGTTATTCTGGATAAAGTGATCTGCGGGCGCTTTTGCTCCTATGATCTGAAACTCTGTGAGACCAAAGGTTTCACAACGTGTTAACTCTTCCCATAGTTGCAGAACCTGTTCTGCATATTTCGGCAAGCTGAGCGGCACACGTAACTCTGTCAGATTAGGATCGCCTCCAAATGGACGAACGTAGCGGTACAGGAAAAAGTAATGCAGCCCTACATGGGTGTTCATCAGCGGCATTACCGCAACCAGCTGATCCGCGTCATATACTGCACAGATGGCGAGTTCATTTTTATGAAAAAATGATTCGTGAGCGAATACTTTCCACCATGAACGGTTCCAGTCGTAAGTCTGAAACGGCAGCAGATAGCTTACTTTCGTTTCTAAAGCACGCCACGCGGTCGCAAGTGCTTCGAAATCTTCTTCTTTGGTGATGATGATTTTGTTGAGTTTATGCATTGAAAATAACAGTGGCGCACGCAGGCAATGAGGCGGTGTATTAATGTGACTTTATCCGTCCGTATTTTTAAAGACTGTGTAACAAATTGAAACAGACCACTTATCCCATAAAAGTTATTTTTTTGCAAGAGATCATACTGCGACAACGATGCCGTTAAACAATTTCTTTCAATTGCTTATCGCGTTTGGCTGCAGACCTGCCCCATCACTTTCGGATAAAGCCGCGACCGGCATTTGTCATTGTCCTACCTTGATACAAATCAAAAGCTGACGATAGTAAGCACTCCATACTTCTTGCACAAATTACCTTAAAGGAGAATGGAAATGAAACTGTTAATCGATTTGTTTTCTACTGACTACGGCCTGATGAGCATTGCTGTCGTTATGTTTATTATTGGTATGGGGATATTTTTCATTCGCTATTTCCTGTCGCATATGCGTGAAGAAGAACAGCAAAAAAAATAAGCTGTGCAGCTAACTCATGGCTGGGGTGACCGGATTACTCCGGTTGCCTGAAGGTTGTTTAATCGTTGCGGTAATTATCAAGAATGGAGGCGTATTCACCATTTTTTTGTATTGCTTTCAGACCCTTATTGAACTGATCGCGGTATTCACTCTTGTGAAAGCCAAGCAGACGGGGCGTGGGTTTGAATAAATGGTGTACCGCATAACGGCTTTTTGCTTCCGTTTTACCATGCAGTAATCTGGCGAAATACTGGAATGCCCTTAAGTCCAGTAAGATTACATCTCCGCGGCCAGCATCAAGCATCGGTAATTGGGAAGCCTGATCGCCGACTTCCGAATACGATGGATTATTTTTGATTGCCTGCGCAAATTGCGGACCTAGGACTCTCTGTGCGTTGCTGAACGCGACTATCTTTTTATCCGACAAATCTGACAAAGAATTAATCTGCACATTTTTACTGCTCAGAGTGATTGCGACATTCTCAAAGTCTATAACAGAGTCTGAAAAAAAAATTTTCGGATTATTGACGGGAATTCCGGCAAAGCCGGCATCCGCAGTCCCGGCTTCCACCTCCGTTTCCATGCGTTTATTATTTGAACGGATAAACCTGCACTGTATGCCCTGAGTGGCAAAGGCCTTGGTGACGATTTCCGGTACCAAACCCTGACGAGGATCTTCTTTTACGTAGGGCGGCAAAGCGGAAAAATGAAACAGGAGTTCCAGAGCCTGCACTTCCCAGCTCATCAACGCACCGCTCAGTAACATACATATCCGGAAAAACCTCATATCAGCCCTTATCACTGCGCTGCTTATAATCAGAGAAATCACGCCAATCATGTCATCGTCACAGCTTAATGTTGGCTGATTCAGATCTGAAATGCAACTTTGTAAGAAGATGTGAAAGAAATTTGAACGCGTAATTGATCAGCGTATGGTGGACAGCCGCGGAGGAAAACTTAATTAACTGATAGGTGTGAGGTCGAGCTGTTAATGTCAGACAGACGTTTTTTCCGGATACACGGTCAGAATCTTATGTGCAATCAGATCGATGGCTGGGCGTGGCTTTCCTTGTTTATCAACCCACACTTTCGGCGTCAATGCTCCCGACAGTGAGACACTGTCGCCATCGTTCAGCGCAAGCAAGGCCTGACGTACATTATCATTAAAGGCAATCACATTACAGATGATCGTATCGCCATCATCTGTCGTGGCGCGTACCTTACAGGTGACATAAGCAGAACCTGCCTGACCGCTGCGTTCTTCTGCGCTGCCATACATACGGCCAGCGATTAATCCATCTATCATAGTGTTTTTCTCCTTTATGCAGGTGTGATATCACGGAGGTTTTAGCTTGTTTCGTATTTGCTGTACAGATACTGTCGCTGTTGCGCTTACGCCACCGTTGCCGCGATGTCTTGTACGATCAATTCTACGTCAGACGCTAAGTGTGCGAAACGGATTTGACGCCGGACGCGGGAATCAAGCAAGCATCGTTTTCGCTAAAACATACATATATTCCCATTCTGCTTATACTGCGAGCTACACAAGGGCGTTAATCCGATTTAGCCTCAGCACTGTTTCTATCCTTCACTCCAAATATCGTGACTCTCAACCAGATTGCAGAAGAATACGTCAGACTCGTTCTTGCTGTCGGCCGGCATGACAGCAGCTATGTGGACGCGTATATCGGCCCTCCATCATGGCAAACCGAAGCGCAGCAAGCACCGTTGGTTCCTTTGCCTGATTTATCGGCGCAAGCAGGCGCCATATTGCGGCGGGCGGAAAGTTTGCCTGCACCGCCGCAAGATCAGCATGAGCGACAGCAATTTTTAATGAAGCAGTTACGGGCAGTGAACGCTTTTATCACGCAACTCAATGGTGGTAAATCATCATTCGATACGGAATCACTGGCCTTATACGATGCGGTATCTCCTCCGCTGACCACGGCAGATCTTGACATTACTCTGGCAGAACTCGCGACATTGTTACCCGCAGAAATTCAGGGTGAAGATCTGAATGCCAGATTGTCTGCGTACCACAAACAATTCGAAATTCCCTGCGATAAACTCGATGCCGTTTTTACTGCCGCGATCAACGAAGCGCGTGCGCGCACCCGACGTTACATTCACTTACCTGAGAACGAGAGCTTTCAGGTCGCTTATGTGAAGGATAAAGTCTGGAGCGCTTACAACTGGTACAAGGGCGACAGCCACAGCCTGATCGAAGTCAATACTGATTTCCCGATGTTCATCAGCCGCGCGATTGATCTTGCCAGTCATGAAGCTTACCCGGGGCATCATGTCTTCAACGTCTTGATAGAAAACGAGTTGGTCAGAGAAAAAGGCTGGATCGAGTATGCGATATATCCATTGTATTCACCGATGTCGTTGCTGGCTGAAGGCAGTGCCAATTATGGTATTGAGGTCGCGTTTCCTCACGCGGAACGCATGCAGTTTGAAAAAGAAGTGTTGTTCCCGCTGGCTGGTATTGATCCGGCTAAAGCCGAACGTTACTATCAGATACAGGCCGTATTACAAAAACTGTCTTACGCCGGAAATATGGTGGCGCGACAATACCTGGATAGCCTGATTGACAGGGATACTGCGCTCTTGATGCTGATGAAATACAGTCTGTCGGATGCCGCACGTTCCGAACAGAGACTGCGCTTTATTGAGCATTTACGGTCATATGTCATCAACTACAATCTTGGTCAGGATGTGGTGCAGGCTTACATAGAAAGACATGCAGGAACAAAGGATCAGGATGCGCGCTGGCAGGTATTGACCGATCTTTTGCGTCATCCGAAAAGTGCGTCAATGATGATGCTAAGTTGAGTCGCGCGAAGATTATTAACGACAGTATATTAAAACTGGTGCGTACTGACTGATGTGGATTGTCAGTCAGTATGCATATGAGGTTTGAAGGAGATTTTTTTGAGTGCCGTGTTTATTTCGTATCGCAGGAAAGACAGTGAACAATTTTCTGCACGCTTGCACGAAGCTTTAGATAAAAAGCTGGGACAAGATGAAGTCTTTCTCGACGTGGAAAACATTGATGTCGCCGCCGATTGGAAATTACGTCTGCAAACTGCGATTAGCGCCGCCAGTCTGATTGTCGTTGTGATCGGCCCTGCGTGGATGGAAGAAATACAGAAACGTATCGAGACTGAAGATCAGGTCGTCTGGGAAATAAAAACGGCAATCGCGTTGGGTAAAACTATTGTGCCGCTATTGATCAGCGGTGCTGCTATGCCCGATCCGCAGGTTTTACCGGAAGAAATTTGCCTGCTGAGTAAATATAACGCACTGACATTGGCGTCACCCAAGAGCGAAGATTTTGAAAAAATTCTGACGCAGATTTGCAGTGTCCTGTCGCATATACAGCCGTTGCGCGAAGATAAACCTGCATCAGGTTTGCGTCGTTTTCTTGACCCGTTAATAGATATGCTGGAACGCTATCCGGATCAGCCGCAGATACTGGCGGTGGAAAATGAAGCGGGCGACAGTTACCGGATTCCGGTAGTTACCGTGCTGAATGCGAATGATGGTCGTGACGAAGAACAGATGGAAGTCGAATTAAAAAATGAGTTTTTTAAAGCGAAAATAGGTTCCCGACAGGCATTCGAGGAATATAAAGCCGATGCCATCCATCGCGGGAAATCATTCTATGACACAGAAACTGCCCGTTTGGCAGATGTCATTGGCGGTGAAAAAATTAAATTTATTTTCCAGCCGACATCCTATTTCGAGTATGTCAAAACTAATATGGCGATGGATTTTGACGACGTGGTCGGCGGCACTTTGCGCGACGAAGTGCATCGGGACGGAAAACTGGAAGCGCTCTCTAAAAGCAAACTGGCGAATCATACCGGTATCAGCGGGCTCGTATTTTCTAATGATGGACACATGATTTTTCAACGCCGTAGCTCAAAGGTGCTGACCAATCCTAATCAGCTTTGCCCGGGATTTTCCGGCGCCATGACCGAGGATGATATCCGCCGCAGTTTCAGCGGACGCGATACCAGAGGCGTTATGCAGGATGTCCATGTATTCCGTGAACTGACGGAAGAACTCGGTATTCGGAAACATTCGGTAACCCAGCGATGTTTCATGGGGCTCAGCCGGGAATTGCTGCGTGGTGGCAAGCCTGAATTATTTTATGCAGTGGATATTGATATGTCCGCCAGAGAAATTCTTGAATGCTTTCCGAAAGAACGGGAGGGGGAAACCTTTTTTATGCCGCTGCGCTATGCAACAGCACGTCTCGACGAAGATGAAGCATCTTATTATCGTCAGCGATTTGAAAAAATTATTCAGGAAATGGAAATTAAAGCCGGTGCACGTGCCAGCTTACCGTTATTGACGAATCTGGCTTTCTGGGTGAATCAGCATCAGCCGCCATTGATGCGTCACGCATAAATTTTTATATATAAATGACCGATGTCTGAAATGATGATGATTGATTTAAAAGCGCAGCAGAACTACGGTGCTTTGCCGTATGAAAAAAAAATACTCTCTTTTGATGTCGTATTTTCTGACAAAGAACAAACCATAGAGACCCTTGAAGGTCCGGTGCAGTGTTTTCCGGGTGATGCGATCGTGACAGGAATCAGCGGCGAACGCTGGCCGGTACGTCCGGAAAAATTCCACCAGAAATATCAGCCGCTGGCCCCAACGAATGACGGCGAATCTGGGCGCTATCAAAGTCTGCCGGTGCGCGTGTTGGCAATCCGTTTAAAGACCGATTTAAAATTGCCATTGGCTGGTGGCGCCGGTGTTTTGCAAGGCAAACCCGGAAGCTGGCTGGTACAGTATGAAGATCAGAGTCAGAGCATTATTGCTGACGATATTTTCGCTGCGACTTACGTATTACAGCAACATGCGGTTCCTCTGGTGATCGGAGTTGCAGACGAACTGGATCAGCAGACACTCACGCAATTAACGGCACTCAGTATGCTACTGCCAGCCACGCCACTGCGTATATTACGTGCGACTACGTCTGGCATTCTGGAGCAATACCATTTCACACAGCAGCAGCTCAGCAAAATCGACAGCAGCATTTCATTGGAGTCCGGACGCAGTGCCGACGAGCAGCAGGCCGCGATTTTATTAAAGAATTGCAGTCTGGTTTTACGCTCAAATCAACAGCAGCATCCTGTACAAACGATTCTGAATGATTACAGCAAAGGCTTACCTTATTGGGCAGCAGTGGCTAGCGGGACGGCGCAGTCAGGAGGCAATCAGAATTTACATGCGTTGCCGCAACCTGCACCTGTATTGGGCAAACAGGAATTCCAGCACTTACTGAGTCAGCTCGGGCGTCAAGCGAGTGTCAGCGTTAAGGCCAGACGCCTGACGCGATGGCAGGCATTGCGCCAGACCTTACCTGACATGGCTGAAATCTGGCGTGGCCTGACTCTGACCTCGGTTGAAGAGAAAGTCAGGTTTAAGAAATTAAAGGTTCTCAGCAATCAATTGCAGGAATTAAATTTATTTAATACTGAAGTACTGGCGTTCGAGCAACAGCCATCGTCAGCAGTTGGCAATATTACTCCCGGCAATACGACAACTGAACGTATGCATACGATTGCCGATGCGCTGGCGTCACGATATCAGGATGCCTGGCAGACGCTGGTGTATTCAACGACGAGGCGCATTGCGCAAAACGGGGGATTAATTTATAGCTGGCGTCATTCCCGCTTACAGGTTTTTTTCCAGGAATGCTTGCTGCGTGTCCGTTCGCTGGTCAGTCTGGGCATGATAGCGGCGATTGCATTCGCTGCTTACACCGAACTTTCAGGTGGCTGTAAAGAAAATGATCCTTTCGCATTTACCGGGTGCGCCTCTGCTACCTGGGAACACTATGCCGGAACAATATTTCTCAGTATTTATCTGGCTGCGTTGCTGATCGCATTTTTCCGCTATGGCAGCGCCAAGCGTGCTGAATCCGAACGCAAGCATCAGGATTATCGTTTGCTCGCAGAGTGTCTGCGAGTACAACAGTACTGGAACTATTCCGGTTTACGCGAAAGTGTTGCCGATGCTTTACCGACTATCGACAGTGAAGATAATCACTGGATCAAAAATGCGTTGCGAGCAATCTACCTGCAAGAATCTGATCAGAATAAGACTACGGCACCGGATGCGCTTGAAAGGGTAAAAGAAGAGTTCATCGAAGCTCAGCTTCGTTACCATGAAAATATCCTGCTCAAGCGTCGTGAACTGGCGGCGAATTATCTGTCTTCCCGAGCCAGAATCGGTTTGTCTTGTTTTATCCTGTGTGTAATGCTGATTGCCATTAATACTTTTTTTGAAGCGTTTCTGCACATAGGAATAGATGGTATGGCTCATCATTTCCTTATCATTATTACGCTTGCGTCGCTGAGTTTCTGGGCCGCAAATAAAAAGGTGCTCGATAATTTTGGCCTGGAAAGCGAAATCCGGAGAGCGAAAGCGATGGTTGCGGCATTCAAAAATGTGCAGGTCTTTTTGCGTGCGCAGGCCTCGCTGCAAAATGATGTCAATACAGATCAGATCACGTATGCAGCTATTCTCAGCATAGGCAGGGTATTTATACTTGATCAGGCTAACTGGCATGCGCTGCATCATGAGCGTCCGGTAGAGGCTGCGACGGGAGGCTGATATTCAGCTATGCTTATTTGACGAGGCATTATCTCAACGCTGCCTTCGTTTACACATGCAATGAAAGAGAACAGTATGCAAACATCTGGCGCAGCGATACCCAATCTTTCCGGGGGTACCGGAGTTGTTTATTCTCAAGCACCTGTTGGCAGTATTGTGGCCTTTGCCGGCGATGTGACAAAGAACGTGATTGAATCATCCGGATGGATGCTGTGCGATGGCAGAATGCTGAACGCAGCGCAGTATCCACTTTTGTTTGCGGTGATCGGCTATCGGTACGGCGGTAGCGATGGGCAGTTTAGAATCCCGCGCATGGATACGACGACCCTGTCTGTCATCAGCGATCGCCCTGAAGCTAGCGCCCCAGGGAAACGACCAGCGAATGCGGTGATTTCTCAGTTGATCAGATTTGTCTGATGTTCGTTGAATTATCACCGGTGATGATTTGCTCAGCGTATTTCTTTCGATCAAAAACGCAGCCAGCCAATTGAAGAAATAAAGAAATAAAATCAATCTCCCCATAAATATGCGCCTCACCGGTCATTAATGGCTGCTGAGGCGCATATTCATTAGGGGAGAGCGTGTGGAATAGCCGCAGCGTGCAGAGCCACTTCCCTTGTCTTATTGCTGAATCAGTTTAACTGTAAGAGACTGCGTATCGGTATGTTCATCCGCATTACTGATCAGCGTCAGCAGACGATCGATATTCGGATGTTTACCCTGAAATGCTTTGGCATCAGCGGTGTGCTCAGCATATAACTGCAAACCTTTGGTTGCTGCAGCCGCATTAATCTCACCGAACTCCTGCATCAATGCATGATAAACGCGCACACTGCCTGCGGTGCCGGGCTTGTTTTCCAGACGTGCGACGAGCACATCACCGTCAAATAGTTCCAGTGCGGCGATATGATCAATGGTAGGTAAGGTAGCTAAAATTTCACTGAATTGCATAGGAATCTTTCTGTAAAAATGAGTTTGTGCAAGCGTTGTTTGAACGATGATCTTGCGGAATTGGAGACATGCAACATTCTAAAATGATCTCGCGATCATGTTGAATATGATCCGATTTTGACCAGTAAAAAATGCTGATATTTATAAAATCTCCACCAAACTCCGTCCTCCCGCCGTTCTCTGTACCATGATTTTCGTGTTGATGCGTTCGGTCATTTCCTGTACGTGCGAGATCACGCCGACTTTGCGACCCTGGGCTTGCAGGCTGTCTAAGGCATCCATTGCCACTCTGAGGGTATCTGCGTCGAGGCTGCCGAAGCCTTCGTCGATGAACAGCGATTCGACTTTCACACGATTGCTGGACAGTGATGCGAGGCCAAGCGCCAGCGCGAGTGAGACGAGGAAGGATTCGCCGCCTGACAGCGAATGCACAGAGCGGTTTTCATCGCCCATATCCTGATCAATGACCATTAATCCCAGGCTATCGCTGATGCGTTGCAAGCGATAGCGGCGTGCGAGTTGATTCAGGTGCTGATTGGCATAGGCAAGCAGTACGTCCAGTGTGTATTGCTGCGCATAGTTGCGGAATTTTTTACCGTCCTGCGACCCTATCAGTTCATTCAATTGTCCCCAGATCCGGTAGCGTTGCTGCTGTCGTTGCATCTCCTGCAGTAAGTCGGCTGATTGCCGTCTGCGGGCATTGTCTTGAGCGGTTTCCAGCTGATGCCGGCTCAGTTGTTGTTGTGCTTGCTGCCGGTGTTGATGCAGGCTTTGCAGACGTTGCTGTAAGTCCTTGATGTGCATGGCTTCGCTGTTGTACTCTTCGACATTTTCTTCATCCTGCGGCGTTATGAAATTACCCTGGGGATGATGAGCACTGCCTTTGCTTTCGTTACTGGTGTCGGCCTCACCCTCACGATCCTCAATATCTGGCAGCGCTAAGACGGGTGGGCGTTGTGACTGATGGGCAAGGTATTGCTGGCGGCGTTCCTGTAAAACTGTGGCAGCATGCTGGAGTGCGTTGGAAATGGTTTGCAGTGCACTGCGTTCGGCACTGATCCATTCATTACTTTGTTCTAACAGAGCATGAAGCTGAGTCTCGTTGATTGTGTCGTCGCGCGTATCGTTCTCATGATCACTGTGATCTGCGCTGAGATCATTATTCCCGGCAGTGGCAGTGTGCGCGTTATAGTCTGCCAGCCAGGCAGTCAGTTTTACTTGCGCATTGTCTGCTTCCTGCTGGTGCTGATGATGACGCGCCTGAAGCTGTGCCAGGGCTTCTCTGGCACGACTCAGTTGCTGCTCGCTGGTGCTGGCATTCGTCAACTGTTCCGCCAGTTGCGCTTTTGCTGCTTGTATCGCTTCGGTGAAGCGCGTACTGACGACAGCGACTGTTTCACCGTCAAACAACGCCTGCCGTTGTCGCAGTTTGTCATTGAGTGCGCGTTCGCTGTTACTGAGTGCGAGGGCGGCAGCTTGCTGATCATTGCAGGCTTTTTGCTCCTGAATCCGGCTATTTTCCAGACTGATGGTCAGCGTTGCAATTCCGGCTTCTGCCTGCTGATGAATTTGTTGCTGATGCTGCCACACCAGAACATTTTGCCGGCACTGGCGGTGAAACTCTGAAGGTGACGCACACCAGTCATCACGCCATGATTCCTGAGCTAGGCTGCCGCTGTCACCTCCGCTATTGTTACTGTTCAGACGGTCGTCAATGTCGTCTGTTTCTGCAATGGCAAACGCGGCATCGAGTTCGCTCAGTAAGTCATCAAGACGACTAAGACTAAGGACGATCTGTTCTGCACAGCCTGCACGTTCGGCTGCAATATTCGCTAATGCATGCTGCAGCACACTGTAGGTATCCTTGCTACCGAGATATAACTGCTGCGCCTTATCCCATGCGGCTTGCGCGGCATCTTTTGCCTGTAAGGCTTGATCATAAATGGACTCTTTTTTTTGTATTTCTGCAAATCGCAGATTAACTTCTTGCTGTTGTTGTTCGAGTGCCTCGTGTGTTTGCAGAAACGTTATATGTTTTGTCGCGGTCACTGCAAACATCGCGTGTTGCTGCCATTGCGCCAGCAGGCTCTCCCTTTGCTCATGCAGCGTGCTGAGTTCCTGTTCCAGTTGTATTAACTGCTGACGGTGTTGTGTTGTCAGCGTTTGATAGTGACTGATTTGTTCGCGGGCTGACTGTTCTTGCTGACGGCAATCATGCACCTGCGCTTGCAGTTGCGCGAGCAGCGCATGCAGTTGCGGGTTACTGTCGGCCTGCGCATACGGATGCGCCGTCGCGCCGCATACAGGGCAGGGCGCTTCGTCCTGTAATTGCGCACGCAGACTTTCTACATTGTCGGCACAGGCTGCTTCTGCGCTTCTGAGTGCACGTTCGGCCTGTTGCAAAGCTGCGCTCAATACCGGCAATGTTGCGTTTGCTTGCTCGCCTGCGGTTTGAGCAGCCGTAATCGCTAATCGTGCCTGCTCGGTTTGTGTTTGCAGATTCTGCAAACGTCTATCGCTTTCTTGCAACTGCATCACTAATTGCAGGCCGCTGCGGAGTTGTTCACGCTGATTCTCTGCTGCCTGTTTGTCGCGGCGCAGTGTGGCGATATCCATCAAGGTGTAAGCTTGGGTGGCGAGCTGACGCTGTTGCTCTGCTGCTGCCAAAGCCTGTTCGGCAGCGTGCAGGCTGGCTTCGTGCTGTGTGATTTGCTCTTGTTGCATCGCCTGCTTTGCGTCCAGCGTCAGGATGGTGGCCTGATGGCGTTCATGGTCGGCGCGGGCGACGGCGGCCTGAGATAACAGAGTGTCCCATTTATCCCAATGCCCGGCCAGTGCGCGCAGAGCAGCATGTTGTTGCAGCCACTGCGCTGCGCTGCTCAGACGTTTCTGTAACTGATGCAGTTCATTACGCTTACTCTCCGCTGCCGCGACAGCCTCGGTCCATACGCGATCGGCCTGCGTTTTATTTTGCTGTAAAGTCTGATGCGCAGGCCGTATGACGTCCAGGCTGGCGTCCAGTGCTTTTGCCGTATCGAGCAGGACGGCTGCGGCAGCCTGTTCCTGTTCTTTACTTTGTAATTGCGTCTGTGCCAGCGCGAGCGCTGCCTGCGTTTGTTGTTGTACCTGTTGTGCCTGCTGTAACTGCTGCCGGGCATCTTCTGTTTTTGTCTGGTCCTGCATCAGCTCTCGTTGCAGGCGGTTGAGATCGGAAAACAGAGGTCTTGCGCTTTGCACCTGATCAAGTTGTTGCAGCAGGCGCCGGCGCGGCAGGCTGATGGCATATTCTTGTTCGCGTTCCTGCAAATCGGATAGCGCGGCTTGCTCGCTTTGTGCGAATTTCTCCGCTTCCTGATGCCAGCGCAGATGGAGTTCGAGTCTGGCGCTACGGTCATTTATTTTTTCCAGCATTGCCTGTGCTGCCGCGGTTCTTTGCTCCAGTGCTGCGCGTTCTTCTTCGCTTAAGGGCTGCTGGTCAGCAAGGCGGTTTTGGAAGCGTTCAAGTGCTTCGCGTTCCTCTTTGGCTCTTTGAAATGCCCGCTTTGACAATTCCGAATAAATAGCGCTGCCGGTCAGGGTTTCGAGTAATTCGCCGCGCTCGTTATCGTCGGCTTTCAGGAAGCTGGAAAACTCATTTTGTGCGAGCAGAACAGCGCGCGTGAATTGTTCAAATTTGAGTCCTGTACGTTTGACGATTTCGTCTTTGACTTCGGTTTTCTTCCCACCGATCGCCAGCATTTCCGGCAATTGATGCAGCGTCATCGTGGTTGGTTGCAGGCTGCCATTCGCCTTGTTACGTGAACGGCGCACACTCCAGCGCGCACGGTAATTGATGCCATCGTTGCCGGTGAAATCCACCTCTGCATAACCTTCACCCGTGCCACGACGCAGCAGGTTACCGGTGTCTTGTTGCGAGATCAGTTCTTTGCCATCCGGCAGGGTTTTATTGCCACCGGCTTTTACCAGACGCGGCGTATTTTCATACAAGGCCATGCAGAGCGCATCGAGCAGCGTGCTCTTACCTGCACCAGTCGCACCGCTGATCGCGAATAAGCCAGCAGAACGCAAGGGTTCCTGTTCAAAATCGACGACAAATTCACCCGCCAGCGAGGCCAGATTTTTACCCCGGAGTGCCAGAATTTTCATGCCTGCACCTCCGGCGTTACCAGCAATAATTCGGCAAAGGCCGCGCTGATTTCCGGCGGTGTTCCGGTTTGATTTTCGTCACCGAATTTGCTTTGATACAGACGATCAAAAATCTGATCCGGATGCAGGCGTTCCAGCTCGGCTAGCGCAACATCGGATGTCGCACTTGCTTCTCTTTGCGCAAAGCTGGTGTCGATTTTAGCGAGCCGCACAGGTTTGCCTTCGATCGCCTGCTCTATTGCTGCGCGCAAGCCGGGTTCCGGTGCGTCCAGCCGCACGCGCACTTCCAGAAACGGCATACGTTCGGCGGGTGTATCGTGCGGAATATCCAGTGCAGTCAGTGCCACCAGCACTTGTGCCAGCGGTGCCGGCTTTTCCGGCACGCGCAATAAGGCCACTGCACGCGGCACATACAGCGGCGTAATCGCGCTGACCTGATTGTCTTGCAGATCGACGCGTAATACCTGATGGCGATAATCCACTTCGGCGAAAGACAAGGGCAATGGGCTGCCGCAATAACGCAGGTGTTCCAGCTTGCCGATTTTTTGCGCCAGATGCAGATGTCCGAGCGCCGCGTAAGCGATGTTGGCATCGAACATATTTGCAGACAAAGCTTCTGTGCCGCCGATGACGATGCGGCGTTCGGATTCTTCAGAAATTTCACCACCCACCATATGGCAATGACCCAGCGCGATAATGGCTTGCTGTGGTGCGCGGATGTCGTTAGCGTGTTGCAAGACCTGACGATACAGCAGCGCAATACCTTCCATGTAAGGATCATTGGCCTGTTCTATGCGCGGCACATCACCCGGACGCAGAAACGGAATGGCCATACACCAGGCGGCAATATCACCGTGTGCATTTTTCAGCGGCACCAGCAACGATGCGATGTCGATACTGCCATCGGCCAGTCGCGGCACGAAACCAATGACAGTCACATCGAGATCATCGAGCAAAGGTGCCGGTGCTTCGAGACGACCCGGCGAATCATGGTTTCCCGCAATGATGACTATATGTAAGTGTGGCAGGCGGTTTTTGCTTTGTTGTAGAAAACGGTAAAACTGCTTTTGGGCGGCAGCAGACGGATTGGCGGTATCAAAAATATCGCCGCAGATCAGCAAGGCATCGGCCTGCTCGCTGACCAGCGTATCGCTCAGCCAGTCGAGAAAAGCCTGATGTTCAACACTGCGGTCAAACTGATGTAAGGTCTGGCCGAGATGCCAGTCGGAAGTGTGTATGAAGCGCAAGGGAAGCCTTTGAATGCGGTCGCGGCGTGATGTCATTTTGTCCGGATTGCGGAGTGCCGCTTTCGGGGCACATCAGCGGGAACATCAACGTCCTGCGGTTAAACAGATAGCACCGACTTTACCAGAGCTGCGCGCAAAATGGCTGACCAGATATTAGTGCTCCTGAAAATATGTACCCTATATTTTATGCGCCGTGCAGACATAAAATCCTTGGAGAAGCGCATATAGACTCAGGGTTTCAATAGCGTTTGTATATCCGGGTTTGCCTTCTGTAACTCTTGCAATATCCGATCGGTGTCACTGAATAGTTGCCGGCGTTGTCGTTCGCCGCTCGCATCATGCGGCAACGTTGCCAACAATCGCTCACGCAGATTGCCTTCGCAGATGCCGCTGTATACGCATTGCTCGGTAGCCGCCAGACTGTCAGCCATGCAAGGATAACCGAGCTGGCATGCTGCCAGTGTGAATGCTTGTGCACGTATGCTGAGTGTTGCCTGTTGTTCTTCATCTAGGCTATTGCTGCGCAGGTAGGTTCCGACAAAGCCACGCAGGGATTCCAGCGCTTGCGGGTTACGCGTTTTCAGCGCGGCATTGGCAGCCTGTATGGCGGCAGTGTACTGATCCTGTTGCAGGAATTGTGTTGCCTGTTCTCCCGCTGTTCTGACCGCGCCGCCCGACCAGCGTGTTTGCTGTGTCTGTTGCTGTTGGAGTATTTCATCGGAAGACAGCTGATCGAAATTTTTGCAACGTTCTGTCAGTTGCCGGTAGGCGATTTTTTGTGGAGTGTTATCCGCCAGCGTTTGCATCTGTCGTCGCAGGTGATCGGCAGCGGGGCCGGCGAAATTCGGCATGCAGGTACGCCAGGCGCGATAAGCCAGTTGCTGGCGTGCTGCATCTTGTGCGTCTTTGTTTTTTTCGAAAGTCGCGCGTAAATCCTTGCTCAGCTCAAGCGGATCGGTATAGCCTGTGGCCGCTGTCAGCGGTTCCGCTGAGCGGATCTCGTTCAGACTGTTGCTGTTGCCAAACGGTGTTATTGAACTGCCGGACGTGACCAATCGGATCGTCGCAGGATTGTTGTCGTCAGGCGTTTGCGTGGCGAACACCAGCGTCAGCACGAGACCGGAGAGGAATAAAGAGAATGCCAGCAATTGTTTATGAGACATGAAATGATAACCGGCAACGTATTGATGTTGTGACTGATGTGTAGCGGTTATCCGTAATCAAGACGGATAACCGCTTCGAACTGCATCTGTATTGCAGCCGGTAATTTTAAATACCGTCAGCAATACGGTTCTGCCTGTATTATGGCTTGGCGATGAAAATATTCGTGCTTGGGCATGTACCCGCGACGTTTGCATCAGTGACCAGCGATGTCGATGCAGGGAACTGGCTCAGATTGTTTTTATTCAGATTGACCCAGACTTCAGTCAGATAGCTGACGCCATTGGTTTTTGTACATTTCAGTGACACTGCGGATGAACCGCCGCTGCCGAACGATGTATTCGCTGCTGCCAGCAATTGTGAGCGCGACAAAGTTTTACCAACGTTGTTCGCGATCAGTGTGTTCAGTGCGGTTTGGCCCAGACGATTGCTCAGGCTGCTCGCGTCGCCCCAGTAGTTATCTGCTGTTTTAGTGCTGCAGCTACCGTGTTTGTACCATTCATGTTTATCGAGGCAGGATTGTACGCCCGGCATATAAGTGCTCAGCACCGACAAGGTAGAGCTGCTGACACCGTAGGAATCCATGCTGCACCATGCGCTGCTGGCATCCAGATCGATATCTCTTTGTGGGACATTGCAATATTGCGGATGGTTGTCATCGTAAGCATTTGGCCACAGACCATGCAAAGATAAATGCGTAGCAGCGTATGTACCTTTCAGATTCTGACATTCTGGTTTGCTGCTGTGAGTCACGCAAAAACCTGGCTGCCATGACGCGGCAAGTAAAACGAAGTCATACGATTGCGCCTGAGCTGCAACGCTGACCAGCATGGAAACGCATAAAGCGACTGACGCCTTGATTAATTTTGACAACATATAATTTCCCTGAGGTTAATGTTTATTTGTTTTTAAAGCGAAATACACTGACGTATCAGTGAGGTGAGGGCGCATCGCTGAGACATGAACGCGCCGAGTTTGTTGCCAGTGCGGCAACAGCGAAAAGTTACCGTCAGGATATGACGAGAATATGACAAATTTGTAAATTAAATATGGCAACTGTAAATTTGATAAAGCAGTTGCTACTGTCTAGACTGGTCGCTCGCTGAACGTAGTCTTCGCAGGAATCGGGCAAATACCCTCTCTGTTGGCGGGATTTTTTCGCTAGAGAATAAAAAATGCAAAAAAAAAAGCAGCCTTCGCAGGCTGCCGAATGGATGGTTAATCCGAGGGGAGACGTTCACATGTCTGGTGAACACTATATCGGTTCAGTGTTACGTGGATATGACAGTAGAAGACATCATTGCCGGTATGTAGACGGTGGCGAACATCCCAGATCGCCACAGATCGCCGCCGCGAGGCCGGAAACTGATGATTTTCTCTACATAAATAGTGATTATTCACTGTATATTCTCGTCTCCTATGTCTTTATAATGCCCGCTCCAAATTCGCGGGTTTTTTTATTGGTTTCCTGACACACGCAACTTCATGAATACACTTATCTGGTTCGTTATCCTGTATTGGGTTATCTCGGTCGGCATAGGCCTGTATGCGGCGCGCTACGTGAATAACTCCAAGGACTTTGCTGTTGCCGGGCGTTCTTTACCGATGTACGTAGTGACTGCCACCGTATTTGCGACCTGGTTCGGCTCTGAAGCGGTGTTGGGTATTTCGTCTACTTTCGTCAAAGAAGGTTTAAAAGGCGTGGTGGCTGACCCGTTTGGTTCCTCTTTGTGTCTGGTGCTGGTTGGTTTGTTTTTTGCGAAACCGCTGTACCGCATGAATCTGCTGACGATAGGCGACTATTACCGGAATAAATTTGGTCGTACGGTCGAAATTCTGGTCACTTTGTGTATCGTGATTTCGTATCTGGGCTGGGTTGCGGCGCAGATCAAGGCGCTGGGGCTGGTGTTCAATGTAGTCTCCGGTGGTTACATCGGTATGGATACCGGCATGATCATTGGTGCAGCCAGCGTGCTGGTATACACGCTGATGGGTGGCATGTGGTCGGTGGCGATTACCGATTTTCTGCAAATGATCATTATCGTGGTCGGCATGGTCTATATAGGCTGGGAAGTGTCCGGCATGGTGGGTGGCGCCGGTGTCGTGATTGAGCACGCGGCGGCGACAGGAAAATTTGAATTCTGGCCGTCACCGACCGCAAGGGAAATGCTGTGGTTCTTTGCCGCCTGGATCACGATGATGCTGGGGTCGATACCGCAGCAAGACGTTTTTCAGCGCGTTGCCTCATCGAAAAATGAAAAAATTGCCGGAAATGCGTCGATACTCGGCGGTGTTTTGTATTTTTGCTTTGCGTTTATTCCCATGTTCCTCGCGTATTCCGCCACGCTGATTGATCCCGGCATGGTAGAGAGTCTGATCGATAAGGATTCGCAGCTGATCTTGCCGACGCTGATCATGAATAAAGTGCCGATGCTGGCGCAGGTGATGTTTTTCGGCGCGTTGCTGTCGGCGATTAAGAGCTGCGCCAGTGCGACCCTGCTGGCACCGTCGGTCACGTTCTCAGAAAATATTCTGAAACCATTTTTTCCGAAGCAGTCAGATAAACAGTTCCTGTTGATGATGCGGGTCGTGGTACTGGTATTTACTGCAATCGTGACCATCTTTGCCATGAATACCGAGTCGAGCATCTACAAGATGGTGGAAAATGCTTACAAAGTGACGCTGGTGGCTGCATTTGTGCCGCTGGCGTTCGGCTTGTACTGGAAACGTGCAACGGCGCAGGGCGGGCTGGTGTCGATTATTTTCGGCATTACTTGCTGGATTGCGCTGGAGCTGACGGCGCCGGAAGGTTTCTGGCCACCGCAACTGGTCGGGGTGTTGATGAGTATGGCTGGAATGATCGTCGGTTCGCTGTTGCCGCAATACAAGGCAAACGCCACGTCGCTCTGATTTTTCCATTCTGAGGCAGGTCAGTCTGCCCGCCTCAGGAACGCCGCTTGTCAGCGATGCAGGTCAGCGTTTCCCGGTACTGAGCGCGCAGCTTGTTGATGCAATGCGCAAATTTCAGTTGAAAACCTTTATAATTCAGGGTTTTATCAGTTTTTTTAGGGCGAGAGTATGCCGATTTACGCTTATCGTTGTGAAGAGTGTGGTTTTGCCAAAGACGTATTGCAAAAAATTTCCGATGCACCGCTGACAGATTGTCCTTCTTGTGGCAAAGCATCATTTAAGAAACAAGTCACTGCCGCTGGCTTTCAGCTGAAAGGTTCGGGCTGGTATGTCACGGATTTCCGAGGTGGTTCCGGTGGTTCTGCAGGGACCTCCGCACCGGCAGTGGCAACAGATGCTGGCAGCGCCGCAGGAAGCACCACAGCTGCTACAGAAACATCAGCAGTACCGGCTGCGGCCAGCGACAAGACATCGACCTGATCGTTGTCAACGATGCAGAATGAAACACTACTTAGACTGAGCTTGACTGAACACTATGCGTAAATATTTCATTACCGGTTTGCTGATTCTGGTTCCTCTGGGTATCACCTTCTGGGTGTTGCACGCCATTATCACAACCATGGATCAGTCTTTGCTGCTGCTGCCGGAGCAATGGCGGCCTGAAGTGGTGTTCGGTACCAAGGTGCCCGGTCTGGGTGCCTTACTGACAGTGTTGATTGTTTTTGTGACAGGCTTGCTGACACGAAATTTCATCGGCAATTATGTTGTGCGTATCTGGGAAGGTTTGCTGAACCGGATTCCGATTGTGAATTCGATTTACTCCAGCGTTAAACAAGTGTCCGATACCTTGTTTTCCTCATCCGGTAATGCTTTCCGTAAAGCCGTATTGATTGAATATCCGCGCCGTGATTGCTGGACCATCGGTTTTCTGACCGGTGTGCCGGGCGGTGATGTGGTCAATCATCTGCAAGGCGATTTTGTCAGCGTTTATGTACCGACGACACCGAACCCGACCTCAGGTTTTTTCCTGATGGTGCCGAAGGCGGATGCGATAGAGCTGGATATGAGTGTCGATGCGGCTCTCAAATATATTGTTTCCATGGGCGTGGTGGCTCCCGAGCATCTCCCCACCGAGAAGAAATAAAGATCTTGCAGCCACAAGTTGCCGCTTGATCGACTCATTTTAAATTTTGAATACAGACAGGTAAGAAATTATGTCCATGCGTACCCATTACTGCGGCCTCACTACTGAGGAATTACTCGGCCAAACCGTCAGCCTGTGCGGCTGGGTTCATCGTCGTCGTGATCACGGCGGTGTGATTTTTATTGATCTGCGCGACCGTGAAGGTCTGGTGCAGGTGGTCTGCGATCCTGATCGTGCCGATGTTTTCGCTGCTGCAGAATCCGTGCGTAATGAATTCTGTCTGCGTATCACCGGTGTTGTACGCAGCCGTCCTGAGGGAACCGGTAACGCCAATCTGAAATCCGGCAAGATCGAAGTGCTGGCACACAACGTTGAAGTGCTGAATCCTTCCGTCACGCCACCGTTCCAGCTGGATGATGACAATCTGTCCGAAACCACACGCCTGACTCATCGCGTGCTGGATCTGCGTCGTCCGCAAATGCAAAACAATCTGCGTCTGCGTTACAAAGTCGCGATGGAAGTGCGTAAGTTCCTTGATGCCAACGGCTTCATCGATATCGAAACACCGATGCTGACCAAATCCACACCGGAAGGCGCGCGTGATTATCTGGTGCCGTCTCGTGTGAATGCGGGTAACTTCTTTGCGTTGCCGCAATCGCCGCAGTTGTTCAAACAATTGCTGATGGTGGCTAACTTTGACCGCTACTACCAGATCACCAAATGCTTCCGTGATGAAGATCTGCGCGCTGACCGTCAGCCAGAATTTACTCAGATCGATTGTGAAACATCGTTCATGAATGAGCAGGAAATTCGCGACATGTTTGAAGGCATGATTCGTCTGGTCTTCAAAAATACACTGGATATCGACCTGCCGAATCCATTCCCGGTGATGGACTTTGCCGAAGCGATGGGTCTGTATGGTTCCGACAAACCAGATATGCGCGTCAAGCTGCAATTCACTGAATTGACAGATGTGATGAAGGATGTGGATTTCAAAGTGTTCTCTGGCGCCGCCAATATGAAAAACGGCCGTGTGGTTGGTTTGCTGGTGCCGGGTGGTGCGAACATGCCACGTTCCGAGATCGATGCGTACACGCAATTTGTTGCGATTTATGGCGCTAAAGGTCTGGCTTACATCAAGGTCAATGAACTGGCAAAAGGCCGTGACGGTTTGCAATCGCCTATCGTCAAAAATATTCATGATGCAGCACTGACAGAAATCCTGACTCGCACTGGCGCTAAAGACGGCGATCTGATTTTCTTCGGTGCAGACAAAGCGAAAATCGTCAACGATGCGATCGGTGCTTTGCGCATCAAGATCGGCCATAGTGAATTCGGTAAAGCCAACGGCTTGTTTGAAGATGTCTGGAAACCATTGTGGGTGATCGATTTCCCGATGTTTGAGTACGATGAAGATAATGATCGCTGGACTGCGACACATCATCCGTTCACTGCACCAAAAGATGGTCATGAAGATCTGATGGAAAGTGATCCGGGCAAATGTATCGCTAAGGCTTACGATATGGTGCTCAATGGCTGGGAGCTTGGTGGCGGTTCCGTCCGTATTCACCGTGCCGATGTTCAAAGTAAAGTATTCCGCGCATTGAAGATCAATGATGAGGAAGCTCAGTTGAAATTCGGTTTCCTGCTGGATGCCTTGCAATACGGTGCGCCGCCGCATGGTGGTCTGGCTTTCGGTCTGGACCGTATTGTGACGATGATGACGGGCGCAGAATCAATCCGCGACGTAATCGCTTTCCCGAAAACACAGCGTGCGCAATGTCTGCTGACGCAAGCACCTTCAGAAGTCGACGAAAAGCAATTACGCGAATTGCACATCCGTTTGCGTGCGACAGAGCCAGCAATCAAAGCCTGAGTGATTGCAGATTAAAAAAAGCGCGGATTCCGCGCTTTTTTTTCGCCATCTTTTTTGAAAAATTGAACTATGCTCAATTCCACGACACAGATTCGCCTCGCCACTCCGGCAGATGCTCCCCGTCTGGCGGTGCTGGCAGCGCAGGTATGGACGCATACCTATGCGAAGCAGGGCATTAATGACGAGATTGCGAGTTATGTCCTGGCAAACCTGACGCCCGCTTATTTTCTGCAATGTATGCAGCAGGCCTCGCAGCAGTTACTGGTGGCAGAACAGCAGCAATATTTGCTCGCGCTGGCATTGGTGGATACGGATAGTCCATGCCCGACATATGACGACAGCCAGGTTGAATTAAAGACTTTATATGTGCAGGCACATTTTGCAGGCAATGGTCTTGGTACCGCATTATTGCAACGTGCCGGACAACTGGCTGCAGCACAAGGCAGTCGCTTGTGGTTGAGTGTCAATGCGGAAAATAGCAAAGCGATGCAGTTTTATTTGAAACATCAATACCAGCAGTGTGGCGAGATCTATTTTGACTTAGGGCAGACCCGGCATAAAAACTGGATCATGTTACAAACACAAAGTGCAGCTTAAGAACGAGTGCAGAGAAGTGATGCAATTGAGACATCGCTCTGAAACATAAATTGTTACGAATTTTACATATCGGGTTTGACTCAGCAGCGGGCAATCTCGTGTAAATTCGGCAGTTTCATTTTTTATAAAACAGGTTTTGTCGTGATCAAATATCGTCTGTCTGCATCCCGTTGTGGTGTCATTGCTATGCTGGGTTTTTCCGTACTCGGACTGAGTGCCTGCGGTGAAAAAAAGACCGAACTCGGACAAGGTTCTTCGGAAGTCACAGGTGCTGCGGGGCCGGCTGGAGCGAAGGGGGCGAGTAAGTCTCTGGTGAAATGTGACGCTCCCGTTGCTACCCTGGCGCTGGTAGAAAATCCGACTGGTTACACTTTACAAAGCTCTTATAATTTGCCAGCCTCACCAGTGCCACTGATTCGTTTACTGGCGCAGCAGAGCGGATGTTTCCGCGTTGTTGACAGGGCATCTGGCCTGAAAGCGGTGATACAAGAGCAGGATTTGCAGGCGCAGGGCATTATCCGCAAAAACACCACGGTGCAAAAAGGCAAAGGCTATGAAGCGCAATACACCATGACGCCCAGCCTGACTTTTTCCGAAAGCAAGGCAGGCGGCGTGCTTGGAGCGATTATGGGTATGATTCCTTTTCTGAAAAATTTTACCGGGTATGCAGAAAAGGTCAGTTTTAAAGAAGCACAGGTCGCATTGCTGGTGACTGATAACGAAACAACCGAGCAAATAGCGGCGGCAACCGGCGCTGCGAAAACGACCGATCTCGGCATGGGGGGGCTCAGTTTCGGAGGTGGTATTGGCGGACTGGGAGCCGGATGGAGTAATACCAATGAAGCGAAAGTGATCGTAGCTGCCTTTCTTGATGCACATAATAAACTGGTACCGCAGATCAGAATGTTGCAGAGTAAAGAGTTACCGCCGGCGGTGCCGCTGAAGAATTGATCATGTATTTTCTGTCGGTCAAAAAAATTTATTCAGGGTTCGCATCGCGAACCCTTTTTTCTTCACAGATGTGAGTTGTCCTTCCGCAGATGTACGCCAACGTCACAAAATAAATAGACGATCAATCGCTAGCCTTCACAGTTCCGACTTTATTGACACCACGTCAATATAACAATGTGAACTCTTGTTTCATCACATAGATGGATAAGAAATTGCTGCTATAAAGAAACAGTAGTAACGAGAGATGTTAGTGTCTGATCAGAAAAATAACTTATTTCAGGGAGAAAAAATGAAGCATGTATTTAAGAATACATTGCCGGTCGCAATCTTGGCGAGTGTTGCGATGACGTCAGTCGCTTCAGCTTCGGAACATGGTACTGAGGCGGAAGCGCAGGAGATGGTGAAAAAGGCTGTGGCGCTGGTGAAGTCTGCGGGGACGGAGAAAGCTTATAAAGCATTCACCGAGCATCCTGATGCGACGTTTAATTATAAAGATCTGTACGTTTTTGTGTATGACTTTGAGGGAAATTGCCTGGCACAGGGGGCGAATGCCAAAATGGTTGGCAAAAATCTGTTGTCGATGAAAGATGTTGATGGCAATGCCTTTATCAAAGGGATGATCGATACCGTCAAGGCGTCTTCAAAAGGCTGGTACGGTCCGTACAAATTTAATAATCCGGCGACGAAATCGTATGATCTGAAACGTTCTTATTGTGAACGCGGTGCCGGCGATACGATTGTGTGCGTTGGTACCTACGTCAGCAAATAATTTGCCTCTGAAATCGCCCGTCGTCGATCAGGATTGCATACGCGATTTCAGATGTGGGCTGAGTAAAACGCTGTTCCGTGAATAATCATTCCGGAACAGCGTTTTACTTTGAACGATAGAAAAAATCCTGAGCTAAAGGCGCTAAAATGGTGTGATTGACGAAATCGGTATGCCTGAGCATACGCACCCATGAGCATCATGTCCCAGTATAAAATTCCTGAATCTGTGCTGGTGGTGATTTACACCCCGGCACTCGATGTACTCTTGATTGAACGCGCTGATAAACCCGGTTTCTGGCAATCCGTCACCGGCTCGAAAGATACGCCGGACGAAGCCCTGCTTACCACCGCTATACGCGAAGTGGCAGAAGAAACCGGCATCGATGCCACGCAGTTTGTGCTAAGCGACTGGCAATTATCGAACGTCTATGAAATTTATCCTGTCTGGCGCCATCGTTACGCTCCCGGCGTCACCCATAACACGGAACACGTGTTTGGCTTATGTGTCAGCCCGGACGTCACGGTGCGACTGGCACCGCGTGAGCACTTGCAATATCAGTGGCTACCGTGGAAAGCAGCTGCAGACCGCTGTTTTTCTGCATCGAATGCAGAAGCAATACTGTTGCTGCCGGAACTGACCCGGAACTGAAATGATGAAGCTACGCATTGCGACCTACAACATACACAAAGGTGTCAGCGCTTTTGGCAGGCATGAGCGCATACACAGCATTAAAGAAGCGATTGCCGCGCTGGATGCGGATATGGTATTCCTGCAGGAAGTGCAGGGACAGCATGATATGCATGCCAGGCGGCATATCAGCTGGCCGCAGGAGGGGCAGCATGAATTTCTGGCCGGTGCCTCGCATCATGTCGCGTATGGTATGAATGCGGTTTATGAGCACGGACATCACGGTAATGCCTTGCTCAGTCGTTTTCCGATTACCACACATGTGAATCACGATGTCTCTGATCATGCGTATGAACAACGCGGCATTCTGCATGCCGTGGTGCGTGCAGGGCAGGTGGATATTCATTGTTTTGTGATCCATCTGGGATTATTTGCGGCCAGCCGCAGGCGTCAGATTCAGGCGCTGATTGACACCATACAGCGTGATACACCAGTGGATGCGCCGCTGATTATTGCCGGTGATTTTAATGACTGGAATCAGCGTCTGAGTGGCGCATTGTATGAACAGCTGGGCGTGGTTGAAGCTTTTGATGTGGACGGTCAGCATGGCGCTGAGAAATTTCAGCGCAAGGGTTTCGCTCATTTATTTTCGCAGTCAGGCGCTGCTCATGCCCGCACATTTCCTGCGGGTTTTCCTTGGCTGTGTCTGGATCGCGTCTATTTGCGTGGCTTTCAGATCGCTGCAGCCAATGTGATGACCGGCGATCCCTGGCGCAAATTATCCGATCACGTTCCTATCGTGGCGCATCTTGAATTGCGTCATCTTCGCTGATGTGCTGAGGCATGAAAAAGCTTCATTACATCGATGGTAATGACGTACGGCTCCTGCATTCCGGCGGAGAGTATTTTTCTGTCTTGCTGGCGGCGATAGCGCAGGCGCAACACGAGATCTGTCTCGAAACCTATATTTTTGCCAGTGATGATACGGCAACGCAGGTACGTGATGCCCTGATCGCAGCAGCGCAGCGCGGTGTTGTGGTACGCGTGGTGATCGACTGGCTGGGCAGCGGGCGCGATCAGGCCTTGCGACTGACGGCGTTGCTGGTGGCGGCCGGTGTTGAGTGCCGTTGCTTTAATCCGTGGTTCCGGCGCGGCTGGGCGCGCACTCACAGAAAAATCTGTGTGATCGACAGGCAACGTGCGTTTCTCGGTGGCTTCAATATTATCGGTGACGATATTTCCGACGATGGCTGGGCAGATATTCTGCCATTTCCGCGCTGGGATTTTGCTGTTGCGATCAGTGGGCCGCTGGTCACGCATATTCATCTGGAAGCCGATGCGCAGTGGCGCCGCGCCGGCCGGCTTGGTCTGCTGTCACGTATCGGTCTGATCCGTGATCTCCGTAGCGATGCAAAAGTCTCACGCAGCCAGCTTCGACACCTTAGCCGCGCGGCGCTGGTGGTTCGCGATAATCTGCGTAATCGCGCGACCATACAGAAAGCTTATTTGCATGCGCTGGGCAATGCGCGCCGGAGCGCGGTACTGGTGACGCCCTATTTTGCCCCGGGCAGAAAATTCCGGCGTGCCCTGATTTCAGCAGCGTCACGCGGGGTGAACGTGACGCTGCTGATCGGGGTCAATCAGTTTCTTTTGCAGGATGCAGTCGCACATTCGTATTACCCGAAATTACTGGTAGAAGGCGTGCGCATCGTTGAATACAGAAAAACGCAATTGCATGCGAAAGTAGCGGTGATTGACGACGACTGGGCAACCGTCGGTTCCAGTAACTTCGACGGACTGAGCCTGTTTGTCAATCACGAGGCGAATGTTGTGATTCGTGACAAGCATTTTAATCATCGTCTGAGGGCTGAACTGCAGCAAGGCATCAACGACGGTGTTGAAGTATTGCTGGAGGATTATGTCAATCGAGCCTGGTACCGGCGCGCCTGGTATGGCACTGTGTATCTGGTGTATCGCGGTCTGATGCGCATCGTCACGCTGGGTAGCTACGGATGAGGCTGCACGGCGTTGATTTCACTTCTGCACCGTCGAAACGCAAGGCGATCACCATCGCCAGCGGCGCGCTGCGATCCGGTGTTTTATGTCTCGACCACTTGCAATCCATATCCGATTTTGCCGCGTTTGATGCATGGTTAAAACATGACGGGCCGTGGCTGGCAGGCTTTGATCTGCCATTTTCTTTACCACGCGAATTGTTGACACATCTGCACTGGCCGCAGGAATGGTCAGCCCTGATGCATCATTTGACGACCATCACACGTGCAGAGATGCGGCTGCAATTCAAAGCTTTTTGCGACGCTCGTCCGGTCGGTGCTAAGTTCGCGCACCGGGCAACCGATATTCCGGCAGGCTCGTCGCCGTCGATGAAATGGGTTAATCCGCCGGTCGCGTATATGTTGCACGCGGGTGCGCCGCGCTTGCTGGCCGCCGGGGTCAGCATTCCCGGCATGGTTGCCGGTGATCCGCAACGCATTGCGCTGGAAGCTTATCCGGGCATGGTTGCACGCAGTATCACCAGCGCTTCGTATAAGAGTGACGATAAGGCGAAGCAAACGCCGGAACGTCGCCTTGCGCGTGAGCGTATCGTGGCTGCGCTGGAGCAGGGAGCTACCCCGTGGCAGATTCGGCTGGATGCCGGACAGTTCCGCGATGTGCTGATCGACGATGGCAGCGCCGATCAGCTGGACGCCGTGCTCTGTCTGATGCTGGCTGCATGGGCGTGGCAACGGCGTGAGCAGAATTATGGTTTGCCGGTATTTGATGCACTCGAAGGCTGGATCGTCGGCGCCTGAATCTGGTCTGGCAGAGGTCTGATTTGCGCCCAACTTCTGCCGACCTTGTATGACTATCCGGCGTCAGCATCGCTAAGTTGGTAATTCAGCGGTTTTTGACGCTAAATATACTCCCCCCTAGTATGTTTTAAAGCCCTTTATTCTCAAGGAGATGAAGGCGTTTTTAATAAAAACAGGGGGGAGTATCCTTAATTTTCCTCAGCGACACCCGTATCGGTGGTGGCGCGTATGCCACTGCTGATGAATTTCAGTAAATACGGTGCGGCATTCAGATTCAGCTTGTCGGTGCGCGGTGAGGTCACCAGACGTGGCAGACTGGTATCGACCACATGGTGTAACAGCGCTCCGAGCGTGAATTGATAACTCCAGCAAATGCTGTCGGCGCTGGCGTCAGGCAGCGCGTCTCGCAGTGCAGCGATAAATTCTTTCGCCATCGGTTCGTAAAAATCCTGATAAATACGTTCGCTGGCTTCGTGCTGGTCGATGGCACCGCGCATGACCATGCGGCAGAAATACTTGCCTTCTGGATGTTGATTCAGTTGCAGGGTCGGCAAAATGAAGGCGGCAATGACGGCATCAAGCATGTTGTCGTTCCTGGCTTGTTGGCGCGCGTGACGTAATTTGTCTAGGCGCTCGGCCAGATAGCTGCTGTGGTATTCAAAGATCGCGTGGTACAGCTCATTTTTTGCACCGAAGTAATATCCGACCAGTGCGACGGGAACGGCGGCTTCATGTGCGATGTCGCGAATCGACACACCTTCATAGCTCTGCGCTGCAAAGCATTTTTCGGCTGCGATCAGAATGGCACGCTTTTTGCCGTTTAAATCATCAACTGAGCTCATCACAGATCCCGAGGTGCAAACGTCTATGCCAACAGTAAGGTGTCGTGAATTGTACGGTCGTGCTAAAGCTTGTCTATGCGCGCTGCAACATAAGTCAGCGAATCCGTTGGTGTTCCGGTGAGGACTGTATAAAGCCCTTGTATTTGCGGTCGGGCTGCAATACATTGCTTCAAAATAGAATGAACGTACGGATCTGGCAGCAGCGACTCTGCAGTCGCCGGTCACACATCGCACAGCTGTGCCAGCCGTGAGCCCAGAGTGAGAGACATGAACGTCAAAACCGACAAAAGTGACAAAAGCGAAGCGACCCGCATCGATAAATGGCTATGGGCCGCGCGGTTCTTTAAAACCCGCAGCCTGGCAACGCATGCCGTTGAACTGGGGCGTGTTTTGCAGAACGAGCAGCGCATCAAACCCGCACACAGCGTAAAAACCGGCGATCTGCTCGAAGTACAACACGGTGAACAAACCTGGCAGGTCAGAGTGCTGCGCGTAGCGGATGTGCGCGGACCGGCCGCCGTTGCTCAGACTTTATACGAGGAAACGGCAGAGAGTCTGGCAAAGCGCAGTCAGGCGGCAGAAGACAGAAAATACTTCCGTGAACCAGCCGCGCAGTTGCAGGGGCGACCGACCAAACGGGACCGGCGACAGATCGATTTTACCCGTGGCTGATTTGAGGGAAGGCTCTATTGCAGAGTAGAGCAGCAGCGTTGACAGCGATGCTGTTGCGAGCGACATCTCAGAGAGGAATGTGGTTAATAATGCCCAAAAAATAGGCAGGCGGAACATCTGTAAAACAAATAGATACTCTCCTCTAAAGACGGAATCTGGTTTGACTTTTAATGCGCTCTGCTTAATAGTACGAGCGTTCGATTAATTCACTGGTTTACATGTTTTATGTAAGCAGGAAGCATTTCAATAAAAACAATGTAATATGAATATGACATCGAAATTCATGCGTAAGGGAGAACTGACTCGCGCCGCCATTCTGGATGTTGCACTCGACGCCGCCAGTCGTGACGGCATCGAAGGTCTGACGATAGGTTTGCTGGCCGATAAGATGAACATGAGCAAGTCCGGTGTTTTTGCGCATTTCGGTTCGCGCGAGGATTTGCAGATCGAAGTGCTGAAGCTGTATCACCATCACTTTGAACAGGAAGTGTTCTACCCGAGCATGAAAGAAGAGCGTGGTTTGCCGCGTTTGCAGTCGATGTTTGCATTGTGGATTAAACGTGTGACGGTTGAAATTGCCTCTGGTTGTATTTATATCAGTGGTGCAGCCGAATACGATGATCGTCAGGGACCTATCCGTGATGAACTGGTCGGCATGGTGAAAGCCTGGCAGGGCGCATTGCACCGCGCTGCAAGTCAGGCGATCCAGCTTGGTCATCTGAATGCCAATGTGGATGCCGATCAGATCGTGTATGAAATGTATGGACTGATACTCGCTCTGCATCATGATGCGCGGTTTTTGCGCAAACCTGGAAGTGTGGACCGTGCTCAGGCCGGATTTGAACGAATGATCGAATATTACGCGCCAGCGGCTTCAAAAGACTGAGGTCACTGTCGTCAGCTTGTGTTTTTGTTGTAAGCCAAATTTTGTTTCTCAATCTAATGTACTAACTTTGCCGTCAGGAGAAAATTATGGGTCAATATATCGCTCCATTGCGTGATATGCAGTTCGTGTTGCACGAATTATTGAATGTTGAATCTGAACTCAAGCAACTGCCTAAGCATGCTGAAGTGGATGCCGACATCATCAATCAGATTCTGGAAGAAGGCGGCAAATTCAGTTCTGAAGTCATTTTCCCGCTGAACCATTCCGGTGACCGCGAAGGTTGCCACCACGATAAAACAACTCACACTGTTACGACACCAAAAGGCTTTAAAGAAGCCTACAAACAGTACGTAGAAGCGGGTTGGCCAGCATTGTCCTGCGATCCGGAATTCGGTGGTCAGGGTTTGCCAGTCGTCATCAATAACTCTTTCTATGAAATGCTGAACTCGGCGAATCAGGCATGGACTATGTATCCTGGCTTGTCGCATGGCGCTTACGAATGTATTCACGAACACGGCACACCTGAGCAAAAAGCGCTGTATCTGCCTAAGCTGGTTTCCGGTGAGTGGACTGGTACGATGTGCCTGACCGAGCCACACTGCGGTACGGATCTGGGTTTGCTGCGTTCTAAGGCAGAACCGCAAGCAGATGGTTCTTACAAAATAACGGGCGCGAAAATCTTTATTTCTGCCGGTGAGCACGATGTTGCTGAAAATATCGTTCATCTGGTACTGGCACGTTTGCCGGATGCACCAGAAGGCTCCAAAGGTATTTCCCTGTTTGTTGTGCCTAAGTTCCTGCCGAATGCCGATGGCACACTGGGTGCGCGCAATCCGATTTTCTGCGGCGCGATCGAAGAAAAAATGGGTATCCACGCTAACTCCACTTGCCAGATGAATCTGGACGGTGCGACCGGCTGGCTGATTGGTGGCCCGCACAAGGGTCTGAATGCGATGTTCGTGTTCATGAATGCTGCTCGTCTCGGCGTCGGTATGCAAGGTCTGGGTCTGACTGAAGTCGCGTATCAAAACGCGCTGGTCTATGCGAAAGACCGTATCCAGATGCGCAGCCTGTCCGGCGTGAAAGCACCGGACAAAGCCGCTGACCCGATTATCGTTCACGCTGACGTGCGTCGTATGTTGCTCACAGCGAAAGCCTATGCTGAGGCTGGTCGTGCATTCAGTTCCTACGTTGCGCTGCAACTGGATAAAGAGCTGAATCACCCTGACGAACAAGTGCGTAAAGACTGTGCAGATGAAGTTGCGTTGCTGACACCGGTCATCAAAGCCTTCATGACCGATAACGCATGGACTGCGACCTCCGAATGTCTGCAAGTCTATGGCGGTCACGGTTTCATCGCTGAATGGGGCATGGAGCAATACGTACGTGATGCCCGTATCAACATGATTTACGAAGGTACAAACACTGTTCAGTCACTCGATTTACTGGGTCGCAAAATCCTGATGGACAATGGCGCGAAACTGCGTAAATTCGGCGCGAAAGTGCAGGCATTCGTGGAAGCGAACGGTACCGACGAGGCACTGGCAGAGTTCATCACTCCGCTGGCTGAAATCGGCGACAAAGTGACGAAGCTGACGATGGAAATCGGCATGAAAGCCTTCCAGAATCCGGATGAAGTCGGCGCTGCTGCCGTACCTTACCTGCGTGTGGTTGGCCATCTGGTGTACAGCTATTTCTTCGCACAAATGGCAAAAATCGCTCTGGCAAAACAAGATTCCGGCGATACCTTCTACAAAGCGAAACTGGCAACAGCACGTTTCTACTTTGCCCGTCTGTATCCTGAAACAGCGATGCTGATCCGTCAGGCACGTTCCGGCTCCGCTAATCTGTTGTCTCTCGAAGCAGATCTGTTCTGATGCGGTAAGACTCTCCCGTTAAACGGAGAGTCTTACCGTTAGCGGATGAATGTCATCAGATTGAAGCTCTTCGGTAGCAGAATATCCACCGAAGTTGCTTCATCTGTCACTCGTTCCAACCTCTCTCCGAGGTCCGCATCTGAAAAATTTGCTTTTCGTTGTTTTACGAAATTAACCGAGGTTAAAAATGACCAATTTCATCGTTAAAAAAGTCGCCGTTCTCGGCGCCGGCGTTATGGGTGCGCAAATTGCAGCACATTGCGTCAATGCAAAAGTACCTGTCGTTCTGTTTGATCTGCCTGCTAAAGAAGGTCCGAAAAACGGCATCGTTCTGCGTGCGATCGACAACCTGAAAAAGCTCAATCCTGCTCCTTTGGGCAACAAAGATGATGCCGCTCTGATCGAAGTCGCTAATTACGAAGACAACCTCGACGTACTCGCTGGTTGCGATCTGATTATTGAAGCGATCGCTGAGCGTATGGACTGGAAACATGACCTGTATAAAAAGGTCGCACCACACATTGCACCAAACGCGATTTTCGCTTCCAACACATCCGGTTTGTCCATCACGGCCTTGTCCGAAGGCTTCGATGCAGAACTGAAAGCGCGCTTCTGCGGCGTGCATTTCTTCAACCCACCACGCTATATGCACCTGGTGGAACTGATTCCTACCGTGGCTACCCGTGCAGAAATCATTGATCAGCTCGAAGGCTTCCTGACAACGACGCTGGGTAAAGGCGTGGTACGTGCGAAAGACACACCAAACTTCATCGCGAACCGCGTCGGTATTTTCGGTATGCTGGCAACGATTTATGAAGCAGAAAAATTTGGTCTGACCGTTGACGTTGTTGATGATCTGACAGGTAAAAAACTCGGCCGTGCATCGTCCGGTACTTTCCGTACTGCTGACGTGGTTGGTCTCGATACCATGGGTCATGTGATCAAGACCATGCAGGATAACCTCGCAGACGATCCGTTCTTCGCAGTCTACAAAACACCGGAAGTATTGGCGAAGCTGGTCGCTGCTGGTGCTCTCGGTGCCAAAACCGGTGCTGGTTTCTACAAAAAAGTAGGCAAAGACATTCAGCGTCTGGATTTTGCGACGACACAATATGTCACTGGTGGCGCGAAAGCGGACGACGTTGTTGCCCGCATGCTGAAAGAAAAAGATCCGGTCAAGAAAATGAAGACCCTGCGTGAATCGACCAATGTACAGGCACAGTTCCTGTGGGCGATTTTCCGCGATGCTTTCCACTATATCGCTGTGCATGGCGCAACGATTGCCGACAATGCACGCGATATCGACTTCGCAATGCGCTGGGGTTTCGGCTGGCAGGTAGGTCCGTTCGAAACTTGGCAGGCATCCGGCTGGCAGGAAGTGGCAGGCTGGGTCAAGGAAGATATCGACGCTGGTAAAGCATTGTGTAATGCACCGTTGCCAGCGTGGGTATTCGATGGCCGCACAGGCGTCCACACAGCCGAAGGCTCATGGTCGCCAGCAAGCAGCACTTATGTACCGCGTTCCAAACTGGCGGTGTATGACCGTCAGGCGTTCCGTGCTCCTGTGCTCGGCACCGGCGCAGCGACTGGTGCAACTGCTGGCACAACATTCTTCGAAGATGACTCCGTCCGTATCTGGCATCAGAACGATGACGTGCTGATTCTGTCGATGAAAACGAAGATGCACGTAATTGGCCCGGGCGTCATCGAAGGCATGGAAAAAGCGATTGCTGAAGCCGAGAAAAACTTCAAAGGTCTGGTGATCTGGAGCGCGGATGCAGCTGACGGCGGTGCGTTCTCTGCGGGTGCTGACCTGCAAGCGATGCTGCCGTTGTTCATGTCCGGTGGTGTAAAAGCGATCGAGCCTGCGATTTCCCGTCTGCAAAATGCGCATCAGGCATTGAAATACGCGAACATTCCTGTCGTGGCAGCCGTTTCCGGCCTGGCACTGGGTGGTGGTTGCGAATTGATGATGCACGCAGCAAAACGCGTGGCGTCGATCGAATCCTATATTGGTCTGGTGGAAGTCGGTGTTGGTCTGGTTCCTGGTGGCGGTGGCTTGAAAGAAGCCGCAGTACGTGCTGCGGCGGATGCGAAAGGCACAGACTTACTGCAATTCCTGAAAAACTACTTCACCAATGCAGCGACAGCAGCGGTATCCAAATCTGCGCTGGAAGCGAAGAAAATGGGTTACCTGTCTGACAGCGATGTCATCGTGTTCAACCCTTATGAATTGCTGCATGTGGCGAAGGTGGAAGCGCGCGCGATGTTTGACGCAGGCTATCGTGCACCGATGAGAAAGCTGGTGCCGGTCACTGGCCGTCATGGCATTGCAACGATAGGCGCACAACTCATCAATATGCGTGATGGTGGCTTTATCTCCGCACATGACTTCAAACTCGGCAGAATGATTGCAGAAGTGGTATGTGGTGGTGATATCGATAATGGCAGTCTGGTCAGCGAACAATGGTTGCTCGACATGGAACGTAAAGCGTTTATGGAATTGCTGAATCATCCTAAAACGCAAGAGCGCATTATGGGCATGATGCAAACCGGCAAACCAGTACGCAACTAATCGGAGTACTCAAAATGACTAAACAACTTCAAGACGCATATATCGTCTCTGCTACACGTACGCCGATCGGCAAATCCGGTCGCGGTATGTTCCGTAACACCCGCCCTGACGATCTGTTGGTGCGTGTACTGCAATCAGCAGTGGCACAGGTACCTAACTTCGATCCGAAACTGATCGAAGACGTGATCGTTGGCTGCTCATTTCCGGAAGGCGCTCAGGGTCTGAATCTGGCGCGTATGGGCGTGCTGCTGGCAGGTTTGCCTAACACGATCGGCGGCGTGACGATCAATCGTTACTGCGCGTCCGGTATTACAGCCGTGGCAATGGCGGCTGATCGTATCCGCGTCGGTCAGGCTGACGTGATGATTGCTGCCGGTGTTGAATCGATGTCCATGGTTCCTATGATGGGTAATAATCCATCCATGAATATGGCGATTCTGAAAGACGAAAATGCCGGTATTGCTTACGGTATGGGACTGACAGCAGAAAAAGTTGCTGCGCAATGGAAAGTATCGCGCGAAGCGCAAGATGCCTTTGCTTTGCAATCGCATCAACGTGCAATCGCTGCGCAAAATGCGGGCTATTTCGATGCAGAAACCACCTCCGTGGATATTATCGACCGTGTGCCGAATCTGGCGACCGGCGAAATCGAACTGAAAACCCGCACCGTCACACGCGACGAAGGTGCACGTCCTGATACGTCAATGGAAGGTCTGGCAAAACTGAAAGCTGTGTTCGCCGCCAAAGGCAGTGTTACCGCCGGTAACAGTTCCCAGACTTCTGACGGTGCAGGCGCATTGTTGATCGTCAGTGAAAAAATTCTTAAACAGTTCAATCTGACACCGTTGGCACGTTTCGCCTCTTTCGCAGTCCGCGGCGTACCACCGGAAATCATGGGTATCGGTCCTAAAGAAGCGATTCCAGCGGCATGTAAAGCCGCTGGCATCACACAAGATCAGATCGACTGGTTTGAACTGAATGAAGCGTTTGCTGCACAATCGCTGGCAGTGGTGCAAGACCTCGGTCTCGATCCAGCCAAAGTGAATCCTATGGGCGGTGCGATCGCCTTGGGTCACCCGTTGGGCGCAACTGGCGCGATCCGTTCGGCAACTACCATCCATGCATTGCATCGTAACAACCTGAAATACGGTATGGTGACGATGTGTGTTGGTACCGGTATGGGGGCTGCAGGTATTTTCGAACGTATGTAAGCGTTAAGCCCGGTCGAAATCAAAGCGCGCAGAATACTTGTTCTGCGCGTTTTTTTTAAAGCGATGTTCCGTCGTTGCACTGAACTGAAATGACGGCTCTGACAGCGGGATATAAATGATTGCTGCGACCGGCATTAGGCGGATCTCGAAAAACTTCATACTCATTGACAGCAGGCTTTACAATGACTGGTCATAACACCCCAAAACAATAATCGATTTGAAGAGACAAAATAATGGATATCCTGACGCATAAAGAAAATGGCATTCTGACGATTAACTTCAATCGCCCTGAAAAGAAAAATGCGATTACCGCGGCAATGTATCAGGCGATGGCCGATGCATTGCGTGACGCCGAGAGCGACAATGCTGTGCGAGCAATTCTGATTACCGGCAAACCAGAAATTTTTACTGCCGGTAACGATCTTGAAGATTTCATGAAAAATGCCTCTTCTCTCGCTTCTTCAGAAGCAGTACCTCCTGTTTATCAGTTTATGCAGGCACTGAATGAATCTTCGAAGCCGGTAATTGCAGCTGTTTCTGGCGCCGCAGTCGGCATCGGTACAACCTTGCTGATGCATTGTGATCTGATTTATCTCGCCGATAATGCGAAGTTGTCCATGCCATTCACGCAATTAGGTTTATGCCCGGAATTCGCTTCCAGTATGATTTTCCAGAAAATCGTCGGCTATCAGCGCGCTGCTGAAAAATTGATGTTGGGCGAACCGTTTAGCGCGCAAGAAGCGCTGGAGATGGGATTTGTCAACAAAGTGGTGCCACTGGAAGAGTTGTTACCGTATGCGCAGCAAGTCGCTGCAAAAATTGTGGCCTTACCTGCGGCGTCGATACGTGTTACTAAACGTCTGATGAAAGCAAACCAGCCTGCCGAAGTGAGTGCAAAAATGCTGGAAGAGAATAAGCATTTTGCTGCGATGTTACATGGCCCTGAAGCCAGGGAAGCATTTATGGCATTTTTTCAGAAACGCAAACCAGATTTCAGTCAGTTCAACTGATAGCAGAATCAATTGTTTATCTGGCGTCGTAAAGTGCCACAGAAGCTGAGATTTTTGTCGAAGTAGTTGAATTTGTTTAATCAAGCGGCGGCTTTATTGCTGCCGTTTTGTTTTACCAGCAGACGTTGACCGGTCATCGAATTAGTTTTACACCAGGTCACAAATGATAAATCTGCGCAAAACGCTCGTTCTGACAACTCTTTTTGCTGTGAGCGCCCTGGCTAGACTTAATATTAAATTGCACTAGAGATGCAAGGAAAGGTGGTATACCGCAATGAAATTTGTAATGTGCTTGTTGGGTAGTTTGCTGTTTTGTCTCCCATCGCACGCCCAAGTAGGTCAGGGGCATGAGCTTGCACCGGATGTACTCGAAAGATGCTTCCAATTGCAGAACACTACCGTTACGAATGAGCCTGTCGGAACGATTGTGCGGACACGTTCACTAAACCTGAGTGCCCAGAAGCCACGCGATGACATTTATGAAGTGCGGATGATCTCTAGTCTTTCGAATGGACAGTTGATATTTTTGGGCGTGCCACACGTTACATCGCCGGATCGCAGTCTTTTCAACTTAATCGAAAGCACCTTCGATAAAGAGAAACCCAGCGAGTCATACATAGAGGTCAATGACGTGTCCTACTTGCGCAAGTTGCCGGAAGAAAAGGAGTCCGTCATCGCAACTCGCGGAGAGCCGAGCTACCTCGGATTTATAGCGAGGGAGCGTAGCGTTACCGTACTTCCTTTAGAACCTCGCGATACTGAACTGTATTTAAATCTACGCAAGTACTTTTCCGCGGATCAGATCATACTCACATTGGTTCTACGCGAGGCTCAGCTCGTAAGAGATCGACACAAGGCCTCAGGCGAGAGACTCGAGTATGCGACGTTCGAAAAGCTTAGGATGTGGAATCAAATCGCCAGGGAATTGGATGATGTTGTCTCAATTAAAAACATTCTCGACCTGACTGTCGCAGTTAGAAAGATTTGGCCTGACTTCGATTGGCGTCAAACGCCAGCGACTTGGTTTAATCCCTTGCTATCATCGGAAGACACTGGCGGTCGATTTACGAACGAAATCATAAGACGTGAGAAAGCATTCAGAGATTTTCACTATGCACAACTACTTTTGTCGAAAGTAGCTGAAGGGGAGACAGTGATAGCACTTGCTGGCCGCAACCATGCATATTCAATCGCTTCGGGATATAAATGTCTACTTACTTCTGAGAAGTAGTTGTGTTTTCAAGGGGGGCAAGTGGTGTCGTCTCGTCAGTCAATAGAAATTCGAACCTTGGACAATGTCATCTTCGTCGTCACCTTGAGAGCGCCACAACATGCTGCCAGACGTTGTGTCCATTCCTATGCGATTCACGCACATTCCATTTGCAAAGCGAGTCTCGGAATTGGACGAGGCGACGAACGCAGTTTGAATCTATATTAAGCAACTACTGATACGCACTGGGTAACAAATTATTATTCGGTGATACAGAACTAATCGTAAGTTGGCTTTTTTTATAGCAATTAATCTCAACTTTTGTGCCAATTTACGGATCAAAAAACCTGTTCATCTCAATGAGCAGGTTTTTTGTTTTGTGCTTACATTTTGTCGGTAAAGAACTGTATGCCAGTGCGCTTGACCAGTTCTTCGTAGGTAATCGGTTTTCCCGCTTTTGTGTTGTCGATGTTCTCAACCCAGTACGCCCATCTTTTATTTTCTGACGGGTCGTAGACTAGTTTGAACAGATATTTGGGTACCCAGACTTTATTCTCACCTATCGTTGCAGGCTTCGTTTCAAATACCGGGCCGGTCAGAACGTAGATATCACCACGGGCGCGCATTGCATATTTACGTGTCGCATTTTCTATCGATGCCCAGGTTTTTCTATTGTTTTCCGGCGCTTGCGGAACCATATTCGCGAGAGAAAAACTCTGTGCCATGGCTTCCGGTGTTGCCATATTTCCAGCTGGCGCCATGTGGCCACGATCATAGCCGGAGTTCTTGTAATCGCTTAGTTCAGCGCGTTCGGCGCGCGGCAGACGGGCATCGGCGAAGAAGCGATTTGTTCGCTCATTTCCTTTTGCCTCAGTGATGGTCTGCCGGTTGATTTTTTCTGCGACATAAACGGGTGTATGGCTTTTGGCAGAATGCAGGATCGCGAACGATGAATAGCACAATGCACGTGTATTGAGTTCGGCTTCACGTGGAATAACCGGAATCTGACCTTTAGCAAAAAACTGGCGACATTCTGAAAATGGCGGGGCGGCAAAACTGGCAGACGACGATAGCACTAACGCTAACGCGAAAATAAACTTTTTGAACATGAATTTTATGCGCGAAAATCAAAAGAAAAACAGGTACTGAAAACCGCAACTCATACAACCACGCGGCCATCAGCAAAGCGGGAGAGTGAAGCGAAGAAGAAAGTGCAGCAGCACATTTCCGACACGAATTTTAACGGCAACAAATCTCAGTTGTGTTTATTTATTTGCTTCCGTGCAGTAGAGTTGCACTACCGAACATTGGTTTGCTCACTATTTAATCAGGTGCTGCTATTCGTAAGGTGTGTGCTGGCGAGGCGTATGCCACTAACACCCCGATCATTTTTCAGGGAAGTTTCATCGATGAAGATCAGAGTCAAATTGCCAAAACCACGCAATCCTTTGGCTGTATTAGTGAAACAGCGTAAAGGCGGGGCGCATGGCGCATCTCAACCGGCGCGGGCAGAGCGGCGAAAGTACAAACAACGCCTGCATGGCGTGTTATCCGGTCGGTCCGGTGGGGATGACACCGACTGATTTTTTTTGGGGGAGCCGATGTTTACGTTTATTTTTTTTTAGACAGTAACGGCGCGTTGCGGGCTGAATGCACCAATAATCCAATCAGGCTCACCGTCGCAAACGCTGCACCGGTGTAAAAGGTGAAAGTAGAACCCAGCTTATCCCACAAAAGGCCCGCGACCACGCTGGCAAGTAATAATGCGATGCCACTGACCAGATTGAAAAAGCCAAATGCCGTGCCGCGTAAATCAGATGGGGCGCTGGAGGCAACCATACTCGCCAGCAGGCCTTGCGTCATTCCCATATGTATGCCCCAGAGCGTGATGCCAGCTAACAATCCGCTCCAGCCCTGGCTGTATCCGAGTATCAGGTCAGAGGCAATCAGTATGACTAATCCGCCAGCAAGCATATGGCGATGAGAGATGTGGTCTGACAATTTACCAAATGGATAAGCTGTCGCCGCATAGACGAGGTTCATGGCGACCATCACAAGTGGTACCAGTGCGACAGGAACGGATAATTGTTGTGCCCGTAAGATCAGAAATGCTTCGCTGAATCGGGCGAGCGTAAACAAACATCCGAGAGAAACCACCCACCAGTACTCCCGCCCCATCCGTTTCAGATTGTGCTTGCTGAGCGGATTGCCAAGACTGGTTTGTGGTCTGGTATCCGGCTCTTGCACGCCGACAAACAGCAGCAACATTGCACCCATCCCCGGTATCACTGCAAGCCAGAAAATATGGCGGTAATCGTTTGCCCATAACAGCATCAGCGCCGTAGCCAGCAGCGGCCCTGCGACGGCACCTATCGTATCGAGTGACTGTCGTAAGCCAAAGGCTTGGCCACGGATTTCTGCCGGCGTAATATCCGTAATGAGTGCATCGCGCGGAGCGCCACGGATACCTTTGCCGGCGCGGTCGAGAAGGCGGGCGGTTAACAGCAGCCCCATCCCCTGCGAAAGTGCGAACAGAGGCTTAGAGAAGGCACTGATCCCATAGCCAAACACCGCCAGCATTTTGCGTTTTCCGAGACGATCACTGAGTGCACCCGAAAATACTTTAACCAGCAAGGTCGTTGATTCGGCGATACCGTCAATCACGCCTACCACAAACACACTGATCCCCAGGGTTCCGACCATAAACATCGGCAGCAGGCTATGTATCATTTCCGAAGAAATATCCATCAGCATGCTGACGAAACCGAGTATCCAGATACTTCTGGGAATTTTGGGACGTGTCATAAGTGTTAAGCGAAAATCATCTGCGCCTATGGCGATAAATGCAGGAATTTAATTTATCTGAAACTGATCTGGTCAGTACTGATCATTTTCCCGCATTACGTGCTGTTTGTCGCAGAGTTTCCAGCGTGGCACCCGGGGTGATCAGATTGCCGTCGTAACGCAGTTCGATCAGAGCCGGTAACTGGTGATCGTGCGTATGCTGTAGCGCGCGTTCCAGCGCCGGCCCGAATTCAGCTGTCGTCAGGACGGTTTCTCCGCTCGCACCATAAGCGCGGGCCAGTGCGGCAAAATCAGGATTGTGTAATTCAGTGCCGGACACCCGCCCCGGAAATTCACGTTCCTGATGCATGCGTATAGTGCCGTACATGCCATTGTTAAACACGATGATGACGATACCGGCGCGGTATTGCACGGCAGTCGCGAGTTCCTGACCATTCATCATGTATTCCCCATCACCCGCAAATGTGATCACGCAACGTTCCGGTGCGATGAGTTTGGCCGCGATGCCGGATGGCACGCTGTAACCCATCGCGCCCGACGTTGGTGCCAGCTGGGTGCGCAGCCCGGCATAACGGAAGTAGCGATGAGCCCAGGTTGCGTAATTACCTGCGCCATTGGTGATGATGCTGTCAGCCGGTGCCAGACGCATGATGTCCTGCACCACTTGCCACAGATTGAGCGGCGCATTTTCTTTGGCAAAAATGGCGGGTTCTTGCTGCCAGGCGTGCAGTTCTGCTTTGGCTTCCGCCACGCGGTGCTGCCAGCGGACGGCGTTTTTTATCTTGCCCTGTTTGCTCAGTTCCGACAGTGCATGCGTGAATTCCTTCATGCCGCTGTTGATCATCAGCGGCGCCTGATACACGCGCCCCAGTTCCAGCGCATCGCTGTGTACATGTACCAGAGTTTGTTTTGGTACTGGTGCTTCGAGCAGGGTATAGCCACCAGTCGTCATTTCACCCAGACGAGGGCCGATCGCGATCACGAGATCGGCTTGTTGTATGCGTTGTGCCAGTTGTGGGTTGATGCCGATGCCGACATCACCGATGTAGTTAGGATGCGCATTGTCGATTAAATCCTGAAAACGGAAAGCACAGGCTACCGGCAAATGATTCAGTTCCGCGAATTCCCGCAGTTGCGTGCAGGCGGTCTGATCCCAGCCGCTGCCACCCAGAATCAGCACGGGACGCTCAGCCGCCTCCAGCATGCTGCGCAGCTGGCTCAGTTGTGTTGGCGAAGGGTAAGCCTGTACCGGCGCGTAATGCCGGGTATCCGCTACTGATGCCGTTTGTGCCAGCATATCTTCCGGCAGTGCCAGTACTACCGGGCCGGGGCGGCCGCTGGTGGCAACCTGGAAGGCGCGCGCGATGTATTCGGGTACACGGTCGGCGCGATCTATCTGTGCGACCCATTTCGCCATAGGACCGAACATACGGCGGTAATCGATTTCCTGAAACGCTTCGCGCTCAACAAAATCATTGCCAACCTGACCGACGAACAGGATCATCGGCGTCGAATCCTGATACGCGGTATGCACGCCTATCGAGGCATTGGTGGCACCCGGCCCGCGCGTCACAAAACAGATACCGGGCTTGCTTGTCATCTTGCCATAAGCATCGGCCATAAATGCCGCGCCGCCTTCCTGGCGGTTAATGATGAAGTCTATCGGGCTGTCATGCAGCGCATTGAGTACTGGCAGGTAACTTTCGCCGGGAACACCAAAAATAGTATCGACACCGTGGATTTGCAACGCATCGACAATTAACTGACCACCGCTACGAGATTTCAACATGACAGTAATAGCTAAAAAAGGAAAAACCATACGCTAACAGAAAGCTTGCCGAATTTGCAGCGCTATTGACGCGTCACAACGAATTGCGAACGATTTGTGGATGAGTAGAGTAGAATAGCGCCCGAAGCAGGCCAGACAATCGCTGGTCGCCATAGCAATATGGTGACGGGAGGAAGGTCCGGACTCCACAGAGCAGGGTGACGGCTAACGGCCGTACGTTGAAAGCCGCAAGGTATAAGACGAGGAATAGGGCCACAGAGACGAGCGTATTCAGTTACGGTGAAACGCGGTAACCTCCACCCGGAGCAATTTCAAATAGGCACGCGTTGAGGTGGCTCGCGGAGCGTGCGGGTAGAAAGCTTGAGCGGCGGAGCAATCCGTCGCCTAGAGGAATGATTGTCATAGCGCGATACAGCAATGTAAAGCGCCGTAACAGAATCCGGCCTACCGGCCTGCTTTACTTAATTCTACACAGGGCCATACAGCGTGGAGATCTTCATTTCTGAGGATCTGATCTGGCAGGGTTTCAACTCAGTTCAGAACATACGTCTTCAAACCGGTATCCGATTGCACATCTGTTTGTTGTAAATCGGATCAATTCAAAAAACTGGTGTTAAACTCACTTGCGGCAATACAATTCTGTATATATTCCGCCGCTATGCTGACTCGTCATAGCTGATATTTCTGTCTGCTCATTGCAAACACCAGTTCTGAATACCGATTAACGATAAATCATTCCAGACTCATGGAAAACAGAGGCAAAAAAAAAGAACGAATTATTCCCCTGAAGATATTTGCCGTCTGCACTTGTCTGATTCTTGCGGTCGTTGTTTTGCAGAGTTGGTGGACTGTTAAAGAGGATAAAAATCTGACTTTATCCGATGCCGAGCAGGATAGCTATTTCACCGTCCGTATTCTTGAAGAACATGCCAATCGTGCATTCAGTGAAGTGGTTCAGTTCACAGACTCGATCAGCGAACAGATCGCAAATTATCCTTCTGACAAAGGCTTGCGGGAAAAAGCGTTTTATGAGGTTCTGTCGAATCAACGCCATCATTCTCAGTTAGTGACTACCGTTTCACTGTTTGATGTGAAGGGACATCATCTCACTTCTGAATTTCTTGATCAGCGGCTGGCGCAGCTACCCTCATCATCTCAGATCTCGCCGCAGTTGCATGTGGTTTCGCTGATCAATAATCCCACTGATACGCAGTTGCGAGTGGGCGCAGTCGTCAAGCTTACAGGTTCTGATCAGTGGGTCTTGCCGGTGGCAAAAAATGTGATCGCACCCAATGGTGAGCGGGTTTGCATCATTGAAGTGCAAATGCGACTTAATTATTTACAAGAATTTTATGAGTTAGTCGCACGCGGCAGCGTGGCATCGGTGTCACTTCATGACGCCAGCGGAAACGTTCTGATCGGAGCACCGGCTGATAACTATATTCTGAACCGCAGCCTGAATCAGCAAGCTCTGTTGTCGGCGATCGCCGGTCAATCCCGGGAAGGATCACTCTATGGCGGTGCCATTCAGGATGGGAATGCAGAATTTCTTTATACCTACCGGAAAGTCGATGGATTTCCGCTGACGCTGTTATATGCACGTAGTGTTGAGAATATCCTGTCTGACTGGAAGAACAGGGTCAGACACAAAATGCTGTACACATCTGTGACACTGATTCTTATCCTCGCCCTGACATGGCTTTTGTTGAGACAGGTGCAACAGTTGAATCATACCCGCCTCAGAATTGAGGCAAGTGAAGAGAGATACCGGTTGCTGTTCAGCGGTTCGGAAGATGCGATTCTGCTGATGAGTCAGGATCATATCTATGTCGATTGTAATCCCGCGGCGGTCCGCCTGTTTGGCGTCAGCGGCAGCGCTGACATCGTTGGTCATAAAGCGGATGAGTTTTCATCGATGAGGCAATCGATACCGGGCATGTCACAAACTGACAACGATAGCTTGGTTGATCAACTGATACAACGTGCTTTTGATGGTTTTTCGCAGCGCTTTGAATCGATCATAGAGAGAAACGGAGCTACCCTGTATACCGAAGTAACGCTCAGTCTGGTAGAGCTGAACGGCGAGCGGCTGTTGCTCTGCACCGAGCGGGATATCAGCGCCCAGAAATATTCAGAGCAATTGCTGGAAGCGCAGAATCACCTGCTGCAACTGATCGGAGCAAACGAGGATCCGCTGTTTATCCTGAGCTCGGTTTGTGATTTTGTCGAAAAATTGCGCCCGTTCTGGTGTGTAGGAATTCAATTACTGGCAGATGATCAGAGAACTTTTATTCAAAGTGTCGGACAGGGATTTCCGGATGTATTGTCCGATCAGATAGTCGATATGCCAGTTACTCATGGCAGTGGTATCTGGAGCGAAGCGGTACTCGTTGCCTGTCCTGTGCAGCTCAATAATTTTCAACAGGCACCGTCGATGCAGTTTGTCAATGGTCTGGAAACCCTGGGGAAACTGAACTCAGGCAGTGCCTGGCCACTGATGGATAAACATGGTCATATATTAGGCAGCTTCACAGTGTTGCTGTCGGATTCGCAAAAATTAAGCGATGACGACATGAGTCTGATTGGCATCATGATCGAGATCGCGACGATTGCCATTGAAGGCCGACGTTCCGAGAAAAAAATACTTCAGCTGGCACACTATGACGAGCTGACGGGCTTGCCCAACCGGTTTTTATACCATCAGCATCTGGCCAAGGCGCTGGCGCTGGCGGAGCGGAATAGTTGTCAGCTTGCGGTACTCTTTCTTGATCTGGACCGGTTTAAAAACATCAACGATACCTTTGGTCACGATGAAGGTGATCGTGTGTTGCGTAGTATCTCGCAGCGTTTCCGGCAGGCTTTGAGAGAGTCCGACATTATTGCCAGAGTTGGCGGTGATGAATTTATTCTGCTCGTCGATCAGTTCAGTGATCCGCGTGATCTGGGCGATATCGCAGACAAGCTGTTATTTGAGGCATCGCAACCATTTGAAATCCATGGTCAGGAATGTCAGCTGAGTGCAAGTATCGGCATTGCTACTTTCCCCGCCGACGGGCACGACGCTCAGACATTGCTAAAAAATGCGGATATCGCGATGTACAGGGCAAAAAACAAGGGTAAGGATAATTACCAGTTTTATGCGTCTGAAATGAATACACACACAATTGAGCAACTGGCATTTGAGGCTCGTTTGCGTAAGGCCCTGGAGAGACTGGAATTTGTTGTTTACTATCAACCGAAGATTTCACTGCAGACCGGGAAAATTGTTGGCGCTGAGGCATTGGTGCGCTGGGATCATCCGGAGCGCGGAATTCTGTATCCCGGTGACTTTATTGCGTTGGCAGAAGAAACCGGATTAATCAGTCGTCTGGGAATGCTGGTGCTCGATGTCGCCTGCCGTGATGTGTTGAGTTTCCGTCAGATTGATGCTGATTTTGGGCGGATTGCGATTAATTTATCAGGCTCTCAGTTTAACGATCCTCAACTGCTTGATGAAATCAAGGGGATCATCGATTTCTGGCGAGTACCCGCCGACGCTATTGAATTTGAGATCACTGAAAGCATGGTGATGCATAACCGCGAACAGGCAATAGTGCTGATGGATGGTTTCAGGTCAGCGGGCTTCAGCCTCTCGATTGATGACTTCGGTACCGGTTATTCTTCGCTTGCTTATCTGAAGCGCTTTCCAGTGGATAGTGTGAAGGTGGACCGATCGTTTATCAAAGATATTCCGGAAGATCCTAATGATACGGCGATCGTATTGGCGATCGTCGCGATGGCGCACACTCTAGGACTGAAAGTGATAGCAGAAGGAGTGGATGCTCACACTCAACTGGCAACGCTGCGTGACTTTAAGTGTGATGAGTACCAAGGCTTTTATTTCAGCAAGGCGGTTCCCGCAAAAGAATTTTTGCATCTGCTGCAAACGCAGACTGCTTAATTCCAGCTTTGCGTTTGTCGCAAACAGTGCCATTTTTCATTCCCGTCTATTTCTGTCGTAAGCAATGTCGTGAGATATCGGCAAACATGACGACAAGTTCCTCAAAATTAACTTAAAGCATGCACTTCTGCAGTTTTCTCTGGCCTTAATTCTGTCTCGTCTGACAAGCTACTTTCAATATCCTTCGTAACTCATTCATTTTATTCAGTTATTTGAATAAAACTACTTTTGCAATAGTTGCGCTAAGTCATTGACTTCATTAAAGAAAGTGCTGTTTTTATGAGTAATTTCACTTGACCACGTTGATAGCATCCTCTAAAGTGGGAAACAGTGTGAAAAAGTGTAATTTTGTGGGGTAAATTCCCATTTTTCATTTATCTTCACAAAATCAGTCATATCAATCCTTGTCCAGGTAAAGGTAAAAGCGTGTTCCAGGGTCCATCCGCACTCAATCTCGATGCGAAAGGCAGAATGTCAATTCCTGCCCGCTATCGTGATGCCCTGAGCGAGCAATTCGAGGGGCGTATCACGCTGACCCGCCATCCTGACGGATGTCTGTTGCTGTTTCCGCGCCCGACGTGGGAATCTCATCGTGAGCAGATTGCTGCCTGGCCGATACAGGCGCGTGACTGGAAACGTATCTTTCTGGGAAATGCTTCTGATGTCGATATGGATAGTGCCGGTCGTATTTTGCTGGCACCGGAACTGCGTAATGCGGTAGGTATTCAGCGCGACATCATGATGCTGGGTATGGGCAGCCATTTTGAAATATGGGATGCCGGTAAGCTCGCCGAAAATGAAGCTAACGCGAAAGCGGCTGGTGCGCCAGATGTCTTAAACAACTTTACATTCTGATCGCGGGCAATGACGACACAGCAGGCGACAGAATACACGCATACAACGGTACTCCTGAATGAGGCCGTGGATGCACTCGGCATATCCGGTGACCGCGCAAACGGAGTTTATGTTGATGGTACTTTCGGACGTGGCGGACACAGTCGTCTGATTCTGCAACAACTGGGCCCTCAGGGGCGTCTGATCGCTTTTGATAAAGATGTACAGGCGATTGCTTGTGCGGCACAGATCAATGATCCCCGCTTTCATATCGTGCATGACAGTTTTGCGGCAATGACAACTGCGCTAGAACAGCTAGGCGTCAGCAAAGTCGACGGTATTCTGATGGATCTGGGTATCTCTTCACCCCAAGTCGATGATGCTAGCCGGGGTTTTAGTTTCCGTTCAGATGGGCCGCTTGATATGCGTATGGATACCAGCCGCGGAATGTCCGCCGCTGAATGGCTGGCAATTGCAGAAGAAGAAAAAATCAGGGAGGTGATAAAAAATTATGGGGAAGAACGGTTTGCTTTTCAGATTGCAAAGGCGATTGTTGCTCGCAGGCAAACGGACTCCATTACTGGAACCCGACAACTTGCCGAACTTGTCGCGAACGCCGTCAAAACTCGCGAGAAGGGCAAGGACCCGGCAACTCGCACCTTTCAGGCTATACGGATTTTCGTCAATAAAGAGCTTGAAGATCTCGAGATAGGTCTTGATGCCGCTTACGTGGCTCTGGCGCCTTTCGGCCGTATGTCTGTCATCAGTTTTCATTCTCTGGAAGACCGGATAGTGAAGCAGTTTTTTGCCTCTAAAGTGAAGGTGGAGCAGCCGGATCGGCGCTTGCCTATCCGTCAGGTTGATTTGCCGCAGGCAAAAATGCGCTTGCTGGACCGGATCAAGCCTTCCGAAGCCGAGGTTGCCGTGAATCCCCGTGCACGTTCCGCGATCCTGCGTGTTGCCGAGCGTTTGCCGGAGGTGCTCAAATGATCACGCGTGTGAATGTTATTCTTGCGGTGGCGCTGATTACCTGTGCTTTGTCCCTGATCAATTCTCAGTATCAGGCACGGCGCCTGTTTATTGAGCTGGAGCGCGAGCAAAGCCTGAGCAAACAATATGAATTGCAATGGACGCAATTGAAACTGGATCAATCCACTTTCGGTAAACACTCGCGGATTGAGGAAACAGCGAGCAAGGAACTGAGCATGGTGCCGGTCACGCCGGCGCGCACCCAATATCTGAAAGCGGTGGAGCTGAAATGAGCCGCGCAGGGAACATGTCACGTACAGCTGCTTCGCGCGGCGTTTCATTTTCCTCCAATCCTGTGTTGGAAGTGAAATTGCCTATCTGGCGTTCCCGGCTGGTGTTGTTTTTATTATTCGGTGCTTTTTTTGCGCTGATCGCGAGGGCGTTGTGGTTGCAGGGAATGACGACGGATTTTCTGCAGAAGCAGGGAGCCAATCGTTATGCGCGCACTTTGGAATTACCTGCAACCCGCGGAAAAATTACTGACCGTAACGGTCAGGTTCTGGCATCGTCTGTGCCCGTGAAAGCGATATGGGCGATTCCCGATGATGTTCTGGAAGCACCTAAAGAAAAGATCCGGCAACTCGCAGCCTTACTCGATATGAGTGAGGCTGAGTTACGTAAGAAACTTGATTCCGATCGCCAGTTTGTGTATTTGAAGCGGCAGGTAGAACCACAGATATCCGACAAAATTCAGGCACTTGCTATTCCTGGTGTTGAAACCCGCAAAGAGTACAAGCGTTTTTATCCCGAAGGTGAAGTCATGGCGCACGTCGTCGGTTTTACCAATGTGGAAGATGTCGGGCAGGAAGGAATAGAGCTTGCCTCGGAAAAAAATCTCGCAGGTAAGACAGGTAGTCGTCGCGTTATCAAGGATCGACTTGGACGTATCGTCGAAGATATTCGCGCGGTTCGTGAGCCGCATGACGGTAAAGAGCTGACCTTGTCTCTCGATAGCAAAATTCAGTATATCGCTTATACCCACTTAAAAGATGCAGTGGAAAAACACAAGGCGAAAGCGGGAGGCGCCGTAGTACTGGACGTGCACACCGGAGAGGTCTTGGCTCTGGTGAACTTGCCCAGCTATAACCCGAATGACCGCTCGGTACTCACCGGCGCACAGTTGCGTAATCGTGTTATTACCGATACGTTCGAGCCGGGTTCGACCATGAAGCCCTTCACCGTTGCACTGGCGCTTGAGACCGGACGGGTTACTCCCGATACTGTATTTCAGACCGCCCCGGGATACATGACGATAGGCCCGGCTGTAATTCATGACGCCCATAAAGAATCGGTGCTGACCGTTGCTCAGATTATTCAAAAATCTTCGAATATCGGTGTCGCAAAAATGGCGTTGCAAATGCCACCGAAAGAAATGTGGGAATTGTTCACTACATTAGGGTTTGGTCAGCAGCCGAAAATTGGCTTTCCCGGCGCAGTTGCTGGTCGTTTGCGGAATTATAAAAATTGGCGGCCGATTGAGCAGGCGACGATGAGTTACGGCCATGGTCTCTCAGTGTCGCTATTACAGATGGCCCGTGCATACATGATCTTTGCTCGTAACGGTGACATGATACCGATCACCTTTCAAAAAACCAGCGAAGCGCCTGCAGGGCAGCGTGTTATTTCCGATAAAACGGCACAGCAATTACGCGCCATGATGGAATCGGTCACACAGCCGGGCGGTACCGCAACTCAGGCTCGCGTCCCTGGTTACCGCGTGGCCGGGAAAACTGGTACCGCACACAAGATAGAAGGCGGTCGCTACGTCAATAAATACGTCGGCGACTTCATCGGTTTTGCTCCTGTATCCAATCCACGCGTCATCGTTGCTGTGATGATTGATGAACCAAGCACTGGCGGTCATTTCGGCGGTATTGTCGCCGCTCCGGTTTTTGCTGCTATCACCGCGAATGTATTGCGCTCCATGAACGTACCGCCTGATTCATCTGTCACCAGCATCATTCCTGACAACAGCGTGCAGGAGAGCATGTAATGACCAATAAAAAAATATCCATTAACGAAATTGTTAACTGGCTGCGGCAAGTCGCACCAGATGCACAGTTGTGCTCAAATTCGGCAAAAATCATTACTGGCGATGTGTTTTTTGCTGCCCGTACGCATCATGGCGATGGCCGTCAATATATTGCAGATGCCGTTGCCCGCGGAGCCGTTGCGATCGTGTATGACGCAGCTGATGACGACACATTTGTGTGGGATGAGCAAATTTCAGTTCCTCATTTTTCCGTGCCGGATTTATCGCCGCAACTTGGTCTGATTGCGAACGAGTGGTATCACAATCCTGACCGGAGTATGTTCAGCGTGGCAGTTACCGGTACCAATGGCAAGACTTCTTGCAGTCAATGGCTGGCAAAAGCGCTCTCGATGGAAAAGTGTGACACCGCAGTAATAGGCACTCTGGGTACCGGTGTTTATCGCAATGGTGTATTGGGACAGTTATCGGAAACAGGCTTTACAACGCCGGATGCGATCAGTTTGCAGCGCACGCTTTCTGAGATGCAGAAAAATGGTGCGGAGGCGCTGGCGATAGAAGCGTCGTCCATCGGTCTCGATCAGGGACGGCTGAATGGCTTGCATATTGACATTGCTTTATTCACGAATCTGACCCGAGATCACCTTGATTACCACGGTGATATGGATGCCTATGCAGCAGCCAAACAAATTTTATTTGACTGGAATGGTCTGACGACCGCCGTCATCAATCTTGATGACGGTTTCGGGATGCATCTGTTAAGCCATTTACAGCAGACGCGGCCAGATATCAATCTGATGGCTTACAGCCTAGAAAAAACAGCTTACGAAGGTGCTTCTTTACTCAGTGCCAGTCATCTGAAGACCACGCATGCAGGAACCAGTTTTCATCTCGAGTCGCCGTTTGGCTCTGCTCTCGTGAAAACACAATTAATCGGGCGGTTTAATGTCAGCAATATTCTTGGTGTACTCGCCGTTCTTTTGAGTAAAGGAATTCCTTTACTCAAAGCGGTCGCACTGATAGAAAAATTGCCGCCGGTGCCCGGGCGCATGCAACTGGCCGGTACTGCCGGACATGTCATGGTCGTGATTGATTACGCCCACACACCGGATGCCCTTGAAAAGACTCTTGAAGCGTTGCGCCTCGTCGCGGATGAGCGCGGTGGACAGTTATGGTGTGTCTTTGGTTGTGGCGGTGATCGGGATCCGGGCAAGCGCCCACAGATGGGACGGATATCGGAGCAAGCGGATCACGTGATTGTCACCAGCGACAATCCGCGCAGCGAAGATCCTGCTCTCATCATCGGGCAGATTGTGGCTGGGATGAGCACAACTCCGCATGTCATTGAAGATCGTGCTAATGCAATCCTGTATGCGATCAAACACGCTGCCGACCAGGATGTGGTACTGCTGGCGGGTAAAGGGCATGAAGCCTATCAGGATATCAATGGTAAGAAATGGCCATTTTCAGATGAAGAGCATGCTGCGCTTGCGCTGGCAACCGTGGCAACCAGCGGCAACATGAAGAGAGGTAGCTGATGCATTTTACTCTTCAACAATTACAACCAGTGCTGACATCCGCGCTCATGACAGCGGACGCAGCGGTGACAGGTTTAACTACCGACAGCCGCAAAATTAAGGCGGGGGATTTGTTTGTTGCCTTGCGTGGTGAAAATTTTGATGCCCACGATTTTCTGGCGCAGGTTGCCAATTCAGGCGCAGTCGCCGTCGTGGCAGAACGGATCCCGGAACATTTTGCATTACCTGCACTCATCGTGCCGGATACCAAACTGGCATTAGCTGAGATCGGCCGATACTGGCGACAACAGTTTATGTTGCCGGTAATTGGTGTGACGGGTAGTAACGGTAAAACGACCGTTAAAGAAATGATTTCATCGATTCAGAGCGTGGCTTTTGGTGTCGAATGTCGTTTAGCGACCAGTGGCAATCTGAATAATGAAATCGGCGTACCGCTGACTATCCTTGGTCTCACCCCATCGCACCGGGCTGCAGTGATAGAAATGGGCATGAATCATCCCGGGGAAATTGCCTTGCTGGCCTCAGTTGCTTTACCGACAGTCGTCTTGGTTAATAACGCCCAGCGTGAACATCAGGAGTTTATGCAGACGGTCAAAGCTGTCGCTGAAGAAAATGGTGCAGCTATAAGAGCGCTGCCAGATGACGGTGTTGCTGTTGTTCCTGCAGAAGATGAATATTGTTCGTTGTGGCAGCAATATGCGGCAGAACGCGGACAACGTAAAGTTATTCGCTTTGGATTAAACAGCAATGCCGAAGTCCATGCCAGTTTTGTGGCGACCCCGTTCGGCAGTGAAGTCAACATGCATATAGCAGGCCGCCCATCTGAGGTTCATTTGCAGGCAGCCGGTCAGCACAATGTCTTGAATGCGCTCGCCGCCGCTGCGTGCTGCCACGCGATAGGAATTTCTGACGAATTCATCGTTGCTGGTCTGGAGAATTTCAGCCCGGTGAATGGTCGTTTGCAGCGTAAGCAAGCCAGTTGTGGCGCGATGGTGATTGACGATACCTACAATGCCAATCCGGATTCTGTCCGTGCCGCAATCGACGTGCTGACGCAGATCGGCGGCGCTACTGTTCTGGTACTGGGAGACATGGGTGAAGTGGGCGAAAACGGTGCTCAGTTTCATAAAGAGATCGGCGAATATGCCAAAGCTCAGGGTATTACAGAGCTTTATTTACTTGGTGATTTGGTCGCCCATACTGCAAAGGCTTATGCCGGGGCACACTATTTCACCGATATACAGGATTTATTCAAAGCCTTAGACAACAGTATTCATCAGGAAAAGACGGTATTGGTCAAAGGCTCACGTTTCATGAAAATGGAACGCGTTGTCAGCCATTTGTTGGCGGCGGATGACGGTACTTCAACACAACAAAAAATAACAGGAACTCATTAGCATGTTGCTCTGGTTGGCAGAAATTTTTAAACAGGATCTGGGGCTGCTACGCGTCTTCGGTTTTATCACGTTCCGCGCAGTATTTGCGACCATGACCGCACTGGCGATCGGCATTTTTGCCGGGCCGGCGGTGATTCGTATGCTGACTCGTATGAAAGTTGGTCAGGCTGTGCGCTCATATGGGATGGAAACCCATTTGGTGAAGTCCGGTACGCCAACGATGGGTGGTGTGCTCATTTTGATTTCGATCGCGGTTTCTACGCTGCTCTGGTCTGATCTCAGTAATCGCTTTATCTGGGTTGTGCTGATCGTGACGCTGGGCTACGGCGCCGTCGGCTGGGTTGATGATTATCGTAAGGTCGTCTACAAAGATCCGGAAGGCATGCGTTCGCGCGAAAAATATTTCTGGCAATCACTGATCGGTATTGCTGCTGCGTTTTATCTCGCGTTCTCGGTATCTGCACCAAGTAATTCCAAGATTCTTGAGCTGCTGTTTGCATGGGTGCAATCGGGGTTCAGTATGGATTTACCACCGAAGGCAGATTTGATTGTGCCATTTTTTAAATCGATCAGTTATCCACTCGGCGTCTGGGGTTTTATCGCACTCACGTATTGCGTGATCGTTGGCACCAGTAATGCAGTGAATTTCACGGATGGACTCGATGGCTTGGCCATTATGCCCGTGATTATGGTCGGTACAGCATTAGGTTTGTTTGCCTATCTGTCCGGTCATATCGGTTACTCGAAGTATTTGTTGATTCCGCATATCCCGGGAGCCGGCGAATTACTGATTTTCTGCGGCGCGATGACCGGTGCCGGTCTCGCATTCCTGTGGTTTAACGCTCACCCGGCTCAGGTGTTTATGGGCGACGTCGGTGCACTGGCTCTGGGGGGGGCGCTTGGCACGCTGGCGGTAATCGTCAGACAGGAAATCGTTCTGTTCATTATGGGCGGTATTTTTGTGGCGGAAACACTGTCGATTATTTTGCAAGTGTCTTACTTCAAATTTACAAAAAAGCGCTTTGGTGAAGGTCGCCGTTTATTTTTGATGGCACCGCTGCATCATCATTTCGAGAAAAAAGGCTGGAAGGAAACGCAGGTGGTTGTACGTTTCTGGATCATCACGATGTTGCTGGTACTGGTTGGCTTATCTTCACTGAAGTTACGCTGAAGTCTGATTTTTATTTTGTCTGGCAGAAGTAAGGGTTTATGAATTTTTCTGAAAAACACGTATTAGTCCTGGGACTGGGAGAATCCGGTCTCGCAATGGCTCGCTGGTTGTTGCGTGCCGGGGCTCGTTTGCGTGTAGCGGATACCCGCTCTGCACCGGAACGTTTAACGGCGTTACGCGCGCTGAACGATCAGATCGAATTCATTGCCGGTGAATTTTCAGCAGAGTTGCTGAACGATATCGATTTCGTCGCCGTCAGCCCAGGCCTCGCGCCCGCGCGTGAATTGCGGGACATCATTCCTGCGGCAAAGGCTAAGAATATCCCGTTGTGGGGAGAGATAGAGTTATTTGCTCAGGCCCTGTCCAGCCTGAAAGAAGAGCGGGCTTATCAGCCGAAAGTCATTGCGATTACGGGAACGAATGGCAAAACGACAGTGACCAGTCTGGTTGGCTTATTGTGTGAACGCGCTGGTTTTTCAACCCGTGTCGCAGGCAACATTAGCCCCGCTGTTCTCGACGTGTTGTGTGAGGTGATTGAGCAGGATGCATTACCTCAGGTATGGGTGCTGGAATTATCCAGTTTTCAGTTGCACACCACATTCAGTCTGAATGCGGATGTTGCTACCGTGCTCAATATCACTCAGGATCATCTCGACTGGCACGGCAGTATGCAAGCCTATTGTGCAGATAAAGCACGGATTTTCGGTGAGACGACGATACAGGTTCTGAATCGTGATGACGCTTTAGTGATGAGCATGCTGAAACCGCAATCAACAGCCATTAGTTTTGGTGTCGATGCGCCTGAGCATATCGGTGATCTTGGCCTCTTGAGTGAACATGGTATGGGGTGGCTGGCGGTATCGGTTCCGGCAGAAGATGTTCCTGTCGTTACCACTCGCCGCAAGAAAAAAGACGCAGAAGAAATCCCGGGCCTGATCACACGTCTGATGCCAACTGATGCATTGCAGATCCGCGGTCAGCACAATGCCGCGAACGCGCTTGCTGCACTGGCATTATGCCGTGGCATCGGCCTGTCATTTGCGCCTTTACTGCACGGCTTACGTGAGTATAAGGGTGAGCCTCATCGTGTCGAACTCATCAATACTGTTGGCGGTGTTGATTACATTGATGACAGTAAGGGAACGAATGTCGGCGCAACTGTCGCCGCCTTAAAAGGCTTGGGACAGCAGACAGACGGATTCGACAAACGCATCATTCTGATTGCCGGTGGTGAGGGAAAAGGACAAGACTTTTCTCCACTGGCAGATGTGGTCGGACGATATGCAAAGAGTCTGCTGCTGATTGGTAAAGCGAAGGACGAGATTCGTCAGGCAACTTCTACAGCGCAGGTAGCGACTCAGGAATTTAACAGCCTCGAACTTGCGGTGCAGGCAGCGGCAGATGTTGCAAAAGAGGGCGATATTGTTTTGCTGTCTCCAGCCTGTGCAAGTCTGGACATGTTCCGTAACTATGCGCACCGGTCCGAGGTTTTTGCTGCGGCGGTACGAGAAGTAGCATTATCTCGCGGGGAGATTTGCTGATGAAGCAATTGCTCCTGCCATTACAGAAGTGGCTTCCATTTTCGGCTCCGGGTCCGGAGACGCAACTGGTGAATCGCTCGAAAATGATGAACTATGATCAGCCATTGGTATGGGTGACCATGATACTGATGTTGTTCGGTATGGTTATGGTGTACTCGGCATCCATTTCTCTGCCGGATTCGCCTAAATATGCGAGCTATAAAAATTCGCACTTCCTTGTACGCCAGGCGATGTTTGTTCTGGTCTCGGTGATTGCGGCGGCACTGGTATTTCGTATGCCAGTGCTGACATGGCAAAAACTGGCACCGTATCTGTTTGTGTTTACCTTGATTCTGCTTGTTGCTGTTTTGATTCCCGGTCTCGGGAAGGGCGTGAACGGCGCGAAGCGCTGGCTGTCATTTAAGGTATTTAATTTGCAGCCGTCGGAATTCATGAAGTTATTTATGGTGCTGTATGCCGCTGACTATACGGTGCGCAAGCAGGAATACATGCACAAGCTGACCAAAGGCTTTGTTCCTATGCTGGCAGCAGTGGGCGTGGTCGGCTTGTTGTTACTGCTGGAGCCAGATCTTGGTGCCTTCGGTGTGATTGTCTGTATTGCGATGGGCATACTTTTTCTGGGCGGGATCAATGGTATCTGGTTCGGTGGTATCGCCGCTACGCTGGTCGGCATTTTTACGATGGTGATTCTGCTTTCGCCTTGGCGTCGCGAACGTATCTTTGCGTATCTAAGTCCGTTTGATGATGATCACGCGCTTGGCAAAGCTTATCAGCTGACGCATTCGCTGATTGCATTCGGGCGTGGTGAATTGTTTGGTGTCGGTTTGGGTGCGAGCGTTGAAAAATTACATTATCTTCCCGAGGCACATACGGATTTTCTGTTAGCTGTGATCGGTGAAGAACTGGGTTTTGTCGGCGTCACTGCAGTCGTTTTATTGTTTTATTGGATTATTAAACGCGCATTTGAAATTGGCCGGCAAGCGATTGCGCTGGATCAGACATTCGCCGGTCTGACCGCGAAGGGCATTGGCATCTGGATTGGCGTGCAGGCATTTATCAATATGGGTGTGAATCTTGGCTTATTGCCAACCAAAGGTCTGACGTTGCCGTTGATGAGCTACGGCGGTTCCGGAGTGTTAATTAATTGTGTGGGGCTGGCTATTTTGTTGCGGGTCGATTACGAAAATCGAGTTTTGATGCGTGGAGGCCGTTTATGACTTCAGCCTCTCCGAAAAAACTCATGATTATGGCCGCAGGTACTGGCGGTCATATTTTCCCAGGACTGGCGATTGCAGAATTGATGCAGCAACGCGGCTGGGAAGTCTCCTGGCTGGGAACCATGACTGGCATGGAGTGCCAGATTGTTCCTAAACATCATATTCCTATGGATAGTCTGGACTTCACCGGACTGCGAGGCAAAGGCTGGAAACACAGCGTAACAGGGGCTTTCAAACTGATCGCCAGCTTCTTTCATTGCGGACGTATTTTCAGTCAGCGTCGTCCTGATGTCGTGCTTGGCATGGGCGGCTATGTGACGGTACCCGGCGGTGTGGTCGCCGCCTTGCGCGGTACGCCGTTGGTACTGATGAATGCTGATGCTGCATTGTTATTGTCGAATAAAGCGCTGAAGCCCTTTGCCAGAAAACTGCTATTTGGTCTGCCGTCTGAGAATTTATCTGTCGATCAAAAAACTGCATTGACTGGTAATCCTGTGCGTCAGGAAATTACGGCATTACCTGCCCCCGTAACGCGTTATGTCCAGCGTACAGGTGCTTTACGTATTCTGGTTGTCGGCGGTAGCCTGGGTGCCAAAGTGTTGAATGATTGCCTGCCAAAAGCACTGGCATTGATGTCTGAAACGCAGCGCCCGATGGTTACTCATCAATCCGGTAAACAAAATATTGATGCTTTGCGTGAGAACTATGCAAAAGCCGGCGTGCAGGCCGAGATCCTCGATTTTATTGATGATATGCCGCGGCGTTATGCCGAGGCAGATCTGGTGATTTGCCGCGCCGGCGCGATTACCGTATCGGAGTTAACAGCCGCTGGTGTTGCCAGCATACTCGTGCCTTTTATGGCTTCCAGTACGTCGCATCAAAAAGAAAATGCTACCTGGATGGCACAGCAGCAGGCAGCAGTTTATCTGCCTCAGTCGGAGATGACGCCGGCGCTGTTGGCTGAAAAATTACAGGCGCTTGATCGCCATCAATGTTTGCAGATGGCAGAGAAGGCGTATGCACTCGGTCAGCGTGAGGCGAATGCCAACATTGCAAAAATTCTGGAAACATTAGCATGAAACATAAAGTTAAACATATTCACTTTGTCGGTATCGGCGGCTCGGGTATGAGCGGTATCGCTGAAGTATTGCTCAATCTCGGATACACCATTTCAGGTTCAGATCTGAGTAGTAACTCTGCATCACAGCGTCTCGCAAGTCTCGGTGCGGACGTGAAGATCGGGCATGCGGCGGAAAATATTGAAGGTGCTGATGCGGTTGTGACATCAACGGCAGTGAAAGCAGATAACCCGGAAGTGATCGCTGCAAGAGCAAAGCACATTCCTATCGTGCCACGTGCGCTGATGCTGGCTGAGCTGATGCGCCTGAAAAGTGGTATTGCGATCGCCGGCACACATGGAAAAACAACGACGACCAGCCTGGTGGCGAGCGTGCTGGCACAAGGTGGTTTCGATCCTACTTTTGTGATTGGCGGCAGACTCAACAGTGCTGGAGCAAACGCAAAATTAGGAAGTGGTGATTTTATTGTTGCTGAGGCGGACGAGTCAGATGCTTCGTTTCTGAATTTGTTACCGGTGATGGAAGTCATCACGAATATCGACGCAGATCATATGGAAACCTATGGACATGATTTTGCGCGACTGAAACAAGCCTTCATCGAATTCACACAGCGACTGCCATTTTACGGGGTTGCGGTGTTGTGTGTGGATGATTCGAATGTCCGTGAAATCATGCCGTTCATTTCCAAGCCGGTTGTTACCTACGGTTTCCGTGAAGACGCTGATGTCCGTGCGATAGACGCGATCGCTGCCGATGGCAAGATGCATTTCACGGTGGTGCAGGACGGTTATGCTGATATGCGAGTGAGTTTAAATCAGCCTGGTATGCATAACGTTCAGAACGCATGCGCTGCGATTGCGATCGCGCGTGAAGTCGGTGTTGCTGATGAAGCGACACAAAAAGCGTTGAGCGAATTTAATGGTGTGGGTCGTCGCTTTACCCGTTATGGCGAGATCGCGCTGACTGGTGGTGGCAGCTTCGCCCTGGTTGACGACTACGGACATCATCCCGTCGAAATGGCGGCTACTCTGGCGGCCGCACGCGGCGCTTATCCCGGACGCCGTTTAGTTCTGGCATTTCAACCGCACCGCTATACCCGGACGCGCGATTTGTTTGAAGATTTTGTCAAAGTCATTTCTACTGCCGACGTCGCCGTATTGGCGGAAGTGTATGCCGCTGGCGAAGCGCCGATACTCGCCGCTGACGGGCGCTCACTGGCACGCGCCTTACGGGTGATGGGAAAAATAGAACCGGTATTCGTTGAGGAAATTCAAGAGATGCCCGATAGCTTGTTGCACGTCCTGAAAGATGGAGACGTGTTGATTGTGATGGGTGCAGGATCGATCAGTGCAGTGCCGGCAAAACTGGCACAGGCAAAATAAATAAAGTGATACAAAATCATGAGCGAATTTGATTACAAATCTTTGGGTAAAGTCGGCGTGTTGTTTGGCGGGCGTTCTGCCGAACACGATGTCTCCATTATGTCCGGTAACGGAGTGCTGGCAGCGCTGAAAACTAAAGGCATTGATGCATACGCCTTCGATCCTTCGCAACGTAGTATTGCAGAATTAGCGGCCGAAAAATTTGACCGTGTGTTTATCGCTTTGCATGGCCGGTATGGCGAAGACGGCAGTATGCAGGGCGTACTGGAACAATTAAATATTCCTTATACCGGCAGTGGCGTAATGGCATCGGCGATTGCCATGGATAAAATTTTTACCAAACGTATCTGGCAAACGCACGGCATCAGTACGCCGGGCTATGCCGTGTTGAATAGTCAGTCTGACCTGACCAAGATTGCGCAAAACCTCGGACTGCCACTGATCATGAAGCCGCCACACGAGGGCTCGACGATAGGGATTACTAAAGTCAGTACTGCGACGGAAATGCAGCAGGCGTACACACTTGCCGCACAGTTTGATGAAGTGGTGCTGGCAGAGGAGTTTATTGAAGGACGTGAATTCACCGTTGCCGTGCTCGGAAGAGGAGAACAGGCCTATGCACTGCCCATCATTGAAATCGTTGCGCCGGACGGTAACTACGATTATCAGAATAAATATTTCACTGACGATACGCAATACTTGTGCCCGGCTCCGCTGGATGCTGCACTGACGGCATCGATCCAGCAAATGGCAGTTGAAGCATATCGTGCGCTGGATTGTGAAGGCTGGGCAAGGATAGACGTGCTGGTGCGCAATTCGGATCAGCGTCCGTTTTTGCTGGAGATTAATACCTCACCAGGCATGACAGGACATTCATTGGTACCGATGGCAGCCAAAGCGACCGGGATGAGTTACGAAGATCTGTGCGTTGAAATTTTAAAGACAGCGCGCTTGAAAATCCGTACTGAAACGAAGTAAAGAAGGAATAACTGATGTGGCACGACGTCAAACTGATGAACAACACGGCGAATGCCTTATTTGGCATGGTGCTGTTCATTCTGATGATGTCCGGTGTCTGGTGGGTGATACAGCGTCCCATGTTCACCCTGACGTCAATCCGGGTCGAAAGCATGAGTCCGCAAGCCTTGAAGCATGTGAACGCGCTGACGATCAGGAATTCGGCAGTACCACGCATCAGGGGAAATTTTTTTACGGCGAATCTGGACGCTGTACGCGGTGCTTTTGAAAGTGTTCCATGGGTAAGAAAAGCGAGTATCCAGAGAGAGTGGCCGAATAAGCTGATTGTCAGACTGGAAGAGCACGTCGTGTTAGGTACCTGGGGCAATGACGGACGTTTGATTTCGGTTAATGGTGATGTGTTCACCGCCAATCTGGCGGAAGCAGAAGAGGATGCGGATCTGATTAATCTGAGTGGTCCCGATGGCAGTGAGAAAGAAGTGCTGACGCAGTATCAGGAATTTAAAAAATGGTTCTCCAGAATTAATCTCGAACCGGATGAAGTGAAATATTCGAGTCGCTATGCGTGGAGCGTCAAATTAAATAACGGCATGCAGGTAGAGTTAGGCCGGGTGCAGGACAGTAAGACGTTGCAGAACAGGGTAGAAAAGTTGATGACGGTGTATCCGCAATTGATATCGAGTCTGGAAGACAGTATTCAAAGTGTAGACATGCGTTATCCGAATGGATTGGCACTGAAGTCCAGCCACAGTTCCATAGGATTGAAAAAGCAAACAAAAGCAAGTGGGAAGACATGACAAAAGACGCAAAAAATCTGATCGTTGGTCTCGATATCGGTACCTCCAAAGTGGTGGCGGTTGTCGCTGAAGTCATGCCTGATGGCAGACATGAAGTGATCGGTCTGGGACAGCACGAATCGAAAGGCCTGAAAAAAGGCGTAGTCGTGAATATTGAAGCGACGGTCGAATCGATACAGCGTGCACTGGAAGAAGCCGAGCTGATGGCGGATTGCAAGATCAGTCGTGTCTATACAGGTATTGCCGGCAGTCATATCCGTAGTTTTAATTCCAGCGGCATGGTGGCGATTAAAGATAAGGAAGTGACTGCAGCCGACGTGTCACGCGTCATCGAAACGGCGAAAGCGGTGAACATCCCGACTGATCAGCAGCTGCTGCACACCTTGCCACAGGAATTCATCGTTGACAGTCAGGATGATGTGCGTGAACCGATAGGCATGAGCGGCATCCGTCTCGAAGTCAAAGTACATATCGTCACCGGTGCAGTTTCTGCCGTGCAGAACATTGTGAAGTGTGTTCGCCGTTGCGGGCTGGAAGTATCCGATCTGATTTTACAACCGATGGCATCAGCAGAAGCGGTGCTGACGAAAGATGAAAAAGAACTCGGTGTTGTTCTGATTGATATCGGTGGTGGCACGACAGATGTCGCGGTTTTTAGTGAAGGTGCGATTCGTCATACGGCAGTGATTCCGATCGCTGGCGATCAGATCACGAATGATATTGCGATGGCTTTACGCACACCGACTTCGGAAGCAGAAGAAATCAAAGTGCGTTTCGGTGTCGCCAAGCAAGTGCTTGCAGATCCTGCGGATACGCTCGATGTACCGGGTCTTGGTGATCGCGGTCCGCGTTCGCTTTCACGCCAGGCACTGGCTGCGGTGATCGAACCGCGTGTTGAAGAATTATTCGCGCTGGTGCATCAGGTGGTACGCGAATCCGGTTACGAAGATGTGCTCTCATCAGGCATCGTACTGACAGGCGGATCGTCAGCGATGCCTGGCATGGTTGAGATGGCGGAAGATATATTTTTGAAGCCAACGAGATTAGGAATGCCAGCATATAGCGGACAGCTTGCTGACGTTGTCAGAAGCCCGCGTTATGCCACTGTTTTAGGTTTGTTGTTGGAAGCGAAGAAGCAGTATTTGCGCGGTCATCTTGTGACAAGGCAGGAAGGTTCAGCAAAAGCAGTCTGGCAGCGCATGAAAGAGTGGTTTTTGGGGAATTTTTAAGTAGCTTTTTGTATCGTAATTGGTGTACTCATTTTATAATGGTTTGATCTACAGTTATTAGTCGCTAGTTGTCACATCTCGTGATCATTAGCGACTGGTAACTGCCTATCCGGAGGAGTCATGATGGAGTTCGATATGGTTGATAACGCCACACAAGGTACTGTAATCAAAGTGGTTGGCGTGGGTGGTGCAGGCGGCAATGCTGTTCAGCACATGATCAATAAAGGTGTTTCCGGCGTTGAGTTCATCGCCGCAAATACGGATGCGCAAGCGTTACTGCAATCCAAAGCGCATAACGTCATTCAAATCGGTGAAACTGGTCTGGGTGCGGGTATGAAGCCGGATGTCGGTCGCAAACTGGCAGAAGATTCACGTGCCCGCATCGAAGATGCATTGCGTGGTGCACACATGGTCTTTATCGCTGCCGGTATGGGGGGCGGTACTGGTACCGGCGCTGCACCGGTCGTTGCACAGGTGGCGAAAGAGCTCGGGGCGTTGACCGTGGCGGTTGTTTCCAAGCCATTCTCTTACGAAGGTAAGAAATGCATGGACATCGCCGATGAAGGTCTGGACGCTCTGACCCAGCACGTTGATTCGCTGATTATCATTCTCAACGAAAAACTCGAAGAGATTTATGAAGACGACAGCATGATCGAATGGCTGCAACATGCGGATGATGTGCTGAACAATGCCGTTGCCGGTATTGCAGAAATCATCAATGTCCCGGGCCATATCAACGTTGACTTTAATGACGTGAAAACGATCATGGGTGAGCAAGGTAAAGCAATGATGGGTACGGCGACAGCTTCCGGTGTTGACCGTGCACGTATCGCTGCTGAACAAGCTGTTGCATCACCTTTACTGGATGGTATCGATCTGTCCGGTGCACGTGGTGTGTTGGTGAATGTAACTGCCAGCCGCAGCCTCAAAGGTAAAGAAATTAAAGAAGTCATGGCAGCTGTGCGCGCATTTGCAGCGCCGGATGCATCGATTGCTCAAGGCATCGCCTACGACGACACTATGGGCGACGATATCCGTGTGACGGTCGTTGCAACTGGTCTGGGACGCGGTAAGAAAAATATTCAGCTGGTACAAACACCGATGCTGCGTACCGGTACTAATAACGAACCGATGATGGCTGCAGCGATGGCTACCACCTCAGTGTCTAATGGTATGGCAACTGCGGCACCGGCATTTGACGGATTAAGCAAGCCTGCAGTATGGCGTCGTGAGTCTGCTTCTGATACGGTACGTGCGCTTGAAAAAAATGGCATGGAAACCTACGATATTCCGGCATTTTTGCGTAAGCAGGCAGACTGATTCATCTGTCGCTTTGATAAAAAAAGCCCGCTGATCATGCGGGCTTTTTTATTTTCTGCGAAAGAGGATTGGTCGTCCCGATTGGATACCGGGAGTGCTGGCCTAACTCCCGCTGGCTGTTTTGACTGCTGCGGCAGCATCGACAATGCCAGCACCGCAGCCGGGACAGTTTGCTGGCGCGGGACGTGCAGTTCTGATCAGTATGCTGCGTATCTGTGCTGACGTCAGTTTAGGATTGGCCGCCATCATCAGCGCGATCACTCCTGCTACGTGCGGTGTTGCTTGTGAAGTGCCTGCCATCAAACCATAGGTGGTATCGTCAGTAGAAACGGTTTTTCCGGTTGGTAGTGTTGACAGGATTCTGTCTGCACTTGTCGTAAATCCTCCACCCGGGGCAGTGACACTGACGGTCGCACCGTAATTGGAATAGCTCGCGCGTCCACCTGCAATCGAGTTGGATGCGACGGTGATAACACCCGGGCAATTTGCCGGGCTCGAGAGTTTGGCATCCACAGATTCATTGCCAGCTGCAACGACAATGACTGCGCCATTTGCAATCGCGCTCTGATAGGCCGCGGCGGTTGTTTTACTGCAGGGGTGCGTACCACCCAGCGAGAGATTAATCACATTCGCTTTGTTGACATTATCCGGTAGTCCATCGATATGTAAGCCGGCAGCCCAGGCAACGGCGTCGGCGATATCAGAACTTTCGCCGCCACACTTGCCCAATACCCGTAGCGGCAATATTTTCGCATTGGGAGCAACGCCGGTAATACCGGTACCGTTTGCCGCTGCAGCAATCGTGCCGGCAACGTGCGTACCATGCCAGCTGCTGCTCTGGACTTGCGTTGGACAGTCCGTATCGGAACTGTCAACCCAGTCCCCGGAGTCGATCGCATCCGGACCACGTGCGGTCGTCACGCCATCCGGCAAGCTCAGGCGTGCGGTGACGGGGTTGCTGATAAAGTTGTAGCCATACTGTTTTGTCGCACCGCCCTGTGCCGGGATCAGATTGGGCAGCAGGTCTGGATGGGGCCGGTAGCCGGTATCGACGACAGCCACGACAATCTTATCTCCTTTGCTGATATCCCATGCTGCTGGCAGATTCAGTCCGCCTGCTTGTGCAGTGCTGTCCTGCATATCCCATTGCGATGAGAACAGTGGGTCTGTTGGTGTATAGGCCGGACGCAGAATGTAATCAGGTTCTGCGTATTCCACCGTCGCATCGGCTGCCTTGAGTTTCGCAGCGAGTGCCAGCATTTGCGAAGGCTTCAGACGGGTGGACGACTTATAAACCCAGCCACCGGTGACGATCTGACGTTTGACAGAAAATGTTGCACCATAATTTTTTGCCGCAGATTGCAGTGCTGAAATCCGTTGTGCCTGCAATTGCATCAGTCCCGTTTTATTGCCGCTGATACTGGCTGTTTCGGCGGCATTACTGCGCTCGTTGCGATATTTGACTATGATCTGAGTCAGGTTCTGAGCTTCTTTGTTTGGTGTGGCACGGGCTTGGCTGGCGTCTTTGACAAATGCCAGCGCCGGTGCGCAGAGCATCGTGCTGATGATGGAAACGAATGCGGATTTTGCTGTGAAAGCGAACAATGTCATATTATTTTCTCCACTTCTTCAAGTGTATTGATTCTGCAGATTGCATGATGATCAGCTGGTGTAAGGAATTTTGCTTAGGGTTGCCGGGACTGTTCCGCCGCCGGCCCACTGATCGCCCCAGGTAACAAAGCTGCCATCTTTATTGATCGCGAGGAAGGCACCATAAGCCGTTGCATAAATCGCGCGGACATTATTTAATCTAGGGGCGGCTGCGCTGCTGTCCCCGCCCTTGCTTTTCATACCCCAGGTCACGACAGTGCCATCTGATTTTAAGGCTGCAAATGCATATTTATTCGACGTCAGCGCGACCACTTTTGTCAGCTGCGGACTGACAGCGCTGCTGTCGCCACCCAGTTCAGGGTCACCCCAGCTGACAACGGTGCCATCGTTCTTTAAGGCAGCAAACGCATATTCGGTGGCATGTACAGATTTGACATTGGTTAGCGAGGACTGCACGGCATTGAGGCTGCTTCCCATTCGCGGCAAGTCGCCCCAACTGATGACAGTGCCATCTGTGCGCAGGGCAGCAAATGCCGTCTGCGTCGCGTAAATTTTACTGACGTTGGTTAATGAAGCTGTTACCGAGCTGGAGTCAGCTGAGTCTATCAATGCCGTGTAGCCAAAGGCAGACGCAGCGCCCTTATTGTCTATCGCTGCACCTGCATAGCCGTTCATATAAATTTTTGCGATATCCGTCAGCGTGGTGTTGATTTCGGCATCACCGGAATTGGCAGCATAACCGTAGCCCCAGGTCACGACTTTGCCATCTTTGCGTAAAGCCACGAAGTCAAAGTTACTGCCGGCCAGTTGCGTCACATTGGTCAGTAATGATTGGACCGAGGATGAATTACCCCCGGCATCCTGATCTCCGAACGTCACCACGGTTCCGTCGCTTTTCAGTAGCGCATATGCGCCTTCTGTGGATGCCATAGCTTTGATATCCGAGAGTAAGGCCAGTGTAATCGGACTCAGACCGATTTTGCTGTCACCGATGTAGCCGTCTTCACCATTAGTAATCCCACGGAAACTTCCCCATGCGGCAATTGATCCATCTTTTTTCGTCGCGAAATAAGCCACTCTGCCTGGTATGACCGAAGCGATATTGGTTAGAGCACTGGACGCAATCGCTCCTGTTGCCGGGTAGACTAAATTCGGATCGGTGATGGCGACGTAGCTGCTGCCCCAGGCTTTGATACTGTTGTCACTGAGCAGGGCCGCAAAACCGCGTTCAGACGCAAACAGCTGGGATATGCCAGTGATCGCTGCCGCAGTGTCGGTTTGTCCGCCCCAGACCGGATTGCCCCAGGCGACTGCGCTACCATTTTTTAGTACTGCGAAAGCAGACAGTGCCGTATGCACGGTATTGGCTGCCAGAGTCTGCGTTGCGCTTGCAGTCGAACAGGTCGCCGTCGCAATCAGCGCGGCATTCGCTTGCGTATCCTGAATAGTTGTGCCGGCCCCCATGGCCACGCCGGCAGAACTTTGCCAGGTGACGGTTGGGGTGGCTGAACAACCCGTCGCGCTGACAATTGCCGTCAGGGTGCCACCGCGGGCACCAAATACGTCAATCGACACCGTTGGTGGTGCCACCGGTTCTGATGCTGCTCCTGAACCGCCGCCACCGCAACCCGACAGAAGTGAAATAAAACCCAAGCCCATCAGTGCGCAGGTCATCCGTGCTTTTTGTATTTTGCCTGATGCTTTGTATTGCTTCATTTACCTGCGTCCTCCTGGTGACAAAAATCAGAAATAGAATTTGTTGGTATTTAAGTAATTAAGTCTGTGAGCTATCCTAGCACTGACTTTCATCGTCAGGGGCTTACTGTGGGGAAATTGCATATAAAAATGTAAAAAACTTTGCAGCAGCGTTTTGTCAGTGTGGACTCTGAGCTGCTCTCAGCAGCTTTTCTTCAGCTCAGGCATACTGCGAGCCTGAGCGCCGGATAATACGGCGCGAGCGGGCTATCGCAAGATAGTGAATGAATTGATTTAAACGAAAGGAATGATGATGAGCATACAAATTGGTGAACATTTACCGGCAGGCAGTCTGGCAGAATTCGTAGAGGTTGCCGGCGAAGGTTGCAGTATTGGTCCGAACACTTTTCAGGTTGCTGACCTGGTCAAAGGAAAAACGATTGCGATTTTTGGTCTGCCAGGTGCTTACACGCCAACTTGTTCGGCACAACATCTTCCCGGCTATATCGCGCACGCTGCAGAGTTGAAAGCCAAAGGCGTTGATGAAATCTGGTGTATCTCCGTCAACGACGCATTTGTCATGGGGGCGTGGGGGCGTGATCAGAAAGCCACCGGCATCGTGCGTATGATGGCCGACGGTAATGCGGCGTTCACGAAAGCCCTGGGTCTGGATGCCGATTTCAGTAAATTTGGTATGGGTGTGCGTTCCCAGCGTTATTCTCTGCTGGCAGTCGATGGCGTCGTCAAGCAACTGAACGTGGAAGCTGGCGGCAAATTCGAAGTATCCAATGCTGAAACTCTGTTAGCGCAACTCGCTTAATTGCAGTTTCCCCGGAGAGCAGCGCCGCCATTCTCTGACCGGCGCTGTTTTTTTAGACCAATGTTTTTTAGTGTCAGTTTGCGGTCTATCTGTTTTTGCAACAGCTAATGACGGCGCCGGCACATCGTCTTAGCGTACTCGTTATAATACGCGGATGTTAAAGCAAATCACTATCAAACAAGAAGTCAGAACCATAGGCGTGGGCCTGCATTCGGGCACCAAGGTCGAACTGGTTTTGCGTCCGGCACCGGTGGATACAGGCATTGTTTTTACCCGTAAGGATCTGACCCCGCCATTAGTTTTCCCAGCCACCGCAACCGGTGTCGGCGACACCCGCATGGCGTCAACTTTGTCCAACGGTGAGGAACGCGTTTCCACGGTCGAGCATCTGTTGTCGGCCTGCGCAGGACTGGGTATCGATAATTTGTATATCGATGTCAGCGCGGAAGAAATTCCGATTATGGATGGCTCTGCGTCGTCGTTCGTTTACTTGTTGCAGGAAGCCGGGTTGCAACAGCAAGACGCGCCCAAGAAATTTATCCGCGTATTGAAACCCGTGGAAATCCGCGAGGGCAAAGGGGCCGCTGAAAAATGGGCGAGACTGGAGCCATATAACGGTTTCAAACTGCATTTCTTCATTGAATTCAATCACCCCGCTGTGGATGGCACGGTGCAGACCGCCGAGGTCGATTTTGAAAAAGTCTCGTTTGTCAAAGACGTCGCCAGAGCGCGCACTTTCGGTTTCATGCAGGATGTGGAAATGTTGCGCGGCATAGGTCTTGCCCGTGGCGGTTCCATGGAAAATGCGATCGTGATGGATGAATACCGGATACTGAATGCAGATGGTCTGCGTTTCGATGATGAATTCGTGCGTCATAAAATACTTGATGCGATCGGTGATCTGTATCTGATCGGACATCCTTTCCTGGCCAGCTACACCGCACACAAATCCGGCCATGGACTGAATAATCAGCTGTTGCGTGCTTTGTTGGCACAACCGGATGCGTACGAAATTGTGAGCTTTGATGATGTGCAGAATGCGCCCGTCAGCTACGCCGGACAAGCCACGCGCGAATGGGTTGCCGCCTGATTTCAGGGGAGTATGTCGTAAAAAACGCTTATTCTCAGCGTAAATAAAGGGGATTAATAGATACTGGGGGGGAGTATATTTAGGCTCTCAGCGGCTTCGATTTTCCGGTATTGATGTCTTTGGCGCTCATCCACCGATCTCGATCAGACAAAAAAATGGCTACCGAACGGTAGCCATTTTTCATTGATCGCGCCGTTGCTGCTAATCAGGCTGCTTGCGCCGGTGTTGATGTGGCGCTGATATCAAAGCGTTCGCGTATCGCCTGAACGATGCCCTTGCTGTCCAGACCGCACTGGCTCAGTAACAATGCCGGATCGCCATGATCGATAAATTTGTCCGGCAAACCAAGGATCAGCAAAGGTTTGCAGATGCCAGCGTCGGCCAGCGCTTCGGCAACGGCCGATCCGGCACCACCCATCTTGCAGCCTTCTTCCACGGTTACCAGAACGTCATGCGAGGCAGCGAGTGTTTTCAGCAGCTCGACATCCAGTGGCTTGATAAAACGCATATTTGCCACGGTCGCATCCAGAATATCCGCGGCCTGCAGCGATGGTTGCAGCATAGAGCCAAAGGCCAGAATCGCGATCTTGTTACCCTCGCGTCTGACTTCGCCTTTACCAATAATCAGACTGCTTAATTCGGTCTCAGGTTTGACGCCGATACCGGCACCGCGCGGGTAGCGGATGGCGACAGGCCCGGGGTAGTTGTAGCCCGTCGTCAGCATCTGACGGCATTCATTTTCATCGGAGGCCGCCATCACGACCATGTTGGGAATGCAGCGCAGATAGGCGATGTCGTAATTGCCCGCGTGAGTCGCACCATCGGCACCAACCAGCCCGGCACGGTCCAGTGCAAAGGTCACATCCAGATTTTGCAGCGCGACGTCGTGGATCAACTGATCGTAAGCGCGTTGCAGGAAGGTCGAGTATATCGCCACAACCGGTTTCAGACCTTCGCAGGCAAGACCGGCGGCAAATGTGACGGCATGCTGCTCAGCAATGCCGACATCGTAATAACGTTTCGGAAATTGCTTTTCAAATTCCACCATGCCTGAACCTTCACGCATCGCAGGCGTGATCCCGACCAGTTTCTCGTCGTTGGCGGCCATATCGCACAACCATTGCCCGAAAACCTGGGTGTAGGTTTGTTTCGCGGACGTGCTTGGTTTGATCCCTTCGGCTGGATTAAATTTGCCGGGGCCGTGATACAACACAGGATCAGCTTCTGCCAGTTTATATCCCTGACCTTTTTTGGTAACCACATGCAGAAACTGCGGCCCTTTGAGTTGCCGGATATTTTGCAGTGTCGGAATCAGTGATTCGAGATCGTGGCCGTCAATCGGGCCGATGTAATTGAAACCGAATTCTTCAAACATCGTGGCTGGTACCAGCATGCCTTTCGCATGCTCTTCAAAGCGCTTGGCGAGTTCCAGCACGGGTGAAGGCAGTACAGATTTGCCGACGTTGCGCGCTGCTGCGTAAAACTTACCGGACATCAACCTTGCCAGATAACGGTTCAGTGCACCGACCGGAGGCGAGATCGACATGTCGTTGTCATTCAGCACCACCAGCAGGTTGATGTCTTCATGCACCCCGGCATTGTTCAGTGCTTCGAATGCCATCCCTGCCGTCATGGAACCATCACCGATAATGGCGACCGCATGCCGGTCTTCACCTTTCGTGCGGGCGGCCAGTGCCATACCTAATGCCGCAGAAATTGAAGTCGATGAATGCGCAGTGCCAAAGGTATCGTATTCACTTTCATCTCTGCGCGGGAAGCCAGAGATGCCTTCCCACTGACGCAAAGTGTGCATGCGATCACGCCGGCCGGTCAGAATTTTGTGCGGATAAGTCTGATGGCCAACATCCCAGATCAAACGGTCTTCAGGTGTATTAAATACGTAATGTAGCGCCAGTGTCAGCTCTACCGTACCAAGATTGGACGACAGATGCCCGCCGGTTTTGGAAACGGAATCAATCACGTACTGGCGCAATTCATCCGCCAGCGGCGCTAACTGATGGCGCGACAACAGGCGCAGATCGGCAGGGGAGTTAATTTTTTGCAGTAAATTCGTCATAGTAGATGCTTGTTATGCTTGTCGCTGCACGATCAGATCGGCCAGATCCCGGAGCAGTTGTGCTTTTTCACTAAAGGAATCCAGTGCGCTGTGAGCCTCGCGGCAGAGTTGCTGAGCTAATTCCTGCGATGCTGTCAGACCCAGCAGGCTGACATATGTTGGTTTATTGTCCGCGGCGTCTTTACCGGCTGTTTTGCCGAGTGTTGCAGAGTCAGCCGTCGCATCAAGCACGTCATCGACGACCTGGAATGCGAGGCCGATTGCCGCAGCATAGGTGTTGAGCGCAGCAGTTTCTTCCGGATTTAATGTTTTGCCGCAGGATGCACCCAGCAGTACCGAAGCCCGCAGCAAAGCGCCGGTTTTTAAGCGATGCATTTGCTCCAGTTGTTCGCGTGTCAGCGCCAGACCAACGCTGGCGAGATCAATGGCCTGACCACCACACATGCCGACCGAGCCTGAAGCGTGGGCAAGCAGGCGCACCAGTCCGAGTCTGGTTTCTGCACTGGTATTTCCTTCGGACAGAACCAGAAACGCCTGTGCTTGCAGCGCATCGCCGACCAGCAGGGCGGTTGCCTCGTCATATTTCACATGGACGGTTGGTTTGCCACGGCGCAGCGCGTCGTCATCCATGCAGGGCATGTCATCATGTACCAGCGAATAGGCGTGAATCATTTCGACTGCGGCGGCAGCGCGATCCAGCGCTTCCTGCGGCGCATCGAATAATTGCCCCGCAGCATAGACCAGTAAAGGGCGAACGCGCTTACCACCATCCAGCGCGGCATAGCGCATGGCTTCGTGCAAATGAGCGGGAACCACGCTGGGCTGAGGAATGAAATCCGACAGGGCCCGCTCGCATTGATCCTGTTTTTGTTGCATCCAGGCACGGAATTGTTGGCTCATGTGAGATCCTCATCTCCATTGTCTGCATGGAAAGATTTCAACATTCCGGCTTCCAATACTTTGACTTGTTGCTCCACTTTATCCAGCTGTGAAGTACAAAATTGAATTAATTCAGCGCCACGTTGATAAGCAATCACTGAGGCTTCCAGAGGCAGATCTCCTGCTTCCATTTTTGCTACCAACCCGGTCAACTCTGCCATTGCCGCTTCGAAAGAGACTGGCGCATTGGCAGGTTCAGGCTGGTTTGCACCAGCGTTTTTTTTAGGCATATCGATATTTAATGACTAGCAGTGCGTGAAATTACGCAAAAAATGAAACTTAACGTTCTATTTTAGAGCAAACAAGTCAAGTTGTAGGTGTTTCTGCTTTTTTGATCCGTTTGTTTGCTTACATTTTGAAATACTTGTTTCAGTTGGGAAACCGGTGTGGATATGTACGGGGATTTATACTGGGCACAGGCAAAAATTGCATTCAAAACATTTCCATGTGGAAAATATGCGTATATAGTGTGCTCCATAGTCTCAATATTGACGGCATATTGCATCCTAAGTTATTGATCTTATTGAAATAATCGAATTTCAACCGTGATGCGTATCATTCTTCGCCGTCTGTTACTGAGCGCTGTAAGCAGGAACTTCATTTTTTACCTGTGTTGCATCCAATAGGATTTTCTTTTCAATCATGAGCGGTCTTCATCCACTACACACAAAAACAGCGACGGGCTCAGCCTCCGCTGAGGATGTGTTGCGTGGACTGATTCCTCTGGCAACCCATCTGGTTGTATCGCAGCTGGATGCTTTTTCGTCCAGGCTTTCCAATGCTTTTCTGGCCTTGTCTGAGCAAAGCATGGATTCGCGGGAAGCCAATCTTAGCTTCAATGCCGGTCAGTTGCTGAAAAAAAATGCCTACGCTTTTTATCATTTATCGTCCGCCGACATAGAGAAGGCGTTCCGCCAGGAAGTCAACGCGCTGATCTCTCCCAAACCGTCCGGAAACAGAGGTAGTGCGGCAACTGATGCAGATCTGAGTCTGATCAGTTACGAGGAAATGGATAAAAAACTGGCTCTCAGCAGAGTCAGTCGCACAATAGAGCTCGACAGTGCAGAGCAATACGCAGCGTTGAACATGCGCTTGTCTCATCTTCTGGGGCGCGAAACATTAAGCATTGCGCAGAATCCTTTCCGTCCGGATATCGTATTGAATGCGTTGTACTCCGCATGGTGCCAGTTTGATCCTGAAGTTGGAACGCATGATCTGGTATTGCCTTTGTTGCGTGCAGATATTCTGTTCGACCTGGAGCCGATTCTGTACGAAATTAATTCTTCGCTTGTGAAGAAAGGAATCCTGCCCGATTTGCATGATTCTTACAAAATCCGCCGGAATAAAAACAAGACGACCAACCCTGCGAACGAACAGGAAACTGAGGTCGCCCGTCAGGACAGCAGTCCACAGGAAATAGCTCAAAAGCTGAAACGCTATTTTTCCGGAACGCAACATCAGCAGCAAGCGCCCAGGAATAACGGGAATTACGCGGATTACGCTGGCTTTGCCCCTAATCCGGCTGAGTCCCGTCTGTTTCAGCATCTGGCAGAATTTCAGCAAAATCTGAAGCTGAATCAGATGATGTCCGGCGCAGGCGATTTCATGCGCCTGTCGCAAATGCGTGAGCATGTCGCTGAGATGGCTACTACCGGCGTCGAAAAACACACGCTCGATCTGTTGTCACAGGTGTTTGATAATGTGTTCCGTAATCAGGCCATACCTGCGCCGGTAAAAGAACTGATTTCCGTTCTGCAGGTACCGGTCTTAAAAGCGGCATTAATCGATAAAGAATTTTTCTTCAAAGATCAGCATCCGGCTCGTCGCCTGATTGATCTGTTGTCCCGTTACAGTTTGTCTCTCGATCAGAATAAAGGCGCAGAGGATCCTCTGTTCCAGACGATGAAACGTAACGTCGAACGAGTATCGCAAGAGTTTGATCAGGAAATTGCCTTGTTTGACGAGGTCGTTACCGATCTTGAATCATTCATCGAAAAAGAAGAGCAGGCGCAGGCGCAGGCACTGGAAGCACCGATCAAGAGCGCGATCCGTAAAGAAAAAATCAAGCAGGCGAGCATACATGCGAATCAGGAAGTTGCGATCCGTGTTGGTTCTGGCGAGGTTGTGGCTTTTGTCGAGACTTTTCTTGAAAACCGCTGGATTAAGGTATTGACCCTTGCTTACAGCGTCAGAGATGAAAAGCCGCATGCGGTGCAGGATGCAATCAAAACGATGGATGACCTGATCTGGAGTGTGAAACCAAAATTCACCTTGCAAGACAGGCAGGAATTATTAAATCGTCTGCCGGCGATTCTCGCTCGCCTGAATAAATGGCTGAGCCTGATTAAATGGGAAGATGCTGATCGCGTACAGTTTTTTGCCGAGCTCTCAGAATGCCACGCGTCTATCGTGCGCGCACCGTTAGAATTGTCGCCGGATCGGCAACTCGAGCTGGCCGTTGAAGCAGCGCAGCAGGCGACCGAACGTCGTTTGGAAAAACGAGCTGAAGCGGATAAAAACGCGGCGCAGGAAGAGTCTGTCCCTGACGATGAGTTTGTTGATCTCGTTCAGCAGCTGGAACGCGGCATCTGGATAGAGTTTGCCGAGGAAAATGCCCGGATGCTGCGGGTCAGGCTTGCATGGGTCAGTCCTATGCGCAGTCTGTATATTTTTACTGCGAGTGAAAAAGAAAAAAGTTTTTCTGTTTCAGCAAAAAAACTGGAGCAGGCTTTCCGTGAAAAACGTGCCCAGATTTTGCAGTTAGATAAAGTCGTTGATCGGGCATTGCAAGAGGCACTCGATACTTTGCCTGCATCGCCTGACGCGCAGATAGAAAGCCGCGAAACCGCAGCCTGATTGATTTTTGGCTCAGATTGCGGTCAGACCAGTTTGACCGGGTTCACCGGACATTTTTATTCATATGCCGCCAGGCGATTTTGTTCCTGAATGCTGAAGTAGCGATCACGTAACTGTTGTAATGCCGTGATTTTTTCAGCCATATTTTTACCTTCATCCCGGCTTAGCAATTGTCTTTTTTGTTCAAGATAGTTTGCTATCCGGGTTTTCCATTCTGCCTCTTCTCTGTCGAGATCAGCCAGCCTGTTGGCTGCTTCGGGACTGACAGCAGCGGCCCGCATCCTGTAAATATCGTCTTCACTTGCGCCGCTGGCGCGTAATTGCTGTGCCTGTTCTTCGAGCCGTATGATCTGATAGGGGGCATTTTTCGCTTCGCGTAACTCAGGCGACATTGCGGCATCGAGAGCCTGTAGTTTTTCCTGCTTTTGTTTGTCACTGTAAGCGGTGTTCTGACTAATCTCTAACCGCGCCAGTGCATCCATATCATAAGCATCGTCAAATCCGAACAGTGCCTGACTGTCTTGGGCACTAAAAAATTGTAAACGTAACTTCTGCATACTCTGCCAGCGCTTTTGCATGGCTGAAATCATATTGTTGCTGGTGTTGATCGCAGGAGTCGTCGCTGATGCTCCGCTATTTTTTTCCACCTCCAGTAACGCCTGCTTGTATCCAAGATACCGGGTCAGTAATTCCTTTGCCTGTGTTGCTGCCTGTGGCTTAAGTTTTTGGTCCAGCGCTTTTTCAATTTCACGTTTGATTTCCGGGATACTTTTTTCGCCTACCGCCGCCAGATAATAATCAAACATCAGTCGCAATTCAGCGTTGACGACCAGATTGCCATCGTCGGACTGCTTTGCCTGCCCATCGACGCTGGTGCCTTCCATCGAGCGTACGAATGAAAACATACGGTCCTGTGGCGTCAGCCTGACGGCCGGTTCTTCACGGCCGCCTTGTTTCTGCAGAAGGGAAAAAGAGACGACGATCAGGCTGATCGTCGCTGCCAGAAAAGTCAGATTTTTTGTTTTCATAAAATCCCGATCCGGTAAATTCAGAAAATCCTCGGTGCCGTTGTTTCTGCTTACAAGCCGCTATTTTTCAGACGATTTGCATGCTGCCGGTATATCGTCACCGGATTCGTTTCAAAAATATTGACCAGGCCTATGGTCTGATTCACTTCGTCAAGATGATTCATCGCGTAGTCATCGCGAATAACCTTACCGAGATGGGAGGAACAACTGCTGACCAGTCCGTCGTTTTTGCTGCCGCCAAAGGCCAGCGAGGTCAGTGAGAGGGCCGGATCAACGACATCAAGAACATTGGTATATGGTTTTGCTCCACTCCACGAGTAGTAAGCAACGTTGTTGACGTTATATGCACCTTCACCGCAAGCAGTGGTCGGTACTCCTTGCGGATGTTTGCTGTTGAATTTGAGTGAACCAGCGGTGCTGAGGGAGTTTGCCGCTGCCAGCGCATCTTGCGATAAATTTGGCTGGCCCGATAGGAAACTGATGATTGTTGCCAGTCCGTTAGTTACCGAGACAAGCACGCTGTTGGTGATGGAACCCGGCGGCGCGATGCCCAGAATGATATCTGCCACCGCGGAGCCCCGGTTCACACCTCCGACTGAGGTGACCGAGGCAACCAGATCTGGCCTGACCGAGGCCACATAGCGTATCGTTGGTCCGCCGTGGCTGTGACCGATCAGATTCACTTTGCTGGCACCGGTGACTGCAAGAATCTGCTTAACCTGCGTCAGCAATTGTTCACCACGGACTTCTGTGCTGTTGGCCGCTGCAACTTGCGTGACATACACGCGTGCGCCGTCTGAGCGTAGTGCCGATGGAATACCGTACCAGTAGTCAACCGGGCCGATGTTGTCAAACCCGAATAAACCGTGGACTAACACAATGGGATATTTTGTCTCCGTATACCCTGCTGCCCATGTCTGGGCTGGCAGGGTGCAGATGGCAAACAGAATAGCCATCAGCTTTGTTATCAGTATTTTTTTCATGTTGATTCTTTCGAATAAGTTAATTCAAACGAAACCGGATGGGGGCATGTTTGCGCTGAACTTCTCCGAGTTCTGGTCAAATCAGCCAGATTCAGGCTAAGTGCAGGTAAGCATGAAGACAAGCTGCTATGCAGCATAAAAGTTGGCCTGAGTTCATAGAAATGAGAATTTCCACCAGATATTTGCACTTGCAGCAAATTTTCTTCAGAGTGGAATAACCCTGGCCGCAGCTTTCTTAACGAAATAAAACGATAAAATTAGACTATCGCATCTAAAAAACAGCAGTGTTGTTTGTTTGCTTATGTGGCTGGTCTGCAATCGAACCTGGGCCGGATAATTTAATTATTTGATTTTTCTCAGGAAATGACTGCTCAGGGGGCGAATCTGCGGCGATTCAGGTATAATCCGCGGTTCTGTCCAAAATTTCCTCTTCAAGTCGTTTGATCGTTTGAACTTTCGCCTGGATTGAAAACCCATGCGAAAACAGGTTTTTGTGGATTCTTTCTCTCTTAGGTTGGTGCAAATTAATTTGGGGGGTGGGGATGTCCGATCTGGCTTCTTTGTCTAAACTCGCGCGTTCTGACGCGCAACTTCCGGTGCATGTCTATTTTGATGAAACGCTGTTGCAGCGTGAAATCAAGGACTTGTTCCAGTCTGGTCCTCGTTATGTCGGTCACGAGTTGATGGTGCCGAATATCGGTGACTTTGCAACTTTAGCGTCCGAGAATGAAGGACGTATGCTGGTCCGCAGCGCTCAGGGTATCGAGCTGATGTCTAACGTCTGTCGTCATCGTCAGGCGCTGATGTTTAATGGGCGCGGCAATGCTAATAACATCGTTTGTCCGCTGCATCGCTGGACCTACGATCTTAAAGGTGAACTGATAGGTGCACCGCATTTTTCAGATACGCCTTGCATGAATCTGAAACGCACCCCATTGCAGAACTGGAATGGTTTGCTGTTTGAGCAAAATGGTTACAACGTCATGGAGCGCATGGCGCAGCTCAGCGTTACCAAAGATCTCGACTTTACCGGCTATATGCTGGATCACGTTGAGGTTCACGAATGCGATTACAACTGGAAGACGTTCATCGAAGTCTATCTGGAAGATTATCACGTTGAACCTTTCCATCCTGGTCTTGGCAGTTTCGTTACTTGTGACGATCTGCGCTGGGAATTCGGCGAAGATTACAGTGTGCAGACTGTCGGTGTGAACAGTGGTTTGCTGAAATCCGGTTCCGAGAAATACAAAGTCTGGCAAGAGCAGGTGCTGAAGTACCGCAACGGCGAACCGCCGAAGTACGGCGCAATCTGGCTGACCTTGTATCCGAATATCATGGTCGAATGGTATCCGCATGTGCTGGTCGTTTCCACGCTGTGGCCGACTGCCACCGGTAAGACCAGAAATGTTGTCGAGTTTTACTATCCGGAAGAAATCGTTTTATTCGAGCGTGAATTCATCGAAGCTGAACGCGCGGCATACATGGAGACATGTATTGAAGACGATGAGATCGGCGTGCGCATGGATGCCGGTCGTAAAATTTTACTGGATCGCGGCGAGAATGAAGTCGGACCTTACCAGTCACCGATGGAAGACGGTATGCAGCACTTTCATGAGTGGTACCGGAAAAAAATAGCAATCTGAGACAGCTCAGGGGTATGAAGAGGGGAGGCGCTTGCCTCCCCTGTTTTTTGGAGTCAGGTTTTTATGCAGTCTTTGTGGATGTTAGTTGCCAGCTTTTTGTTTTCCATCATGGGTGTTTGTGTGAAGCTGGCATCAAGCGATTATTCGACATCCGAACTCGTCGCGTATCGCGGCCTGATCGGTATGCTGATGATCGTAATATTGGTCAGACTGCAGGGCGGAACTTTAAAGACTCGCATGCCGTATGAGCATCTGATACGTGGTACGGTGGGTGTGCTGGCGCTGTGGTTATGGTTTTACTCTATCGGTCAGCTGCCATTGGCGATGGCGGTTACCCTGAATTACATGTCTCCGATATGGATAGCGGCGCTGATGCTGATCGGCGCCTGGTGGTACAGGCGACGTGGTCTTGCATGGCAGCCCGTCGCAGCGATCTTGCTGGGATTTATCGGGGTTGTCTTGTTGTTGCGTCCCAGTATGCATGCGGATCAGGTGATCGGTATCGTCGTCGGTTTAGTGTCCGGTATGCTGGCCGCATGGGCGTACATGCAAGTCAGAAAAATGGGTATGATGGGGGAGCCTGAGTACCGCGTGGTATTTTATTTTTCGATGACCTGTGCGGTGGCCGGCTTGCTTGGCACGTTGATTATGAAATCCGGACAAGCCGCCGCGCAAGAAATCGTCTGGCATCCTCCGGATAGCCGTGGCATGCTGCTGATCATGGCAATCGGTATTACCGCTGCGTCTGCACAGATGGCGATGACCCGTGCTTACCGCCTCGGTAACACGCTGGTGACTGCAAATCTGCAATATGCCGGCATCGTGTTTTCCAGTCTGTGGGACGTGCTTTTTTGGGATGAAAGCCTGGCATGGTTAAGCTGGACAGGCATAGGCGTGATTTTGTGCAGCGGCATCATTGCCACTTTTTATAATGCCAGAGCAAACCAGTCATCTGTCCGCAATGAAGCGATTGGCCAGGAATAAAATACAGATGAATAAACAGAACTCATACAAAACCCATCCCTGTTGATGACATGAGTTCTGATGATCCGCGATATATTTTTAGGAGAAGAAGATGTACACCACCTTGATCAGCACAGCAGACCTTGCCAGTCGGCTCAGCGGTGACGCAAACCGCAACTGGATTGTGCTGGATTGCCGCCATGATCTGATGAATCCGGATGCCGGGCAGGCAGCATATGACGCGGGGCATTTACCCGGTGCACAGTTTGTCCATCTCGATCAGCGTTTATCCGCACCTAAATTATCTGCCGATGGTGTGTTCCGCGGTCGTCACCCGCTGCCGGAAAAAGAGGTGTTTATTCAGACCTTACGGGATCTGGGCATTAATCATGACAGTCAGGTCATCGCTTACGACGCACAGGGCGGGATGTTTGCGGCACGTTTATGGTGGATGTTGCGCTGGGTCGGACACGCGGCAGTGGCGGTGCTCGATGGTGGCTTTCCGTTGTGGACAGCACAGCAATTGCCGGTGACAACAGCGCTGCCTGCTGTACGTCAGGGCAATATCCTCATTCAGCCTTCTTTAGTCGGGCAAGTGAATGTTGAGCAAGTATTGGCAAATATCGACACCCGGGAATGCACACTGGTTGATGCCCGTGCAGCCGATCGTTTCCGCGGTGAAAATGAAACCATAGACCCGGTCGGCGGACATATTCCCGGCGCGCTGAATCGCTTTTTCAAAGACAACTTACAAGCGGATGGTCGTTTTAAAACAGCCTCAGAGTTACATGCAGAATGGCGGGCGATACTGCCTGACCCCGCCAAAGCAATTATGCAGTGCGGTTCCGGTGTCACGGCTTGCCATAATCTGCTGGCGCTGGAAGTGGCAGGTTTGCCGGGCGCTGCATTGTATCCGGGCTCCTGGAGTGAATGGTGCGCTGATACTGCACGTCCGGTCACCCGCTAATATTTGTGCTGTTTTGTTGAAGCGATAAAAAGAGGAGTCCTTATAAGCTCCTTATTTAAGCGCCTTTTTTAAATGGCTGTTCGCTCAGTGATGGCGCGTGACAAACAGCACCAGTAAGATTCCTGCGGTCACCAGAATCACCTGGATAATCGTTTCCCGCAGCGTTGCGCGGCGCTGCATTTGCGGCATCAGATCGCTGACGGCAATATAAATGAAGCCGGACGAAGCCATCACCAGGACATACGGAATCAGGTTGCTGGCACTTTCGAGCGTGAAGTAACCGATCACCCCGCCCAGCACTCCCATCATGCTGCAGGCGAGGTTATACATATAAGCACGCATGCGGCTGAATCCGGCATTCAGCAGCACGATGAAGTCGCCGATTTCCTGCGGAATTTCATGCGCAATAATGGCAAATGCCGTGACGAAACCCAATTCAGGATTGGCCAAAAATGCTGCTGCGATCAGGATACCGTCAGTGAAATTATGCATGCCGTCGCCGACCAGTATCATCCAGCCGGCTTTGCCTGCTTCGTGCGCATCATGTCCGTGTTCATGATGATGACCATCGCCTTCATGATGATGTGAGTGGCGTAACACCGCAAATTTTTCCAGCAGAAAAAATCCCAGTAAGCCCGCCAGCAAACAGGCGAATAAAGAACGCGTATCGGCTTGTGATTCAAAGGCTTCCGGTAGTGCGTGTAGCAAGGATGTCGATAACATAATGCCGACAGACAGACTGACCATGCGCTCGACCATTTTGGTCAGCAGTGAAAATGAAAATATGGCAGCGGCAGAAATGCTCAATACCCCGGCGATTGCGGTGGTAAAGAGGATGGATAACAGCGTGGAGTGAATTTTGAGCCTCGGGGATAATTTGCAACCAGGTTGCAAATTAAAGCACAGGCGGACAATTTACGCAAATGGACGCTGGCTTTTACGGGTTGCATCCATGGCGATCAACACCATTGCAACCCGTCGTTTTTGCGGGAAATCAGGCGACGCCGTTCGCTTTCATCCAGGCGACGCAACGGTTCCAGCCGTCTTTCGCATCGGCTTCTACATAGCTGGCACGATAATCGGCATGGAAAGCGTGACCGGAATTTTCATAGATGTTGAATGCCGAGTGACTGTGACCTTGCGCCAGCGCCGCCTCCATTTTCCTGACTGATTCGACGCTGATGCCCGTGTCTTTCGCCCCGTACAAACCGAGTACCGGTGTTTTCAGGCTGGCAGCGATATCCATCGGGTGCTTGGGCGTGAGTGCGCTGGCGTCACCGCTCAGGCGACCATACCAGGCGACGCCCGCTTTGACGGCAGGGTTATGCGCCGCATACATCCAGGTGATGCGCCCGCCCCAGCAAAAACCGGTAATACCCAGGCGTTGCAAATCGCCGCCATTCTTGCCCGCCCACGCAACGACTGCATCCAGATCGCTCATGACTTGTGCATCCGGTACTTTGGAAATGACTTCCTTCATCAGTTCTGCAATCGATGCATATTTACTGGCATCACCCTGGCGGATAAAGAGTTCCGGTGCCAGTGCCAGATAACCCAGTTTCGCAAAGCGGCGCGCTACATCTGCAATATGCTCATGCACGCCGAATATTTCCGAGATCACCAGTATCACAGGCAGATTAGTTTTACCTTCCGGCTGTGCATAGTAGAGCGGTACTTTTTGCCCTTGTATATCGAGCGACATCACGCCTGCGTTCAAGCCTTTGGTATCGGTTTTAATCACGCTCTGCGCAAAGACGGGCAGTGTTGCCGCGGCGAAGCCGACGCCGACTGCTGTCTGAATAAAATTTCTGCGATTGATGCCTTTATCAATATCCGTATGCCCGATCATGCTGCGGCAATCTTTTTCAAGTTGCATAGTCTTCTCCGTAAGGTTAGGGGCGTGGCTGCCGCAAACGGGATGGCAGCACCCGAAAACATATTAACCTGAAAAGAAAAATTATTCTGACACTGCCCTGGCTGCACGCACATGGCCACATCTCAGGAAAAAAGAGACCTCTTTGCGGCAAAGAATGCAGTATGAATTGATCAGACTTTTAACTAAAGAGAAATTCTGTTTTAAGGAAAGCATCGAATTATTCAACAATAGTTGAAAATCATTTCATCTGTGCAATGCGAAAACTGCATGGCTTCCTGTCGTACTATCGCCGCTATAGCGGCAATTGTCCGCAAGCGCTTTTAAAACAATGGAGATAGAAATGGTCTGGAGTCAGGTTTATGACCCGCTAGGCAATATATGGTTATCCGCCCTCATGGCGGCGATACCTGTGGTTGTGATGCTGGGATGTATTGCATTTGGTCATATGAAGGCGCATTACGCTGCGGGTCTTGGTTTAGCGAGCGCGTTAGCAGTGTCGATTTTGGGTTTCGGCATGCCTGCCGGGCTGGCATGGAATGCGGCAGGTTTTGGTGCCGCATTTGGTCTGCTGCCCATTGGCTGGATCGTGTTGAATATTATTTTCCTGCACCAGCTGACCATAGAAAACGGTTCATTCTCTGTATTGCAGGACAGCCTGACCGGCATCACCGATGATCGCCGTATACAGTTATTGCTGATCGCCTTCTGTTTCGGCGCTTTCTTTGAAGGTGCTGCCGGCTTTGGTACACCAGTTGCTGTGACAGCAGCGATCATGATCGGTCTGGGATTTTCTCCTTTGGCGGCATCAGGTCTGTGTCTGATCGCGAATACTGCGCCAGTGGCGTATGGTGCGCTCGGCACGCCTGTGATTGCACTGGCGGCGGTGACTGGTATCGATCTGATGCAGTTGTCCGGCATGATCGGTCGCCAGTTACCCTTATTCTCTTTGTTGGTGCCGTTCTGGCTGATCTGGGCGTTTGCCGGTTTCCGCGGCATGCTGCAAATCTGGCCAGCGATACTGGTTGCCGGTCTGAGTTTCGCGATCCCGCAATATCTGGTGTCGAACTACCACGGTCCGTGGCTGGTCGATGTGGTCGCCGCGATTGTGTCTATGGTCAGCCTGATTCTGTTCCTGAAAGTCTGGAAACCGAAAAAAATCTGGACTTCCACCTCACTCAAAGGTCATGAAACCGATTCCGGCGAACCTGATCTGGAAAGTGAAAAACCGCATGGCCATGAAGCCGATGCCGCGGCAGCGATTTTCAAAAAGCACGATACCCGTGCACTGGTGCTGGCATGGATGCCGTGGGTGATCTTAACCACGCTGGTGTTTGTCTGGGGCGTTCCGGAATTCAAAAAATGGGTCGATGGCATTTCTGTATTCAAGATTCCATTTACCGGTTTGCATAACATGGTCGAGAAGGTCGCCCCTGTCGTCGCCAAGCCGCATAAAGAAGCCGCGGTATATACGCTGAACTGGCTGTCGGCCACGGGTTCAGGGATTTTCCTAGCCTCCATCATTAGCGGCTTGCTGATGAAATACAAACCGATTGATCTGGTCAAAATTTATTTTCGCACGATCTGGCTGGTACGTTATTCGCTGCTGACCATTGTGCTGATGCTGGCGCTGGGTTATCTGACACGCTATTCCGGCACCGATGCCACGCTGGGTCTGGTGTTTGCGCATACCGGTGCTTTCTATCCTATCTTCGGCACCTTGCTCGGCTGGCTGGGTGTGGCGCTGACAGGTTCGGATACGGCCGCCAATGTGCTGTTTGGCGGTTTGCAAAAAACCACCGCAGAGCAATTGGGTTTAAGCCCTGTGCTGATGGCTGCTGCCAATAGTTCGGGGGGGGGTGATGGGCAAGATGGTCGATGCGCAGAGTATCGTGGTCGCCAGTACTGCCACACGCTGGTATGGACATGAAGGCACGATTCTGCGCTTCGTGTTTTTCCATAGTCTGGCGCTGGCGGTGCTGGTCGGCTTCTTCGTGTTTATGCAAGCCTACGTTGCACCTTTCACCTCACTGGTACATTGATAGGACTCACGCAAAACCGCCCCAGCGGCGTTATGGCTCCTAGCCGTACTATTCGTACTGTCTTCGTCGCCATGGTGTAGCCAGGGTTTCAGGCAACATGTTGCCTGCTGGCGAAACGGACATCGCTTACCAGCGATGTTTCCCAAAGCAGAAAAAAGCCTTTTAGCCTTGCTGGGGCAACTTTGCGTAACTCCTGAGACGCAACAAAAAACACAGGGGCAACTTCCCCTGTCGTATCAAAAATCCCTGCCACAGCACGCTGTGTCGGGGATTTTTTTTCAGTGCTTCGCTGTTTTCTGCGGATGGCAATACGGCGTCAGATCAATGCTGTCGGCGGTTTCCGGCAGGCTGACCTGAGCGGTTGGCAGCAAGCGTGCAAAACTGCGCATGACTCCCTCTTCACCATGTACCAGAAACGTATGCTTGGCATGCGTATGTTGATGCCAGGCCAGTAATTCATCACGGTCGGCGTGCGCTGAAAAACCATTGATCGTATGGATACCTGCCCTGACCGCAATCTGCTCACCGAGCACACGCACTTCACGCGCGCCGTCGATGATTTCCCTTGCCAGCGTTCCCTGTGCGGCGAAACCGACGAACACGATACTCGCATTTTGTCGCCACAGATGATGCTTCAGATGATGACGGATACGTCCACCGGTACACATCCCCGCACCGGCCATGATGACCGCGCCGCCGGAAAAACGGTTGATCGCCATACTGTCTGTCACATCCCGTGTGAAATGCAGGCCCGGTAAATCAAACGGATCATGCTCATTGCTGAACATCGCTGCCGTTTCAGCGTCGTAACAACCGGTATGCTGACGGAAAATCTCGGTTGCCGAGATCGCCATCGGTGAATCCAGAAACACCTGCATGGAACGCGGTAAGATGTGCTGCTCCACGCCTTCACGCAGGTAATACAGCAGCTCTTGCGCTCGTTCCAGCGCGAAGGTCGGAATCACAACATTGCCGCCATGCCGGAAGGTTTCTGTAATCACCTGATACAGTTCTTCGATCGACAGATCCAGCGGCTTGTGCAGACGATCGCCATACGTGGTTTCCATCACCACCACATCGGCTTTCGGTGGTGTCGCCGGATTGCGCAGCAGCTTTCTGCCGTTGCTGCCGATATCGCCGGAAAAGACGACGCGGCATTGCTTTCCGTCTTCCGCCAGATTCAGCACGATAGAGGAGGACCCCAGAATATGGCCGGCGTCGATAAACGTCGCGGTGATGCCGGGTGCGATCAGCAGCTCCTGATCGTAATGCACCATCTGGTTAAAGTGATCCAGCGTATGCAACACATCATGCGTGTTGTACAGCGCTTCCATGTGCTTGTCGTTACCGCGCCGCGCATTTTTTTTGTTCTGATATTCGGCTTCCGCTTCCTGCAGATGCGCAGAATCGAGCAGCACGATGCGCGCCAGATCGCGGGTCGCCGCGGTGGCGATGATGTTGCCACGGAATCCGCGCCGCACCAGCAAGGGCAAACGGCCGCAATGATCCAGATGCGCATGCGTCAGCAACACGTAGTCGATGGAGGCAGCATCGAAGCCGAATGGACCGGCATTTTCTTCATTCAGATTATGACTGCCCTGATACATGCCGCAGTCAATCAGTATACGTACACCATTACATTCGAGCAGATGGCAGGAACCGGTCACACCAAGATCGGCGCCATGAAATGACAGTTTCAATTAAATTTCCTCACTGAATAATCTGGGCGCGGCGCTGATCGCCACTTTGCCCGAAGGATCAAGTATAGCCAGAGTGATGCCATACAGATAGCATTCGCCGCATCTTCCCCTGCGAATGCCGCAATGAATGCACGCATGCTGAGGCAGCGCAAACTTCACGCATTAGTTGCTCAGCTTTGGCGATGATGTTGCCTATTGAAGTAGCAGTCATCAGCCTTTTAAGAGAGTTGATGCAGTATTGTTTATTTTGCAAATGCATGTTAATTTTTGTTTTTAACTTTAAAGCAAATAAGGCATCTCTATGGCCTCAAATTCTTCGAAAGTAGCAACGCAACATCGCACGGACTACTCTAGATGCATTGTGCATTTGACTCGTGACGACCGTAAGTCGTTTACTAATGGTGCTACCGGAAGAGATAATCTTTTACAAATTTTGAGAAGTAAAGAAATTTGGGCGGTTAAGCCACATTGCATCTATAACGACAAAATTTCGAAGCTCCCCAAGGAGCAACAAGAAGGCTACCGGGTTGCTTGTTTTACTGAGGTCCCACTTAGTCAGCTCCATCTTCTTGTCCAAGAAATTCCAGGCAGACAAATAAAACTAGAAGCGTACGGTGTAGTCTTCACCAAAGATTTCATTGCCAAAAAAGGTGGACAGCCCGCCATTTATATCAATAGTTACGACGGAAACCTCCATATTCGAGAATCTGTCGATTATCTTTTTTCTGTAGCAACCCAGTCTGATGATCACAAGGTTTTACGACGCATCGTTCCGTTTATGAATGCTATGCACGAACAGTACGACTTCACTTGGGAACGCGAATGGCGAACACCAAAGTCTCTAAAGTTCAAACTAAGTGACCTTGTTTGCATCATTCTTCCAGAAAATGGCGAAGATGATATAAAGGAGAAAGCGCTATCCGCTGGTATCGCAGTAATTTCCCCAGGTTGGACATATGAGCAAATCATTACGGAACTGGCAGAGCAACAAAGAAAGACAAAAGATACTTTTGGTTCTACAAAATCCAACAACAATAAAGAAGAAAAATAAATGATTTACCTGCCTCAGTTCGACAACGTGATACCTTCAAAATTCATCTTGAGATAGCAACAGCGCAATACATCCCGCAAATAAAAATCCCCGACAAATCAAACGATGTGTCGGGGATTTTTTTATTAGGTTGAAATTTATTCCGGTTGCAGATAAAACGCGTCCGGTAATTGTGCGCCGGCGGTGGTGGTTTTGATGTCGCCTTTGGTGTTGGTCAGCACGACTTCGAGTTCGGGGCCGCCGAGTTCAATGATGACCTGGCGGCAGGCGCCGCAAGGAGCGATCGGGCCATCGGTGTCGCCGGTGACGGCGATTTGTTGAAAATCACCGGGGCGATAGCCAGCGGCGACGGCGCTGAATAAGGCGGTGCGCTCGGCGCAGTTGCACAGGCCGTACGACGCATTTTCCACATTGCAGCCGTGGAAAACCTTGCCGTCTTTGGTCAGCACGGCCGCGCCGACTTTGAATTTGGAATACGGTGCATACGCACGTTCGCGTGCCAGTTTGGCTTCAACGATCAGTTCTTGGGTGTTCATTCTTGTTCTCCATTTAAAAAGGCATGCCGGTCAGCATGCCTCTTTGTTGTTCACGTTTATCCCTTATATCTGCCGTGCCTTTCAGCGCATTTTTGTCCTGAAAGGCGCAGCAGTATTGGGCGATTATTTTTTCACGCCCAGTTCGCGCAAACGTTCTTGCAGATAGCTGCCGGACGTGTGACGTTCAGACAGCACGACGTCTGGACGCGGATGCAGGAACAGTGGCAGCGAAATGCGGGATTTTTTCGCTTCTTCGCCGGTCGGATTCAGCACGCGGTGAATGGTCGAAGGGTAATATCCTTGCGAGGCTTCATCGAGCATGTCACCGATGTTGACGATCAGCATGCCAAAGTCGCATGGCACATCGTGCCAGGCATTGTCTTTGCCCAATACCTGCAAACCGGCCTGGGTGGCGGCTGGCAACACGGTCAGCAGATTGATGTCGCCATGAGCCGCTGCCCGCACTGCATCTGGTTCTTCATCGCCCGTCAGCGGCGGATAGTGCAGCACGCGCAGCAGGGTCAGATCGCTGTCAGTGATCATGTCAGACAAGGGCATGGAATACTTGGCCTTGATCTCTGCCGGGGTATGGTCTTCGACCCATTGCAGCAATTCAGTCGCGAGTTTGTTGCCGTGTTCGTAGTATTCCAGCGCAGCCTTGGAGACTTCGGATGGATATTGTCCCCACGGGTAAACGTGGTAAAACTCTTTCAGATCGCGCTTGGCATAGCCTTTGGCGGTTTCGGAAATTTTCGGCGAAAAATAGCCGTCCATTTTTTCCGTAAACGCGTATTTGTTTTTCGCATCGGTCTGGAAAAACTCGTACCATTCCTGATAAATGGTGTTGAGCAGATTTTGCGATAAAGGATGATTGGTCAAAACGCCAAAGCCGGTGTTGTGCAGGCTTTCGGTGAATTTTCTTGCCGCATCCGGATCACGGTAATCAACTGGTTGTATCAGCATGATGGTTCCCCTTATTTTGCCAGAGCTGGTTTCAGCCAGTCGCTGGATAAGGTCTGGTCGATCAGCTTAGCGCAGGCTTCAGCATCCACTTTCATGCAGACGCGGGTTTCTGGTTTGCTGGCTTCCCAACCTGCTTGCGGGTAAGGAATCGCCAGTTTCGCCATCATGGTCTGACCATTGCCTATGCCTTCTTTGGCAACGCGCACGCGGCCGTTTTGTGTTTCAAAGATTTCCGGTGCGACCAGCCAGACAAACGCCAGTACATCGTGACCGTAGCAAGCATGGCCGAGGTCAGGGCGTATGCTTTGGTAGAAGTTCGCGTAGAAATTCACTGCGTGCGACAGCGTATCCATCGCGACGTGTTTGTGTTGTTCTGCCAGACGTGCAAAGAAGCTCGATGGCAAGACCACGCGATGCGTCACATCCAGACCAACCATGGTCAGATCCCAGCCTGCTGTAAAGACCAGATCGGCGGCATCCGGATCATTCCAGACATTCGCTTCTGCAACTGGCGAGACATTGCCCGGCTCGTCAACCGCACCGGCCATCAGCACGACTTTTTTCAGCAGCTTAGGCAGTTGTGGTTCCATTTTCAGTGCCAGACCCAGATTGCCCAGCGGGCCAACTGCAACCAGTGTGATTTCACCCGGATGCTGACGCGCCATCTTGACGATGAATTCCGCTGCGCTTTCCACTTCAGCCTGACCGCCGACTTCGATACGGGAAGGCAGATTGCCGAGGCCGTCTGCACCGTGGATAAAATCAGGCGGAGTACCGGCGGCTTTCGCGAATGGCACATTCACACCTTGCGCCACCGGAATAGTGCGGCCTGCGATGCGGGTCAGGTAGAGCGCATTGATAGTCGCCTGTTCGACATACACGTTGCCGAAAGTAGTGGTGATACCGACGACATCAATATCAGGATGGGCCAGCGCGAAATACAGCGCCATTGCGTCATCAACGCCAGGGTCCGTATCGAAAATGACTTTATGTTTTGCTTGCATGGAAATACTCCAGGAATTAACTTCAACTGGCCATTGAACAGAACCCAGTGTGAAGCAATTTGTTGTGTTTGACCTGGTTCAAGGAGGCCGTAACGTTGTCGATTTAAAAAATAAATCACCGGCAGCCAGTAAGGGGCAAGCCCATACGGACGACCGGCAGGTTTTATAGTCTTTTATCGTGACTTTACAAACGGCACGCCTATCGCCTTCGGCGCGACGGATTTCGCCATCAGGCCCGCAAGAACGACGACGGTGACTACATACGGAATCATCTGTATCAATGATCCCGGTACTTTTCCCAAGCCAGGGAAGACCACGCCTTCGATCTGGACTTGCAGAGCAGTGAAAAAACCGAACATCAGGCAACCGAGCGCCGTTTGCAGTGGCCGCCAGTTACCGAACACCAGCGCGGTGAGCGCCAGATAACCATTACCAGCGGACATATCGCGCAGGAAAAAACCACTTTGTACGATGGACAGATAAGCGCCGGAGAATGAACACAGCACACCGGCGCACAGCATCGCCATAAAACGGGTGCGCTCGACATTGATGCCAGCGGCATCGGCAGCATGCGGATTTTCACCGACAGCGCGCAGACGCAGACCGAAACGGCTGTGATACAAGACCCAGTGCACCAGCGGTATCAGGGCAAATGCCAGATACACCAGCGCGCTGTGACCACCGATCAGTTTGGTGTAAAACCAGCCCAGAAACGGAATGCCGCTGATTGCTTCCGAGCCCGGTAAAACAATATCAAACAGACGGGCAGAACCAAGATCAGGCGTACGCCCGCCTTGCATAAAGAAAAACTGAGCAAGCACAAAGGTCAGGCCGCTCAGGGCGATATTGAGGGCAATACCGGCCACCAGTTGATTACCTTTTTGCGTGATGCTGACAAAGCCCTGCAATAAAGCGATGACAGCAGAAATCCCGACACCGGCGAGTATGCCGAACCACGGGTTTTGCGTCGCAAAGGCGACTGCTGCTGACACAAACGCGGCTGCCAGCATTTTCCCTTCAAGTGCCAGATCGACCACGCCGCTGCGTTCAGCGAACAGACCTGCCATCGCTGCAAACATTAATACCGGTGCATTGCGGATGGTAGAAACCAGAATGCTGGAAAATTGAAAATCATCAAACATCATTTTTCCTTACGTTTGAGCAGGGCAGAAATGGCCGGGGCATACAGATTTTCCATCGCGCCGCAAAACAGAATGATCAGGCCCTGAATGAAAATAAAAGTTTCGGTCGGAATATTCGGTTTTTCCAGCGACAGATCAAAGCCACCCTGGATCAGCGCACCGAATAGTATCGACGACAGCAAAATACCGATCGGATGCTGACGTCCCATCAGTGCGACGGCGATACCGATAAAGCCTGCGCCTGCGGGGAAATTCAGGCCAAGATAATGCGTGGAGCCCATGACGGAATTGACGGACGCCAGGCCAGCCAGCGCGCCGGAAATCATCATCGCAACCATGATGGTTTTACTGATGGAAATGCCCGCATAGTGCGCTGCATGCTGGTTCAGACCCGTCGCGCGTAACTGATAACCCCAGGTTGTGCGCCACACTGCAACACCGTAAATGACTAAGGCCAGTAAGGCCATGATAAAGCTGATGTTCAGCGGGGTTTCACCAAGAACCGGCAGGATGCCATTCAGCTTAGGCAGCCATGCGCTATCGGCAAAGACGCGGCTGGCGGTGTTTTGTTCACCGGCAGGAATCAGAAAGCTGACGATGATGTAGTTCATCAGGCTGGCCGCAATGAAGTTGAACATGATGGTCGTCACGACCACATGACTGCCGCGTTTTGCCTGCAAATAACCGGGTAAAAAAGCCCATGCCGCGCCGAAGATCGCGCTACCGACAATCGCCAGCGGAATCAGCAGCCATGCCGGTAAGCTCGCATCAAAAGCCAGCAGCACCAGAGTCAGCCCGAGACCACCCAGATACATCTGACCTTCGCTGCCGATATTGAATAAACCCGCCTGCATCGCAATCGATACGGATAATCCGGTGAAGATAAATGTGGCGGCGTAGAACAGGGTGTAGCCCAGTCCTTCAGGATTGAAAACGGCAGCATTCAGCAGTATGCCCAGCGACTCCAGCGGGCTTTCACCCAGCAGATAAATCACACCCGCTGCCACCAGCAGGGCGGACAGCAAGTTCAGTAAAGGCAGGGCAAAGGCGGTGGCCCAGCGGGGAAGATCGGCTTGATTCATACGTGGTTCGTCGCTTGTTTGTTCGCTTATGTTTGCTTTGTATTCCGGCTGCTGTTTAGTGTTTGTGTAATCCACCCATCAGCAGGCCGATGCGGGTCGCATCAAATTCTTCTACTTTCAGCTCGCCAGTGATACAGCCGCCGGACATGACCAGAATGCGGTCAGCCAGGGCACGGACTTCTTCCAGTTCCACTGACACTAACAGGATGGCGACGCCAGCATCGCGCATCGCCAGCAGGCGTGCGTGCAGACTTTCTATCGTGCCGATATCGACACCGCGTGTTGGCTGACCTACCAGCATCAGTTTGGGTTCTGACGCCATCTCCCGCGCCATCACCACTTTTTGCTGATTACCGCCGGACAGCAGCGCAATGCGCAAATGTGGATCAGCCGGGCGTACATCAAACTTACTCAGCAGTTCGTTGCAGGTTTTCAGTATGGTTTTGTAGTCGAGCAGACCAAAAGCTTTGCCCAGCTTTTTCTGATAACCGAGAAAGCTGTTCATCATGACCGAGAAATTTTTTACAACGGCGTCACGCAGACGGTCTTCCGGTACGTGTGCGATGCCGAGTTCGCGGAACGTCGCAGGCAAACCATCCGCATCTTTGCGCCCAGCGAATGGTAGTGCCTTTCCTTGCATCGTCACTGCGCCGCTACTCGGTAAACGCATACCGCTCAGCACTTCCAGCAGCTCGCTTTGTCCATTGCCGGAGACGCCAGCGATGGCGACGATTTCTCCGGCGCGGATATTGAAATTCAGATCTTTGAGCAAGCTGACTTGCTGGGCGTTGATCAGATTGAGTCCCTGCACATCGAGCACTGTTTCACCCGGCGCATACGGCGCACGCGGCAGATGTGTTTCGATAGGGCGACCCACCATCAGTTCCGCCAGTTGTTCTTTATTGGTGTTCGCGGTTTGCACAGAACCGACAACAGTACCCGCGCGCATCACAGTTACTTCGTCGGTGATGTCGAGAATTTCCTGCAGCTTATGCGTAATCAGAATAATCGTTTTGCCCTGCTCTTTGAATAATCGCAAAACGGCAAACAGCGAAGCGGTTTCCTGTACCGTCAGCACTGCCGTTGGCTCATCCAGAATCAGAATGTTCGCGCTGCGGTATATCTGTTTCAGAATCTCAACGCGTTGCTGTATGCCGACCGATAAATCCTGAATTTTGGCAAGCGGATCAACGTCGAGCGAGTAACGCTGACAAATCTCACGCAGGTTCGCTTCAACCTGTTTGCGATGAGCAGCAAGGCGGAAGCCGCCTTCAGAGCCGAGCATGACGTTATCCAGCACCGTCATGTTTTCAACCAGCATGAAATGCTGGTGCACCATGCCGATGCCGAGATCGATAGCTTCCTGACTGTTACGGATTTGTTGTGGCGCGCCATTGATCAGCAACTGACCGCCGTCAGCACGGTAGTAGCCGTACAGGATGCTCATCAGGGTGGATTTACCTGCGCCATTTTCGCCGATGATGCCATGGATGGAACCGGGTGCAATGGAAAAACTCACATCGCGATTCGCCTGCACTGCGCCAAAGCGTTTGGATATGTGTTGAAATTCGACGGCAGCTTGCATACGTTCGGGATTCTCGGTGTGATTGAGTCAAGAATAGGGGTAAAAATTTCGGGGCGCCGATGTTGGCGCCCCGATCATGGTGAGTTTTATCTTAAACCGGGCATTTATTGGCGTCACGGAAATCGACGACTTTGATTTTTCCGTTAATGATGTCTTGTTTCGCCGCGTTGACACGCTTTTCAACTTCGGCACTGACAACGCTGCGATTGTCTTTGTCCAGCGCCCAGTCCACGCCGCCTTCTTTCAGGCCTTTGTAGATGGTACCACCTTGCCATTTGCCATTTTTCATTTGCATAAAGCTGTCATAAATCGCCTGATCAACGCGCTTGACCATCGATGTCAACATATTGCCCGGATGCATATAGTTCTGATTCGAGTCAACGCCGATACCGAGTTTGCCTTTTTCTTTGACTGCCTGCAGTGTGCCCATGCCGCTGCCACCTGCTGCTGCAAAGATCACATCGACGCCACGCTCAAACTGCGCGCGCGCGAGTTCGCCGCCTTTGGCAGGATCGTTCCATGCCGCAGTGGTGGTGCCAACCATATTCTGGATCACTTCGACTTTACTATCGGTGGCTTTTGCACCTTGTGTGTAGCCGCAGGAGAAATTACGGATCAGCGGAATATCCATGCCGCCGATGAAACCAATCTTTTTGGATTTGCTCGCGAGCGCTGCCGCCACGCCGACCAGATAAGAACCTTCCTGTTCTTTAAATAATACCGAGCTGACATTGTTGCCCGCAGCAACACCGTCAATCAACACGAATTTTGTTTTCGGAAATTCTTTAGCGATATTTTGTACTGCCTGCGCTTGTCCAAAGCCGATTGCGGCAATCAGATCAACGTTTTTACGAGCCAGATTACGCAGCACTTGCTCTGTTTGCGTGTCGCTGGCGACCTGTACTTCCATGAAGCCGATTTTGGTTTCTTTTTTGAAGCGTTCTGCACCTTCGGAAGCGGACTGATTGAAAGACTTATCAAACTTACCGCCCGCATCGTAGATAACGGCAAATTTCGGGTCTGCAGCATAAGCGCCGCCTGCAACGAGCAAGCCAGCCAGAGTCAGGCAGAGTTGTTTGAGTTTCATGAGAGCTTCCTTATTCGTATATCTTGTGTGATTGCGTTCGTGATCGCTATTCGCTGACGGCAAGTCGCAAGTGGCATCACTCATTATTTATCGGCACTTACTGACATCAGACTACCACGCGTCACCAGCGAGTCTGGCTGTAAGGTCAAAATTCTATCAAATCCTGCCATCTTGTATTCGTATTCAATCGCAATCAGGCGACTTTCCGCGCTTTCACGAAATCCAGAACTTCATGTCGATGGGGAATCGAAGTCTGTGCTCCCAATTTCGTCACGGTCAGCGCTGCAGTATATTGTGCTTCGCGACTGGCATCAGAAACGCTGAGCCCATTAGCGATACCGACTGCAAACGCGCCGACAAAAGTATCACCAGCTGCGGTGGTATCCACCACATCGACCTTAATCGCCGGAATAAATTCACTGCTGCCTGCTTGTGTGATCAATGCACCGTCGCCACCCATAGTCAGCAAAACGGTTCCGACGCCCAGTTCCAGCAAACGTTCCGATGCCTGTTGTGCACTCGCCTGGTTGCTTACACTGATGCCGCTGAGTTGTGATGCTTCTGTTTCGTTCACGATCAGGTAATCAACTTGCTTTAATAATGCAGAATCCAGTTGCTGTGCCGGAGCCGGATTTAACACCACTTTGACACCCTGAGCATGCGCGATGGCGATTGCACGGGTGACGGTATCGACCGGTGTCTCCAACTGGCACAGCAATAACTGTGCCGCACCGATGACACTGGTCGCTGCTTCGATTTGATCGACGCTCAGTGTTGCATTGGCACCTGCTGCCAGCACGATGCTATTGCTGCCATTGTCTTCCACCAATATACCGGCCACACCAGTGGCAACACCGGCAACACGCGCCAGATGCTGAATGTTGATGCCTTCTTTCGCCAGACACTGCTGCGAGAAATCACCAAAGCCGTCATCGCCGACTGCACCGATAAAGCTGACATCCGCACCCTGACGGGCAGCAGCCACCGCCTGATTGGCGCCTTTGCCGCCGGGAATCTGACGGAACTCATGCCCCAACAGGGTTTCTCCCACTGCGGGCATGCGCGGTGTGCGGAACACTAAATCCATATTGACGCTGCCGACTACGGTGATGCGTGGCTTCATGATACTTTTTTCTCAGTAAAAGGGTGCTGCGCAATCGTTTGCGCAATCGATTTCGTATTTAACTATGGCCTACTTCTGCCAGTCAAGCGCATTCTCAGGATTTGATGAAATTTTATGCAATATCCAGACGGGCAAAATGCAGCAGGCGGTGTTACAGCGTGTCTTATTATTTCGACCGGCAACTCAAGCGATATCACTTCAGTCGCGTCACTGCGCCATGTTGTATCAGGCATGTACTTTTGCTGTCGCGTCTTAGCGGAACAATCTTGCCGTGCCACTGTGATACCGATTCATGCAGGGCGAGATTGTGCTGCGGATAATAACTGCTGTCAAATCGGAATTGCAGACACGATATGACGATTTATCCGGTTGGTGCCGGCGGATGCTGGTATCCGGATGTGTTATTATTCACCTTAATAAACAAATGTTTTTACTTTAAACATTTGTCTTTTTTTGGGGCGAGTGCCGCCGCGGTAAAGTTTATTCGGGTTGGCGGCAGTGTGATCCCTGTTTATCTGATGCGGTATCTTGATTCTCGTCAGAAAGTTCCGTCAGGAAAAAATACTATGAGCGGCTCAGTATCAAAAAAAGAGCAATTATTTGCACTTGTCAGTGCGAATCCGTATGTGACCCAGCAAGAACTGGCAGATGCATTGCATTTATCCCGATCGGCGGTGGCAGGCCATATCGCCGGGCTGATTAGGGAAGGGCGTATTCTCGGCCGGGCATATATGTTTCCTGAAACGCGCGCCATCCTCTGTATCGGTGGTGCGAATATCGACCGTAAGTTGAGGACGGCAGCGCCTTTGCGTATGGGCACTTCCAACCCTGTCAGTCAGCATGAGTCTTACGGCGGCGTCGCCCGCAACATCGCTGAAAATCTTGCTCGGCTGGGTGTCTCCGCAGCGTTAATGTGTGCAATTGGTGACGATGCCAGCGGTAAAGGACTGATGAATCACGCGAAAAGTAGCGGAATCGATACCAGCGGCTCTTTACATGTTTCCGGCGCATGCAGCGGGACTTATACTGCAATCCTGGATCACTCTGGCGAACTGGTGCTGGCACTGGCGCACATGGAGTTATGTGAGTTACTTAACCGCGACTTTCTGATCAGTCGCCGGTCGCAACTGAACGCTGCTGCGATGATTGTCGCTGATATGAATCTGCCTCCCGACAGCATTCAGTTGCTGATGAATGAGGCGCTTGTGAATAATAAGCCGTTGATCATCGTGGCTGTTTCTCAGCCGAAAATGGCGCGTCTTCCTGCTGTATTAAACGGAGTGCGCCTGCTGATTCTGAATCAGGCGGAACTGGAACAGAGACTTGTTACCCGCTTCAGCAGCCATGAGGGAATTATCGGTGGCTGCTTGCAACTGCAGGCGCAGGGAGTCACCGATGTGATCGTCACACTTGGAGCGGAGGGCGTCATTTTTACTGATGCAAAACGAGGTTTGCCGGCGCAACACCTGGCAGCGCATCAGGCTGAGGTCGTGGACGTCACTGGTGCCGGAGATGCCTTTGCTGCTGCCGTGTGCTGGTCTTTGCATCAGACGCCGGATGATATGCAGCTTGCCTGTCAGCGCGGTTTGCAGCTGGCAGCACTGACGATAAAAACAGAGACCAGCGTGCTGCAAACGCTGGATGCAACCATTTTCAATGAGGGGTGATGATGCAATCCTATTTAGTTTTTTCTGAAGAAGTACGCGCCGCGAGAGTTGCCGGTAAACCTGTGGTGGCGCTGGAATCCACCATCATTTCGCATGGCATGCCTTATCCGCAAAACGTACAGACTGCGCGCGAGGTTGAGGCAATAATCCGCGAGCATGGTGCGGTTCCTGCTACGATTGCAATTATGAATGGCAAGATACACATAGGCTTGTCAGATGCAGAACTGGAATTGCTGGGACAATCTGCAGATGCACTGAAAGTCAGTCGGCGCGATTTGCCATATGTGATTTCGAGTAAAAAATTAGGTGCGACAACCGTGGCGGCGACCATGATTTGCGCCGAGCTGGCGGGCATTCCGGTTTTTGTGACCGGCGGGATTGGCGGCGTGCATCGTGGTGCAGAGACCAGTTTTGATATCTCTGCTGATTTGCAGGAGCTGGCGCGCACCTCGGTTGCGGTCGTTTGTGCCGGCGCGAAATCGATACTGGATCTGGGTCTGACGCTGGAATATCTGGAAACCCACGGCGTTCCTGTTATCAGCGTAGGTCAGGCTGAATTTCCGGCATTCTTCACTCGCGATAGCGGTTTCCGTGCTGATTTCCAGCTCGACAGTGCCACCGAACAGGCTGATTTTATAGCGACAAAGTGGACGCTGGGTTTGCGTGGCGGTGTCGTGATTGCCAATCCGATTCCGGAAGCAGATGCGATGCCGCGGGCAGAAATAGAAGGCATTACCCAGCAGGCTTTGCAGGAAGCGGCGCAGCAAGGCGTCAGCGGCAAAGCTGTAACGCCGTTTTTACTGGCGAGAATTAAGGAACTGACCGCTGGCCGTAGTCTGGTCAGTAATATCGCTTTAGTGAAAAATAATGCAAAGGCGGGGGCGCAACTCGCGCATGCGCTGGCGGCTCATAAGAAATCCTGATACGAAGCAGATGTCGCTGGCTGTCGTGATTACAATACGGTGATTGCGATCACGACACATCAGGGATAAAAAACGCTGACGTGATAGCCGGATGCTTTCAGTTTGGGCAGGTCAAAATACAACTTGATATTCTTTTCAGTACCGGGTGCGAAACCCTTTGCAATATCAGCCGGCTCGCTCAGATAGTCTTTAGGAGTAAAGGCTTTTTGTAAGACCGGCTTGTCTTTTGCGTCATTCAGCACCAGTTCAACAGCGGGCCAGGATTGCACCGTGTTGCTGCGGTTTTGTAATTGCATTACCAGCGAATATGTATTTTTTCCCGGTGACAGCGCCTGTAGCTCATTTGACTCTATGGTGATGTAGTCGATCTGGGCTGGCAGAGAAATCTGACAGTGAATAATGCGGCACACTTGTTCCAGTCCTGAACGTGTTTCCGGATAAGCAGCAGCAATCTGATTTCTGAAAATATATCCGGTCTGCGCGATCAGCGCAGGCAGCAAAATCAGGCTCAGCAGGATCATCAGGATACTGTACAGGCGACCACGCTTTTCTGCTTTTTCAGCCTGCAAGACAAATTCAGGTTTTTCTTCTTCATCCGCGCCAGTATCGCTGACGGAGTCTTCAGTCTCGGTTGCCAGGCGCTCCAGTGCAGCACCGGTCTGAGCGAGTGTTACTGCGTCCATCGTTTCCGGCAGATAGGGTTCCTGAGGCTCCTGAAGCTCGTCAGTGGCGATGGCGGTCATCGTCGCAGGCAATACTTCGCTGTCATCCGACGCCGTTATCCGCTGATCATCTTCTGCATTGACGTTGTCGGCAACCGACCAGTCTATGCTGGGTTCTTCCAGCATAGCGGCTTTGGTTTCCAGCTCTACCTGAGCTAATAGTGTTTCCGGAGGTGTGGCTGAAATTTCTGCAAAAGGATCTTCTTCACCAAGGAAAAAATCCAGTGAGGCAGCTGATTCCGGTACCGGTGTAGCGGGTACTTCCGGCGCTTCTGGTTCAGGTTTCGTCTTGGCAGCCAGAACCTGCTCAAGATCTTCCGGCAAGTCATTCGTTTTTTCGCGGATTTCTGCGTCGCCAATGACTGCCGCTGGTGTTGCTTCTGCTTTCGCTGCAGAAGGAAATATCGCTTTTTCTGTCGCTGTTTCGTCAATGACGATGGCTACCTGATCTGCAGCGGGTGGTGCAGTTTCAGATAGCGGGGTTGACTGAACGGCAACTTCGGGTTCCGTTGTTTCCGCTGGTGTTAATGCTGACCTTGCTACTGGCGAGGCCAGCGCTTGCGCTGTCGTTATATTGGACACCACGTCAGGCTTAGACTGATGCGACTTGTTCAATTCATGCGGCGGAACCAGATGTTCAACGCCATTAAACGTCTGCTGGCAGGAGCCGCAACGTACCAGCCCCGCGTGCAGCTTCAGCTGGTCATTCGCCACGCGGAAGATGGTCTGGCAGTGAGGGCAGCGTGTGGCGAGAGCCATGACAGATTAACCCGGCAATTGTCCTGAGAGCGCGACCCAGCCTTCGTGCTCTGCCCAGACGCTGAGTTGGATGAACGGAGCATAAGCTGCTGCCACTTCTTCTGCCTGACGTGCGAGTACGCCAGACAATACCAGCGAGCCGCCTGGCGCCACGCGTCCTGCCAGCATCGGTGCCATCAGTTTCAATGGGCTGGAGAGAATATTCGCGACGACGACATTGAATTTTTCAGAGGACGGATGGTCGGTGCCGAATTTTTCAGGCAGAGCAAATTCAATGTTGCAATGATTACGTTCAGCATTGAAATTCGCAGATTCTATCGCTTGCGGATCAATGTCCACACCGATCACTTTACCAGCGCCGAGTTTGCTCGCGACCATCGCCAGAATACCCGAGCCGCAGCCGTAATCAAGCACCGTCAGGTTTTGTGGTGCGTGTGCTTCCAGCCATTCCATGCACAGTCTCGTGGTCGGATGGCTGCCAGTACCGAATGCCAGTCCCGGATCGAGTTCCAGTATCAGCGCATCCGCATCCGGCGCATCATGCCAGCTTGGTACGACCCAGATATTTTTGCCGATGTGTATCGGTGCAAACTGGGACTGCGTCAGTCTTACCCAGTCTTGTTCTTCCACTGAGCGGGTGGTATAAGAAGGAGTTGACGGCAGTCCGATGGATTGTGCTGCCGCTGCGACTATCGCTGCATAATCGCTGTCGATATCGGTGAGTGCGACCACACGGCTGCGATCCCATGCTGTTTCCTCGGGTTCCATGCCCGGTTCGCCAAACAATGGTTTTTCGTCTGCAGTGCCTTCGTCCGCATCTTCGACAGAAACTGACAATGCGCCAGTATCCATCAATGCGTCTGATAATGCTTCCGCATGTTCACGTGCCACTTCGATAACGACTTCTATCCAACCCATAGTGCTCTTTCTAAAAGATCTTGCGCCATTCACATGACGCAAGATCCGTAGTGATGATTATTGATTTTTCTTTGCCAGATCCGGCATATCTGCCAGTTTATGTTCGAGGTAATGAATATTGGTGCCACCCTCGATAAAGCGTGCATCAATCATCAGTTCACGATGCAGGGCGATATTAGTCTGTATGCCTTCCACTACCATTTCTGACAGCGCAATCTGCATACGGCGGATCGCTTGTTCGCGTGTTTCGCCGTAAGAAATGACTTTGCCTATCATAGAATCATAATGCGGTGGGACGAAGTAGCCTGCGTAAGCGTGAGAATCAACACGGATGCCAGGACCACCCGGAGCGTGCCACGATGTGATGCGACCTGGCGACGGTGTGAACTTGAATGGATCTTCTGCATTGATACGGCATTCGATCGCGTGACCTTTGAGAGAAATATCGCTTTGTTTGAAGCGCAGTTTCTCATTGAAAGCAATGCGGATCTGTTCCTGCACGATATCAACACCGGTAATCATTTCGGTCACCGGATGTTCGACCTGAACGCGGGTATTCATTTCGATGAAATAAAACTCGCCGTTTTCGTACAGGAATTCAAATGTACCTGCGCCACGGTAGCCTATTTTGCGGCAGGCTGCAGCACAGCGGTCACCGATTTTCTCAATAATCTTACGTGGAATGCCGGGCGCCGGTGCTTCTTCTATCACTTTCTGATGGCGGCGCTGCATAGAGCAATCGCGCTCGCCGAGCCAGATCGCGTTACCATGCTGATCGGCCAGAACCTGAATTTCCACGTGGCGCGGATTTTCCAGGAATTTCTCCATATACACTTCAGGATTGCCGAAGGCTGCACCAGCTTCGGCTTTGGTCATTGCTACAGCATTGATCAGGGCCGCTTCTGTGTGCACGACACGCATACCGCGTCCACCACCACCGCCTGCCGCTTTAATAATGACCGGATAACCCACTTTACGGGCTGTCTGCACAACCGCTTTCGGATCATCCGGCAATGCGCCCTCGGAACCGGGAACGCAGGGAACGCCCGCTTCTATCATCGCGTGCTTGGCCGATACTTTATCGCCCATCAGACGGATGGATTCGGCACGTGGGCCGATGAAAACAAAACCGGATTGCTCGACGCGTTCCGCGAAATCGGCGTTTTCAGACAAAAAGCCATAACCCGGATGGATCGCCTGCGCATCAGTCACTTCGGCGGCACTGATGATCGCGGGCATACTGAGGTAACTTAAACTCGAGGCAGCAGGGCCGATGCAGACAGATTCATCGGCGAGCTTGACGTATTTAGCTTCGCGGTCGGCTTCTGAGTGCACGACTACGGTTTTAATGCCCATCTCGCGGCAGGCGCGCTGAATACGGAGCGCGATTTCACCACGGTTGGCGATAAGGATTTTTTCAAACATGATTTAACTTTACTGTGGCAATGGTTGCTGCGATGAGTGCAGTGACATCTGGCACGTTGCCGGCATTAGCCAATGACGAACAGAGGCTGGCCGAATTCAACTGGCTGACCGTTTTCCACCAGTATTTGTTTGATTGTGCCTTCGAAATCGCTCTCGATTTCGTTCAGCAATTTCATTGCTTCAATAATGCACAGCGTGTCTCCTTTGGAGACGCTTTTGCCGATGTCGACAAAAGGAGCAGCACCAGGAGCGGAGGAGCGGTAGAAAGTGCCGACCATTGGCGATTTGACGATATTGCCTTCCGGTGCAAGCGGTGCCGCTGCAACGACTGGCGCTGTAGCGACGGGTGCGGCGGCCGGCGCCATCTGCTGCTGTTGTGGCTGCTGCATCATGACCACTTGATTCTGAGGTAATGCCGAAGATTTAACGATACGGACTTTGCCTTCACCTTCTGTGACTTCGAGTTCGGCGATATCCGATTCTGCGACGAGGTCAATCAGGGTTTTGAGTTTTCTTAAATCCATGTGGAATCCCCTAGAAAAAAGTAGTTCTGGATTAATGAGAGCGCGCAATATAGAACGTTTCTGACGTTCCTGCAATGCCGGAAAAAATGAGATTGTACATTAAATTAAACGAAAATACTCGTTAAATGCACGAAGAAGAGCGAAATTAGATATTTTTTAGAGAAAAATCAATCGCCAGCCGGTAACCGTCAGTGCCAAGGCCGCAGATCACCCCTTTAGCGATGGCGGACAGAAAAGAATGGTGACGGAAGCTCTCGCGCTGATGAATATTGGAGATATGAATTTCGACAAAAGGGATGGCGACGCCTGCCAGTGCATCTCTCAACGCGACGCTGGTATGGGTCAGGCCGCCGGGATTAATCACGATCGCATCGACATTTTCAGCACGTGCCGCGTGAATTCTGTCGATCAGTGCACCCTCGTGATTGCTTTGAAAGCTGATCAGTTCTGCACCGGCAGCGGCGGCTTGCGCCTGTGCTGCGGCCTCAATGTCGGCAAGCGTGGTTGAGCCATAAACGGCTGGCTCACGGGTGCCGAGTAAATTCAGATTGGGGCCATTCAGCAGCAATAGTTTGCGCGCCATAGTCACATTCAATTTGACGAAGATGGCCGCATTTTGCCGCTAATGCACGGAAATTGGCAAGGAAAAATCAACTTACTTGGCCTTTTCCGCAGAAAATTTGGCGATATCAGCGCGCAGCTCATTCATCTTCAGACGGCCCAGATAGCTTTTTAACACCTTGCCGTCGGCAGAAATCAGTACTGTAAATGGCAGCCCGCCTGCCTTATTTCCGAGCTGGCGCGATAATTCGCTGCCATCGAGTCCTGCGACATATAACGGGTAGCTGACATTCAGTTTTTTTGCAAATTCGCTGATATTGGTGGGACTGTCTATACCCAGTCCGAGGATTTGTACTGGTTTACCTTTCAATTCCTGCTGCAACTCGGACAATTCCGGCATTTCCTGTACGCAGGGCGCGCACCAGGTCGCCCAGAAATTCACGACCAACAGCTTTTGATTCCATTGTGTTAAGGCTTGTTGCTTGCCATTGCTGTCTGGCAAAGTCTTTGCCATTAATTGTTTGACGGCATCGTTTTGCGGTGTTTCGGGCGCTGTCTTCAGATTTCCGGCGTAAATACCGAGTGCGCCGAATAAAGTGCCGCACAGCAGGGCGATGGAGATAAATCGTTTATTCATATCAGGTCTTTCGTTCCGGTATGTTGTTCTGCAGCTTCCTGCATGAGTGCTTTTAATGTCTGTAAATTAGCGCGCTCCAGACTTTTACCGCCACCGTTACGGATCGCGTCGTGGTCATGCAAGACGAGATGAACGCCCTCATTTTCGTGGATAAAACTCAGGGTTTCCACGCTTTCATTGCGATTATTGAAATGCTCTGAGACTTCAAACTGAATATCTCTGTTCAGCAGGTAAATGGCGACGTCTTTGGTATTGTCTGTAAACAAATGCAGATAGATATCGGTATGGTTGCCCGCCGTTCCATTCAGTACTGCGCCCACCAGATACGGATGAAAGCGCGCCAGCTCTTCCATCAGTCCGGCAGCCAGTTGTCTTAAATGGTGCAGCCTTTGCGGCTGCGTATCGCCGAAGAAGAGTTCATTGTATTCACGCACTTCCTGTTCTATTTGCGCATTGTCCGGCAGAACATCGCCCTTGATCTTGCGGTTACCCAACAATTGTTTGGCCGCCTTGCGCTTGGCGGTCGCATAGTCAGCGCCGTCTTCAGCGATCATGCGTGCCGCCAGCATAGCGATTTCAGCCCGCAGGGCCTCGGCTTCGTTGGGAGTGTGAATCATCATGGCGGCATCATAACCCAACATCTGCACCTTTGTGCATAGGGAAACACGGGCGCAGTCAGGTAGAATTGCGGGATTCTGAAATTTAGTTAAATTATGCACATTCATATCTTAGGTATTTGCGGCACGTTTATGGGCGGACTGGCTGTGCTGGCAAAGGAAGCCGGACATACCGTGACAGGCTGCGATGCCAACGTTTATCCTCCGATGAGCACACAGTTAGAAGCGCAGGGTATTACGCTCACGCAGGGCTTCGGCGCTGAGCAAATCGCGCTGGAGCCGGATCTGTACGTGGTCGGTAACGTCGTGTCGCGCGGCAATCCTTTGATGGAAGAAATCCTGAATCGCGGCTTGCCTTATGTTTCCGGCCCGCAATGGATGGGTGACCACATCCTGCGCCATAAGTGGGTACTCGCGGTCGCTGGCACGCACGGCAAAACCACCACCTCGGCGATGCTGACCTGGATACTCGAATATGCCGGTTACGCTCCGGGTTTCCTGATCGGTGGTGTGCCTTTGAATTTCGGCATTTCTGCGCGACTGCAAGGCAATCATGCCTCGGATTTTTTTGTAATTGAGGCTGATGAGTACGATACCGCGTTCTTCGATAAGCGCAGCAAGTTCGTGCATTACCACGCCAAGACGGCAATTCTGAATAATCTTGAATACGACCACGCCGATATTTTCCCTGATGTCGGTGCGATAGAAACGCAATTTCACCATCTGGTGCGCACGGTGCCGGGCGTTGGTCGTCTGATCGTTAATGGCCAGAACGAACCCCTGCAACGCGTGCTGCAACGCGGTTGCTGGAGCGAAAGAGAGTTTTTCGGCAATGAACAGGAATGGCGCATTGTCTTAAAAGACGGTGAAGATTTCGACGTCTTTTTCAACGATGAATGTCAGGGCACAGTGCAATGGCAGCTGAATGGCGAACATAATCGTCAGAACGCTCTGGCCGCGATTGCTGCCGCGCGCCATGTCGGCGTCAAACCTGAGATTGCGATTGAAGCGCTGGCGCAGTTTGTGAATGTGAAACGACGCATGGAAGTGCGCGGCATTGAAAACGGCATCACCGTGATTGATGATTTTGCCCATCACCCGACTGCAGTGGCGACGACGGTCGCCGGATTGCGCCGCAAAGTCGGCAACGCCCGTATTCTCGCTGTGCTGGAACCGCGTTCCAACACCATGAAACTCGGCACCATGAAACAAGCCTTGCCCGGCAGTCTGGCGGAAGCGGATCTGGTATTTGGTTTCGGAGCACATGAAGGCAAAGATGCGCTCGGCTGGGATCTGGCTGAAACGCTGGCGCCGCTGGGCGACAAGCTGGCGACTTTTTCGGTGATTCCCGAGCTGGTGGAGTCTATTGTCCGTCAGGCGCGGCCCGGTGATTATGTGCTGATCATGAGTAATGGCGGCTTCGGCGGCGTCCATCAGAAATTACTCGATGCGCTGAAAGCGCGTGCACAGGCTGAGGTTGTGGCAGCATGATTGTTTACCTGCATGGTTTTCGTTCCTCCCCGCAGTCTTATAAAGCGCGGGTGATGCAGCAGCATATGCAGGAGCTGAGACGTATGGATGAATTTTTTTGTCCTGCATTATCGCCATCACCGGCAGAAGCAATCGCACAGGCCGAAGCCATCATTGCGACAGCGGATCCGTCACAACGCGCAACATTGACGGTGATAGGTTCCTCGTTAGGTGGCTTCTATGCGACCTGGCTGGCGGAAAAATACGCTTGCAAAGCCGTGCTGCTCAATCCTGCCGTTAAACCACCGCGCGATCTGGAAAGTTATGTCGGTGTGACGACGTATTATCACAGCGACGAAGTATTTGAATTCAAAGCGGAATATGTCGCCCAATTGCGGGCCTTGGCAGTCGAAAAAATCACCCGGCCTGAGCGTTATTTTTTGCTGGTTGCGACTGGTGATGAAGTGCTCGACTGGCGAGAAATGGTTGCGCATTATCTGGGGGCAAAACAGAAAATTATCGAGGGCAGCGATCACGGCATTGCCGAGTTTGCGGATTACCTCGGTCTGGTCATGGCTTTTTGTGATGACGAGGTCTGAAGGTGCGTGATTCTGGCAAAGCCGCTCTGCGTTCCGCATTTCGTCATGCATCGGTGGCGCACTGGGTTGAGCATGTCAACACCATAGACCGGCGGCCGGCGATGCAGGACTGGCTGACCAACCGCGATTCACTGACGGCCAGACTGACTGCACGTTGTACGCAATTTCGCGTGCAGCGTTTGTCGCAGCACAAGGCAGTGTGTCTGCCGGATGAGTACGCTGTGATCGGATTACCGGAACGGCGTCAGGTGCATGAGCGCGAAGTGATACTGCGTTGCGATGGCGAAGCAATGATATATGGCCATACCGTGGTGCCGCTGAGTGCAACGGCAACGCAATGGCCTTTGTTTCAGGGGTTGGGAGAGCGCTCTTTAGGCAGTACCTTGTTTAATGATCCGCAGGTGGTGCGCGGCACATTATCGTATGCCCGCTTGCATCAGACGCACCCGCTGATGCGTCGCATCGTGCGGGTATTGCCGGAGCTGTCGGCAGAACGCAGTCTGACGGCGCGACGTTCCCTATTCTGGCGCAAAGGTGCCTGCCTGCTGGTCACTGAGGTGTTTTTGCCCGCCGTGCTGACATTGCCGCACAAGCTGCCGGAAACAGTGCGCAAGCTACGCTGACGCTGAAAACGGGGAAAAACCGGAAAAATATACTGGGGGGAGTATTTTTAAAAGCCTTTTAAATACAAAGACATTAGGCTGAAAATACAAGATACTCCCCCCGATTGATAAAAATACAGACGTAAAAATGAAGAAAAGAAGTCTTGCATGAATTTATTTTTTGAAGAATCTGGCGATTTTAAAGCGGGCAGCATGATGTCGCAGGCAGGGGAAGCCTATCAGGTCGAACTGGCGAGCGGTAAGCGCAGCAAAGTCAAAGCCAAGGATGTGCTGTTGCAATTCGCAGCGCCTGATCCGGTTACGCTGATCGAGCAGGCACGCGCTGCTGCTGCAGATATTGACCTCGAATTTTTATGGGAAGTCGCGGGTCAGGAAGAGTTTGGTTTTGCTGAACTCGGTGCTGAATATTTCGGTCACGCACCACAACCAGTCGAAGCCGCCAGCCTGATTTTTGCCTTGCATACTGCGCCAGTGTATTTCTACAAAAAAGGCCGGGGCCGCTACAAGGCAGCGCCGGAAGCGTCCCTGAAAGCCGCACTCGCCGGTATCGAAAAGAAGAAACAGCAATTGCTGATCCAGGCCAGTTATGTCGAAGAGCTGAAGCAGCATCGTTTGCCTGAAGCAATGAAACCACTGGCTTTGCAACTCCTGTTCAAGCCCGATAAAAACACGATCGAATACAAAGCGCTGGCAGAGGCTTGCGACGCGTTGCAAATGTCGGCCTCACGCCTGATGCTTGCGACCGGCGGCATCCGCAGTCCGAAAGAATTACATCTGGCGAAATTTTATTTCGAACATTTCCCCAAAGGTCTGGGTTTCCCGACTATCACCATACCGGCATTACCATCAGATTTGCCGGTTGCCGATGTGCAGGCATTTTCGATTGATGATGTGACGACGACTGAAATTGACGATGCGATTTCTGTGGTTGAACTGGGTGATGGCAAACTGCGCGTCGGTATTCACATTGCTGCACCGGCTTTAAGCATCGCGCGCGGTGATGCGATTGATCAGCTGGCGCGTGCGCGTATGTCCACCGTATATATGCCAGGCGACAAAATCACCATGTTGCCGGACGATCTGGTCGATACATATACCCTCGGTGCCGGACAAGCGCGTCCTGCCGTGTCGCTGTATGCGACGCTCGATACCGCTGACTGGTCGGTACTGAACACCGAAACCAAGATCGAGGCGGTCCCGATTGCGTCGAATCTGCGGCATAACGATCTGGATGCGCTGGTGACCGAAGAAAATCTGGCGAACGATGCTGGTGATTATCCGCATAAAACCGAGATCGCGCAGATCTGGAAATGGGCGCTGGTGCTGGAAAAGGGACGTATGGCGAAGCGTGAAAGTTTCGGCATGAAGCCGGAACAAACCAATCGCGTTGATTTCAATTTTTATGTCGAAGACGATGTCGTCAGTATTGTCCGTCGCAAACGCGGTGCACCGCTCGATAAGATGGTAGCGGAGTTGATGATTTTCGCTAACAGCACCTGGGGTAAATTGATGGCGGATCATGGCATCCCCGGCATTTACCGCGCACAGGGCGTGGCCGGTGGCCGCGGTCAGGGCGGCTGGGCTGGTCGCATGCAAGTCCGTATGCTGACGCATGCCGCGCCGCATCAGGGCTTGGGTGTGGATCAGTATGCGTGGAGCACGTCACCTTTACGCCGCTATACCGATCTGGTGAATCAGTGGCAGATTATCGCTTGCGTACAACATGGTGTGACCGCACCGCTGGTGGCGCCGTTCAAACCGAAAGATGCCGATTTGTTCGCGATTGTTTCAGCTTTTGACGCAGCTTATTCTGCCTACAACGATTTCCAGACCAATATGGAACGTTACTGGTGCCTGCGTTGGCTGGAGCAGGAACAGGCACGTCAGGTCGATGCGGTGGTGTTGAAAGATGAGATTCTGCGTCTGGTTGAGATTCCGCTGGTGATCCGCTTGCCGGGCATGCCGCAGACTGCCCGTGGCGCGCAAGTCCGACTCGACATTTTGCGTTGGGATGAAGTTGATCTCAGCGTTGAGGCACGCATACTCGAAGTGCTGGGAACCGTGACGGATATCGGTGAAGAAGAAGTGCTGGAAGCTGAAATGGATGCGGAGCTTGAAAACGCGCTGGAACTTGCGGTCGATGCCTTACCGGATGAAGCTGTTGCAGCAAGCGACGATCAGGAAGCGGTCGCCGGTGACAGTGTTGACAGCAGCGATAGCGATAAGATTCAGCCACAAGCAGAGTAATGAACAGCGCGACAGAAAAGACAGACAGCATGCCCATGAAATCCGTGTTTGATAATTTGATACTCACGATTGCACTTACCGTTTCCGTGGTCGTTCATGCGGCATTGCTGCTGGTTCATTTCGTCGCACCCAAGCCTGCAGAAACGCAGGCCGCAGACCCCGGGCTGGAAGTGATACTGGTCAATTCCAAACATGACCGCAAGCCTTTGAAAGCAGATGCGCTGGCACAAGCCGATTTGGATGGCGGCGGTGCGCATGACAGCGGTCGCAGTAAATCGCCGTTGCCGGATATGAACAGAAGCGAAGACGGTGACAGTATCCGTAATGCGACCAAACGCATAGAAGAGCTGGAACAGCAGCAACGGCAATTGCTCGATCAGGCCAGACGTCAGGAAAAATTCCGCTTGCCGCAGCAAGAGAAACGCCGACTCGATGACAGCCGCACGCCTGATAAAGGCAGCGACGATCTCGATACCAGTAAAGCTCTGGCGCGGATGGCTGCAGAAATTTCACAGACGATAGAAGACCAGAACAAGCGTCCGCGCAAAACCTTCATTACGCCGAGTACACAAAAAGTCGGTTATGCGATGTATTACAAAGAATTGCAAAAGCGCATAGAAGATTTCGGCACCCTGAATTTCCCGCAAAAGGAAGGGAAAAAACTATACGGTGAACTGATCGTGTATATCCCGATTTTCCAGGACGGTACCATTTATGAAAAAGAAGGCGGCCCGCGCATAGAAAAATCTTCCGGTAATAAAGCACTTGATAAAGCCGCCTTGCGTATCGTTCGCAGTGCTGCACCGTTCGGCAAATTTCCACAGAACATGCGTTCGGATGATAAAGACGATTTATGGGTAGTCATTACCCGCTTCAAATTCACGCGCGATCAGCAACTGGAAACTGAGCTGCGCGGAGGTAAAAAATGAATCACACCGTAACACCGGATCACTATGTCGTGATTGGCAATCCCGTCGCGCACAGTAAGTCGCCGTATATTCATGCCGCATTTGCCGCGCAGACGGGGCAAATGCTGGAGTATCAGCGATTGCTGGCACCACTCGATGGTTTTGCCGCCAGTGTGCAGACATTCCGGCAGCAGGGAGGCAAAGGCGCGAATGTGACCGTGCCGTTCAAGCTGGAAGCCTGTGCACTGGCAACGGAATTAACTACCCGCGCTGCAGTTGCCGGTGCAGTCAATACCTTACGCTTTGATGGCGAAAAAATTTTGGGTGACAACACGGACGGCATCGGACTGGTGACTGACATCGTGCGTAATGCGGACGTACCTCTGCAGGGCAAACGCATTCTCTTGCTCGGGGCAGGTGGCGCAGCACGCGGCAGCTTATTACCTTTGCTGGAGCAATTGCCGGCAGAACTGGTGATTGCCAACCGCAGCTTGTCGAAAGCGCAGGAGCTGCAGCAACTGGCTGAGCAATATTTCCCTCAGTGTCCGGTTTACGCCAGCACTTTTAGCGATGTTGATGGTCGTTTTGATGTGATCATCAACGCGACTTCTGCCAGTTTGTATGACGATGTGCCGCCTGTGGCGGGTAGCTTGTTTGATACCGGAACGCTGGCTTACGATCTGATGTATGGTGCCCAGCCAACGGCATTTTTGCGTTTTGCAGCGACACACGGCGCGCAATGTCGTGATGGTTTGGGCATGCTGGTGGAACAGGCCGCCGAAGCGTTCTTTCTGTGGCGCGGAGTGCGCCCCCAAACTTCCGCGGTGCTGGCGGAGTTGCGACAGGCATTGAATGCCAGCGCGGAGGCGAAATGAAGCTGTTCCGCAGATTATTATTCTGGCTGGTCGGGGTGCCGCTGTTGCTGGTGATTTTGCTGCAAGCGTATTTTCTGTTGCAAATCTGCTGGTGGATTAATTTCAATCCTTCTTCCACCAGTTTCATGCGCCAGCAACTCAGCGTGCTGCAAGAGAAAAATCCAGATGCACGGTTGCAGCATAAATGGGTGCCGTATAACCGCATTTCCACACATCTGAAACGTGCTGTGATTGCTTCAGAAGACGATACCTTCGTCGATCATGAAGGTGTTGATTGGGAGGCGATGCAAAAGGCTTATGAAAAGAACCAGAAGAAAGGCAAGGTTGTTTCCGGCGGCTCGACAATCACACAGCAACTTGCCAAGAATTTGTTTTTGTCCGGTCAGCGTAGTTATCTGCGTAAAGGTCAGGAACTGATCATTACGTACATGCTCGAAGCTTGCATGAGCAAGCGCCGCATACTGGAAATTTATTTGAATTCGGTTGAGTGGGGCGTTGGTGTATTCGGCGCCGAAGCGGCGGCACAGCATTATTACGGCATCAGTGCAGCCAATCTGGGGGCTGCGCAATCGGCGCGCTTAGCGGTGATGCTGCCTAAGCCTCGTTACTTTGATAAAAACCAGGGATCAGGATATCTGCAAAGACGGACTGAGTTAATTTTAAAACGCATGACTTACGCGGAGGTACCATGAATTTACAACGACAACGTGGGCTGAGCCTGATCTGGATTTCTGCTTTGTTTATGTTGCTGGGGCTGGTATCGATGGGTTTTTTATATACGATACGTTATGGCCATTTGCCGATGCAGGAAGTCTGGACGAAATGGGGAAAGTCGGCGAACGTGATCGGCAATGAATTAAAAAATGTCACGGGCGTACAGGAACTTACTCTGCCTGGACAAAACAGCGGTGGCGTGCGTCAGGCCGCCACGGTTGAATCCGGTGTGCGTCGTTGTACGATTGATGGAAAAACGGTGTACTCTGACACCGCCTGTCTTGACAGTAATCCGACCAGCAGGAAGGTCAAGCTGAACGATACTCAGGGATTCGTTAAACCTCCGGTACCAGCCGAGGATGCCGGTGCCAGCCATGCTGATCAGGATTTACGACTGCAGGCACTGGAAAAGGCGTTGCAAAAGGCGCAGCGGTAAAAGTAACAGCGCAAATGCCGGACGTTTGTCGGGTAAGGTATCAGCTGTTGTACTGATACATAGTGAATGAAGAAATTTAAGTCAGGTCTGGTCTTGCAATGATGCCGGGTGGTGTGCAGCAATTTGTTTCACTCTCCGTATCGCGTGTTCAGCCTCACTCCTAGCAGGTTTTTAGCGGAATTGCCCATGATTAATGTTTTCGTATTACACAACGGACGGCTGAGCCAGATCAATATCGAAAATCGTGCCGATCTTGAAAATACCTTGCCGGTGTGGGTCGATCTGACTGATCCGAATGAAGAAGAGCGCGAATGGGTCAAGAGTATCTACGGCGTGACGTTACCGGGCGAAGACGAAGTCAAGGATATTGAAGCCTCTGCGCGGTATTACGAAGCGGACAGCGGCGATCTGCATTTGCGCACCGATTTTCTGATCGACGAAGACGAAGATGATGAACCTGCGCGCACGGTGACAGTTGCATTCATTCTGGCGCGCGATATTCTCTTTTCTGTACACAATACTGATTTGCCTGTGTTCCGCCTCGTGCGCATGCGTGCCCGTTCACGTCCCGGTTCTATCAACGATTACAAAGATGTGCTGCTGGACTTATATGCGACCGATGCCGAGTATTCCGCGGATGCACTGGAAGGTATATATCAGAATCTGGAAGACGTCAGCCGCGCTGTGTTGCAAAAAGAATTCAGCGATCAGGACGCAGCCGCAGCTCTGAACTCAATCGCCCAGGAGGAAGATCTGAACGGGCGCATTCGCCGCAATATGATGGATACGCGGCGTGCCGTCAGTTTTCTGATGCGCGGTCGTTTGCTGAATGCGGATCAGTTTGAGGAAGCGCGCCAGATTCTGCGCGATATCGAATCGCTGGACGGTCACACCTCATTTTTGTTCGATAAGATTAACTTCCTGATGGACGCCACCGTCGGTTTCATCAATATTAATCAGAACAAGATCATCAAGATATTCTCTGTCGCCAGTGTGGCTTTCCTGCCGCCGACCCTGATCGCCAGTATCTACGGCATGAACTTTAAAGGCTGGTTTCCGGAACTCGACTGGGAACTTGGCTATCCATTTGCTCTGCTGCTGATGCTGGCATCGGCGATTACGCCGTTCTGGTATTTCCGTCGTCGCGGCTGGTTAAAATAAACGCAGTGGCATCAGGACCGGGGCAGTCTGATGTGCAGCCCTCAGATGTGTGCGTCAGCGACCGCGTCAGGATTGTCAGTTCGCTGGCGCCATCTTCACAAGTGTGAAGTATCGGGGTGCGGTATCAGGGTGGAGGTGTCTGCCAGCGTTGCTCTATCCGCGCATAGGTTCCGTTGGCTCTGATGGTCAGCAAACCGCTGTCGAGCAACTGTGCGTAGCGCGCGGCACCCGGCCAGGTTTTTGAAAAGCTGACAAACAACTTGTCTTCGAGCACGACACCGACCTGCTTGATCTTACCCTTAAACTCTTGCGGATGCGTGACACTGAGGTGATCGGCAACTCTGGTATAGACCAGCGAATAATCGGACCTGCCTCGTAATAATTTACGCAAATTCGACAGATCTGATGGCGCTGTTTCACGCACAATGCCGGCGTTGTTTTCAATCTCGCTGCCATAGGTATAACCATGTGTGAAGCCGATCTTATGTCCGCGCAGCTCCTGTCGGCTGACTGTTGTCGAAGGATCGTCTGCCCGTGCATAAATGCCGATAACGGCTTTGAATATCGGTTCTTTGTGGAAGATAAACAGCGACGCGAGTTTGGCGTCCTGCAAGCTGTCGAAGCATCCCAGTGCTTGTCCTGTCTGCGCCAGCATCAGACAGCGTGAATACGGGGCAGGAGTAAACCGGACCTGAATGCCGGAGGCCGCATAAGCTGCCTCAATAATATCGGCGGCAAAACCGCGTATCCTGCCGTTTTTGGCTCCTGAGTAGGGATACCAGTCATCCTCACCAATCAAAGTGATTGTTTCAGCTCGCGCTGCCACTATAGCGTTGCCGCTCAGGAGAATGAGCAACAGCAGCAGACGCGTCAGGTATGCTGTGAAGTTGTTTGCACTACGGATAGTCATGCAAATGTAGTCGGAGATCAGTCTTACTTATCATATTGACGCATATTGGCTGATTTCGCTAAGACTTTGCCTGTATTTTCTGTACTTTGTACGTATTTTTACAACCTTCGCAAAACCAGGTGTTTATTTTGTTAACGGATGCCGGTAAAGCGTGTTACTGCGGCAGCTTTCTGACGGCAGGAAAATTATTAATTCCGGGTAATGTAAGAGGCACTCCGCGACGGTGATGCGGAGTGTGTTCCGGGAAGGCGATGATACTCAGCTCAACTGTGGTAGTTTTCTGTGAGAATCTGAAGTCGTGGCAGATGAAAATCTCGGTGCCGCCTTTGTTCTGGATCTGATCGCATCCGACGAACGCTTGGACGATTGCTCGGTCCTGTGGTCGAGTTTAAATACAGATAATGCATTAACCAGAGTGGTGGTCTGGACTTCCAGGCTGGAGGCCGCTGCAGCTGCTTCTTCGACCAGCGCGGCATTCTGTTGCGTGACTTCATCCATCAGTGTGACCGCATCATTGACTTGTAAGATGCCGGAACGCTGCTCTTGAGATGCGGAAGCGATTTCACCGATCACGCTGGTGACTTTTTCAGAGGTGACGATGATTTCCCGCATAGCGTTGCCGACCGTGCCGGTCAGCGCAGCACCAGTCTGAATTTTACGCATCGATTCATCGATCAATTGCTTGATTTCTTTTGATGCAGAAGCACTGCGCTGAGCAAGATTGCGGACTTCCGATGCAACGACTGCGAAGCCGCGCCCTTGCTCGCCAGCGCGCGCTGCTTCTACTGCGGCATTCAGTGCCAGAATATTGGTTTGAAATGCGATGCCCTCAATGATGCCGGTGATTTCTATCATGCGCTTCGATGAGTGGCTGATGTCCTCCATCGTCGCAACCATCTGCTCTGAAATTCTGCCGCCATCGCTCGCCACGCGCAAGGCATCGCTCGCCATATTGCTGGCCTGACTGGCGTTTTCCGAGTTTTGCGATACGGTTGAGGCAAACTCTTCCATACTGGCAGCCGTTTCCTCCAGAGACGAGGCCTGCGATTCCGTACGGCTTGATAAATCCATATTGCCAGCAGCAATTTCTTTGGTCGCAATACTGATTTTTTGTGAATTTTTACGTACGTCACCGACAATCGAATGCAGATTTACACGTAACTGACGCAGCATCCGTAATATTTGTCCGAGATCATCGGTGCGCGTGGTGTTGATTTCCCCTGTCAGGTCACCACCTGCCATGATTTTGCAGGCCTCAAGCGCTCGCTTGCTGGGAACCGTGACTGCTCTGTGAAAGTTATACCAGGCAGAGAATGCGCTGAATGTCGCGAGCAACAGAAACGCACTCAACCAGCGGATTTCACTTTCCTGATCAAACTTCACGAAGTTGCAGATCAGTGCGAACAACGAAGAAAGTAGCATCAGCGCGGCTGTCAGCGCGAGATGATGACTGACGGAAAATCTGAAACTGGAACGTAATCTGGCGCTGAGACTGTTACTGACGGCTCCACCCTGATGCAGACGAATATTGTTAGGATTACCGTTCTTCAGCTCGGCGTATAGTTTACTGGCGTCGCTTATCTGCTTGGGAGATGCTTTGGTGCGCACAGACATATAGCCGACAGCTTTGCCATCCTCTATCACTGGTGTGATGTTGGCGCAGACCCAGTAATAGTCGCCATTTTTGCAGCGGTTCTTGACGATACCGGTCCATGGTAAGCCCGATTTTACCGTGGTCCATAAATCAGCAAAGGCTTCGACAGGCATGTCCGGATGACGCACGATATTTTGCGGTGCGCCCAGCAGTTCATCCATCGTGAAACCACTGACTTCAATGAAATACGGATTAGCGTAGGTGATGTTTCCTTGTAAGTCGGTCGTGGAGACGATCGATTCTGTCTCACTGATCAGATACTCGTTCTGAGTGACTGGCATATTTAAACGCATACTATTCCTCTATTATCTGAGCGGCTTGAATACTCACATCTTGTTTGATTCAACATAAATTCGCAGCAGCTTCATTAGCTGCGAATGAGATGCGGGTGAAATGTTCAACATCAGTCTGCTTGGCCGGTAAAAAACAGGTACAACAGCTGGCATCAAAGCCGGAATAGCTAAGCAGGCAATATGCATCAAAAACGTCACTCAACTTACGCGAGTGAACAAAGCATGATCAACGATAGAAAATGTTTGTTTTTTGACTTTACGCCAAGAAAATATACCAGACAATAAGTAAATTTTCTGGATGTAAAAATGAAGTTGCTCGACGGATATATTACAGCGCATGGCTCGTCTTTTCTGTCATTCTCAACCATCAGTATGGCAAATGAAATGCAGGTTTTTGTTATATCAGGGCACCCTGAAATAAGCTGAAGCCAGGCAGAAAAAATCCTCTGCTAACCTTGTTCCGGCGGGAAAACTGTAATACACACATCGCTATGCGTAAAGTTAAATACTGTTGCAGAAAGGACGGGGCTGGTCAGTAAAAGTAATGCTTTTTCATAGAGAAAAACGTTGTTATTTTGCGGGGTACAAGTATTGCCAGAGTTAACTTTAATTAACTATTCAGCACGGAAAATGGACTCGATGAAGGGGAAACAACAATATCCTCTGACTGCGATACAAGCTGACTTAGCTGCTGAACTTTGTACCGGAATCATTTCACAAAACGGGAACCTTCATACATGCGCCTGCCAGCACGAAATGCTGCCAGCAGGCGCATGTAGCAAGGGAGACTTTAATGTGCTTCTTCCCAGTTTTTTCCTATACCGACTTCCGCCAGCAAGGGTACGTTCAGCTGTGCCACATTTGCCATCAGTTCCGGCAGTTTATTGCGTATCAGATCCAGTTCGGATTCCGGAACTTCCAGCACTAGTTCGTCATGCACCTGCATGATCATTTTTGATTGCAGGCGTTCTTTTTCGAGCCAATTCTGGACTGCGATCATGGCGAGTTTAATCAGATCGGCAGCCGTGCCTTGCATAGGTGCATTGATCGCCGCGCGTTCAGCAGCCTGACGGCGCGGGCCGTTAGGACTGTTGATTTCTGCCAGCCACAGGCGGCGTCCGAACACGGTTTCAACATAGCCGTGTGCCTTTGCTTTGGTGCGGGTGTCGGCCATGTACTGCGCAACGCCTGGATAGCGCTGAAAATATTTGTCGATATAGCTTTGTGCCGCTGCACGTTCTATGCCGAGATTACCGGCGAGTCCAAATGCGCTCATACCGTAAATCAGACCGAAATTAATCACTTTCGCGTAGCGCCGTTGCTCACTCGTGACATCATCAAGTGCGACACCAAAAATCTCAGCGGCTGTTGCTTTATGTACGTCTTCGCCATCGGCAAAGGCTTTCAGAAGACTGGCATCACCGGAAATATGCGCCATGATGCGCAATTCAATCTGCGAATAATCGGCGGAAATAATGACATGGTCGGGAGCCGCGATAAAGGCTTCGCGGATACGGCGTCCTTCGGCGGTACGTACAGGAATGTTCTGCAGATTAGGATCGTTCGATGCCAGGCGGCCAGTGACCGCAACGGCCTGCGCATAGTTGGTGTGCACGCGGCCTGTTTGCGCATTGACCATTTTCGGCAGCTTGTCGGTATAGGTCGATTTGAGTTTTGCGAGCCCGCGGTATTCCAGCAATACTTTGGGCAGCGGATAATCTTCGGCCAGTTTTTGCAAAACTTCTTCATCCGTTGAGGGGGCACCGGACGGTGTTTTTTTGATGACGGGTAAGCCCAGTTTGCCAAAGAAAATTTCACCGAGCTGTTTTGGCGAATTCAGATTAAACGGTTGTTCTGCGAGTGCGTAGGCGTTTTGTTCCAGCTCCAGCAAACGCTTACCGATTTCATTCGACTGAGCGTTGAGTAAGTCTTGATTGATCAGGACGCCGTTGCGTTCTATTTTTTGTAATACGACCGAAGTGGGTAATTCTATGTCGTGATAAACGCGTTGCAAGCTGGCGTCTGCTTCGATTTCTGGCCACATCGCCAGATGCAATTGCAGTGTGATGTCAGCATCTTCTGCGGCATAGTCTGTTGCACGCTGCAGATCCACCTGATCAAAACAGATTTGCGCCGCACCTTTGCCGCAGACGTCTTCAAAACTGATGGTTTTTTTGCCGAGATGGCGCAGCGCAAGGCTGTCCATGTTATGCGATTTATGCGACTCAAAAACATAAGACTCAAGCAAGGTGTCGTGGACGATGCCGCGCAGCGCGACGCCATGATTTGCAAAAATATGCGTATCGTATTTCAGGTTTTGTCCGACCTTGGCTTTGCTTTCATCTTCCAGCCATGGCCTGAGTTTTTCCAGTACCAATTCGCGTGGCAATTGTGCCGGGGCATCAGCATATTGATGTGCTACCGGGATGTAACAGGCATGACCAGCTTCGCAACACAGAGAAATTCCGACCAACTGCGCTGTCATCGGTTCTAGCGAGGTGGTTTCAGTATCGACTGCAGTCAGGCTGGCGTTATTGATACGGGTGATCCAGGCGTCAAGCTGGGTTTCGGTTAATACAGTTTCGTAATTGCTGATAACAGCCGCAGGCATTGCGCTGTCATCATTGAATAAGCCCGCCTGTGCAGGCGTATTACCTGAACCAGCAGCGGCTTTTGGCGTTGCGCTTAACGGTGTCGCGCCCGCCGTTGCATCGCCGGATAATTCACGTAACCAGGTCTTAAAACCGTAGCGTTTGTAGAACGCCAGCATCGCTTCTTTGTTTTCTTCCTGTGCGACCAGCGATTCATCGATAGAAATATGGTGTGCTGATAAATCGCAGTCTGTTTTGACCGTGATCAGTACACGGCCCTGTGGTAACCAGTCTAATGCCGCACGCAGGTTATCGCCGACCACGCCTTTGATTTTATCTGCATTGGCGATCACTCCGTCGAGAGTATCGTATTCAGTTAACCATTTGACCGCTGTTTTGGGGCCGCATTTGGTCACACCGGGAACGTTATCGACGGTATCGCCTATCAGTGTCAGGTAATCAATGATGCGACCGGGTGGCACACCGAATTTTGCGAGTACACCTGCTTCGTCAAGCTTCTCGTTGCTCATAGTGTTGATCAGGGTGACGTGGGGATTGACCAACTGAGCGAGATCCTTGTCTCCGGTTGACACGATGGTATTCAGACCGCGTGCGGTGGCCTCGACAGCGAGTGTACCGATCACGTCGTCGGCTTCGACGCCTTCGACCATCAGGATAGGCCAGCCCATGGCTTTGACGGCCTCGTGTATCGGTTCTATCTGCAGGCGCAAATCATCAGGCATGGCCGCACGTTGTGCCTTATATTCGGGATACAGGTCATCACGGAAAGTTTTGCCTTTTGCATCAAATACGCAAGTCATGTATGCTGCCGGATAATCACTGCGCAAACGGCGTAGCATGTTGATCATGCCGTAGATGGCGCCGGTTGGCTCTCCTTGCGGATTACGCAGATCGGGCATGGCGTGAAAGGCTCGGTACAGATAACTTGAGCCATCGACTAATAACAGGGTATTTTGCATATGAACGGAAACGGAAACAGAAAAGATGTGACGAGGTTGCGCCAGATTATCGACCGCGATAAGGCAACCGCCTTAAAAGCACGTGAATCGTGGCATATGTTCACGATTATGGCAGAGTTTATCGAGTCCACCGAGCGCCTTTCGACGATACGCCCGGCCGTGACTATTTTTGGTTCAGCCAGAACCAAACCGGACGACAAATACTATCAGCTCTGTGTGGACCTTTCCCGACGATTGTCGGATCAGGGTTTTGCGGTCATTTCTGGCGGAGGCCCCGGCATTATGGAAGCCGCGAATAAAGGTGCCTATGAAGGGGCTTCTCCATCGGTGGGACTGAATATCGAATTACCGCACGAGCAGCGCACGAATCCGTGGCAAAACATCAGCCTCAGCTTCCGTCATTTTTTTGCACGCAAAGTCGCGTTTGTGAAATACGCCGATGCGTATGTTGTGTTTCCTGGCGGCTTTGGCACGATGGATGAAGTCAGCGAAGTGTTGACTCTGATTCAAACCGGCAAGACGCGGCATATTCCCGTGATTCTGGTGGGAACGAGTTTCTGGAGTGGTCTGCTGGAATGGATCCGGGTGCAGATGGTCGGCAATGGCATGATTGCCCCGGAAGATATGAATCTCGTGCATCTGATCGATGAACCGGCAAACATTGTCGATGCGATTTTTGCCTTCTATGAAGCACGTGATATCGAGCCTTCCGAAGATGAGCGGCAACGTATGTTGTACCTGTAATAATCGGCCATGAAATTTCTTGCGGAAATAAGTCAGACAGAACAATGCAATGAAACAGAAAATAACGGATATATCAAATAAGCCGCAGCGGAGGATATGGCCGATGAGCGCACTATTACTGGCGATGTACAGTATGAGCGCCGCGGCGCAGACGCACTGCGTACAATTGGACAACGATGCACAGCGACTCGCCTGTTACGATCAGTTGCATAACAGGAACAAGAATGCCACGGATGCAAATGCCGTGAATTCTGTGCCTGCAATGACGGCGGAAACAGTTGTTTCACCTGTTGCACCGCTTCCCGTTGTGGCCGAAAGTGAGGCGTCGCGCTCGTTTCTGAGTGAGCGGGTGGATGGCTTAACTGAGCGCTGGGATCTTGATCCGTCGAATAAAAATCCAAGGTTTTTACCGCGTTTGTATAAGCCCGTGTACATTCTGCCGGTGGCTTACAGTAGCCGGATCAACAAAGCGCCTTACTCGCCGACACCTGGTCATCAGTCCGATGCCATTGGCCTGAGTCCTGCTGAAGCGAAATTCCAGTTGAGCTTTAAATCCAAAATCTTTGATGGTTTGCTGGGTGACAGAGCGACGATCTGGGGCGGTTATACGCAATCATCGCGCTGGCAGGTTTACAACGACGATTTGTCACGGCCATTTCGTGAAACAAATTATGAGCCTGAACTGATGGCTGTATTTTCCACGCCGTTTGAAGTGATGGGCTGGCATGGGCGCATGGCGTCGGTTAGCTTAAATCATCAGTCGAATGGCCGTTCCCTGCCTCTGTCGCGTAGCTGGAACCGCGTGATCGGCGAAGTTGCCGCCGAGCGTGGAGACTGGAGTATCAGCCTGCGCCCCTGGTGGCGTATTAAGGAAGCCGTCGGTAATGATGATAATCCGGGCATTGAAAACTATATTGGCCGTGGAGAAGTATTACTGACACGTAAGACAGGTGAACATATTTTCACTTTTCAGGGGCGACACAGCCTGCGCAGTGGAAAAGAATCGCGCGGCTCTGTGCAACTGGAATGGGCATTTCCGCTGGTTGCTGGTTTGCATGGATATGCACAGATATTCAGCGGTTATGGCGAAAGTCTGATTGACTACAATTTTCGCCAGAACAGGTTTGGTCTCGGTATTTCCCTGGTCGAGTGGCGTTGATAAAAAAGCCCGTCAGCCAACAGCCACGGGCACTTTTTATTGCTGAGTAAGAAAACTGCGGATTCAGGCGACATTCACCAATATCAGGCCGAGCAAGGCAGGCAGCGCCTGAATATAGAGTATCTTTTTGCTGGCGGTCGCCGCACCATACACACCGGCGAGCAGAACACAGCCGAGGAAAAATACTTTTACATCATGCCCGGCAGTTCCGAGGCTGAGTCCCCAGAACAGGCCCGCGGCAAGAAAGCCGTTATACAAGCCCTGATTCGCCGCCAGCACTTTTGTCACTGCTGCGGATTCTTTGGTTTGCCTGAAGGCTTTCATCCCCGCAGGTTTGTCCCATAAAAACATTTCCAGTATCAGGATATAGACGTGTAACAAGGCGACCAGACCGACGATGATGTTTCCTAATAAAGCCATGCGTATGCTCCTTTTTTCTTATAAATGATGACGACAATGAAGACTCAGATTGTTCTGATGTCAGTCCAGCCAGTTTACCCGGCTGAATTTGTTTTTAAACTCTTCCGGCATAGGAACGACTTTTCCGAGTTGGTAATTGAAAAATACAAAACCTGATTTTGCCATTGCTACCAGCGCCTGATCGGCAGGGCGACTGATACGGAAAGTGATGTCCCCGCCATATTTATTAAAGTCCATCACGCCGACTTCAAACAGCAACTGGTCACGCGCATGTCCCTCGGCTTTGTAAGTGGTCGCCAGATCCGTGACGATGATACCGACACCATCCTGCGCTGTTTCCCGGATACCGAATTCAAAAAGAAAACGCGCACGCGCTTCGGAAATCATCGAAATCATGGAATCGTTACCGAGATGATTGGCGCCGTTGATATCGGTCACGCGAACGGTGAGTTGTGTGGAGTAATAGTACTGGTCTTCTGGGAAATGCAGTTGCAGGCGAGCCATGGGAATTTGAAAAAGAGATAAGAGATAAAGTCTGATTGTGGCCGTTCTCAGGCTGTATTGGACGGCTTGATACCTTATCTGGCTTTGTCTGCCAGCCTGCCCAGAAAAAGAAAACGGCTGTCTGCCACGGTACTTGCACTCATGCTTTGGCAGGCACCGTCAGCGGTTTTTCGATAACAGTACGGGGCGCAGATGTTTGCCAAGGATAGTCAAACCCGCTTAAAATGGCGGTTTTGCGGGCGTAGTTCAATGGTAGAACGGCAGCTTCCCACGCTTCATACGAGGGTTCGATTCCCTTCACCCGCTCCAATAAAATCAATAGCTTAGCTGGTTTTGTTCGGTGCCCGAGTTCCGCAATTCTATAAAAGTTCCGCAAAACTATCTTCTCAGGCTTTCTTATAGTCATGTATCACATGGCAGATTTAGGCCGCCTCTCCTCTCGTATTATTTCCGAGCGAGCCCTTTTTGGTAGGCAATATTTCCGTCTCGTTTTCCAACAGATAAAACGAGTACAACAATCTCTTTATCCTTAACTTGATACACAAGCCGATAGCCAATAGTTCTGAGTTTGATTTTGTATAAGTTTTGACCACCGCTGACGCTTGCACTCGGCACATGAGGTTGCTCTAAGCGTTCGGCCAATTTCTTTTTAAATTGTGTTTTTACGGCACCATCCAATTTATCCCACTCTTTTTTTGCATCAGGGTGAAATTCAAGTTCATAGGTCATCTAACTTAACCTTTATTGATTTCTTCCCATCTGATAAGCGAGCTTCAGCAACACGACGTAATTCTGCATCTTCCAAAATGCTATGAATTTTTTCCCAAGCACCAGCAGTGAGCATGTATCCAACAGGCTTATTTCTATTCAAAATAGCAACTGGCTTATTGCCGGATGCTTCCAGCACAGCGGTAGGGTTTGCCTTTAATTCGCTAATTCCAACGGATGACGGAGCGAGTATAGCTTCCATGATTAACACCTTTAAATGATCTTTTAAATGACCTAATAGTAGCACTTTTAAGTGCACAAGTGCACCTCCCTTTATTTGCAGTCATTTTGTTGGGGAGACGATCTTCCCACGACGCAGATAATGTCGTTTGGTCGTTTTTACGCTGTCATGCCCTAATAGATCACTCGCCGCTTGATCGCCTCTGGCTTCAGATGTATCGTCAGCGGCTTTTGCTCTTAAATCATAGAACCAGAAATTTTTGATCGCTTGCTCAAGGTCAGGATTTGCGGCGGTTGCCAGTTGCCTTGCTTCCGTAAAATGATTTCGAAGAACTGCCGGAGTCATTCTCTTTCCGTGTTCGTTGACGAGTAGGGCATTAGTAACAATGTTGAATTCATTCTTCCGTAATTGAATTCGCTTTATCGTTTGCTTTAATTTTCCGGAAATCACGATGCGCAAAGGTTGTTTCGTCTTCTCCTGCTCAATGATCAAATATCCGTCAACTATGTCATCTTCAGTCATAGACAGAGTGTCGCCCGGACGCTGCCCAGTCAGGTAAGCTAAATCCATTGCATCGCGCAGAGATTGGCTTCCTTGCATATAAACTGCGTTGAACAAATCATCTGATACATAGACCGTGCGCTTATCAAGTGAATGGCCGCGAATACCTTCACAAGGATTTTGTGCATCGGTATAACCCCAACCACGTGCATGATTGAAGATGTTGGAAAATAAGCGCTTACAGCGATTGGCAGTTGTAGGTTTATCTCGATGTTTGTCTAAAAATTTCCGGATATGCACTGGTCGAATTTGATCTAAAGGAGCTGTTCGAAAATATGCCTCAACATGTTGTATGTCATACCTGAAAATTTTCTGAGTATTTTTTGCTAGTTTTGGTAGCTCGTCTTTTTTATAGCGATCAATTGCATCACCGAACGTTGGTGCTTGTACTTTTTCTGTAATATTCAGTTCTGCATATTTTGCGAGTGCAGATATGTAGTCACTCCCCAACGAGATTTCTCTACGAGGTTTATCCCCTGTATCAAAAAAGTAGTAAATACGTTCTCCACGAACTCGTTTACGCATGTGGGGCGGCAAATTCAAATTGGTCGTCGGCTTTCTACCCATGGCTTACTCCGTTGGATTCCATTGATGTTTCAATTTTTTCTCTTCACGCCGCCCATCTATGGCTGAGAGCGGTACGACTGGCTTTCCACAGGCATTGATGAAGAACTGGATTCCCATTTTTCGAAGTGTTGCGACTTGTTTTGATTTAGTTTTTCGGCCAGTTAAAAGAACTAAATCATTCGCATCGAGAAATGTATTCATGATTGTTCAAATTTATTTTGAGAAATTGGATCGACGAAATCAGATTGCTTCTCAACGAAAGGATGTTGCAGCCTGCGCGGAACCCCGTCTCGTTTGAGCTTTTTAAGAACAGCGTCTGCTGACCCTTCAACGTCTAACATCACGTTGATAAGTGCCCCATAGGCAATTGAAGCAACCTCTGCAAGGTGTTCATAACTGATTTGCGCTTGCCGCTTAATGGTTTTAATACGCATCATTGGCTCTTGAACCCAGCTAAGGGCTTTGGGATAGCAACCAACAAAATACTGCCCTGACTCGGTAAGAACCTCCCACGGAATTATTCGGTCGGTGTTGTGTAGTTCCACTTCCCAGCGCACCCATGGATGCCACAACTCACCAAGCTGCATTCCCTTTTCATAAACACGTAGCATTTTTCCGTTCTTGCGCTTTCCGACATAGAACGTCCTCCCTTTTCCATCGGGCTCTATCCAATTACCGTTCTGATTGCAGGAGGGCTTATTACCACCAGCGTTAAATGCTCCCGACTGATAGAGGCTTACAGCCATATCTACCGTATGCAATCCGTCGAAATCGTCAACCGCACCATCCCAACGTGTAATTGATGCTTGCCATGTATTACGTAAATATTGAGTTACAAGGTTCCAATCGGCGACCAATGAGCATGCTTCACCTGGCAAAGAGAGAAATGCCGTTCCAGATTGACCGCCGTACGCAAACAAGGCACTACTTTCACCAAGCTGAAATGAATTTTTATAGCCGTGTAAGCCACGCTCACGGTTAATCGCTGGAGCAAACTTAGCTCCAAAGATGATGAATAGATTTTGAAATAATTCCGACAGTGAATCTGCGGAATCGAAGCGGAAAGTGCAGTTGAAATAATCAGTGATTGCAGCGTAGGGAACTACGCCATCGACTGGTTGCGGGATGAAATAGACAATTGGTCTTCCATTGCCGTTAGTACAGATAATAAAACTTTCACCTGTATTCGGATCGATCTCTGTATGAAACTTTCCCCCCGTATTACCAGACGGGGGGCAGTGCGCGGCATCTGCAGGCGCCCGCGTGGCGAACGCGCCAGCAGATGCCGCTTCTATGCCTGAATCATTAACGTAAGAAAGTTTAGGGGTATCCATACCCCTTAAGATAGAGGGTATCTATTACCCTGTCAAGGGTTTTGAAAACCCTTTTTGTTATTTTTTTAGTTCTCCGGCCGGATCGGTCATATCGCGCCGATTTTCGACTGAGACATCACCGCTGACGACCTTCCAGAAACTTCCTAATTTAAGAGCGATCTCATATCCAAGAACACGCTTTGCGATCAGTCCCTCTTCTGGAAAAAACTCTCGGACGTTAATGCCTAAGATTTCTTCATATTTTCGAAGTGTTCTTTTATTGTGGATGATTACGAGCACCTTCCAGCCAAGGTAATCACCGAGCATCATCATGCCAACGGCTTTTTCTAACTCATCGGCACTCCCGGAAAAACGATTGAGCGCGTCATTCACGATCTGCACTAATTGCTCAGCACGTTCAGGTGAATGAACATCTTTTGTTGGTGGGGTTGGGTATTTGTCTTTTCTTGCCATGGCGACCTCCTTAATCAAAACAGCATAATTGATTAAGGGGTATTCGGCAACCGTTGAAGAGATTGAGATACGGTTTGCGGCAGTCTATCCGTGGATGCGCTTTAGGCGCACCATGAAACGGCAAGGTTGCGTCCTTCGGCGCAATCTGCCCATTCGGTTCTCTCTACGGGCTATGCCCTCGGAGAATCGGCGCTATGTGCGCCGAGCAGACTCAAATCGCCTTGCTTTAGATTTTTAATCCTCTTACATCATTGCTTGCAATACGTGTTGTGAGTTTTAAGTGCTTTTAAGCAATTAAACAATTGTTTTTGATGAATAAACAAAGAATTAGAATTAGTTGAATCAATTACTACCGCGATAGTTCATTTTCAACTTATTTGCTAACTTTATGGATAGCAACGCGCACATTTTCCCTTGGGAAATGTTTTTTCAATTCCATAGTTAGCTGTTTCATGATTTCCGATAGATTTCCGTTTGGAGGTAATTCCTCTCTGAAATACACCAATGCAAACGCCCTAAAAATAGGATCAGAAAATGAATACAATCCAGAATTTGAGTCGAACCTTAAAATTTCACCATATTCTTGTGTCAGCAATTTTGGTAGGCAATTAGAAGTATTTTTTTCAGGAAAACTTGGCGTCGTTTCTTGAATTTTCTTATAAATCTCAATTCGGCTAGCACCGCGCTCTTTAAATGTAGATAAAGCCCGTAGAATAATTTCTTGATTATTGAATGCAGACTTTCTCCGAACTTTTAATGCCTTATCAAAGGTACTCCGAATACTGTCGGATGCCTCTTCAGCATACATTTTGAGTGCTGTTTCAAAAGATACTTTAGTCATCGTAAAGGGAGTCTTACATGTCTCGTGAATTCCTTCAGCATGACACATGTATAAGCAAAGATGATGGCAAACAGAAGCCAATCCATTTGAATAACGCGCTATTAAATTCTTGATTTTAAGAGGTATTATTAAATTAAGAACTTGCTCACCTTTAGCAATTATGTCCATAATTTCGGACTCGGACATTAAATCAACACGAACTTCTGCAACTCTATTTCGCATTTCAGGGTCGTAGTCAACTACTTGCCGTGCAGTATCAACAGCACCCAGAGCAATAATTTTCAAATCATTATATTCATCAGCTAAATCCATGAAGATTTTCATGAGCTGCGATAACTTGGACTTTTCAGATTCCTCGATCTTATGAAAATCTTCGAGCACCCAGCAAGATTTAGACGCACCTATGAAACGACCCAATGCTTGTCCCGTTAATTGAGGCGGCACCATTCGAAGCTCTTTAGTGCCGGCTTCTGTAACTTCATTAGCTTGAACCTTACTTTGGAGCGCTAAATAGGATGCGGAAATTTCAGCGCTTATAGTTTTTTTCTGCGCACCAGTTCTTTCACTGGTGAAGAATGTAGCAAGCTGGTCAAATGCATCCAAAATTATCTGCTCGAATTTCATACCCTTCATACATCGAGTAGTTATATGAGATTCGTAAACTTGATTTAGTTTATTAACAAGTAAAGTCGTTTTACCAGACCCAGAATGTCCATAAACAACAATTTGCTTGCCTAAAGTTGTTAATGCATTCACCAATTTATCATTAATTGATTTCCTCTCAACAAAGGCGATGCGTGCGGGCGTGCTTGGAGTGAACACCGTATTTACTTGATAAATATTCATAAATATTATTAGGTTAAATATAGATAGTATTGCATTTTGATCTATTCTAACTGCAAATAAATAGACCAAGCATCTTTATACAAAATATTCACCAAGCACACCACTCAACACTCTAAAGTCGCAATAAAATTTGAATTTGTAGATGTAATATGGCTTTAACTATTTGGATTAATTAGCAAATTTAAATGCTTGAAAAGCCTTATAGTTTAGTTCTGCTAAGGTAGGTAACAATAAGAAACGCTCGATTAGGAAATGTGAATTTGGTTTAACTGTAGCGTTCCGCAAAAATGAAAACGGAGTTATTTTAAAGGGCTAGACACTCTGTTAAAATGACGCTTTTGCGGAACTGAAACGCCGTCGAAACCCGCGTAGATATTAGAAATCTAATAGAGCTTCCCAAGCTTCATACGAGGGTTCGATTCCCTTCACCCGCTCCAGTAAATTCTTCCTTTCATTTCCCGTATGCCTGATTCCAAGCCTGCTGACAGCAGCAAACCGCTGTTTTATGATCCTACTGAGCGCCGCATTCGCAGCTTTGTGACCCGCGCCGGACGTTTGTCTGATGCGCAGGCGCGTGCGATTGAAACTCTGGGGCCGCGTTTTTGTATTCCGTATAAAAAAGAGCTACTCGATATTGACGCGGCTTTTGGCCGTCATGCGCCGACGGTATTTGAAATTGGTTTTGGCATGGGCGAAACCAGTGCCAAAATTTCTGCCGGCATGCCTGAGACAAATTTTATCGGTGTTGAAGTACACACGCCGGGAGTGGGCAGTCTGCTGAAACTGACGGATGAGATGGGTTTGCAAAACCAGCGCATTATTCAGCATGACGCAGTCGAAGTTCTGAACAATATGATTGCGCCAGCGTCTTTGCATGGTGTACATGTATTCTTTCCTGATCCTTGGCACAAAGCGCGTCACAATAAGCGCCGTCTGATACAGGGCCCAATGGTGCAATTACTGGCGTCCCGACTGGCGCCTGGCGGTTATCTGCATTGCGCGACAGATTGGGAAGATTATGCTGTACAGATGCTCGATGTATTGAGTGCTGAGCCAGCGCTGGAAAATACGGCTGACAGTTATGCGCCTCGTCCCGATTATCGTCCCGTGACTAAATTTGAAAACCGTGGCCTGCGTTTAGGGCACGGTGTCTGGGACCTGGTATTCCGTAAAAAATAATATTTGCAGTAGCTAAAATAATGGCAGCCAGTGAGTCTGAGCTGCCTTTTTTTATGCCGGTGATTTACTGATAAAACGCACCTGGAGTTTACCGAGCTGTCCGAAACGGACGCTCACATCTTCATGTAAAGGAACATCGGGGCTGCCAGCATAAGAGCCGGTAATAATGGCCTGACCTGCCTGCAAACCCTGACCACGATTACGCAGAAATTCAATCAGCCAATACAGCGGCGCACGTGCGTTAACTGCAGGATGCACGCCAGAAAATTCTTGAAATGTTCGCCCGGCAAGGCAGATTGTGATCGGCATTGTTTGCAGGTTTGCCGCATTGTCAGCGTGGATCACCGGGCCAAGATATAAGCCCTGATTAAACAGGCCATCAGCAAGATGTTCGGCAAAACTGGCCGCGTCGGGATTGCTGTAACGCGTGCCTATCAATTCCAGCGCCAATCGTGTTTCCTTTATCGCAGCATCGATTTCGGCAACCGTATAAGACGCTGCACGAGCTGGTAAATCATGCCCGAGAATAAAGGCCAGTTCCGGTTCTATGCGTGCGGATTGTTGGTCGCTCCAGACTTCGCAGGTCTCCGTTTCCTGAAAAATAGTGCTGGCATAAATCGGCGCGAGTACGACCTTGTCTGTGCCCGGCATTCCGCATTTCCATGCCGCTATTCTGTCCGCTGATTGCTGACTGACTTTCGCTTGTATTGCCAGTGCCTGATCCAGATTTTGCGGGCGACAGGATTCTGGTAATCGTTCGCCTTTGCTGCCGTTACGCCGGCGTTCGAGCAGGATAGCAGCTGCCTCAGAAATGTACTGTTGATCAGTGTGAAACGAAGGCATATGCAGATTACTCCGGTGTCATGTCAGGCGGCGTGCAGTTCGGCAATCAGTTGCAAAATTTCAGTGCCGTAGCTGTCAAGTTTTTTATCACCGACGCCGGAAATCGCGCGCAACGCAGTCAGTGTTTGCGGGGCGTTGCGGGCGATCTCGCGCAATGTCGCATCCGGAAAAATCACATATGCCGGAACATTGTGCGTGCGCGCTGTTTCGACGCGCCACCAGCGCAGTTTGTCAAACAATGCCTGTTCCTCTGCACCGAGCTCGGTTTCCGCATAGTCTTTCGCAGACTGGCGTTTATGTTTCAGCGCTTTTTCCGCTTTTTTGTACTGACGCAACTGCACTTTGGTTTCGCCGCGCAAGACCGTGCGCGAGGCTTCGGTCAGTTTCAGGGAGCTATAATTTTCATAGTCAACCGCAATCAGGCCGAGCGCAATCAGTTGGCGCAGAATCGCGCGCCATTCGGCTTCGCTTTTGTCTGATCCTATGCCAAAAGTAGATAACTGTTCGTGACGCCACTGTTGCACGCGTTCGGTATCGATACCGCGCAAGATATCGACAATGTGACCAGCAGCAAAACGCTGATCGACGCGGTAAATGGTGGACAGAATTTTTTGCGCCGCGATCGTGCCATCGAATGAGGTCGGTGGGCTGAGGCAGGTGTCACAGTTACCGCAGGGTTCGGATCGCTGGCCGAAATAATCAAGGAGTTGCACGCGGCGGCAATTCAGGGTTTCACACAGCGATAACATCGCATCAAGCTTGGCGCCCTGCACGCGTTTATACGTATCGTTGGCTTCCGATTCATCAATCATGCGGCGCTGCTGATCCACGTCTTGTAAACCGTATGCCATCCAGGCATTGGCACTGGCGCCATCGCGCCCGGCACGACCGGTTTCCTGATAATAACCCTCGACGCTTTTTGGCAGATCCAGATGAGCAACGAAACGCACATCCGGCTTATCTATCCCCATACCAAACGCAATCGTGGCACACATGACGATGCCGTCTTCCCGCAGGAAACGCGCCTGATTGCGGCTGCGCTCCGTCATGTCCATACCGGCGTGATAGGGCAGGGAGGTGATGCCGTTTTCATTCAGAAATTCGGCAGTTTCCTCCACTTTTTTGCGCGACAGGCAATACACGATACCGGCGTCACCTGCATGCTGCGCCTGTATGAAATCCAGCAATTGTTTGCGCCCGTTCGCTTTTTCGACGATCTGATAACGTATGTTCGGGCGGTCAAATGAAGACACAAACTGCAGCGCATTTTCCAGTTGCAGGCGATGGATGATTTCATCGCGGGTCTGCTGATCGGCGGTCGCCGTCAGCGCAATCCGTGGCACCTGCGGAAAGCGTTCGTGCAGTATCGACAGGCGGATATATTCAGGGCGGAAATCATGCCCCCATTGCGATACGCAATGCGCTTCGTCAATCGCAAACAAAGCGATATCGACGATTTCCAGCAATTCCAGGCAGCGTTGCGTCAGCAAACGTTCGGGCGCGATGTAGACCAGATCAAGCTCGCCGTCGCGCATTTGTTTTTCGACCGCAAGGATCTCGTCGAAACTCTGGGTGGAATTCAGAAAGGCTGCGCGCACACCGACTTCGGCCAGCGCATCGACCTGATCCTGCATCAGCGCGATCAGCGGAGACACCACGATACCTACGCCGTGACGGATCAGTGCCGGAATCTGATAGCACAGCGATTTACCGCCGCCGGTGGGCATCAGTACCAGTGCATCGCCACCGTGGACGACATGTTCTACGATATGGCCTTGTTGCGAACGGAAAGCGGGATAGCCAAAGACGGTTTGCAGCAGGTGCAGTGCCTGATCAACCGTATTGGCTGGATAACTTGCTGATGACACTGCTTAATCAACCCATTGAATCATGCCGGTATATGCGGTGATCAGAATCATGATGCCAAATGCGATGCGGTACCAGGCGAACACATTGAAATTGTGTGAGCTGATGTAGCGCAGCAGCCAGCGTACGCAAAAGAAAGCGGAAATGAATGCTGCCACAGTACCCAGACTGAACATCGGCAAATCTGCCATCGACAATTCGTTTCTGGCTTTATAGAGCGAATACACCGTGGCACCCAGCAGCGTTGGTATCGCCAGGAAAAAGGAGAATTCGGTTGCTGCTTTGCGCGACAGGCCGAACAGCATACCGCCGATGATGGTTGCGCCGGAACGGCTGGTGCCGGGGATCAGCGCAAACGCCTGCGCGATGCCGATCTTGAGCGCATCGAGTGGTGTCATGTCATCAACGGTCTGTATCCGTGCATGGCTGTCATCGTGCGTGTCTGCACCCTTCTGATTGCGTTCTACCCACAGAATAATCAGACCACCGACGATGAAGGCGAGCGCGACTGGCACCGGGGCAAATAACACCGCTTTGATGTGTTTGGAAAACAGCAGGCCAAGAATTGCGGCCGGGAAAAATGCGATCATCAAATTGAGGGTGAATTTGCGCGCTTTGGGATCACTTCCCAGACCGGACAATACCGAGGCGATTTTGGCGCGGTATTCCCAGCACACCGCGAAAATAGCACCGGCCTGAATCACGATTTCAAAGACTTTTTGCGTCTCACCGGTGAAATTCAACAGGCTGCCGGTCAGGATCAGATGACCGGTGGAAGAAATAGGCAAAAACTCCGTCAGACCTTCGACGATGCCCATGATGATAATTTTAACGGCGAGCAGTAAATCCATAGCGTTTGTCACTTGTTTAATCGATGTTGAAGCGGACGATGCTGAACCGGGCGGAAGCCGCAGTTTTAGCAGGCACGAAGCTTAACATGCCGGACGAGACTCAATTCCGGTTTTTGCCGTCCACCTGCGGGGAAACCGGAGTGAAAATGCATACTCCCCCCCTATTTTTGAATAATACGCTTAACCTCAGCGTATTTGCTGGGCTGTTTTAGATACTGGGGGGAGTATTTTTTTACTGATGTAGAGCCAGCTTCAGATACGGAAATCAATGCCGTGCAGATATTGCTACGCATGGTATCGAAATTTAATACTTAATTAAAAATTATTGTCGTTTTTGTGTGGTTTAAAGATACTTTGCGCATCTGTCGTGATTGCCTTGCTGAGTGATGCGATGGAAAAGGAATGCAGATGTCTGCAGATCATTGCCAGCAGAGGAGAGATCACCGTGCAAAAATCCGGCATACAAACCAGCGCTTCTCTGAAGCAGCAAGCAAATTCAGAGACCTATTTTCAGGATTTTCCGGAAACCGCAGAAATTGCGGCGAAGGTGCCAACGAATATGGGGCCGTATCAATTCGTCGTGAAACCATCCCGTCCGACAAAAGGTGCGGTGATGGAAGTTGATCATCAGGGTGCGCGGATTATCTCAGCGCATCTGCCTACGCCATTTGCGCGCGGACAGATACTGAGTGCCAGCATGAACGTGCGCGGTAGTGAATATTTATGCCTTGCAGCCCGGTCTGTGTCTAAGATGATTTCGAACAGCAAATGCTGGTTCGGGATTTTCCGGGCGGATGGTAAAAAAGTTTATGCAACAGTGCTCGAGCAGCAGCTTGATCTGGTCAAAGCGCACGAAGATGGTGTCTCACTTTTTTTTCTGAATGGCGACACCATGCGCATGCGCCTGATGTAATCCTTTGGGCTTGGTGTACGCCTGAGCCGACGCAGATTCCCCATGTATCCCGTTATCGGGATTCTTTACATCGTCACTCGCTGACGATGTTTTTTTATAGTCATCAGATTTGTTATCCCGAGTATTTTTTTTGCAATGCAAAGGATGCATCAGAATGTCAATCTTTTTGTCACTGGTTTGATGTAGCCGTAGTTTTCATAAGAATAGAGTTTTCGCCCTGTTTTGTTTTATCTGCAGATCGCTTATTCTGGTTCCGGATAAGCACGCTGAGCTCAGCGCGCATGGAATAGCAGATTGCCGAAGTAAAAACGGCAGTTGAAAGCATGGCGAAAATGATAACCGGCAGAACGTTCTCTCACTATCGTAATTTCTTACGCCCGCTCAGTACGTTTGCATTGGCGGTATTGTTGTGTGCGCTGTATTGGGCACAGTTACTGCGTTATCAGGCATCTGAGTTAGAGGACAATAAATATCAGACACGTTTGCGGGCGGTGCAGATGTCGGCGGCGATGGTGACGCAGGTCAGCTCATCGATCTCTGCCCTGGAATACCTGGCGCGTACGCTGGCGACGAAATTCGTGACAGACCCAGCGCCGGATTTTTCCCGTTCAGTGGAAACTGCACTCAAGACTTTTCCGCCTGACAGTATTCTGCAGATTGCTGTTGCCAACGCCAGCGGTCAGGTTGTGCACTCCAGTCTGGCAGAGCAGCCGGATAAGGAAGTCAAAGTATCGATTGCAGACCGTGAACATTTTCAGGCGCACGCACATGGCGGTGCAGCGAAATTATTTATCAGCCGGCCGGTGATGGGGCGTGTTTCCGGCAAGTGGTCAGTGCAGTTTTCCTATCCGGTTCAGCGTGCCGGTCAGTTTGCCGGTGTGTTGGTGTTATCGATATCGCCCGATTACATTTCGAATTATTTCCGTGAGGTGTTTTCCGGTGGCAGTGACGTCGCGTTTGTTGTGCGCAATGATGCCAGCTATGTGGCGCGCTCGGTGATGCAGGATAAAGCGATGACACAGATGGTTTTGCCAGAACGTGAATTTATTCGGAATCCGCAGAAAACTCAGGGTGAATATCATGTCAAGGCGAGGGTGGATGGTGTTGACCGGTATTACGCCTGGAACCGCCTGAAAGATTATCCGCTGGTGGTCAGCGTCGGGCTCGATAGTGATCGCGCGCTGACCAATCTGAACGAGGCAATCTCAGACAGCCGCTGGAGAAATGCACTCGGTACTTTCGTTATTCTGTCGGCCGTACTGTGGATTATTTACTTGTTCGAGCGTGTGCACCGCAAACAGATTTTGCTACAGGAGAATATGCAGCGTTTCGACATGGCGCGGCAAGGCGGTGAGTTTGGCGTCTGGGACTGGGATCTGAATACCGACAATATGCACATAGATAGTCGCATCACGTCGATTTTAGGAATTACAAATACAAATCTGGAACATAGTACGGCCGGTCTGCGGCGCATGATTCATCCCGATGATTGGCCAGGAGTGCGTAGCGAGCTGGAACGGGTTCGTACTGGGGAACGTGACAGTATTGAGAATGAGCACAGGATGCGGAGCGGTGATGGCACATGGCGCTGGATCAGTGTCCGTGGCAGGGTTGTTCTGCGTGATGATAACGGGCGCGCTCACAAATTGTCCGGCATTTTTATTGATATTTCTGCCCGCCGGGAAATCGAGGCTGCACGCATGGAACTGGAACAACGCCTGACTAAACTGGAGGCGCAAGTCCCAGGTGTTGTTTATCAATATCGTCAGCGTCCTGATGGCAGCGGTTATTTTCCTTATGCCAGCCCGCATATTGCAGAGATTTACGATACGACTCCCGAAGAAGCGGCAAAAGGTATTGAGTTTCTTCTGGCACGGGTACACCCGGATGATCTGCAGCAATTGCGTACCACCATTGATGAATCTGCGATTAAGCTGACGCCGTGGTTTAACGAATACCGTTTTATCCGAGATAACGGTCAGATACGCTGGCTGTCCGGAAGTTCGAATCCCGAACGCGAGCCTGATGGCTGCACCTTGTGGCACGGCTATATCCAGGATGTGACTAAGCAGCACGAAAAACATGAGGCGCTGCAAAGAAGCGAGGAACGTCTGCGCCTGACGGTGATGGCGGTACAGGACGGCTTATGGAACTGGGATCTCTGCAGCGGTCGAGATTCATCTCGATGCACGTTGTCATGAAATGCTGGAGTATCCGGCGCAAGACGGCAGCATACAGTTTGATGACTGGTGCCGGTGGCTGCATCCGCAGGATAGTCAGAATGTGATTCAGCTATTGCACCGCCATATCGAGCGCAGCGAGCCATTCCATGTTGAAACCCGCATGCGTACATCCCGTGGAAACTGGCGCTGGGTTGAGATCCGCGGTCAGGTAACACAGGAATTAAATGGGAAAGGGCAGCAGGTCATCGGTACTCAGACCGATATCAGCCTGCGCATGGCAGACACTAAGCTGCGTAGCGCTTTGCTCGACAATGCCGCCGCCGCTTTGTTTGTGACGACGCCGGAGCGTGTGATCCGTCTTGCCAATCAGCGTGCAGTCGATACATTTGCCGAGAATGGAACGCCATTATCCGGCATGAGCATACGCTTGCTTTATCCGGATGATGTCTCGTTTAACGCCTTTGCCCGGCATTACAACGCGGTACGGCAGGATGGCGGGATCAATATTGATTATCAACAGTTTGTCGTTCATGGCGAGCTACGCTGGTTTGCCGTGCGTGGCAGCCTGCTGGATCCGGAGAACCCTGACGGCGATCTGATATGGACGATGGTCGATACGACGGAACGCAGACGGATAGAGGAAGCACTGCGCAGTACCCGTGCGCATTTGTTCGAAGTGATACAGCATTTTCCGGGTGGTATTCTGGCGCAAAATCAGAAGGGCGATATCGTCGTGGCGAATCAGATGATCTGCGATTTTCTTGCGGTGCAGACGTCTCCTGCCGCGCTGACCGGACTGGATAAGGAGCGCTTTCGCAAAATGGTTGCGGAAGACGTTCTGGATGCATTTAAAGATCCGATTGTCGATGGTGAATACAATTTACCGGATGGCCGCACGATCAGACTCAATTTGATTCCTTTAAAAAATGGTGCGGATGATATCGGTCGTTTGCTGATTGTCAGCGATATCACTGAGCGGCGTCGCCACGAACGGAATCTGGAATACTTAGCGACCACCGATGCACTGACAGGATTAGCGAACCGGCGAGCGTTCATGGCGCGTCTGCAGGCTGAACTGGCCTTGATTGCAGCTGGCGGCAAAGGTGGGATGCTGATTATGCTCGACCTTGATCACTTCAAACATGTGAATGACAGTTACGGACACGCTGCCGGTGATGCGGTATTGGTTCATCTCGCTGATCTCCTGCATGGCAACAGCATGCGTAAAGGGGATCTGGCTGGGCGTCTGGGAGGGGAGGAGTTCGCGGTATTGTTGCCGAACACGACTGCCGAAGACGGCCTGATGGTTGCCGAACGCTTACGTACAGCACTCGAGGACAGCAACATCAATTCGGGCGAAGGTCATGTCATCCGGATCACGCTGAGTGGTGGCATTGCGCCGCTGCGCGGCAGTCCTGAGAGCATATTGGCGGAAGCCGACGCCGCGTTGTATCAGGCGAAGAATAGCGGACGTAACCGCATCGTGCAGGCACAGAATGCTGTCTAGCGCCGGACCAGTCTGATCCTGCAGACGCGCATGCGAACGAAGAGGGAGCACGAACGGTTCATGCCGGTGCGGTCGCTTTTTCCAGCTCATGTAGCCATACCATTGCGTGTTCGCGCTGTGTTCCGCACATCTCTTGCGTTGCCTGCAATCCTGAGCAGCATGCCGGACGTTCAGGCTGCCCAAAAATCAGGCATCGCAGATCATCCGCCAGCTGAATACATCTGACGCCGGCTGGTTTGCCTTTTGGCATGCCGGGAATAGGACTCGAAATCGACGGTGCGATACAGCACGCACCGCAAGCTTCACGACATTGCATAGTCTGCTTTCACTATTGAGGAGAAGATCAGGCCATCTGCTTGCTGCATGAGATGCCAGGCATGTGCTGTGGTGCCTGAACCTGTGCAGGCCGGAATGCGGAAAGAATAATTTTTCATGTCTGTTTTGCTGCAGGATGATTAAAACGAATCTGTTGCGGGTATGCGGAGTCAGATTAGGACATACCGGTGACACCGTGAATTCATCATTTTAAGTGTAGATTTTTGCATTTTGTCGCATTGACGTGGTTTTGCTGCAGCCTTTCTTGCATGATGTGTGTCTAAACGCTGCTTGACGCTATCCTGACTGCGGATTACATTGATGACTCACGGGTAAGTTATTTGCACTTACAGAAGCTGCATGTGCCAATTTACGGTCATAAGTGACCGGAGTGCACATGCACTGTCAGGATTCAGTTAGAAGTGATCGTTATGATGTCATGTCCGTTTAAGCCTAAGTGGGAGCGCCGCAAGGAAGCTCGCCCTAAGGAGCTGCTTGCTGCTGCTTTACATCTGTTTGTTGAGCGTGGTTTTGCGGCGACCCGTCTGGATGATGTTGCCAAGGCCGCTGGTGTCTCCAAGGGAACCTTGTATTTATATTTTTCAAGCAAGGAAGATTTATTTAAAGCGGTGGTGCGTGAAAGTATCGTTCCTCTGCTCGGCGAAGCCGAGGGAATGATCGATGAATTTGAAGGAAATACTGAAAGCCTGTTTCGTCAGCTGACGCTCAGCTGGTGGCAGAGCATAGGCGAAACCAAGCTATCAGGTTTACCAAAACTGATGATGGGAGAAGCCGGTAATTTTCCCGAGCTTGCACGCTTTTATCAGGAAGAAGTGATCGCTCGCGGTGAAAGGCTGCTGGTCCGTGTGCTGGAGCGAGGCATGGAGCGCGGTGAAATACGGAAAGTGGATCTCGAAATAGATACGCGCTTGCTGATTGCACCCGTGATCATGATGATGATGATGTGGAAACACTCATCATGTGTGTGCCAGATTGAGCCGGAAAAGCTCAGCGTATATCTGGAGCATTACATCCGGATGGCTTGGAATAGTTTGCTGATCCGGCAGGAATAAGGCTGTTCTGCTGCTTTGCAGAGAATCATAAATAAAAAAGGATGAACCCGTTATCAGCGGGCACACAGGGACGCGTCTATGTTGAAGCAACGTAAAGTCTTGCTATTGGTTTTATTCATTGCAGTCGCAGTTGCGCTGTTTATTGCAAAAAAACACTCTGCCGGCAGCGCGGTGACTGCGCCAGCAATTCCGCTTACTCCCACCGCTGCCGTTTTAGAATTTTTACCCACAGATGTTGTTACTGTTGCACCCGGAGAGATCCGTCAGTTACTGAATCTGACAGGCGCATTACGGGCATACAATCAGGCGCCGGTCAAAGCCCGCGTTGCCGGGGATGTGCGTGATGTACTGGTGCGGGAGGGCGAGTCTGTCAGTGCCGGACAGGTATTAATTCGTATGGAGACCAGCGATTACGAAGCGCGTGTGACACAAGCCGAAGGTGCACTCGCGGCCGCCCAGGGACAACTCGAAATTGCCCGCCAGACCCGAGATAATAATCAGGCTTTGCTGGCAAAAAATTTCATTTCAAAAAATGCCTACGACAATGCGATGAATCAGTACGCGATTGCTGTCGCCAATGTCGATAGTGCCAGAGGTGCGCTTGCCGTGACCCGTAAGGCGCTCGCAGATACGTTGATCCGCGCACCCATCGCCGGCCTCATCAGCAGTCGCAATGTACAACCGGGAGAGAAAGTCTCGCCTGACAACCGATTGCTGGATGTCGTTGATTTAAGCATCATGGAGCTCGAAGCAGCGGTACCAACGTCCGACATAGCCAAAATCCGCACCGGTCAGAACGTGCAGGTAAAAATTGAAGGAATACCGGCACAGATCGAAGCTAAGGTATTCCGTATCAACCCGGCGACCAGTAGTGGCACTCGCTCAGTGATGGCGTATGTGCAGATCGCTAATACTGACTTACAACTGCGAGCAGGCATGTTTGCGCAGGCGCAGCTGGAGGTCAGTAAAAAAGAGTCGGCGCTGATGATCCCCGCGGCTGCAGTGCAGTATGACGCGGGTAAAGCTTACGTCTATGCGATAGAAAATAATGTCGTCCAGCAAAAAATGATTACACCCGGTTTGCAGGGAGATAACCACGGAATCCCCGTAGTGGAAGTGCTGTCGGGCCTGACTGCCGGTAGCCAGATTGTTAAAACCAACCTGGGCAGTATGCGTTCGGGTATACCGGTGAAGTTTGCCGTGACGAAGGGGTAATCCATGTGGTTTACCCGTATCAGTATTGGTAATCCTGTGCTGGCAACCATGATGATGCTGGCATTTGTGGTGCTGGGCCTGTTTTCGTACAAACGTCTGCGTGTTGATCAGTTTCCGGACATTACTTTTCCGGTAGTAGTGATCCAGACCGACTATCCGGGGGCATCACCGGAAACCATAGAATCAGACGTAACGCGTAAAGTCGAAGAGGCGGTGAATACCATTAATGGCATCAGCGCCCTGACTTCACGCTCATACGAGGGTTCGTCGGTTGTGATCATGGAATTTGATTTAAATATCGATCCGGCGCAGGCGGCACAGGATGTACGTGAAAAAGTCGCGTTGGTGAAATCGAATTTCCGTAAGGAAGTCAAAGAGCCTCGGGTAACCCGCTATGATCCATCGGATAAACCTATTTTTTCAGTGTCAGTTACAGGTGATGATACCGTCAAAAAAAGGGACTTCCGTGAATTAACGACGATCGCTGATCAGTTAGTAAAGAAACGTCTGGAGAATGTGCGCGGTGTTGGCTCTGTCACGCTGGTTGGCGGTGTCAAACGTGAGATCAAAATTTATATCAAACCGGCAGAACTGGAAGCGTTGAACATTGGTGTCGAGCAGGTGATCAGCGCGGTCAGAAATGAAAATCAGGAGTTACCGACCGGAGCGATACGCTCGACCGACAATGAAAAAGTAGTACAGATACAGGGACGCATAAAAAATCCTCAGGATTTTGCGCGCATCATCGTCACACGACGCGGTGGTCAGGCCGTATTGTTGTCGCAGGTCGCAACCATCGTTGATGGTCAGGAAGAGCAGGAGAGTCTCGCGTTGTATAACGGTCAGCGTACTGTCGCACTCGATATCCTGAAAGCCCAGGGGCAAAATACGATAGAAGTCGCTGACGGACTGACTGACGCATTAAAAGCTCTGGAACCACAGTTAAAAACCTTATATCCGGGCGTAAAAGTGCAAGTGATTAAAGATGGCTCACGGCAGATACGCGTCGGTGTTGAAAATGTCCGTCGCACCCTGATCGAAGGCGCGCTGTTAACCGTTCTGATCGTCTTTCTGTTTCTGAATTCCTGGCGTTCCACAGTGATCACCGGATTAACTTTACCGGTTGCGCTGATCGGTACGTTTCTGTTCATGGATATGTTCGGATTCACGATCAACATGATTACCCTGATGGCGCTGTCGTTGTGCGTGGGCTTACTGATTGACGATGCCATCGTTGTACGGGAAAACATCGTTCGCCATGCCGGTATGCGGGTCAATGGGCGGTTCAAAGACCATCATACTGCTGCGCTCGAAGGTACGGCTGAGATCGGTCTGGCGGTCTTGGCGACGACGTTTTCGATCGTTGCGGTATTTTTGCCGGTTGGTTTTATGGGTGGCATTATCGGTCGTTTTTTCCATCAGTTCGGTATTACCGTCACGGCTGCTGTGCTGATCTCTATGTTTGTATCCTTCACACTCGATCCTATGTTGTCATCGGTCTGGCCGGATCCCGATGCACACGGCGATCATGGTGATAAAAAGGGACTGTATGCAAAAACAATAGGTCGTGTGCTGGCGCAGTTTGAACGGGGTGTGCAGTGGTTTTCAGCGCAGTATCAGGATTTATTGCGCTGGTCCCTGAAACACAGAATCAAGACCCTGCTGATTGCATCACTGACCTTCTTTGCCGGTCTCGCTATTCCGGCGACAGGACTGATCGGTACCGAGTTTGTACCACAGGCAGATTATTCAGAAACCGGTGTGACGTTTTACACGCCAGTCGGCTCATCGATTGAGCTGACCGAGAGTAAAGTTCATCAGGTCGAACGTGTGCTGAAGGAGTTTCCCGAAGTTGTTGATACTTACAGCACAGTGAATACCGGCGCTGCGTTAGGGAAAAATTACGTGACTGTTTTTATGCGTTTATTACCGCGTAAAGATCGCGTCCGCAGCGCGTCGCAGATAGCGATTCCTCTGCGTCAGCGCTTGTCGCAGGTGGCCGGTATTACTGTAACGCATATCGGTGCTTTAGATGGTGTGGGTGGCGACAACAAACAGCTGCGTTTCAGTCTGCAAGGCTCGGATCTGAAAGAGTTGGCGACGTTATCAGAAAAGGTGCAGGCTAAATTACGCGATATTCCCGGCATCGTCGATATTGACTCCAGTCTGAAAGCCGAAAAACCGACGATTTCCGTCACGCCCAAGCGTGATGCCGGTGCGGACCTCGGCGTTGGTGTGGCGCAGATTGGTGCTGCGTTGCGACCCTTGCTGGCTGGTGAGGCGGCATCGACCTGGCGCGGCCCGGACGATGAAAATTATGATGTCTCGGTGCGCTTGTCTCCGGAAAACAGAAATAAGCCTGATGACTTGTCACGTCTGATGCTGGCGAGTTCACAACTGAATCCTGATACCTCGCCGAAAATGGTGCCGCTACGTCAGGTGGCCGATATCACGGCATCGACTGGTGCAAACCAGATCAACCGGCGCGACCTGAACCGTGAAGTTGAATTGTCGGCGAACGTCGTGGGCCGTTCCGCCGGAGCAGTCGGAAACGATGTAAAAGCAGCTTTAGACAGTATGACCTGGCAGCCGGGTTATCGCTACAAAATGGGTGGCGCCAGCAAAAACATGGCGGAATCATTTGGCTACGCGCTGTCCGCGCTGGCGCTGGCAGTGATTTTTATTTACATGATTCTGGCTTCGCAGTTCGCCAGCTTTTTGCAACCGCTCGCGATTATGTCGGCGTTGCCGATGACTCTGATCGGTGTATTTCTTGCGCTGATGTTTTTCCGTTCAACGCTGAATATGTTTTCGATCATCGGCTTCATTATGCTGATGGGGCTGGTGACAAAAAATGCAATTTTGCTGGTTGATTTTGCGAACCAGGCGCGCAACGACGGCATGGAACGGATGGAAGCACTGCTGGAAGCCGCCCACGTACGTTTGCGCCCCATCCTGATGACGACGCTGGCGATGGTGTTTGGCATGGTGCCGCTGGCGTTTGCACTGTCTGAAGGTTCTGAGCAGCGTGCCCCCATGGGGCAGGCAGTGATAGGCGGCATTATCACTTCTTCTTTACTGACGCTGGTGGTGGTCCCGGTGATTTATACCTATCTGGATGATTTCGGCGTCTGGTTAAAGAGAAAATGGCGTAAAGAAAAGACATTAAATAGCGCTTAATACCCGAATCAGACCCGCATTCAGGCAGTGCTTTGATAAAATGCTGGTTCCTTTAATTAATGCAATCGAGTGAACAAATGAATATCGAAAAAGCCCGTTTCAACATGATTGAACAACAAATACGTCCCTGGAACGTGTTGGATAAGGATATTTTAGATATGTTGATTGTGGTGAAGCGGGAAAATTATTTTCCGCAAGATCAGAAAACGCTGGCTTTCTTTGATACGGAATTGCCATTACCGGATGGCTCTAAAGCGATGAGCCCCAAGCTGGAGGCGCGCATTGTTCAGGAAGTGAATCCGAAGAAGCAGGAATCGGTACTTTTGATCGGTGCTGCATCAGGATATCTGGCAGCTTTGCTTGCTTCTGTGTCCAGCCATGTCACAGTGCTGGAAACTTCGCTGGTGCTGAAAGAACTTGCTGAAAAAAATCTGGCAGCCGATGGCGTGCGTAATGTCAGTGTTTTGCTGGCAGACGGATTGTCTGGCCAGCATACAGGTTCCTATGATGTGATCGTGGTTGCCGGTGCGGTGGAATCGATTCCTGAAACACTGAAAAAACAATTGAATGTTGGCGGCCGTTTGCTGGCGATTGTTGGTCGCTTGCCAGTCATGCACGCAGAGCTGATCACCCGTTCTGCGGATGCTGTGTTCAATACACGAAGCGTGTTTGATACCGTCGTGAATGCCGCTCCCGGCGCTGTACCTTCTTCGCAATTCAAATTCTGATACCGGTAGTGAAATAGAAAACGTATGCAACACATCACCGCTCAAGAATTAGCTCAATGGCTGACAGACAGCAATAAAAAACCTCCGGTTTTGCTCGATGTACGGGAACCCGGAGAGTATGAAATTTGTCATATCGAGGGCACACAGTTGATGCCCATGCAGACTGTTCCGCAACGGTTCAATGAACTGGATGAAGATGCGACGATAGTCTGTATTTGTCATCACGGTGGTCGCAGTATGCAAGTCGCTCACTTTCTCGAACACCGGGGATTCAGCAAAGTGATTAACCTGACTGGTGGTGTGCATGCGTGGGCACAGCAAGTCGATCCGGCCATGCCGACCTATTAACTAACTTTTATTCGGAGTGTTTCATGCGTAATCCAGTTGTTGCCGCACTGCTAGCAAGTGCATTTCTGTCGCTGAGTGCAAATGCGACTGATTTGCTGCAAATTTATCAGGATGCATTGGCGAACGATCCACAATATGCGAGTGCTCGTTCATCGTTAACTGCTGGTCAGGAAAAGTCAGTTCAGGGGCGCGCAGGTTTGTTGCCAACGATAGGTCTGAGCGGCAGCGATACGCGTTCACGTGTCGAATCACAGCCCGATATTGCCAATGCAGACCGTAATTTCACGACACTGACAAACACCTGGTCACTGGCGCTGTCACAGCCTTTGTTTCGCTGGGCGAACTGGCAGCAATACGAGCAAGGTAAATTGTCTGTGATGATCAGTGAAGCGCAGTTTGCGCAGGCAAAACAAGATCTGATCGTACGTGTCGGTCAGGCTTATTTCGATGTGCTGGCAGCACAAGATACGCTGGCGACATTACAGGCGCAAAAAGTAGCGATTTCAGAACAACTGGCATCAGCAAAACGCAACTTCGAAGTCGGTACTTCAACTATTACCGATACGCACGAAGCACAGGCTCGTTACGATCTGGCAACGGCGCAAGAGTTTGCCGCGCAAAGTGATTTGCAGGTGAAGCGTTCGGCCTTACAGCAAATCATCGGCAAGGAAACAGGCGAGCTCGCGACACTGAAAGCGGGCGTGAAACTGAATTCGCCACAGCCAGCGGCCGTCAATGAGTGGGTCAGTTCCGCTGAAAAACAAAACTTCAATGTGGTGGCATCCGAAGTTGCCGTCGAAGTCGCCAAACGTGAAATCGAGAGAAACCGTGCCGGACATTATCCGACGCTGGATCTGGTAGCAAGCACTGGTCGCACTGCGACAGGCGGCGCGTCTTCTACCGGCACCGGTGTCGTGAAACCGACAACCATAGGCGTGCAATGGAGCATTCCATTGTTTGCCGGGTTTGCAGTTGACAGTAAAGTGAAAGAGGCAGTTGCATTGCAGGAAAAAGCCCGCAACGATCTGGAAACCAATCGTCGCAGCGCAGCGCAAGGCGCGCGTCAGGCTTACACTGGTGTGACCAGCGGTCTGGCACAGGTTAAAGCGTATGAAGCGGCAGAAATTTCCAGTCAGTCTGCATTGGATTCAAATAAGCTCGGTTATCAGGTGGGTGTCCGTATCAACATCGATGTGCTGAATGCGCAGCAACAGCTGTACACCACACGTCAGAATCTGGCGAAAGCACGTTACGACACGATCATGAATGGTCTGCGTCTGAAGTCAGCAGCGGGTACATTGAAAGAAGAAGATTTATCTGAAGTCAACGCCTTGTTACAGCACTGAAAAAACAACGCAAGACGATACCGGGACCACTACCCGGGAATAAAACGGCCCGCTGATTGCGGGCTTTTTTGATTTTGATCAGGTCAGTTTGTTGCATATCAATTTGTACTTCAGCGCAGGACGAACACTGGCGTATCATAATCAATGATTACTGGTACAACGACGCTGTTGTCCAGTCTGGCACATACTCTCACTCATGAAAGTCATTTATGGCCTTGCCCGGGTTTCTGAATAAGCGTTGGCTGATACCGGTTTTTGTTCTGGCAGGATTGTTGTTACTGACCGGACTGATATTTTCCTCTTCCCTGTTTGGCCCTCGTCTGACGGTTTTTTCATTACAACGCGGTGAGTTGGTACAAACCGTGGTCGCCAGTGGTCGCGTCGCAACTCCGGCCCGGGTGGATATCGGTGCGCAGATTACCGGGCGTGTTGCCAGCGTTCCGGTCAAAGAGGGGCAGACAGTCAAAGCGGGAGATGTATTGATAGAGCTGGCTGCTGCTGACGAAAAAGCAGCCTTGGAACTGGCGCAGGCTTCGGTGCGGCAAGCGGAAGCCAGACTGCGGCAATTGCAGCAACTGTCACAGCCAACGGCAGAGCAGGCCGTGATACAGGCGCAGGCGAATCTGGCGAACGTCGGCAAGCAATACCAGCGCACGCGTGAGCTGGTGGCACAAGGCTTCGTCGGCAAGGCGCAGCTTGATGAGGCGCAGCGCGCACTGGATGTTGCGCAAAGTCAGTTAAAAAGTGCGCAGCTTCAGCTGCAATCGAGCAAACCTGAGGGCAGTGATTATCAGCTCGCCGTCGCTGGATTACAGCAGGCGAAAGCGAATCTGGCGGCAGCACAGGCGAAACTGGAACACACCAGAATCACCGCGGTGGTGGATGGCGTCCTGATTGCCAGAGATGTAGAACGTGGTGATATCGTGCAACCGGGCAAAATCCTGATGGTGTTATCACCCGCAGGAAGCAGCCAGCTGGTGGTGCAGATAGACGAAAAGAATCTGCGTTACATCCGCATGGGGCAGTCTGCCTTTGCTGTGACGGACGCTTATCCGGGACAGAAATTCCCGGTGCAGGTGGCTTATATCAATCCAGGAGTTGATGCTCAGCGAGGTACAGTGAGCGTGAAATTGAATGTCTTGAATGCTCCAGCGTTTCTGACGCAGGATATGACGGTGTCGGTAGAGATAGAAGTTGCCAGAAGCCGCGATGCTTTATCGCTGAGCGTGGAAGCGATCCGCGACGCCAGCACGCTGCATCCCTGGGTAATGGCTGTCGTCGATGGCCGCGCTGTCAGGCGTCCGGTGACGATAGGTATACGCGGTGATAAAAGTGTGGAAATTACTTCCGGCCTGAATCAGCATGACTTGGTATTACCCGCGACAAATATGGCGATAGAGGCCGGTCAGAGGGTTCGCCCCGTCATCATGAAAAATACGCAGCTATGAATACCTGGTTGCCTTTTGAATGGATCGTCGCCACCCGCTTTTTGCGCGAGGGGCGTATGCAATCGCTGTTCATTATCCTCGGAGTGGCCATTGGCGTCGGCGTGATTGTGTTTATGTCGGCCTTACTGGCTGGCTTGCAGGCGAATTTATTTCGTCGCGTGCTGAGCTCGCAGCCGCATATCACGCTGGAAAGACAGAAGCAGCAGGCGACGCCGGTATTGCTGGCTACACCGGGACAGCAGATAGTGACGACGATACAAAAACCATCGCAGCGTGTGAATACCATCGATCAATGGCAGAAAATCCGCGATCAGGTGCAGGCGCGCAGTGACGTTGTGACCGTCTCACCAACTACGACCGGACCGGCACTGGTGGTGCGAGGCAGTGCCACGCAATCAGTGTCAGTGATCGGCATTTTGCCCGAGCAATACAATAAGATCGTGCCGCTCTCAGAAAAAATAACCGCTGGCGTTTTTCGTCTGACGAATACCGACGTCATGATAGGCACGCAACTCGCTGAAGACATGGGCGTCGGGCTCGGTGATAAATTACGCCTCAATTCAGCAGCAGGCACCAGTCTGATCTTAAATATCGTTGGCATTTTTGATCTGGGCAGCCGCGCAGCCAATCAGCGTAATGTGTATGTGCTGTTATCGACAGCACAGAATTTATTGAACATGGTCGGTGGCGTGTCGAGCATAGAATTAACGGTGCATGATCCCTACAGCGCGGAGGACATTGCGCAATCTATTGCCAACAGTACGGGGCTGAACGCGCTGAGCTGGATTACGACCAACAGTCAGTTTTTTCTGGCAATGCGGGCGCAGACTTATTCCAGTTTACTGATTCGTTTTTTCGTCGCTTTGTCAGTGGCTGCGGGCATCGCCAGCGTACTGGTCGTCTCAGTCGTACAGCGGCAAAAAGATATAGGCATCTTGCGTGCGATGGGTGGCAGCCGGGGACAGGTGCGGCGCATATTCCTGATCCAGGGTGCACTGGTTGGTCTGGCCGGTTCGTTAATCGGTTCACTGCTGGCCGTTGGTTTGCTGGCGATGTGGAAAATCGTGGCCAAAAATCCGGACGGCACGCCGATGTTTGTGATTACTGTTGACTGGCAGTTTTTTGTGTGGAGTGCAATGTTGGCGATGCTGGCTGGTCTGCTCGCTGCAGCAACGCCGGCGATACGGGCTGCGCGCCTTGATCCTGTGGTGGCTATCCGTGGCTGATAATGTCCTGCTTCTGAAACAAGTCTGTAAATCATATGCCGTGGGCACACCGGCAGAAACCCAGGTGTTGTTTGATATTGATCTGCATCTGCAACAAGGTGAGTTTGCCGCATTGATCGGACCTTCCGGCTCGGGTAAAAGCACTTTGCTCAATATCATAGGATTACTGGATCGTCCCAGTGGCGGGCAACTGATCATGACCGGGCAGGATACCGGCAATCTTGATGAGGCGCGCCTGACCCAGTTACGCGGGCAGGCTATCGGCTTTGTGTTTCAGTCGCATTATCTGCTCACTGCGTTCAGCGCGACCGAAAACGTGATGATGCCTATGCTGATGCAAAATGGTCGCCCGGATGATCGTATGCGTGAGCGGGCGCAGCATTTGCTGGCTGAGGTCGGGCTGTCTCAATGGCAGGATAGTCTGGTCGGAAATATGTCAGGCGGTCAGCAGCAAAGGGTAGCGATTGCGCGTGCGCTGGCGCTGAATCCGCCACTGATTCTGGCTGATGAACCGACCGGTAATCTTGACACCAAATCCACCGATGCGATTTTTGAGCTGATGCGGAAAGTGAATGCCACACAGCACACCACGTTTCTGATGGTGACACACAATATGGAGCTGGCAGAACGTTGTGATCGTACGATAGAGCTGATTGATGGCAGGATTGCACCATCACGTGCAGCAGGCTCCTGAACACAAGACCGGGTCAGATGCCTCGGCTGCTGCAGAGATCATTCAGCTGAACCAGTTTCTGACGTTAAGACCGATAAAGTGTCCGAACACCACGATCAGCGTGAATGGCAGCAGCGCGACAAAGGCCAGCGCGATGATTTTCCAGAGCAACCATAACTGACGGGAAATCAGCGGGATGACAGCCCATATGCAAGTCAGGTAGACCAGCACCAGTGAGAACATGAACAGCATCAGCAGCAAGCCCTCGGGACGATATGGGGCTGCAATCGCAATGATGGCGCTCCATGCGACCCAGGCAGAGAGTGCTGACCACATAATCCTGTGAGCAAATTCCATGACAGGTAAAGACCTCATCGGATGATTCCTTTCAGGGTAAGTGTGCCGGAAATCTGCACTTCCCGGCATCATGTCTGCGGTCAGGAAAGTGCCTTATCGGTGTTGCTGCAAATGATTGATCAATTGATGCAAGCCCGCGGTCATCGCTTGTACTGAACCGAGCATATCCCATTGATCATCGCCGATTTTAACGTAATTCGATACTGACCGGAGTTCCAGAAATTTTTGCTTTTCCAGTTGGCAGATATGGAAAAAAGCAGCACCTTCCATGTTTTCGATATCACATTGGCTGTTATCGATAAACGGTGCCATGGCTGCATTCACGGAAATGCCGTGCGCCAGAGGAAAGGGTTGTCCGGCGGGGATGTGTTCGCAGTGCAAGGTGTGACGGCGTTCAAATTCCATCTCTATGGGCAGATGTGCCATGTGTACAAAGCCTGTGGGTGTGAAAAAGCCAAGATCGGCCTCGACTTCACTCTCTACCAGCACAACATCACCGATCTTGAAACGTGAATGAGGGAATACGCCGGCAATGCCGGACAGAATCAGCATGTCAGGGCGGTGCTCATGTATCGCTTTGACGGTCGCATACGTGGTTGCCGTCAGGCCGACGCCGGAAACAATACTGATCACGTCATCACGCTGAAACAGGCTGGCTTCGGTTTGAGTAGGAAACAGAACAATGATCTTCATAGGAGGAGAGTCGGATTCATGGGGAAAGGGTGTAAGGTATTGCGTATCCTGATCGGCTGCCATGTCGCACATCAACAAAATGCTGTAAACCTTTTTTCCTGACGGAACGTTATAGCGGATACAGATACCTGCGGCCAGTCAGATCAGAACAGGATTGCGACGCTCAACTCGTTGCCATGCACATTATTGTCAGCAGCAGAGACAAATGAAAGGGCTTATATGAAAAAATTGATTTTACTCGCGGCGCTTACCTCCTCATTGCTGAGTGCCGGGGCTGCATCAGCACAAAACGTCAATTTATCGGTGCAATTCGGTCAACCCGGTTTTTATGGGCAACTGGATATCGGTAACTTCCCGCAGCCGCAATTAATTTATCGCGAACCCCGTATCGTGTATCGCAGTCCGGCACCGCAGCCGCCGCTGTATCTGATCGTACCTCCGGGCCATCGTAAGCACTGGGACAAACATTGTTCCCGTTATGACGCCTGTGGCCGTCCGGTGTATTTTGTGACCGAGACCTGGTACAACACCCAGGTGGTGCCGCGCTACCGTGACGGTCAATATCGTGAGCCGCATCGTGACTATAACAACGGACCAAACCGTGGTTACGATGGTCGTGATGACAGAGATAATCGCGAACACGGTCGCGGCAGAGATAATGACCATGGACCCGGCAATGGTCGTGGTCGCGACAATGGGCACGGCAGGGGGCAGCACAACGATTAATTGTCCGGTGGCTGGCGAACGATGTCTGTGGCGGTTTTAGCGCAGGTATTGTGCCCGGGCATTCCGGAATGGCTTCAGGCGGTCGGAATATACTCCAGGGGGTATATTCCGACCACCTTTGTTTATAAGGACATTCCACGTATTTCAGCGGATACTCCCCTTTTTTGATGATTTCCACGAAAAATCACGTGCTTCTACAGCCTGATTTTACCGGCCAGCTTTGCTGATGCCGCCTAGGCGGTTCGCAGCAATAATCCCTCGCCAGCAGCATTTTTACTGACAGCAGACTTCTTATGGAAAACTGCGTAAATACGCCAGAATATCAGCGATTTTCTGCTCATCGCTCATGCCATAAAAGCGCATTTTTGTGCCCGGCACGACGCTATCCGGCGCTTGCAGAAAGGCGCGCAGATTTTTTTCTGTCCACACCAGCTTTGCATTTTTCATTGCGGGCGAATATTTAAAGTCCGTTGTTGATCCCGCTGCTCTGCCGATCACGCCGTTCAGTTGCGGCGCAAAGCCGCCGTGTGCGGATGCGCCGATCTGGTGGCAGGAGGCGCAGCGCGAGGCAAAGACTGTTTTTCCGGCCAACGTATTCCCCGCCGCAGACGCATGCTGTGCCGTCAGCAGCATCGTCAGCATGAGCAGCCATGCCAAAAAACTGTTTTGCTGACATTCGGTCATATTCCCGGTTCGTCCTCTGGCGGTGCACAGGCGGTTAACAATCCACATTTCTGGCATAGGGTTTACGGTGTCATCGTATCTGTCAGAAAATCTGTGGTGAGGCTCCGTTGTCATTTCAGTTGAAGGCATTAATAAGAACCGAAGCAGATCCAAGTGATACTTGGTCTTGGCAAATCTGTGGCGCATTCAAAAATCAATTTCATTTTTAGTGAGACACAGTATATACCGCTGCTGGATGGCTGTCGGATACTACCTTACTGGCAAGCGGAACTCAGGTTGGTACACCCAGTATCACGCTGGAGGCTTTGAATATGCCAGTGGCAGCTGTACCGATCTGCAAGCCCAGTGCGGTGCAGCTGTCATTGGTGATGATGGCAGCCAGTGTACTGCCGCCGTCCATCGTAATAATAATTTCGGTATTCACCGCGCCGGGTTGTATGCGTGAGACGATACCGCTTAACTGATTGCGCGCCGATAAGCGAGTATTCTGATGTTCTGTCATGACGATGATGGATGAAGATTTGATCAGCGCAAATGCTTCCGCACCCGGCTGTAAACCCAGCTCTTCCGTACTTTCATGGGTAATGACAGCGACAATTTTTTGTCCGCCGGCAATCGTCAGTTCTATTTCGTCGTTCACCGCGCCCAGTTTGATGTGCGTGACTTTGCCCAGATAATGATTGCGGGCGCTGGTTTTCATATTCATTTTTTTGATGAGTAAAAAATCGTCGGCGATGCCATCCGCTTGCTGACTGAGTTGCCGGATAAAATCGCGATGTTCCTGTTCAATAATGTGAAAGTTATCGACCAGTTGCTGACCGCGTTGCGTGAGCCTGGTTCCGCCACCGCCTTTGCCGCCGGTCAGTCGTTCAACCAGCGGTTCGCCTGCCAGATTATTCATGCTGTCGATCGCATCCCAGGCAGCTTTGTAGCTCATCTTCATGGCTTTGGCTGCTTGTGTGATCGAGCCGCAACCGGCGATTTGCGCCAGCAGGGCAATCCTGCCTTTGCCGCCGAAATTCTCGCCGTCCACCGTCATCCAGACTGAGCCGTGTAAGGCGATCGTTTTCCCTTTGCTCGTCATACAAACACCTGTCTTAAAAATATTTGCCGGAAGCGGGTGGCATAGGCAGTATCAGTAGCAATGCTGAAGTTACATTGCCTTTTTCTTCGTCAGTTCTGATAAAGCAATTCCTCATGCGCATTGGCTGAGCGTTACCGGTGCATCGAGCTGGCGAATTTTCCCATCACGTAAATGCACAACGTGATCGCCAAAGACATGGGCGTCTTCCGGGTCGTGCGTGATCAATATCATCGGTACTTGCAATGACCGTTGCAAAGTATCGAGTTCTTTGCGCATCAGAATACGCAAAGACGGATCCAGCGCGGCGAATGGCTCATCCAGTAACAAAGCTCGGGGTTCTGCGACCAATGCCCGTGCCAGTGCCGTACGCTGTTTTTGGCCGCCCGAAAGTTCATGCGGAAGCTGATCGGCGACTGTTTGTAAATCCAGCGCAGCTAACCAATGATTGACCTTTTCATTGCTGCGTTGCCGGTCCGGATTACGCCAGCCCTGCGTCAGTCCGAAACCGATATTCTGGCGCACGTTCAGGTGTGGGAATAAAGCGTATTCCTGAAACAGATAGGCAATATTCCGCTTTTGCGGCGCCAGATGTATGCGCTGCTGATGGTCGAACAAGGTCGTTTCGCCGAGACGGATATGTCCGCGATCCGGCGTCAGTAATCCGGCAATCGCTTTCAGTGTCAGGCTCTTACCCGCACCGGAATCTCCGAGGATGACGACGCGCTGCTGATCGCTGGCGAACTGAATATCGAGTTCAAACCGGCGTGTGCCTGAGATCAGTGTTTTCTGAATGTGGAGATCAAACTGCATAGACCATTCCGTTATGAAGAGCGATGGGCGATGCGCCCCGGCGCCAGTTTTCCTGCCAGCAGTAATACGCTGATGCAGACGACGGAGGTCAGTAACACCAGCGTGTTGGCAACATCATCCTGCCCTGCCTGCACGGCTTCGTACACGGCGATGGACAGGGTCTGTGTTTTACCTGGGATGCTGCCGGCGATCATCAAGGTCGCACCGAATTCACCTAATGCCCGTGCGAATGCCAGCAAGACCCCGGCCAGAATCCCGCGCCATGCGAGTGGTAAGGTCACGCGAAAGAAAATGCCAATTTCTGAAATACCCAGCACGCGCGCTGCTTGTTCGAGCTGGCCATCAATTGCCTCAAATGCAGCGCGTGCCGGTTTAAAGACTAAAGGAAAAGCGACGACAGCAGCGGCAATGACGGCGCCTTGCCAGGTAAAGATCAGGCTGATACCAAGATGATCCTGCAGCCATGCGCCAAGCCAGCTGCGGCGTCCCAGCAAGACCAGCAGGTAATATCCGAGCACTGTTGGCGGCATCACCATCGGTAAGGTCAGCAAGGTGTCGAGCAGATCGCGCCCGGGAAAGCGAACGCGCGCCAGCAGATAGCCAACGGCGATACCCGTAATCAGATTCAGCGCGGTCGCCCAACCGGCAACTTTCAGCGACAACAGCAGCGCGTTCCATGCGACATCCATACCAGACGATCAGCCTTTCTTAAATCCGTATTTTGTCAACACCGTCTGCCCCGGTGCGGACAGCAGATAGTTGATGAAGCGCTTCGCTTCTTCAGCATTAGCACTATTTTTGATGCGGGCAACCGGATAACTGATCACCGTGGCAGTCGGTATTTCCAGCACGACTTTGACTTTGTCTTTCATGATCGCGGCATCGGTGGCATAAACGAAGCCCGCATCGACCTCGCTGCGGGCAACATAATCGAGTGATTGCCGCACGTTTTGCGTGCTGATAGTTTTACTTTCGAGTGCTGGCCACAGTTTCGCCGCTTCCAGTGCCTGCATGGTATAGCGCCCCACAGGTACGCTGGCCGGATTGCCAATCGCGATGCGTTTAATATTGGCCTGATTCAGATCGTCGAGTCGTTTGATGGCGATTTTACTGTCGGCCGGTTCAATCAGAACGAGGGCATTGCGCACGAAATCATGACGCTCATTCGCCATTACTAAGCCCTGTTTTTCTGCGGCATCCATGGTTTCCTGATCTGCCGAGGCGAACACATCGACCGGTGCGCCTTTGGCGATTTGCTGCAACAAGGCACCTGACGCTGCAAAGTTCAGGGAGACTTTAGCTTCCGGATATTGCGCCTGATAATTCTGAGCAATTTCTTTGAACGCATTGGTCAGACTGGCGGCGGCCGAAACAGTAATTTCTGCCGCGCAGGTGAGATTTGATGCGCCGGCCAGCAACGTCGCCAACAGCAGGCGTTTCAAGGTTTTCGTTTGCACGTGACAGCTCCGGTGAGTTGAACAGAAGTCGTAATATACACTTATATATAACGCCATCAAAGAACGGGTCCGGATAATCTTGATTCAGGTCAGTAATATTTTCTAAGCGGCAAGATATGACGATGCTGAACATCAGGATGCAAATAAAAAGCCCACCAAACGGTGGGCTAAATTTAAGCTAAGGCGTTGATGGTCAGCCGCAAGCGCCGACGTAGCCGCACGACACACAACGGCTGCACCCATCTACTTTTTGCAAGGCATACGCGCCGCAATCCGGGCATTTTTTACCGCTGGGGATATACGATACCGGTGCGGATTCTGCGGTATAAGTCAGATCATTGGCGCTGTACTGGTGCAGGCGGGATTTGAATTTTTCCGCCAGCACATGCACTGGAATCTGATTGCCGGAGGCGTCCAGAAAGCCGCGCTTCATCAGCATGCGTTGCAATGAGTAGCCGATGGCAGCCACTTCGGATTCGTGGAACAGCGGCGCTTGCGAGCCGTCGTCTTTAGTCAGCATGCCGCAGCGTACGGTTCCCTTATCCCACACCACTTCACGCATATCAGCCAATGCTTTAGCGATGGAACTACCCGAGCGCGCCGCCATTGACAGCAGACGCATGCTGGCGGAAATCCATTGCTGACCGTCGTTTTTCTGACCGGCAGGCATGAAGAATTCAAACGGACGTTCTATCGTGATCTGTTCGCCACCAACCATACCTTGCACGTGTATAAAGCTGACGGTCAGGTAAACGGTTTTTTTGCCTTCGTAGGTGGTGTACTGCACTTTCGACGTGATCGATTCCAGATCGCCGAACGGACGACCTTCAAATTGCTTACGCAGCAAATCTTCGTCCTGCTGCTGACGCGTCAGCGCGGTAGCAGTTTCCGTTTCCGGTGTGGTGCTGGCGACTGATAAAACGCTGCCGAGTATGCTGTTTGGCCGGTAGGTTGCCAGACCTTTGAGTCCGGCACGCCATGCGTCCATGTACAGATTCTGGAAGTCTTCGTAAGGATAATCGGCCGGGACGTTAACTGTTTTTGAAATTGCCGAATCGATATAAGGCTGTACGACCTGCAGCATTTTCATGTGGTCGCTGGCCGACATATTCAGCGCAGTGACGAACTGATGCGGCAATTTGCTGTCGTCGGACACATCGTGCCCCATCGCGCGGTATAAACGCCAGGCGTGATCCGCGACTTCATAGATACGTGCGTCGCCAGCGGCCATGCGCTTTTTACGGTTATAAACCCATGAAAATGCGGGTTCGATACCGTTCGACGCATTGTCTGCAAAAGCCAGTGTGATGGTCCCGGTTGGTGCAATCGACAGCAGGTGAGAATTGCGCAGACCATTTTTTTCTATGGCTTTACGAACTGCTTTCGGCAAACGTTGTGCAAATTGGCCTGCCAGATATTTCTGGCTGTCGAACAAGGGGAAAGCGCCTTTTTCTTTTGCCAGTTCGGCGGAGGCGAGATACGCCGTATCGCGCAGAACTTCAGATACCTGACGGGCGAATTCGCGGCCTTCATCAGAATCGTAGCGTATGCCCAGCATCACCAGTGTGCTGCCTATGCCGAGAAAGCCAAGGCCGACGCGGCGTTTCGACATCGCTTCGGCTTTTTGCAGATCCAGTGGCCACGCGGTGGCATCGAGCACATTGTCGAGCATACGGGTCGCCACTGTGATGACGGATTTAAATGCATCAAAATCAAAGCTGGTGCCGAGCGAAAATGGATTTTTGACGAAGCGTGTCAGATTGATAGAACCGAGGCAGCAGCAGCCGTAATCCGGCAAAGGCTGTTCGGCGCAAGGATTGGTCGCTTCGATTTTTTCACAGTAATACAGATTGTTTTCTGTATTCATGCGAGACAGGAACAGAATGCCTGGCTCAGCATGGTCGTAAGTCGATTTCATGACGACTTCCCACAGGTCGCGGGCGCGCAGTGTTTCATAGACCCACAGTCCATCCTCACGCTGATACGCGCCTGCCGCTTTGCGGTCTTCGCTTGGTTCTGCTTTGTGCACGAGACAGAAATCCGTGTCGTCCGCCACGGCTTGCATGAACTCATCGGTGACACCGATGGAGATATTAAAGTTGGTCAGGCCGCCTTCGTCTTTGGAGCGGATAAATTCCAGAATATCGGGATGATCGCCGCGCAGTACGCCCATTTGCGCACCACGCCGCGCACCGGCAGATTCAACCGTCGAGCATGAGGCATTAAATACCTGCATGAAAGATACCGGGCCAGAGGCGCGCGAACGTGTACCGCGCACCAGCGCATCTTTAGGGCGGATACTGGAAAAATCGTAGCCGACACCGCCGCCGCGCCGCATGGTTTCAGCCGCGTCTGCCAGTGCTGCGTAAATACCGGGCTTGCCATCGGTCGGACTGGACACCGAATCACCGACCGGTTGCACGAAACAGTTAATCAGCGTCGCATGTAAATCCATACCGGCTGCGGAATTAATACGGCCCGCAGGAACAAAACCGTTTTTTTGTGCCCATAGGAATTTTTCTTCGTAATAGGCCTGCACGTCTGCTTGTTCTACGCTGGCGAGTGCCTTGGCGACGCGTGCCTGCACATCATGAATAGTGGCTTCTTCGCCCTTCGCGTATTTTTCTAATAAAACATCGAGAGAGATTTCCTGTGGCGCCATGTCAGTGATTCCCGGGAGTTGTACGTTCGCATTCATTATCAGCTTAATTTCTCAGTGAAGATTACAAATAATTGACTAAAGCCAGCACCCTAACGATGGGCAGCGCTTCAGTATATGGGGCGGGGCCTGATTTGCCTTGACGGGTATCAAGGCAGACAAAATCCCCGCCGGTTCATCATTTTTGGCATCGCTTCTTACTTGCTTCGCAATTTTTGCGGGTAAGTAGTTGCTATGCCGGAAAGACCATGAAATTCTCAGGTTCAGATCAGGAAGGGAGCAAGAATCGCCATGGTGCGGGCGGTTGCGCCCTGATGCTGTAAAAAAAACGCATGTGCATGTTGTCCCATAGTTTGGCGTTTTTTATCGTCGCCAAGTAAGGCAAGCGCTTCGCGTAGCATACTCCGCGCGCCATCCACCCGCAAAGCAGCACCGGCTGCAATAGCCTGATCGGTGATTTCAGAAAAATTAAAGGTATGCAGACCTGTCAATACGGCTTTGCCCATGGCGCAGGCTTCGATCAGATTATGTCCGCCCAGCGGCACCAGACTTCCGCCGACGAAGGCGACATCAGCAGCGGCATAGTACATATACATTTCGCCCATAGTGTCGCCCAGCAATACCTGTACATCTCCAGAAATCGGTGCAATTGTCGCGTGATCGAGCGCGGAGCGGCGAACATACGAGATGCCGCGCGCTTCCAGCATCGCAGCCACCTGATCGAAACGTTGCGGATGGCGCGGTGTGATGATCAGCAAGGGTTTCTCATGCAGCAAGGGAAATTGTTCCTGAAAGGCAGCGAGGATCAGTTCTTCTTCACCGTCGCGGGTACTGGCGCACAGGATGACCTGACGCTCGCCAAAACTGCGGCGTAAAGCGATGCCGCGTTCTGCCATCAGTGCCGGCGGCGAGACATCAAATTTCATATTCCCTGTGACTTGGGGTTCGCTGATGCCCAGTTCAGCTAGGCGTTCCGCATCCGGATTCGACTGCGCTGCAACCGCGCTGATCGCGTGTGCCGCTGGCAACATCAGGGCGGACAAACGGCGTGCTTTGTTCAGCGATTTTGCGGATAAGCGTGCATTCACCAGCGTGACCGGCACCTGCAATTCTTTGCATTGCGCGATCAGATTCGGCCACACTTCTGTTTCTATCAGGATGCACAGGCGCGGAGAATAATGCCGCAGAAAACGGCGCATCATCCAGTTAATGTCATACGGCAAAAATGCCTGCGTCAGCCGCGACGATACATCGGCAAACAGCTTGCCACCGGTTTCACGCCCAGTCGCGGTCATGTGCGTCAGTAACAGATGATGCTGCGGATAGGCTTCCAGCAATGCCCGTATCAAAGGTTCTGCAGCGCGTGTTTCACCTGCCGACACGGCATGTACCCAGATCGTCGGTTGTTGTTGGGCGGCGTAAGCAGGAAAAAATCCCAGGCGTTCGGCGATGTGCTGGCGGTAACCCGGCTCGCGACGACCACGCCACCAGAGACGGAAGACAGCAAAGGGCAGCGATAAACCCCAGATGAAAGAATAAAGAAGGCGCATGGATTAGTTTTTTCTGAAATTCACCAGCACGATACCACTGAGTACCATCACGGCGCCAATCGCAAAGCGCGGGCTGACGACATCATTCATCAGCACGACGCCCGCCGCGACACCGAACAGCGGTGTCAGAAACGAAAACGCAGACAGGCGCGATGCCAGATAGCGACGCATCAGCCAGAACCATGCCAGATAACTGGCAAAAGCCACCACCACACTTTGAAACAACATGCTGATCCAGGCGGCTTGGTCCCACGCTGAAAACACATCATCGCCCTGCGCATAGGCAATGGCGGTTAAGGCAATCGCTGCCCCGGCGAGCTGATAAAACAGCGTGGTCGTCGGCTCAGCTTCAGATAAGCTCGATTTACGTATCACTACCGTCGTTGATGCCCACAACAATGCCGCCAGAATACCGAAACTGTCACCGATCAGCATGTCATGCATGGCGCGCGGGTTATTGCCAAACGCGCCGGAAAACGCAATGGCGACGCCACCAAAGGCCATCAATATGCCCAGCCATTGCCGCGCCTGCAGACGTTCTGCCGGAATCAGCCAGTGCAGGGCGAGCACCGTGAAGATGGGCGCGGTGTATAAGAACACCGACATATGTGAAGCCGTGGTGAAATTGAGTCCATACGAGACCGCCAGAAATTCGCCTGCGAACAGCAGACCCGCCAGCAAACCCGGGCGCAGATGCGGCCCCGTCAGCGCGAATGGAATTTTTCTGAGCGAAATTAAAGCGAGTACTAACACGGCGGCAATGCCTGAGCGCAAGCCGAGTTGTAGTGTGGAACTGATGGCATGCGCAGCCATTTTGACCGCCACTTGTTGTAAACCCCAGCACAGGCAGAGCAGTAACATCAGGCCGATGGCGTTGCCGTCGAGGCTCTTGCGGATAGTCATGTGGTAAAAAAGAAAATAATGCAGAAATCTGAAGAAGCAGGACTATACCCTAAGTCGCACGGCGGCTGAGTTTCTTGTTCAGCAAGCGCCAGATATGGCTGATACTGGCGACCCGCTGCGACTGTATTGCGCGGCGTTTGCGCCAGGTATCCGGCAAGCCGTACAAGGCGTCACGCTTGGCGCGAAGAATGACCTTGCCCTGACCAGCACCAACGAAATAGATGATCGTCAGCAGATTCAGTACCAGATGCAAAGGCAGGCAAAGCCAGAACAGGATGCCGGGCATGTTTTTCACGAAAGTCCAGACCAGATTGCGGTGGCCGTAATACACAGAGAAATCGCTGCGTTTACCTGTCAACGCCGAGCCGACATGATTGGCAACCGACTCCGGCACATACAAACAGCGATGACCGAGCAACTGGTAGCGAAAGCCGAGATCGATATCCTCGACATAGCAAAAATAATCTTCATCGAAACCACCAATCGCATCGAACACATCGCGTCGGTACAATCCGGCTGCCGCGCAGGTTGAGAAAATTTCCCGGCGTTCTAAAAATGATGGCTGCAATGGCTGCCCGTGCGCCTCACGCCAGACCAGCCCGCTGACGTGATACGCGTCACCGACGCCGTCGAGCAGGGTGCCTGTGTTGGCATCCATCAGGCGGCTGCCGAAGATCGCAAATTCCGGCTGCGCAACGGCTGCATCCACCAGGGCTTTGAGCCAGTCCGGTTCAGGAAACGCATCCGGATTCAGCAAAGCGATCCATTCGCTGTCGGGCGCTGCCAGTTTGACGGCGAGATTGTTACCCGCCGCAAACCCGAGATTGCTGCCTGCATGTATCACTTTGACCTGCGGAAACGCCTGTTCGATTGCATGACCGGAGCCATCGCTGCTGGCATTATCGACCACGATGATTTCATGCGGCTGATAGCTTTGCGCGCACAGATCGGTGACGCAGCGTTGCAGCAAAGCACCGCCATTCCAGTTGACGATGACGACGCTGACTTTGGGAGTAGGCGATGAGGGAGCGGCTTGCATGCGGTGATATTCTTTTCAGTTGAAATTGCCGGAGGTGCTGACAGCGGCTGCGTTGTTATAGTAACTGCTGTATTGCCTGTTCGACTTCAGCGACGGCGGGCGGTACGCCATTATCACCGAGGTTGATGATCTTCGGTGACCAGTTTCCTTCGGTTTTCCATTTTGGTGAAGCGCAGTAAATTTCTATGGTCGGCGTCTCGTAAGCGGCTGCGATATGCGTCAGGCCGGTATCGACACCGATCGCGAGTGCGGCGGATTGCGCCAGGATGGTGGCGTCTTGCATGGAGAGCGCCGGTAACACCGTCGCATTCGGCATTGCTGCCGCCATCGCTTCGGCTTCGGCTTTTTCGGCCGGGCTACCCCACGGCAGCAGGATCGGTAACTCGTATTGTCGCAAAAAGGTGGCAATTGCTATCCAGTTGTTCCGCGCCCATTTTTTTGCCGCACCGGCAGTGCCGTGGAAAAAGACCACGTAAGGTGTCGCCGGTTTCCAGCTGGTGTCGCCGGTTGGCACACGCAAACCGAAACTGGCTGGCGTGTCGACAACATAGCCAGCCGCAGCGGCCGCCACCAGGCGACCGCGCAAAACGGCATGCGTGCGCTTGTCAACCGGTACGCTGAGATCATGAAATAGGCGCGAAATACCTTCGTAGCCTGAGCCCTCAGTGCCATTCGCCAGACCGGCTTTTTTCCCGTTTGGCGTTTTGCGTGCCATGCCCATGATGAGGCCGGTTTTCAGCAATCCTTGTGTGTCGAGAATCAGATCGTAGGCATCCTGTCGCAACTGTCGGTAAAACCCAGCGATTTCTGCGCGGGTCGCGGCCGAGCGCAGACTCTTGCGCCAGCGCCGTAAGGCGAAAGGAATGATATGCCGCACACCGGGATGCAGACGCACCAGATTCACATAGGCTTCTTCCACTACCCAGTCGATTTGCGCACCGGGAAAATGGCGCAGCAGATCATCAACAACCGGCATGTTATGCAGCACATCGCCAAGGGAAGAAACACGGACCAGCAGAATTTTCACGGAATTGTCAGTCACAAAAACAGGGGCAGATTAAACAAAGAACAGCGTTGCCAGGTCTTGGAATTTGGCGCCTTTTTCATATACTCCCCCCCATTTTTAGCATTTCTACCTTGATGTCCTTATCAACATTGGGCTGTAGAAAATACTGAGGGGAGTATATTTGAGGCATGTTGGCGGTCTTTTTTCCCTTCACTGCTCATGCTCAGAGCAGTGAAGCGCAAGTGCTTTAAAACGGCAGCGCGGCGTCAGGTTTGACTGCGAGCACCGCCTGCTTCATCGCCGCCTGTATGCGCGCCAGCGCGGCTGGTGTTTCCGCTTCAAAACGCATCACGATCACCGGTGTCGTATTCGAAGAGCGTGCCAGACCGAAACCATCCGGATATTCAACCCGCAGACCATCAATCGTGATGATTTCATTGGAACCCGGGAAACTGGCATTCGCCTGCATTGCTGCGATGAGTGTGAAATTCTCGCCTTCCGCTAATTTCAGTTGCAGCTCTGGCGTTGACGCTGATTGTGGCAAATCATTCAGGGTTGCGGTCATGTCCTTAACGCGGCTCAGAATTTCCAGTAAACGCGCGCCTGCATACATGCCATCATCAAAACCATACCAGCGGTCTTTGAAGAAAATATGTCCGCTCATTTCGCCGCCGAGCGGTGAGCCGGTTTCACGCAATTTTGCTTTCACCAGCGAGTGCCCGGTTTTCCACATCAGCGGTACACCGCCGCGTGCTTTGACCCACGGTGCGATATGGCGCGTGCATTTCACGTCGTACAGAATCTGCGCGCCGGGATTGCGGGTCAGCACATCTTCGGCAAACAGCATCAGCTGGCGATCAGGGTAAATGATCTGACCGTCTTTCGTCACAACGCCGAGGCGGTCACCATCGCCATCAAAGGCCAGGCCGATTTCTGCATCGGTCGTTTGCAGGCAATGAATTAAATCCTGCAGATTTTCAGCGTGCGCAGGATCAGGATGATGATTCGGGAATGTGCCATCGACTTCGCAGAATAATTCGATCACTTCGCAACCCATGCCGCGATACAGATCGGCCGCAAACGCACCGGCTACACCATTGCCGCAATCAACCGCGATTTTGATCGGACGTGCCAGTTTAACGTCGCCGATAATGCGCTCAAGATAGGCCGCTCTGATATCGTGGGTACGGTAGCTGCCGCTGCCCTGAGCAAATTCTTTTTTCAGTATGGTCTGATACAGAGCCAGAATCGCATCGCCATAAATCGCTTCACCGGCGAGCACCATTTTGAAGCCGTTGTAATCCGGTGGATTATGGCTGCCGGTCACCATGATGCCAGATGTCGCACCCAGCACATTGGTGCCGAAATACACCATCGGTGTGACGACCACGCCGAGATCGATCACATCGACACCAGTGGATTGCAAACCTTTAGCGAGCGCGGTGATCAGATCGGGGCCGGACAGACGGCCATCGCGACCAATCACAACCGTTTTTTCACCCTTGGCAACGGCGGCACTACCGAAGGCCTGACCAATCAGGTAAGCAACATCGGCATCAAGCGTTTTACCAATAATGCCGCGGATATCGTACGCCTTGAAAATACTGGGAGAGAGTAGGGACATAACAACCTTGCTGATCAAAATGAGGTGATGATGGAATGATAAATACGGATTAAATAGAGATTAAATACCGAACCTGATACAGAAAATAAAGCATAACTTAATGCAGACCGTTGACACTGCTCACGTTGTCTGCGGCGGCATGAGATGCCTGCCAGATCAGATCTTCGATGCCGCATTGCGGCTGGTATTCTGCCACTGTTTTTAATAACAGGGCACGTATTTGTTCATAGTCAAATACGGTGCAGGCTTGCTCAAGCGCGGTCAGCGCCAGGCTTAATTGCTCCCAGGGAATTTCATTTTCCTGCGCCCGCATAATCAGCGGGTGGCTGGTGCCTTCAACGTTGTCGCCGATCAGCAGTTCTTCGTACAGTTTTTCACCGGGACGCAGGCCGACGTGCTGTATCTCTATCGTTCCCTGCGGCGTAGTTTCTGATTTCACTTCCAGCCCGCTCAGATGCACCATGCGGCGCGCCAGATCGATAATGCGCACCGGTTCACCCATATCAAGCACAAAGACATCGCCGCCTTCGCCCATGGCTCCTGCCTGCAATACCAGTTGCGCCGCTTCCGGAATGGTCATGAAATAGCGCGTGATGTCAGGATGCGTCAAAGTAATCGGGCCACCTGCCATGATCTGTTTGCGAAACAGCGGCACGACTGAGCCTGACGAGCCCAGCACATTACCAAAGCGCACCATACAAAAACGCGTGCTGTGCTGGCCATGCGAAAACGCCTGCAAAATTAATTCTGCGAGCCGTTTGCTGGTACCCATGACATTCGTAGGACGCACTGCTTTATCCGTGGAAATCAGCACGAAGTTAGCTACTTTCGCCTTGATCGCCGCTTGCGCCACCGCCAGCGTACCGAACACATTATTGCGTATGCCTTCGACCGGATTGTGTTCGACCAGCGGCACATGTTTGTAAGCCGCAGCGTGATACAGCGTATCAATGCGGCAGGCGGAAAAAATTCTGTCGAGCTTGGCAGTATCAAGCACCGTGCCGAGAAACGGCAGTATCTCGACATCAAGATGCAGCTGTGCGCGTAGCGACAGCAATTCATGCTCGATTGCATATAAAGCGTATTCGGACATTTCCAGTAACACCAGCTTTTTGGGACGCTGACGCAGAATCTGGCGGCACAGTTCTGAACCAATAGAGCCGCCTGCACCAGTGACCAACACATGTTTGCCGGTGATGCAGATACTCAGTAAGCGGTTGTCCGGTTCAACCTGATCTCGACCCAGCAAATCTTCGATTTCAACATCGCGCACATCCTGCACCCGCAGTTCGCCGTTAACCAGACTTTGTATGGAAGGCGTAACTTTAATTTTCAGCTTCAGATGTTCGAGCTGATTCAATATCTGTTTTTGCCGGGTTTTACTGGCCGAGGGTATCGCCAGCAGAATCTGCTTGATACCGAGTTTACCGACCAGCGTATCAATTTCTGCCGGGCTGTAAATCTGTATACCAGCGATCGTTGAGCGATGTTTTTTTTCGTTGTCATCAATAAACGCGACGCAGATATGTTCACCGCCAGCCCGCAATGCCGTAGCGAGTTGCGCCCCGGCTTTTCCTGCGCCGTAAATGCAGACATGAATCACGTTGTCTGCCATATCGGCGCGCAGAAACCAGCTGCGCGCAAGAAAGCGGCTGGCACTCAGATAGAGGATAGAACCGGCCCAGAAAAAGCCGAAGATCGCGCGCGAAATCGGCATGATATGCAGCATCACGCCGATGAAGGCCAGCAGCAGAACGGATGTGCTGGCTCCGATAAAGATCACGCTGATAATTTTCTGATCAATAAAACGAATGACGGCACGATACAGACCGATACGGATAAAAATCGGTACAGAGACAAAAGGAATAGAACAGATCAGCCAGAAATAATGCCGGAACAACTCGGCGTTAAAGCCATCGTAACGCAACCATATCGCCAGGATGAAGATCAGCGGCAGACACAGCGCATCAAGCGCAGCGGCCATGATTTGCTTCTGCAGGCGGGGGAGATGGAGTAATGTTTGCAGCATGAGCGTAGTCCTAATGCGTGATGCCGTCGCGACGTAAAACCTTGAAAAAAGTCATCAGCAGTATGCGCATATCCAGTAGAAATGACTGCTGTTGCAGGTAATAGGCGTCGAGCTCCACTTTCACCGGAATCGGTAGTTCGTCGCGACCGTTTACCTGCGCCCAGCCGGTTAAACCGGGTGGAATGGTGTGGACGTTTTTTTCAGTACGTAAGGCAATCAGATCATGCTGATTGTACAGCGCCGGGCGCGGGCCAACGAAACTCATATCGCCGTTCAGGATACTCCACAGTTGCGGCAGCTCATCCAGACTTGATTTTCTGAGAAACGAACCTATCGGCGTCAGATACTGATCCGGGTTACTCAACAAGTGCGTGGCAACTGCGGGCGTGTCTATGCGCATGCTGCGGAATTTCGGCATCTTGAAAATGACATTATTCTTGCCAACACGATCCGACCAGTAAACGGCAGGGCCGCGCGAAGTCAGCTTCACGCACAAGGCGGTGATCAGTATGGGCAACAGCAATATGAGTGTGGCACATACAGCGAGCAGCAGGTCAAAGCAACGTTTCAACATAGTGTTATGGTAATTGTGTCACGGTAGCGGCCAGTCCCTGTTCCACAGTGTAGGGCGGAGTCCAGCCTAGTAATGTTTTCGCCTTGGTGATATCGACTTGCAATGATAAGCACAGGCGATCAGCAACAGATTTTTTTCCTGCCAGCATCGCCGCCAGCGTGAGTAAAGATGGTGGACACGGTAGCAAGCGTGATGGCACCTGCAAGGCTTTGGCGCACGCCTGCAATAATTCAGCGGTCGATAAATCCTGATCGTCGGAGACCAGAAAAATTTCTTGCCCTGCATGCGGGTGATGCAGACAGGTATCGATCAGACTGATCAGATTGCCGAGATAAACAAAGCTGCGTTTGTTTCTGGTGCTGGCCAGCGGCAGCGGTATACCTTTTTTAACCCAGCGCAGCATGCTTAAAAAATTCGCTTTCACACCTGGCCCATAGATCAGCGGTGGCCGGATGATCGTTACTGCCATACCGGTTTGCTCACCCAGCTGCAACAGGGCAATTTCTGCTTCACACTTCGATATGCCATACGGGTCTTCGGCAAGAGATGCATCTTTTTCGCTGAACGGTTTTCCCGGTTGCGTCAGCTCGCCGTTGACTTTGACGGAACTGATAAAAATAAACTGCCGCACACCCGCTGCCGCCGCTTGTCTGGCCAGCGCCAGTGTGGCGTCAACGTTGACGCGACGGAACAAGGCCAGCGGATCAGCCGCGGACTCATGCATCACATGCACACGGGCAGCGCAATGTATGACTGCGTCAACCTCATGCAAATGAACAGTCCAGTCGACATCTGGTGTCAGCTGCGGAACCAGCGGATTTTCCATCAGCGGTGATTGATAGCTGAGTGGCTGACGGCTTGGGCAAATCAGTGGGCGATTTTGTGAAAGAAAATATCTGGCGACCGCTTGCCCGACAAATCCGCTTGCACCAGTGATGAAGATGCGCTGCCCCATATCAGCGTGCACCACTTGTTCGACGTGGATAGACAAAATATTTGCGCGATAAAAACTTCAGGAAACTGCGGATAAACCAATTCGCGTGGGGCGACAACAGACTGCGGTTTTTATGTGCCGCAAAATGGATTGCCTGCAGTTGCGGGTAATAACGCACACCTTTTCCCAACATCAGATATGAACGATAGCAAAGATCGACGTCTTCAAAATACATAAAATAGCGATCATCGAAGCCCTGCAGCGCTTCGTAATGGCGCGCATCGAACGCTAAAAATGCACCTGAAGCCCAGTCTGCATGAAACGGCGCTGTGATTTTCTCTTTATCGTAGGCTTGTGTCAGCGAGCGTACGACGGCCATACGCAATGGCGACAGAAAATCCGGAAACAAACGGATATTCGCATCAGTCCTGAGGTGATTTGCATCTTTAAACAAATTCAGGGTTGCCAGCGGAAACTGATCACGCTGCATTTCTTCAACCAGTTGTCTGAGCGTATCCGGTGTGATGGAAATATCCGGATTCATGACGACGAATATGTCATCAGTGCGGAAACCGACACTGTTTTGTATTTGCCGGAACAGAAAATTATTGTTCGCACCGAAGCCCAGTCCTGCAGAGGCATCGGTATAAGAAACGCCGTGCTGGTGGCAGTAGTCTTTTAATTTTGCAGATGGCAGATTATCTTTGAGCCACAGATGGATATCGTCATGCTGGCCAAGTAATCCGCCCAGCCGGGTTGAGATCAGCAGATCTTCATGTCCATGACTGATGATGGCAACATGAATCATAAGTGAACGATTCCATTCATATTTGTATGTGTGAATATGCTTGCGGCATCTGCGTTACTGTGCAGTCACGACGCGCGGCGTATGCGAATACTGTTTTTGTACTCAGAGTAACAGCCTTCGCTTTGCCCGCGATGAACTATTCCTTACCAGTATCTATGCCAGACTATCCGCCAACGCCGTTTGCCACGATGGCAGCGTCAATCCGAAAGTACGGCTGATTTTATCTGTGTTCAGACAGGAATTGACCGGTCTGGTTGCTGGTGTCGGGTATTCGCTGGCTGGAATTCCATGCACAACGGGTGCTGGCTTGTTCAGCAAACCACGGTTAGCCGCCTGACGCAGAATTTCTTCGGTAAAGCCACACCAGCTGGTGTGCCCGGTGGTTGTCAGATTGTATAAGCCCTGATATTGCGACCACCATAGTGCGCTATCCGGTGCGGCCAGTAGTTGCGCCAGAATCTGACAAGTGGCATCGCTGATCGCTTTTGCTGATGTGGGCGCGCCCCACTGATCGTTGACGATACGCAGTTCGTCGCGTTCATTTGCCAGTCGTAGCATCGTCAGCAGGAAATTTTTGCCGAAGCGCGAATAAACCCAGCTGGTGCGGAAAATCAGGTGGCGGCAGCCACTGGCGATAATGGCTTGCTCTCCTGCCAGTTTCGTTGCGCCATAGACATTCAGCGGATGGGTGGCTTCTGTTTCTGTATAACTTTTTAAACCGGCGTTGGCATCGCGCAGACTGCCGTCAAAGACGTAATCTGTCGAATAGTGAATCAGACCAATATGGTGCTTTTTTGCTGCCGCAGCAAAGGCCGCGGGCGCTGTCACATTGATCGCTTCTGCTAATTCAGTTTCTGACTCTGCTTTATCGACTGCGGTATAGGCAGCTGGATTGATAATCAGATCTGGCTGTATTGCATCAACATACGCAGTAATCGCTGCCGCATCGCTTAAATCAAGCTGGCTGCGATCAGGGGCGATCACTTCATGCTGCGCACTAAGTTGCTGCTGTAAAGTATGGCCCAGCTGTCCCGTGACGCCGGTCAATAAAATTTTCATTCAAATACCTCAGCATCAGCGAGCAGTTTTCCTTGCTGATCTTTAGCAGACATCACCGGTTCGCCCTGGATCGGCCATTCAATACCAATTGCAGGATCATTCCATTGCAATGAGCGTTCGTATTCCGGCGCCCAGTAATCCGTGGTTTTATAAAGGAATTCCGCTTTATCGCTGAGCACAACAAAGCCATGTGCAAAGCCAGGCGGGATCCAGAGCTGACGCTGATTTTCTGCGGACAGAACGACACCGGTCCACTGACCGAAGCGTGGTGAGCTCTTGCGGATATCAACAGCCACATCAAACACTTCGCCGGTCACGACGCGCACCAGTTTTCCCTGCGCCTGTTTGATCTGATAGTGCAGACCGCGCAGGATATTTTTTGCGGAGAGTGAATGGTTGTCCTGGACAAATTCCACATCGACACCGGTCAGTTCAGCAAATTTTTTTGCATTGAAGCTCTCGAAGAAAAAACCACGTTCGTCACCGAATACTTTCGGTTCTATGATCATCACTTCCGGCAGATTGGTAGGAATAGCTTTCATGGTTTAAAACGTCTTTTTCTCTAAGAGTTGCAACAGATAACGGCCATACTCATTTTTCTTCAACGGCTGCGCCAGAGTTTCGAGCTGCGCGGCGCTGATGTAGTTGCGGCGGAAGGCGATTTCTTCAGGGCAGGCGACTTTCAAGCCCTGGCGCTTTTCTATCGTCGCAACAAACTGACCTGCTTCCAGCAAGGATTCGTGGGTGCCGGTATCGAGCCATGCCATGCCCCGCCCCATCAGTTCCACGTTGAGTTCACCTTGTTTCAGATAAACGTTATTGACATCGGTAATTTCAAGTTCACCACGCGGCGATGGTTTGATATTGGCGGCGATGTCACAGACTTGCTGATCATAAAAATACAGGCCGGTTACAGCGTAATTCGACTTCGGCTTTGCTGGTTTTTCCTCGATACTGAGTGCTTGTTTATTAGCATCAAAATCGACTACACCATAACGTTCAGGATCATGTACATGGTAAGCAAACACGGTTGCACCCTGATTTCTGGCATCGGCACTACGTAATTGCGGTTCGAAATCGTGACCGTAATAGATGTTGTCGCCCAGAATCAGCGCAGAAGGTGAATTGCCGATAAATTCTTTACCGATAATGAATGCCTGCGCCAGGCCATCAGGTGATGGTTGCACTGCATATTGCAGATTAATACCCCATTGTGAGCCGTCGCCAAGCAACTCAGAAAAACGCGGCGTATCTTGCGGTGTCGAGATAATCAGAATGTCACGGATACCCGCCAGCATCAGCGATGTCAGCGGGTAATAAATCATTGGTTTGTCGTATACCGGCAGCAATTGTTTGGAGATTGCCTGTGTGACCGGGTAAAGGCGTGTACCGGAACCGCCGGCCAGAATAATGCCTTTGCGGGTACTGGATGTAAAACTCATGCTTGTTCCTTGTTACTGTATTGCAGATCAACCCATTTCATGTAATCGCCGGATTGTACCTGCGCGACCCATGCATCATTGGCGAGATACCATTCCACTGTTTTGCGCAGGCCAGTCGTGAACGTTTCAGCTGGTTTCCAGCCAAGTTCACGTTCGATTTTGCGCGCATCAATAGCGTAGTGGCGATCATGACCCGGGCGGTCAGTGATGTGTTTGATCTGATCGCGGTAACTGCCTTGTGCTTTAGGTTGTAATTCATCCAGTAAATCGCAAATGGTATGAACGACGCTGAGATTGGTCTGCTCGTTCCAGCCGCCGACGTTGTAGGTTTCGCCCAGGCGTCCATCTTCGAGGACGCGGCGGATTGCCGCACAATGATCTGTCACAAACAGCCAGTCGCGCACTTGCTGACCGTCGCCATACACCGGTAAGTCTTTACCTACGCGGGCGTTGGTAATAATCAGCGGAATCAATTTTTCCGGGAAATGATAAGGGCCATAGTTATTCGAGCAGTTCGTCGTTAAGACTGGCATGCCGTAAGTATGGTGATAAGCCCTAACCAGATGATCGGATGCTGCTTTTGATGCGGAATACGGGCTGTTCGGCGCGTAAGCGGTTGTTTCGCTGAATGGCGGATCTTCGGGTCCCAGCGTTCCGTAGACTTCATCGGTTGATACATGCAGGAACCGGAAGTCCTTTTTTTCCTGAGCTTCGAGTGAATTCCAGTAAGCCCGCGCAGCTTCTAACAGGCTGAACGTGCCATTAACATTGGTCGTCACGAAGGCCGCCGGACCGTGAATTGATCGATCCACATGGCTTTCTGCCGCAAAATGCACGATCGCACGTGGCTTATGCTCTGCAAACAAGGCTGCCAGTTTGTCGCCGTCGCAGATGTCACCCTGAACAAAAATATGCCGGTTATCGTGACGTAAGCTTGTAAGATTGTTTAGATTGCCAGCATAAGTCAGTTTGTCATAATTGAGCACTGCCTCATCAGATTGTGCCAGCCAACTTAATACAAAATTAGCGCCGATAAATCCAGCGCCGCCTGTGACGAAAATCATAACTAACCCCTGTCTGAACCGCTTATTTAATACCCAACCCGCGATTTTACTTGAGATAAGGCAGGAGTCGTTCTATTTTGTGATGATTTAATGCTGTAAGTTTGGTAACAATTATTTGTTTTGTGTTTTTTTGATAATTATTGTGTGGCGTTTTTTGGGGCTTGGTATAGACATTGTCGGCTTTGTTTGACCAGCCAGCTGACATTGACTTTTTGATCTTTTCTATACCATGAGCAATTGTGACAGGTGATGGAGGAATCACCGCGCCAGCTATCCCTTGAAATATTCAGAATCACCCTGATATACAAATGTAATGTGTATTTGAATGGAGAAACAGGATGCAAGAACAAGAAAACCAACAGGCTGATAACGTGAATGAGGCGGCGCCAGCAGCTGAGCCCGCTGCGGCGACAGACGCTGCGGTGGAGCAACAAATTGATCCGGCGAACGAAGCTGCTGCGAAAATTGCTGAGTTAGAGGCCCGGATTGCTGAATTGCAGGATGCTTTCATGCGCGCGAAAGCCGAAGGTGAAAATATCCGTCGCCGTGCTCAGGAAGATATTGCCAAAGCGCATAAATTTGCGATTGAAGGTTTTGCAGAAGTGATGGTTCCAGTCAAAGACAGTCTGGAAATGGCCTTGAAAGTGGAGACGCCATCGATAGACTCTTTAAAAGAAGGCGTGGAAATTACTCTGAAACAATTAAATTCTGCATTCGAGAAAAATCGCTTGCTGGAAGTGAATCCGGCGCAGTCAGAAAAACTTGACCCAACCAGGCATCAGGCAGTTTCCATGGTTCCGGCAGAGCAGGATGCCAATACAATCGTCACTGTATTGCAAAAAGGTTACATGATTGCAGACCGTTTGCTGCGCCCGGCCCTGGTGACTGTGGCACAAGGAAAGTGAGAAAAACGTAAAAAAAACCGTAAAAAACGCTTGAAATGCGGTTTTTTTACCTTATATCCGGAACAGACGAGTTGGTTTTGCTGCTGAATTGAGACCGACTCACCAACATTGACAAATAAAATCTACATTCTAAGGGAAGCATCATGGGAAAAATGATTGGTATTGATTTGGGTACAACCAACTCTTGCGTTGCGATCATGGAAGGCGGTCAGCCAAAAGTGATTGAAAATGCAGAAGGTGCGCGCACGACACCATCGATTATCGCTTATCAGGAAGACGGTGAAATTCTGGTCGGTGCCTCTGCAAAACGCCAGGCAGTGACAAATCCGAAAAACACTCTGTTTGCGGTCAAGCGCCTGATCGGTCGTAAATTTGACGAAAAAGAAGTGCAAAAAGATATCAGCCTGATGCCTTATACGATTTCTAAGGCAGATAACGGCGATGCATGGGTTTCTGTTCGCGACAAGCGTCTGGCGCCACCACAGATTTCTGCTGAAGTCCTGCGCAAAATGAAAAAAACTGCTGAGGATTACCTCGGTGAAGAAGTGACTGAAGCTGTCATTACTGTTCCTGCTTATTTCAATGACGCGCAACGTCAGGCAACGAAAGATGCTGGCCGTATTGCTGGTCTGGACGTCAAACGCATCATCAATGAACCAACTGCAGCGGCATTGGCGTTTGGTCTCGATAAAAAAGAAAAAGGCGATCGTAAGATTGCAGTGTATGACCTCGGTGGTGGTACTTTCGACGTTTCTATTATCGAAATCGCTGACGTTGATGGCGAGATGCAGTTCGAAGTATTGTCGACGAACGGTGATACTTTCCTCGGTGGTGAGGATTTCGATCAACGCATCATTGACTACATCATTACTGAGTTTAAAGCGATCAACGGTCTGGATTTGTCTAAAGATCCTATCGCGTTGCAACGTATTAAAGCGTCTGCGGAACGTGCGAAAATTGAGTTGTCCAGCTCGCAGCAGACTGAAATTAACGAGCCATACATTGCGATGGCCAACGGCGCACCGGTGCATCTGAACCTGAAAATCACCCGTGCCAAACTGGAAGCGCTGGTCGAAGAACTGGTCAAGAAAACCATAGAACCTTGCCGTCTGGCGATTAAAGATGCCGGCGTCAAAGTATCTGACATCGATGACATCATTCTGGTTGGCGGTATGACCCGTATGCCTAAGGTTCAGGAACTGGTTAAAGAATTCTTCGGTAAAGAACCACGTAAAGACGTGAATCCGGATGAAGCTGTGGCAGTCGGTGCAGCAATTCAGGGCTCAGTATTGTCCGGTGATCGTAAAGATCTGTTGTTGCTGGACGTGACACCATTGTCTCTGGGTATCGAAACCCTGGGCGGTGTGATGACGAAGATGATACAGAAAAACACGACGATCCCGACTAAGTTCAGTCAGGTGTTTTCGACCGCTGATGATAACCAGCCAGCAGTGACGATCAAAGTGTTCCAGGGTGAACGCGAGATTGCTGCCGGTAATAAAGCTCTGGGTGAATTCAATCTGGAAGGTATTCCACCGGCAGCACGTGGCACACCACAAATTGAAGTCACATTTGATATCGATGCGAACGGTATTTTGCATGTCGCAGCGAAAGATAAAGCAACCGGTAAAGAAAACAAGATCACCATCAAGGCTAACTCTGGTCTGACTGAAGAAGAAATTCAGAAAATGGTGAAAGACGCAGAACTGAATGCGGAAGAAGACAAGAAAGTCAAAGAACTGGCTGAGTCCCGCAATCAGGGTGATGCATTGGTTCACTCGACCAAAAAAGCTCTGGCTGAACACGGTGACAAACTGGAAGCAGGTGAGAAAGAAAAAATCGAAGCTGCAATCAAAGAGTTGGAAGATGTGTTGAAAACCGGTGACAAAGTTGAGATCGATACCAAGCTTGGTGCTTTGACGACTGCAGCTCAGAAACTGGGCGAAAAAGTCTATGCTGATATGCAGGCACAGCAGGCCGCAGCAGGTGCAGCGGGTGGTACTGCGGACGCTGATGCAAAAGCGAAAGATGACGATGTTGTCGATGCTGACTTCAAAGAAGTAAAAGACAATAAGTAATCCCTAGTCTGACGGGCTTGCCCGTCATCACTCGCCGGGTGGCTCGCGCTTGCGTTGCTGGCCCGGCGTTTGCGCTTAATACAGAGGTTAACAAGAGATGGCGAAGCGTGATTTTTATGAAATTCTCGGCGTCGGTAAAAACGCTTCAGAAGACGAAATTAAAAAGGCTTATCGCAAGCTGGCGATGAAGTATCATCCGGATCGTAATCCGGACAACAAGTCTGCCGAAGAGAAATTCAAAGAAGCCAAAGAGGCTTATGAGATGCTTTCCGACAGCCAGAAACGGGATGCCTACGACCGTTACGGTCATGCCGGTGTTGATCCGAATATGGGTGGCGGCGGTGGCGGCGGTGCAGGCGGTTTTGCGGATGCGTTCGGCGATATTTTCGGTGATATTTTCGGCGGTGGTCGTCGTAGCGCGGGTCCTCAGGTGTATCGCGGTGCTGATTTGCGATACAACCTTGAAATCACACTCGAGCAGGCTGCTAACGGGTTTGATACAACGATACGCGTACCTAGCTGGGATGAGTGCGATACTTGCCACGGCTCGGGTGCAAAACCCGGTACGTCACCGGTAACGTGTACTACTTGTGGCGGCCATGGTCAGGTACGGATGCAGCAAGGTTTGTTCAGTATTCAGCAAGCCTGTCCTAAATGTCATGGCACCGGAAAAATGATTCCGGATCCATGTACTGCCTGTTCGGGTGTTGGTCGCATCAAACGCAATAAAACGCTGGAAGTCAAGATTCCTGCAGGGATAGACGATGGCATGCGTATCCGTTCATCGGGTAACGGTGAACCTGGCGTCAACGGCGGACCTCCGGGTGATTTGTATGTGGAAATACACATCAAGCAGCATCCTGTATTCCAGCGTGAGGGCGATGACCTGCATTGCGAGATTCCGATTTCCTTCGTGAAAGCGGCTCTCGGTGGTGAGATTGAAGTGCCGACACTAAGCGGTAAAGCCTCATTCACCATCCCTGAAGGTACGCAGTCAGGCAAAACTTTCCGTTTGCGCAGCAAAGGTGTGAAAGGCGTGCGTTCAGGATATGCAGGAGATTTGTTCTGCCACGTGGTGATCGAAACACCGGTCAAGCTGACGGAAAAACAAAAGCAATTGCTGAGAGATTTTGAGCAACTGACGGTGGAGGGCGGTGCAAAACACAGCCCTCAGAGCAAAACCTGGATGGACAAAGTAAAAAAATTCTTTGAGTAATACAAGAAAAAAGCCCCGTTGATGTTGAATGGGGCTTTTTTTATACCAGTGGTTCACTGATGCGGGAAGCAGTATTTTCATCAAAGCATCAGCAGGCATCATACGAATAATCTGACTGGTAAATTAGAGAGCAGACTCCAGAATCAGCATGGGCGAATCTTGCGGGAATCGGTTAAGCTAAAGAGCCAGCACAAGAACTACGTTATAAGTAGTGGCAACCGGATTTATCTGCATTATCTGCAAGCCTGATAAGTCTGGAAAAATGAAATTATCAACAGGAGACAAAAATGCGTTGGAATCAATATAAATGTTGGTTGGTAGGGCTGGGTCTGACTTTCCTCAGTACAGCAAATGCGGGCACCGTCGATATTGCAGGTGCCAAGTTTGATGAAACAGTACACGTGGCAGATACCGATCTGAAGCTCAATGGAGCAGGTATCCGTTATAAAGCGATTTTTAAAGTCTACGCCGCCGGCCTTTATCTCAAAGATAAGAAAAACACGGTATCAGAAGTACTTGCTTCGCAAGGCCCGCGCCGGGTTACGATCGTGATGCTGCGCGACCTCAGTAACGAGGATTTCGGTCGCGGTTTTATGCAAGGTATCCAGCAAAATACAGACAAGGCAGAAAAAGCAAAACTGACTATGCAGTTTCTTCGTTTTGGTGAGTTGTTTGCTTCCGTTCCAGAATTGAAAAAAGGGGACGTGATGGTTAACGACTGGATTCCGGGTGTTGGAACGGTAGTCTATTTAAACGGCAAAAAAATGGGTGAACCATATCCGGATCTCGCGTTTTACAACGCCTTGCTGCGTATATGGCTGGGTGAGAAGCCTGTTGACAGCGGTTTGAAGAAAGCCATGCTGGCAGAGCATGACGACAGAAGTACCTACCGTTAATTCGCTTTCATCAAGGTTTTAAAAAGCCGTACCTGCATGGGTACGGCTTTTCTATTTCTGCAATCTGCGCACATAAAGGTTAGAATCACGCCTGTTTTTACTCTCAGGGCAGGACGATGACGGAAGAAAAGCGTACCGAATTAACGCCGGAACAGTTATTTGAAAATAATCGTCTGTGGGCGCAGGCCATTTCCAGCCGGGATGCTGATTTCTTTAAAAAACTCGCGGCCCAGCAAAATCCTGAATATTTGTGGATAGGCTGTTCGGACAGCCGCGTACCGGCTAATGAGTTGTTGGGTTTGTTGCCAGGTGAGTTATTTGTCCACAGAAATATTGCCAACGTTGTCGTCCATTCAGATCTGAATTGCCTTTCCGTACTGCAGTTTGCGGTCGATATTCTGGGCGTCAAACATATTATCATCTGTGGTCATTATGGTTGTTCAGGTGTACATGCGGCGATGACCGGACGGCGTGTTGGTCTTGCCGATAACTGGCTGCGTCACGTGCAGGATGTGCATCAGAAGCATGAGCGCTATCTTGGCGAGACACTGAATACAAAACAGCGCGCAGATCGTCTGTGTGAACTCAACGTGATTGAGCAAGTTGTTAATCTGTGCCAGACCACCGTGATTCAGGATGCGTGGGAACGCGGGCAGACACTGACTGTGCATGGCTGGATCTATGGCATTCAGGATGGCTTACTGAACCCGCTGGGAATGGCGGTCAGTTCGCCGGAGATGCTCGCCACACAGTTTGCGGCGAGCCTGACGCGTTATCAGGACTAAATCACCCTATTTTTTATCCTTTTATTTAACTCTGACGGCCAGGTCGCGTCCAGATCTGGCCACGTTACCAGCATAGTCCGTAGCAAAAATCCGCAGAATATAATCACCGGCCGCCAGTTTATCTAAAGGCAGATGAGCATTTCTGGCGTAGCCGTCACGCACCAGATTGCTGGCTTGATACAAAAAGCTGGTTTTTGCGTTGCCATGCACGGTAATGCCGCTGCCTTCGGCATAGGCGATTTTCACAGACGAGCGATCGGGCGGCAACTGATTAAATTCTATCGTCATCACGGCGTTCTCATAACCTGCGACGGCTTTGCCATCCGCATGCAGAAGCTGATAACCTATCTTGTATAAGCCCAGGCGTCTGCGCGACAGATTGTCATCGCTCTGGTCATAGGCATCGACAAGCAGATTCAATGGCGGGCTCTGGCGTGGGATGATGAGGCGATTATCCTGTTTTCGTTTCAGTGGTTTGCCCTGATCATCGGTGATTTGTATCGACTCAATCACCGGTTCTGTCGCGTCCTTGAAGCCAGGAAACGGTAGTGCCAGAGGATTGATTTCGCCGCTGCCAAGGCTGTAATTCAGATGCACATGGTACATGCGGTTGATGCTGCCTAAAGCATCGCCGGTTTTAAATTTGGTTCCTCGGGGAATTCTGACAGCGCTCGGTTTTCCCTGCATATCGTAGAGGATCTGAAAGCGGCGCGTATCAAGCAGCGCGTCGTCGCGATCGCGTCCTGCTTTCATGTGGATATAAGAAAAATGATCGATATTGATTCCCTCATTCAGCGTGCCATATCCCCACGCAGTGACAGGATGACGCACTTTTTCGTCTGCAACGGCATACACGGTCGCCCCCAAGTTGCCTTGTATATCCAGCCCGCTGTGAAAATGATCGCGGGCGTCACCGTCTTTTTTACCACGCACTTCCCCCATCGTGCCGACCACTTCATGTGCTGACTGAAATGGTTTGATCGGCCACGGAAAAGTTTTACCGGCAAACATCGTTTGCAGGTTCAGGTTGGCGACTGGAAATCTGGTTTGCTCGGGCGTTGCTGGTTGTTCTGAGGTCAGCCGGTAAAGCGCTGTTGTCGCCGAGTCTGCGACCATGACATCGCCAGTCGCTGTCACCAGCAAGCCGGTCGGCGAAGATAGCCGTAAGATTTTTTCGTCGCCGGCAACGAAGTCAACATCGATGCCAGTAAGGCCTTTGAGTTCGCCTTCGGGTGTGAGGTGCAAAATTCTGCCTTCGCCGTTTTCGCCGATATAAACATGGTCATCATGTGTGACAGCCAGCCCGACCGGACGTCGCATCAGCGCATCTTTATCATTGTCGGCGGATTGCTGCAGCGTGCTGACCGTGCCCGTGGCAGTCAGCTTGCGAATCGCGTTATTGCGGGTATCGGCAATGATCAGATCATTATGTGAATTGAGTGCAATGCCGGACGGCGTATCGAATAAGGCATCGCCGGCGGCACCATCCATAAAGCCATTCCGTTTGCCGCCAGCGATGGTGCTGACTTTGCCGTCAGACGATATACGACGGATTTTATCGTTATAAGTATCAGCCACATAGACGTTGCCATCGGCATCGACGGCAACGGCCAGAGGCGCATTCAGTTGCGCTGAAGTGCTGTCGCCATCACGATCACCCGCTTGCCCGTTGCCAGCTAAAGTTGTGACTTGTCCCTGCGCAGAGATTTTGCGTATCGCATGATTGCCGGTGTCGGCGACATACAGATTACCCTGTTTGTCGATGGCGATACCCGATGGTGTATTGAACGTCGCCTGCGTACGTTCGCCATCGGTGAAACCCTCTTTGCCCCCGGCATAGACGCTGACCTGACCATCGGGGGCGATACGGCGTATCACATTGTTGTCTGCTGCATCAGTGACATACAGATTGCCTGTTTTATCCTGTACCACGCCGAAAGGATCAGCAAAGCGTGCCTGCAATGCTGCGCCGTCACGCATCCCCGCGGTACCGTCCCCGGCAAAACGTAAGACATGCGGATGCCAGTTAAGGGGCGTAGGCTGAAGTGATTTTTTACCCAGTTTTTTGCCTATGTTCGCCATTAGGCCATCACTGTATTGATCGCCGGAGAATGGTGAAAAAAAGTAAGCACCGCTGCCGAGCAGCAGAGTAATAACCAGCGTTGCCACCAGTGCTGGTTTAGAAAAATGCATTGCCACCTGAGATTCCAATATAGGGATAAGAGTGACGCAGCTTAGCGTATTTAGTGCCGGATCACCAGTGATCCGGCACGGTCAGCAGCAGATGAAAAATCATGCCAGAATGCGGTCTGGTCTTGTGACTGGCGCATACGCAACACCTGCATGCACACTGGCTTATGGCAGTTTTTCAAGCCAGCAGGCGCATCTTATCCCATGTGTATAAAATGAAGACCTCATCAAGGCGAAATGAGATGAAGACAATGAAAATCAGCCTGCAAGCGAAAAAGCTTTTACTCTCGAAATGGACGGCAGTGCAGGTCGTCAACAAACAAAAACATTTTATTGTCAGCAAGGTGATTCCTCCTGAGCCAGACGCGCCGTCTGATGCCTTGCCGGAGATGGTTGAAATCGAAGCTGTGTACAGTAAAGCAGTGCGTCAGATTCCCTGGCGCGAATTACAGGATGGGCGTTTATGGAAACGGGGCTGGGTATGACGCGGGAACGGACTCAGGCTGAGCATCAACATCTGGATTCTTTTCCTCACAACTTTCGTGTGCTGGTCGTTGGTGCGAGCGGTGGTATCGGTGCTGCTATGGGTGAGATACTCCATCAACTGCGCCCCGATGCGAAGGTCGAAGGCTTGCACCGGCATTCCGAGCCAAAGATTGATTTTACTGATGAGAACAGTATTGCCCGCGCAGCACAGGCATTAACGCAGCATGCGCCTTTTCATCTGATCATCAATGCTGCCGGTATCCTGCACACGGCAGATTTTATGCCGGAGAAAAAACTCAACGATCTGCATTACGCACAACTGCGCACGACATTTGAAGTCAATACATTTGGTCCCGCTATGCTGCTGCGCTACTTTGCGCCTTTGCTGGACCGTCAGCGCGGCGTGATGGCGATGTTGTCGGCGAAGGTCGGCAGCATAGAAGATAATCGCTTAGGCGGCTGGTATAGTTACCGCGCTTCCAAGGCCGCGCTGAATATGCTGATCAAGACTGCGGCGATAGAACTCAGGCGCACACAGCCAAACGCCGTTTTGCTGGCGCTGCATCCGGGGACTGTCAGTTCCTCTTTATCGCAACCCTTCCGTGGCGCGACAAAAGGGCGACCCGCAACAGAGGCAGCGTATGATCTTTTGCAGGTGATTAATCGTAAAACGCCGGAGGATTCCGGAAGGTTTTATACCTATGCCGATGAGAAACTGCCGTGGTGAATCTTATGTCAGCACAGCATTTATGCGCCCGCGGTGCGGTGTTCAAGTTTGCCATCGCGTAATTTCAGGCGCTGCATATCGGGCAGGGCGATCAGCTCACGGTCATGACAAACCACGACCACGCTGCTGCCAGCCTGCGTCAGTGTCGGGATCAGGGCGATCACCTGTTCACGTGCTTCACCATCCAGATTGGCGGTTGGCTCGTCGAGCAACAGCAGACGTGGCTCCAGCACTTTGACGCGTGCCAGCGCCACTCTTTGTTTCTCTCCGCCGGATAAATAACGCGCGTCGTGATCGCTCAGATGCAGGATGCCTGCCCAGCACATCGCCAGCGCGACCTGTTTTTCGATATTTTCTGCTTTTCTTAAACGCAGACCGTAGGCGATGTTTTCGGCGACCGTACCGGAAAACATCACAGGATGCTGATGTACATAGACGATATCGTTACGCAGTTCACGCGGATAAGGTGAGAAGGTCGTGACCTTGTCGAGATATCTGACTTCGTCTGTCTGCGCTGATTCCAGTCCGGACAAGATGCGTAGCAGCGTGCTTTTGCCGCTGCCATTCATGCCCGTCAGTACGTAGGCGTGCGATTGTTCTATGTTCAGTTCGGCGATATCGAGCAGGCGGCGCGGCCCGAACGATTTGCGCAAGCCGCGTACGTGTAACAGAGTGCTCATTGTAGTTGCTCCGCATTCCGGGTATCGCCTTGCAACAGCATCAGCGCGGCATTCATGATTAATGCAACCGTGATCAGCACCATGCCGAGCGCAATGCCCTGTGCAAATTCACCTTTACTGGTTTCGAGGGCGATGGCAGTTGTGATGGTACGCGTTTCACCGGCGATATTGCCACCGACCATCATGGCGCAGCCGACTTCCGATAAGACCCGCCCGAATCCGTTGATCAGCGCCGCCATCACACCGAAACGTACTTCATGCAACACCGTCCACATCACCTGGCGACGATTCGCACCCAGCGTGATCGCGGTTTCGGCCAGACGCGGGTCGGCCGATTGCACCGCGCTCAGAGTGAATGCGGTCAGGACTGGAAACGCAATGATGGCCTGACCGGCAATGATGCCGGTCTGGGTGAATAGCCAGTGCCATGAACCGAGCAAGCCCTGACGGCTTAACAGCAGATACAGCAATAAGCCAATCAGCACCGTCGGCAGCGACAGGGCGGCCTGCACCAGCCAGATCGCGATACGTCGCCCGGGAAACGCATGACTCGCAATGATATAGCCGAGCAGCAGCGCGGGCGGCGTCGCACAGGCTAAGCCTGCGAGCGAGGTTTTAACGGAGACCCAGACAATATTCCACAGCGTTTCATCACCGCTGAACAGCAGAACAAACGCATCATGTATCGCGATGCTGATATTCATCGACGCCAATCAGAAACAGTGTTCCGGACCGGGGAAAGACTGATCTTTCACCGCCGTGACGTACGCCGTGACTGCCGCATCAATACTGGTCTGCCCGTCCATGAAATTTTTCACGAAGCGCGCTTTACGACCCGGAAACACGCCGAGTAAATCATGCATGACCAGTACCTGACCGGAACAATCAGGACCCGCACCGATACCGATGGTCGGAATCGTCAATGCATCGGTAACTTCTTTGCCGAGTGCGGCAGGAATCGCTTCCAGTACCAGGAGGGTGGCGCCGGCAGTCTGCACCGCGAGCGCCTCTGCCTTAAGTAAATCGGCAGCCGCAGTGGTTTTGCCTTGGACTTTATAACCGCCGAGCTGATGCACCGATTGCGGTGTCAGCCCCAGATGCGCGCAGACCGGAATCGAGCGCTCAGTCAGAAATTTGATGACCGGCAGCAACCAGGTGCCGCCTTCGATTTTCACCATCTGCGCACCCGCCTGTATCAGCGGTACCGCATTGTTATAGGCCGCTTCCGGCGTTGCGTAGCTGCCGAATGGCATGTCGGCGACGATCAGCGCTTTCTGATTGCCGCGTGCGACTGAGGCAGTGTGATAGGCAATGTCAGCAATCGTCACTGGCAGGGTCGATTGGTGTCCCTGACAGACCATGCCTAGCGAATCGCCGATCAGTAATATTTCGACGCCGCATCTGTCCATCAATGACGCAAAGCTGGCATCGTAACAAGTCAGCATCGTGATTTTGTCGCCTTGCTCACGCATCGTCATTAAGCCGGGAATGCTGACTGCTTTACGGTCTTGCAAATATTCCGCCATGTGTTTCTCCAAAAGTAAGGCTGTCATGGGTGATCACTGACAGCATCATCAGGCGTTTGTATCCTAGTTCCTGAAAATAAAATAAACAGCGCCGACCAGACATAAGCCGGCCCAGACGTAATCGAGTTTAAACGGCTGCCCCATATAAAACATCGCAAACGGCACGAATACGATCAGCGTCAGCGCTTCCTGCAAAATTTTGAGTTGTGCCAGACTGTACTGAGTGTAACCGATACGATTCGCCGGCACCTGCAGCAGGTATTCAAACAGCGCAATGCTCCAGCTGACCAGCGCGGCGATCCACCAGGTTTTGCTCGATAAATTCTTCAGATGACCGTACCAGGCGATGGTCATGAACACATTCGACATGATCAGGAGGCCGGTTGTTTGTACGATAACTGGTATTTGCATGGGAGTATCCCGTAAAAACGGCTTAATGTCCTTGATTTTAAAGGGACTTAAAAAATACTTGGGGGAGTATATTTAAGCTGATTCAGCTCGCAGGCAGCCTGAAAATCGCCTGCTGCGCCACGCCAGAGACAAACGTCTGCGCCAGCCCCTGACCGGGGATATCGATTTCCGGTGCGATTTCCAGCAGCGGCAACAGTACAAACGCGCGTTCTGTCATGCGCGGATGCGGCACACTCAGTTGCTCGGTGGCGATCTGCTGATCCGCATATAACAATAAATCCAGATCCAGCGTGCGCGGCGCATTCCGGTAAGGCCGCTCACGACCAAATGCCTGCTCGATGCCCTGCAAGGCCAGCAATAAATCGCTGGCGCTAAGGCTGGTGGTGACGGCCGCTACCGCGTTCACGTAATCGTCACCGCTGGAATCAATCGGCGCGCTGCTGTACAGCGACGAGGCGCGTTGCAACTGCGTTGCCGGAATCCGGCCAAGGCGGGCGATGGCTTGCCGCACCGTATCCTGTGCATCGCCCAGATTCGCACCGATACCGATGTAAGCCCGCATCATTCCTGCGCTGCCGCCTTACGTGGCGCACGGCGCCGCGGTTTGCGTTTTTTTGCCGCACTGGTACCCGCCGGGGCTTTGGGTTTGCTGTTAATCAGGCGTTCACGTTCTTCCGCATCGCCATTGATGAAGGCTGTCCACCATTCGCCGATCTCAGCATCGATCTCGCCCGAGGCGCAACGCAGCAACAGGAAATCGTAGGCCGCACGCATGCGCTGATGTTCAAGCATTTTGTATGGTGTTTTGCCAACCCGTTTTTCGAAGCGAGGCTGCATCGCCCAGATGTCACGCATATCGGCGCCAATTTTGCGTTGAATCGCGAGCGCATCTGTTTGCGTATTCAGCACATCATCGGCTGCCAGATGTAGTGCCGGAATCGGGAATTCGCCGGCAGCTTTGTAGGCTTCCCATTTTTCCAGCACCTGATGCCACAACAGCGAGGCGAACAGGAAGCTCGGAGAAACACGTTTGCCCTGTTGTATGCGTTCATCGGTATTCGCCAGTGCCAGTGTGATGAATTTCTCACCCATAGGCTGTTCCAGCACCACGTCCAGCAAAGGCATCAGACCGTGATGCAGGCCTTCTTTGCGCAGCGCCTGCAGACACGCCATGGCATGGCCGCTGGTGAGCAATTTCAGCATTTCATCAAACACCCGTGCAGCGGGTACGTTATTGATCAGCGGTGCCATCACCGCGATCGGCGCCTGCGTTGCCGGATCGATCGTGAATTGCAGTTTTGCCGCAAACCGCACTACGCGCAGCATGCGCACCGGGTCTTCGCGGTAACGCGTCTCGGGTACGCCAATGATACGCAGGACTTTTTTCCGGATATCTTTAACGCCACCATGGTAATCAAGCACTGTTTGCGAAGCCGGATCGTAGTACATCGCATTGATGGTGAAATCGCGTCGCGCGGCATCTTCATGCTGTTCGCCAAAGGTATTGTCGCGCAGCACGCGCCCATGTTCGTCTTTGGGTGCCGCGTCATTTGATGGGCCGCGGAACGTGGTGACTTCGAGCAGATCCTGTCCGAACATCACGTGCACGATCTGAAAACGGCGACCGATGATAAACGCTCGACGGAACAGGCGTTTGACTTGTTCTGGCGTGGCGTTGGTGGCGATGTCGAAATCTTTTGGTTTTACACCGGTCAGCAGATCACGGACCGCACCGCCAACGATGAATGCTTTGAAACCATTGTCTTGCAGGGTCTGCGTCACGCGAATCGCATTTGCCGATACCAGTTGCGGATTGATGCCGTGCTCTTTTGCGCTCAGCACGGTCGGTTTGCGATTGCTGACGGCAGCTGCAGCAGCTTCCGGGGCGCTTTTTACGCCGAGTATTTTGCGAATAAATTTCTTAATCATTGTTTGTCGAACAGCTGGATTTGAGGCCATCCTTTTGCCAGCGCATGTGCGCTTAATTTTGCATTCGGATTGGTGGCGACGGGATGCGTCACAACCTCGAGTAAAGGAATATCGTTGTGGGAGTCACTGTAAAAATGGCTGCTGCCAAAGTCGCTGAGTTGTTTTTCCTGTTTGGCCAGCCAGTCCTGTACATGGATGACTTTACCGGCGCCCGAAGTCGGCACACCCACCAGTTTACCAGTGATATTGCCGGCAGCATCGAGCTCAGGCTCGGCCGCCAGCAAATGTGGTACGCCCAGCGCCTGTGCAATCGGGGCAGTGACAAAGCGATTGGTCGCCGTGATAATCGCGATCAGGTCTTCCTGATCCTGATGTTTTTTGAGTAAATCAAACGCTGCCGGTAACAAGGCCGGCTGTATGACTTCGTGCATAAACTGCTGATGCAGCTCGTCAATTTTCTTGCGTGGAAACTGCGCCAGCGTACCGAGCGCAAATTCCAGATACTCCACCGGATCAAGCGTGCCGGCCTGATATTGGGCAAAAAAATCAGCATTCCGTTTGGCAAACGCATTTGCATCAACGGCGCCGACACGGCATAAAAACTGTCCCCATTCATAATCGGAATCGATAGGAATCAGGGTATGGTCAAGATCAAATAAAGCGATATTAGGCATGCGGTTGTATTCCGGATTCAGGGCTGTTGTTGCAGCATCAGTTCACGCAGTAGCGGCAGGGTAATCGGACGCTTGGTGACCAGCGAATAATGATCGAGCTGATCCAGCATCGCCGTTAATGAACTCATGTCGCGCCGGTAGTGCGTGATCAGATAGGGTAACACGCCTGCCGATAACTGGATGCCGCGTGCCTGCGCTGCGCGTTCCAGAGCATCGATCTTATCCTCGTCGGTCAGTTCATGTAGCTGATAAATCAGGCCCCAGCCAAAACGGGTGCGCAAATCATCGCGCACATTCAATATCATTGGCGGATGGTTCCCTGCCGCGACCAGAAACCCGCCATGTGCCCGGGCTTCATTAAACAGATTGAAGGCCGCAATCTGGTTCATTGGCGATAATTGTTCGCAGTCATCAAGCAAGTACAGGCTGACTTCATCGCTGAAATCAAATGCTTCTTCTGGTGCATTGGCGGGGATGTAGCGGGAATCCGGATGATCTGCGAGGGCGTGCAGCAGATGAGTTTTGCCCGCACCGGCTTCACCCCAGATATAAACGGAACGCTCGCCGTACTGACTTGCAATGCGCTGAGAGAATAAGCCCAGCAGCTGAGCCAGCTCGGCATTTTGTCCGACCACAAAGGTAGCAAGAGATGGCAGTTTCTGCGCATCCAGATCGAGTAAAAGTTGCCTCATGGCTGACGATAAAAAGGACTGTTCAGGTAAGAACTGCGTATATGTTTGACGGCAACCGAGATAATTGCTGACGCTGGTAACGCAACCAGAATACCGATAAAACCAAATAACTGACCAAACGCCATCAGGGCAAAAATCACTGTCAGCGGATGCAGACCGATGCGTTCACCGACCAGACGTGGCGTCAGTATGAATGATTCAAAAAATTGTCCGAAGCCATAAATGATGCCGACGTAAATCAGGCCGCTCAGATCATTAAATTGTAAGACTGCACCGATCAGTGCCAGCGCCAGTCCTATGCCGTAGCCGAGATAAGGAATAAACACCAGAAAGCCGGTAATGATGCCAACGGGCAGCGCCAGATCGAAACGGGCGATGCTCAGTGCGATTGCATAATATGCAGCGAGTACGATCATGACCAGAATCTGCCCGCGCAAATACTGGGCAAGAATATCGTCCACCTCATTCACGGCATTGTTCGCCCCATGCACCCAGCGACGCGGAATGAAATGCGCAATCCGGTGGATCAGTGCATGCCAGTCCAGCAACAGATAAAACAGTACAATCGGGATCAGTAACAGATTCGCCAGCAGACCGAGCAGGGCAGTACCGCCGACGCGGATAGAAGACAGCACGGCCTTGCCTATAACGTCGCCGCTGCCTGCCATTTGTTCGGTTAGTAAGGTTTTAATCCCGGTGCTGTCGAGACGGATACTGAATCCATAATGTGCCAGCAGCGGTGATATGACCTGATCGAATTTATCAAAAAAACGCGGTATCTGTTCCTGTAACTGCGGCGCTTCTTTTTGCAGGATAGGCACGATAATCAATACCATTGCCAGCGCGGCAGCGATGACAAAAATGATCACCAGTGTTGCGGAGACGGCACGCGGCAGACGCAGATTTTTGTATTTCAGCGCACACAGCTTATCAACCCAGGGGTTGAGTACATACGCGAGGATAGCGGCGACGATGAATGGCATTAACACCGGTCCCAGCAACGACAGCAATAGCAAGAACGCTGCACCGACGATGATCCAGAGTAGAGATTGCTTTTGTTCCGGCGAAAAAGAAAATGGCATTTTCAGATGGCGTGCTTGCAAATAAGTTGTCGGCTTATTACGTGTTGCCCAAATATAGGTCAATACGCAGTCATTTTGTTAAAATAGCGGTTTTGCCGGAGTTTTCTGGCAATTTTCCTATTTTACCGCCTCAAGCCCCCTACTGACGAATATCATGAGCACTTCTACCCCTGTTTCTCTCTCTTACGCCGACGCCGGTGTCGATATGGTTGCTGGCGACGCGTTGGTCGATGCGATCAAGCCTTTTGCAAAACGTACGATGCGTGAAGGCGTCATGGCCGGTATCGGTGGTTTTGGCGCGATGTTTGAAGTCAGCAAAAAATTCAAGGAGCCTGTGCTGGTCTCTGGTACTGATGGCGTCGGTACCAAGCTGAAACTGGCATTTCATCTGAATAAGCATGATACGGTCGGTATCGATCTGGTCGCGATGAGCGTTAACGATATTCTGGTGCAGGGTGCTGAGCCTTTGTTCTTCCTCGATTATTTCGCCTGCGGCAAACTCGATGTGGCGGCAGCCACGGACGTGATCAAAGGCGTGGCTTTCGGTTGCGAGCAAGCTGGCTGCGCGCTGATCGGTGGTGAAACAGCTGAAATGCCTTCCATGTATCCGGATGGTGAATACGATCTGGCAGGTTTTGCGGTCGGCGCGGTAGAAAAATCTAAAATCATCGATGGCAGCAAAATTCAGCCGGGTGATGTGATTCTGGGTCTGGCTTCTTCCGGTATTCATTCAAACGGTTTTTCTCTGGTGCGCAAAATCATTGAAGTTGCCAAACCTGACCTGAATGCCGATTTCCACGGACGCAGTCTGGGGGACGCACTGATGGCACCGACACGTATTTACGTCAAACCTTTGCTGGCGCTGATGGAAGCGCTGGAGGTCAAAGGCATGGCGCACATTACCGGCGGTGGTCTGGTTGAAAACGTGCCGCGCGTGCTGGGTGACAAACTGACTGCGGTACTGCATAAAGATGCGTGGACTCAGCCTCCATTATTTACATGGCTGCAACAACACGGCGGTGTGGCAGATGCAGAAATGCACCGTGTATTCAACTGTGGTATCGGCATGGTGGTGATAGTGTCTGCTGCAAATGCAGATGCAGCGATGGCACAACTGAGCGCTGCTGGTGAAACGGTGTATCGCATCGGTGAAATCCGTGCCCGCGAAGGCAATGAACATCCGACTATTGTCGTGTAATAGCAGAACTGACCTGAAACTATCCCGGTGGAGTGCTTGCTCCTGACAGCACTTACCGGGATCATATTTCAGTCATGTATCAAAAGAGCACAATCAGCAAAATCATTTTCATACCCGAGATATCCGTACTCTGATCTGGTGAACCGGATAATTAACTTGCTCATTGTTAATTAATTAATTTACAATTTATTTACTGTTGTTCGGTGCAGAATCTGATCTTGGATTTTGTAAAAGACCACTTAAATGTAAATTGACTAAAATGAGAAAAATAATTTCACTGAGTTTGTTGAGTATTCTTGCTGCATGTGGTGGCGGAGGCGGTAGTAGTGGTGACAGTGTCACTTTACCACCGGGTAATTCCGCTTTGCCTCCATCCTCCTCGCTGGCAAATCTTTGTGCCAATCCCCGCGCGAACACCAGCGATCGTCAGGGGACCATCGAGAACGAAAAATCTTATTTACGTTCATTTATCGACGAAACTTATCTCTGGTACGCCGATATACCTTCCAATATCGTTGCTGCAAATTATGCGACGCCGCAACTCTACTTTGACGTACTGAAAACGAATGCCAAAACCAGTTCCGGCGCAAGTGTCGATCAGTTTCACTGGTCGCAGACAACCGAATCCTGGAATACGTCATCATCAGGTATTGCGCAGGATTACGGCATCAAATGGATGGCGAAAGTGACTGCGAATGCGCGTATTTTTCTTGCAGCTGATGTTGCACCCGGTTCACCTGCAGCACTGGCAGGAATCAAACGTGGCGATGTGATCACTTCGATTGATGGCTCTCCAGTTACCGAAGCGACCACAGCAGGTGTTGCTGCGCTCAGTGAAATTCTCTCGCCGACCAAAGTGATGGCGCATAAACTAGGATTCAATGGTGCTGCCGAGATCAGCCTGACCCCCGCGACCTATTCGACATCAACTGTACAGAATGTGAAAACCATTCCAACCGCTACCGGTACGGTTGGCTATTTCGTATTTGATACGCATATCGCTAAATCTGAAGCCGAACTGATTGCCGCCATCAAGCAATTGAAAGCGGCCAACGTCACGGATCTGGTGATTGATCTGCGCTACAACGGTGGCGGTTTGTTGTATGTTGCGAGTCAGCTGGCATATATGATCGCCGGACCGGCAACGACCAACGGACTGATATTTGAAAAGCTGACATACAACGACAAACTCACTGCAAAGAATACGGTATATCCTTTTTATCCGGTCACAACGACGAACGAGCAACTTCCTTATCTGGGTTTAAAACATGTCACTTTGCTGGTGACACGTAATACTGCTTCCGCCAGCGAATCCATTATTAATGGTTTGCGCGGAGTGGATGTTGCGGTTGATCTGATCGGTGACCAGACACGCGGTAAACCTTACGGTTTCGTTCCTCAGGATAATTGCTCTTACACCTATTTCGCGATTCAGTTTAAAGGCGTGAATCAAAAAGGATTTGGTGATTATGCGGATGGTTTTTCACCAACCTGTAAAGCATCTGACGATGTCACACATCTGCGCGGCGATACCAATGAAACGATGCTGAAAACGGCGCTGTCTTACCGTCAGACGCGTTTGTGTCCGGCTAATTCTGCCGGTGCCATCGTGCCTGGTGCCGAGTCCGAATATCAAGTGATACGTCCGGCAAGTCAGGAAATGCGTATTCTCACGACAATGCCGCACTGATGAGATATCCGCTTACTTTTGCCGTCAGTATTCTGATGCTGTCGGCATGTCAGTTCACTGCTGCTTCTCCGGATAAAGCAGCAGTGTTGCTGATATCGGACGCCGAAACGACGCAGGAATTACGGACTGTGATCGGCAGCATGAGCGGTTTTTCTGATGTCACTTTATCTGCCTCTGACTTCATGCAAAGCAGCGAAGTGACCATCGAGCGCAGGCACCAGACAAACCAGCAGGGTGAGCTGATACAAGGGCGCGATCTGGAAATGCCGCATCGCTTCAGGCTGGAGACCAACGGCACACAATGCTGGCTGTTTCATCTGAATTCAGGACAGCGTCGCTTACTGAGCAAAACGCGGTGTCAGGCTAAATAAATCAGGCAGTATCTTTGCCTATGACGATGTATTTGCAAAGAACGCCGGGGAGTAGCGCAGGGAATATCTGCTTACAGAGAGGAAAATGAAAAATGACTGTCAAACGCTGTTCCTGGGCTAATTCTGCTAACCCCTTATATATCGCTTACCACGATGAGGAGTGGGGGCGGCCGTGTCATGATGAAAACCGCTTGTTTGAAATGCTCAATCTGGAAGGAGCGCAGGCTGGATTAAGCTGGGAAACTATCCTGAACAAACGCGCGAGTTACCGCATCGCTTTTGACGACTGGGATGCGAAAAAAATCGCGCAGTACGATGCCGGGAAGGTCGCTGAATTACTGGCTAATCCAGGCATCGTGCGTAATCGTTTAAAAGTCGCGGCGACCATTAGTAACGCCAAAGCGTATCTGCGACTATGCGAGGAAGCAGGTAGTCTGGACGCCTATCTTTGGGCGTATGTCGATGGCAAACCAATACTGAACCACGGAGAGCGCATAGTAACGACACCGTTATCTGATCGTATTTCCCAAGACCTGCGTCAGCGCGGGTTTAAGTTTGTCGGTTCAACGATAATCTATGCGTATATGCAGGCGATAGGCATGGTGCAGGATCATGCCGCTGACTGCGACTGGCACCAGCCTGCGGTCTGAACACGGTCATTTCACCAAGAAATCAGCTTATCAGTGCTGATGCCGATTAACAGATTGTTCTGCAAAGGATTGCAGGCTTGACGTCCCAGCAATTGCCGGACTCATATCCGGATGCATCACCATCACCGGTTTGCAATGAACATTGTTTGCAGATGCCGTTGAATGATGACCGTTCAAGGTATCGGATGCAGCGTTGATATCCCAGACCGGCGCTTCTATTCCTTCAAAAACGGCTTTTAATTGCTGGCCCCAGCTATTTCTGATCATCTGAAAATACTGATTTTTTTCATCAATGGTGACGAAGCGTGATACGGCCAGATGATGATTCTCATAGACCAACAGATCCAAGGGCAGACCGACGGAGATATTAGAGCGCAGTGTGGAATCCATAGAAATCAACGCACATTTTGCCGCATCGTCAAGGCTGGTTGCCGTATTGATGACGCGATCGAGAATAGGTTTGCCGTATTTGGCTTCGCCTATCTGAAAGTAGGTATTTTCGTTATGTGCCTCAATAAAGTTACCTGCTGAGTAAATCTGAAACAGGCGGCAACGTTCGCCTTTGATTTGTCCGCCAAACATCAGGCTGACATTAAAGTCGATGCCGAATTCAGATAAGGCTTTGGCATCACGCTGATGTACGACGCGCACGGCTTCGCCAAGAATACGGGCAGCATCGTACATGCTTTGAACATTCCAGATGGTGTTGCCATTTGCGTCCTGATAATCGGACAGTAATTCCCGTATGGACTGTGAAATCGAAAGATTACCCGCTGTCATCAGGACCATCATGCGTTCACCGGTTTTTTCAAAGACCGACATTTTTCTGAATGTGCCAACCTGATCGACACCGGCATTCGTGCGGGAATCAGAGAGAAAAACCAGCCCGGCATCGAGGCGTATGCCTACACAGTAAGTCATATTAAATCGTGAGTAGAGTATGTATAAGTCAGGATTTTACCTCAGGCCATCATTGAACTGTCATGCAACACGCTATTGCGGCGTCACCTGTACGCTGACTGTTAATGTTTCAATACCACCGCCGCGCCGTATGCCGCGAACCGGAGCTGCTGTATCGTAATCACGACCGATAGCAAGGCGGCAATAAGAGTCCGTCATCAGTCTGACGTGGGTCACATCGATGCTGATCCAGCCGTGATAATCATGGTCTTGCGCCCAGACATCCACCCATGCGTGGCTTTCAGCGTGATCGCTGGATTCCGGATCGATATATCCTGAGACATAGCGGGCAGGTACGCCCATGACATGACAGCAAGCGAGAAATAAATGAGCATGATCCTGACACACGCCTCGTCCCATTAACAAGGCATCGTTGGCTGTAGTGGTAACGACAGTGCTGCCGGTCTGATAGGCAACCGCATTCCTTATCTGCTCTGCAAGATAAAGGAGCTCACGGCTGGAGGCTGACTGCTCCCGAGGTAAAGAGCGTTTCGCAAACGCCTGAATTTCCGCACTGCTTTCCGTGAGCTGGGTGGGAATGGTGAATATTAATGGCGACCATGGTTCGGCGTCGGAAATACGTCCGGCATCTGGGCTTCTGACATTGACGATGCCCGATGCCAGTATATTGACCTCCAGATGTGGTTCAGTAATGGTCAATGTATGAGATTGATTGCCATAGGCATCTGTGTATGCATGTCGATGTCCGGCAGCGACAATGCTCCACTGCGCTATATGCTGATGCAACTCCGTACGTGGCGTCAGATGCAATTGCTGTATCGTATATGACGATGGCGCGGAGTAGATATATTTGGTCTGATGCCGGATATGGAGTTGCATAATGAACGTTGGTGCTTTCAGGCAGCCAGAGGTACTAAAAAATCACGACTGATGCGATTCCCTAATTCAAAAATGCGCTCCAGAAATTCCGTCAGCGTGTTGTGTAGTCCGGCGTTCAGAATGTCTTCAATGGTGGCAAATTTTAATTCCGCATGTAGCTTTCCGGCGAAACGCTCGGTGTCTGCTGAGACATCATTGCTGACCACCGCGAGGTTGGCAACGACTTCATCCATGCATGCGAGTAAAGACCGCGGCATATTGCCCCGTAACATGAGTAATTCTGCCACGCGTTCCGGTGTGATGACGTCGCGATACACCTTGCGATAGATCTCGAATCCGGAAACGGAATGCAGCAATGCTGCCCAGTAATAAAAATCCTTTTGTATGCTTTCCTTCGGCTGTCCCTTAGCTTTCGTGCCGTGGAATTTCACATCCAGAATACGCGCAGTATTGTCCGCCCGCTCCAGAAATGTTCCGAGGCGTATGAAGTGAACCGCTTCATCTTTTAACATCGTTCCCAGCGTCACACCACGCGATAAATGTGAGCGGTATTTCACCCATTCAAAGAACTGGCTGGGGTCTTGTTCGACGATGCCGCTCGCGAGTTTTTCCTGCATCGATAACCAGGTTGCATTCTGGGTTTCCCATACTTCGGTTGTCAGCGTGCCGCGCACCGCACGTGCATTTTCTCTGGCCTCTTTTAAACAGGATGCAATCGAGGATGGATTCATCGGGTCACGTACCATGAAATCGAGCACATCTTTTTTGGTCAGGATGCCGTAGTGAAAATCAAACGACGATTGCAACTCCGAAATGCCCAGCATGGCACGCCAGCCATTTTCTGCATGTTCTGCTGATTGCGGCAACATGGATGTCTGCACATTCACATCCAGCATACGGGCGGTGTTTTCAGCACGTTCTGTATAGCGTGCCATCCAGAATAAATGATCTGCAGTTCTGCTTAGCATGTCAGTTCTCCAATACCCAGGTATCTTTGGTACCGCCACCCTGTGACGAGTTGACGACTAATGAACCTTCTTCCAGCGCTACCCGGGTCAGTCCGCCCGGTGCCATCGATATCGTCTTGCCAGACAATACAAAAGGACGCAAATCAATATGGCGCGGCGCAATGCCACTATCAACGAAGGTAGGGCAGGATGACAGGGCTAGTGTTGGCTGTGCAATGTAGCCTTCTGGTTTTGCCATCAGGCGCTGACGGAAATCTTCAATTTGTTGTTTGCTGGAGGCGGGGCCAACCAGCATCCCATAGCCACCTGCACCATGTACTTCTTTAACAACCAGTTCAGGAAGATGGGCGAGGGTATAAGCAAGATCATCCGGTTTGCGACACTGATACGTCGGCACATTATTCAGTATCGGTTGCTCAGACAGATAAAATCTGATCATATCGGTGACATAAGGGTAGATCGATTTATCATCTGCAACTCCGGTACCGATCGCGTTGGCAAGGGTCACACGTCCGGCACGATAGACGGACAACAGACCGGGAACGCCGAGTGATGAATCCGGACGAAATGCAAGAGGATCGAGAAAGTCATCATCGACCCTGCGATAAATTACATCGACACGTTTTGGTCCACGCGTGGTGCGCATATAGACGGTGTTATCGTCAACAAACAAGTCTTTGCCCTCAACCAGTTCGACCCCCATTTGCTGTGCCAGAAATGCGTGCTCGAAATAGGCAGAGTTATACATACCGGGAGTCATGACAACGACGGTGGGATTATCGATTCCCATTGGAGCTACCGAACGCAAATTATCCAGCAACATATCAGGGTAATGATCTACCGGCGCAATCTTGTTTTTGGCGAACAATTCAGGAAATAGCCGCATCATCATTTTGCGATCTTCCAGCATATAGGAGACACCGGACGGTACGCGCAGATTGTCTTCCAATACGTAAAATTCACCTTGCCCTGCACGAACGATATCGACGCCGGCGATATGTGCATAAATATCAGAGGCAACCGATACGCCCTGCATCTCCGGGCGATACTGCGCATTTTTATAGATCTGTTCCGGTGGAATAATTCCGGCTTTGATGATGTTCTGATCGTGATAAACGTCATGAATAAACATATTCAGCGCCTTCACACGCTGCACCAGTCCGGTTTCCAATAACGCCCATTCCTTCGCCGGAATAATACGGGGAATGATGTCAAAAGGAATCAGGCGTTCCGTGCCTGCGTCGTCGCCATAGACCGCGAAAGTAATACCGACGCGACGAAAACTGAGATCGGCTTCGGCGCGTTTGCGTTGCAGACGTTCCGGCGATTGTTTGGCTAACCAGTGATGGAATTCGCGATAATGCTCGCGCGTCGAATCTGCTGCGCCGGCGGCTTCTGCCGTCATTTCATTGAAGAATTTTGCCATGTCCCGTTCCACGATGACTGAGTCAGCTTAGCTATATCAAGAAGCGTGCCAAGCAAACCCGGTCGCGTGAATCAGGGCGCGCGGATATAGTCGATCAGTTCGACAGTGTGCTGATCCGGCGCCGGTGTCATCAGACTGATGGCGACCATAGCCACAAAGCCAGCAGGAACACCGAATACACCAGCTGAGATAGGTGCAATATGCCACCACTGATTGTCGGGACTGCCACCAAACAAAGGATGGGTGAATACCATATAGAAAACGCAGATAAAGAAACCGGTGATGATGCCGGCAATAGCTCCCTGCCGGTTCGCGCGCTTCCAGAATATGCCCAATATCAGTGCAGGAAACAGCGTTGACGCGCCAACAGAAAATGCTGCACCAACAAGCGACAAAATATCAGCAGGTTTTAGTGAGGCAACATAAGCGGCGACCAGCGCAACGACGAGCAGCAGTAATTTTGATATGGTCACCCGCTTTTGTGTGGATGCTGTTGGATCAATAATTTTGTAATAGATATCGTGCGACAAAGAGTTTGAAATAGTCAGCAGCAATCCGTCTGCCGTTGACAGTGCTGCTGCCAGTCCGCCAGCGGCGACCAGACCGGAAACTACGTAAGGTAAGCCTGCAATTTCCGGCGTGGCGAGAACAATAATGTCGCCATCAAGTACGATTTCTGCAAGTTGTACGATGCCGTCCTTATTGATATCGGTGATGCTGACCAGCGGATTGAGTTTATCGATGTTTGCCCAATACGTAACCCACGAAGGTAACTTAGAGAATTCGCTGCCGACCAGCGAGTTATAGATATCGTACTTAACGAGTATCGCCAGCGACGGAATCGTGATGTACAGCAGCATAATGAAAAACAAAGACCAGAATACGGAGTCTCTGCTTTCTGTGACTGAGGGCGTAGTGTAATAGCGTGTCAGCACGTGGGGTAGGGCGGCGGTGCCCATCATCAGGCACAATACCAGCGCCATGAAGTTATTCCGTTTGATATCGGATTCAGCCTTGTCTTTGGCCGCATAAGGTGTGTATTGTGCAAAGCCGGATCTGGATTTTTGCAGATAGGAATTGCGTGCTTCAGCCCAACTGTTTCTTGCATCGGCAGGTGATGCCGAGTAGCTTGCCAGAGCCCGGCTGGCGGTCTTGATAGCGATTAATGAGCCATTTCCTGCCTTCAGTTCGTCCAGATTCTTCTGTAGTTCCGCGCGTCCTGATTCCCATGATTCCGGTAGTTGCTGAATTTTCTTGTCATATTCATCCGCACGTAATTTATAAATATTCCTGACTTCTTTTTCCTTCGCACTGTTATCGAACTGTGCTTCTTTTTTTGCCAGTTCAGGCAGAAATGCACCGTAGGATATTTGCGGAAAAGGATTATCGGTATGCTTGGCAGACAGCCACGCAACCGGAATCATGAACGCGATCACGATGATGATGTATTGCGACACCTGCGTCCATGTAACCGCACGCATGCCGCCCAGAAATGAACAAACCAATATGCTGGCCAGCCCGAGGAAAATACCGACCGAAAAATCCACCCCGGTAAAACGCGAGGTGATCAGACCGACACCATAAATCTGTGCAACCACATAGATAAAGGAAATGAATACGGTCGCGAGTACCGCCAGAATGCGTACCATATTGGTATTTGGCTTACCGGCAAATCGCGTTCCCAGAAAGTCTGCAATCGTATATTGGCCAAACTTTCTGATATACGGGGCAATCAGCATCGCAACGAGACAAAATCCGCCGGTCCAGCCTATGATGTAAGCCAGCCCCTCAAAGCCCTGCAAATACAGTCCTCCGGCAAGACTCAGAAAACTGGCAGCAGACATCCAGTCAGCAGCGGTCGCCATGCCATTAAATACCGCCGGCACCCGTCTTCCGGCGACATAGTATTCGGCAATATCCGAGGTTCTGCTGACCAGTCCTATGCCCGCATAAATGACGATGGTCGCGAACATAAACAGATAGCCTATCCAGACCCGAGGCACACCCTCTTTTTCCAGTATCGTCAGGACGATCAGAAAAATAAAAAAAAGTAAGGTGTACCAAAGATAGTACGAGGTTAATCTCTGAGTAAAACGTTTTTGTTGAGACATGTACTTATCCGTCTTTATCGTCTTGTCGGGAGCGTTGTATCCAGCGCATGCCTATCGAGTAAATCGCGAGTATCAGAACGTAACTCAGCGTCAGCCCCTGTGCTGCCAGATAAAACGACAGCGGCCAGTCAAAGAAATGCCATTCGGATAGTTCCCGCGCAAAAAAAAGACTGAAAAAACTGAGCAATCCCCAGCATAACAACAGCGCCGTCGTCAGTCTTTTGGTGCCTCGCCAGTAATGACGTGGCGCAGACTTTTTTTCCGGTGTTGGTGTCGATGGTGTCTTCATTTCACGCTTCGCCAATGAATTCATCAAAGGGATTTAATCGGAACGAAATACGGAAAACGGTACCGGGGAATTGTGGGTCCTGCGGGTACGGATTATCGAGAATTTCTATCTGCGCGCCATGTTGCTGTGCGATTTCCCTGACGATGGCAAGGCCAAGTCCACTACCTTGCACATTACTACCGAGGATACGATAGAAACGTTCAAACACATGTTCACGTTCAGCGACCGGAATACCGGGGCCGTTGTCTTCCACTTCGATGATCGCCAGCGCCAGCTGTTCATTCATGCTGACTTTAACAGTGATGCTGTGTTCTGCCGGAGTATACCGGATTGCGTTATCGATCAGATTGCTCAGCATTTCCCGTAGCATCAGGGGATTGGCAAATATGATGATGGGGAAATCGGGTTGTTCAAAACCCAGATCAATTTTTTTTGCGAATGAAGCCTGTATCCAGTCCCGCACGACATTCATCGCCAGTTCATTCAAGTTCACTTGCTCCAGCGGTCGCGTAGCCGGAGTCAGGTTTTCTGCCCGAGCCAGTGTCAGTAATTGATTGATGAGACGGGTCGCGGCTTCTGAGCTGGTCGATAACTGTAACAGTGAGCGCCGGATTTCTTCATGATCGGTTTGTCGTAAAGCTAATTCAGATTGCATACGCATCCCGGCCAGCGGTGTTTTCATCTGGTGCGCAGCATCCGCGATGAAGCGTTTTTGTATGTCTATCGTTTGTGCCAGACGCGCCAGCATGTCATTTAAAGAGTTGACCAGTGGCGTAATTTCTTCCGGAACCTGGCGCGAATCGATAGGACTGAGATCATCCGGCCGACGCGCACGTATGCGTTGCTGCAATTCGGCCAGTGGCGATAAACCGCGGCTCAGCGCGAACCAGACCAGCGCCAGTGCGATCGGCAGAATAATAAATTGCGGCAGTACCACGCCCTTGATAATTTCATTTGCCAGAACGGCACGCTTTTCCAGCGTTTCCGCGACTTGTATCATGATCTGCGACGATTCCGGCGTTGCGTTTTTTTTTGTCGGTGGCGACAGGTCAATATAACTGTACGCAATACGGTAATCGATACCGCGCAGACTCAGATTTCTGAACTGAATATTACCGGCAGCAGGGCGTTCTTCATCGGTAGGCGCAGGAATATCCTGATCGCCATCGATCAGATCCCCCTTGGCATTTTTTATCTGAAAATGAATATTATCGAGATCATCGGCCCGCAAAATATCGCGTGCCGGTTTGGATAATTGGGTAATCGCCTGACCATCAAATTCTTTGACCTGTTGCGCGAGTACCAGTACCTTGTCTTCCAGTGCCCGATCGAAAGGCTGGTTTGCGATTGACTTTGCGACCAGATAAGTGATGGCGATACTCATAGGCCACAGCAGCAATAATGGCGCGAGCATCCAGTCAAGAATCTCACCAAATAAAGAGCGCTGGATCTTTTCTTCCGGCTGCTGCAATAGCATATTTTCTGACGCAGATGGCGCAGAAGTCGATGATGCATCAGCGATGCCGCTGTCCTTACTCATTACTGTCCGGTATCTGTATTGGCCGGTTTGGCAGCAGGCGCGACAAAGAATTTTTCAAGGCAGTAGCCCAACCCTCTGACCGTCGCAATTCTGACGCCATCGACTTCGATTTTTTTACGCAGGCGATGCACATACACTTCGATTGCATTGTTACTGACTTCTTCGCCCCATTCGCAAAGGTGATCGACCAGTTGTTCTTTCGAGACCAAGCGTCCGGTTCTTTGCAATAACACTTCCAGCAGGCCGAGTTCGCGTGCGGACAAATCCAGCATCTGTTCATGAATATATGCAATTCTGCCGACCTGATCGTAACTGAGCGGCCCGTGTTTGATCACGGTGGGGCCACCACCTGCTCCGCGGCGCGTCAGGGCTCTGACACGCGCTTCGAGTTCGGACAAAGCGAATGGTTTTGCCATGTAATCATCAGCACCTAAATCCAGACCTTTCACACGCTGTTCTACCGAGTCGGCTGCAGTCAGGATCAGTACAGGCAGATGTGAGTTGCGGGCGCGCAAACGGCGCAGCACTTCCAGTCCGCTCATTTTGGGCAGGCCGAGATCCAGAATCAATAAATCGAAGTCCTGAGTGGATAATGCTGAATCTGCTTCTTGCCCGTTACTGACGCAGTCGGTCGCATATCCTGATTGCCGCAGCGAGCGGGTCAGCCCATCCGCCAGAACGCTGTCGTCTTCTGCCAATAAAATACGCATAATGAATATTCCAAACCAAGTTGACTCTGCTGGGAAACAGATAAACGCAATCTGTATAGCTGACTTTATCCATTGTCCGCAATGCGATTTCCAGCAATTAATATTAGCTCAACTTTAGCGCAATTTAGGTCTGTGTAGATTTAATGGCGCAATAAATTTCTAAACTGTTTGAATTTGCGTGCGACCTCTCAAAACCGACGCCGAATGTGATAGGTTCCTGCAGCATTAGTCTAAGAAAGGCGCGCTCATTGCCCGATATGTATTGACTTCTGTTGTCCGAAATATTCTTTCCGTTGTTTGTTCTTTAACCGAGAACAAATCTTGCCACGCTCATATAAGTTGGAATGCCAAGCAAGATATTCAGCGGAAAAGTGATACCAAGAGACATGCCAAGATAGAGCGAAGGTGATGCCTCTGGAATTGCGTAACGCAGCACAGCCGGAACCGCGATGTACGAGGCACTTGCAGCCAGTACCATCAATAAGCCTGCGTCACCAGATGGAATATGCAGCAGCATACAGAGAATTAAAGCAATAGTGGCATGACAAATCGGGGCGAGTACCGCGTAGCTGATAACCAATGGCGAATTGCCTTTGAGGTTACCGAAGCTTTTTGCAGTCATCAGCCCCATATCCAGCAGAAAAAATGCAAGCATGCCTTTAAATAAGTCACCGGAAAATGGCTGCATTGCAGTCTTACCGGCATCGCCGGAGATGATACCCACCAGCATTGCGCCTAACAGCAATAGTTGCGCGCCATCCGTCAGAGATTCATGTAAAACGCTTTTAATGGACGATAGCGCTCCTGTCTGATTTGCGGTTTGCCTCTGCCTGATCGTATTTGACAGAATCACAGCAAAAATAATTGCCGGTGATTCCATTAAGGCCATCGCCGCCGCCATGTGGCCGCCATATTCAAGATGCCTGCTTTCCAGATACTGTACGGCCGTAATGAAAGTCACTGCGCTGACGGATCCGTATGTGGCGGCGATGGCGGTAGCGTCGAGTTTAGGAACTAGCCGTTTCAGGAAAAAATATCCTAGAGCCGGGGTCAGCAGTGCCAGAAAAACAGCGCATCCCAGACTACTGATGATTTGTAAATTTAATCCGGAATGATTCAGTGCAAAGCCGCCTTTTAAACCCAGTGCCATTAACAGGTACAGCGATAAAAATCGGGAGATGTGTGTAGGAATAGTCAGATTAGATTTGATAAGACCGGCAAAGATGCCGAAGATGAAAAATAAAATAGCTGGATCGCGCAAACTGGACATAAATTTCCCCTAAAAATTCTGGCGTCATACTACCCAGACTAAATCATCAGGTAAAATCAATTTTTATGTTAATAATCATCAGTAATAATCTATGAATGTGACTTTTCGCCAATTACGCTTGTTTGCCGAACTAGCAGAGCAGTTGAGTATCAGCGCGGTTGCGCGCAACTTTCATGTGACGCAGCCGACGGTATCGATGCAGATGCGCGAGCTGACCGACGAAATTGGCTTACCGTTATATGAAGTCATTGGTAAAAAAATTTTCCTCACCCAGGCTGGGGAAGAACTGGCAAAAACTGCGCGGGCGGTAGCGGATGAATGGGCTTCTTTCGGCCAGCGTATCGATAGTCTGAAAGGATATCAGCGAGGTCGTTTGCGGGTGGCTGTGGTGAGTACGGCAAAATATTTTATTCCCCGGTTATTAGGAAAATTTTGTCGTGACTTTCCTGAAATCGATATTGCACTGGAAGTGCAGAACCGCGATGGTGTTTTGCAACGATTACGCGATAACAGCGACGACATCTACATCATGTCTGCCCCACCGAAAGATATTGATGTTGTGCAGCAGGTCTTTTTGCCCAATCCCCTTGTTGTGATTGCGCCTTTGTCGCATCCTCTGGTCAACCGGAAACGGATCCCTCTGGAAAAACTAAGCAAAGAACGATTTATTCTGCGGGAGAGCGGATCAGGGACGAGGCTCGCTTGTGATCAACATTTTGCCGCGCAGGGATTTACGCCTGTCGTTCGACTTGAATTAGGAAGTAATGAGGCGATCAAGCAAGCAGTGGCGGGAGAAATGGGGCTGGCGATTTTATCCACACACGCCCTGGGTGAACATTTAGTTGATCAATCGCTTACAGTGCTGGATGTCAGTAGTTTTCCGGTACATTCCAGCTGGTATATTGTTTACCTGAAAGGGAAAAGGCTATCGCCTGTTGCGACTTCGTTTCTTGAATATCTGCAGGCACATACGCATCAATAATTTGATTTTTGTACAGATTCATATACTTTTCCCCTTTTTCAGACTGCGTATAGCATTGAGCCGTAACTCAAACGGCAGCGTTTTGCTGTGATGACCGGCTGAGTATTTGAGGGTATCTGTCTGGCTGCTATGTTATGCTTTGTCCCTTTGAAATTAAGTTTCCTAAATTCATGAATACCAAAAGCAAGTCTATTCCCGTTTCTGAAGCGCAAGCCCTGTTGAGTACCTTAAAAGAGACATTCCCGGTGTTTCTCAATAATGAGCCGCTTGCGATAGGCATAGATAAGCAAATCCTTGCCAGATTGCCCGAAACTCCGCGTAAGGTTTTACGGATGGTACTTGCTTATCATACGAAATCAACGCGTTACCTGCAAAAGACCATCAAAGCGACAACCCGCTTTGATCTCGATGGCAATCCTGCAGAGCCTTTGGAAGAAATGCATAAAGCGCATGCAGAAGAAATGCTGAAAGAACGTGCTAAGAAAAATGCTGAGCGTTCGCAGGCGGAGGCAAAACTCAAACGTCAGCAGCAGGCGGCGGCAGAGGAGGCCGAAAAACTGCAGAAGAGAGCCGAAAAAATAAACCAGCTTGCGCAGAAATTTGCGAAATAACTGATTTTTGCATTGGCGGTATCCAAGGGGGCAACAGCGTTAGCTTTGCCTCCTTTTTTTATGTCGTCGGGAGTGCGCTATTACTATCGTCCTAAGTCACATTGATGCAAATGGTACCTTCGGGTTTTAGTGTCGATATTCAATTAAAGCTGAATTACATGTTTATGAAAATCAGCGATTTATATTTGGGATGAATAATGAATTCTGAACAAATGAATCAGTTAACTTTGAATTTTCTGGTAGCTGGAAAATACGCCTCTTTGATTCCCGTAATCGGGTGCGGTTTCCAGTGACCTTAAAAGTTCAGAGTTAGCTAAACAAAATTCAGAGTTAAGTGAATTTCGATAATTTCGACGGACATTGAGCATGCTGTTAATAATATGCGCAAAAAATAAAAATCGTGCTTGCATAAATCACTGTTTTTTTATACAGTACTGTTAAACGTAGTTACTGATAGTGACTATTTATTTTTCCACCCGTTGCTTATTGAATGAAAGATTCTATGGACGATAAGAAACCTGACAACAGCTCAGAAAAGAGCAAGGCGCTCGCGGCAGCATTGGCGCAAATCGAGAAGCAATTTGGTAAAGGATCGGTCATGCGCATGGCCGATGGTGCTGCGGTGGAAGAGGTGCAGGTTGTGTCCACTGGCTCACTCGGTCTGGATATTGCCTTAGGTGTTGGCGGCTTACCACGGGGACGTGTGGTTGAGATTTATGGTCCTGAATCTTCAGGTAAAACCACGCTGACTCTGCAGGCGATAGCTGAGATGCAAAAAATTGGTGGTACTTGCGCATTTATCGATGCTGAGCACGCTTTAGATGTCGGTTACGCCCAAAAGCTGGGCGTGAACGTCAATGATCTGCTGATTTCTCAGCCCGATACTGGTGAGCAAGCATTGGAAATTACAGATGCATTAGTGCGTTCGGGTAGTGTTGACCTGGTGGTTATTGACTCGGTTGCTGCCTTGACGCCGCGTGCTGAAATTGAGGGCGACATGGGCGATTCTTTACCTGGCTTGCAGGCCCGTCTGATGTCTCAGGCTTTGCGTAAGCTGACTGGCAGTATTAAGCGGACAAATACGCTGGTCATTTTCATTAACCAGATTCGTATGAAGATTGGTGTGATGTTCGGTAGCCCTGAGACAACGACCGGTGGTAATGCATTGAAATTTTACGCGTCAGTGCGTCTGGATATACGCCGCACAGGCTCCATTAAAGCCGGCGATGAAGTCATTGGTAACGAAACAAAGGTCAAAGTCGTCAAAAATAAAGTTGCGCCTCCATTCAAAGAAGCACATTTTGATATCTTGTATGGCGAAGGAACTTCCCGAGAAGGGGAGATTCTTGATTTGGGCGCGGACGCTAAAATTATTGAAAAAGCTGGCGCGTGGTACAGCTACAATGGCGAACGTATTGGTCAGGGTAAAGATAATGCGCGTAATTTCCTGAAAGAGCGTCCGGATCTTGCGCATGAAATTGAAAACAAGGTGCGTGAACATCTCGGCGTCCCTTTATTGCCAGCGATTAATGCGGACGCGAGCTAAGGATACGTTCAGGTTATTTTAAGGACATAACAATCAGCCGATAATTCTTTCTTCAAGGATTATCGGCTTTTGTTTTGTGTAAATAATGATGCAGAAATTAAGTCTTAAAGGGCGGGCACTCAGGTATTTATCCATGCGTGAACACAGCCGTGTCGAATTATTCAGAAAATTATCTTCTTACGCGGAAGATGGGGATGACGTCGATGCAATTCTCGATTGGCTGGAAGTCAATAACTTTCTTTCGGCAGAACGATTCTCTGATTCGTTGATTAACCGGCGTTCAGGTCGCTTTGGTAATCATCGTATTTTGGCTGAGTTGCAAAGTCACAACGTTAATGCGCTTGAAATGTCCCGAATTAAGTCCGAATTAGCTGAGTCTGAAGTGAGTCGGGCCATCGAGGTGTTGCATCGAAAATTTCCCCGTCCGCCTGCAGATCAGAATGAGCGTGTCAAGCAAAGCAGGTTTTTGCAACAGAGAGGTTTTTCCGGCAGATCAGTTCAAATCGCTATGAAGGCGGAACGCCCAGATAATGATTAGTAAGGTAAATCTTTGTTTTCAACGCGCAAAAAAAAATGAGCCGGAATATGAGTTGGGTAATTAGCTGTGCTAGAATCCGCAGGTTTTTTGCAGCGCCGCAGGAGCGGCTGCTACCGTAGAAGCTGCGGTAGCGACACGCAATTGTGGCTTTTTATAAAGTAAGCCGCTAACAAGGCATGATGCCCTCATCCAATCCTGAAATACACCGTACGTTGAAGCATACACGTGCGATTTCCATATCTGCGTTCGCCAGGAACGATGGATTGTGGGATATCGACGCGCACATTACGGATCATAAAACCCGTGATATTACGCTCGCTTCTGGCATCAGGCCAGAGGGGATGGCTTTGCATGATCTCCATTTGCGAGTGACTATCGACTTACAGTTAAATATCGTTGATGTGCTGGCTCGTTCTGCGGCTGTTCCTTATCCCGGATATTGCGAGGCGATAGAGGCTGATTATAAAAAGCTGATTGGTCTCAATCTGATGAAACAATTTCGTCAGGGAGTTAAAGAGCGTATGTCGGGTGTTAACGGTTGCTCTCATCTGACAGAGCTTGCTTTTGTTCTTCCAACTGCTGCTATCCAGGCTTTTGCTGGTGATGTCATTGATACCCGTGATGGCGCCAGCAGCTCAACTGAATCTCAACAACCATTCCAGCTTGACCGATGCCATGCTTTGCGTCTGGATGGCCCGGCTGTTGTTCAGTATTACCCGCGTTGGGCAAAATCTGCGCCCAATGCAAAATCACCCAGCTAGTTTGTTTTTTAATTATTTATACCTCAGTGTCTGAAGGGAAGTTGTATGAAAATTCATGAGTATCAGGGTAAAGAAATCCTCCGCAAATTCGGAGTGACCGTACCACGCGGTATCCCATGCATGTCCGTTGAAGAAGCCGTTAAAGCGGCTGAAACTCTGGGTGGGCCAGTCTGGGTAGTCAAGGCACAAATCCACGCAGGTGGCCGCGGTAAAGGTGGTGGCGTAAAAGTCGCAAAATCTCTGGAGCAAGTACGTGAATACGCTGATGCGATCATGGGCATGCAGCTGGTGACTCACCAGACTGGTCCTGAAGGCCAGAAAGTTCGTCGCTTGCTGATCGAAGAAGGTGCTGACATCAAAAAAGAACTGTACGTCAGTATGGTGACTGATCGCGTAAGTCAGCGCGTGGTTCTGATGGCATCAAGCGAAGGTGGTATGGATATTGAAGAGGTCGCAGAGAAGCATCCAGAACTGATTCACAGCATCGCGATTGATCCGACCAATGGTCTGCAAGACGCTGAAGCCGACGACATTTCCCGTAAAATCGGTGTACCTGAGGGCTCTATTGAAGACGCCCGCGTTCAGTTAAAAGGCTTGTACAAAGCTTTCATGGAGACAGATTGCTCTCTGGCGGAAATCAATCCTTTGATTCTGACTGGTTCCGGTAAAGTGATCGCGCTGGATGCTAAGTTTAACTTCGACGCTAACTCCTTGTTCCGTCAGCCAGAAATCGTTGCTTACCGCGATCTGGATGAAGAAGATCCGGCCGAAATCGAAGCGTCCAAATTTGACCTTGCCTATATCTCCCTCGACGGTAACATCGGTTGTCTGGTGAATGGTGCTGGTCTGGCGATGGCAACCATGGATACGATCAAACTGTTCGGTGGTGAGCCAGCTAACTTCCTTGACGTAGGTGGTGGTGCAACAGCAGAAAAAGTCACTGAAGCATTCAAGATTATGTTGAAAAATCCTGGTCTGAAAGCGATTCTGGTTAATATCTTCGGCGGTATTATGCGCTGCGACGTGATCGCAGAAGGTGTGATTACTGCGTCTAAAGCTGTTTCCCTGCAAGTACCTCTGGTCGTACGCATGAAGGGTACAAATGAAGACATCGGCAAGAAAATGCTGGCTGACTCAGGTCTGCCTATCATTTCTGCTGACACGATGGAAGAAGCAGCACAGAAGGTTGTTGCCGCTGCTGCAGCTCACGCTTAATTATTGCAAGGAATCACTATGTCCATCCTGATTAATAAAGACACTAAAGTTATTACCCAAGGGATCACTGGTAAAACTGGCCAGTTTCATACACGTATGTGCCGCGATTACGCGAATGGCAAAAACTGCTTCGTTGCAGGTGTAAATCCTAAAAAAGCTGGTGAAGATTTTGAAGGTATTCCAATTTTCGCAAATGTCTCTGAAGCGAAAGCAGCAACGGGCGCAACCGTTTCTGTGATCTATGTTCCTCCAGCTGGTGCAGCGGCTGCGATCTGGGAAGCGGTTGAAGCGGATCTCGATCTGGCGATCTGTATCACAGAAGGTATTCCTGTTCGCGACATGATGATGTTGAAAGACCGCATGGCAAAAGCCGGCAGCAAAACAAAATTGCTTGGCCCTAACTGCCCAGGCTTGATCACACCTGACGAAATCAAAATCGGTATTATGCCAGGCCACATTCACCGTAAAGGTCGTATTGGCGTGGTTTCCCGCTCTGGTACACTGACTTATGAAGCGGTCGGTCAGTTGACAGCGCTGGGCTTGGGGCAGTCTTCCGCCGTTGGTATCGGTGGTGATCCTATCAATGGTCTGAAACATATCGATATCATGAAGATGTTCAATGATGATCCTGATACAGATGCAGTGATCATGATTGGTGAAATCGGTGGTCCGGACGAAGCGAATGCCGCATATTGGATTAAAGACAATATGAAGAAGCCGGTAGTTGGCTTTATCGCGGGTGTAACCGCGCCTCCGGGTAAGCGTATGGGTCACGCTGGTGCCTTGATTTCCGGCGGTGCTGATACAGCACAAGCAAAATTGGATATCATGGAATCTTGCGGTATCAAGACAACGAAGAATCCATCTGAGATGGCGCGCTTGTTGAAAGCGATGCTGTAAAAAGGATTTTATTCATCCCCAAAAAAACCGCGATTTTCGCGGTTTTTTTTCGTGCGTATACTTTGCTTTTGAGTACAGACAGTGCAAACTCAATACCTTAATGTTAAGCTTCGCGGTGATAGGTAATATTAAATAAACTAATCGTTCTGGTTTCCAGCCAGAGTCAGCAATCAATGAGTGCTATTTGTCGATGCCACATCAGTATGTACTAGAATTTGCTGCCCTGTCAGATGTCGGACGGGTACGGAAGCATAACGAAGACGCCATCGTTGTCTGTGCGGATTACGGTTGCGCGGTGCTTGCTGACGGTATGGGAGGGTATCAGGCGGGAGAAGTCGCCAGCGCTATGACAACGCAAGTCGTTGCTGACTATCTCTGCGAAAAACTGGATTCTGCCTGGTATTCAAAGTTGGGTTTTCAGTCAATTCATGTATCGCGCTGGATGTCAGACGCTATTGTTCTGGCAAACCGCCAGGTCGTGCAGACTTCACGGGAAAATCCAGAATGTTTTGGTATGGGGACAACAGTCGTTGCAGCGTGCTGCATTCAGGATAAGATTTTGTTCGCACACGTCGGCGATTCCAGGGCATATCGTTATCGTCACCATGTGTTGACAAGAATGACGGAGGATCACTCCGTTCTTCAGGATCAGATCAATGCTGGCTTAATTACAGAAGCCCAGGCACGTTTTTCATCAATCAAAAATTTGATTACGCGAGCCGTAGGTATTCAGGACAACATCGAAATTGACCTGAGTGTTCATCAGTCAGAAGATTCTGATATTTATATGCTTTGCTCTGACGGATTGACAGACTTGCTTGATGATCACCAGATTCACGCAATGTTACAGCGATATGCAGATGATTTATCTGTCTGCTGCAGAGCATTGGTTGATTCTGCAAACATCGAGGGTGGTTTCGATAACATATCGGTTGTTTTGTTCAGGTTAAAGGCGGTACATAGTCCGTCCTGGATTCAAAAGCTGTTATTCCGGCAATCTTTGGAAAATTGAATAAGTGAGAGGATGTATGGCGAAGATCATCGTCACCTTTAATGGGTTGGTGCAGCAAGAAGTCAGTATAAACAAATCCCGTATTACGATAGGTCGACGCGTCGGGAACGATATAGTTATCGATCACCTGACAGTCAGTGGTCAACATGCAGCGATTGATACTACACCGAATGGTTCTTTTGTTCTTGACCTGGGTAGTACCAATGGCACTCTGGTTAATAATCAGCCAGTCAAGAAGCATCTACTTCAGCACGATGATGTTATCGATATTGGCAAGTACAAACTGCGCTTTCAGGTAGAAAAGAGCGCTCAGGTCACGCCAGTCTCTTCCGCGGTTTCAGGGCAGCAGGCTCCGGCTAAGATAAAAGTGCTCAACGGCGCCAATGCTGGTAAAGAGCTGTTGCTGACAAAAGCCGTGACGACGGTTGGTAGTCCGGGGGCGCAAGTCATCGCCATCGCAAGACAAGCTGACCGGTATATTGTCCGGCATGTAGAAGGAAAAGAATTTCCAAAGGTGAATGGGCTATTACTGTCAGACCAGCCTCATGTGCTGCAGCAGGGGGACGTGATTGATATCAGTGGCACACATATGCAATTTGATATTTAGTTGTCATAAAAATAAATTGCTCGTGTTTTTAGTTTAATTAATTGACAAAAAATGTCATGCATTGACATTTGGCGTCACTTTTTTAGATGTATTTGACTCATATCAACAGGAATTGCCTTGTGTGACTTAATGTTAAATAGCTGGCACACAGTTTGCTGTGAGAAATCGCAGGGTCTTTTTTTTAATTGTTATCCGGAGAACTAATATGAAATCTATGAAATTGGTTAAAAAAGTACAACAAGGTTTTACTTTGATCGAATTGATGATCGTTGTCGCGATTATCGGTATTCTGGCTGCAGTGGCGTTGCCTGCATACAATGATTACACAACACGCGCTCAGGTTTCTGAGGCAGTTGAGTTGCTTGGCGGTTTGAAGTCACCGTTGTCCGCTTATGGTTACGAAAATAATGCTTGGCCTACTTCGTTGGTTGCTGCTAATCCAACTGCAACACAAATCGTTGCAACATTGACAGGTAAGTATTCTGCTGTGACAGCAACAGTTGACGGTACATTCCCAACAGGTACTACTGTTGCGACAATGTCAGCTGGTCAGGCTAAAGACAAGCTGGTTAAATTCAAAACTACGGATGGTGGTCAGACTTGGAGTTGTACAAGTGCCGGTGCTGGTACTACTGTTGACATCAAGTGGTTGCCACAAGCATGTAAGTAATTTGTGTTTTGCTGTCTGATGAAAGGTGCTGTTTTCGGCACCTTTTTTTTCGAGTTGTTTCTTGCCGAGAGATTGCCATGTATAAACAGCGGTTTCAAAGAGGTTTTACCCTGATCGAACTGATGATTGTGGTTGCAATTATCGGTATTTTGGCCGCAATAGCATTACCTTCATACCTGGATTACACGACGAGGGCTCAGGTCGCGGAAGCTGTCGAGTTGATCGGGGGAGTGAAGGGGCCGATCGCCGTTTATGGGTATGAAAATAAAGAATGGCCGGGTTTAGTGGAAAAAGATCCAGATGCAAAACAGATTAATGTTGCTCTGGTTGGTAAGTACTCAAAAATTAATAGCTCAGTACAGGGTACTTATCCAGAAGGAAGTATCACCTCTGTAATGACCTATGGTCAGGCAGAAACTAAGAAATTGGTATTTAAAACCCCGGATGGTGGAAAAATCTGGGATTGCAGCGCCAGCGCTGGTACTGATATCGAATTGAAGTGGCTGCCTCAGGCATGTAAATAAGCTACTGTTGATGAAGCCTGATTTTTGTTGTGTCTGAACTCAATTTTTGTCTGTCTGAGATACTCAGCATTGAGGTGGATTAGTTTACAATCCATATCAGAGAAAGACCATTGCTGCGCAATGATCGTCATCGTTGTATTTTCTTAATCTTGTAACCAAAGGCATTCACACTGAGTGCTTTTTTTTTGTTTATTGGCAGCTTGATTATGTCTGGATTAGTTTTCCGCTTACGTGCATCAGGGTTGCATTTACTGGTATCCGCCATCATTGCCACTATGGTCGCTGGAACTATTTTATTTTTGTGGTATCCCGGTCAATACGCAGATATCTGTGGAGGGATGCAGCTGATATGGATAGTGATTTCTGTCGATATTGTTTTGGGGCCATTACTGACATTCGTGGCGTTTGATCAAAAGAAGAAAAAAGCAGAGTTGTTACGTGATATTCTTGTGATCAGTATTTTGCAGGTGTCAGGCCTGACCTACGGCGCTCACGTGGTCTATATCGCACGCCCGGTTGCGATGGTCTTTGAAGGTTCGCAGTTTCGTGTCGTGACGGCGAATGATGTTGATATCAATGAGTTGCCTCAGGCACGTGCGGATATGCGCAGTCTGTCTCTGACAGGGCCTGTATTATTGGGTGTCCGCGATTATAAAGATGCAGTCGAAAAATCTGATGCTGCTTTCCGCGCTTTTTCGGGCTATGACATTGGTACCAGACCTTCTTTTTGGCAACCTTATGCTGACTCTCAGACCAAGGTTTTGAGCGTTGCCAGAACCCTTGATACCTTAATTAAAAAATATCCGGAAAGTAAGCTCGAAATAGAGCGTCAACTGAACAAGACTGGTCATACAATTGCTAATGCAAAATTTTTACCAGTATTAAGCCGTGGTACCGATTGGTTGGTCGTCATTGATAGCAGCACAGCGAAGCCTTTGTTTTTCTTGAAGAAAGACGGCTTTTTCTGATTCTCACATTTGTGAAGTAGTTAATTTTTCTTTCAAAGGCCGGGGCTCGTTAGGTCGCATCGCATTTATAGATGCGGCAGACTTCATGTCTGGCTGAAACTGAAGCCTGGTTCCAGGGACGCTAATGTCAAATAAAAATAATATTAATTATGCGATTCTCGGGATGAGTATCGCTTTTTCTTACCTGTTGCCAATTCATATACATCCTTTACGCACGTTTTATCAGGATGCCATTGTCATTCTTGGCCTGTTGTTGACCATATTCAGTTTATCTTTGAATGAGCAACTGAAGCTGCGTTTCAGTGGACTATGCCTGATCAGCACGGGCATTGTAGTCGCTATTTTTTGCCAGTTTTTTTTCGGGAATTCGCAGGATATTGAAGACTTGTTGATTCCTTCTTTGTATTTGCTTTTACTTCCTTTTGCTTATTCTGTCGGAGCTTCTTTATCTGCAGAAAGAGAACTGGCGGAAAAATTATGCTTCGCGTTTGCTTATGCTTACCTTATCGCAGGATTGCTCTCCGTTGCGATGCAGATTGTACAAGTGACTGGTTTGCATATCGACACGCTGGTGATGTTCATCCCTAAAGCGGTCTTTTTCCCCCGTCCGTACGCGAATGTCGCGCAGCCTAATCAGTTGGCGCTCATGCTCTGTTTTGCGCTTGCATCGACATGGTTCTTGTATAGCAGAATGAAAATAAGCAAGGGATTGGCTGTCGCAGGCACTGGCGTACTGATCATTGGCTTAGTGTTGACGCAATCGAGAATTGGCTGGATCATTCTGCCGCTGTTTTGTTTCTATATCTGGAAGACGCAGATTGCAGAAAACGGTCAACAGATACCTAAGGTGATTTTAATATTATTGCCAGTGGTCTATTTTCTGATGGTGTTTAGCTTGTCTTTCATCATCAGTCATTTCGGTTTCTCAGGTGGCTCAGTAGCGGAGCATGTCGGCGGCAGATCCGAGCGCATGGGTTTATGGAGGCAAGCCTGGTCAATGGCGGCTCATCATCCTTGGTCTGGTGTTGGCTGGAGTGGCTTTGGTCCGGCACAGGTGAGTATTGCGGCAGATTTTCCGTCGTCCACTTATGCTGAGCATGCGCATAACATTGTGCTGAATTTTGCTGCGGAATTAGGCTGGCCTTTGACGGTGTTGGTTTTTGTCGGTCTGGCCTGGTGGTTTTATCGCGCTGGTCTGCAACCGGTAAAGACGTCAGCGAGACAGTTTGCTGTTCTGTGTCTGATTGGGGTGTTTGTTCACAGTCTGGTTGAGTTTCCTCTATGGTATGGATACGTGTTGTTCCCGACGGCGATATTGATGGGCATGTTACATCAGATGCGCTGGCCGGAAGGGGGCGTTATGCTTCCGAAAGCACTGATTACTCCGGTTGTGGCGTTGGCAGTCTTTTTCATGGGAGCCGTCACCTGGGATTATCAGCGCGTGGTGAAAGGATTTAACGTTCTGCGATGGGAACAGTCAGGTACCAAGGTCGATTTGCATGCGTTGGAACAGCCTGAGTTCACTCTCTTTCCACAGTTTTTCGCTTATTTTAAGTTAATGAAGACAGAGCCAGCAGAAGGTATGTCCGCAGAGACAATCGCCTATGCAGAGCATTGGACTCCTCGTTTCGGCTTTGTGCATATCTTAAATAAAATGGCTGAGATTTATGTCCTGAATGGTTCTCCCAAAAAAGCAGAACGGATGATGCAAACCTTGCAGCGCTTACATCCAGATCTTTATCCCGAATATTTTGATTATTGGAAAGCAAAAGGCAATATTGATGTGCGATATCGCGATGTTTTTGTGAATATGCCAAGGCGCGATGCGCCGTGAGCATCGCGACTCTTATACCGGTTGGTCTGCCAGACTCACCCAATCGCCTGACTTTCCACCGTGTTTTTCAAGTACACGGACGTCGCTGATCACCATGCCACGATCCACTGCCTTGCACATATCATAAATCGTCAGTAAGCCGATTTGCGTGGCGGTGAGCGCTTCCATTTCAACGCCGGTTTTTCCTAAGGTTTCGACCTGAACAATACATTCAACCGAAGATGTTTTTTCTGCAATGTTAAAATCGACGTTGACACGGGTCAGCGCCAGTGGATGGCATAGTGGGATCAGGTCGCTGGTTCGTTTTGCTGCCATAATTGCCGCAATACGTGCGATCCCGAGTACATCGCCTTTTTTGGCAGACCCTTGCTGAATAATGGCGAGCGTCTCTGGTTTCATTCGTATATTCCCTGCCGCGATGGCAATACGATGCGTGTCTTTTTTTTCTGCGACGTCGACCATATGTGCCTGACCTGTTTGGTTAAAATGTGTCAGACCGGAATTCGGGGCTTCAGTAGTCATATTTAGGGTGAAAAGTTGAAGATATTCGGAGTGTTTCCATCAGCGGGTCATGATAGCACCGCAGAATCAAAAAAGAACCTCATGAAGAAAAAGCTGTTCTCTTACGGCTTGCTGGCTTTCGTTGCATTATCGCCGGTTCCGTTCGCATCACCAGCAGCAGAGGCGCAAAATTTACCTACTTTGGGTGACACTTCCCGTGAGGAATTATCGCCACTCATGGAGCGCAAATTAGGTGAACAAATCATGAACAGTGTCCGGCGTGATCCGGATTTCATGGAAGATGGGCCTGTTTCTGATTATCTGAACCGGTTAGGCAATAAGATGCTGGAAGCGCGTCCTGATGCGAGGGGGGAGACGACCTATGATTTTGAGTTTTTCGCGGTACGTGATCCGGTGTTAAATGCATTTGCATTTCCGGGTGGTTTTATCGGCTTTCACTCCGGCTTGATTTTGGCCGCGCAATCGGAGTCCGAACTGGCATCAGTTATGGGGCATGAAATCGGACATGTCGCACAACGCCACATCGCCCGCATGCTCACGAGTCAGAAATTTGACTCTTTTATTCCGCTGGCCGCTCTGGCGCTGGCCGTGCTTGCTGCGCGCACCAGTCCTGATGCGGCGATGGCTGTAGCCATGGGGGGGCAGGGGCTGGCAATACAGCGTCAACTCAATTTCAGTCGTGAAGCAGAGCGTGAGGCAGACCGGGTTGGTTTTCAGATTTTAAATGACAGTGGTTTTGATACGGCAGGCATGGTCAGTTTTTTTGGCCGCTTACAAGCTTCGATGCGTAACTACACCGATAATGCCCCGGCCTATTTGCGCAGCCATCCTTTAACCAGCGAGCGTATCGCCGATATACAGGCGAGAATGCTCGATCAGCGCTACCGACAGCGCGCCGACAGTCTGGAGTTCTATCTGACCAAGGCACGCATACGTGTGCTGCAGGATCCGACCATACAAGGTCTGATGGATGCCAAAGTATTTTTCGATACGCAAATCAGATCTGAGAAAGAAGAGGACAAAATTGCTGGTGCTTACGGACTTGCATTTGCTGCTTTTAAACAGATGGATTTTGTGAAGGCCAGAGTTTTACTGGAACAAGCGCGGACCCGGCTGGAAAAATCGCACGCGAACAAAAATACATTAAATACCGGCAGCATGTTCCCCAGTCTGGAGATCGATATTCTGTTGGGAAGCAAACAGTTTGAACAGGCGGCAGCGACTGCAGAAAAGGCAATACAGCAGTTACCGTTGTCGCGTGGGCTGGTGTACCAATATGTTGAGGCATTGTTATCTGCCAAGAAATATGAGACCGCCGGAACCTACCTGAGGGATCAGCTGGTGATGTACCGGCAGGATGCGAAACTTCAGAATTTGCTGGCCAAAGTATACGCCGCTCAGGGAAAACAAGCCCTGCAACATATCGCTCTGGCCGAAGCCTATGCGATTCAGGGCAGTTGGTCGGCAGCGATACAGCAACTTGATATCGCCAGAAATGAGAAGGATGCGCAATACTACGAATTATCAGTGATTGATGCGCGCGAACGGGAATGGAAAGAGCAGCACAAAGAAGAGTTGGCTGAAGAACGCAAGCGCAAATAGGTGCGTAAAGCGATCATGCAGATGGATGGTCAGCTGCAGGATAGGATTTGAAACCCAGCGTCAGCATTAAGTCTGCGAGTTCATTCTTTGCGACAGGAATCGCGTAGTCGCTTTTTCCTTGATAATGCCACATAAGTTGTGGGTTGCTATTGCTCTGGTTTGTCTGCTCCAGCCATTCCATGAACTCGTCATCATTCAGCAGCCGCTTGTTTTCATACAAATAACCGCTCACCTCTGCGAGGTCACGGTCGTCTAATTGCGCCAGTATCGTATTCGACCGGAGGATCAGATTTCCTTCTGAATTAAAAAATGCAGCATCTGGCAGCGGCAGCGTATCTCCCGTGTGCAGCGTGAAGCCGGTCGCGGATGTACGGGCAATATACGGGGTTGCTGCCAGATCTACATACACTTTCTGCGGGCCATTCTGGAAATACCACTGACCTTTGTCATCGTGCTGATAATTACGGTTAATAAAATTTAACAAGCTGGGGTGGCGGATGATGTCGCCCTGCAGATTGAGTGCCTGGCAGCGTGCGTCACGCATACGCCAGTTACCGCGTGCATCGAGTGCCAGCCAGCCATAACAAGCCGGAACATTAGGCCATTTTGCGATGGCTGCTTTGACGATGTCATCCATGTGTTGCCTGGTCAAAAAAGTGAAGGATTTTCTGTGGCAGCCAGTCAAGCTGACCGGGGATATTTCCGCTCACGAAGCCTACGTGGCCACCATGCTCAGGATAGTCGAGCTGCACACATTTTGCTGCAGTCAGCGGCAGGTACCGTCCGGGAAGAAAAGGATCATTTTTTGCGTTCAGCACCAGCGTGGGAATCGTAATGTCGTTCAGCACGTGTTTTGCACTGGCGCGATACCAATAATCGTCAGTATCCAGATAACCATGTAAAGGGGCGGTAACGACATTATCAAATTCGTATAAATTTTTTGCTTCAAGTAAGCGATTTCGATCAAACAATCCCGGAAATTGCTCCAGCTTGAGCATACATTTCGGCTTCAATGTTTTTAAAAACATACGGGTGTACAGCATGTTGATGCCGCTTGATAATGAAGCGCCGCCTTGTGCCAGATCTAATGGTGCAGAAACGGCACAGGCAGCATCTACGATTGCTGCCTGTTGCTGCGATTCGCCGATCCAGCGCAATAAGGCATTACCGCCCAGCGATACGCCGGCAGCAAAAAACTGCGCTGCTCCATTGGTTGCCGAATGTTGTGCATGCAGGCGGCGAATGATCCAGTCAAGCTCTTCAGCATCGCCAGAATGGTAAAAGCGTGGCGCCTGATTCAGCTCACCTGAACAGCCGCGGAAATGCGGAATTGCTCCTGACCAGCCGCGTGCCTGAATAGCCGCCATCAATGCGCGGGCATAGTGGCTGTCGCTCGATCCTTCGAGTCCGTGAAACAATACAACGAAAGCTTGTCCCGGTTTTCCATCAACAAAATCAACGTCGATGAAATCCTGGTCTGGTGTTTGCCAGCGTTCCCGGCGGAAGCTCACCGCTGGCTTGCGGATGCATGTGGCGGGATAAATTGTTTGCAAATGACCACCGGGTAGCCAGGCAGGAGCCAGATATTTCATCGCAATAGGTCAATCAGTTTCAATGCAGAACACTGGCTTTAAATAAATCCAGTGGTGCTTTGCCTGCAGCAACCGACGCATGATGCATAGTGATGCGCCAGCCGTGCGGAGTTTTAAGATAGACATTGGTCGCCAGAATATGGATGTCCGGCATGTTGTCACTGGTCTTGTCTGTTTTCTCAATCACGCTGTGCACAGCGGTCATCACGTTATGCGTAGCATGCAGTTGCGTGGTATGAAGCTGCACACTGCCTCGTTCAAAAATAGCTTCGAAAGAAGCACGTATTGCAGCATGTCCTATCAGGCGCGGCGCACCGGGATGGATGCAGACGATTTCTTCGTCGTCAGCCCATAGCGCCATCAGTGCATCGAGGTCGGCGCGGGCGAGGGCAGCATAAAATGCCGCTTCTGCTTCCTCCGGGGTGCCGTTAAATTGCTTTTTGGCTGGCATAGACGTGAGTCAATCAATGTCCTTTGACGACGGTACCCGGCGCTAACTTATATTGGGTGCCGCAGTAGGAGCAGGTAGCCGAGCCGCCGTGGGATAAGTCCAGGAAAACACGGGGATGCGAAGACCAGAGCGGCATAGCAGGATTCGGGCAGTAGGCTGGCAAATCTTTGGCTTGCAGCTCGACAACGTTATTCGCGGTGGTAGATGTGGTCATGATGATTCCATAAAGTTAAAACGGCAGATAAGAATTTTAACGGATTCCGGTAGCTTACTGTCGCCTGATCAGCGTGCTTTTTGATTCAACGGTAAAATCGCGGACTTTTCTATTGCAAAAAATCTCATGTCATTTGAATCTGATCAAGCCGCTACCAGGGCAGCGCTGAAAGTGGGCGCGCCCACCTGGTTCGGTGTCGGTGCATGGGGGCTGGTGGTCGGTGTCGCGATGATTAAGGCGGGACTGACCGTGCCGCAGGCTCTGGGAATGACGCTGATTGTCTTCGCTGGTTCGGCACAGCTGTCGTCTTTGCCACTGATAGCGGCACACGCGCCGCTATGGGTTATTTTCCTGACAGCCCTGGTCGTCAATCTGCGCTTTGTGATTTTTTCCGCGATATTAGCCCCGCATTTCTCACATCTGCCGTGGCGTACCCGCGCCTGGCTAGGGTATTTATCCGGTGATTTTTCCGTTACTTTGTTCATACAGCGTTTTCCTGAATTTGCCGATGCAAAAGGAAAGCTTGCTTATCTGAAGGGACTTATTTTTCCCAACTGGACTGCGTGGCAGCTTGGTTCGGTGATCGGCGTTCTGCTCGGCAGTCAGGTACCGGCAAGCTGGGGACTGGGCTTCGCGGGCACACTGGCGATACTCTGCATCATGCTGCCGCTGACGATGAACCGCGCCGCAGCGGCAGGGGTGCTGGTGGCCGGTGTCGTGGCAATACTCGCATTTGGTATGCCATACAAGCTGGGGCTTTTACTCGCAGTGGTGATTGGCATGGGAATAGCAATGTTGGTCGAAGAATGGAGTGAATCACGTCGTGACCGACAAAATGGAGAAGGCAAGCAATGAGCGCCCTTGATATCTGGCTGGTTATTTTCTTATTGTTTCTGGCAACCTTTATCGCCAGAAGCAGTTTCTGGCTGGCAGGAAACCGAGTTCAATTACCCAAGCGCGTACAGGAAGCCCTGCGCTACGCACCTGCCTGTGCGCTGGCGGCGATCATCGTGCCGGATTTGCTACTGACCGAGGCGCAGGTGGACGTCGGCTGGCATAATCCGCGTCTGATCGCCGGAGTGTTCGCCACAGCCTTCTTTCTGATCCGCAAAGATATGCTGCAAACCATTATTTTTGGCATGCTGGTATTCACGCTGGCACGGCTTTATCTCTGAATTTGTGCATACATCACTGGTATGCATGCAATTCACCCTGAAAACGCTGTGGCAGGCGCTGGGGCTTTGGTAAAATAGCGGTTTATTCCGCGTCAGCAACAATACGGATGGTCAACAGTGAAGGACTACATTTCTCGCCGTTGGCTGCGCTGGCCGGCAGACTGCTTTTTAACTTTGCCCCCATAGACTACGATGCAATTCAACCGACTCAGCGATCTGATCGCCGCTAATCAGCTTCAAGGCAAACGTGTTTTTATCCGTGCCGATCTTAATGTGCCACAAGACGATAACGGGCATATCACTGAAGATACGCGTATCCGCGCTTCTGTGCCTGCCATAGAACAGGCGTTGAAAGCCGGTGCAGCTGTCATGGTGACATCCCATCTCGGGCGCCCGACCGAAGGTGAATTCAAACCGGAAGACACACTGGCACCCGTTGCCGTGCGCTTGTCGGAACTGCTGGGCGTGCCTGTGACGCTGAAGCAAAACTGGTTAGACGGGGTTGAGGTTGCTCCTGGCCAGGTGGTATTACTGGAAAACTGCCGCGTCAATAAAGGCGAAAAGAAAAATGACGATGCGCTGGCGCAGAAAATGGCAGCGTTGTGCGATGTCTATGTGAACGATGCATTCGGTACTGCTCACCGCGCCGAAGCAACAACGCATGGCATTGCAAAATTTGCGCCGATTGCCTGTGCTGGTCCTTTGTTGTCAGCAGAGTTAGATGCGTTGGGTAAAGCGCTGGGTCATCCGGCACGCCCGCTTGTTGCGATCGTGGCAGGCTCCAAAGTATCGAGTAAGCTGACTATCCTCAAATCGCTCGCAGATAAAGTTGATAACCTGATCGTCGGCGGCGGTATTGCAAATACTTTTATGCTGGCTTCTGGTCTGAAAATCGGTAAATCTCTGGCGGAAGCTGATCTGGTCGAAGAAGCCAAAGCCATCATCGATATGATGGCGAAACGTGGCGCTTCCGTTCCTATTCCTACCGATGTAGTGTGTGCAAAAGAATTCTCACCGACCGCAGCGGCGACGGTAAAAGCCGTTGCTGATGTCGCCGATGATGACATGATTCTGGATATCGGCCCTGCGACTGCAGCCTTGCTGGCTGAGCAGATTAAAAAGTCCGGAACCATCGTCTGGAACGGCCCGGTCGGCGTATTTGAATTCGATCAGTTCGGCAACGGTACTAAGGTATTAGCGCAGGCCATTGCGGATTCAGCCGGGTTCTCGATTGCCGGCGGTGGAGATACACTGGCAGCCATTGCAAAATACGACATAGCAGATCACGTTGGTTATATTTCTACCGGTGGTGGTGCGTTCCTTGAGTTTTTGGAAGGCAAGACTTTACCAGCGGTTGAAATACTGCTGCAACGTGCCGCGAAATAAGTAATGTCTTTGCTGTTGACGTTGATCGTCATTTAAGCTTCATCTTATAAAAAATAGAGTTCAGGAGACCAGATGCTGCGTGCAACCAAGATAGTCGCTACGATAGGCCCCGCGTCTAATGATGTGGCGACTCTCAGACGCATGATCAAGGCAGGCGTGAATGTTGTGCGCCTGAATTTTTCTCATGGTAAGGCGCAGGATCATATTGACCGGGCTGCGATGGTGCGTCAGGCTGCGGCTGAATGTGGCTGTGAAGTTGCGATCATGGCTGATCTGCAGGGGCCTAAAATCCGTATCGGCAAGTTTGAAAACACGCGTATTGAGCTTGCCGAAGGCGACCGGTTCATACTGGATGCCGACTGCAGCCTTGGCAATCAGGAGCGTGTCGGCCTGGACTACAAAGCCTTGCCGCGCGACGTCCGCGCGGGTGATATTTTGCTGCTCAACGACGGCCTGATCGTGCTGCAGGTGGAACGGATTGCTGGTAACGAGATTCATACCATCGTGAAGATTGGTGGTGAGCTGTCGAACAACAAAGGAATCAATCGTCAGGGCGGCGGTCTGACTGCACCTGCGCTGACGGTGAAAGACATGGAAGACATCAAGACAGCGATGTCCTTTCAAGCCGATTACGTCGCCGTTTCCTTTCCTAAAAATGCGACAGATATGGAAATGGCGCGGCATTTATCGAACATCGCTGGCGAAGCCTATAATCATAAGCCGATGATGATCGCCAAGATTGAGCGTTCAGAGGCGATCCCGTTGTTGCAGGAAATTCTCGATGCATCCGATGGCATCATGGTCGCGCGCGGTGATCTGGCGGTCGAAGTCGGTAATGCCGCTGTGCCTGCGCTGCAAAAACGCATGATCAAGATGGCGCGCGCGTCAAATAAGCTGGCGATTACCGCGACCCAGATGATGGAATCCATGATCGTGAATGCGGTACCGACGCGTGCAGAAGTGTCCGACGTCGCTAATGCGGTACTGGACGGTACGGATGCCGTGATGGCATCGGCCGAAACGGCTTCAGGTAAATATCCGGTCGAGACGGTGGAAGCCATGTCGGCCATTTGTCTCGATGCCGAGAAATTTCAGGAATCTAAGCTCGATTCTGATTTTATGAATCTGGCGTTTACCCGTATCGATCAGTCGATTGCATATGGCGCATTATTTACCGCGCATCATCTTGGAGTGAAAGCGATTGTTGCGCTGACGGAGTCGGGTTCGACAGCTTTGTGGATGAGCCGTCACAGCATTAACGTACCCTTGTTTGCGCTGACACCGAGTGTGGCCACTCAGCGCAAAGTCGCGCTGTATCGTAATGTCAGCACGTTCAATTCGCCGTACTCGACTGATCGCGATGTCGTGCTGAAAGCAGCGGAAGCGGTCTTACTGAAAAAAGGTTTTGTCAGTCAGGGCGATAAGATCGTCGTGACTTGGGGCGAACCTATGGGACAGGTTGGTGGCACGAACGCAATGAAAATAGTGAAAGTCGGCGACAACTGAGTTTGTCAGGTTAAATTTTTTAATAGTACTTCTGGAGTTAATTATGCCTCTCGTATCCATGCGTCAATTGCTGGACCACGCCGCCGAAAACGGCTACGGTTTGCCTGCGTTCAACGTCAATAATCTGGAACAAGTCACCGCGATTATGGAAGCCGCCAATGAAGTCGGTGCGCCGGTGATCATGCAAGCTTCTGCCGGTGCCCGTAAGTATGCCGGTGAAGCATTCCTGCGCCACCTGATCGAAGCTGCGGTTGAAGCGTATCCGCATATTCCTGTGGTCATGCATCAGGATCACGGACAATCGCCAGCTGTGTGTATGGCGGCAATTAAATCCGGCTTCACTTCTGTGATGATGGATGGCTCGCTGATGGAAGATGGTAAGTCAGTTGCCAGCTACGAATACAACGTGGAAGTGTCGCGCGAAGTGGTGAAATTTTCTCACTCTATCGGTGTGACTGTCGAAGCAGAACTCGGCGTGCTCGGTTCACTCGAAACCATGATGGGCGACAAGGAAGATGGTCATGGTGCTGATGGCAAAATGACGCGTGAACAATTGCTGACAGACGTACAGCAGGCCGCTGATTTCGTGAAACAAACTCAATGTGATGCACTCGCGATTGCGATTGGTACATCACACGGCGCGTATAAATTCTCGCGCAAGCCAACCGGCGATATTCTGGCGATAGACCGCATCAAAGAAATCCACGCCCGCATTCCTAACACTCATCTGGTGATGCACGGTTCGTCTTCCGTACCACAAGAATTGCTCGAAGAAATCCGTCAGTTTGGCGGCGACATGAAAGAGACCTATGGCGTGCCAGTGGAAGAAATCGTTATCGGCATCCAGAACGGCGTGCGCAAAATTAATATCGATACCGACATTCGTCTGGCGATGACAGGTGCGATTCGTCGTTACATGTTTGAAAATCCGGGCAAATTTGATCCGCGTGATTACCTGAAACCAGCACGCGAAGCCGCTAAACTCGTGTGTAAAGCGCGTTATCTGGCCTTTGGTTGTGAAGGTCAGGCGGCGAAGATCAAGCCTATGCCTCTCGAAAAAGTTGCAGAGCAATACAAAAAAGGCGCGCTGGCGCAAATCGTCAACTAAGCTGATGTCACATCTCAGGGCGCAGAGTATGCGCCCTGCGCATTTTTGCTGAATCAAAATTGTTGCACCGTGAGGTGCTGAAAAAATCATGACTACCCAAATTCATTCCACTCTTCATTCGCTGCCATTATTAGGTCGTGGCAAAGTTCGTGATAACTACGCTGTCGGCGACGATAAATTGCTGATCGTTACCAGTGATCGTTTATCGGCATTCGATGTCATCATGAATGAGCCAATTCCGGATAAAGGCCGCGTTCTGAATCAGATGGCGAATTTCTGGTTTAAAAAACTGGGACATATCGTGCCGAATCATCTGACCGGTATTGCGCCTGAGAGTGTGGTGGCTGCCGATGAAGTAGAACAGGTTCGCGGTCGCTCGGTCGTCGCTAAACGCCTGAAACCAATCATGGTGGAAGCCGTGGTACGTGGTTATATCATTGGTTCCGGCTGGAAGGATTATCAGGAAACCGGCGCAATTTGCGGTATTACTTTGCCGGCGGGTCTGCCACAGGCAGCCAAGCTGCCAGCGCCGATTTTTACGCCCGCGGCGAAAGCGGAAATGGGCGAGCATGATGAGAACATCAGTTTTGCCAAAACCGAAGAACTGATCGGTAAAGAACTGGCGGCAAAAATCCGCGATATCAGTATTCAGCTTTACACTGAAGCGGCAGATTATGCAGCAACGCGCGGCATTATTATTGCCGATACCAAGTTTGAATTCGGTCTGGATGACAATGGTGTTCTGCATCTGATGGACGAAGTGCTGACAGCGGATTCCTCTCGTTTCTGGCCTGCAGATTCGTACGCGACTGGTATTTCGCCACCATCGTTTGATAAGCAATTTGTACGCGATTATCTGGAAACCATTACCAGCTGGAATAAAACCGCACCGGCACCGGCATTACCGGAAGAAGTGATCCAGAAGACTGCAGCGAAATACCGTGAAGCGCTGGAGCGTCTGACTGGTGAGACTTTGAAGGCATAACATGACGCAAGTGAATAAAGCAGTGGTGGGCGTCGTGATGGGCTCCTCTTCCGATTGGGATGTGATGCAAAACGCCGTCGCGATATTAAAGGAATTCGGTATTCCGTTTGAGGCGCAGGTGGTATCTGCACACCGCATGCCGGATGAAATGTTCCGTTATGCGGAGACAGCGCGCGAACGTGGTATCCGCGCCATCATCGCGGGCGCTGGCGGCGCGGCGCATTTGCCAGGCATGATTGCAGCAAAAACCATCGTGCCGGTATTTGGTGTGCCTGTACCATCCAAATACCTGCGTGGCGAAGATTCGTTACTGTCGATCGTGCAGATGCCAAAAGGCATACCGGTCGCGACATTTGCGATCGGCGAAGCAGGTGCGGCGAATGCGGCGCTGGCAGCCGTCGCGATGCTGGCGACAACCGATGAGGCATTAGCACAAAAGCTGATCGATTTTCGCGTTAAACAAACCCAGGTTGCCCGCGACATGGTGTTGCCGGTCTGAGGATGCTGTCAGGCGTTGACATTGCTCATCGCCTGCGTTGCTGCGAGGGAGATGTGATAAGACATCATTGCTCTTGTGTGACGTTCCGGCGTGATTTTGTGCCGGATGTTTACTGAGCAGGTTGACGCCGGGTACTGAAGTTATTTTAAGTCTCCTGAACCTGGTTGTTCCTGTCAGTGATCATCAGGTGTTTTATATACTCCGGGGGAGTATTTATATTCCCCCTTTGTTTTTGCTGACGTTAGCAGCTTTTTTGTATTTTAAGGGGGGAGTATATGTACTTCTCCTCTTTATTCCCGTAATCGTTGGCGATGCCCGGGCATCGCGTCACTTTCATCAGACATCATGAATATCGACAAACAAGTACGTCCGCGGCAAGCTCTGTTACCAAATACAGATAAAAGCTGCCTCGGCATTATGGGTGGTGGTCAGCTGGGACGCATGTTTGCGCATGCAGCACAGGCCATGGGTTACAAGGTTGCCGTGCTGGAACCGGAAGCTGGTTGCCCTGCCGCACAAGTCGCCGAACATCACGTGCAGGCAGATTACGATAGTGCCGACGGTTTGCAGGCATTGCTGGCGCTGACGAAACATATTTCGACTGAATTCGAAAACGTCCCTGCTGACAGTATGAGAGAACTGGCGCATGGCGGTTTCGTTTCCCCTTCCGGCGATTGCGTGTCGATTGCACAGGACAGGCTGATAGAAAAGCGTTTCTTTACCCGTTGCAGTCTGCGTACCGGTATTTTCCCGACGCCGCACTGGGGTATTTCGCACCGGGAAGATGTCGATAGTGCCAAAGAAGATTTATTGCCCGGTATTTTAAAAACCGTACGGCTCGGTTATGACGGTAAAGGGCAGGCACGTGTCCGTAACCGCGAAGAACTGGCTGCAGCGTTTGTCAGCATGCGTGGTCAGGCCTGTGTGCTCGAAAAAATGCTGCCACTGGCTTATGAAATTTCCGTGCTGGTCGCACGTGGCGTGGATGGTCAGGCCGTGGTTTATCCTATCGCTGAAAATGTGCATCGCGACGGCATTCTGTTCACGACGCTGGCGCCGAGTCCGAGCGTATCTGCCGAAGTCGCCGATGCTGCGCAAAAAGCCGCACTGACGATCATCGAAGAACTTGGTTACGTCGGCGTGCTGTGCATAGAATTTTTTGTGCTGACGGATGGCAGTCTGGTGGTCAACGAAATGGCACCACGTCCGCATAACAGTGGTCATTACACCATTGATGCCTGTAATACCAGCCAGTTTGAACAGCAGGTACGTGCTCTTGCGCAGTTACCGCTGGGCGATGTGCGTCAGCATTCACCCGCAGCGATGCTGAATATTCTCGGCGACGTCTGGTTCAGCGGCAGCAGCGACACGCCACGTGAACCTGCCTGGGATCAGATACTGGCGATACCGGGTGCGCATCTTCATTTGTACGGCAAAGCGGAAGCACGGCGCGGGCGTAAGATGGGACATGTCACTTTTGTTGCGTCGACGATGGCCGAAGCAAAAGCGGCACTGCATCAGGCATGCGGTATTTTAGGTCTGGCAGCACCGGAGCAGGCATGAGTGTAGTGGCATCAACACCGGACGCAATTGCCGCCGCTGCACTGGCACTGGAGGCTGGCCGTCTGGTCGCATTTCCGACTGAAACCGTCTATGGCCTCGGGGCCGATGCTGAAAACCCTGCCGCAGTCGCTGATATTTATAAGGCCAAGGGACGTCCATCGGATCATCCTGTGATCGTGCATGTTGCTCCCGGTGCCGATATCCGTTATTGGGCAAAAGATATTCCGCAAGAAGCGGATCAACTGATTGCCGCATTCTGGCCGGGACCGCTGACGCTGATTTTAAAGCGCGCTGAGCATATTCCCGATGCCGTTTCCGGTGGACAGGATACGGTAGGTATACGCTGTCCTTCGCATCCGGTGGCGCAACAATTATTACTTGCTTTTAAAAACGGTAAAGGCGGCGTTGCTGCTCCTTCGGCAAACAAGTTTGGTCATGTCAGCCCGACGCTGGCGCAGCATGTGACCGAGGAATTTACGCAGGAAATTTTACCGGGTGGCCTGATTGCTGCCGTGCTTGACGGTGGTCAGAGTGAGGTAGGGATTGAATCGACGATCCTTGATCTTAGCCGTCTGGCGACACATGGCCCGGTATTGCTGCGCCCCGGACAGATCAGCAGCGCTCAGTTAGCGGAGGTGCTCGGTGTCACGCCAGCCAGCCCAGATGCCGCTGCACCGCGTGCTTCCGGCACACTTGATGCACATTACGCGCCGCAAACGCCAGTGGTACAGGTGGCTGCAGCTGAGCTCGATGACGTTGCTGTGCAATTGCGGGCCAGAGAAAAAACGATCGCCTTGCTCAGTTATCAACCACATGCGGGAATCGTCGCGCTGGCTGAGCGTCAGCTACCGGCTGATGCCGCTGGTTACGCCCATGACTTGTATGCTGGCTTGCGCGAGCTCGATCATGCGCAGGCGGATCTGATTCTGGTGGAAGCTGTACCGCAGGATAAGGCATGGCAGGGCGTGAATGACCGCTTACGGCGGGCAGCATTCGATTCGCGGGATGTTTTGCAAAAGATTCTGCACGCCTGATCTGATTACATCGGTAGCGATACTCAGTCAGTGTGCTCAGTATTGTTGCGATGTTTATTTATAGATGATTTTCATCGCCAGGATAAACATCGCCAGCGTCAGCGTCACCGCGTTCGCAATAATGATGGGCCAGGCGTGTAACAGTATGCCGTAGATCATCCACATGAGTACGCCGCATACCATGATGATGTACATGCCTGTGGACACGCCTTCGGCACGTTTGTGTCGCCAGGTCAGCCAGGCTTGCGGCACAAATGCCCCGGTGGTCAGGCAGGCGGCGATATAACCGATCACGTCGGATGTGATTGTCAACATGGCGGCTTATTCAGAATCAGCGTGGATAAACTGGCCACCGTGGAAAATCAGCGGCGCTTGTTGGGTGAATTCGCAATGTTCAACTTCGCCAACAAAAATGACATGATCCCCTTCGGGATAGCGGCTGCGGTTATGACATTCAAACCAGGCCGAGGCACCTTTCAGTATAGGATGGCCGGTACGTGACAGGGTGTATTCGACCCCCTCGAACCTGTCGGTTTTGCGACTGGCAAACTGCTCTGCCAGCCAGGCTTGCTGAGCGGACAGCACGTTAACAACATAGTGTGAATTACCGCTGAAGACTGGCATGCTGCTGGCAGCATTAGCCAGGCTCCATAAAACCAGTGGCGGTTCGAGTGACACGGAGTTGAACGAACTGGCGGTAAGACCGAGGAACTGCCCGTTTGCCAGCCTAGTGGTTATAACGGTCACACCGGTTGCAAACTGAGACAGAGCGTGGCGGAAGTGGCGGGTATCAAAATCACGTTTTTCGGCGCGGGGAGAGCGGGTATGCATCAGTCATCCATCAATTTTTGCGACATTATCCCAGATTTTGCGGTGACCGTTGATCTGTGGCAGGTATTCCCTCTAAGGGCTGACGACTGTGGTAAACTTGCGCCCTTGTCAGAATCTGGATTCATACTTTAAGTAATTGATTCCTTTGAATTTTTTTATTTTATTTCAGGACTTGCTCAAAACTGTCGCTGCGGTGTGATCGAGACTGATCGTGCTGTGACGGCCTGAGTTTTCAAGCTTTGCCGGAACGATAGTGTTTCCGTTTCTTACCTTTGAATGAAGTGATAAATATGTTACTGACTACAATTTGCCAACGCCTTAGTTTATTGCTGGCCTTGTTAGGTCTGACATGCTCAGTCTTTGCGCAAGGCGTGACACAGCGTCAGTTCCCGCCTAACGCCTTGCGTGGTGTGCTCGATATGTCCTCGTATCCTGATGTGCGCATGGATGACAAACCGCGTCATCTCGCTCCGTCCAGCCGCATTTACAATACGGATAATCTGATCGTGCTGGCAGCCACCCTGGATGCGCCGAAAATTATCGTGAATTACACAGAGAATTCTTTCGGTGATATTGATAAGGTGTGGATACTGACCTCGGATGAAATGCCGAAACAATTACCTAAGCCAGAAGTCTGGGCACCGATACCGTTTAAAAATCCGGAAATTAAGTAAGTTTCCGCCAGTTGTTTTATTGCGGTCGGCCGATGCACGGATAATCTGAGTCTGAGAGTTGTATTCCTGCTGAGCGAATGTCCTGCGAATGTTGTGCCTTTACGCATACGTCCTGAGTCCGGCAATTACCCGCTGCGATGCCTGCTTTCAGAATGCGGGCTGTTTTACAGAAAAGAATGATGCAAAAAAAAGTATTTATTAAAACCTTTGGCTGCCAGATGAATGAGTATGACTCAGACAAAATGGCCGACGTGTTGAATGCCGCCGATGGTATGGTGAAAACCGATACCCCTGACGACGCTGACGTGATTCTGCTTAATACCTGCAGCGTGCGGGAAAAAGCGTCCGAGAAAGTGTTTTCGGATCTGGGGCGTCTGCGTGAACTCAAGCGTAAAAGACCTGAGCTGCTGATCGGTGTTGGCGGTTGTGTCGCCTCGCAGGAAGGCGATGCGATCATCAAGCGGGCGCCTTATGTGGACGTGGTATTCGGTCCGCAAACTCTGCACCGGCTGCCGCAACTTATTGATGCACGCCGCGTGTCCGGCCGCTCGCAGGTCGATATCAGTTTTCCGGAAATTGAAAAATTTGATCACATGCCACCGGCGAAGGTGGAAGGCGCCACGGCCTACGTTTCTATTATGGAAGGCTGCAGCAAATATTGCAGTTACTGCGTGGTTCCTTATACCCGCGGTGAAGAAGTATCGCGCCGCTTTGAAGATGTGCTGGCGGAAGTTGCTGGTCTGGCTGAACAGGGCGTCAAAGAAATTACCCTGCTGGGGCAGAACGTGAATGCCTACCGTGGCGTGATGGAAGACGGCGAGATTGCTGACTTTGCTTTGCTGATTGAATATATAGCGGAATTTCCGCAGATAGAACGGATTCGTTTCGTGACCAGCCATCCGAAAGAATTCACACAAAGACTCATCGATTGCTATGCAAAAGTACCGAAGCTGGTGAATCACTTATACCTCCCTGCGCAACACGGATCAGACCGTATTTTGTCGGCAATGAAACGTGGTTATACCGCAATCGAATACAAATCTGTACTGCGTCGCCTGAAGCAGGTGCGTCCTGAAATGTCAGTCTCGTCTGATTTTATCGTCGGTTTCCCCGGTGAGACAGATGAAGATTTCAATGCCCTGATGAAGCTGATTGATGATGTCGGTTTCGATAACAGCTTCAGTTTTATTTTCAGCCCGCGCCCGGGTACGCCTGCCGCTAATCTGGCCGATGATACGCCAGCGGAACTGAAATTACGCCGCTTGCAGACCTTGCAGGCGGTGATCGATGCGAACACCAAGAAATACAGCAACGCGATGATAGGGACGGTGCAACGCATTCTGGTTGACGGGCCTTCGGTCAAAGATCCGAATGAGTTACAAGGCCGTACTGAAAATAATCGCGTGGTGAATTTTGCCGGCGGCAAAGAATTGATAGGGACACTGGTGAATACGCGCATTACCGAATCCTATAATTACTCTTTGCGTGGTGAATTGCTTGACGAGACTGTGACTGCATGATGGCAAAAACTCCGGTGCCCGTTTCTCATTTTATTCCGCAACCGCTGGATAACACGCGCCTCGCTCATTTATGTGGTCCACTGGATGAAAATTTGCGTCAGATTTCAGCCGCGCTGGATGTGACAATTTTTCGTCGCGGCGAAAAATTCATTATCAGCGGACACAACGCTGAACGGGCGCTGGAATTACTGGAGCAGTTCTATTTGCTGGCAAAAAAGCCGGTGTCGGTGGATGAAGTGCAATTGGCTTTAGTCGAGCAGACTGCGCATCAGAATCAGAAAATGCCACCGCTTGCGGCAGTCGAAGATTTTACTGAAGAAGCAAGCGCGGGGGAGCTGGAAAGTCCGGTACTGAAAACCCGCCGCAGTGATTTACGCGGCAGAACACCGCATCAGACTCAGTATCTGCGAGCAGTGGTCGAACACGACATTACATTCGGTATTGGCCCTGCCGGTACAGGTAAGACCTATCTCGCAGTTGCTTGTGCCGTTGATGCGCTGGAACGGGATGCCGTCAAACGGATTATCCTGACACGCCCTGCTGTTGAGGCTGGTGAGCGTCTGGGATTTTTACCGGGTGATCTGGCGCAAAAGGTTGATCCGTATCTGCGTCCTTTGTATGACGCCTTATACGATTTATTAGGGTTTGACCGGACGCAGAAAATGTTTGAGAAGCAGGTGATAGAAATTGCACCGCTGGCTTATATGCGTGGACGCACTTTGAATCACGCCTTCATCATTCTCGACGAGGCACAGAACACCACGCCGGAACAAATGAAAATGTTTCTGACACGTATAGGCTTCGGCAGCAAGGCAGTTGTGACCGGTGACGCGACGCAGGTCGATTTACAGCGTGGTCAGAAAAGTGGCCTGATCGACGCGTGCCACGTGCTGAAAGATGTGCGCGGGATCGCCTTCACACAGTTCACCAGCGCCGATGTGGTTCGCCATCCTCTGGTCGGACGCATTGTTGATGCCTATGAAACGGCGAGTGCCGGAACCACTGCCCAGAACGCGGCACTGGGTTTATTAAAAAATACGACTCAATTCAGCTCCAATCATCATGGCAGAAAAAAATAACGCTAAACATAAACTGAACTTGTCGGTTCAATATGCAGACCCGCGCTTGCAAGAAATGTTGCCGCGCCCTTTGTTGCGTAAAACGGTACAGGCCGCCTTATATTTTCCGGCTGAACTGACCTTAAGATTTGTCGATGCTGAGGAAGGGCAGGTATTGAACCGTGATTACCGCGGTAAAGATTATGCGACTAATGTGCTGACGTTCGCTTATACCGAAGATGAAGATGCAGAAGTCACGCAGGCTGATATTATTTTATGCACCGACGTGCTGCAGAGAGAAGCGAGCGAACAGAAAAAATCCGTTGTCGAACATGCTCAGCACCTGATCGTTCATGGTGTCTTGCATGCACAAGGGTATGATCACGAAACGGATGAAGAAGCGGAAGAGATGGAAGCACTTGAGATCGAGATCCTTGCGGGTCTGGGTCTGGCCAATCCCTATCTGGACTGAGCTTTCGTATGAAAATACCACGCACTCACCAGCATCGTGGTCGCCGTATCAATATGGGGGGGCGCGATGTAGTTGCATTTGGCCTCGACAGACATTATCTGCAGGATATTTATTTTTATGCGATGACATCAAGCTGGGGCATGTTCTTTTTTGCCGCAGCGGTGGTCTATCTGATTTTCAATATGGTGTTTGCCGGTTTGTATGCAATCGGTGACCATCCGGTTGCAAATCTGACGCCGGATAATTTTCTCGGATATTTTTTCTTCAGCGTAGAGACGCTGGCAACGGTCGGCTACGGCAATATGCATCCGCAAACGGTGTACGCGCACGTGATTTCGACGGTGGAAATATTCATCGGTATGGCCAGTGTCGCGTTGACGACGGGTGTGATGTTTGCACGCTTCTCGCGTCCGCGTTCGAATATTATTTTCGCCGATCATCCCGTTTGCCACATGGTTGACGGGCGGCGTTTGCTGATGATACGGCTGGCAAATGCCCGTATGAATATCATCAGTGAAGCATCGGCCAAACTGCGTCTGGTCAAAAATCACACCTCGCCCGAGGCAGGCAGTTTCCGTAAAATTCTTGATCTGAAACTTGAACGTGACCATCATCCTATATTCAGTCTGGGGTGGACGGTGATACATGTGATCGACGAATCGAGTCCTTTGTACGGTTATACCAAAGAACAGTTGAATGAACTCAACGCAGCATTGGTGCTGAGTATTGAGGGGCTGGATGAAATGACAAATCAGAGTCAGCGGGCGCGTCATTATTATCCGTGCTCATCGATACGCTGGAATCATCGCTACGTCGATATTTTGAAGTTTCAAGGCGATACGGCGCATTTACATTATGCAAAATTTCATGAATCCGAGAATCTGGATGACCTGAGCTGAAGTATTGTCTGGCGGCTGACGCATGACAAGAAATCAAGCAAGTGTCGTTTTGCGGGTAATGCCGGCCGCCGCCATCTTTTTGTGAAATAAAAATGTGAGCGTCTTAACAAAATTTGGGAATCACGCATATTTGTTGTATTCTGTAGGATTGAAACAACGGCGTCATGCCTCCTATGCAAGAGCACTCTAGTAAGGTCAGATCACCTGACCTTAAACCCCACAGGTCATTGTTTGAACGATTGACCGCATTCATATCCCCAGAACCTGAAAATCGCGCTGAACTGTTAGAAGTTCTGACCGATGCACAAGAGCGCAATCTCATCGATGCCGATGCGCTGGCCATGATAGAAGGCGTATTTCAGGTCTCCGATCTCTCCGCCCGTGACATCATGGTACCGCGCGCCCAAATGGACGTTGTCGATATTTCCCGGCCTCTGGAAGAGTGGATGCCGGAGGTGCTGCGTACCGCACATTCACGTTTCCCCGCTATTGACGGTGATCCTGATAAAGTGGTCGGGATTCTGCTGGCGAAAGATTTATTGCGGTATTACGCCGAAGAAGTGTTCGATATCCGGGATATGCTGCGCCCTGTAATTTACATACCCGAGTCGAAGAGGCTGAATGTCTTGTTACGGGATTTTCGTGCCAACCATAACCATATGGCCATGGTGGTCGACGAGTACGGTGGCATCGCAGGTGTGATTACGATTGAAGATGTGCTGGAACAGATCGTTGGTGACATTGACGATGAATACGACTTCGATGAAGAAGAAGACAATATTCTGGCGCTGGAAAATAAAGGCAATGGCAAACGCTGGCGTATCAAAGGTCTGACTGAGCTGGAACAGTTCAACAGCGTTCTTGGCGTACATATGCCGGGGAATGAACTTGAAAGCATCAGTGACTTCCTTATCCGTCATCTTGGGCAGGTGCCGCACAAAGGTGACGAGTTTGAAATCGGCGGACTGCATTTTGAGGTCTTACGTGCTGATGCGGTTGAGGTACAGATTGTACAAGTTGAGCAGCGACCGGCAAATGCGTTGAAAGAATGAGGCTGGTTTGCTGAAACGATTGTCACCTGCTGTTTTGCTTTCGGCTTTGTCTTTCGGTCCGGCGCTGCTCGTCATGGCGGTGGCCGGAGTGGTAACCGTAACTGCCTTTGCCCCTTTCGGTTTATGGCCGCTGCAATTGCTCAGCATGGCCGTGTTCGTCGTGCTGTTGCTAGGGCCGCGGCAACAGGCGTTTTCTGTCCTCCAGTCTGCGGCACTGGGATGGGTGTTTAGTTTTTTCAGTCTCTTCACAGCGACCAGTTGGCTGCTGGTAGCAATGACGCGTTATGGCGGCATGCCTGTTTTTCTTGCCGTCATTGCTCTGGCCTTGCTGGCATTCTATCTCGCCTTGTTTGCCGGACTGTGTGCCGCGGCTCTCGCCTGGATACGGCAGCGCTGGCGGGTTCCGGCAGAAGTCTGTGCCTTACTGATATTCCCACCTTTATGGCTGCTGAACGAATGGCTGCGCGGTTGTTTGTTCACTGGTTTTCCGTGGGCGATCACCGGTTACGCACACACATCCAGTCCTCTGGCAGGGTATGCGCCCGTTATCGGCGTACTCGGTCTGTGCTGGCTCGTTGCATTCTGCGCAGGTGCATTGGGGCTGATGATCTGCTCAGACAGTAAGCGCCTGCGTCTGCCGGTTCTGGCTGCGGTGGTGTTGTTGTTTGGCGGAGGTCATTATCTGCACAAGATCACGTGGACTCAGCCGCAGGGACAAGCTCTGACCATCAGTCTGATACAGGGAAATGTTGAGCAGGATAAAAAGTTCGATCAGGCACATCTGTATGATTCTCTGCGCCTCTACCATGATCTGATCACGCGATCCAAAGCGGATCTGGTCGTCACACCGGAGACGGCATTGCCGATGTTGTCATCGCAGTTGCCGCCGGATTATCTGCCCGCCATCAATACCTTTGCGCAAAAAAATCAGAGTGCGGTTCTGATAGGATTGGCGGTTCACGATGGTGGTAGTCGTTATGCAAACAGTGTTTTAGGTTTTTCCCCCCGGCATGAGCAACAAGCCTATCGCTACGACAAACATCATCTGGTGCCTTTCGGTGAATTTATTCCGTTTGGTTTCCGCTGGTTTGTCGATCTTATGCATATTCCTCTGGGCGACTTTACCAAGGGGGATGCGATTCAGGTACCGATGCAAGTGCGCGATCAATTTGTATTGCCGAATATCTGTTATGAAGATTTGTTCGGGGATGAGATCGCTGCGCAACTGGCATCACAGAACCGCGCAGGTAAAGCGGTTGCCAGCCTGTTGCTGAACGTCTCGAATATGGCCTGGTATGGTGATTCTATCGCGATACCTCAGCATTTACAGTTCTCAGTGATGCGCGTTCTGGAAACGGGGCGTCCGATGCTGAGAGCGACAAATACCGGTGCGACTGCCGTGATTGACGTTGGTGGCCGGCTTGTTAATCAGCTTCCGTATCTGCAGCAGGGAATTCTGCAAGCCAAAGTGCAGGGGCGGCAAGGTATGACACCCTACGCACTTTGGGGTAATACGTCCGTGATGTTGCTCGTACTGTGCAGCCTGTTACTTGCAGCTTATTTGTCCCGCAGGTCTGCGGGTTCCCGTCAGGGCGAGTCCTGAAAGCTTGTCGGGAATATCGGTGGTGTTCAAATAAAAATGCCGCTCTGTCGTTAAGGCAGGCGGCATTTTTATTTCAGTAATCTGATGTGGCGCAGAGGTATCAGCGCGATATCGCAGTTCGCGGTAGTTCAGGCTTTCTGGTTGTTGGCTTCGATATCGGCCAGACATTCCATACCGCGCTGACTGATTTCATGTTGTCCGGAGTCTGGATTGATTTGTATGTGCCCTTTTTTCTCAAGAAATGTGGCGACAGGCGCAGACAAGTTGGTCCCGTTATCGTTCGCAATCGAACGCAGACCATCGATACATTGTTTAATGAACAGAACCTGACGGCCGTTTTCAGTCAGTTCCAGGCTGCCGTCTTTACGGTACGCGACCAGTTTGATGCCGGTCAGACGTTTCGTATTTCTGCCTATGCAGGCATTGGGTTTCACGTGTTTAGGCAGTTTGCTGATTTGTTCCAGCGCATCGTATTCATCAATACTTAATTTGTGATTCATTGTGACTTTCATTTTGGGATGGCCGCTGAGGCTGAACTGTCCGCGGCGATATTTACTGCAATCATGACAGATACCCGCAGGTCAGCACCGATCAGCGATTCCGGTCTGGCGCAGATATTTTCGACTGCGAATATATCATAGCGGCGCCCGTTTTCCGGCTTTTGCGCCCGGATCTGGATATCCGGGATGTCCCGGTGGAAGCAGGACAGAATGAGTGATGCGCGTATGAATCGGAGTAATGACTTTGCCAGATGACTGGATAAAACCCTGAAAGTAGTTGAACTACATTTCCAGCTTACTGTTTGTGGACGAAATGCAACGAGGTTATACCCCGTTCTCCCTAGTATTTCTGGGTGTTTTGATTAGTTAAGTAGTTTTTTGTAGTCTCCGTTTGACAGATAATCTAGTTTTAGTACAAAATTGTTTTCGGAACTGAGGGTTCTGAGTGCACTTTGAAGAAAAGTATCACTCTTGAGGTGATGATCAAATATAAGAGCGAGGGGACATTACATGAAGCACGCTATGCAGAAGCGCGAGCAGGGGCAGGAATTTGCGCGCCCGGGTTTTAAGTTGAGTCCTGTTGCGGCAGGTTGTGCAGTACTGGTTCTGAGTCTGACCGGTATTGCACATGCGCAGCAGGTTGCAGAAAATACTGTTGTTGTCACAGGTATCCGTAAGGGTATCGAAGATGCGATCAGTGTGAAAAAAAATTCCAATTCCATTGTCGAAGCGATTTCTGCTGAAGATATCGGTAAATTGCCTGATACCAGTATTGCCGAATCAATTGCGCGCTTACCAGGTCTGTCTGCACAAAGGGTCAATGGTCAGGCACAACAAATCAGTATTCGCGGTACTTCCGGCGACTTGTCCACCGTCACACTGAATGGTCGTGAACAGGCCAGTACGAGTGCCAGTCGTGTGGTTGAATATGACCAGTATCCTTCGGAACTGATCAACGGCGTGACTGTATACAAAACGGCGGACTCATCTCTGGTTGGACAAGGTCTGTCTGGCACGGTTGATTTGCAGACTGTTAAGCCGCTGGCATTCGGCGGACGCACTATTTCCCTCAATGCGCGCGGCGAGAAAAATTCTCTCGGCAGCGAAAGTCCTGGCGCACCAAGTACAGGTAACCGTTTCAGTGCATCTTATATTGATCAGTTTGCGAATCGCACCATCGGTCTGGCGGTTGGTATCGCGCACAGCGATAAACCTAACGTCAACAATTTCTTTGAAACCTGGAACTGGGTCGAGGGTAATAACGGCGTTCCGGCTGGCGTTAAAGCACCACAGGGTATCAAAGGTCTGGCGATCACTGGTAATTCCAAGCGCGATGGCGTGATCGGCGTACTCGAATGGCGGCCATCAAAAAATTTCACATCCACGCTCGACACTTATTATTCCAAGTTATCGCAAAACGAAATTCGCCGCGGTGTTGAAGTCCCGTTGGAAAGCTGGTCCGGCGCGAATTTTTCGAATCTGAATATTGTTAACGGGCTTGCTGTTGGTGGTACGATCAATGCCAGCCCTGTGATCCGGAATAACTGGTTCACCAAAGAGAGCGACATCAAAGCATTTGGCTGGAATAATAAATTCACTGTTGATCAATGGACTGCCGTCGCGGATTTTAGTCACTCATCGGCGAACATTCATGAAAAACTCATAGAGATCAACTCTGGCCGCAGCGCAGGTAATATCTCCTACAATTATCTGAACGGTCGTGACATTCCCAGCATTACTTTTGCAGACAGTCTCTCCGATCCTTCCGCGATCAGCATAGGCGGTAAATTTGGTGACGGTTATGTGAACGTTCCGTCGCTGAGTGATAAGCTCAATTCGATACGCTTCAGTCTGAAACGTGATTTTACCGATGGATTTATCTCCAGTGCAGAAGCTGGTATCAATTACTCCAAACGTGAAAAGACGAAAGAACATCTGGAAACCGGTTTCGATAAAATCGGCGCAGGCACGTTTTCTTCCAGTGTTTTGTACAATCCTCAGGATCTCAGCTTCATTGGTTTGCCAAGCACGCTGAGCTGGGATATTCCCGGTGTTCTGGCGTCTAATTTTGGCCCTTACAAAGCCGTTGTTCTGAATCCATGGGGTGCGACGAAAAACTGGTCTCTGACCGAAAAAGTCACGACCGGTTATGCAAAACTGAATCTGGAAACGATGGTGTCGAATATTCCGCTGACCGGTAATATCGGTGCGCAGATCGTGCGTACTGACCAGTCGTCAACATCGAACGCGCTGTTGTCCTGGCCTATCGCGGCTCTCGTACCGATTACCGACGGAAAAACTTATACCGATGTATTACCGAGTCTGAATCTCGCAGCTAATTTACCTGGCGATCAGGTGCTCCGCTTTGGTATCGGTAAATCGATTGCCCGCGCTAAATTGGATGAATTAAATGCAGCGCGTGAAGTTGGCTTGTCTAACGGTAAAACAGGAACACCAAGCGGTAACGGCGGTAATGCGCAGCTTGATCCTTGGAAAGCGGATTATATCGATCTCTCTTACGAAAAATATTTCGGTAAGAAAGCGTATGTTTCTGCAGCGATATTCCATAAAAACCTGAAATCATATATTTACAAGCAAACAACGCCTTATGATTTCTCGGCCATGAATATCGCCGGTGCGACGACCAACATCGGTACATTTACTCAGCCTGTCAATGGTCAGGGCGGCAAACTCGAAGGTCTGGAGCTGGCCGCATCTCTGCCGCTGGATTTGCTGACGCCGGTATTGGATGGCTTCGGTCTGACAGCGAATCTTTCGTTGACGAACAGTGCTATTTCCATCAAAGACAGCCGCTTCGGTAGCCAGAACATTCCTTTACCTGGTCTCTCCAAGAGCGTTGCCAATGTCACGGCTTACTATGAAAAGAACGGCTACTCAGCACGTATCAGTCAGCGTCGCCGCAGCGATTTCGTTGGTGAAATCGGTGGTCCTGGAGGACAGAACGAGCTGACATTTGTGAAAGCGGATAATGTCGTCGATCTGCAACTCGGCTACGATATTTCGAGCGGATTCGCGAAAGGTGCTTCCTTGCTGTTCCAGGTGAATAACCTGACCGATACTGCGTTCCAGACCTATTCCGGTTCTCCTGATCGTCCACGCGGCTACCAGAAGTATGGTCGCCAGATGTTTGTCGGTATCAATTATAAAATGTGATTGATCCTGGATCAGCACAGTAGTGAATCAGACCCTTCTCTGGCCTACACCGGAGAAGGGTTTTTTCAGATGAAGAAGCCTGCTTTGATCATCTGAAAACAACCAAGCATAAAATGTGAAGGCGCTGAGCTGGTGGCACCAGAGCTCAACCGGCCTGACATATAATACGGGGACACCAAGATGCCTAGTTTGACCAATAAACCACATCTGTCTTTCTGGCAGCTGTGGAATATGAGTTTCGGATTTTTCGGGATACAGTTCGGGTTTGCATTACAGAACGCCAATACCAGCCGTATATTTTCCACTCTGGGTGCAAGTCCGGATGATCTGCCTTTATTCTGGCTGGCAGCGCCGGTCACCGGCCTGCTGGTACAGCCAGTAATCGGCTATCTCAGCGATAACACCTGGCATCCGCAGTGGGGACGGCGCCGCCCATTCTTTTTTATCGGCTCAATTCTCGCTTCGCTGGCCTTGTTCCTGATGCCGAATTCGTCTGCGTTATGGATGGCGGTCCTGGTACTGTGGCTGATGGATGCCGCAATCAATGTGTCGATGGAGCCTTTCCGCGCGTTTGTTGGCGACAAGCTGAATCCTGAACAGCAGACCGCTGGCTTTGCCATGCAGACTTTTTTCATCGGTTGTGGCGCGGTCATTGCCTCTTTATTGCCGACTCTGTTTTCAGATGTATTCGGTTTCAGTAATGTATCGCCGCATGGTGCGATTCCGGATACGGTTCGTTATTCATTTTATGCCGGTGGAGCTATCTATTTTCTGGCGGTGATGTGGACGGTCTTTCTCAGCCACGAATTGCCACCCGCTGATATACAGGCATTTGAGGCGGAACGTCATCAGAGGGCCGGTGTCGTTCACGCCATGCTGGAGATCTTTGCCGGCTTCCGCCAGATGCCACAGACCATGGTGCAACTGGCGATCGTCCAATTTTTCACATGGATAGCTTTATTTGCGATGTGGATCTACACCACGTCCGCAGTGGCCGATAAGGTATTTGGTACGACAGATTCTCATTCTGCTGTTTTCCAGGATGCCGGAAATTGGGTCGGCACCATGTTCGCTGTCTACAATGCTGTGTCGGCGCTGGCGGCATTCTTGCTGCCGGTTTTCGCTCGCCTGACCAGCAAAAAAACGGTGCATCTGATTTGTCTTGTGCTTGGTGGTCTGGGCTTGATGAGTATGTTCCTGATTACGCAAAAAGAATGGCTGCTCTTGCCTATGATAGGTGTAGGTATTGCGTGGGCAAGTATCCTGACTATGCCGTATTCGATACTTGCCGCCGCATTACCTGCCGAAAAGATGGGATATTACATGGGCGTGTTTAATTTCTTTATCGTGATTCCACAAATTGTCAGTGGCTTGTTGCTGGGATACGTGACCAGAACATTTTTTCACGGGCACACCATACAAACCCTGGTGCTTGGCGGTGCCTGCATGATACTGGCCGGTGTGCTGACGCTGATTGTCAAAGATGCGTCGCACAGATAAACCGCGACGCTGCTGCTGATTTGCAATCAGGTTGCGATGTCTCCGATCTCCTCCGGCGCAACCTGATACTTTTCTTTCTTTTCTGTCCCGATTCCGCCTTTACCGGTAAGAGCTTCGCCATGAAAACATCTCTCCAGTTTTTTATTCCTTTGTTGTTCCTGAGTTTCAGCAGCTTAGCCGCATCGCCTTCGGTTATCACACAGAGTGATGGCAATCAAACTTCTCAGAACGAAAAAAACAGCGGTATCGGCAGACGCCATGCAAGCAGCCATCAATCGCCTTTGCAGCCTTTGTTTACCTGGGATAACGCGACGATCTATTTTTTGCTGACTGATCGTTTTTATAATGCGAATCCAGCGAACGATCTTGCTTACGGCAGAAAAAAAGACGCAGCACCATTGCGTGGCTATATGGGCGGTGATCTGGCCGGTATTACAGCGAAAGTAAAAGAAGGCTATTTTAATCGGCTCGGTGTGGATGCGATCTGGCTGACACCGCCAGTTGAACAGATACATGGTGCAACCGATGAAGGCAGTGGCAAATCATACGGTTTTCATGGTTACTGGGCGCGCGATTTCACCAGCGTTGATGCCAATCTCGGTACTGAGACCGATATGCGCGAACTGGTCGATACCGCGCATGCACATGGCATACGCATCTTGCTGGATATCGTCATGAATCACGTCGGCCCGCAGACTGAGCAAGATACTGCTTGGCCAGACAGCTGGGTGCGCCATACACCAGTCTGTACTTACAAGGATGTGGCCAGTACCGTCAGTTGCACGCTGGTGCAAGGTTTGCCGGATATCCGTACCGACAGTAATGAGTCGACGCCGTTACCGCCATTTCTGATCGATAAATGGAAAGCCGAAGGCCGTTATGCCAAAGAAATCGGCGAGCTTGATCAATTTTTTCAACGTACCGGCTATCCGCGTGCGCCAAAGTATTATCTGATGAAATGGCATACCGACTGGATACGGAAATACGGTGTTGACGGCTTTCGCGCCGATACCGTCAAGCACGTTGAGCCGGGAGTCTGGAAAGAACTGAAGCAACTCGCCAGCAGTGCTTATGAGGAGTGGAAAACCGCGAATCCGCTGAAGAAGGTTGGAGACACGCCTTTTTTTATGACCGCAGAAGTTTATGGTTATTCGATCACTGAAGGCCAGAAGTTCACGATGGATGGTGGCAGCCAGATTAATTTTTACCAAAACGGTTTTGATAATCTGATTAATTTTGGCTTCAAGTCTGATGCGAAGAAAGACCGTGAGCAGCTCTTCAGCACGTATTCAGCGCGACTGCACGGCGATCTGCGAGGTTACTCGGTTCTCAATTACATCAGCTCTCACGATGACAGTACACCTTTCGATCTGCAACGGCAGCAACCTTTTGAGGCGGCGACGCGGCTCTTGCTGAGTCCGGGCGCAGCGCAGATTTATTATGGCGACGAAACCGCGCGTGATATCGATATGAAAGAAGCGCAGGGCGATGCCAGACTGCGTTCCTTCATGAACTGGGACGCGCTGAAAGCCAATGCGATGCAACAGGATTACCGGATTGCCGATGTACTCGCACACTGGCAAAAACTCGCGTCATTCAGAAGGCTGCATCCTGCCATCGGTGCAGGAATACATCAGAAAATCAATGATCGTCCTTATACATTCAAGCGCACGTACGACGACCACGGGCGGCACGATAAGGTAGTGGTGGCCTTAGATTTACCTGCACATCAGGATAATCCGATTTCAGTTGCCGGCATATTTTCCGATGGTCAGCGATTACGTGACCATTATTCAGGAAAGACTGCAATCGTCATTAACGGCCGCGTGACTTTTGCGAGCCAGTTTCCGATTGCTCTGATTGCACAGGATGCACCATGAAACAGAAAACCCATTTCAAACGCATCTCATGCATGGCAACGCTGGCGCTGTTGATGCAGTTTTGTGTGACTGATCTTGCCGCCCAAAATTTCAACCGCAGCATACAGCGTGTTTCTGTCCAGCCTGCCTATCTCGAAGTGGTAACGAATGATGGCCGCTATCTATTTAAGCCGTACACAAAAAATATTATCGAGACGAGTTTTATCCCAGCGGGTGAACAATTTCAGCAAACTTCGCATGCGGTGGTGTTGAAGCCGGAAAAAATCAAGGCACAGCTTCGTACTGATGCCCAGCATCTCAGCTATATCGCCGGCAACATGGCAGTTCATATCAATCGTGCGCCATTCCAGATCAGTTATACCTACAAAAATAAAGCCCTGATTGCAGAACATCAGGGTTATCAGCAATTGGCACAGGGGCGAAGTCTGGACTTCTGCCTGGATCGGGACGAGGCTTTATATGGCGCAGGTGCCCGCGCCCTTGGCATGAACCGGCGCGGCTATCGCTTACCTTTGTATAACAAGGCACATTACGGTTACGAAGAACATTCAGAGCAAATGAATTTTGCTATGCCCCTGGTTTTTTCTTCCAAAATGTACGGCATACATTTTGATAATCCGACGACAGGATTTCTTGATCTCGATAGTAAAAAAAATAATCTGCTTGCCTATGAAAGCCTGAGCGGACGTCAGACTTATCAGGTGATTGCGGGCGATAGCTGGGAAGACATCGTTTCTGCATACACGCAGCTGACGGGCCGGCAGCCGTTACCACCGCGCTGGGCTTTTGGTAATTTCGCCAGCCGCTTTGGTTATCATTCAGAATCCGAGGCACGTTCAGTGCTGGCAAAATATCAGGAAGAAAAAATTCCTGTCGATGCGATTATTTTTGACCTGTACTGGTTCGGTAAAGAGATCAAAGGAACCATGGGCAATCTTGCGTTTGATCGCGATAATTTCCCGCAACCCAAAAAAATGATTGCCGACTTTGCGCAACAAGGCGTCAAAACCATACTGATTACGGAACCGTTTATCCTGACCAGTTCGGCCAGATGGAAAGAAGCCGTTGCAGAAAATATTCTGGCGAAAGATAAGAATGGCCAGCCTTATACCTATGACTTTTATTTTGGTCACACCGGCCTGATTGATCTGTTCGATAAGCACGCGCAGCATTGGTTCTGGAATATCTATAAAAACCTGAAAGCCGAAGGTGTCGCCGGATGGTGGGGTGATCTGGGCGAACCTGAAGTGCATCCTTCCGGTCTGCAGCATCAAACCGGCTCGGCAGATCAGGTCCACAATATTTACGGGCATCAATGGGCGAAACTGATTGCGGAAGGCTACCGCAAAGACTATCCGCAAGAACGGCCTTTCATTCTGATGCGCGCGGGTTATTCCGGCTCGCAGCGTTTCGGCATGATTCCGTGGTCGGGCGACGTGAACCGGACCTGGGGTGGTTTGCGTTCGCAACCCGAAATTGCGCTGCAAATGGGTATGCAGGGTATGGCATACATGCATTCTGATCTTGGCGGTTTTGCCGGTGCCAATCTGGATGACGAGCTATATACACGCTGGTTGCAATATGGTGTATTTCAACCGGTATTCCGTCCGCATGCACAGGAGGAAGTTGCCTCAGAACCGGTGTTGCGTGAGCCTGCGACGCGGGCGCTTGCCAAAGCGGCTATCGAGTTACGTTACCGCCTGCTGCCGTACAACTATACGCTGGCATTTGAGAATAATCAGCATGGCTGGCCACTGATGCGTCCGCTGTTTTTTGCCGAACCAATGAATCCGGCGCTTAGCGCGGCGTCCGACAGTTATCTGTGGGGACATGATTTACTGGTGCATCCGGTGCTGAACGCAGGTCAGAGAAAAGCCGATATTTACTTTCCCGCGAGCAGTAACTGGTTTGATTTTTATACGGGACAGGCTTATGCAGCAGGCAACCGCCAGAGCATCGATATTGTTCGTGAACATATCCCGGTTTTTGTTCGTGGCGGTGCTTTCATTCCGATGGCAAAGCCTATGCAAAATACCCGGGAATATTCAACCCGGGCCTTTGATTTACATTACTATCACGACCCCGCCGTTCCTGCTTCTCAGGGGCAGTTGTACGACGATGACGGAATGACGGCGAACGCATTTGAACAAGGCGCATACACGCAGATCAAATTTCGCAGTGCTTACCGTCAACTCAGGCAAGATGTTCAAGGTGAACTGGTTCTGACGATGAACGCCGTGTATGGTAAAAAAAGCGCCGCCATCGACAGGCACGTGCAGATCGTCATCCACAATATCGCTGCGGCACCGAAAAACATACTGCTGCAAAATCGGCCGGTCGCGTTCAGCTGGGATCAGGCTAGCAGTGAAGTGCGGCTCGATATGCCGTGGAAGGCTGGTAAGGCAGTGAAATTAGTGCTTCAAATGAGCGGCGGATGAGGTCACAATATGCAGCAAGTGATATAGGCTGTGGTAAATTGCATATCGTTTTGTCGCCCCATAAAGCATGGCGAAGACAGTATCTTGGTGTGATCAAATTCCGGAAATGAATTCAATAAAAAACATGGCAGAACACACGTTGGCAGGACCTGCATACGCAGAACACGCAGAACATCATAGCGCCGGGTTTTCCGGTGGCCCACGTTTACTGGCGGACATCGGCGCGACCCATGCCCGCTTTACTCTGGAAACGGCACCCGGAATTTTTTCTGCAGTGCGAGTATTGAAATGTGATGATTACAGCGGCATCGTGCCCTTGATCCGTGCTTACCTGCATGATCATCAGGGAAGCCGTATTCAACATGCAGCGTTTGCGATTGCCAATCCGATTGACGGCGATGATGTCCGCATGACGAACCGTGACTGGGCTTTTTCTATTGAAGCGGTGCGGCGCGAATTCGGTTTATATACCTTGCTGATCGTGAACGACTTTACGGCGCTGGCGATGTCTTTGCCCGGCTTGCAGGCAAGCGATGTGATGCAGGTCGGCGGTGGTACTGCTGTCGAAAAATCCGTGATCGGTGTACTTGGCCCGGGCACTGGTCTGGGAGTTTCCGGACTGATACCGACCTCTGACGGTTTCGTTACTCTCGGCTCCGAAGGTGGGCATGTCAACTTCGCGCCTTGCGATGAACGTGAATATGCGATTTTGCAATTTGCCTGGAAAGAATGGCCGCACGTCTCAACTGAACGTCTGATTTCCGGCCCCGGCTTAGAGCTGATCTATCGTGCTCTGGCAACGCGGCATCAGCAGCAGGTGCGCGCCTTATCGGCGCAGGAAATCATGCATGCAGCCTTACATGAAGCCGAGCCACTCAGCCTTGAGACTCTCGAGTGTTTTTGCGCGATGCTGGGAAGTTTCGCTGCGAATCTGGCGGTGACGCTGGGTGCTTTTGGAGGTATTTATATCGGCGGCGGCATCGTGCCGCTGATGGGAGAAAAGTTCGCCACTTCGCCATTCCGTAGCCGTTTCGAGGCGAAAGGACGCTTCAGCAGCTATCTGGCGCAAATACCAACGTATGTGATTACCACACCGAATCCGGCTTTTTACGGCGTTTCAGCGATCTTGTCTGAGCATCTGCGCGGGCGCAGCGGTGACAGTTCTTTGCTGGACCGCATCCAACAGATACAACTGCAGCTGAGCCCGGCAGAGCGTCGCGTTGCGGCGCTGATACTGGAAAATCCGCGTACCGTATTGAATGAAGCCATTGCCGAAATATCGCGTCTGGCCGATGTCAGTCAGCCGACGGTGATTCGCTTTTGCCGCTCGCTGGGCTTCACCGGCCTCGCCGATTTTAAGCTGAAATTTGCCAGCAGTCTGACCGGAACCATTCCGGTACGTCACAGCCAGGTCAGGCGCAATGACAGTACCCACGATCTGAGTGCCAAAGTGATCGATAACACCGTGTCGGCGATTTTGAATTTCCGAGATCAGTTGGAAGTACACGCGATAGATCAGGCGATCGCTTTATTGCGCAAGGCAAAGAAGGTCGAATTTTATGCGATGGGTAATTCCCGCGCGGTCGCGCTTGACGGGCAGCACAAGTTTTTCCGCTTCCGTATTCCGACTGCGAATTACGGCGATGCGCATTTGTTTATGATGGCGGCTGAATTACTCAATCCCGGTGATGTCGTGATTGTAGTGTCCAATTCCGGTAAATTGCCGGAACTGCTGAATGCGGTGGACGTTGCAAGAAATGCCGGCGCCGATGTGATTGCGATTGCACCGCATCAGTCGCCGTTAGCAAAAAAAGCCAGCGTCTGCCTGGCGGTGAATCACACCGAAGACAACGTCGCTTTTCTGTCTATGATTTCACGCATCTTGCAATTGTTGCTGATCGATATTCTGGCCGTCGGCTTATCAGTGGATGCACCGCACAGCGCAGACTCCCGTGAGAAAGAAGCGGCACGTCTGAGCCATCTGCTGATTTCACATCTGGATAGCTGATCTGACGAACTGCCGCGCTGGTTTTACGGCAGCGAGGCAGCCAGGCTCAGCCGGTTCTGGTGTGATGCAGTGTAAGAATTTATTGCACTGCTGCTCAGCGGTGACGTAAAAAAGTACAATGCTGGTTTAGTGTGACCTGCAATCGCGCTTCATCTGCCTTCTGATCCTACTTTATGTCGCTGCTTCAATCTCTCAAAACCCTCAAAAATAAGTTCAGCTCTGGCTCGCCTGCGGTAGCCTCTGTCACGTCGTCAGTGCAGACGCCGCAGATGCAGAGCGACCCGCTGTTGATGGAAGTGCTGGCTGCTGCACTCAGCGATGCCGGAATCGCATTTGAACGTTTAGCATCGTGCATACAACTGCCGGAAGGGCTGGTGCTGGCCGTACAACCGGTGACCACGAATGTGATTGGTGAAGGGCGGGTTCGTACCTGCACACGCATACACGCGTGGCATCCACAGTATTTTTCACAAGGAATCTCTGAATATCAGCACGCGCTTGGTCCTGACGAGGCTGCCGCCATCGCGGAGGGCTTTGCGCAATGGGTCAAAATGGATCTGGTGGTTTTGCTCGATGCGACGCGTGATGTGCCACGAGATTGCACCGTGATAGAAATGAAAGTGGCTAATGGTACAGAAACGACTGAAGGGGATGAATTTGCCGGACTGGCGCGGTTTCGTCAGGTGATTTTAGGACCGGTCGCGCATCTGGCGACGAACCCGCCACCGAAGAAAAAAGAAGCGCATCCGTTTTGCCCTTGTTGTTTGTTCACCGAGAGCATGGACGCATTTCACGCTGTCTTGCAGACGGATCAGTTTCTTGGTGTGCGCTTGTTCGCATCGCGTGATCAGCTCGGTGTGGCGGCTGCGGATTGCCGCGTCAATGGCGAGGATTTTCCGGCAGCATTGCCAGCCTTGACGGCTTATGTAGAAAAATGGCCGCAGCGCGGGCTGGAATTCCGCAAGCAATACGTGGCGATCCGTACCGTGAGCCGGGCAGCGGGAGTCGCTGATGAGGCAGGCAATATGCCGGTGTCGCAGCGTGGTGCCGATATCTCTGTGTGATTGCGTGCTGATGATGCGACGGAGTGTAGAGAGGGAAATGAGATGAACCTGTTAACGACATTGTTAACGAAACTGGCAGCGTTACTGATTGCTGCGCTGATGACGGGCATGCTTGTGCTGGCTCCTTCGTTTCTGGTCAGTTATGCGCTGCCTTTCGTGGATGTCTGGTTTTTTGCGCAATCAGAAGAGCATCAGCAATGGATATTGCTGGGTGTGAAATGGGTGGCACCAGCGATTGCTTTGCTCTGCCTGTTGTTTTTATTGATTGCACTGGCACTCAAAATGTTGCGCCGGAAAGAACTCAGACAGCCTGAATCTGCCGGCATTCATCCGCTGGCAGGTGGTGTAGCTGATGCTGCGAGAGACCTTCCCGATACTACGGACAAAGAAATACATTGAGATCTGCAAAGACTTTTGCAGTCACCTGAATTTCATATACTCCCCCCTGTTTTTGAGAAATCACCCTTCATGTCCTTATGAAATAAAGACGTTTTAAGATACTGGGGGGGAGTATATTTATTGCTCTGCAGTCTATCTGCAAGCTATCAGCGGCAGAAAGCAAAAAAGGCAGGGATTCCCTGCCTTTTTTTGTGCAGCATTGTGCTGCTGTATGACTCAGCGTTGAGACGGTTTACTTCAAGAACTGCTCATTGCCGACCATACCGATCTTGGTCACACCAAGACGCTGTGCCGAAGCCATCACCGCCGCCACCGATTTGTACGGCACCACCGCATTCGGACGCACACAATTGGCGTATGGCCTTAAATCGTTTTATGATTGAGTTTGGTGATCGCATTCAAAAATACGATCACTGACTTGTTCCGTGGCATTTACACAGAAATTCTTACAGGCTCTCAATTTCGTTTTTTTCAAGTGCGACTTGTTCCGCCAAGTCTTCTTTACTAAACACCCCGGTCGTCAAATTGACACAGCGAACACGTTTTTTATCTGCACCTTTTCCCATCGTCAAGCGAGTTTCTTTAATATTAGGGAACTCGCTATGCAGTCGAGAAAAGAACTGAGGAACAGCACAAGCCTGAAAACCGTTTTCACGACAAAATTCTTTATAGTTCTCGTACAAAATAGCTTTGTCGTTATAAGGTTGGTCAGAATGTGAATAGCTCACCCCGTTTGACTCAACCCAGTTGCTTACATTATTTGATTCAATTTTTGCAGAGCGAACCGCTTGTTTTGAGGCTTCAGGAATTGTGAATTTTCCGTCTCGCTCCAACTTTTGCAAACCTGCCAAAGCCCAATCCAAAACAATATGCAATTCGGACTGAATAATTTTCTGATCGAGATCAAGAACGATTTTGTCACCGGTAAAAGTCTGGTTCCATTCCACCACATGTAGTCGTCGCCAGAACGCATCGGACTGGTCGGTCAATGCAGGTAAATGATTGGCGCAAATAATGAACTTAGCGATATTCTGATAGCTCAATACATCCTTAAATTTTCGGTTAATGGAAGTCGTGCCACCAGAGATTAAGGATTTCAAAACCTGCTGATCAATCTTTCCTTTTGGCGTCTCGTCACAAACAACTAGGGTCGCACCGATAAGATTGGACAAATTAAATCCTTCCAATTTATCCAACTGCATAGCAACGGCTTTCTCGTGAAGTGCCATCACAATATTAAGCATGGTGCTCTTGCCATTGCTGCCTTTTGCGCCAATCCATAGGTGTCCAGTTTGGTGCTTAACATGAGAGCATAGTGTATAGCCGACATAGGTCTGCACCAATTCACGCACCGCAGGATCAGGCAAAGAGGATTCAATAAACTTGGCAAATAATGACTGACTTGGAACAGGTGCTGGCACGTATTCACCAAGTGGTGCTGTCGTCTTCACTGGGACACAATGGGTAATGCCAATATGTCGCTCTGGGCGGGTCAATGAAACAGAAAAATCATTATTAAACTTAAACCAGCCACCATGCACAGGAACGACCGTACCGATTGGTTTTTGTGGCAATGGATTTGCAAGTAACAAAGCCGTTTTCACACAGCTTTCGGCAGTTCCCGCATTGGCTCGCTGTGGAATATTTTTTCCCAACCACAAAAGTGCATGGCGGGAATTATCGGACTCTGTTTGCAATTTCCAAAAGCTGGAATTCCAGCAGTAAATCAATCCATCTTTCTTGGCAACAGCAGAATCGCTCTCCATCATTTTTGCATACTGGAATTCGGCTGCAATTTTTGTTTTGCTCGTTCCAACAGGTGGGTTCTGCCCTGCCGTCGGTGTCATGTTAGTTTGGATATTCGTGGTTCCCACGGTGACAGGTGCATCACCAAATGGGTCTAAACTTCCTTCATTCAAATCGTCTTTTGTATTCATAATCTTTTCCATTGTTTTGAGTTTTTGTTTTCCATGGATACGGTGGAACTTCAAAGCCTGCACCCGCAGACCTGAACCGTTGTGTCACCATGAACCCTGCGGCAACAGGGTTCTACACATAGGTGCGTCGCTGTGATTGTGAGTGGATCGCTATTAGTGGAAATTCGCTAAACAGCCAGAGTCGTCTTTGAAGTGCAACTTCACAGAAAAGTCATTTCCCGATTGATTGCACTGGATGGACTGAATATCTGTAACGGAATAGCCCTTATGGGCAATATCAATAATCAAGGCAAACATAATGCCCATTGCTTCGCCAGTCATGTGTTCATATAACCCCTCGGTCAAATTTGTCCAAAGTGATAGGCTGATTGGTGAAAGGTTTTTATCCAAAACAATGCCTGCTGCGTCAGCGATATCTTTGATTGTTTGAATACCTGAAATGGCTGAACGGACCGGGTGTTTTTTGTGTTTGATAGACATAATTTTTCCTTTAAAAATAGTGGATTGTTTTGTTTTTGTTTTTCCATATCTCAGGTTTGATTTTGAGATTTTGGATTGCCGCTACTCCCGGCAAAGTCGCTCTATTTTTTGGAAATTTCGTCGCTGTATTTTTGTTGCGGATTTCTGCAACTACTAACCCACTTTTATTGTTACCTGTCGTGGGTTAATTATTTCTATGCTGTTTTACACCTGTGCATAGACGGTGGTGATTGCTGGGTCGTTTCTGACATAACCTTGCCTTGGCTTGGCAAAATGCTGTTCAGGAATGATAGTGACAGCTTGGATTTTTCTGATATCCAATAGCTTCCAGCCTACTTCGTCAGTACAGCTTGTCCCACCTATTTGATAGCCTCGGACAAATTCTTGTCCTGCTGAATTTGCGCCATAAACATGGGCTTCAATAATTCTTGGTAGTCCCTTGTAACAGACCATCAAAGTCTGTTTATTTTTTATCGCTTCTTTGATTACTTGCATACGATTTCCTTTCGTTTAAATGTTGATTTACTTCTCCTTGTGCTACAAAACTACCTTGTTAAGCGATGAATCTGTATCGCTGAATGTACTGCTTAATCAGTTGTATAGTGCTTCGTAATAGGCATTGCCAAAATTTTCAAAGCGATCTGTTTGCCCGTCATACGGAAGGTCGGTATCACCTGATTTCATACGTTTTTCTGCTTCGCAAAATGTTTCAAAACGAGCGATATAGGGTGCGTAGCGACTTCTAGGCTCATAATTTTCCTTAAACCACTCTATCGCCAATTCTTCGTTGAAGGCACTTAAAATGACCTCGTTGAACTCTCCCATATCCCAGTAACCAATCACATATTTCCTTAACTGCCCAAAGTCCTTTTCGCATTCATATTTGAAGGTTGGGCAGCCGTTTTTCGTGAATTCGTCTTCGGTTACGGTGTTGTAATGGTCGTTCCATTCGTCTTCGGTCAACCTACAAGTCTTAATGAATTCAAATGCACTAAGCCAGAGATCAAAATCAAAGTCATCATTGTTTTCAGTGTTCATATATTTCTCCTCGTCGTTAAAAAGTAGAGTCATGATATCCCGTTGTTTGCTTAATTCACATGGTACGTTTTTCAAAACGTGCGACTCGTTTTCTCTCTCTTCTTACTCAAGAATTGTTGGGCATATTAATGGAGCCATACAGAAATTGAATCGGCATGTTTTGCAAAACGTGCGTCTCGGTCATCCTCTTTTATTATCAAAATTCGCCGCGAAGCGAAGCGTACCAAATCGTGCGAAAAATTGAGTCCGCATGTTTTGCAAAACGTGCGCCCCTGTTATAGTTTCGCAAAAATGTATCGATCAGAAAAAAGGCAAGCATGGTAAAGACAAGCTCAAAGGTTGGCGGAAAATTGGTAGGGGTCAAAAGGTTGAAAGTGGATACTTGGTTCGCAGCGGTTATGCAGGCAAGTCAACAAACTAAAATTGAACCGCTCGTCGAATTTCTGTCAATAAACGGACTCAATACGAATCGTGATAAGTGGGATCGCTGCAAAAACTCTGAGGCTGTCCCGTTGGCGAGTTTTGTTTTGGAGGTAGATAAGGTCTTACCCGGCACAGCAAGTATTCTTATGGCTGGTGTGGATAAGCTACCACTGTGGAAGGTGTTGGATAAAGACGAGAGTGTTTGCAAGCGAACAGTATCCAGCTTGCTAGCTGATGCGAGGCTATATCAATCTGGAAAAAGCGTGGCGCAAAAATGCCACTCGCTACTTGAATATATGGTTGAGTTTCAGTTTGGCGATACTTGGTCGTGTTCACATCGTGACTTGGATAAGTTAGTGGCTAGCCCTACCCAAAATGAGATTGCAAAAAGCTGTAAGGCCAAAAATTTGGATAGGCGCACTATGCTAGCAATTGTCGCCCTATGGATTCTTGCTCAATCAGGAAGAGACCAAAAGGCAATCAATTACACGGACTATTTTTTGCTGGGAATTTTGGAGCAGCCGTTGACCGAGCGATTTGGCAAGCCGATTGCTGATTTTGTCCTTGATATGTACCGTGAGGCAGGATAGATTTATACACTTTGTCCATTTTCTCGGACTGAGATATGGATTTCCATTCAGACTAACTTGAATAAGTAAAGAGTCTTTAAGTAAATTCACACGAGCCAGCGGATGACTTATCTACTCTGTTCCTTGCGGCGCGTTTATTCAGATGAGGACATGACGAACCAACTATGTCTCTTCCGAAAAGAACATCGCTTTATTTCCCTAGCTATCGTTTAGGACTCTTCTTTCGCTCTTGCCGCCTCCAATTTTGTAGCAAAAAACATAAGAGCATATGCAATGTCATCACACAATATATGGAACTTCTCGACAAAATTAGTTGCTGAATTTAGCGGCTTCACGATAGCATGATCAGCTTTAATGCGGTACCCCTTCACCTCATCAATGATGATCGTAGCCTTTGGCTCGATCCCTGCTTTTGCTTCAAGTAATTGGAGCTGCTGGAACGCGCTCAATGCTCTTTTGGAACTATGGAGGAACTCATCTTCCTTTGTATTAAAATCTTCGACCAAAATTTTTCTAATAGTGGGTGCTACCAGGCTATCTGTACCAATAATTTTAAAGAGCTCACTACACGCATCAAAAAACGACTTCTCCGTGTTCTCGACTGGGACCCTCAAATGCGGATTGTCTGTGTGCCTGAACAAGACAAGTTTATCCAAACTACGATTTACATATTTCACTGCTTCTACAAAGTTTTCCAACGGATTTTCATATTCTACAAAAGCACCATCAAAAGTTCTTCGCATAAACTTGGAATAGTTCTGATCAAGGCTAGCAACCTCTGGATTAGAGATTTCAAAACCATGCCAAAAACGCTGCTGTGCATCATCAAGACTAGCGAGATCTTTAAATGGAACTAAGACCGCACTTCTTCCATTTGCGAGCTGACGCCGCCCAAACCTAACATAAATATGTGTTGACTCATCGGCTGTATTAGAGCGAATCGATCCACCTGAGAGAGAATCTTCAACATCGTAGAACTCTGGTCTATCAAGATATTTTGTAAGCACTTCTTCGGAGAAGTATACCAGCGCATATTGATGTGATCCTTTATGGAGTCGTTCAACATAAACAGGTAGTCCAAGCCGTGCGAGATCCGATTTGTAGAAATAATCAGTCAGAATTTCGGGGCTGGGAAAAATGACATGGGCTATCGTCGCTTTCTCTGCAATTTTCAGTCCGGCTTTCCCGATCTTCACGATGAAGAGTTCTACATTTTTGTTCAATTGGCATTTACCTGTAACCTCTAAGGCAATCATTGCTTTCATCACTTTGCTATTGGACGATCCAACAAATTTCGCTATATCAATACTGGTAGTGCCAGCATGCGTTTTGTTCCATTGCTCTACGGCGCAATCAAGTACCTTTTGATCTAGGGTCTTCACCATGTTTTTTAATTTTCAGTCGTTATACTTCATCAAATGTTTTACTTAGGTGATCGCGCAAGCTAAATGCTGTAATTGAAAGAATTAATCACTTTCTATAACCTCGGTACTAACGGACATTTGTCGGACTATGCCCCTTTGTATAGTTACAGTCTGTTCGTTTCATCTATAGTTACCGTCTTGGATCAGATTTTCCCATCACTTTCTTCACCGTCTTTGATAGTGCCTTTGGGTTTGAATTTTTCGCTAAATCTCTCAACCATTTCAGCAGAGTTTTGGTACTTCAAAATATTTTCCGCGAGATTTGTAATCTCTTCTGCCTGAGCAAATAGATTTCCAGCAAATGCCCTGAGCAAAAATAAGTGCGACAAATTCACACTGGAAGTTTGAGGGTTTACCTTCTTCGGCGCTGTTTTTTCTTTTTTGAGTTTAACCTCTGGCTCCGCAGTTTGCTGCACCGAGCCAGTCAACAAAAAATCAGCGATATGGAAAATGGAATAGTAAACATTGCGTCCAATGTTTTGATGTGGAATCGGGAACTTCTTTTCTTCCCTGAGTTTGCTTTGCTGTTTTGGTGAGATGGGGATTTCTTCCGCCAACTGCTTGGGGGTCATCACAAGTTTGCCATTGGTCTTACCTTTGAGATGTTCAATTAGTTGGTTCTGAATTTCCATTCTCTCTCACTCATAAAACTGCTGAAAAGGTTATAATGATGGGCTTGGGGTCGCCATCGCACAATGGATAGTGCAATCCCCTCCTAAGGGATAGATGCAGGTTCGATTCCTGCTGGCGATACCATTTCATATCTAGCCAAACATCCGCAGCAAATTCCATTCGCAATACTTGTTATTTTAATCGTCAATGATATGTCTTGGCGAATTTCACTCGTCCAAACAAAATAGATTAAATTTTTTGGGACAAATTTGGGACAAAATGGGACACGAAATCAGGGGAAACGACGGGACTTAAACGGATTTAAATGCTTGAATTTATTCAGTTTTTTATTTTTTCAAGCGTAGAATAGTTCGCTTAGGAGGCATACGTTCTATCCATTGAACTACGGCGAGACACGGTGCGAACAACGCCGGGCGCTGTTCAGCAAGCCCGCCATCTTACCTGAGCAGCCCCTAACAATCAATCAAGGCCACATCAAGATCGCTAAGCGCCGTGCTGCCTGTCGTACAATACGGGTTTTCTCCAATGTAGTCCGGCATGATCTGCCGTACTGATCTCACAGGTATTTATGGCAGTTATCTCATTAAGCGATGCCCAACTGGCATTCGGTCACGTTGCTCTGCTCGATCATGCAGAGTTTTCTCTTGAAACCGGCGAGCGCGTCGGTCTGATCGGCCGTAACGGCACCGGCAAATCTTCTTTGCTGAAAATTATCGCCCGCACTTCAAAAATCGACGATGGTCTGCTGGTGCAGCAACAAGGTCTGAAAATCGCGTATGTGGAGCAGGAACCGCAATTTGATCAGAACATCAGTGTGTTTGACGCGGTGGCTTCGGGCCTCGGTGAATTACCTGCGCTGTTGCAGGAGTATGAAAGCCTGACCGGCCAGTTCGGAGGCGACAACGATGATGCGCTGATGGAGCGTATGCATGACATTCAGGTTAAGCTGGATGCGGCCGATGCCTGGAGTCTTGGCAATAAAGTCGAAACCACGCTGGATAAACTCAACCTCAGCAAAGACGCCATCATGGGCACCTTATCGGGCGGGATGAAAAAGCGCGTGGCGCTGGCCTGTGCGCTGGTCAGTGCGCCGGATGTATTGTTGCTCGATGAACCGACCAACCATCTGGATTTTTCCTCGATTCAATGGCTGGAAGGATTGCTGAAAGATTTCAAAGGCAGCGTGCTGTTCATCACACATGACCGTAGTTTCCTCGATAATGTGGCGACGCGCATTGTTGAACTCGATCGCGGCAAGCTGACCTCGTATCCCGGCAATTTCACCACCTATCAGACCCGCAAAGCAGAACAACTCGAAATCGAGGAAATCGAAAACGCCAAGTTTGATAAATTTCTGGCGCAGGAAGAAATCTGGATACGCAAAGGTGTGAAAGCCCGCCGCGTGCGTGATGAAGGCCGTGTCAAACGTCTGGAACAATTGCGTCTGGCACGCAGCGCACGACGCGAATTGCAAGGTCAGGTCAGACTTGATGTCACTACCGGCGAGCGTTCCGGCAAGATCGTGGCGGAACTGGAAAACGTCAGCAAATCCTTTGGCGACAAGGTGATCGTCAAAAATTTCTCCAGCATTATTCTGCGCGGCGATAAGATCGGTCTGATTGGTCAGAATGGCGCCGGTAAAACCACTTTGCTGAAACTGATACTCGGTGAGGAGACACCGGATAGCGGCACCATCAAGCAAGGCAGCAAATTGCAGATCGCGTATTTCGATCAGATGCGTGCGCAGTTAAACGATGACATGAGTCTGGCTGACACGATTTCGCCGGGCAGTGATTTCGTTGAAATTAACGGCCAGCGCAAACATGTGATGTCGTATCTGGGCGATTTTCTGTTTGCGCCTGAGCGGGCCCGTTCACCTGTCAAATCTTTGTCCGGCGGCGAACGCAACCGCCTGTTGCTGGCGCGCCTGTTCGCCAAACCGGCGAATGTCTTAGTGCTCGATGAACCGACGAATGATCTCGATATCGACACGCTGGAATTACTCGAAGAATTGCTCGAAGAATATACCGGCACCGTGTTCCTGGTCAGCCATGACCGGACTTTCCTCGACAACGTGGTCACGCAAGTTATCGCATCCGAAGGTGCTGGCCAGTGGCGCGAATATATCGGCGGTTACAGCGACTGGGAACGGTACAGCAATTCCGTCGCTAAATCTGCGGTGAAAGCCGACAGCAAACCCGCTGCCAATGTCACCACGACAGCACCAACGGCGACAGCCCCTGTCGCTGCAAAAGCAAAAAAACTCAGCTACAAAGAGCAGCGCGAACTGGAAGAATTGCCCAAGCTGATTGCGCAACTGGAAGCAGAACAAGCTGCGATTACCGCGAAACTTGCCGATGCTGACTTGTATAAAAATGGCCCGGACGAAGCGAATAAACTGAATGCGCGCTTTGCCGAGATCGATGAAGAACTGCTGACCGCGCTGGATAAATGGGAAGCTATCGAGGCCAGAAGCAAAGGCTGAATCCAATCGCAGTAAAACAAAGAGAGGTGCACAGACGGCACCTCTCTGCATTTGGACGACAGGAGTCACTATGAAGACACGATGCAATCTTTTCTCAGCATCAACCGTGCTCGGCAGCTTACTGCTGGTTCTCAGTATGACGACAGGTGCGCAGGCGCAAACCCTGTACCGCTGCGGCAATTCATATCAGGACAAACCCTGCGACAAAGGCCAGAAAGAGCAGATCTTAGGCAAGCTCGCCACCACAGACAATACAAATAAACCGGTGGTCGATGCATCGTGCCGCTTGCGTGGGGAAGACGCTAAAAAAATTATCTGGATGCGTGAAGCCGGTGCGACGCAGGAACGCGTTTTGTCTGAAGCCGGCACCGAAGAGCGCAAGAAACTGATTAATGAAATTTATGCACAACGTGGCAATGCTGCGGATGTGCGGGCTGCGGTTGAAAAAGAATGCATGGATGAAAAACAGCGTGCAATGAATGCCGCAAAGCCAGCAGCACCAGCCACGCCAGCGACACCAACATCAGCCTCGGCACCTGCTGCCAACGAAAAAGCTGCACCTGCAAGTGCCCCCGACAATGGTGAAGCAGCGCGTAAAAAAGCGATGTGCGATAAGGTGCGTGAAGCACTGGCGAGTCTGCGTCAGGGCGGTAATGCCGGCAATGCGGACAAAGATTTGAAAGGCATGGGTTGCGATCGCTGAACCGTGTCAGCACTTGAGACTTTGCTGTCCGCAAGGTTTTGAACTTGCCCGATAGTGCCCAAATACGGCCAAAGACACGCCCACATGCCTTAAATATACTCCCCCCAGTATATTTTGAAGCCCTTTATTTATAATGAGATAAAGGCGATTTTATTAAAAAAGAGGGGGAGTATCTGTATTGACAGAAAAAAACCGGCGCATACGTCAGAGCGCCAGCCAGCACAATCTGCAGAGAAATAATCAGACAAAAATCAGACAAACACCGGTTCAATTTCCAGCGTGACCGCAAACTTCGCCAGCACATCCGCCTGCACCGCCTGCGCCAGCGCGCGCACTTCTGTGCCACTCGCACCGCCGCGATTCACCAGCACAAGTGCCTGTTTTTCATAAACACCGGCACGTCCCAGATTTTTTCCTTTCCAGCCGCAACGCTCTATCAGCCAGCCGGCCGCCAGTTTGTACTCGCCAGATGCCTGCGGATAACTGACCAGATCAGGATAGTTCAGCAATAGCGCATCACGCTGTGCCGCGCTCACCAGCGGATTTTTGAAAAAACTGCCGGCATTCCCGATGACCTGCGGATCGGGTAATTTCGCCTGACGTATCGCGATAACCGCATCGCTGATTGCACGTGGTGAAGGGACACTGATCGCTTGCAATTGCAGATACCGGGCAACATCGGCATAGCCGATTTTTGGCTGCCATTGTTTGGGCAACGCAAACTGCACGCTGGTGATTGCCACGCGGTCTTTCAGCGCATGTTTGAAAATACTGTCGCGGTAAGCGAAGTGGCACGCCGCCTTATCCAGCGCCAGCGTCTCGCCGCTTGCAAAATCAAAGGCTTCGAGTTGAAACAAGGCGTCCTGCACTTCCATGCCATATGCGCCGATATTCTGTATCGGTGCCGCGCCGACTGTGCCGGGAATCAGGGATAAATTTTCCAGTCCGCCCAGCCCCAGCGCCAGCGTCCATTGCACGAACGCATGCCAGTTTTCACCGGCCTGCGCCTGCACATAAACAAACTCTGCGTCTTCACCGACGATGGATTTTCCCAGCAAATCCATCTTTAATACCAGCGCATCGACCTGGTCCGACAACACCAGATTACTGCCGCCACCCAAGATCAGACGCGGCATGGCAGCGAGTGCAGGATCGGCGCGCAGCGCACGTAACTGATCGACGTCGGTAATGGATAAGAAGTAATTCGCCTGCGCCGCAATGCCAAAAGTATTGTACGGTTGCAGCGAAACGTCGCGGGAAAAAGAAAGATTCGTCGTCATAGAGTGCAAATTATAGCTGCTGCGCTTTGTGACAGCCGCGCTTTTGATAAAATGGCACACGTTTATTTATTTCACCAAGGAAGCACCATGCCCTCATTTGATACCGTCTCTGAAGCAAATATGGAAGAAGTGAAGAATGCGGTCACGCAATCGAACAAAGTCATCACCAATCGCTTCGACATGAAAGGCACCAGCGCCAAAATCGAACTCAAAGACAAAGAGCGCGAAGTCGTGATTTTTGGCGATACAGAATTTCATCTGGATCAGATCATTACCGAGCTGACACAAACCATGGGGAAACGTAAAGTGGATGTACGTTTCCTGGATTTCGGCAAAGTCGAAAAAATCGGCGGCGACAAAGTAAAACAAGTCATCAAGGTCAAAAATGGCATTGAGACTGAAGACGCGAAAAAAATCGTTAAAGTGCTGAAAGAAAGCAAAATGAAAGTGCAAGCCAGCATACAAGGCGACGCGGTGCGCGTTCAGGGTGCCAAGCGTGATGATCTGCAGGCAGCGATGGCCTTGCTGCGTAAGGAAATCAAAGATCTGCCTCTGGAATTCAATAATTTCCGTGACTGATTTCTGAAGCGGATATCACAGACAATGCAAATATTGCGCGATATCCGCGTTCTTCAGCATGCCGTACAGATACCGAAAGTCACTATGAAACGCTTTGCCCTGCTGCCACTTTTCCTGTGTTCACTGCCATCGTTTGCAACGGATGTCGGCGTCGTCGGTTTATTCCCGGGCAAGGCGATACTGGTTGTCGATGGCGCACCGCCTAAGGCTTATGCGGTAGGCAGCGCGCTGAGCAGCGACACCAAGCTGGTTGATGCAGATAGTGAATCCGCCACCATCGTCAGCAATGGCAAACGCTACGTGCTGGTGATGGGACAAACTGTACACCGCTCGGCTGCCAGCAGCGGTAACAGCGTGGTGCTGAAAGCCGGCGACCGCGGGCATTTTATGGCACCCGCCGTGATCAACGGCGTCAGTGTAAATATGATGGTCGATACCGGCGCCAGCCTGATTGCCTTGCCCGCTGCCGATGCTACGCGTATCGGCCTGAATTACAAAGCGGGGCGTATGGGACGTGCCAATACCGCCGGTGGCGTCGTCAATACTTATCTGATTAAGCTCGATACCATCAAAATCGGCGACATTGAATTACATCAGGTGGACGCGTCCGTCATCGAAGCGGGCCTGACGGTACCCTTGCTGGGCATGTCGTTTCTGAACCGCATGGAAATGCGCCGCGAAGGCGATCAGATGACCCTGAGCAAACGTTTCTGATCAGGATCATCCGCATAGGCCCCACGTACAGACGCCAATAATGTAACGCTTACGCTGATTGTGCCTCGACCACACGACGCTGTCTGACCGCTGCCGCCAGACCTTCCAATACCTTGACGCTGGAATCCCAGTCGATACAACCATCGGTCACAGACTGACCATACACCAACTCTTGTCCCGGCACCAGATCCTGACGTCCGGCTACCAGATGTGACTCAACCATCACACCAACAATACGCGTGTCACCAGCAGCAATCTGGGCGCTGATATCCGCGCAGACCGGAATCTGGTTTGCCGGATTTTTCGAGCTGTTCGCATGGGATGCATCGATCATCAGACGCGCCGCCAGACCGGCTTTCGCGATGTCCTTGCAGGCAGCATCGACGCTAGCTGCGTCATAGTTCGGTGTTTTTCCGCCGCGCAGGATGATGTGGCAATCTTCATTACCATTGGTCGCCACAATCGCGGAATGTCCGCCTTTTGTCACTGATAAAAAATGATGCGACTGCGAGGATGCCTTGATCGCATCGACCGCAATTTTGACGTTGCCATCGGTACCGTTTTTAAAGCCGACTGGACAAGACAAGCCGGACGCCAGCTCGCGATGGACCTGCGATTCTGTGGTACGGGCACCAATGGCACCCCAGCTGATCAGGTCAGCAATATACTGCGGGCTGATCACATCGAGAAACTCCGTACCTGCAGGCAAGCCAAGTTCATTGATATTCAGCAGCAATTCACGCGCAATACGCAGGCCATCATTGATGCGGAAGCTGTTATCCATGTACGGATCATTAATCAAGCCCTTCCAGCCGACGGTGGTGCGCGGTTTTTCGAAATACACGCGCATAATAATTTCTAACTGACCAGCAAAACGCGTGCGCTGTTCCGCCAGGCGACGTGCATATTCCATGGCCGCTTTGGTGTCATGAATCGAGCAGGGACCAATCACCACCATCAGACGATCATCTTTACCGTGCAGAATATTGTGCAAGGCGGTGCGCGCGTGCGCTGCGGTTTCAGAGGCTTTCACAGAACAGGCAAACTCACGAATCAAATGTGAAGGTGGAACCAGTTCTTTCATTTCGCGTATGCGTAAATCGTCGGTACGGTGCATGTTCTCTCCTGTGTCTTTCAAGTATAAATAAGTGCAAATGGCTGAATTCGTGGCAAAAAAAAACCGCCATGACTGGCGGTTTTTTCAGAAATCTGGTTGAGCTTTTTTTCTTTGTGCGCTTACCTTCTTCCTACCGCCTGAGGCTTGGAATAGCTAAAGTAAAAAAAGAAAAAGAAGTAAGCAAGTTTCATAAATTAGGCGTTTGGCTTGAATCGCTATATTAAATTTTGATAAAACTTAAAAAGTTCAGCATTGATATTGCATCAAAAATCAGCAATTGGCAAGCCAAATCCCCTTATTTCGTATTTATTTTTTCCAGAGCGCTGGCGGTTCCGGCGGAATATCGCCTTCGGGATATACATTCACGATGGGTTTGCTCTGCTCTTTCAGTTTCACTTGCGGTACGTTGCGCGCCATCCACTGCCGCATATTCGTCAGATTGGTCGCAATATCACGGCGTTCAGGATTGAGTCTGACCGCGCGCTCCAGCAAATTCAGTGCGTTTTCATAATCGCCCTGCGCTGCCAAAGATACCGCCTGATTGTTCAATGCAGACGCATCAAATGGATTCACTTTCGCTGCTTCCGCAAATTTTTTACTCGCGGCAGCCGCATCCCCTTCCGCCAGATGAACCCGCCCCTCTGACTGTAAATCTGCAGCATTTACAAAGCTTGTTAACAGCAGCGCTGCCGATGTGACGATCAGTGTCTTCATGATAGTTTTCATCGGTCAATTTCCCAGATAGTAAGGCTTAGGAGCAATCGGCGGAAAGGCGACCTGACCTCGCCGCGGCTCAAAGGTATAACGGATATACAGCATGCCGCTGGCATCGGTAAAATCGCCCGAGTTATCGGCAGAGAATCGGCCGCCCAGTGTGAAATGCGGCGACAGCAAATACTCTAAGGCGCCGGAAATTTTGTACTGCAATCCGGTATGCGATTGCCCCGCATAGCTGCTGGCAATATTCAACGCTGGATTCGCCGCCGCAAATAACTCAAGCTCGGTCTGATCTGCACTGATCAAAGGGTAATACGGTGTCGCATCTTCACGGAAATGCTGAACACCGACCGATGCACCGGCCTGATATGACAATTTGCCATAACGTCCGCTGATCTCGAGCGGTACATTCAGCGCGACATACGATTGCGGGCTGAAATACCCGCCGTGACCGTAAGTAAAATAACGCAGATTCTTTTTATAGAAACTTGAATTCAAACCCAGCCCGGTTGTCACTGTGGTGTCTTTGGTTCGGTAAGCACGCCAGTAAATACCTGCACCCGCATCAACCTGCGTGTTTTTGACGACGTTTTTACCATTGATGCCATACAAGCCCAGCGCGCCGTACACGCCGCCATCCTCGCCATCGTAGGACGCATCGAGACGCAAGCCATTTCTGGTGACGCCGCCCCAGTTCAGCCCGTACAGGCTGTCTTTTGCGCCTGCATACGACAAATAACTATCCGTCACTGACCGACGGGACAATTCAGCACTAAAATTAAGACCATCCGACTGTGTGCTCCAGCGCAGTCCGCCGACAACATTCTGGATAGGGAAGTTCAGCGGGCTGGAGCCAACATCAAGCTTCACACCCGCCAGTTCGTAACTCATATTCAGCGCGACACCTTTCGCCACTTGCTCGATGGAAGACGCATCCGATAAGCCACGTGTTCTGGCTTGTGTTGAAAAAGCGACTTTGGCGAATTTTGCCTGTTCATTGAGTATGGCATTACGCCCGAACTGGCCTGCGATATTTGCATCATTCAGTTGCAAGGTACCGGCATCAATCACGACCGGAATCACCTTCAAGCCAAACTGACCATAACCCAGGGTCGTGATATGTGCTTCTATCGGTGTTTCCAGATCTTTTAACTGAGATAAACCACTTTGACCGCTGCGTGCTCTGGCGGAAAACCCGGCGGTGACTTCGGAGCGGTTCAACTCATTCAGAGCATCAATCTCTTTGATCAGTGCCGCCTCTTCCGGGCTGACAGACGAAGTTGACGTGACTGAATTTGCTTTGCGCCCAGTCACAGACGTCAATGGCGCTGCATTTTTCACCTCGGCTCCGCTGGCAGCATATCCGCTCACAACAGGAGTTGCTGGCACCGGATTGTTGCGCGATACCGTTGGAGTCGGAGATGGAGCTACTGATACTGCTGGTGTTGCTGGTGTTGCTGGTGTTGCTGGTGGTGCGCTCGGCACATTCAGCAATACCGGTGCAGACGCTGGTTTGCTGACGACGTTGCTACTTGCAGCCATTCCTGAATTAACCGCGGCGGCAGGTACAGTCGGAGTGACAGGTGTCGCCTTTATCATGGCCGCACTCGCTGGTGCAGCGGCAACGGCTGCGACCGGTGCCACTGCGGCCGACGTTGTGGCAGAGGAATTTGCCGCAGGCAACTTCGCTGCCGGCGACGCGACAGCAGCATATTGCGGACCAAGTTGCGGCACTTCCTTCAACACCGGCGGTGTGCGCGGAGCGGCTGTAACCACTGTTGGCTGCACAGCAACTTGCGCCGCTGCCGGAACAGCATCTGCCTTACGTTCGGCAAAAGGATTGACTTTGAAATTGTTGAGATTGTTGGCAACAGAACCCGGCGTGACCAGACGCAAACCATCAACACCGGCACCTGACAATGGTCGCTGCGCCTGCTCCAGTGCCAGAGCTTTTTTGAAGTAACCCAGCGCCTTGCTATTGTGTCCCTGCGCGCGCGCGACATTACCCGCCAGCGCTATAAAGCGTGGATTCTCCGGCTGCATGCGCATTAATTTCTCAAGATAATTTTCGGCGCCGCTGAAATCTTTGATTTGTATTGCCGCAAAGACCAGTCCTTGTAAGACCTCTGGATTATCCGGATCGGTTTCCAGTACCTTGGTGTACAACTCTTTTGCCGGTTCAGTATCACCGGCAGACGAATAAATGCGCGCTAATGTCAGCAGCAATAAATTATCGTCCGGCGTCTCGATCAGATAAGGCTGGATATAAGCGTAAGCAGCGGCGTAGTCTTTCGCCTCTCTGGCGCGCTCGGAGTAGCGCATGGACAAAGCCTTTTGCAATTGCCTGAAGGATTTTACTTCGTCCTCCTGCAATTTCGGCATCGCTGCCACTTTACGCATCACGGCTTCGAGCTCTGCTTCCTGATTCGCCTGCATCAGGGTGCTGGCATATTGCAATAACAAACTGGCAGAAGGCTGCTGCGTATTTTGTACTGCCTGGCGTATCATGGCAAAACCGCGTTCGGTATCGCCTAACTTGATGTACAAAGCAGCGAGGGTGCCGATATACTCACTATCCGTTCCTGCAGCTGCTTCAATCTGTGTCAGGATATCCCTGACCTGATCGACATAACCACGTTTGTTCAGAAGATCAATCCGGTCAAGCTGGACGCGTATCCATAATTGCTTTTGCAACGCAAACATTTCTGGTTTGCGTGCGTTGGCTGGCACACGTTCTAGCGTTTGCAAACCCTCCCACCACAGTTGCTGCATCTGACTGAGCAAGGCACTGACGTACAACGCCTCCGCATCGGGCTTTTCAACATTCGTGAGCGCATCTAACAGTGCCTGCGCCTGCGGTGCCATGTCCCGTTTCAGATAAATTTTCGCCAGCGACATCCTTAACCAGGCATCTTCCGGTTTGATCAGTACCGCGTCTTCCAACACCCTTTGCGCACCGATGATATCGCCAGCCGATTCAAGTTGCTTCGCCTGCACTGCCATTTGCTCAGACTTCAGATTTGCGACGATCGCCAGATGACGAGGTAATAAATATTCGCCTAGTGCCTCAAGATCGCTGAGCCGCTTCTGCAAAACATAAATGCCAATCAGTCCGTCCAGCGCGCGCATTTCTTTTTTATCGGCGTTGAAAACACGTTTAAAGTTTTCTTCTGCGCCGGCCATATCATTCTCAGCCTGCAATGCTTCGGCAAGTTGCAAAATACCTGAGGGCTCGGTACCGTTAATCTCAATGGCTTTGCGCAATAAGGCGATTCCTTTTGCGCTGTCCGCATCCTCAAACGCCGTGCGCGCATCTTCGATCAATGCCCAGTAATTGGCACCATCAAATGCCTGTTTCCAATTCGATTTCGCTTTGGCGGATGAGAGATCCAAAGCTTTTTGCAGGAACTTACGCGCCTCAATAAATTCTTCCTGGCGCATTTTGACCAGCCCCATACCGCCATATCCGACCGGATCTTTAGGGTGAGACTTAATCAGTGCCTGAAATTCTTTCTCAGCGGTCGGCACATCGTTGGCATCCAGCGCTTTAAACCCGAGCGCCGATCCTTTTGCCAGAGGACTTTCAGGCTTGGGCTTGTTGACAGGACGGCGCTCTTCCGACGCATTACTTCTGGCCGGACGATTCACGCTGGCGAGTTTGTCCTGTATGGTTTTATCCTGGGGATGTTTTTCCAGATAGCTGCGGAAATATTTACTGTTGCTGCTTTGCAGTCCCATCCAGGTCAATGCCTGACGCCACGCCTCTTCCGCCTGTTTAGATACTTCGGCTTTGTTACTCAGATTTTCCAGTAACGCGAGTCCCTCTGGCCTGCTGGTCTCACGATAAGTCAGCACCTGCGCATATGCCAATGCATATTTATGATTGGAAGGATTTTCTTTCGTCAGCTTTTCAAGGCCTCGCTTTGCCTCGGCATAACCAGTTTTTGTCCCTGCCAGCACCTGATAATATTCAAACGCCGCATCACCTTTCAGTCGGGATGCATCGCCAAGCTGGCGATAACTCTCGGCTGCAGCTTCGGTATCGCCTTGCTGCGCCAGTCGTCTGGCATTTTCAAGCTGAGATTTACCACCGCCAGTACCAAGACTGATTGCTTTTTCAACTAACCGGATCTGCGCACTGCCTGCCTTGATTTCTATCAGTTTATTGAGGTGACTTTTTGCAAGCTCAGCATTGCCACTGTGGGCATCAAATATGCCTAAGGCAACCAAAGCCTCAATATTGTTCGCATCGACTTTCAGCACCTTGCGCCAGGCATCCGCCGCATTATCGTCGCGACCGCGCTGTTCCCAAAAGTGTGCCTGTTCAATTAATTTCTGGGTCAGAGGAGAGTTCGCAAAAGCCGTGCTGCATTCGACACACATCGCTAAAAGCGCCAACACCATCGCTTTTCTTTTGAAAACCATTACCATCCCCTATTCAACACTTAGATGAAGCGATCTCTGCCTCAGCTTACGATTGTGAAATCCGCTTTAAAAACTGACGATAAATTATAAACAGGCAGACCACATTCATGTGGTCTGCCTGCGTGAAATGACTGTTTTATTCAGTTATTTTTGATGTATCAATGTTGGTCTTTCGGCTCGTTCGCCTTCAGGCGCTGTGCTGCCTTTCTCCGTAAATAGCGGAACAGTAAAGCTGCAGCAATCAGTGAAGCCAGCATCAGGAACACAATCAGCACGACCGGTTTCGTTGACAGATTCCACTTCAGCCAGGTCCAGAACGGCAGATGACCGGAGTAATAAGTGTTACCAACCAGTGCGTTGACGACCCTGTCGCCTTTAATCAATACCAGATCGCCCTGGAATTGGCTGCGAAGATCGGCTTTGTTCAGACCATCGGTGACATCCAGCAGGCCACGGGGGCTGCCAGACGTCACGACAACAACACTGTGACCACTGGATAATGGCGATTCAAACTGCATGACGGTACCGAATGCACTGCCGGTACTGGCTAACATTTCACCGGATTTACGCTCGAGTTCATCCAGATCTTTGCCAGCCCAGCGTGCCAGAACACGTAAAAACCCCGTAGGTAATTGCAAACGGTTCCCTGTCTCATCGATGGTCAGCGGCATATATTTTGACCATTGTTTCAGGAGAGGTTGATTACCGTTAGTCGCAATAACGAGCAGATCTTTATTACTGTGTTTCTCAACATCGCTGCCGTAGATCAGGCTGTTGTTGGTGACCGGATAGCCGGTTGACTCTCCCATACGCCCCATCAGATTGAAAAAGACTTCCAGCTCCTGATTACTGGCGCGCTCAGGAAGAATAACCGCCGATTCGGACAAATCTGCAAATTTTGTGAACGGGAACCCGGCGTTCGCAACATAGGCGAGATTAGGGTAAGTCGCATAGTGAGGCATGTGAGAAAAATCGATAGTCGAATCCGGATCTATCGTGGAACGTACGTTATCCAGATACACGTCTTTACACGCGCCTTGCTTAGGATAATCGTAGAAGAAATGAAATTGCAGCTGATTTTCTGCACCGATTCTGAACGTCGGCACCTGAATTTCTTCCTGAGCATAACGCAAGCCCGACTTAAAGAACAGCATCACGGATTCTTTGATTTTGCCTTTTTCAGGTTCTGCACCGGACAAAGATAAGGCGCGGACAAATCCGTCATTGATACCGATATTCAGCGTGGATTTGTCAATAGTTGGTCGGGGTGTGAAACGATAGCGCAGATCCATAGGTACGCCCTCGGTCTGCCAGGTGAACAGATCCGGTGCTACCCGCATGTTAATCCTGATCAGATCCGGCGTCAGACCATTTACCTGCAGGCTCTGCAGCGGGGTCAGCTCACCGAATTTCACAGGCCGGGAAGTAGGTAGCCATTTAGGAGCATCATAGGCTTTGCGGATCGCCGGTTCTTTAAAGTTACGGATGATTGCCGTCTGCCCGGCGAGCGCGGTCTGCCCCAGCGTCAGGGCCTGAACTGCGATCTTCAACTCAGCGTTATCGCGCCCTAACACCAGCAATAATTTTGTTTTCGGGTTCTGTGGATTAGGCACGACCATCAAAGTCGGACCGCTGATCACGGGTAGCTGCACACCGGCCGGCGCTTCCTTGGTCGTAGCGAACACGATCGCATGCGATTTAGGCATGCCATCTGCAACCGGGAAACGGGCTCCACGATAGGAGGCCAGATGACCGAACCAGGAAGCCACGACACCGGCATTGCGCAGCAATTCCAGTGATGCGCCACCAGGCAGCACAAAAGGCAATTCCAGCAATTTGGAATCACGTTTATCAAAAAACGGACCTGGTAACAGCGCCAGATCATTCGCCAGATCTATCGTGCTGACGGTCAGTTCCAGCTGCGTCGTATTACTGATTTTCGCCCACAAACTGGAATGATAAGGGTCTTCGCAATCTCTGGTGTAATGTCCTATCAGCTTGAAACTGAGCTGATTAAAATCGGCGAAATAACGTGGATCGATATTGTCTTCACGAACGATGCCTTTGGGATTATCTTTCGGTAAAGGAACAACACTGACCAGCTCATTGTTAACTGAGATTTTGATATGCGACAAATCCGGCAGCAACGCAGGTGAATACGCAATACCATAACGTATTTTCGCCGCAGTGATCACTTCGTCACTGCGGACAGTGAAAGGAAACGTACGCTCGCCCTCAACACCGCGTAATTCGATATTGGATCCCTGCCCCATTTGCTTAAGGCTGATGGTATACACTTTCTGGCCTGGTGCTGCTGTTGAAACGGCGACCGGGGCGTCGCTGGCGGCAATTTTTTCTGTCTCTTCTGTCTGCGCTTCGGAAGATTTGCGCTTCGATTTTGCAAAAACATCGTCGTGCGCAGTCACACTCATGCCAAATGCAATCGCCAGCGCAAGTGTGGTGTTGACCGTTTTTTTCCAGGGCAATGTTGATTTCATGTTTTTCACAATGTTCGCTTCAGTAAGTGTAGTCATGTGCTAAGCGCTTTTTTTTCCGAAATACTGTTTCAACCCGGCTCCAAACTGAATAAAGCCGCGCAGGCTGTGATAGGCAATTTCTTTCAGACCATTCAGAGGATGATCGAGATCACGTTCTTCAGACCAGTTCAACCAGACATCGGCCCTGCCAATGGTGCAACTGATCAGATCCATCTGCTGCTGCAAATTCAGATTCAGGAACTGCAGACTCAGCAAGTTCTCTTTTGAGAAAATGACTTTCGCCGGAAATAAACATTCCCCGTTCGTGCCATACAGCGAAATCATCGCCTCTTCGCCTTTCTCTAATTTGAAGCCTTCAGGTATGCGAAGCGACATTCCACCCATAGAAAAATCTTCAGTCTGACAGACGAAGGAATGTCCATTGTGTAAGCGCAGTGTCGCATTCAGTACGGCACGCACCCGATGAGAGCGCCGCACCTGCTTGGACTCGGTTGCTACAGCAAGTGTCGCACCGAGAATAATCAGATTGTAAATTGTCCACAGCATGTTCAGCAAAACCGTATCCAGCTCATAACTGTTCCACCAGATCGCTCGTCCGATACCAATAATAAAACCTAAAATATTCAGCGCCAGCATGACCAGATAGGGTTTGGAAATAACCCAGTCAAAGTGCTCCTCTTCAACCAGACCGCCCTTCGCGGTCACGTTGAACTTCCCTAATTTGGGATTAATCAGAGCAACCATTGTTGGACGGAAAATATACCAGGCCAGGGTGGCTTCATACACCTCGGCCCAGAACGAATGCCGATGTGCTCCCTGAATACGGGAGTTCGTCAGGTTGGCGTGCAGCAAATGCGGCAACGAGTAAGCCGCAATCGCAATCGCCGACGCCTTGATGATATGTACTTCAAAAAACAAATATGAAATCGGCGCCAGCAGAAAAACCATGCGTGGCAAGCCGTAAAAGAAATGCAGCATCGCATTGCTGTAACAAAGTCGCTGACCGAAAGTCAGGCCTTTGCCTAACAGAGGATTATCCACCCTGAAAATCTGCGCCATGCCACGCGCCCAGCGTATGCGCTGCCCGACGTGTGCCGATAAACTCTCAGTCGCCAGCCCTGCCGCCTGTGGCAATGCCAGATAAGCGGTGTTATATCCGAGCCGCTGCATTTTCAATGCAGTGTGTGCATCTTCGGTCACGGTTTCGACGGCAATCCCACCAATTTCTTCCAGATAGGTTCGCCGCAGAATTGCGCAAGAACCACAAAAGAAGGTAGCGTTCCACAAATCATTTCCATCCTGAATCAGGCCGTAAAAAAGCTCACCTTCATTCGGCACATGCCTGAACGTATGCAGATTTCTCTCAAATGGGTCAGGGGATAAAAAATGGTGGGGTGTCTGTACCATCGCCAATTTTGGATCAACCAGAAACCACCCCATCGTATATTGCAGAAATGAACGGGTAGGCATGTGGTCGCAGTCAAAAATGGCGACAAACTCACCATTTGTCCGTTTCAGCGCAGCATTGATGTTGCCTGCTTTCGCATGATTATTATCGGCACGCGTGAAGCACTGGACGCCGACGGTCCGGGCAAATTCGGCAAATTCAGGGCGCCGTCCGTCATCCAGAATGATGATATTCAGTTTATCTTTGGGCCAGTCTATGCCCATTGCTGCCATAACGGTCGGTTTAACCACCGCCAGATCTTCGTTATAAGTCGGGATGAACAGATCAACAACCGGCCAAGTCGATGTATCTGCCGGTAAGACGGCAGGTTTGCGTCTGAGCGGCCATGCAGTTTGCAGATATCCGAGCAATAACACCAGCCACGCATAAATTTCCGCAAGGATCAATACCAGAGCGAAAAATAAATCGACCAGATTTTCGGTATCGATTGTGTAGTTGACCCGCCAGTAAATATATCGGCTCGTTGCGCTGACGGAGAACATCACCATGATCAGAGAAATCAGCGTTCCCGTGTAACGGCGCAAATACATCGCGGTAGAAAATATCACCACCGAGAAAAAAGTCTGATACGGCAGTTCCATGGGCATACTGATCGAGACCCAGAAAAGCACGGCAGCAACGATCAGCGCTGAAACCCGGGACAACTTGGAATTCCAGCCAGGCCAGTTGACCATCAATCGCCCAAACTCATTGAGCCGGCCGTATAAATATCGCGAATTCAGTATCGAGCGCATCAATCAACCAGTCCGAAATTTTCTTGCAGCCATACAGCAAGTTGCTGCACATCGTGTGTGGCGGAACTGTGTTGTGCATAGTAAGAAACGGGAGTCTGGCATGCCAGCGCTTCACTGACAGCCTCATCCTTGTGTATCGTGGAAGGAACAAACTTACCACCTAAGGTCGAGCGCAGCATACCGTGAACATCACGACACAATTGCCTGGACGCATCCATCTGATTCAACACGTAGCAGTAACCAAGAAAATCCTTCCTTCCGGCTGTGTAATATTGAATCAAAGATTCGATTGAGGGCACCGTCGAATAGGACGCGGCGTCAGGCTTGAGTACAACCAGACCGATATGTGCAACGCTCAGCACTTGCTGCAGATAAATGCTTGGCCCTGGCGGAGTATCAATTAAAACGACCGTTGCCGGGTCCAGCGATAAATCACGCAGATGCAAATACAACCAGTCCGGATTACTACGGACTGTATCTTCAAAAACTTCCCGCTGATCTTCCTCAACGGTACCGTATGGTAAGAAGTCAACGCCATAAGTGCTTTCATAAAGCACATGCGTCCAGCGGTCATCTCTCAGACTGCGCATGGCAATTCCTGCTACATCATCGTAAGGCATACCGAAATGTAGCCTCAGCGCATTTTGCGGATCCAGATCGAGCACCACCACCTTGGCGCCCATACGGGCAAGCGCTGAAGCAAGATTTGCTGTCACCGTTGTCTTTCCCACGCCTCCCTTCGGAGAAATAACAGCTACCACTCTCATGATTTGAAGATTTTTTTGAAAAAAGAATTTACTGGAGATTCGGTAGTTTTCGCCGGTTCAGGCTGAGCGGCAAGGCGCTTAAACACCGCTGAAAGCGGTTGATGCTTATCGGTATGTACAGGCAGGGCGACACCATTATTCTGAGACTCAGCTTGCACAGCCGTCGTGCTCACCACACTTGCCTTAGGAGTACGGAACAAACTATTCATTTCATTTTTTAACGGCTCTTCCTGTTTGGAGAGCACCATTTTTTGCTGGGGTCCTGACTGGAAAATGCCTGGCGATGCAAACGTAGCCATTGCCGGAGACGTCGTTTCCTTTTTCTTTACTGAAGGATGACCAGACTCAGGTATATCCGCACTGCTACTCCGGTTAAACAAGGGCTTACGATGAACATCAGGAACCGCCTCCTGTTTCAGGGATGGTGTCATACGTTGCACCTCAGAAAACTCTTCATTGTCCGCCGAAGCATGATCTGGAATTGCATGAACCCAGACATCACGTAAAAGCGGCCAGCGTTTTTTCGCCTGCTCGCTTTCAACTTCGCGGCTTATCTCTTGGTACGCTGTCGCTGGTTGCCCAAACTTTTGAAAAAGATTTTTAACGTCATCATCCATAATCTTCACAGCCCTTTTCAATTTCTTAGTGCGTCATCATCCGACAATCAACGACGTGTGAAATATGTCGGTTCATCGGGCTGCTTCTTTAATTCGTAAACAAACAACTGGCCATCTTCCAGAGCATCTCCGCGCTGCGTTAAGCAGAGCGATTTATCCATGCCGAGATTGTCAAACAACTGTGCATAGACGCCCTCAAGCAAGGCTGGAGACCATGTCAGCGCGTCCGCTCCAAACGCTACTTTGACAGGCGAGGCATGATGTTCCACGATCAGGCTTTCTGGCTGCTCAATCAGTTCCATCCAGCCCCAGTTGGTTTGCGACCAGTAAGAATTAATGCCGTCTTCAAGGGCTTGCAAACTAGTGCCGTCAAGTGCAGGAAAGGCAGCAGCCATCGTCCGTCCCATCTGATACATAAACGCCCGGAGATCCGGAACGTCACCTTTTGAGGCAAACTCAGCAGAGAACGCGGCAAGAAACGCTTTCCATTGAATCGCACACTGCTGAGATTCGTAATACTGCACATTTTTATTCAACATACTTGGGTACTTCCATTCATTGTTTCGCTGACTTTCCAGCCCCTGATCTCTGGAACAAAACCTAGTTTTTCGTCTAAAACTGTAACACCCGCCGAAAGTAATCGTCCAGCAAAACACCGTAAAAGAATGTCAACAATTCATAACTGGACAGAGATCAACTTCAGTACAGACGCTGTTTTGAAAAATAAGTTTCTTATTAAAAACATTACTTCGCGCTAGATCAGAATTTATCAAAAGTAAATTCTCATTTCATCTACTTACAATTACCCGTTATTTAAACACGGTGCCTGAGAAAAAACATTATCACATTGGAAATTAATTGCTTTTTATTTTCCAATAGCACAACTGTATAAGGCAACCCGGTGTCTTTAGCGGTAAGGAAGTGATATTTCCAGGGAATTTGCCAGGAGACTATGCAAAAACCACGCCGGCAAAAAAACGGTGGCAGAACAGAATGAGGAGGTGATTTATTCTTCGCTCAGTGAGCTTGAGGAACCCGTGCAAGCAACCAGTCAACGACGGACTGTATTTTCTTTGTGGCCTGATTATCCGGACGATAATGCAGGAGCGGACATTCGTATGCCAATGCCTCTTCGACTTCTGCATCTTCAGGGATCACATAAGGCACCATACGCTCAGCCAGTTGCGACGCGAATAAGGCAGACACGTCCTGTGCCAGTTGCCGCTTCGCAGACTGATTAATCACATAAGCCGAACCTTTCAACCGCGAAATGGGTGGCCGGTAAGCAGTGATCAGTTCTTCCATTTCAGGCAGGGTGGAATAAGAGGCAGCGTCCGCCAGCACCACTACCAGCACGTAATCTGCTGCATGAATTGCCTGCTTCATGTAAACCGAGGGTCCGGGTGGAGTGTCGATTAAGACAATCGCATTTTCCGGCAAATTCGCTTTTTCCAACTTCAAGCGCAGCCAGTCATCCTGTTGCTCCAGAACACTCTCAAAACGCAGACGCTGAACTTCTCCACCACTGCCGTATGGAGAAAAATAGACATGGTATGGACTGCCATGCGTCACGCCTGCTAGCCTGGTACGCGGGCCGGTCAGTGCACTGATTCCTTTGCAATTGCTCTGTTCCAAGCCGCCGAGATGCCATTGCAGTGCATTCTGTGGGTCGAGATCGATCACCAGAGTGGGGTGACCACGCTGAGCAATACCGAATGCAAGGTTGGCAGATAGCGTAGTCTTTCCTACGCCACCTTTTGCTGACACAACAGCGATCACAAACATGGAACCCTGACCTCAATTTTAAACCGGTAAAAAAACTAAGCGGTGCCGCCGACTGTCAGACCATCAATCCGCAGACTAGGCTGACCAACGCCGACCGGCAGACTCTGTCCCTCTTTACCACACACGCCGATACCAGAATCGAGGCGCAAATCATTGCCGATCATGGACACATGGTTCAGTACTTCAGGTCCATTACCTATCAGGGTTGCACCTTTGACCGGATAACTGAGCTTACCGTTTTCTATCATATAAGCTTCGCTGGCAGAGAACACAAACTTACCATTCGTGATATCAACCTGACCACCACCAAAATTCACAGCGTATAAGCCATTTTTCACAGACGCCAGAATTTCTTGCGGATCTTTATCTCCGGCCAGCATATAGGTGTTGGTCATGCGTGGCATCGGTAAATGGGCAAACGATTCACGACGGGCATTCCCCGTAACTGCCATCTTCATTAGACGCGCATTCATCGTGTCCTGCATATATCCCTTCAGTATGCCGTCTTCAATCAGTGTACTGCATTGGGTTGGATTACCCTCATCGTCAATATTGAGCGAACCGCGGCGATTCCGCATCGTGCCGTCATCAACGACCGTCACACCTTTTGCAGCAACGCGCTCACCGATGCGGCCGGAGAACGTACTCGATCCTTTGCGGTTGAAATCACCCTCAAGACCATGACCCACCGCCTCGTGCAGCAATACGCCGGGCCAGCCAGGGCCAAGCACGACCGTCATTGGCCCCGCTGGTGCCGGGCGTGCATCCAGATTCACCAGAGCAGACTTCACAGCCTCATCAGCATATTGTTCAAGCAAGGCATCAGAAAAATAGGAATAATCATAGCGACCACCGCCACCGCTGGAACCCATTTCACGACGTCCGTTCTGTTCCGCAATCACGGTCAGCGAAACGCGTACCAGAGGACGGATATCTGCTGCCAGCGCACCATCGCTGCGGGCTACCAGAACGACATCGTATTCACCGGCGAGCGACGCCATCACCTGAACGATACGAGGATCTTTCGCACGCGCAATTTTTTCTATACGCTCAAGCAAACGTACCTTCTCGTTGGCGTCAAGAGAATGCAGAGGATCATCATGTAAATACAAATCCCGCCCCTGAATTCCGTGCAAAGCGGAAGCGACTTTGATCTTGCCCGCCCCCTGAACCGCAATCGTTCTGGTTGCTTTGGCCGCATCAGACAAGGCTTTTTCAGATATTTCATCCGAATAAGCAAACGCAGTTTTATCGCCGGAAACAGCACGGACACCCACGCCCTGGTCGATAGAGAAACTGCCGGTCTTCACAATGCCCTCCTCGAGACTCCAGCCTTCGCTGCGGGTGAACTGGAAATATAGATCAGCATAGTCCACACGGTGAGTGAACATAGAACCAAGCACTTTCGACAATTTATGGTCGTCCAGACCAAATGGCGTCAATAAAATGTCACGTGCAATAGCGAGGTGGTTCAAGGCTGAATTTGAAGAACTCATAAAGTAGATTAACCAATACAAAAGAATGCAATATATGCATTGTAAAACAACTCAGCGACGACAACAGTATGCTGATAACTTACACTTGAAGTTGAGCCATCCTGAGAGGTAAGCCGGATGGCAACTATAATTTCCGGTGTTGCAACGCGGGCAGACTGGTGCGGATCTGCTGCAACAATTCCGCATCGATGTCACCGCTGACCATCCCCTCACCTTCGGGCAATTCCGCGAGAATTTTCCCCCAAGGATCAATCAACATACTGTGCCCCCAAGTACGACGGCCATTGATATGTCTGCCACCCTGCCCCGATGCCAGAACATAACACTGATTCTCTATCGCTCTGGCGCGCAACAGAATTTCCCAGTGCGCCTGACCTGTGGTGTAAGTAAAAGCAGCAGGAACAACGATCAGAGAACAAGGCCCCATCGCGCGGAATAATTCAGGAAAGCGTAAGTCATAGCAAATAGACAGACCAACCCGGCCGGCCTCAGTTTCAAAGGTGGCTACCTGTTCGCCGGCAGTAATGGTACGTGCTTCTTCGTATGACTCATCGCCTTTGGAGAAACCGAACAAATGAATTTTGTCGTAGCGAACGCGCTGCACTCCCTGCGGATCAAATACCAGCGTCGTATTCATGACTTTGCCAGTTTCGGCTGATTGCAGCGGGATAGTGCCTCCGATCAGCCAGACCTTCAGCGAACGCGCCATTTCCGCTAAAAATTCCTGCATAGGGCCGCTGCCGGCAGGCTCGGCAATCGCCAGTTTATCGGTATCCTGCAAGCCCATTAAAGGCCAGTATTCCGGCAATAACAGGAGTTTGGCACCGTCGCCTGCTGCACTGGTCAGCAGACGTTTTGCTGTCGCCATATTGTCTGCCAGAGTGGCAGAAGAAACCATTTGTATCGCTGCAACTTTCATCATTCACCTTTCCTGGCATCTGGCTGTCGATGCTCAACGGCAACGTCCTGACTGTCCTGACGCTCAATTTTTTTCACCAGAGGATCCTTCCACGGGCCACTCACCATATATTCAAAGGTAAAAGCCTTTGCCAGCGGTTCACGTAAGAACAATTGCGCGAGGAAGGTTCCCAGACCAATAACGGGATTCACCGCTAGTCCGTACACCACCGACGCCGCGCCGGCATTGATAACCGGAATGACCACTACATGCAATTGCTGGGATTCATTGACGATATCTGCGTTACCCGCCATCACCACGGTCGCATTCACTCCGCGCATTTTCAGATTATCAGTGCGGGCTACACCCTGCACAATCTGCGCGCTGCCGGTAATGGCATCAAATGCGAAGCCTTCAGAAAATATATCCCGGAAATCCAGAGTAAGGCGTCGTGGCAAGGACTGCATACTCAGCACACCCAGCAGCTTTGCGGCCCCCGGATCGACCTTTAAAAACTGCCCGGCGGCCAGATCGAGCTGCACTTTGCCGCTCATACTCGGAATATCCATTGCATAGGGCAGGCCATTCCATTTCACGTCGCCATCCAAACGTCCGCGCCCGCCGCGTACAACATTGGCAAAACCCAGCCTGTCCAGCAATTGCCCGGCGTTCGTAATGTCGAGCACGTAATTGAGTTGCGTTACGCTACTCCCTGCACGGTTGCCCCAACGCCCGGTTGCCCTGAGTTCCGCATCCGGATTTTTCAATAATACTTTACTGAGCAACCATTCACTGGATGCGCCACTCATCTGATTACTGGCTTGCAGTTCCAGTCTGCCGAGCTTTTTATTGAATACCTCAAAACTATCGGCAACGATATCGAGTCCCGGTATCTGGGTACTGCTGCGCTTATCCTCCAACAAATCACTGACATCGCTGGTCGCCGCTTGCGGGATCGTCAGCTTGCTTAAACGTGCCGTCACCGTGCCCGGTCCCGCCGGCCCTGCCGTCCCAGCTTTGACACTGCCCTCATTCCAGCTGATATGCCCAGAAACCTGACTGGCGTCGATATTCGCCTGCCACAGATCATTGTGATGAGACATACCCATCACCACGTGATCCAGCTGCTTACCCAAGATATGCAACTGACCGGTTTTTAATGCCAGTGTGCTGATGTCGAGATAAGGAGCAATATTTAAAGCAGCACCGCCCTGCGCTGCTTTGCCCGTAGTACCGTTCAATGCAGAGGTGTTCGTCGTATTCCCAACTGCGGTATTGACGGAACTTGTATTTAAAACGCTACGCCACTCGTCCGCTTGCAGTACATTCGCTTCAATATTGACCGCCACGCCGCGCAAAGGCTCGGGCGCAGGCACATTCACACCGATACCGCCACGCAAGAGCTGCCAGTTGGCTTGCTTATCGGTACTTTTCTGACGTACGTATTTTGCATGCACTGCATTACCAAGATGCATCCGCAACTCATCCTGCAAAACGCTGCTGTCAGCTGTGTTCTGTGGCACCAGTTCGATGCGCAAGGGCATCAACTCCGTCGCATTTTTTTTCAGGGGTGCGGGAAAATTGAATGCCATTCCCTGTAAATTCGATTCAATCACGATTTCCGGTAATTGCTTTTTCACGGCAATCGTTGCGGTGTAGCGACTGGTACCGTCTATTTTGATTTGCTCGCGATTTGCAGCTGGCAGCATCTGCCGTACACCCTCACCAGTGACGCTGCCATCAAGCCGGACGCGAATACTGTTATCTTTTTGTGAGCCGCCGCTGATGACAATTGGACCACCCAGCGCACTTCCCTTCAGCGTCCCGAGATTGACGCCGCGCTCGTTAAATTCGAGTTTGCCATTGACCCCGGTGACCAGTGGAATACCGGGTTGCAGTACCACGTCATTATTGGCGAATTGCAGTACGCCGTTGACTTTTGCATCGATCATATGACGCAGCGGTAATTGCAGCTTTAAAGTTAAACCTGCGTTCGCACTTGCTTTCGACTCTGCCAGGAAATGCCCCAGCCAGCCAGCCACAGGACTTGCACTGACGTATGCCAGCATGGTCTGCAACTGGCCGCTGGCGTTGCCATCGATATTCAGGACAGATCCCGCACTTAATAAATCGGGAATCACCGCTTTCACCTTGCGCAGATCTGCCCCCAGAGTTTTCGCTGTGTCACCGTTAATTTCCATTCTGGCGCGCTCAAAGATGAAATTGCCTTTGATATCGTCAATGACCGGCCATAAAGGCGCCTTACCGCCTTCGGCCAGTTCGCCAGCGGTGAAATCCAGTTTGCCGCCGCTCAGACTGCCTTTGACCAGAAACTCCCCTTTATTCCTGGAGTGCGGGTCACTCGCAGAAAACGGGAAATGCGCGAGATCACCGCGAACACGCACAGTCACATCATCGGCACGGCCATCCAGTATGCTTTTCGTCAGCCAGTGACGCAAATCTGCTTCGGCGACGGTGGGAATATAGCGTTCGAGTCGCTTCAGATCAAAGCCGTCAATATGCGCAGTTAAGTCGACCTCACCGGGTTGCGGCTGCGCAGATGCACGCATAGACATGACGTGTTTGCCGGACAAAGTGGCATGCATACTGTCTTGCGTCATATCCATCTTATTGATCTGAAACACCAGCTTATCGTCCGCCTGAAATTTCCAGTTCGCCTCCATTTGCAGGCGATCGAACGGCATCACAGGATCGATGAAATAACTGGTGAGGCGTAATGACAGATCTTTGGAATCGAGTGAAAAATTTCCACCGCGATCACTCGCATCCACAGTACCGGATAAATTTTCAAAGCCGGGAATCGCTGGAACGGCTGCTTTCGCGGGTGTTTTTGCAGTTTTGGCCCGGGCTAACTGTGCAGGTTGCGGCCGCATGGACAAATTAATAAATTCGCCCTTCACTTTATATGCAGCCACATCCGGATATGTTCCCTGCCAAGAGGCAGAAAATTCCTTTAACTGACCTTTTGGCGCAAAATCCAGCAACATCTGCCGCTGGTCTGCAGGTAAGGGTAAGTGTCCGGCAAAGTTAGCCAGAATTTGTAAGTCCAGAAATTTGGTGTACAGCTCAACCTTCGCCGACTGATTGCCTGTGCCCGGGGTAAAACTTTCCCTGATAGTGGTTGGTGGCATGACCGAACCATCCCTGGCTTTCATATAAAAATCGGTCAGCGCAATGGTGTGTCCGGCTTTACCGAACAAGGACGGCAGATATTTTTTGCCAAGATCGGCTTTTTCACTGGCGGTGACGCGGCCACGGATTTCCGCCATATCCAGTTCAGGCAGATCTTTGGCAAATTGACCTTGCACGTCAACGAGCCTCAGATCGGCACTGACATCTGCGACGCGGCCGCGATCGAGTCGCAGCCAGGATCGTACTGCACCATGTCCCTGACTGATATCGCCCGGATAATCAATATACGAGCGCAATGCATGCAGATCGGTACTTTGCAGATCGGCATACAGTTCGCCGCTCCAGTTGGAGAAATCCGACACTTGTCTGGTGAATGCCGGATGTTGCACATCGCCGCGGATATCGACCGGCGCAGATAAGGCCGCCGGAGGCGTTGCACGCAAGGCAAACTGGTGGTGACGCCAGCGATTGCGCAGAATCAGGCTGACATCATTGAGTTGTAATTCCGGCGCCTGACGCACCCGGTCATTCCAGCGCAAAACGCCTTGCCTGATGACAATCTGATGCTGTGCCAGCACCCAGTCCAGCCCCTTGCCGTCGCTTTTCTTTTTCGGATCGATAAAAAAACCGCCGATATACAATTTGCCGTCGGTATCGCGCTGAATATCGAGTACTGGCTGATGCAGCTCGATGTTGTCAAAGCGCAGATCAAGCAGCGCCAGACTCCACCACGACAGCGTCGTCCTGACTTCAGGCAGACGCAAGGCCGCGTTGCCATGCTGGTCAAGCATCTCCACATTCTGTAATACCAGTTGCGGATTAAGCCCTTGCCAGGATGCCTGCAATGACACCATGTGCAATTCGCGTCCGATCGCACGGCTGACCATGGTTTCCACTTCCTGCTTGTAATCAGCCACGTGTGGCAACACCAGATAGCGCAACACCAGTACGAGGGCGCAGAACACAAAGTACAGCACCAGCACCGCACGAAGAAAAAAGCGGAGCCCGCCACCGCAAGCGGCAAAAGTATGCGACAAAAGGCGACGCCAGCGCGAGCGTGCTGGCAACACTGGCTCCTGATCTTCCGCAGCAGAAGGCTGAGAGGCGGGAATATCCGTTCTCATTTAAGCAATGACACTATTCTGCCGACGAGGCACTGGTCACTGGATATACCGCAATTTTCAACATACTCCCCTATATTTCTCTTCATTTCACCCAATTGTCCGCATAAACATTGGGGTTTAAATAATACTCCCCCGGAGTATATTTATGCCTTCCGGGAGAAACTTCACACTTCTTTGATTAAGACGCCCGCAGCCGATCAAGATGACTTAGAATCGAAGCAACACTGCAATAGGACTTACGCAAAACCGCGCTTTCCCGACATTGACTATGAATCTCACGCCACCCGACCAAGCTGACCTCCCCGATATTCTGAATGCATCGCGTTTCCTGCAACGCTGGCTACAAGGCGGCAGCGACCGTCAGACAATGTTGGACGAGATTTCAAGATTATCCTTGACCCCGGCGATTTTTGCTCAGATTTTACAAAAAGAAATTTCATCTGGCGCGACTCTGAACAAAGCCATGCGTCGTTTGCGCAACCTCGTCGTCTGCACACTGATCAAGCGCGATCTGTGCGGCGACGCCGACATGAACGAAGTGGTGACAACCATCAGCGAATTTGCTGACTTCGTCGTGCAACAGCATCTGGCCGCCCTAAATGCAGAAATGCAGGAGTTATACGGTACGCCGACCGGGGAAGAAAGCGGCCGCGCACAGGAAATGATCGTGCTCGGCATGGGCAAGCTCGGCGGCTATGAACTCAATGTCTCGTCGGATATCGATCTGATCTTTTGCTATGCCGAAGATGGCGACACCGTTACCAGCGACAGCACGCAACGCAGCTTGTCGAATCATGAATATTTCACCCGCCTCGGAAAAAAGCTGATTGCCGCGATTTCTGAAGTAACCGAAGACGGTTTCAGTTTCCGCGTTGACATGGCATTGCGCCCGAACGGCGCCTCCGGGCCGCTGGTCGCCAGCTTTGGTATGGTCGAAGAATATTTTCTGATTCAGGGTCGCGAGTGGGAACGTTATGCCTGGGTCAAAGCACGCGCCATGACTGGCACAGCGGAAGATATAACCACGCTGGAAAAAATTATCCGCCCGTTTGTCTATCGGCGCTATCTCGATTACGGCTCGATTGATTCGCTGCGCTCCATGCATGCCCAGATTCGTGCCGAAGTGGTACGCCAGGAAAGCAAGCACCCGGAACGCAGTAATAATGTAAAGCTCGGTCGCGGCGGCATCCGTGAAGTGGAATTTCTGGCACAGGTCTTTCAACTGATACGCGGCGGTCGTGACACCAGCCTGCGCGACCGCTCGACCCGCAACACCTTGAAAACGCTGGCTGACAAAGGGATACTCGACACCAGAATAGTGCAACAGCTAATTACTTCTTACACTTTTTTGCGTAACCTGGAACATCGTTTGCAATATCTGGATGATGCGCAAACGCACACTTTCCCGGCGCAGACAGAAGACCAACTGCGCGTTGCGCAGATGATGCGTTGCCAGACTGTGGACGAACTACTGACGCAATTGCAGCCGCATCGCGCCTTTGTCGCGGAACAGTTCGACGCCATTTTTAAAGATAAAGCAGACAACAGTACAGAAGCAGCCCAATACTTGCTGACGGCCAGTCTCGGCAGCAGCGACAGCGAAGAACTACTGACATCACAACTGACAAGCGCAGGCTTCCATGAGGCGGGCGATGTTGCGCGCAGACTGATCGCCAGTTGGCAATCAGCGAAAATTCAGAGCTTGTCTGAATCGAGCCGCACAAAAATGATTGCGCTGATCAACAATGCTTTGCCGCAGATTGCCAGACTGGAAGAAATGCAACTGGCTTGCTGGAACCGTCTGCTTGATTTTCTCGAAACCATTGCGCGTCGATCTGCTTATCTGTCTTTACTGACCGAATATCCGCACGCGCTGGAACGCGTAATCCGTATGATGGCCGCCAGCGACTGGGCCGCCAAGTTCCTGACACGCCATCCGATTCTGCTGGATGAACTACTCGACGAATCATCGCTGCACCAGCGTCCTGACTGGAGCAGCTTTGAGCAGGATCTGCAGCGCCAACTCAGCCAGCATCAGGGCGACACGGAACGCCAGATGGAAACCCTACGTGAATTGCACCATGCAATGCAATTCCGCTTACTGGCTCAGGATTTGGAAGGCCAGCTCAGCGTTGAGCATCTGGCGGATGAACTCTCGAAACTCGCTGATCTGATCGTGGCCGCAACCTTACAGGCCGCATGGGAAACCATCGCCGGCAGGCATCGCGAAGTGCCGCGCTTTGCCGTGATCGCCTACGGCAAACTGGGCGGTAAAGAACTCAGTTACGCGTCGGACCTGGATGTGATTTTTCTGTACGATGATGACGATCAGGAAGCGCCCGGTAATTACGCCAAACTGGCACAGCGCTTCATCACCTGGATGACCAGCCATACACCGGCGGGCATACTGTTTGACATTGATATTGCGCTGCGTCCCGATGGTGCCAGCGGATTATTGGTGTCGTCGCTAAGCTCGTTTGCCCGCTATCAGGAAAAATCCGCCTGGTTATGGGAACATCAGGCACTGACCCGCGCCCGCTTTTGCGCCGGTGACAGCGGGATAGCACAGGAATTTGAACGTATCCGCGATCAGGTATTACGTCAGCCCAGAGATGCTGTCAGCTTATCGCAGGAAGTCGTCAGCATGCGCAAAAAAATGCGTGACGCCAACATTAACCGGAGCGAATTATTTGACCTCAAGCATGATGCTGGCGGCATGATCGATATTGAATTCATAGTGCAGTATTTAGTGCTCAGATATGCCCACCAGTATCCGCAGCTGACCGCCAATATCGGTAATATCGCCTTGCTGAAACTATGTGGTGAGCTCGAACTGATTGATGCTGATCTGGCTGGACAAACTGCCAAAGCCTATCGCTGGCTGCGCAAGTTACAACATGGCATACGCTTGCAAGGGGAAGACCGTGCTCGCATCGCTGTCACCAAGGTTGCCCGGGAAGCAGAAGCAACCCGGCAATTATGGGACTCGCTGTTTGGTAAGGACATCACCCCAGCCTAAATCCCCTCCGAATTTCCGCCTGTCTCAGGGTAAGGACGACACCCAAACGCCTTTGCCCTGCATCTGCTCCCCTGACTGGTTCTCATCAGCCATTCCTCTTTTCATTATCGGCAAATACCAGTCGCCCAAGCAAAGCCGCGACCGGCATCAAATAACACCTTTAGCATGCCTCGCTCCCCCGCCCTCGCGGCAACATCAGCACCGATGCCAGACACTGCCTCTGTCACCCGCAACATATTCTTTGAAAAAAATAAACACCAATGCAAATGAGATTAATTCCTATTTACATTAACTAAAATCTTGTTTACACTACGCTCAAATCTTCAACACCACTTGGGAGTACATCTTGAAACGTAAACAAACGCGCCAGCCAGATAGCCTACGCACCAATGACACGAAGTTCACCTCCGTGAACAAAACCAGCATTGCCATGGGCATTTCCAGCGCGATGTTTATTCCTTTAGTAGCGATGGCGCAGACAACCCCGGCAAAACCTGCAGATGACAAAATGCAGGTACTGCCAGAAGTACAGATTTATGGCAAAGCGCTGGATCCGAACCCGAATGCAGAATCTGGCGTGCCTTACAAGGCAAAAACGTCTGGTGACTCCCGTCATACTCGCCCGCTGGCAGAGACACCACAGACCATTTCTGTCATTACTAAAGCAGCTATCGATGATTCCGGTCTGACTGAGCTGAAACAGATTCTGAATGCACAGCCCGGCATTACCCTCGGTACCGGTGAAAATGGTAACGCCTTCGGCGACCGCTATATCATCCGCGGTCAGGAAGCGCGTAGTGACGTTTTCGTTGATGGTCTGCGCGACCCCGGAATGACGACACGCGAAAGTTTCGCGATTGAACAATTAGAAATCTCCAAGGGGCCAAGCTCCAGTTTTGCCGGGCGCGGCAGTGCTGGTGGCGCGGTCAATGCCATCACAAAACAGGCAACTTTAGATAAGGACTTCTCCAAAGTGTCTATCGGGGCAGGTACTGATAATCAGAAACGTGTGACCGCCGATGTGAATAAAGGCTTTGGTGATAATTTCGCTTTGCGTGCCAACGTGCTCTACGGTGATGAAGGCATACCAGACCGCTCACCATCGAACCGAAATCGTAAAGGTGTGGCTCTGTCTGGACTGTGGGAAGCCAATGAAAATCTGTTTGTAACGCTGGATTACTATGGTTTGCGTACCGAAGATAAAGCACCGGATCTTGGTTACTATCTGGTTGGCACGGTGCCTGACCGCGTTCCGGCAAAAAATGTTCCGGTATATGCGCAGGCCAATGATTTTCTCAAATCAGATGTCGATACGCTGACCGCCCGAGTCAAATGGAAAATCGCCCCGGCGCTCACGCTCAACAGCCTGACACGTTACGGTAAATCAGGTAATTCCTATGTTACGACCGGTGCATCCAGCGCAACCCGCTACGATGGCGCGACTGGTAAAGCTTACACGACAGGCGTGCTTGATAACGGGCATACCGGCTGGCAGGACGTTGACTACTTCGCGCACCAAAGTAATCTGCGCTGGGATAAAGAATTGCTGGGTCTGAAGCACGAATTCATCTTTGGTGCAGAATACACAGATCACAAAGTGGTTTCCGGTAACTTCGCCATCAGCAACACCGGTGCATTTAACTGCAAAACAACCGCAGGTATCGGTGCAAATAACGGCTATTGCTTTACTGATAGCAATGGCGTTCCCGTCAGCAACCTGAACACACTCGCTGGTCGTAACGGAACCCGTCTGGGCTGGACACAGAACTGGCAGGTAAAAACGATCGCACTGACGGCGATGGATACCGTTGATCTGACGGATCGCTTCACGGCATTTGGTGGCTTGCGTGCCGATTATTTTGACCTGTCACTGATCCGCCGCAATAATACAACCGCAGCGATCACTGGCGACTACAGCTACAACGACACGCTGGTCAACGGTCACCTCGGTCTGAGCTATAAAGTCACGCCAAAACTGATCGTCTACGGCAGTGTGGCAAGCGCACAGGATATCAACGGCGGTGAAGCAGATGCCGGTACCAGCAGCGGTTACGGTGGTGCTGTCCTGTATCAAAATCAGATCGCTGGTGCTAAACCTGAAACTTCGATCAATCTGGAACTGGGTGCCAAGTGGAATCTGTTTGACGACAAATTACTCGCAACGGCAGCGATATTCCAGACTAAAAAATCGGACGTGATGGAAGGCGCCAATTACGACACGATCGGTACTTTCAACACGGGTAAAAATCGTGTACAGGGGATTGAGTTTGGTCTCGCTGGTGATGTGACTGAGAAATTGTCAGCACAAGTCGGCCTGGCAATACTCCGCTCGAAAGTGCTGGACTCAGCAACCGCGTCGAATATTGGTCGCCCTTTAAGTAACTTCGCAGAAAAATCATTCTCTGCACAAGCGAAGTATCAGTTGACAAACGCGTTCTCGTTCGGTGCCACTGCCCGCTACGAAAGCGACCGTTGTGGTGGTCAGCCAGACACTGCGGCTGGTTACACTGCAACTGGCTATTGCTCGCAACCCGTGCCGTCATTTGCGGTCTATGATGTGTTCGCGGCCTATCGTTTTTCCAAAAAACTGGATCTGCGCGTGAATGTGTTAAACGCGACAAACAAGGACTATTACACAGCGGTTTATCGTTCCGGTTCATTCCTGTACAAAGGTGATGCCCGGGCAGTCCGGTTAACGCTGAACTATGAAATGTAATCTCGCTGCAAAAACCATTATCAACGCAATATAACGTTAGATACCATGTCGGGCACTTGCCCGACATTTGCTGATATGACCAATACCACCTCACAGGCGCAAGCTCCGCTCAGCACTATTCCACCAGACATACGCTGCGCACAGGATTACGAGCGTCTGGCGCAACAATTCATGGCGCTCCCCCACTATGAATATGTTGCCGGTGGTTGCGGTCGAGACATCACTGTCGCGGCGAATCTGAACGCATTCGCCCAATGGGCGATTTATCCTCGTCTGCTGCGTGACGTCACCGCTGGGCATATCCGACTGACGCTGGGTCAGCAAACATTCCCCCACCCGATTTTCATGGCACCGGTTGCATTTCAGCGGCTTGCCCATCCGGCCGGAGAAATAGAGACTGCCCGTGCCGCACAGGCGATGCACAGTTGCATGGTCAGCAGCACGCTGTCATCTGTCCGCATGGAAGATATTTCTGCGGCCGCCAATAATGGCGGCTCGCCGCACTGGTTCCAGCTATATTTTCAGCCCCGACAAAATGACACTCTGGACCTCATCAACAGAGCCGCCAATGCGGGCTTCAGCGCCGTTGTCGTCACTTTAGACGCATCGATTCAAGCCGCCAGCTTGCGCGCCCAGCGCGCTGGTTTTCGCATACAACAAAGCTGTTTGGCGGCCAATCTGCGCAATCATGCTGCCCCTGAGAACATCACACTCGGTCCCGAGGAGAGCCGCGTCTTTCAGGGCATCATGCGCGATGCGCCAACCTGGAAAGATCTTGAGTGGCTGATGGCCCAGACATCGCTGCCGGTCTGGGTAAAAGGTGTGTTACATCCCGACGATGCACGCGCACTGCAAAACATGGGCGTGGCTGGCCTCATCGTCTCAAATCACGGCGGGCGTAGTCTGGATGGTGCCCCTGCCAGCCTCGATGCGCTGCCAGCCATTCGTGCTGCCGTCGGTAGCAGTTTTCCCTTGTTGCTCGATAGCGGCATACGCTCTGGCAGCGATATATTCAAAGCCCTGGCATTGGGTGCAGATGCCGTTCTCATAGGCCGCTTACAAATGTACGCACTGAGCGTCGCTGGTGCTCTGGGCGTTGCCCACATGATCAAGCTACTGTGCGAAGAACTCGAAATATGTATGTCGCTGGCTGGTTGCGCGACACTGAAAGAAATCAATCGCGGCGCGTTAGTGCGATGCGGCGCGTCGGCCACGTCCACGGATTGCCCTCCTCACGACAACAGTCACGAATAAATGAGATGAAATTATGCTGATTACTATTGATCACGTATTGAGTAAGGAAGAAGTAAAACAATTCCGCCGCCATCTGGATACAGCGGACTGGAATGACGGTACCAAAACAGCCGGAACCCTGGCGCGGAATGTCAAACGTAACGCGCAGATTGACGATAATTCAGAAATTGCGATCAGCCTTGGCAATCATATTCTGCGTTCGCTCGGGAATAATCCTCTGTTCGTATCGGCAGCATTACCACGCAAAATATATCCCCCAAAATTCAATCGCTATGCTGACGGCGGCACTTATGGCACACATGTGGACAGCGCGATCATGCAGATACCCGGCACAAATCTGAGTCTGCGCACCGACTTATCAGCCACATTATTTCTGGCCGAGCCGGATGAATATGAAGGCGGCGAGCTGGAGATCGAAACGGAATTCGGTGTGCAGGCAGTCAAACTGGAAGCCGGCAATATGGTGTTGTATCCATCTTCCAGTCTGCATCGGGTCATGCAAGTTACCGAGGGCGCCAGAGTCGCTTCGTTTTTTTGGATAGAAAGTCTGGTTCGTGACGAAGGCGAACGTGCGATGCTGTTCGACCTCGATCAGACTATACAAAAACTGACACCCGCAATTGCTGCAAGCGATCCTCGTTTGCTCAGTCTGACCGGCGTCTACCATAATTTGCTACGCCGCTGGACGATTACCTGAATATCCGTTTCACATTACCCTCATAAAGGAGTTTTTATGACATCAACAATGAAAAAATTTATTCCTCTGCTGCTCGCATTCTCCGCCAGCTACGCCTCTGCTCACGGAAACGTGAAGTGCACGACACAGCCAAAATCGGAATGGCGACCACATACAGAATTACAGGAGAAACTGACCAAGGAAGGCTGGGTCATACGCCGTATGGAAATGACTTCAAGCTGCTACGAAGTCTATGCCAAAGACCCGCAAGGCAAGCGCATCGAGGCTTTTTTTGATCCGGTGACATTCAAGCGTGTTGAAGAAAATTAAGCAGCAAGTCTGGGATTTGCCTGTACGCCTGCTGCACTGGTTGTTGGTTGCAACGATCGCAGCAGCATGGATAACCAGTCATCGTACCGGCTCAGCGCACGAATATATTGGCTACGGTGCGGGTGCGATCGTTTTGCTAAGGTTACTGTGGGGTTTTACTGGCAATCGTTATGCCCGCTTCCGGCAATTCGTTCGCCCTGCCCCGCAGACGCTGCAGTATCTGCGCGAAGTAATGCGTGGCAACGCAGCCCGCTATCTGGGACACAATCCTCTGGGCGGGTGGATGGTCATTGCATTACTGGTCTGTGTCGGTTTGCTCGTTATCACTGGCTGGCTAACGACCACTGATATGTTTTGGGGCTACGCATGGCCAGTGCTAATCCACATCACCATCGCCTGGACCTTAATCGGACTGATTGCTTTGCATATCTGCGGTGTCGCGTTTACCAGCTGGCAGCATCGTGAAAACCTGATTGCAGCAATGCTCACTGGTAAGAAAGCGCCACCCTGCGAGGGCGATATTCAGTAGCGCAACAGGGTCGGAAAAATCAGACAGGAAACATTAAAGAAAGTACGGGACGGCAGCACCGGAGCGAGAAGAAAGCGGTGATGCCGTTACCGATGTAGTCAGATCAGTATTGATCTGAAGGATGCTCAGACTTGAGGTTTAGCACTTTCCAGCCATTTTTTGATACGGCCTGCATCCGCCAGTCGAGAGTATTTGCCCTTTGAGTCCAGAAATACCATGACAATCGCGCGGCCTTCTATCATCGCCTGCATCACCAGGCAACGGCCAGCCTCTGCGATATACCCGGTTTTTTGCAAGCCGATTTCCCAGGCAGGATTAGAAACCAGTTTATTTGAGGTGCCATACTCAAGCTGACGACCACCCGGATTAACCACATATTTAGAGTCGGTTGAATACTCGCGAATGACAGGATGCTGATAAGCAGCATTAACCAGTTTAACCAGATCCTTTGCGCTTGCTCGGTTCTGACTCGACAAGCCACTGGAATCGACATAGTGCGTTTCCGACATTCCCAGTTGCCGCGCTTTTGCATTCATTGCATTAACAAAGGCAGGCAGACCACCCGGATAATTGCGTCCTAATGCCGAAGCCGCACGGTTTTCGGAACTCATTAAGGCGATATGCAGCATGTCCGAACGTGACAGCTTCGCACCTATCTTCAGACGGGAACCGGTTCCCTTTTCCTTATCAATGTCTTCTGTCGTAATTTCTATCAGTTCGTTCATATCCTGATTCGCCTCAACCACAACCAGACTCGTCATGAGTTTGGTAATGGAGGCAATCGGCAAAGACACATTGGAATTTTTTTCAAACAAGACCTTAGAACTCGCCTGATCAACCACATAGGCAACGTTTGACTGTAAGGCTAAAGGATCGTGTGAATGATTGAGTCCTACAGTATCGCCAACACTGGGCTTTTCTGGCACGATCGGAGCTTGTGCCACGCGTTCATTCACCAGTTTACGCTTACCATTGACAACGACATAACGTTTAGCCGGTTTTGCAGAAGCTGTTTTAACCACTTTTTTGTGGACAACATGTTTCTTGTGCTGGGTATGTTTATGCTCACTCGCCTGCGCGGATAACATGGTGGCGGGAAATAGGCTCACCAAAGAGAGAATTAAAGCTTGACGGGCAAATTTCACTGTCACTAACTCCTATATAAAATATGCCAAAAATTTGATGAAGTTTAGCAAATATCAAAAAAATCGCAAGATAATTAATAACTTAGCGCAAGTTTTTGAAGCAACACATCATGTTAAAAACTTAACGAAAGCAGATACTGACTCACGTTCAGTTACAAGTGAATTTTCTACTTTCGACATATCCGCGTAACCCAGAGCCATGCCACAAACAAGCATTTCATTTTCAGGAAATTGCAGTTGCTCACGAATCAATTTATGGTATTGAGTAAAGGCCGCCTGAGGACAAGTGTCCAGACCACGGGCTTTCGCAGCAAGCATAATATTTTGTAAAAACATGCCATAGTCCAGCCAGGAGCCTTGTTCCATTACGCGATCAATGGTGAAAATCAATCCCACCGGCGCATCAAAGAAAGCATAATTCCTGCCATGCTGCGCATGCATGCCCTGTTTATTCTCACGTGCAAGGCCGAGTAAGGCATATAAATCCCAGCCGACTTTGCGCCGCCGCTCAAGATAGGGACTGATCCATTTTACCGGGTAATAATTGTATTCCTCGGTATGCGGTTCGTCCGCGGAAGGATGATGATGAGCATGCAGGATCTTTTCAGATAACTGCGTGAGGCTCTCCCCCGTCAACACGTAAACCTTCCATGGCTGAGTATTGCTTCCGGATGGTGCACGTGACGCGACCTCAAGAATGCGCTGTATTTCTTCGCGATCAATGGTATCGGGTAAAAAGGCGCGGATAGAACGACGTTCAGTAATGATCTGATCAACAATTTGCTGGGAAGGGGAAGTTATCATCATGAGTCACTTTTTATCGATTGCAACAGTATGCGTAAAGCGTCCGGGAGCGGAACCGGCCTGCGGCTGTCCCTGTCCACATATACGTGAACAAAGTGTCCCTGAGCACATGCTTCAGTTTCATCGCCTTTGAAAATTCCCAATTCGTAACGTACGCTGGAATTCCCTAATTTACTCACAGAAACACCGGCCGTTACTTTTTCGGGAAAAGCGACAGAAGAAAAATAATTGCATTGCGTTTCTATCACGAGCCCGATCACATTACTTTTTTCAACATCAAGTACCCGATTGCTGATCAGAAATTCATTGACCACCGTATCAAACCAGCTGTAATACACCACATTATTCACATGCCCATACGCGTCGTTGTCCATCCAGCGTGTGGTTATTTCATGGAAATGGCGGAAGTCGCTGCGACTTTTCGCTTGTATCTTCATCAGTCCCCTTTTTCATCGGCTCAGACGGCCGCTTGTTGTCCTAGATAAAAGTCTAACATAAGCCTACAAATTCATGACCCTGTCATACAGGCCAGAGACACTAGGGATTGAGAACCGATATTTCTCCTGACTCATCATTCAAAGTCAGTGTTTCACCAAAAACCATAGCGTTAAAAAATTGCATTATTTGCACAATTAAACTTGATTAAGCGCTATGAAATAATATAATTATTACTGCATTGCACAAATTTAATGAACGACTGCATTTATCGATTGTATTTGTTCTGTTTCAATAAATGCTGAAAACACCCTCAGTCTGATTCCCCCTTTTAAACAGGAGATCATCATGTTTTCCGTACCTGAACAACTTTCCAATGCAACTAAAGCAAACTTAGATGCGCAACTCGCCTTGTTCTCTAATCTGAGCGGCAAAACCATCGAGAACCTTGAAAAGCTGATGGAATTAAACCTCAACGCAATTAAGGGCTCATTCGAGTCGTCTGCAGCAACCACAAAGCAATTACTGGCAGCAAAAGACCCTCAGGAATTCTTTACGCTGAGCAGCGCGCATGCACAGCCACGTGCAGAAAATCTACTCGATTACAGCCGTCATCTGACATCAATTGCATCTGCCGCACAAGCAGAATTAACACATGCAGCAGAAGTACAGATAACAGAAAACAATCGCAAATTTCAGGCCTTATTCGATGAAGTATCGAAAAATGCGCCTGCCGGATCCGAACAATTTGTGTCGTTTTTTAAAACGGCTTTCGCGAATATGAATTCCGGCTACGAGCAATTAAGTAAAACGACTAAACAAGCCGTGGAAGCAATAGAAGCAAACATGAACAATACCGTTGCACAAATTTCGCAAGCAACAGAAAAAGTAAGTCCCCGCACTGCCAAGAAATAAACTATCACCTGCACCTCTGCAGTCCGCATTCTCTGTCGCAGAAAGAAAAAGCCCCGGAATTTTCCGGGGCTTTTTGCTACAAAAAAACAATCAGGCTTCACCTAAATACGCTGCCTGAACCTTAGGATCATTCAGCATATCTTTGGCGTTCCCGTTCATGGTAATCGTACCCGACTCCATCACATAACCGCGATGAGCTGCCTGCAGAGCTAATTTTGCATTTTGTTCTACCAGCAAAATCGTAATACCCTGTGCAGAAACATTTCTGATTACTTCAAAAATCTTTTCAACCATAATGGGTGACAAGCCCATCGAAGGCTCATCCAGCAACAATAATTCAGGGTGACTCATTAATGCCCTTGCCATCGCCAGCATCTGTTGCTCACCGCCGGAAAGCGTACCTGCCAGTTGTGCAGAGCGCTCTTTGAGGCGTGGGAAAATCGAGAACCATTTAGCGATATCGCTTTCAATACCTGCTTTATCATTTCTGGTAAAAGCGCCCATCATCAGATTTTCGTGAATCGTCATGCGGGTAAAGACACCGCGCCCCTCAGGCACCATCGCCAGATGACTGGTCACCAGTTCGAAAGAATTTTTCCCCCTGATGGATTGACCGAGATAAAGAATATCCCCCTCAACTGTACAGCTGGGTAAAGTACCTGTGATTGCTTTTAATGTTGTGGTTTTTCCCGCACCATTCGCACCAATCAGGGTAATCAATTCGCCCTTATTCACCTCAAGGTCGATGCCTTTGACGGCTTTAATACCACCGTAAGCGACCTTCAGATTACTGATTTTTAAAATATTCTCGGCCATTAATGAGACCCTCCCAAATATGCTTCGATTACCGCAGGATTTTTCTGAATATCAGCGGGAACACCTTCTGCAATCGGTTTGCCATAATCCAATACGGTAATACGGTCACACAGGCCCATCATCAATTTCACATCATGCTCAATCAGTAATACAGTCTTTCCTTCTGCCTTGATTTTCACCAGCAGTTCCCTGAGCGCGAGCTTTTCAGTCGCATTCATACCAGCAGCCGGCTCATCAAGAGCAAGTAATTTCGGATCAGTTGCCAAGGCGCGTGCAATTTCAAGCCGGCGCTGATCTCCATAAGAAAGAAACTTAGAGGTACGGCCGGCAAACTGCCCAATACCGACGAAATCAAGCAACTCCTGCGCCCGGCGACGGATTGCAGCCTCTTCCTGACGTGCAGCAGCGTGCTGAAATATCGCACCAAAGACGCTCTGTTTTGTGCGGACATGACGCCCGACCATGACGTTTTCGAGCGCTGTCATTTCGCCAAACAGACGGATATTCTGGAACGTACGGGCAATCCCAGCCTTGGCAACCTCATGCGGAGCCGAGGGTGAATAAGGCTGACCATCCAGCTCAAAACTGCCGGAATCAGGCTGATAGAGACCGGTGATCACATTAAAAAATGTGGTTTTACCTGCACCATTCGGGCCGATCAAACCGTAAATCTGCCCCTTCTTGATGTCAATTCCTACATTTGACAATGCTTGCAAACCACCAAAACGCTTGTTCGCACCCTCAATTTTCAACATTGTTTGTTCAGTCATATTGATTTTCCTTATGCCGCGGCGTCATTCGTTTTGGCCATTCTGTCTTCATGTTTTGGCGCTGGCCATAAACCTGCCGGACGATTCAACATGACAACCACCATTGCCAGACCGTATAACAATTGACGCAACACCTCAGCATCAATCCAGATTTTTCCGAATATCAATATTTGTACTGGTTCAACCACGTGCCGTAACACTTCTGGCAAAGCGGCAATCAGAATCGCCCCCAGAATCACACCCGGAATATGCCCTATGCCGCCCAGCACAACCATCGCAAGTATGACCATTGACTCAGTCAGAGAGAAAGACTCGGGTGAGACGAATCCCTGGAATGAAGCAAACATCGCACCGGAAATGCCGCCAAACGACGCGCCCATGGAAAAAGCCAGTAATTTGACATTACGTGTATTAATGCCCATCGCTTTGGCTGCGATTTCGTCTTCGCGTATCGCCACCCACGCCCGGCCGAGACGGGAATGCTGCAAACGTGTCGATACAATCACAATCGCGACACACAAAATCAAGAACAGAAAATAGTAGGCATTGACCGATGGCATACTGAAACCAGCCAGGTTAATTGTTGCATTAGAGCCCGCCTCACCCGCCAGTGACACTCCGAAGACACTGACCGGGTCAATCATATTAATTCCCTGAGGTCCGTTCGTGATGTTGACCGGTGCATTCATGTTGTTCATGAAAATGCGGATAATTTCACCAAAACCCAGGGTCACAATTGCGAGGTAATCGCCACGCAGCTTTAAAGTTGGCGCACCAAGCAATGCACCAAAGAAGCCCGCAATGACCGCAGCAAACGGAATAATGATCCAGACAGAGAGATGAATGCCCTTTTGCGCAATTTCAGGACCAAACAGCGTCACCAGAAAATTCCCGAGTGCCGGATAATTTTCGACAAAAGACTCAAGGACAATCGCGAATTGTGGGGATCCGAACAATGCCGCCAGATAAGCACCTACTGCATAAAATGCAATATAGCCAAGATCCAGTAGTCCGGCAAAGCCGACCACAATATTCAGCCCCAGCGCCAGCATGATATACAGCAGCGCAAAGTCAATGATGCGAACCCAAGAATTACCAAAATTCGCCGCAACAAACGGGAAAAGAACCAGTACCAATCCCAGCACAGCAAAACTGGTGTAAGCCTTCTTCGGATTAGCTTTTACATCAAATATAGTTGACATCGTCTTTCCCCTTACGCACGGTCAGCAACGCGTTCACCCATAATGCCAGATGGTCGCAATGTCAGAACGATAATCAAAACAATGAAAGCAAAAATATCCTGATACTGACTGCCGAGCACGCCTCCGGTCAGGTCGCCGATATAGCCCGCCCCCATACTTTCGATTAATCCAAGAATGATGCCACCGACCATCGCACCGTAAATATTACCGATTCCACCTAAGACCGCAGCAGAAAAAGCTTTTAAGCCAGGAACAAAGCCCATGGCAAACTGCGCGGACGAGTAGTTTGCTGCCCACATCACGCCGGCAATTGCAGCAAGAGCGGCACCAATCGCAAACGTGGCTACGATTACTTTATTCGAATCGACACCCATTAAGCCGGCAACTCTGGGATTCTCCGCAGTTGCACGCATTGCACGTCCCATTTTGGTCTTTTCCACCAGCAGCACGAGCGCTATCATCGCCACGGTAGCGAGTACCAATAACAGAATTTGTACTTGAGAAATCACTGCGCCACCAATCTCAACGGGAACTATCGGCATCACGGATGGGAATGAGATAGGACTACGCCCCCAGATCATCATGGCAAAGGTCTGCACCAGAAGTGAAACACCGATTGCCGTGATCAAAGGTGCCAGACGAGGAGCATTGCGCAGACGACGGTATGCCACTCTCTCAATCAGCAGGTTGACGGCGATACAGACTGGAATGGCGCCAATAATTGCGATGAGTAACATGACGAATCCGGGAAGTTCAGGAGCATATACCAGTAATAGCTTGATAATACTCAGCCCTGCCATCGCTCCGACCATCAACACATCACCATGGGCGAAGTTAATCAGATTCAGCACACCATAGACCATGGTGTAGCCCAGGGCAACCAGAGCATACATACTGCCCAGAACAAGCCCGTTAATTATTTGTTGGATAAAGGTATCCATATTTTGCATCTCTCTTTATAAACGAATCGGAATTTCAGCCAAACGACGACTTACAACTGGATAAGCTAGTCTGCAATCAGCAAAAATCATTCCTGTTAACAAAAAACGGCTCCCTTTAATCAGGGGGCCGCTCGTGTTTTAACAATTTGCTATCCGAAAAGGCGCGTCATCATATCGAGAGTGCCAATAGTACGTGTAATGCACATGATCAATTCTCCTCTGCAACTTTTTGTAAAAGTTTTTCTAATATTTAGACTTCTTTAGTACGCCATTGAAGTGGGCGGAATTATACAGATGCGGCACACTATCCGAGTGGTAAAAAAACCACCCGATGCTACGTATTTTCCACAAAATTCAATACTGGCTGAAAACACTTGATCAATCTGGCAAATATCCGTATTGATGTGTGAAGTAATCTTAAATACGAATTAGCTAAATAAAATATTGAAAATTTTAAAAAAACAGATTTTTCAATTGTTATGTGAGTACACCCTCCTATTGTGCCGCTTCCTTATTGCCACCGAGTCCCTTTGGCATTGGAAACGTTACATGTTCCTCAACCCCATCTAAAGTCCGGACGCTACGCGCACCAAGATCGCGCAATCTGGCAATCACCTCTTCCACCAATACTTCCGGAGCAGATGCACCGGCGGTAACACCGATACGCACCACGTTCTCCAGCCAGACTGGATTGATCTGGGCCGCGTTGTCCACCATAAACGCTGGCACGCCTATTTTTTCAGCCACTTCACGCAAACGGTTGGAATTCGAACTGTTTGGACTGCCAACAACAAGTACCAGATCGACTTGCGGCGCCATGAACTTCACGGCCTCCTGCCGGTTAGTTGTGGCATAGCAAATATCGCCTTTTTTGGGTTCGCTGATCAATGGAAAGCGTCTCTTTAAAGCCGCAATAATTTCAGCAGTATCATCAACAGACAAGGTCGTCTGGGAGACATAAGCCAGCTTATCAGGATCAGCAACGGACAACTGCTCTACATCATCTGCCGTCTCAACCAGATACATCCCGCCCTCTGCCTGCCCCATAGTGCCTTCGACCTCAGGATGTCCCTGATGCCCAATCATAATAATTTCACGTCCTTCGCCGCGCATTTTCACGACTTCGGTATGTACCTTGGAAACCAGAGGACAGGTCGCATCAAAAATCTGTACACCTCGCTCCTGAGCCTCTTTACGCACAGCCTGAGATACGCCGTGCGCAGAAAAAACCAGGGTATTCCCATGTGGAACATCGCTCAGGTGCTCAATAAAAATGGCTCCTTTGGCTTTTAAATCATTGACGACATAAGCGTTGTGAACGATTTCATGCCTGACATAAATCGGCGCACCGAACTTTTCCAATGCTCTCTCAACGATTTCAATCGCACGGTCTACTCCCGCACAAAAACCACGGGGCTGGGCCAATAAAATCTCTTTTTCCATGTCTTACAAAATCCCGATGATTTTTGTTTCAAACAATAAAGTCTGTCCTGCAAGAGGATGGTTAAAGTCAAAAATGTATCCCTGCTCATCCACTGAGCGCAGGACACCGGCAAAACGACCACCCGACGGAGCGGCAAAATCCACCAGATCGCCAACAACGTATTGTTCGCCAAGCGCGGAGTTTTCTTTTAAAGTAGCAGCAGATACACGCTGAACCAGATCCGGGTTACGCGGACCAAACGCTTTTTCCGGCGGCAGCTCTTGCGTGACATGGGAGCCCTCTGCCAGACCGATCAGGGAAAGTTCGAGCTCCGGTGCGAGCTGACCAGTTCCCATCTGCAACGTAGCGGGGCTCTCTTTAAATGTAGTGATAATGTCTTCGCCATTTAAGGTCGCAAGCCGGTAATGCAAAGTAAGATAAGCGTCTTTGGTAACAACGGGAGTATCGGTAGTAGTCATGATGAATGGCTTTCACAAATAAGTCTCTATTGTAAGCCAGCTTTCGTAGTTCGATTCTTTTCTCAAAATCCTGGAGCGACCTGACTATGGCGATTAATGAATGGCCCGAAGACCAGAGGCCGAGAGAAAGACTGATTAAGTTCGGCGCTTCCGCCTTATCAGATGCCGAGCTTCTGGCCGTATTTTTAAGAACAGGGGTGGCCGGAAAAAGCGCTGTGGATCTGGGACGGGAAATGATCAATAGCTTTGGCTCTTTATCAAAATTATTTAATGCGACCATTGCAGAGTTCTCTGCTATTCATGGATTAGGAAGTGCCAAATATGCGCAGTTGCAGGCAGTCCTTGAATTAGCCAGACGATCGATTTATGAGGAGCTGCAAAGCAACGCATCGCTCTCATCGCCGCAAGCAGTCAAACATTATCTGCAACTGTTAATCGGAAACAAAGCACACGAATCATTTGCAGTGCTCTTTCTCGATACAAAAAACAGACTGATTACATCCGAAGAATTATTTCGGGGCACACTCAATCACGCCAGCGTATACCCGAGAGAAGTGATTAAGACCGCCTTACAACACAATGCTGCAGCCATTATCCTCGCTCACAATCACCCATCTGGCTCCTGCGAGCCCAGTGACGCCGATTTAAGACTGACACAAACACTGAAGCAAGCGCTGGAACTGGTTGACATCAGAGTTCTGGATCATTTTATTATCGCTAATCCTGAAGTTTACTCATTTGCAGAGCATGGTTTACTCTGATTTTAAATTGTTAAATTATTTTTTTTAATAAGACACAATTGTTTTTTGCAAGTCGTTGATATTTCATGAGATTTTGTTTATACTCTCATTTTTTCCAATTTCGGAAACTATCAAGGAGTTAAATATGGCACGTGTCTGCCAAGTAACTGGGAAAGGGCCGATGGTTGGCAACAACGTTTCCCACGCTAATAACAAAACAAAACGTCGCTTTTTGCCTAACCTGCAAAACCGTCGCTTTTTCGTAGAATCAGAGAACCGCTGGGTTTCTCTGCGTTTATCTAACGCTGGTCTGCGCGTCATTGACAAAATCGGTATTGATGCGGTTTTGGCTGACCTGCGTGCTCGCGGCGAAAAAGTTTAAGCTAATTTATTGTTAGGAAATTATCATGGCTAAATCTGGTCGCGACAAAATCAAACTGGAATCGACTGCTGGTACAGGTCACTTCTACACAACGTCCAAAAACAAGCGCACGATGCCTGAAAAAATGGAGATCATGAAGTTTGATCCTAAGGCACGTAAGCATGTGATCTACAAAGAAACCAAAATTAAATAATTTTAGTTTGCTTATGTAGCAATAAAAAAACCTCGCGATGCGAGGTTTTTTTTTCGTTTATTCGTTTTCATTTTTTCGAAACGCCATCGATTATTCACAAAAAAAAACGGCGTTAGTGACGCCGTTTTTCTTACAACGAAATCAATCAGGCGTAGGTACGCAGCCGGCGGGAAAAATCATGCAAAGCCTGGATACCAGATGCTTCCGCACGCAGACACCAATCCTGTAACTGATGTACAAGCTGCTCACGACTGACTGTCGAACGTTCCCAGATCAGCCCCAACTCTACTCTCATATCGTGCATCGTCTGCAATACCGTGCTGTGTGCCAGCACTTCTGACAATGCCTGTTTCTGAGATACTTCCAACTTGGTGGGTTCGCGCTGCAACAACTTTTTGGTCAATTTCAACCGTGCAGCTTCAAATTGCGCTTTCTCACGTAATAAAACGACTTCATCGTGCCAGGTTTTACGCAAAGATTTTGCATACTTTGCCATCACGTCATAGCGATTAGTAATGACGGCTTGCAAGGTTTCCATATCGACTGATGATTTCAATTCGACGAACTTCGGTTCCGGAGCAACTTTTTTAACAGTTGCCCAGCCAACGATTTCCATCATACGGATATACATCCAACCGATATCAAACTCATACCATTTAGACGATAACTTCGCGGAAGTACCAAACGTATGGTGGTTATTGTGCAGCTCTTCTCCGCCGATTAATATACCCAGCGGAAATATATTTGTCGAAGCATCCACACAATCGTAGTTACGATAGCCCCAGTAGTGACCAATGCCGTTAATAATCCCTGCAGCTGTAATCGGAATCCAGGCCATCTGTACAGCCCATACAGTAATACCGATAACGCCAAACAGCAGAAAATCGATAATGAGCATTAATACAATACCTTGCCCTGTAAAACGGGTGTAGATATTCTTCTCAAGCCAATCGTCAGGTGTGCCATGGCCGTATTTCTGCATCGTTTCAAGATTCTTACATTCACTACGATATAGTTCCGCGCCCTCGAACAACACTTTCTTGATACCTCGCGTTTGCGGACTATGCGGATCCTCTTCAGTCTCACATTTTGCGTGATGTTTGCGATGAATAGCGGCCCATTCTTTGGTGACCTGACCAGTCGTCAGCCATAGCCAGAAACGGAAAAAATGGCTGGGAATGGCGTGTAACTCCAGAGCACGGTGCGCCTGACAACGATGAAGGAAAATTGTGACACTGGCAATCGTAATATGAGTAACGATTGCCGTGAAGATGAAAATTTGCCAGCCAGTAGCGCGGGTAATGCCGTTGGACAGAAAATCAATTACTGTTTCAATAAAAGTGCTCAAAATATCATTTACTCCGTTGTTATCGCTTGCTTCTCAGCTTATGCTGTAAAAATATTGCACTACAAATATGTAGTATGTTACATCGGTATTGTACGCGTTTTCAGAGAGCTACCCCAATTAAAAGCGCAGCTCATTCTGACTTTGCTACCTCTGAGGACTCGTTCTGGATCAAGGTCACCACTCTCTGAGGATACGGCAAATCAACATTGTGCTCTTTAATGAGCTGCCAGATCGCCAGATTGACCTCAGACAGTACGCCGACACGTCCGTTCTCGGGATCTGATATCCAGAATCCTACGCGGAGCTCAAAACCATCAGCACCAAACCTGATCAGAGATGCAGACGGCACCGGATCCGGTGCGACCCGCGCAACCTTAGCGACCACAGAGGCTAAGAGAGGCAGCAAAACATCCAGATCAGTCTGATAAGAAACCGTCAGATCTGTCGACATCGCCACCTTACTATTGGTTAAGGAGTAATTTTGTACCGGGGTAGATACCAGCATTTCATTCGGAATCACTGATTCGGAACCATCCGGTCCCAGCACAACGGTGTAGCGGGTATTAATCTGAGTGACTTTTCCACTAAATTTATCTACGGCAATCATGTCCCCGATAGACATGCTGCGATCCAGCAAAATAATAAAACCCGAAACATAACTACTGGCGATTTTCTGCAAACCAAATCCAAGACCGACACCCAGTGCACCACCGAATACCGAAAGAACAGTTAAATCGATACCTACAATCGTTAAGCTCATCAAAATTGCAATGAGGATAAACAGAGCTCGTCCGACGCGGGAAAGAACAACTTTTAACGATGTATGCACAGTTGGCAGCATCATCAGCCGAGACTCGAGTGAAGCGCTGGCCCACAATGCAACTACCAAGGTAATAGCAACAGAGATACTTGCCTGGAAAATCGTCAGCAAAGAAATTTTATTCTTACCGACAGGGATAACCAGGCTTTCCATTGCCTCCAGCAAATCAGGCCACAAACCGCTGAAATGTAAAACTACACCTATCCAGACCAGGCCCGCAAAGAGCTTCTCAAAAAGAGCGAGAAACTTACCTATGCTTCCATCCCTCGCAAAAGTCTTACGTACGACGTAAAACCCGAAGCGAATCAGTGCCAGTGAACCGATAACCGGAAAAAGTAATTGAATCAGGTTGGTATGCTGCCATTGACCTAAAATCGCCTTACCAATCAGTAAAAACAATAAGGTCAACGCAGGGGTGAGAACGCGAGAAAAACTGCCGACACCTAACTGAACAACTCCCGAAGCGGCTCGTTCATGCGTAGTCGCGACGCTGTTTTTGAGAAAGCGTGAAGCTCCCCAGGCAAGCGCGAAACAACATAATACGGTCCCGACTTGCCAAAAAAACTGAGGCTCACGAAAATCGGTCGCCAGATCGGATAATAAGCTGGCAAGTAATGGTGCACTCATATCGGAAAAATAAAAATGTCCCCTGCGTATAACGAAGGGGACGAGAGATGGAACAAATTATTTATTGCGCTCTAATACCGCGGCAAAGAAGCCATCGGTCTGATGAAGATGCGGATACAACTTCAGATAATCGCCCATCTCCAGTTCTATCTTCTGCTCAGCCAGTACTTTCGACGCCGGAACTAAGGTGAAATCAGGATGTTCCGCCATGAAGGCCTGAACAATCGCCTCATTTTCCTCATCCAGAATACTGCATGTTGCATACACCAGGCGGCCACCGGGCTTCACCATACGAGAGGCGCTCGCCAGAATAGAGGCTTGCTTTACATTCAGCTCAGCTACCCCTTCTGCTGTCTGACGCCATTTGACGTCCGGATTACGGCGCAAAGTTCCAAGACCACTACACGGAGCATCGACCAGCACACGGTCGAGTTTGCCTGCCAGTCGCTTAATTTTTGCATCTTTTTCATGTGCGATCACAACCGGATGCACGTTCGACAAACCGCTGCGGGCAAGCCGAGGTTTCAATTTCGCCAGACGCTTCTCCGAAATATCAAAGGCGTATAAGCGGCCTGTATTGCGCATGATCGCGCCAAGTGCCAAAGTTTTACCGCCGGCACCTGCGCAGAAATCGGCGACCATTTCACCGCGACGTGCACCGAGTAGTTGCGCCAGAAGCTGACTACCCTCATCCTGGACTTCTATCGTGCCATCTTTGAATAAGGGTAAATTCTGTATCGACGGTTTTTTCTTTACCCGCAAACAAGTGCCCGCATATGCTGTCGGTTCGGCGATGATCGGAGCCTCTGCAAGAGCTGCTGCAACATCATCTCGATTGGCCTTCATCGAATTCACACGTAAATCAAGCGGAGCTGGTTTATTCAGGGATTCCGCCAATGTCAGTGCTGTATCCTCACCAAAACGTTCGCTAAGTTTATCCCATAGCCATGCCGGTAAATTAGCTTTCATGGCGACAGGCAGATGTGAACGATCAATCTGCATCACACGCTCTAACCAACTGGCTTCATCTTCTGTCAGTCCACCTAGTGATTCTACGCCGACAGCATCGGCGAGACCGAGTAAAGTCAGGCGTCGCATCGGAGAACCAGAGCCAGATTCAGCAAAATTGGTATACACCGATTTATTCCGCAACAAACCATATATTGCCTCCGCTATCACGCCTCGTTCGCGCGAACCAAGGCGAGGATGTTCGCGGAAATAACGGGATAAAGTACCATCAGCTGGACCGGTAAAACGTAATATCTCGCGTAAAACTTCTTCTGTGTGGCCAGTAATGGCGGGAGGTAATCTCATACTGCTTCCTTCAATTTCTGTATCGGTCAATATTGACCTGTTTATTCACTGACCTTAACTATATGGCCAGTAATATTGATTTTATTTTCCACGAACTTGCGCACTGCCTGTGGATAGATAACATGCTCCTGTTCGAGCACGCGCTGCGCCAGACTTTCTTCAGTATCGTCGGCTTTCACCGGAACAACTGCCTGTGCCACGATAGGTCCGTGATCAAGCTCAGCCGTCACAAAATGTACCGTTGCACCGTGCACCTTGACGCCGGCATCCAGCGCCTGACGATGCGTCGCAAGACCAGTAAAACTCGGCAACAATGATGGGTGAATATTCAGCAGACGACCGGCATAATGTTCGACAAATGCAGGGGTGAGTATGCGCATAAAACCCGCCAGAACAACCAGATCGGGAGAATATTCATCAATCTTCTGCTGCAGTGCGTGATCGAATGCTTCGCGCGAAGAAAATTCTTTACTGACGACAACGGCTGTATCTAAACCAAGCTCTGCTGCATAAGACAGACCACTGGCGTCGGCTTTGTTACTGATAACGGCAGCAATCTGAGCTGGCCATTTTTGTAAAATACAGGCATCAACTATGGCGCGCATATTACTGCCGCGACCAGAAATGAGAATAACGATCTTTTTCATGGCGGCATTGTAACGCCCTAAGGCACTGATTCCAAAATAAAAATGCCGGTCATGAACGCCGGCATTTTTATTATGGCAACGTCAGCATGACTATTCAAATGAATAAAATACCCGGAAAGCAACTTTTTTTTCTGCCCAGAATTCGGCTGCATCACGAAACACATCTAATAAAATTTCACGCGCTTCTTTATCGAATTTCGGTGTATTCGGCAATTGCTCAAGAACGATAACAAATCCGGGCTGAGGACCAGCCTGATGAATCATGTCTGTCAGGCAATCATACAAAGCGTCAAAATTTTTTCCGAAATGCTTAGGAAAACCAAAAGACGCGGCAATTTTCCCCAGCACTTGCTGTTTAGTCGTGGCGTCCAGACAGTAAGCATACAAAAAATGCTGTCCCAGATGCACTGCTTCTGCCTGCAGATCCGGTACACGAAAAGCCCGTATCGACTGCACGACGTTCGGCGCCACTGTTGCTAACAAATCCATTTCTCCCTCAGGTGATGAGATCATAATTATTCTCTGATACGCCGGAAACTTTCGTAATGGTCATCGGTATAGTAGTACTCTCCGGATTGAGCCGGTATTCCGCCTGTGATAATGCGGCGAGCCCCGCGATTACGGGCTTTCGGAGTTTTCACTGTGTATTCGTGATAATACCCGCGCTTTTGTTTTGGGAGTCTGGACTCATAGTTACCAAAAACAACGCCATCTTTGTCGTATGGAAACGGGCCGCCTTGTTTAATCAGGGCCAGGGTTATCTGCGCCTCACGCGGAAGCTCGCTGACGAAAACGATGCCGATATTATCTTTGGCAAACGCAACAGAAGCAAGTAAAGCGATTGCCAGAAAGAGGAAGTACTGACGAAAAAATCGGAAATTTCTCATTAATCACTCATTTGTTTAGCATTATGCAAACTATCAACGAAACCGTAGATTAACGTTTTGCTCGTCATGTATCAACCCGCATTCTTAGCCGGCAGCTCTGTCAGAAATATGGCAGATCGGCTGAAAAATAAAAAAAGGGCAAACAAAGGTTTGCCCTACTGTACCTGTCTGACCAGAATTGTTATCAGATTAACTGCGGGATCCGCACTAAAATAACAATTATGACCCGACAAGCCATTATTTTGGCTGCATGCGGATAGCGCCATCCAGGCGGATAGTTTCGCCGTTCAGCATCACGTTTTCAATAATCGTTTTGGATAAATGTGCATATTCTTCCGGCTTACCGAGGCGGGGTGGGAATGGCACCATTTTTCCTAACGCATCCTGCACTTCTTGCGGCATGCCCAGCAACATCGGTGTTTCAAAAATACCCGGTGCAATCGTCATAACACGAATCCCACTGCGGGATAAATCACGCGCCATCGGCAAAGTCAGCCCAACAACCGCTGCTTTAGAGGATGCATAAGCGGCCTGACCGATTTGTCCGTCATACGCCGCGACAGATGCAGTATTAATAATCACGCCGCGCTCGCCTTGTTCTGTCGCGTCTGTCTTTGCCATCGCATCAGCGGCCAGACGACACATATTGAACGTGCCAATCAGATTAATATTGACGACACGCTGAAAAACGTCGAGTGGATGTGGTCCGTCTTTACCGACAGTTTTAACCGCCGGCGCAACGCCCGCACAGTTCACCAAGCCACGCACAGTACCCAAAGCAGTCGCGGCTTCGACCACCGCTTTGCCATCGGCTTCTGAAGTCACGTCACACTTCACGAAGATCCCGCCCAATTCTGCAGCCAGTTTCTCGCCAGCGTCCACCTGCACATCTGCCAGCACAACTTTACCGCCATTGGCAGCAATCATCTTTGCCGTCGCGGCACCCAAGCCGGAAGCACCACCAGTAATAATAAAAACACCATGTTGGATTTGCATGTTCTGTCTCTTTCGTTTTGGTTAAGAAATAGCAAACTAATGCTATTGATGTGAAAATCTGACCAGATATTGGGCTTGTATTTCAAGGTAGAAGCAAACACATTACGTTTACGTAAACGTCATATCCGTATTGTATCCAACTTTGCCGCACCGCTAAAAGAAAAAAGATGCTCCGCCATTCTGGCACGCATCTTTTTTATCTGAATCAAATATTCCGTTTATATCTGTGTCTTTTTCTGATTTGATCTTGCATCTATTTCTTTACCGACGCTGACAGAATCCCCTCGGGTGGATGTACAGCAGGAACGACGACGACAGCGACAGATGATGCGGAAACACTTGCAGCAATTCCGCCAACCGACTGAGGCACCGGATGCGGTAGCAGCGGCACAAGCAATAAGGCAACAATATTAATAATTTTGATCAGCGGATTCACCGCCGGTCCGGCGGTGTCTTTGTATGGGTCCCCCACCGTATCCCCGGTCACGGCCGCCTTATGCGTCTCAGAGCCTTTGCCGCCGTAATGCCCATCCTCAATGTATTTCTTTGCATTATCCCAGGCACCGCCGCCGGTCGTCATCGAAATGGCGACGAATAATCCGGTTACTATCGTTCCCATTAATAATCCACCCAGCGCTGCCGGTCCCAGCAGTAAACCTACAAGCAGCGGCACGATTACGGGCAGCAGCGACGGCAATATCATTTCCCGTATAGCTGATGTCGTCAGCATATCGACCGCCTTGTCGTACTCTGGTTTGCCAGTGCCATCCATAATCCCTTTGATTTCGCTGAACTGGCGGCGCACCTCCACCACGACGGCACCAGCCGCGCGCCCGACGGCTTCCATGGCCATCGCACCAAACAGATAGGGAATCAAGCCACCGATAAACAGCCCGGCAATGACCTGAGGATTGGACAAATCAAATGCCGTCGATTTACCGACCGCATCTAAAGCATGGGTGTAATCGGCAAACAAGACCAATACGGCCAAACCTGCAGAGCCTATCGCGTAGCCTTTGGTTACCGCTTTGGTGGTGTTACCAACCGCATCCAGCGGATCGGTAATGGCCCTGACTGAAGCAGGCATTTCTGACATTTCAGCGATACCACCAGCGTTATCTGTAATCGGGCCATATGCATCCAGCGCAACGATGATACCAGCCATCGACAGCATCGCCGTCGCAGCAATCGCAATACCATATAAACCACTAAAGCCGTAAGAGGTCAGAATGGCGGCGCACACCGCCAGCACCGGCCACGCGGTCGACTTCATCGACACACCCAGACCAGCAATAATGTTGGTACCGTGGCCAGTCGTCGATGCCTGCGCCACATGCTGCACCGGCTTAAAATCGGTTCCTGTGTAATATTCAGTGATGTACACCATCAAGCCAGTCAGCACGATACCAACCACGGTCGCGCCCATCATACGCCAGCGCATTGCGTCGTCGGGCCACACCAGCCAGGTAACGATCGCAAAGCCGATCAGCGACAAACCGGCGGCCCACCATAAGCCGGTATACAGTGCTGACATGATTTTTTTATCAGGACGGGCTTTCACGGCAGAACAACCGACAATTGAGGCGAGTAACGACACCGCGCCGAGCAGCAAGGGATAAACAATCGCTTGCATTGCTGCGTTAGTGACGACCAGCGCTCCCAGTAACATCGTCGCAATCAGCGTCACGACATACGTTTCAAACAAGTCTGCAGCCATTCCTGCACAATCACCGACATTGTCGCCAACGTTATCGGCAATCACGGCAGGATTACGCGGGTCATCCTCGGGAATACCTGCTTCAACTTTCCCGACCAGATCCGCGCCGACGTCGGCGCCTTTGGTGAAAATACCGCCGCCCAGCCTGGCAAAAATGGAAATCAGCGAAGCACCGAAGGCAAGCCCGATCAAGGGCTGAATCACATCGTGCTGACTCAGCGTCAGCCCCATCCCATGCGGCGCGGAGAGTATGAGTATCGAGTAAAAACCTGTGACACCTAACAAGCCGAGTCCGACGACCAGCATGCCGGTAATTGCACCGCCACGAAAGGCAACATCCAGCGCGTCATTCATCCCTTTGGTTGCCGCCTGCGCAGTACGTACATTCGCCCGCACCGACACATTCATACCGATAAAACCACAGGCACCGGACAAGACTGCGCCGATCAGAAAGCCGCAGGCAGTCGTCAGGCCCAAACCGGGAATCGCAGCAATCGCAATGAACAGGATCACGCCCACCAGCGCTATCGTACGGTATTGTCGCGCCAGATAAGCTGACGCGCCTTGTTGTATCGCCGCTGCAATCTCCTGCATACGCGGAGTGCCGGCATCTTGTTTTAATATCCAGCGGCGCGACAGCAAACCGTACAGCACGGCAATCATGCCGCAGCCGATCACAAACCAGAGACTAGCTACCATGGTGACTCCTCCTGTTGTTGTCGTTGTCAGACAGCGTCGTCCGGGACGAATGCTCAGAGACGACAGAAAAACTCAGTACATGACCAGATCAGGCACAACAGGAGCAGAGACAAAAAAAAAGCGGACATATTGTCCGCTCCCTCTTACTACTCTTATTCCGTTAATGCAGCGAAAGCGCTGTCGCGTATGCTCTCGACTGGCCCTACTCCCGGAATCTTGCGATATTTAGGCGCACCGGGCTGACCTGATTTTGCCCAGTTACCATAGTAACTCACCAGCACTTCTGTTTGTTCGTGATAGACAGACAAACGCTTTTTAACGGTTTCTTCCTTATCGTCGTCGCGTTGTATCAGGTCTTCACCTGTGACGTCGTCTTTTCCTTCCACTTTTGGCGGATTGTATTTGACGTGATAAGTACGACCTGAACCCGGATGCACACGACGGCCACTCATACGGTCAACAATCGCTTCATCAGGAACGTCGATTTCCAATACATAATCAATCGCGACACCGGCTTCTTTCATCGCGTCGGCTTGTGGCGTTGTGCGCGGAAAACCGTCGAACAGATAACCATTTGCGCAGTCGCTTTCTTTCAGACGATCTTTGACCAGACCAATAATGATGTCATCGGAGACCAGACCACCTGCGTCCATGACTTTTTTTGCTTCCAGACCAAGCGGGGTACCAGCTTTGACCGCGGCGCGTAACATATCGCCAGTCGAGATTTGCGGAATATTGAATTTTTCTTTGATGTAATTAGCCTGCGTGCCTTTACCAGCACCTGGCGCTCCTAACAAAATAAGACGCATTTTATTTCCTAAGACGAGTTTGAATTTGTTTGCACGCTCGCAAGGGAGCATGCGGAATCTTTTTTAATTTACTGCGTAACACTACGGAATTGTTTTTCTTTTAGTAGTAATAACACAGAATCTTTTCACGAAACTTACCACAATTTCCGGCGCTATTGCTGTCTGAATATGAAATCAATCCAGAGTCATCAATGTTTTAGCTCATTTCCCTGAAAAAATACGACGAACCCGTTCCAGATCTTCCAGCGTATCCACACCGGGCGCCGGGCTGGTCTGCGTTACATGTACTGCGATCGGATAGCCGTGCCACAGCACGCGTAACTGTTCCAGTGCTTCGATCTGTTCCAGAGGCGAGATGTCGAGTTGTGGATACTGTTGTAAAAAATCATTGCGATAGGCATACAGACCAATGTGCCGCAACGGCGTATAGCCAGCCGGCAGCTGCTCACGACTTGCCGCAAACGCGTCGCGATGCCAAGGGATCGTTGCGCGTGAAAAATACAAAGCGCGGCCAGATTTATCGAGCACCACTTTCACCACATTCGGATTAAAAACTTCAGCGACGTCATGCAAGGGATGCGCTGCGGTCGCCATCGGCACCTGCGCATTCACCAATGCTGCCGTAGCACCGATCAGTGCCGGATCAATTAAGGGTTCGTCGCCCTGCACATTGACCACCACCGCGTCTGCTGGCAATTGCATGCTGGCGGCCACCTCTGCAATCCTATCAGTGCCAGACGGATGATCCGGGCGCGTCATGCGCACAGGCACGCCATGCACCTCACAAGCGGCGACAATATCGGCATGGTCGGTTGCCACCATAATCGCACTGGCGCCGGATGCAAGCGCACGTTCGGCGGTGCGTACCACCATCGGTTTACCAGCGATATCCGCAAGCGGTTTGTTTGGCAGGCGACTCGATGCCAGTCGCGCCGGAATAATGGCGATAAAACTCATACGGCGTCCCGCTCAGCGCGCGTCGATTTCTTCTTGTGTCAGGGTGCGCGCCTGATCTGTCCACATGACAGGAATATCGTCACGCACAGGAAACGCCAGTTTATCGGCATAGCAAATTAATTCTTGCGCAGCTTTGTTGTAGACCAAAGGTCCCTTGCAGACAGGACAAACCAAAATATCAAGCAGGCGAGCTTCCATGCTTTTTCTCCGAAATCATTTGAAGTAGATCTGCTGCAAATGTGCCGCCGAGTTGCGCCTCAACAGGCACCACCCAGATGCGGGCATCGTTTTGCAATGCAGGAATTTGTCGACATTTTACTGCATCCTTTTCCGTGATCAGAATGCAATCGGCAGCGATGGCCTGAAAAGTCGTGGCGTCAAAAGCGAAATGATCCGGCAACGCCACACCTTCACATTGCAACCCCGCATTAGCCAGCGCAGTGAAAAAACGCTGCGGATGACCTATGCCAGCAACCGCACACAAGCGCTTTGCAGCAAAATCGGCCAGCGGCTGACGACATTCCGGCTCCGCCAATTGATACGCCTGTTGTGCTTGTAATTGCATGCGAACCGCGTCAGCGGGAATACCGGGCACCGCTGCGGCGCTGATCTCTGCGGGCGCATTGAGGACGGTAAAATCACGCCTTCTTTGTACCGGTTCGCGTAAAGGACCCGCCGGCAACATCCAGCCATTACCGGCACCACGCTGATCGAACAACATGATTTCGATATCGCGCGCCAGAAAATAATGCTGCAAGCCATCGTCGGCAATCAGGATATCCACTTCCGTATGCGACGCCAGCAATGCGCGTCCGGCAGCCACGCGATCCCGCCCGACAGCCACCGGAACACCCGTGCGTTGCGCAATCAACAGCGGCTCATCGCCGACCTGTGACGCCAGCGCATCCGCCGTCAGCAGCGTCACGTTGTCAGCTTGCACCCCATAGCCACGTGAAATGACGCCGGGCCGATAACCAGCCGCCTGCAATTGCTGCACGAGCCAGATCACCAACGGGGTTTTGCCGGTGCCACCGACATAGATATTGCCAACCACGATCACTGGCACACTGAGTTTCACTTGCGCTTTGTAACCCAGCACAAACAAGCCAAAGCGGAACGTAACAATCAGCTGAAACAGTCTGGACAGCGGCCACAATAAGCACGCCACGACGCCGCGCTTTTGCCACGCCTGCAACAGCCAGGATTCCAGCCAGATCCGCATCGTTTTTCCTCTGCTAAAAAACAAGCGGGGAGTAAGATACTCCCCGGTAGTATGCTATTCAAAAATGAAATTGTCCGCTAAAACATTGGGAGATAGCGCACAGTATTCATATACTCCCCAAAATCACCGTGCCGGAGAGGCTTACTTACTGCGGCTTCCAGCCTGGGCTGCGAATGTCACTTTGGCTAATCCGGCGATACGCGCCGCTTCCAGCACATCAATCACCGACTGGTGCGTCGCCGCGCGGTCTGCATTGATGATCACAACGGGCTCAGCCTGCGCGCCAGTCGAGCCCTCGGCCAGCGCGGCACTGGCACGCCGCAAATCCTCCGCCAGCGTCGCAGTATCCAGAAAAGAAACCGCCTGATTATTGATCTTGTATCGCCCTTGCGCATCGATACCGATATCAATCTGATTCGGCTTTTCCTGTGCTTTTTCGGCATCTGCCGTTGGCAGTGTGATCTGTAATTCGGTGAAACGGCTATACGTCGTCGTCACCATCAGAAAAATCAGGATGACCAGCAGCACGTCAATAAACGGGATCAGGTTAATTTCAGGCTCTTCCCTGCCCTTTCCTTTACGAAAATTCATGTTTACTTCCTGGCGCTGTGAACAACGTCAACAAATTTGACGGCCTGTTGTTCCATATCAATCACGAGACTATCTACCAGGGCTCTGAAATGGCGGTAAGCGACCAGTGCAGGCATCGCGATCAGCAAACCAAAGCCCGTGTTATACAAAGCCACCGAAATACCATGAGCCAATTGCGCCGGATTCGCGCCGGTCGCCGTTTGTGAACCGAAAATTTCTATCATCCCGACCACCGTACCGAACAAGCCCATCAACGGCGCCAATGAAGCGATCGTGCCCAGCGTTGTCAGGAACCGCTCCAGTTCATGTGCGACCGCAGCGCCGGCTTCTTCGATGGACTCTTTCATCACTTCACGTGGCGCGCTGACGTTGCGCAAACCCGCAGCCAGCACTTTGCCCAAAGGGGAATTGCCTGCAAGTTGTTGTATGACTTCCGGCTTCACCTTGCCTGCCTGATACACGCGTATCACCTCATCGAGCAGCGTCGATGGCAGGATTTTATTGCGACGCAAGGAAAAACTGCGTTCAATAATCAGCGTTAAGGCGATCACAGAAGAAATCAACAACAGATAAATAGGCCAGCCGGCGGCTTGAATAATGGCGAACAAAGCGCACTCCTAATAGGTTCAGAAATCCAACCCCGCAATGTAGCGCTTTGTGTGCAGACGGGCAAGGGTACTCAAGAAAAAAACGACGTCTGTGCATATCCGGCGTGTTTTACACAAAATCTGTGCGCAAGCCTGTGGATAAGTACTTGATAGCACATTAAGTCTTTGAAATAAAACAGATTTCTTTTTAAGCTTAAGAATTAGGCAGGAATTTTCAGGGCATGCGTCATGGTTTTTCTGCAGTATTTTTTCTCATTTCTGCACACTTTATGTGGACAAGCTTGTGCACAAGGACCGGGAAATAAGTTAAGTCCCTGATTTTTAAACAGATTAATCTTCTGCAAATTATTTAAGCAAAAGCCTTTTTTCAGGCTGATTTGCTGAAAATAACAGCACTCAGATACTGGTCGTGGATAAGTGGATTGTTTTGCACAAATTATGTGGACAAATTTGTGCAGAATGCTGAAAAAGTGCGGCAATTAATTGATTTATATAGATAAATACAATTCGCTCAAAAAATATGCAAATCGGTATTGAAAGCGTTTCTGTCATTTTTTATTGCAATAAAAATACGGCAAATTCAGCGTATCAGGGGATAACTCTGACTTTTTGCACATTTTTTGTGGACAACATTGTGAAAAAGGCGGGGCAATCATATTAAGTTCATGATTTATATCAATTATTTTTAAAAGCCTGTTTTTTAAGCAGGCTTTTAAAATAAGAAACGTCAACGAAATCATGTTTTAAAAAGCAAATTTTTATGTGAACAAGTCGGTTTTTCTCACATTTTTTGTGGAAAAGACTGTGTAAAAACAGAAGAAAACACAGTAACTCTTTGATTTTATTAACAAATAAGATCATGCACAAAATATAGGCAACACCCTCGTTTTATCACCAGATAAAAGATACTCACATTTTATGCACTTATTCTGTGGATAAGTTTGTGCACAAGCCATGTATCGTTCTGTAACACCCTTGATTTGTAAGGATTTTTTCATATTGCCCGATTTACTTGCAGAGAGATTGATAATAAAAATCAAGGACTTATATCCAGAGTTTGCATTTCTTTTGACTTATTGCTGTCTCAATGACATGCTGACGACCACCACAGGCTTATGTGGACAGCTTTTTTGATTGTATGCCTCATGAACACTGATTCCCGTCCATCAAACCCAATCCCGGCGAGCACTGTCATCAGTGTTTCTGCGCTCAACAGCGCCGTTGCTCAACTCTTGGAACGTAATATCCCGCTGACATGGGTTTCCGGCGAAATATCGAATTTCACCCTCGCCAGCTCTGGACATTGGTATTTCACCCTAAAAGACAGCACGGCTCAGGTACGTGCAGTGATGTTTCGTGGCCGCGCCCAGTATGCCGATTTCCAGCCACGCGAAGGTGATAAAGTCGAGGTGCGGGCGCTGGTGACTCTGTATGCGCCGCGCGGCGATTACCAGTTGAGCGTCGAAGCAATACGCCGTGCCGGCGTCGGCAACCTATATGAAGCCTTTTTACGCCTGAAAGCGCAACTGAGTCAGGAAGGCTTATTTGATCCGGAACGCAAACGCCCGCTGCCGGTGTTTCCTAAAACCATAGGCATCGTCACCAGCCCACAGGCAGCCGCATTGCGCGATGTCCTGACGACATTGCGCCGGCGTGTGCCGCATGTTCAGGTCATTCTGTATCCGACGCAGGTACAGGGCGAAGGTGCCGGTGCCAAAATTGCACAGGCGATAGCAACCGCCGCCGCACGTGAAGAATGTGATGTGCTGCTGGTCTGCCGCGGCGGTGGCAGCATCGAAGACTTATGGGCATTCAATGAAGAAATCGTCGCCCGTACCATCGTCAACTGCCCCATGCCGGTGATTGCCGGCATCGGTCATGAGACTGACTTTACGATCGCCGATTTCGCCGCGGATATGCGCGCAGCAACACCGACGGCAGCGGCAGAACTCGCTGCCACGCCGCGTGCCGACTGGGTCAGTGCTTTAGAACAACAGCAACACCGCATGCAAAGAGCCATGCAAAGGCAAATCGCGACCCAGAATCAGACGCTGGACGGGCTGTCACGCCGCCTGCTGAGTCCGGCGGCAGCGATTGCGTTGAAGCGACAGCAACTACAACATTGCCTGCAAACTCTGCGTTACAGCAGTGGCATTCCGCTGCAGCATTCACGTCATGCGCTGGCGCAGCTGGACATGCGACTGCAAAGCCAGCGCCCGGATATGACGCCAGCACGAACAAAATTAAACGAACTCCGGCTTCGGCTGCAGCAATTCCAACGCCACGCGCTGTTACAGCAACGCCAGCAACTGGGCGCACTGCAAACCCAGCTGGAATTACTGAACCCGCAACGCACGCTGGATCGCGGTTACGCGATTATCCGCGACCACAAAGGCCGACTCCTGCGCTCAGCACAGGAGTTGCAGCCACACAGCCTGCTCAATATACGCCTCTCACATGGCAGCGCGGAAGTCGGTATCAGCAGTGTTCAGACCAGTCTCGATCAGTGATGACCAAAATATGCTACCGGCATGACACGTTCTGCGAGCGCTTCCTGATTCGAAAATCACACAGTTGCGCTGCAAGCTTTTGCACAAACGCTTACAATGAGCGTTTTACCCGTTCGTCGTCGTCAAACGGAAACCACTGAAGAAAACTAAAAGGACACATCATGGAACATACCTTACCGGCATTGCCCTATGCATTGGACGCTCTGGCTCCGCACATTTCCAAAGAAACACTGGAATATCACTACGGCAAACATCACCAGACTTATGTGACCAACCTGAACAACCTGATCAAAGGTACAGAGTTCGAAAATTCCACACTCGAAGAAATCGTTAAAAAATCTTCCGGTGGCGTATTCAATAATGCGGCACAAATCTGGAATCACACATTCTACTGGAATGGCCTGAAACCTAATGGTGGTGGCGCTCCTACTGGCGCACTGGCTGACGCGATCAACGCCAAATGGGGTTCTTTCGACGCGTTCAAAGAAGCTTTCAATAAATCAGCTGTCGGCAACTTCGGTTCTTCCTGGACCTGGCTGGTGAAAAAGGCAGACGGTACACTCGATATCGTCAACACATCGAATGCTGCCACACCACTGACAACAACAGACAAACCACTGATCACCTGCGATCTGTGGGAACACGCTTACTACATCGACTACCGCAATGCGCGTCCAAAATATCTAGAAGCGTTCTGGGCGCTGGTTAACTGGGATTTCGCTGCCGCGAACCTGGCGTAAGCTACCAAGTTACCGGGTCTGTTCTGACGCTGGTTGGAACAGATGAAAAAAACCTGTGCATGTTTCGGCATCACAGGTTTTTTTTCATCTATCCCAAAGTAGCTTTATGCGAAGATAGTTGCGCATAAAAAACAATAGCTATAAGCAGCGACAAACAGATTTGCCTTCAATGATGAATCTGCCCGGGAGTTTGGAGTATTTCCGGGTTACCGCCGCGTATTCAGAATATGCGCTCAACAGCGCGAATTCACTGATTCCGGCCAGAGAACGAATACATCCCTATTTCACTCACGCCCCGATACCGACTTCGTATGCAATCAAATTCAAGTCTGCTGCTTAAATCATTGCCCGCCATCTTCATTTTTATCTGGGCGTCCGGCTACGTCGTTGCTAAGTATGGTCTGCCCTATGCAGAACCACTGACATTTTTATGCATGCGTTATATGGGCGTGGTTGTCATGATGCTGACGCTCGCCATACTCATGCGCGCGCCCTGGCCCGCCCGCAAAGACCTGTTACCGATCGCCATCGCTGGCATACTGATGCAAGCTTTGTATCTCGGCGGTATCTGGTGCGCGGTCAAGCTCGGCATGCCGGCAGGTGTGGCGGCTCTGATCGCCAATGTGCAACCTATTCTGACTGCTGTCATGGGACCTTTTATCGGTGAGCGCATACGTGGCAGACAATGGCTGGGACTGGCTTTCGGCATCGCTGGTGTCGGTCTGGTCGTGGCGAATAAAATTTCTGTTGTTGCCCTGTCGCTGACCAGTGTCAGTCTGGCGGTGATGGCTTTGTTTGCAATGACCTCGGGCACGCTGTACCAGAAAAAAACCTGCCCTTCATTTGATGTGCGCACCGGGCAAGTGATTCAGTTTGCCGCGTCGCTGTTAGTTACCGCACCATTTGCATGGATGCTGGAGACACAGACGATACTGTGGACGCCACAATTTTTCGGCGCACTTGCCTGGTCGGTTCTGGTGTTATCCGGTATCGGCATCTCTGTTTTATACATCATGATACGACATGGTGAAGCCACCAAAGTCACCAGCTATATGTATCTGGTCCCGGCCGTCACAGCCGCAATGGCATGGCTGATGTTTGGAGAAAAATTCACCCTGACCGCACTGGCGGGAATGGCTATTGCGCTGGCTGGCGTGGCTTTAGTCGTCAGACCAGCACGCTGAAAATAGGCCTGAAGCGGATGCGCTTCAGGCCTATTTTTTCGGAGAGAAACCTTCACCACCGACAGCTGCGGTGACACACCTCAGCTCATCAGCTCAACGCATATCGACAACGTGTCCGCGCCGATGGGTACGTACAGAAAAATATTTGTATGCAGCAGGAACTCGCCAGACCGTATGCGTGTCTATCCCGCTTGTCTGCAAATTGGCTGTCGGCTGATCAGTGCAGGAAGCCCGGATATTGACCATCCGGGATGCGCTGCTAACCAGATACAGACATGCCGAATCTCACCTCGTTAACGTCATAAATCATCCTATAAAAACAATGAAGGCAAGTACTATGTTCCCGAAATTTATTCCTTTCAGTATTGCCCTCGCGTGCTCAGGCGCAGCGCTGTTACCGCAGCATGTCGCCCATGCAGCGCCAACCGGCAACGTCATTGCAAAAATCCAGCCTGCGGATCTGACGCTGGAACAGGTATTCCGTGCAAAACCGTATGCAGGTCAGGCAGCAAAAGTCATCAGCTTCAGCCACGACGGTCGCTACCTTGCTTACGTCTGGAATCCGTTTAATGAAATCGGCTCTGACTTGTATGTGCACGACACGCAAACAGGAGAAACCCGCCGCATTACTTCACCAGCACTGATGAAGACGTTCGATGCGCCGGAAGTGTGGGACCGGTTCGAGAAGAAAGCAAAGCAAAAAGAAAAAGAAGAATCAGAGCGTCAGGCAAAGGCTGAAGCCCATGCCGCTTACCTGCGTGGTGAAAAGGTTAACCTGCAACAATGGGAAGAAGCCGGCTTAGAGGAAGTAAAACGTGAACTGGCTGATAAAAAAGCCCGCGATGCGAAGAAGAAAGCCGAAGCTGATGCAGAAGCTGCAAAAGAAAAAGCTGCCGAGAAAGCAGCAGCAAAAAACAGTGCTACGGCTGATACTGCGTTAGCAAAGTCGGACGACAAAAAAGACAGTAAAGCCGATAAAGACAGCGACAAACAAAAAGAGCTGTGGGAACTGCGCGATGAACTGAAAAAGAAAATCGCCAAAGAAAGACTGAAACCCAGTGACCTCTATCCAGGTGTCGATTATCTGGTCTGGGCAAATAAAAAAAATGAACTGATATTCCAGTATCGCGGCGATTTATTCCGTCTGCAGGCAGCCAACGGCAAGGTGGAAAGGCTGACGCAAACCGACAAAGCAGAACGCATCGTCGCTTATCGTGCGGATGACAAAGGCTATATCTATATGGATAGCAAGAGTCTCTACAGTGCCGCCTTCGACAACAGTGCGATTCGTCAGTTGAATCGCGAACTGATCCATCCCGATGATGCAGAGAAAAAATATAGCATCGCCAACACGGAGCTGAGCGAAGATAAACAATGGATGGCGATCTCCGCAGTGGCACCCGATGTCGACGAAGAAACCGGTAAAGTGAAACCATCTTCTGAGCGTCAGGTTGAAATCATGAATTACAACGAGCGCTTTGCGACAGCAAAAAAAGTGCCGCGCGAAGTGTCGGATGACAAGCGCAAAATCCCGGCAACGGCCTTATACATTCGCCGCGTTGCCGATACATCAGTTCGTCAGCCACAACCGGTATTCACCAACAATGGTGGAGATGTCTGGTTTGAAATGAGTAAAGTCAACTGGGCGAAAGATGGCAGCCGCTATACATTTTCAACCTGGGAACGCGAAAAAAATCTGCTGCGCATTTATGTAGGCAAAGCAGAAGAAGGTGTCAAGCCAGCCTTAGTGTTCGAGCGTCGCGGCAATGTTGGTCATGAAGTCGTGAATGTGCTGGAGCCCAAATTTACTCCCGACGGAAAACAACTGATCGCCGTACTTGACGAGCAAGGATATCGCCAGCCTTACATTATCAGTACTGATAACAACAATGGCAGCGGCAGTGCCAAAGCCATTCTGAAAGGTGATTTTGAAGCGCACCAGATCATCGGTTTTACGCCAGATAGCAAATCCATGTTCGTACTGGCAAATAAGGATGACTTCGCTTCGATGAATGCGTATAAGGTCGATATCGCCAGCGGCGACATGAAAGCACTCGGACAAAAGGGCGATTTCCATCGTGCCAGCGATGTCGCCGATAGCGGTGACAAACTCGCCAGCGTCGCTGGTCAATGGTCGAGCCGTCCGGAGTTAAAACTGATTGATGTGAAGTCCAGTAAAAGCACGACGCTGACGCAAAGTCACGATCCTTTGTGGCAGGCGATTGATATTCAGCAGCCAGAACGTTTTAGTTTTAAAAACCGTTACGGCGATCAGATACAGGCGTATGTTTTCAAGCCAGCAAACTGGAAAACCAGCGATCAGCGTCCCGCTATTGTCTATACCTATGGTGGCCCGCTGAATGACAGACACATCATTGAAACCGACAGCTTCCAGCAAACAGCCTATATGTTTGGCATGTATATGTCGGCAAAAAATGGTTATGTGACTGTGGCAGTTGATCCGCGCGGACATTCCAATTACGGTCGCAAATTCAGCGATGCCAACTGGGAACAGGCGGGCAAACCGCAAACCGAAGACCTCGAAGATCTGGCGCAATACATGCAGAAAAACCTTGGTGTTGACGGTCAACGCATCGGTCTGACGGGCTGGAGTTTCGGCGGTTTCCAGACCCAATACACAATGTACACCAGCCCGGATACCTTCGCTGCCGGGATTGCCGGTGCTGGCCCGACCGAATGGGAAAACTACAATAGCTGGTACAGCGGCCGCACCATAGGTAAGACTGAGCGTAATAAACCTAACCTTCGCAAGTATTCTTTATTGCCGCTGACTGCTGGCCTTAAAAAGCCGCTGCTGCTGGTGCATGGCATGCAGGATCCGAATGTATTGTATCAGGACACCGTGAACGTCTATCGCGCCTTACTGGAAAATGGCAAGGAAACACTGGTCGATCTTTTCCTCGATCCGGATGGTGAGCATGCTTTGGGTGGCGCGATCAAAGCCAAAGCCTGGCACAAAAAATATGAAGCCTTTTTCTTACAGCATTTAGGCTCAGGCAATCAATAATCAGCGGGATACCGGAGTGATGCTGGTTGCAGCGATTTGCATACATCATCACTCTGATTTTCTCTTCGCAGTCCCGCGCAAGGCAGGATTTTTTATTTGAAAAACATACCCCAAAGCGGCAGACTCAGATCTGCGTTTCGCATCACAGATAACATCTGCACGGCAAATTCGAGAAATTATTACCGTTGTGAAGCAAACGGATACACGCAATAATCAGCACCAATTCAGCCTGCCATTTATTCCCGACGAAAGACGCTACACGAAAGCCACTATGAATGCCTTTTCGCAATATATGTATTCAGTCCTGCGCCAGGTCACGCAGGAATTCCGTCAATTAGCATCGAAATGTGCGCTGGCGATGCTGCGTACACCGCTGCCGCGTATTTTTGTGATCTGCGTCGCGATTGCGCTCGCGATCAGTCTGATTCCGTTTGTGCTGAGCTTGTTTGTACTGTTTGTGGTGTTGAGAGTTTTCCTCGGTCTGCTGAAAACACCGCAGCAGGATCGTACGTACAACCAGCAAGCGCAGTCATATCAGGAACAGCGGATTTACATCAGACGTCTGCGCAGAGATGAATAATATCAACGCGACTTCCTGAAGAACATTGACGTCAACCGCCGCACCGGGCAACCTCAATATCCTTGTCCGCTTGCGCTCTTGTTATTCTGCACCGATTTGTATTAATCCCCGTCTGCATATAAGGTCAGCGGGGATTTTTTGTGTAATGCGGACATCAATGATGATCGTCAGAACAGATGAAAACGCCCCAGCCCGAAGATGCCGGCCAGCCCGACAATAATGAGGTACAAAGCAACAATAAAGCTGACCAACTTCGGTTTCACCAGAATACAAAGACCTGCGACCAGCGCTAGTACAGGCATCAGAGAAAGATGAATGTTCATGAATAACCAATCAAAAAAGCAGTAAAAAGTCTGATAAAGAATCCGCACGTTCACCCGGCGGCGCTCATTCCGTACCGAGATCATTACCGTTCATAAAAAAGCCCTGCAGGCGCTGTGTCTCTGTCAGGTGGATGAATACAGAATCAGCTCTGTACTCACTGTTTATCGTGCAGCAATGAGGCATCGTTCACCTCACCCGGCGCTGTATCCGCATAGGGCGCGGTGAGCGGCAAATGAATGATAAAACGCGTTCCGCGACCTACGACACTCTCCACTTCCAGTTTTCCGCCAAGCATTTTAATAACGATATTGTGAACGATATTTAAGCCAAGACCCGTGCCACCGCGCCCCATTTTAGTGGTGTAAAACGGATCAAAAACGCGCGACATATGTGCGGGTTCTATTCCTATACCGTCATCAGCAAAAGTAATTTTCACTTTATCCGGCTCTGTCAGTTCGGCATGGATAGTCATCGTGCCCGAAGATTGTCCATCAAACGCATGTGCAACTGCGTTATTAATCAGATTGGTGATGATCTGTTCTAGCGCACCGGGGAAACTGTCCATGATCAGTTTTTCCGGAATGTCAACCTGAAGTACAAACGGTGTCTTACGTAACATGGGTTGCAATAAGCTGGTGACTTCTTTTACCACCGCCTGCAAATCAAAAGGACGGCGCTGATCAGATACCTGATCTGCTGCCACCTGTTTGAAATTCATCACCAGTTCACTGGAACGGTTAAGCCCGCGCAACAGTATCCCCATCCCTTGCTCGGTATCCTGCAAATAACTTGCGAGCAAAGAACGCTTTAAGCTTCCGTCTCCGAACGCCGTGCTGATCTCGCGGGATTTTTCGAGCAGCGTGCTGGCGACCGTCAGACAGTTACCGATAGGTGTATTGAGTTCATGCGCCACCACTGCAACGACATCACCGAGCGCACGCAATTTTTCTGAACGCAGTAACTCGGTCTGTGCCATTTGTAAATGCCCCATCGTCGAAGCAAGCTCATGATTCGCCGACTCCAGCTCTGCCGTGCGTTGTCGTACCCGCGATTCGAGTTCACCATTCAGCTGATTCAAGGCTTCACGCGCTTCGATCTGCGGCGTGATATCGCGAGCAATACCGAGGTAGCCGGTGATTTCCTGATCCGCGTTAACCAGCGCCGTCACACTCAGGGATACATGAATTTTTTTACCGTACTTGGTCACGTAAATCCAGTTCCGAGTCTCCATCCCAGACTGGATTGCGATGCTTGAAAAAATATCGATACCCGTAATTTCACGGCCGAATTTCTCAGATAACTCGCGGCTGCGCTGTTCCATCTCATCGGCATCATGAAAATCGGTCGCATGCAGCTGACCAACACTTTCGTAAGACCGATAGCCAAGCATTTTTTCAGCTCCGCGATTAAAGATCGTGACCAGTCCTTCCTTATTGGTCGCGATGATGGAGATTTCCGATGCGGCGTCGAGCACTGCCTGCAGGTCCCGACGGGCGGCTTCTACCCGAGCTTCAGCCTCCAGACGATCGGTAATATCTTTGCAGATCGCCACGATATGTCTGGCACCGTCAACTTCGACTATCGCCGCAGATAATAATCCGGATCTGACTTGTCCATCCTTGGTCTGCATTTTCCCCTGAAAATCGCTGACTATCCCTTGCTCCAGAATCATACTGGTCCAGGTTTTGCGCTGTTCAGGGTCTGACCAGATACCCAGCTCGAGCGAAGTCTTGCCTATCGCATCCTGTTTGTTATGGCCTGTGAGTTTTTCAAATCCTGCATTCGCATACAGGATACGGCCAGTTTCTAAATGGCTCAGCGTCATATAGTCAGGCACGGCCTCAAACACTGCCAGCAGACGATTCGCCGTTTCCCGCTGCTGCTGCTCGCTCAGCCGGAGTGCAGCAATTTCACTAGCCAGCTGATCGCTCATCACATTCAGCGCGTGACCGACCACACCGATCTCATCCTTGCCGGTGTACTTCACTTTGGTGTCAAACTCTCCGGCGGAAATCGCATTGGCAGCGGCTTCCAGTTGTCGCAAATGGCGGGTCAGCCACAGCCCCAGCAAATAAAGGAATAATGTCGAAACGACGACTTCAAAAAACGAAATCAGTATCGACTCTTCAAACAGCTTTTTTTGGGCTTCCTGCGCAAACCGGGTTGACAGTCCAAACACCAGTTCACCTTGATTGGAGCCGCCAGCGACGAGAGGAACACGGATATCGCGCCGATGACTGTCCAGCGGCAAACGTAAGCCGTCGCTGCTGACAGGCAGGGCATCAGTCCAACCTGAATGCAGCAACAGCTGGTGATCCTGGCCGAACAACAGAAAATAATCGATCCCATGCTCCTGGGTACGGAACAACTCTGTGATCGCAGCGTAGTCTTTTTGCAGTAGCAATGGCGCGATTTCAGCACTGAGTAAATGCGACATTTCACGCGCCCGCAACTCAGTCAGTTGCGATAAATTTTCCTCATTGAAGCGCAGGCTGTTGCCAACAAGAACGGACAACATCACGACTTCAACGAGCACGCTGACGAATATCAGCTTCCAGCGTAAAGACAGCTTCATCATCAGATCGCCCGTGCCACTCTGGCACCGGGCATATCAACGCCGACGCAAAACGACATGGCAAAAAAAATGCTGCGCCCTGCGGCCGCGCGCATCATCGCCATCATTGGTGTAAAGAATTCCATCGACATCTTCAAGCCCTAGTCTCCTCTGTACGCTCCGCTCTGCCTGACAAATCAGATGCAGATATCATTTCATCATGTCGTGGACTGAATATCGGATTGTATTCAACAGATAATGCAACATACTATCCGATAGGATTACGCTTTTGCTCATCGCCACAGGGAAAAATAACATTCATTCACAAGCGGTGTTTCCGGTACAACAAACCACGGTAATCCGTAAGTTCAGTGTCAGCATCCTGTGAATTTCACGATGAAAATTCAGACCAAATAGTTTATACACTACTATTTTTTCGCACTGACTTTGTTGATATTTAACAAAGCTGATTCTTGGCTGATCTATACATGTTTATCAGGCGGATAGCCGGAAATATCGACAGGAATATTTCCCTGCGCACCGACCTCACCGGCCAGCCACGCACGTACTGCCGCGATTGCAGGTACGGCGAAACCATAAGTGATCAGCGCAGGAGCCTGAATATCGAGCATGTGAAACGGATTCCACAATACCAGATGCAGATCCGGTTTCCACGAACGGCGCACCCGTTCACCATAGCGTTTGCGTACAGTGGAGGCGAGGATGACGAAGCGATCATCCAGCGGCAGACTTTGCCAGTCAAACTGTTCAGCATCGCTGAAGGTCACAGTCTCAACGTCATACAAATCTGCCAGCATCGATGCAACTTTGTCTGCCGTGATACCTGCTTCAGAAACACCATCACTGACCGCGTCTGCGCGTATCACCAGCCTTACCCGGCTGCCTTTTGCCGGCGCCTGCGGCTCACCAGCACTGGTCAGACCTCGTTGCCACGCATGCGCCATCAACGCTCGGTCAGCGGCATCAGTCAGATAGTCAGTATCGATGCAAGGATAAGCGTCAGTCAGTTGCCGTATGCGCTGCAATTTCTGCTGCACTGTCTGATATGAAATTTGTCCAGAGAGTATGACTTCTGTGAGTGCCGCCAGCGTTTCGGTTTGCGCCTCGCGGCTGCCGATCGCCATCACCATATCGGCACCAGCCAGCAATGCTCTCACCGCTGCATTGCCGACGCCGTAGCGCCCCGCAATCGCCTGCATATCCATGCCATCGGTAATCACGACACCGCGATACTGCCACTGCTCACGCAATAAATGCGTCAGTATCGTCGGCGACATGGTTGCCGGATTTTCCGCATCCAGCGCGGGATAAACGATGTGTGCCGTCATCATCGCCGGCGCATTGCGGCTGACAGCATTCTGGAATGGAGCAAACTCCATTGCCTGCAATTCGGCCAGCGATTTATTCACTGTCGGCAGCGCGCGGTGCGAATCGACATTGGTGTCGCCATGCCCGGGAAAATGTTTAACGCAGCAAGCCACGCCTTCCGACAGGCTGCCATCCATCCACGCCAGCGCCAGCGTGCTGGCACGCTGCGGATCAGCACCGAATGAGCGTTCAGCGATGACAGGATTATCAACGTTATTATTCAAATCCAGCACCGGCGCGAAATTCCAGTTGAAGCCCAGCGCCTTAATGTTACGTGCGACTGCCGCACCGACCTGATAGCACAGATCTGCATCGTCGCTGGCACCCAGCGCCATCGCTGACGGCGGTTGCGGTATCCAGGTTGGCCGCACGACTGCACCACCTTCCTGATCGAGCGCGATCAGCGCTTCCGGCCCCATCACAGCGCGCAGATCTGCGGTCAGTTTTTTGAGTTGTACTTCGTCCGTCATATTGTTGCGGAACAGGCAAACGGCGCGGATATGATGCGCGCGTAAAAAATGCGCCAGATCGTCATCCATGCGGGTCACGGTAATGCGCACCATCATCAGTTGCCCGGCCAGACGACGTGCATCATCAATATTTAGCAGAGCGTTCAGCGCATGCGGCGGTTCAACTGGCGAGATGGAATTGTTATTTGTCATAGGTCTCTGGTGGCTGCTATTACGGGTATTTACGGCATCGAGAATGTCAACGCTCATACCATTCAGGCTGAATTTGTTCATATTGCCGGTCTAGTTCCAAACCAGCGCTGACGCGTCTGAGTATGGATACTCCCCCTGCTTTTGTTAAAAATGCCTTTATTGTCAGCATAGAATAAGGGGCTTAAAAAATACTGGGGGGAGTATATATAAGCCTAAAATCCGGTCATTTCACTGATTTAACTGGTTTTAGTCACTTTACTTAAATGACGCGGCTGATCGGGGTCCAGCCCGCGCGCCACTGCCAGTTGCGCTGCCATCACATAAAACGCCTGAATCGCGACGATGGGATCAAGGTCCGGCGTCGCCGCCACCGGTAAAGTCAGTTGACGTTCGCGCACATCCTCCGGCGCGGCGAGCAGGACATCAGCACCGCGTCCGCGCATTTCTTCTGCGAGCCGGATCAGACTTTCCTGCGCCGGACCACGAGTCGCGAATATCAGCAATGGATAACCTTCATCAATCAAGGCCATCGGGCCATGTTTGATTTCTGCACCGCTGAACGCTTCCGCCTGTATGGCGGAGGTTTCCTTGAATTTCAGCGCAGCTTCGAGCGCCACTGAAAAACTGATGCCACGGCCGACCACCATCATGCGCTGCGCGGGCACCAGCACATCCAATGCCGCCGACCAGTCTGTTTTGCTGGCGGTATCAAGCGCGGCAGGTAGCTGTGCGATTGCTGCCAGCAACAGCGGATCGTTCTGCCAGTGCGCAACCAGACGGGCGGCGGCCACCAGCGAGGTGATAAAACTTTTAGTGGCCGCAACGCTGCGTTCCGGCCCTGCATGCAAAGGCATCGTCCACTCTGCGGCTGCGGCTAAGGGTGAGCTGAGATCATTCACCAGCGCCACCGTGGTCGCACCCGCCTCACGAAAATAGCACACGGGATCAACTACGTCCGGACTTTGCCCGGATTGGGAAATCGCAATCGCCAGCGCGTCCCTGACCAGCAAAGGTGCATGATTCAAGGTCACCAGCGATAACGGCAGCGAAGCGACGATACGGCCGAGGCGCGCCATGATCAGATATGCCGCGTAATTGCTCGCATGATCGGAGCTGCCGCGGGCGATCGTCAGTACCGATGATGGCGGTTGCGCCCGCAAATGCGACCCCAGCCTGGCATAGCGGTCGCCATCGTGCGTCAGTTGGATGGCAACCTGTTCTGCGGAAGCACAGGCCTCGTTAAGCATTTGCGAATTCAATCTTTTCTCCTTCGATATAAACGGCAAGCAGTTGCAAGTCCTGATCAAGGACGACGATATCGGCGAATGCGCCCGGCGCTAAGCGACCGCGTTCAGGCAGCCCGAGATAATCGGCAGCGTAAGTCGAAACGCGCCGCGCCGCATCATCCAGCGTCAGGCCTATGCTGACCAGGTTGCGCAGCGCCTGATCCATCGTGAGTGCACTGCCCGCCAGCGAACCATCGGCCAGACGCACGCCGCCCAGGCATTTATGCACACGCTGCCGCCCCAGCATATATTCGCCATCAGGCATGCCGGTGGCGGCGGTTGAATCAGTCACGCAATACAAATACGGTATCGCTCTTAATGCAGCTTTAATCGCCCCCGGATGCACATGCAACAGATCGGGAATAATTTCTGAAAACTGTGCATGCGCGAGCGCCGCACCGACCATGCCGGGCGCGCGATGATCGAGTCGTGACATCGCGTTATACAAATGCGTGAAGCCGCTGGCACCATTTTCCAGCGCGGCAACGCCCTCTTCGTAACTGCCGGTGCTGTGACCGAGCTGCACCCTTATGCCCAGCGCCGTTAACTCACGTACCAGCGCCAGATGGCCGTCCATTTCCGGTGCCAGCGTAATCAGTTTAATGGCAGCAATCGCATCAAGCGCCTGTACCTGCGCGAGCGAGCCTATGCCGGCAAAGGCAGGCTGGGCACCGAGTTTGCCCGGATTAATATATGGCCCTTCCAGATGCACACCCAGCACACGTGCGGTACCGGCGGGACGCTGCTGTATCAGCGGTTGTATTGCACTCAGTGCTGCCTCAATATCGCTCAGCGGCGCAGTCATCGTGGTTGCCAGCAAACTGGTGGTGCCGTGTTGCGCATGCAAACGAGCGATGGTTTCGACGGCACTGCCCGCTTCCATCGTATCTTTGCCACCCGCGCCATGCACATGCAGATCAATGAAACCAGGCAGGATGTAATGCGCTGTTTCGCGCAGCGGTGCGCTCTGGATACGCTGTATCTTTTCGCTGAAATTGATGCTGCCGTTTACCCAGCCATCCGGCGTGAGTATCTGGCCGTGTAATTGCTGTTCGCTCATCGGAATAACTCCGCGACAAAATCGTAATAATCACTGCGGCAATACGAATGCGTGAGTTCGATTGCGGTGCCATCTTGCAGATAACCGATGCGGGTGATGAACAACATCGCAGCGCCGGGCTTGATATCCGCCAGATGTGCCTGTTCCGCGGTCGCATTGATGGCGCGGATATGCTGCAAGGCGCGTGTCGGTGCGCAATGATGCGCATCGAGGTAGCCGTATAAACTGTCCGTCACCAGTTGCGGCTGCGGCATATACGCCGCCGGGATGGTGGTGGTTTCGATTGCCATGACCACATTGTCAGCGGTGCGCAGGCGTTTCAGACGCGAAACCGCAGTATTCGGTGATAAACCCAGCGATAAAATTTCCTCTGGTGAAGCGATGCCGGTTTCACGCTGTATCCAGCGCGAACCGGGCACAAAACCGCGCTGGCGCAATTCTTCGCTGAAGCTGGTGAGGCGCGATAAAGGCTGTTCCAGTTTCGGCGTGATGTAGGTGCCGGAACCATGTCTGCGGCTCAGCAAGCCGCGCTCGCATAACATGGCCAGAGCCTTGCGTGCGGTGACGCGGGAAATTTCCAGCGTCTCAGCCAGCAGACGCTCTGACGGCAAGGCTTCATCGGGCTGCCAGCGCCCGCTTTGTATGCCTTGTGCCAGCTTGTTCGCCAGTTGCAGATACAAGGGCGTGGCATTGTCGCTATCCGGTTTGAAATCGCGCAGGGAAAACTGCATGTCGCCTCGATTTTTTAATAATTCAGGTTGAACGTAAATGTTGTTGCAGCAAAATCAGGGCACCGCTGGCAGAATCGCCCAGAGGCGCACGCACTCTTTGTCGCAAGCCCTCTGGCAGAAACGGTAGCAGCGCAGCAGCCAGCCCGCCGCACAGCGCCAGCGGTAATGAATGTGTGGGATCAAGCGCGTCCGCAATTGCCTCGACTTCATGCCCGGCATCAAGCAGCATATCGCGCGCGACCAATGATTCTTCGGCGTGTCGAAAAACAATAGGTGCGACTTCGGCATAACGGGTTTGATTTGCCTGCGCCAGCCATCTGAATACCGCGTCTTTGTCACCGCCGCAGTGAGCATAAATTGCGTCAGCAAAACGGCTTCCAGCCGCTCTGCCATCAAGCACGCGCTGCAGATGATTGACGGCACGCATTCCTATCCATGCGCCGCTGGCTTCATCACTGACAGGAAAGCCCCAGCCGCCGACTTCACGCCGTTGTCCATCGCTTTGCAAGACTTCACCCACACTACCGGTACCAAGCGCAATCACCGCGCCCGGCGCGCCATGATGCGCACCAATCAGGGTTGTACCGGCATCGGTTTCTGTCAGCAGCAGCGCAAATCCCGGATTGAGCGCCTTTAGTTCGGCCGCCCACTGCGCGTTATTCACGCCGGACAGTCCGCATGCGATTGCAATCTCAGACAAGGCCGGAAGCGTCAGATGCGCCTGCGCAAATGCGTCATCAATGGCCTGCAGAATCGCATCCCAGGCCTGCGGGCGACCATGCGCAAGCGCCGAAGGCCCGGCTGCGCCGCGTGCCAGCTGCTTACCATCAAGGTCCGCCAGTACGACGCGCGTGCCAGTGCCGCCGCCATCGACTCCGATCAGATACGCGATTCGTGCGATGTCGGCGGAGTACAGTTTTGCTCGTATCTGGGTTTGTATCGTCGTCTCTGCCATGAGGTTTTTTTCATTATTCTTTCGTATGTTGCAAACGCGCTTGCCGGATGGCATGCGGCGGATACGGCGCTGCCTTCTTAATCAGTTTCGGGAGAGTAGTTTGCTGAAAACGAAGCTGAGAATGTAATTTTTTTTATAGTGGTCGTCAATAGGTATTTAAGTGGTATTGCCATTAGACGCAAGACAGGCATTATCTTTTTCTGCCAGCAATGCACACACCATGCCAGAACATTCACAGTACGGCCCGGTGTCGGTTACACTAAGACTAGGTTTTCATCATTTAAGGCCGTCTGCGATGCCCATCTCCATTCCGATTAATTACCTCGCCAAACTGACATCCCCCAAAAGAACACCGCGCTCGAATATGCATCTGGGCATTACCCTCGCCTGTATCGCAGGCGCAGTGAATGCCGGTGGCTTTCTTGCTGTCGGTCAGTACACGTCGCACATGACAGGCATGATTTCCAGCGCGGCTGACGATCTGGTTCTCGGTAAATTTATCCCTGCATTTGCCGCGATCTTTATGCTGATTGCATTTGGCTGGGGCGCCGCCTGCACCTCGCTGATGGTGAACTATGCAAAACGCAATCACATGCGTTACATGTACACACCGGTGCTGCTGCTGGAATCGGTCTTGTTGCTGGTGTTCGGTCTGGTCGGCACAGAATTACAGGAGCACGCGGTCGTGACGGTTTCTTTCACCACGGTGCTGCTGTGTTATCTGATGGGCTTGCAAAATGCACTGATCACCAAAATTTCACGGGCCGAAATCCGCACCACGCATGTGACCGGTCTGGTGACCGATATCGGTATAGAAATGGGAAAACTGATTTACTGGAATAAAAATAAAGACGAGCTGCATCCTGAGCAGGAAATTAATGCCAATCTGCAGAAGCTGCGTCTGCATCTGCGGCTGGTTGTGGCATTTTTTATCGGCGGCATTCTCGGTGCATCCGGCTTTAAACACGTTGGTTTTATCTCCACCGTGCCACTCGCAATCGCGCTGATTATCTTATCGCTGGCACCGAATATCAAAGAACAGCTGAAGCAATGATGCAGTCTTTCACTCAAACGGCAGCCCGCGCCAGATGTATATGCAAGAATGTTCAGTAGTTTGAAAGTAAAAAAACGGGAGAAAAGTCAGAGAAAAAATACACAAAAAAGTATTAAAAAAATGAGATACACACGCTGGCGAACGCGTAAAAATCACGCCCATCCTACCTAAGAATTTCCTGCCACCAACAATTCCACGCCTGAATCAAGAAAACAACACACACATAATAATTATTGCGAATCATTATCATTTGCGTTAATATATTCAGCACTTGCTCTTGCTGCATACCCCATCAGGTCGATTCCTGGCTACGTCGCGTTTATTCGCCAACGCCATGTAAGAAAAAGCAACTGTGTAACGACGATCTCTCTCAATTCCGATATGAAGAACTTTCAATTAAAAACGATTGCCGGCATTCTGGCTGGTGGGCTATTTTCAAGCTATGTGCAAGCAGACAATCAACTGCCGGAAATTCAGGTAAAGGTTAGAGCCGAAAAAACGGATCAATACGATGTTACTGAAGCCAGCAGCGCAACCAGACAAAAAATTGCTCTGCGCAATATTCCACAAATTGTTAACGTCGTGCCAGACATCGTCATGCGCGAACAAAATGCCAGCTCGGTTCAGGATGCCTTGCAAAATGTGGTCGGGCTCAGCTTCAGCGTTGGTGATGGTCAGCGCGATCAGGTCGCCATTCGCGGCTTTACCGCTATTTACGATCAGTACATCGACGGTATCCGCGATGACGCGATGTACTTCCGCGACTTATCAAATATTGAACGCATCGAAGTGCTGAAAGGCCCGACATCGGTCTTATATGGCCGAGGTTCAGCTGGTGGACTGATCAATCGCATCACCAAAAAGCCGCAAGCGCATCCGGAATCTGAGGTTGCTCTGAGTCTGAGTTCGCAAGGTCAGAAGCGCACGAGCTTCGATGTGGGCGCTGCCGGTGAACAACTGAGTTTCCGCATTAACGGTGCGCTGGAAGACAGTAGTAATTTCCGAGATCAGTTTTCACTCAAGCGTCAGGCTGTTGCGCCTTCTGTAACCTGGCAGGTGAATCCGGCAACACGCATCACTGCGCAAGCCGACTATCTGAAAGATAAACGCATCGCAGATCAGGGTTTGCCTTCCTACCGCGGTCGTCCCGTGGATGTGCCTGTCAATACATTCTATGGTGCGGCCAACGCGAGTGATGTTGGTTATGTGCAGTCTGATGTCGTCAGCGGCACGATTACCCTCGACCATAAAATTAATGAGAACTTCTCGTTACACAGCGCGATCCGCTCTTATGATTTCAAACTTGACCGAAATTACACCGGTATCGGTGACATCAAAGACGGCGCGACACCGACGGTATCGATAGGCCAATCCAAGCGCTTGCGTAATGAGAACGGCACTTACTGGCAAACCGAGCTATCCCAGAAAACACAATGGGGTGACACGCGCCATCAGTTGATGTACGGCGTGGAATTAGGGACACAAGACAAAGAAGAAATTCTCTGGAGCCGGAATAACGTCGCGACCTACAATTTATTCCAGCCGGTCAGAGTCAATTTAGCGGCAATGCCGACGACACTTGTTCCGGGAACCAATACATTGAACCGCTATGAGTTTGCTGCGGCGTATGTGCAGGATTTGATCAGCCTGACGCCACAATGGAAAATTCTGGCGGGTCTGCGCTATGACAGTTTGCGCCAGAATCGCGATGACCGCACTTCAAAGAATCTGGATCAATCTCGCCAGGATAATAATTTCGCGCCCCGACTTGGCTTTGTCTATCACGCCAGCGATGCGTTAAGCTTTTACGCCAGCAATAGCACCTCGTTCCAGCCACTGGCCGACACCTTTACGATACGTACCAACACCGACAAGCTAGAGCCAACGAAAACGACGAATAACGAGGTAGGCTTAAAGCTCGACATCGATGCCAAAGCAAGTCTGACGCTCGCCGTATTCGACATGCGCCAGAATAACGTACAGGTACAGGATCCTCTGAATAAAAATGCTTCTCTGCCTGTCGGAAAACAAGGCACGAAAGGTGTAGAACTGCAGTACACAGGCGAGATCGCCAAAGGCTGGGACATACTCGCCGGTTACGCCTACATGCGCGGTGAGATTCTCGAATCTACAGAACTCACCAGTGCCGGCACACCGTTCAAAGGCAATACCTCAGCACTCACGCCAAAGCATAGCGCCAACCTGTGGCTGAAATATACAATCAATCCGGCATGGTATGTTGCCGGTGGTGGACGTGCAGAATCGGCACGTTATGCGTCGCCGGATAATCTCGTTACCTTACCTGGCTACACCGTTATTAACCTGGCAACCGGTTATCAGGCCGGAAAACTGGAATTCAATGTCAGCCTGCGTAATCTGTTCAATCGTCGTTATTTTGTCGCCGCTCACAGTGGTGCGAATGACTACAATATGCCGGGTGAAAGCCGGGGTCTGTATATGACGACACGCTACCGTTTTTAACAAGCAGACACGTTGAAATAATCTCCCCCAATCAAACGCACCGCAACCTTGCGGTGCTTTTTTATTTACATAGCCATGTCGTATAAAAAAATTTTCCGGCGTTTGCACTTATGCTTTGCACTGACGGCCGGCCTCTTCTTTGTGCTGTTAGGACTAACCGGCAGCATACTCAGTTGGCGGCATGAAATTGATCAGTGGCTCAACCCCGGCTTACTGACTGTATCGGCAAACACTCAGAAAGCACCGCTCGCACAACGTCCTGACGACCTGCAACGTTTGCTGGTAAAACTTTCGGAAACACAAGCGTCCGCACCGAGCCGTATCGAATTGCCGGAAGATAACCAGCATGCGGTGGTCGTCTGGTATAAATTAAGCGCTGACAAAGAAAAAGGAGTATCTCGTCAACTCATGCTGAATCCTGATACCGGCGCCATTCTGGGTGAGCGATATTGGGGTAAGAGCGGCTTCAGCCGTGAGCAAATCATGCCAACAATTTTTCATTTGCATCATTATTTGCTGGCAGGGGAAACCGGGAAACTCATTTTATCGATCGCAGCCATCATCATCGTTATGCTGAGTTTATCGGGCATTCTGCTCTGGTGGCCCAAAGCACGCTGGCAAACGCTTCGACAAGCGTTAACCACAGGTAAATTCGTCAGTTGGCGTGCATTAAATTTCCGCCTACACCGTGCTGCAGGGTTTTACTTTGCCCCCGTATTTCTTACTCTTGCAATCACGGGAATCTACTTTAATTTTCCCCAATGGATAACGCCGCTGATCGCGCAGATCATGCCACTCTCGGCACAAGTCAAAAAAACTGAGCAGATCTCTGCAGAAACCCGATTATTACCACTTCATCAAATTTTATCGGTCGCGCAACAACAATTCCCCGACGGGAAATTAACCCGCCTGGCGTTTCCGGCAAAATCCGGAAACGTCCTGGAAGTACGGATGCGCCAACCCGACGAAGTCAGAAAAGGGGCAGGGTCCACCCGCATCGCTATCGACATGCGCGATGCCAGCATATTGCAGATCACAGATCCGAAGCGACTACAAAGCGGGAACTTAGTATTGAACTGGTTTTTTCCCTTGCACACAGGGGAAGCATTTGGCATCGCGGGAAGAATTTTTATCAGTCTTACAGGGATAATGCCACTGCTGTTTATGTTCAGCGGAATATGCTTATGGCTACGGCGTCGCAGCTAAAGGACTGAATGGGACAGACGAAAAAATTTGAAACGATAGCCGTCACCAGTAAACAACTGCCTTTGCCCTGCATAAGATGACATTCGATACAGTCTCTTTTGCAGAGCAAAGAACAGAAAAATATTAAATACCCCAGACAATTTTATTTTTCAGAATAAAAAGTCTTCATGGCCGTAGTTAAAACGATGGTAAATCCTGCAAACGGATACCATCGCTGCCACTTGCATCACCACACAACCCGCGCACACCATCTTCGTATAACACGCCGGTGACTTTTTCGCCGAGGACGATACCACGATCGCCATGGAGCTTCGTCACCACTTCATCACCGTTGGCGATGGTATCCCAGACGACGCCGACATCGACCTCCTGCGGGTCATCCACTGTTGCCGGTGGCATCACCTGTCCGCCTTTACTTCGTCCCCAGCGTACTTTTTCAATACGCTTACCACTTTCATCAAACCTGATTGCTTCAATAAAGAATAATGCCATGATGAATCTCCCTGACGATGAATCAAAAAACGGAAGTCAATTCGGAATTACCGTAGGTCATCCGCAGCACGCCCGGCTGCAGGTATACCGTTCAAAGGTATACAGGTGAAATAGTAGCAAATAAAAATGCGGTTTTAATTTGTGTTAACAGTCCCAATAAAAATGCGGTCTGCAAAGGAAAAAACCTTCGCAGACCGCATCAGATCTGGATTTTTGGTATTGGCAGCGCTCAGAACGCTGCTGAGAGCTCAGATTCCCGCCACATCACAAGTCAGAAGCCTAAATCGAGTGGCATCGATATTGTTTTATGCCGGTTTATCCCAGCTTCGCCGCGTGTTCACGGGTCGCGTGGAACGTGATGCCGGGCCAGCGCTCCTGCGTGAGTTTCAGATTCACACCGGAAGTCGCCAGATACGCCATGTTCCCCGCCGCGTCAAAAGCGATATTCGCACCGGCAGATGAACGCTCAAAGTCTGCCAGCATTTTTTTATCGTCGCAGGTAATCCAGCGCGCGCTGCTGATGCTGGTGCCTTCAAACACAGCATCGACGCCGTATTCATTTTTCAGACGACTGGCGACCACTTCAAACTGCAGTACGCCGACCGCACCAAGTACCAGATCACTGCTGACCACGGGCTTGAATACCTGTACCGCACCTTCTTCTCCGAGTTGCTGTAAGCCTTTTTGTAATTGCTTGATTTTCAGCGGATTCAGGATACGCGCGGTGCGGAAAAAATCCGGCGCGAAGTATGGAATGCCAGTGAATTGCAGTAATTCGCCTTCCGAAAAACTGTCACCGATCTGCATATTGCCGTGATTCGGCAAACCAATAATATCGCCCGCATACGCCTCTTCGACCTGTTCACGCGAAGATGCCATGAAGGTCACGACCGACGACACTTTAATCTCACGGTTCAGGCGCAAATGCTTGAGCTTCATACCGCGCTCGAAGCGGCCGGAACACACGCGCAAAAATGCAATACGGTCACGATGTGCCGGATCCATATTTGCCTGAATCTTGAATACAAAACCAGAAAACGCCTGCTCTGTCGGTTCGACAGAACGCACGGTGGCATCACGTTCGCGTGGTGGCGGTGCCCAGTCCAGCAAGGCATTCAGAATTTCGCGCACACCGAAGTTATTAATCGCGGAACCAAAGAAGACCGGTGTTTGCACACCGGCCAGGAAATCTTCCAAGCTGAACGGATGCGATGCGCCATGCACCAGTTCCACTTCCATCTTCAGTTGTTCGATTTCCAGCGGGAACATCTCCGCCAGACGTGGATTATCGATGCCTTTGATCACTTCAAATTCCTGATCGGCACGCTCGCTACCCGGCGTGAACAACAAAATTTCATCGCGCAGAATATGGTACACACCGCGGAAGGTTTTGCCCATGCCGATAGGCCAGGTGACCGGTGAACATTGAATCTTTAATACGGATTCCAGCTCATCGAGCAATTCCAGCGGATCGCGGGTTTCACGATCCATCTTGTTGACGAAACTGATAATCGGCGTATTGCGCATACGGCAAACGTTCAGCAGTTTGATCGTTTGTTCTTCCACACCTTTCGCCGCATCAATCACCATCAGCGCAGAATCGACTGCCGTCAACACGCGATAGGTATCTTCAGAAAAATCCTGGTGACCTGGCGTATCGAGCAGATTCACGACGTGATCGCGGTATTCAAACTGCATGACGGACGAAGCAACCGAAATACCACGTTGCTTTTCGATTTCCATCCAGTCCGAAGTCGCATGGCGACCGCTCTTACGCGCCTTGACCGTACCGGCCAACTGAATCGCGCCGGAAAACATCAGCAGTTTTTCTGTCAGCGTCGTTTTACCCGCATCCGGATGGGAAATAATGCCGAAAGTGCGACGACGCTTAACTTCGCGGCTGATCAGATCTTTTGACACAGCATTGCCTGGCCTGACATCCGTCGCTGATGCCGATTCTGAAGTGTCGTCTGTGGATTCGTGATTGGTATTCATTGCAGATGCCGCAAAAATGGAAGAAAAACGCGCAAGTTTAACTGGTATTGCGGGTGAAGTCGAATGTACACCTGACGCCGCAGCGAAGGACGGCGCTACCACCTCGCAAGACGGCATCACCCACGGCTCCGGTAACGGCCGCATGCAGAGGACAAAACGATGTACGGTATCTGCTCTGCAAAGGACTCAGATCTGAATAAAATTTTCTCCGTTTGCTATATCCTCGTCATCTTTGTGTACTACTATTCATGCTATTTTCTCAACCTTTATCTGAACTTCTATGAAAAAGATATTCATTTCCGCCCTGATGCTCTGTGCGGCCAGCCTGCCGCAACTCAGTTTTGCCTGGGGCGCTGACGGTCACCAGACAGTCGGAGCGATTGCAGATCAATTACTGTCCGGCACCAAGGCTGGAGCCCAGGTCAAAGCCCTGCTGGGTGACAACACGCTGGAAAAAATGGCGGTCTGGGGCGACTGCGTTAAAGGCATTTCACCTGAAAAGGATTATGCGTACACATCCGCCGGGCGCTATCCGGAATGTGCACCATTTGAAAATCCGGCCGGTATCGCGGCAATGGCAGATTATGTCCGTCGCAACAATACGAATTGCAATCCGGCGTTTGATGAAGAAAACTGCCATAAGCAATATCACTATGCTGACGTCGCCCTGCAGCACGATCATTACAAGACCGGCTATGTCGGCACCAGCGATCATGATGTGGTGAATGCGATCCGTGCCGCTGCGCTGGTTTTGCAGGGAAAACCGCAGCCTAAACCGTTTGCATTCAAAGACAAACAAGAGGCACTGGCCTTGCTGACGCACTACGTCGGCGATATTCATCAGCCGCTGCATGTAGGCTCAGTATTCCTGAATGCGGAAGGGAAGATCGTCAATCCGGATGAAGGCGAATACGACCGCGGCAGCAATACCGTCGGCGGCAATGCCTTACAATGCCCTTGCGGCAACCTTCATTCTTTATGGGATGATTTGCCACCGCAGTTTAAACGCGGCCGCATGAATGAAGCACTGACTAAAAAAGCCCGCAATCTGGCTGTCAAAAAAGCACCGCTGGAACAATTGCCAGCTTTGTGGGCAGACGATGCGGTCAGCGATGCGAAAAAATTATTTGCGGGCACACAGTTCAGTAAAAGCACACCAAATCAGCGCGGTAATAGCTGGTCGATCGCGCTGCCGCTGGAATATGAAAAAACCATGGTCAGCATGAAAGAAGATGCCTTAGTACGTGCAGGAGCACATCTGGCGCAGATCTTACAAACTGTCTGGCCGGAATAATCACTACGCCGCCAAAGGATTACTATGAGTTTTACGCCATTTCGCTGGATAGGTCAGGGTTTCCGCTATCTCTGGAGCGCGCTGGATTTCAGCCGCCGGGTGCTGCTGAATTTACTGTTGCTGATATTTTTTATCGCACTGCTGATCGGTTTTTTTACCGGTGGTATCAAAAAGCTGGAAGACAAGACCGCGCTGATTCTCGATTTTAAAGGCGCGCTGGTCGAACAGCATTCCGGCAATGCCCGCGAAGCCTTGCTCGCTGAAGCACAGGGTAATGCGAAAAAGAGTACGCAATTGCGCGACATACTGAGCGTGCTCGACAGCGCTGCCAAGGATGACAAGATCCACAGCGCCGTCCTTCTGCTCGATGATATGGGCAGCGCGGGCTTGCCTATGCTGCGCGAAGTGGCCGCTGCCATCGACCGCTTCAAAGCATCCGGCAAACCGGTGATTGCCTGGGGTTCGAGTTTCGATCAGCGCCAGTATTTTCTGGCAGCACATGCAAACCAGATCTATCTGCATCCTATGGGTTCCGTGATGATAACGGGCTTTGGCCGCTATCGTAACTACTACCGCGATGCGCTTGATAAAGTCGGCGTGACCGTGAATCTGCTCAAGGTCGGCACCTACAAAAGCTTTGCAGAGCCTTACATTGCCAATGAACCATCGCCAGCCGCAATGGAAGCCGATACTTTCCTCTACAACGCGATGTGGAAAACCTACACCGACAATGTAGAAAAAGCACGCAAACTGCCTGCCGGCAGCATCATGCAGGGCATCAATGAATTGCCGGAACAAATGAAAGCGGCAGGTGACGACAGCGCAAAACTGGCATTGAATCTGAAGCTTGTCGATGGTTTGAAAACCCGCGATGAATTGCGTGATCTGATGCTGAAAAACGGCGCCAGAGACGAACAAGGCAAAACCTTCCGTCAGATCGCTTTTGACGATTATCTTGCGCGTCAGAAGCCACAGTTATTCGGTGATGCAGTCGGCGTCGTCGTGGCATCCGGTGAAATCAGTGAAGGCACAGCAACCGCAGGCGCGATCGGCGGTTTGTCAACGTCCAAACTGATCCGTAAGGCACGTGAAGATGACAGCATCAAAGCGATTGTCTTGCGTGTTGATTCGCCTGGCGGCAGCGCTTTCGGTTCCGAATTAATCCGTCGTGAACTCGAACTGACGCGCAAAGCTGGCAAGCCTGTCGTGGTTTCCATGGGTAATGTTGCTGCCTCCGGCGGTTACTGGATTTCCATGGCGGCCGATGAAGTGATCGCCGATGAAGCGACGGTCACTGGCTCCATCGGTGTGTTTGCGATTCTGCCGACCGCAGAAAAAGCGCTCGATAAAATCGGCGTGCATACCGGCGGTACCACGACCACCTGGCTCGGCGATGGCTTCAACCCTCTGCGCCCGCTGAATCCGAAATTCGGTGAACTGGTACAAAGCAGCATCAATCATATTTATGCGGAATTCACGAGCAAGGCAGCAGCGGCCCGTAAAACCACACCAGAGAAAATCGACGCTGTCGCGCAGGGACGTGTCTGGACCGGTGCGCAGGCAAAAGAGCGTAATCTGGTCGATACCGTCGGCAGCTATTCTGACGCCATAAAATCGGCTGCGAATCGCGCTAAACTCGGCATCGATTTCCGCGTCACCTACGTCGAGCCCGAACTGTCAAAAGTTGACCGTATTTTTGATCTGCTCGGCTCACAAACGGCCAAAGTACTGCAACAGCAATTCAAAGTCGCACTGGTACCGACCGGCGTACCACCGGCAGCAGCATTGCAAATGGCATCGGAACTGAGCTGGCTCGCCGACATTAACAAAGATGGCAAAGGCTATACGGCACTGACACATTGTCTGTGTACGAATCCTTAATCTAAGACCAATGCTAAGCGACAGAGCATATAAAAAAGGGAGCGATCGCTCCCTTTTTTTATGTTGCTTTACATCGCAGTTTTATGCGGTAACGCGTTTCTTCGCCTCTTCATCGTAGAGCTCTTTTTTCGATAATTTGCCGACCGGTGTTTTCGGTAATTCCGGGCGAATTTCCATTGCCTGCGGCATCTCATGTTTGCCGAGTTTGTCTTTCAAAAACTCTTTCAACACATCGAAACTAAACGGCGTCTGTCCTGTTTTGAGTTTGATAAACGCTTTCGCTGCCTGACCACGATATTCATCAGGAATACCGATCACACTGACTTCCGCCACTGCCGGATGCTGATAAATCGCTTCCTCGATATTGCGCGGATAGACATTGTAGCCACCCGATAAAATCATATCCTTGGTGCGATCCACGATGTAGATGAAACCTTCTTCATCCATATAGCCGACGTCGCCGGTGCGGAAATAGCCATCGGCAGTAAACGCATCGCGGGTCGCATCTGGCTTATTCCAGTAGCCTTTCATGACATTCGCTCCGGCAACGCAGATTTCACCGCGCTCACCTCTCGCCACAAACGTGCGCGGGTCATCGATGCTGGCGAATTTAAAGCGTATGCCCGGTGTCGGCAAACCGCAGGAACCTGCTTTACGCACACCGGAAACAGGCGTGAAAGTGCCGGTCGGTGAGGTCTCAGTCATGCCCCAGCCTTCCAGCAAAGTGCAGCCTGTAATAATCTGGAACTGCTGCAATACCTCGGCAGGTAAAGGGGCGCCGCCGGAATTGCAGAATTTGAGCGAACGCAGATCGAAGTCTTTGATCTGTGGATAATGAATGATGGCGGTATACATCGTCGGCACCCCGGGAAACACCGTGATTTTTTTTGCGGCCAGATCCTTGACGACGGCTTCCACATCGAAGCGGGTATGCAGCACAATTTCTGCACCGATGCGGATACCGAACAGCATATCGACGGTCAGCGCGTAAATATGAAACAGCGGCAACACCGCCAGCAAACGTTCTTTCCCCTCTTCTAACAAGCGTGGCTCGGTCTGCGTGGTTTCTACGATCTGGCTGCAGGCAGCGGTCAGATTCGCATGGGTCAGCATCGCGCCTTTTGCCAACCCAGTGGTGCCGCCGGTGTATTGCAACACCGCGATCGTCTCGACAGGATCGGTCGCAGCCACCGGTGTGTACTGTCCATCATTCGCCAGCAAATCGGCAAACAACACATGTTGCGCATCGTGCGGAATCGCGCATAACTGTCCGGCCTTCTCAAGGTTAGCGCGCACCGCATCAGGATACGGTGTCATTTCAGCGATATTGCCGATGATGAGTTTTTGCAGGCGCGTATGTGTCAGCATGTTCGCCATCTGCGGATACAGCATGCTCATGTCCAGCGTGACCAGCATATCGGTATGGCTGTCTTCGATTTTATGTTCCAGCACTTTTTCAGCGTCGAGCGGCGAGTAATTCACAACCGTGCCACCCGCCTGCAGAATGGCAAAAAAACTGATCACATAATGCGGTGTATTCGGCAAAAACAAACCGACGTGCACGCCGGGTTTGACGCCCAGTTGCTGAAATCCTTTGGTCGCCTGATCGACCAGTGCCTGCAATTCACGGTAGCTGGTTTTTTTGCCCATGAATTCCAGTGCCGGTAAATCCGGCCAGCGGGCGACTGCATCATGCAGCAGTTGCGGCACGCTACTGAGTGTTAATGCGGCATCCCAGTGTACGCCCGCAGGGTAAGAATTGATCCAAGGTGTGTCGCTCATTTTTGTCTCCTGAATAATGATTTTTTTGGAAAATTAAGCACAACAGATCGTCAGAGACATTAAAAAATACTCCCGGGGAGTATTTTTTAAACCCCTTTATTTATGATGAGAATAAGCCGTTTTTTTAATATACTCCCCTCAATTTCGTATCTAAGCAGTATGAATAACACTTAATGTCAGATTTTTGCAAGCGAACTTTTGAACGACAAAAGACCGGATAACCGGTCAGTCCTGCTGTCGCAAAAGTCAGGGTAAATCAAAAACAAAGCCAGAAAAATTTCCGCTGCTGCTACGATCAGAAAAACACAGAGCAGCGGAATATAGTCACTTCGCCGGCATATATTTTTTCAATTCCATTTTGCCGATCTGGTTACGATGTACTTCGTCCGGGCCATCGGCAAGGCGCAAGGTACGTGCCTGCGCATACGCATACGCCACACCGAAATCATCCGACACACCGCCACCGCCATGCGCCTGTATCGCCCAGTCGATCACCTGACAAGCCATATTCGGTGCAGCAACTTTAATCATCGCGATTTCTTTTGCGGCCGCTTTATTGCCAACGGTATCCATCATTTGCGCGGCATTCAAAACGAGGAAACGCGCCTGATCGATCAGGATACGCGCATTCGCAATCCGTTCCAGCGTGACGCCCTGCTCTGCGACCCGCCTACCAAAAGCAACCCGGCTCAGCGAACGTTTGCACATGTCTTCCAGCGCGCGCTCTGCAAGGCCGATCAGGCGCATGCAGTGATGTATGCGGCCTGGGCCAAGACGCCCTTGCGCGATTTCAAATCCACGGCCTTCTCCGAGCAAGATATTCGATGCCGGTACGCGCACATTTTCAAATACCACTTCGCCATGACCATGCGGGGCGTCGTCATAACCGAACACCGGCAAGGCGCGTAATATCGTCACGCCCGGCGTATCGCGCGGTACGATGATCATCGATTGCTGCTTGTGCCGGTTTTCATTTTGCGGATCGCTTTTGCCCATGAAAATGAACACTTTGCAGCGCGGATCATTCGCACCGGACGACCACCATTTGCGGCCGTTGATCACGTACTCATCACCATCTCGCACGATAGAAGATTCAATGTTCGTCGCATCAGACGACGCAACAGCTGGCTCGGTCATCGCAAAGCAGGAACGGATTTCGCCGTTCAATAACGGTGTCAGCCATTGCTGCTGTTGCGCTGGTGTGCCGTAACGCGCCAGCACTTCCATATTGCCGGTATCCGGCGCAGAGCAGTTGAACACTTCGGCCGACCACAACGCGCGTCCCATGATTTCACACAATGGTGCGTATTCCAGATTCGTCAGGCCTGCGCCCTGATCCGATTCCGGCAGAAACAGATTCCACAAGCCAGCAGCACGGGCTTTGGCTTTGAGCTGTTCGACGATTTTCGTCGGTATCCACGCGTCACCCGCCTGACGATTCGCGGCGATTTCACCGAAAAATACTTTTTCATTCGGATAGATGTGCTCGTCCATAAATGCAATCAGACGGGCTTGCAATTCTTTGACTTTAGGGCTGTACTGGAAATCCATGATGATCCTTTGATATAAAAAAAATCTGCGATGCCTGACGCATCCGATTTGATTAACTGATGACTTCAGCTGACTAAGTAACCGCCATCGACATTGATGCAGGCACCTGTCGTGTAGCTTGACGCGTTGGAAGCGAGATACAACACGGTTCCTGCCATTTCATCCGGTTCGGCAATGCGCTTCATTGGAATCCGGGTCAGGGCTTTTTCCAGAATTGCCGGGTTGTGGAATAAAGCGGAAGCAAATTTAGTATCGGTCGCGCCCGGCAGCAGTGCGTTCACACGCACGCCCATCGATGCACATTCCTGCGCGAAAGATTTGGTCATCGCTATCACTGCTGCTTTGGTGATCGAATAAATGCCCTGCATCGCACCAGGAATAACACCGTTGACGGATGCCACGTTGATAATGCTGCCGCCGCCATTTTTTGCCATCAGCTTCGCGCCCGCGCTGCACATAAAGAAATAACCGCGAATATTCACATCCACTGTTTTTTGAAATGCACCGACATCGGTTTCTGTGATGTGGCCGAAATGCGGGTTGGTCGCCGCATTATTCACCAGAATATCGAGTCGACCATGCGCCGCAGTGATGTCAGCAAACAAGGCATCGATCTGTGCCATTTCACCGATATGGCACGCGCGCGCTTCGGCTGTCCCGCCGGCAGCCACAATCGCCGCCACCACCGCTTCGCAGGCTTCTGCTTTGCGACTGGACACAATCACATGCGCCCCGCGTGCGGCCAGCGTTTTTGCAATCGATTCACCAATCCCCCGGCTGGCACCGGTGACCAGTGCGACTTTGCCACTCAGATCAAACATGTCTGTCATTCTTTACTCCTAAACGTAGGTAATGTTTTTCGGGTTATTCAAGACTTCGAGATGAGAAAAATTATTCAGATACGCGAGCGCCAGACGCACCGGCCGCTCCGGCGTGGCGGTTTGTACATGCAACCGGGTTACAGCGCTGTTGACCAGCGACCAGTTCAGTTCGGCAAAACGGGGGTCGGGAAAGCCCAGCACATGCTGGCAAATCGCGGAAATCGTGCCGCCGGAAGTGAAAATCGCAATGTTTTTAGCGCCATCATCGTGTGCAAGTTGCCGCTGTAATGCCGCCACACAGCGTGTTTGAAACGCGCGCCAAGTTTCGCTGTAATCGGCATCGTGCTGGCCGGAAACCCAGCGTGCGACGGCTTGCGAAAAAATATCCTGAAACGCTTGTTTGCCATTCGGCGTATGCATCAGAAAATGTTTGACCGCGGCCGGATCATCGAACTCCGGCACATGACGCGCCAGCACTTCATGGTGGTTGTACTCATTGAAATCAGCGTCGGTGTGCCATGCGGAGGTGTCAGTCTGGCTCGCCTCTTGCGCTTGCAACGTCGAGATGCAGGCGAGCGCCGTTTGCTGATGACGGTGCATGCCGCCGGTGACGACGCGACCAATGTTCAGCTCACGTTGTGCCCACCAGCGCCCCAGATGCTGCGCCTGTTGCTGCCCCAGATCAGAAAGCTGATCGTAATTCTGACTGCCAAATGATGCCTGCCCGTGACGTACCAGGTAAATCTGTGCCATTGTTTCCTCGTTCTGCAACTCACTGAAGACTGAGTGTAAAACGACGGATATAATTGATCAAATGAATAGTTATTATCAAATACTATTAATATCATGCATATATCCAGAGTTGACCTGAATCTGTTCACCGTCTTTGAAGCCATTTACAGCGAAGGCAGCGTGACCCGCGCCGCCCAGCAACTACATCTGACCCAGCCCGCGATCAGCCACGCGCTGAACCGTCTGCGGCAGATGTTTGATGACCCGTTGTTTGTCCGGCAAGGACAAACCATGGTCTCGACACCGCTGGCGCGCAGCATCATCGAACCGGTGCGGCAGGCCCTGCGCGGCTTAGAACTGACGCTGACCGACAATGGCAATTTCGATCCGGCGCAAGCCGTCAAGCTGTTCAATCTGGCATTGCGCGATGTGCTTGAATCGACGGTGTTGCCGCCGCTACTGGAACGGATTACGCAGCAGGCTCCGGAGATCAATCTGGCAGCCATTCAGGTTGAGCGGCGTGAGCTGGTCAGTGAGCTGGCAGCGGGAACATTAGATCTGGCAATCGATATGCTGCTGCCGTTGCCGAATGAAATCCGGCGCCAGCAAATTTCACGCGATACCACTGTCGTGCTGGCGCGCCGTGATCATCCGCTGGTGAAGGGCAAACTTGATCTGGACATGTATTTGCAGGCTGAACATATCCTCGCCAGCTCGCGTCGCAAAGGTATGGGGCTGGAAGATTTCGAACTCAGCCGCCTCGGTTTGCAGAGAAGAATACGGCTGCGCTGTCAGCATTATTTTGCAGCTTGCCGGGTTGTCAGTCAGACCGATTTATTGCTGACGATGCCGGAAGGCTACGCACGTATTGCGAATCAGCAATTTGGCAATCAGATTCTGCCATTGCCGGTCAGCATGCCATCGTGGGATGTCTATCTGTACTGGCATCAGAATGTCGAACATGATCCCGCTAACCGCTGGCTACGCGAGCAGGTGATTCTGTCCTTATCAGGAAAATAAGCGCATCAGAATCCGCTTGAAATGAGGGGAAATGCCTGGTGACGGTGAGAAAATGTGGGGGGCAAGAAGACCACAAATATTGCAGCGACAGTCACGCGACTGCCATCAAAATGGCCGGGGTACAGAAAGACGACGCCACGTCGTCAGAACAAAGTGCGGTTGAGGTTTTATTTGCTGGCTGGCGGTTCATCGGGCAACAAACACGCATCAATGATTTGCAAATCATTGTCTTTTGCGAAATTCACCACGAAATGATAGGCCAATGGCTCAATATCCCGGATTGCTTCGTTCACAACGACAGAACGTATACCATTTAGCAATATCGGGCGGACATAAGGAGAATATTGCAGATGCGAGTGCCGACCACCGTCCGGGTTGAAACAGGACATGGCGCCGCAAAGACGCTCCGCCCAATCGCTGGGGCGAAACTGCTTTCCATCGCTGGTGATACCCTGGATGAAAAACTCGCGTACTGGCTTAGGATGAGTTTTTTTTGAATCGGCCATGTGCTCGGCTCGCTATGAAGCAAAATAAAAAAGCAACAATGTCATTATGTGACACCGAGCTTTCAAAATACATGAGTATTATATCTTATAGAAGAGTTGGATCGAAACCTGAGCGTCAGATAAATATCCAAACAATCGGTCCATCACGATGCCAGCTCTCAATATAGTGTATTTTTACCCAAGTAAACTTTACAAACAGATACCGTCAGTCACCTTGCCTGAAAAAAATTGCTTCATCGGCATCAGTTTATTTATTGCAAAAAAGATCAGAATTCCACAGCTTTTTCGGTTTGTTATCCCAGTTATATCAGCGCTGGCGAGGCAGCAATAATGCAGAAAACAAAGGTCGCCGTTTGACCAGCGCCAGCAATCCCAGCGGAAGCAGCACACCACCAAGCAAAGCCGGTATCGCATTCAGATCATCCGAAGCACTGACTTTTGCCATCAGAGAAAAAATTTTCCACTCTGTCCACGAATGGAAAATCAGGATAAATAAACTGCCCTGGCCGATATACGCAAGTATGCGCGCAATATCAGGCCATTTCTGTAAAACAAACGCCAACGACAGTAGCAGATAAATTCCCGATAAAGCCTGGGCTGTCGAGATCCAGAAATGACCGTAATGCCGCAAATGTAAATCCATGGTTTCGTCAAAAAACCAGTGCAAACTGACGAAAATACCCAGAACAAGTGCAAACCAGTATTGTTGAAAATGAAATTTGGCAACAGCAGACTGACAAGCAACGCCCAATAGAATGAAAGCACTGCTGATTCCAAGCAAATCAAGGCTCCAGGGCAAACCGGGGAAGCCTGACTGGTGATCATTGAAGAGGAAATTAACGTCTTGCCAGTCCAGGCTTTGTAAATTCTGCGCCCACATCAGGCAGAAATTTCCCAGACTCAAAAGCAATATCGCCAGCAGACATGTCGCGATGAATCGCTGTTGTTGCGGCAGTTGTTTCAGCAATTTACAGATTGCAAACACCGCCAACAGACAGATAAACAAATGCGGGAGATACCACAAGGGTACCCATTCTATGGTGTTACCAGTCGCATACAGCACGCCAGAAAAATACGGCTGCCACGTCGCAGCAGCGATTGCAATCCGCGCTAGTCCCCATACGCTGAGCACAACAAAATATGGCTTGATCAGCGCGTCGGCACGGGAAATAAAAAAAGATCCGAAACTGCTGTTACTTTTAAAAACGACGCCCGATAAAAAGAAAAACAAGGGCATGTGAAACGAGAAAATAATCCGGTACAACTCGCCGTGATTGTGCGTAATGATCCAGTTATGCCCCAACACAACCAGAATAATCCCTGCCCCTCTGGCGATATCAATCGTGTTATTGCGAGGAACGCTCATAAAAGGGCAACTTGAAAAAAGCAGAAAATACGGCTAGGTGTACGTAAGGCAAGAGGCGATGCGTACCTCACCGGGAATCAGGGAATAGACAGCTGCATCGACACTACTCCCGTTCAGATACAGACGATGACGCGCCAGCCCCTCAAATTGCGCCCCGGCTTTATCTGCAACGCGGCGGCTGGCCAGGTTAGTCATCGCCATCACCAGCTCAACTCTGAACAGTTGCAACTCTGAGAAAGCATATTGTGTCAGCGCCGACGCTACCGTCGTTGCAATGCCCTGCCCTTGCCAGCGTGGAGAGACCCAGTAGCTCAGGTTACAACGCCGGCAGATGCGGTCTATCATGTTGATACCTGCCGCACCTGATAGCTCGCCAGACTCTTTATTGAAAATACCGAATTCATACGCGGTTTGGAATGCACGTTCTTGTGCACAGACCGCGAACCATTCCAGCGCCTGCGCCTCGGTATAGTCAGGATGGCACCAGTACATCGACTGATCAGCACTCATCGCTGTGTCGCGCACCATCGCTGCAAATGCCGCCGCATCTTTTTTTTCAAAAGCACGCAAACAAAGATCAGATATCGTTATTTGCTGCATCTGATGCTAAAAGATGTCGCCATCATACGGATCAGACCCAGACTGAAAACGACAGTAATGCCAGCATCAGCATCCACAATAACAGTGCACGCCAGACGAGGCCAACAACGCTTTGCAGCGCGCGTGGCGTTGCTTCGCTTCCAGGCTGGCTTTCGAGCTCAAGGCTGTCAACGTCCACTGCGGTTGCATCCGCTTGCAACACCATGGCTTTTTCTTCAGGCTCGCCTAAACGCAAACCAAGCGCCCCGCCACCGGCAGACAAAATAATACCGACAGCTTCATCAGACCAGCGATCAGCATAATTACGCCACGAATACACTGCGTCTTCGAAATTACCGACGATGGCAAATGCGACGCCAGTCAGACGCGCAGGAACCCAATCGATCCAATAGAATACTTTTGCAGCATAAACACCAAACTCTTCATTTTTCATATGCTCAGGCTCTGTCCATGCATGTGCAAGATATTCGGCTACCCTGTACATCACAGCACAAGCTGGCCCGACCGGCATCAGAAACCAGAAAAACACGCCGAATACATTTCTGTGAGTAGCAATCAGCGAGCGTTCAACCGCGAGACGGGATATTTCTGACACATCAAGGTCACTGGTATCGCGGTGGATCCAGTCGGACAGATGACGTCTGGCGGCGTCCTCATCACCTGCACTCAGAGCTAGTTGTATCGAAGTGAAGTAATGGCTGTAACGACGAAAACCCAGCGTCAGATAAACGATCACGACATTCCATGCAAATGCGGCGAACGGGCTCAGACGCAGACAAAGCCAGTAGATCAATGCGGTTGGAATTGTCAGCGAGCCGACCACAATCCACCAGCCCAATCGGCCATGGGCAACCTTACCAGCATTGAAGGAGGCTTCAATTTTATTTGCCAGCACCTGTATCTGTGCATAGATAGGATTATCTGCACGCAAGGGTTTGAGTTGCTCAAAAAGGAGGGCAAACAAAATAGAAATAAATGTCATGATAGGCTGAGCTAGATTCGCAGTCAGACGACTGTCTTAGAAGAATTTACCGGTGCGGCAAGTGTAAACCGAATTCCCCAGATTATGAAGCTTTGTTCCCGGAGAAACGTGTTCTTGTCATGCTCGCAGAAAATGAAACAGATTACGCAACATGCCAGCAGTCGCGCCCCAGATAAATCTGTCCTGATATGGCATTGCATAAAACATTCTGCTCCCGCTTCCATCCGGCATTTGAAATATACGTCGCTGGTGGTGACGTGCATTCATCAGAAATGCCAGCGGTACCTCGAATACAGAAGCCACTTCACCGGGATCAGTGATCGTTTCGAAAGGCGGCTTGACTAAAGAAACAATCGGGCTGACCTGATAACCCGTTCCGGTTTTGTAGTCAGGTAAAGCCCCCAGAATATCGATATGAGAACGAGGTAAGCCAACCTCTTCTTCGGTTTCACGTAAAGCAGTTTCAGTCGCGCTTCCATCCGCCAATTCAAAACGACCACCTGGAAAACTGATCTGCCCCGCATGATGCTGTAAATGTGCAGCGCGTTCAGTCAGCAGCAGGGTAAGCCCATTTTCACGCGTCACGATAGGAATCAATACCGATGCCGGACGAAACACCCGCTCGCCCGCCATCAGCTCTTCATTACTGGATTCCGGCGTCCATATCGGCGGACTGGAAAAACGCTGCCTTAACCATTCCGGCGTCAGCCTTTCTGCTTCAACCTCATCCTCGTCTGCGATCGAATGAATCGGTAAGTGCTCGGGTGTCAAAATCAATTTAGTCACGACAATCAACTCTTATTTTCTTAGCTTTTATTTTCAGCGGCACATAAAAAAAGGGACGCCGAAGGCATCCCTTTTTTTTACGGCATAAACAGATATTACTCTGCTTTTGCAGCTGCGACTTTACGTGCTGGCAATTTCTCTTTAATACGAGCAGATTTGCCTGAACGTTCACGCAGGTAGTACAACTTAGCACGACGTACATCACCGCGACGTTTCACTTCAATAGAAGCGATCAGTGGAGAGTACAACTGGAATGTACGCTCAACGCCTTCACCGGAAGAAATTTTACGAACGATGAAGTTGGAATTTAAACCACGGTTACGGCGGGAAATAACAACACCCTCGTAAGCCTGTGTACGTTTACGTGTACCTTCAACAACGTTAACGCTGACAACAACAGTATCGCCTGGCGCAAAGTCAGGAATACTTTTACCGAGACGAGCAATTTCTTCTTGCTCTAATTTTTGGATCAGATCCATTTTTATACTCCGATAACCATCTTGCCGACGCTGCAGACGGAGTCTGACTTCTGCCCGGTAGAGGATGGGGTTTAACATGCGAACCAGATAGGAACGCTCTTTTATATCCCTGCATCAGCAGAGAAACTTACAAACTACTCAAAAACTTCTCATCCGCACGGCTGAGCAAACCAGCTTCCCGAGCCGCCAGAATCAAATCGGGGCGTTTCTTTGCACTTGCTTCCAGTGCACGCTGACGCCGCCATTTTTCAATTTCAGCATGATTTCCGCTCATCAGAACAGCCGGTACCGCTTGCTGTTCAAATATCTCGGGTCTGGTGTAATGCGGACAATCCAGCAAGCCATTTACAAAACTATCCTGCACGGCCGAGTCATCATCGTGCAAAACGCCGGGAATCTGGCGGATAACGGCATCCATTAACGCCATGGCTGGTAATTCACCACCGGACAATACAAAATCACCGAGGCTGATCTCTTCATCAACATACGTATCGAGCAAACGCTGATCAACAGCCTCATAACGACCGCACAGCAAGATCAGTCCAGATAACTCAGATATCTGCATCACGCGTTTATGCGTCAGACGCTGTCCCTGCGGCGACAGATAAATAACCTTAGGAGCCGGTTTCGTCAGTTCTGCCTGACGCGCTTTAGCTGCATCAATTGCCGACTGCAACGGTTTGGCAAGCATCACCATCCCAGGGCCACCTCCGTATGGACGATCGTCCACCGTGCGGTGACGGTCCGTTGTGAAATCACGCGGACTCCACAGCTTCAACTCACATTTACGCTGCTCAAACGCACGTCGCGTCACACCTGATTGCGTAATAGCGCCAAACATTTCCGGGAACAGAGTGATGACATCAAACTGCATACACATGCCTTCTGATTGCATCGGGTTAATAATCTGTACCCCAGTCAACCTGAATTTTGCCAGCTGCCTGATCAACCTCTTTGACGAAATGATCGACAAAAGGAATCAATTTTTCATGCTTTTGCAATTCAGATTCAGGAACATCGGCAGCAGCGACTCGCAGAATAGGATGAGCACCATTATCCATCAGATCACGAACCACGCCGAGGTATTCACCCTGCAAATTCTCTACTACCAAACCGATCAGATCATGCCAGTAAAACTCTCCCTCAGCCAAAGCCGGGAAGTGCTTACGTGATATTTTGATAGTCGCGCCTTTCAGTGCTTCGGCAGCGTTCCGATCCGGAACACCAACCAATCTTGCCACCAGGTCTTCGCCGTGAATTTTTGCTTCAAGTCGATTAACATCGTGCAGATCCGGCTTATCAATCCACCAGGTTTTGGCAGACAACATTGCATCAGCGTCTGGCGAGTAAGGACGAATCTTTACCCATCCATGAATACCAAATGCTCCCGAGATATAGCCCACCAGGACCAAATCTTCAGGAACATGAACTTCAACTGGCATTGAGAGCAAACTAACTATTAAGCTGCCGCTTTGCCAGACTGAGCTACCAGACGAGCAACTGCTGGCGACAATTGTGCGCCAACGCCTTGCCAGTAAGCCAGACGATCAGCAGCAACGCGTACTGTTTCTGCGTTGCCAGTTGCTACTGGATTGTAAAAACCGATGCGCTCGATAAAGCGGCCATCGCGACGATTACGGGAATCAGTTGCAACGATGTTGTAAAAAGGACGCTTTTTTGCGCCACCACGAGCTAAACGAATAACGACCATAATATTTCCAAAAAAATTGTTCTAAACGCGGAAAAAGCTGTAGATTATAGCCCGTCCAAAACAAAACAAGCAAGGACTATCAAAGATATGTGCCATAAACGTGTTGATTTGGATACCAGCCACAGCGTCAGCTACAATTATCCCTCTGACAAATTGTAAGAAAACCTGATGATAGCCACACACAAAAACAAAACCATCACAACCTTACTGGCGGCAATGGCAGGCTGCGTCGGGGCGCACAGATTTTATCTGTATGGCAAATATGACTACTGGGGATGGGTTCATCTTGCCAGCTTACCAATCTCCATCCTGATCAGCCATTTTTACTTTGGCTCTCAGGCTCTGCTGACCTATAGCTTGCTTATTTTATCATTCTTAATTGCCTTAATTGAAGCACTGGTAACGGGACTGACACCCGACGAAAAATGGGACGCCAGACATAACCCGGACTCAGTCAAAACAAGCGCATCATCATGGCCACTGGCATTGATACTCGTCCTGACCGCAGGAATCGGCGCCATCACACTGATCGGTGTCATTGCCCGCGCATTTGATCTGCTATATACCGGTGGCGCCTACGGCTAAGCCGGATCAGCAATAAAAAAAGGGACTCAGAAATGAGTCCCTTTTTTATTTTACATTTTACTTCAGTCGAAATTAAAACTGATCTTCATGTAAGGCAAGCACCCCTGCACTACCGTCAACGATAGCGGAACGCAATCCTTGAGCAGCGGACAGAATATGGTCAGCAAAGAATCTTGCCGTTTTAATTTTCGCCTGATAAAAAGCGGTATCGCCTGCCGTCGATTGGAGCTTCTGCTGGGCGATCAATGCCGCACGGGCCATCTGCCAGCCCCCCAGTACAATGCCAGCCAGCTTCAGATACGGCACACTACCTGCAAAGACGCCTTTGATATCCTGCTTGAAATTCGCAACAACATAGGCAACCACGTCCTCAAGCGCAGCAGAACCTGCCGCCAGTTGCTTCTGAATAGCCAGTAAATCAGGTTGATTCGTTGCCGCCAGTGCTGTTTCCGTTTCACGGATTTGCGCAATCAAGGCTTTTGCCGTAGCACCTCCATCACGTGCAGTCTTACGTCCAACCAGATCATTCGCCTGGATTGCTGTCGTGCCTTCGTAAATTGTCAGGATTTTGGCATCGCGGTAATGCTGTGCTGCTCCGGTTTCTTCGATGAAGCCCATACCACCATGTACCTGCACACCAGTTGAAGTCACATCCAGTGACATCTCGGTCGACCAGCCTTTGACGATAGGAACCAGATATTCATACACAGCCTGATTCGCTTTACGTGTTGCCGGATCAGCATGATGGTGCGCAATATCGCTCAGTCCGGCAGCAACATAAGCCAACGCCCGGGCTGCCTCTGTCTGAGCACGCATGGACATCAGCATACGGCGTACGTCAGGATGATTAATGATTGCTACCGGACCTGCAGAGCCTGCGAGATCACGGGACTGAATACGGTCTTTGGCGTACTGTACCGCTTTTTGATATGCGCGCTCAGCGACACCTATCCCTTGCATACCGACGCCGAAACGTGCCGCATTCATCATGATGAACATGTATTCCAGGCCACGGTTTTCCTCGCCTACCAGTGTACCGATCGCACCACCGTTGTCGCCGAATTGCAACACTGCCGTCGGGCTAGCCTTAATACCCAGCTTATGCTCAATCGAAACACAGTGCGCGTCATTACGAGCCCCCAGACTACCATCGGCGTTGACCAGGAATTTCGGTACGATAAACAGGGAAATACCCTTCACGCCTTCCGGTGCATCTGGTGTACGGGCCAAAACTAGGTGAACGATATTTTCGGCCATATCGTGTTCACCATAAGTAATGAAAATCTTGGTACCGAAAATCTTGTAAGTGCCATCGCCTTGCGGAACGGCCCGTGTACGTACCATCGCCAGATCCGAGCCAGCCTGTGGCTCAGTCAGATTCATCGTGCCTGTCCATTTACCTGAAATCAGATTTTCCAGATATATTCCTTTTTGCTCATCACTACCTGCTGTCAGCAATGCTTCGATTGCGCCGTCGGTCAGCAATGGGCAAAGTGCGAATGAAATACTGGCTGAATTGAGCATTTCTATGCATGGTGTCGCGACCAGCTTAGGCAAGCCCTGTCCGCCGAACTCCTGTGGATGTTGCACACCCTGCCAGCCGGCTTCAGCAAACATTTTGAATGCTTCTTTGAAGCCTTTAGTCGTAAAGACTTGTCCATCCTGCCAGTAACTTGGCGCTTTATCGCCTTCCCAATTCAAAGGTGCAACAACCTCACCCGCAAATTTTGCATTTTCTTCCAGTACCGCCTCTACAGTTTCAGGCGTGGCATCTTCACAGCCGGGTAAAGCATTCACGTCTGACAAGCCCGCAAGTTCATTCATCGCGAACAGCATGTCTTTCACAGGTGCGACATAAGTCATAGCATTTCCTAAAAATAGAAAAGAAAAAAGGACAGAATCAGCAATGTGTCACAACAACAAAAACACTGCTGTCAATGGCGCGACAAACCACTCATTCTGTCCAGTCTGGGCCGGTTATCAAATTAACGGCCCACGAATTCATTAAAATCAGCCCAGTTCAGCAACGAGCTGAGGTACGATTTCAAACAGATCACCAACGATACCGTAATCAGCAACGGAGAAAATCGGTGCTTCTGGATCTTTGTTGATCGCTACAATCGTTTTCGAATCCTTCATACCAGCCAGATGCTGGATCGCACCGGAAATACCAACGGCGATGTACAGTTGAGGTGCAACGATCTTACCGGTCTGACCAACCTGCCAATCGTTAGGAACGAAGCCCGCGTCAACCGCAGCACGGGATGCGCCCATTGCTGCGCCCAATTTGTCTGCCAATGGCTCCAGTACTTTAAAGGCATCCGCAGAACCCATACCGCGACCACCGGAAACGATGATTTTTGCAGCAGTCAGTTCAGGACGGTCAGACTTGGCAACTTCACGCGAGACAAAAACCGATTTACCAGAGTCAGCAACTGCAGCAATGGTCTCGACAGCAGCAGAGCCACCTGTTGTCGCAGCGTCAAATCCTGTGGTACGAACGGTGATTACTTTAACTGTATCGGTCGATTGCACGGTTGCAATCGCATTACCCGCATAAATCGGACGTTCAAACGTGTCAGGAGCATCGACTTTTGTAATTTCAGAAATCTGAGAAACGTCCAGTTTAGCGGCGACGCGTGGCAGAATGTTTTTACCGTAAGCTGTTGCCGGAGCCAGAATATGGCTGTAACCAGCAGCAACAGCCAATACCTGCTCAGCAACATTCTCTGCCAGACCATCAGCAAAATGTGCTGCGTCGGCATGCAATACTTTGCTGACGCCAGCGATCTGTGCTGCGGCTGCGGCTGCGGCACCGGCATTGGAACCTGCAACCAGTACGTGAACATCACCGCCGCATTGAATCGCGGCAGTAACGGTATTCAAAGTGCTGCCCTTGAGGCCAGCGTTGTCGTGTTCAGCGATGACGAGTGTAGTCATGATGTTTTCCACTTAATAAATCACCAGCATGCTATCTGATGAAAAAATTTGTAAATAAGGTGTGGTGAAGCAATCCGTAATTGAATCGGCTGCAATCAGCAAATCAGCCAATCACTTTTGCTTCGTTTTTCAGTTTGGAAACCAAAGTTGCCACGTCAGGAACAACAATACCTGCGCTGCGTTTTGCCGGCTCAGCCACTTTCAGTGTTTTGACGCGGGAAGCGACATCTACACCCAGATCTGCAGGCTTGACATTATCGAGCGGCTTTTTCTTCGCTTTCATGATGTTAGGCAGAGTCACATAGCGTGGCTCATTCAGACGCAAATCCGTTGTCACGATTGCAGGCAGAGTCAGGGCAACAGTTTCCAGACCACCGTCTACTTCACGGGTCACAGTTGCTTTACCGTCAGCGACGGTCACTTTCGACGCGAAAGTAGCTTGTGGCCAGCCCAATAAAGCCGCCAGCATCTGACCGGTCTGATTGCAATCGTCATCAATAGCTTGCTTACCGAGAATAATCAGTTGTGGTTGCTCTTTATCGGCCAGCGCTTTGAGCAATTTTGCTACAGCCAGCGGCTGTAAATCAGCATCAGTCTCAACCAGAATGCCGCGGTCTGCGCCAATCGCCATTGCAGTACGCAAGGTTTCCTGGCATTGAGTAACACCGCACGAAACAGCAACAATCTCAGTCACAACACCGGCTTCTTTCAGGCGGGTTGCTTCTTCGACGGCGATTTCATCGAAAGGATTCATCGACATTTTGACATTGGCGATATCAACACCTGTGCCATCTGACTTGACACGTACTTTGACGTTGTAATCGACTACTCGTTTGACTGGTACCAGGACTTTCATAGTTCTGCCTTTTTGTGAGCTAATTGGGAATACAGATGAACTTACTTCTATTGGATTTATTTATTACTAATTAATACCGGGCCATGCTGATCAACCAGTTTAACCAGGTCGTAAAGCCCCTTGCTTCACGAACAACTACAGGACCTGTCTGGTTAAGTAAATTGACGTATACGTAAAGTAAACCGGGTTCATTATAAATCGAAATGATAAGATTTCGCACAATTTAGCACGATCGTTCCTTTTTTGTTTGGATTGCGTCTAGAGCAGAGTATCTAATCAGCATATTTTACAGGTGTGCAAGCTCTCAATGGTCCGGGATTTTGAGCGACAGATCAGCTTTCGTTTCGCAGTCTCCATACGTCAGCATCAGAATGATCAACATCTTTCAACGCTACTGACAATTATCCTCATAATAAAAAAGCCCGCAAATTATTGCGGGCTTTTTTGTGAAATCTGAGATTTATTTGCGCTTAATAAAATACTCGAATTCATTACTACTTTCCTGATGCGACAGCAATTCATTTCCTGTTTGTTTTGAAAATGCTTTGAAGTCACGAACGGACCCGGGATCAGTTGCAAGCACGTGCAAGACCTCACCGGTAATCATTTCAGCAAGTGCCTTTTTCGTCTTCAAAATAGGCAAAGGACAACTGAGTCCACGAGCGTCAAGTTCTTTGTTGAATTGCATGATTTTTCCTGTAGCAGCAAACGATATAGGTCATTTGCAAAACATTTGACGCACCAATTCTACCGGAATTTTCATTGACATGGTGCGATGCAGCAGACTAACAACATTTGTCCTGTTTTTTAACGCAAAATCTGCACCAAAATATCGCAAATCGCTTTCCGAATCCATTCTGTATTTCAAAATTTATATCAACAGAAACAAGGCAAACTAACATTGAGAGTTATAACGGCACCGATCCATACCAAAGGGAACTGTCTTCTGTTTTATTATTTCATCATAGGTGAAATCCTGCGCATTTTTTGAAAATTCTCAGGCAGAGCTGTTTCTGAACCGTTGTTCCTGATCAGAAAATTTTTTAAATTCAAATCGCCGAGAATAAAAAAACCGGCACGCATGCCGGTTTTTTGTCAGGCTTTTACTCAGAAACTGTGATCAGGCTAATTTAGTACTGATCCAGTCTGCCACGCCCGCGAGTGCATTTGGTAAACCTGAAGGATCAGTCCCACCGGCTTGCGCCATATCCGGACGACCGCCGCCCTTGCCGCCGACTTGCTGCGCCACAAAGTTAACCAAATCACCGGCTTTCAATTTAGATGTGCTATCTGCTGTCACACCAGCGATCAGACTGACCTTTCCGTCGTTCACAGCAGCCAATACAATCGCCGCAGTTTTCAATTTATCTTTCAGTTTGTCCATGGTCTCACGCAAAGCTGTGACATCTGCGCCATCCAGCGTCGCCGCCAGAACCTTGATACCCTTAACATCGACTGCTTTGTTGAGCAGATCGTCACCCTGACTGGATGCCATTTTAGATTTCAATGTTGCCAGCTCTTTCTCAAGGGACTTGACATGATCCTGCACCTGTCCGATACGCTGCGTCAATTCTTCCGGTTGTGTTTTCAAGGCTGCAGCAGCTTCATTGATGCGGCTGTTCAGATTCTGCACCAACGCCAGCGCGACCTCACCCGTTACTGCTTCAACACGGCGTATGCCCGCTGCGACACCACTTTCAGCAACGATCTTGAATAAGCCTATATCGCCAGTACGGGACACATGCGTACCACCGCACAACTCACGGGAAGAACCGATGTCCAGCACGCGGACTTCATCACCATATTTTTCGCCAAACAAAGCCATCGCGCCATGTTTGACCGCGTCGTCAAAAGCCATCAGTTGTGCGCTGGTCGCAGCATTCGCCAGAATTTCACGATTAACAATGGTCTCTACCTGACGGATTTCATCCGCAGTCATCGGGCCATTGTGACTGAAGTCGAAACGGGTTTTTTCAACGTCAACCAGGGAGCCTTTTTGCGCAACATGGCTACCCAACACTTCACGCAATGCCTTATGCATCAGGTGCGTGGCTGAGTGATTACGCATCGTTTGTGCACGAATTTCTGCATTTACTTCCGCCTTGACGTTTTGCACGATAGTCAGGTTGCCGGATTTCAACACACCGTGGTGACCAAAAACATCCGCCTGAATTTTCTGCGTGTCTGCCACTTCAAAGACCGCACCGTCCAATCCTAACAACACTCCAGAATCGCCACACTGACCACCGGATTCAGCATAGAAAGGGGTCGTGTCGAGCACTACGATCGCTTGTTGACCAGCCTTGATTTCATTAACGGCACTGCCATCAACATACAACGCAACAACCTTCGCTTCGTGTTGCAATTGATCGTAGCCGACGAACTTGGTTTTATCGCCGCTGTATTCAATCGCGGTCGCCATTTTGAACTTACCGGCAGCACGCGCAGTCTGTCTTTGCCTTTCCATCGCGGCGTTGAAGCCAGCCTCATCCAGAACAACATTACGTTCTCGGCAGATATCAGCGGTCAGATCGAGTGGGAAACCATAAGTGTCATACAGAGTGAACGCGGTTTCGCCATCAAGATTTTTTCCATCTTTGAGGAGCGCTGTTTCCAGAATTTTCATGCCGTGTTCCAGCGTTTCGCCGAAACGTTCTTCTTCCTGCTTCAATACTTGAGCAACACGCTCTGCTGCATCAACCAGTTCAGGATAGGCACCGCCCATTTCCTTGACCAGATCTGCCACCAGCTTGTAGAAAAACGGCTGGCTTTGCCCCAATTTATGGCCATGACGCAAAGCGCGGCGGGTAATTCGGCGCAGCACGTAGCCACGGCCTTCATTACCAGGAATGATGCCATCAACAATCAGGAAACCAGCGCAGCGAATATGATCCGCAATCACGCGCAGCGAATTGTTTTCCAGATCAGTACATCCAGTTTCACGGGCAGCCGCCTTGATCAGGTTTTGGAAAGTATCGATTTCATAGTTGGAGTGTACGTGCTGCAACACCGCGGACAAACGTTCCAGACCCATGCCCGTATCCACGCATGGTTTAGGCAATGGATGCAAAACACCCGCCTCATCCTTGTTAAACTGCATGAACACCAGATTCCAGATTTCAATAAAACGATCGCCATCTTCGTCCGGTGATCCTGGAGGACCACCCCAGATTTCAGGACCGTGGTCATAGAAAATTTCGGTACACGGGCCGCAAGGACCAGTATCCGCCATCTGCCAGAAGTTATCGGAAGCGTAGCGCGCGCCTTTGTTATCACCGATGCGGATGATGCGCTCTACCGGTACGCCAATTTCGTTTTTCCAGATTTCGTAAGCTTCATCATCTTCCTGATAAACGGTGACGGTCAGCTTTTCTTTGGGCAAACCATAAACTGAGGTCAGCAATTCCCATGCATAGTGAATAGCGTCTTTCTTGAAATAATCGCCGAAAGAGAAATTACCCAGCATTTCGAAGAAAGTGTGGTGACGCGCTGTATAGCCAACGTTTTCCAGATCATTATGCTTACCGCCTGCGCGTACACTACGTTGTGCTGTTGTCGCCCGCGTGTAACTGCGTTTATCCTGTCCCAGAAACACATCCTTAAACTGGACCATACCGGAATTGGTGAACAATAAAGTCGGATCATTGCCCGGAATAAGGCTGGACGAACGCACACGGGTGTGCCCTTTGGATTCGAAAAAACTAAGGAATTTATCGCGGATTTCTGACGAGTTCATAGAAAGATAGGCCAAAGCTGAAAATGAGTTAACTTCTGATTATACGGTATAAATTCTGCCTTATAACAAGAGTCAGCGCTGTGAAATCCGAAGATTCGTCAATTAAATAGCGATCGGTGATTACCATTGAGCCAGCGCACAAAACGACTAAAGCTGTCCGCAAACTTCAAAAGAAAAGACCGTCAATGTTGCTTGCATTGACGGTCTTTTCCCAATGAGAGCAATTTTATTGGCTGGTTTCGACTTTTCTGGCGTTATGTTTTTTTGTATAGATACGCTTGCTGGCGACGTTTTCCTGATGTTCCAGCTTTGCCCGCTCCTGTTTAGTCACGACACCATCAGCCGCGGCAGCCTCTTTGTTTGCTTCAATCTTCGCTTCGCGTTTTTCCAGATTTGCGCTTTCTTTCGCAGTCAATTCGCCATTGCTGATGCCTTTGGCGATCCGTTCCTGCTGACGTGCCTGACGTTTATCGATATTCGGTGTTGCAGTCTGCGCAAACACTGGCGCAACAAAAGCAGTGGCAAGAATGAATGCCGTCATCTGTATCGTTTTCATGTTGTACCTTTCAATGTAGAAGCATGTTTCCGGGGAGTGAAATCAATGGGTTGTTCCCATAGACTCCACAACGAAGCGCAAACCTTCAGCGATGACAAGTATTTGTATAGTCATGTAACAAGCGGTAAGCAGACATGAATCTCAGAATCCGGCAGGTATCAGATCAATCCTGTCAGTGCAGAATCCATCGACGCCCCAACGTAAAATTTCCGCTGCGCGCTCGGCACTGTTGACGGTATAGCAAAATAATCCGTAGCCAGCGTCTTTCACATTTTTTGCCAGAGATGGACTCAGATACTTGTGATTCGTGTGCAGGGACACTGCACCTACTTCCTGCAATTTCGATTTCCAATCCGACGTAATCTCATCCATCAGCAAACCGCGCGGAATAGTGGGTGCGGCACGTTTGGCGGCCATCAGGGCAACAAAAGAAAACGAGGAAAACAAAGGCAGGTGCTTTACATCGCTCACAGCTACATCGGCAAATAGTTCAGAACTCCGGGCGGCAACGATATGCCCGGTTTCCTCTTCAAAGCCCGGGGCAGGCTTGATTTCTACATTCATCCAGATGTCATGCTGACGGCATAAACGGACGACATCAGAATACAGCGGCACCGGCTCCCCTTTATAGCTGGAGTCAAACCACGCACCCGCATCCATTTTTTGTAAATCGGCAGCAAGCGTATTCGCTACATGCCCACGACCATTGATGGTCCGGCCAAATTCAGGGTCGTGCATCAGCACAGGAACGCCATCCTTTGATAACATGACATCAAATTCCACCGCATTGAAACCGTGCGCAGCTCCACACTCGATTGCCGCCAACGTATTCTCTGGCGCAAGTACGCCGCCACCGCGGTGTGCCAGGACTTTGGGATACGGCCACATATTCATCTCCAGAAAAATATTGCAGACAAAAGGATAATCCAGGATGACAGCGACGTCGTTACAAAAAAAAGCACTCGGCCATATACGTATTCTTGATCTGACTCGCGTCCTGGCGGGACCCTGGTGTGCGCAGAATTTTGCTGATCTGGGAGCAGAAGTAATTAAAGTCGAACGTCCAGGGAATGGTGATGATACCCGCTCCTGGGGGCCGCCTTATCTGCGTGACGAGAATGGCGCTAATACGACGGAAGCCGCGTACTATCTTGCTGCGAACCGGGGTAAGCAAGCCATCACGGTGGATATTTCCACGCCTGAAGGTCAGGAAATTATCAGAAAACTGGCGGCACAATCCGACGTAGTTCTAGAAAACTACAAAGTTGGCCAGTTAAAGAAATATGGACTTGATTACGCATCTCTGAAGGAAATTAAGCCTGATCTGATTTACTGCTCGATTACAGGCTTCGGTCAGGATGGTCCTTACGCTCATCGCGCTGGCTATGATTTTATCGTTCAGGGTATGGGCGGATTTATGTCGCTGACCGGGGAGCGCGATGATCTGCCCGGTGGCGGTCCGCAAAAAGCGGGGGTTGCGATTGCCGATCTGATGACCGGCATGTACGCCACTATCGCGGTGATGGCCGCACTGACACATCGTGACCGCACTGGTGAAGGTCAGTACATCGATATGGCTTTGCTTGATGTGCAGGTCGCCATGCTGGCAAACATGAATACGAATTATCTGGCCAGCGGCAAACCGCCGGTACGCTGGGGTAATGCGCATCCGAATATCGTTCCTTATCAGACATTCGCTACGTCAGATGGACATATTATTGTCGCAGCCGGCAACGACGGCCAATACAAAAAATTCGTCACGGCTGGCGGCGAGGAGCAGCTTGCCAATGATGAGCGCTTCAGCACAAATCCGGCGCGCGTGGCAAACCGTGAGGTATTGATTCCATTACTGGCGGACATGGTGAAACGCAAATCCAGACAAGAGTGGATAGCGCTGCTGGAGGACGCCGGTGTTCCGTGTGGACCGATTAACCAGCTGGACGATGTGTTTAATGATCCTCAGGTCAAGGCGCGCGGTATGCAGATTACCTTGCCGCATCCAACAGCCGGCAGCGTGAAGTTAGTTGGCAACCCAATGAAACTATCGGCCACGCCACCGGATTATCAGTCACCGCCACCTTTACTCGGACAACACACTGATCAGATTTTAAAATCTGTGCTGGAATATGACGACGAACAATTGAGCCAGCTCAGGCAACGAGGAATTATCTGAGACACGAGGTCCCACACTGGCAAAAAATCCAAGTGCTGTTTCACGCCGGATAAAGCAGGCTTGACGACCTATTCCGCACGACCCGTCGCAATACAATATCGGGAATTCCGGATACGCGCTAAGCTCGGGTCAGGATCAGCTGTTGCATCAGATATTCGGTAAAAAAATGACGACACCACCCATTCCTCAATCAACAACCCGCCCCGCTGAAGACCAAAAAGCGTGCCCGGAAACACATCTTCAGAAATTCCTGCAGGATCTGCCGCGGCTGTTACTTATCAACATCATCTGCACACTGATCGTCACTTATGTGATGCGGTCAAACAATTCTATTTTTGAGAGCTGGGTTTTTTCAAATTGTATAGGCTTCAGTTGCTACGCACTGATCAGGATCATCCAGCATCTGTTCTGGCGCACACGCAAGCCACAGCCGGTTGTTTTTTTTCTGGCCTGTCTGCTGATTACCCCTCTGGGATTTGCCGCCGGCGCAACGCTTGCTGCCGCCATTTTTTCGTATCCGCTGCTGAGTGTTTTTTCTATGCAGTGGACTTATTTCAGCAGCTTCATCGGATTGACGATGGTGATCAGCCTGATTTCAGTATGGTCGTTCTGGAATAAAGCCAAAATGGCAGAGCTGGCAGCACAGGCTGAAGCAGAAAAAGCAAAATCCGCAGCGATAGAACGGCAGGCATTACAAGCGCAACTACAAATGTTGCAGGCGCAAATCGAACCGCATATGCTGTTTAATACGCTCGCCAATCTGCAAGGTCTGATCACTCTTGATCCGCCACGGGCGCAACACATGCTGTCGCAGCTGATTGTCTATCTGCGCAATACCCTGAGCGCCTCGCGCGCAGAGCACACCACTTTACAGAAAGAATTTGCGCTGATCGAAGCCTATCTGGAGTTGCTCGCAATCCGCATGGGAAAACGTCTGAAGTACAACGTCGAGCTGCCCGCAGAATTACGACAACAGCCGATTCCACCTATGCTTTTACAACCACTGGTAGAAAACGCCATCAAACACGGTATAGAACCAAAAATTGATGGTGGCACGATCGATGTCACAGCAGAAGACGATGGTCATTTCCTTTATCTGCGGGTCAGTGATACCGGTCTTGGTCTGTCGTGGAATGATGACGGCTTACCTACAGCAGACTCAACTACCGGTCTGCATCTGGGCAATGCAAATATCAAAGAGCGTCTGCTGGTCTTATTCGGCCCCGCTGCAACACTCACATTGACCGCAAATGAACAAGAAGGCACGCGTGCCTGTATTTCCATTCCTCACATCAACCCGACATCATGATAAAAAAACGCGCCCTGATTGCCGAAGATGAACCGATACTCTCACTCACCCTGCGACAGATGCTGGAAAAACTCTGGCCAGAATTAAGTCTCTGCAGCGTGGTGGAAAATGGTGTTGACGCTGTAAAGGAGGCCTTAACTCAGACACCGGACATCCTGTTTCTGGACATTAAAATGCCCGGAAAAACCGGTCTTGAAGTCGCTGAAGAACTGGCTGAAGAATGGCCGGAAAACAGTGCGTTTCCTCTGATCGTTTATGTTACTGCGTATGACGAATTTGCGATTCAGGCATTTGACCATTCCGCATCGGACTACGTACTCAAACCTGTCAGCGAAGAGCGTCTGAGCAAAACAGTACAGCGTCTACAGATGCGCCTGAGAGATCAGTCGCAACCAGGTACCGAACTCGAACGTGTGCTTGAACAATTGCGTCACATGATGCCCGCGCACATGCACGCGCGCGGATCTGCAACACCTAAGCCTTTACACATGATACGTGCTGCAGTCGGCAATCAGATCCGCATGATTCCGGTAGAAGATGTTTTGTATTTTGAAGCGACAGACAAATACATTAATGTCGTTACGAAAGAACATTCATCGCTGATCCGCAGCAGCTTACGCGACTTATTGCCGCAGATTGATTCCGATGTATTCTGGCAGATTCATCGTAGCACGGTTGTCAACAGCAGAAAAATTCTCGCTGCACACAAAGATGACAGCGGCAAACTGACACTGAAATTAAAAGACAGTGATGATAAGCTGACCGTCAGCAGAGTCTATACACATTTATTCCGGCAAATGTAAGACGCCATCACAACGCTCCCTTACATACGGTAACTCCCCGCCTACAACTCCGAATCTATGACAAATCAACTTACACAATTACGCTGGCAGTTAACAGCCTTTTCTGAATTCAGTCCCGAGCAGTTACACAAGGTGTATCAGGCGAGGTGCGCCGTGTTTATCGTTGAACAAAATTGCCCGTATCAGGACATTGATGGCAAAGATCCGCTCTGTCATCACCTCATCGCCTGGGATAACAATGATGAGGTTGCCGCCTATTTACGGATAGTCCCGGCAGGTGTCAGCTACACGGAACCATCGCTGGGTCGCGTTCTGAGCACGCAGGCGTGGCGCGCGAGCGGCGCAGGAAAAGCTCTGATTGCGAACGGTATCAAGGCGCTGCGCGGGCTGTATCCGTCTGCGCCGGTGCGTATCGGTGCGCAAGCCTATCTTGAAAAATTTTATGCAAGCTTTGGCTTTCAGACAGTCTCCGACATTTACCTCGAAGACGATATTCCGCACATCCTGATGTTACTGCCAGCAGGCTCCCCCTGAATTCAACTATAATTCCGACAAATCAATGACTTACTGAAATCAGTGAATTCCTCAATTATGCCGGTCGCACAGTTATCCCCTGCCACACCTTACGTCAATATCTCTGCCTACAAATTTATCACTTTTAACGATACTGCTGAAAAGCGGCAGGCGTTTATTGATAAATGCCAGGAACTCAATCTCAAAGGAACGATTCTGCTGACGCCGGAAGGCATCAATATGTTTCTCGCCGGGCTGCGTCATGAAATTGATGCCTATATGGACTGGCTGCACGAAGATCCGCGTTTTTCCGATATCGTCGCTAAAGAAAGTTTCTCTGATCGTCAGCCATTCACCAAATTACTGGTGAAGCTGAAAGCTGAAATCATCACCATGCGTATGCCGCTGATCAAACCTGAAAACGGCCGCGCACCCTCTGTTGACGCGCAAACTCTGAAACGCTGGCTGGATCAGGGTCATGACGATAACGGCAAACCGGTAGTGATGGTCGATACCCGAAATGACTTTGAAGTCGATGTCGGCAGTTTTGATAATACGATCGATTACCGCATTTCAAAGTTCACGGAATTTCCGAAAGTCATAGAAGAGCACCGCGACGAACTGAATGATAAAACCGTCGTCACTTTTTGTACCGGTGGCATCCGCTGCGAAAAAGCGGCGATCCATATGCAGAATGTAGGCTTCAATAGCGTGTATCAGCTTGAAGGCGGCATCCTTAAATATTTTGAAGAGGTCGGGGGTGAGCACTATCACGGCGACTGTTTCGTTTTTGATTACCGCACTGCGCTGAATCCGCGACTGGAAGCAACCGAGACTACCCAATGTTTCGCCTGCCGATCGGTCGTCACACCGAGAGAACAACTCTCTGAGTGGTATGTGCCTGGTAAATCCTGCCCACACTGCAAAAAAATGCGGGCAGAGAAACCAAGCACCTGACCAGTACCACCGGGAAATTTCCGGGAAAGCATCGCGCATTCGTGCCCGATGCTTTTTTTATGTCTGCAGTGAACTTCCGCAGCCACTGCATGTCACAATCACAATCCTGCTTTTCTCCGCACTGACGCGTAACGGATAACGTGGCACCCTGCATCCGCGATACCAATGTTCGCAGGTCTTCATGACGTCATTGCTGGCGTAACAGCTTTTTTCTTAACATCATTTAATCTGGATTGATTTATGAAACGTCTTTTACTGAGCACGCTCGTACTAAGTCTTCTATCCAATGCGGCTATCGCTGCAGAACCAGTGACTCCTCCTGCAGGTAATGCTGCATTTGTGCTGGGATCAGGCATTTTCCCGCGGAATTTTGATCCGACCATCCGTGGTCAGGATGATTTTTTCAGGCATGCTCAGGGCGGCTGGTTAAAAGCAACTGAAATTCCGGCAGACAAATCCGACTGGGGTTCTTTCATGGAAGCTCGCGAAAATGTTCAGTACCAGCTTCGTTCCCTGATACTCGATGTGGCAAAAGATGAAAAAAATGAGCCTGGTACAGAACGCCAGAAAATTGCTGATCTATACCTCAGCTTTATGGATGAAGAAAAACTCGACAAGCTCGGTACTACACCGCTGAAATCCGAACTGGAAAAAATTGCCGCTATTAAAGATAAAAATGCGCTCGCGGGTCTTTTCGCTGAACTTCAGAAAATCGGCGTCACCACACCGCTGCGTATGAGTGTTGAGCAGGACAGCAAACAATCGAGTCAATACATCGTCGATCTCGGACAATCCGGCCTGGGCTTGCCAAATCGTGATTACTATCTGAAAACCGACGATAAAAAAATGAGCGAAGTGCGCTCAGCCTATCTGGCACATATTGAGAAAATACTGGCTCTGGCTGGCGATAAAAATGCTGCAGCCAGCGCCAGACAAGTGCTTGCAGTAGAAACCGAACTCGCCAGAGTGCAATGGTCTAACGTGGAAAACCGCGACCCGTTAAAGATCTACAACAAAATGAACATCGCCAAACTGGATACGCTTGCGCCGGCATATCAATGGAAATCGTATTTCCAAGCCGCGGGTATAGGCGGAAAAATGGAACAGGTGATGGTACAGCAGCCGTCTTATCTGAGCGGCTTCAGCCATGCACTGAAAACGCTGCCCTTGTCTGCCTGGAAAAACTACGCAGAATGGCATGTACTGAACGCCTACAGCCCTTATCTGTCGAAAGCATTTGCTGATGAAAACTTTGCATTCCGAGGCACCACACTGGCAGGCATTAAAGTCAATCGCACCCGTGAGCAGCGCGGCGTGGCGCTTGCCGATCAGATGCTGGGTGAAGCAGTCGGTAAGCTCTATGTAGAAAAATTTTTTGCGCCTGAAAGTAAATTACGCACAGAGAAAATGGTGAAATATTTCCTGGCTGCGTTCAAAGAAAGTATCGATGCGCTGGACTGGATGAGTCCGGAGACAAAAAAACAGGCGCAGATTAAATTATCAAAAATCAGCGTCAAGATCGGTTATCCGGACAAGTGGAAAGATTATTCCGCAATTAAGATCAGCAAGGACGATCTGGTCGGAAATCTGAAACGCATCCGCACAGAAGAATTTGAAAAAAACATGAAGCGTCTGGGTACGCCGGTGGATCGTTCTGAATGGCACATGACGCCGCAGACTGTCAACGCTTATTACAGTCCGGAAATGAATGAAATTGTGTTCCCGGCAGCACGTCTGCAAGCGCCCCTGTTCAACGTTGCGGCGGAAGATGCGGTGAACTACGGTGCGCTCGGTATTTCTATCGGTCATGAAATCAGCCACGCATTTGACGATGCAGGATCGCAGTATGACGGCGATGGTAATCTGCGCGACTGGTGGACGAAGGAAGACCGTGAGAAATTCAACCGCAAAACCAAAATACTGGTTGAGCAATACAACGGCTACAGCCCGGTTCCGGGTCACTTCCTGAATGGCGAACTGACCCTGGGTGAAAACATTGCGGATAACGTCGGTATCGTGATGGCATTGAAAGCATATCGCCTGTCACTCGAAGGCAAGCCGTCACCAATTCTGGATGGCTGGTCTGGTGAACAGCGTCTGTTCCTCGGCCTCGCCCAGGCCCGCAGAAGCAAAGCCCGCGAACAGCGCGCACTCGCACTGATCAAAACAGATCCACATTCTCCGGGGGAATTCCGCATCAATGGCAGCCTCAGAAATAACACCACTTTCTACCAGGAATTTAATGTCAAACCCGGTGACGGTATGTATCTTCCGGAAAATAAACGGGTCAGCATCTGGTAACTGAATCTGGTAACTGAGTCATAAAAAAAGTCCGCTTTTACAGCGGACTTTTTTCATTTGTCGTCAGAAAATTGACGGTATTAACTTAATTTTTTCGCCACTTCGGCAATGCGCTGACCAAACAGTTTCGCGGTTTCCAGATCGCCAGGCAACGGGCCTTCTTCCGGCGACGAGTCTGATGGGGATTGCGTCATCAGACCGCTGAAGCTACCGACATAATTAATATCGTTACGTTGCGCCGCTTTACTATTCGATGGCATCAGACCTGTGCCAACCCAGATCATCGAATGTTGCTGGGAAAACGTAAACAAGTATTGCAAGGTGCTGTGTTTGTCACCGTTCATCGTCGCTGAATTTGTGAAGCCTGCCGCAATCTTGTTCTTCCATTGCTGGTGATACCACGGTTTCGATGAGGCATCGGCAAACTTTTTAAATTGCCATGACACCGTGCCCATGTATGTCGGCGAGCCAAACACAATCGCGTCTGCGGCAGCCAGACTTGCCCATTGCGCCTCGGTGATGTTGCCTTCCGCATCAATCAGTATCAATTCTGCTGCTGCACCGTTAGCAACAACACCTGCCTGCACCGCCTCAGCTGCTTTAGTGGTGTGTCCGTAACCTGAGTGATAAACAATCGCTACTTTTGTCATGTCATCTTCCTTTGATTTAAATAAAATTGATCTTTGTTATCCGCAACGGCTGTCGTCAGCAGATACAAAGCACGAATAAAATCACCAGCTTTGTTCAAAATAATTGATGCCGTACTCCCAATATACATAAGCAAGGATGGCAAGATAAGGGTAAAATTTTCGATATCTCATTCAAATTAATTGAATAAATATGAATCTGACTCTGGAAGCCCTGCAAATCCTCGATGCGATCGACCGCAAAGGCAGTTTTGCGGCAGCGGCGGCAGCTCTGGATAAAGTTCCCTCGGCAATCACTTACAGCATTCGTAAGCTCGAGGAGGATCTGGATGTGCTGTTGTATGACAGACGCGGTCACCGGGCCAAACTGACCAACGCCGGCGAGGAGTTGTTAACGCAGGGCAGACATTTACTGTATGCAGCGCAGGATCTTGAAAATCGTGTTAAACGTGCAGCAAGTGGCTGGGAAGCCGACTTTCATATTGTGATCGATGGCATTATCCGCTTCGAAGATCTGATCCCTTTAATTAAAGAATTTGAACAGCAAGGTGGCGGCACCCGCATCCGCATTTCGCAGGAAATTTTGTCGGGGGTCTGGGAAAGTCTGATTTCCGGTCGCGCCGATCTGGCCATCGGTGCCGCTTATGATGGCCCTGACGCGATACGCATGCATGGAGAATTTCAGACCCGTTCACTGGGAAACATCGACTGGGTGTTTGCCGTTGCTCCCGACCACCCGTTAGCCTGTGCCGCAGAGCCGCTCAGCCACGCTGTGATATTACAACACCGTGCCGTTGCTGTCGGCGATACCAGCCTTACATTACCTTCAATCACTGCCGGTTTGCTGATCGGACAGGAAACGCTGACCGTACCATCAATACAAGCGAAACTATCTGCGCAACTGGCCGGGCTGGGCTGCGGACATTTACCCAGAAGAATTGCACAACCATATTTGCAGTCAGGCTTGCTGATAGAAAAAAAGACCAGCGCCAATCGCCTGCTGGGTAATAACCGCATCGTCTGGCGCAGCACGAACAAAGGCAAAGCACTGCAATGGTTTTTACAAAAACTGAATGATCCGATAGTACAGAAAATGTTAATGGGTAACTGACGTTACGCTGAGCCATACTACAAAATGAATTAGACTGGATATGTCTGCTACGACTGATTACATAGGGCGTTTTGCGCCCTCTCCGACTGGCCCGCTGCACATGGGCTCGCTGGTTGCCGCCATGGCGAGTTACCTCGACGCCAAAGCGCACCAGGGCACATGGTTGCTGCGTATAGAAGATCTGGATTTCGACAGAAATGTGGCAGGAGCTGATCAGCAGATTCTGCGCTCACTGCAACGTTGCGGTATGCAATGGGATGGCGAAGTCGTCTGGCAAAGCCAGCGCCAGCATTTGTATGAGGCGGCGTTAAGGCAACTGGGCGACAAAGTTTATCCCTGTGCCTGCTCGCGCAAAGAAATCGCTGATTCACGCCTTCGTCTCGGCGATACCGCCAGTCAGATTTATCCGGGCACCTGCCGACACGGCATCCCCGCTGGAAAATCGGCCCGCGCATGGCGTCTGCGTGTGCCTGAGCCGGGCCAAGACATCATCTGCTTTGAAGACCGTTTGTGTGGTTCGCAAAGTCAGCATCTGGCAACGGAAGTGGGCGACTTCGTTCTAAAACGCGCCGATGGTTTCTGGGCGTATCAGCTCGCCGTAGTTGTTGATGATGCGGCACAAGGGATCAACCATATTGTACGCGGTGCCGATCTGATCGACTCCACCGCACGTCAGATTTACCTGCAAGGCTTGCTGGGATTGCCGACTCCCAGCTATCTGCATGTTCCCGTCGTTACCAACGCGAACGGCGAAAAATTGTCAAAACAAACCGGCGCACTGCCATTTGACAGCGGCAATAATGATTTATTACATGAAGCATTGCTGCCCGCCGCCCGATTTCTGGGTTTACAACTCCGCCCGGTGGTATCGGATCTGCATGAATTCTGGCAACAGGCCATCAGGCTTTGGGCAAAAAAATTGCATATTGGTTTGTAGTTCAACACGATTTAGACTCTTATTTAACATTAATCACCATGCCCACACTCAGTACAATGCAACGCAGTCTGATCGCCATCGTTCTGCTCATCATCGCTCTTGTTTTCAGCATTCCATGGGGCTTATATTATCTTGGACTGAAAGATGTCGGTGGCAGACCGGACTTACCCGCGCGTATGATCTCAAGCGACATGCAGCAAAAAATCTGGGCAGAGTCTGGGTATGAGGGGCAACCTGAATCAGTCGCCTTAAATCCGGTATCGTATATTTTGTCTGCCTCTGGTCAGGATGCACCACCGCCGGTAACTTTGTTTGCATGGCGCGTCGCTTCCTCGTATCAGCGTCAGCATCATGCACACGACGGTGTCATGTGGCAGCAGCTATCCGGCGGTGCGCTGACGATATGGCTGAGCAGACACTGGACGATAGAGCAGTTACTCTCCAAGGTGGCAGAACTCGAAGAAAAAAAACGTCAGACCAGCAAAGCGGACTGACGTTTTTGGAATCGCACTAACCTTGTTCTGCGTGAACAAAACACGAATTCACAACCAATTTTTCACATATCAGTGCCCTTCGTGCCCCTTGGGTTTCACGACCTGCACCTCGATTTCTTTTTCCGCAGATGCTGGCGCGTGATGATGGTGCATACCGGCATGATCAGCAGCGGGAGGTCTGGCTGGTTCACCTAATCCTGCGGTATCCCCCTGATATTCATACGCCGCAGTTCCTTTCGGATGTGCATACCAACCCGGATCTTTGTAATCACCTGGCTTCTGATCCTTGCGTACTTTCAGAACGCTGAACATGCCGCCCATTTCTACTCCGCCAAATGGTCCCTCGCCTGTCATCATCGGCAAAGTATTTTCCGGTAAAGGCATTTCCATCATGCCCATATCTGCCATACCTTTATCACCCATCGTCATGTAAGCGGGAATCAAGCGACTGATTTTATCGGCGACATCTTTATGATCAACACCGATCATGCTCGGCACGCTATGTCCCATCGCATTCATGGTGTGATGGCTTTTATGGCAGTGTAATGCCCAGTCGCCCTCTTCATCCGCAATGAATTCGATCTGGCGCATTTGCCCGACACCGATATCGGTCGTCACTTCCGGCCAGCGTGCAGTTTTGGGAATCGGGCCGCCATCGGTACCGGTCACCATAAATTCATGGCCGTGAATGTGTATCGGATGATTCGTCATTGTCAGATTACCGACACGGATTCTGACTCTGTCATTTTTACGAACATTCAGTGTGTCGATACCAGGAAAGACACGACTATTCCACGACCACAAATTAAATTCCGTCATGGTCATGATATTAGGCAGGGAAGCCCCCGGTTCGACGTCATAGGCGTTCAGCAAAAAAACAAAATCCCTGTCCACCTCGGCGATCAGCGGATGTTTATTTTTGGGATGCGTGATCCACGACCCCATCATACCCATGGCCATCTGCGTCATTTCATCCGCATGCGGGTGATACATGAATGTGCCGGGACGACGCGCGACAAATTCATACACAAAGGTTTTGCCGGGTTGAATGGCGGGCTGCGTCAGGCCGGTAACACCATCCATACCGTTCGGTAAACGCTGTCCGTGCCAATGCACACTGGTGTGTTCCGGCAAGCGGTTGGTGACAAAAATACGGACACGATCCCCTTCCACCACCTCTATTGTCGGGCCAGGACTTTGTCCGTTATACCCCCACAAATGTGCTTTCATCCCGGGTGCCATTTCGCGCACAACAGGCTCGGCGACCAGATGAAATTCCTTCACCCCATTTTTCATCCGCCACGGCAGCGTCCAGCCGTTCAGCGTCACAACAGGATTGTACGGACGACCATTTGCAGGTACTAAAGGCGGCATGGTATCCGGGCTGGTTTGGGTCGCAATTTCCGGTAATGCAGCTAATGCGACCTTGCTTACCGCGCTGGCGGCCAGCGCACCGCCGGCGATACCGGCAACTTTGAAAAAGTTTCTTCTTGAGTTCATTGTTATTCCTTCCCTGTCCCTTGATCAGTGTGTGCTGGCTGATTCATTGATAATGCCGGCAGCAGTCACGCTGAAACGTTCCGGACGGCCTATCATGGATGCCTGCAAAGCCACGTCTGCGAGCCAAAATTGCTGTTCTGCGTTAATCGCTGCAATCACGCTGCTGATCTGCTCCCGGCTATCAGCCAACAAATCAAAAACACTGATGAACATGCCGTTGTAACGGAGCTGATTTTCCTGAGAAATACGTTTGCGCAAAGGCAGAATTTCATGTTGATAGTGATAGGCAATATCGTAACTGGTGCGATATGCCGAATAACTTTCACGCAACTCGGATGCGGCATTGCGCAGTGTATTTTCCAGGCGATAACTGGCGGCCAGCGTCGTGGCATTCATCGCATCACGGCGCAATTGTCCGCTGTCGAACACAGGCAGACGCACACCGATTTCCACGCCTCGTTTTACATCACTGGTTTTGCCGGCATTATCAAAAATAGTATTGCGCTTCACCGAGAGTTCGATATCCGTCATGCTGGTCGCCAGCGTCAAACCTTGCTGCTTTGCAGCGGTATCCAGTAAGGCTTGCGCCATACGGACATCGATGCGACTTTCATTCGCGACTGCCGTCACTTTCTCTGCCGGATACGCTGCCGCAGGCAAATCAGGCAGACGCTCGGGCAAACGCAAATGTACCTGCTGATCGCTTGTCAGCCCCAGCAAGCGCACCAATCCCTCGCGAGCCGCCGTATTGCTATGGCGCGCAGCCGCCAGTTGCGCAACGGCATCTGCATAGAAAGCGCGCTGTCTGGCGGCTTGCAACTGATTGAAGTTACCTGCGCTGCGCATACGTTGCGCCAGCTCTGCACTGGCTTCAGCCGCTTCGCTGACTTGCGTTGCATAATTTAATATCTGCTGTGCGGCGACTGCCTTTACCCACGCGGCCCGCACCTGTGTGATGCGGTCAATCAGCTCATTACTGAATTGCCATTGCGCTGCCTCCAGTTTGCTTTGGGCGATCGCATTTCTGCGCGGTAAAGTCAGCACATCCAGCAAGCCAACACTGATGGTGCGTGCGATCTCAAACTCATCGGCAAAACGGCTGCGCTCAAAACTGAACAGCGGATTGGCAATACGCCCTTGTTGCGCTGCATTCGCTCCGTATGCCCAGTATTGTGCGAGCATGGCCTGAAATGCCGGACTATTCGTCAGCGCAATCTGCACAGCATCGTTTTGTGAAACAGGTTCCTGCAGCAAGCGATCAGCAATCGCCTGCAGTTCTCTTCTTTGTTCCTGCGTGAAGGCCGGTTTCAGCGATGCCTGCGTGAACGCAGAAAACTGCTGATTGATACCGGCAATCGATTTTTCCGGCTCAAAACCGGTACAGCCTGCCAGCAACATGGCTGACGCCAATGGAAGTAAAACACCAAAAGAAATAGGTAAAGGTGGTGACATGTCGTCCTCGTCAAAATCCGATCTGACCTGATCATCTCAGGTATGGTTGAACTCTGCGCAGCCATCGCTGAAGTTACTCAGCGGCGCAGCAAGCGACCGCGCGGCATACGCAATTTAAACTGAGAATTTTTTTGGAGGACGTTCCAGCGCGCGCGCAGGCGCCGAAGAGAAAGCGTGAAAATCCATCGGATACACCGTGACAGTCGCAGGTAAAAACCACTGAGCTGGCTGCTGCAACAACAAGGCGATGAGGATGCAGCAAGGCGATGCACCTTTGCAATGATTCTGCAGATCCGGCTTAACCACGTGCGCATCCCGAGCAGAGACTTGCTTGTCTTGCTGCATGGTGTCGCAATGTTCATGCGCACTGACGGTATTGTTGGTATCCGTACCCGACGCTACCTGCGGTATGTTGTCATGCACAAATGCCCACCAGCCAGTGCTTGCGAAGCCTTGCAGAGGCAGCAACACCAGCATCAGACAGATCAGCAGAAAACGCGGGGAATACGATTGCATGAACCGGAACTTACCATAATTCAGCCAGTGCGGCCATCGCCGGCATCAAAGCGTGTCCACTTCCTGGCTGGTACTGCCACTTGCCGGTTGAATCTGATTGCGCCCCAGTGATTTCGATAAATACAAACACTGATCCGCCCGCTGGACCAGCGTCTCTATCGTGTCGTCAGCGACGCGTTCCGCAACACCGAAACTGGCAGTCACATTCAGACGCTGTCCATCGGGCAGTGTCACTTTCAGATCCCGCTCAACGTTGACCCGCATCCGCTCCGCCGCTTCAATCGCAGCCGGGAGCGGCGTTTCCGGTAAAACGATCAGAAATTCTTCACCACCGTAACGTACCAGCCAGTCGATTTCTGCTCTTAATTCCCGCTGCAAAGACTCGACAAAAGCGATCAGCACGTCGTCGCCCACACCATGACCGTGCTGATCATTCACCGACTTAAAATAATCAATATCGCAAAACACCACGGACAAATCGCGCTCGTAGCGTATCGCCCTGTGCATTTCACCGGGCATGCGTTCATGGAAAAACAAACGGTTATAACAACCCGTGAGGACATCGGTGATCGACAGTTTCTTTAAGCGGTCCATTGCCTGTTGCAATTGCACGGTGCGTTCGGAAACCAGCGCATCCTGATGCTCGATGTGCTTTTGCAATCTGTCCTGCATCGTGCGGAAACCGTCAACCACCAGATCAATCTCGTTATAAACATGACGCGGACCAAGATCCAGTTCAAGGCGGGTCGCAATTTTATTGGCTTGCAGATTATTGACAAAATCGGCCAGTTGCCGCATCGGACGCTCAAGATCGCGTCGCAATATCGTATACACAGCGGCAAAAATAAAGACTGAGAGCAGTATCACTTCCGTCAGAACGATCAGAAAACTGCGCATCAACTCCTGGCGCAGCACGCTGCGGTCAACCATCAGCTCCATGGTTCCGATACGGCTGCCCTTGCCGTCGGGTGCCGGAATGTCAAACGTCAGATGCTCATCAGCACGCGCATTGCCGCCGTTGCCACCGACGAATTGCTGGCCGGTGCTGGCTTTGATGACAACATAAGCAATATTCGTGTTTTTCGTCAGCAGAGAAATCTGTTTTTGTATAGCCTGCAATTCGATATCCCAGATCGCGAGCGACAACATAGGCAGATGCGTATTGGCCACATCTCTGATGGTCATATCAAAGTTACGCTCGATCGCCCGGTAGTTCAGATAAGCCTGCAGGCTGCTGAAAAGCACAATACACAGAATGACCCATTTAAAGACTCGTCTCAGCAACAAGCTGGCAATGGGTTGTGACAATCGGGGTTTCATCGACGTTTTTCGACCTGCGTTAAGATCTGACGGAAATTAAATTCATATTTACGTAACTTCGGATTCAGTACTTTACTGAATTTTCGGAAATCCACCTGATCGAAATTCAGCTGACCAAAGTGACGCTGGAATCTGCGTGCATCTTCCTTACTGAAAAGAATAAACATCGAGCGGTCCAGCTCCAGACCTTCCTCTTTGAAATCTTTACCATGATGATAGTCATACAGCATCACCAGGCCAAATGCACCGGCAATGAAATGCCCGCCAGCCAGCGCAGTCAGACTACCGGATTCCAGCGCAGCCAGTGCCTCGGATGACGTATTGACGCCGCTGAAACAAGCATCTTTTCCCGGTTCACCGCCTTGTTTTTTCCAGCTGTCCATCGCGCCGAATGCCATCAGATCATTACCGGCCCAGATCAGCCTCGCCTGCGGGTGGCGCTTGAACAGCCATTCGCTTTGCTCCTGCGCTTTGGCGCGACTCCATTCGGCATACACTTCCTGATCAATGACAACATCTTTCGCTTCCGCCACCGCGCGGCGCATGCCCTCGTTACGCTTCAGCGAAGCGGGTGTGGAACGGTCGCCAGCAATCGCTAACATGTGTAAACGCCCGTCTGCTGCCTTCATGTGATGTTGTAAGCCGTGCTGAATCAGTGCCTGTGCTGTCAGGTAACCGGCATCTTCGGCGCGTGGTTCCAGAGACCCCAGCCATCCTTTGAAATGCTGGCGCGGCTCGGTGGCGAGCAGACGCTCACTTTGTTCACGCAAACCACTGAAAGCCAGAAATGTCTTGATGTTTGCCGCATCCAGGATGCGAATGACTTCAAATCCCACCGCATGGTCATTCGACAGTATCACATAGTCCGGCCGGTCTTTCGGCGCGCGGGCAGCCAGTTGTTTTGCCTGTGTCAGCGTATTCAGGTGATTGCGGTTGGCATATAACACCTCCAGTCTGACATTCAGATCTTTCGCGGCTGCCGCCATGCTATTGCTGGACGTCAGCCAGTAGACCTCATCCGGCTTTCCGGGGTTCAGAAACACCACCGACATTGCCATTGCTGCGCCAGGCAAGACCAACGTCACAGTGAGTCCGACTGCCATTAAATACCGACGCCACCGCATAAAACCCACCTATACGAATGCAGGTATGCATACTCTGCATTGATGAATACACATCAGCGATTACTGACGCTGAACAGACAACACCTTCAGCACGCGAAGCACCACCCTCCGATGCCCCATCATCCGCCGCATGTTAAGCCAGCGCTGCGATGCACGTCCCTCAGAACAAACAGCATGCTGTGCGATACAAAAGCCCGACATTATCAGACTTCTTGCGCATAATTGCAGCAGATTATTTCTGTCTCAGACAGAGCTCGTCCTGCAGCAAAAGAAAGCACGCTGCAAACGAGCAAAAGCCAGACCCCATCCTCGATCAAAATATAGAAAAATGATAAACATGCGGACAGCATGTCAGCTTCAGGCCGCGTCAGCTCAACGGACATGCGGAGACGGTAAAGTCATGCGTTTCATTACAGCACCAGCCGCACACAACAAGTCTCAGTCCGTCAACATACCGTCAGGATTCAGCGAAATTCACATACTCCCCCATATTTTTAGAAAAACACCGTCAATCCCTGCGAAAACACTGAGCTTGTAAACATACACCGGGGAGTATATTTTCCGGGTATTCAGGACATAAAACGAGCTGAGACTTCATTTATCACAGCCCGCACTACATCACGCTGAAAAAACACGGTCATCGGATTATTTTCAAGAAGGCAATGGATGTCTGTCACAAGCTGGCAGCAAGTGTTTCATCTCGCCTCAGCTTACTTAAAAAATATCGGCACCGGCGTCGCTGATTGTTCATATATTCCCGACAGGCAATACTAAGCCTCTGATTTTTAAAATAAAAATGCTTTTTTTAAGGTTCTTTCTTGAAAAACACCCGACTCATCCATACAATTAGCACTCCACACAAGAGAGTGCTAACAATGTTAAAATCGACTGGTTTCAGCATTGCAGGCATCCCAGCCACTGATGGCGTGCTGGCTCTTGTGCAGCACATGTTTGTGCGAAGTAAGGGCTTGAAAGTGGCGAACACTGACACCATCTACTGCGCACATTTTTGTTTGTTTGCTGATGGGACTTGCACATAACCAGGTCATGCTTCAATGCAAATCAGTCTGTGTTTGTGATAAGCCCGTTTTACTTCGGTAGTTTTACTTTCGTCATTATTTTAGGAGTTAATATGAATCTTCGTCCCCTGCACGATCGCATTATCGTCAAACGTCTGGATCAAGAAACAAAAACTGCATCCGGCATCGTTCTGCCAGACGCAGCAGCTGAGAAACCAGACCAAGGTGAAGTATTAGCCGTTGGCGCTGGCAAGCAGTTGGATAACGGTTCGGTACGCGCACTGGAAGTGAAAGTCGGCGACCGCGTTTTGTTCGGTAAATACTCTGGTCAGGCTGTTAAAGTTGACGGCAACGAAGTGCTGGTCATGCGTGAAGAAGATATCTTCGCGATCGTACAGAAGTAATTCCTTCCCCGTAGCACTAAAGAAATCCACAAGATTCTGGAGAAAATAACATGGCAGCTAAACAAGTAATTTTTGGCGATGACGCACGTGCGAAAATCGTTAATGGCGTAAATACTCTGGCAAATGCAGTAAAAGTCACTCTGGGCCCTAAAGGCCGTAACGTTGTTCTGGAACGCTCTTTCGGCGCGCCTACAGTAACTAAAGACGGCGTTTCTGTTGCGAAAGAAATCGAACTGAAAGACAAACTGGAAAACATGGGCGCGCAGCTCGTGAAAGAAGTTGCTTCCAAAACGTCTGACAACGCTGGTGACGGTACAACAACAGCAACCGTATTGGCTCAAGCGATCGTTCGCGAAGGCTTCAAATATGTTGCAGCTGGCTACAACCCAACTGATCTGAAACGCGGTATCGACAAAGCTGTGACTGCGCTGGTTGCAGAAGTCAAAACTCTGTCCCGCCCAACGACAACCAACAAAGAAATCGCTCAGGTTGGTTCTATCTCTGCGAACTCTGATGCAGACATCGGCGACATCATTGCTAACGCAATGGACAAAGTCGGTAAAGAAGGCGTGATCACTGTTGAGGATGGTAAATCCCTCAACAACGAACTCGATATCGTTGAAGGTATGCAGTTTGACCGTGGCTACCTGTCACCTTACTTCATCAACAACCCAGAAAAACAATCCGTTGTTCTGGAAAATCCATTCATCCTGCTGTTCGATAAAAAAATCTCGAACATCCGCGATCTGCTGCCAGTACTGGAGCAAGTTGCTAAGTCCGGCCGTCCACTGCTGATCATCGCTGAAGACGTCGATGGCGAAGCACTGGCAACTCTAGTGGTCAACAATATCCGTGGCATCCTGAAAACAGCGGCTGTTAAAGCACCTGGCTTCGGTGATCGTCGTAAAGCGATGCTGGAAGATATCGCGATTCTGACTGGCGGTAACGTGATCGCTGAAGAAGTTGGTCTGACACTGGAAAAAGCAACTCTGACAGATCTGGGTCAGGCTAAACGTGTAGAAATCGGTAAAGAAAACACCACCGTGATCGACGGCGCTGGTCAGGCTATCAATATCGAAGCACGCGTTAAACAAATCCGCGCACAAATCGAAGAAGCCACTTCTGACTACGACCGTGAAAAACTGCAAGAGCGCGTTGCCAAACTGGCAGGCGGCGTTGCAGTGATCAAAGTTGGTGCTGCAACTGAAGTTGAAATGAAAGAGAAAAAAGCGCGCGTTGAAGATGCTCTGCATGCAACCCGTGCTGCGGTTGAAGAAGGCGTTGTTCCTGGCGGTGGCGTTGCTCTGTTGCGCGCTCGTGCAGCGGCAGGCGTGATCAAAGGTGACAACCATGATCAGGACGCAGGTATCAAGCTGGTATTGAAAGCAATCGAAGCACCATTGCGTGAAATCGTGGCAAATGCCGGTGGCGAACCATCTGTTGTGGTCAACGCGATCATCAATGGCTCTGGCAACTACGGTTTCAATGCGGCTAATGACACCTACGGTGACATGATCGAAATGGGTATTCTGGATCCAGCAAAAGTAACACGCTCCGCATTGCAAAATGCAGCGTCTGTTGCTGGCCTGATCCTGACTACCGATGCTCTGGTTGCTGAACTGGCAGAAGACAAGCCAGCTGCTGGTATGGGCGACATGGGCGGTATGGGCGGCATGGGCGGTATGGGCGGCATGATGTAATACTGCTTGCTGCTCAGTTTGAGCTGCACACTGAAAAGCCCTGCAAGCATTTTGCAGGGCTTTTTTACATTTCAGCGCTGTCTTTTCCACAGCTTCCTCACCATGCGTAACGCAAGCGGAAGCTGAATTATGTTATTGATTTCTTCCCGCTCCCCTCTTCATCAGCCCTGTTCTGTCATGGTTTACGTCCTGCTCTGACGCCTGCGTGGCACAGTGCTGTAACTGCACCGCCAAAGAACAGAGATATTTATCATCACATATCTTGACAGCAGGATTGATGACTCAGATACTGCGAAATCTGAAAAATTATTTTCATTATTTCGACATCAGCGCCGATTAATCCGGCAGATACTGCCGCCTCTGATTTGTACGCTGATGTGCTTAGTATCCAATTTCCTCATCCCGGAGACACAATGGCGTTGCAGCAATTATCTGAAGAGCAGATACGCACCTGGACCCGCGCTCAGAAAGACGAGTGGTGGTTCAACAATATTTATCGCGGTGATATGCCGCAGCTGACGGTCCGTTCAGCACTGACAGGCTTTTTATTGGGTGGCATTCTGGCGGCAACAGCGCTGTATATCGCAGCGAAATCCGGTGTGAATATCGGCGTCGGTCTGACGTCCGTGATTCTGGCCTTTGCGCTGTTCCGGATTCTGTCCAAAACCGGTTTCGCCAGAGACTTTACCGTTCTCGAAAATAACTGTGCGCAATCAATCGCTACTGCCGCCGGTTATATGACCATGCCTATGGTGGCACCGATTACTGCGTACATGCTGGTGACAGGGAAAATTATTCCGTGGTGGCACATGATGATCTGGATGGTGGTCTGTTCGGTACTGGGTGTACTCGTCGCTTTTCCATTGAAACGCCGCTTCATTAACGAAGATCAGTTGCCGTTCCCGGAAGGCCGTGCCTGCGGCGTGGTGCTCGACACTTTATATTCCGGCGACGGTAAGGAAGGCATGCGTCAGGCAAAACTGCTGGGACTGACAACATTGTTTGCCGGTGCATATCAGTTTCTTATCAGCGATGGCTGGATGCGACTGCTGCAATTCAAGCTGCTGCAAATGGACAAATGGGCGGGCATGAAAGAAGCCTGGCATTTGCAGGAAAGGTTTGACGAATACTATTACATGGCGGCGGTGAAATTTGATTTGTGGATACCCAAAATTCTGGGCATCGATTTCCGCACCCTGGGCCTGCGCTTTACCGTCGATGCGGCCATGTTCGGCGTCGGTGGTCTGATGGGGATACGCGTCGCTAGCAGTCTGTTATTCGGCAGCCTGCTGAATTTTGCGGTACTCGGTCCTCTGATGATACGTCAGGGCGATATCGTTGAACGCATTGCTCCGAGTGGTAAAGTGGTCCCGATTTCACGCGTTGAAATTCTGAATCAGTGGGGCTTGTGGTGGGCGGTATCGATCATGGTCGTCGGCTCTATCGTCACGCTGGCAGCCAAACCGGAAATTTTCACCAGCTTATTCAAATCTTTCGGTCAGAAGAAAGTGCCAGGCAACAACAATGATTTACTGAAAAATATCGAATTGCCGCTGATGATTTCCTACATCGGTATTCCGGCTTTCAGTCTGCTCGGCGCATGGCTGAATTTCAGCTTTTTCGGTGTGCCTATGGTACTGACATTTGCAGCTTTGCCATTGGTTCTGCTGCTGTCAGTCATTTGTGCAAACTCGATGGCACTGACTTCCTGGACACCCACCGGCGCACTGTCAAAAATCACCCAGATCACGATGGGAACGATAGATCGCGTCAACCCTGCCAGCAACATGATCCCGGCAGGCATGACAGCCGAAGTGGCATCGAATGCATCTAACTTATTATCCGACATCACACCGGGTTACATGCTGGGCGCGAAACCACGTCAGCAGGCGATTGGCCACATCATCGGTATTATTTCAGGTGCGCTCGCTTGCGTACCGATTTACTACCTGCTGTTCCTGCCTGCCGACGCGCAGGGAGTGCGCGATACGGCAAGCATCGTCAGCGATCAGTTTTCTCATCCGTCCGCGATGCAGTGGAAAGGTATGGCAGAACTGATCGCCAAAGGCGTCAGCAGCCTGCCAGGCTCAGCAATTATGGCGATGGTCATCGCGGCGATTGCGGCGTTAGTAATCGAAGGTGCTAAGATCTTTACCAAGGGCAAAGTGCCGGTATCCGCTGTCGCTATCGGTCTTGGCGTTGTCTTACCGCCGGACGCATGCCTGGCAATGTGGATAGGTGCAGCCGTATTCTGGTGGATGGGTCGCAAGCATCCGGAAAAAGGCACAACTGGTCATCAATTCTGGGTTGAAGGTTGCGAGCCTATCTGTGCCGGTTTAATTTCAGGTGCTGCTCTGATGGGCATAGGCAATGCGCTCATCAATGTGCTGATGTAACCTGTCACGCCATCACAGTCTGTCGGTACAGACATCGAAGCCCCGCACGATGCGGGGCTTTTTTTACCTGAGGTTTGCCGGAATACTGCCGAGTTGCTGATCAACGAAAGCATCAAATGCCTGCAGTAAACATTGATATTTGTGTTCATCGTTCTCCAACCGCATCAGCGCATACGCACACGCTTCCAGACTCGATAATTGATCCGGCTTATGGGCTTTTCGTATCCGGTAATGCGATGCCGGCATCTGCTCCAGACTCAGACGTGGCAAAGCTTGCAGCAAAGGATTCAGATACAGCATTTTGCGACTTTTACGCCAGGTTGCATCGATAATCACCAGTCGCAGTCCTTGTATTTGCTGACTCGCCTGATATTTTTCTGCCACAGGCAAGGCCAGATCTGCGGCTTCGATGAGAGACGTATCAGGATAGAGCAACACAGGCCGAATTTGCGCCACAGGCCGCGTATCATTTGAGACATCCATCGCCGCATCTGCAGCTACATCGGCAAGCCCATCAGCCGGTGCATACAAGGCCTGCAGCAAAGTTTCGGCAGTAAAAACCTCGCCCGTCAGAACACATGAATGCTGCAGACATAAATCCAGCAGACGTACGCTGCCTTTCGCATTCTTCGCTTCCAGCGGATGCTGCAGTATCAATACCTCCACCTCGTTGTTAACAGGCACGATACAGTTGCAGATACACGCAGATGGCGGGCGCAGGCAGCGCTGACAAATCGCACGTTTACCAGAAGTAAGAAAAATCCCAGAAAAACTCATACGATAAGACAGTTCATGTGTATGCCGCACAAGCTGAGCTGAGTGTGGCGGAATACCGCTCAAAGCAAATCATGCAGTGCTTCCGCCAGATACGGATACTGAAATTCATACCCCAGCTCCGCAACGTGCATCGGTTGTACACGTTGCCCCCCGGTCAGCAATTCTGCCATCTCGCCCATCGCCAGTTTCAACAGAAACGCAGGAGCAACGAACAACGCGGGGCGATGTAAGGCGGCAGCCAGAGTGCGGGTGAATTCACGGTTAGTCACAGGATGCGGGGCGACCATATTGTATGACCCGGCTGCATTTTTATCATCCAACAAATAGCGCACGATCGCCACATAATCCTGCACATGAATCCAGCTCATCCACTGTTTGCCATCACCAATCTGCGCCCCAAGAGCGAGGCTGAATGGCAGGCGCATTTTTTTCAGTATGCCGCCGGCAGCATCCAGCACCAGTCCGGTACGTAAGATGCAGAGACGTATTCCCATCTCCGTGGCTCTGGCTGCAGCAGCCTCCCAGTCGGCGCAAAGGTGCGCACCAAAATCCTTACCCACAGCTGCCTCTTCGCTGAACCACTGATCGCCGCCACTACCATAAATACCCACTGCCGAGCCGCTTAAAAACACTTCCGGCTTAAAGTTAGCGGCAGAAATTTTTTGCATGAGTCTTTCAGTCAGGGCAATCCTGCTGTCACGTAATACTCTTCGCCGTGCAGAAGTCCAGCGTTTATCGACTATCGGCTCCCCGGCCAGATTAATCACCGCATCAAACTCGGTATCCACATGATACTCATCCAGCGATTGCATCGCGTTAACCGCATTGCCGCACAAAAATTTCACCGTTTCCGGATGACGGCTGAAAACGGTCAGCACATGCCCATGTTCAAGTAAGGACGAGCATAAGCGACGGCCTATCAATCCGGTACCACCTGTGATCAGAATACGCATATCTGCCTCGTAAATTTTTAATTAAGTTCTGTCTTCTGTCGCCACTTTCACATTCCTGCTTTGCGGTCTGATGAGCAGCGAAAAAGCCGCAGCCAGCAGGTATGCCAACAATGCAAAAAATACTTCAGTATCATCTGAAGTGATAATCAGCGTAACTCCTCGAGCAGGCGCAGGCCATCATCAAAATTCCAGACGCGACGCACTTCTATCACATCATATTGTGCGGCGATATTCGGCGGGAATGCCGCATATCTGGCGTTGATACGAACAATATTGCGCACTGCCTGATCCAGATCAGCACGTCCGCTCGAGCGGTGTATCGTGACTTCTTCAACACTGCCGTCGCTGCGGATCGCCACCGTGACGACAGGATCACCGCGCGCTTTATCACGCGAGGTCTGGGAAAAATTCAGATTCCCGTTTCTCTCAATTTTCTGCTTCCAGCTATCGACATACATGCGTAGTTGTATATCTTTTTCCGCGCTGCCTAACACACTGCGGCGGCGCGGCCGCTCTTCGGTATCAGCACGCGGCAATGGCGGCGCACCGCGCAGCAGGTCCAGGCCCCGCGCCTGTTCGCGTGAGCGGTTCGCCAGATCGCTGCTGAGTAAGCTTCGGGGCAAAACGAAAGACGCCGTCGTGTCACCGCTTCCCGTTGCATTGCCTGCAGCTGATCCTGCTACCGTATTTGGATTGCTGGCGACAGCCGCTTTGCCGGCAGAACTGCCGCCGCCCACCTTACCTGCAATGGCTGTCAACTCGATAGCCTTGGCTGTCTTATCTGCGCCTGCCGCGAGTGCTGCCAGCTCACGTTCGCGTTGCTGCACCTGCGCAGCCTGTTGACGGGAATCTTCGGCACGCTGTTTTTCAAGCCGTTCCTGCAGCGTTTTTTGTTGCGCCTCTTGTGCTTGTTGCAGTGCCTGTTGTTGTATTTTTTGCTGCGCCTGTTGATCCGCCATTTTTTCGATTTTCTGGCGTTCCTGTAATGCCTCGTTTCTGGCCTGAGCGATCTGCATTTCCATCTGTTGACGACGTAAGGCTTCCTCCTGCTGACGTTTTAATTCTTCTTCGCGTTCTTCTGCCTGCTGGCGGGCGGCTAGTATGGCAGCCTGACGTTCTTTGCGTTGTTGCTCGCGTGCGGCAATCTCCAGTTGCATCTGCTGCCTCAGGCTGTCGTCAACCAGTTTCAGATTGTCGCTTCGTTGCAGCGCCATCGCAGCCAGCGCGCTGGCATTCGCTTTACCTGCCTCCTGCAAAATACGCTGCTGTTGCTGCCCGGCCTCCTGTTGCTGTTTCAGTGCCAGCGCCGCGTCCGCCTCGGCACCTGCTGCCTCCGCGACCTGCTGGCGGCTCGCCTCTTCCATCTGCTTCATGCTTTGTTGTGCTGATGCCGGCAAAGGAATTGTCTCTTGCAATAATTCTCTGGTCGCCTGCAGAATTTTTTCTTGATGCCGTTCGCGCTGCTGTACATCGCGCTCATAGCGGCTGACCACGACGGGCGGCGACTCAGACAAATCCTCACCGGATTGGCTGACAGGATCTGGAAACGGTTTCGGTTCTTCACGCTGTACGGGTTCTTTTTTGCTTTCTTCCGGATCGCGTACCGCGACGCTGAACGTCTCGTTTCTGACACTATTCTGGGTAATGATATCGGGCACATCAAGTGCAACAACACGAGGGGGGCGCGGCATCTGTGCCGGAATCCGGGTCACCGACTTTTTCACTTTCGCCGCTTTGCTTGATATTTTTTTTTCCGGCACAGGTACGCTTACAGCGGGAACCGATGGTGCCAGTAATTGTATGCCCTGCGTCACCCCTGATTTGCGTGTCGGAGTGATCGCCCCGACAGCAGAAGCCTGTGGCGACGCGGTCAGCGGTGGCATCTGCGATGGTACGCTGCTGAGTGTTTGAGTTGCGCCGTTTATAGCAGCAACAGGATCGGTATGGCTGATATCAGAGGCTACCGGTGCTGGGATAGAGGCGGCAACAGAGGCAGCAGAGGCCGGAGCGACATCGGCAATTTCTACACTGACCGGCACTGTTTCTGCGCGGCGTTTATCCCAGGGGACTTCCAGTCCAGGCAAGCCGACACCCGGTAAGCCGAACTGCAAAGACAGGATAAAAGCATGTACCAGTAAAGAAATTAATAAGCCGCCCGTCAGGCGTTTTTTAATCTCATCAGGCAATGGATGTTCAGTTTTGACTGGAAACAGATTCATGCAGCAACGATTGGCGTATTCGGCTAAATTTCAGGTTAATCAAGAACCGGGCATTGGCGATGATGTCTTACACTGTTGTCTTCGCCAGAGCTCATTATCGCATGCTCTGCAACTCATATTGCGGCAGAATCCAAAGCACAGATGAGCAGTGGCTACCGGTAAAAGTCAGCTGGCGGAATGAACAAAACCCCGGAGGCTTTATACTATGGCGCCATCACTGCTCTCCAAGCGCGGAAAGAACGACATGTTAAAAAAAATCTCTATCATAGACTCTCATACCGGCGGTGAGCCGACCCGCATCATCGTTGGCGGCGGTCCGGAATTAGGAAACGGTACGCTGGCCGAACGTCTGCAAATTTTTCGCGATAAATTTGACCACTATCGCAGTGCAACGGTGTGTGAACCACGTGGCTCGGATGTCATCGTCGGCGGACTTGCCTGCACACCGGCAGATCCAACCTGTATTGCCGGGATCATCTTTTTTAATAACGTCGGCTATCTCGGCATGTGCGGTCACGGCATGATAGGTTTTGTGGCAACGCTGGCTTATCAGGGCAGGATCAGCGCCGGACAGCATCGCATAGAAACACCGGTCGGCGTCGTGAATGTGGAATTGCATGATGATCACAGTGTGACCGTACACAATGTTCCCGCTTATCGTTACCGGACTGCCGTCAGTGTGGAAGTGCCCGGCATAGGCGAGGTCTGCGGCGATATTGCCTGGGGCGGCAACTGGTTTTTCCTGATGAATCAGCACGGGCAAGAATTGCGTCTGTCGAACGTAGAGCACCTGACGGATTATGCATGGCGCGTAAGACAAGCATTGGAAGCCAGCCAGATTACTGGCGAGAACAACGCGCTGATTGATCATATTGAATTGTTCGGCGCCGCGACCAAAGCGAATAATCACAGCCAGAACTTTGTGCTCTGCCCCGGCAAAGCCTATGATCGTTCGCCTTGCGGCACCGGCACCAGCGCCAAGCTGGCTTGCCTTGCGGCAGACAATAAACTCGCTCCGGGTCAGCTATGGCGCCAGGAAAGTATTATCGGCAGTGTCTTCGAGGCATCGTATCAGTTGCCAGCCTCGCCTGAGAGTCAGGCAAGCGGACAGATATTGCCGAGCTTACGTGGAATGGCCTTTGTCAACATGGAGGCAGATATACTGCTGAATGAGGAAGATCCGTTTGTCTGGGGCATACGCTGAACCGGATAGCGGGTGCGGACGCACCTCCGGATAATGTAACAAATAGATATAAGCAACATTATTTTTATTTCCCAAAATCAATAAAGTGACATAATTAGAAAAATCAACAAAATTATCGAATTAATCGTTTTTATGACCGAAGATTACAAAAAGAAACCTTATCTGACACCAAATGAAGTAGCGCAATGGATGATGGTGTCGCCAATTACCGTAAGGAGTTGGGCGCAAAGAGGTTTATTGCAGGCAGAAGTCACGCCTGGCGGACATCGTCGGTTTCGTCTGGAAGAAGTTGAGCGTTTCGCCCGCCAGTGGAATCCCGCCGGTAATAAAGGGCCAAAGAGAATTCTGATTGTCGATGACAATAAGGCTTTCGCCGGATTCCTGATGGAATTACTGGGTGAAGGCGAACATCCTATGATAGTCGAAGCCGCCTATGATGGTTTCGATGCCGGACGTAAAGTACACACTTTCTCGCCGGATATTATCCTGCTCGACCTGATGATGCCGGGGATCAAAGGGACGGAGGTCTGCCGTCAGATCAAAGAAATACCGGGACAAGCCAATGTCAGGATTATCGCCATGAGCGGTTACCTGAGCCGGGAAAACGAAGCAGAACTCCTGGCAGCGGGTGTCGAATGTTGCTTTTCCAAGCCAATTGATACAGCTCGCTTGTTCCAGGTCATCGGTCTGGACATCTGAGCATGTCAGAATACGTCTGTCGCCCCTAAATCATCTCCGTCCGGCAGGTCAGACTGGCTCTCATCATTCACAGCGCCTTATCTGACGATGACGACAATTTGTTACCACGATGAAGGCTGAATAAACGACGTCATGCTCATCCACAGGACAAACGTAAAACATCGCTTGCCACGCCAGCAAATATATCTGGTCGGCGCTTTTGTCGCCTTGTTTTTACTGGCGATGATGCTGCCTCTGACAGAGTTTAACCTTCCGCACCATTATTTCCTGCCGCTGCATACCTTCCTGGAATTTGCTGCCATCCTGTTCGCATTTCTGGTTTTTGCATCAGTCTGGCATACGCCGGAAAAGGAAGTTTCCACGTCATCGCTACTGATCGCGGTTACTTTATTGGCTACCGGCTGGCTCGATTTTGCCCACGTCATGTCGTATAAAGGCATGCCGGATCTGATCACTCCATCCTCACCACAAAAAGCGATTGCTTTCTGGCTGTTCGCGCGCATCCTGTTTGCCGGTGTGATTTTATTTGTCAGTTTTTTCCCTCATCTGCATCTTCCCGGACGCCGCTTCCGGTATATGTTGCTGGCCATTTTCAGCGCGATTAATCTGGCCGTCTTGTGGCTGGTTTTTTTTCAGGAATCCAGCCTGATCGTAACTTACGACGAAAGCACGGGATTAAGTCAGTTCAAAATCATCACTGAGTGGGTAATTACCGCCATGCTGGCGGTCGCGGCCTTCCGTTACTATCGTCTCGCATGCGCATCCGGCCACGAATTTTCAACGCTGATGTTCTCCGCGATTGCCATCTCTGCTATGAGTGAGTTTTTTTTTTGCTGACTACGCGATCGTCAGCGACACCTCCAACTTAACTGGTCATTTTTACAAAGTTGTCAGTTATGCGCTGATTTACCGTGCGATGTTTGTAGTAATTGTGCGTAAGCCATACCAGACACTCGCCCGGCATGCGGCAACCGTGCAAAAAATTAATGAGACCCTGCGTTCGCAGGCGATGGCGCTGGAGTCATCAGCAACACCGATTTTCCTGACCGATGAAAACGGCATACTGCGCTGGCGCAACCCGGCATCACGCGCCATTCTGCCTCCCGATGCGTCCGAAGTCGCCGGTAAGGCATGCCTGTTTGCAGCGCCGATCACTCCCAATCCCAAAGTCGCTGCAGAATTAAAGAAAACAGTCGAGGCCGGGCATATCTGGCGGGGCGCCATCACCATCAGCAGAAGTGATAAAGAAACTTTCATCATCAACCGTACTGTTACCCCGCTGCTGAATGACAACGGCATCATTGAGGGTTATGTTTCAGTCGGTGAAAACATCACAGAAAGCACCAAAGCCTTATTACGGCATAAACGTGTGCTCGATACCGCGATTGATGGTTTTCTGATCCTCGATGATCAGGGCAAGCTGCTCGAAGTCAATGACGCCTACGTGAAAATGTCAGGCTATGCGATGGAACAATTACTGACAATGCATATCACTCAGCTCAAAGTGATGCAGGATGCGGAGAATATTGAGGATCACCTGCAAATCATCAGGGCACAAGGTCACGATCAGTTTGAAACGCATCATCGACATCAGGATGGTCACATCTTCAGCGTTGAAATTTCCGCGACTTACGATCCTGAGTCCAGGCATTTCTTCGTCTTCATACGCGACATTTCTGAACGAGAAAAAGCGGAGAATGACAAGCAGGAGCTGGAACGGCAGTTACAACAGTCACAAAAGATGCAGGCACTGGGGCAGCTGACCGGCGGCATTGCACATGATTTCAATAACATTCTGGCTGCCATCCTCGGCTATTCCAATCTGGCACTGGAACGCTTCGTCCCTGATCAGCAAAGCAAACTGGCGGTCTATCTGAAAGAAATCATCACGGCCAGCGAACGTGCACGCGATCTGATCGCAAAAATGCTGACCTTCACCCGTACGCAGGCCAGCAGCAGCGTGAATCTGATGTCTCCCGCCGCGGTCATACAGGAAGTTGTGGCGATGATGTTACCGTCACTGCCTTCCAGCATACAGTTACAGAGTCATATCGAAGATGATCTGTGCATCCGTATGGACGCAGGAGAATTAAGCCAGATCCTGCTGAATCTCGTCATCAATGCGCGCGATGCGATTGACACTCACGGTGTGATCGATATTCATCTGCACCAGACCGAGTTGGATGGAGCAATCTGCGCCATCAGTCAGCAACGGCTGTCCGGGACTTATCTGGCAATTGATGTCTCTGATAATGGTGCAGGTATCTCACCGGAACACATGTCACGCTTGTTCGATCCTTTTTTTACGACCAAGGAAGTGGGCAAAGGCACAGGTCTGGGTTTATCTATGGTGCAGGGCATACTGCGACGCTCGGGTGCCCATATTCTGGTGGAATCGCGTCCTCATCTGGGAAGTCGCTTCCGGCTTTTGTTTTCTATCGTCGCTGATTCGGATTGTCAGGAACCATCTGCAAAACTTGTCAGTACCGAAGGCGCCAGTGGCAATGGACAATGCATCTGGGTCGTCGATGACGAACCGGCGGTCGGCAGATTTCTGCAGGAGCTGCTGGAAGGTGCCGGTTATCAGGTCGAATTATTTACGGATCCGTACAAGGTGATGAATGCACTCGCCAACGACGATATCGCTATCGATTTACTGATCACGGATCAGACGATGCCGGGCATCACTGGTCTGACGCTGACCCGCTACCTGCACAGCATGCAGGCAGATTTACCAGTGATTCTGTGCACCGGTTACAGCGATGGTCTGAACCGGGAAGAAGCCCTGCGTAAAGGAATAAGTCATTACTTCACCAAGCCGGTTCCCGCGGCGGACTTAATGAAAACAATTGCCGATATTTTCGCGCACAATCACAAGAAACATTGATGTAAAGCAATGCACACTTTGCAATCCTCTGTCCACTTGCAAACAACAAATCGATAAATTCGATTGACTCGATATAATTAATCAGATTAACATTTCCACCTGGAAATAATTTCCGCGCTCTCATCACATTGATGGTGCGATTCTGATCCGATATTTTCTCAACAGGTCTGTCAGCGAAACGCCTCTTTGTCTCAGGTGAGTAACCTGCTTTTGCCGCGAGAACGCTGATCAGATAAAAAAAAATCCCTTTCAATGAATGCGAAGGATAGTGATGCAACTGACAGACAATAACAATGCCACCCCGAATCCCGTCGCCGGGCTGAGTTCACTGGAGTTTCTGGCATTCACACTGGGCAAAGAAGAATACGGTATTAACATTCAGCGGGTGCAGGAAATTCGCGGTTACGAAGCAGTGACGCGGATTGCCAATGCGCCGGATTTCATCAAAGGCGTCATCAATCTGCGCGGAGTGATCGTCCCCATCGTCGATATGCGTATTAAATTTAATCTGGACAATCCGGCGTATGACGAATTCACCGTTGTGATTATTCTGCATGTCTGCAATCGTATGATAGGCATGGTCGTCGATAGTGTTTCCGACGTCATCAACCTGCAGCAGGAACAAGTCAAGCCAGCACCTGATATCGGCTCACTCAATAGCAGCCATTTAATAGGCGTCGGCACATTAGATGACCGCATGCTGATTCTGATCGACATAGACAAACTCATTTCCAGCAGTGATATGGGTTTGATAGAACAACTGTCTGAATAATCTCATTCATCTCAATCGTTGGATGAATACAGACAGCTCCGTTTCAACTCACTCACCTGAAGAGAATACAAATGAATATGAATATGAAAGTCGGCACAAGATTAGGCATAGGTTTTGGTGTCGTCGTCATGCTGTTGATCGGCATGACCTTGTTTGGCATCAACCGCATGAGTTCTCTCAATGACGGCACCAGTCTGCTGGTTAATGACCGTTACCCAAAAGTGGTGCTCGCCAATGAAATACTTGATGGAATTAATTTCAATGCACTTGCAATGCGGAATTTACTGATCACAGAAGACCCGGAGAAAATTAAAGCAGCACTCAACGAAATAAAATCCAATGTCACACGTGTTGGTGAAAAAATTGCCCAACTGGACAAAACGATTTCGACGGAAAAGGGCAAGCAGGTTTTCAATGATGTAAAAGAGGCGCGCAGTAAATACGTTGTTACGCAAAATGAGTACCTGAAGTTGATTGACGAAGGTAAAAAACAGGAAGCCGGCGAATATCTGTTGTCGTCTGTCGTACAAGCTTAGACCGGCTATTTCTCTCAGGTACAAAACCTGATTGCCCTGATTGGCACCATCATGGTTAAAAGCGGTGAGGATGCTGAACAAAATTATCAGAGCAGCAGAAATATGCTATCGGGAATTGCGATCATTGCGATTCTGCTGGCCTGCGGTTTCGCTTACTGGACAACACGCAGCATTACCCGGCCATTGAATCAGGCTGTACAGATTGCCCGCACGATTGCCGATGGTGACCTGACCAGCAACATTCAAGTCGAATCCAGCGACGAAACAGGGCAGTTACTGCAGGCGCTGAAAGACATGAATAACAGCCTGGTCAGAATCGTGGCACAGGTCAGAACAGGAACCGACACCATCGCATCCGCTTCAACCCAGATCGCGGCAGGAAATCTGGATCTGTCTTCACGCACTGAAGAACAGGCAAGCTCGCTGGAAGAAACCGCCGCATCGATGGAAGAACTGACCAGCACCGTCAAACAGAATGCCGACAATGCACGTCAGGCAAATCAACTCGCAGCAGAAGCGTCTGATGTGGCAATCAAAGGCGGCGAGGTGGTCTCTGAAGTGGTCAGCACGATGTCATCTATCAATAATTCGTCGAAAAAGATCGTTGATATTATCAGCGTCATTGACGGCATCGCATTCCAGACGAATATTCTTGCGCTCAATGCCGCTGTCGAAGCAGCACGTGCCGGCGAACAAGGCCGCGGCTTCGCTGTCGTTGCCAGCGAAGTGCGCAATCTGGCGCAGCGCAGTGCTGCCGCCGCGAAAGAGATTACCGTGCTGATCGGTGACTCTGTCGATCAGGTGGCAGCAGGTACGCTGCTGGTCAATAAAGCCGGCACGACGATGAGCGAAGTCGTCAACAGTGTTCGCCGTGTCACCGACATCATGGCGGAAATCACGGCAGCGAGCCATGAACAGAGCACAGGAATCGAACAGGTTAATCAGGCAATCGCGCAGATGGATGAAGTGACGCAACAAAATGCCGCGCTGGTTGAAGAGGCAGCGGCAGCAGCGGCCAGCCTCGAAGACCAGGCCGCTAATCTGTCGGAATTGGTCGATGTATTCCGCATAGACAGTACACAAATCGTGGCAACACCTGCCACTCACACTGCGTCGAACATACAAAAAGCCAGTGCAGCAATCCGCCCTGCCGCGCAGAACACCGTAAAACGCCTGACAAACACCTAAGAAACTCCTGCGCTGTCCGTCTGCGACAACAAGGACTTCATCAATGGTGAGCAACAGTAGCAAGACGCCGGGGCAGTATCACTTCAGTGTGACCTGCTCCGGCGCAATCGTGTACCTGAACAACTGAAGTCTGTATGGAGTAAATGAAATGGCTGCACAGGATAGGAACTGATCATGATATCGAGACTGCTCAAGACTACAGCTGTCGCAAAGACAGCATCGTCAGCACCAGCTCAACTGCAGCTACACGCCGGCAACAAGGCGGAATATCCTGGGCAAAACGTCCCGCTGCAACATTATGCTGAGAGCATTGTCAGCAGTCTGAATGTCGGCCTCATCATTACCGATAAAGCACTGTTCGTGCTGAGCGCGAACGATTGCATCTGCAACATCCTCGGACTCGAGGATACCCGTCAGATCACAGGCCAGCATCTGCGTACGCTGTTACCGGCACTCGAGTCACCGCAGGTCTTACATCCATTTCTGTCAGGGAAATCAGGCAAACGCTATCTCAGTATTCCGTACGAACAAAGGCATCTGCGTATCACTCTGACAGAGATCATCGGCAAGCATGCGCAACAACATCTGCTGATCACAGTAGAAGATATCACCGACGAACATCGCCTGCGCGAAGAAACGCTGGCGAATGCTGCGCATCACAGGAATCAGGCATCGTTGCTCGACAAAGCCAGTGACGCCATTATCGTGATCGGCATCAATCACCATATTTCGTACTGGAATAAGGCGGCAGAAAAACTGTATGGCTGGACCTGTGCCGAAGCACTCGGTAGTTCACCGGAAAATTTGCTGTGGGACGATGAAGCAGCGTTTAATGAAGTGACCCGTCAGACTATCGAAAACGGTGAATGGCGCGGTGAAATTTCACAACGGCGTAAAGACGGCAGACCATTTATCGTCGAGAGTCAGCGCACGCTGGTCAGGGATGAAAGCCAAAGACCAAAATCGATACTCATCATCAATACCGATATCACCGAACGCAAAGCAAATGAAGAAAGAATCCGTCATCTGGCTTTATATGACAGCCTGACCGGATTGCCCAACCGTACCCTGTTCATGGACAGACTGAGGCAGGCGATCAGCAATGCGCGTCGTTACCAACGACAACTGGCGATTCTGTTCCTGGATCTGGACCGCTTTAAAGAAATCAATGATACGCAGGGCCACGATGTCGGCGACCAGGTATTGATGCAAGTTGCACAGCGTTTTGAAGCGACCCTGCGCGGTGAAAAAACCCTGGCGCGGCTGGGTGGCGATGAATTCATCGTGGTCACCGAAGTCGAAGATCAGGTGGCTGCAGCGATGATAGCCGAGCGTCTGCAACAGACACTGACCACACCGCTATGCATCGGCGACGATCACTTTTCAGTCGGCGTCAGCATAGGTTTATCGTTTTATCCTGAAGACGGAAACAACGCTGATGACCTGATGAAATGCGCCGATATCGCCATGTATAAAGCGAAAACGACAGGCGCAGGTTATATCGCTTATCAGGCAAGAATGAGTGCCGACCTGAATGAACAGATGCACATTGCCAGAAATCTGCATCAGGCGATGAACGCAGACAAATTAGAGCTGCATTACCAGCCCAAAATCAATCTGAAGACAGGTGAAATCGACGGTGCAGAAGCCTTGTTGCGCTGGAACGATGCAGAACGCGGCTGGATCAGCCCGGCACAGTTTATTCCGATTGCAGAAGCGCGCGGCATGATGGCGCAATTAGGCTTGTGGGTGCTGGAACAAGCCTGTCGTCAGATCTGCGCCTGGCAAGCGGCAGGCTATCGTTTCCATGGCCGGCTGGCGATCAATCTGTCAGCTCAGCAACTCAGCGACCCGGAACTGGCCGATAAAATTCTGCAAACTGTGCTGGCCGCGGGCCTCAGCCCGGCATGCATAGAACTGGAACTGACAGAAAGCAGCCTGATGCATAACGTTGCGCAGTCCATCGATATCATGAAATCGCTGAAGTTAATGGGATTTGCATTATCGATTGATGATTTTGGCACTGGCTATTCTTCTCTTTCCTATTTAAAATGTTTCCCAGTGGATACATTAAAAATTGATATCTCTTTTATCCGTGACATGCTCAATGAGCATCAGGGTCACGCTATCGTTACCACCATTATTGGCATGGCGCGTAACCTCGGCCTCAAAGCGATTGCCGAGGGAGTGGAAACACAGGCGCAGGCAACCAGCTTACGCGAACTGAATTGCGATCATGCACAGGGTTATTACTTTGGCCGCCCTGAGCCTGCACAGATATTTGCCTTAACATGGTTGCGGTGTTCTGCGGACACCGCGTGAAACAAAAAAAGCCAGCCGGACTTCGTATCCGGCTATCCGTTTTCCCTTCACATGCAGAATAAAACTTACTATGCGTCTTAATACGCCAGTCACGAATCACGAGTACATCCTGAACGACACGGAAACTATCGTGTCCACCACCGATTTGCAGGGCAATATCACCTATGCGAATCCGTACTTTATTCAGGTCAGTGGTTATACCGAGGAGGAACTCATCGGTCAGCCGCAAAATATTCTGCGCCATCCGGATATGCCTGCTGAAGCATTTGCCGATTTATGGGCCACCATCAAAAGCGGTGAGCCATGGACCGGTATGGTTAAAAACCGCTGCAAGAACGGCGATTTTTACTGGGTGCTGGCAAACATCACACCTGTCATCGAAAACGGTCGTCCGGTCGGTTACATGTCGGTGCGGACCAAACCGGGACGTGAACTGGTGCAGCAAACCGATGCCTTGTATAAAGAAATCAAAGCGGGCAATCCGCGCAATATCACAATCAGCCGTGGCAGCGTCAAGCTGACGGGTATCGCCGGTGTCTGGAGTGCATTGCGTCATCTTTCGCTGCAGCAGCGCGCGAACTGGAATCTTGGTTTTCTGGTGCTGCTGATGAGTGCCATACTGATACAGAATCTGCTTTTTAATCCTGCTCCTTCAATCTGGCTGACGGTACTCTCCGCTGTCGGCATTGCCACCACCTTCAATTTCTGGCATGCCCTGCACCGTGCGGTGATCGTGCCTTTGCATCAGGCACTGAAAGCCAGTCAGATCATGGCGGGCGGCGATCTGACGCAGGAGATAGACAGCCACGGCAAAGACGACATGGGCCAATTGCTACTCGCCCTGCGCCAGCTGAATATCAATCTGTACTCGATTGTCGGCGATGTGCGCCGCAGCTCAGACCAGACCCGTATCGCCACCAGCGAAATCGCCGCCGGCAATATGGATTTATCGGAACGCACCGAATCGCAGGCTGCCGCGCTGGAAGAGACTGCTTCCAGCATGAATCAACTCGCTGCCACCGTCGATCACAATACGGCGCACGCCGTCCAGGCGAACCAGATGGCAGGCGACGCATCGCTGGTCGCGGACAAGGGTGGTGCCATCGTGTCACAGGTGGTCTCGACGATGAACGACATCAACACATCATCGAAAAAAGTGGTCGATATCATCAGCCTGATTGAGGGGATCGCATTCCAGACAAATATTCTCGCGCTCAATGCCGCCGTTGAAGCGGCGCGCGCAGGAGAACAAGGGCGTGGCTTTGCCGTGGTGGCCACCGAAGTGCGGCAACTCGCACAACGCAGTGCGAATGCTGCAAAAGAAATCAAAGATCTGATTCAGCTTTCTGCCGAAAAAATTAATGCAGGAACGATGCTGGCCGGCGAAGCGGGCAACACCATGCGCGACATCATCAGTTCAGTACAAAATGTGCGCGATGTGATGAGTGAGATCGCTGCGGCATCACGCGAACAGAGTGCCGGTATCGCCAAGGTCAACACCGCTGTCCGCCACATGGATGATGTGACAATACAAAATGCCGCGCTGGTAGAAGAAGCGGCCGCTGCCGCCACCAGTCTGCAGGAACAGACTATCAAAGTCGTACAGGCGCTGGCGGTGTTTAAGCTGGACAAAAAAATACGCCGCTGATACTACGAATCGCGGCGTTATCTGCACCATCTGCCATCGGCTGGTCCGCGATGGCAGCGCTTTACTCTTCTCCTTCTGCTTCCTCTTCCATGCCGGTTTGCACGCTTTTACCCTGACCAAGCAATACAGGTGGCACGTAGGTCGCCAGCAAATGCTCACGACTGGCGGGCGTTTCGAGGCTGATACGGCCCAAAGCACCGCTGCGGTAATCGAGCAGCAAGGTATGCGAGGCCTTTTCAAAATCCCAGTCGCCACCTTTAAGTTTATAGCCGCGTTTTTGCGCGATGCCTTCGATCACCGCCACCGCATCCATGCCTTCCAGATTGAAGCCGTAGCGGGTCACTAATGACTTCGGATAGTGAATAAGCAATTGCTCGGCGAGGAAAGTCGCGATTTCTTCTTCGATCAGCGCATTGATACCGATCGCATGGCTGGCCGCCAGCATCAGGCCGTCGGTAGGATGTTCGATCTTCGGCCACAACATCCCCGGCGTATCGGTCAGGATCATGTTTTTACCGAGATACAGGCGTTGCTGCGTCTTCGTCACCGCAGGTTCATCACCGACGTTGGCAACACGTTTTTTCAGCAAGGCATTCATCAGCGTCGATTTACCGACGTTAGGAATGCCCATGATCATCATGCGCAAAGGCTTGGTCGGCACGCCACGGTGCGGCGCCAGCTTCAGCGCCAGCCCCGGCACCTTGGCGACATCGGCCGGTTTTTTGCAGCTCATCGCAACCGCAAACACGTCTTTCTGGGCGTTGTAATAATCCAGCCATAATTTAGTTGCGTTCGGATCGGCCAGATCGGCTTTATTTAAAATTTTCAGGCAAGGGCGTTGGCGGAAAACGCGCAGTTGCTCCACCATGGGATTGCAACTCGCTTGCGGAATGCGGGCATCCAGCACTTCTATCACCAGATCGGTGTTTTCCATGGTTTCCGCCGCCTTCTTGCGGGCAGCGTTCATGTGGCCGGGGAACCATTGTATCGACATGCGTATTCTTCTTATGAGCAAAAACAAAGCGATATTGTACGGAACTCTGCCCTGCTCCACGCAGAATCTGCACAGAAGTTTGTGTTTTACCCCGGAATTCTGCATAAATAAGGGGGTATATGCGATTTTTGCCCTAATCTCTAAGTAAATAAAGGGCTTTAAAATATACTCCCCCCAGTATTTTTTGGCCTTATGCGGCTGGAATAACGCTATTCTGAGCCACTGAGCGCAACTGGTACGCTGATCGCTATGCGGCTGCAATGCGCTGGCGGTTTTTCGTTTATATTGTGATATTGCCGGTCAACATCCGGCTGAACCTGTCTTCATCACATCGCCAGGAAAAATGATGCCGTCCACCACCACTCTGCTGACACGCATGCTTAAACACCTTGCGGCGTTGCTGTGCGCCGCGCTGCTATCCACCATTTCCTGTGCCGAGACCATGATGAAAGAACCTGCGAATTCCAGCGATCGCCAGCTGACAGAAAGAATCATCCGCAATTTATCGCCCTGCTTTCAGACTGTCGGTGTGACGCAGGCAGCGGCTCATGCTTTTCCGCAAGCAACCGCTTTACCGCCGGATAGCGAACTCGTCGTGGTGACTGCGATGCCAACGACCGGCCCGAAAATTTCAGACAGCTACCATTACACCCTGGCCGTGCACCAGTCGCGCCAGCAGGTCTTCATCAAACAGGTCGGTGGTATTGGTGGTCTGCAAAAAGTATTCGGCCCGATAACGGTTGATAGTCAATGTCAGCAGGAAGACAGCGGCGAAAAGTAAATGTCTGCGTCTTTTTCTGCGCTCTTGTAACATAAGCGCACTCTGTATCTGGCGGAAAACTGTCAGCAGTACATGCGCCGCAATATTCTGAAAACATAAACTGCGATGATCTGATTTTGTTGTCAGAGCATCGCCCGAATTTTGGATTTTTTTATGCACTCAACACCACCACGCAGGCCATCCGGTTTACCAAAACTGCCGGCACGTTATGCCGGTATCGTCATGCCCTTCTTTTTGTCCGTCATCATGACCTGCATCGTCTCCGCCATCAGCACTTTGCGCAGCGTCGGTCTGGCAAACAATTTCCTCGCGATGTGGATGGGTTCATGGGGAATTTCATGGCTGGTGGCATTTCCCGTGTTGCTGCTGATATTGCCTGTGGTCAGAAAAATGACGGCGATGGTAGTCGCACCACATCCCTGAAGCATCAGAGACCGCCATAAAAAAAACGCCCATGCAAGAATCACATGGGCGTTTTTTATGAATCTGATTCCCGTTTATTTCGCCGTAATCGTAACCGGCACCGATGCCTGCGCTGTACGTCCGGCGGAATCCGTCACCACCACTTTCAAAGTGTAGCTGCCAGTAACAGGCGATGGCCAACTCGCTGTGATCGCCAGACTGCTGCTCATGGAAAAACTCATTCCAAGCGGTACACCTGAAATCGATACGGATACCCAGCTGACGCCGGGATCAGAGATACTGATTTGTCCGGTCAGTGCTTTACCGGCAACGCCCGTTATCGCTGGGGCGGTAATCACCGGACCACTAACCGTCGCGGCCGATACCACAACGGTGTAAACCGCCTGACCGCTGAGTCCGGTTTTTGTATCTTTGGCGATGGCTGTCACGTTATACGTTCCGACCACCGGGGATGCCCAGCTGACGACCCCACTGGTGCTGACCGCCATACCCGCCGGTGCGCCGGTGAGGCTGTACGTTACAGGATTAGCCGCAGTCACGACGACAGAGAATGATAAAGCAGAGCCTGCTTTAGCACTGATTGTGCCGCCTGTTACCACCGGTGCCTTCGCCGCAGCAATCGTGATGTTATACACCGCTTTGCCACTCAACCCGGTTTTTGTATCAGTTGCAGTCACTGTGACCGCATAGCTTCCGGCGACCGGTGTCGTCCAAGTCACAATACCTGTGCTGGCAATCGTCATGCCTGACGGTGCGCCGCTCAGTGCATACGTCAGCGGATTCGTCGATGTTGCCGAAACGGTGAAGGTCAGCGCAGTCCCGACCTGCCCGCTGATGGTCGCCCCCGTTACCACTGGCGCCGTCGGAGCAATGGTAGTGCCCGCCATTGTGCTGATCAGATTGGCTATGTTCGGCGTACCCAATCCTGTCAACTGGTCGTAACCGGTCTTCGCGTAGCATGTCGCACAAGTTCCGTCTGAACCTTTGACGATGTCAGCAAACGTGCTGGCGTATGTGCCGGGTACAGTAGAAATCTGTCCGTACAAGATACTGTGAGGCTGCCCGAGCGGAGCTTTGGCCAGTTGTGCACGCGTTGCATTTGCCACGGCGACGATCCCTGCCCATTGAGGTGTCGATAAGCTGGTGCCACCGGCACTGATCCAGTTAACCGTTGTGCTGCCAGGATTGATCACCGCCACATACTGACCAGTTGATGGATCTGCATTGAACGCTACATCAGCGACAGTGCGGCGCGCCAGCGTGCCCATGCCGGGAACGCTGCTATTCTGATACGACGGCAAAGCGGTGTATGCACTGGTGCCACCACCGGTGCCAGACCAGCCGATTTCACTCCGGGCGCCGCTGCCGGAATACGTCAGCGAAGTGCCGCCGACCGCCACCACATAGGGTGAAACCGAAGGCCAGCTGACGGCCGCGCCGGAGTCACCCGTCGCTGCCAGATACGTCATTTTGGCGGCGCTGAAAGCAGCATCGACCGATGCCGTCCAGTTACCTTCTGCCGCACCAAAACTCATGGATACCACACCCGGCCCCATCGCATTCGCCAATTTGACCGCGCCCAGCAAACTATTCAATGAGGCATCAGCTGCTTCAATCAGAACGATGCGCGCCAGCGGTGCTGTTGCATGCGCCCACTGTACATCGAGTGTGATTTCAGTCGCCCAGCCTGAGTTGTAGGCCGGCGCAGTGCCAGTCAGTGTGCCGCTTGCGGTATTGTAGGCGACCACTAATTCACAAGCGTTGGTCGCCGGTGCTGCCAACGGCAAGGCGCTGGTGGCCGCCAGAGTTTTCGCAGTACAGCCAGGCAAACCGAATTTTTGATTGAATGCCGCCAGTTCGGCGGCAACATTCGGATCGTGATACGCATCAACGATATAAATCGTTTGACCGGCACCGAGTTGCGCGGCTTGCGCAGCTGTCAGCCCAGTCATGCTCGTAGGCAATGCGGCAAGACCGTATGCCGCGCGGATCTGCGCTGGCGTATAAGTCGATACAACGCTGGACGTGGCTTGCGGTTGTATCACGCTGTTGCCCGGTAAGGAGCGAACGCGTGCCCCCTGCGCCGCCTGCACTTCCTGCATCGCCGTCACGGTCAGACCACGATCCGACAATTGCCGGAATTCTTCGGGTATCACCTGCTGACGCGGCCCCATCATTGCCGATGCACTGCTGTTGAACACATCGATATCAGCTGGCGTATCCAGCAACACCGGTGCGACGTGAAACGTCGGTTGTGCGATCTGCGCTGCTGCTGTATCCGGCAACTGGACGATATCCGCACTAAGGGTTGTGGTCGCAGTCGCAATCGCGGCCGGTGCCTGATTCAGCGACGCATGATCAGAATTACTGCCGCAGGCACTCAGCAAGGCCAGCAAACTGGCAGTAAGAATCCGGGGGACAGGCTTGGAGACGGGACGGGTGACAGACATGGGCTCAGCTCTCAATTGTTGGCGAGGGCCGCGCGCATTCCCTGATGACAGCACAGGGGAGTCAGCAACCCCGCTACCGTGGCGCTTGCGCGCTGTAGGCCGGAGGCTTTGCGTCTCTGCCTTTCGACAGATTTGCCCTCAGAATCGTCGCACCGCACATGCGGTACGACCAGATACGACATTCAGTAAACGGTGTCGAGTGTAAAGACTATGCGGAAGAATGGACAGCGTACAACTGTTAAAGAAGATTGAAACGATATCGTGATTGACATCATTTTGTCGCCAGCCAGCAACGACATTTATTTTCAGACAAAACAGCCGGCATATCCACCGTCAGCCAGCAGTCGGCGTATTTGCGGAAAACCGGAAAATGCGGCTGTAAGACACTGCAGAAAAAGGGATATATGGCACGACGCGGAAGAAAACAGGGGGAGTATCGCCAATTTCTGCTTTTATGTCCGCAGAAACAAAGGGCTTGTAAAAATACTCCCCCCAGTATATTTGAAGGTGATTTGCGGCAAATTGACGCATATGCAGAACCGGGCGCAGGCCTTCACTCCAGATCGGCCAGCACTTTCAGATGGGCCGTTACACTGCGGGCCAGTGCTGACAGGTTGTAGCCGCCTTCCAGACAACTGACGATGCGGCCTTTGGAATAGTCTTTCGCGACCGCCATCACCTGCCTGGTCAGCCAGGCAAAATCAGCTTCGGTCAGCCCCAGTTGCCCCATGTCGTCTTCGCGATGCGCGTCAAATCCGGCCGAGATAAAAATCATTTCCGGCTGAAATGCGCGCAAGGCTGGTAGCCATTTTTCCGTGACCAGTGTGCGGATCACATCGCCATAGCTGTGCGCCGGTACCGGCACGTTGACCATATTGCTGGCCGGTTCGCTATCGCCGGAATACGGATAAAAAGGATGCTGAAAAAAACTCACCATCAACACCTGCGGATCGTCGCGAAAAATATCTTCGGTGCCATTACCGTGATGCACATCGAAATCAACAATAGCAACCCGCTGCAAGCCGCGCACATCAAGCGCATGACGGGCAGCAATCGCGACATTGTTAAACATGCAGAATCCCATCGATTCTTTGCGGCTTGCATGATGTCCCGGCGGGCGCACCGCGCAAAACGCATTTTCGATTTCAGCATCAATCACCGCATCGGTTGCGGCGATGGCTGCTCCTGCTGCTCTCAGACTGGCGCGCCAGGTGTAACTATTCAGGGCAGTATCGGCATCGAGTGGAAAGTGGTCGTATTCGGAATGTTCAGACGGACAATTTTCGCGTATCCGGTAAATCGCGTCCGCCGTATGCACCCGCGCCAGATCGCTCTCTTCGGCGGCAGGAGCATCTCGATGATCCAGCAAAGTGCTGATGCGGCTGGCGATCAGTTGGTCTTCTATCGCCTGCAAACGTTCTGGTGATTCCGGGTGCCATGATCCCATTTCATGGCGTTTGCAATCTGCATGGGTGTAATACGCGGTTGTCATGTCTCGGATTTTTGTAGATTTAACTGTCAGTTTCACCTTATTTAAGCGCTTTTGCAAATGCCCCCTGTCCGGCCAGTGCAGGGATTACAACAAGCTGCGCTAATTCAGCTACACTGAGCGCTGATTTTTACTTGAGGAAATACATGTTTTCCCAATTGCATCAAGTTGCAAAACAAGTCAATAACGTCATTATCGGTAAAGAACTGCAAATCCGTCAGGCGCTGGCCTGTCTGCTCGCCGGTGGTCATTTGTTGATCGAAGACTTACCCGGCGTCGGTAAAACCACACTCGCGCACGCGCTGGCAATTTCCCTGGGTCTGAAATTCAACCGTCTGCAATTCACCAGCGATTTACTGCCCGCCGATGTCGTCGGCGTGTCGATTTTTGATCGCGAAAAAAATCAGTTTATTTTTCACCCCGGCCCGGTATTCACTCAGGTGTTACTGGCCGATGAAGTTAACCGCGCCACTCCCAAAACCCAGTCATCGCTACTGGAAGCGATGGAAGAGCATCAGGTCTCAGCCGAAGGCCAGACGCGCAAACTGCCCGCGCCGTTTTTTGTGATCGCAACGCAAAATCCGGCGCATCAGGTCGGCACTTTTCCGCTGCCGGAATCGCAACTCGACCGTTTCCTGATGTGCCTGTCACTCGGCTATCCGGATGCGGCGGCAGAACGTGCGTTGTTATTGGGTGAAGACCGCCGCGCCTTACTGTCTAAGCTGCCTGCATTGATGCAGGCCAGCGAGTTATTGCAGGCGCAACAGCAACTCAGACAAATACACACCTCACCTGCACTGGTTGATTATGTGCAGGCGCTGGCACAGGCAACCCGCGAGGGCGATGTCTTTGCCGAAGGCATGAGCCCGCGCGCATCGCTCGCCTTGTTGCAGGCAGCGCGTGCCTGGGCGGCACTGGAGGGGCGTGATCATGTACTGCCGGAAGATGTGCAGGCCATCATGATTCCGGTAATTGCACACCGCCTGCGTCCGCTGAAATCGGTCAATGCGAAAGCCAGCGCCAGCGCAGATTTACTGGCGCAAGTGATCAAACGCGTTGCCGTCTGATGGGTGCTGAACCTAAGACCGGAAAACGGATACCATGCTGACCGCTTTATCTGAACGCTGGAAAGCCCGCCTGCACAAGATTATCTTTCTTGAGGATCAACCCGAGAGCGGTGAAGTTTTTCTGAAACAACGCCGCGTCTTTACCTTGCCAAGCAAGGCAGGCTGGATGTTTTTGCTGATGCTGCTGATCCTGTTTATTTCTGCGACTAATTACAATCTCAGCCTAGGTTTTGCATTAACGTTTGTGCTCGGCAGCGTCGCGCTGGTGAATGTCTTTTTCTGCTTCAGGAATCTCGCCTACCTGCATCTCGACACCGGCCCGGCACAAGCCGTGTTTGCCGGCGAAGAAACGCACTTCACCATTTTTCTGATCAACCGGCGCAAATATCAGCGCTACGCGATCTGGGTCGGTTTCAACGAAAAAAATGCGCCGGAAAAAGCGGTGGATATTGCCCCGGACAGCCGAACCAGCATACAACTGAGTTATCCGACTCACACCCGCGGCTGGCAGACGATTCCACGGTTGCGCCTGCAAACCTGGTTCCCCCTTGGCTTGTTACGCGCCTGGAGCACCTGGCTGCCGGATGCACGGGCACTCGTGTATCCGGAGCCGGAAGAACATGCACCGCCGCTGCCCACCTCCGGTGCCGCATCGAACGAACGCGAAGGCCAGGGCGGCGACGAGGATTTCTCGGGCGTACGGGCGTATCAGCCGGGCGACGCACTAAAACATCTGGCGTGGAAACAAATCGCCCGCGTCGATACTGCGCTCGGCGGACAACTGGTAACCAAACAATTTACCGGTGGTGCCGGCAGCGATATTCTGCTGGATTTTTCTGCCCTGCCAAGAACGATGAATCTGGAACTCAAACTCTCGCGCATGACCCGGTGGGTGCTGGAAGCAGATCAGGCCGGGTTGCAGTACGGTTTTAAGCTGGGACAGGAAGATTACCCTCCGGCGCAGGGACCGGCACATCGCGATGCCTGCCTGCGGGCCTTAGCGCTTTACGAATTGTGATCGTGTGACTATGCGCCGCCCTTTTTCCCTGCCCGTTTTCAGTCGCGATAAAGCAGATACACTGCTGTTAATCGTTGCCTGCCTGAGTGTATTACTACCGCATTTTTCGCATCTGGGAATATGGGTCAGTATCAGTTGCGTCGGGCTGCTAATGTGGCGCGGCTGGCTGACGCTGACAGGTCGCCGCCTGCCACCGGGATGGATACTGATTCCGGTGTCAGCGCTGATGATGCTGGGCGTCTATCTGACGCATAAAACCTTCTTTGGGCGTGAAGCAGGCGTCAACATGCTGGTGCTGCTGCTGACCTGTAAATTATTAGAGATGCACGCCAGGCGGGATCTGTTTGTCGTGCTTTTTCTGAGTTTCTTTTTACTGCTGACCAGTTTTTTTTATCAGCAAACCATTGCGGCTGCGTTGATGACGCTGGTTTCGGTAAGCCTGCTGTTAACAGCGCAATTATCGTTTCAATACACCGGTATTTTTCCATCTCTGAAACAGCGCCTGAAACTGGCGATGGGCATGATGGCACTGGCGATTCCGCTGACGCTGTGCGCGTTCTTGCTGTTCCCGCGAATACAAGGCCCGCTCTGGGGTTTGCCGGGAGACGCACATAGCGGCCGCTCGGGCTTATCGGAAACGATGTCACCGGGCGGCATCAGCGATCTGGTCTTGTCAGAAGAGATTGCGTTCAGAGTGAAATTTTCGCGAGCGGTACCGGATAAATCACTGCTGTACTGGCGCGGTATCGTGATGACTGAATTCGATGGAAAAACCTGGTCGCCATCCCGTTATTTGCAAATAAATAACGGCGATATAGCGCAGTTCGCAGGAACACCGATCACGCAGGAAATCATTCTGGAACCGCAAAGCCAGCGCTGGCTGTTTGCGCTGGATTTACCCGCCGCCGCACCACAGACAGGCGGCCAGAATATCGCCACGATCAACCGGCAAATGGAGCTGCGCAGCAACGATATCATCAGCCAGCGTCTGCGTTATCAGGTGACGTCTTATCCGCAATATCGTTACCTCGTCGAAAACAATCTGCGTGAGTTACACCGGGCATTGGAAATCCCTGCCGGTTACAACCCGCGCAGCGCTGCTTTCGCAGAAGTGCTAAGGCGTCAGTACAGCGATGATCGCGCACTGGTCAATGCAGTCTTGCAGTATTTTCGCAAGGAAGCATTTACTTATACGCTGGAACCACCTCTGCTCGGCGTCAATAGCATTGATGATTTCCTGTTCAAGAGCAGAGCCGGATTTTGCGAACACTATGCGAGCGCGTTTGTGAATCTGATGCGGTTGGCCGGTATTCCGGCACGAATCGTAACGGGTTATCAGGGTGGCACGCTGAATGAAGTCGATGGCTATTTTGAAGTGCGGCAATCTGACGCCCACGCATGGGCCGAGGTATGGCTGGAAAGCCAGGGTTGGGTGCGGGTCGATCCTACCGCCGCGGTCGCGCCGGAACGGGTCATGCAAAATCTGAATCAGGCAATTCCCAGACGCGGCTTTGCCGGACTGATGAATTTTGCCCTGTCCGGCAATTCATGGAGCCAGTCTATGCGGATGCGCCTCGACGCCATCAATAACTCGTGGAATCAGTGGGTACTCAATTACAACCAGCAAACGCAGAAAAATTTTCTCAGTTCCTTAGGATTTAAGGATGTCGACTGGTCGCGCATCAGCTTGCTGTTTTTTATTACCGGCAGCCTGATTATCGGTGCAATTGCCCTGCCTTTGATGCTGAACAGGCCATCGCTGTCTGCGATTGATAGAATATACTCAGCGTTCTGCAGAAAAATGGCAAAAAAAGCATCTCCCCGCGCTGTAGATGAGGGACCGTATGCGTATCTGCAAAGATTGAAAAATACCTTGCCAGCAAAAGATATTCCCGCAGCAGAACAATTCCTGCACGCTTATATCAATGTGAAGTATGGATCAGACTCCTCGTCCGAAAGCCAGCGAATACGCCGAATGAAAACCCTGTTAGCAGCATGTCGCTGATTGACTGAACCTGCATTTTTGACATCGATGATTGTGAAACCTATTCAATACCTCGTCCGCAGTTGCTTCTGTGCTGCGCTGATCGGCAGCATCGCTCTGCCAGCATACAGTGCCGCAACTTCCGCCAAAAAAAACGTCGCCAGACGCAGCACCGCAGCAACATCTGCGACACCGGTGACGCAAGAAAACGTGCGTTTTAATGAATGGAAAGAAGTCTCAGCATTCATTACAGAAATGGCGGACAAACATCAGTTTGACAAAGCACAGTTGCAAACTGTGTTTGAACAAGTGCGTTACGTTGAAAGCGCAAGGCAACTGATGCGCCCGGCTCCGGCAGGGAAACCGAAAAACTGGAAAGCCTACCGCGCACGGTTTGTGGAACCTTACAGGATAGAAGCAGGGGTTGCCTTCTGGAATAAGTATGCGGATGCACTGGATCGTGCGCAGCAGCAATACGGCGTACCACCGGAAATCATTGTCGGTCTGATCGGTGTCGAAACCATTTTCGGAAAAAATACCGGAAAATTCCGGGTCATGGATGCCCTGACGACGCTTGCCTTTGATTATCCAGATACGCCGAGCAGAGACGCTCGCATGCAATTTTTCCGCAGTGAACTGGAAAACATGCTGCTGATGGCAAGAGAATCTGGCGTTGATCCTTTTGCATTTAAGGGATCGTATGCAGGTGCGATAGGCTGGCCACAATTCATGCCCGGCAGCATCCGTAAATTTGCCGTCGATTTTGACGGCGATGGCAGCATCAATCTGACCGACTCACCCGTTGATGCGATCGGCAGCGTTGCCCACTATCTGGCAATGCATGGCTGGAAAAGAAATCTCCCCGTTACCTTTCCTGCCACCCTTACATCGGGCGAAGCAAACCCGGCGTTGTTAAAAACAGCGCTGAGTCAGGGCTTGCGAGCAAGTTATTCTCTGACCGATCTGAAAAGCTTTATCAGCACGGCCAGCAGCGAAGCACCGGCCAATATCCAGTACGGTGTGATCGACTTACAGAATGGCGATGACGCCACCGAATACTGGCTGGCAACTGACAATTTCTTTGCAATTACACAATATAACCGCAGTTATTTCTATGCGATGTCGGTCATCGATCTTGGGCGAGTCATCAGTGCGGCAAAAGAAAAATAGGTTTATGTCAGTTTGTACAAAACTTTTTAACAATATGTTTCGTTTTCACCAATTGATTTAAGGTACTTTTTACCCAATACTATCTTCGTAAGTAATTGCTCGCATGCAAAAGACAGAAATAACCATCCTTTGCATGCTTTTTTGAAAACAAGCGTTGCGATTAATTGCAAATTAATCTACAGTGAGATTGTCTTATTAACACTAATGCATGTTTTACGCTGAGTGTGAATAGGGATTTAACAATGGTTTGCTATTCTTGCTAAAGGCAAATTCTATTTTAAAGTTACAATGTTACCGTTTGATTAATTCTCATTGACGCAACTAAATCCAGCATCAATAGACTAGACAGCGAGGTAATTATGGCAAATTTAACCCAGCTTGAATCGGATGAGATCGACTACGATCCTAATAATCTTTTAGATACTCTGATCAAGCAATTGCATTTGAAAAATGACGCAGCACTCTCAAGAGCGTTAGAAGTTGCGCCACCGGTCATCAGTAAAATCAGACATCGCCGCCTGCCTGTAGGCGCATCATTGTTGATCCGCATGCATGAAATCAGCGATATCAGCATCAAAGAATTACGCGAACTGATGGGTGACCGTCGTGCGAAATTCCGCATCAGCGACAAACAATTCAAACCAAAAGAAGCTGCTTAATCACAGTCCGGGTAACACCCGGCACCAGATGAAGCAAAAATACCGAAACTACTGATGAGTAATTTCGGTATTTTTTTTATTCTGAAAGACTGACGAGCGCATCAGCGCTCACCTGTTCCGGATCTCAGGCAGGAAAAACACCTGTCGACAAATATCGGTCCCCGCGATCGCAAACGATAAACACGATAGTCGCGTTTTCCACAGTCTCAGCAACTCTCAGTGCAATTTCGCAGGCACCAGCTGCCGAAATACCGCAAAAAATCCCTTCTTCGACCGCGAGTCTGCGCGCCATATGTTCCGCATCGCCCTGACTCACTGATTCGACCCGGTCAACTCTGGCCTTATCAAAAATTTTTGGCATATACGCTTCCGGCCATTTACGAATACCGGGAATTTGCGAGCCCTCTTCTGGCTGCGCACCGATAATCTGAATCTGCGGATTTTGCTGCTTCAGATAGGCGGAAACACCCATGATCGTTCCGGTTGTTCCCATCGCGCTGACAAAATGGCTGACTTTACCGCCGGTATCTCGCCAGATTTCAGGTCCGGTACCTTCAAAATGCGCGAGAGGATTATCCGGATTGGCAAACTGATCGAGAATCAGGCCCTTGCCTTCTTTTTGCATCTGTTCTGCCAGATCCCGTGCATACTCCATGCCGCCGGTTTTTGGCGTCAGGATGATCTGGGCACCGTATGCCGCCATACTCTGACGTCGCTCTATACTCAGATTTTCCGGCATCAGCAAAACCATCTTGTAACCGCGCATTGCGGCCGCCATCGCCAGAGCAATACCAGTATTGCCACTGGTTGCCTCAATCAAGGTATCGCCCGGTTTTAACTGTCCCCGCTCTTCAGCGCGCCGGATCATCATTAATGCCGGTCTGTCTTTAACTGAACCGGCCGGATTATTCCCTTCCAGCTTGCCCAATATAATGTTGTTACGACGCCGGTTTTCCTCTCCGGGTATTCTTTGCAAACGTACCAGAGGAGTGTTACCTATCGTGTCTTCAATGGTCAGGTAAGACATAGTTATCAATAGTCGTGAAATACAGGCTTATTCTAAACGGACTTGAATTCTGCCGCTTGCGGCATATCACCGGACACCGTATCGCAAAACGGTGCTATCTCACTGATTTAACGGCAAAAAATTCCTGGCAGACTGCAAGTGCAGGGCGCAGTTTCCTTATACATAATTCGCATAAGCTAATAAAAAAGCCCCCGATGATTCAAAATCGGAGGCTTTTAGTAAAACACAGGCGATGACGGTGAAGATCGAAGCCTGAAAATAAAACTATTTATTTAATCAGATTATTTTGCTTTGCCTTCTTTTGCACTGGCGGCTGCTTTCTCAGCAGCCTCTGCTTTTTCTGCTTTTTCTGCTTTTTCTGCTTTCGCTGCTTTTTTCTCTGCTTTTGATGCTTTTACTGGTTTTTCCGAATCTTTTTCTGCAGCCTTGCCATCCGCTTTTGCTGCTTTAGCGGATGCATCTGCAGGCGGTGTATCCGCTTTAGACTCTTTGGTCGCTTTTGCAGGCTTGCCTGCGGCCTTATCCGCAGTAGCAGGTTTGGCTGGGGCACCTGGTTTTGACTGTCCATTCACTGTCAGGCCTGCTTCTGACAACTTGGTCGAATTCTTATCGCCAATTCCCTTCACACGTGCTTCAAAATCTGCCCAGTCTTTGAAATTGCCATTTTTTGTACGCTCTTCAATAATCGCCTTGGACTTGGCAGGGCCTATGCCTTTAATACCATCCAGAGCAGCCTGATCACCTTTATTGACATCAACGTCGGCGAACGCAAAACCCATGGTGACAATCATTGCGGCGACTGCCAATAATAATTTCTTGAACATATGAAGACTCCCCAAAAAGTGATGAACTTAAATGATCATGTTTCATTTTCTAAGAAAGCAGAAAACGAAACATGATTATTAACGGTAAAAGCACATAAGGGTTGACTTATTTTCACCAGATTGAGAGAAAACTACAACTGAGCGAATAATTCTTCTTTTGTCACAGTCGCCGTGCCCAGTTTGCCGACCACAATTCCGCCGGCACGGTTGGCGATTGCAACGGCATCCTGCATACGCATACCGTTGGCCATCATCACCGCCATTGTCGCAATCACGGTGTCGCCAGCTCCGGAAACATCAAACACTTCCCGCGCCATAGCTGGGACATGGGTAACATCTTCTTCGGTAAATAGCGTCATCCCTTCTTCAGACCGCGTTAATAACAAACCTTGCAGATCTAATTCGCGCCGCAAATTTTGTGCTTTTTCAGTCAACTCGGTCTCATTTGCCCAATCGCCGATAATCAGTTTCAGTTCTGATTTATTCGGCGTTAATAATGTTGCTCCAGCATAGCGGGCGAAATCACGGCCTTTGGGATCCACCAGCACTGGCTTACCGGCGTCCTTTGCAGCCTGTATCATCGCCGTCACGTTCATCAGCCCGCCTTTGGCATAATCGGAAAAAATGACGACGTCGTACGCACTGAGTAATGCATTAAAACGATTCAGCTTGTCTCTCAGAACGATTTCTGTCGGTTTTTCCTCAAAATCTATGCGTATCAGTTGTTGCTGACGACCGATCACGCGCAATTTAATAATTGTTGATATCTGCTTATCCCGGCTGAGGTAGCTGGAAATCCCTGCCTTTTTCAACAGATTCTCAATACTGTCACCAGCCTCGTCATCGCCGATAATGCCCATTAAACCCGCATTGACACCAAGCGCTATCGCGTTTAACGCCACATTTGCAGCTCCGCCTAGACGCTCTTCACGTCGTTCCACGCGAACGATAGGAACCGGTGCTTCCGGCGATATCCGGTTCACCTCACCAAACCAGTAGCGGTCGAGCATGACGTCGCCAGCGATCAGAATTTGCTTTTTCACTTGCCCGTTCACAACCGGCCTCACTTCCGTGTGAGTACGGAGCGGCCAATGCCGTGATATTCAATGCCCAGCTCATTCATCACTGCTGGTTCAAACAGATTTCTGCCGTCAAAGATGACGGCCTGTTTCAAACGCTGTTTCACCTGATCAAAATCGGGACTACGGAAAGCCTTCCATTCAGTCACGATCGTCAGCGCATCTGCATCATTAAGCGCATCCATAGGGTTTGCTGCGTAACGGATAGAAGCGAGTAATTCCGGCGCATCATAAAAATCCAGTTCAAACACACGTCTGGCTTCGTCCATAGACACCGGATCATAGACCGCGACCGTGGCACCATTACGCAGCAATTCACCGATCAGTACGCGGGATGAAGCGGCACGCATATCGTCAGTGTTAGGCTTAAATGCAAGGCCCCAGATTGCAAAGTGTTTACCGGCAATCTTATTATCAAAGCGCTGCATAATTTTGGCACCGAGAATCTGCTTCTGACGCGCGTTAACTTCTTCAACCGCCTGCAAAATCAACAGATTCAGACCGTAGTCCTGGGCCGTACGTTCCAGTGCCTGTACATCTTTCGGGAAACAGGATCCGCCATAACCGCAACCTGCATATAAAAAACTATGTCCTATGCGTGGATCAGAGCCGATACCATGACGCACCGCTTCAATATCGGCGCCGACATGATCCGCGAGATTGGCAAGTTCATTCATAAACGAAATACGCGTTGCCAGCATCGCATTTGCGGCATACTTGGTGAACTCCGCAGAACGAACATCCATCCAGTAAGTGCGTTCGCGATTACGATTAAATGGTGTGTACAACTTTTTCATCATATCGCGCGCTTTTTCTCCCTCGGGCGTCGCGTCGCAACCAATCACAATACGATCTGGGCGCATAAAGTCCTCAACCGCAGCTCCTTCTTTCAGGAATTCGGGATTAGATACGACGGAGAAAGTTGCAGTTGCTGCGCGCGCAGCCAACTCCTCTTGTACGGCAACGCTGACGCGGTCAGCGGTACCAACAGGAACGGTCGATTTATCGACGATGACTTTAAAGCCGGTCATGTATTTACCTATATTACGTGCCGCCGCCAGCACATATTGCAAATCAGCGGAGCCGTCTTCATCGGGAGGTGTACCAACCGCAATAAACTGGATATCGCCATGTGCCACGCTTGCCTCGACATCAGTCGAAAAACGGATACGCCCGGCAGCGCGGTTACGCGCAACCACTTCTTCCAGTCCGGGCTCATGGATAGGAATTTCCCCATTGTTCAGGATGTCAATTTTGCGCTGATCGACATCGAGACAAAAAACATCGTTTCCCAATTCAGCGAGACAGGCACCCGTCACGAGGCCAACATAACCAGTACCAATAATAGTAATTTTCATTTTGCGATCACAGTCCCAAACAAATAGTGCCGTATTCCTGCCGGAGTCGTTTTTCCGTTCTGAGGAAAACACATCTCATGCAGAGGAATACCATTAATTCATTACATTTAACTCTTCTGTACGTCTTGGCGGATACGTTTCCCAGCGACTGCAGCCCGGGCAATGCCAATAAAATTGCCTCGTCTTAAAACCACAATGCGAGCACTGATAGCGTGACAATTTCTGTGCATAACCATGCACCAGATTTTTTACCAGAGATAATTCTGGCCGGAATTCAGGTGCAACCTCAATCAACCGCGCATCCAGTAATTTTTCCAGCCCCAGCAAGGTAGGCGTTCTGCGCAATTCATCGCTGACCAACTGATTCGCCGCTTCTACCGTATCAAGCTCTATCGTCGCTTTAAAAACCACCTCGAGCAAATCCACAGACGGGGCTTCTTCGAGATAGTTTTTCAACAGATTCAGACCTTCCTGAGGGCGTTCGAGCTTACGATACGCATCCATCAGCCGTTGTGCAACCAACGCCACATGCGGAACACTTTGCTGCTCAACTCGCAACCACGCAGTAACGGCTTTTTCTGTTTCACCGATTGACTGATACACATCGCCCATCAATATCACAGCACGGACGCTTAAACGGTCTATCGCCAGCGCTTTTTCCAGGACAGCAAGCGCCGCCTCAGTATTACAACGCGCCAGCTCATCCTGCGCAATTTCGCAATAAAACTGTGCTATCTCTTTTTGCCGGCCACCGGCACCGGCTTCTTGCAATGCGTAAGCGGCATCGATCGCACGTGCCCATTCTTTTTCACGCTGATAAATTTCGAGCAGAGCGCGACGTGCCTGGACTTCAAACGGCCCTGACACAAGCTGATTAAACGTTTCTTCCGCACGGTCTAATAAGCCCGCTTTTAAGTAATCCTGCCCCAGCTCGAACATTGCCTGCGTCTTTTGATCGGAAGGCAAATCAGGGCGCTGGACCAGATTTTGATGCACCCGGATAGCGCGCTCGGTTTCACCGCGGCGGCGAAATAAATTTCCTAATGCAAAATGCAACTCCACGGCCTCGGGATCGAGCCGGACGATATCGATAAACGCATCGATCGCCTTATCCGGCTGTTCGTTCAGTAAAAAATTGAGCCCTTTGAAATAGCCACGCGGCAGGCTGCGTGACTCAGAGAGCAGCTGCCGGATATCGACCCGGGCAGCAATCCAGCCAAGAGTAAAAAACAAGGGGATGCCGAGCAACCACCAAATTTCAAATTCCATTTTTCTTATTTTCTTTAATATTTTTTTAGATGATAAGGACCAGACTGCATGATGCCTGTGTACGACAAATCACGTCTTTACCATACTCGTGTCTCAGAGCGACGCTGGCACATGAGAGCTTAATCGTTCCGGACACTATCCGGTTGTGGCGCCTGCATGCTAGCCTGCTCCGCAAGCAAACGTTCTTTCTCAATCTCCGCCAGTGTTTTCTTATGGCGGGAGAGATCACGACGATGTCTGAATATCATAGGAACCATCGCTAAAGCCCCGAGCACAGCGCCTGCTATGAAAAAAACCAACAGCATAATCACCAGAGGTGCAGATTGTTGATAACCAAAGAAATACTGTAGCGTGACGATCTGATCATTCTTTAAGGCAAAGCCAAAAAAGATGATGAAAAGTATCGCAGCAAGCAATCTGGAAATATATTTCATGGTTACATCCTAATGAATAAAAGCGGCATTGACGAACGCTGTTGCTTTACTGTGTCTGCAAAGCGATCATTGTACTGAAAAAAAACGGCATACCGGAAAAACCGATATACCGTTTTTTAATTTGCATCAATCGCGAGGCCCGATGACCCGTCTAGTCATCGTGTATCGGCTGCCCAACCATGGCATCGACACGTTCGCGTAATTCCTTACCTGGCTTGAAATGAGGTACCCGTTTTTCAGGCACCATCACCTTGTCACCTGATTTAGGATTACGACCTATCCGTGGAGGACGACTGTTCAGAGAAAAACTGCCAAAACCCCTGATTTCTATCCGTTGCCCTGTTGCCAGAGCATCGGTCATTGCATCCAGTATAGTTTTGACAGCGACATCCACATCTTTAGCAACCAGCTGCGGATATCGCTCTGCCAGACGAGCTATCAGCTCCGACTTCGTCATATTTATAAAACCTTATGACTAAGATTGAGCTTAGTTTTTGTTGTCGAGTTTAGCTTTCAACAACGCGCCCAGGCTGGTAGTACCGGAAGCTGCATTGGAGTCTACTGCTGTAGACATTTTTTGCATTGCTTCTTGTGTTTCAGCGCTGTCTTTTGCTTTGATAGACAACTGAATACCACGTGCTTTACGGTCGATGTTCAATACCAGTGCTTCAACAGTATCGCCGACTTTCAGGTGTGTGCCAGCATCTTCCACGCGGTCGCGGGAAATTTCGGAAGCACGCAGGTAGCCTTCAACGTCGTCTGCCAGTTGGATCACTGCGCCTTTTGGCTCAACAGATTTCACTGTACCGGTAACGACTGCGCCTTTGTCGTTCATTGCGCAGTAGTTATTGAATGGGTCACCTTCGAGTTGTTTAACGCCCAGGGAAACGCGCTCACGCTCAACGTCGATGGCCAGAACAACGGCTTCCAGTTCGTCACCTTTCTTGAACTTGCGAACAGCTTCTTCGCCAGTTTCATTCCAGGACAGGTCAGACAGGTGAACCAGACCGTCGATGTTGCCGGACAAGCCAATGAATACGCCGAAGTCAGTGATCGATTTGATCGCGCCTTTGACTTTGTCGCCTTTCTTGTGGTTGATCGCGAAATCATCCCAAGGATTAGCTTTACATTGTTTCATGCCCAAGCTAATACGACGACGTTCTTCGTCGATTTCCAGAACCATCACTTCAACTTCGTCGCCCAGTTGAACAACTTTGTTTGGTGCCACGTTTTTGTTTGTCCAGTCCATTTCGGAAACGTGAACCAGACCTTCGATACCTTGTTCAACTTCAACGAATGCGCCGTAGTCGGTCAGGTTAGTGACCTTACCGAACAGACGTGTGTTCGCTGGGTAACGACGGGACAAGCCTGTCCATGGGTCGTCGCCCAATTGTTTTACGCCCAGAGACACACGGTTTTTCTCTTGGTCGAATTTCAATACTTTTGCAGTGATTTCCTGACCAACTGTCAGCACCTCGGAAGGGTGACGTACACGACGCCATGCCAGATCGGTAATGTGCAACAAGCCATCGATGCCGCCCAGATCAACGAACGCGCCGTAATCAGTGATATTTTTAACGATACCAGTAACTACTGTGCCTTCTTTCAGGGTTTCCATCAGTTTCTGACGCTCTTCGCCCATCGATGCTTCAACAACAGCGCGGCGGGACAGCACAACGTTGTTACGCTTGCGATCGAGCTTGATCACTTTGAATTCCATGGTTTTGCCTTCGTAAGGAGTTGTATCCTTAACAGGGCGTGTATCAACCAAAGAACCTGGCAAGAAAGCGCGGATGCCGTTCGTCAGAACAGTCAGACCACCTTTAACTTTGCCGTTAACTGTACCAGTAACGATCTCGCCAGACTCCAGCGCTTTTTCGAGCGCGAGCCAGGATGCCAGACGTTTTGCTTTGTCGCGGGACAGGATAGTGTCGCCGAAACCGTTTTCCAGCGAATCAATCGCTACGGAAACGAAATCACCAACATTCACTTCCAGGTCGCCCTGGTCGTTTTTGAATTCTTCAACAGGGATGAAGGCTTCAGACTTCAAGCCTGCGTTCACGATCACAAAGTTGTGGTCGATACGAACGACTTCAGCAGAAATCACTTCACCGGAACGCATATCCTGACGTGACAGGGACTCTTCGAACAAAGCTGCGAAGCTGTCTGCACCGGTTGCGAAATCTTGGGACATGAATACAGTAGACATAATATTTTTGAGTTAGCCGGAACAGAACAAAGGCGCTGTTTACCGGGTTAGGTTGAACAACCCTTTAATAAACTTGCTTTATCAAAGGGACTTACTCGCACATTCAGCAATCAAACAGTCTTACTATTGAGACGACTTGCTTTCCTGCGCTTCTGCATACCATTCCAGCACCTGATTCACCGCTTGTTCAGCCGTAATTTCTGAGGTATCGAGAATAATTGCACCTGATGCAGGTTTGAGTGGGGCGGCTGCGCGGGTACTGTCTCTCGCATCACGTTCCATCAAATCTTTTACCAAGTTTTCCATATTAGCAGAAATTCCCTTTTCAATCAATTGCTTATATCGACGGCTTGCGCGCGCCTCTGCACTTGCTGTCAAGAAAATTTTGAGACTGGCATCGGGGAAAATCACACTGCCCATATCACGCCCGTCCGCCACCAGGCCGGGAGCATTGCGGAATGACAATTGCAAGTCCACTAAGGCTTTGCGGACTTCCGGTAATACTGCGATGCGTGATGCCGCAACGCCTATCGCTTCGGCGCGCACATCGTCAGTCACATCGTCGTTTTCCAGCATGACGTGGCCGTGAACGAAATGACAGGGCAAGGCGCGTGCCAATGCAGCAATGCTGGTTTCATCGTCAAGCGAGACACCTTTACGTTGTGCCATCAGGGCAGTTAAGCGGTAGAGCGCACCAGAATCGAGGTAATGAAAACCCAGATGTTTGGCAACGCGATGGGCAACGGTTCCTTTGCCGGAAGCAGTCGGCCCATCAATCGTAATTACTGCGTATTTATTTGTCATTTTGGGGGAGTATCCTTCAATTTCGCCCTATTGTCCGCATGAACAAAGGCTGCTTTTATATACTGAGGGGAGTATTAAAACAGCTCCTGATGGTTGATTTTGGCAAAAACCTCAAAATAATCAGGGAAAGTCTTGGCGACGCAATGCGGTTCGTTAATCCGCATCGCCGCCCCGCGCCGCGCCTTACCATCCAGACTGGCAAGCGAAAAGCACATCGCCATGCGGTGATCATCATAGGTATCGATGGTCGCGGGCAAAATCTGCGCCGGTGGTGTGACGCGCATGTAATCCGCGCCCTCTTCCACGGTTGCGCCGAGTTTTCTTAATTCTGTCGCCATCGCCGACAGACGATCAGTCTCTTTGACGCGCCAGCTCGCAATATTGCGCAGCGTCGTGGTGCCATTTGCATACAAGGCCGCCATCGCGATCGTCATCGCGGCGTCAGGGATATGATTGAAATCCATATCGATCGCCTGCAATACGCCATTCGATGTGGCTTCTATCCAGTTATCGCCGCGGGTGATGGTTGCCCCCATTTTTTCCAGCGCTTCGGCAAAGCGGACATCGCCCTGTATGCTGTTGCGCCCGACGCCTTCCACTCTGACTGGTCCGCCAGCAATCGCGCCAGCCGCCAGAAAATAGGACGCAGACGACGCGTCGCCTTCAACGTGCACCACGCCGGGCGACAAATAATGCTGCCCACGTTTAATAGTAAACGCCTGCCAGCCATCGCGTTCGACGGCAACGCCAAAACGCTGCATCAGATTCAGCGTGATTTCAATATATGGCTTGGAAATTAATTCACCAACGACATCAATCACGATGTCGTGTTCTTTCGCCATCAATGGCGCTGCCATCAGTAAGGCGGTCAGAAACTGGCTGGAGACATTGCCTTTGACTTGCAAACGCTGCGCATGAATATGACCGCGACGAATGTGCAAAGGCGGATAGCCAGGATTGCCGGTGTACTCGACCTGCGCTCCGGCGGCATTCAGGGCATCGACCAGATCGCCAATCGGCCGCTCATGCATACGCGCCACGCCATGCACGGTGTAATCACCACCCAGCACCGCCAGCGTCGCGACCAATGGGCGAATCGCAGTGCCCGCATTTCCCATGAACAAATCGGCCTGATGGCGCGGTAATTGTCCGTTGACGCCGCGAACCGTGTAGTTCTGGCTGTCACCTTCCTGCTCCCAGTGCACACCGAGTTGCTGCAAGGCGTTCAGCATCACCAGCGTGTCGTCGGAGGCCAGTAAATCTTTGATTTCTGTCGTCCCCTGCGCCAGTGCTGCGAGCAACAAGGTGCGATTGGAAATACTCTTGGAGCCGGGCAAGCGCACCGTGCCCTGCACCTGCATGATTGGCTGCAAATCAATGTATGGCGGATAGTGTTTGCTTTGTTGCGTCATAGTGATGAACTTATTCGGAAAGCATCCGGAACCTGATCCGGAATGCAGATAATTTATTTTCGACAAAGACAGGATTGATGTAAAACCGCCCCAGCGGCGTTATGACTCCTCGCCGTACTATTCGTACTGTCTTCGTCGCCATGTCTTGCCGGGACAACTTTGCATCCATCCTAAAAGAATAACAGACGAATGACAGATGAACCCCGATCAGTGGCAATCTGACCAGATCAGAATTCGTCCGTCGTCATCCGGAATGAAGCCGAGAACATTGGCGATGTTAATCGCCACCTTCACGCTGCTGCTTTTCTGCGGCTTCAATCGCGGAAATCCAGTTGTGACGGGCGCGTTGTGCGTTTGCATAAATGCCTTCGATGCCCGCTGCATCAGCATTGACTAAATGCTGGCGCAACACCGCCAAACGCGCGGTGTACGAATCCAGTTCCTGCAACATCGCGTGCCGGTTTGCCAGCGTGATGTCGCGCCACATTTCCGGCGAAGAACCGGCAATCCGGGTGAAATCACGAAAGCCGCTCGCCGCATATTGAAACAGGGTATCGGCATGTTCTTTACGGGCGATATCATCCACCAATGCATAAGCAAGCAGATGCGGTAAATGACTGACTGCTGCAAACACCGCGTCATGCCCGGCCGGATCAAGATAATGAATAATCGCGCCACATTGTTGCCATGCCCAGGCAACGCGCGCCACATCCGCATCGCTGTTTTCCGGCAGGCGTGTGATCACCGCTTTTTTACCGACATACAAATCAACGAGTGCCGCTTCTGGCCCATTCAACTCGCGACCTGCAATCGGATGCGCAGGGACAAACTGGCGCAACTTTGCGCCCAGCGCTTCTTTTGCGGCATCAACGACATCGGATTTGGTACTGCCAGCGTCGGTAACAATCGTTGTTGGCGATAAATACGGCTGTATGGAATCCAGAATTGCTTTGGTTTGCGCGACCGGCGCAGCAATCAACACCAGATCAGCATCCTTGACTGCAGCTTCAGGCGAAGTCGCAATGCTGTCGATAATACCGAGCTGCAATGCTCGTTCCAGCGAAGCCTGACTACGCCCGGAGCCAACGATATGCTGCACAGCGCCAGCTTTTTTCAATGCCAGCGCAAATGAGCCACCGATCAGGCCAACACCAAAAATCGCAACACGCTTAAAAAAATTCGGGACCTTATCCATCACGATCTCACAACGTACAAGGATAAGAACCCAGGACTTTGAAGAAAGCTGCTTTTGCATCAAGCTCAGCCATCGCCGCTGCAACTCTTTCATCCATGACGTGTCCTTCGACATCGACATAGAAGTAATATTCCCAGTTGCCGGTGCGGGCGGGACGCGATTCAAAACGGGTCATCGAAACGCCGTGTTTGGATAAGGGTGCCAGCAGATCATAAACTGCACCGGCTTTGTTCGGCGTCGCCAGCACAATCGATGTCTGATCTTTGCCGCTCGGTGTCGTATGCAAACGTCCTATCACCGCAAAGCGCGTACGGTTATGCGGATCGTCCTGAATGTGTGCGCTGACGATACCGAGGTTATATTGGGTGCCAGCGATTTCACTGGCGATCGCAGCAACGGTGTAATCACCACCGGCCATGCGCGCAGCTTCGGCATTCGATGCTACGGCCTGACGCTCAATATGCGGATAATGCTGGTTCAGCCATGCCTGACACTGCGCCAGCGCTTGCGAATGGGCGCAGATACGGCTCACGCCTTCCATATTGCCGGATTTGCTCATCAGACTGTGCTGCACCGGAATCGCCAGTTCACCGCTGATGATCAGACTGGTTTGCAGCAATAAATCGAGTGTGCGATTAATCGCACCTTCGGAAGAATTTTCAATCGGTACCACGCCGAAATCCGCTGTGCCCGCTTCGGTGGCCCGGAACACCTCATCAATTGAAACGCAAGGCAAAGCCTGAATCGCATGACCAAACTGCTTGTACACCGCCTGTTCGCTGAAAGTGCCGACCGGGCCTAAAAACGCCACGACGACACGCCGCTCCAATGCACGGCAGGCGGACATGATTTCGCGGAAAATCAGTTGTATATCTTCGTTCAGCAAAGGACCGGGATTACGCTCCGCAACCCCGCGCAATACCTGCGCCTCGCGCTCAGGACGAAACACCGGCGCATTGGTTTCGGCTTTGACATGGCCGACTTCTTCAGCCACGCGGGCACGCTGATTCAGTAAATCGAGAATCTGGGCATCAATCGTATCGATCTTGATGCGCAGTGGAAGTAATTTGTTGTCGCTCATAACTGACCTAAAAACCGTTTTTTGAACACTGTGAAAGCGGAAAACCAGCCTTAAGCATCCTGTCTGCCGCTTTGAATTATTTGATTCCTCACCAAGCTTTTGATCTGGTTCGACAGCGCCACGGTTTCCAGGTAATGGGTTATGCCATGTTCAGAAAGGCCTGTCGCCTGAGGATAAGGCGATACGTTACTACTATTACGTTCAGGAATGCGCGCTGGCAAACTCGCGCATGAAATGAACCAGTGCCTGCACACCGGCGAGCGGCATCGCATTGTAAATAGAGGCACGCATACCACCGACCGATTTGTGCCCCTTCAACTGCAACAAACCTTGTAATTTTGCTGCTGCTAAAAACTCTGTATTCAGAGATTCGTCTTTCAGGAAAAACGGCACATTCATCCGGGAGCGGCATTCTTTTGCGACGCGATTTTCATAAAAATCGGTGGAATCCAGATAGTCGTACAACAGTGTTGCCTTCGCAATATTTTGCGCTTCCATCGCCGCCACGCCGCCCTGACGTTTCAGCCATTGAAACACCAGACCGGCAATGTAAATCGCATAGGTCGGCGGTGTGTTGTACATCGAACCGTTGTCGGCGACAATTTTCCAGTCAAATGCGGACGGGCACACCGGCAAAGCATGTCCAAGCAGATCCTCACGTACGATCGCCAGCGTCAGACCTGCCGGGCCGATATTTTTCTGTGCGCCGCCAAAAATCACGCCGTAGGCAGACACATCAATCACTCGCGACAAGATGTGCGAAGACATGTCTGCCACGATAGGCGCACCACCGGTCTGTTCCGCCACCTCAGGTACGAAATGGTATTCAACACCATCTATCGTTTCATTGGTACAGAGATGCACATAGGCCGCATCTTTCGACAACTGCCAGCTTTCTCTGGCCGGAATCGCCGTAAAACCGTTGCTGGCAGCCGAGGCTGCCACATTCACTTTGGCGTACTTTTGCGCTTCTTTGATGGACTTACCACTCCACGAGCCGGTATGAATGAAATCTACCGGTGCATCGGGACAACGCCCCATTAGATTCATAGGAACGATGGCATTTTCAGCGAGACCACCACCTTGTAAAAACAAGATTTTGTAATTTTCCGGAATCGCCAGCAGATCACGCAAATCACGTTGGGCGGCATCCATGATAGACATGAATTCCGCACCGCGGTGACTCATCTCCATGACCGACATACCGCTGCCATGCCAGTCCAGCATTTCTGCAGCGGCCTGCTGCAAAACCTCTTTAGGCAAAACTGCCGGACCCGCCGAAAAATTATAGATGGTGGTCATCGTTTTACTCCGCTACATCGCCAGCGGCCTGATCAGCCGATGAGCCTGCTTCAGTGTCATCCTGATCTGCGTCGGTCTCGACGATACGCTGCAAACCGGACAAAGTCGTACCATCCTCAACCGCAATCAGTGTAACGCCTTGCGTTGCACGTCCCATTTCACGAATCTCGGATACTCGGGTCCGGATCAGAACACCACCGGTTGTGATCAACATGATTTCATCGCTCGTGTCGACCAGAGTCGCAGCAACCACTTTGCCATTACGCTCAGAAGTCTGAATTGCGATCATGCCTTTGGTACCACGGCCATGACGTGTGTATTCGGTAATCGGTGTACGCTTACCGAAACCATTTTCTGTTGCCGTCAAGACTGATTGCTGTTCGTTTTCAGCGACCAGCAAAGCGATCACTTGCTGTGATTCGTCCAGATTCATGCCGCGCACACCACGCGCAGTACGGCCCATCGGGCGCACATCATTCTCATCGAAACGCACTGCCTTACCTGCGTCCGAGAACAACATCACGTCGTGCTTGCCATCCGTCAGTGCGGCACCGATCAGGAAATCACCTTCATCCAGATCTACCGCGATAATGCCGGCTTTGCGAGGATTACTGAAATCGGCCAACGGCGTTTTCTTCACGGTACCCAGGCTGGTTGCCATGAAAATGTAACGATCTTCAGGGAAGCTACGGTTATCACCCGACAAAGGCAGAATCACGGTGATTTTTTCGCCATCCTGCAGCGGGAACATATTCACGATAGGTTTTCCGCGAGACGTGCGTGAACCTTGCGGCACTTCCCACACTTTGAGCCAGTACAGGCGGCCTCGATTACTGAAGCACAGGATGTAATCGTGAGTATTAGCGACAAATAATTGCTCAATCCAGTCATCATCCTTGGTCGCCGTCGCCTGTTTGCCCCTGCCACCGCGTTTCTGAGCGCGATATTCAGACAAAGGCTGCGACTTCATGTAACCAGTGTGTGACAAGGTCACCACCATATCGACCGGCGTAATCAGATCTTCGGTTTCCAGATCTGTCGCATTGTGCGTAATTTCAGAACGGCGGACGTCTTTATTTCCTTCGCCATACTCATTTCTGGCGAGTGTCAGTTCATCAGTAATAATCGTTGTGACACGTTCCGGCTTTGCCAGAATATCGAGCAAATCGGCGATTTCAGCCATCACGTCTTTGTATTCGTTGACGATCTTATCCTGCTCCAGACCAGTCAGACGTTGCAAACGCATTTGCAGGATTTCCTGCGCCTGATCGTCAGATAATTTATACAGACCATCCGGCTGAATACCGTAATGCTTAGGCAAACTCTCAGGACGGAAAGCATCAACCCCACCCGGATTATCAGCAGCAGTGCGTGTCAGCATCTCACGTACCATGGAACTATCCCAGGCACGCGTCATCAATTCCTGTTTCGCCAGAGGAGGCGTTGGCGCCGCTTTAATGATGGCGATGAAATCGTCGATGTTCGCCAATGCCACTGCCAGACCTTCGAGCACATGACCACGTTCGCGCGCTTTGCGCAGTTCAAACACGGTACGACGCGTGACAACTTCACGGCGATGCGACAAGAAGCACGCCAGCATTTCTTTCAGGTTCAGCAGCTTAGGCTGGCCATTGACCAGCGCCACCATATTCATACCGAACGTGTCCTGCAACTGCGTCTGCTTATACAGATTATTCAGTACCACGTCCGGTACTTCACCACGTTTAAGCTCAATGACCACGCGCATGCCGGATTTATCGGATTCATCGCGAATATCTGAAATGCCGTCCAGCTTTTTATCGCGCACTAATTCTGCGATACGCTCAAGCAAGGATTTTTTATTAACCTGGTACGGCAGCTCATCAATAATCAGCGCGGTACGGTTATCTTTACCAAATTCTTCAAAATGCGTCTTCGCACGCATCACAACGCGACCGCGACCGGTGCGGTAACCGTCGCGCACACCGGAAACACCATAGATAATGCCGCCGGTCGGGAAATCCGGTGCTGGGATAATCTCTATCAGCTCATCGATCGTGCAATCGTCGTTCCGCAACAAGTGCAGAGCACCATTGATAATTTCGGTAATGTTGTGCGGCGGGATATTCGTCGCCATACCAACGGCGATCCCGGAGGCACCGTTGATCAACAAATTGGGGATACGGGTAGGCAGAACCGATGGTTCTTTTTCTTTACCATCATAGTTCGGTACGAAATCGACTGTTTCTTTTTCGATATCCGCCAGAATTTCGTTAGCAATTTTGTCTAAGCGACATTCGGTGTAACGCATCGCAGCGGCACTGTCGCCGTCAATTGAACCGAAGTTCCCCTGACCATCGACCAGCGTGTAGCGCAAAGAAAAATCCTGCGCCATACGTACCAATGTGTCATAAATAGAAGCATCGCCGTGCGGATGGTATTTACCCATGACCTCACCGACAACGCGCGCGCATTTGACGAATGGGCGGTTATAAACATTGTTCATCTCATGCATCGCGAACAAAACGCGTCGATGTACAGGCTTGAGACCATCACGCACATCCGGTAAAGCTCGGCCAACGATCACGCTCATGGCGTAATCAAGGTAGCTCTTGCGCATTTCTTCTTCAAGGGAGATCGGGAGTGTTTCTTTTGCGAATTGATCCATTGGCATGCCGGCAAATTAGAGCTTGGTTGAATGATAACTTCGAGAAAAACAGTTGCTGCCAATGCTGGGTTTGCTAATACTGCTTGCCAGCAGTGCCCGGCTTTTCACAAGCAAGACAAGATCAGAGACAAAAGTTTTTCGAATTTTTAGCCTAGAATTTTAACATGCCAGGGAGGCCAAACGTCACAAAATAGCAAAACAGAAATACGCGCAGTAACAGTGGGGTTGCTGCATTTCAACAAAGGATCCCTGCTATTTCAAATCCGCACAAAGTGATTCACTGCTGACTGGCAAGCATCGGTCTATTACCCTGGAGCATGACCTTCCTTATCATCTGCAATCAGTCAGGACTGAATTCGGAACATCAAACAACATTTGCAAAATTATAAAATTAACAAATAAGTTCACCAGAGAAATTATTGCCAATATAAAATCTTTTAAATAAGAATCACATCAGAAACACAGCAACATTGTTGCCCATGCACGACATATTTAACGAAGTGTTACTTTAGCGATTTAACAAGTCATGCTGGATTGACGTGATCTATGGCAAAATATGGGCGGAATAACAGTATTGTTCGTTTGACGAAATAGTAATGTCATCAAGCGCGTGGTATCATCAGGTTTTAAGCAGTAATTTGCGCAGTTTATCTGCGATAATTAAATCTCAGTCGAGAGGATAAATATGAAAATTCTAGTTAAGCTCGTTATCGCAGCGTCCGCAGTTGCTTCCTTTTCTGCATCCGCACAACAAGACATCAAAGCGAACGCACCACACAGCGCTTATGTGCAAGATGCTCGCGGCGTTATCGTTCGTGATGCATTCGGTCTGTGCTGGCGCACTGGCTACTGGACACCTGCTGATGCAGTGCCAGGTTGCGACGCTCCTTTAGTAAAAGAAGCGGCTCCAGCTCCAGTTGCTGCCCCAGCCCCAGTTGCTGCCCCAGCTCCAGCTCCAGTTGTTGCTCCAGCTGCTCCGACATCTGAAAAAGTGACTTTCGCTGCCAGCGCATTGTTCGATTTTGACAAATCCGTATTGAAACCAGAAGGTAAAGCACAGCTTGACGACATGGTTTCCAAATTGAAAGCAATCAATCTGGAAGTTGTTATCGCTGTTGGTCATACTGACTCTGTTGGTACTGATGCTTACAACCAAAAATTGTCTATCCGCCGCGCAGAAGCAGTTAAAGCTTATCTGGTAAGCAAAGGTATCGAAGCTAACCGTGTTTACACTGAAGGCAAAGGCGAAAAACAACCAGTTGCTGATAACAAAACAGCAGAAGGCCGCGCTAAAAACCGTCGCGTAGAAATCGAAGTTGTTGGTACACGCAACAAATAATTAAACTCAGTTTAATTACGCAAAAAGCCCCGCTCTGGCGGGGTTTTTTGTTTTCAATTCTCCTTCCCGGTATGTCAACTCCGTCACAAAATACAAGATAAGTATTTATTCTTGAAAGCCACTCTATCTGTAACAAGCACAAAGCAGGATGTTCTGCAGAAACTCGCCTTGTCTTGACATGATCAAGTGCGGTAAGCAGCGGGATCGCCTACAATACGCCTTTGGTTTTCTTATATTTAACTTAGTTATCTCCGCAGACATCATGCCGACACTCAATGCAGATCCAGCAGAAATTCAGAAATTCAGTGACCTAGCTCATCGCTGGTGGGATCCAAATTCAGAGTTCCGCCCGTTACATGAAATCAACCCGTTGCGTCTGGAATGGATTAATCAACGCATTCCACTGGCAGGTAAAAACGTTATCGATGTCGGCTGTGGCGGCGGCATCCTCGCTGAATCGATGGCAAAAAAAGGCGCTATCGTGACCGGCATCGATCTCTCCGAGAAAGCCCTGAAAGTGGCCGATTTGCACGGTCTGGAGTCCGGCATCAGCGTACGTTATAAAAACATTCCCGCAGAAGAAATGGCTGAAGCAGAAGCCGGTCAATTTGATGTCGTCACCTGCATGGAAATGCTGGAACACGTACCCGATCCATCTTCCATCATTCGTGCCTGTACAAAATTACTGAAACCGGGTGGACATGTCTTTTTTTCGACGCTGAACCGTAATGTAAAATCGTATCTGTTCGCTATTATTGGCGCTGAGTACGTATTGCAGTTATTACCGAAGGGAACGCATGACTATGCCAAATTCATCACCCCGGCAGAACTTTCCCAAGATGTACGCAATGCGGGTCTTGAATTAAATGCAATGAAAGGCTTGAGCTACAATCCGCTGACAAAAATTTATTCATTAAATAACGATACCAGCGTCAATTACATGATTGCCTGCACCAAACCCGCTTAACTCAGATCATGTACAAACGGCATGCAAAGCCGTTTGTACATTCACCAATTCACGTATGCACAATCCTCAAGCAATTTTATTTGATCTCGATGGCACCTTAGCCGATACCGCACCGGATCTGGCTGCGGCCATCAATGCGATGCGTGCGCAGCGCGCATTACCTCCCGTGCATTACCTGAGTCTGCGTCCATTTGCATCTGCCGGGGCCAGAGGCTTACTCGGTGCGGGCTTCAATATCACCCCGGATGATGCCGACTACGAAGCGATGCGCATCGAATTTCTGAATACGTATGAATCTGCACTCGCCGTGCATAGCCACCTGTTTGAACACGTCACCACCTTGCTTCACGGACTGAACCAGCTAGGGCTTTGCTGGGGAATTGTCACCAATAAGGCGCAACGCTTCACGAAGCCACTGATCTCTCTGCTTGACCTGCAGGAAGCACGCTGTGTCATTTCAGGTGACACCACGCCTTATGCAAAACCACACCCCGCCCCGCTGCTGGAAGCTGCGCGACGCATTGGCGTACGCTCAGAACATTGTTGGTACATCGGGGATGATTTACGCGATATTCAGGCGGCCGAAGCCGCAGGAATGACCAGCATCGCAGCGGCATGGGGCTATTGCGGAGCGACCGAACCAACGCAATGGAAAGCCGATGCCATCATCGACAGTCCGCTGGAATTACTCGAACTGATCAGAGCCAAACATTTACAAGTTGCCACCTCTTGAATTCTTCGTGCAACATCGCATATAGGTTATACTAACGAAGCTTTGGGGACGACCTGGTTTCGACAGGGGTTGCAAAGCAGCGCAGGGCATACCGAGGCCAGACTACCTCGTAAATACAATCTGAACTATATAACTGCAAACGATAACTCGTACGCATTAGCCGCTTAATACCGGCTAACCTTACACCACCTCTTCCCTAGGGTGGGCTGGCAACAGCAGTAAGGACATTCATAGGGAATCGTCTTGAACCGGGTTACTTGGCGCAGGATTAAACTTAAGGTAACTCGCCTCATTGCAGCGTGTGCGTCCGCGTCAATGTGGTTAAATCAAATGGCAGCACTAAGTATGTAGAACTGTCTGTAGAGTGCTTCTGGACGCGGGTTCGATTCCCGCCGTCTCCACCAAATTACTGCAAATGCATCACAAAGTTTGACCAGAACCCGCCCTTCTTCATAGGAGAGCGGGTTTTTTATTGCCCATCGTCGCCCATTGTTAACCGGTAACTGCAATGCTCATATGCAGTCACTATCGCATCAACTCAGATTTTACGGTTATCTAGTCATCCTTCAAATTTTCGTGTGAACATCCCCGTTCACGACCAAGCAGGAGCATTAAAAATGCTCCATCGCCAGCGATTCATATCCGCTATCTTTTGGCGTATTTTTTGAGACACTTTTTATACGCTAAGCACTTCTGCTTTTTTCAATGCAATCATGCGGCGGATTTCCGGTACGCATGAGCCGCAACTGGTGCCGCAGCGCAGGCGGCTTTGCAGGCCAGCCAATACATCTGTGGGCGTTGCGTCATTCTGAATTAGCTCTCCATTCAGCGCATCCTCAATCTGGCTTTCAGCGACATTCAGACAAGTGCAGATCACTTTGCCTTTTGCCTGAAAACCTTGTGGCGTATTCGCGCCTGGCATCAGCAGCAAACGCCCCAGTTTTGCCACCGGCTCCTGCTCCATCAGATAAGGTTTCAGCCAGCTTTCGGCAGAGACATCGCCAGTCAATGCGACTGCCTGCAACTGTCCGTCACGAATCGCAATATGCCGCCCGGTGCCGCGCCGCTGATCGTCATAACGCAGCACGGCAGCGCCAGCGATGCCGAATAATTTTTCGATTTCCTGTACCAGTTCAGCAGTAGGCGCGACATCATCGGCCGCACGAAACAGCAAGCCGCTTTTTTCACGACCGAAAGGCACACAACTCGCATAAGCAAATTGCCGCAGATACGGGCGTAATACCTGTTGTAAGGCGAAGACCTGCGCCTGCTCCATCCAGCCAAACACCACAAAACGCCACGGTAATTCGGCTTTGATAATTTTCACTGCGGCATGTTTGAGTTCCGGCTGGCGCGACACAGAATCTGTCGCTGGCGACATCAGGGCATTCACGCCATACGCCACATGTTGTCCATGCCCGCGACCGGAAATAAACTCTTCGCCCCAATGCATGCCGATAAAGGTTTGCCCGGCGCGCAGATCATCGCTCTCGCTGACAGCAAAAATCTGCGTGCCACGACGATTGCTGACATGCACCAGATCGCCGTTTTTCAAAAAGCGCCGCTGCATATCCTGCGGATGCATATTGATCACGGGTTCGGCGGCATGTGCAAACAGTTGTGGCACAGTGCCAGTGCGACTCATCCCGTGCCACTGATCGCGCAGCCGCCCTGTCGTCAACGCAAACGGATGGCGCGGGTCTACTTTATCGGCCGTCACCTGATATACGGTATTCACAAAACGTGCGCGGCCATTCGGCGTCGCGAAAATATGATCTTCATACAGTCTTGCTTTACCGGCGCTGGCACCTTGTGGATATGGCCACTGCTGCGGCCCCTTTTCTTCTAATAATGCATACGATAAACCCGTGATATCGAGGTCGCAGCCACGCGTGCTGTCGCGGTGTTCATTCCAGATTTGTTCCGGCGTTTCATAAGCAAAATCCGGCTTGCTTTTATCCAGCAACAGCGCCAGTTTTTGCGCAAACAAAGTCGCAATTTGCCAGTCGTGTTTCGTTTCTGCCGGTGCCGCGAGTGCCGCATTCACACGAGAAATACGTCGTTCTGAATTCGTCACCGTGCCGGATTTTTCGCCCCAGCTGGTCGCCGGTAACAACACATCAGCATAAGGCACCGTCGCCGTCGTTGTATAGGCTTCCTGCACGATCACCATGTCGGCTTTTAACAGCGCCTCACGAATCAGATTTTGCTCGGGCATGGATTGCGCGGGGTTGGTACAAACAATCCAGAGCAGGCGGATCTGCCCTGCGCGCACTGCTTCAAATAATTCAACGGCCGTTTTCCCCGGCGTTGCCGGTACCTCGTCCACACCCCAGTATTGCGCGATGTCGGCACGGTCAGCGGCATTGCTCAGATCGCGATGCGCCGACATCAGATTCGCCATGCCACCGACTTCACGCCCGCCCATCGCATTCGGTTGTCCGGTCAGCGAAAACGGCCCGGCACCGGGTTTGCCTATCTGACGCGTTGCCAGATGCAGATTGATCATCGCGGCATTTTTTGCAGTACCGGATGAGGACTGATTCAGGCCCTGACAATACAAAGACAAGGATGCTGCCGAGCCGCCAAACCAGCGTGCGGCCTGCAGTAAATCGGCTTCCTTGATGCCGCAGGTTTGCGCGACCATCGCAGGGGTGTAATCGCGCACGGTTTGCCGCAGCTCGGCAAAGCCTTCGGTATGCGCTGCGATAAATGCGGTATCGATCAATTCTTCCCACAAACACAGATGCAACATGCCGTTGAACAGCGCCACATCGGTGCCCGGTAAAATCGCCAGATGCAGATCGGCGTCACGCGCGGTATCGGTGCGGCGCGGATCAGCAACGATAACTTTAAGCTGCGGATTATTTTTGCGTGCTTCCTCGATGCGGCGGTACAAAACCGGATGCGCAAAAGCCGTGTTAGAACCGGCGATAAAAATCACTTCAGCGTGATCGATATCTTCGTAACTGCACGGCGGCGCGTCGGCACCTAGCGTCTGCTTGTACCCTGCAACGGCGCTCGACATACACAGGCGTGAATTGCTGTCGATATTATTCGTACCGATCAAGCCTTTGGCGAGTTTATTGAAGACGTAATAATCTTCCGTCAGCAGTTGTCCCGAGATATAAAAGCCGACGCTGTCCGGCCCATGCTCGCGTATCGTCGCGGCGAATTTTTCTGCTATCAGATTCAGCGTGCTGTCCCAATCGCTGCGCACGCGCGGAAGATTTTTTTTTGTGCGGATTTCAGGATACAGCGCCCGCACTTGCTGCTGAATCACAGGCTGTGCCGACAAGTGCAACGTGCTGCCCTTGCTGCATAATTTTCCTGCATTCGCCGGATGTTCGGGGTCGCCGCGAACACCGGTGATCTGCGCGCCATCGGTCGCAATCAGCACGCCGCAGCCGACGCCACAATAGCAACAGGTCGATTTTATTTCCGTCATGCTTGCCCCTTGCTGCCTGCACTATGTAAATATACTCCCCCGGAGTATTTTTTAACGCCCTTTATTTATAAGGACATTAAGCATAAATATTAAAAAATAGGGGGGAGTATCTGTCTTTCTTTATTCCGGCGCTGCCGTGCGCAACTCTTCGGCATCCAGAAATACCCGCTCGTTTTCGACTTTCAGACGAAAGCGCTGGGTGCAACCTTCATCCGGCGATACCGCACAGCCGGTCGGCAATTCGATATTCCAGTTATGCAAAGGGCAGGCGACCCGCTCCCCGAAAACAATCCCTTGCGACAAAGGGCCGCCTTTATGCGGGCAGCGATCCAGCAAGGCAAAAATCTTGTTTTCACTGTTTCTGAAAATCGCCACATCCGGTTTGATCTGGCGTTCAACCACACGCGCACCGAGGACGGGAATATCCTCAACCCGGCACACCATTTTCCATTGTTCTGACATGCTGTTTCCTTTATCTGTTTTGCGATCAGCGGAGAGAATCACACCGTCAATGCGGTGAACTGCCGCGTATCGACTTGCGCTTTTTCAGGTGCATGCCACGGATCGCTCTCACCTTCCAGAGAAAACAACAAGCGCTGGTAAAGTTCCTGACGACGCTCTTCATCTTCCAGAATGATCTTCTTCACATAGTCGAGACCGACCCGCGCCAGATAATGCACGGTGCGTTCCAGATACCAGCCTTCCTCACGATACAGCTGCAAAAACGCGCCTGTGTATTCCATCACTTCTTCATGCGTTTTCAGCTTCACAAAGAATTGCGCAACCTCGGTTTTGATGCCGCCATTGCCGCCGACATACACTTCCCAACCGGAATCGACGCCGATCACGCCAACGTCTTTAATCCCCGCCTCTGCGCAGTTACGCGGGCAGCCGGATACCGCCAGCTTGACCTTATGCGGCGCATACATGCGTGCCAGTTCGCGTTCCAGTTGTTGTCCCATGAGGGTGGAATTCTGCGTGCCGAAGCGACACCATTCGCTGCCGACGCAGGTCTTCACGGTACGCAAACCTTTGGCATACGCCAGGCCACACGGCATGCCAAGATCGCTCCACACCGCCGGTAAATCTTGCTTTTTGACACCGAGTAAATCGATACGCTGACCGCCGGTGACTTTCACTGTCGGTATCTGATATTTATCGACCACATCGGCGATCCGGCGCAATTCGGACGCATTGGTTTCGCCGCCCCACATGCGCGGAATCACAGAGTAAGTGCCGTCTTTCTGAATGTTTGCATGCGAGCGTTCATTGATGAATCGTGATTGCGGATCATCAATCGCTTCGCGCGGCCAGGTGGAAATCAGGTAGTAATTCAGCGCCGGACGGCAGCTCGCACAACCATTCGGCGTGCGCCAGTTCATGAATTGCTGCACGGCTACCACCGTCAGTAAATGCTGCTCTTTAATCGTTTGCCGAACCACAGCGTGCGAATGATCGGTGCAACTGCACATCGCCTTGGCTTTCGGCGTTGATGAATAATCACCGCCCACCGTGAACATAATGATCTGCTCAACCAGCCCGGTGCACGAACCGCAGGAAGCCGAGGCTTTTGTGTGTTTGCGCACATCTTCCAGCGTGAATAAACCTTTTTCTTTGATCGCCTTGACGATAGTGCCTTTGCACACGCCGTTACAGCCGCAGACCTCGGCGCTGTCCGGCATCGCCGCGGCTTTGGTATGACCTTCGTGGCCGACATCGCCGGTATTCGATTCGCCAAACATCAGCGTGTCGCGAATCTCTGCAATATTTTTTCCTTCGCGCAGCAGTTTGAAATACCAGCTGCCATCCACCGTATCGCCATACAAACAAGCGCCGATCAGCTTGTCATCTTTGAGTACCAGCTTTTTGTAAACGCCGCCTATCGGGTCGGACAAAATGATTTCTTCGGTATCGTTGCCACCCATGAATTCACCAGCGGAAAACAGATCAATGCCGGTGACTTTGAGTTTGGTGGATGTCACCGATCCCTGATAACGACCGATGCCGAAATTCGCCAGATGATTCGCGCACACCTTGGCCATTTCAAACAAAGGGGCAACCAGACCATACACCGTGCCACGATGATTCACGCATTCACCGACGGCATAGATACGCGGGTCATAGGTTTGCATGGTGTCGTTGACGATGATGCCGCGATTGCAGTACAAGCCTGCGGATTCGGCCAGCGCCGTATTCGGACGTATCCCCACCGCCATCACAATCAGTTGCGCCGGAATTTCCAGCCCGTCAGTAAAACGTATCGCTTTGACCTGACCTTGTTCATCGCCGAGTATGGCTTCGGTATTTTTTTCGAGTAAAAAATTCAGGCCACGGTCTTCCAGAGACTTTTGCAGCATCTTGCCTGCCACCGGGTCGAGCTGCCTTTCCATCAGCCAGCCAGGCAAATGCACGACCGAGACCTGCATGCCGCGCATTTTCAGGCCATTCGCCGCTTCCAGTCCGAGTAATCCGCCTCCGATGACGACTGCATGCGTATGCTGTTCGGCAGCAGCGATCATCGCATTCGTGTCATGGATATCGCGATACGCGATCACGCCTTGCAAATCCTTGCCCGGCACCGGCAGCATGAAAGGCGTGGAACCAGTCGCCAGCAAGAGTCTGTCGTATTCGGTTTGCGTACCATCGTCCGCAATCACCAGCCGTTTCACACGATCGATACGAACGATTTTTTTCCCCAGATGCAGCGTGATATGGTTTTCCTCATACCAATCCACATCATTGAGCATAATGTCTTTGATGGTCTGCTCACCGGCCAGTACCGGCGACAATAAAATCCGGTTGTAATTGGCGTAAGGTTCGGCACCGAAGACCGTGACGTCATACAGATCGGGGGCGATCTTCAGTAATTCTTCGAGCGTGCGTACACCCGCCATGCCATTCCCGACCATCACCAGTTTGAGCTTTTTCATTGTATGTCCCTGTTCTGTTTTGATTGCCGGGCTTACGCCACATCTTTGGCAGGATGCGACTGACGGTGATACAAAAATTCCAGCACTTCACTGCGATACGCGGCATATTGCGGATTCTGTGACAGCGCCACACGATCACGCGGGCGTGGCAGATCGACATGCAGAATTTCGCCTATCGTTGCCGCCGGGCCATTGGTCAGCATGACGATGCGATCCGACAGCAGCACCGCTTCGTCCACATCGTGCGTCACCATCACAACCGTAGATTCAGTCTTGGCAACAATCTTCAGTAATTCATCCTGCAAGTGCGCGCGGGTCAGCGCGTCAAGCGCGCCGAAAGGTTCATCCATCAGCAAGACTTTCGGCTCGATGGCGAGTGCGCGGGCGATGCCGACGCGTTGTTTCATGCCGCCGGAAATTTCATTCGGACGTTTTTTTTCCGCATGCGTCAGCCCCACCAGTGACAAGGCATGCATGGTGCGCTTGATCAGCTTGGTCTTATTTTCAGACGCGCCGAATACACGTTCGACCGCCAGATAAATATTTTCAAAGCACGTCAGCCACGGCAGCAGCGAATGATTCTGAAACACCACGCCGCGCTCCGGTGAAGGCCCGGCAATCTCACGGTGCGCGCATAGCAAGGTGCCGGAGCTGGCTTTGGTCAGACCGGCAATCAGATTCAGCAAGGTCGATTTACCGCAACCGGAGTGACCAATCAGGGTCACAAACTCACCTTTAGCGACGTTCAGATTAATCTCGCGCAACGCATGAAAGCTGCCTTTGCGCGTATCGAAACGCATCTCGACCTGATTGACTTCTATGTACTTCTGATCGATTTCGCGCATTTTATTGCCTGCGGCATTGCTCATCGTTTCCATGTTCATGCTCCCGTATCTTCGTAGGTGAATGCGCGTGCCGCAGCAACCAGTATCTGTTCGAGTATCAGACCAACCAGGCCGATGACGATGATGGCAATAATGATGTGCGGTACATTCAGGTTATTCCATTCATCCCAGACCCAAAAGCCAATACCGACGCCGCCGGTCAGCATTTCTGCTGCCACAATCACCAGCCATGCAGTGCCAATCGCGAGCCGCACACCGGTCAGCATGTAAGGCAAGACACTCGGCAACAAAATGCGGGTGACGATTTTCCATTCCGACAGATTCAGTACCCGCGCCACGTTCATATAATCCTGCGGCACACGTTGCACACCGATCGCGGTGTTGATCACCATAGGCCAGATCGAGCAGATAAAAATCGACCAGATCGCAGCCGGATGCGCCGACTTGAAGACCAGCAAACCGATAGGCAACCATGCCAGCGGCGAGACGGGTTTCAGCAAGCTGATGACAGGGTTAAACATGCCGGATAAAAATGGAAAACGCCCGATCAGAAAACCCAGCGGAATACCGACAATCGCTGCCAGCCCGAAGCCCACCGCGACGCGTTTCAGCGAGGCATAAATATTCCAGCCTATGCCCTGATCATTCGGCCCGTTTTGATAAAACGGATCAGAAAAAACTTTGATCGCTTCCTGCAAAGTCACCCACGGCGAAGGGAAAGAGGAATCTTTCACCGCGATAATCGACCAGATCAACACCATCAGCGCGATGCCAAACAAAGGTGGCAATACTTTGAGTAACAAAGGCCGGAATGAACGCTGCACCTGCTTTACCGGCGCTGCTGCTGTGTTTGCGACTGTGCCTGCGGTTACCACTGCTGCCGTTGTTGTGGCTGTTACCGCGCTTGCTGAAGTGCCGTTGCTGATCTCAGCGGTAGTCAGTTTTTCTGTGGAACCGATTGCATCATGAACTAAGGTCGTCATACTTTCCTCCCGAAACCGCTTGTCAGGCTTTGATTTTGAACGAGGCGGCATACGCTGCAGGATTCTTACCATCCCACACCGTGCCATCCATCAGCTTGCTGCTGCGCATCACGTCTTTAGGCACATTCACCTTCGCCATCGCCGCCGCGTCTTTATAGATATCAATCCGGTTCACTGCTTTTGCCACCGCCAGATAATCCGGATCAGTCTTCAGCAAGCCCCAGCGTTTATGCTGGGTCATGAACCACATGCCGTCTGACAGATACGGGAAATTCACCGCACCATCGTTAAAGAATTTCATGTAATTCGGGTCGTCCCAGGTTTTACCCAGACCATTCTGATAACGCCCTAAAATGCGTTGATTAATCACATCGACCGAGGTATTCACATACGATTTGTCAGCGATCGTTTCTGCCATTTTGGTTTTGTTCGATAAGGACGCATCGATCCAGCGGCTTGCTTCCAGTATCGCCGCCGTCATCGCGCGCGCAGTGTTCGGATATTTTTTGGTGAATTCATCGGTGGTGCCGAGCACTTTTTCCGGATGGTCTTTCCAGATATCCTGCGTGGTTGCCGCCGTAATGCCGATGCCATCGGCAATCGCGCGGTGATTCCACGGTTCGCCGACACAATAACCATCCATATTGCCGACCCGCATATTCGCCACCATCTGCGGCGGCGGTACGGTAATGACCTTGGCATCTTTCAAGGGATGAATGCCATTGGCTGCCATCCAGTAATACAGCCACATCGCATGCGTACCGGTAGGGAAAGTCTGGGCAAACGTGTATTCACGTTTTTCGCGTGCCATCAGTTTGGCCAGACCAGCGCCATCCACCGCCCCCCGATCCGCGAGCTTTTTCGACAAAGTGATCGCCTGACCATTGTTATTCAGCGTCATCAGCACAGACATATCTTTTTTCGCGCCGCCTATGCCCATCTGTACGCCATACAGCAAACCGTATAAAACATGCGCCGCATCCAGCTCGCCATTGACCAGTTTATCGCGCACACTCGCCCAGGATGATTCCTTGGTCGGCACGATCTTGATGCCATACTTTTTATCAAAGCCCAGCACCGAAGCCATCACAACGGAGGCGCAATCCGTGAGCGGAATAAAGCCTATGCGCACTTCTGTTTTTTCTGGTTTATCCGAGCCCGCCGCCCAGACACCGCCGGTCGATAAGCCCATCATGCTGGCTCCCGCAAACACGCCCGCGCTTTGCAACAAGCTGCGACGCGGCAAATTAATCGTTGCTTCTTCATGGTGGGCTTCCTGATTCTGAGGTTGTTGCGGCTTAGTCATGTGCACTCCAGCGAATAAAAAATAATCCCAACAGGATTTACGCAAAACCGCCCCAGCTGCGTTATGGCTCTTAGCCGTACTATTCGTACTGTCTTCATCGCCATGCCTTGCCGGGACAAATTTGCGTAAGTCATAATCAAAAAACAAAAAAGGTGCCTGCCATCCGTTTTAAAAAACAGATGGAAAGACACCTTTGTCTGAACGACACCGCCGCCGTTAGCGGTGAACGCTGTATTCCCGGCAATTTCGTTCGCCGGTTGATTGGTCCTGCATTTTACTGACGCCATCGTTGGCGCTTGAATTTGTATGAGCAATTGCTGTGCCAGCAAGCGGCCAGAGTGAAATACGGTGAAAAAGCTAGGTTGCCAGCAACACCCAACGCACTTTAGTTGTGCGGCGCACCAAAGCAGAACATCCATGTGGCGCTATCCCAATAAATCCGAGGCATCCAGCAGACGCTGGGCAAGATCAACCAGTTTCATGTTTTTTTCCATCGCCTGCTTACGCAAACGCTGGTAAGCATCGTTCTCGGATAAATGATGGCGCTCCATCAGATAACCTTTGGCACGCTCTATGGTTTTACGCTCCGCCAGCCGGGCTTTGGTGTCGGATAATTCCGTGCGCAACTTCTGATCTGCATGAAACCTCGCCATCGCCACGTCGAGCACAGGCTTCACGCGCTCCGTTTGCAAGCCCGCCACCACATACGCCGACACGCCCGCTTCCATCGCCGCCGCCAGTTGCGAAGGATTGCCGTCTTCGGTAAATAAAACGATAGGACGCGGCGCATCGCGCGTCGCAAAGACCATGTGTTCCAGCACATCACGGGCATCGGATTCGGCATCGATGACGATCATGTCCGGCTGCAACTGCGCAATGCGCTCTATCATGTAAATATCACCCGGGATCGAGGCAATAATGTTGTAGCCCGCCTGCAGCAAACCTATCCGCAGCGCCCGCGACCGCGCTAGTTGTGCCTCCAGCGCCGCGCGTGCTTCAGCATCCGGCTCGTGCACGTCTTCCTGCAGATTCACGGTATTGACGACCACGATCTTCAGGCTGCTCTGTTCTGGCAAGGGATCAGACTTGGAAAATGGCATCGTCAGCGGAATGCTTTAAAAAAACTAAACGGAAAACGGACATGCAAGAAGCGAACCAGACCAGAGATCAATATCTGGTTCGCCAATTTATGTTGATCGCAGGCATGCATTAAAATGTCAACGTCAGCACCAGATGCCAAAACAAATCGCCAATAGACCTGTGATCGCTTCATTTTTTAACTCCGCTTTTCGATAATTTTTTTCACAAGACCATTGCCATGTCCCTGACCTCCCCGTTGCTCGCTGCTATTCCCGGTATTCAATATGGTTTCGGCACGGCACGCCATCTGGTGCCAAGCGCGCTCAGCCCCTATTGGCATCGCGTGCCGGAGAAAACGCAGGTACACGGAACGCAGATCGTCGAGATCACCAGCGAACAACAAATGTGCGGTGGAGCCGACGGTTTTTTTACCCGCCAGCCCGGCATCCCCGTCACCGTGATTACCGCCGATTGTGTGCCCGTGCTGTTTGCGCGGCGCGACGGTAAAGCGATTGCCGCTGTGCATGCGGGCTGGCGCGGTCTGCGCTATGGCGTGATTGGCGCGTTGTGGCAACGACTGCGCGCCGAAGGGGAAGACCCGGCAGACTGGGTTGCGGCCATCGGTTCGCATATCAACGCCTGCTGTTTTGAAGTCAGCGCAGAACTCGCACAGGAATTTGTCAGCGCGTTTGCAGACCATCCGGCCGAGCTCATCACGCCGTCTTACCGGCATCTGGATCTGAATGCGATTGCCGTCATCGAATTACAGAAAGCAGGCTTACAGCAGATCGACAAAGGCCATTCCTGCACGCTATGCAGCAGCCACACCGATGGCAAATTCCTGTATCGCAGCTACCGTCGCGGCGACCGCAATTCCCATCAGCATTCGGGCTTGGTAATACTCCCGTAATTCGCATTTTCAGGGGAGTATCTGCGTTTTTCGCCTTATTGTCAGTGTAAAACAAGGGGCTTTAAATATACTCCCTGGGGTATATTTTTAACCTGGAACTGATTCCGGTGAACATGTGGGTTCATCACAGATGCTGACCGGCCTGTTGTTTGGGCTCTTTGATTTGGACTCTTAATTTACACTCTTTGATTTGCGCTCGGTCGCTTCCGTCCGTCGGTACGAACGCGCCGCTCAGCGCGGCTTGCCATAAACACGTTCCGCATTTTTCCAGGCGATCATCTGCGCCTGTTCATCTGGCAGTTGTCCGAGAATACGACGCCAGCGACTGACGATGTGGCCGTATTTATCCCAGCGAAAATCTTTGTGCGCATCGGTGGCAAACATAAAGCGTGTCGGGAAACGATCAAGCAAAGCCCGCCATTCAGGAAGAATCACGCCACAGTCATCAACCATCGCGCCGCCAAGTTGCGAAGATTTTTCTTCGCTGCTGAGGCTGCGCTGGTCTTTTTCTGTTTTCGACAAACTGATGATGACATTCTCATGTTGCGACAGCACTGTTTCTGCCTGCGCCGCCGAGCCAAAGCCAGCGTGTGGCCAAATGAATGTCAGTTGCGGAAATTTTCCGTATAAGGCATGAAACACAGGCCAGTCGCGGTTCCAGTTATACACTTCCTAATGCGTCATCACCGGTGCCTGTAATATCTGCAGCTCCTGCATCAGTTGCAATACATTCGGTTTTTCGGCGGAAACGTAACGCTCACCGCTGGCGGTTTGTTCACCATGAGATTTATCGCCATGCGCAAACATGATTTCGCCGACAAACTGATAAGGCCCATCCCGTAACCCGGACAAAGTCTGGCGCAGATACATCGCTGACACATCGCCCCTCAAATCAAACCATTTGGGTGTACCGATAATAAATTTCTGCGGAAAATTTTTCTTCAGCGCCAGAACATCGGCATCGCCGTTACTTTTATGAGTCAGACGCGCGAACAATGCCATCCCCTGCACGCCTGACTTGTCCATCTTCGTCAATACCTGATCGTACATTCCACGATCAATCTGCGCCATCGCGTCAAACAAGACACCATGATATTTGACAGATTTCTCTTCGGATTCACACATCGCCAGCGCAGAAACAGAAATAGTAAGGCCGGCGATCATAAGCAAAAAGCGTTTCATATTGAGACAAGCTTTCCAAAACAGGGATCAAGCGAATTTCAAAAGTAATTATTATGTTCGCACGAAAACACGCTCATCGTCGACGCAAATGAATGCAGTCAGAACAGAATCAACAGATAAAGAAATCGCATTGTCGTCGATATAAAATTTCCAGTATTGCTTGTTGTGAATCGACGCTGTGCGCAACGTCGTAACACCCCTCAACTTCCAACGAACACGATGTAAACGTCGCCCCCCCACCAACCGCGGCTAGCGCCGAAAGTGTGAATGCCCGTCGGGGAATCATCATGAATTCTTCAGTATGAAAACTAATATTGACGTTACAAAAAATATCGCCAATAACGCAACACCAAATAAAAACCGTAGCAAACCTGCTGGATACATCATTGTCATTCGAGATGTATTTACGGAGAAACCTGCACGATAGGCTAGTGAAACTAAGCGCACAAGACATAGTTCAAACTATTAATTCTTGTAGATTCAGTTCATTAATAAATTACGGTAATTATTCTTATATAAATTAACATTGAGGAAATTAATTATTTATGTGATAACATTTAATCTCTGTTCGCTCACTAAAAGGAAAATCAAATAATTCGTCGTTTAGCAAACGATATTTGTATTTTTTACTGCCGTGTCTGCGCCGTATGCAGAAGGAAACGAATACAACGATTACATTACTTGTGACGCTGGTTGCTTCGGCCTTTGTGGTTTGGAGGGCATATCTCAAGCAAAATGCAAACGTATCTGTGGCTGTTAAGATTTTAAATTGAATTTTGCAGGACTATCAGCGTTTCTTCGCTGCTGATAGTCCGTAAAAACCACCTAGTTGAGAAGGTCGCATCATAAAAACAATAGTTTTATTTTCGGTCGTAATTATCCCCGCGTTTTCGTATGCTACGCCAAGCTGGGCGAGTGAGCCGCCAACACCTCCGACATCTGAAGATGTGATCATCAATGGCAGTTTTACTGATATTGAAGCACGACGTGACTTTGTGGCGGGCAAAATCATTATTGGACGTAAGCGCATTCAAGAAAGTGGCTTACAGAATGTCGAAGATCTATTAAAACGTGAACCAGCCATCACTGTTGGTAAAGATGGTCGTATAGGTTTGCTGGGCATGCCCGGCGACACCCAGATACTGATTGATGGCATGCCGCCGACAACGGGAAAAGATATCAATGAACTGGATCTGATTCGCGTCGAGAAAATTGAAATTATTAAATCGGCTGTCGCTGAATTCGGACCTTTCGGCATTGCCGGCACGATTAACGTCATTACCCGCAAAATAGAGCGGAAAAAGACAGAACAATTACGTATCGGTACTAACAATGCCGATGGCAGACTCAGCGGCGACTTTTCTTATTCAATCAACCAAAACGAAACTGGCTCGCCACTGAGTTTCAATGCACAAATTTCTGCGTATCGCCATTCCACGGCAACGGACAGTGAGCTGGAACAAACCATTCGCCGTTCTGGGCTGGCGACGTCGGCTAATTACAAAGCTTCCGTGTTTAATTACAACCAGAATTCTGACTTTTCTGCGAACGGCGCTGTCGAATGGAAGGCAAATACACGTAACACAATTACCTTCTCCCCCGGCATCAGCAGCACTAATTTTGATCAGGGTAGTGCGGAATACAAAAACTATGCGGATGGAAATTCACGCCATTTGCAACAGCGAACAACCGGCCCCTTCGTATTTTTTGGTCTGCCGCTCAACTGGACTTATACACCAACCGACGACAGTGAACTGGTGCTGAACTGGAATTCCAATCGCATACGCTCACGCTCAGAAATGCATCAGTCGGAAACGATCTCTCAGCAAGCAACGACGTTCCGCCAAAGGAATGAAACCAAAGACATTGATTCAGACTTTTTACGTATCAACTACAAAGTCAGTTTGCCGGATCAACACGATTTCAAGGCAGGCGGGCACATTGGCTACGGCAGAAACAGCAATGAATTTAATAATCAGATCAATGGTGCTCCCGACCCAAGCCTCGACATATTAGGACAACGGCGCAACATCCGGCAAAATCAACGCCGCCTTTTCATGCAAGATGACTGGCACCTGAGTAATGAACTTGCACTGAATGCCGGCTTATCATTTGAAGATCGTACTATCGACATTAACGAAGGTGAATTCCATAGCGAGGTGCACTATCACTTATTTTCACCATCAGTTCACATCGCAAAAAAAATCGATGGCGATGAGGCGCGACAATTCCGGATCAGCATTGCACGCACATTTAAAGCACCGACCCCGGATCAGCTCAGCCTGAGGCCAACGATAAATCCTTTAGCAATGTGTGTCGCCAAAGAATTTTGCGGCATGAACGGCATAGAAACGCCAGATACGGCCGGTAATCCCGGCTTACAAGCTGAGCGAGCACTTGGATTCAATTTATCTTACGAACATGGCATTAGTGCTGATAGCCAGTTCAGCGTCGAACTCTATTCTCGTGCAATTGAACGCCTGATTGGCACTGACGTCGCACTAGAAACGGTATCATGGTCGACCATGCCAAGATATGTCGCCCGTCCGGCGAATCTCGGGAGTGCAACAGTACAAGGTGTTGATCTGGAAATGCAATTATCGATGCGCGACATTTGGCAGCAGGCGCCTAAACTTGAAGTTCGAGGTAGTCTCGGTTTTGCACGTTCACAAATCGATCGCTTGCCCGCCCCGGATAATCGTTTAGCAGATCAATCGCCTTGGCGCGCAAAATTTGGGTTGACGTATTCAGCTAAAGAATGGCCCTTAAAACTCAGCGCGGACGTTAACTGGACGCCGGGCGATTGGGTGCGTAGCAATATATCTCAGCGCATTTTCTACGCCAACAAAATGAATCTGAGTGCTAATGCTTCGTGGAAATTTACCTCCAACGTGAGATTTTTTATCACTCTCGATAACCTATTAAACAGAACATCGACACGTGTCGATGAATACGCCATCAATGAAGAATTAGTAAGGCTCCAAACAAATAAAAGAACGCCTGCCAAGATTGGTGCGCGTTTGGAAATTAAATTGTAATTATTGGCACCCTGCAGAAAAGGATGAACAAGTGAAAAAACAAATCAAGAATTGGATTATCAATATAGTGCTGATGACACTCACAGCAACCGCTGCGGTCGCAATAGGAAGCAATTTACCGCACCTCATCAACACTTGGCGCGGCCCTGTTAAAAGTGGCGATTTTTCATCCCATATAGAGAAAATGCCTTATCGTCTGACTTTATATGGGACAAGTACGTGCCCGCATTGTCACTCAGCCCGTGCATTTCTGAAGCAATCGGGCATCGCTTACAACGACATACTTATTGATCAATCTGCAGAGGCAATGACGAGTTTTAAAAAGTTAAAACAAGAAGGTGTGCCGGTATTAGTTTCAAAAAATAAATTAGTTGCTGGTTTTGATGAGAAGGCTTTTGACGCGATAATCAAGAGTCAACTCACTGATAAATAAACTGCTCAATAGATAAACATCTGATTTTTTAATTTACATTTTAATGAGGAGAAAGCATGAAAAAATATATTCTCGTATTCATTAGTTTTACCTTCCTGTCTGCATTATCGTCTTATGCGTTTGGAATCAAAAAAGATTGCTACAAACGCTGCATGAAGGAGCTTGACGATAAAGAAAGGTGTGAAAGAATTTGCAAAGACGACAGTGAGTAAATCAAGATAAGAATACGTTCCGTCGGTTCGACAACTGCAGGCTGCTTGCAACGACCAAGCAGCCTGCGAATGTCTGACAAGCGAACGAAATTTATTTCGAATGAAATTACTGACACAGCGTGCTAAGGTCTGATACCTCTGCTGTTGTCTTTTTTAAATACGCCATGTCTGCCAGTGTTCTTCGTCAGTTGTTTTCCATCGTCACTGTATTGATCGCCGCGCTGCTCGTCGTTGATGCGGTTTTTCTGATGTCCACCGGGCTGGTGAATTTCGGGGTGGTGCTGCCGTTGTGCATCGGTTGCGGACTAATCCTCTTGCGCTGGAAATGGTTGCAATTCGGGCGCTGGCGTTCGCAAAGAGTGTGGCGACAGAAAGTCTGGACGCTGGCGCAGTTGCTGGCTGGCGCGTGGTTGCTGAGTCTGGTTCTGTTTTTCATTTTCTTACAACGCAGCAATGATGCCGCCGGACTGACCGATAAAAATACAGCGACGGTCAAAGCCATCATGGTGTTGGGCTCGGGTTCATTAAAATGCAGTGCATCACCAACGCTGGCAAAGCGGCTGGATCTGGGGCTGGAATGGGCGCGGCGTTTGCCTGCGGCGAAGGTGCTGGTCACAGGTGGAAAAAACTGGACGCTACCTTGTAGCGAAGCCCAGATTATGGGCGATTATCTGCGTGTTCACGGGCTGGCAACCGAGCGCATCATTCAGGAAGAACGCAGCACCACGACGTATGAAAATCTGTTGTTCAGCCAGCCTTTGCTGGAAAAAAATGCGGTGACGCCGCACGATGGAATACTCATCGTCAGCAGTGATTTTCATGTACTGCGGGCACGCATGATGGCGCGTCGGCTGGGTTGGTCATCTGTGCAGACTGCCGGTGCAGCGACGCCGCTATACATACGTTATAACGATTGGCTACGCGAATACTTCTCATTCATCAAGGGCTTTTTACTCCGCATGTATTGATGCAGATCATCGCTTTGCGCTGGTCATACCACTGACGGGTCGGTTAGTATGAATCACTGCCGCATGACGCCGGGTTGACTGGATGCTATGCGCTATGCTTTCATTCCATTTCTTTTCCCCAACCCGCTGTGTTTTCACAGTGTTTCACCAGGTACAAAGAACATGCAAACTTCACGTTATCACCCTCTCTCGGCAGCCTTACACTGGCTGATGTTCATTCTGATCGCCGTTGCGCTCGCAGCAATTCAGATCAGGGAAGATATTCCGAAAGGCGAGCCTTTGCGCGACACCTTGAAGTCGGTGCACATGCTGGCAGGACAACTGGTGTTTTTATTTGTACTGGTTCGTCTGGCGCTGCGCTTAACGTTCAAGGCACCGGCCGCTTTACCGGGACCGCGTTGGCAAACCGGTAGTGCGCATCTGGTGCATCTGGTGCTGTATCTGATGATGCTGGGTTTGCCTTTGAGCGGCGTGCTGTTTTATCAGGCGGGCGGACGCGATGTCAGCTTTTTCGGCATGCTGTTGCCGCAACTGATTGCACCGAATCCTGAACTGAAAAGTAGCATCAAGGAACTCCATGAAACGGTGGGCGAAGCGATTTATTTTGTGGTCGGCTTCCACGTTCTGGCGGCGTTATGGCATCACTTCATCGTCAAAGATGGCACGATGCTTCGTATGCTGCCGTGGAAAAAGTGAGGCAGCACATCACCTCACGGCGGCGTAATGTCGCCTGAAAATGTCGGGACATTTTCCCTGCATAGAGTAAAAACGGGGGAGTATCTTCATTTTTATCTTTATTCTCAACGTAGAATAAGGGCCTCAAAATATACTCCCCGGTAGTATATTTAAGCAATCAAACTCACCGCCAGCCCGGACAGTGCCGCTGGCGGACTGCGGCAATATTCGCCACTGCTGGGTCCGGTCTGATCTGCCTCACTGCTGACAGGATCATGTCGCTATTAAAAAATTCAAGGCACTCTGCATGACAACACCACAAACAAAAAAAGACAGCACGCCGCATGCGTGGGTATGGCTCATTTTTTTCGCTCTGCTCGGCGCTTACGATTTGTTTACTGCCTGGAAAATGCAGTTACTCCCGCAGGCGCTCACCGGCGCCGCCTTCATCCTGTTTGCGATCTGCACTTACAAACACCGGGGTATTTTCCAGTTTTCAACCCGTGCCGGCGATGCATCACAGGAGAAGCCCGGTTTCGTCTGGAAAACCATGTATTACGGTGCGATGGTACTGATGGTCATTGGTTTTTCGATGAAGCAGGGCTGGCTGAGAGTCTGATGCGGAAAGTCAACGATGAAACATATTCAAAGGATATATCTGCTGCTCATCGCTCTGCTGAGCGTCTTGTGGCTGCTTGCCGATACGGTATTGAGCGAGCCTTATAATTTTTTCAGCTTACGAACGTCGCTGATGAATTACACCGGCATTATCGGCATCGGTGTGATGAGCATAGGCATGATGCTGGCGATACGGCCTGCGATAGGCGAAAACCTGCTCGGCGGTCTGGATAAATCCTATCGTCTGCACAAATGGCTGGGCATCACTGCGCTGGTCATTTCCATTATTCACTGGTTGTGGGCGAAGGGGCCGAAATGGATGGTCGGCTGGGGCTGGCTGACGCGGCCTGCACGTAAACCGGCAGCCGAGCAGACCGTGCCTTTATTTCAGTTTTTTCAAAGCCAGCGCCACCTCGCTGAAGAGGTCGGAGAATGGGCGTTTTATGCGATGGTGCTGCTGATTGCTCTGGCACTGATCAAACGTTTTCCGTATCGCTATTTCTTTAAAACCCACCGCTTGCTGGCGATTGTGTATCTGGTGCTGGTATTCCATTCCACGGTGCTGATGAAATACACATACTGGGATCATCTGATCGCGCCGCTGATGGCGGTGCTGATGGCGGGAGGCACGATTGCCGCATTGATGTCGCTGTTCCGTCAAGTTGGCGCGCAACGGCAGGCAGTCGGTGCGATCGAAGAGATTCAGTATCACACCGATAATCGCGTACTGAAAGTGGTCATCAATCTGAAAGACCGCTGGAGTGGCCATGTCGCCGGACAATTTGCGTTCCTGACGTTTAACCGCAGCGAAGGCCCACACCCGTTCACGATTTCTTCGGCGTGGAATGAGGATGGCAAACTGACGTTTCTGATCAAAGGGCTGGGTGATTACACCGATACCTTGCCAGCAACATTGAAAGCCGGTGATCTGGTGAAAGTGGAAGGCCCGTATGGGCGCTTCGCCTTTGACGATAACAAATCGCGCCAGATCTGGGTTGCCGGTGGTATCGGCATCACGCCGTTCATCGCGCGTATGCAGGCGCTGGCAGAGCAGGCCAATGCGCGTGAGATCGATTTGTTTTACAGCACGGCAGCGCCGGATGAAGATTTCATTGCAAAAATACAGGCCAGTGCCGACAAGGCTGGCGTGCGTTTGCATATCTTGCGCTCAGACGCTGATGGCAGACTCAGTGCTGACCGGGTTTGTGCGGCAGTACCGGCATGGTCGTCTGCCAGCGTCTGGTTCTGCGGCCCCAAAAATTTCGGCAATGCGCTACGCCAGGATCTGCTCGCAAAAGGTCTGTCCGGCAATGATTTTCATCAGGAATTATTTGATATGCGCTGATTCCGCGACGACATCAAAAAAGGCTGAACATGGTTCAGCCTTTTTTGTTTTAGCGCTTAACGCCCGTCATTGGAGGAACAGATCAGTTTGCCGCTGGCCGGGTCTTGTGAAACACCATAGGACTGTAAGGCACCGACGATGGCGGCGGCGATTGCAGTATGTGTTTTTTCATCGCGCCGATGATGTGCATTTCGCAGGGCTTACAATCAAATTTGAGCGTGTATTTTTCATCGCCCGTCACCAGCGTCATCGGTTCGGCCTTCACCTGACCCTGAACGCCCTTCACACCTTTCGCCTGTTTCGGGCACAGATTAAATGAAAACCGCAGGCAGTGTTTGGTAATCATCAGCGACACCTCGCCCGCTTCTTCATGCGCTTCATACGCAGCGGCGATCAGTTGTACACCATGCTTTTTATAGAACTCCCTTGCCTTGCTGTTATACACATTCGCCAGATAACTGAGCGTGGTTTCAGGATAAGCGACCGGTGGCTCGACTGCCGGTGTGCGGGGCTGGCGAGGCCAGGCTGCGATCCGCGCCGCCTCATGCGCTGCGACAGTATCGCGGCGCAAGGCATTGATGACAGAGGAAGGAACAAACCACGGATGGCGCAAACGCAGATCCACATTCGCCGCTTCAAACATGGTGTTACCGAGTTTGGCGAGACTGTCGCGCAGCGATGCTGCGGCTTTGTCGGCTTGCTGCGCCGGCTCCAGCGCCAGCGCTGTGTGTACTGATGAAGTGACGCCATCGGCATCATGCATAGTCAGCGTCAGACCGTCGCTATCGTCACTGAGCGTGAGCCAGACCGGCACGCGGCGCTCTGCCGATTTTTTGGTCAGCGCCTGTTCCCAGCGCTGATCGCGGTTGCGATTAATCAGCATGCCGACTTTCAGCCCAATCAGCTCGCTGACTTTTTCATTCGGAGAAATGCGCCAGACGTCGCCATTCTCATTCTTGCCCATGTGCTCGACGGTGTTCGCCTGTATGCCCACCACTTCGCGCTTGTGCATGTAGTTCAGACCATCGCCGTTCGCCATAGGCTCATTCGCTTCGATCTCAAACCAGGTCGTGCCTATGCGCGTGACATAACCAAGATGCAGACCGACGTATTTTGGCGAATCAAACGCACCGATATTATCCAAGCGCCCGTTGGCAAAATAATCGGTGTGACCACGATGGAAATTTTTATCAACATCCGGTGTAAACGCGATCTGGCTATGGCCGCTGGAGGCACGGGTAAATTCCGGGCGGCGTTCTAAAATTTCATCGAGCAACATACGATAATGCGCGGTGATATTTTTGACGTAGCCCATATCTTTGTAGCGGCCTTCAATCTTCAGCGACTGCACACCGGCATCGAGCAACGCTTCCAGATTGCGGCTCTGGTCATTGTCTTTCATCGACAATAAATGTTTTTCATACGCCACCACCCTGCCCTCGCCATCAGTCAGCGTATACGGCAAACGGCAGGCTTGCGAACAATCGCCACGATTGGCGCTACGGCCATTATCCGCATGCGAGATATAACACTGGCCGGAAAAAGCGACGCACAAAGCGCCGTGTACAAAATATTCCAACGGTGTTTTCACCTCAGCTTTAATCGCCTTGATCTGTTCTATCGTCAGTTCACGCGCCAGCACCAATTGCGAGAAACCGACATCGCCCAGAAATTTTGCTTTCTCGACGCTGCGGATATCGCACTGGGTACTCGCGTGTAACTGTATCGGTGGAATATCGAGTTCGAGTATGCCCATGTCCTGCACGATCAGCGCATCGACACCGGCGTCGTATAACTGGTGAATCTGTTTGCGTGCCGGTTCGAGTTCGGATTCATGCAATATCGTATTCATGGTCACAAAAATCCGCGCATGGTAGCGATGGGCGAATTGCACCAGCCCGGCGATATCACTGAGCTCATTGCTCGCATTGTGACGCGCACCAAACGACGGGCCGCCGATATATACCGCATCCGCGCCATGCAGAATAGCCTCGCGCCCGATATCGACATTCTTGGCGGGGGATAACAGTTCAGTTTGATTGACGAGCAGACTCATGGCGGTGACCGGTGACAAAGGAAGGGCGAAATTATAACGAAATCAAGGGCTTATGTCCTGAAACAGCATTTTTTCGCAGATAACGATAAGGAATTGGCATACCTAATAGGCATACAACACAGCGAATCTGTCATGACTTGCAAGCCGTCCGCAGACTGTTGCTGCCTGCTGCATTCCTCTACAATGCAGCATCGAAGAAAGAGGATCACCATGCTGAAACCGACGACGTGCTTGCTGGGAATAATATCTTCAACGCTGTATTCAGCCAGCCTGCTGGCACAAACGGTGCTGCCGCTGAAAGTGGAAGACGCTTTCCGTCATTCTCCGGTTCCGTCTGAGGCGATGAGTGCGGTGGTGATACCGCTGAATTCGGCAACTGCGACGCCGGTATTACAACAAAATGCCGATGCCAGTTTCAGTCCGGCATCGACGATGAAGCTGCTGACAACCCTGATTGCACTCGAAGAACTGGGGCCGACCTTTCGCTGGAAGACGCAATTTCTCACCGATAAGCCACTTAAAAAAGACACACTGAACGGCAATCTGTATTTGCGCGGTGGTGGCGATCCGAATCTGACCTGGGAAAAATTCAGCGTCATGCTGCGCGCTTTACGCACGCAAGGCATACGCAAAATCAATGGCGATCTGATTCTGGACCGCAGTTATTTTCAGCCTGAACGCCTCGACATCGGTGCGCCACCGTTTGATGAACATCCCGATGCGTATTACAACGTGATTCCTGATGCCCTGCTGATCCACAGCAATCTGACCTCATTCGCCATCGAATCAACCGCAGAAAGAATCGATACCCGTTTGCTGACGCCGCTCGATAAAATCAAATTTTCAAACCACCTGCATTTTAATGAGAAATCCTGCGCCGAATGGGAAAGTGAATGGAAAGCGCCGGCCATAGAATTTCAGCGTAAAGATCAGATCGAGATCATGCTCAGCGGCGGTTTTCCACGGCGCTGCAAAATCACCACGCACCTGAACATCATTGAACGCAATCAATACATTGCGCACATGTTCCGCACGCTGTGGCAGGAAATGGGTGGCAGCTGGCAAGGTCAGGTGCGCGACGGTCTGGTACCGGCGAATGCGACACTGTTACTTGAACGCGCCTCGGAAACGCTGGCAGATACACTGCGTATCGTGAACAAGCAATCTGATAATGCGATGGCGAAGATTTTGTTTCTGACACTGGGCGCAGAATCGCCTGACAAAATCAACGGCAACACCTTGCAAACCGCCGATGCCAGGGTCAGAAACTGGCTGGCGAAGCAAGGCATCAGTGATGCAGGACTGGTGCTCGAAAACGGCTCAGGCTTATCGCGCACAGAACGTATCAGCGCGAATCAGATGGCGGCGATTTTAGAAGTCGGTGCGCGCAGTTTATGGAGCCCGGAATTCAGCTCCAGCATGCCGGTCGCCGCGCTTGATGGCACCATGCGCAAACGCCTGAAAGGCAGCGCCGCTGAATTACGCGCCCGTATCAAAACCGGCACCCTGAAAAACACCACGGCGATTGCCGGTTATGTGCGCGACATTCACGATCAGGCGTGGATTGTTGTCGCCATGATTAACCACGATGAAGCGAGCAAAGCCAAGCCTGCATTGGATGAATTGCTGAACTGGGTTGCCGCTGGTCGGCCCTGAATACGCGCTGAACTGGCACTCTGTATGAGTCGCCGCAACAAAAAAGGCAGTACCGGTTGAATTACGGTGCTGCCTTTTTTTAAGGTACACAGAATTACTGTTTGTAATAGACGACCTGTGTGGTGGTTGCCAGTAATGCGCCGTCCGGCGTCCACAATTCAGCGATCTGATCGAAATAATTATTATAAAAACGATTCGCACGCGCATATCCCAGTACAGGCTGCGTGCCGTGTGCAGTCAGCGTTGCGGCATCCGCATGAAAATATACGGTCAGTGAAACGGTTCCGGCTGGCACTGCCTGTTTGCGTTTGATGAAAATACGCGGAAAAAATGCATCGGCAATCGCAGTCAGTGAGCAAAAATCCATCACGCGTGGTGGCTCATCGCGTATCCATTGCTGAGTGACCGTGTCGCTGCTCGTTTCCTGCGATGCCGGAGTCAGCCCGAGATGGCCGCGCAGCGTGCGGATATGGTAACGATTCACCCATGCCAGCCCGGTTGGCGGAATTTCCATGCCTTCACCGGCATCGCTGATGTCGGGAAACTGCGCTTCGGTTGCTGACCAGGTTTCACGGCGCGTCGCAAACAAGGCGGTGGCAGTGGCAGCGATCTGGCCGTGTTGCACTAACTCCATGCTCCAGTGCTGGGTTGAACGGTTGGTGCGGATCAACTTAGGGATAAGATCAAACTCACCGTCGGCAACGGGTGCGGCGAAATTCACCGTCAGCGCCAGCGGCTCGCCCTGACATTCCGGATGATCGATTACGGCGCGCAGCAAGGTCGCCGCTGTGACTCCACCAAACGGGCCGACCATATTCGCGTATTTCGGTGAAGTCTGGCCGCGGTAATGATCGCCCTGTGGCCTCAGTTGTATTGCTTCGTCAAACGGGTGCATCGTGTTCGCTGTCGTCATAGTCTCTCGTTTTGATTATTGTTGAACGTTGTTGAATGTGATGATTTATTGTCGGTGCTGATGCTGATCAGAAGCCGCGCACAGGAAAGCTGGCATCGCGCTGTATCCAGTTTTGCGGCGAATAGCGCGTTGCGCCATCGGTCACATGCAGGGTGTAGGCATGGCGCGATACCGGCGAGCGGTTCGGCGCGCTGTAATGCGGCAGCAGCCCGTGAAAACAGACCAGACTGCCGGCTTTGACCTCAAGCGGCACGGCAGTGCTGTCATCCGGCCACGGTGTGGCATCGAGTTTTTCCACGCGCACCAGATCACCTTCGCGCACAAAGCGTTCGCGCATAGCCGTGCGGTGTCCACCCGGTTCTGCCCACAGACAACCGTTATCCAGCGTCGCATCTTCGAGCGCAAACCAGAACGTCGTAACGCTGACCGGGTCGGTTTCAAAATAAGTCGCATCCTGATGCCAGCGCACCTCGCCACCGATGCCAGGCTGCTTGAAAATATACATCGACTGCCAGATTTGCGGCTGCTGCAAACCCAGTTGCTGCGCGACCTGTGCCAGCGCCGGGCCACGCGAAAACGCGCTGAAAACAGGGTCGAGATCATGCATCGCATGGCCGATTTTATTAATCGACAGCGATTTATCCTGACGCAGATTGCCTTGGGCGTCGAACGCTTCTTCTTCAAAAAAACAGCTGATGTTATTCGCTGAATTTAAGAAATAGTGATCGATATGTTGTTCCTGCTCTTTGGTCGTGAAGATGGAACGGGATTGCGCCGGGTCGAACGCATCGACAATCTGCGCCGCACGTTCGCGCAGCGCAGCGATCTCAGCTGCAGTTTTAAAATCCGGCACGACGACATAGCCATCTTGTGTGAATTGCTTGATTTGTTCTGTACTTAACATCGTGATTTCCTGTCCGTATCTATGGCTACGCTGTCTATCTTAATAGAATTTCTATGTCGCCGGCGGCAACACAGCCTGATCGCGATGTTGCTGTGTTGCTGCGGTGTTGCTACGATCGCGGTGATGAGAAAATAGACATTAACATTTCAGCACAGAAACATCAGACCTTGCATGAAAAATGTTAGCATCACCCGGGACAGACAAAAAAAGACAGTCCATCCACAGAACAGCGCTTCAGACTGCCCCGTTCGGAACGATAGCCCGGTTACCAGCGAGACTCCCATGATTGCTTTCATCAAGCGCCATATCAACACAGTGATCGATGCTGTCCGCGATCCGTATTTCTTGACCTGGTTTATTCCGCTGATGACGATCGCCCTGATCGCGGCGGGTCTGTTGTTTGAACTGATCAGCTACGACAGAATTTTTAAACTGGCGCATTTATATTCAACCCATTGTCGCGAACTGAATGACAAAGAAGCCTTTGCGATGCTGATGATGATCTTCATCGCCGGCATCAGCTGCCTGACAACGATAGGCGAATTAATGATTTTTGCCGACAGGCGCCGTCGCGGTCTGCGAATTACATACACCGGCCTGACGATCAGCGCATCGGCAGCCGTACTTTCTCTGGCACTGACGCTGGTGCTGTCACAACAATGGTGTCGCTGAGACGGATTACTCCCTGCATTGTTCACTCTTATCTCGCTATCGCACTAACTACCGGCAGCTGCCTCAGAACCGGTAGCGCAACAGCACAGTAGCCAGCCTGCGACCATCATCATCCAGTGACATTTATATACTCCCCCGGGTATATAAAATCCCCCTTTATTTTATTAGGACTATCGATAGTTTTTTAAAAAATAGGGGGGAGTATGCATATACGGCGGATTAACGCTGGTTTGTCGATGACGAATGCAGTAGCATCTCAGCTCTTTTTTGTTTTCGCCGTTACCGACGCATGATCTCGTTTTCAGCCTCACCGTTTTTGCTCATAAAAAATCACCGGAACATCGTGCGTACGGTGCTGACCGGCCTGCTCATCGCCATACTGAGCGCCTGCAGCTCACCACCGGTCAGCGTGAAAACAGCACCGGCACCATCGGCGATTATCGCTAATGCGCCACCGCCATCCTTACCCCTAAGCCGTGAAACGCCGCCGACACCGCGTGAATTCCGCGCCACCTGGGTATCCACTGTCGCCAACATCGACTGGCCGAGCCGCCGTGACCTCAGCAGCGATAAACAAAAAGCGGAGATCATCACCATTCTCGACAATGCGGTACAGATGAAGCTCAACGCCATCGTGCTGCAGGTGCGCCCGGCCGCTGATGCGATTTATCCGTCGGCGATAGAGCCGTGGTCGGAATTTCTGACTGGCGAACAAGGCCGCCCACCTTCGCCGTATTACGATCCGCTGCAATTCTGGATAGAACAGGCGCATGAACGTGGCCTGGAATTGCACGCCTGGTTCAATCCTTACCGCGCCCGCACCGCGCAGGCAAAAACAGCAGTGGCAAAAAATCACATCAGCAAAACTGCGCCTGACGCCGTGAAACAGTATGGCGATCAGTTATGGATGGATCCGGCAGAACCCATCGCCATGCAGCAAACGCTGAATGTCATCAGCGATGTCGTGCGGCGCTACGACGTTGATGGCGTTCATATTGATGACTATTTTTATCCGTATCCGGTCAAAGCCGCGAACGGCAGTGAGGTCGAATTCCCGGATGACAAAGCCTGGATCAGGTATCTGCAAAGCGGCGGCAATCTGATGCGCGCGGACTGGCGACGTGCCAACGTCAACCATCTTGTCGAGGCAATTTACAACGCGGTGCATCAGGAAAAAAGCTGGGTGAAATTCGGCATCAGTCCGTTCGGCATCGGCCGCCCTGACCGCTTACCGGCGGGCATCACCGGCTTCAGCCAGTACGACAAACTGTACGCGGATGTAGAACTCTGGATGGCAAAAGGTTGGTTTGATTATCTGGCGCCGCAATTGTACTGGCCTATCAATCAGACACCGCAGGCATTTAAGGTATTGCATGACTACTGGATAGGGCAGAATTTACAAAAACGTCAGATCTGGCCCGGCTTATATACCAGCCGCATTGATCACAGTGATAAATCCTGGCCTGCCGAAGAAATTCTGAATCAGGTGGATGCAGTGCGTGAACGCGGTGGTAACGGTCATATTCATTTCAGCGCTATCAGCCTGAATCAGAACCGCAAAGACATACGCAAACGCTTGATGACTGAAAAATACACGTCGCAGGCGCTGATTCCGGCAATGCCGTGGCTCAACAGCAGCAATATCACCGCGCCGCAGTTGCAACTGTCGGAGGACAAGAAAACCGTGGACGTGGCGCTGGCTGACGCCGCCAACACAAAATTACTGGCGATCTGGAAACGCACCGATCAGCAATGGCTGTTCTCAGTCCAGCCTGCGACAAAACTGAGCATTGATACCAGCGCTGATCCCCAGGCTGGTGCAATCCGCCAAATCAGCGTGATGGCGATCAGCCGTTCGGGTCAGGAGAGCCAGCAGGCGAGCGTGCAGTTACCCTGAAAATGCGCGCTCAGCAGCGCCGGAACCTGCTCTGAATGTGGTTTTTTTGAGATTCCCTCTGCTGTTTTTTTAAGCATACAAAAAATTTATTCAGAGTATCAATCCCTCTTGCACTGCCTGTGTCATACAGGCCCGGAGAACGATTTTTTTATCTATATCTTTTAGTTATTACCTGAGTAGAATTTTTCATTTGTCACCGGCAAAGTGAAAACTCTAGTCTGAATCTCAACGCGTATATCGTTATAACGATTTTGCACGACACCAAAAAATCCAAATTGGTGCAAAAAGAAAAAACCTTGTTAACGGATGTGACTTTTGATGGTCGTTGTCATTCTAAGCCCGTGATAATTGCCCTACATCCTGATCACACATTGAACAGAATTATTTGAGGAGAGACCCGTGAAATTGAAAACCATTGCCCATTGCATCGCCATTATCGGCGTGACTGGCGTTTCTGCGACATCTGCGATGGCGCAGGAAAAACCAGCCGACGTCACGCAACGTATCGAAATTACCGGTAGCAGCATCAAACGTATCGCCGCCGAAGGTGCGTTACCCGTCGAAGTCATTACCCGCAAACAGCTCGAAGCCTCGGGTATCGTGACTGCCGAGCAGCTGATTGCTACGCTGAACATCAATGGCAATGGTTCCGATAATCTGGCAAGTAATGCCGACGTCACCTCCGGTGCGCAGCGCGGCAATAACGGCGCTACCTCCGCCAACCTGCGCGGTCAGGGTTCAGACAGCACACTGGTTCTGCTGAACGGTCGCCGTATCGCCACACACGGTATGAAAGGCTCGGCAGTCGATCTGAATTCGATACCTATGGCAGCGGTTGAACGCGTTGAGGTGCTGAAAGACGGCGCTTCCGCGATTTATGGTACCGATGCAATCGGCGGTGTGATTAACTTCATTCTGCGTAAAAATTACAACGGCATTGAAGCACAGGCCTTCACTGATCTGACACAGCAAGGCGGAGCCGATATTCACCGCGTTTCTATCGTCGGCGGTTTCGGTAATCTGGAGAGCGATGGCTACAACGTGCTGATTACCGGTACCCACAGCGAGAATCAGGCATTGCGCGGCGATCAGCGTTCGTTTGTGAACACCTTCCAGCCGAATCGTGGTTTGTCAGTTGATACGCGCGGTACCCCGTTTGCGACCGTATTTGCGACGTCGCTGGCCAACACCATCATGAGTAACAAGAGTAATACCGGCCCTATCCTGCCTGGCACAAACCAGTCGATGAATGCGGTCAACGTGCTGAATTTGCCGGGTGGCGCGGGTTGTAACTCCATCGATGGTATGGCTGCTTATGATTACAAAATCTGGGATGTCGCTTCTTCCAAATATGCGTGTGCCTGGGATACAGGTCGCGCCGCTGTTTTACAACAGCCTGTGACCAACGATAATTTCGTTTCGCGCGCCACATTCAAAGTCGGTGAACATCAGGTGTTCGCTGAACTGGTCGGTTCCCGCGTTGATGTATCAAAAAGCTTCTCGCCGAATCAGGTGTCGCCCGGCAGCAACTTCCCGGTATCGTCGTTCTATCCTAAAACCGGCGCTGCGTATGACATGGTATTCAATTCCATCGCTGCGCTCTTACCAAGCATTAAATCCAATTACGGCGCGCCTATCGCTTATCGCTGGCGTTGTATGGAGTGCGGCAACCGTGAAATCAGCACCCGTACCGATGCCGCCCGTCTGCAAATCGGCGCCGATGGCCAGATCGGTAACTGGGATTACCGCGTCGGCCTGTCACGCGCTTACAGCGAATCACAATCGACACTCGGCAATGGCTATAACTACACGGTCGCACTGGCGAATGCACTCGGCACCGGCATCATCAATCCTTTCCTGTTGCCTGGTCAGAAGCAATCACAGGCAGCGCTGGATCTGATCGCCAGCACCTCTGCTAAAGGCGTGGTGTTGTACGGCGGTAAAACCACGTTGACGCAAGCCGATGCCGCGATCTCCGGTGAAATTTTCAAACTCCCTGCCGGTGCAGTGATGGCAGCGGTTGGTACCGATCTGCGTAAGGAAGAATATTCGTTTAACGGCGATGCACGCGCCTCGAACGCACGTCCTGCGATTCTGAATGCGCCGTTTGATGATGCGAATGCACTGCCAAGTGTAAGCCGTGATATCCGCGCGATCTACGCCGAGTTCCTGGTGCCCGTCTTCAAAAATATGGAAGTCACCGTCGCTGGTCGTCAGGATCATTACACCGGTTTCGGCAATACCTTTAACCCGAAAGTCGCGTTCCGCTATACACCGGTTGAACAAGTATTGTTCCGTGGTTCGTATAACACCGGCTTCCGCGCACCTTCATTCAATCAGTTGTTTAACGGCATTACCGAGTCGCCATACGCCGGTAAAGATCTGGTCGATCCGGCGAGCTGCCCAAGCCTCAAAGCAGACAGCACCAAACCGGGTTGCGGCATTATCAACCCGAATACCCTGACCGGTGGCAAAGCCAATCTGGGACCGGAAACCGCAAAACAGGCGACTGTCGGCGTCGTCTGGGCACCTAGCAAACATTTCAGCGCGAATATGGATCTGTGGGAAATCCGCAAGGAAAACACCATTACCTCGCTGGATTTAACCACCATGCTGCAAAACTACAATCTGTTCAGCGGCCAGTTTATCCGTGATGCCAGCGGCGCGATTGTGCAGATCGATCAGCGCTGGGTAAATGCAGGTTCAAGCATCACCCGTGGTCTGGAAGTCGGCGCGAATGCGAATGGCACGATCTGGAACGGTAAATGGACAGCAGCGATTGACGGCTCGTACCTGATCGAGAAAAAATCCCGTCCGACCGCGAATGCCGCCTATGGCGAAAGCGAAGTCGGCCGTTTCACCTTCACTGGCGATTTGGGCCTGCGCTGGAAACACACTGCCTATGTGACCTACACAGAAGGCAACTGGACGACCATGCTCTCGCAAATCTTCCGCTCTGGCTATAAAGATCAAGTCTTGCCTGGCGTACTCAATGGTCTGGTTTCCCCATCGGATTACAACCCGAATGTGAAAAGCTATTCCATCTTTAACCTGAGTGCGACCTACAGCGGCATCAAAAACATGACGCTGACCGCAGGGATCAAAAACATCCTGAACACCGACCCGCCATTTGCCATCACTTACGACAGCAACTCCGGCGCCGGCAGTTCATGGGAACCACGCGTCGCCGACCCACGCGGCCGCTCATTCACCTTGCTGGCGAATTACAAGTTCAAGTAAGCGCGGTTGTACTGAAAAAAACAATCCCCGGTAGCGATGTCGGGGATTTTTTATTCTGAAGAAGATGACTACATTACACTCATATAAAGTTGCTTCATCTACGTTTATCGCACTCTGCTTTCCTTCAACATTTCTTGGTAACGCACTGGGCTAAATCCAACGAGTATTTTGCTATCACTAACAAGAACCGGTACGGCTTTTTCACCTAGTTGTTGATATAACCTTGCTGCATCACCTGATCGATCAATCATCTGATCATTGAACTCGATACCGGCTTGCCGCAAATAGGTACGAGCGTTTTGGCAATGCTGGCAGGTTGCAGTACCATATAAAGTCAGTTTGTAAGGAAACGATTTCACATGGGCAGAGTAATCTCCATTTTTAAATGGCCCTTGCCATAAACGATACCAATGAGGAATATTTTTTCCTAAAAAAATCGCGAGAATGGCGACTACAATCAATAGAAAAATATCTTTGATATATTTCTTGTAACGAACTTGCATTTAATATCCTTAGAGTTTGAGTTCCATCCTGATGCCAACTCGGGTATAAGCCGAGTTCTTATTACGTGTTTGCAAAGTCGTGCTATCCGTAAAATACTCACGAATTGTGTATGCTTCTGGTGCAAAAAGATTATCCATGTTCATGACCAGGCGCATCCTTGGATTCACGGTCCAGATGGCGTTCGCGCTTAGGCTTCGCTGACGGGACTCATAAGTTCTCTGGGTCAGATTATTACGTAGCCAGTCCGCCGGAAGCCAGTTAGCATCCAGATCGATTTTCACCGGCAGATTAGCCATGACATAGCTCAATCCAAGTTTGGCACGCCATGGCAATTGACCTTCCAGATGGTTATCCTGCGCGGGCAAGTTACTCATCACCGAATGCGCCCAACCGACGCTGCCACGCAAATCTAATTTGGGAGAGGCAGACCATATATCAGTCACGGCAACGCGCCAGTTGAGACTCACACCTTGAATCGAAGCGTCGCCGAGATTGGCGGGTCTTTGCACATAGCGCGGGCTTGGTGCCCAAGACACAGGCATTAACAGAAGCTCGCTGCCAATTTTCCTGTCGATCTGGCGCGAATAGACATCAATACTGATTTGACTATCCCGACTCAGGCCATGTTCATAACTCAAATTCAAAGCGAGCGCCCGTTCTGGCTGCAAGCCCGGATTACCGGCACTGTCGGCGGTATCGATCGTATTATTACCGCAACCAGTATTGGTAAAACATGGTGCAAACGGGTTAATTGCGGGCTGCAGCATTAACTGGCTTGAATCTGGTGCCCGGAAACTACGTGCCAACGAAAGACGGAACTGGCGCTTCTGATCGGCCGCCAGTTTTTTTGACAAATGCGCCGACGGCGACCAAACTCTGAAACGCGCCTGATTACGCATACCCTCTTCAAGCATATTCAGCGTCTGATCTTCCATTGACAGACCAGCATTTAAGGCCAGGGTCTTATTCACACGCCAGTCATCCTGAACAAAAATCCTGTACTTTTTCTCAACATTCTGACTTTGTCCGCCTAACCAAATGAGACTCGTATCAACGACATCATTGAGCCAGTACACACGCCGGGTTTCATGTCTGCTATGTGTCCACTGCAGGCCGGATTTGATGTTATGCCCATCGCTGATACTGTTACTGTAATTGAATGACCAGATCGTGTTGCTTTGATCATCGCGATAATGCTGGCGACGCAAGGCGTAATTAGCTCCATTCGGATTGGCGCTATCCTGATCAATTCGCAAGCTATCACTTATATTTTGCATTTGACTGAAGCGCAGGCTTGTATCAATCTGACCGAAATCGCCACTATCATAAGTCCAGCTCAGTGGCAGGTTATAACCGCTGAGGGGTGAGGTGCTGCGTTGCCAGGCTTGTTGCAAACGGTCATTGACCCAGTGTCGTTGTTCGGTCTTGGTTTGATCCAGCGTGATCTGGCCATAATCCGGTTTAAAACTCAGCGTATTTCCGGCACCAAATTGATACGCCAGCTCAGAGGTCAGCGTTGAAAATTCATCCCTCCTCAAGGTATGACGGCTTGCCTGGAACTGCGGTTGCATACCGAGCGATGTGAGCAATTGCTGCTCATCTGCTCCGTTACCCGGGCTGCGGTTGTGGCGCGCATTGGCGCTCAGGCTAAAACTCCATGGACTCTCCGGACTGAACTGATTCATCCTCCATGTGCCATTAGCGCCGTACTCACCCCTCGTTTCGGTCACACCAAGGTTCAGTTGCTGCTGAATTTTGCGTTCAATTTTGCGACTGATCACGTTGATCGTTCCGGCTATCCCGAAGGGCCCAGTTTCTGCCGTAGTGGACTTAATGATTTCTATCTTATCAACCTGGCTCAAATCCAACTCTAACGGGCTCTTTCCCATCGGAGCACGTCCATCCAACAAGATTTGGGTATAGCCAGGCAAACCCAGCAAACTGATACGGCCATCTTTACCAAGTGTAATGACAGGGTCGCGTTTCAGTATTTCTGTCACATTTTGCAAGCCGCTTTGTTCGATTTGCTTGCGCCCGATAATCACCTTGCCAGCCACAAAATCCTGGCTGGCCTCGATATCTGTCTGTGATCCATTCACGACGACTTGCTGGGGGGACTGCTCAGAACCTTGAACCTGACCGGCTTGCTGTGCAAATGCGGATACGCTGGTTAGCAGCAAGCTACCTAACGTGTTGATCTTGTTATACATAAATCCTATTTCTACGCTGTCAGGAATCGCTGGGTTGTCTCATTAATTAGCAGGGTACTACCTTTGGTGGCTTGGCTTCTATTCAGGATTACCTTCGCACATAAACTCACAAAATTCAGCCAGCTTTTCTGTGGCGCGTTCCAATTCCTCTTTTTCTTTTTGGCGCAATACCTGGACTTTTTCCGGATCGGTTTCTTTTGCGATCTCTTCACGGATTTTGTTTAGCTTCCCACCAAACTTAGGCTGCGTTAATCCTCTTTCATTGCAAAGCTGTGTGCATTCAGCGCGAGGGCGTGCCTTCTTCAATGTCTGCGCAAAACTTGTTGTCCCGACTAGTGCCGCGACGATGAGAACGAGCAGATGACTTTTTTTTATATCCATTTTTATCAATGATCCACTTAATTTACTTAAGGACATCTTTTCGTTCAAGCAAACCCCATCAAGGTGTTTTTAACCTGAGATGAGGTTTGCCACTTAAGTTATTAACTAGTGCATAAATCAACACAGAATTCAACCTCTTCCCACCCTAGAGCACCAACGCATCTTGAAATGCACTGCATTTCTGGCGAAACCTCACCGTTATTACTGGCGTATGAAGCTGAAACGCTGACGAAAAACATAAATGTAAGAATTGATTTACGTAACATAATTACCTCTTTTGGGAGTTGTCGGAATAGAAATATTATTCTAAAGCATTTTTTATTGAAATATTAAAAATTAAATATCTTTTGAGTTACACTTTATTGCAACAATTTATCTGCGTTTGTTTTAATCAAAATGAATGTATTTATTGCCAAAATAAATCTCCATCATTCATTGTCACGTGCGATCCGAGTTTTATGACTGCCGAAATAATCGACATTCAACTACTGTCATACCGTTAAGTGAATCCTTTGGGAATTGCTTCTTGTTTCGCAGATCCACAATTCCGCTTTTGCTATAACTTCCTGCAAGCAAGCGTCGCCGACCCACGCGGCCGCTCATTCACCTTGCTGGCGAATTGCAAGTTCAAGTAATTCCGGTTGTACTGACAAAAAAATCCCCGGCAGCGATGTCGGGGATTTTTTTTATTCAGCGTCAGAAATGAATCACTTTGCATTCAGCAGCTTTGTCAGTTTGTCGATACCGACAGGTTCTTCTGCCTGTAAAGGAATAATCGCCCAGCGCTGGCTGTGTTGATCTGCGACCAGGCGGATTTGTTGCAATTCATTTTTTGCCCTTTGCTGTAGCAACAGCGATTGCGGTTGCGCCATCGCCAGGCTGTTGTTGATGACCCATGCCCACGGCTCAATACCGGCGCGGCGTAAGTCATTTTGCAGGCCAGCGGCTTCCAGCACTGGCGTGGTTTCTGCCAGTGTCACGATCACGATTTTCGTTTGTTGCGGGTCCTGCAATTGCATCATCGGCGTCGTGTAATGAACGCCGGTATGCGCCATCTGTCGTTCGATTTCACGATGATAGGCACCGGTGGTATCGAGCAGCAATAAGGTGTGGCCGGTCGGTGCGGTATCCATCACCACAAATTTTTTCCCGGCTTCGCGGATGACGCGTGAAAACGCCTGGAACACAGCGATCTCTTCGGTGCATGGTGAGCGCAAATCTTCTTCCAGCAAGGCTTTTCCTTGCGCATCAAGGTGCTTACCTTTGCTCGCCATGACTTCCTGACGATAGCGCGCAGTCTCGGCAACAGGGTCAATCCGGCTGACGCTCAGATTCGGCAAGTTGCCTTCCAGTGTTTCAAGCAGATGTGCTGCCGGGTCTGAGGTCGTCAGATGCACCGGAAAACCGCGTTGCGCGAGGGCGATAGCGATCGCCGCAGCAACCGTGGTTTTACCAACGCCACCTTTGCCCATCGTCATGATCAGGCCATGCCCGCTACCTGCCAGACCATCGACCAGCGTCGCCAGCGATGGCGCGTCCGTCAGGGCAGGCAATGTTTGCGTTGCGGATGGATCAGCGTCATTAGCACCATCGACCGCGGTAGAGGCCGTCAGCAAATGACGCAAAGAATCAAGCCCGACCAGATTGAATGCGCGCAGCGGAATATGATCTGTCGGCAAGCCGCGTAATACCTCGGGCGTGGCAGCCAATGCCGCCTGCTCGCGTTTCCAGACGGCGCGCGCCAGCGCATCGTGTAGTGTTTCTGCTTCCGGCAACACGCCATTGATGATCAGATATTGTTGATGAAAACCGATGGCTGCCAGCTCATCATGTGTGCGTGCAGCTTCTTTCAGGCTGGAATGCTGGGCACGTGCCACCAGCACCATGCGGGTACGTGCCGGGTCGGCTAAGGTCTGCACGGCTTCATGATATTTTTCACGCTGCTTGCCCAGACCTGCCAGCGGCCCGAGACAAGAGGCATCGCCTTTGCCCTCTTCCAGAAAGCCGGACCAGGCACCGGGCAGTTGCAACATACGTATCGTGTGCCCGGTCGGCGCGGTATCAAAAATGATGTGATCGTAATCCCGCAGCATCTGCGGATTGGTCAGCAGCCCGGTGAACTCATCAAATGCGGCGATTTCTGTGGTGCAAGCACCGGACAATTGTTCCTCCATCGCTTTGATCACCACCTCGGGCAGGGTGCCGCGCGCAGGTGTGACGATGCGGTCGCGGTACAGTTGTGCTGCCGCTTGCGGATCAATTTCCAGTGCAGACAGATTGGCAACCGACTCCACCGCTCTGATGCTGTTACCGATACGGATGCCGAATACCTGACCGACATTCGATGCCGGGTCGGTGCTGACCAGCAATACGCGTCGTCCCTGATCGGCAAGCCAGACGGCAGTGGCGCAAGCGACCGAGGTTTTGCCGACGCCGCCTTTACCGGTGAAGAAAAAAAATTTCGGCGTATTATCCAGAAAAAGCATATTCATTCCTTTTATAAAAACGGTGTAAGGCTGTCACCCGGCAACGACTCAGTTAAGCACGAATCAGGCTTTGGCGATGATCTTGTTGGCGGCGTTCAATGCATCCTGTTTGCGTTCACTGTAACGGCTGGTCAGATAATCGCTGCGACCTCGCAACAACAGCGTGAATTTAAATAATTCTTCCATCACATCCACCAGCCGGTCGTAATACGGTGATGGTTTCATGCGTCCGGCCTCATCAAATTCTTCATAGGCTTTCGGTACTGATGACTGATTCGGTATCGTGAACATGCGCATCCAGCGTCCCAACAGACGCAGGGTGTTGACGGTATTAAACGACTGCGAGCCGCCACACACCTGCATCACTGCCAGTGTACGCCCCTGGCTGGGGCGTATCGCACCTTGTTCGAGAGGAATCCAGTCGATCTGATTTTTCAGCACCGCCGTGATCGCGCCATGACGTTCAGGGCTGCACCAGACCTGCCCTTCCGACCACAAACAACTCTCGCGCAATTCCACCACCTTGGGATGCGTTTCCGGCACACTGCCAACCATAGGCAAATCATGCGGATTAAAAATTCTGACTTCCGCACCCATGTGTTGCAGCAGGCGCGCCGCTTCCTCGACCAGCAAGCGGCTGAACGAGCGTTCACGCAGCGAGCCATACATCAGCAATATCCGTGGCGGATGCTCAAAGCCTGACACCGGTGCGAGTTTCGCGGCATCAGGAATATCCATGTGTGCCATCTTTACGTTCGGCAGATCGGGGGCTAAATTTTGAGCTAAATTTTGGGCTGAGTTATCGATAATTTCTCCTGCCACATCAGTCATGCTTTACTCCTTTACGGTGATAGCGTCGGCTTTTCAGCTTAAACGTAATGCCAGCGCGGCCAACGTCAGCAACAGCACCGGCAAGGTCAGAACGATACCCAGCCTGAAATAATAGCCCCAGGAAATCGTGATATTTTTGTTTGCCAGCACGTGTAACCACAACAATGTGGCGAGGCTGCCGATAGGCGTGATTTTCGGGCCGAGATCGCAGCCGATCACATTCGCATAAATCATGGCTTCGCGCACCGCATTGTTTGCCACGGCGGCATCTATCGACAAAGCGCCGATCAGCACTGTCGGCATATTGTTCATAATCGACGACAGAAATGCGCTGAGTAATCCTGTACCCAGCGCCGCGCCCCAGACACCATGTTCGGCAAAACGATTGAGCACGCCGCTGAGTTGATTCGTCAACCCGGCATTGCGTAAGCCGTACACCACCAGATACATGCCCAGCGAAAAAATCACGATCTGCCACGGCGCATTTCTGACGACATCACGGGTGTTAATCACCCCGGCGCGCGTAGCGACGGCCAGCAACACCGCCGCCCCCGCTGCTGCGACCACACTGACTGGAACACCCATGCCATCCAGCCAGAAAAAACCGAGCAACAGCCAACCCAGCACCCACCAGCCCGTATTGAATGTGGCGCGGTCACGAATCGCCAGCGCAGGTTGGAGCAGTTGTTGCACCTCATAATCGGCAGGCAAGTCGCGCCGGAAAAACAGCAGCAACACCGCGATCGTGGCCATGACCGACACCAGATTCACCGGTAGCATCACCGATGAATAGGCGGCAAAGCCCAGCTTGAAATAATCAGCCGAGACGATGTTCACCAGATTCGATACCACCAGCGGCAGACTGCCGGTGTCGGCGATGAAACCCGCCGCCATCACAAAAGCCAGCGTGGCTTGCGGTGAAAACCTTAATTCAAGCAACATCGCAATTACTATCGGCGTCAGGATCAGCGCCGCGCCATCATTCGCAAATAAAGCGGCGACCACGGCACCGAGTAACAGCAGCAACACAAATAATTTGCGGCCGCTGCCACCGCCCCAGCGCGCCACATGCAATGCCGCCCATTCAAAGAAACCCGCTTTATCCAGCAACAGGCTGATGATGATGACCGCGATAAATGTGGCCGTTGCGTTCCAGACGATATGCCACACCAGCGGAATATCCGATAACTGTATGACCCCGGCCAGCAAAGCCAGCAACGCGCCGCCAGCCGCGCTCCAGCCTATGCCCAGACCGCGCGGCTGCCAGATGACAAAGGTCAGTGTCAGCAAAAAAATCAGGATAGCAATCAGCACGACATGCGCCCCATTTCAGAAATGAATTTGATGTACTGCGAGATCATGAGATGGACGCATCAGTTGAGCTGATCTCTGATCGCTTTAAGTTCCTGATGAATGGTATTTTTTTCCAGTATGTGCGCAGGGAGCGAGACGAAGCTATTGATGCAAGACATAATTTCGCGGAATACCTTATGAAATGCCGCGCGCTTTGCTTCATCGCTGCCAGTCACTGCAGCCGGGTCTTCAAAACCCCAGTGCGTCGTTACCGGACGACCGGGCCAGACCGGGCAGACTTCACCGGCGGCGTTATCGCAGACGGTGATGATGAAATCCATCACCGGCGCATCGGCCGCTGCGAACTCGTCCCAGCTTTTGCTGCGTAAAGCAGTCAGCGGATAGTCTGTCGTCTGAATCTGCTCTATCGCCAGCGGATTAACCGTACCGGTGGGAAAACTACCGGCAGAATAGCCCTTGAAACGCCCCTGCCCCATCGTCGTCATCAGGGCTTCCGCCATGATGCTGCGCGCAGAGTTACCGGTGCAAAGAAACAGTACGTTGTACACTTTATCAGTCATTTTTGTCTCGATTCATTGGTGAAAAGGAATTGCAAGGATAAGGAATTACAAAGAAAACCAGTGTTCACAGCAGCTGCTTACTACGCTTTACACGGAGCCTGATCCGCCAAGTGACTACCCGCCAGGCTGCCTGTCTGCAATGCAGGCAAACAAGCCTGACCGTTGCAACAGCTGTCACTCAGAAATGCCAGCAAATCATTCATGGTACTGAAATTGGCGGCGTAAATAATAAAACGCCCATCCTGACGCGCCGAAATCAGATCAGCATTACTGAGTTCTTTGAGATGAAATGACAATGACGAAGCCGGAATCGCCAGCTCTTCCGCGATTTTGCTGGCTGCCAAACCTTCAGGGCCAACCCGCACCAGCAGGCGAAACACCGCCAGCCGCGACTCTTGCGCCAACGCCGCTAATGCGCTGATTGCTTGTTTATTTTCCATAGGCGGACTCCGGTTCAGGCTTATTTCTATATTTCGACAATTATCGAATTATAGAAATGAAAGCGGAACTTTGACAACAGGAATTTGTGATTCCTCATGTCCGGCGTGTGCAAAACCGACAGCCCAGTCAATATTGGTACGTATCAGCCAACGCAGCCAATATCCGCCTTGAAAAAAAGCATGAAAACAGCCCTAAAATAAGCACTTTTCGGGGAGTATCAGGCGATTTTGCCTTTATGTCCTTATAAATAAAGGGCTTTAAAAAATACTCCCCCCCAGTATATTTATGCGTCCAGAGGCATGAAAATCGACTTTTCCAGCCTCTTTAGCCCCCGACTTCCAACCAGATTCATATTCCGCGTCTGTGCTTATTTTTGCGGCAGCAAGTCCGCTTCGGTTTCAGCGACAAAGACTTCCGCGCCTACACCCACCTTGTCGAACAATTCAACGATATCGGCAGAGCGCATGCGTATGCAACCATAACTGGCGGGATTGCCGAGCAGGCTTTCCTGCGGCGTGCCGTGAATGTAGATGTAACGCTGATACGCATGCTGATTGCGCTCTTCGGTGCCACGCAGCCAGAGTATGCGGGTCACCACCGGATCGCGCCCCGGCGCATCAATCGCAACGATTTCGCCGGTCGGCACACGATCTTTGAACGCGGTGCCGACCGGCATACCGGCACCGAATTTTTCAGCAATTTCCATTTTGCCACCCGGTGTCATGTAACTATCGGGCAAATCGCCAATACCCCGCTTCGCAGTTGAAATGGTATAAGTGGCGATGAGCTTCCCGTTATCGAATAAGCGCATTTTCTGTTCCGGCACAGACACGACGATGCGGTGTTGCATATCTTTTGGTGTCTGCACAGTATTCAGCAAAGACTGGCAGCCGGATAAGAATAAAGTCAGCAGCAAAAAGAGGAAGGCGAACAGTCGTTTTTTCATGTGGCAGAGATATCAGATGTTATGTCATGGCCTGCTAAACAGAGCAGGCTTAAAAAGCCAGTTGATAGCGCCGGATTATGATGCAAGAAACAAAGTGCATGAGTGGCAGAATAAGCACAGGCAGCCATGCTGGCAAATACCAGTTCGCCAGCAGCACATTACCTGCGGTTATGACTGCGCGATCAGCTTTCATTTGTGAGCAGCGCTAGTCCTCTGTAAGTTCAATAGCATCGTGGAGAAATGATCATGTTGAACACCGAAACACCGAATGTCTTACATACCGAGCTGGATACCTATGCGACGGCAGATCTGGCCGCCGCATTGATCGACGATCAGTTCATTGCGGTGCAGGCGGTGCGCGCTGCTGCACCACAGATCGCCGCAGCAATTGATGCGGCACTGCCACGCATAGAAGCGGGCGGGCGTCTGGTGTATGTCGGTGCAGGCACATCGGGGCGCCTCGGTGTGCTCGATGGCGTGGAATTATTACCGACCTTTTCGTGGCCGGATGAACGGGCGATTTCGCTAATTGCCGGTGGCAAACAGGCGATGTTCGTCGCCGTCGAAGGTGCTGAAGATGACACCGAACAAGGCGCGATCGATATTCGCGAGCTGCATCTGAATCAGCATGATGTGGTGTTGCTGATCGCGGCATCGGGTGCCACGCCGTATGTGCTGGGCGCGTTGCAGGCAGCGCGTGCCAGTGGCGCATTAACCGTGGGCTTCGCCAATAATCCTGATGCGCCGGTAACCCGATGTGCAGACATAGGCATCACACTCAACACCGGCAGTGAAATCATTTCCGGCAGCACGCGGCTGAAGGCCGGCACCTCACAAAAAATTGCGCTGAATACTTTTTCCAGCGGGCTGATGGTGAAACTGCATAAGGTTTACGGCAATCTGATGGTGGATGTGAAACCGACCAATATCAAACTACTGCGGCGTACCGTCAGCCTGACCATGCATGCAACCGGCGAGGATGAACAGACCTGTCGCAAAGTGCTGGAAGAATGTGACTTCCACGTCAAGACTGCGATCGTGGCGATACGCAACAAGCTCAGTGTGGCTGACGCTGAAAAACTGTTGTCGCTCTGTCAGGGTGACGTTCGAAAAGCGCTCGAAGCTGCCGAATAAACTCCTTCTGCGGTTACAATCGCAGGGTACAAACGGGTAACGGTAACAGGTCAACACTCATGCGATTGCGTCACATAGAAGTTTTTCATGCGATTATGCAGGCCGGCACGATCAGCGGTGCCGCACAATTACTCAGTATTTCCCAGCCCGCAGCAACCAAGGTCTTGCAACATTGTGAATTGCAGCTCGGCCTGAAATTGTTCGAGCGTATCAAAGGAAAATTGCATCCGACACCGGAAGCGCACAAGCTGTTTGCCGAAGTCGATAAACTGAATCGCGATCTGCAATCGGTACGCCGTCTCGCCAATAATCTGAAAAATCATCCGGATGAGGCCGTCCGGCTGGCATCGACACCGACCTTATCGATCACGGTCGTGCCAGCTGCACTGGCCGCCTGGCGCAAAAAATTCCCGCAAGTGCACTGTACTTTATCAACGCACCATACCAGCGATATGGTGAATGCGCTGCTGCTTGGCGACGTTGATTTTGCTTTGTCTTTGTATGACCCATGCCATCCGAATCTGGCATCGGAACCGCTGGTACGCGGCAGTATGACGGCAATTGCACCGATAGGCAGCTGGGCAAAAAAACTCGACAACACGCCTTTGCACGTCGCTGATTTACCCAAAAATCTGATCGCGCTGGATCTGGATGATCATCTGGTCAGTCGTGTGATGGACGCCTGCGAAGAACTCGGCATCAGCTTTACTTCTTACACCGAAGTGCAGACCTATGTGCTGGCGCGCACGCTGGTGGAGTTTGGTGCCGGTGCCGCAGTGATCGATCCGTTCACCGCCGCGACCGCTAATCACGATAAAGTGCAATGCCGCCCACTGCTACCGAATGTGCCGGTGGATCTATATTTACTCACCAAAAAATCGACACCATTGTCGCGCTCTGCCCGGGCGTTTGTTGATTGCGTACAAGCGGCGGCCGCCGAATTTATCGCCAGAACCAGCAAGGAATAATTCAGCGAAGCTGTTTTGCCAGCGCGGTCATGATTTGTTCCTGCCACAAACTGAGGCTGGAATACTCACCGGTGTTTTTATCCGGATCGGCACCTGTCCCACCAATCAGATAAATCATACCGTTACGGGTTTGCGGGTCGAACACAAAACCTGACTCCAGACCGTAAGCAAATCCCAGATGACCAACGCCGGTGAATCCATGTCCGCCGGACGTGACAGGTGGCGTCAGACGATCGCCATGATGCGCTGCGCTGGTATCGGTGAATACCTGAAACCCCAGCGCCCAGGACTGAAACATGCCCTGATAATCGTCGCCATTCTGCAATGCTATATCGTAGCGCCACTGCGGTGTTAATAACGCCCGCACACTGGCTGGCTGTAATACACGTACACCATCGAGCTCGCCCTCGCGCATCAGCATCTGCATCAGACGGCTCAGGCCACACGCGCTGATACGCAAGCCGCCCTGCGGGCTGAATAAAGTGGCATTCCAGCCTGGACGATACGTCGCCAGATATGTGCGCTTCGGCACGCCTTGCTGATGATAATCATCGACCTGAGGCTGCCATGCAAGTGCTGTATCCCAGACATCATTTTTCTGTTTGCGGTACAAGGTGGCGAGATTACTCAGCTCTGCCGGATTCAGATTTTCCGGATGAAAACTACCGCTGATATGCAACGGTTGCAAAATCAATTCCTGCATCAGTACATCGAAACGTTGTCCTGAGACCGCTTCCATGACCGAGCCGATCACACCCCAGTTCAGATTCACATAACTGAAGTAGCTTCCCGGTGCATAATTTTTGTTGCTCGCATCCGGTCTGGCCCAGATCACGGTCGGTGTTGCAGATTTATCTGCTGCCTGCAAAACGCTTTGCAGCGAAACATTTGCCGGGAAATTATAGCCACCATCATCGCGCAAGGACGAAGTATGACTCAGCAACATGCGCAGCGTAATCGCGACATCGGGATAGTAAGGATTTCTGAGGGTGTAACCAAGATAGCGGCTGACATCGGTATCGAGCGTGAGCTTGCCTTGCTCAACCAGACGCATCAGCCCCAATGCCGTCACCATCTTGGATACCGATGCGACACGGAATAAAGTGTCGGCATTCACCGGCAAGCTGGCGGTGGCCTCAGCGGCAATATATCGTTTGCCGAACTGCTGTTCATAAACGACACTGCCGTCACGGATAGCAATCACGGATAAACTTGCCAGTGGCCGTTGCGGCTGACTGACAATCGCTTGTAGTTGCTGATCGGTCGTCGTTTTCATGGATGACACTGAGGACGCTGGCTGCATCGTTTTTGCCTTGTTCACCGGTGCGGACGGGGTCGCTGCCGGCACTTCAGCAATGAAAAACAGCGTCAGCGCAAGACTGAGAGTGACGCAGGAAACGCGCTGCGCAAACATGCTCAGTCTATCCGCAGATAAGTCTGACGGACGACCGCCGGATCACCGAAATTGAAATGCCACCATTCGCTGTTGATCCCTCTGAAACCCGCATGAAACATGGCTTGCCGCAGTATCTCGCGATTGCTGCGCTGCTGCGCGGTAATTTGTCCGGCCGCGAGCATTTTTTCTTCCAGCGCCGGATGCGATTTTTCTGCCATTTCATCGAAGCCGCTGCCCATATCGATTTCTTTGCCTTGCGGATCAAGGATAGTCACATCCACCGCCATGCCAAACGAATGAATAGAACCGCGCGCAGGGTCAGCCACATACATTTGTAAAGGTGTGCCATCGAGATGCGCCCACAACATTTCCTGTACACGGTGCGGGCGCAAAGCGTCCAGCACAATAATCCGGTAACCCGGATGCTGCTCCGCAAGATAGTGTGCCGCCTGCTCCAGCGCTGCTGCGGCTTCCCTGTGCAGCCACGCGCAATCGAGATCGCCATACAAGTCGCGTCCGACAAAATTATCGGCACCGACATAGCGCAGATCAACTGCAATGCCCTCTATCGCAGAAAGACGACGGAAGTCAGGGTGATCAGCAATCAATTCACAACGCATGTACGACTTCTCCAGATAATCAGACAACAACCAGAACTCTTTTCAGTTTGTCAGAATAGAGTTTGCTCTCGCTGTCTTCCAATGAAACTTTACTTGTCACGTATAACCGTAACTCATTATTTGATATGCGCCCTTAACTGTGGCGCATGCGCCTGTATTTATCGCTTCGCGTTTTGTTTCGCATCCGGCGCGATATCAAGATAACGCCAGTTCGTAAAATCGACCGGATGGCGCTGATAATGCAGTACCCACGGCTGCCGTATGTCAGCGGATAAAGGATGCACCCGTGGTATCCACGGGTTATAGGCATGCATCAGCAAGGCCATTTGACGGTATAACGCGCGCCGTTCGGGTGAATCGGTCATCGTCAGGGATTTTTCATACAACTGATTAAATGCAGGCAAATTAAAGCGCGAATAATTTGCCCGCCCGATATTGGCGCCGTACAGCAATTGATAAAAATTTTCGCCGTCAGGAAAATCCGCAACCCAGTTTGCCTCGGTCATCTGCACCTGCCCCAGACGGGAAGCGCGCAAGATTTCTGAATGTTTATCGGTTTTAAAACTGATGCGTATGCCGATCGCATCCATGGTCTTGCGCCAGACTTCATCGCGCAGACGCCCGGTGGTATTGGCCTGACTATGCATCAGCAGATGCAAAGGCTGCCCGTCCGGTAAACGGCGATAGCCGTCCGCACCGCGCTGATAGGAAAAACGATCAAGCAAAGCATTCGCCAGCGCAGTATCGTAAGGCACCGGGCTCTTGAAGCTGGCATCGTAGCCAAGCACGTTCGGCGGCAACGGTGACTGCGCGGGAATCGCCAGACCTTTTTCCATCAGGCTGATATCTTCGCGGCTGTTATAACTCATCGCAATTGCGCGCCTTAACGCAATTTTTTCCTGGCTGTATCCTCCGATAACAGGATCATCCATATTCATCCAGACATAGTAGGTCTGCAACGGAGAGAATAAAGACAGCTGCACACCTTGCCGTTGCAGATCAGGCTTCAGTTTACCGTCTTTCATGATCATATCTGACAAAGGCGGCGGCACTTGTTCCAGCGTATCAAATTCCCTATTCATAAAGCCCAGCACGCGCGCCTGCTGCTCTTCGACGATCGCAATCGTGACGCGCGACACCAGGGGAATAGTCCGTCCTTTCAAGTCTGCCGCGATCTGCTGTGATACATCGTCTTTCCCAGCTTCACCATCAAATATCACCTTGCGATAGTCAGGATTGGCATTCAGTACCAGACGAAAACTACGCTGCCATTCACCCAGCATAAACGGCCCGGTACCAACAGGATGATTGCCCGCCTGATTGCCGTAGCTCTCGATCACTTCTCTGGCAACGGCAGATGTGGCCGTGGTCGCCAGAATAAACAAAAAATTGTTATCGGGCGCATTCAGTCGTATGCGTAAGGTATAACGATCCAATGCCTGCAGGCCGGGAATGGCGGCATTGCTATCGAATTTCCAGCTGGGTGCGGCTTGCAGATTGCGCAGTTTTTCGTCGCCCAGCAACTTACCTTCAAACATGAATAACCACGGCGATTTCAGCGCAGGATCGTACAAGCGGCGTATGCTGTACACATAATCATCAGCGGTTAATTCGCGTACTTTGCCTTTGAACGCCGGGTCGGGTGTGAAATGGATGCCGGGTTGCAAATGCAGTGTATAAGTCTTGCCGCCATCGCTGATTTCCGGCATCGCCTTGAGAGTATTCGGCTTCAATTTGACCGGGCGCGCCAGATAATCGTAGCGCAGCATAGGTTCAAAAATATTCTCATTAATGCTGAGCGTGGCAATATCGGAAGCAACAGCCGGATCGAGAGCGCTTTCGGGCGTCGTCAGCAAAACATTCAAGGTTTTGCCTGTGCCTGCCTGAGCAGCCTGAACATTCAACGCAAATAGCGACAGCACCAGCAAGGCACACAAACGATGCAGCCATGGCATTACTTGCTTCATGCGTTTCCCTCTTGAATCCTGTCGCTGTAACGGGTGATATAAAACCACTCCTCGCCACAATGCGCACCGGCATCCGGGAATATCATACGGCCATCCATTTCCGCCCTGACCTCGCTGCCATCATGACGGAGACCGATCAGATCACCTTTTTTTACTTCGTCAAAACTGCGCCACTCGCGAATGAAATGATCGTCGTCGTGCAGCTTGTCGATCACATCATAGATACGTAGGGTTTCAATTTCTTTGACAGCAGCAGGTGCTGTTCCGGCAATGATACCGAGATGCGTCAGCGTATTGATAATCGCGCGGTACGCGACTTCCGGTGCCTGTGGGTCGAGATGCTGGCCACACTCCAGCGTGACTGCATACCCGCCGACGGAACGCATATATTCGGTAGTGCCGACACCGAACTGGGTATTCGCATTCGCCAGCATTCTGGCATCCGCATCCGGCCCCAGCCTTTGCTGACGGCGGGCGACACCGCGCGCATAAGTGCTGAGCCAGCCATCCACCATGCGATGCACTCCCAGACGCCGCGCCATCGCCAGCTCGGCTTCTGCATGCCGGAAAGGTTCGATATCGCCATTATTATTTTCCGGCCCAACCAGAACGAAAGCCTCGCCTTCGCCGCGGAAAGAATGCAGGTCGAGTAAGACATCGTGCTCCGCCAGTAAAGGGCACAACCAGTTGGCAACATGATCCTCAAACTCCACTGGCGTTGCCGTTGGCAACAAGCGGCGGTTCAGATTACGGTCGCCCTGTCTTTCGCCGCGCTGATAAGCCAGCGGATTTGTGACCGGTACGAAAGTCACACAACCGGACACGATCTGAATGATGCCAGCGTCGATTTCAGCAATCACGCGCCGTATCGCCAGCGTGCCGCAAATCTCGTTACCGTGTACCGCACCGGTAATGATGATGCGTGGTCCGGCAAGCGTGGACTGATAGCGCTGACTGTTAAAAAACAAATGTTGCGAACTCATACTTTTACTCATTTCAGACTAAAACGACGCTGTATTTTTATTTATTACTTCTTGCTTATAGGACTGACGCAAAATTGCCCTGGCAAGGAACCATAACGCCGCTGGAGCGGTTTTGCGTCATTCCCTTACTTATTACTTCTTGCCAAATTCGGGATCAACCTTAATCAGGGCAGTCACAATAAAGGTCGGGATCGCGGCAAGACAAATCCATACAAAGAAATTCGCGTATCCCAGCGTTGCCTGCAACCAGCCGCTGAACATACCGGGCAGCATCATGCTCATCGCCATGAACCCGGTACAGATCGCATAATGCGCCGTCTTGTGCTCACCATCGGCGATCATGATCATGTACAAAACATAAGCGGTGAAACCGAAACCATATCCCATCTGCTCTATCGCCACTGCGGCACCGACCAGATAAATATTTTGTGGCTGTACGAATGCCAGATAGACATACACGATATGCGGCACGTTGATTGCCAGCGCCATCGGCCACAGACAACGCTTCAGACCATAAATTGAAATCAGCGCACCACCGGCGAGGCCGCCCAGCGTCAGCGCGATCATGCCGCCGGTACCGTAAACAATACCAACCGCCTGCGTCGATAAACCCAGCCCGCCCTTATCCAGACTATCGAGCAAAAACGGCGGTGCCATTTTGACTAACTGTGCCTCGCCGAAGCGATACAGCAACAGGAAAGCGATCGTCAGCAGAATATTTTTTTTCTTAATGAATTTGCCGAAAATCGTAAAAAACGTCGCGACCACCTGATTCGGATCACCCTGCGCGTGATCGCTGTCGGGTCTGGGCAAAGCCCATTTGTGATACAGCGACAGACTAACAAACATTGCCGCCAGCACACCGAACACGACCATCCAGCCAAAGGCGACATTGCCGGTCAGATCTCTCAGCGTTCCGGCAAGATAAACCAGCGCGCCCTGTCCCGTCAGCATGGAAAAACGGAAAAACATACTGCGCACACCGACGAATGCCGCTTGCTGATGCTGTTCCAGCGCCAGCATATAAAAGCCATCACTGCTGATGTCATGCGTGGCGGCACCGAATGCCAGCAACCAGAACACCAACAGGGTCATCTGAAAAAAACTGCTCATCGGTATCGTGAATGCGACCAGGCCAAATAACACTCCGATCACCAGTTCCAGCGTAATCACCCAGAAACGTTTGGTCTTGAACATGTCCACAAACGGCGACCATAAGGGCTTGATCACAAAGGGCAGATATAACCAGCTGGTGTATAGCGCGATATCCGCATTGGAAATACCCATGTTCTTGTACATAATGACGGACAAGGTCATCACAACCACATAGGGAATGCCCTGACTGAAATACAATGACGGTATCCAGCGCCAGGCACCGGTGGCAGGTGTTTGTTCAGTATCAGGAGAGTTTGTGACGTCTTTGGTCATCGTGTGAATTTTTCTTAGTGAACTACTGCAAGTACATCTTCCCAGCAAAAGTACTGGAAAACGATTGAATTTTTACGCTTTGCTCATAGAGTAAAGTTATACACTGGCTTTATCTTTTCATTTTCTGCCTGTCGTAAAAGCGACCTATGATAAACGAAGCAAATACCGATGAGTATGCTGCGTTAAAATTTGATGCGCCATCGTGAGTAATACGTTTTACCCGACAACATGACAGAACAGATCAGCACAATATGAACTCAGCGGCAGCTTTTGTTTCCCCCGACATCAACGACAGCGCATCAGCGCTGGCTCTGGGTATCGACACGGGTGGCACACAAACACGCTGGGCACTGGCAAAAGCCAATCAGGACATTATCGCCAGCGGCACTGCTGCAGGATTGACAGCTCTGCAACTGAAGTCACAACAGGGCAGACGGGAGTTCGCGCAGGTATTTTCAGATCTGGCGGCAGCGGTTCGCAGTCACGGTCACTTACAGACAGTCAGAGTCGGCATTACCGGTTTCAGCGACGATATGCGTGTCGTCATTCTGGAGATGCTGACCGGCATTCTGCAAATGCCTGAATCACGGATTCGCCTCGGTACCGACATCGAAATTGCGTATCTGGATAGCTTTAAACCAGGAACCGGCTATCTGGTGTATGCCGGTACCGGTTCTATCGCCGCTTATATCGATGGAAGCGGGCAGTTTCACCGTGCAGGAGGCCGGGGTTATTTATTGGACGATGGCGGCAGCGGCTTCTGGATCGCGCGTGAAGCAGTACGCCATATCTGGCGCACCGAGGATGAGTGTCCGGGAGCATCGCGCGATTCCCTGCTCGCGCAAGAAATATTCAAAGCAATCGGTGGCGATGATTGGGACAGTTCCAAAGATTTCATGTATCACCGCAGCCGTGGCGACATCGGTAAACTTGCACTGGCAGTGGCTGCCAGCGCGAATGCCGACCCAGTGGCAGCCGATATACTGAAAAGAGCAGGTCAGGAACTGGCACGTCTGGGAATGGCGATGTGCCAGCGCTTCGGCAACAAGCCTGTGGTTCTCAGCGGACGGGTACTTGAACTTCATCCATTCATCGCAGCTTCTTGTCGCACCCATTTACCTTCAGAGATCAACTTACGTACCAGTATTTGCCAGGCACATTTTTCGGCAGCCCGGCTCGCTGCCAGACAACTTCAATCAATCACATGAAAAAATTACTTTTACTCGGATTTCTCGCCGCCTTCCTCACCGGCTGCGCCACGTCAAGGATCGATTCCAGTATCTCGGCGAAAAGCCAGGAGGATCGTGTGCAGTTTCTGATTCTGCACTACACCGCGATTGATGAACCGACCTCGCTCAAGGTGCTGAGCCAGCAGGGCGTCAGCAGCCACTATCTGGTCGGCGATCAAATGCCGGTCAAGGTATGGCAACTCGTTGATGAAAGCAAAATGTCATATCACGCCGGGCTCAGCGACTGGAAAGGTTATAGCCGTCTGAACGCCAGTTCGATTGGCATCGAAATTGTGAATCTGGGCTTCCGCGACACACCTGAAGGCCGTACCTATTTTCCTTTCCCACAAGCGCAGATCGACCGCGTCATTGCGCTGGTAAAGGATATCGTAGCCCGCCATCAGATACGCCCTGAATACATACTCGGTCATTCCGATATTGCTCCGCAACGTAAATCCGACCCGGGCCCGCTGTTCCCGTGGAAACAACTGGCCGACGCAGGCCTGATCCCGTGGCCCGATGCAACCCAGGTTGCGCAGCGCGTCAGCATTTACGAACAGCAGTTGCCGGACGTCAGCTGGTATCAGAAAAAACTGGCGCAGCACGGCTACAACACACCGCAGACGGGTGTGCTGGATGAAGCAACCAAAAATGTGCTGATCGCGTTCCAAACCAAATATCGCCCTGAAAAATTTGACGGCGTGCCGGACGCGCAGACGGCAGCCATGCTGGATGTCCTGACCTCGAACACGAAGACACGATAAATGCTGGACGCACTGGGGATCAGCGCTGAGATTTTGCGGCAACGAGGCTTTATTGCTGTCTCCGAAGCTGAAACCCTGGTGCTTGCCGAAGTGGGCGCCGATGGCCGCGAATATCTGCTGACCCCTGCTGCCAATCAGGCCTGGCAAGCAATGAAGATTGCTGCTGCCGATGACGGCATTGCACTGCTGATGATTTCAGCCTTTCGCAGCATCCAACGCCAGGCTGACATCATACAAACCAAACTGGACTCAGGACAAACCATACAAGACATCCTGCAAGTTTGTGCGCCGCCCGGATACAGCGAACACCACTCCGGTCGCGCAATTGATATTGCGACACCGGAAGATCCCGAACTGGAAATCTCATTCGATACCACAGCAGCATTCCGCTGGCTACAGCAACATGCTCTCGCATTTGGTTTTGACATGTCTTACCCGCCACAAAACAGCAGCGGCTATCAGTATGAGCCGTGGCACTGGTGCTACCGACGCTGAACACATCAGCATTGAGGCTGCTCTGATCCTCTGAGTTTCCATCTGAAAATACAGATATTCATCGCGGATAAAAACACTCTGTTCCCGCAAAATGACGCTTCATCGCAAACTGCTCGCCTTTACTGATCGCAGTGCCTACAGTGACATCACCTCACCTTATATTGAAAGGACATGGTATGAAACTCACAGCAAATATGGATGGCGTCGTCATCGCTGCAATCGCACTGGTTATGCTGGGTAACCTTATCCATCAGCTGCTGGCCTGAGGCGATGATGCTGACATTACTCATCTGGATTTTTTTATTGGTATTTTGCTGGCCGCTGGCCATCATGGCACTGTTGCTCTATCCCGTATTCTGGTTGCTGTTACTGCCGTTCAGAATAGTCGGGATTGCAGTTGATGGTGTGCTGGAATTACTGCGCGCGCTTGTCATGCTGCCAGCGCGCTTGCTGGGCGGGCGCTGATCCGCCCGCAATATTTAATGAACGCTGCTGAACAAGTCGTGCAACTCTTCAAAACGATCTTCAACTTCATCGTTCGCGAGGCCAAGGAAATCACGTGCCAGCTGTCCGCCTTTATCCCACTCCGTCCAGTGTTCCTGGCCGTGATAACGGTGTATGCCATATTCTGCAACGAGCGCCAGTGCCACTAAGGCACGCACGCGTTCATCCGTCGCGGAATCGGCAAGAACGGCATAATCATGATGCAGCAAAATACCGTTAGAGACTTCTTCGGGCAATCCCCATGTACGCGCCATTAAAGCACCGATGGAGGTATGGCTGGTGCTGTGTCGCTGCTGCTCTATCGTTGTAAATTTTTCTTCCGCTTCCTGATTCGCTAATACCAGCGTCTCCTGATAATCCGGAAAACGTTCCAGCAGTAAGGGAATACCGATGTCGCAAAATAAGCCGAAAGTATGAGCGATATCCGCAGAACAAATCCGCATACGGCTCGCCAGATGCGCCATTGCCTGAGCACGTTTAGATGAAAAATCCCAGAATTTGGCGAGTGGAATTATTTCCGTCTGGACAGCCTGACGCGCAATAATACCGGTCATCAGCAAACCACATTGCTGTATGCCTAATAATTTGACGGCATGCGCAACCGACGTCGCCTTTAAGCGCAGACCAAAAAATGATGAATTAGTCACTTTGAGTAAAGAGGCAGACAGCGATACATCATTCGAAATAATGGCTGCCAACCTTACGGGATCTGGTTCTTTACGGGATAACTCGGTCTGCAGATCCAATAGCATGCTCGGCCGTGGCGGAATGCGTATGGTCTTGATCAAGGCGTCAACGGATTGATCGCTGGCAACGTGCGCAGTGCTGGGTGGATTCATATCAGGACGACAATTAATAATCTTGTGCAGCGCACATTTTAACGCATATTCCCGCTGAGAAAGAACCGCATGACCTGCGTTTCTGTACTTATCTGAGCGGTGATTCTATTTATTTTTTAACAGGAATCGGTGTGTTTCTGTCGACCGGAACTGCGGTGACACTATTCTGCGGTGAACCATCAATCAGCTTGTCAGAATAGGTCAGATAAACGAGCGCATTTCTCTTCTGATCGACCATACGGACAATACGTAATTTTTTGAACAGTATCGATAAGCTCTGATTAAACACTTCTTCCTGCTGCTTCAGGGCTGCCGGAAAGCTGACAGGGCCAACCTGACGGCAGGCGATCGACGCTTCTGCTTTATCTTCCGCTAAACCCAGTCCCCCCGAAATGCCGCCAGTCTTGGCGCGCGAGACATAACAAGTCACCCCGTTCACTTTCGGATCATCATAGGCTTCCACCACCACTTTATGGTCCGGGCCTATCAGTTTGAAAGCCGTATCAACGCTGCCGATATGCTCAGCGTACGCAGCGATTGGAAATAAAATCAGTGCTGCACATGCCAGCAACAAATGTTTCATGTGGTTCGCCTTTCAGTGATGGTTCATTCATCGCCGGCATCTGGTGCCGGGCACTATTTATTCAGACCAGAGTGCCGCTTGCTGTATGCAAAATAAATACTGATCGCAATAAACATCCAGATAAAAAATACTTTAAATGTTGTTCCTGACAAATCTTTCAGAATATACAGGCAGGCAAAAATACTAAGCGCCGGAATCAGATACGGACCAAAAGGTACGCGAAAACCCTGAGTACCATGACCGATACCTTTTTTCCGGATGACGGGTATCGATGCGGACACGACAATAAATGCCACCAGCGTTCCCATACTGACCATGTCCCACAAGAATGTCGCATCGACGAGACCGGCAACGATGCCGACCAGCAGGCAGACTAAAATCGTGTTGATGACCGGAGCGCGCGTACGCTGATGCACTTTCTGAAATGACGCAGGAATCAGGCCGTCTTTACTGATGGCGTACAAAATACGACTCTGGCCGTAAATCGTGACCAGCGTGACACTGAAGACCGAGATCACGGCACCGGCAGACAACACCAGCGCCGGCCACGCCTTACCGGTCACATTCTGCAGAATCACTGCCAGCCCTGCTTCCTGCCCTTCAAACATATGCGCGGGTTGTGCACCGACAGCGGCAATCGCCACCAGCATGTAAAACAAGGTCACCACAATCAGCGCCGCCATAATTCCCAACGGCACGTTCCGCTTGGGATTTTTGACCTCTGCACCGGCGGTCGCCACCGTATCCAGACCGATAAACGAGAAAAAAACGGTGCCGGCTGCGGCGGTCACACCCGCCATACCCGCCAAACCCTTGCTGTTGTCAGTGTTGAAAAACGGGGTGAAATGCTCTGCGTGAAAACCTGAAAAAGCGATGACGGAAAAAAACACCAGTATCGCCAGTTTAATCATAACCATGATCGCATTCACCGTCGCCGACTCTTTTGCACCTCGCATCAGCAGAACGCAACAAATCGCCACCAGGATAACCGGCGGCAGGTTAAATTGTCCCGGATGAATTTCAACACCATTTGCACCGGCAACGATCATCGGCGTGCGCAACATCTCGGGAATCTGCCAGCCCACCGCGTTGTGCAGAAAATTATTCAGGTAGGCCGACCAGCCTATCGCTGTCGCGCTTGCTGCCAGACCATACTCCAGCAACAGACAGGCGGCGACAATAAATGCAGCAAACTCGCCGACGGTCGCATAAGCAAATGAATACGAAGAACCGGAAGCCGGAATCCGCGCCGACAACTCAGAATAACAAAGCGCTGTCAGCCCGGCAGTTAACGCCGCAATCAGAAACGACAAAATAACCGATGGCCCGGCTTTCGGTACCGCTTCGACCATGGTGAAAAAAATGCCTGTTCCTATCGTCGCACCGACGCCGATCATCGTCAGCGAAAACAAGCCCAGCGAGCGATGCAGGCTGTGCTGATGCTGCTCCTCAATGATCACTTCATGTGCATCAATCGGTTTGGTGCGGGTTAATTGGCGGGCTAATGATGTAAAGCTCAAGATCATTCCTTGTTTTCAGAAGCGGCAGCGCATCCGATGAAATAGCAAAGACCAGACACTCAGATCTGGCGCGGCGTGCAAAAAGTGCAACTGCATCCGGAATCAGTCAGACACAGACAATTCCCTGACAGCAGAACTTGCTAAGCAAAAATTGTACATACACAAACAGTTACGCTGAGCGGAGCGATTGCGTATATTTCATAACGATTACACGAAAACCGCAATAATAGCGGCAAATCCCTTCTGCATAACGCGAAGCAGCGTAATTTGCAGAGTTTGTGATACATCATGGTAAAAAAACACTGGCGATGTTAGCATTCGGAACTTATGCCTATGCTCCGGATTTCCCTGCTGACATTTCACCACCTGGTGCGCACAGTCTTACTGATGTATGTACTGACGCTGGGTGTTGCGATGGCGTCGCCGCTGATGAAGCCGGACGCGATGAATCTGATCTGTACCAGCACCGGATATAAACTGGTCGGCACCAGCACAGATGCAGACCAGGGCAGGAGCAGTGCACAGACACATCTACTCGATTGTCCTTTGTGTGTCGCAACCACACTTCCTGTGGTGCTTGCCTCAGACAGTATTTTCGAACCGCCGCATGCATTATCGTATGCCACGCAGTCGATTCCGGCTGCACGACTTGCGGCAACCGTCTCCGCCCCCCTCCCCGCTCGGGGTCCTCCGTCGATCTGAAGTACCTTTCTGACTCTGTTGTCTCTTACGCATCTGAATGACATGCGCGGGTCTGATCACGCTCAAGCCTGATTGTGCTTGGCCGCGCTCGCCAGAAAGTCATCACACGCGCTCAACTGACAGAATCTTCTTTTAGCCCCGGTGCGGCCTGTGCCTGCCCCGAACGATTACCGAACCATGCCCGGAATCCAATTATTTCCGGAGCATGATGACTGCGGCTCTGCTTTTGTCCGCAGCGACGCATCACTTACGAAAGACCCTATTTTTATGCAAACTCATTTCAAACGACATATTCTGGCAACGTCTATCGCCGCCCTGCTTCCATGTGCCGCTGCGCACGCTCAGGAACTACCGTCAAAAAAGACATCTGAAGTTGTTGTCATTCATGCCGAAAAAATTGCGGCACCAAATGTTGATGGCATCAGCCAGAATGCGGCGCTCAGCGCCACCAGCGATGTCGCCACGCTGCTGCGCGACGTACCCGGTGTCAGTCTGTATTCCGCGGGCGGTGTATCGAGTCTGCCGGCTATCCACGGCCTCGCCGATGACCGCTTGCGGATACAGGTTGATGGCATGAATCTGATTTCGGCATGTGCCAATCATATGAACCCGCCTTTATCCTATATCGACCCGACGCAAGTGGGCAGTATTCAGGTATTGACCGGTATCGCTCCCGTCAGCAGTGGCGGCGACAGCATAGGCGGCACCATTAAGGTGAATTCGCCCGATCCGGAATTCGCAGCAGCAGGCCAGGGCACATTGCTCAAAGGTCAGGCCGGCAGCTTTTATCGCAGCAATGGCGATGCCAGAGGCGTCAATTTTGCAGCGACTTACGCCACTGAAATATGGAGCCTGAATTACACCGGCGCGATTGCCGAAAGCGGTAATTACCATGCCGCCAGCGATTTCAAAGCAGCAAAGCCAGCCGCGTCTGACAAAGCCTGGATCGCCGGTGACGAGGTTGGCTCATCCCGCTACAAATCTGAAAATCAATCCTTGTCTGTCGCAATGCGTAACGCAGGCCAACTGCTGGAACTGCGGATCGGTACACAAAATATCCCCTATCAGGGCTTTCCGAATCAGCGTATGGATATGACAGGCAATAACAGTGAACAGGTCAATCTGCGCTACAAGGGCCAGTATGAATGGGGCAAGCTGGAAGCACGCCTGTACAACGAGCACACGCGTCACCGCATGAATTTCGGTGACAATAAGCAATTCTGGTACGGCAATGCACCCGGCATGCCGATGGATACCGAAGGTAAAAATACGGGTGCGCTGATCAAGGCGGAGTTGATGTTATCGGCGCGCGATACGCTCAGTGTCGGCACGGAATATCAGCGCTACCGCATGAATGACTGGTGGATTGCTTCCGGTACCGGCATGATGATGGCACCGAATACTTTTGTGAATATCGCCGATGGCCAGCGTGATCGTCTCGGTGTGTTCGCGGAATGGGATGCCAGCTGGACTCCGCAATGGGTAACGCAACTGGGCCTGCGCTACGAAAATGTGAAAATGAACAGTGGCAATGTCGCCGGATATAGCAATATGTACGGCGATCCGGCACTGGCCAGCTCTGTTCCAGGTGCATTCAATGCCGCGGACCGTCAGCGCAAGGATAACAATATCGATCTCACCGCCACCGCACGCTATACGCCGACTGCCACGTTCAGTATCGACGGCGGCTATGCGATGAAATCTCGCTCCCCGAATTTATATGAGCGCTATACCTGGGCCAGCAATAACACCATGGTGATGAATATGAACAACTGGTTCGGCGATGGCAACGGTTATGTCGGCAATCTTCAATTGAATCCCGAAATTGCCCACACCCTGAGCGCAACGCTGAACTGGCATGACGCGGAACTATCCGACTGGGAATTGAAAGTGGCGCCTTACTACACGCAAGTGCGCGACTATATTGACGCCAGCAGTTGTACTGCCGTCGGCAAAACCTGCGGCGCACGCAAAGACGGCTTTCAGAATCTGAGCCTCAGTAATCAGAAAGCAAGGTTGTACGGCCTCGATATTTCCGGCCACAAGCAACTCGTGAAAACGAGTGAAATCGGCAGTATTTCGCTCAATGGATTCCTGAATTATGTGAATGCTAAAAACACCGTGACCGACAGTGGCTTGTATAACATCATGCCGCTGAACGCACGGATCTCGCTGACTCAGAAAAAAGATCATTGGGACAATACGGTGGAATTGCAGATGGTCGGTGCTAAAACCGATCTGTCAGACATACGCAAAGAACTGCGTACCGCCGGTTATACCTTACTGAATCTGCGCAGCAGCTACACCTGGAAACAGGCACGTTTTGATATCGGTATCGACAACCTGCTGAACCGCTTTTACAACTTACCGCTGGGCGGCGCCTATCTCGGACAAGGAGCCACGATGGGAGCCGGCGTTGCGCATGATACGCAAGTGCCGGGAGCAGGACGTTCTGTGTATGCCGGGGTCAATATCCGCTTTTAAACGGAGAAGCGCGCCTGCAACCGCGCCTTTATCCTGATAAAAAATGCCCGCCGTTTTTCATATGGCGGGCATTTTTTTATTAAAACAAAGCGTATCTGTTTTTCAGTGCCGATGCGCTTCACAGCGACAGCATGCAGTATTTTATTCGTGCCGCAAGGCTTCAATCGGATCGAGCTGAGCGGCACGGCGTGCAGGGAAATAACCAAACAGCATACCTATGCCGGCGGAAAAGAAAAACGACATCAGGTTGATCGAAGGATTGAACATATAAGGCACCTGCATGATCTGCGCGAGCAAGATCGAGGCACCCGCTGCCAGCACAATACCGATCAGGCCGCCGAGCGTCGATAAAACAGTAGCTTCAATCAGAAATTGCAGCAGTACTTCTCGCTCCAGCGCACCTATCGCCAGTCGCAAGCCTATCTCGCGGGTACGTTCTGTCACACTGACCAGCATGATATTCATGATACCGATGCCGCCGACCAGCAAACTCACCGCAGCAACCGCGCCAAGCAGGGTTGTCATGACCTTGGTCGTACCTGACATGGTTTCTGCCAGTTGCTTGGTATCGAGCACATTGAAGTTGTCTTCATCGGTATCGGCCAGTTTGCGTCGCTCGCGCAGCAATTGTGTCAGACTGACTTTCAGTGTCTCGCTATCGGCATCATCTTTCATCGACACCAGTAAAGTGGCGACGCGACGGTTGCCAGTCACGCGGCGCTGCAAGGTATGTAAAGGAATCAGTACCACATCATCCTGATCATTGCCCATGGCCGCCTGACCTTTCGACGCCAGCACACCGACGACTTCGCAGGAAAACTGCTTGACGCGCACATGTTCACCAACTGCATTTCCCGCATCAAATAATTCGCGCCTGACTGTTTCACCGATAATGCAGACGGCAGAACCGGCCTGTAATTCCCCCTCGTCAAACTGACGCCCCGCCGCCAGTGTCCAGTTATTTGTGCGTAACCACGCATTGGTGCTACCGGTCACACTGGTTGACCAGTTACGGCCATTCGCGACGACGACGGCACTGGCACGTCCTTCCGGCGCCACGGCTTGCACACCTCCGATTTGTGAGGCGATGGCTTCAGCGTCGGCTTCTTTAAAAGAGGCAGTACCAGCACCGCCACCGCCGCCGAAGCTCAATCGCTGACCTGGGCGGACCTGCAATAAATTGGTGCCGAGACTGGAAATTTGCGCCTGTACCGCAGCGGTCGCGCCGTTACCTAACGTGACCATCGTAATCACGGCGCTGACACCGATCACAATGCCGAGAATAGTAAGAAATGAGCGCAACAGGTTACGGCGTATCGAACGCAGCGCCAGCAATATCGTGTTCAGGAACATGTATCACCTCCTGTCGCAGCCGTCGCATCAGCCGTCGATATTGCGACCGGATGCGGATTGATGGTATCCGTATCCAGCAGACCGTCGACAAAGCGGACGATACGTTTGGCATACAAAGCCATATCAGGTTCATGTGTGACCATCAGGATAGTAATGCCATGCTCCTGATTCAGGCGCGACAGCAATTCCATAATTTCACGGCTGCGCTGAGAATCGAGATTGCCGGTCGGTTCATCCGCCAGCAACACCGCCGGCTCGGTCACGATGGCTCGCGCGATCGCTACCCTTTGCTGCTGACCACCCGATAATTCTGCCGGTGTGTGATGCTCCCAGCCCGCCAGATCGACCGATGCCAGGGCTTTAGCGGCCAGCCGATGACGACTGGCCGGGCTTTCGCCGCGGTATAACAACGGCAATTCCACATTTTCCTGAGCGGACGTACGCGCCAGCAAATTAAACCCCTGAAACACGAAGCCAAGATAACGACGCCGCAAGCGCGCCCGCTGATCACGCGTCAGGCTTTCAACATGCATGCCCTGAAATAAATACTCACCGCCGGATGGCGTATCGAGACAACCGATCACATTCATTGCCGTCGATTTACCCGATCCGCTCGGCCCCATAATCGCGACAAACTCACCCTCGCAGATATCGATATCGACGCCTTTGAGCGCCATCAGAGCCGCTTGTCCGCTACCGTATTGTTTCGTGACGCCACGCAGGCGTATCAAGGGCGGCGCTTCACCGTCTGCAAGCTTTGCCTCAGATACCGGAGCCGTTGCCGTTGCTGAGATCGGAGAACTCATTTTGCTGCCATCTGACGTTGTTCCGTAATCACCTGCATCCCCGGCTGCAATTCCGGTGCGCTGATTTCCGTCATTTTGCCGTCGCTGATGCCGCGTTTCACTGCAATCGCGACCGCTGCATTGTCACGTAAGATCCAGATCTGCTGCACTTTTTTACCATTCACCGATTCGGTCGCTAACTTCCGTGCTGCCTGACCTGGCGGACGCGGCATCAGACTGCTCATCAATCCGCTTTTACCCGGGGCAGCAGCAATACCAGCGTGCGATGGTGTAAAACGTAAAGCCGTATTCGGCACAATCAGCACATCGTTTCTCTCTTTCGCGGTGATCGTTGCGGTCGCCGTCATTCCCGGACGGAGACTGAGATCGCTGTTGTCCACATCCAGATAAGTAATGTAAGTCACCACGTTATCAGTAATCGTTGAACCATAGGCAACGCGGGTAATCGTCGCCGGATACTGGCGGTTCGCATAGGCGCTGACGGTAAAGCTTGATTTCTGCCCCAGCGCCACTGCACCCACATCGGCTTCATCGACATTTACCTGTAAGCGCAAACGTTGCAAATCTTCTGCAATCGTAAACAGCGTCACCGCCTGCAGTGACGCAGCTACCGCATTCCCGGGATCAACCGAACGGGTCAGTATCACACCATCGATCGGTGAGCGGATAGAAGCACGTGCCAGATTCGTTTCATCTGTCGATAAAGTGGCCTTGGCACTGACCACATTTGCTTCTGCACTGAGAACCGATGCGTTTGCTCTGTCGAGTGTCGCCGCGGCAGTATCGAGTTCGGCTTTCGATGGCACTTTGCCGCCGGACAGTCGCGCCACTTCCTGCAAACGATCAAAATTCGCCTGCGATTCTTTCACGGTTGCTTTGGCCAACGCCAGCGCGGCTCTCGCGGAATCCAGCGCGGCACGCGAACGGACAATCTGATCGTTTAACTTGGCAGTGTCGAGTTCGACCAGTACCTGACCTTTCTTGACTTTGTCGTTCACATCGACCAGCACACGGCTGACCGTGCCGGATAATTCACTGCCTATACTGACCGAACGCGTCGGCTGCAAAGTGCCATTCGCCGTCACGGTTAACGTCAGGTTGCCGCGCGTCAGCGGCGTGGTGACAAATACCGGTGCGGTCTGATTTGTCTGACTTTTATTCCAGAAAAACCAGGCCACCATCAACGCTGCCAGCAACAGCATGATCAGCGGAAATGCTGGCCGCCGCCACCAGGCGCGCGCCTTGGGATCTTGCAGCACATTGAGCGCATCCGCTCCGTCTTTTTTTGTCATCACAGGAGGTGTCATCATCATTTTTTAATATCATCATTGCTCGGGTTACGGCTGTCACGCATGCTGACAGCCTCATCCTGATCCGGCTGCCAGCCGCCGCCCAGTGCTTTATACAAACGCACATAATCTGCAGCCAGATCGTTGCTGCCGGTGGCGACAGCATCCTGGGCGCTGTACCAGGTACGCTGTGTTTCAAGAATGGTCTGGAAATCAATGAGCCCGCTGGCATAACGCTGACGGGCCAGTACCGCCGCATTACCGGCAGCATCGGCAGCATTGCGCAGACGTTGCAGGCGCTCTCGATCATTCTTCAAAGCGACCAGCGCATTTTCAACATCCTGTAATGCAGTCAGTACTACGGCTTTATATGCAACCTGCGTTTGCTCCAGTGCTGCCTGCTGCGCCTTGATCTGCGAGCGGTTTGCACCGCCGTCCAATACCGGCAGCGAGACACCCGCCAGTATGCTGCTCAGCAGGCTGCCGCTGCCACCGAGCGCACCGGCCGTCAACGCGCGCAGACCGAGCGAGCCACTCAGATTGAAATTCGGATAATTCGCCACATCTGCCTGACGCACCCGCGCCAGTGCCACATTGATCTGATGTTCAGCCACGCGGATGTCAGGACGTTGGCGTAAGGTTTCGGCAGGCAGACTCAGCGCCAGATTGTCATCTGCCTGTGGAACGCCGGATGCGACACTCAGCATGTCGCCAGTGATGGCAACACGGCTTTGCAGTTGTTGACGCAGGGATTCCGGTGCCTGCCCGCACAGCACCTCCAGACTATGCCGACTCTGCGCTTCCGTCGTTTCCAGCGCAGAGATCTGCGCCTGTGCCTGTTCACTGGCAGCACGTCCCTGCTCACCTTCGACAGACGTCAGTAGCCCTGCCTGTACGCGCCAGTTTGTAATTTGCAAAGTCTCAGCCTGACTCGCGACATTCGCCCTCGCAATTGCCAGACGAACCTGCGTCATTCGCAATTGTATATAGTTCAGCGCGACTTCAGCCGCAACGGAGATCTGCACGTCGCCCAGACTGGCGGCACTGGCGCGGGCGCTTGCTTCACTGGCGGCAAGTGCCTGCCGGTTAGCACCAAAAATATCCGGCTCCCAGCTGGCATCGAAACCGGCAGAGAAGGAATTGGCCGGAGCAGTCGTTCCCGACTTACTGCGTTGCGCTGCTGCGGATGCACTGAGTTTCGGCATAAAGGCCGCGGCACTGACATCTCGCACAGCGCGCGCCTGGCGCAATGCTGCCTGTGCGCTCTGAACCGTAGTGTTGGTCTGCAGCGATTGTGTGATCAACTGATTTAACAACGGGTCCTGAAAGCGCTGCCACCAGACAGCTATATCTGTATGTGGTGTCCCTGCCGGTGATAACGCATCTTTCGCACTGCGCATGCTGCCGGACCAAGCAGCAGGAACATTCATCCCCGCGGCCTGATCTACCGTTGGCGGCACCATTGACGAGACGCAGCCAGCCAGTGGCGACAGCAGAAACAGCAGGCAGATTTTGTGCTTCATAGCATTTTTCTGGTAACTCATTAAGCCCATCAGGTCTGTTAATCAATCCAGTGCAAATTGTAGCGCCGTGGCGTTGTTATCAAAGCGTAATCTGTGTATCGCTTTGTGACGGATTATTGCGCACGATCAGACAAATGCGATATTCACCAGACGCTGCCCGGACCGCGCGTTTCCGATATACGCCGAGCAATGCTGCTACCTGCTAAGACCGCGATCTGCTGCGCCATTCCCGCGCCAGAAGGGAATAACATTTCAGATCGACATAGCGATCGTCCTTGCGTTCACACTCGCGCAGAATTCCTTCTAACTGAAATCCGAGTTTTTCTATCAATTTCCAGCTTGCCGGATTATCCGGCTCGACCATGGATTGCATGCGATGCAGCCCGAGTACGGAAAAGCAGTAATCCAGCATCGCCGACAGACATTCCATCATCACGCCTTTCCCCCAGTATTCAGGAAAGATCCAGAAGCCGGTTTCGGCGCAATGATCATCCTGCTCCCATTCGTTGATACCGCAGGTGCCGATCAAGTCCTGCGGCGCATCGCGATGGCAGATGCCCCACCAGATTCCGGTACCGGTTTCATAAATCAGTTCAAACCAGTCCAGCTGCGCTTGCGTTAGTTCCAGTGTTTCGTAACTGATACCGTAATACTCGGTGACACGCGGATCAGACATGCCGCTGAAAATGCGCGGCAAATCTGTTGCGACAATTTGTCTGAGCAAAAAGCGCGAGGTCTGGATCACGGGAAACGGAGATTTTTCTGACATAATCGAATCTGTTCACACATGGACAATGCTTGGATAACACACGAATAACATAAGCGGATAAGCAGCAGCAATAAACTTGCCTGATTTAAAACCAGAAACAGGATATTTCGCGGATATTCTGTTGCATAATCGTGCCCTCAATTTTTTCAGGAGTTTTTATGAGTATGGCGATGATCGTCTTCTTCAAGGCGTTGCTGGTGGTGCCTATCACTTTGTTGCCAATTTTAAATCCGATTGCGATTGCACCTATCTTTTTGTCGATGACAGGACCGATAGAACCGGAAATCGCCAACCGGCTGGCGAAACGCATTGCGATCAACTGTTTTTTTCTGCTGATGGGCGCGATTTTTATCGGCTCTTACGTGCTGGATTTTTTCGGCATTTCGCTGCCTATCGTGCGCGTTGCCGGGGGCATCGTGGTCGGCATGGCCGGCTGGAAATTACTGAATGACCAGAGTCAGGACAAATTGCTCAATTCGGTCGCTGCTTCGCACGGCGGACAGTGGAACCGTGAAGAATTGCGCCGCCGCAGTTTCTATCCGTTCAGCTTTCCTTTAACCGTTGGTCCCGGCACGATTGCCGCCTCCGTCACACTCGGTACGCAAATGCCTCACAAGCCTATCGACTGGTTGCTGACAAGCATCGCCTCTGCGATGGGCGTGTTACTGACGACGGTGGTGATTTATCTGTGCTACCGCTTTGCGCGGAATATGGAACGTTTCCTCGGCGATATCGGCGCCACGGTACTGATGCGCTTATCCGCGTTTATTCTGTTGTGCATAGGCATAGAAATCGGCTGGGCCGGCGTCTCTGATCTGATGGCCGATCTGCATCTGCGCTGATTTCCGGTCTGCACATCGCTTTTTCACAGGTTCTCCGCATGGCAGGCACACGCTTCGCCATGCGCCGCAGCCACCAGCTCATGCAAAATCCCGCACTCTTTTCCATGATGCCGTTCGTCGCAACGCGCACGTAACTGACTGAGCTGCTTTTCCAGCGCCCGCATGCTTTTCAGCCGCGCTTTGACGCGTGCAATCTGCTGATCGATGAGCAGATTAATATCGCCACAATCATCCGCCGGGCTGGCGATAAACGCTACCAGCCTGCGCACATCGGCCAGCGGAATATCCAGCGCCCGGCAATGACGGATAAACGACAAGCGCTCCAGATGCTCGCCGGTGTAGCTGCGGTAACCGTTTTCCTCCCGATCCGGTGCCGGTAACAGGCCTTGTTTTTCGTAATACCGGATGGTTTCCAGATCCACTCCGGTCGCTTTCGCCAGTTCACTGATGCGCATTTTTTCACTCACGCTAAATGATGATGGGTTGCTGAAGATGCATTTATGATTAATTAATACTCCCCCGGGTATATAAAAAGCCCCTTTGTTTATGAAGACATTAGAGCAATTTAATTAAAAACAGGGGGGAGTATATAAATATTGGTCTGTATTGACAGCTTTTCTGATGCCGGCTTTCAGTCAGCAACATCCTATTTTCCGTGCGATATTTCTATCTGCACTAGTGCGGAAAAGTATCCTCAAAAAAAATCTTGACCCCGTAGCCACTCCAGAGTCTACACTAAAGCAAATGTAATCATCAGGAAGTGATATGGCAGATAAAATTGCTTGTTGTGGCCACGACCACACACCGGAAAAATCCGCTGAACCAGCGCCGCATGCACACGTGCACGCCCATGAGGGAAAACAAAGCGTGTGCGGGCATGATGCATGTACGGCGACTGTCCCGGCAACTGCCCAAGAACCCCAGCCGGATCTGCCAAACGATGTGCAACGCCTGCGCTTTCATGTCGCACAAATGGATTGCCCGACCGAAGAAGCGCTGATCCGTCGTTCGCTGTCAGAATTGCCGGATGTCCTGCGGCTGGATTTTGATTTGCTGAACCGTATTCTGACCATCCATCACCGCCAGCAAAATATTGCCGATATTCACCGCAAACTGAATGCCGTCGGTATGGCCGGCACCCAGCTGGACGTCGGGCAGCCAGCAGCTACGTCCAGCGAAAAGCCATCACGCCGCCAGTACTGGAAAATGGCGCTGGGCGGCATCGCGGCTTTCAGTGCAGAAGTCATCGCCTGGATCAGCGGCAAAGAAAGCTCGGTCATCATAGGCTTACTGGCACTGTTTGCGATACTGATCTGCGGCATCCCGACTCTGAAAAAAGGCTGGATCGCGTTGCGCCATTTCACGCTGAACATTCATCTGCTGATGACGGCGGCAGTTGCCGGAGCGGTCGCGATCGGCCAGTGGCCGGAAGCAGCGATGGTGATTTTCCTGTTCGCTGTCGCCGAAATGATAGAAGCGGCGAGCCTGATCCACGCCCGCAATGCCATCAGCGGCTTACTCGAACAGGCGCCGGAAACAGCGCAGGTACAGCAGGCGGACGGCAGCTGGCAGGCTGTCAGCACACACGCTATTGCCGTCGGTACGCTGGTCCAGTGCCGCCCCGGCGACAGAATCGCGCTCGACGGCTTCGTTGTATCCGGCCTGTCGAGTGTTAATCAGGCCGCCATCACCGGTGAAAGCATGCCGGTAGAAAAGCAGCAGGGCGATATCGTTTATGCCGGAACACTGAATCAATCCGGCACCTTACAGATACGCGTCTCTGCACCGGCGAACGCGAGCATGCTGGCACGCATTGCCCATTCGGTGCAGGAAGCGCAAAGCCAGCGTGCACCGACCCAGAGTTTCGTCGATAGATTTGCCTCCATCTACACACCGCTGGTGTTTGTGCTGGCCTTACTGACCGCGATACTGCCACCGCTATTCCTGCAGCAAGACTGGCATGACAGCCTGTACCGGGCACTGGTGTTGCTGGTGATCGCCTGCCCGTGTGCACTGGTGATTTCAACACCGGTCACTGTCGTCAGCGGGCTGGCACTGGCAGCACGTCACGGCATCGTCATCAAGGGCGGACTGTTTCTGGAGCAAGGCCGGCTGCTGAAAACGCTGGCTTTCGATAAGACCGGCACACTGACCGAAGGCAAGCCCGGCGTCAATCTGATACGCAGTCTCAGCGATCTCGGGGAACCAGAAATTCTGCGTCTCGCCGCCAGTCTGGATGCCGGTTCCAGCCATCCTCTGGCAGTGGCGCTGACGGCTGCCTGCAGCGAGAACTTATCCGCCGTGAACAATGCCCAGTTATATGAAACCCAGCGCGGGCGCGGCGTCAGTGGTGAAATAAACGGTCAGCTTTATTACCTCGGCAATCGCGCCATGCTTGATGCACTGTCCATCGCGACGCCGACCGCTGGCTGGCAAAATCTCGATGCCCAAATACACACTCTGGAACAACAGGGAAATACTGTGATTTTTCTCTGCCGTCAGCAGAACTTACTCGGCCTGATTGCGATCTCGGATCAGGTCAGGGAAAGCAGTCAGGCAGCGATTGCCGAATTACACGCGCTTGGCGTTACCACCCTGATGCTGACCGGAGATAATGCCGCGACCGCGCAGGCGATTGCAGCGCAAACCGGGATCAGCGAGGTACGCAGCCAGTTGCTGCCTGAAGACAAACTCGAGGCCATCCGAACACTGCGCGCACAAGGCGTTACCGGTATGACCGGCGATGGCATCAATGATGCACCAGCTATCGCCACCGCTCATATCGGCTTTGCGATGGCAGCCGGCAGCGATACCGCACTGGAAACAGCAGACGTCGCTCTGATGCAGAATGATTTGCGCAAATTGCCGGAATTCATCCGTATTTCACGCAAAACCAGCCAGGTTCTGTGGCAAAACATCAGCTTTGCACTGGCAGTCAAACTGATCTTTTTTGCCCTCGCACTGAGCGGACATGCGAGTTTATGGATGGCGGTATTTGCCGACACCGGCACCAGCCTGCTGGTGGTGCTCAATGGTGTGCGGCTGTCCCGTTACGCTGGTAAAGATGTCTGAGCCGTTTCAGCGACCGGCTCATTCAGTATCAGTGCATGTTCAACCTGATCGGATTCATCACCGATGCGGCTCTGCCATGCACGCAGAAAGTAATTTTTTTCCGCAGACGTCGGTGCTTCGTGCCAGATCACCATCAGCGTTCCTTTATGGTCGTGTATTTTCGCCAGTTTGGTGATGCAGTCAGTATTCTGATCGACGTCAGCCAGCCCGATCGCATAGCCATAAACACGGCTCAGACGCTCAATCCGGTCTGGCTCGGTTTCACTGTTCGTGGCAGAAATTCTTGGGTGATCCAGATACATATACAGTCTCCATCAGGGTAGTCTCCGCCCGATTTTATCTGAAGCCGGAAGACGCGGCTATGCTTTTCCCGGCGAAGGTCTGAAGCTGACGACAGTTTGCAGTAAAAAGCCTGCAAAAGAAGCGACGCTGGCCTGAGGATCGCTGACTAACCCGCCTCTTTCAGCAATGGCAGATGGCTCACGAGCAAATCACTCATGTCACGCATATTGAGCGGATGGTAGAAATAATATCCCTGAAAGAAATCGCAGCCGACTTCTTTTAAAAAATGTTCCTGATCCTTGTTTTCAACGCCTTCCGAGACCGTCTTGCAGGACAGAATCTCTGCCAGAGAAATAATCGCCTTGATGATCATTTCGCTCTTGGCGTTGTAGCCGATCTGGGCCACAAAAGAGCGGTCGATTTTGACTGTATGGGCTGGAAAATGACTGAGCTTGGACAATGAGGAATAACCCGTGCCGAAATCATCAATCGCAATGCTGAAGCCACGCTTTTTGAGTGCATTCAGATGCTGGATCGATATTGCTTCATTCGCAATCAGGCCGGTTTCTGTAATTTCCAGTTCCAGATAGCGGGTTTCAATCCGGTAGTGCTGGCAACGCTCTTCAATCAGCTCGATCAGATTAACGCGTGCCAGATCTATCACGGACAAGTTGAGTGCCACTACCGGGCTCTCGCCGTAGGTGTCGAGCCACTGACGAATTTGGGCGCACACCGCGTCAAGCACAAAATCACTGATGTGGTGAATCAGACCGGAATGTTCAGCAACCGGAATAAATTCCGCCGGTGAAACCCGGCCCAGACTGGCTGAATCCCAGCGCAGCAGCGCTTCCACACCTGCCAGACCGCCATCGTGACTGATCTTGGGCTGATACAGTAAATGAAATTCATTTTGTTTGAGACCGCTGATAATGCCGACCTCGATTTCAATATTCCGCCGGATTTCCTGAGCTTCGTCGTCATCAAACAGGCTGGTGCTGTGATCGCTGGATCGTCTGGCGGCATCGAGCGCCATTTCACTGCGGCGGATCAGATCGTCCGGCTCGCTTTCTCCATGACGCAACAGGGCAATACCGGCGGAGAACTGCACCTGTATCATTTCGCCGTTAATCTCGATTTCTTTCGGCATTTTCTCGCGGACCTGCTCGACAAACAGCACCACATCCCCCGGCGTCTGGAAGCGTTCGAGCACAAACGAAAATACGATACTGCGCAGCCGTGTGCAGAAACTGTTTTCCGGCAGCACAGCGCCCAGTTCGTCGGCAAAGCGCCGTAATAAAGTGTCGCCGGCGGGTGCGCCGAATTGCTGGTTGGCGTGCCGTATACTGTTCAGTCTGAACGATACCAGGGCTGTCACATGGAGTCCGTCGTGTGCTGCCAGAACTGTGGTCAGATGCTGACGCAGCATGCTGCGGTTAGGAAGATTGGTGAGCGGATCATGGCTGCTCAGATAACCTTCGCGCTGAATGCTGAGTTGCAGCGCATGATGCATTTCATAAAACGAGGAGACATCGTTTAAAGCCACAATAAAATCGCCGGTCGCGGTCTGCGAGATATTGTTCAGAACAACCATTTTTCCATTGCGCGTCTGATAAGCGGACGCGCACTTATTTTCTTCGCCCTGGTCGTGTTCAGCGTGCAGACGCACCTTGTCATCGACGGAAAGCCAGCTGAACAGATCATGAGCGTGTTTTTCGTGTGCCTGCCGCCCGAGCAGAGTGTTTGCCTGATTATTTGCCCGTAATATCTGACCAGCCTCATCCGTCAGAATCAGGGCTGTTCCTGCATTTTCAAAAATTTCCTGATATTGCGCATGACTTAATTTCAGTGCGTGGCTGGCGTTTGTGAACTGATCCAGTGCGGCATCAAGCTCGTGTAGGACCCTGAACACGGCAAGTGGCAGGCAAAAATTAAAAAACAGAAAAATTAATGCGTGCACATCTGTCCGCACACCGGACAATGAGGTCTGCAGATCCGGCCATCCTGACTGGCTGGACTGAGAAATCAGAAATAAAAACGGAAGTATATTGAAAAACATCAGCCACAAGGCCGGTCTCAGTCCCAGAAACAAGCGGGCAATCAACGGCGCGGCATAGATCAGAATATAACCGAGCGCAGCGATCTGATGATCCTGAATCAGGGTGATGACCGCGAGAGTAACGCCATAAATATTCAGAATCAGCAGAGCTGCGCTGGCTCTGACCGACCGGGTTGAATAGTAAATAGCGACCGCCTTGATCACACACAACAAGCCGACCACCCACATGACTTTATAGTTATTGCGGGCAAACGCCGAGGCAGAGGTGTGTATGGCAATCCATAGTTCAAGCAAGAAACCTGAAACCAGGATGATACGTAATGCACTGAGTTTCCAGGCGGCGTTTTCAGCAGGCGTGAGAGCATGCTCATTCGGGAAAAGCCAGCGAAACATCATCGTCAGTGATCTGGAAAGTAAGTAGGTAAGAGAAAATGAAAATAAATTTTCAGCCGTGGTCTGATTTTCTCACAATACAAACTTACCCGGAAGCAACTGTTACAAATATTTCACAAAAGAAACACTTTTAACTCTTTTTCTCCTGTTGTTTGACATTAGACGACTGGTCTAATAGAATGACGGCTATGCAAAAACATGAAGAACGCCCACACAATTATCAAGATACCCGCGAGCGCATTTTGGCGACTGGCGAGCAATTGATTCTGGGTCGCGGTTTCAGCGCTCTGGGTTTAAGTGAAATTCTGGCGGCTGCAGCCGTTCCCAAAGGCTCGTTCTATCATTATTTTCAATCAAAAGAAGGTTTTGGCGTTGCCATGCTGGAACGCTACTTTGCCGACTATCAGCAACGCCTGGCTGCACATTTCGCTGACCAGACTCACTCAGCACGCGAGCGGTTACTGATGTATTTCGCCAGCTGGCAGGAAAACGCAGAAAACGGCGGATGTCATAAATTTTGTCTCGCAGTGAAGCTGGCGGCAGAAGTATCCGATTTATCGGAACCGATGCGAACCGTATTGTCGGTCGGTATGCGCGGCATCTGTACACAGATTGCCAGCACAATACGGCTCGCACAGGCAGAGGGCAGCGTCGCAGCGACACTCGATGCGGAGGAATCCGCCACATCCTTGTACAGCTTGTGGGTTGGCGCTTCGCTGCTGGCAAAAGTTCATCATGAGCTGCAACCGCTGGTGCAGGCATTGAAACAGACAGAACTACTGTTACCTGCAAGCCGGTAATGCAGACATTGATATTGTTAACATGGGCATGTGCCCATTTTTTTGAAGCAAAAACTAGACGACCGGTCTAATTCATAAAGGAAATCGTATGTTGAAAAATTTACTCTCCCCTGTGCAGGCAGGTAGCGCTTCGCTGAAAAATCGCGTCGTCATGGCGCCGCTGACACGTTCACGTGCCGGCCAACCCGGTGATGTGCCGCGGGCATTGAATGTCGAATACTATGCGCAGCGCGCCAGTGCCGGACTGATCGTGACGGAAGCCAGCCAGATCTCTCGTCAGGGTCAGGGTTATGCATGGACGCCAGGCATTTACACCGATGCACAAGAAGCAGGCTGGAAAAATGTGGTCGATGCAGTTCACGCAAAAGGCGGCAAGATTTCCCTGCAACTGTGGCACGTTGGCCGTATCTCCCATAACCTGTTACAGGAAAACGGAGCGGCACCGGTATCGGCTTCTGCACTGCAAGCAGCAAACAGCCAGTGTTTCGTTGTCCAGCCGGATGGCACACCAGCCAATATCCAGACAGCCGTACCGCGCGCGCTGACCACAGAAGAAATGCCGGGTATCGTCGATCAATACCGTCAGGCAAGCAAACGTGCCAAACGCGCCGGTTTTGATCTGGTCGAAGTGCATGCAGCGAATGGTTACCTGCTCCAGCAGTTCATGTCCACCAATAGCAATCAGCGCACAGATGCCTACGGCGGCAGCCTGGAAAATCGCGCCCGTCTGACACTGGAGGCAGTGGATGCGGCCATCGCTGAAATGGGTGCGGATCGCGTTGGTGTGCGTATTTCTCCTAACTTTGTAGCGCACGGTATCGCCGACACCGAAGCAGAAGCAATGGCACTGTATTTAGCCAAAGAATTTACTGCCCGCGGTATCGCTTACCTGCATATTGCCGAACCTGACTGGGCCGGCGGCGCAGAACTGACGCAAAGCTTCCGTGAACAATTACGTGCAGCCTTCCCGGCAACCCTGATTTGCTGCGGGGGCTACAGCGCAGCGGAAGCCGATGCGCTTATCAGCAGCGGTCTGGCAGATGCTGTGGCATTCGGCCGTCCTTATATTGCGAACCCTGATCTGGTTGAACGCTTCGCGGCAGGCGCAGAACTGAACACTCCTGACCGCAGCACTTTCTACGGCGGTGAAGAAAAAGGTTATACCGATTATCCGACGATGTAATTCTGCGCCGTCAGGTCATCGCGATGTTCGTGCGCTGACAGATATCTGAGACGAATTATTCAAAAGGCAGACTGCGGTCTGCCTTTTTCTGTTTAATCTGAGACACTTCAGCGGCCTTTCTGCACTTCAGGCAGGCAAGATCAGCGTCACTTGCAGACCACCTTCCTGACGATTGCTCAACAATATGCGTCCGCCATGCGCCTCAATAATTTCCCTGGTCAGCGCCAGCCCCAGCCCGGTACCGTGTCGCTTTGTAGAATAAAAAGGTACCAGTGCATTCGCCATCACGGTATCACTCATGCCACTGCCATTGTCTGTCACATCCAGACGCCAGCCATCATGAATCGCCCTCACCTGCAAGCTGACGCCATCTTCACCGGCACCGGATTCACGGGCATTTTTCAGTAAATTCAATAAGGCCTGTTCCATCTGCGGACGGTCCATTCTCGCCTCTGCCAGCAAGACGGTGTCCTGCTCGCCCAGAAGCAGCTGAAATGGTATCTGCGCTTGTAATGTGCTCAGTAAATCCTGCCAGCGAACAAGCGTGTATCTGGGTGCAGGCAGTTTGGCAAACCGTGCGTAACCGTGAATAAAACTTTCCAGATGACGGCTGCGGTCTGCGATTGTTTCCAGAATCAGTGGCAGGCGTGTCGCATCTCCGCGTCTGAGTAATTCCTGGCCGGAATGCGCCAGCGAAGTCAGCGGTGCCAGTGAATTATTCAGCTCGTGACTGATGACACGTATCACCTTCTTCCAGGTCTGTACTTCCTGCCGACGCAATTCTGTCGTCAGATGCCGCAATAAAAATAAGGTATGCAATTTTCCGTTCAGGCTGAAACTGCGACGCGCCAGATGATAGACCTCGTCGCCCTCATCATCAGGCTCACTCGCCATTGCCTTCGCTGTGCCTTCAATATCCGCAGCATCTGTCGTTGAAGCGGCAGCTTGCTGTTTGTTGCGCGCCGCCACAGTGAAAAAACCATCTCCACCTTTTTCTATCGCTTCCTTTACTGCCGGGGACAGCCCCAGCAAAATTTCCTGCAAACTGAATCCTTCCAGTTGACGACCGTGATGTAACAGCTGACGGGCAGCGATATTCGCGAACACGATGGTTTTATTGTCGGCCACCAGCAACATTGCCACCGGTGTATTTTGCACCATCGTGTCAAGCAAGAGTTCACGCTGCACCAGATTCAGCCTTTGCAGCCGTAAGGTATTGCCCAGTGCATTATGCATTTCGGCCAGTTCAGCCAGTTCATCTTTGTACGGCCAGTGCAGACTGAAAGAATAATCACCGTCCTGATAGCCAATAACAGTACCGTTCACTGCGCGAAACAAAGCGAGCATCGGCGCCAGCTGGCGATACATCAGCCACGCCGCCAGCAATATCATTACCAGCGCGAATGCGATCAGCGCCATCGCACGATAAGCATCAGGCAAGCGCATCAGCCAGACGCTGCCGAGTATGCTGACGGAGGTAAGCGCCCCCGCCAGCAAGCTGAATCGCCATACCAGGGAAATACGTCTGCTTTGTCGCATGCTCATTCCTGACCAGGCCTGGCAATACCGAACCTGTCCATACGTCTGTACAGTGACTGACGGCTCAGACCCAATGCCGACGCGGCCTGCGCGATCACACCATGCGCCCGCAGCAAGGCCGTTTCGACTGCGGCCTTATCCGGCTCCGCATCACTGCTCAGACGCATTACCGGTACCGCAGGCAGACCAAGATCGCCAACACCAATGTGCTCACTGCGGGCGAGTAACTGCGCCCTGTGCATCAGGTTTTTCAATTCACGGACATTGCCCGGCCAGGTATGTGCCAGTAATGCCGCCTTTGCATTTGCATCGAGTTGCTTATCCTGATCGAGAAACGCATGTGCCAGAGGCAGGATATCTTCGGGGCGATCTGCCAGCGCTGGCAGATTCAGTTGTATCACGTTCAGGCGGTAATACAGATCTTCGCGGAATTGTCCGGCCCGTATCATGGCCGGAAGGTCAGCGTTGGTCGCGCTGATGATGCGCACCCTGACCTGCTTTTCGCGGTTCGATCCGAGTCGCTGAAAACGTCCGGTTTCCAGTACACGCAACAACTTCACCTGTCCTGCCAGTGGCAGATTGCCAATTTCATCCAGAAATAAAGTCCCGCCATCGGCAGCTTCAAATTTACCTTCGCGCGATTTTCCGGCACCGGTATAGGCACCGGCCTCAGCACCGAATAATTCAGCTTCAATCAACTCAGCCGGAATCGCGCCGCAATTCAGTACGATAAATGGCCCGTCTTTTACAGCGGAATTTTTTTGTACAATTTCGGCGATGCGTTCTTTGCCGGCACCATTCGGCCCTGTGATCATCACTGAGGCGTCAGAGCGCGCAACCTGACACGCGATTTCCAGTACTTTTTCAGTAGCGCTATCCTGCCACACCAGACCGCACAGATTGAATTGTGTTTCCAGCGCTTGCTTACGCTGGCGTTCGCGCTGCAGGCGACGTTGCAGGGCACGATTGGCCTGTCCGAGTTCAATCAGGTTACGCACCACGGTCAGCAGACGCTGATCGTTCCAGGGTTTTCCCATGTAATCCGCAGCCCCGGCTTTGATCAGACCAATCGCAGTATCCAGATGTGTCCATGCCGTCAGCAAAATCACCGGCATATCGGGGCAGCGTTGCCGGATCTGACGAAACAGTTCCATACCCTCTTCGCCTGAAGTTGTATCGGTACTGAAATTCATGTCCTGTATCACCAGATCAATCACCTGCTGCGACAGTAATGTCAGCCCCATGTCGGGCGTCGATGCAGTCACACTCTCAATCTCGTGCAGCGACAACAGTACTTCGAGTGCCAGAGCGACTGAGGGATTATCGTCAATGATTAAGACTTTAGGCATGTCCGTATTAACTTTTAATTTGCTTCAAAAAGCCGCACGCCGGTTAATCAAGGATAGCAAGCAGCCGGGTGCGAATAAGAGTCTGTATTAATAAGCAACAGAGTTGCCTGCATTATCAGATAAACAGGCACCCTGCCGCAAACCATTTCATCAGACGCTGCGGGTGGCGGTCGCCGGTGCAATTCTGGCCGCCCGCCACGCAGGTGCCAGCGCCGCCGCAATACCCAGCAGACAGAACAACAGCGGGGACCACAGCAGATAAGACAACGGTAATTTGCGCATATCAAACTGGGTCACGAGTAACTGATTCAGACCCAGCGCCAGCACGCAGCCCAGTAAAACACCCAGTGCTGAAATCAGCAGATTTTCGGTCAGGAAGTGCATCAGAATATGCCGTCGTGTCGCCCCTAAAGCGCGGCGTATGCCGACTTGTTTGGTGCGTTGTGTCACCCACAGGCTGCACATGCCGACGATGCCGCTGGCAGTAATCACGATCAGTAATCCGCACACGGTGAGCAACATCCAGGACAAGCCTTTTTCATTGCGATAGCGGTTTTCACGTATCGTGGTCAGCGTCTGTATCGCGATATTCAGCGGCTCTGAAGATGCCGCACGCAGCGTTTTTTCGACCTCGGCCTGCACACGCTCACGCTGCCCCGGTGCAGTCCGCAAGACATAACCCGAATAGGCATCATTAGTCAGACGTACCGGCAGCAAAACAGACATATCGCCGGATAATCCTTCCTGCGCGCCCGAAGATTGCAGCGTATCGACGACGCCAATAATCCGCATCTGCAGCGCACCATCCCCTGTACCGAAATAAAAATTCTTCCCTGCATAGCTGCTGGCTTCAGGAAACAAGGTGCGTGCCATCGCTTTCGTGATTATCGCCACTTCCGGATAATTGTTCGCCGTATTCTGATCCAGCTCCTGAAACTCGTCCTCTTTAAAATCACGGCCATCGATCAGGCGCAGTCCCCACACCTTTACCAGCGAACCGGGCGAAATATAAATTGCTGCATTTCCGGTCGGAGAAGACTGCCTGCGATCCGCTGCAAAGCTGTTGTTGGAGCCGGACTGCGACATCGGTATCGAATTGACCCTTGCCACGCTTTGCGCCCCAGGCACGGAACGCATAAGCTGCTCCTCCCGTTTTTGCATCTCCAGTTGCTGCTCATGCCCGCCTGATTTCTGATTGCGTACGAACACGCTTAATATCTGCTCTTCCTGCGCAATACCACTGGGACGCGCAGAGCTGCTGAGTCTCTGATTCACCAGATACAAGGCGTTCGATAATATCGCCAGGCTCAGGGCAATTTGCAGCGCGACCAGCAACGGCCCCGTTTTATTTTTCAGCATCGCCAGTAAGACTGGCTTCAATGGAAACAGCTGTGTCATAGATCCTCACTGAGATTTCAACTGGATAGCAGGTGTAATCTGGCACGCACGCCAGGTCGGCAACAGCCCTGCAAGTAATGCCGCAAGTACGGACATGGCCACAGTCAGCAACAGCATTTCCCAATCCATGCGGGCAACCGTTTTCAGGTAACCGGCCTGCAAGCTGATCAGTTTCAGAAACAACACCGATAACAAAATGCCGCTGATTGCGCCAACCAATCCGACCACGCCGGTTTCTATCAGCACCTGTAAAAATATCTGCCGGCGTGTCGCACCCAGCGCACGTCGCACACCGATTTCTGCCGCACGCGCAGAAAATTTAGCCAGCAACAGTCCTATCGTATTGACCAGGCAAAGCATCAGAAATCCGAAGGCCAGCCACACCGACATTTTTTCATCATCCCCCACGACTTTCATTTCCTGCAACCAGCCGCGTACGTCGAATAAAAGATTCGGCGCGTGCCGTGGGAAACGTCCCAGTTTCTGCTGCTCACTGACATAGGCATCCAGAAATGCTGCCAGTTGCGGCCGTTCCGAGGCCTTGTTCATCTCAACCCAGAAAGTCAGCCAGGTACATTCTGAGTCCAGTAACGCCTGCCAGCCCGGCTCACGCTTGCTTGAACAACTCATGCCACCCGAATGCGGCGTCTGATTACGCATCGCACTGTAAAACGGGACAATGAAACCTTCTTCGTTACCAAATGCACTATTACGCCCGTTGAACCGGTAAAAACGCGGAAGTGGACGCCAGTTATCCATCACACCGGCGATCAGATAACTCCGCCCCCACATGGTCGCTGTGCGGCCGACGGGATTTTCTGCGCCGAACATTTTTTCCGATGTTTTCCGGCTCAGAACAACCACATCAGCACCATTTTTGTCATCCGCCACTGACCAGCGTTCGCCATACAGCATCGGTACCTGCATCATGGGAAAAAAATCACGCGACGCCGCCATTCCCTCGACCTCTAACACCCCCAGATCTTTGCGCGGCATTTCTATCAGAGCGGAGATACCGTATAAACCTGCGCGATATTTTCCAATATCGCTATTGAGTAAAGCATGCACATCACGATAACTCATCTGCTCGTCACCATAGCGCTCTCCGGGGTGGTAACCGCTGGCCGGTGCGTTATCAAGAATAGGACTGAATAATCTGTCACTCTTTTCGGGTATCGGGTCTGCAGACATCATATGCAGTATTGTCAGCGTGGATACACTGGCAGCCACGCCGACCGATAAAATTAATATCATCAGTCCCGTCAGCCACGGATTTCTGCGTAAGCTGCGGAAGCCCAGCCATGAGTAGTAAGAAAACATAGGTGCTCCCGTTCAGGCGTATTGCAATGAGGTTACCGCCAGCGACGGTGTCGGCCGCACCAGATCCGAGACCTGGCCGTCAATAATATGCACATTGCGCTGAGCGCGGATCGCCAGTTCAGGATCGTGTGTCACCATTAAAATAGTCGTGCCACGTGCATTGATTTCTTCCAGCAATTCCATGACGCTGCGCGCCATCTGGGTATCGAGATTCCCGGTAGGTTCATCTGCCAGTAAAAGCCGGGGCGAACCTGCCAGCGCACGGGCGATCGCAACCCGCTGTTGCTGGCCGCCGGACAATTCAGCAGGATAATGCTTCATGCGCGCCGCCAGCCCCACCTGCGCCAGCGCATCTTCAATCCGCTCCTTGCGCTCTTTCGCAGGCAAGCCACGATAACGCAGTGGAACGTCAACGTTATCAAACAAATTCAGGTCAGGAATCAGATTAAATCCCTGAAAAATAAATCCCAGCTTTTCATTCCGCAAACGCGTGCGTGCATTGTCATCAAGTCCTTTAACATTCACACCATCTAGAAAATAATCACCATCACTGAATTCTTCGAGCAAACCGGCAATATTGAGGAAGGTTGTTTTGCCTGAGCCGGAAGGCCCGGTCACCGTCACAAACTCACCTTCTCTGACATGAATTTCAAATCCCCGCAATGCATGGGTTTCGATTAAGTGTGTGCGATAGACTTTATTTAATTTCTGCATTCTTAACATCACAAACTCCTATTGATTGATGGTGATCCGTTCGCCTTTTTCGAACAGCTCCGTCCCGGAAATGAAGATTTTGTCTCCGGCTTTTAATCCACTTCTGATTTCAACAGCATGTAAACTTGTTGCGCCAAGAACGATCGGTGTCCGTACAGCGATCCCGTCGCGCAGCAGATAAGCGAAATGTCCGCCGTCACTCTCGACAAAAGGGCCGCGCTGCACCATCAGCACATCCGGTTTTTCCTCGATCAGCATACGCGCTGACACACGCTGACTCTGCCGCAATCCGGCTGGTACGTTTCCATCAAAACGAACCCGTGCCAGCACCTGATTTCTGACCACTTCCGGCGACATCGCCGACAGAATACCGCGTGCCTTGACGCCATTAATATCCAGATCCACGGCCATTCCCAATCCCAGCTCGGCAACATAACTCTCCGGAATTTCCAGCTCGACTTCCAGTTGCGATAAATCGACCAGTGTCATCAGTGCCGTATTCGGTGCAACCACTGTGCGGTTCGCCACTGCCAGCGTGCCAACGACACCATCTACCGGCGCACGCAGACGCAGCTCATCGACCCTTCTTTGTAGATTATCTTTGAGCAGACGTTGTTGCTGTAATTGCGCCAGTTTTGATTTCAATCCGAGATCAACATCCTCGCTTTCCAGTGAACTCGCCTGCAATGCATGGCGGGCGCGGATCTCAGCGCTCTGTAAGGCATCCTGTACGCGCAGGAATTCATTTTTCTGCACCACGCCGCTGACGCCGGCTTTTTCGATACGCTGATATGCACGCTCAGCTGAGACGCGTTCAATTTCAGCCTGCTCAGCATCGCGTACTGCCAGCATTTTTTGCTTACGTGCCAGAATTTTTTGTCTGGCAATTTCCGCTTCTAATTGTTCAAGCAAGGCTTGTTCGCGCTTCAGCTCTGACACCAGGTCAGGTGAATCCAGCTCAGCAACGACGTCGCCTTTTTTAACTTTATCTCCGGCTTTGACCAAAAAACTGACGGTACTGGCGGTGCTGGAATACAGGCTCGGACTATTAGCAGCGACCAGCCTGCCGTTGACCGCAGCGTCACGCACCAGCGTTCCTTTGCCCACCGTCGCGACGCTCAGTCTGGACATAGACACAGAACGGCTGCTCCCTGTCCACAGTATTAATGCATAAACGGCGGCGATGAACAGCAAAAGTCCGGCGAGAATGCGCCAAACCCATTTAGACTGCCGCCAGAACGGTACGGCGGCGATCGGCGTATCTTGCAGTGAGGTGTCGCGGATAGACATAGTTAGTATATTTTTAGCAAATGAAAACTGAATCAGTTACCCTAAAAAGACATCGATATCAGCCTAATCTTCGGCGTTCCGGCATGTTGCTGCTATCGGCAGTTGAAAGCAGCAAATGCTTGCACGAAACGGGGAAACGGCGAGTGTCCGGAAAGTGTCCGGCGACTGTCCATTGTTTGTCCGGCACAGGCCAGCCGGTCAGCGTTCTGCCCCAGTCCAGCGGGCCGAATGACCAGCGGCCGCTGGTGCGGTAATCCAATGTCAGACCGGCCCAGGGTTGCACACGGATTTGAAATTGAAAACGATCCAGAGAGAGTTCTGCTTGCACACCGCAACCACGGCAGGCGTCTGCCAATGCTGGTGCAGCACGACTATTTTTGAATTCAATGCGGCTGATGCTTTCACGCTGATCGGGGGTCAGCAGCAACAGCGATAACAATAATAAAGCGGTCGCACACATCAGTTCTGTCGCTCTGCAGCACAACCAAAGCCAGCGTTGCAGTCTCGCATCTGTCTTTGCTATATGTCTCATGATCACCTTCCTCCTCTGTGTTGACTGAGGTATTGCAGAAAGCGTGCCACAAAATATGAAATTGCAAGTATTTGATTTTATTCAGATTTATATGAATCAATCTGAATAATTGTGATAGTCCGGACAATAAAAAACGATGTCCGGACACTGTGCGGACGTTCAGGCGGATTCTGTACCTGAAGTTTGATGACAATCGCTGGAATGACCTAAAGCCTTGATAATCGGGCATTGTGCCTGCTGCGGCGCCGATGCGCAGGCATCAATCAGTTGTGCCAGCATGGTTTCCATTTTTTTTAAGTCCGCCAGTTTGGCGCGTACCTGATCAAGGCGCTCACGGGCAATATCGCGTATCGCCGGTTTGTCGTTACTGTCTTCCAGCATCAGTAAATGCGAAATTTCTTCAAGCGAAAACCCCAGTTCCTGCGCCCGCTTAATAAAGCGGATGCGCTCGGCATCGGCAAACGGATAAGTACGAAATCCGCTGCTCACATCGGGAACTGCCAGCAAGCCGCGGCGCTGGTAGTAGCGTATAGTTTCAACTCCCACGCCAGCAGCTTTTGCGAGTTGTCCTATGGTGTATTGATCTGAAGCAGACATAAATAAAAAGTCCTTGACTCTGTTCTCAGGTACGGAGTCTATGATACAGCGGATAGTCGATTAAGGAGAATAGTCATGACAGACCAGCATCAACATAGCGGCAATTGCTGCGGACAATCTGCCTCTGAATCTACGACCCCATCTGCGCCTGAAGAAAAAAAATACATAGATCCTGTGTGCGGCATGCAGGTAGCAAAAAATACTGAAAAAACGGCGCGCTTTCAGGGTGTTGCCTACTATTTCTGCAGCCAGTCATGCGTGAGCAAATTCAACGCGGCACCTGAAAACTATGTCAAAGCCAAACGTGTGATCGGTATGGGCAGCGTCCCGGGTGCATCTGCAGCGGTGTCCGCATCTGCGCCTGCAACTATGTCCACTGCTGCTATGTCTGACCCGGTAGTACGTGAAGTCAGCCGGATCAAGCAGGCAGGTGGAAATTCTTGTTGCGGCGGCAGCCACGCTGCTCCGCAAAGCATGCAACACGACCCGCAAGGTGCGCATAAAGATCCGGTCTGCGGCATGACGGTGAATGAGAATAGCCAGCATCAGTTTGTGCACGCTGGTCAGACCTATTATTTCTGCTGCGACTCGTGCAAACAGAAATTCAGTAAAAATCCGCAGACATATTTAAATCCCGAGCTGGCGCCAGCAGCCAAACCGGTCGCCAAAGATGCGATTTACATGTGTCCTATGGACCCGGAAATTGAGCAAATCGGCCCTGGTATCTGCCCTATCTGCGGTATGGCACTGGAACCGAAAGAAGCGATCATTGAGGAAGACAACAGCGAACTTCAGGATATGAGCAGACGCCTGAAAATCAGTATCGCACTCAGCCTGCCCTTGTTACTGCTGACGATGGGCGACATGCTGCCCGGTATTTCTTTCCATGATTTACTGGGAATGCGTATATTCGACTGGCTGCAGTTTGCATTAGCAACACCCGTTGTGGCATGGCTGGGGCGACCGTTTTTTGAACGCGCCATCGCCTCCTTCAAAAGTGGCAATCTGAATATGTTCAGCCTGATCGGCGTCGGCACTGCGGCGGCGTATCTGTTCAGTCTGTTTGCGTTGCTGTTTCCGCAGGCTTTGCCAGATGCATTCAAGATGGATGGCATGGCACCACTGTATTTTGAAGCCGCCGCCGTCATTATCTGTCTCGTTATTCTGGGCCAGGTGCTGGAGTTGCGCGCACGCTCACAGACAAATCAGGCCATCAAATCTTTGCTGGCACTGACTCCTGCGACGGCGATACGCATTGCCGCCGATGGCAACGAAGCTGAAATTCCACTCGACAAAGTTCAGGTCGGTGATCTGCTGCGCGTCAAACCCGGTGCGCACATTCCGGTTGACGGGTTGCTGGTCGATGGACATTCGCATGTGGATGAGTCGATGATTACCGGCGAACCGATTCCGGTTGGCAAACAGGCCGGAGATAAACTCAGCGCCGGTACCATCAATCAGCAAGGCAGCTTCAGCCTGCGGGCCGAAAAAATCGGCAGAGATACCCTGATCGCCAAGATCATCGATATGGTGAATCAAGCAGGTCGTTCCCGCGCACCAATACAAAAGCTCGCCGATAAAGTCGCGGGCTGGTTTGTGCCTGCCGTGATCGCGGCGGCAATACTGGCATTTATATTGTGGGCGCTATTTGGGCCGGCACCGGCACTCGCAAATGGCCTGATGGCCGCCGTGTCCGTGCTGATCATTGCCTGCCCTTGCGCTCTGGGTCTGGCAACGCCGATTTCAGTGACTGTCGGTATCGGACGTGGTGCGGTGGAAGGCATACTGATCAAAGATGCCGAAGCACTTGAGCGCCTGGAAAAAATCGACACGCTGGTCATCGATAAAACCGGCACCCTCACCGAAGGCAAGCCAACGCTGCAGGAATTCATCGTCGCAGATGGCGCGAATGAAAAGGAATTATTAGCAATCGCACTGGCGACAGAACAGCAAAGTGAACATCCTCTGGCGCAGGCAGTGGCGGATTTTATCCGAAAAAAAAATATCACCGCAGCCAGCATCAGCGACTTTAAAGCCATCAGCGGCAAAGGTGTGCAGGCAACGTGCAACGGACAGCAGATCTTGCTCGGCAAACCTGCGCTGCTGGAAGAAAACCATATCGGCCAGCAGGAGTTCAGCTCTCGCATCAATGAATTACAGCAGCGAGGTCATACGGTCATGGTGATGGCGGTCAACGCGAAGGCCGCAGCGCTGATCAGCGTTGCCGACAGCATCAAAGCCAGCAGCCTGCAAGCCGTGCAGCAGTTACAGCAACAAGGAATCCGCGTGATTGTACTGACTGGCGACAATGCTCAGACAGCGCAGGCGGTTGCAACACAGCTGGGATTAAACGAGGTGCATGCAGACGTGCTGCCGGAAGATAAATTCCGTTTCATTCAGCAATTGCAGCAACAGGGATGCATAGTCGCGATGGCAGGTGACGGCATCAACGATGCACCGGCACTGGCACAGGCGAATGTCGGTATTGCCATGGGTACCGGCACCGATGTCGCGATGCACAGTGCGCATGTGGTACTGGTCAAAGGAGATCTGCGCGGCATTGCCAAAGCCCGCACGCTGAGTCGGAATGTCATGCGCAATATTCGTCAGAATCTGTTTTTTGCGTTTGCCTATAATTTCATCGGCGTGCCGGTTGCTGCCGGTGTGCTGTTCCCGTGGTTTGGCATCCTGTTAAGCCCGATGATCGCCAGCGCAGCGATGAGCCTCAGTTCAGTCTCGGTGATCAGCAATGCGCTGCGGCTGCGTTATACCCGCCTGTAAGGCCGCGATCATCTGCAACTTTCAGCATTGATGAATTAAAAACAGGAAGTGCGCAACGCACTTCCTGTTTTGCATTGCACGGTAGGTTCAGCAACGCTGATGACACTACACATACTTGTCACATCGGGGTCATCTGTCGCTGCTAGCATCGCACTCCGGCACTGCCCCCTCCACATATCTCTTTCGCGACGGACATCGATTCTGAACATGGGAGGAGAATCTGGCAAAAAAATTGTTCAGCCAGCCGGGAGGACGCCTCGATGTCTGTTCCTCATTCAACTTTTGCTGACCCATGATGAAAAAATTTCCCCTGTCAGCGCTTATACTCAGCGCTTTGTACGCCCACAACGGCTATGCCCAAACCACCACGCCGATTGAGCACGTGATTGTATTGGTCGGTGAAAACCGCACGTTTGACAATCTGTACGGCGTATATCAGCCAAAAAAGAAGCAGACGATCTCGAATCTCTGGTCAAAAGGTATCGTCAAAGCCGATGGCACACCAGGACCTAACTATCACCTGGCAGCACAAAAAACAGCAGAAAATTTTACCGCCTACACACCGACGCCAGAGGTCAAAAATTCTTACGCCACTCTGCCCCAGCCTTATGCTGCGGGCGCCTTTGGTCAGCGTCATGATGTACCGGATGCACGTTTTCCGGCAGACATGCCGAACGGGCCATATCAGATTACCAAACATGTCAGCTACGGGGCGCATACCGGTGATCCGGTACACCGCTTTTTCCAGATGTGGCAACAGATTAACGGCGGGAATAATGACCTGTTTGTCTGGGTTGCGGAAATGACGGGTGTCGGTCCAAGTAACGTACCAGCGCCGTTCGCCCCCGGCCGCACCTATCAGGGTGGCATTGCGATGGGTTTTTACAACATGTCTGCCGGCGATGCACCAATATTCAAAAAGCTGGCCGACAACTATGCGATTGCCGACAATTATCATCAACCTGTCATGGGTGGTACCACCGCCAACTATCTGGCCCTTGCGACCGGCGATGTGACCTTCTATACCGATCAGGGCAAGCCGGCAGTGCCTCCTGTCAAGATGATAGAAAATCCTGATCCACAACCTGGCACCAATAACTGGTACACCGAAGACGGCTACCGTGGCGGCACTTATATTCAGTGTGCCGATCTGTCTCAACCCGGTGCGGCAGGCATACATGCATTCCTGAAAAAGCTCCCGTATCCTGCCTTCAATCAGGGTAACTGCGCACCTGACACTTACTACATGGTGAATAACATGGATCCGGCTTATTCGCCGTTGGGTGAGCCATTGGCATTAGGTGCAGATAAGTTCCTGCTGCCGCCACAAACTATTCCCCATATTGGTGATGCGCTGACAGCTGCCGGCATTTCATGGAAGTGGTACAGCGGTGGCCGCAATGACGGTAAAAAAGTCGATAAAGAATATTGCGCCATGTGCGACACGCCGTCATTCTTTATATCCACAATGACCGGACCTGATAAGCACAAATTGCAGGATCTGCATCAGTTTTATATTGATGTGAAAAAAGATGAAAAATCTTTCCCTGCTGTTTCTTATATCGCGCCGTACGACAGTATTTCAGGCCATCCGGGTTATGCGGTCGAATCCAGTTTTGATGAACTCGCGGCAGATGTGATCGCCCGCGTCAAAGCGAATCCCGAACTCTGGAAAAAAACGGCTATCCTGATTACTTTCGATGAAGGCGGTGGCTATTATGATTCCGGCTATGTACAGTTTATCGATTTCTTCGGCGACGGCACGCGCATCCCTATGCTTGCCGTATCACCTTATGCGAAAAAAGGGCATGTCGATCATACTTATTACGATCACGCATCGATCCTGAAATTCATACAGCGTAACTGGAAGCTGGCTCCACTGTCGAAGCGCAGTCGCGACAATCTGCCTAACCCTGTTATTGATAAGAAAAATCCGTATGTACCTCTGAATCGCCCGGCATTGGGCGACCTGATGGGCTTATTTGATTTCAAACAACAGCCTTAAGCACACATACCATCCGCATCAGTATCTGATGACAAAAGCAGGCAGACGGCAATTGCTGTATGCCTGCTTTTTTTACGAAAGCGCAGATCATTGACGCTCGTCACCATGCGCGGATATGTCGTGCTCACCTTGTAAAAACTCGCCGCAAATATGTCGCCATGATGACCACATTCATCATTCTGTTGCAGAAATGTAGCGAGTATTTCATCCAGTCTTAATTCACTTTCCTGTCATATTGGCTGACTACACTTTGCCGCGTTGACGTCTGGAATCTTCTGCTTTTCATCGCATTAAAAGCACTTTGCTTCCGCGCTTCTGCAGATACGCCATCAGATCAATTCATACCCGTACTGCAGAGTCGCCTGAAGGCACACAACAATTTCTCACTCTTATTTATCATCGACTCAGGAACCCTAACATGGCACCCAAACTTCGTCGTTCCCCGCTGTATCTGATTTTGCTCCAGGCTTTTGCCACTCCCGTATTTGCGGACGAGGCCCCGGCCGACATTGTCAATGTCGTCATCTTCGGCCAGGGCAATACACGTCAGGTTCAGGACGTGTCCAAAAAAGATCTGGCACTCGCGTTACCAGGCACAAGCCCACTGAAAGTTCTCGACAAACTGCCTGGCGTCAGCTTCCAATCTGCAGATCCGTTCGGTGCCTATGAGTGGTCAACCCGCTTCAGCGCACGTGGTTTCAACCAGAGTCAAATGGGCTTCACGCTGGACAATGTACCGCTCGGCGACATGAGCTACGGCAACAACAACGGTCTGCATATCAGCCGTGCAATTTCATCTGAAAACATTGGTCGCGTGACTCTGTCTCAGGGTGCTGGCGCGGTCGGTACGGCATCGACCAGCAATCTGGGCGGTACAGTGCAATTCTTCTCATCTGCACCGACCGATGAATTCGGCCTCAGTGGCGCACAAACAATTGGCAGCGATAAAACTTATCGTACCTTCGCGCGCGTTGATACCGGCTTGCTTTCTTCCGGTACCAAGGCTTATCTGAGTGTGACACGTCAGCGTGCAGAAAAATGGAAAGGCGCTGGCGCTCAGGATCAGGACATATTCAACTCCAAGCTGGTGCAAAAACTGGGTAACAGCAAGCTGACTGCTTTCTTTAATTACTCCGACCGTAAAGAAGTCGATTATCAGGATTTGTCGATAGAAATGGCAAACCGTCTGGGTTACGACTGGGATAACTATGCTCCAGACTGGCAGCGTGCCATCAATGCAGCCAAAGGTGTCTACAGCGGCAAAGTTAACAGCCTCGATGACGCCTACTATCAGGGCAGTGGTCTGCGTAAAGACAGTCTGCTCGGCGCGACACTGGACAACCGTTTTGGTGATGACGTCTATCTGAAAACAACCGCTTACCATCACAGTAATGAAGGTCAGGGTCACTGGTACACACCTTACACACCTTCAACAAATGGCTTGCCGATTTCCATCCGTACCACAGAATATTCGATCAGTCGTAATGGTGTGATTGCCGACCTGACAGCCGAACTTGGCCAGCATACATTCAATGCGGGTTTCTGGGCAGAAAGCAGTCTGCATACGCTGACCCGTAATTTCTACAACGTCACTGGCGGACAGGATACCAACGAGTTCCTGACCAATCCGACCTCGACGGGCTTCAAACAAAATTTCACGACCACCACCACTCAGTTCTACGCTCAGGATACGATTTCCCTGATGGCGGATAAATTGAAACTGAATGTCGGCTTCAAATCTCCGAACGTCAAAATCAATGCCGTCAACGTGGTCGGTACCCGTGCTGCCGGTGATCTGACCGCCTCTAAAAATTTCCTGCCGCAATTGGGTCTGAATTACGCGCTGACGAAATCCGATGAACTGTTCCTGAGTTATTCGGAAAACATGCGCGCGTACCAGCCAGGTGTCAGCGGTCCGTTTTCACAGACACAGACAGCATTTAATCTGAGCGCTGGTTCGATCAAGCCAGAAACATCGAAAACGATTGATGCCGGCTATCGCTTCAAAACTGATAGTCTGGTCGGTTCCGTCGCCGCCTATTTCACACGTTTCGATGACCGTCTGATGGCAGTCGCTACCTGCGCCGGTATCGTTGGTTGCCCTAGTACATTTGTCAACGTTGGTAAAGTCGAAACCAAAGGTATCGAAGCTGCAGCGATGTGGACACTGGCCAAAGACTGGTCTCTGTTCAACTCGCTGACATATAACGATGCGCAATATAAATCCAACTATATGGATGGCAAAACGCTGGTCGATATCGCTGGAAAACAGGTTGTCGATTCACCGAAGCTGATGTTCAAAACTGAACTTTCTTATGAAACGCCACAATGGTTTGGCCGCGTCGGTGGAAAATATACGGACAAGCGTTTCTACACCTACAGCAACGATGCCAGCGTTCCTGCTTACTGGGTCATGAATCTGTCGACTGGCTATAAGCAGAAAAATCTGGGTGGCATTAAGGATTTCTCCATCCAGCTGAACGTTGAAAATCTGCTCAACAAACAATACTTCAGCACCATCGGTTCCAACGGTTTCCAGACCTTTGATCCGACTGGCACCGCACAGACTTTACTGACCGGCGCACCACGTCAGCTGTTCGTGACTGTCAGTGGCAAGATCTGATTGATGTGGTAACTCTGGCTGTCAGCGAATAACTGACTGTCTTATTCAACGCCCCGTACCCGGCATTCCGGCGACGGGGCGTTTTGTATCAGCCAAGCGTCAGGCACATGCTTGGGAAAAGCATCACAGTCCACACTGCTGAGCAGGTAAAATACGCACCTTTGTTACTTCCTTTTGTTGTCCGGAAATACTTATGCGTTTACGCTTCTCTCTGTTGTTACCTGTTCTGATTTCATCTGCTCTTGCTCTGGCTGCTCACCCGGAAGCAGTGACAAAAAAAGGAAATCAGAAAAAATCTGTCAGTCCCACGATCACCGTGTACGCCGCTGGCGATATTGCCGATTGCCGGAAAAAACCGGCTGCTGAATCTGTCGCGGCACGCACCTCAGACATGATCGCCAACGCATTAGAAAAGGACAGTAATGCCATCGTGATCACGCTCGGCGACAATACCTATCCCGTCGGTAAGCCTGAAGAATTCAGCGATTGCTATGATCCGACCTGGGGACGCTTTAAAGAGCGCACACTCCCTTCGCCCGGTAATCATGATTACGGCATGCCGAAAGCACTGGGCTATTACAATTATTTCGGCGAGATCGCTGGTCCCGACCGGCGCGGCTACTATACGAAGCAAATAGGTGCATGGCGCATACTTTCGCTCAACAGTAATATCGATGCGGTGCAGATGGAGAAACAGGTCAGCTGGCTGAAAGAAGAACTCAGCCATAGCAAACAAATGTGCACACTGGCGTTCTGGCATCACCCGGCCTACAGCTCTGGCGGACACGGCAATAACAAACACATGCAGAGTATCTGGAAAATTCTGGCAGAAGCCAAAGCAGATATCGTGCTGACATCTCACGATCATGATTACGAACGCTTTGCTCCCCTCGACGGTAATGGCGACAGGGATGATCAGAATGGTATCCGCAGTTTCGTCGTCGGCACCGGTGGAGCGAAACTGACACCGATGTTTCTGCCGAAAGCAGCGACCGAAATCCGCGACAATAATACTCACGGCGTGTTGAAACTGACGCTGCAGGAAAAAGCCTATGAGTGGGAATTTCTACCTGTTCCAGGCAGTAACTTCAGTGATAAGGGCAAAGGAAGCTGTCACTAGACAGATCATACTTAGTCTGAGTAATGATGCGGCTTAGCGAGGCATTTTGTTTGCTAAGCCGCATTTTTATTAAGCCTTGCAAACACGGTGAACCTTTGCTGCACGATCATAATCCTGCGTATACGCCAGTCGTGATATTCCTCATTTGAAATTCAATTCCGAGGCGGCATTTTTTTAGGACTATACTTAACTACGGCTCAACGGCTTGCTACGGTTCGTTTAATACATCGCACAAGCTATCCCTTCCCGCGTCCGCCAGACGCATTACGGAGTCGTCATGCATATTGAAGAAACACTGAGACTTGATTTTAAAGACGTGTTGATCCGTCCCAAGCGCTCTACCCTTACCTCCCGCGCCCAGGTTGATTTAAACCGGGAATTCGTCTTCCACCATTCCGGCAAAACCTACAACGGTATTCCGATTATCGCTGCCAACATGGATTCCACCGGCACCATTGAAATGGCGCGTGCTCTGGAAGGCCATCAGTTATCCGTCGCCTTGCACAAGCACTACGACGAAGACACACTGGTCAGATATTTCTCGACGCTGGAAAAAAAATCGACCGCGTTTTATTCGATGGGTATTACACAAGCTGACTTTGAAAAATTTTCAGCTGTCATGGCACGCGCAAAAAATGCGATTGAATACGTCTGCATCGATGTGGCGAATGGCTATACCGAAGGTTTCATCAACTTCGTCAAAAAGGTCCGCTCTACCTATCCTCATCTGACCATCATGGCGGGCAATGTCGTCACCGGAGACATCACCGAAGAATTGATCCTTGCCGGCGCTGATATTGTCAAAGTGGGCATAGGCCCGGGCTCAGTCTGCACCACCCGCAAAATGACAGGTGTTGGTTATCCGCAACTATCGGCGATTATCGAATGTGCCGATGCCGCACATGGCCTTGGCGGGCAAATTTGCGCCGACGGCGGCTGCGTTGTTCCCGGCGATTTGGCAAAAGCATTCGGTGGCGGTGCCGATTTCATCATGCTGGGCGGCATGCTGGCGGGTCACGATGAATGCAGCGGCGATCTGGTCGAGCGGGACGGTCAGCAGTTTAAACGTTTCTACGGTATGAGCAGTCGTGCTGCGATGGATAAGTATGCAGGTGGCGTGGCCAAATACCGCGCCTCAGAAGGCAAAGAAGTGCTGATCCCTTACCGTGGGCCAGTGGAAGCCAGTCTGCAGGATATTCTCGGCGGCGTGCGCTCTGCCTGCACCTATGTCGGCGCGCATAAACTCAAAGAGCTGACCAAACGCACCACCTTTATCCGCGTCACTCAGCAACTTAACGAAGTGTTCGGTAAATCCTGATACCCGCCTCACCATTCCTCTCTTGTGCCGCCACAGCCAAGCGCAAGAGAGGCATTACGTTCATCGACAGCACATCATCGCAACAATACAGCACTGAAGCGGTGCATCGTGTCTGCACACTCTCGCTGCCTCCAGCCGTCGATATCCTGTTCCTGTCTGAAAACAGCCCGATTTATTTAACTGCGGGCACTGGCACAATTCCTGCTGTTATTTTTTTCAAAACAGAATCCGCATTGAAAATAGTCATCACAAAAAACATTGCCAGTAAAATTGTTCCGTGTCAGGATAGCAATATATCTTTTATACAATTTATTTCCTTCTGACCAGAATGCGGTTTTGTGAAAACTAAAAAAAACGGGAAATACCGGCACACAAGATTAAAAGATATTGATGCAGCAACCGATTTGTATAGGGAGAAATATGAATAAGGTAGTTCAACAGCGAGCACATAAACGTCACACGTCTGCATACGCCATTCTTTGTACAGGAATACTGATCACCGCGTGCTCGAAAACGCCACCACCGGAAGAACCGGCAAAGGAATCCAGCACATCTGCGTCTTCTGGTGAGATGCCTACGGGGCTGGTCAAAAATCCCGTTAATCATGGTCATGTCGCAGATGTGACCAAATGGATGGATCAGGCATCGACTAAAACAGCTGCGCAAATCGCTCAGGAAGAAAAACTGCTGAAAGAAGCCAGAGAAAAAGAAAAACAGGCACTGGAAGCAAAACGCGCTCCGGAGAGTAAAACGCCAGCCAAACCAGCGCCCGTTGCGCGGGAAGTTCTGGCGGCAGCCTCAGCACCTGCTCCCGCCCCCGCTCCCGCACCTGTCGTGACGAAACCGGCGGAAGCCGCCCCGGTAGTCGCAGCAGCGCCGGCACCGGCAGCACAGAAGGCAGCAGAACCTGAACGTATTGCTTTAAGACTGCTCAATAGTATTCAGCCCAAATATCCTGCAACTGCTGCGCGGGCCGGCGTGACGGAAGGTGTGGTCAGCGCCAAAATTCATATCGAACCGGATGGCAAAGTATCACAGGTCGAAATTTTGAAAGCACGTCCGCCAAGGTATTTTGATAAAGAAGTGATTGCTACGGTGATGCAGTGGAAATATGCTCCGATCACCAGAGCACAAACAACGGTCACCGAGTTTAATTTCAAGATAGACTGAGCTTCCGTATTGCAATTCTGCCTTCAGGCTCACGTACGGACAGCATGTAAAAAAAAGCCCTGCCTGCTACACGCAGATCAGGGCTTTTATATTCAGGTAAAGACGGATTGACTAGTGCGTAATCAGACCCAGCTCAGGACCAGACATCAGTTTTTCAATATCCAGCAAAATAATCATACGGTCATCAATGTCACCCAGGCCAACCAGATAATCTGAGGAAAAGGTCGTTCCCATATCTGGCGGAGGTTTAATCGCAGCAGCAGGCAGTGTCACAACATCAGACACGCTGTCAACGATCATACCTATGACATGCCCGTCGATGTTAAGAACGATCACCACTGTCGAGGCATCAAACGTCGCCTCTCCGGTCGCGAAACGCAGGCGCATATCAATCACCGGGACAATCACGCCACGTAAATTCATCACGCCTTTCAGATACTCCGGCGCATTCGCAATCCGCGTCAGCGGCTCGAAGTTACGAATTTCCTGGGTCAGCAAAATGGGAATGCCATATTCTTCTGAGCCCAGACGAAAAGCAAGAAATTCCTGATCTTTCTGCTGTGCCAGACTATCCTCCGTATCTGCTTTTGTTCCGGCAAGTTCAGCAACGCTCATTGTTCTGCTCCTTTGAAAAATTTAAGCGAAAAACGCAGAAACTTTACTCTGCCTGCGTTCTGGTGAGATCAAATTCGGAGAAGCTTCAAACGCAATAGTGTATGCACTGCACAAAACCATTGCGCCAAAATATTTCCATAAGGAACTAATTTTACTTGATTTACGCCGAAGCACGCGGCTTTTAACTTAATTTAATGGCTTCGCCAATTGACGCAGAACATGTGCAGCCGCCATCAGGCCGAACGATGCAGTCACCACCACGGAAGACCCGAAGCCGGCACAGTTCAGACCACTGATTCCATTATTCCCGTTATTTCCAGTATCGACAGCATCCACCTCACATGCCTCGGCGGTTTCAGGCATCGTCAGTGCTTCCATAGAAAACACGGCATCGATACCAAATTTACTTTTCGTTCCACGCGGGAAACCGTGATTCTGCCGCAAGCGTTTGCGTACCAGCGCCAGCAAAGGTTCTTGTTCGGTACGCGATAAATCGCGGATTTCTATCTTGCCCGGATCCGTCTGCCCGCCTGCAGCGCCTATCGTGATCAGGGGAATAGTGTGCTGACGACAATAAGCGATCAGCGCCGTTTTTGCCTTCACATTATCAATTGCATCAATCACGTAATCGAAACCTTGCTGCCCCAGCATCGCGTCGAGATTGTCCGGTGTCACGAAGTCTTCAACCTCGGTCACCTTGCAAAACGGATTGATCAAGGCTATCCGCTCCGCCAGTGCCGTGACCTTGGCTTTTCCCAGCGTTTCACTGGTCGCCTGAATCTGACGATTGATATTCGATTCGGCAACATTATCAAGATCAATCAGCGTAATGCGGCCGATCGCGCTGCGCGCCAGCGCCTCGACAACCCAGGAACCGACACCACCGACGCCAATCACGCAGACGTGCGAGTCCGTAAAACGTGTCAATGCAGCACTGCCATACAACCGTGCAATACCACCAAAACGACGATCAAAATCAATATCAGAATCTTGTTGCATAATGAGAGAAATTGTAAATTCAGGCGCCATTTTACAAGACCGTGATTGATGTGTCGCAAGCAGGTCTACAATGGGTACTGCATAATGATGATCAACATCTCCAGAAGGAGTCTGCATGAACAGCTTATTTGACAGTGCGCCTGGCTTTGATCAGCCACTCGCGGTTCTCAAACACTGCCACGACCGTATCCGCAAACAACTCGCGACCATGGATAAACTGGTCAGCCATCTCAACGATGTCGGCATTGATGAGAATGCACAGCAAGCAGCAAAAGCGGTCTTACGTTATTTCAATAAAGCCGCGCCCCTGCATCATGAGGATGAGGAAATTGATTTACTGCCTGAATTAAAAGCAACGGTCACAGGCACAGACGCCGAATTGTTTGCGCAATTACACGCAGAAATACTGCAACAGCATCAGCAGATGGCGCAACAATGGCAAGTACTGGGAAAACAATTACAGGCGATTGAAGACGGCACAGGTACGGATTTATCCGCCGCAGATGTGGAAGATTTCGCAGCGCTCTATACCAGCCATATGCAAATTGAAGAAGGCCAGATCGCGCCAATGGCGCAACGCCTGTTCAGTGCCGCTCAGATGCAGAAATTAGGTGCGGCGATGCAGGCACGCCGCGGCATCAGCTCTTAGTACCGCCACAATTACAGATAATCATTTTGTTTTTAAAGGAAATCTATGTCGATCGCCCATCTCCGTAAGGATTATCAACAAGCCAGTCTGTCTGAATCGGATGTAGCCGCTGATCCTGTTGTCCAGTTTGGCACCTGGTTTGAACAGGCATTGAAAGCGGATGTCGCTGAAGCAAACGCGATGAGCTTAGCTACTGTTAATGATGACGGACGACCAACGTCACGCATCGTACTGATCAAGGAATTTGATCAGCGCGGTTTTTGCTGGTTCACCAATTACGACAGTGCAAAAGGTAAGGATCTGGAAGCTCATCCGTATGCTGCCTTACTATTTTTCTGGACTGCACTGGAACGTCAGGTAAGGATTGAAGGCTGCGTAGAAAAAGTGTCTTCGGAAGAAAACGACGCGTATTTCTATAGCCGTCCGTTAGGCAGCCGCCAGAGTGCAAATGCGTCAGCCCAGAGCCAGACAATTGCCAACCGCGATATGCTGGAACAACAGCTGGCCAGTGTTGTCGCTACCTTTGGCGATCAGCCTCCACGCCCTGAACATTGGGGTGGCTACCGTCTGGTGCCGGAAAAAATCGAATTCTGGCAAGGTCGCAGTTCACGCCTGCATGACCGTATCATCTACACCCGTAATGCAGATGGCAGCTGGAGTATTGGCCGCTTGCAGCCTTAAACAGCAGCCGCTTTATCCGCTGCGCCATCGTGTATGGTGCGCACAATATCCCCCGTCACTCTCGTCAGTCGGGGGATTTTTTATCTCCCGCCGACGTCAGAACATGTGTGATCTGCCACCGCAGATCACGTCATCAAGTCATCACACTGCACTGTTATGCTGGACGATCGTTTCTGATCAGTTCACCATTCATGCGAAAAAAAATCTTGTTGCTCAGCGTTTCAGCGGGAAGCGGACACAGACGTGCAGCCGAAGCGCTGCTCGCCTGCACGCCAGCCGACGAGCAGGTGGAAATACGTCATCTGGATGTGATGGATTTCGTCACGGCAGGGTTTCGCAAAATTTACACCGATTTCTATATCAGGCTGGTGAGCCGGGCCCCGCTGTTATGGGGCTATCTGTATCATGCAACTAATAGTGCGCAAGCCAACAGCATCCTGGAAAAACTGCGGCGGGGTGTGGAAAGACTGAATGCCAGGCCACTGAAAAAAATGCTGACCAGCTTTCAACCCGATGCCATTATCTGCACCCATTTCCTGCCGGCGGAAATGCTGTCGCATCTGCTGCAAAAATCAGAACTGAATTGCCCGGTGTGGGTGCAAGTCACCGATTTCGACTTACACCGTATGTGGGTACATGACAATATGGCCGGTTATTTTGCGGCGAATGCAGAAGTTGCTGAACGCATGCGCCAGAATGGCATTCCTGCACAAAAAATACATGTCACCGGCATTCCTGTAATGCCTGGCTTCATGCAACGGCATGATCGCCACAGCTGTGCCACAGAGTACGGACTGGATCCGCTCAAACCAACAGTTTTGCTAATGGGCGGAGGTGCCGGTGTCGGCGATCTCGACAAACTGACTGCGCACTTATTACGCTTAGAGACGCCGTTTCAACTGATCACACTGGCAGGAAATAACACACAGATGCTGCATAAAATGCAGGCACTCGCACACAAACATCCGGGCAAATTGCTGCCGCTGGGATACAGCAATCAGGTTGAGAGACTGATGGCGTGCGCAGACCTGGTCATAACCAAACCTGGCGGTCTCACGACCTCCGAGTGCCTTGCCTCTGGTGTGGCAATGATCGTGACCTCGCCGATTCCCGGTCAGGAAGAACGGAATGCAGACTTCTTACTCGAACAAGGCGTGGCACTCAAAGCGTACGACCAGATCAGTCTTGCCTATCGCCTGAATTTACTGCTCAGCCAACCCGAAAAATTATATGAGATGCGTCGCAAAGCGCTCACCTTAGGTAAGCCAAATGCGGCGGCCGATGTCCTGACACGCGTTCTGAGAGAGGACGCGATACTGACGGAGGACAAACCTTAAGCAAGTAAAGAACAAAGACTGATCCAGCCCCGCACAACACCTCCACATTCACATCATTCGTATGAATTCATCGTTTAAAAATTTATTCCTGACGCTGTTATGGGTCGTTGTACTGGCGATTTTTTTTGCGCAGGTGGAAATCCAGATAGAAGGCGCTAACGGCTGGGGCGGCAGCCTGCCGACCTGGCGCATCAATAAACACTGGCTGCTCGATTTATTCTGGGGCGGTCGGGCAATGACGGGTTACCACGCATGGGTGTTTCCGTTCATCGCCATTTTCTTTCACTTCCCCCTGATCTGGATGCAGCAATGGAACGGCAAAATTCAGGCACGTATCATCGCCTGCATCATCATTTTCTGGATAGTGGAAGATGGCATGTGGTTCGTCATGAATCCCGCCTATGGCATCAGTAGTTTTAATCCTGTACTGGTGCCATGGCATCGCCACTGGCTCTGGGGTACGCCGGCCGATTACTGGATAGGCGGTGCGGTTGCGATCCTGTTACTTTACTATTCCTGCCGGAAAGATCCATCTACCGGACAGTAAAGTACCGCAGCAACAACAGCACCGCCCGGCTTCAGGCAATCGGGCTGTAGGCTTTTTTAGGATCCTCACCGACATCTTCCGTCGATACTGTTGGTTCCGGTGACGCCGGATTAAGCGCGACACTCTGCGTTTTTTCAGGAATTTTAAAACCTGCATAAGTGCCGGCGCTCATCCCCATTAAAGTCAGAATATTGCCGTCAAATTCAGGCATACTGACATGCTGTACAACATACAAAATAAACAGAATGCCAAACAACAGATTGAACACCAGCATCTGAAAACGGTACAAAGCCAGCCCCTGCGCATCACTCAGAATATCGTTCCAGAAACCCTGACTCTCACTGTTGACAGGTGGCTTGGTCGCATCCACGCCAGCGGCGGCAAAATACGTCACGCTGCCTATGCCAAGCAAGCCCAGCGCCTGACTGGATAAGGTCGGAATTCCTTCCCCGACCAGCCACAACCACATGTAAGAAGCAAACACGATAAAAAACCACCATGCCATCTGCACCCGTGACAGACTGAAGCTACGGCAACGAACCGCGAGATCGGTGACATCGCGCAGCAAACCCGAATCACGTCCGAGGCGCAATAATGCAAAGCCGACACCGAGTATGAAGCCGAATCCCAGCAGCAGATACGAAGGACGCAATATCTGCAGACGCAATATGCCGTTTGCCAGCGCCACACTACCAGTAACCGTATTTATGCTCAGGCTGTAAGGCAGGTCGCGGCGAAAGCCGTGTTTCGCATCTTTCCACGGCGAGCCGACCAGTAACTCGCGCATGACACCAAGTTCACTGCCATCAAGCTGCGGCATAAAAAATTGCATACCATATCCAATCGCATCCGGGTTGCAATCAATCGGTTTCAGTGGCGTCAGTTGTCCCTGTATGCGCAATTCCACTCCGGCGTACTGATCGCTGCTGACACGGTCACAAATACCGGGGCTGGCAATCACAAAGCGATGATTGATTTCAACCGCCACAATATCGGCGGAGCGGGCAGCATCGGCAGCATCAGCAGTAATCGAAGACAAACCACAAAGAAGAAAAACAGCGACAAAACATCGTTGCAGCACAGCACACAGAAATGAAGGCGCTCTCATTGTTTTCTCCTCAAGCGGATTGTGCAACTGGTGTGATAGGAGTAAAGGATGCGGGTGCTACGGCTGGCGTCACTACCGGGGTTAGAAATAAATCCCGTTCGGCGGCGCGGCGTTTGACCAGTCCCGGTAAGGGTTTGCCATCCGCCATGACCCACCGTCCGAACTGATCTGCCGCACCGGCACGGTTATTGGCATTGAGCATCTTCAGCAGTGTTGAACTGCGCAAATTACCGATCCCCAGATTGAAGGTAAAACTGGTCAGCGCACCGAATTCATTGTCATTCAGGGACACCAGCACGACCGACGACACATCGCGCCCTGCGTTCATCAGATCCGTATGCAACAAGGCTTCGGCCTGAGCGAGTGTAATGCCCCCTGGATACAGGCTTTGCATCTGCGCCTTATCCGCAACTCCTTTCAGGAATCGCCCCTGATAAGTGATCGCATGTCCCCACCCTATAGTCCAGATACCGACGGGATCAAGATAAGGATCGATATTGTCTGTTGCAGGATTACCGTCCGGTATCCCTTCGTATTGTTTGATCAGGTCTACTGTCGCCTGATTCACATCGCGCAGTGCCATTGCAACCTCCGGAAGAGCGTTTATCGATGCAGAGACCCCGACATCGTCATCCGCGGATCCGGATTTGATACATCAGGGATGAATGTTGAAGCTTTGCAGCGCAGGTTCCGGAGGAATAGTGTCAAATAAATATGTCAATAAATTAATTTATTGGCAAAAATTTTTCGTGCCTTCGCCACTTTAGGCGCCACCACGAACGCGCAATAGCCTTGTTCAGGATGCTGGCGATAATAATTCTGATGGTAGTCTTCGGCGATATAAAACATCGGTGCCATCGTGATTTCCGTCACGATAGGCGCATCCCATACCGCAGCCATCGCCGCAACCACTTCCTGTGCTGTTTTTTTCTGTTGTTCATCATGATAAAAAATAGCGGAACGATATTGCGTTCCGACATCGTTACCCTGACGATTCAACGTCGTCGGATCGTGTATCGTAAAAAACACTTCCAGTAATTCACGGTAAGACACCTGAGCCGGGTCAAACGTCAAGCGCACCACTTCTGCATGACCAGTCTGCCCGGTGCAAATTTGCTGATAACTGGGCTGATGCACACTGCCGCCGGTATAACCGGACTCGACTTTCTGCACACCGCGAATTTGTTGAAACACCGCTTCAGTGCACCAAAAACAACCGCCACCCAGGGTGGCAATTTCTGTGCCGGGATTCGTCATAGTATTGTCCTGATTACGTTAAAACAAAGGTGCAGAAATGGTCTTTTGCTGACAGCGACTCAATTTCAGACCACCGCTGCACCTGTACATAACAACGAGTATATACAAGCGCGAGAACACGGGTTGGTGATAGCTATGGATGACGTCTTCACCGCGCAGGCAACATCATTCTGCATCCGCTTTATGTAATTAAAATTACAATTTTTTACAGGTTACCCCTCGTTCCTGCACTTAAAATTTATGATCACCATTTTCCGGCAGGAGTTGTCATCATGCTTTATCAGGCCATCCGTAAACTCAGAGATCAGTTACGCACGGTATTCCATATACGCCGCCGGCGTTTGCTGCCGCCGCCCGGAGCGAAACCGGCGTTTGGCAGCACGATCACGCTTGACAGGCTGAAGATGCAACTGTTCTTGCCTATCAATTACGAACAATGGGAATGGCTGACTTTACGTGGCTGGCGCACGCTTGATTCGCGCCAGAACCGCCGTCGCTACTACCGGGTGCCACGCGCAGCCGTGACTCGCTTATTGCAAGCGACGCCGGATGAGCGGGAATTCGTACATCAGCGTATCGTCGAACATAAATACGATAAAAAAAGGCTGGAGTAAAAGGCCGGATCAAGCAACAACCTGCAACATGACTCCTGCGCGGTCGGTAGCATCCAATACAAGCGTCTGCCGGGTTAACTGTCCGACAGACCCGCTTTCATCCTGAATTTCGTTTGCTAACCTATCAATTCGGGGGAGTATGTGCCAAAAACATTCAGAGCTCCTTACAAATAAAGAGCTTTTAAATATACTCCCCCCCAGTATTATTTTAGCCCGAGGAACGCCGTCACATCCGTTTCAGCCTGAACCCGGAATTGAACTGCGCCGCTCGGTAGCAAAAACACCCTGCATCAGCACCTCTCTACCCTGTCTGAAAATAGCTTTCAGACAATACTCAAGCCCCTTGCAAGCGGGTAAAATGCCGTATGCAAAATTTTAGTGACGACGCTCACGTCCAGACCGGGGAAGACCTCGCTCTGCAGACGTATTTCAAAACTGGTATTTCTCCCGACGACGTTTCCGCCGTTTTCCCCTTAAAGCGCGCCCAGCCTGTATTACAGGCATTCACGGCGCTGTTTCATGGCGGCTTCAACGGCGTCTTGTTACGTCTGCTGGTCTTGCGCGAGCTGACGGCAGATGTCGAAACGCCATCGCTGAGCCGCGCCGATATCAATGCCAAACTCGGTTATCTGGAGCCGGATGCGCTCGAAACCGTGTTGTCGCGCCTGCGCTCAACCGGCCTGCTGGTGTGGGATGCCAGCCAGTCGGTGTATCGCATCACGCCGACCGCGCGCAATGTGCTGGCCGCCATAGAATCGCTGCTGCACACGGAAGAAAATAACGATCAGGCTGAGATGAGTTACATGCTGACGCAGGTCGCCGGTGCGCAAGCAGTTGGCGGTGTCTCGGTCGAGCAATTGCATCATCTGTTAGGCCGTCTGATCGAGCTGACCGAAGAATTTTCAGATGCGATTGCATCCGGCTCTGAATTCCAGTTACGCGCAGCGCAGCAGAAATGGCATACCGCCTGCGACTGGGTGGAAAAAGGTTCGCAAATCATCCACGCGATCACCCACGATGAACGGGCCGATGCGGCCACCCACCGCGCCGCGCAGGCCATCGGCCGCGCGCAGAGTGCGCTGCTGAATATGCAAGGCATGTTTTCACGTGCGCTGAATCAGATCGAACGGCAACGCGTGCATCTCGGACAGTCGGGTTTATCGACGACCGATATCAAAACCTGGCTGCTGCAAAAAGAAGACCTCGCTGCGCTGGCTGACGATGCGCTGGCAAGTCCGGTCACACCGCTGTTTATCACGCCCTCAGAAATGATAGACGTGGCCGAAAGCGAATTGCTGAGCCATCGTGTATCAGTGGTCGCCGGCGCCCTGCCTGCTGGTGAAAATGCTGTCTCGATTGCCAATGATGATGACGATGCGCTGCATGAACTCGATCACTGGCTGGATCTGCTGAGTAAATCAGACGCGCGCGAGAAACCGATCGCGCTGCAGGACATTTTGCTGCCTGCGAGTTTTTCGATTGCCTCGTACCGCGCATCGATGCTGCCGTTGCTGGGCGATGTCAATGAATCAGCGCTGCAAGGGGCAACGGCCAATCTGGCGCGCTTGCCGCTGGTCTTTCAGTCCAAAGACAAAATGCAAAAGGTACAGGATGCCCATGTCGCCGCGATTTCGGTCGCCAGCATCAGCGCTGCACCTGCTGCCATTCACACGATATTCAGTGCCGACGATGCTGGCAGCAATGCCGGATTCAGCACTGGTACCAACAGAGAAACACCATGACCGAAGATGCACAAATTCTGATTGCGCGCCTGCTTGCGCATCAAACCCTGCGCCGTGAAGACAAGCTCGTCAAACGCGCTTTGTCTGATGAAAATTTCCGTACCGAACTCGATGCGAGGCTCAAAGCCTGCGGCATGAAATTCGTTGATAACGTGTATGCCGATTACGTCACACTGGCATTAACACGCGACAGCGAATCGAAAGTTTTCGGCACCAAAGAAACCTGGCAAAACAATAATTTCGGCCTCGCCCGCGATGGCGTTGCGCTGCTGGTGGTGTTGTGGTCGCTGATTATTCTGCCGAAACGCGAACGCCAGGAAGCACATCAGCTCGCAGAAGAAGATCAGAACGATATGTTTGGTAAAGAAAAACCTTTGCCACGCGCCGAAGATACCTCGATCGGTATTTCATACCGCGCATTGCTGGCCGATTTCGGCGATAAGCTCGGTAAAAAAACGCGCATGGATATGAACCTCGGTCAGCTGGCGCGCGTCGGTTTTATCGAACGCAAAGGCGATCTGATTCTGGAAGGCCCGCTGCTCGATCTGCTGATGGATACCGACACGCTGAAAGACCGCATCATCAATGGCGCGCTGTCGGATATTTTCCAGATTCCCGCTGTGCGTACGCCTGCGATTCTGACTCCAGCCAATGAAGAAACGGACGCCGAAGAAACGCTGGCAAGTGACGACAACCGCGATGCGGATACAAATACAGATACCGATGCAGACGCGCCCCTCAACACCGGAAAAGAATAAAACTTATGTTTCATATTAAATCGCTGGAACTGGTGCACTGGGATTACTGGCAGCGCATCAAAAATATTCCTCTCGACGCCAAGATCATTACGATTGCCGGACAAAACGGTTCCGGCAAAACCACCTTGCTCGATGCCTTGCGCACCTTGTTCGGGCTCGAATGTTCTATGGGACGCTCCTACAAACACTATGCGCGCCATTCCGGCCAGCAAACTGCCTGGATACGCGCAGTAGTCGATAACAGCGCGGTGGGTCCGCAGATTTCAAATCGCCCTTTCCGCATGTCCGGTTTGTACGAAGATGAAGTCACCCTGTTCTGCAAAATAGAAAAAAACGGTGGCGACTGGAAGCGTCAGTATCTGATGCGCGGCGGTAAAGTCGAGATCGAGGAAGTGATCGAAGCGCACGACTGGCTGGGTGTGGAAAGCTACCGGAAACGCTTGTCTCATGCGGGCTTGTCGAATGCGATGGGCAAGGTATTGGCACTCGAACAGGGCGAAACTGACAAGCTGTGCGAATACGCCCCGCGTCAGTTACTCGATCTGGTGTTTCAGGTTTTTGGTGACAAAGAAGTGCTGGATGCTTACGACGATGCGAAGCGTCATCAGCATGATACTGAAGTTGAATTGCAGCGGTTTGAAACTGAACTCGAAGCTGCAAAGGCGAATCTGGAAGGTTTACGTCTGAAGGTCGCCAATTACCATCAGTACGAAAGTTTGCTGAAAGAAAAACGTGATCTGCAGGAAGAAATTCTGCCGACGCTGCAATATCATGAAGCACTGGAAAAAGCCGCTGCCACCAGCCAGTCGCTGCGCGCCGGTAAACGTCTGCTGAAGACACAGGACGAAGCCCTGTCAGGCCGTCGGCAACATCTGGCGCAACAAGCGCATGAAGTGTCGGAAGCCAAACAAGTAGAAGCGGCGCTGGAAGCCGAAGAATCGGCGTTGCGTGAAAAACTGCAGCAAATCAATGCCAAACTGAAACCGCAGGAAAGTCTGCTCGAGCAAAAAAGCCGGTTACAAAAACTGGCCGCCGAAGCTGATGCCGATGTCGCCAACGTCGCCGACGACTTAGAGAAAAAAGAAGCCGAACTCTCGCGTCAGAAAGCGGAACGCGACGCGCTCAGCCAGCGCATCGCCAGCGAGATGGATACCATCGCTGCGCTGCAAGGAAAATCAGCACTGCCCGACCCGGAAAACGTACGCCAGATGCGCCGTGCTCTGAACGACGCGGGCATCGCACATTGCATGTTGCCTGATATTGTCGAAGTCACCGACCCGCAATGGCAAGGCGCGGTAGAGGGAATGTTGCGCGGCTATACCTCAGTGATACTGCTCGATAAAGCCAGCGATGCCACAGCGGCCTACCGCATTGGTGAGAAACAAAAATACAGCCACTTCATCGTGCCTGAGCGTGTCAGCGCTCCCGTCGTCAAAGATCAGAGCCTGCTGTCCGTCGTGAATTTCACCGCGCAGGCACCTGCCTGGCTGATAGAACAATTACAGCGTGTCACCACCGTCGCATCTATCGAAGCAGGCATGAAATTGCCGCGTTCGCAAGAATGGATCACGCCCGATGCCTATCATTTTGAACGACGTGGCGGACGCTCGCTGTTTGTTGACGTATCGCGCTATCGTTTCGGTAACGCCGGTCGTACTCAGCGTCTGGAAGCATTGCTGAAATCGCTGCCGCGCCTGCAATCGCAGGAAGACGTGCTGACCATGAACATCAGCAAACTTGCCGGTGAAATCAGCGCGTATAAAGCGCGTCTGGCAGGTGTCGATGCAGCGAAAGAACTCAGTGCGCGTCACGCCGAATTTGAAGAAGCACAGCGCAATACGCAACCGTTGAAACAACAGCGTATCGAAGTCGGCAGCCGCTTAGGTGAAATCGCACCGCTGCTGAAAGCAGCAACCGAGCAACGCTCTGTCGCGCATCTGAAATGGGAACAGGCCAAGGCAGCGATCGCCGATGCCGAAGCGCAATTGCGTGTATCAGAAAAGCGTCACGCCGAAGAGCGTGCCGCGCAATACGAAACCCTGCGCAGCATGCGCGATACCTGGCATACGCTGCCGCCCAACTGGAAGCGCGCTTCACACCGGCGTGAACTGGTGGCGGAACACGAAAACGTCCATCAGATCGAATTACGACTGCGCAGCCTCAGCAATAATCTGGCGCGCGATGACTGGGAAACCGACTCCACTGTGGTGGATCAGTACACCCGTCTGAACACCTTGCTGCAAGGCCGTCAGGCAGAAACCGATGAGCGCCGTTATCAGAATAACCGGGCGATCGAGGCCACCATCAATGCCCGCGCCGCCTACATGGACAGACTGCGTTACACCATTAAGGCGTACAGCAAAAATATCCGCCAGCTCGGCGAGCTGGCCGGTATTGAAGTGCATACCGATCCGGTGAAGCTGGAGAACGACGATATACAACTTGCGCAGGCCGGCTTGCATGTGCGTTTTAAATTCGATGGCAAAGGCCCTATCGGTATGAATGACGGTGAAGCATCCGGTGGCCAGCAAGTCATGAAATCACTGATTCTGCTGATCGGTCTGCTGAAATCTGAAGACGGTTCCGGCGGCTTCGTTTTCATTGATGAACCGTTTGCCCATCTGGATATCCGTAATATTCAGCTGGTTGGCGAGTTCCTGAAAAATACCGATGCACAATATCTGATGACGACGCCATTGACGCATAACACCGATGTCTATGACCCGTCAGAACTGACGCTGATCACCAGCAAAAAGAAAAAAGACAGCGAATGGGCGCAGCCGATTTTTGTGCTGCAAAGGAAAGTCGAAAAGCTGAAAGATGCAAGATAAGAAAGCATGTGCAGGATGGCGGACAGCGGCTTGCATCGCTGTTTCGGTCTGACTCTGACGTAATACGCATCTATAAAAAACCGGTCAGTAGCAAGCATGCTGCTGACCGGTCTTTTTTAAGAGAGTCAGAAAATTACATACTGGAATGCGGATGCAGATGCAGACGCTGATCGTTGGCTTCAAGCTTCCCCTGACAATCGATACACCGCTCTGCGGTCGGTTCAGCTTCTAAACGTGGAAACGGAATAGTCGCACCGCATTCGCTGCAGATATCAGCAACATTTTCATTGAGTCGCACCCGCGCCCGCTGTAATGCCTGCCACTCTGTGTGGTGATGCAGGAATTGCGCCATTTCATCGGCATTGAGTGCATCGTTCGTCAGGCGATCGCCCTCGCCCGATTGTATCTGCAGACTTTCCGGATTATGTTGCCGCAGCTCCTCTTGTATATTTTGCTGCAAGCTATCCAGTTTTTCTTTTAAGCTGTTTTGTTGTGCGCTGTTGAGACTCATATTTTCTCCCTTAATTCAATCACCTGCCAGATATACAGATTAACCTGGCCAAGACCACACCGTCTTGATCAAAAGCAACTCGGGTACTGCCAGCTTCTACCCTGAGCGGATATAACACCGTGACGACTGCGTTACGGCCCTGATCGCATTGTGCATCCTGTCTGTATCACTCCTTACCTGAATCATTTTGCGGTAGTCCGCAGCTTAAAACAAGATGATCAAGTTCAGCATAAAAGACGGATATTCCGGCTTAAGTTACCATACCTCAGCAGATAACGGCAACGCATGGTCTCAGGCGGCAGGATTCATACTCAGCGGAGCGTAAATAACACCTCGTCAGCAGCTCGGCATGAAATAATGATGCGATATGCTTTTATTCCTTAGTCAGACTACCGGACGTATCCCGGTAGTCTGTTTTCGTTAACCTCAACAACATCACAACATGAAACTAATGAAGCCCGCCTTGCTTACTATGCGCCCCATGCGCAGGCTGTTTTTACTTACTTGTCTCGCTGCCACCAGCAGCCTGGCAGCATTTCCGGCGATTGCGGCAGACAAACCTGCACAACCAAAACTGGTCGTGGTACTGGTGGTCGATGGTTTGCCGCAAGAGCAAGTCACGCGTTATCGTGATCAGTTCGGTCAGGGCGGATTCCGCCGTCTGCTGGATCAGGGAGCCTGGTTCAATAATGCGCATCAGGCGCACGGCGTAACAGTCACCGCGGTCGGTCACGCTGCCGTACTGACGGGCGCGTATCCTTACCAGCACGGCATCATCTCGAACGACTGGACAGATACGAAAACGCTGGAATCCATGTACTGTACGCAAGACAATGCGCACAGTTATATCGGCGATGAAACCAAACCCGGTGCGGGAACCTCGCCTGCTAATTTACGCGCCAGCACGGTGGGCGACGAATTGCGCTACGCAACCGGTAACCGCGCGAAAGTGATCACGGTATCCGGCAAGGATCGCGGCGCGATTCTGCTCGCAGGCAAAGCGGGGACGGCGTATATGTATATGGGCAAATCCGGCAATTTCGCCAGCAGCACCTATTACATGCAAAGCCACCCGCAGTGGGTGCAGCAATACCATGCCAGCAAGCCACAGGATAGATTCTATGGCAAAGAATGGCGTCCCTTACTTGCAGATGCGTCGTATGCCGGTGATGCCAGCGACGATCTGATTGCTGACGAAAAAAACCGCTTCCCGTTTAAATATGAAAGCAAATCCGGCAAACCGGATGCGGAATATTACGGCAAGCTGTACACCGGTCCTTATCTCGATGAAATGACACTGGACTTTGCACGTGCTGCGGTGGAAGGCGAAAATCTGGGCCGCAATCCTGCCGGTGTGCCGGATGTGCTGGGCGTCAGCTTATCCAGCCATGATTATGTGAATCATAGTTTCGGCCCTGAAAGCCGGATGTCGCACGATCATTTGCAAAGACTCGATCGTCTGCTGGCGAATTTTTTCAGTTATCTGGATAAACGTGTTGGCCTTGATAACACCATGGTCGTACTGACTGCTGATCATGGCTTCCCGAATGTGCCGGAATTCTCACAATCGATCAAACGCGATGCACAGCGCCTCGATGGCAAGCAAATGTCGGCAGCATTGAGTAAACATCTGGCGGAAAAATTCGGGCAGGAAAACCTGGTCAGAAAATGGTCACCGCCAAATGTGATTCTGGATTACACACTGATAGAGCAAAAGAATCTGAAACGGGAAGAAGTAGAAAACACCGCCGCACGTTTCCTGTTGAATTACCCTGGCGTGGCGAATGCTTTCACCCGTACTCAACTGGAAAACGGCAATCTGCCAGCTACCCGCATCGGCACCTTGATGCAACGCGCCTGGAATCGTCAGGTATCCGGCGACATCATGGTGGTCATCAAACCTTTCTGGTATTTCAGCAGCGGTAAGCAAGGTACTTCGCATGGTTCCCCTTACTCGTATGACACGAATGTGCCGCTGATGATCATGGGCAAACCGTGGATTAAAGCAGGCGCTTACGGTCAGTATGCAGAGGTGATGGATATTGCACCGACACTCGCGCATCTGTTGCGCGTGCGTCCGCCATCAGCTGCCGAAGGCCGTGTGCTGACAGAAGCACTGCAGTGATCTGATTAATGCAATTAGAAAAAAGCCGCATGAAAATCATGCGGCTTTTTTTATTTCAGTAGCCTGACTTGTTGCTTCAGGCTTTGCGGTAGTTGTTCAGCATTTTGTAGTTCTTCGCATACAGCGCAAACAGTAAGGCCGCGAGTAAGGCAAAACCGGCGAAGAAGAACATCTGAAATGCCGTCACACTAATGCCTGTCGTTTTGATCTGCTCAGTCACTGCTGTGCTTTTCACGCTGGAATTAGCCAGCAATACCCATAAGTTACCTATCGTCACGGACAGATTCCAGAAACTCATGATCACGCCTTTCATTGCCAGCGGTGCCTGACTATAAGCGAATTCCAGACCGGTCGCAGATACCAGCACTTCACCAAAAGTCAGCAAAGCATACGGCAAGATTTGCCATGTGATATCGATCGAATTGCCACCATCAATCGCCAGTTGCATAAAGCCGACGACAATCCATGCCAGGCCGGAAAACGCAATCCCCAGACCCATACGGCGCAGGGCAGTCAGCTCAACGCCCACACGCTTGAGCATAGGGTACAGAATCAGGTTATTGAATGGAATCAGCAGCATCACCAGCATCGGGTTTAATGCCTGCATCTGTGAGGACTGGAACCATGATGGTTTCGTCATCAGATCGGCCTGCAATACCCAGGTTGAGGCTTTCTGATCAAACAAAGACCAGAACGGTGTCACCAGTGCAAACACCACCAGAATACGCAACACAGAACGCACACCATCGACTGCCTCATCAGGATGGGCACCACGCGCGCGATCGAGTTGCATCCATGCGCCCATACCGCCGAATCCCAGCATTAACACGAGCACCAGACACAATGCGGCAACGATGCCGATAGCCGGAATCAGGAACAGCGAGCCAACTGCCAGCAACGCACCCAGCCATGCTATCAGCGTGCCACTATTCGATTGGCCTGCAACTTTGGTCGTCAGCGCAGTACGCACGACATTCAGGAAAGAATGCGGGTCTTTTGAGACCGGTGGCACATGCACATATTTTTTGCGGCCAGACCAAAAAATCATGGTCGCGATGAACATCAGCGCACCGGGAATACCGAAGGCGACGCTGGCACCCAGTTGCTTGAGGAACAGCGGCATCAGCAGCGAAGCAAAGAAGGAACCGAAATTAATGATCCAGTAAAAGCCATCGAATACTTTTTGCGCCAGCTTGCGATTGGTCTGGTCAAACTGATCGCCGACAAACGAGGTCACCAGTGGTTTAATCCCGCCGGAACCGAGCGCGATCAGAAACAGGCCGGTATAAAAACCATTGCGGTTATCCTCGAATATCGCCAGGCACGCATGTCCTGCGCAATACACGAGACTGAGCCAGAACACGGTATTGTATTTACCGAAGTAACGGTCAGCGAGCCAGCCACCCAGCAAAGGGAAAAAATAAACGCCGATCACGAAGGTATGAAAGACTTCTTTTGCCATGCCTGCACGCATGTTTTCCGGCATCGATAATAACAGGCTGGTAATCAGAAACGAGGTCAGGATGTTGCGCATGCCATAAAAGCTGAAACGTTCGCAGCCTTCATTCGCGATAATGTAGGGAATTTGTGGCGGCATTTTCGCTTGTTCAGCGTGCCCGGTATTTTGCGTCATCGACCTCTCCAGTTTCATTGTTGTTGTGTTGAACAATAAGAAAACGGCCCTTGGTAAAGGCCGTCTGTAAAAAACATTTTATCCTGCTGTATTGTTGTCCTAAATAGCGGACGAAGTATCCGGATTTGCCGGTATCACGTCAAGCTGAAGAGACGTCAGCAAGAAGGTAAAGCCCTGACTTGCCGACGACAGCAGAATGATTTTTCGTATTATTTTTTGCCTTTTATTTTGCGCCAGATACGGAATGGCAGGCGGAAAATAAAGCGGACAAACGTCACGGTGAAAATTGCCTCCAGCAAGGTCAGCACAAATGCCACTGCCGTATTCCAGCGTTCATCGCGACGGTGGAATTTCGCCACCATGCGGTCGCTGTTGATTTCTATACTGTCATAGAAAGTCGGCACCACCAGCAAGGTCAGCAACGTCGAGGTGATCGTACCGCCGATAATCGCGATCGCTAACGGACGGTAAAACTCGCCGCCTTCCCCCAGACCGATAGCGACTGGCAACATGCCAGCAATCAAAGCAAATGTCGTCATCAGAATCGGCCGCAGACGTTTTCGCCCGGCATACATCAGCGCTTCTTCGCGATCGAAACCTTCACGCTCACGTTCACGCGCGCAGTCCAGCAGCAGAATCGCATTCTTCGCCACCAGCCCCATCAGCATGATGATACCGATGAAGCTCATCAGATTGAGTGTGCCTTTGGTCAGCAACAGCGCCACCACCACACCGATCAGACTCAGAGGTAAAGACAGCATCACCGCAATCGGTGCCGTGAATGAGCCGAACTGCATGACGAGAATCAGGTACATGAGACCGATGCCCATCACCAATGCAATCCCCATCTCGCTGAACAATTCTTTCTGCGAGCGGGCTGCGCCGCCGAGTTCGAGGGCATAGCCGGAGGGGAAACTCATCGCTTTGGCGATTTTCAGCGCATCGGCAGTCACTTCACCAGCGGAACGCCCCTGCACGTTGGCGGACACCGCAATCATGCGTTTGCCGTCGTAATGCTGAATCTGCGATGGCCCTTTGCCCATCGTGATTTTCGCAATCTGCTCCAGCGGCACCATCTTGTCGCTGCCGGTAACGGAGATCGGCAAACGTTCGATGTTTTCCAGATTGACGCGATCACCCGGTTGCAAACGCACAGACACATCGCGCGTTTCGCCGGTAGGATCAACCCAGTCGCCAACTTCCACACCGGCAAACGCGACCCGCAATGCCTGCGCCGCATCGTTCACAGAAATACCCAGGGTATTCGCCAGTCCGCGATCCATTTCTATCTGTAATTCATCTTTCGGTTCTTGCTCAGATAAACCGACGTCAACTGCACCTTCCACTTTTCTGAGCTTGTCCATGAATTCATTGGCGATCGCCAACAGCTTGCGCGCATCCGGGCCTGAGAACTGTATCTGCACCGGCTTACCGCCGCCATTGTTCAGATCATCCTGCACCACGTATTCGGCACCGATGATGTTACCGACGAGTTTACGTAATTCAACAGCAATCTCTGCCGCAGAACGTTTGCGTTCCGTGCTTTTGCCAATATCGACATAGACGCGGCCACCACTCAGATTGACTGTACTGTTGGTTGCCTTGGTTTCTTTGATCGTGCGTGCGAGCTCTGCTGATTTTTCAACTTTCAGACGCGAGTATTCCAGACTGGAACTCGAAGGCGTGCGCACGTTCACAATCAGCATACCATTGTCCGCTGCCGGTAAAAAGCTGGAACCGCCCAGCGTGGCATGCAAGATAATCGCAACAACGAACGAGACACCCGCAATCACCGCCATCCAGACGCGATGATGCAAGGCCCACGCAATCACGTTACCGTAACGGTCTGACTGATGATCGAACCATTGATTGAATTTTGCCAGAACCAGACTGATCCCTTTTTTGGGCTTTTCATGATGTCCCGGTGGATCGCCCCAGTACGCCGACAACATAGGATCGAGCGTAAAGGAAATGAACAGACTGACCAGCACGGAAGATGCGACAGTCAGCGCAAACGGCCGGAACCACTCTCCGGAAACGCCGGGCATAAACGCGACAGGAATAAAAACAGCGATGATAGAAAACGTCGTCGCTGCAACGGCCAGCCCGATTTCTTTCGTCCCGTTACTTGCAGCAGTACGTCTGTCCACCCCCATTTCCATATGCCGGACGATGTTTTCACGCACGACAATCGCATCATCAATCAGCACACCGATCGCCAGCGATAATCCCAGCAAAGTCATGAAGTTTAGAGTGAAGCCGGATAACCAGATCGCAATAAATGCTGCCACAACCGAGGTCGGCAGACTCAGCGCGGTAATCAGCGTTGATCGCCAGGAATTAAGGAACACATACACTACGAAAATCGTCAGCACCGCACCGAAAATCAATGATTCGATGACGTTATTCAGACTGCTTTCAGCATCCTTACCGCCGTCCTGCGTGATTTCCATTTTGGTACCGGCTGGCAGCGTCTTATTGATTTCATCCACCATGCTGCGAATACGTTTCGCTACCGATACCGTACTCGCATCGCGTGAACGGGTCACCGAAATACCGACGTTAGGATTGCCATTACGGACACTGAAACCGCTGATTTCAGCAAAGCCATCGGCGATATCAGCGACCTGTGCCAGACGGATGATTTCACTGCCACGACGTTTTATCACGATCGCCTTAAAATCTTCCGGCGACTCTATCCTGCCGATCAGACGTATACTTTGTTCGTTGAGTTCACCTTTAACTTTACCTACCGGCGCGGTCGTATTCTGACTCTTTAGGGCGTTCACGACTTCTGCTACCGACACATTGTATTCACGCAGTTTTTGCGAATGCAGCAAGACACTCAGCTCGCGCTTGAGCGAACCATTGACAGTGACTGTCGCAACACCGTCGATGCCACGGAATTTTTCAGAAAATTCATCTTCGGCCTTGCGTGAAATCTCTGCATGCGTCAGCGTGCTCGAAGATAAAGCAATCTGCATGATGGGTTGTGCCGACGGATCTACCCTTTGCAACACTGGCTCGCGCATTTCCACCGGCAGTTTGTAGCGGACGCCGGCAATCGCGTTTCTCACCTCATCAGAGGCTTCCACCATGTTCTTGTTGAAGTTAAAGAAGATAACGATACTCGCGCTGCCTTCATAAGCAGTTGAGGTCAGCTTATCGACACCGGTGATACTCTGCAAAGATTTTTCTATGCGGTTAATCACTTCCCTTTCCACGGTTTCCGGTGACGCACCCGGATACGGCACGCTGACCACCAGCAAGGGCTGATCGACATCCGGAATCTGATTCACCTTGAGTTTTTTCAGGGCGAGTAAGCCCAGCGCCATCAATGCGATGATGATGACGATCATCGCTATCGGGCGTTTGATACTGAAATCGGATAAAAACATGGTTTATTTCCCCGCAGCTGCGGACGCTGCAGCAGGAGTGACTGCAACCGGAGTATTTTTAGGAACAGAAGCCACCATCTGCACTTTTTGTCCGTCTTTCAAGGTCGACAGCGGATTGCTGACCACCTTATCGCCATTCTGCAGGCCGCTGCGTACCACAAAATCGCCCCGACGCGGATCACGTTCACCGATACTGACACTGACTTTATTCAGAACACCGTCCTTAACGCGCCATGCGTAAGCCTTATCACCATCACGTACCAGCGCAGACCCCGGAATCATCAGCGTTTCTGTCGATGCGGCCTCTATCATGCCTTCCGCAAACAAACCCGATACGCGTGGCTGTTCGCCCTCGCCTAGGGTCACCAGCACCTCGACCTGGCGTGTCGTTGCGTTCGCCGCTAAATCGACGCGCTTCACTTTTCCTCTGAATTCCTGATTGCCATAGCCATTGACGCGGAAAGAGACTGCCTGCCCGATCTTGACGCTGGTGACTTTATCCGCCGACACCAATCCTTCAAAACGCATGCTGGTCGGATCGATGACTTTCACCAGTTCCTTACCGATTTGCGCGGTATCACCAGCCGACACTTTACGTTCGCTGACTACGCCATCAAACGGTGCGCGGACTTCGGTGCGTTGTAATTGCTGACGTGCCTGCACTGTGCGCGCCTTTGCGGCAACCAGATCGCTCTGCGTATTATTGCGGCGGATTTCGGCATCTTCGAGTTGTTGTGCCGACGCCATGCCAGATGCCCTGAGAGTTTTCAGGCGCTGCAACTGACGCTCGGCCTGATCAAACGTCTGCACCGCAGCGCGCTCGGCTTCCTGCGCAGAATGGAGGCTGTCTTTGATCGACGTGTCGTCCAGCCGCACCAGCGTATCACCACGCTTGACGGTTTCGCCGTTCTCTCTCAGCACCTGCAAAACAACCGAAGAAATTTCCGAACGCAGATCGGCTTTACGTTCCGGCTGAATCGAGCCGGTAATCACGGGGCCGGAAGACAGTGCGTTACTCTGTACCGTCGATAAATCCTCATTCGTCACCATCAGAGGTTTCTCGGCAGCCGCAGAGGCACTGGCCTTGGTCTGGTCGTCGCTCTTTTTGAACTTGCTGCAGCCAGTGAGGGCAAGCGCAATACTTAATACAATCAGACTGGGTCGCAACATAAGAAATCTCCGGAATACTCTCATTTTAAGAAGGCAGCTTAGACTGAAACTAAAGAAAAAAGGTTCAACGATTAAACCTGTCATGCAGAACATCGCAACACATGGAGCAGATCTGACTGAATCCGGAAAATCCGAGGCGACGCCTGGATCGGAGACAAAGATCAGATACAAGCAACAGGGTCAGCATCAACGCTTCGGCCCGGGAAAAATCCAGGCAATCACAATATTGTCAGTCAGTTTTTTAACATCCCGCGAATCACACTTGCATTCAATAAATGCGTAGTGAGGGATAGAAGCTGGCAGTATCCATGAGTCGCAAAGCTCTTGTCAATCAGACATTGCGTGTATGAAATAAGCGAAGCACAAGCCTTTGTACGGCTTGCTTTTCCCCTGCAAGTCCGGTAGGCTCCGGCCTCCTTTGCTTTTCCGTATTTGTTGTGCCAGCCTTTGTCAAATCTGCTCAAACTGCATCCCCGGCATCTCCAGCCGCCACCGTCACTGCTGCATCAGTCAACCCCGCTGCGACCGTTCTGATTGCCACCGATGTCTTTGGTATCACCCCTGCGGTACAGAGTCTGGTACGTCAGCTCTCAGTCAACGCCCTCATCATCAGCCCGTTTCAGGATACGGAACGACAGTTCCGTTCCGAGCAAGACGCATACCAGGCATTCATTGCAGAAGGCGGCGTCGCCCGCTATACAGAAAAACTTAATGCGATCCTGCAACAACGGAGCGGTCTGAAACACGCGATTGGTTTCAGTGCCGGCGCCAGTGCCTTGTGGATCAGCAGCCAGCACGAATTCGTGCGTTCATTACAGAACATGGTGCTGTTTTATGGTTCACGGATACGCGACCACCGTGAAATACGCCCCGTCTGTCCGGTACGCCTGATTTTTGCGGAGCAGGAAGCCGCTTTTGATCCGGCAGGACTGGTCAGCGATCTGCGCCAACGCGGTCATACGGCAGAACTCGCCAAAGCAACCCGGCATGGTTTCATGAATGCGTATTCCCGCGGTTGCTGCGTTAAATCGCAAACCCGATACTCCGCTGAATTATTCGCGCTGCTGCATCCGGCATCGGGTCAAGCCGCCGCCTGATTTCGCCTTATTTCATCTTCTCTTACTTCGCCGGACCTGTCTGACACCAGCGCAGTTGCTGCCTCAAACGCAGCATCGGCCGCATCTCAGTCACCGCGCCGTTGCTGTGGTTTGAGTAAATGCCGTCCGTCCCTTATACTTCCCGCCGCGTGACACAATCACCGCACCGCGCTTTTGATTGCATCAACCAGCAATCAGCAGCTTTTTTATTCAGTAACTGTTGTACCCGTTTTTATCCCTTTTTCATTCACTTTTTGCAGCCAGACACTGTTGCCTTATCAGGTTCACAGTCGCCCGCTGCGCGGAGCCATAAGCATGACCGCTTTTGTATTTAACGAAATCAACTTCGACAACCACGAACAGGTTGTCTTTGCCTCAGAAGAAAAATCCGGCCTGAAAGCCATTATCGCTGTACACAATACACATCTCGGCCCGGCAATGGGTGGCTGTCGTATGTGGAATTACGCCACAGAAGCAGAAGCAGTACGCGATGTATTGCGCCTCTCACGCGGCATGACTTATAAAAACGCCGTTGCCGGCCTGCCTATCGGCGGCGGTAAAAGCGTCATCATCGGCAACCCGAAAACAGATAAAACACCGGCTTTGTTTGAAGCCCTCGGCGAAGCACTGGAGCGCCTCGGCGGCCGCTATGTCACGGCAGAAGACGTTGGCACCAGCCCGGCAGATATGGCCAATGTCGCCAGCAAAACAAAATACGTTGCCGGTCTCGGCGACCGTGGCGATCCGTCACCATTTACCGCACTCGGCTGCTTCGTCGGCGCACAGGCGGCCATCAGACATCAGCTCAAACGCGACAGCTTTGACGGTCTGACCGTCGCACTGCAAGGTTTGGGTCATGTCGGTTACGACTACGCCCGCCGTCTGCATGCAGCAGGTGCAAAATTAGTCGTGGCAGATATCGATCAGGCTGCATTGCAACGCGCGCAAGACGAGCTGGGTGCAGAAGTCGTCGGCATTGATGCGATCTACGATGTGCAGGCCGACATTTATGCGCCTTGCGCTCTGGGTGCAACACTGAATCCGGATACATTGTCCCGCCTGAAAGCAAAGATCGTTGCGGGTGCCGCCAACAATCAGTTAGCCACCGCTGATATCGGTGAAGCCTGTCGCCAGAAGGGTATTTTGTATGCGCCGGATTTCGTCATCAATGCCGGCGGCATTATCAAAGTCTGCTACGAATACCTGAATACACCGGAAGATGGCATGGAAGCGCATGTACGTCGTATCGGCGACACGCTGACGGAAGTATTCACCCGCGCCGATGCAGAAGGCCTGCCAACCAGCGTGGTAGCTGATCGCATTGCAGAAGCAAAGTTTAAAAAATAAACCGACTGGCGACCGCCTGATTTGCGGATGCTATCTTGAGCGAGCCACCTGAATCATCAGGTGGCTTTTTTATGTGCGTTTCACAACTCCATTATCAGTGGGCAGGCCCCAAAAAAAAGCACCTGACATGGTACGCAGATACAAGCTCATTTTTCCGCTACCTTAGGCAGCAAACCTTCCAGTTGCGCAGGTAAAGATCCGGCGGAATCATAGTTCGACAGCACGATCATTGTGTATCCGCTGTCGAGGTACATTGCAACATCACCGGATACGCCACGCAGGCTGCCCGAATGTCCCGCTACTTTTCCGGCTGGGCTATTCCATATCTGAAAGCCTAAACCGTAGGGTCTGCCGCCCACGTTTTGGCCCTGGCTGTATTCCGTCAGATGTAATTGCAGCGTATCTTTTTTAATTAACTTCCCGCTCTGCAATGCGGTCGTAAAGCGCCATAAATCGTGAACAGTCGAGTAACCTGCACCGAATGGCAGCCCCCGCAAAGGAATATAAAAATTATTCTCTTTTGAAAAATCCGGCGCTTCCGGCGTAGAAAAATAACCAGTCGCCATGTTATCGACAGGCTCATCCCGGAAATAGCTGTCAGAATTCAGCATCCCCGCAGGTCGGTAGATATGCTCACGGATATAGCTGAAAAAATTTTCTCCTGACGCCTTCTGGATCACCAGACCTAATAAAAAATACCCTGTATTGCTATAGGAAAACCGGCTGCCCGGTTCGGCTTTCAGCGTGTCGCCTTGCAGTAAAGGTTTGTAATCGGCGAGTTCCCGCAAAAACAGCAATCTGATGTAAGGCGACTGAATGATCTGCTGCGACAGCATGTCTCCAAAGCCAGCGCGGTGTGACAACAACTGCCTTATCGTGACCTGATCCAGTACATTTTTGGGATACCAACCCACATCCACGTATTGACTCAACTTATCGTCGTAACTGAGTTTTCCTGCGTCCGCCAATTGCGCAATCGCGACGGCAGTCAGCATCTTTCCTATCGACGCGATATTAAATTTTGTGTCTATCGTATTCGCATAGTGGTAGCGCTTATTTGCCTGCCCGCAGGCGCCATCGGCGATGAGGCGCTCTCCATTCGCAATTAAGATCGCACCGGAAAACTGATTCTGCTGACATTTATCCTGAAGAAGTGCGCGGACATGATTCGCTAATTGTTTTTCCACCGGACTTAATAAGGCTGTTTGGTCCTGCGTCGCTGCAACTGCCGGTGTTGTTGATACCGCCTGAGCGACCACCTGCGCAGAAGAAAATGAAGATTCACTGAAAAATAAAACGGCTCCACTAACAACAAACAGCAGTTTTTTTATCCGCATGTGATCACCTTATTTTTCATGGAAAGAACAAGCAGCATTCATTCAACTACGAACTTAAAAAATAAGCAATATCGGCGCACTGGCATTTCACTACCTCTGTCGGGAGCTGAAAATGATAAAGCCGCCTGAAACGGGATTCAGGCGGCTTACCAGGTCTGCTCATTGACAGGACGGTGATTACGCTCGTTGTTCGGCCTCGCCTGTCGTCAATTCTGCGTCGCTGTTAAACACGTTCATATCAGTTTCACCCAATACTCGACTGGTGATCGTCCCCGCTGTCATTGCACCGCTGACATTCAATGCCGTGCGCCCCATATCAATTAAGGGTTCCACGGAAATCAACAGTCCCGCTAATGCGACTGGCAGATTCATCGTGGAAAGAACGATCAGCGCAGCGAAGGTCGCGCCACCACCAACACCGGCCACGCCGATCGAGCCTATCGTGACGATCGCGATGAGCTGCGCGATAAAGCTGAAGGTAAATGGATCGATGCCCACCGTTGGCGCGATCATAATTGCCAGCATCGCAGGATAGATTCCGGCACAGCCGTTCTGACCTATCGTTGCGCCGAACGAGGCAGCGAAATTCGCGATGCCTTCCGGCGTCCCCAGGCGCTGGGTCTGGGTTTGTACATTCATAGGAATGGTACCCATGCTGGTGCGCGAAGTGAATGCGAACGCCAGTACCGGAAATATCTTTTTAGCGAACTTCAGAGGATTCAGCCCGGCACCGGCAATCAGACATAAATGCACACAAAACATCAGTAACAGCGCGCTGTACGATGCGACGACAAAGTTAATCAACTTCAGAATATCGGCATAACTCGATTCCGCCACAACCATCGCTATTAAAGCAAAAATGCCATACGGTGTCAGACGCAGCACCATGGAAACCAGGCGCATGACGATAGCGTGGGCAACGTCGACAAACTGGGTGAATGATGCAAACAGCAAAGGTTTGCTTGCAGCGATACCGGTCGCAGAAAGGCCGATGAAAATCGAAAAAATCACGACCGCTATCGTCGATGTTTTACGTGCGCCGGTGATATCCAGAAACGGATTCGTCGGTATAAAACTCAGAAGCAAACTTGGCAGGCTGATCGCTTTTGCGTTTGCCAGCGTGCCTTGCAGATATTCGCCGCGCGCGACTTCGGCAGCGGTTGAACTCAGGCCAACGGCAGTCAGGCCAAAGAATTTGGCCATCATAATACCAATGCCCGCTGCAACCGCTGTCGTTGCCAGCAAGGTGCCTATGGTCAAGGCACTGATTTTACCCAGCTCACTGGCACCATTCAGTTTCAGAATCGCACCGACGATCGACACCATAATCAGCGGCATCACGATCATCTGTAACAGCTTGACGTAACCAGTGCCAACGATGTCGAGATAAGCATTGGTCGTGGTAATAATCGCTGCGGTACTGGCATCACCGCTATACAACAGATGCATCGCTGCACCCAGCAATACACCCAGTACCAGGCCGGTCAGCACGCGTACTGTGAACGTTGCCTCCCTGCGCTGCTGCCGGTACATCAATCCGCCTATCGCCACAGCGATGGCCAGATTAATCAAAACAAAGATGGTGGAATAAGTAGCGATCGGACCGATCATGAACTTGCCTCTGTCTAAATGAAATGAAGTGAAAAGCAGTGACGGATAGGCCACTCAGCATGTGAAGATTTTTCGATAAAAAATCAATGACTCCTGCGATTATACTTGGCAACGATAAAGTCACTGCATGGTGGCGATGTCGCCACGAGAGCGCAGGTATCAAAGCGCATTGCGAAAGCGTTCCGCTACAAATACACTGAGCGTCTTGCTGCAAAGCAGCCCTACTGATTAACTCTGACGCCTGAGAAGGATACTGCCAATGACGATCTTGCTTACCCCGCGCCTGCAATTGACTCCTATGGACGACAGTCATTTCGACGGTTTGTTCGCAATGAACAGCGATATCGAAGTGATGCGCTACATTACCGGAAAGCCGGATACACCCGCCGACACGCAAGCGATGATCGATCGCGTCAAAGCGCGCTGGAAAGAATACGGATTTTCCTGGTGGTCTTTTTTTGACAGAGACAGCGGTCAGTTAGTCGGTGCTGGTTGCATCCAGCATCTGGGGCGCGATCCGGCAAATCCACTGGAAGCAGGCTGGCGATTAAGACGTGACCGCTGGGGCAACGGCTATGCGTCGGAAGCAGCCAGAGCAATGGCTGGTTTTGCTTTTGACACACTGAACGCGCCCTTATTATGTGCCGTCTGCCATCCGGATAATCATGCGTCTGCTCATGTCATGAAAAAACTCGGCATGCAGTTTAAAGCGACTGAATCCTGGTATGACATGCAAGTCGCCGTCTATGATATGCCGCGTGAAGCCTGGTACGCCGACAGCGCGGCTGGTGATCGCGCAAACTGACTCCGCATAAAGGCGACATCAGTGAGGTTGTCGCCTGCTCTTGAACCCCGGCCCATCAACATCCGGGGTGCATCATTTTTCTCACACACCTGCACGTCAACTTTCTTCCGTCTTCTGCATGCTGCGGATGAAAAACAGCGCCGGCAAGGTTACGCTGTTTATGCTGTCGCTTCGTGCCCCTGTTCGCCACACATTGTCCGCGGAGTGTTGCGCTGGTTCTGTTTTATTTAAACTTTTTCATTTCATTAAAACAACTTCTCTCTTAAAATTGCTTTTATGATCAGGCGGGCGAATGTCGGAGTCAGACACTAAGGTATCTTGCATGACGCATCGTTTTCTGATCGACAGGTATTCGTGGCGCATCACCGGCGTCGTCACTGCGCCGGCTTACAAATCAAGGAGAAAAAATGAGTATGGTGTTTTGCCGCGGCTGCGGTAAGGAAATTCATGAAACCGCGCTGACCTGCCCCCACTGCGGTGCGCCACAGGGAACGCCGCAAGAGACGAGCAAATCGGACAAACGGATACTGCCTGCAGCATTGCTGTGCTTTTTCTTAGGCGTCTTTGGCATACACCGGTTTTATGTCGGAAAAATCGGCACCGGTATTTTGCAGCTGCTGACGTTTGGCGGACTTGGTATCTGGGCGCTGATCGATTTCATCATGATCGTCGTCGGCAGCTTTACGGATAAAGACGGTAATACCATCAATCTCTGGACCTGATATCAAGGGCGAGTCTCAACCACAATAAAACCGCACGGATGCTCTGGCTGTATGCCAGCTGAAAAAGATGTGCAGAACACTCCATCTGAAAAGGAAGAATATGAGCATGGTATTTTGCCGCGGCTGCGGTAAAGAAATTCACGAAACTGCTGCAACCTGTCCGCATTGCGGCGCACAGCAAATTTTATCCACACCTGCAGCGGCGAACGTTGCCGGTGATGAAGTTCAGGCGTTCGACTGGTATGTCGCTGTACTCAGAAATTATGCCGGTTTCAGTGGCCGTGCACGTCGCAAAGAATACTGGTTCTTTTTCCTGTTTAACATCCTGATCAGTATGGGTTTAGGTCTGGTCGATGGCATCACGGGCAGTTCAAATATTTCATCAGGTATGGGATTTCTCGGTGGTCTTTATGCACTAGGTACATTCATCCCTGCCATTGCAGTTACCATGCGCCGTCTGCATGATACCAACCGCAGTGGCTGGTGGATGCTGATCGCACTCGTTCCTGTCGCCGGCATCATCGTGCTGCTGGTGTTCCTCGCGAGCGAAGGTCAAAAAACAGAAAACCGTTACGGTGCTCCGGTCAAATAAGCCGCCTGGCGTCTTCAAAAAAGATCATCAGGTGCTGACCTGATCGTCGATGCGAATAAAAAAGCGACATCACTAACGATGTCGCTTTTTGTTTTTTCCGGTGTTTCTGATCGCCAGTAAATTTTACGAACCAGATGCTGGCGGACGTGGTTTCAATTCAAATCCCTCACAAGGTTTGCCTGATGCTTCGATAATTTCCGTTAGAGGCTGACGCTGACTTTTGATGCCGAACATGCGGCATCCGTACATGAAATTCACATCATGCGTAATGTAGTAATGCACGCATAAGCGGCAGTTTTGCTGTATCGGTTTATTCGTTTCAGACATCATGCTCGGAATAGTAACAACAGTACACCGTCAGCGGCATCCTGTGCACAGCTGCCTGCAGCGGCTCTGCAGGCTGAAATAATACTCCCCCCAGTATATTAAATCGTCCTTTGTTTATGCTGACGATAGACGCATTTTTACAAAATCAGGGGGGAGTATGCTGATTTCATGAAAAATCATCTCCTGCATCAGATCCCACCGGGAATCATGGTGACGGTACTGCAGCTGCTGCCACTGTCGTGTTTCGCGCTGACGCCTGCAATGCCAGCCAGCGCTGATACACTAGCAACGCGACATGCGCATCATTCGCCGCATAGCTGATCTGCTTGTCCGTCAATGGCTGCTGCGCCCAGTTCGAGGTCGAGGTCTTCTTTGATTTCGATAACTGCATGCCGAAAAATTTTGCCACCGCCGCTTTGGCCCCCATATCCTGATGACGATTCACACGCAAGGCCTTGGCCAGATCGAGCACATTCGTCGTCGTGATATTCAGTTTGCTTTTCAAATGACGCAGATCGTCGCTCAAGCCGAAACCGACTTTCAGTATATGCGGCGCTTCGAGAGCTGCTTTGACGACATCGATATTCACCGTCTGCACAACCGGAAAAAGAAAGGCCTCGGTTTCGGTCGCGAGCTGGATCAGATGCGGCCCCTGATGACGCTGGCCTTTTTGAAAGACAGGTTTGGTTTCAGTATCAAAGCCGAGCACGCTGACCTGTGACAGATGCCGGTGCGCAAATGCGGCGCTGACAGTATCGGTGACGATATGAATGTTGGCTGGGTCGATACCCGGATAGAGCGGCAGGCTGGATTCCTGTTCTGACATCATGAAATAAGCGGAAGTGAATGACGGAATGGCTGCCAGTCTACCCCAGTAACGACCTCATGTCGCATCAGGGATGTGCTGCGTTTCATTATGCACATCCTGCCGCCGGCGCGCGGGATGAATTGCATGTGTGGCGAGCGAGATCATTAAAGACTGGCCATCCGGCAGCGTGACGGCCATTTTTTCACAGCCGTTATGCTGAAAATGATAAATCGTCAGATCACCGACGGCGCGCGAATTCTGTATATCGGCATCGACCAGAATTTCAGCCAGAGTATTGGCGGCACCGACATGCCACAACAGCTGATTAGTCAGCACTTTACTCATGACTCACTCCTCCGGACGCCGCGCCTGATTTTTCAGCACAAAAGCGGCAAATGCGGAAGCATCCACCGGTTTGGAAAAATAATATCCCTGCACCTGCGTGCAGCGCATTTCTCTGAGCAGAGCAGCCTGCTCCTCTTTTTCAACACCTTCCGCCACCACGTTCAGGCCCAGACTCAGCCCCATGGCAATGATCGCGCCGGCAATCGCAGCATCATCCGGATTCACATGAATATCATTGATAAATGATTTATCGATCTTCAGCTCATCAATCGGAAAACGGCGCAGATAAGACAAACTGGAATATCCTGTGCCGAAATCATCGAGTGAAATCGACAAGCCCAGATTTTTCAAAGAACGCAAGGTCATCAGGGTGCTGCTGACATCCTGCATCACCATGCTCTCGGTCAGTTCCAGTGTGACGGCGTGAGGATCAACGCCGCTGCGCTGAATAATATTGGCCACGCGTTCAGCAAGATCATCTTGCCGGAACTGGCGTGACGACATGTTCACCGCAATCTTGAGCGCGCCCAGACCATTATTCAGCCAGATAACCTGCTGACGACAGGCTTCATTCAGCACCCATTCACCGAGCGGCAAAATGAGGCCGGTTTCTTCAGCCAGCGGGATGAATTCTATCGGATGGATCAGCCCTATCTGCGGGTGATACCAGCGCACCAGCGCTTCCGCGCCGATGACTAATCCGGTTTTAAGATCAATTTTCGGCTGGTAATGCAGGGCAAATTCGGCGCGTTCCAGACCACGCCGCATCGCGCTTTCCATGTTCAGGCGACTGATCGCAGTAACGCCCATTTCTGGAATAAACTGACGCACGCTGTTACGCCCGTGCTCTTTGACGCGGTACATCGCAATATCGGCATAACGCAGCAGAATTTCGCCATGATCACCATCACGCGGATACACCGATACGCCGATACTGGCAGTGACAAAAACTTCTCTGCCATTGATGTGCATGGGGCGGGACAGGGCATGCATGATTTTTTCTGAAATCGCTTCCACGTCATCGCTCTCAGGCAAATCCGTCAACACGATCACGAATTCATCACCACCGAGACGCGCAACCGTATCAGTGTCACGCACACACAGATTCAGCCGTTGCGCGACTTGTTTCAGCATTTCATCTCCGGCGCCATGACCGGAAGCATCATTGATCAGTTTGAAATGATCAAGATCCAGCAGCAGCAAACCCACATGCAGATTCTGACGTTTGGCCCAGGCAATCGCCTGAGAAATGCGGTCATTCAGCAGATTGCGGTTCGCCAGCCCGGTCAGGCTGTCATGCGTCGCCTGATATTCGAGTTCTTTCTGATAATTAACGCGCTCGCTGACATCATTGATCACGCTGACGAAATGGGTCGTCACCGCACCCGCAGCATCCTTGACCGGGGAAATCCGCAACTCATTCCAGAACTGCGAGCCGTCTTTGCGATAATTTCTCAGCAAAGCGCGCCCCTCGCGCCGCTCACGCAGCGCAGAACGGATTTCTTCCAGATCCGGCTGCGCCAGATCGTCACGCACCAGAAAGCGCCCTTCACGCCCGATCACTTCGTCGGCGTGATAACCGGTGATCCGTTCAAACGCAGGATTCACATAAACAATGGAATGGTCGGTCTCGTCACTACGGGTGATCATGATGCCATTGCTGCTCGACACCAGCGCCTGCTCCCGCAATAACAATGCCTGCTCGACCTCCTGCAATTGAAACTGTTTATCGGAGATATCCTGACGCACGGCAACCAGATGCGTGACCTGTCCCAGTTCATTGCATAAAGGGCTGACGAGCTGGCGCTCCCAGTACAGATGCCCATCAAAATGCCGGCTCTGCACATCGCCATGCCAGTGCTCTCCGTGCCTGAGCGCCAGAAATGCCTGCATGTGCTGCTGGTCGCTGGCGGCACCGTTATTCCACAGTACGTGGGTTTTCCTGATTTCGTTGAGGCTGAAACCAGAGATGCGGGTATAACTGGCATTGCAGTATTCCAACTCGCCGGCAGCATTCGTAATCAGTATCGCATACGGGCTCTGATGCACCGACAGCGCCAGTAACTCAAGATTATTTTGCAGGTCATGGTGATCCTGGGTAGTCAGCAGTGCACGTACCGCTGTGACCAGCTCGTCTGCAAAGCGCGTCAATATTTTCCGGTGTTCCGCTGCTTCATGCAGTTCAAATGGTGCCCTGACGGACAGTTTCAGATGCATCTGCGGCGCGATATTGAAATCCAGCACCAGCGCATGGATGCCGTCACGCTCATCCTCGGGAGGAGTAAATGATAAATCCGCTGTCCGTGTTGACGTCGCTTCAAAACGCGATGTCTGACCGTTATTGTCAAAAAAAATTTCAGTATGCGAATAGCCTGCCCGCAATACCATTATCTTGCAAAATCCTTCCAGCAATCCGGGTAAATCTTCCGGATACCAGAGACAATCCGTCAGCTCTCCCAGCAGCAGATACCAGTTTTCCAACCTTTGCGACTCTTCGTCCAAAGAATTTGCGCGGCCTGTTATGTCCATCAGCTACATCGCTCCCCTCAATCATCGTGAAATCTGCGAGAAGATTTTTATACCTCGTTAAAAACATTAACGCAATATAAACATTGATCTGAGGAACGAAAAGTCCGCGGGACGAGGTTTCACGTTGCAGCAATGTGTCGCCTAGTCTGAGCGGATGACATTCCTGCCCCCATTTCTAGGTTAAAATCTAGGGTTTAGCAAACACTACACCTCGCGCCGCCCCGGCTGCGATAAAGGCAGACAGCACGATGCTCACATTTCAACAAATCATCCTGACATTACAAGATTACTGGGACAAACAAGGCTGCGCCTTGTTGCAACCTTACGATATGGAAGTCGGTGCAGGGACATCGCACACCGGTACTTTTTTACGTGCTATCGGCCCGGAACCCTGGCGCGCTGCGTACGTACAGCCTTCACGCCGCCCGAAAGATGGCCGCTATGGCGAAAATCCGAATCGTCTGCAGCACTACTATCAGTATCAGGTGGTATTGAAACCGGCACCGGAAAACATTCTTGATCTGTATCTTGGCTCGCTTAAAGCACTGGGACTGGATTTACAGCAAAACGATATCCGCTTTGTTGAAGATGACTGGGAAAACCCGACGCTGGGCGCCTGGGGTCTGGGCTGGGAAGTTTGGCTCAACGGTATGGAAGTCACACAATTCACCTACTTCCAGCAGGTCGGTGGTCTGGATTGCAAGCCGATTCTGGGCGAAATCACTTACGGTATTGAACGTCTGGCGATGTATCTGCAAGGCGTGGAAAATGTCTATGACCTGGTCTGGACCGAGCGCGAAGAAAACGGTAAAACCGTGCGTCTGTCTTATGGTGATGTGTTCCATCAGAATGAAGTTGAGCAATCGACCTTCAACTTTGAATATTCGAATACTGATTTTCTGTTTTCTCTTTTCACCAACTACGAAGCAGAAGCCAAGCGCCTGCTGGAAGTGACAGAAAAATCACTGGCTCTGCCTGCTTACGAAATGATTCTGAAAGCCGCACACACATTCAATCTGCTCGATGCACGCGGGGCGATTTCGGTGACAGAGCGTGCCGCGTATATTGGCCGCATCCGTAATCTGTCGCGTGCAGTTGCAGCCGCCTATTACGCGTCGCGCGAAGCGCTCGGCTTCCCTATGTGCGCCGCTGATGATAAGCATAAACCTGTCGCCTGAAACCTGAACGCGCAGACGCCTTCCATAATTTCGGATGCCGGTTGCTGACCGGTATGCAGGAAAGAAAAACATGAACCAAACACTGTTAGTTGAATTATTTACAGAAGAACTGCCACCAAAAGCGCTGGCAAAACTCGGCGAAGCGTTTGCCGCTGGCATCGTGAACGGCCTGAAATCGCGCGATTTTCTGGAAGCGGATTCCGTCGCCACCAGCTACGCTTCACCGCGTCGTCTGGCCGTCAGCATCACGCGTGTACGCGCGACGTCGCCGGATATACAAATCCGCGAAAAAGTGCTGCCGGTTTCTGTCGCCATGGATGCCGCCGGTCAGCCGACGGCGCCACTGGCAAAGAAACTCGCAGCAATGGGTTTCGCTGATTTACAGATCAGTGATCTGGAGCGCGCGGCCGACGGCAAAGCAGAGAGTTTTTTCTATACCTACACATCTGCCGGCTCTGCGCTGGCGCCGGCTTTACAAACAGCGCTGGAAGAATCCATCGCTAAATTGCCGATTCCTAAAGTGATGAGTTATCAGCGTCCGGATGGCGATACCGTGCATTTTGTGCGTCCGGTACATAAAATCATCGCTCTGCACGGCGCAGATATTATCCCCCTGTCCGTTCTTGGTCTGAACAGCGACCGGATCACCAAAGGTCATCGTTTCCTGTCTGCAGGCGAAGTCAGTATTACGCATGCCGACAATTACGCTACCGAGCTGAAAACAGTAGGCAAAGTGATTGCCAGCGTCAGCGAACGTAAAGAACAAATCCGCTCCGCGCTGTTGGCAAAAGCGGGCGCCGATCTGGTGCTGATGCCGGAATCGTTGCTGGATGAAGTCACAGCGCTGGTCGAATGGCCGGTCGTGTATGAATGTCATTTCGAAGAGGAATTTCTGGCAGTTCCGCAGGAATGTCTGATTCTGACAATGCAAACCAATCAGAAATATTTTGCGCTGACCGATGCGAACGGCAAACTGCGCTCACGCTTTCTGATCGTCTCGAATCTGGAAACAGCAACACCGGAACACATCATCCAGGGCAATGAGCGCGTGGTGCGTCCACGCTTGTCGGATGCGAAATTTTTCTTTGAGCAAGACAAGAAAAAAACGCTGGCATCACGCCTGCCTCTGCTGGCGAATGTGGTGTATCACAACAAACTGGGTTCACAAGCCGAGCGCACAGAGCGGGTCAAAACACTGGCCGGAAAAATCGCAGCCACGCTGCATAGCGACATTGCACTGGCCGAGCGTGCAGCCTTGCTGGCAAAAACAGATCTGCTGACCGACATGGTCGGCGAATTCCCTGAACTGCAAGGCATTATGGGCACCTATTACGCCCTGCACGATGGCGAACATGCTGACGTCGCGGCGGCTGCTTCCGAGCATTATCAACCGCGCTTCTCTGGTGATGCATTGCCGCTGACAGCAACCGGCACCGCCGTTGCGCTGGCCGATAAACTGGAAACCCTGGTCGGCATCTGGGGCATCGGTCTGCAACCAACAGGTGACCGTGACCCGTTTGCACTGCGTCGCCATGCGCTCGGCATTTTGCGCATGCTGGTCGAAAAACGCCTGCCCTTGTCTTTATCTGCCTTGCTGGCAGATGCAGTTGCCTTGTTTACAGGTAACAGCCAGTTCAAAGATCCGGGCGCAGAGGTATTGAATTTCCTGTTTGACCGTCTGCGTGGTCAGTTGCGTGAACGTGGTTTTGCACAAAACGAAGTTGAAGCAGTCGTCGCTCAAAATCCGGATACGCTGGACAACATCGTTGAACGTTTACAAGCGGTACAGGCATTTGCGGCTTTGCCGGAATCGGTCTCGCTGGCGGCGGCAAATAAACGTATCACCAATATCCTGAAAAAAGCCGAAGGCACTCCGGGCGCAGTGAACGCAGCCTTATTACAGGAAACAGCTGAACAAGCGCTGGCGAAAGCAATGGCCGATGTGAAACCACAAGTTGATGCAGCCTTTGCCAAAGGCGACTTTACTGCTGCGCTGAAAACACTGGCCGCCTTGCGTGCTGAAGTCGACAGTTTCTTTAACGATGTGATGGTGAATGCGGAAGACCCGGCATTGCGGAATAATCGTTTAGCGCTGTTGTCCAGTCTGCATGGCATGCTGAATCAGGTTGCTGACATTTCCAAACTCGCTGCTTAAGAATGACGTCTAAGGATTTGCCGATGAAACTCATTATTCTCGACCGTGATGGCGTCATCAATCATGATTCCGATGCTTTCATCAAGTCGCCGGATGAATGGGTGCCTATCCCCGGTTCACTGCAAGCGATCGCCCGCCTGAATCAGGCGGGTTATCGCGTGGTCGTGGCGACCAATCAGTCTGGTATCGGACGCAAGCTGTTTGACATGACCACGCTCAATGCGATTCACCAGAAGATGCATGCGGCAGCACAGCAAGTCGGCGCGACAATTGACGCTGTCTTTTTCTGCCCGCATATGGCTGATGATAATTGTGACTGCCGCAAACCTAAGCCCGGTATGTTGCAGGAAATTGCCCGTCGCTATGAAGTGAATCTGAAAGGCGTGCATACGATTGGCGATTCCTTACGCGACCTGCAATCCGGCTTTGTGGTCGGCTGCATTCCTCATCTGGTGCTGACCGGTAAAGGCCGCAAGACGCAGGAAAAAGGCGGGCTGCCGCCGGGTACACACATTCATCCCGACCTCGCAACTGTGGTCGATCATTTGCTTGCCGCAAATCAAGCTGAGATCAAAACTGACATTAATATGGCGATCTGACTTTGCTGTCGGCCGCAACGAATGGAAATCTTATGTATCGCGCACTCCTTTTTATCCGCTCTTTTATTTTCATGTTGCTGATGATTGCCATCACGGTGATCTGGTCCCCCATCAGCATGCTGTTTGCGTTCCTGCCATATAACCAGCGTTATTACATTACTGCGCGCTGGAACGTTTTTGTGGTGTGGGCTGCTAAAGTTGTTTGCGGTATCCGTTATGAATTCAAAGGATATGAAAATTTTCCGGATGCACCGGCGATTATTTTGTCCAAACATCAGTCAGCATGGGAAACGATTTTCCTGCTGATGGCGACACCGAGACCATTGGTTTTTGTATTCAAAAAAGAAATTACGTATATCCCGTTTTTTGGCTGGGCGATTTCGTTGTTGCGCATGATCCCTATTGACAGAAACAAAGGTAAGGATGCGTTTGCCCAGGTTGTCAGCATCGGTAAGAAGCATCTGGCAGATGGTCAGTGGATCATCATGTTCCCGGAAGGCACCCGCATCGCGGTCGGTAAAAAAGGCTCTTACAAAGGTGGTGGAGCCCGTCTGGCGGTCGAAACCAATACACCGGTGGTGCCGATTGCGCTGAACTCAGGCGAATGCTGGCCAAAAAATTCGTTTATCAAAAAACCAGGGCTGATCACAGTCTCGGTTGGTAAACCGATTTCACCGGAAGGCTGCACTGCGGCAGAACTGATGCAAAAAGTCGAAACCTGGATAGAGGCGGAAATGCGGGTGATTTCCCCTGAGGTTTATAAAGACGAGAAGAAATAATCCCCTGCCCCGCCTGCTTGCTGAATACGTCTGCAAGCCTTGATGCGCGGTGATGAATTCCCGGCAAATACCTGCCGCTGTATCACCGCTCTATCAACGTGAATGCAACGCTTGATTGCCGCTTTGTCTTTGCTTCAATGCAGTTTCGCGCGACTCCAGCGGATTTTTTCAACTTGGTATACATTGCGCTCTGGTTCTTCTTTTTTGTCGTTGCGGATAAAAATGTGCAATACAAGTTCAGTGTCATCAATGTATCTCAGTTGAAATGAAATCCCCGCTTCCATCTTTAGGTAATGCCATACAACGCGCCTTACAACTGGATTTGTTCGGCGATTTTTTGTTGTCGGAACGCCTGCGCTCACCTACTCCGGCGGCGACGCCAGTACTAACTCCACAACCAGGCAAACCAGCGGTACAAGCACCTGTACCTTCGCCAACATTACCAGTCACAGACACCGTTACAGCGCCCAGAGCAGGCGATTTGCGCCGCTTACTGCTGCAGGGAACATGGCTGACGTATCAGTTGCAAAGATCAAAGCGACGCAGCATCGGTTTCCTGATCAACGAAGACGGCCTGCGCGTCACCGCGCCACGCTGGGTCACGCTCGCTGATATTGAAAAAGCCATCCATGAAAAGCAGGCGTGGATCTTACGCAAGCTGGCGGAACGGCGCGAACTGACCGCACGTCGTCTGCGGCCGGCAATGGAATGGCGCGACGGTGCCCGGCTGCCCTATCTGGGAAACGAGATTACCTTGCGCATCGCACCAGGCGCTGCCAATGCAGCTCATTTCTGCCACGAAGCGAATGAACTGATGATCAGCCTGCCGCACGAAGCCAGCGAACAGCAATTGAAAGACCGGGTACAGGCATGGCTGCAGCAGGAAGCCAGACGCGAATTTAATCAGCGCTTGCCGGTCTTCGCCGAGAAATTGAATGTCCGTTATCACAGCATGACTTTATCAGCAGCGACAACCCGCTGGGGATCATGCACCTCGCAAGGTAAGATAAGACTGAACTGGCGGCTGATCCATTTCTCGCCACAAATTATTGATTATGTCGTCGCGCATGAACTCGCGCATTTGCGGGAAATGAATCATAGTCCGCGTTTCTGGGCGACGGTACAATCGGTCTTTCCTGACTTCGAGACGGCCCGCCATCAGTTGCGTCAGCATGTCAGCGCAGATCTACCCGAATTCTGAAAAAAAAGGGGGAGTATCCTGAATAGTCCCTCTTTAATCAGCATCAACACTAAGGCTTTTTTAATAAATTTGAATTACTCCCCCCAGTACATAAAGGAAAACACATGCGCATTCTGCACACTATGTTACGCGTCGGTAACTTGCAACGATCCATAGCTTTTTATACCGAAGTGCTTGGTATGAAATTACTGCGCCAGTCGGATAACCCTGAATACAAGTACACGCTGGCGTTTCTGGGCTACGGCAGCAACCCTGAGCATGCCGAACTGGAACTGACTTACAACTACGGCGTTGAGCAGTACGATATGGGCACAGCCTACGGACACATCGCAATCGCAGTACCGGATGCGTATGCCGCCTGTGAAGCGGTCAAAGCACGCGGCGGCAATGTGACACGCGAAGCCGGTCCGGTGAAAGGTGGCAGTACGGTTATCGCGTTTGTACAGGACCCAGACGGCTACAAAATTGAATTCATTCAGCGTATGTCTGAAGTCAGCCTGTAATCGTTGCGGTAATACGCAGCTTCAATAAAAAAAGCGCGGAGTCTCTGCGCTTTTTTTAGACATCCTAAAGAATGGATTGCGTCCGGCTACTTTTGTTCTGCTTCTTTTTCCTTCTCGCCCGGATAACTGACCATCTGATTGATTGCCCTTGCGAGGAAACGTACGCTGAGAATAAACAGCAAGAATAAACCGGTAAAAATCGCTGTCCACATCAATGCAATCCAGACAAAATAAATTTTTTATTACAGCAACAACGAATATGCAAGGTTAATAACGTTTGCCCGAATCAATGATTCATTGATGACGCATGTTTGGTTATTGCATTGTTCAGCAGCCGTTTACAGACTTTCCGCGGGCAGACGAACAATTGGCTTCAAGATATTGAACACTGAAAACATACGCTCATCTTTGATGCTTATACATGTCCGTACCGGCGAAAATACGCAATCAGGCCGCTGGTCGAGGTGTCGAGCTGGGCATCATTCGACTGATCCCCCATAATCGCCGGCAATAAGCGGTTCGCCAGTTGCTTACCTAATTCAACACCCCATTGGTCGAATGAGTTAATGCTCCAGATCACACCTTGCACAAAAACTTTGTGCTCGTACAGCGCCAGCAGCATCCCCAGCTGGAAAGGGTCCAGACCCGGCATCAGTATCGTGGTGGAAGGCTGATTGCCTGCAAATACCTTATGCGGCAGCAATTTCGCGATCTGCGCCTCACTCAGTCCCGCCTGCGTCAGTTCTTCCCTTGCCTGCGCCTCCGTTTTGCCAAACGCAAGCGCTGCGCTTTGGGCGAGGCAGTTCGCCAGCAATGGCGCCTGATGTCCGGGCAAAGGAAAATCACTGGATGCCGCCACCACGAAATCACAGGGAATCAACCATCCGCCCTGATGCAGTAGCTGGAAAAAAGCATGCTGCCCGTTAACGCCGATTTCTCCCCAGACAATGGGATTCGTGCGGCACGTCAGCGCCTGACCATCGCGATCAACAGCCTTACCATTCGACTCCATTTCCAATTGCTGTAAAAACGCCGGCAAATGTCGCATCGACTCGTTGTAAGGCAAAATGGCGGTCGTTTCAGCACCAAGAAAATTCGTGTTCCAGATCGAAATCAGCGCCATCAGCACGGGCAGATTCTGTTCCAGCGGCGTGGTCCGGAAATGGCTGTCCATCGCTTCTGCCCCCATCAGCAGTCGCTCAAAACTATTCATGCCTATCGCCAGGGCTACAGATAGCCCTACCGCCGACCACAAAGAATAACGCCCTCCGACCCAGTCCCAGATTTCAAGAATATTGCTGTCGGGAATACCGAATTCATGCGCCTTCGCCGGGCTGGACGTGACGGCAATAAAGTGTTTGGCGATTGCCCATTCCTCCATCGCGGCTGCCATCAGCCATGTGCGGGCTGTATGCGCATTAATGCTGGTTTCCTGTGTCGTGAACGTTTTGGATGCCACCACAAATAAGGTAGTGCGCGGATCAAGCTCCTCCAGCAGAGGCGCCAGATGTGCGCTGTCCAGATTCGACACATAATAAAATTTCAGATGCGGATGCTGTAATGCTGACAGCGCACGGGTGGCCAGTTTAGGACCCAGATCAGAACCACCGATACCGATATTCACGATGTTTTGTATAGCGTCGCCCTTAAAGCCACGCCACAAGCCGCTGCGGACACGCTCAACAATGTCGCGCATCCGTTTGCGGACCGCCCGCACCTGCGGCATCACATCATTGTCTGCCGCCGGAAACGGCTTGTAATCCATGTGGCGCAGGGCGGTGTGCAAAACAGCACGGTCTTCGCTGATGTTAATTTTCTCACCGGAAAACATACGGTCACGCCAGCCTTCGACATCGGACAGACGTGCCAGTGCCAGCAGGCTGTCCAGTGCAGGCTGATCCAGCCGCTGCTTGGAATAATCGACCAGCAAGCCTTCGAGTTCTGAGGAAAAACGCTGAAATCGCTGACTATCCTGTGCAAACAAATCCCGCAGATGCATCTTTTCGAGACGCTTCTGATGTTGTAACAGAGAGTGCCATTCCGGTGTCAGCGTAATATTCATATCGTCAAAACCAATGTGAACTGAAAGTGAAGAAATAATCCGCAGTGAATCAATCGTTAAGCAGTAACTACGCAGCAGACAGCAGGCGGGCCAGATTCACATATTGCTCCAGCGCGATTGTCTCAGGCCGCGCCTGTGGATCGATACCGGCATCCAATAACTGCTGTTCGGTAAACATACCGGCAACGCAATTCCGCACCACTTTCCGCCTTTGCGAGAACGCTTTGGTCACAACAGCTTCGAGATTCGCCTGTTCGCAAGCCAGCATGTCCGATTTCGGGATCATACGTACAATCGCCGAATCCACTTTCGGCGGTGGATCAAAAGCCTCGGGCGGCACGATAAACAACAGATCCATGTGATAACGCCATTGCAGCATGACTGACAAACGCCCGTAGGCTTTACTACCCGGCTCGGCCACCATACGTTCAACCACTTCCTTCTGCAACATGAAATGCTGATCCTGTACCAGCGGTGCAATCCCGGCCAGATGAAATAATAAGGGACTGGAAATGTTGTACGGCAAATTGCCGACGACCCGTAATTTCTTTCCTTCCGGTACGGGAATGGAAGAAAAATCGAATTTCAACGCATCGCCTTCATGCACGATCAGTTTTTCTTCGGGAAAACTTTTTTTCAGACGAGCAACCAGATCGCGATCCAGTTCGACGACATGCATCTGCGGCACACCTTCCAGCAACAGTTGCGTCATCGCGGCGAGACCGGGACCGATCTCAACCATGGTATCACCCGGCTGCGGATTGATAGCGCGGATAATCTGGCTCAATACCAGCTGATCGGTCAGAAAATTCTGACCGAAACGTTTACGAGGAATGTGTTTCATGATGATGTTTTGTTTTTTGCCATGGCGGCGGCGCTGCGTATTGCCACTTGCATGCTACCGATATCGGCGTGTCCCACGCCTTTAGCAGCGAGGTCGAGCGCAGTGCCATGATCGACGGAGGTACGGATCAGCGGCAGACCCAGAGTAATATTAACGCCCAGTCCGAAACTCGCATGTTTAAGTACAGACAGCCCTTGGTCGTGGTACATGGCCAGCACACAATCTGCGTCCGCCAGGTATTTTTGCTGGAATAAGGTATCGGCCGGATAAGGACCGCTGACATTGATACCCCTGCTTTGTGCTTGCTGAATCACGGGTGTAATGACGTTGATTTCCTCCATACCGAGATAACCGTTTTCACCCGCATGAGGGTTTAAACCTGCGACCAGAATACGTGGCTGCGACAGGCCGAACTTGCCCCGTAAATCGGTATCAATGATCTGTATCGTGCGCAATAAATGCTCAGGCTGTATCGCCTGCGGAACGTCTTTTAATGGCAAATGCGTGGTCGCCAGCGCAACGCGTAAGGGTTGAGGCAAGTGGTCGCTGGCTTCGCAAGCAAGCATCATCACAACCTGTGGCGTATGGGTTTTTTCCGCGAAATATTCTGTATGACCACTGAATTTGACGCCTGCGTCGTTGATCGTGCTTTTCTGCAGGGGCGCTGTCACGACAGCATCACACCAGCCCCGTTCCACCGTTTCGATAGCGATGTCCAGTGTATGCAATACTGCGCGGCCATTACGCGGATCTAACTGACCCGCAACCACGTGCGCACTTAGCGGGCAGTCAATGACGCTCATCCGGTCAGCCGGTATTGCCGACAGGCCATAATTCCTTACCGCCTCGATAGAGACTGCCATCAGGCGAATGGCCGGATCAACGTCATTTGCCAGCATCGCCAGATAAGCAGCATCACCTATCAGTACCGGCCTCACCTCGTGACGTAAAGACCAGGCCGCACGCAGAGAGATTTCCGGTCCGATTCCTGCCGGCTCCCCTACCGTCAGGGCAATGACCGGCAATCTTGGTTCTGGCATTATTGATCTTCCCGGTATTCAACATAAGTACGGTCACGCAATTCGCGCAACCAGTCCTGCAGTGCTTCATCCGCTTTGCGTTCGCGCAAAGCCTGACGTGCGATCATGCGCTGGCGGTCTTTCGACTGATCTTCCACTTTACGTTCCAGCACCTGAATCAGATGGAATCCGAATGGTGATTGCACGGGGTCGCTGACTTCATTGATCGCGAGTTTATTCATCGCATCTTCAAATTCTTTCACGGTATCACCCGGATAAATCCAGCCAAGATCACCGCCTTTTGATGCACTGCCATCAGCAGAATTGGTTTTAGCCAGTTCTTCAAAGGTCGCTGTTTTATTCTCTATCTGCTTTTTCAGATCCAGTAATTTCTGCCGGGCCTCAGCTTCTGTCACGATCTGATTTGCTTTGATCAGGATATGACGAACGCGGGTTTGCTGAACCGCTGCAACAGCAGGCTGTCCCTCACTGGCAGCGCGCTTACCAACCAGTTTCAAAATATGAAAACCGTTCGGACTACGTATGATTTCAGAAAACTCGCCGACCTTGATTTTGTTAATCGCATCAATAAACAATTGCGGAATACGGTCTTGTTCACGCCAGCCGATATCGCCGCCTTTCAGGGCTTCGGCGCTGTCTGAGTAAGTCACTGCCAGCTTGGCGAAATCACCGCCCGAACGCAATTTCTGCACAACTTCTTCAGCGCGGTTACGGCGCAGAGCGATTTGCTCAGCAGTGGCATTTTCAGGAATACGGACCAGAATATGCTGCAAGTTGATTTCCTGCTTACCTACTTTGGCACTGGCTTCTGCGGCGAGAAAATTATCAATCTCTGATTCGGTAATCAAAATTTTGCTATCGACTTCACGCTCACGGATACGTTGCATCATGATGTCGTCACGGATCTCTTCGCGGAAACGCGCAAACGAAGTACCTTCACGTTCGATCTGATTGCGAAATTCCTGCAGATTCATCTTATTCTGCTCCGCCATACGCTGTAAGGTACGGTCCAGCATCACATCATCGACCCGCATGCCGTTTTCTTTGGCCAGTTGCAGCTGAGCACGGTCAACAATCAGGCGCTCAATTATTTGTTTCTTCAATTCTGCCCGGTCCGGCAAAGCAGTTCCTTGCGCTCTGAGCCGGCGCTCAACAGAAACGATACGCTCATTGACCTCTTGCTGCGTGATCACTTCATCATTCACAACCACGGCAATGCTGTTGATCGCTTGCGGTTTCGCTGACGCAGTTACCTGCTGCGCCAGAACGGACTGACTTGCCAGCATACTTGCGGAAACGGCCAAAACAGTAATAAGAGTGCGTTGTTTCATGTACAATAAATGTCGCATAATGTTCTAAAAAGCTGGTTAAGCAAGGCGTCAGAGCAGCGTGTTCTGAGAGAGCAAAAGCTGCAATATACACGTTCGCTCTCATTTCACAAACAAGCGCAGCCTGACATTGCCGCAGAGAAAATCATCAATGACTTTTTTTCCGTCTAAACGAACGTCAATTAACGCTCACTAACCGGTTGATAACCGGAGATATTCCTTTTTAATGCTTCTATCGGGTTATTACCTATCCCCAGGCGCGCCAGGCCATTGAGTTCAAGCTGTATCGAAAAACCTGAATTATTGTTAGTGCTGTTGACCGCAAAACGCTGCGCGAGGAAGCGCAAGGACCAGCAATCGGCTTTGTATTCAAAACCAACCAGACCATCAACCACGCGCTTGTCCATCAGGGAATAATTGCTGCGACCGACGGCATACCAGCGATTCGCAATCGGCCATTGTCCCGAAATATCGAGCTGTTTCAAAGTGTCTCTTTGCAAGCGGTATGACAGATTCAGGATCTTTTTCACTTCGGGCTGCCAGCGTATACCGTAACTCGCCTGAACTGACTGATGCGTACTCTGATTCAACTGCAACGCGGCATCTGCCGTCAATGTCGGCGACACTTTCCCTGAGGCTGCCAGCAATATGTCTGAACGGCTGGGACTGGTCACATTATCCAGCGTCACACGCTGCGTGTTGAAATAAAAACGCTGTCCCAATGCGAGTTTCAGTCTTTCTTCACCATCCAGCTCGATATAGCGTGACACCAATGCGGCTGTAATCTGATTGGCGTCACCGATACGATCCTGTCCGGTAAAGCGGTTTTCGCTGAAAATCTGGGCAAAATTAAAATCGGCGACACCGCTGTCAAAATTAGGGAAAGCAGACTGTTCGCGATAGGGAGTACGCACATAGAACAGGCGTGGCTCCAGCGTTTGCGTCACTTCTCTACCAAGCAGGCTGGACTGCCGCTCAAACACCAGACCGCTATCAACCGAGAAAGTCGGTACTACACGGTGAAAATTCGGATCCTGTCCCGGCGCGATATTCGACAACTGGTAATTGGTGGCATGCAGTGAAACTTTAGGCACCACAAAATAGGCTGGTTCAACCAAGGGGAACGAAACCTGTGGATTGATGACCAACCTGTCACCTCGCACTTGCGTCGGATGCCAGAAGCGCGTCAGCATTGCATCCGCGGACCAGTCAAAGCCTTTCACATCATGTTGCTCAGCATGAAATTGCAGTTGCGGCAAACGATCATATGGCCGGGCAATGGGTGCTGCATAATCCTGCAGCACCTGATAATTACTGGCGCGTAAATTCAGATTCCAGAACGATCCGGCATACGTGAAATTAATATCGCGCATTAATAAACGCTGTGAGGTTTTGGTGATCGAATTGGAAAAATCAGAGGGATAGTTATCATCTGACGCGTAGTTCAGATTCCAGTTCATTCCCAGCTCTGGCAGCAGTTGTTGCTGATGAACGGATGTCAGCGCATAGCGATTGGTATTTGTGACACGGTCATTATTGAGCCCCTCAATACTGGTCTCACCGCGATAGGTTTCACCCAGATAGCGTCCTTCCGCACCGAGTTGCAAACCGCGGCGTGAAATAAGCTTAGGGTAAAGAGTCAGATCGCGATTCGGCGCAATATTGAAATAATAGGGTAACGCAAATTCTGCGCCGCCCTTCGACGACGCACCGAAAACCGGTGGCAGAAAACCTGAATGACGCGCGCCGGACAATGGGAACGTCAGCGAGGGCGTTGCCAGAATCGGTGTTCCAAGAAAATACAGCACAGATTTGCCGGCCACTCCTTTGTCGAGCCCGGTATCGAGATCCAGCGTTTCAGCACGTAAATACCAATCGGGGTCCAGACCTTCACAGGTGCTGTAGGTTCCCTGATGAACCACAGAACGTTCGTCATCAATGAAATCGATCTTTGCTGCCTTACCCTGTGCATTATTACGCAACAGTTTATAAACAGGATTCATCACATTGCCCGAACTGGAATCCAGCTGGACACGGGCACTGTCACCGCTGTAGCAATCACCGTTGCGTTGCAGCCTTACCTTTCCTTCCGCGTCAACTTCATCTTCGAGAAAACGGTAAGACGCTTTATCCGCATTCAGCGTCGTCGCGCCTTTCACTACTTCGACATCATTTTCAAAGTGGATAAATCGTTCAGGCCGTCCCCACATCCGTTCAGACTGTACCGTCGTTGGTGCATCTTTATCGTCGGTTTTAGCTTGATTTTTTTTCTGACGCAGCACCATATCTTCCTCGAAATTCTGAGGACTTGTTGTTTGAGCCTGGGCCTGCGCGAAGAAGGCCGGTACGAGTACCGATACGACAATCGCTGGGATAGTAGGAAACATCAGCGGTGAATGAGATAATACGGGTTTCCTGCGCATGTATTCAGAGGTCAGTAAGCGTTTTGCAAGTATGCTGGTCGGTATCATTCAGACAATCCGCCAGAAATCAGTCGCCTATTATAGGTGAAATGCTGACAAAACCATCTGAACAGTGCAGACAAACTAACTCTCTTACCATTTTGCCCATGTCATCGAACGTTACACCGACGCAAACACCGACACACAATCCCTCTTTACCGGATAAAAAAGAAGAACGCCGGCTCGCTCTGCGTGAGTGGTTGACTCATTTCCCGGAATACGAATTGCTGACAGAGACGATGCGTCCGGCCTCAGCCGATGCCAGTTTTCGCCAGTTCTACCGGCTTGACACCAAAAGCGGCGGCAGCCTGATCGCGGTTGATGCACCGCCAGCCACAGAAAACTCAGCGGCTTATATCAAGGTGGCCGATCTGTTACGTCAAATGAATTTGTCGGTGCCACAGGTATTCGCGCACGATCTGGCGCAGGGCTTTCTGCTGGTCAGCGATCTGGGTCAGCACACCTATGCGCATGTACTCAACAATGACACTGCCCATAAACTGTATCTGGATGCGATAGACAGCCTGATCCTGCTACAAACCCAGAGTCAGCCGGATGTATTGCCAGAATACGATCGTGCATTTCTGTTGCGTGAACTGAATATTTTCACCGAATGGTATATCGGTAAACATCTGGGTATTACTCTGACAGAAGCGCAAACCAAAACGCTGGACAAAGTTTTTGAACATCTGCTCACCAGTGCAATGGCGCAGCCACAGGTGTTTGTTCACCGTGATTTTCACTCACGCAATCTGATGTGGATGGATAAAGGCAATCCCGGCATCATCGATTTTCAGGATGCGGTATACGGCCCTATCACCTACGATCTGGTATCCTTGCTGCGCGACGCCTATGTACAATGGGATGAGGAAATGGTGCTCGACTGGGCCATACGCTATTGGGAAAAAGCGAAACGTGCAGGCTTGCCCGTCCCCACTGACATCGACAATTTCTACCGCGATTTTGAATGGATGGGACTACAACGTCATCTGAAAATTCTCGGTATTTTCAGCCGTCTTTCGCATCGCGATGGTAAAGACACCTATCTCGCCGATATACCGACGGTGATGGAATATATACGTAAGACCTCACACCGTTATAAAGAACTGGTGCCGCTGTTGCGCCTGCTCGACGAGTTGGAAAATACAGCGCCACAAGTTGGCTATACTTTCTGAGGCGAACATCATGAAAGCCATGTTACTCGCAGCAGGACGCGGTGAACGCATGCGTCCTCTGACTGATGATTGTCCGAAACCCTTGCTGAAGGTGCGTGGCAGACCACTGATCGTCTGGCACTTACTGAATCTGGCGAAAGCAGGCATCACCGAGATCGTTATCAACCATGCTCACCTTGGTCACATGATAGAATATGCGCTGGGTGATGGTTCAAAATTCGGTGTGCAGATTCAATATTCAGCTGAAGCCAGTGCGCTTGAAACCGCAGGTGGTATCGCTAAGGCGCTGCCTCTGATCGGCGAAGATCCGTTTGTGGTTGTGTCGGCCGATATTTATATTCCGCACTTCGATTTTAAAGAATGTCTGAACACGCTGGAAGACCATGATCCATGGGGCAATCCGCACCCTGTCGATCAGCGTGATATCGCCTGGCTGTATATGGTAAAAAATCCATCCTTTCATCCGGGGGGCGACTTTGCAATGACGCTCATGGGGCTGTCGAACGAAGGCACACCAAGACATACCTTTGCCAATGTCGGCGTGTACCGGCCAGAAATGTTTGCCAGCATACGCCCGGGCGATCACGCAAAACTCGGCCCACTGCTGCGTGAATACATCGATGCGGGTCGCGTCGGCGGAGAATTGTATCGCGGTGAGTGGCATAACCTCGGCACACCGGATCAGTTAAACGCACTCAACGCACCGTTGACGTTCAAGCGGTGAAAACAATGGAAAAACACAGCCATGCCCATTACCAGATCCGGCGCCAGCGACTGATGGCGCTGATGCAGGCACATGGCGGCGGTGTCGCCATTATTCCGACTGCCCGCGAACATATCCGTAACAACGATAATCCGTTTCCATTCCGGCACGACAGTTATTTTTATTATCTGTCCGGCTTTGATGAGCCTGAAGCAGTATTGGTGTTAGTTGCCAATGCAAATGAAGAAAAATCGATATTGTTTTGCCGTGAGAAAAATCCCGAACGGGAAATCTGGGATGGTTTCCGCTTCGGACCAGCTGCAGCTAAAACTGCATTCGGCTTTGATCTCGCTGATGCCATCGACAATATCGACACTGCAATGCCGGATTTTCTGGCCGATGCGCACACCTTGTTTTACAGCACTGCTGCAGAACCGCATCTGGACACGCAGGTACATCAATGGCTACAGGCAGTACGCGCCAAAAGCCGCACAGGGATTCAGGCTCCGTCCCATACCATAGATGTGCGGGTACTTCTGGATGAGATGCGACTCATCAAAGATGAGACAGAAATCGCCCTGATGCAACGCGCCGCGGACATCTCTGCAGCGGCACATGTGCGAGCCATGCGCAGCGCCCGCCCTGGTCAGTTTGAATATGAACTTGAGGCTGAATTGCTGCATGAGTTTCTTCGCCTGGGCGCACAGTCCCCGGCGTATGGCTCCATCGTTGCCAGCGGCGCCAATGCCTGTATTCTTCATTATCAAAGCAACCGGGCACAAATAAAAGACGGTGATTTGATCCTGATCGATGCCGGCTGTGAATTCAACAGCTATGCTTCCGATATCACGCGTACTTTTCCGGCGAATGGTCGCTTCAGTCCGACACAGAAAATCTTATACAACATTGTGCTGGCAGCGCAGCAGGCGGCACTGGACTGCGCGCGCCCTGGCAGCAGATATATGGATGGACATCATGCGGCGTTACGTGTGCTGACGCAGGGAATGCTGGATACCGGTTTATTAAACAGAAACAAGGTCGGCAATCTTGATGATGCATTGGCAAGTCAGGCTTACCGGCGCTTTTACATGCATGGCACAGGGCACTGGCTGGGGCTGGATGTACACGACGTAGGCAATTACAGGGAAAGCGAATACAGCGGCGATGAAAGACCCTATCGCCAGCTACAGGAGGGGATGGTGATTACGGTAGAGCCAGGTATCTACGTACAGCCTGCTCCCGACGTGCCGGAAGAATTCTGGAATATCGGCATCCGCATCGAAGACGATATCCTGATTACCGCTGACGGACATCACAACCTGAGCCGGGATACACCAAAAACGGTGACAGAAATTGAAGCAGAAATGCATTCCACATAGATGATGAAATCAACGACTCCAGCCATTATCAATGATGTCGACATCGCTATCTGCGGTGCTGGCCCAGCCGGACAAGCGCTCGCTTTGTTGTTGCATAAACAGGGAATAGCAGCAGACCGGATCGCCTTATTTGACGGAAAAACCAGTGCCGAGGCTGAGCAGGATGCACGTACAATCGCTCTGTCCGCCGGCAGTCAGCAAATTTTAGAGATGGCAGGCAGCTGGCCAGTCAAAGCAACCCCGATCAACGAAATTCATGTCTCGCGGCGCGGCCATTTCGGACGCAGCCTGATCAACGCTGATGATTATGCAGTGCCAGCCTTAGGTTATGTCGCACGTTACGGCGACATCATCGCACCAATGCAAAAGGAAATTCTGCGGGTCGGTATCCGGATTCACCGTCCCCTGCTGGTCAGCGGTCTGGATGAAGCGAATGACCATGTGCGTATCAATCTGCATAATCCGGTAACTGGCGATCACAGCAGCATGAGCGCTAATGTGGTTGTGCAGGCAGAAGGAGGCACATTTTCCGATCAGTCTGCGCGCACGCGTCGCCATGATTATCAGCAGACCGCCATCATTGCCCATGTCACCAGTGATCAGCCTTTACCACACCGGGCATTTGAACGTTTTACCGAACAAGGGCCGCTCGCCTTGTTACCGCAGGAAAACGGATATGCACTGGTCTGGTGTGTGCGTCCAGATGTCGCCGATACATTATCCGCTGCCGATGATGTGAGCTTCAAACAAGCGTTGCAAAAGGCATTTGGTAATCGCATCGGACAACTGCAGCAAATATCAGCAAGGGTATCTTACCCGCTCGGTCTGAATGTGCAGACACACGCAACAGCCCGCACCGTCAGCATAGGTAATGCAGCGCAAACTTTGCATCCGGTGGCGGGACAAGGACTGAATCTGGGATTACGAGACACATTTGTTCTGGCCCGTTGCCTGAGCCGCCATGCGCATCAGCTTGATCATCCGGCAGCCATACTGGAAGCTTTTATCCGGCAGCGGCAAGCGGATCGCGGCATCACCATACACCTGACCGATACGCTGGCGCGTGTTTTTGCCAGTACGCCAGATGGCTCATTGACGCAGTCGCCGCTAGGTCTGGGTCTCAGCGTGGTGGACATATGCAACCCTGCACGCGACGTTCTGGCAGGGCATATGATGTATGGCTGGCGTTAAGCAGGCTGATGTCAGCATGCATCCGTCATCGCGTTTTCACCGGAGCTTTTTCTTAAACAAGCTATAATCCGCCCCCTGCATTACTCATCACTAAGGACTCGGTTATGAAATTACGTACCAAAAGACGCGCACTGAATTACACACGTTTGTACAATTACCAGCTCGCCACCGTACTCGAAGCAGCATTCGAAGAATTCCGTATCAGCTTTGCCAAAGAAGGCGAATCTCTTTCTGAGTCCCTCGATTCCCTGCAAAAACTTGGCGCCAGCTATCGTCACTTCAAAAAATTTGCTTTACGTTTTGGCTTTACCCGCTGATACGATTCGATATCCCGTCAGGAAGGGCATTCTGCCCTTCCTGTACACTTCTTAGCTGCTTAAACGGGGCGTACTTTGCCTGCATAGCCGCAGCTGGCATCACAAACTGACTCAGGTGGGTTCTGATAAAACTCGCTGAAAAACAAAAGCATCTGAGCTGTTATTCTATCGGCAGGCCACTGACCGGTTTAATTTCTTCCATACAAATCATCGAACGCAGAGATGCAACGCCGGATACCTGCATCAAGGTATCCGTCAGAAACTGCGACAAACTCTTGAGATCTTTCGCAACGACTTTCAGGATGTAATCAAAGTCGCCTGAAATCGTATGGCACTCAATGATGTCAGGGAATGCCATCAGTTGACGTTCAACCTCACGCACATTTCGAAACTGCTCGCGATCGAGTGACAGGTTCACAAATGCCATGACGCCGAGACCAACGGACTCAGGTGCAACTTGCGCGACATAGCCGCGTATCACTTTTTTTTCTTCCAGCGTTCTGACCCGACGCAAGGTTTGCGGAGCAGATAAATGTATCTGCTCCGCCAGATGCAAATTACTCATACGGCCATCGTCTTGCAGGCAACGCAAAATACTGCGGTCATAATTATCCACACTAGACTCCAATCAAAATATTTTATTAAAAATCTTATTTTAGAAATTAAAACATACAAATTTTTATTTTATGAAATTTAATTTCTATTTTTAACAATAAAACATTGAATTTAGCAATCTAATTATTGACCTGACTGGCTACAATCTTCAGCAGAACACGTCATGTAATAAGGCACAAAGATGCGTGAGGCTTTTACGAAATTCTGAAAATTTCACAAAAGCATCCGGGCTGACAGCAGGCAGATCAATTCAGTCCAGTGACGATGTTTTTACTTACTATCAATACGGAGAACATCATGGTCGCTTTCATTGGCACACAAGACATGCAAAAGCATTTGCGCGAAGTTGGCGTCGACACAGCTATCACCCGCATGGCAGCAATGATCAGGGAGGACTATCTGCGCTGGGAATGCTTCGACAAATCTGCCAGAGTTGCACATCATTCGGATATTGGCGTCATTGAGCTGATGCCAATTTCTGATGGTAAGAGTTACTCGTTCAAGTACGTCAATGGTCACCCAAAAAATACAGAAACAGGTTTGCTGACAGTCACCGCATTCGGGGTGCTGGCCGATGTCGCAACCGGTTACCCACGTTTACTTTCAGAACTGACACTGACAACAGCGATACGTACCGCTGCGACTTCTGCACTGGCTGCATCCTGTATGGCACGTAAAAATTGTCGCAGTATGGCATTGATAGGCAATGGTGCACAGAGTGAATTTCAGGCCATTGCGTTTCATACGATGCTGGGAATCAAAGAGTTGAGAATTTATGATGTCGATCAGCAAGCCAGCGATAAACTGATACGTAACTTAAGCAGCTTTCCGGAAATACGTATTATCCGTGCGATCTCGATCGCTGAAGCAGTCAAAGGTGTAGATGTGATCACCACGGTCACTGCGGATAAAACCAATGCAACGATCCTGACGCCGGAGATGATAGAGCCGGGTATGCATATCAATGCGGTGGGTGGCGACTGCCCGGGAAAAACGGAACTGCATTCCGCCGTGCTGCAGAACGCTCAGGTTGTCGTCGAATATGAGCCACAATCACGTATCGAGGGAGAGCTACAGCAGATGCCGGCAGATTTCCAGGTAACAGAATTGTGGAAAATTTTGAGTTCAGACAGTGTTTATCGTCAAAACGACGACAGCATCACTATTTTTGATTCTGTCGGCTTCGCGCTGGAAGATTTCTCTGCGATGCGTTATCTGGAGAAATATGTGATGCCACATTCCTCCACGGTTCTGGATCTGCTGCCAGTCATGCAAAATCCTAAGGATTTGTTCGGTATGAGCATGAGCGGCAAACACAATAACGATACGTACATGTCAGTCACTGAAAGAGAACAATATAGTCTTCCTGAAATATCCTCTCCCGCTTAAACTTGCACCTATCTCACTCACATAATTTAAAAAAGAATGAAGACTATTTCTTTAATTGGTGCGCCAACGGATGTAGGCGCGAGTGTCAAAGGTGCCGGCATGGGGCCGGATGCACTGAGAGTGGCAGGACTCAATGAAGCACTCGTGGCACGCCAGTTTCATGTCGTTGATCATGGCAATCTGCATGGTCCAGCCAATCCCTGGCAACAGCCGGTCAATGGTTTACGTCATCTGAAAGAAGCGATCGACTGGAATCAGGCTGTGTACGACGCGGTCAACCAGGCACTAATACAGGGACATATTCCGATGATGTTAGGCGGCGATCATTGCCTCGCCATCGGCTCGATCAGCGCGGTCGCGACGCATTGTCGCCGCGCAGGAAAAAAGCTGCGTGTATTATGGTTCGATGCGCATGCGGACAGTAATTTATCCACCATCAGCCCGACCGGTAATATTCATGGAATGCCTGTTGCTTGTCTGATGGGACATGGTCCGCAGGAGCTGATCAGTTATGCCGGGCACACTCCTGCAATGCAAGCTGCCGATATCCGCCTGATAGGGATTCGCAGTGTCGATGCCGGAGAAAAAAAGTTTATCCACGATCTGGGAATGCAGGTATTCGATATGCGCTACATTGATGAGTATGGCATGCGCAATGTAATGAGCTCTGCGCTGGCAGGTATCGATGCAGACACGCACCTGCACGTCAGCTTTGATATGGATTGTCTCGACCCAGGCATCGCTCCTGGCGTCGGTACTGCAGTGCTGGGAGGCCCGACTTACCGTGAAGCACAACTGTGTATGGAAATGATTGCCGATACCGGTTTGTTGGCTTCACTTGATCTGGTGGAATTAAATCCAGCACTGGATATCCGTAACCAGACAGCCATTCTGGCAGTCGATCTGATCGAGAGTTTGTTTGGTAAGTCTACATTGGTGAGAATGTAGACCCGAATTGGCTCCCTAAACGGATGTTGTAATCAAGATAGTGTGCACAACATCCGTTTATTTTACCGAGGCTTAGACCCAATTTTATCAATCAGTTTTTCTCTTGTTATTCCCGAGTTACCATCCTGATCTTTTTCTCGAATTTCCTTCTCCCGCAATACCTTTTCATTATTTGAAATAACGTAACTTTCCGTCAGCTTCTTCCACGACGCCTGTTTTTCTAAAATAGTATCTGTTACTTTTTTTGCTTCGGTAGAAATATGAGCGTAGGTTGTATCCATCAAATGAACGGCTTTTGTCATTTCCTCGTCCGTCATGATTTCCTCAATATCTTTGGGAATCGCTTTACCCGCAGGTAAAACCAGATTGACGTTGTCAACGAAACGGTTATAACACTCCAGCCATGACTTAACCTCGTTCGTAACTCTCTTAATATCATCGTTTGTTTTAGATACATCCGGTATCGAAGGCTGAACGCAGTTAAAGCGTTCAAACTTAACGTCACCGCCATCAAACTGGTCTGTGAAATACTGAATTTGTGATTTTTTCAGGTTCCGTTTAGCAATCAGATTTACAAAACCCTGTGCTTTCTGATTACCTTGTGCTGCCGACTTTTTAAACCACTGCTCCGCTTTGTTGGTATCGATTGCCATACCATCGCCGTACCAGTAAAGCTCCCCCATCATTTCCTGTGCTTCAGCATTACCATTATCAGCCAGTTTGGAAAACAAGGCGGCCGATGCTTTGTACTCTTTATTTTTATAGAGCTTATACGCATCAGAAAGCTCATCTGCGTAGCTGTCGGCGACAAATGACAGAGCAAAAGCAACAAAAACTAATTTAATCATTTGAGATCCTTTCATCCATGTTCATTGAATTTTTTAATCAGAAAACTATTTTTCTGCTCAGTGGAACTCTCTGGATTTTTTTCAAAAAAAGAGATGGTTTCTGAATAACATTATTAATATTGCATGTCTACAAATTCTTCACTATTTCTGAAAATAAAAAGTAAAAAGATAAAAAAACCTCTCGTTGTCTTACGAGAGGTTTTAGAAAAAATTAAGAATGACGCTTAATCAACCGCTTTCACCATATCTTCTATAACTTTCTTCGCATCACCAAACACCATCATGGTTTTATCCATGTAGAACAATTCATTATCGAGACCAGCGTAGCCGGAAGCCATAGAACGCTTGTTCACGATGATGGTTTTGGCTTTGTAAGCCTCCAGAATTGGCATCCCTGCGATCGGTGATTTAGGATCTTTTGCTGCAGGATTGACGACGTCGTTAGCACCGAGTACCAGCACAACGTCTGCCTGGCCAAATTCGCTATTGATATCTTCCATCTCAAACACCTGGTCGTACGGTACTTCCGCTTCTGCCAGCAGCACATTCATGTGTCCAGGCATACGCCCCGCCACAGGATGAATCGCATATTTGACGGTAATGCCTTTGTGTGTCAGTTTTTCCGTCAGCTCTTTCAGCGCATGCTGCGCGCGAGCCACAGCCAGACCGTAGCCGGGAACGATAATGACTGTTTCCGCATTACCGAGCAAAAATGCAACGTCATCTGCCGAACCGGACTTCACATTTCGCTGTACCTGTCCACCGGCGGCTGCTTCAGCGGGCGCGCCACCAAAACCACCAAGAATCACATTGAAGAACGAGCGATTCATTGCCTTACACATAATGTAAGAAAGAATCGCGCCGGACGAGCCAACTAATGAGCCTGCAATAATCAGCATCGAGTTATTGAGTGAAAAACCAATTCCCGCGGCTGCCCAACCTGAGTAACTATTGAGCATGGAAACCACGACCGGCATGTCGGCACCACCGATAGGAATGATGATCAGCACGCCCAATACAAATGCGATCAGCGCCATCAGGACAAACGGTATCCATGCTGGTTCTGTACCAGGCGCAAAGCAGAAGATCAGTCCGAGCCCGACCATCGTGATCGCCAGAATCAGATTCAGAAAGTGTTGCCCTGCAAAACTGACCGGTGCGCCCTGAAACAAGCGGAACTTGTATTTACCTGATAATTTTCCAAATGCAATCACGGAACCTGAGAACGTAATCGCACCAACAAACGTACCGATAAATAACTCAAGTCGATTACCGAAAGGAATCGCAACATTACGTGTCGTGATGTTGAAAATCCATGGTTCTGCAACGACGGCCACAGCAATACATACTGCCGCTAAACCAATCAGTGAGTGCATCGCAGCAACCAGTTCCGGCATCTTGGTCATTTCAACCCGTTTTGCCAATGTTGCACCAATACCACCACCGACAATCACACCCAGCGCGACCAGGCCATAACCAAGTCCACCGCCAGCCGCTTCAGTCTTGAGTTTAAAGATCAGGGCGATGGTCGTCGCAACAGCTACGACCATCCCTATCATGCCGAAAGCGTTACCACGGCGCGCCGTCGATGGATGCGACAAGCCTTTTAACGCCTGAATAAAACAAACAGATGCAATCAGATAGAGCATCGTGACCAGATTCATGCTCATTATTTGCTCTCCTTGCTCGCGTTGGTCGGCGTAGCCTTAGGTTCTTTTTTCTTAAACATTTCCAGCATTCTCTGTGTCACCAGAAATCCGCCGAACACATTCACTGCCGCCAGCGCCACCGCCACAGTTCCCATCACCTGGGCCAGCAAACCTTCAGTCAGTCCTGCTGCCAGCATGGCACCAACGATGATGATGGCAGAAATCGCATTAGTCACGGCCATTAATGGTGTGTGCAATGCGGGAGTAACCGTCCACACCACGTGATAACCGACATAAATTGCCAGTACAAAAATGATGAGGTTGGTTAGGGTATGACTTACTTCCATGATGTCCTCTCTTTAGTATGGATTAAGACATGCAAAAGCAGACGATACTGTCGCGAGGAACAACCAGTCTGAAAATTTTTAAAGATTCAGTCCAGATGCTGCCTCGCCAATATTGCCTCAATACTCTTTCAAACTGGTGATCTGATTTTTTGTATTCACAAACACCACATTCGGTTTGTGATTTCGCGCTTCCTCGTCTGTCATCGGCGCGTATGTACAGATAATCATCAGATCACCCAGTTGCACCTTGCGGGCTGCAGCGCCATTCAGGGAGATTTCGCCACTTCCACGTTTGCCTTTGATGGCATACGTCGAAAAACGCTCACCGTTATTGACGTTATACAGCTCAATCTGTTCGTTCTCGATGATATTCGCAGCGTCGAGCAGATCTTCATCTATCCCACATGAACCTTCGTAGTGGAGATCGCACTGGGTCACAGTTGCGCGATGAATTTTGGCGCGGAGCATATTTCTTTGCATGGTATTTCTACTTTCTATTGCTTGTTACAAAAAACTTAAAATCTGTTTTATTTTCTGAGTACCTCACCGCCAGCACAAACCAGAGTTGCAGCTACGATTTCGTCTTCACGATTAATCGCCAGTCCGGCCTCTTTATCAATAATTAATTTCAGAAAATCGAGTACGTTACGTGCATATAAAGCGGACGCATCGGCTGCAACCAGGGTCGCCAGATTCGGTTCGCCGATAATGTGTACACCATATTTAGTAACTGTTTTGTTCAATTCAGACAAAGGACAATTACCACCTTGCTCCACCGCCATATCCACAATGACCGAACCAGGCTTCATCGCTTTGACTGTTTCCTCCGAAATTAAAACCGGGGCTTTCCGTCCCGGGATCAGCGCTGTCGTGATGATGATGTCAGCTTGTTTCGCTCTTTCGTGAACTAGCGCAGCCTGACGTGCCATCCAGGCAGCAGGCATAGGTCGCGCGTAGCCACCAACGCCCTGAGCGATTTCACGCTCTTCGTCTGTCTCGTAAGGTACATCAATGAATTTTGCACCGAGCGATTCAACCTGCTCTTTCACTGGCGGTCTGACGTCGGATGCCTCAATGACAGCACCAAGGCGTTTGGCCGTCGCAATTGCCTGTAAACCGGCCACACCGACGCCCATGATTAAAACGCGAGCCGCTTTCACCGTTCCGGCCGCGGTCATCAGCATAGGCATAAAACGCTGATAAGTATTTGCAGCCAGCATCACTGCTTTATAACCAGCAATGTTTGCCTGAGAAGACAGCACGTCGAGTGACTGCGCACGGGTAATGCGCGGCGCAGCTTCCAGAGCGAATGCATTCAGACCGTGTGCGGCCATTACTGCAATATTTTCAGTATCGAAAGGATTCAGCATGCCCACTAACGTTGTACCGGACTTGATCAAAGCCCGTTCGTCAGCGTCCGGGGCACGCACTTTCAGCACCAGTTCGGTACCAAATGCGTCTGCAGCAGAACCTATTTGAGCTCCTGCTGCTTGATAAGCTTCATCAGTGATACTCGAGGCCACACCAGCACCAGACTGCACAATCACCTGATGTTTTGCAGCTACGTACTTCTTAATGGTTTCCGGAGTTGCCGCAACACGCGTTTCTCCGGGCCGAGTCTCGGCGGGGATGCCGATTTTCATAGATTTGCTCCCTGACTAAGTAAATGAAATCTTTTTTATGCACATCGCAGAAAAACAAGTGCAAACCTGCTCTCCTGATCTGGCATCGGTCAGTTCAGGAAATCAATAAGGAACTGATCCGGCCAGCTGAATCCGGTAACGGCAGACACCGGGGTCAATCTGAAAAAAGCCATGACTATCTGATGTAAAAAATAACAATGCTTACCAGATACTTACATTTAACAATAGGAAACGATATTACACGTAAAATGTTTTTTAGAACAACCGTTCGTTTTTGTGGTTTTCTACTATTTTCTGTTTGATACAAAGTATGTTATGCACAATGATGCCGTCAATTCCAGACTATTTCAGCTCTCAGCACTGCAGCTTTTAGAAAAAAACCATTGTTCTCCGCCGGACTTCAGTGCACTCCCCACCTGCATGTGCTTAACTCAGTAGCCATAGAACATTTACAACATCCGTACTTCGAGCCTGTAACAGAATGCTGACTGACGACACAAAAGCCCGTGGCAAAGTAAAATGTCGGACTTACTGAGAAAAGCTATGTCAACTATCTGGAAACCATCTGTCACAGTCGCAGCCATCGTCGAGCGTAACAAACGCTTTCTAATGGTGGAAGAAGAAACAAACGAAGGCATTCGCATTAACCAGCCTGCCGGCCACCTGGACCCGCGGGAATCGCTTGAACAGGCGGTAATACGTGAAACGCTGGAAGAAACAGCTCACGACTTCACGCCGACGGCGCTGATCGGAACTTATCTGTCACGCTACGCATCTCCCAAAACCGGGGACGATGTAACTTATCTGCGTTTTGCATTCACCGGTGAAGTCGGGCAGCAACATGATCGCCCACTGGATACCGGCATTCTGCGAACGATGTGGATGAGTTACAACGAAATACTGAATGCAGAACATATTCACCGCAGCCCGCTGGTGTTGCAATGTATTGATGATTATTTGCGAGGGAAGCGTGCGCCGCTGTCCCTCATGTTCACACACCCGAGCGTATTATGAGTAAAAAACGAGTAGTGATAGGTATGTCTGGCGGCGTTGATTCATCTGTATCTGCATGGCTATTAAAAGAACAAGGTTATGAAGTCATCGGCCTTTTTATGAAAAACTGGGAAGATGACGATGACTCAGAATATTGCTCCACCCGTGAAGACTGGATAGATGCGGTCAGCGTTGCTGATGTCGTTGGCGTCGATATTGAGGCAGTCAATTTCGCCAGCGAGTATAAAGATCGCGTGTTTGCTGAATTTTTACGGGAATATCAGGCTGGACGTACACCTAACCCGGATGTGCTGTGTAACGCAGAAATCAAATTCAAAGCATTTCTGGACCATGCCATGAAACTGGGTGCCGACTACATCGCAACGGGTCACTACGCACGTGTGCGGGAGGTCAATGGTGAATTTCAGTTATTAAAAGCGATGGACGCCAGCAAAGATCAAAGTTATTTTTTGCACAGGCTAAATCAAAAGCAACTCGCCAATACTTTATTTCCTTTAGGTGACATTCATAAAACTGAAGTCAGGAAAATTGCCGAGCAATTACAATTACCAAACGCAAAAAAGAAAGACTCGACCGGGATTTGCTTTATCGGCGAACGTCCTTTCCGCGAGTTTCTGAACCGCTATCTATCCTATAAACCGGGTCCAATTAAAACCCCTGAGGAAGAAATAATAGGGCAGCACGTTGGTCTGAGTTTTTATACCTTAGGACAACGTAAAGGCATAGGCATAGGGGGCATCAAATCTCACCAGAATGCTGACGGCAGCAGCGATGCCTGGTATGTCGCAAGAAAAGATGTGGCACAAAATACCTTGTACGCAGTTCAAGGGCACGACCATCCCTGGCTCTTGTCTTCTGACCTCGAAGCAACACAAGTCAGCTGGGTCTCGGGACGCGCTCCTGAGACCGCGGCCTTATCCGCAAAGACGCGCTACCGTCAGCCCGACGTCCGTTGCCGTTTTGACGGGGATCTTGAGCAATTTCATCTACATTTCGATCAGGCACAATGGGCCGTGACACCGGGGCAATCTGCCGTTTTATATGATGGTGATATCTGTCTCGGAGGAGGGATTATTCATTCCGCCAGCGCTAAAAAATGAATTTTTGAGCACAACGGATCAGTGTGAAAAATATGGAAAAGCTGGTTACGACGGAATTAATCTAAATTTTATTTAAAATATTCTTTCCTGAATTAAATAATCGCAATTTTTTGATACGTTTTGTCGCTTTACAATTCAGTTTAATGAAATTACATTTACATTTTTCTTACACTGGAAACGCCAGCAAATCATGAATCATCCTGATACGCAAGTCCTGGGCGGTACCGTCAATGCGCGGATAGGCAAGGTGTATATGAACTTGTCCAAAGCACATAAAAAAGCCGCGGACTATGTACTGTCGAATGTGTTCCGGTCAGCGACGATGTCGATCGACGAGCTTGCGAATGCGGTTGGCATTTCCGTTGCTACTGCCAACCGGTTTGCGCGTGCGCTGGGGTTTGACGGATATCCCCAATTCCGCGCGGAACTTGTATGTGGTTTTGAGGCCATGCTCGCACCGATCGACAACCTGCGCAGCGAAGTTCAACGTCCTGCAACCAGCACCGAGATTATTGCTGGCTCTCTTAACGAAGATCTGGCGAATCTGGAAGCCACACGTCGCGGCCTCGATCCGGCATTGTGTAACCAGGCCGTCAAAATGATCCTGAATGCCGAGCGCATTTACATCATTGGTTACGGTGCGAGTGCCTTTCTCGCAGGACTGATGGCGCACAGTCTTGACCCATTTTGCAATACCGTACAATCGACTATCGGTACAGGCGGCCCTTCCACAGTAGCCCGGCAATTGTTCAAATACACTTCGCGTGACCTGGTGATTGGTATTTCTTTTCCACGCTATGCAGAAGATGCTGTGACCATTTTGCGGCAACTGAATGAGAAAAAAGTGCCGGTACTGGCACTCACTGATGCACCCAGCTCACCATTAGCAGCGCTGGCAAATATCACTTTGTATGCACAGACACGGCGTCATTTCTCACCTAACTCTGAAGGCGCAGCACTCTGCCTGATCGAAGCTATCTGCAGCGCCGTAGCCCATCAGGCAAAAGCGCCGGTACATGCCGCATCGGAAATGACAAAGTTTGTGATGCCATGGCTGTATCAGGAATCAAATACAGGTGGTCGCAAATCATCACCGGAACTGAGAGTGATCGACGCTGACCGGCCTGCGTAAAACAGGTTTCAGCAATTCCAGCTTACGCATAAAAAAACCTCAAGGCGATTGTTGCCTTGAGGTTTTTTTATGTTACGTCAAATTAAAACTGAAGTCAGGAACGGATAATGTAATCAAACGCTGCCAGTGAAGCCTTAGCACCTTCACCGACCGCGATCACAATTTGTTTATATGGAACAGTGGTCACGTCACCAGCAGCAAACACGCCGGGCAAGGAAGTTTGTCCACGCGAGTCGATTTCAATTTCGCCATGACGTGATAATGACAAACTGTCTTTCAGCCATTCTGTATTCGGTACCAGTCCTATCTGAACGAAAATACCTTCGAGTTCAACATTTTTTAGCTCACCACTGGTAAGATCTTTGTAGCTCAGCGCATTTACTTTCTGACCATCGCCATGCACTTCTGTCGTTTGTGCCTGGGTAATCACCGTCACGTTTGGCAGGCTACGCAGTTTGCGCTGTAACACTTCATCGGCACGTAAGGTGACACCAAATTCCAGCAATGTAACGTGGCTGACGATACCTGCCAGATCAATAGCAGCCTCAACACCGGAATTACCGCCACCAATCACTGCGACCCGTTTACCTTTAAATAATGGCCCATCGCAGTGAGGGCAATAAGCGACGCCGTGGTTACGGTATTCGCGCTCACCGGGAACATTGATTTCGCGCCAGCGCGCGCCCGTCGCCAGAATCACCGCTTTGGCTTTCAGCGTTGCGCCACTGGCTAACTGAATTTGATTGATGCCATCTTTTTGCGTCAACTTTTCAGCCCGCTGCAAATTCATAATATCGACATCGTAAGTCTTCACGTGCTGTTCCAGTGCTGCCGCAAACTTTGGCCCTTCTGTCTCGGTAACGGAGATGAAATTCTCAATCGACATCGTATCAAGAACCTGTCCGCCAAAGCGTTCAGCCACCACACCAGTACGAATTCCTTTACGGGCCGCATAAATCGCCGCAGCCGCGCCGGCAGGACCACCACCGACGATCAGCACGTCATAAGGTGCTTTGGCGTCCAATTTTTCAGCAGCACGTTGCACAGACCCGGTATCGAGTTTCGCCAGAATCTCTTCAATCGACATACGTCCCTGACCGAATACCTGACCATTCAGATATACGGTGGGCACAGCCATAATCTGACGTTGTTCAACTTCAGCCTGAAACAAAGCGCCATCGATCGTGACCGATTTCACGCGCGGATTTAATACCGCCATCAGATTCAGGGACTGCACAACTTCGGGACAATTCTGGCAAGTCAGAGAAATATAGGTTTCGAAGTGAAAATCGCCATCGAGATTTTTGATCTGCTCAATCACATCGGCATCAACTTTCGGTGGATGTCCACCAGCCTGCAATAAAGCGAGCACAAGAGAAGTAAACTCGTGCCCCATCGGAATACCAGCGAAACGCAGGTTAATGTCGTGCCCAGGTGAAGTAATCGCGAACGATGGTTTGCGCTCAAGATCATCGGTATTTTCAGACAGACTGATTTTGTCAGACAACTCTGCAATTTCACGCAACAAGGTCTGCATTTCCTTCGCCTTCTCGCTGTCATCGAGCGAGGCCTCCAAACGAATCGGGCGCGTCAGTTTTTCAAGATATGCTTTTAATTGCGTTTTGAGAGTCGTGTCTAACATGATGCCTTCTTTCTGATACTGTTGAATTCATCTTCCCGGTAAAAATCACCGGGAAGATGCGAAATACTACTTAGATCTTGCCAACCAGATCCAGGGATGGAGTCAGAGTTTCTGCGCCTGGTGTCCATTTCGCTGGGCAAACTTCACCTGGGTGATTTGCAACGTATTGTGCGGCCTGAACTTTACGCAGCAATTCTTTCGCGTCGCGGCCAATACCGTTGTCGTGTACTTCCATAACTTTGATTTCGCCCGCTGGGTTCACAACGAATGTACCGCGCAGTGCCAGACCTTCTTCTTCGATCAGCACTTCAAAATTGCGGGAAATCGCCAGTGTTGGATCACCCAGCATTGGGTAAGTGATTTTGCCGATAGTGTCAGAAGTGTCGTGCCACGCTTTGTGGGTGAAATGTGTATCTGTAGAAACGCTGTAGATTTCAACGCCCAGTTTTTTGAATTCTTCGTAGTGATCAGCCAGATCGCCTAACTCAGTTGGGCAAACAAAAGTAAAGTCTGCTGGATAAAATACAAAAACAGACCATTTGCCAGCCAGATCTTCGCTGGAAACCGGAACAAATTTGCCATTGTGGTAAGCGGTAGTTTTAAATGGCTTTACAGTAGTATTAATCAGTGACATGGTAATTTCCTTTGTTGTTGAAACAGGTGTTAAGTGATGAGTTCAAATAATAAAACGTTTTTCCATATTTAAATAGCTAATTAATTTTATTGAACTCATTAATTTTAGCTATCGGAACTAGTATACCGTAATATTCTTAAATAGATATGTCATGTACTCACGTGAGCAGATCACAGAATCAAAACGGTCAACAGAAACGGATGTGTCGCCCCAGCTGTCGCCATCACAGTCAACAACGTTGCTCCTTGAGATTCAATGATCAACTCTGTGAGAGCGAAATAATAATTTCTATGTCGAATCTACAAAGCATTCGATTTCTTATTGTGCAACGTTATAATTCCCGACCACCTCATCACAAGGAATATCTATCGTGTCAGACCGACTTGCCGTTCTTCCTCAATACCTTTTACCTAAACGGGCTCTGACCGTATTTGCCGGAAAAATTGCGAATGCCAAGGCAGGCAAGCTGACCACTCACCTGATCAAATGGTTTGTGGACAAATATCAGGTCGACATGAGTGAGGCAGCCAATCCGGATATCGCCAGTTACACCAGCTTTAACGAATTCTTTACGCGACCACTGCGGAGCGGGATCAGACCGCTGGCAAACAGCGATTTAGTTTGTCCCGTCGACGGTGCAATCAGCCAATTCGGGCCAATAGCCAAAGGGCAAATTTTCCAGGCAAAAGGACATGATTATTCAGCGACCGCATTGCTTGGTGGAGATAGCAAGGCTGCCGCCCAGTTTCACGATGGCAGTTTCGCGACCATTTATCTGAGCCCCCGCGATTATCACCGCATACACATGCCTTGCGATGGAAAGCTGACCCGCATGATTTACGTGCCGGGTGATTTATTCTCCGTCAATCCAACAACTGCCCGCGGTGTTCCAGGCTTATTTGCGCGAAATGAACGCGTTGTCTGCTTTTTTGAATCTGCTGCAGGTCCATTTGTATTAACCCTCGTCGGGGCGACGATCGTTGGCAGCATGGCCACCGTCTGGCATGGCATTGTGAATCCGCCGCGCACTAAAAATATCGTCGAATGGGACTACACCAAAGACAACATCGTCCTGAAAAAGGGCGAAGAAATGGGACGCTTCATGCTGGGATCAACGGTGGTATTACTTTTTCCTCATAACACGCTGGCATTTAATTCTTCGTGGACTGCAGCAAAGCCTGTACGCATGGGAGAAGCCATGGGAAGTCGTTCGTAAGGCTGATGCTCCTCCACTCACCAGACAAAGCCTGCAATTCGATATTGCAGGCTTTTTTTATTGCGCGAACGCAAGCAATTACATTCAGAGACATCTGCATACTAAAAAAATCTTGCCAATCTCATTTATTTGCATAATAATCTAAATAAGAATTGTTCTCACTTAGATTTATAGGAAAGCAAAATGGCTGAATTTAATACGCAACAGATGTTCGTCTCAGGTACGTCGGCAAAGGCGCAACTTCAGCCTGTCGCTCGCAAAGCAGTCCCTCGCTTAAGCAGCAGGGAGCTGATGCAGTCTTCCCGAGAACTCGAAATTGATCACGAAGGGCGTATTTATCGCCTGCGGATCACACAGTTAAATAAATTGATTCTGACAGCCTAAGCCGTCTCTGATTTCACAGGTAGCCAGCCAATCAGGGTTCAGCCAATCCGATCCGGTTCTCACTGAGGAAAATACCATGTCGATTCACTATGAAATGCATTCTGAGTTATCAACGCCACCAGCAAAAGCATCGACGCCGGAAATATTGGTTTCCGCAGTTCTGCATCTGATGTCGCATTACACCGTGAACTCAGCCAATGCCGAAGGTGAAGCTGCCTGCGTCAAGTTGGCATCCGTGATTGAAAAGCATCTGCAAGCCTTGGCTGAATTACCTGAATTAGCACCGGTGTTGCGAGCAACCTGTCAGCAATTATCGGAACAATGGGCAACATTAGTTGATCGCAATTTATGTCAGCCAAGGAAGTCAAAACGCTTTTCCTGGCTGATGTGAAATGCGTGTAGTTATTAAAGTAAAGAAAAAAGCGAGGGAGCTATGATTGTTTGTGTTTGCAACAATATCTCTGAAAAAAAGATTCATCACGCGGTCGATGCCGGGATGAGCACTATGTCCGATTTGCGCGCTCATCTGAATGTAGGTACTTGCTGCGGCAAATGTGCTGGCTGTGCACGACAAGTGCTGCGTGAGTACATCGTCAAAAAAGAATCAAGAGAACATGAAGTACAGTTATTTTTACATAAACTGGGCTTTCAGAATAACGAGATACCAGCATGAATAGACACTTCTACCCGACGTATGGCAACGAAGAAAAAACACTGAGCCGCTCACGCATTTTGTCATTTTCGGCCATCGTCCTTGCGCATCTGGGTCTGGCCTACGCGCTACAACATGGCCTGATTTCTAAAGTAACTCAATTGCTGCCACGTGAAGTGGTCATGACCCTGATACAGCCGGAAACGCCAGTACCGGAACAAACCAAACCGCAAATTATTCAGAGCAAAAAAACGCTCACTCCGGTCACAACAGAAGTAATTCCGCCTAAAACGCCTATCGTCACTCCGAATAACATCCCGAATGAACAGGCGATCGTTGCAGCCGCAACGGAAGCACCGGTTGCCAGTGCAAAAACGGAAGTAACGACTCAGGCACTGACCGGGACGCCTTCCCCGACAGCAATCAAGACTGTCAGCGCTGTTGAATATATACGCGCCCCAAAAGCCGAGTATCCGCGCGTATCCAGACGCATGGGTGAAGAAGGCAAAGTAACCTTACGCGTATTGGTCAATGAAAAAGGATATGCTGAAAAGGTCGACATTCAGAAATCATCCGGTTTCCAGCGTCTGGACGAAGCGGCGCGTCATGCATTGATGCAAGCCATCTTCAAGCCCTATCTCGAAGATGGAAAAGCTCTGGCGATGATTGCAACTGCGACTATTAATTTTTCTCTGGACGTATAACCAGATTGCACATTCGTTTTTTATTTCGATAGCGCAGTAACTTGCTATGATAGGAGCACTTCACTCTTCACCACTGTCGAAAGGGTTCATGATGAAAGGCGATGCGAAAGTCATTAAGCTGCTCAATGCGCAACTGACCAATGAATTAAGCGCGATCAACCAGTATTTTTTACATGCACGCATGTACAAACACTGGGGGCTAGAAAAAATTGCGAAAAAAGAGTACGAAGAGTCTATCGGCGAAATGAAACATGCTGACAAGCTGATCGACCGCATACTGATGCTTGGCGGCTTGCCGAATCTTCAGGCGCTGCATAAGCTGATGATAGGTGAAGACACACCTGAGATGCTGGCGTGCGACTTGAAGCTGGAGCAGGCTGCGCAAAAGACCGTGAAAGAAGGCATTGCAATGTCAGAAAGTTGCGCTGACTATGTTTCCCGTGACTTATTTCAGATGATCCTGGAAGACACTGAAGAACATATAGACTGGCTCGAAACGCAGATAGAATTGATCGAAAAAATTGGCGTTCAAAATTATTTGCAGTCGCAACTCTGCAGCGAAGAATAAAAAAAAGGATGATGCTCACTACATCATCCTTTTTTGACTATCGGCTTTAACTTATTGCGGAACTGTATCTTTAAAAGACTGGCGCTCGGATAATTTATCAAACAATTTTGCGAGGTTAGGATATTCATCGCGCCAGGTGATTTCAGGAAAGCGGAAACTGAGCCAGCCCAGTGTGCAGGCAACGCTGATATCAGCCAAAGTTAAGCGATTGCCAGAACAAAAAGGCATCTCTCCCAAGCCGGAAGAAATAGCTTGTAATCCGGCATTCACCTTCCCCATCTGACGATTAATCCAGTCTTCACTTTGCTGTTCTTTAGGGCGCAATGTTTTTTCCAGTCGCACCAGAATCGCAGCATCCAGAATACCGTCTGCGAGGGCTTCCCAGCATTTCACTTCAGCGCGCTCGCGTCCCAGCGAAGGAATCAAGCGCCCAACCGGCGTCAATGTATCCAGATATTCGACGATAACGCGTGAATCAAACATCGCCCCACCATCTTCCATTAACAGGCACGGGACCTTGCCTAAAGGATTAGACGCCTGAATCGTCGTATCTTCAGCCCACACATTTTCTAATAAAAAGGCGTAATCCAATTTTTTTTCCGCCATCACAACGCGGACTTTTCTGACATAAGGACTGGTAGTGGAGCCAATAAGTTTCATAGTTTTTGCATGGTTAATTAAGTCGGGATTATAACGGTTAAGCACATTATTTCCATCCACCCCGACAAGCGATCTGACTTTACTCAAAGAAGCAATACCCGGTTACAAGCAGCTTCACAATGGTAAAATCTCGTAATCAGTGCAAAAATCTTCGATAGTCTGCAATTTATCCCGGGTTTCATTACTCGCCGGCAAATTTCACATAATTTGTAAAATCGTTGTTTTTTGCGTAAGCATTTTCTCTTGACTTCCAAATATACCCTCACCATGTCCCTCTCTTCTCTCTCAGCCCTCTCCCCTCTTGATGGCCGCTATGCAGCCAAAGTCGATGCTCTTCGCGCAACCCTGTCAGAAGCAGGTTTCATGCACCACCGTGTCAAAGTTGAAGTGTCATGGCTGCAGGCTTTATCCGAAGCAGGCTTCGATGAAATTAAACCTTTCTCCGGCGAGGCCAATGCATTGTTGAACAAGCTGGTCGCTGAATTTTCAGAAACCGATGCACAACGCATCAAAGAGATTGAAGCAGTAACGAATCACGACGTCAAAGCAGTCGAATACTGGTTGAAAGAAAAAGTAGCGGGTTCGGCAGAACTGGTAGCTGCAAGCGAATTCATACACTTTGCCTGCACTTCGGAAGACATCAACAATACCTCCCACGGCATGATGCTGAAAACCGCCCGTGACAGCGTGATGGTGCCGGCACTGCAAAAAGTGATTGCCCGCCTGACAGAACTGGCGCACACGAATGCAGACGTGCCTATGTTGTCACGCACACATGGTCAACCTGCCAGCCCGACCACACTCGGCAAAGAAATGGCGAATGTCGTGGCACGTTTGCAGCGTGCGATCAAACGTATTGAACAAGTTGAAATTCTCGGAAAAATGAATGGCGCAGTCGGTAACTACAATGCACATTTATCTGCGTACCCAGCATACAACTGGGAAAATTTTTCTAAAAACGTGATCGAACAACGTCTGGGTCTGACTTATAACCCATACACGATACAAATTGAGCCGCATGATTACATGGCTGAAATGTTTGATGCTTTCGCACGTGCTAATACCATTTTGCTGGACCTGAACCGTGATATCTGGGGTTACATTTCCGTCGGTTATTTCAAACAAAAAACCAAAGCGGGTGAAATTGGTTCTTCTACGATGCCGCACAAAGTGAACCCTATCGATTTTGAAAATTCCGAAGGCAATCTGGGTCTGGCAAATGCACTGCTGCGTCATCTGTCTGAAAAATTGCCGGTGTCCCGCTGGCAGCGTGATCTGACTGACTCCACTGTATTGCGCAATATCGGTGTCGCTTTCGGTTACACCCTGCTGGCTTACGACAGTTGCCTGCGCGGTCTGAATAAGCTCGAAACCAATCCGGAACGCCTGGCTGCCGATCTGGACGCGACATGGGAAGTGCTGGCAGAACCTGTGCAAACCGTGATGCGCCGTTACGGAATTGAAAACCCATACGAACAGCTCAAAGAACTGACACGCGGCAAAGGAATTTCCAAAGAAGCGTTGCGTGAATTCGTGTTGACACTGGCGATTCCTCAGGACGCCAAAGACTTATTGCTGGCGATGACACCGGCGAACTATATTGGTATCGCGGCTAAATTAGCAAAAGCAATCTAAGCAGCTATCTCCTGCATTAAAAACGGCGCATCAGCTTTCTGATGCGCCGTTTTTTTCACCGGTACCACCTGCCGGAATTTGGATGATCAGGATTTAGTAGATAGATTCCTAGATGCCAAACCAACCCCGAAAGGATTCACGTCCGAGTAAGATAAACATCCTGTTACTGCGACAGCCTTATTTTTAAGGTGACTCTGCACACTTTCATTTTTTTTGCTATATTAGTCCTAATGCGAACTAATTTTCAATTTTAAAAGGAATATTCCGATGGCAAACACTGAGCGCTACTCGACAGTTTCAGTGGCACTGCACTGGCTGATCGCTTTGCTGATTATTGCTGCCTTTTCATTGGGCTGGGTAATGACGGATATGAAAATCAGTCCGACAAAACTGCAATACTACTCTTACCATAAATGGATAGGTGTGACGGTACTGACCTTGGTCGCGTTGCGCCTCCTGAACCGGTTGCTGAGTACAGCACCCGCCTATCCGGCCCACATGAGCGTCTGGCAACAGAAAGCAGCCAGCTTCACGCATCTGCTGTTGTATATATTGATGTTTGCAGTGCCGTTGTCGGGTTATTTTTACACTTGTGCTGCAGGTTACCCTGTCGTGTATCTGGGCTTGTTTGAATTACCGAGTGTTATCGCACCGAATCCGGAAATCAAACACAGCCTGAAAGAGTTGCATGAAATACTCACCTACGGCATGGCGGGTCTGGTGTTCATGCACATCGCTGCTGCATTAAAGCACCAATTCATTGATAAAGACGGTCTGCTGCGTCGCATGATGCCAGGCAAATAATTTCTTACAGAAAGTATTTTATGAAACTCTCAACCTTATCCCATAAATTCACCGCTTCCGCACTTGCACTGGCAGTTGCCATTCCTGCACTGGCTGCCGTAGCGAAGCTCGACAACACCAAAAGTACCGTGGCTATCGTTTTCAAACAAATGAATGTGCCAGTCGATGCAAAATTTAAAAAATTCAGCGCGAACATCGATTACAACGCTGCTAAACCGGAAACGTCGAAAGCGAGTGTCGAAATTGAACTCACCAGCTTTGATCTTGGTGATCCCGAATACAACAAAGAGGTCTTGAAAAAAGAATGGTTTAACGCCGCACAATTTCCGAAAGCCAGCTTCGTTGCCACCACGATGAAAGCCAGTGGCCCCGGCAAGCTCGACGTCAACGGCACGCTCACCATCAAAGGAAAAAGCAGCAACGTCAGTTTTCCACTCAACGTCAAGCAGGATGGAAAGAATCAGATTTTTGACGGCAGCCTGCCGATCAAACGTCTGACATTTAACATCGGCGAAGGGGAGTGGAAAGATACAGGCATGATCGCTGACGAAGTTGTCATCAAGTTTCATGTAGTCACCACGCAGTAAAACAGCAACGCAATTTGTAGTTTGTCAGATAAGACAATCAGCAGTCACACACGTAGTCTATTTTTTAATCAGGAGTTATTATGAAATTCAGCAAATTCATCATCGCCGCTTTGGCTGTCAGTGCAGCACCAGCATTCGCGCAAACCTACAACATCGAGCCAAATCACACTTACCCGAGTTTCGAAGCCGATCACATGGGCATCTCAGTATGGCGCGGTAAATTCAACAAAACCAGCGGTAAAGTGGTTCTTGACCGTGCGGCAAAAACAGGAACTGTCGATATCACTATCGATACTTCCTCTGTCGATTTCGGTCACGAAAAAATGAACGAACACGCAAAATCAAAAGACATTTTCAACGTTGCTCAATTCCCGACTGCCACCTACAAAGGCACATCGATCAAATTTGAAGGCGACACACCAGTGGCAGTTGAAGGTAACTTTACATTGCTTGGCGTAACAAAACCGCTGACATTAAAAATCAATAAATTCAAATGTATCCAGCATCCGATGTTCAAGAAAGAAGCATGCGGTGCCGACGCTTCTGCTGAATTCAAACGTACCGACTTTGGTCTGAATTACGGTATGGCCTACGGCTTCGCACCAGAAGTCAAACTGGCAATTCAGGTTGAAGCCATCAAAGCTGACTAAAAAAAACCGCACACTGTTTTTTTAAACATTGTGCTGAGCAGCTGAAGAACCAGGCCGATCCTATGATCGGCCTTCTATTTTGAGTGTTGATTTGTGAGTGTTAAATATGGATAAGCGATTCCTACGCAGCATACGTTTGCTGGCCGAATGTATGCAATTATTTGAGCAGATCTCCACTGCCAAAGTCCGGCAATTCGGTTTGACGCACTCTCAGTTTGACATCATCGCCACGCTGGGAAACACGCAGGGTATGACATGTAAAGAACTCGGCGAAAAAACCCTGATTACCAAAGGCACGCTGACCGGTGTGCTCGACAGGCTGGAGCAGAAAAAACTGATTTCCCGCGAACGGGGCAGCAACGACCGCCGGCAGTTTTTTGTGAAGTTGACCCCGCTTGGGGAAACCGCCTTTGCAGAGGTTTTCCCACATGTCGTCGCGGAAGGCGACAAACATTTTGCCGACTATTCAGAAGCCGATTATCAGGCGTTGGAAGAAGCTCTCGGCAAACTCAAGCATCATTTCAGCGCACAGGGATAAATATATACTCCCCCCAGTATATAAAAAGGCCTAATGTTTCTGGAGACATCAGGCCTTTTTTGTAAAAATGAAGGGGGAGTATCTGTATTTTCCGGTCTTACAGATGATCTCCGACGATAGGGCCTTTGCCACTGAAGCGATCCAGCGCCAGATAAATCACAGGTGTAATGAACAGCGTAATCGCCTGTGAAAAAATCAAACCACCGACCACTGCAAGCCCCAAAGGCTGACGCAGTTCGGCACCAGCCCCCAAGCCCAGCGCGATTGGTAAAGCACCGACCAGCGCTGCCAGTGTCGTCATCATAATCGGACGGAAACGCTGAATACAGGCTTCGCGTATTGCCTCTGCCGGCGTCATGTTCTGATGCCTTTGTGCATCCAGCGCGAAATCGATCATCATGATCGCATTCTTTTTCACGATACCGATCAGCAGCAAAATACCGATAGTCGCAATCAGGGTCAGGTCTTCGCCGAACCATTTCAGTGTCAGCAAAGCGCCCACCGCAGCCGATGGCAAGCCAGCGAGAATCGTAATCGGATGAATGAAGCTTTCATAAAGTACGCCGAGCAAAACATAAATCACCAGCAGCGCTGCAACGATCAACACAACTTGTCCGGATTGCGAATTTTTAAACACCGCGGCATCACCGCCATAACTCGTGATGATGGAGGTCGGCAATTTAATCTCTTCCCGGTATTTTTCAATGCGGTTGGTTGCCTCACCCAATGCGGTATCGGGTGCCAGATTAAACGAGACCGTCACCGCCTGTAACTGCCCCACGTGATTGATCGAGGTCGGGCCGACCGTACGTTTGACGGTTGCCACACTCGACAACGGTACCAACGCGCCGGTATTACTGCGGACATAAATGCCGTTGATCGCGCTTTCATCTTTTTTGGCATCCGGCGCAACCTCCATAATGACCTGATAGCTATCCACATTCGTGTACATCGTCGATACCTGGCGCTCACCAAAAGCACTGTACAAAGCAGACCGTATGCTATCCATACCGACGCCCAGCGTATTTGCGCGGTCACGGTCAATTTCCAGCGCTGCCTGCAGACCTTTCAGCTGGGAATCCGTGGTCACATCTTTAAAGCCTGGGTCGTTCCGCAGTTTTTCCTGCAACTTGTTAGCCCAACCATTGAGTTCACCGGCTTCCACACTTTGCAAAATATACTGATACTGACTTTTACTCGGGCGTCCACCGAGCTGCAAGTTTTGTGTTGGCCGCAGGAAGACATTAATACCTGGAACCGCTGCCAGCTTTTTACGCAAACCATCAACCACTTCTTTCATCGGCTTCCGTTGATCGCGTGGTTTAAGATTGATGAACATACGACCGGTATTCTGCGAACCGCTGCCGCCGTTAAACGAGGTTGCCGTCAGCACGTTCGGATCGTCACGGATAATCTTCGCGACTTTGTCCTGCAAGGCCACCATCGCCGGGAAGGAAGTGTCTTCCGCAGCTTCGGTGGAAACGTTGATCTGGCCGATATCCTCCTGCGGGAAAAAGCCTTTGGGAATCACATTAAACAGATACGCCGTTGCTGCGAAAGTAGCGAAGGCAATCAGCAGCACGGCCACGCGATGCCGCAAAGCGAGATCAAGGCCGCTGGTATAAGCCCGCAGCGAAGCATTAAAACCACGCTCAAAAGTATTCAGCATTGCGGCGACCAGCGGCGAAGGTGCTTTCAGTTCATGTTCACTTTTCAGGAAACGACTGGCCAGCATCGGCACCAGTGTCAGAGAAACAAAGGCAGATGCCAGAATCGCCAGGCTGACAATCACCGCGAATTCATGGAACAACTGACCGATGACGCCCGGCATGAAGAAGATAGGAATGAAGACCGCCACCAGCGAAGTCGAGATAGAAATAATCGTAAAGCCGACTTCGCGCGAACCTTTTAATGCAGCCTTGAAAGGCTCCTCGCCGTTTTCAACGTGGCGCATGATGTTTTCCAGCATCACGATCGCGTCATCCACCACCAAACCCACCGCCAGTGTCAGTCCCAGCAAAGACACGTTATCCAGCGTATAGCCAAAACCCCATAACAGGCTGATCGCACCGACTAAAGAAACCGGCAACGACAAAGTAGGAATAATGGTAGCGACCAAGCGGCGCAAGAAGAGGAAAATGACAACGACCACTAAGAAGATCGTCAGCAGCAAAGTCAGATTCACATCGTGCAAAGCATCGCGGATAGAAATGGAGCGGTCATTCACCAGATTCATTTTGACTGAAGCAGGTAATTGCGCCTGAAAACCGGGCAAGGCAGCTTTGATCGAATCAACCACTTTCACTGTGTTCGCATCCGACTGACGCTGGATCGCTAAAGTGATGGAGCTTTCACCATTGAAATTCGCGGAAGTTTTCACCTGTTCATAGCTGTCTTCAACGACCGCGACATCACGCAGACGAACCACCTGCCCGCCTTTATTACTGACCACCAGATTGGCAAATTCTGCCGCGCTCTGCAATTGTTTATTAGCCAGCAAAGTCAGAGTTTGCTTATCACCGTCCAGCGTACCGACTGGCGTATTGGCATTCGAAGTTCTGATACTGCTTGCCAGCTCGTCCAGCGTGAGGTTACGTGCGGACAAGGCATCCGGCATCACCCGTATGCGCACGGCATAACGTTTGATACCAAAAATATTCACTTGCGCGACGCCTTCCAGCGTGGACAAACTAGGTGAAATCAGATGCTCAGCGTAACTGGTCAGCTCGGCCAGACTCAGCGAAGGCGAAGTCAGGGCAATAAACAATACCGGCGCATCGGCAGGATTGACCTTGCGATACGACGGAGGTGACGTCATATCAACGGGTAAGGAACGCTGCGCACGTAATAAAGCGGCCTGCACATCGACTGCGGCCGCATCAATATTACGATTCTGATCGAACTCCAGCGTCAGCGATGTATTTCCTAACGTATTGCTGGAACTGATAATCGACAAACCCGGGATGGTGGCAAACTGTTTTTCCAGTGGTAACGCAACTGAAGTCGCCATCGTTTCCGGGCTGGCGCCGGGAAGATTCGCGTTGACGCTGATCACCGGCGTGTCGTAACTCGGTAAAGCGGCAATCGGAATATAGCGGTAGGCCAGAATACCGGCGATAACGATAGACAGATTCAGCAACACCGTCATCACAGGACGGCGTATAAACAACTCGGATAAATTCATGATGCACTCGCTGCAGAAGCCGATGAGGATGCTGCCGGTTGCTCAGAAGCTTTCGCAGCTGCCGCTGGTTTTTCGCGCTTACCGGATTTGTCGCCTTCTTTCGCATCGTCAGCGCGCTCTTTGACGACCGCTCCGGGACGTAAATTCTGCTTACCTTCCAGCACCACTTTAGCGCCGGCCTCAATACCGGTCACCACCGCATCCGTACCGAAACTTTGTGTCACGACGACAGGTTTCAACTCGGCTTTCGATTCCGCATTCACGACATACACAGACTTGCCACGCGCACCGACAACCACGGCATCTTGCGGTACAACGACGGCATCTTTCAACGTCTGCACACTCATCTCCAGATTCACATACGCACCCGGCCAAAGTTTCATTTCCTTGTTGTCGAACACGGCTTTCACTTTCACGGTGCCAGATGAAGCGTCCACCACGTTATCAACAAACTGCAGCTTGCCTTTGAATTTGCTGACACCATCCGGCAAACTCGCAGTCACGTAACTGTCCTGTCCTTGCATACTTTGCAGCGCATCAGGCAAATTCCGTTGCGGCAGCGGAAAGGTCACTGCAATCGGATTCATCTGCGTAATCGTCACCATCGCTGCTGCTGTCGCACTAGGCTGAACCAGTGATCCCGGAAAAACGCTGATGATACCGGTACGACCTGCTGACGGCGAGACGATACGGTTATAGCTCAAAGCAACACGAGCCGCTGCCACAGCGGCCTTGTCGGACGCAACGACAGCCAGCTGTGCATCGACCAGCGTCTGGCTGGAATCGAGTGCGCTCTGGGCTATAAATTTTTTCGACAGTAATTCTTTGCTTCGCGCCAGTTGCCGCTGATAGTCAGCCAGCGTTGCCAGATCTTTGTCCAGCTGCGCCTGCGCCTTCGCCAAATTGACTTCGTCGGTACGGCTGTCGAGTGTGAAAAGCAGATCACCGGCACGCACAAACTGACCTTCTTTGATATGGACTTTCGTCACGGTACTGGTGATCTGAGGCCGGATATCCACTGTGTTCAAAGCGGAAACGACGCCATTCGCAGCGATACGCACAGGGTAATCGCGCTTTTGTGCGACGATGGTTGAAACGCTGACCGGACGACTCTGCGCATCACTTTTAGGTCCACCGGTTTTCACAACAGCTAAGGGATCAGTTTTAGGGTCAACTTTATTTTTTTGTGACGGAGCGACGAAATAATAGGTTCCGCCCGCGACCGCGGCAACCACCGCAACGATAGTCAAGATTTTCAATTTGCTCATGTTATTTTTATCCTTTTGCAGACGCAGTAAGACTGGCATCTGATCAGAAAGTTCTACGGAATTATTCAAACAGGTTGAGCTGGCTTGGGATTATTTAGCCTAGCAGCAAATAAAAAGAGGCCGCATCCACACCCTGTGCTGCTGTTTTGCAGCAACGGCAATACAGAAAAGTTTTTTTCAAAAAAAAATCTGTCTGAGGCAAATCGTAACAAAAAAAAAGCCAGCTAGAGTGCTGGCTTTGATTTTAGATACCTATCGTTACATCATAACGACGAATATCAGCGTTTTTAAACTACGGCGCCGTCGGTATCGTCTTTTTCCTTGACTGGTTTCACCAGATCTTCGCGTTTGACACCCAACCACATCGCAATGGCAGCAGCAACGAAGACAGAAGAATAAATACCGAAGCAGATACCGATCGTCAGCGCCACGGCAAAATAATGCAAAGTCGGGCCACCAATGAGTAACATGGACAACACCATCATTTGCGTGCATCCATGAGTGATGATGGTACGCGAGATGGTGCTGGTGATCGCATGATTGATCACCTCTGTCACTGACATTTTTCGCTGAGTACGGAAATTTTCACGGATACGATCAAAAATAATCACGGATTCATTCACCGAGTAACCCAGCACTGCCAATACCGCCGCCAGCACGGAGAGGTTAAATTCCCACTGAAAGAACGCAAAGAAGCCGAGAATAATCACCACGTCATGCAAGTTAGCGAGAATCGCTGCGACCGCGAATTTCCATTCAAAGCGTATCGCCAGATAAGCAACCACCCCCAGCACCACGAATAACAACGCCATCAGACCATCATGCGCCAGTTCGTCACCAACCTGCGCACCGACCTGCTCTACGCGTTGTTGTTTCACTTCAGGGTCTTTTGCCTGCAGTGCTTTCATGACCTTATCAGCCTGATCTGCTGCTGTCACGCCTTTTGCCAACGGCAAACGGATCACGACATCCTGCGCCTTACCAAAGGTCTGCACCGGCGCATCAACATAACCGAGGCTTTCAACGGTACGGCGTATGCTGTCAACGTCAGCCGCTTTTGGATAGGTGACTTCCATCACCGTACCGCCGGTAAATTCGACAGAGAAATGCAAGCCTTTGTGCAGCAGGAAAAATACGGCGGCGACAAAAGTCAGTGCAGAGATGACATTGAAAATCAGCGCATGGCGCATGAAAGGAATGTCTTTTTTAATGCGGAATAATTCCATAATGAATTCCTGAATTCTTATCTGGGCAATCGGTTATTTGGCTGCATCATCGGTTGGCTTCCAGATCTGACCGATAGAAAGCGAAGTCAGTTTTTTCTGACGACCGTACCAGAGATTCACCACGCCACGCGACACAAAGACTGACGAGAAAATCGAGGTCAGAATACCGAGGCAGTGAACCACAGCAAACCCGCGGATCGCACCTGAACCGAAAATCAACAAGGCCAGACCCACAATCAGCGTCGTCACGTTGGAATCCAGAATTGTTGCCCAGGCGTGGCCGAAGCCTTCTTCAATCGCCTTTTGCGGTGATCTGCCAGCACGCAACTCTTCGCGGATACGTTCGTTAATCAGCACGTTCGAGTCAATCGCCATACCCAGTGCCAGCGCAATCGCGGCGATACCAGGCAAAGTCAGTGTCGCTTGCAGCAAGGACAACAGCGCGACCAGTAACAACAGATTGACGGACAATGCCAGCACGCTGAAGAAACCGAACAACATGTAGTAGATGACCATAAAGATCGAGATCGCAGCAAAACCGTATAAGGTTGAATTGCGGCCCTGCTTAATGTTTTCCACACCCAGTTGCGGGCCTATCGTACGCTCTTCGATAATTTCCATCGGTGCAGCGAGCGAACCGGCGCGCAACAACAAAGCCAGATCGGCAGAGGCCGCAGCTGTACCCATACCGGTAATCTGGAAGCGTGAACCCAGTTCATCGTTGATGGTCGGAGCAATCAGGACTTCGCCTTTGCCTTTTTCAAACAAGACAATCGCCATACGCTTACCTATACGGCTGCGGGTTGCCTCGCGCATCTTACGGCCACCATCGCCGTTCAGATCGACTCCGACAGCTGGCTGCTGGTTGTGATCAAAACTGGCAGTCGCACCAGTAATGTAATCACCAGTCACCACTGGGTCTTTGGTCAGGATCAGCAACTCGCCACCACGATTGCCTTTGAACATTTCCGAGCCATACGGCACTGGCGTATTCGCATCGACCGGGCCAATCACACTGTCATCCAGCAAGCGCACTTCCAGCGTTGCGGTACGTCCGATAATTTCTTTTGCACGCGCCACATCCTGCACGCCTGGCAACTGTACAACGATGCGATCAGGGCCTTGTTGTTGAATAATCGGCTCTGCGACACCGAGCTCATTCACACGCTTAGACAAAGCGGTAATGTTTTGCTTCACACCTTCGGTCACTACGGCTTGTAAAGCTTCTGGCTTAAGGCTGACAGTGAGATTGAATTCGGTATTATCGGCACTGACAACATCTGTCAGATTCACATCCGTCATTTGCGATGCTAATACGGTCTTCGCTGCAGAGCGGGTTTCAGCATCACGGAACTTCACCGAAATATTATCGCCATCGCGGCTGATGCCAGCATGACGGATATCTTTTTCACGCAATGCGGAACGTACGCTCGATTGCAGCCCCTGCACCCGCTTGGCCAGAACCGCCTTGGTATCGACCTGCATCAGGAAATGCACACCACCGCGCAAATCCAGACCAAGGTACATCGGCAATGCATTCAGACTTTGCAGCCACTTCGGCGTATTCGGTAACAGATTGAAAGCCACTGTATAAGTTGGATCCGTTGCGTCAGGATTCAGTGTTTTTTCGAGTATGTCTTTCGCTTTAAATTGCGTATCGGTATCAGCGAAGCGTGCACGCACAGAGCCCTGCATACCGTTAAAGTCATAGAACACGCCACTGTCTTTCAGACCCGATTGCTGCAAGGCTTGTTCGACACGCGCCTTCATGCTTTCGTCAATTTTGACAGTCGATTTCGCACTGCTGATCTGGACCGCCGGCGACTCACCAAAAAAATTGGGCGCGGTGTACAACACACCGAATACCAGCGCAATCACAATCAACAGATACTTCCAGAGTGGGTAGCGATTCATAATTAAAAAAGAAATGGAAGCTGAAAAGCACAACGCAGCCCGGATATCGATCGGACTGCGTTGCAGGTATTTACTGATTAAATCGCTTTAATGGTGCCTTTAGGCAACAACATCGTGACGGCAACTTTTTGCACAACGATCTCTGTGCCTTCTGCGACTTCTATCGTCACATAGCTTTCACTGACCTTGGTCACTTTGCCGAGTATGCCACCGGAAGTCACTACTTCATCATTCTTTGCCAGCGCATCCATCATTGCTTTTTGTTCTTTCTGGCGCTTCATTTGTGGTCGTATCATCAGGAAATACAAGACGACAAACATTAATACCAGAGGCAGGAAACTCATCAGGCCACCATCAGCACCAGCACCCGCAGATTGCGCATAAGCGTTAGAAATAAACACGTTCAGACTCCGTTAATTGTATAAATATTATCCAGCCAGTGTTGGGCAAGATAATGATAAATAGTGACGATCAACTACTTTTCAAGCAGTAAAGCGCCACATTCTAGCACTGCTCTACATCAAAACTGGCGAAAAAAGCCAGAGACGGACTCAGATACAGACTAAGGTGCAGACTAGATGCCGCGCGCGCGGTCAGCATGAAACTGCTGTACGAACTCAGGAAAACGTTCCTCATCCAGCGCCTGACGGATGTTTTTCATCAGATCGAGATAATAATGCAGGTTATGTATCGTATTCAGACGTGCGCCGAGAATCTCGCCAGTGCGATGCAGGTGATGCAAATACGCACGAGAGAAGTTTTTGCAGGTATAACATTCACACGTTGCGTCCAGAGGTTCTTTGTCTTCCTTGTAACGCGCGTTTTTGATTTTCACATCGCCGAAGCGGGTGAATATCCAGCCATTGCGCGCATTCCGTGTGGGCATCACGCAGTCAAACATGTCGATACCGTTCGCCACGCCTGCCACCAGATCTTCCGGCGTACCGACGCCCATCAGATAATGCGGCTTGTTTTCCGGCAGTTTCGGGCCGGTATGCGCCAGAATGCGCATCATGTCTTCTTTTGGCTCACCGACCGACAGCCCCCCTATCGCAATACCGTCAAACCCCAGCTCATTCAGGCCCGCCAGTGATTCGTCGCGCAAGTTTTCAAACATACCGCCCTGAACGATACCAAACAAAGCATTCGGATTTTCACCTTGCCTGAATTCGTCTATCGAACGCTTGGCCCAGCGCAGCGACATGCGCATCGATTTACCGGCTTCTTCGGTAGTCGCCGGTCTGCCGTCAATTTCGTAAGGTGTACATTCGTCAAACTGCATCACGATATCGGAATTCAGCGAGCGCTGAATCTGCATGGAAATTTCCGGCGACAGGAACAAGCGTTCCCCACTGATCGGCGACGAAAATTTCACCCCCTCTTCCGTGATCTTGCGCATCGCTCCGAGCGAAAACACTTGAAAACCGCCGGAATCGGTCAGGATAGGTTTATTCCATCCCATGAAGTCATGCAAACCACCGAATTTATCCAGCACACTCAAGCCAGGGCGCAGCCACAGATGAAAAGTGTTACCAAGAATAATCTGCGCGTCGATTTCTTTGAGTTCCAGCGGTGACATCGCTTTCACAGAACCGTAAGTGCCGACTGGCATGAAAATCGGCGTTTCGATTTCGCCGTGATTCACCTTCACACGTCCACGGCGGGCAGCGGTCGTTTTGTCTTTTTTTATCAGAGTAAATTCAAGCATGATTCTTCCTTGTGCGCTCCGCAAAGCGCACGGTAATGAGTCGTCCTACGTCTTTCTTATCCAGCCTGTTTCCGCTTGATTTCAGCAATTTTCAGGCCTTCCCGGAGGCATTGGTCAGCAACATCGCGTCGCCGTAACTAAAGAAACGATAACGCTGCGCAATCGCATGGGCGTAAGCGGATTTGATTCTATCGTAACCGGCAAACGCCGATACCAGCATCATCAGCGTCGATTTTGGCAAATGGAAATTCGTGATCAGGCGATCAACCGTTTTAAATACATAACCCGGCGTTATGAATAATTGCGTATCGTCACTGCCAGCTTCGAGCTGACCACTTTGCGATGCAGATTCCAGCGCGCGCATACTGGTAGTGCCGACGGCGATGACTTTGCCCCCCGCCGCTTTCGTCTTGCGTACCGCATCGACAGTCTCTTGCGGTACGGTGTACCACTCGCTGTGCATTACATGTTCATTCAGATTCTCAACCCGCACCGGCTGAAATGTGCCCGCACCGACGTGCAGAGTCACGTACGCCAGCCCTATGCCTTTTTGCTGGCAGCGCTCTAATAAAGCCTGATCAAAATGCAGACCCGCCGTTGGTGCAGCGACGGCACCGGGCACACGGTTATACACAGTCTGATAGCGCTGCTCATCAAAATCATCAGCATCATGTTCGATATACGGTGGTAAAGGCAGGCGACCGTAAGTTTCGAGCAAAGTAAATATGTCGTCAGGAAAAAACAAAGTGAAAAACTCACCCTGACGTTCACCCACGACGACATCGAATGCATCTGCGAGCCTGATTTTACTGCCCGGTAGCGGCGATTTCGATGCGCGCATCTGCACCAGCACGCTGCGGTTGTCATCCGTATTCGATAACACGCGCTCAACCAGCAATTGCACTTTGCCACCAGTTTCCTTGACGCCAAAAAAACGCGCTTTGAGCACGCGGGTATCATTGAACACCAGTAAATCGCCTGCAGACAGCTGATCGATCACGTCAGAGAAATGGCGATCCACCAGTTGTTCACCATCGACATGCAATAAGCGCGAAGCGGTTCTGTCCGGCAGCGGCATTTGCGCGATTAAAGCATCGGGCAGATCAAAATCAAAATCACTCAAAGAATATTTCATGCGCGGGAAACGAATAGAGATGGAACAAAATGCTGCATACTGTATAAAAACTCAGTAAAATAAGCTAAAGAAGGACATTCCTGCACAACTAAGCCAACAGCAAAACCCACCATTTTACACCCATGGCAGCTGAAGACCCAAACGCAAGTACAGAGACACACGCGCCACCGATCAAAGCAGCCCGTCAATCCGGTAAAAAGCCGTCCTCTAAAGCGGCGGGCAGCACCAGCAAAGCCAGTGAAAAACTCGCCCGGCTGGGTTTGCGCAGAGACATGGACTTCGTCCTGCATCTGCCTATGCGCTATGAGGATGAGACCGCCGTTATCCCCATGCATGATGCGGCCTTACGCGGTGGCAACACCGTACAGGTGGAAGGCGTCGTGACCGCATCGGATGTGCAATATCGCCCGCGCCGCCAACTGGTTGTCACCATCAGCGACGATAGCGGGCAAGTCGTTTTACGCTTTCTGAATTTTTACGGCAGCCAGCTCAAGCAATTAGCAATGGGTGTGCGCGTCAGGGCACGCGGCGAATTGCGGCATGGTTTTTTTGGCGCGGAAATGGTGCACCCCGGCTACAAAATCGTCAATGAAGGCGCGCCCTTACCAACCTCCCTGACCCCGGTTTACCATTCCGGAGAAGGCGTACCGCAGGTACTGTTACGCAAAGCGATTGCGAACGCCATGACCAGAGTCAACTGGCGCGACACCTTATCGCCAGCACGTTTAGCGGCCTTAGGTTTACAGGGATTCGAGGCAAGCGTACGCACATTGCACAATCCGCCGCCGGATATCGATCAGTACAGTTTGATGGAACGGGAACATCCGGCATGGGAACGTATGAAATTCGATGAGCTGCTGGCACAGCAACTCTCGTTAAAACGGGCGCAGATCACACGCCGCAGCAAAGGCGCGAACGCGCTGCCTGTCACAGGCGAACTGAGTAATTCATTTTTACTGAATCTGCCTTTTTCGCTGACCAATGCGCAAGAAAAAGTGCTGGCGGAAATCCGCGCCGATTTACGCGAAACCTTTCCCATGCAGCGTCTGTTACAAGGCGACGTCGGCAGCGGCAAAACCATCGTCGCTGCGTTGGCTGCAACACAAGCCATAGACAATGGCTTTCAGGCGGCCTTAATGGCGCCAACAGAAATTCTGGCAGAACAGCATTTCAGAAAAATCGCTGCATGGCTGGAGCCGCTGGGCGTGAAAACGGCCTGGCTGACCGGCAGCCTCAGGAAAAAAGAAAAAGAAGCGGCCAATGTGCTGATTGCCTCCGGCGAAGCGCAACTGGTGATAGGAACTCACGCACTGATACAAGATAACGTGCAGTTCAAAAAGCTGGGATTAGTGATCGTTGATGAACAGCATCGTTTCGGCGTCAGTCAACGTCTGAATCTGGCGAATAAGGCTGAAGCAGGGAAAATTCCGCATCAGCTGATGATGTCAGCAACACCGATCCCGCGCACACTGGCGATGACCTATTTCGCCGATCTGGAAGTGTCCGTGATTGACGAATTACCACCGGGACGCACGCCCATCGTTACCCGCGTGATAGACCAGAATCGCCGCGATGAAGTGATCGCGCGGGTGCACGCGGCAGCGCTGGAAGGCAAACAGGTGTACTGGGTCTGTCCACTGATCGAAGAATCCGAAACCCTGCAACTGCAAACCGCGACTGACACTCACCTGATGCTCGCGGCTGCGTTGCCGGGAGTGCAGGTCGGACTGGTACATGGCCGACTCAAGCCTGCGGAAAAACAGGCGGTGATGGATGATTTCATCCACAACCGTACGCAGGTGCTGGTGGCGACTACCGTCATTGAAGTCGGGGTCGATGTACCGAATGCGAGCCTGATGGTGATTGAACACGCTGAGCGCTTCGGACTCTCACAACTGCACCAGCTGCGCGGCCGCGTTGGTCGTGGCGCGGCCGCCAGCGTCTGCCTGTTGCTGTATCAGGGGCCGTTGGGTGGCACCGCGAAACAAAGGCTGGCGACCATGCGCGAAAGCAATGATGGCTTTGAAATCGCCCGTAAAGATTTAGAGTTACGCGGTCCCGGCGAATTTCTCGGTGCAAGGCAATCCGGCGAAGCCATGCTACGCTTTGCGAACCTGGAGACAGATCAATGGCTGGTTGAAAAAGCCAGAAACCTGGCTGCTGATTTATTAAAAAATGACCCCGTCACCGTCGCTGCGCACTTAGAGCGCTGGCTGGGGAATAAAGAAGAATTCCTGCGCGTGTAATGAACTCGCAGCTCCCGTCAAACCTTACTCCGCTAATCCCTTTTATGCTTACAATCATCAATGCAGATCTGCACAACGAACAACACGCTCATGATGTGCTGGCCATGCTTAACAGTTACGCGCAAGACCCCATGGGCGGCGGTGAGGCCCTGTCTGACTATTGCCAGAAAAATCTGATCAATGAATTAAAAACCCGCAACACCGTGCGGGTGGTACTGGCGTATGCCGGTGATCAGGCTGCCGGACTGGCGATTTGCATCGAAGGCTTTTCAACCTTTGCCTGCAAGCCGCTGCTGAACATTCACGATTTTGCTGTCCATCCGGATTTTCGCAGTCAACATATCGGCGTCCGGATGATGGAACACATCACGCGGCTTGCTGTTGAGCTTGGTTATTGCAAAATCACGCTGGAAGTTCTGGAACGTAACCTCCCTGCGCGTCAGTTATACCTGAAGCAGGGATTTGCCACTTACGAGCTGGACCCGGCGATGGGTGGCGCCATCATGATGCAGAAAAAACTGAACTGATATCTGCAGCACAGGTACTGATTGCATACAAAAAGACGATGGAAAAGTACCAACCGCAGATCAATCGGATTACTCTGAGGGAATCAGGCAAGTTAAAATCACTACCGGGCAATTTGTCTGTCAACAACTACGACTATCTGATTAACTAATAAATTAATGGGACAACAAATATGAGTATCGATTTTAAAGGTCGCGTGGCAATCGTCACCGGCGCGGGCGGCGGACTCGGGCGCGAACACGCGCTGGCATTGGCTGCGCGTGGTGCCAAAGTGGTCGTCAACGATCTGGGCAGCGCACGTGATGGCTCCGGAGGTTCATCTGCCGCAGCGTTAGCGGTCGTCGAGGAAATCCGAGCAGCAGGTGGCGAAGCGATTGCAAACGGTGCTTCCGTTACTGATTTTGCCGCGGTACAGGCAATGGTCGATGACACGATGAAACAATGGGGCCGCATTGATATTCTGATTAACAATGCCGGTATTTTGCGTGATAAAAGCTTCGCCAAGATGGAACTCGATGATTTCCGGCTCGTGATGGACGTGCATCTGATGGGTGCCGTTCATTGCTGCAAAGCGGTGTGGCCTATCATGACAGAACAAAAATATGGTCGTATCGTCATGACGACGTCCTCCTCAGGGCTGTACGGCAATTTCGGTCAATCCAATTACGGCGCCGCCAAAATGGCCTTGGTCGGCCTGATGCAGACGCTGGCACTGGAAGGTGCAAAACACAATATCCATGTCAACAGCCTGGCACCGACCGCCGCCACACGCATGACAGAAAGCCTGTTCCCAGCGGAATTCTTAGCGGCACTCAAACCTTCCGATGTCGTTCCTGCAATGCTGGTACTCGCGGCTGAGAGCGCGCCAACCAGAACCATACTGTGTGCCGGCGCTGGCAGCTTTGAAGCGGCGAATATCACGATGACACAAGGTATCTGGGTCGGTCGTGAAGGCGATGCTCCGGAGCAACTGGCTGCCCGTCTGAACGAGGTGCGTCAACGAGACGGTGAAATCGTTCCTGACAGTGGTGCAGCGCAGGGGCATCTGGAACTGACCAAAGCGATGAGTCACGCGCAGAAAAAATAAACACCTGACCGTAAAATCACATAACTGTCTTCATCCTGAGACTCGTATTATCACTGGATGAAGATGATACTCTGGGGGAGTATAAGTAATTTTCGCGCCAGCCTCCAATAGATACAAGGGCATTAAAATATACTCCCCCTCATATATTTATTTTTAGGTTTTCTTCAGAAAATAAATAAACCGGATTGCTGACGCCAACCGGACTCTGTGCCAAACTTAGCTCATGACACTCACAGAATTAAAATACATCGTCGCGGTCGCACGCGAAAAACATTTCGGCCATGCAGCAGAAGCTTGTTTTGTTGCGCAACCGACGCTATCGGTTGCGATCAAAAAACTGGAAGACGAGCTGGGAGTCACCATATTTGAACGGGGCGGAACAGAAGTATCGACGACACCGCTGGGCGCACAGATCGTGGCGCAGGCAGAACGTGTGCTCGAACAGACCGCCGCCATCAAAGAAATCGCCAAACAAAACAAAGACCCGCTTGCTGGTCCTTTCCGTCTCGGCGTGATTTACACCATCGGCCCTTACCTGCTGCCCACCCTGGTGAAAACCATGATCAGACAAGTGCCGCAAATGCCACTGGTATTGCAGGAAAACTTCACAGTCAAACTCATGGAACTGCTGCGTCAGGGCGAACTGGATGCAGCCATCATGGCCTTGCCGCTGCCGGATCAGGGTCTGATGACACAAGCTCTGTATGATGAACCTTTCGTCGTCGCGATGCCGCGCGAGCACGCGTGGGCTGAGCGCAAGACAATCTCCGCCGAAGAATTAAAATCGGAAACCATGCTGCTGTTGGGGAATGGTCATTGTTTCCGAGATCAGGTCTTGGAAGTGTGTCCTGAAATGGCAAGATTCTCGACGACTGGTGACGGCATTGCCCGCACCTTTGAAGGCTCCTCTCTCGAAACGATACGTCACATGGTCGCCTCCGGCATAGGCCTGACTGTACTGCCCGTTGCGTCAGTGCCGGACATGAACGCCAAAGATGGCATGCTGCGCTACGTGCCTTTTGCAGCCCCGGTACCAGATCGCCGTGTAGTGATCGCCTGGCGTAAAAGTTTTACTCGCCTGGCAGCCATTGAAGCGATCCACAAGGCCGTGCTTGCTTGTGATTTACCCGGTGTGACGATGCTCGATTTACCGCCTGCGGCACAATAGCGAAATCAGCGCACCTGCGCAAGCAACGCTTGTCGGTCTGAGCCGGTCACCCGGCTTATTTCTTGGTTGCGATATGATGTGTAATGCCCGTCATAACAGGTCTGGCCTCTGGACGGCGTAAAGCGGTGAAAGCAGAAAACTCCCATGAACGAAAACCGACCAGCAAAGTAAAACCATCGATTTCTTCTGGCCGCAGCTTCCTGTCTTCCTGATGCAGACGCGCCAGTTCTGCCACCAATTGCTGAATTTTTTGTACGACTTCCTGCGCACTCCGACTGGAAACCCGCGCTGGCACACAGAGCAGAGTTTCGCCCACATGATCAAAGCGGCCATTGAAATAATCGCTGACGACGTAGTCCCGGAAAAACTGCTGAACCGGGCCATCCGGCAGCCAGTGAAATGCCGGCGAGACATTCAGCCGGTAGCGATTATTTGGCCGCAATTCGATCAGTTCCAGCTTATCCAGCGCAATCAGATGTAAGATGACTTCTGCCTGACTGATCTCATAGGTATCGACGATCTGCTCTAGGCTCCAGTGACCGAGACAACAAATCGCAACCAGCAATAATTTAGGCTCGGCAATCAGGGATTTCTCCTGCGCCAGCGTCAGATTATCCGAGTGCGGCGCGACATCTGCGGCCTGGCGCAAAACATCTTCCATCGCGATACCCGATGCCTTACATATCTGCGCCAGACGAGACAGGCTCATGTCTTTTTGTCCGAACATACGCTTGACGCTGGACTCGCTCATGCCTATCCGTTCGGCGAGAATTTTATAAGTCACGCCCGCCGCACGCAGCTCTGTACGCAAGACATTTAACAACAACTCCGGTGAACTCATTTATTCCTCCATCGAATACGCGGCTCGCGAATGGTAGCGTTTTTTAATACCAATCATCCTGAAAATTTATTCTTTGAACATTTTATTAGTACGAAGTTCACAGTATTGAGAAACTCTTTTTACTTATCGTCGGCCCTGAACCCGACTCCGATTATCCAATTCCATCAGGACCACTTTTCATCTGACATTGAAAGTAAGAAATGAAATCAATCCTCCGATATCTTGCTTGTATCTGCGTCACCCTGGCCGTATTCACGTCCGGCTATGTGATAGGAAAGACCAGCAATATGCCGGCCAGATCCGCTTGTTCCGGGGCTTCCGAAGCTGAATGTCCGGTGAATTACCGCTCAGACTCCGATCAGCGTGTGACCAGACCTCTGGCATCATTGCTCACCTGAAAAGCGCTCAATGCGGCAAGCTGCCGAGACAGCATTCTGGCAACAGGATAAATCGCACTTATAATGGCGGGGCTGACATCACTCCGTTTTTATGACATGAATGCTTTACTCTCGCGAATGCAATGGTATTTAAAACTGTTACGGCTCGATAAGCCTATCGGCATCGTATTGCTGCTGTGGCCGACTCTGATTGCGCTGTGGCTGGCAACCGATGGAGCGCCCGATGGCAAACTGGTAGCAATCTTTTGTCTTGGTACGGCACTGATGCGGTCAGCAGGCTGTGCGGTGAATGACTATGCTGACAGAGAGTTCGACCGCCACGTCAAACGTACCGCAGATCGGCCGCTGACCAGCGGTAAAGTATCCGGGAAAGAGGCCTTGCTGATTGCGCTGATATTGTCGCTGATTGCCTTTGCCCTGATCCTGCCGCTCAATACACTGACAAAACAATTATCCGTTCTGGCGGTGATCATTGCTGCGACCTATCCGTATTTCAAGCGTTTCTTCGGCATTCCACAAGCCTATCTCGGGATTGCTTACGGTTTCGGTATTCCGATGGCGTTTGCGGCGGTGCAAAACACAGTTCCATGGACGGCGTGGATGCTGCTGATCGCCAATGTGTTCTGGACAGTCGCCTATGACACTGAATATGCGATGGTGGACAGAGATGATGATCTCAAAATAGGAATCAAAACTTCCGCGATTACCTTTGGCCAATTTGATGTCAAGGCGATCATGGTCTGCTACCTCATCAGCCTCGTCATGATCACGTCCATCGGTTGGTATTACGGCTTGCACAGCTGGTTTTTCGCTGGCATCGCTGTCGCTGCAGGCTGCGCGATTTATCATTACACCCTGATTAAAGATCGTGACCGTATGCGCTGCTTCGCTGCCTTCCGGCACAATAACTGGCTGGGTGCCGCAATCTTTGCTGGCGTTGCTATTGACTATGTATTACATTAAATGCGACGATTAAAACGATCAACGTCGGCGCAATCCGCCTGCGTCGCAATGAAGTTCGACTCTGTTTGATCTGTCGCAAATGCTGTTAAGTTGTACTACCTAGACTGTCAACAGATACTCTTTATCAACACTTTTAAAGGAAATACGATGAGCTCAATAGAACAGCACAAAGATCAATTGATGCACGATCTGAATCAGGTCATACGCGATGCCGAAGAAATGTTGAAGAATACAGAACAACAGACAGGTGAAGGCTTCAAATCGGCAAAAGCACGTTTTGAACAGACACTGAAAAATGCGAAAGCAGAAGTACAGCGCGTTGAAGATCTGGTCATCACCAGAACCAAAGATGCGGCAAAAGCGACCGACGTCTACGTCAAAGAAAATCCATGGCAATCTGCCGGTATCGCTGCCGGTGTTGGCTTGCTGCTCGGTTTGCTGATCGGACGCAGTAAGTAACTCATGGCTATTCTCGACTCTGTGGGGAAGCTCATCGCGACCTTTTCAGGCATAGTACACACACGTCTGGAACTGGCGGCGGTCGAAGTAGAGGAAGAGCTCAGCCGCTTTTCCTCTATTCTTCTGTGGTCATTGACCGCACTGTTTTGCGCTTGCTGCGCCGTTGTCCTGATTGTGGTTCTGTTGATTGCCGTATTTTGGGATACCCACAGAATTGAGCTGATTTCCATCCTGATTGCCTTGTTCGCAATTGCAGCGGGGGGTATTACCTGGCGGATACGCCAACAACTGGAAGCAAAACCAAGACTGTTATCGCTGACACTGTCAGAGTTGGAAAAAGACGGGCAGGCGCTGCGTGATAATTTCCCTCACTCCTCTTCGAACTGAGACACACAATGTCGTCTGCCTACAAAGATAAACTCGCTCTCCGCCGTGAAGCATTGCTGCTGAAAGTGCATGCGCAACGACAATTATTCTCTCTGCAGACACAAGAACTTCAGCAGTCCATAGAATTCGCTGAATTCAGTCTGAATTTCGCGGCAAAAGTCTTCGTCACTATCAAAAATAAACCGATACTGGGAGCCGTGCTGGCAGCAGCAGTTTATGTGGTGAAGCCTGCCCGCGCCTTGTCTCTCATCGTAACCTCGTTACGGGCTCTGCAAACATGGCGCAAACTTGCGCCATTGCTTAAACAAACTCAAAATCAATAAGCGGACTTATTCCTGCTGACCAAATTCGTCACCCAGCTCTGCACCTCGGGCGGCAGCTGCCTGAATAGCGCGGATGATCGCTTGTTTGACTTCGCTATTTTCCATGCTGGTCAAAGCGGCATAAGTGGTACCGCCCTTAGAAGTCACCCGCTCCCGTAATACCGCAACAGGTTCATTCGAGTGCATCGCCAGTTGTGCTGCACCTTCGAAAGTCTCAATGGCAAATTGCGTTCCTTGTTCGGCACTCAGCCCCAGCGTCATGGCGGCTTCCTGCATCGCTTCAATAAAATAAAAGACATAAGCCGGGCCGCTGCCGGAAACAGCGGTCACTGCGTCAATCAGGTCTTCTTTGTCTAACCAGGAGGTCAGCCCGACCGAGCGCAGAATGTCATCGGCGACTTTTTTCTGTTGTTCGCTGACGCCCGGCATCGCATACAGACCGGTAATCCCTTTACCAATCAGTGCAGGCGTGTTCGGCATTGCACGGACAATAGTCGGATATGAGTTGAGCCAGCGGGAAATATCCGTGGTACGAATACCTGCTGCGATCGTCAACAATAACTGCTGTTGAATGAATGGCGCGAGTGCGCCGATGACATCGCGCAATTGCTGCGGCTTTACGGCCAGTACGATCACATCAGCGGCTTGTATGCGTTCATCAATACACAGTGCAGTAGTCACACCAAATTCCGTCTCCAGCCGGTTTAAAGACGCTTGATTCACATCGACGATATGAATATGGTCGGGCGCAGTGAAATCCGGCAGCAAACCACCGATCAATGCAGATGCCATATTACCGCCACCGATAAAAGCAATCTTTAATTTATTTTGCATAATTTCTACTCCCAAAAATTGCGGTTCCTATTCTGACCATCGTGCTTCCTTCGGCAATAGCAGCATGCAAGTCGCTGCTCATACCCATCGATAAGGTATCCAAAAGAACCCCGTGCGCCGATATTTTTTCGCTTAACTCTTTTAAATGATGAAATGCCTTACGCTGCTGCGTGACATCCGGTGTCGGTTCGGGCACCGTCATCAATCCCCGTAACCGAATACGTGGTAAGGCAGCAATTTTCAGCGCCAGCGCCACAACCTCTTCCGGAGCAACGCCACTTTTACTCTCTTCACCGCTGATATTGACCTGCAGGCAAATATTTAAATCCCGCATAGCCGCTGGTCGCTGCTCAGACAAACGGACGGCAATTTTTTCTCTGTCCACCGAATGCACCCAGTCAAAATGCTCGGCAATCGGTTTTGTTTTATTACTCTGTATCGGGCCAATGAAATGCCATTCGAGCTGCAGCTCAGGTGCGGTGTTGTGTATCAGCGAAATTTTTTCTAATGCCTCCTGAAGATAGTTTTCTCCGAAAGCAGTCTGTCCATGTCGCGCAGCATCCAGAATAACGTCAGCGCCGAATGTTTTGGAGACGGCTAACAACCGGACTGACTGTGGAGGGCGATTAAACCTGAGCTCTGTTGCCCGGATGTCATCAAGTACGGCTTGCAAGTTGTCAGAAATTAAGGACATAATCAGATAATGTTGTAGGGAACTTCATCAATTTTTTGTCTGCTCTTTTTTATCAGGGCAAAATACACTACGCTTGGTCGCCGCTTGGTCGCGATTTTCATCCAGGACACCTACCAATTACCGGAATTATAAATGGACATTTCTGAACTGCTTGCGTTCTCCGTCAAGAATAACGCCTCCGATCTTCACCTGTCATCAGGTCTGCCACCAATGATACGGGTTCATGGCGACGTACGCCGCATTAATTTGCCGCCACTCGAGCATAAAGATGTACATGAGTTGATCTATGACATCATGAACGACTCCCAGCGCAAAATTTACGAAGAAACTCTGGAGTGTGATTTCTCTTTTGCGATTCCGGGACTGGCACGTTTCCGTGTGAATGCATTTAATCAGGAACGCGGCCCGGCGGCTGTTATGCGTACGATTCCGTCAAAAATTCTGACGCTGGAACAATTGAACGCACCACGTATTTTTGCTGACCTCGCACTAAAACCGCGCGGTCTGGTTCTGGTCACAGGGCCAACCGGCTCAGGCAAATCAACCACGCTGGCAGGAATGGTGAACCATCTGAATGAAAATGAATATGGACATATCCTGACCGTAGAAGATCCTATCGAGTTTGTGCATGAGTCGAAAAAATGTCTGATCAACCAACGTGAAGTCGGTCCGCACACCATGTCATTTAATAACGCTTTACGTTCTGCTTTGCGTGAAGATCCGGATGCGATTCTGGTTGGTGAGTTGCGTGATCTTGAAACTATTCGCCTGGCATTGACGGCAGCTGAAACAGGTCACTTGGTCTTCGGTACCTTGCATACATCCTCCGCTGCAAAAACGATAGACCGTATTGTTGACGTATTCCCGGCAGAAGAAAAAGAAATGGTACGGTCGATGCTGTCGGAGTCCCTACAGGCTGTCATTTCGCAGACGCTGCTGAAAGTCAAAGATGGCTCGGGACGTGTAGCGGCACATGAAATCATGATCGGTACCCCGGCGATTCGTAATCTGATCCGTGAAGCGAAAGTTGCGCAGATGTATTCCGCGATACAAACTGGTAACAACATGGGTATGCAGACACTGGATCAGAATCTGACCGATCTGGTGAAGCGTAACGTGATTTCAGTGGGTACCGCGCGTGCAGCAGCGAAAATTCCAGAGAATTTTCCTGGTTAATTGATCTGATAGAAAGAGACGAACATGGAACGCGATCAGGCAACCAAATTCATGCATGACCTGCTCAGACTGATGCTGAGTAAAAACGGGTCGGACTTATTCATCACTGCTGACTTCCCACCTGCTTTCAAAATCGATGGCAGAGTCACGCCAGTGTCAAACCAGCCGCTGACACCTGCTCATACAGTTGATCTGGCACGTGCCATCATGAATGATAAGCAGGCAGCTGAATTCGAATCGACCAAAGAATGTAACTTCGCGATCAATCCGGCAGGCATGGGCCGCTTCCGTGTCTCTGCCTTCATGCAGCAAGGTCGTGTCGGGCTCGTGTTGCGGACGATCACGACCGCGATTCCGAAATTAGAAGACCTGGGCTTACCGGAAAATCTTAAAGATATTGTGATGGCCAAGCGTGGTCTGGTGATCATGGTCGGGGCAACAGGGTCGGGTAAATCAACAACGCTCGCTGCGATGGTAGGGCACCGCAATCAATCAAGTTACGGGCATATTATCACCATTGAAGACCCGATCGAATATGTGCATCCGCATGCGAACTGTATCGTCACGCAACGGGAAGTCGGCATTGATACGGAAGACTGGGGTGCCGCACTGAAAAATTCATTGCGTCAGGCGCCTGACGTGATCCAGATCGGTGAGATCCGCGATCGTGAAACCATGGACTTTGCTATCGCATTTGCAGAAACCGGTCACCTGTGTCTCGCAACGCTGCATGCAAATAGTTCCAATCAGGCGCTGGACCGTATCATCAACTTTTTCCCTGAAGAGCGCCGGGCACAATTATTAATGGACTTATCACTGAATCTGAAAGCCGTTGTATCACAGCGTCTGATACCGTTAAAAGGCCGTAAGGGACGGGTTGCAGCAGTCGAGATCATGCTGAACTCGCCGCTGATTTCAGATCTGATCTTCAAAGGTCAGGTACATGAAATCAAAGAAGTCATGAAAAAATCACGTGAACTCGGCATGCGTACATTTGACCAGGATTTATTTGATTTGCACGAAGCCGGCAAAATCACCTACGAAGATGCGCTGCGTAACGCGGATTCTGTCAATGAATTACGCCTCGCGATCATGTTACAGGGCAAAGAGGCGAAAGAGCGTGATCTCACCGCCGGTACCCACCATTTAGGCATCGTCTGACAATGAGTGCTCTCGACTACTCCGTCACAAATTTGCAGGGACAGACAGTTGACCTGAAACAGTATCAGGGCAAAGTGGTTCTGATCGTCAACACCGCGAGCAAATGTGGTTTTACGCCTCAGTATAAGGGGCTGGAAGCGCTTTATCAGCAATTCAGAGACAAGGGTGTGGTGGTGCTTGGATTTCCGTGTAATCAATTCGGCCACCAGGAACCCGGCACCGCCGATGACATCGGCAGTTTCTGCGAAAAAAACTACGGCGTTACTTTTCCGCTGTTTGAGAAAATTGATGTCAATGGCAAAAACGCACATCCGCTGTTTCAGTACCTGAAATCTGCGGCTCCCGGCCTGCTTGGCATAGAGGCGATTAAATGGAATTTCACAAAATTTCTGATTAAACCGGATGGCTCCGTGTACAAGCGCTATGCGCCGCAGACAACACCAGCCGAGATTATTCAGGACGTGGAGAAACTGCTTGCAGCTAGCTAAGCCGCCTTTTTAAGTTGTACGCTTATGGTTGGGAGAATCAGATCACTCCCAGCCAATGTAATACCAGCGGCAAGCATATTGCAGTCAGCAACCCCGACAATCCCATTGCCAGGCCCGCAAACGCCCCCATTTCCTCGCTTAACTGAAAAGCTCTGGCTGTACCAATGCCATGCGCACTGACACCTAAGGCAAAACCGCGCACGCTGTCTTCTTTAATATGCAGAAAATTCAGGATACTTGTCGCCATCATCGCCCCCAGGATGCCGGTCAGCATCACCAGTGCCGCAGTCAGGGAGGGTAAGCCACCGACTTTTTCGGTAATCCCCATCGCAATGGCCATCGTGACCGATTTTGACGCCAGAGACAAAACAGTCACATGTGACGCACCGAACCATTGCGCAAGCAACATCGCTGTGCCAATCGCAGACGCACTGCCTAACACTGCGGCAAGCAGAAATGCCCGCCACTGCGAGCGCAGTTTATTCATCTGCTGATACAGCGGCACAGCCAACGCTACCGTTGCCGGCCCTAGCAGAAAATGGACAAACTGCGCGCCTGAAAAATAAGTCTGATATGACGTTCCGGTTCCGCTTAGAACCAGCACAAGCATTGCGACGGCAATTGCGACTGGATTTGCAAGCGGGCTGAACTTACAACGGGCGTAGATCACATAGGCAAGCTGATAGGCCAGCAGCGTTGCAGTCAGTCCCAGCAGGGGCGATGCCGCCAGATAAACCCAGACGTCCGCTAATCTTGCGTTCATCGTGACATCCATTTCACGCACAATGCCGTCACGACAATCGATACTGCTGTACTCAGCACCAGTGCAATGGCCAGCGGCATCCATTCATCCAGGACAGTTTTGCCATGTACCATGATGCCGACCCCCGCCGGAATAAACAGTAGCGATAAATGTCTGAGCAACTCCTGTACGCCGGCGACCAGTCCGGAAGCTGCTTCTTTTTTCAGCAACAGAAAAACAAACAGCAACAACATCCCTATGACCGGCCCCGGAACGGGGAGTTTCGACAGAAAGACAATACCCTCTCCCAGACACTGAAAAATCAGTAGTATTGAAAAGGTTCGGATCATGATGCCAGCTCAGGACGATGCCAACGCGTGATCGATTAATTCGACCCAGTGTTTTACCGGTGTCTCAGTTCCTGATTGTAAATGGGTCAGGCAGCCAATGTTCGCCGATAAAATCATGTCTGGCTTCGTTGCCAGCAGATTGTGCAATTTTTTATCCCGCAACTGATATGACAACTCCGGCTGCAAAACAGAGTAGGTTCCTGCCGAGCCACAACATAAATGGCTGTCTGCACACATCTGCACATCAATCCCGATGGCTTTCAGTAAGCCTTCGACTTTGCCGCGGATTTGCTGACCATGTTGCAAGGTGCACGGTGGATGCCAGACGATGCGCTGACTGAGTTTGCCCTGTAATCTGCCGACCAGTTCAGTTTCAAACGCCGGCAACACTTCACTAAGGTCGCGTGTCAGCGCTGAAATGCGCTGCGCCTTTTCTGCATACACCATATCGTGTGCAAGCAGATGCCCATATTCTTTCACTGTCACGCCACAGCCGGATGCAGTCATGATGATGGCTTCTGCACCAGACTCCACATATGGCCACCAAGCATCAATGTTATTGCGCATATCATTCAGTGCCGCTTCCTGCTCATTCAGGTGATGGCGGATAGCGCCGCAACATCCGGCTTTCGGAGCACGGATCAGCTCGATACCCAAGGTATCCAGCACCCTGGCTGTCGCGAAATTAATGTTCGGTGACATCGATGGCTGCACACAACCATCCAGCAACAACATTTTTCGGGAATGCGGTTGCTGTGGCCATAATCCGCCAGATTGTCGAGCAGGAACCTTATTCTTTAAGGCTTTGGGCAATAATGGGCGAACGGATTGGCCGAGACTCATTGCCGGTTTGAATATCCAGGGCGTAGGCAACATCGTTTTCAGTGTGCTCCGGATGAGCCTTTGTTTCAGCGAACGCGGCACTTGCTCTTCCACAACCTTACGGCCAATGTCGAGCAGACGCCCGTACTGAACACCGGAAGGACAGGTCGATTCGCAATTGCGGCAAGTCAGGCAGCGGTCAAGATGCTGCTGCGTTTTTTCGGTAGCAACTTTTCCTTCCAGCACCTGTTTGATCAGGTAAATGCGGCCACGCGGGCCGTCGAGTTCGTCCCCCAGCAACTGATAGGTAGGGCAAGTCGCTGTACAAAAACCGCAATGCACACATTTACGCAAAATGTCATCGGCCTCTTTGCCCTCACGGGTATTCTTTATAAAGTCTGCGAGATTAGTTTGCATAGCGAATTAAAAATCCTTGTACAGGCGGCCAGGGTTAAAAATACCTGATGGATCGAAAGCGACTTTCAGACGCTGATGTATCTTCGCCAGCGGCGTCGATAAAGGCGTGAAAACACCAATGTTTTTTTCACCGCCACGGAACAAGGTCGCATGACCGCCAGCTGCTTGTGCCGCGGTACGAATAGCGTCCGGACTCTCGTCGCTGAATAACCAGCGCTGCGCACCACCCCACTCTATCAGCGACTTACCGGTCAGTTTTAAAGGTGCTGTCGTGGATGGAACAGATAAACGCCACAAACCATGGGCATCATCCTGAGAAAAGAAATCATGCGTCTGTTCGCGTAATTCATTCCATGCAGAAGCAGCGTCCTGCATCTCTTCCCCCCCCAGTTTCTGCTTGGCTGCACGCACAGCAGCTTCGGCGCCGGAGAGTCGCAACATCAGCCGCCCTACATGCCAACAGCTACCGGACAACGGTAATGCCTGTCCGGCCCACTCATTCATCTTTTGAATCGCATCAGCTTCGGATAAAGCAAATACCAATGTCGTTTCCGCAAATGGTCGCGGTAATACTTTGACCGATATATTCAATACCAGACCAAGGGTTCCCATCGCGCCGGCGAGCAAACGTGAAACATCATAGCCGGCGACATTTTTCATAACCTGGCCACCAAATTCCAGCACTTGTCCGCGACCGTCCATCAATGTCGCACCAAGAATAAAATCACGGGCAGCACCGACATACGGACGGCGCGGACCTGAGAGGCCCGTAGCAAGCATACCCCCTATAGTTGCTGTTGCCCCGAATCTCGGTGGCTCGAATGCCAGCATCTGGTTGTTTTCTGCGAGTATCGCTTCAATCTCAGCCAGTGGCGTGCCACAGCGTGCTGTCAATACCAGTTCGGTCGGCTCATACGCCAGAATGCCTGAATACGCCCGGGTATCAAGCACATCACCTTGCGGAGCCTGTCCATACCAACGCTTACTGCCACCGCCTTCGATTTGCAGTGAAAGGTGGTTCTGTGAGGCATTCAATATCCGTTCCCGGAAGCCTTCTATCAAATTGTTCATCACTGTGTCCATCTGTATGGTTTTTTATTTTTTTAGAAACGAGGTAAATCCGGAAACCTCAGATTTCCCCGTTTCACGTGCATACGTCCATATTCAGCGCAGCGATGCAAAGTTGGTATCGCCTTATCCGGATTCAGCAAAAAATGGGGGTCAAATGCGCGCTTCACCGCAAAAAATGCATCCAGTTCCTCACGCGAAAATTGCACGCACATGGAGTTAATTTTTTCTATACCAACACCGTGTTCACCGGTAATCGTGCCGCCGACCGTCACACATAATTCCAGTATCTCGGCACCGAATGCTTCAGCACGTAAAAACTCCCCTTCCTGATTCGCATCAAACAAAATCAGCGGGTGTAAGTTCCCGTCGCCGGCATGAAACACGTTGGCGCAGCGCAAGCCGTATTTTTCTTCCATGTGAGTGATGCCTATCAATACTTCTGATAAGCGCTTACGAGGAATCGTTCCGTCCATACAGTAGTAATCCGGCGAGATACGTCCCGCTGCGGGAAACGCATTTTTCCGACCGGACCAGAAGCGCAAACGTTCTGCTTCACTCTGGGAAACAGCGATTGCCGTCGCACCGGCCTGCTCCAGCACGGCGGACATACGTGCAATTTCTTCCTCAACCTCTTCCGTTGTGCCATCAGATTCGCACAGCAGGATTGCTTCCGCATTAATGTCGTATCCAGCTTTAACAAAAGGCTCCACCATACGCGATGAGGTTTTATCCATCATCTCTAGACCTGCTGGAATAATGCCTGCAGCAATCACGTTTGCGACTGCATTTCCGCCTTTCACGACATCATCAAATGAGGCCATAATCACGCGCGCAACCTGCGGTTTAGGTACCAGCTTGACCGTTACTTCGGTGACGATACCGAGCATACCTTCTGAGCCGATAAACACCGCAAGCAAATCCAGACCCGGGGCATCCAGCGCTTCACCGCCAAGCTCAATCACTTCCCCATCAATCGTGACGACACGTGCACGCAATACATTGTGCACAGTCAGGCCATATTTCAGACAGTGAACACCACCAGAGTTTTCGGCGACATTACCCCCTATCGTGCAGGCGATCTGCGATGAGGGATCGGGTGCGTAATACAAACCTAAAGGGGAGACTGCTTCCGAGATTGCCAGATTGCGTACACCTGGCTGAACCACGGCTGTTCGCGAGTAAGCATCTACTTTCAGAATTTTGTTGAATTTGGCAGTGGACAACACGACACCATCAGCGATCGGCATTGCGCCGCCAGACAATCCTGTCCCGGCACCACGTGGCACAACTGGAACGCTCAGGCGCCGGCAGACTTCCATCACAGCGATGATCTGTGATTCACTCTCCGGCAGACACACAATCATTGGCAACTGACGATAGGCCGCCAGACCATCGCACTCATACGGACGGACATCTTCCTCATGATGCAGGATACAATGTCCGGGCAATACCTGACGCAGAGCCTTGACGACCTCCTGCTGCCGCTCGCGATACGAATCAATTGAACTGTTCTGCTCCATCGTCTTACCCTATCTGTTTTTTTGTCAGTGTAATCAGCTTTGATACATCTGGGATGAATACTTTAAGCAAGACTGACTGAATTTTTTTCAGGACATAAAAAAAGGACGCCGTAGCGTCCTATTTTAAGTGATTACCTGCTTAAACTGAGAAAGACGAACCACATCCGCAAGTTGTCGTCGCGTTCGGATTTTTAATCACAAACTGAGCACCTTCCAGATCATCTTTATAATCGATCTCAGCGCCTACCAAGTACTGATAGCTCATGGAGTCGATTAACAGCTGCACACCATTTTTAGTCATGGTTGTGTCGTCTTCATTGGTAATTTCATCAAAAGTAAAACCATATTGGAAACCTGAGCATCCGCCGCCTTGTACAAAAACGCGTAATTTCAGATCCGGATTACCCTCTTCTTCAATCAGCTGAGCAACTTTTGCAGCTGCGCTCTCTGTGAAATTGATTGGTGTTGGCATCTCGGCTACAGCATTCATTTTTTGCTCCTTCAATCTAAGATATGCTCATTATAGTCCCGACTCCGGAACTATGCATTGGACGCTGCCAGTTTCAGCGTGGCTGGCTCTTGCGCAAGATCATGGGTCAGCTTGCCTGACACCAGGGCGCCACTCAGCATTTCCAGTGTCTTGTAATGGACGTCGCCAGAAATTTTCGCTTTAGGCTGCAGCTCCAGCAGTTCTGTTGAAAATACCGGCCCGTTAATCACGCCGTTCACTACCAGATGTGCCGCTCTGACTTCGCCATCGATGACTGCCTGTTCGGAAATGACCAGCATACTCAGCGACTCCGTATCTGCAATAACATTCCCGCGAATATGACCATCGATGCGCAAACCACCCTTAAAATGCAGATCACCTTCGATTCTTGTCGTTGATCCGATAAGGCTGTCGATAGTACTTTTGGTTTTACGACTGAACATGAGAGAATTCCTTTTCAGGACATGGATCAAAAATATTAACGAGCGCAACCCCACTCATTAATAATTGATGCTGGTTTATAAATTAACCGTTTGTTGAGCGCGGATTTGTCCCCGGTCTAAGACTTTCACCTGGACATTTTTGGCAACCGCGCCGTCTGGAAGAGTAATGACGCCCTCCAGTCGCTGGTAATGTCTGAACGATAATTTCAATTTACCAGCCTCACCCGACTTAGGATCAGGGAAGGACATCGTAGCAGGTTTACCTGCCTGAACCAAGCCTAATAAAAGTTGCAATTCACCGTTAAAATCCCTGCCATTTTTGACACCCTGCATCACCAGAGCTCGATAACGTAACTGACCAGGAGCAAGCATTTCTATCTTCAGATTTTGAACAGTAATACCATCATTACCCGTCGCCGACGGCATCACGCCCTCAAAAAAAGCCAGGTCATCTTTGAGTTTCTGATTTTCTGCGGTCAGCGTTTTGATCTGATCCGTCAGTTCTTTCTGCATGGAACGATCAATATTCTGCTTACTTTCTATCGTGTTTGCCTCCAGCAAGAGCTTGTCGCGCTCAGCTGTCAACTCTCTAACCTGTGTTTCAAGTGCCTGCACCTGATTCAGATTCACCTTTGTTCCGAAGGCAAAACTCTTTCCAAGATCGTAGGTCCACCAGGCAACAGCGGACGTCAATGCGATAACCATCACCATCATAGCCAGCCTGAGCGGCCATGGCTGCTGATGCGTAATCGTCATTTTCGACGCCAGATGGCGTCGTTGCCAGAGTCGCTTTTTTACCATGAGTGAATTAAGGCAAAACCGGCATATGTTGCAATCCGGTGACCTCATCCAGGCCAAACATCAGATTCATACATTGGACCGCCTGCCCTGATGCACCTTTTACAAGGTTATCCTGCACCACGAGAACGATCACTGTCTTGCCATTGTTCGGCCGGTGCACAGCGATACGCAGCATATTGGATGCCCGGGTAGAACGTGTTTCCGGATGGGAGCCAAATGGCATCACATCAACAAAAGGCTCATCCTTGTACGCATTTTCAAACAATGCCTGCAATTCATCGTTGCTGATTTCTGCGGTCAGACGTGCATACAAGGTCGAGTGCATGCCACGTATCATCGGAACAAGATGAGGAGTGAATAATAAACCGACCTTTTGCGTGCTCATACGCTGCAACTGTTCTATGGTCTCAGGGGTATGGCGATGACCGGAGACTCCGTAGGCCTTGAATGTATCGCTGGACTCGGAAAACAGGATGCCGATCTCAGCCTTACGTCCTGCACCCGATACGCCTGATTTGCAATCAGCTATCAGATCAGTCGCATCGACGATTCCCGCTTTCAGTAACGGATAGAAACCCAGTTGCATCGTCGTTGGATAGCAGCCAGGATTACCAATGACACGGGCTGCTTTAATCGCGTCACGATTCAGCTCGGGCAAACCATACACCGCTTCCTTCAGAACGTCCGGACATGCGTGTGGAACACCGTACCATTTTTCAAACTGAGCAACATCCTTCATCCTGAAATCTGCCGCCAGATCAATGACTTTCACGCCCGCTGCCAGCAGCTCAGGCGTTTGAGCCATAGCAACACCGTGAGGTGTCGCAAAAAAGACGACATCACACTCTGTCAGCTTCGCTTTATCAGGTGAGGAAAATGCCAGGTTGACACGTCCGCGCAACGAAGGATACATGTCAGCCACTGGCAAACCGTCCTCTTTCCGCGACGTAATTGCTGTTAATTCCACCGCAGGATGCATTGCCAGCAAACGCAACAACTCAACCCCGGTGTAGCCGGTTCCACCTACTATTCCTACTTTAATCATCGACGTTCCTTGCAAGAAATTTTCCGCTATTTTAACAGTAGTCGCTCATATCAAGACGACTTCACGGAACTCAGTCATGACATAGTCTCATGAGTACATAAAAACAAAAAAGCCGCCCAGCTGAGGCGGCTTTTTCGGCAATTCGTGCCAGCGATAAGAAATTAACGCTTGGAGAACTGTTTTGCGCGACGTGCTTTGCGCAGACCAACTTTTTTACGTTCAACTTCGCGAGCATCACGAGTAACGAAGCCTGCTTTGGACAATTCAGATTTCAAAGCTGCATCGTAGTCGATCAGAGCGCGAGTGATACCGTGACGAACAGCACCGGATTGACCAGATTCGCCGCCGCCGTGAACGTTGACCATAATATCGAATGTTTCGAGATTATTAGTCAGTTCCAGAGGTTGACGGATCACCATCAGGCCAGTTTCGCGAGAGAAATACTCGTTAGCTGGTTTGCCGTTGACAACGATCTTGCCGCTGCCGGATTTCAGGAATACGCGAGCAACTGCGCTCTTGCGACGGCCAGTTCCGTAGTTGTAATTACCGATCATGGCTAATCCTTAGATGTCGAGTACTTGTGGTTGCTGAGCTGCGTGCGGATGCGTTGCATCTGCATATACTTTCAGCTTCTTGATCATTGCATAGCCGAGTGGGCCTTTAGGCAACATGCCTTTCACTGCTTTCTCGAGTGCACGACCTGGAAAACGCTGTTGCATTTTCGTGAAATTTGTTTCATAGATACCGCCTGGATAACCAGTGTGACGGTAGTATGTTTTGTTCAGAGCTTTAGTGCCAGTCACGCGCAGTTTGCCTGCATTAACAACAACGATAAAATCGCCTGTGTCTACGTGTGGAGTAAATTCTGGTTTATGTTTGCCGCGTAAACGGAGTGCCACTTCGCTGGCAACACGTCCGAGTACTTTATCTGTCGCGTCAATCACGAACCAGTCGCGCTGAACCTCATGGCCCTTAGCGGAAAAGGTTTTCATGTTGAATCCTAAAAAGTTAAATACGCCCTTTTTTGGTGGTTCTGCCTATGATCTGACAGACTCTCCCTTGTTAAACTCTCAGTCGGGCAAATTGAGAATCAGAAATTATAGGGTTTTCAAAGACTTAGTGCAAGAACTGTTTAAATTTTAAGCAAAATAGTTAGAAATTGCCCGCATAACACTGAAAGTGTATTTTCAAACGAATAAAGATGTGATGCAGCCCGACCAATGCGCAATGGTCAGATGCAGTAAAATCAGGAGCGATACACATCACATCTAACGAGGAATAAATGGAAGCGACCGTACGCTGGACAGGCTTATCTGGCATGTCATTTTTGGCAGAAACAGGCTCAGGCCACGCAGTTTTAATGGATGGAGCACCGGAAGGTGGTGGTCATAATCTGGCACCACGTCCTATGGAAATGGTGTTATTGGGGACAGGGGGATGCACAGCATACGATGTCGTATTGATTTTACGGAAAAGCAAACAGGACGTACGTGGCTGCGACGTAAAGCTGAGCGCGGAAAGGGCAGAGACAGAACCGAAAGTTTTCACCAAAATTAATTTTCACTTCACGATCCGCGGACGTCAGCTGAAACCTAATCTGGTGGAACGCGCAATCAAGCTATCTCATGAGAAATACTGTTCTGCATCTATCATGCTCGAAAAAACGGCTCAGATGACCCACAGCTACGAAATTATTGAGGACATGGATATCCCCTCTGAGCACGATACTCAGGATTGAAGCGTCTCTTCAGGCTGCTCAAAAATATCCTGATACGTAGGATAAAATGTGCAGTATCTGACCGTTGTCAGTAAAGCCAGCACAGGCATCATCAGTAACACGACGAAAACGGTGTTGCCTGTCGCCAGCGCTAAAATCTCCACAAAAATAGCCGGCAATAATCCTGAAATCAGGAACCACGACAGGGCATAAATCAAAAATGCCTTCGCTGCCCGTTTTACCGAAAAAAAACTGTAAAACAAAGCTTTTGGAACAGACATCCCGCGCCACATAATCAATGGTCCTGCAAACCAGAAAGCCATCAACGCAGGTAAAAACGCAAGTACTGCTACGATCATCCCTAAAAATAAGCGCCCTTGAGGCAAGTCCTTGGGATCGACTGGTTTTTCACTCGAAATAAACTCGAATAAGGCACCATCATCAAAAAGTTGCGATATCAATGCTGCGCCAGAAATTGCCAGCAGATACAGGCAACCCAGCGCGAGTAAGCGCAAGAAGAATTCTGAACGGAAGCCCACCAGCAATACGCCCGGCCTGACACGCACGCCATCTTCAATCTGACGGCAGGCCTGCATAAAACTCATGGCAAAGACGGGAATTAAGACTAAAGGCAAAAAGCGACCGATCAATGGCACCAGACTGATGCCCATGTTAAAAAACATATATGCAAAAAAGAGCGTCAGCATTTCTGCAGGTTGCTGACGGAACAGGGCGAAACCACGTTTAACCCACGTCCATCCAGTTGAAGCCGGTACTGAAGTCATAAATCACTTGTTAATGGAGGGACAGGCAAAGACTCACGCAGACGTAAAATCCGTTCAAAGTGTGCAGGATCATGCGGGGTCAGCATTTCTGCATCACGCGGCAGGTAATAATCGTATAAGCGGGACAACCAGAAGCGCAGAGCGGCTGCCCGCAACATCGGTTTCCACGCTACGGATTCTTCCTGCGTGAATGGTCGCACTTGGTTATACGCGTTCAACAAAGCCCGTACCCGCACAACATCCAACTCGCCAGTTGCAGTATCAATACACCAGTCATTGACGGTTACGGCAACATCAAAAATCCAGGCGTCACAGCCAGCAAAATAAAAATCAAAAAAACCTGTCAGTTTCTCGCCATCAAACATCACATTATTACGGAATAAATCCGCATGGACAGGACCTCTCGGTAAAGCGCGATATACCGGCGTGCTGTCGAAAGCGTCCTGATAGTGAACTTCTGCACACAACATGTGGCGCAACTCTTCGGAGAGGAAAGGAAGAACTTTCGGCGTGGTTTCATGCCACCAGTTCAAAGATCGTAAATTTTCCTGATATAAGGGAAAATCTTTTCCCGCGAGATGCATGAGAGCAAGCATCGCACCGACTTCGGCACAATGTACCGGTCCGGGACACATCTGCGACTCGCCCTCAAGCTTACTGACAATGGCGGCAGGTTTTCCGTGCAAAGCGGTCACCAGATCACCAGCATTATTGGCAACGGGTGCTGGTACCAGCACCCCGCGATCCGCGAGATGGCGCATTAACTTCAGATAAAACGGTAATTGTTCGAAAGTCAGATTTTCGAAAATCGTCAGAACATACTCACCGGTCTCTGTCGTGATAAAAAAATTGCTGTTCTCAATTCCAGAGGCTATTCCTTTAATTGCCAGCGCTTTTCCCAGCGGAAATTGATTAATCCACGAACTGAGGTCATCGAGTGTCACTGAAGTAAAAACTGCCATTGTAATATCGCAAAAATAGAATAAGAAACTTACTTACCGGTAGAACTGGCCGGTGCGGACTGAACCGGAGCTGGCGGCAATACAGGTGGCTGCTCGACTTCTTTGCTCTCTTTTTTTCCGCCAAACTCAAGAATAGTCCACTGTGGTGCCCGGTTTGCATTTCCCTGAACGGTCCCTTTGGGGGCATTACCAATCTCAGGATCTGCTTTTAACGTGTAATTGCTTTTACCTGATTTCACCTGTACTTCAGTGACTTTGCCAGCGTTATTACGCTTCTCTGTAATCTTATTTTTCGGCTCTGGTTTCCCGACGGATAATGAAGGATCTGTCGCTCCCTCTTCCAGTTTATCCAGCTTAGGTGGTGCCTGATCAGGCTTTTTAGTCTGCGCAAATGCAGCGCCAGTAAAACCCAAAAAGAAGATACCAGACAGGACTACTGACAGGATTTTCGACATTTTTTTCATGGTTAATATCCAATTGGCTTAATCTGGCAGACATTGTAACAAAGCAGTGCTCTCACTGACAGGGATAAACAAGGCCTTACACCAGAAAACAAAAAAGGGAGGCGTCCTGATGACGACTCCCTTCTGATGTTCTGACTTAACCGGGATTAACCCCGGATTCAATTAGAACTTGTGACGGATACCAACGTTGATCAGCTTGTCTGTCTGACCAGCAGTTGCCACATTGTATTTAGCATTGCTGTCGTTAGTTGTGCGTGAGAACGATGTGTAGATGTCTGTACGCTTGGACAGGTCATATGTGTAGCCGATAGCGAATTGTTTGCCATCTGCATTTGCAACAGCTTTGTTTTTCGCTTGAGTGAAGTCAGCTACAAACGCGCCTGGGCCAAACGGTACTGTTGCACCGATCATCCAGATACGTTCGTCGTTAGTGCCGCCTTTGATTGTTTCGTATGCAGCGTGTGCTTTTACAACTGTGAAGTCGTAAGTGCCACCAACGAATGTTTTCTTACCAGCGTTTGCGTCATTGCCGACTGCGTCGTTCAGTTTTTCGTAAGCGATTGCAGCGTACACTGGGCCTTCAGAGTAAACACCGGAAACACCAACTTTACGGTTGCCAGAATTATTGCCAGCAACTTCACCGAAACCGTATTGCAGAGAACCTACAAAACCACCCAGGTTAGTTGTAGAGTAAGTTACAGCGTTGTCAGTACGTGTGGATGTTTTGAACAAACGGTTGATGTCGCCTGCCAGACCGATGTGGAATGGATCAATTGTATCGCCGATGTCGTAAGTAACAGATTTTTGACGACCCAGATTTACAGAACCGAAATCACCGGACAGACCAACATAAGCTTGACGACCGAAAGCCAGACCGCCTTGATCAAGCGCGCCAGTATCAGTTTTCAAACCCATTTCCAAAACGAAGTTTGCTTTCAGACCGCTACCCAGATCTTCAACACCTTTGAAACCGAGGCGTGAACCGTTTTGGATACCGCTATCTAAAGAAGTTTTTGCGGCATCACCGTTGTCGTCACGAACCAGACCCATGTCAACCATACCGTAGATAGTTACAGTAGATTGCGCGAAAGCTGCACCGGAGAATGCACCCATCAGAGCGAGTGCGAGGAATGATTTTTTCATTGTCTAGTATCCAAAAATGAATGTTAAATTTTTGCTGCACCACAAACAAAACGCGGCAAAAAACTGAATTGCAGGTCAATTTACAGCCTTGAACCAAGAATTGATTCAATGACAAATGTCACGATACCTGCGAAAAATGACATTTTGATGAAATCAGACTACTTAATAAACAAGGACTTACAGAGCGTTGCAATTTAAAGACATTGCTAATTTTGAAAAATTTAATCAGGTATTTAACAAAGCCAGCGATGTCCAGGCTCGCATTATAGGCATTTTTTACCTTTGCTGCACAGCACCAGTAAGATGAGGGATATCACTTATTTTTCAAGAGATATAAAAAAAACATATTATCCTACGGTTTCCCATGCATTTTGCTTCTGTGCCGTTTTCGACCGCCAGTAGGCACGGCCGCTGTACCAGAGCACTGCCGCTATCAGTGCACAAATCAGCTGGCCGAGAGCTAGCGCGAGCACAGAATGATCCAAAGCAGGTGCTGCAACGCCGGCAATTACCGCCCCCAGCAAAGTCAGCAACGCAGACTGACAGGACGCAACGATCCCTCTGATTGTAGGAAATAAGTCCAGAACCAGCAAGGTCGCTCCCGGTGCAACCAGCGACATCCCGAACGTGTAAAAAAACAACGGCATGACCGACCACAGCAATACAGGGGCTGATAGAACATGAAATGCCACGTTAAATACTGAGGCACCGATCAGGAACAGAAAACCGATACTGACCTGCTTCCATACCGAGAGTTTGCCAGCCAGTCTGTTTGCTGCAAGAGCGCCTAAAAAAATACCGGCGACAGAAGGAACGAATTGCCAGCCAAACTGATCGGCCGACAGTTTCAGATGCTGAGTAATAAAGACGGGAGCAGCGGAAACATATAAAAACATACCGGCAAAATTAAATGCAACGGTGCCAGCTTTTAGATGGAATAAAGGAGACTTAAATACTTTTAGATAACTAAGCCAGAGAAATTCCATGCTGAATTCCTGCCGTTTATCTTTCGGCAACGATTCGGGCAAGAGCTTAAAGCAAGCAAACCAAAGCAAAATCGTGTACAAAAAAAGCAATAAAAAAATTGCCCGCCAACTCATAAAACCAATGATCCAGCCGCCAAGTATGGGCGCGATGGCAGGTGCAATGGAAAAAATCATCGTCACCATCGACAACAAACGTTCCGCCGGTGCCCCCGCATATAAATCGCGTATCATCGCTCGTCCGACCACCATCCCCGCACCTGCAGACACGCCTTGCAGGATACGGAATCCCCACAGGTAATGAATGCTGTGCACCGACGCACAACCAAAACTGGCGACGGCAAAAATCGCTAAGGCGACCAGAATGACATTGCGTCGCCCGAACGCGTCCGACAGCGCACCATGCCACAAAGTCATAAACGCAAACGACAACATATAAGCAGTCAGTGTCTGCTGGACTTCCAGCGAGGTGGCGGACAGGCTGCTCTGTATATGAGGGAAAGCAGGTAAATAAGTATCAATGGAAAATGGTCCCAGCATCGCCAGCGCAGCTAATAAAGTGGCAAGTCCGGCATTACTGAGCTGTCGGCGGGAGTGCATTTGTTGATCAATCATTCAAAAAAACAGATAAAAGCTGTTACAAAAAAAAGCAGAAAGGCGAAAATATTTCGCCTTTCTGTTGCTCATGCGATACAGTAAAGAGTTAAATTCCACCCATGCACAGGTATTTCATCTCCAGATATTCATCCATCCCGTATTTGGAACCTTCGCGTCCCAGCCCGGATTGTTTGACACCGCCGAACGGTGCAACCTCATTGGAAATTAAGCCAGTATTAATCCCCACCATGCCATATTCCAGTTTTTCGGCAACGCGCCAGACGCGGCCGATATCACGCGAATAGAAATACGATGCCAGTCCGAAGTCGGTGTTATTTGCAGCGGCAATGACTTCTTCTTCCGATGTGAATTTCACAACGGCGGCAACCGGTCCGAAGGTTTCCTCGTTCATCACCAGCATGGATGCTGTGACATCAGCCAGAACGGTCGGTTCATAGAATAATTCCCCTGCACTGTGCGGTTTGCCGCCGGTCAGCAAACGGGCGCCCTGCGCAATCGCGTCAGCAACATGTTCTTCTACTTTCGCCACCGCTTGCGTGTCGATCATGGGGCCCTGATTCACTCCGGTCTCAAAACCGTCGCCCACTCTGATTTTTTTTGCTCCAGCCGCTAATTTATTAACGAATTCATCATAGACCGATGCATGTGCATAAAAACGGTTGGTACAAACGCAGGTCTGACCTGAATTGCGGAACTTGGATAACAAGGCGCCTTCGACAGCAGCATCAATGTCAGCATCATCGAAAACAATAAATGGCGCGTGACCGCCCAGCTCCAGCGCCAGCTTCTTGACCGTTGGCGCTGATTGCCGCATCAGAATACGGCCTACCGGCGTCGAACCGGTAAACGATAAATGACGAACAACCGGGCTATCGCATAAAACTTTACCGACAGTAATAGATTGCTCCGCATCGGCAGTAATAATATTAATGATCCCGGCAGGAATACCTGCGCGGTGTGCCAGTTCGGCAATTGCCAGTGCCGATAACGGCGTCTGCTCTGCAGGTTTAATTACGATCGAACATCCCGCAGCCACAGCCGGAGCGACCTTACGGGTAATCATCGCAATCGGGAAATTCCAGGGCGTGATTGCGGCACACACACCTATCGGTTGCCGCAACACCACCATGCGTTTATCGCTCCAGGTTGAGGCCATCACATCGCCAGCGACACGCTTCGCTTCTTCGGCAAACCATTCAACAAAACTGGCGCCGTAGATAACTTCGCCCTTTGCCTCGGCAAGCGGCTTCCCCTGCTCCGCGGTCATGATCGCCGCCAGATCGTCGGCATGACTAATGATCAGATCAAACCAGCGACGCATAATATTGGCACGCTCTTTACCCGTTCTCGCCGCCCACAGCGGGAAAGCAGCCTGCGCGGCAGCAATAGCGGCAAGCGCATCAGATTCGGCTAAATTAGGTACAGTCGCCAGCACAGTATTGTTTGATGGATTAAACACATCAAACCTGTTCTGTGCCTGCACCCAGTTGCCATTGATATACGCCGCGTCACGCAACAACGACGCGTCTTTTAATCCTAATGCTTTTGCAGTTTGTTCTGATGACATCACTCCATCTCCATTCTGTTTTTGACTGATTAATGAACCGCACATACCGGACTTACGCCATACCACACACAACAAGATGATCGCTTGTTGACAGGCAGATCTGTCAGTTCTGACAAACACGCCTCGCGTTGAATTGCCGCAAGTGCGCAAATAAAAAGAAAGCCTAAAGCAAAACAGCCAGGTCTGCTTGACCCGGCTGTTTTATTCAGATGAATTATTTTGATGTCATCTCTGCTCTTTTGGTTTGGCTTCCTCGCGTCGGTTGAAACCGGCAACCATATCAAAGCGGAATAAGCGACATTCCAGCGCACCGTTAAAGAAAGGCGTTTTACGTGATTCTTTTAAACGCAGCATCTTGGGTACAGTCAGATCGGCGGTAAACAAAAAGACGCTCCAGCCGGCAAAACGTTGTTTCAAGGTGGTGCTGAAGGCGCTGAAAAACTCTTTTGCCAGTTCATCGCTTTCCATTGAGCTATCACCGCGCACACCGATACGTTCGCCATACGGCGGATTGGTCAGCAATATGCCGGGCTGCGTCGTCGGTGCTTTGATTTCCTGCGCTTCAATCTGTTTCAGCGGCACTTCAAAACGGATACCTGCCTTATTCAGATTATTGCGCGTCATGACGACCATATCGCCGGAAATATCGCTGCCGAAAATTGTCGGTTCAGCAGGCAAAGGATTTGGTTTCGCGGCGGCTTTAATAGCAGCCCACGCATCAGCATCAAACTGATGAAATTTTTCAAAACCGAATTCGCGTTTTAATCCCGGCGGAATCCCTGCCAGAATTTGTGCTGCCTCAATCAATATCGTGCCGGAACCGCACATAGGGTCAAACAAAGGCACCCCCGGTTTCCAGCCCGCAGTACGCAACAAACCTGCGGCCAGATTTTCGCGCAAAGGTGCGTCACCGGTTTCCATACGCCAGCCGCGCTTGAACAAAGGTTCGCCGGAAGTATCGAGATAAATCGTGAAATTATGCGCATCGAGAAAACCGACGATACGCATATCCGGTGTTTTCGTATCAACCGAAGGACGTTGCGTGAACTGATCACGGAAACGATCGCAAATCGCATCTTTGATTTTCAGCGTGACAAATTCCAGACTTTTGACTGGTGACTTCACTGCCGTGACATCGACGCGTATCGTGTGATGATAACCGAACCAGTCTTCCCACGCCTGCGCTAACACCAGATCGTAAATATCGTTTTCATTCGAGTAACTCGCATGCGCCATACGCATCAGCACGCGTGAGGCGATACGGGAATGCAAATTGATGCGCCAGCCGTCTTGCAGACTGCCGGAACAATGGACGCCGCCCGGTACTTGATTGTGGACTGCCATGGTTTTATCCATCACAGCAATTTCGTTCAACTCTTCAGCGAGAGCGATTTCCATGCCGCGCGGGCATGGACAAAAATAAGAATGACGTGTCATGGGGAACCTTTTATCCGTTGTAATTCAAAAAATACAGGGTGAGCATGGCTCACCCCTCACTACACTTACACGCAGCCGCTGTACATCAGCAACGTGCACTATTTTTTGTCGCCAATCAGAAAGGCTTGACGACAACTAATATCACGACGATCAGCAACAAAATCACCGGTACTTCGTTAAACCAGCGGAACCAGACATGGCTGCGCTTATTTTGGCCTTTTTCAAATTTTTTCAGCAAACTGCCGCAGGCATGGTGATAACCGATCAGCAAAATCACACACAATAATTTCGCATGCATCCAGCCATTACCGGGGCCTTTACCGATGCCGTAACCCAGCCACAAATACAAGCCCAGCAATATCGCTGGCACCATCAGCATCGTGGAAAAGCGATACAGCTTACGTGCCATCAGCAACAAACGTCCGGTGCTAGTGGCATCGGTTTCCATCGCCAGATTCACCAGTATGCGAGGAAGATAAAACAAACCGGCAAACCAGGAGGTGACAAACAGAATGTGCAGCGCTTTAATCCAGAGCATAATTTGCTTTCAAAATTTCAAAGTAGCATACAAAAATTTACTGGCGAACTTCGCCGTGACCAAACACGACGTATTTTAACGACGTTAACCCTTCCAGGCCGACCGGGCCACGGGCATGCAATTTGTCGTTGGAAATACCGATTTCCGCACCCAGCCCGTATTCAAAACCATCCGCAAAACGGGTGGATGCATTCACCATCACCGAAGCCGAATCCACTTCACGTAAGAAGCGCAGCGCTCGGCTGTAATCTTCGGTGATGATCGCTTCGGTATGCTTCGAAGAATAATCATTGATATGCGTCATCGCCGCATCGATATCCGCCACCACTTTGACTGCCAGCACTGGTGCCAGATATTCTGTGCTCCAGTCTTCTTCGGTGGCTTGCGCAAGATAAGGATAGTCAGCCAGAATCACCGCTGCTGCTGGGTCGCAACGCAATTCGACTTGTTTGGCCTCATACAGTTTTGCCAGTGGCGGCAAGACCTGCGCGGCAATTCCTTCAGCGACCAGTAAAGTTTCCATGGTGTTGCAAGTGCCGTAACGATGGCATTTGGCGTTGAATGCAACGTCCAGCGCTTTTTGCAGATCGGCTTTATCGTCGATGTACACATGGCAGATACCGTCGAGATGCTTGATCATCGGCACGGTTGCTTCCTGCATCAGTCGCGCGATCAGACCTTTGCCACCGCGCGGCACGATTACATCCACATACTGCGGCATGGTGATCAGTTCACCGACCGCAGCACGGTCGGTGGTTTCCACGATCTGCACCGCGTTGGCCGGCAAGCCAGCGCCAGCCAGACCTTCTTTGACCAGTTTTGCCAATGCCTGATTGCAGTGAATCGCTTCCGAGCCGCCGCGCAGTATCGTCGCATTGCCGCTCTTGATGCACAGACCTGCCGCATCAACGGTCACATTCGGGCGAGCTTCGTAAATGATGCCGATCACACCAAGTGGCACACGCATCTGCCCGACCTGAATGCCGGTCGGACGATACTTCATATTCGAAATTTCACCGATAGGGTCGGCCAGACTGACGATCTGCTCCAGACCTTCGGCCATCGTTGTAATCGCTTTATCTGACAACGTCAGGCGATCTAGCATCGCGGCTTCCATGCCTGATGCTTTGGCTGCGGCGAGATCGAGTTCATTCGCGGCGCGTAATGCTGCTGCGTCGCGCCGGATCGCGGCAGCAATCAGACTCAAGGCGCGGTTTTTCGCCGCCGTATCGGCCTTCGCCATCGCCCGCGATGCCGCACGGGCACGGGCGCCAAGGTCGTTCATGTAGTGTTTAATGTCCGTCATGTCATTTTGGGAGCTTTATATACTCCCCCTAGTATTTTTTTAAAGCCCTTTATTTACAAGGACATTAGGCGTTTTTTTTAGGATACTCCCCTAATTTCGGGGATTTTTGGCATTTCCGGCAGTGCTGCGGCGGCAGTTCAGGCGGCGCTTGCGACTTTTAATCCCAACTGCAGCAGCGCATCCCAGGCGTCACCGGCGAATGCTTTGGCACGTAAACCTTTGACCATCTTATCGACTTGCGAGGCTTCTTGCAGCGCTGTTTGCAAGGTCTGCAAACTGACTCTGCGTAATGCCGGGTCCATGAGTTTTTCTCTGGGTCCCCAAATTCTGTACTCTTTCAGCAGGGCGGATAATGGCCGCCCTTGTTGCATGCCGGATTTCAGTTTCAGCAAAGTGCGGATTTCTTCCGCCATCGCCCACAACACCAGCGGCAATGCTTCGCCCTCGCCTTTGAGTCCGTTCAGCATCCGCGATAAGCGGGCGACGTCACCCGCCAACATCGCTTCATTGAGTTTGAACACATCATAACGGGCGACATTCAGCACCGCGTCGTGGATTTGTTCAAAGCTCAGCTTGCCGGCCGGATGCAGCAAAGCGAGTTTCTGTATTTCCTGATGCGCAGCAAGCAGATTGCCTTCGACGCGATCGGCGATGAAATCCAGACTTTGCCGGTCCGCGCTTTGTTGCTGCAAAGCGAGACGCTGACTGATCCAGTTCGGCAACTGATTTCGCTCCACCAGTGGAATATCGATATACACCGCCGCTTGTTGCAGACTGCTGACCCAGGCCGCTTTTTGCGTTGCCCAATCGAGCTTAGGCAAGGTAATCAGCGTCAGATTATCCGGCGATAAATGCGCGACATAATCCTGCAGCGCCTGTCCGCCGTCCTTGCCGGGCTTACCGGTCGGAATCCGCAGATCGATCAGTTTTTTATCGCCAAACAGCGACTGCGACTGATTCGCTGCCAGTAGCGCGCCCCATTTAAAACTGCGCTCGACCGTTAAAATTTCACGCTCATAAAAGCCCTGCGCTTTGGCCGCACGACGGACTTTGTCCGCAGCTTCCAGCGCGAGTAAATGCTCGTCGCTGGTAATCACATACAGTGGTGCCAGCGTTTTTGCCAGATGGCCATCAAGGGCATCAAAGCGCAATTGCATTTATTGATCCATCTTCACGACCGACAGGCGACGCATAATCTGCTGCACCAGATCGCTTTGCATATCGCGATAGAGCAAAGCTTCTTCGGATTCTTTCGCCAACACCTGCGCTTCATTAAACGTGATCGTGCGTTTCAGTTGCACTGTCACTGGTTCCAGATATTCTTTACCAACCGCATTACGCAAACGGAAACGGAAGTTATACAGCAGATTGTATTCACGTACCCGGCCCTGACTGTTCAAGGACAGAATCTGCTTTTCGCGGGTTTCGCTCAGCACATCGAGTATCACTTCCGCGTCTTTCGCGTCAGCGGTGATTTGCGTCTGTCCGTTCGCGCGTATCTGACGTTTTAACTCGCCCCCCAGCGACGATGCTTCCGGCAATCCTATGTAAATGCTTTTGAAAGGAAAGCTGACCGGTCCGCGCAAGGCAAAACCGCATGCAGACAAGCTCATCAGCATGACGACTGCGAGCAGCCATGTCAGTTGACGTGAAAAAACAGAACGCATGCGGATCACTCCTGTAACAAAAATTAAGCGACGATGTTGACCAGTTTACCCGGTACGACAATGATTTTCTTCGGCGCACCTTCGATGAAACGCTGCACGCTCTCGCTCGCCAGCGCGGTCGCTTCTATCGTGGCTTTATCTGCATCTTTACTGACCTTGATGCTGCCGCGCAGTTTGCCGTTCACCTGCACCATCAGTTCGATTTCATCCTGCACCAGTGCTGCTTCATCGACTTGCGGCCATGGTGCATCGATCAGCTCGCCGAGTTCGGCTGCGAAACCGAGTTCCTGCCACAACGCATGCGTGATGTGTGGGCAAACCGGATACAGGCCGCGCAACAAGACGCTGAACGCTTCACGCAATGCCGCTGCAGAGCCTTCTGCATCCGATTTGAAAGACTCTATCGTATTGAGCAATTTCATCGCACCGGATACCACGGTGTTGTATTGCAGACGATCGTAATCGGCATCGATCTGTTTCAGGGTCAGATGTACTTCACGGCGCAATACTTTGACATCCGCGGCATAGCTGGCTGGTGCAACAGCGCCGGCAGCAATCGTTTCTGACAATTTCAGTGCCGATGCCCACAGGCGACGCAGGTAACGCGAGGCACCTTCAACACCGCTGCTGCTCCAGGCAGCACTTTGATCCGGTGGGCCAGCAAACATCGTGAACAGACGCGCCGTATCTGCGCCAAACTGGGTGATGATGTCTTTCGGTTCGACCACGTTGTTTTTGGATTTCGACATTTTTTCTATGCCGCCCATTTGCACTGGCTGACCGTCAGATTTCAGGCTCGCCGATACCGGACGGCCTTTGTCATCGTGCTGAACTTCGATTTCATTCGGATAGAACCAGGTTTTCTTGCCGCTCTCGTCTTCGCGGTAGAACGATTCATTCAGCAACATGCCTTGCGTGAACAGATTTTTGAATGGCTCATCGATTTTCACCAAACCAAGGTCGCGCATGGCTTTGGTCCAGAAACGGGCGTACAGCAAATGCAAGACCGCATGCTCGACGCCGCCGATATACTGATCCATCGCCATCCAGTAGTCGTTGCGTTCATCGACCATCGTCGTCGCATCCGGGCAGGTATAGCGCATGAAATACCAGCTGGAATCGACGAAGGTATCCATCGTGTCAGTTTCACGCTGCGCTGGCTTACCGCATTTAGGGCAAGGCACATTCAAAAATTCTGCATGCGTTTTCAGCGGATTACCGGAACCGTCAGGAATACATTCGGTTGGCAATACCACAGGCAAATCTTCGTAAGGCACAGGTACATCACCACAGCATTCGCAATGAATGATAGGAATAGGCGTGCCCCAGTAACGTTGACGCGAAATACCCCAGTCGCGCAGACGCCAGGTGGTTTTTTTCTCGCCGACGCCTTTGGCGGAGAGATCAGCGGCGACAGCGTCCACCGCTGCCTTATAGTTCAGACCATCGTATTTGCCGGAATTAACGGTCACACATTTCTGTTTGTCACCATACCAGTCAGCCCATGCTTCAGTGGTAAAGCTTTCACCTTCAACAGCCACCACTTGTTTGATCGCAATACCGTATTTTTTGGCAAAAGCAAAATCACGTTCGTCATGCGCAGGTACGCCCATCACAGCGCCGTCACCGTAAGTCATCAGCACATAATTACCGACCCAGACTTCAACCTGTTCACCGGTCAGCGGATGCGTGACGAATAAGCCTGTTGGCAGACCTTCTTTTTCCTTGGTCGCCATTTCAGCTTCGGAAGTACCGCCGGCTTTACATTCTTCGATAAACGCTGCCAGTTTCGCATTATTTTTTGCAGCGACAGTCGCCAGCGGATGTTCCGCCGCCACGGCGCAGAACGTCACGCCCATGATGGTGTCAGGACGAGTCGTGAAGACATACATTTTGCCGTCTTGTACCAATGCGCCGGTGTCGTCTTTGATCTCGTGACTGAATGCAAAGCGCACGCCTTCGCTCTTGCCTATCCAGTTGCGCTGCATGGTGCGCACTTGTTCAGGCCAGCCATCAAGCGTATCAATACTGCTCAGCAATTCCTCGGCGTATTGGGTGATACCAAAGTAGTAACCGGGAATTTCACGCTTTTCCACCAAAGCGCCAGAGCGCCAGCCGCGACCATCAATCACCTGCTCATTCGCCAGCACGGTCTGATCAATCGGGTCCCAATTCACGACCTGCGTTTTTTTATAAGCAATGCCTTTTTCCAGCATCTTCAGAAACAGCCACTGGTTCCAGCGGTAGTAATCCGGATCGCAGGTCGCCACTTCACGCGACCAGTCGAACGCCAGCCCCAGCGGTTCCATCTGCGACTTCATGTCCTCGATATTCGCGTAGGTCCATTCTGCAGGTGATTTTTTATACGCAATCGCCGCATTTTCAGCTGGCAGACCAAATGCATCCCAGCCCATAGGCATCAACACGTTGTACCCCTTCATACGCAGCTGGCGCGCCAGCATATCGTTGATGGTGTAATTACGCACATGACCCATGTGCAGCTTACCGGAAGGGTAAGGCAGCATAGAGCAGGCATAATATTTACCTTTAGGGAAACGTGGATTGTTTTCTACCGCCTTATAGGCATCGATTTTTTTCCAGTGGGATTGCGCCGATTGTTCGACGTCGGAGGGCGTGTATTTTTCTTGCATGGCGTGACCAGAAGTAGATGCGGAAATGACTCAGAACCTTAGATTATAACTGGTTCAGGGGGGATATTGAGCAATGCTTGCGAGCATCAGGGTTTGGCGGCGTCAGCTTCCGTTACCGGTTGCATCACAAACGCAATTTTGTTCAGCCCCTGCGCCTGCGCCGCCGCCATCAGTTGCGCAATCACATCGTAACGGGTGGATTTGTCGGCGCGTAATTGCAGATCAGGTTGCGGCTGTTGCAAAGCTGCCTGCCGGAAGCGGGGCTCCAGCGCTGCCAGATCTGTGGCAACACCCTGCAGATAAATTATGCCTGCAGCATCAATGGCAATTTGCAGCGATTCCGGCTGTTGCTGACTGGCCTTCGCCGCAGCCTGTGGCAAATCCAGTTTGATCGCTGGTGTCATCAATGGTGCGGCAATGATGAAAATCACCAGCAACACCAGCATCACATCCACCATAGGAGTAACGTTGATGTCTGCCATGCTGTGCATCTGTGATCGTCCGGCTTTGTCATTAAACGAACCAAACGCCATGCTTACACCTGCTTGTCAGAATGTTGCGGATCGCTGCTGTGGCTGCAATGCGCATGCAGATCATGTGCAAAGCCATCAAGCTCTGCAAATGTAATGCGGTTAAAACGGTTGAAAACATTGTAAGCAAGCACTGCAGGAATGGCGACAATCAGCCCAAAGGCAGTCATGATGAGCGCTTCACCGACGGGTCCCGCAAGCTGATCTATCTGTATCGTGCCTGCGGACGATATCGTCGTCAGCGCGTGATAAATACCCCATACCGTACCGAGCAAGCCGACAAACGGCGCGGTGGAACCAACGGATGCCAGCACCGTCAGGCCATTTTCGAGACGACTTGTGGTTACCTGCAACTGCTGACGCAAAGCGCGTGTCAGCGCATCATTCAGACTGCTGTCAGCACTCAATGTTGATGCACGCTGAGCGGCATCCATTGCCGACATCGCCGCTACCGCCAGCGACAGATACACATGCTCTTTATCGCGTTGTTGTAACAATCTCTGCGCATCGGCGATGGTCGGCGCGAGCCAGAATGTCGGCAATACCGGCGCTGCCTGACGCACCCGCCAGAAAGACCAGGCTTTAGCAAAAATCAGCGCCCAGCTCAACAATGACATCAGCAGTAAAAGATAGGCAATAGCATGCCCGAACTGATCTGCCTGCTCCCAGTAATGCGCGATTGCAGCGTTCATTGCGATGGATGAGTTAGTGATTATTCAGCCCGAGCACGTCGTACATATCGAACAGACCGGTTGCCTTGTTGTTCAGGAAACGAGCCGCCCGCAAACTGCCGTGCGCATAGGTGACGCGACTGGAAGATTTGTGTGAAATCTCAACACGTTCCCCGATACCGGCGAACAGCACAGTGTGATCACCGACAATATCACCGCCACGTATCGTCGCAAAACCAATCGAAGACGGATCGCGTTCACCGGTCACACCTTCGCGTGCAAAAACACCAACCTCTTTCAGATCGCGACCGAGCGCGTCAGCAATCACCTCGCCCATTTTGAGCGCGGTACCAGAAGGTGCATCGACTTTATGCCGGTGATGCGCTTCAATGATTTCGATGTCGTAGCCTTCGGCGAAACTCCTGGCTGCCATTTCCAGCAGCTTCAGCGTCACATTGACACCAACACTCATATTCGGCGCAAAGACAATCGCGGTTCGTTTGCCCGCTGCTGCAATGGCTGCTTTACCCGCATCGTCAAAACCGGTCGTGCCGATAATCATTTTGATGCCGTGCGCGGCACAATACTCAAGGTGTTTCAGTGTCCCTTCGGGGCGGGTGAAATCAATCAGAAAGTCCGCGTCCGCCAAAGCCTTGGCCAGATCGGATTCAATCAGCACGCCGGCCGGTTTCCCCAGGAATGATCCGGCATCAGTCCCTATTGCCGGGGAACCGGCAACATCCAGTGCGCCAGCCAGCACCATATCATCTGAGTTGCTGATCGCTTCAATCAGCATCTTTCCCATGCGGCCGGAAGCACCCGCCACTGCTACTTTTAATGCGGTCATACTAGCTTTCTTTATTTTTTATCTTTTTTCTTCGGCGTGCCGTCGAGATCATTCAGCGACTCAACTTTGTCTAAGCCCAACGCCGACTCGGTGATCCTTGCCAGATATTCTTTTTCCGTTGGCAAACTACCGCCCTCAAATTTAGAGACAGTATTGTTTTTAAAATAAATCGTCACCTGGCTGACAACCTGCTCACCATTCGGCTTGGTCAGGCGGAAAGGATAGTCCCAGCGGTCTTCGTGAAACATATCGGTCAGTAAAGCGGTACCGAGCACAAAACGGACTTGCTCACGTGTCATACCTTCTTTGATCTGCGCCATCATTTCCTGAGAAACGAAGTTACCTTGCTGGACAGTAATACGATACGGAGAAATATAGCCCAGGAATTTGTTCACCCCGGTCGGAGCGTATACTTGCGTACCAGCTGTCGCTGGCACTGTTTTATCCGCCACCGGTGCTTTCGATGCACAGGCAGACAAACCCAGCACCAACGTCATACCTGCAAGCCGTATGGCTTTATCCTGAACAGATTTTGAAAACAACAATCGCATAGGTACCCTCAGTAATTGAGCAACATGCCCTGAAACCCGATATCATAAAGCAGATAGCCCTCTTTTGACCGAAAACATGACAAACAGCACCCCAAATCTGAAAGCCAGCGGACTGAAAGCAACCTTGCCTCGCCTGAAAATCCTTGAAATTTTCCAAAACAGTAAGGTCCGCCATCTGACTGCAGAAGATGTCTACAAGATACTGTTGAACGACAATATGGATGTCGGCCTGGCTACCGTCTACCGGGTATTGACGCAATTTGAACAGGCAGGACTGCTGCACCGGAATCATTTTGAAACCGGCAAAGCGATCTTTGAATTAAACGAAGGCTCGCACCATGATCATCTGGTCTGCCTCGATTGTGGACGCGTGGAGGAGTTTTTTGACGCTGAAATCGAAGAGCGTCAACACACCATTGCTCTGGAGCGCGGCTTTAAAATTGCCGAACACTCACTCGCGATCTATGGCAGTTGCACGAAAGAGAATTGCGAACACAAACACAATTAAGCCTCCATGACCTCATGTGATCATGTGAATAAGTCGGCGGTAACGGATTACTTTTTTATTTTTGCAGCGACACCGGCGACGGTATCAATGATTTTCTGCGCATTAAATGGCTTCAGGATAATGCCGTGTATGCCTGATTTCACGGCTTCCGACAGAACATCTTTATCGTGACTCGCTGTCACCAGCAATATCCTGGAATCCGGCAGCATGTCCTTGATTTTCGGCAACACATCGAGCCCGCTGACTTTGGGCATCACAACATCCAGCATAATCACATCCGGTCTCAGTTTGAGCGCCAGATCAAGTCCGGAGCCGCCATCCGTCGCCTCCCCTGCAACCGTGTATCCCTCGTTGCGCAACACGACACGTAACACCTCGCGGGTAATGTCGTTGTCATCAATAAGCAAAATTGAAATATTTTTATTTAACATCAGATGTCTCTTTTACTGACTCAAGGCGTTAGAAAGTAATTTCGCCGTGATATCGACTATCGGAATCACTCGCTCATATGCCATCCGCGTCGGACCGATCACCCCCAGAGTACCGACAATCTTGCCATTGACCTCATACGGTGCCGTAACAACGCTCATTTCATCCATGGGCAGTAATTGCGATTCGCCACCGATAAAAATCTGTACTCCGGTTGCCTTGCATGACACGTCCAGCAATTGCATCAGGCTGCTCTTTTGCTCAAACATATCAAACAGCTTACGCAGCGATGTCATGTTGGACGACAGATCCTGCACATTCAGCAAATTAGTCTTTCCTGAGATAACCATGTCATCGCTCTGTTCGGACAAGGCATCACTGCCCGCTTCCACGGCGGCCTGCATCAGCCTGGTCATATCTGTTTGCAACTGGCGCAATTCACTGTTAATGCCCAGTCGTGCATCTTCAAAAGCATGTCCGCTGAAGTTCTGATTCAGGTAACTCGCCGCCTGCGATAACTGCGCCGGGGTGTAATCCGTGTCCGTCAGAAGCAGGCGGTTATGCACTTCTCCGGTGGGAGCAACAACGACCAGCAAAATACGTTTTTCCGACAGACGCAGAAACTCGACCTGTTGAAAAATCGATTCAGTTTTCGGCGTCATGACGACACCGGCAAACTGCGACAACGACGACAATATCTGCGCGGCATTCGCAATGATTTTTTGTGGGGGTTGAGATAACAAACCCGATTGCAGACGCGACTCCAGCCCCAGTTCGCTGATTTCCTGCACCGTCAGTAATTTATCAACAAATACCCGGTAACCTTTAGGCGTAGGGACACGGCCTGCAGAGGTGTGCGGGCTGGCAACCAAGCCCATTTCTTCCAGATCTGCCATCACATTCCGGATCGTCGCCGGTGAAAGATCAAGGCCGGAAATTTTTGAAAGAGCACGCGAACCGACCGGCTGACCGTCAGCAATGTAGCGTTCTACGAGGGCTTTTAAAAGAGTTTGAGCGCGAGTATCTAGTAGCATCTATTCATTTTATGCGTTTGAAGCAAACCTGAACATAGAAAACTTCATAACCATTTTGTCAAATCATGTAAATTTTTAAATTCTGCGTCGGGCTCAATATGCTGATGGCGCTCGTCCGTCTTCTCCTGACCATGCCGGTTCATCCATGCACCGCGTAATCCGGCTTGTTGCGCACCCTGCACGTCCAGCAACAGGTCGTCGCCGACATACAAGGTTTCATGAGGCGCTGCACCCAGCGCTCCACAGGCAGCGAGAAAGATACGCGGGTCAGGTTTGGCGCAGCCAAACTCACGTGCCGCAATCGATGTACGGAAATGTGAAGCAAGACCAATTTCACGCAGATCAGCAAAGCCATTTGAGACCGAACCCAACAGAACCCGCTGCGACAATACCTTTAGCGCTGGAACAACATCATCATACAAACTGACCTGATTGCGGGCATCGGCAAATACCGCCATGGCCTGATCGGCCTTCGTGACAGGCACATCATGTTCTGCGAATATCTGACTCAGTAAGGTGTGTCGCAAAGCCCACAAGTCATATTGAAAACGGGGATCAGTCGGCACCAGTTTATTGCGCCGTTGCCGCATCGATTCGACGGAATAATTCCCTGCCACCGCAGGCACATGCTGCTGCATCCACTCATATAAACGCGTCTCCGCATGTTGAATCACCGGTGCAACCGGCCACAAGGTATCGTCCAGATCCAGTAATACAGCTTTAATTGTCATAAATAGCAGTCAGTTGATTCATTTCTACGCTAATTATGGTCTAATCTGACGAATCACGTCACCACTCTTTTTTTATGACTGTCATACCAAAAACGATTGCACTTGTTGGTAAATACAATGCGCCCGGCATCGCAGAATCCATGAGTGAACTCGCCAGCTTTCTTGACCGCGCCGGACATACGGTCGTGGTGGAAGCGGAAACAGCGCAATACATAGAATTGCCCGGTTTTCATGCGATGTCAGTTGCAGAGATAGGCAAACACGCGACTGCCGCCATCGTCGTCGGCGGTGACGGCACGATGCTGGGTATTGCACGCCAGCTTGCTGAATATAACGTTCCCTTAATAGGGATCAATCAGGGCAGGCTGGGTTTCATTACCGATATTCCGCTGGACCGCATGATTCCTGTGATTGCCGAAATGCTGAAAGGAAAATACGTCACCGAGCGCCGCAGCCTGTTGCAGGCCATAGTCGTGCGGGAAGATCATCAGATCTTCAGTGGACTTGCATTCAACGATATCGTGGTATCCCGCGGTACGGGTTCCGGCATGGTCGAACTCAGCGTCGAAGTCGATTCTCACTTTATGTATAACCAGCGCTCAGACGGGCTGATCGTGTCCACTCCGACCGGATCAACCGCCTACTCGCTCTCCGCAGGCGGGCCGCTGCTGCATCCCAGCCTGAGCGGTATCGTCATGGTGCCAATCGCACCACATGCTTTATCGAACCGCCCTATCGTGCTGCCGGAAAGCAGCGAAATCGTGATCGAAATCGTTGCCGGTCGCGATATCAGCGTCAACTTTGACATGCAAACCTTTGCCAGCCTGTTGCGCCAGGATCGCATCATCGTCAAACGCTCCAACCACACGGTCACTTTCCTGCATCCGCACGACTGGAATTATTACCATACGCTGCGGGAAAAACTGCACTGGAATGAATACCCTACCGTCGAAGGTGCTCTGAATTAACGACAGACGCGGCCTGCCGGCAGTAGCACGTTCTTACCGTAGTTATTGCTAAAATATCTCAGTCTGCTCTTTCCATTTTATTTACTACTTCTGCTCTTATGCTGCGTACGCTTGCCATTCGCGATTTTGTCATTGTTGATACTCTTGAGCTGGAATTTTCCTCTGGCTTCAGTGTCCTGACGGGTGAAACCGGCGCTGGAAAATCGATATTAATCGATGCTCTGACACTGGCACTGGGTGGCCGTGGTGACGCCAGTATGGTGCGCGAATCCGCCGCCAGGGCAGATATCAGCGCCGAATTTTCTATCACGGAACACATCCAGCAATGGCTGCTGGAAAACGAATTCAGCGATCCTGAGCAACAGTTGATTCTGCGCCGCACGATCGACAACGCAGGGCGCTCGAAAGCCTGGATCAACGGCATCACCGCCACCGCAACGCAATTACGTGAACTGGGGGATCTGCTGGTCGATATTCATGGTCAACACGCGCATCAGTCTTTACTCAAAGCGGAAGCACAACGCTCACTACTGGACATGCAGGGCGGCTTACAAGAGCGCGCCGCAGAAGTCGCCGCTCGTTATAAAGCTTGGCGTAATCTGAGCCGGCAACGCGAAGAATTTGAAACCAATGCCAAGAATGTTTTACAAGAACGTGAGCGCCTCGAATGGCAGGTCGGTGAACTCGACAAATTGCAAATCAAGGCGGGCGAATGGGAAAACATCAGTCAGGAACACAGCCGCCTCGCACATGCGGCAAGCCTGCTCGATGGTGCGCAGGAAGCCGCTGCCCTGATTTCGGATTCTGAGCATCCAGTGCTGTCGCAACTGACTGCAGTACAACAGAAATTACTCAAGCTGCTGGATTACGATGCAGCGCTGAAACCGGTTACCGAAGCGCTGGAATCTGCCTGCATCAATTTGCAGGAAACCACTTATGCGCTGAACGATTATCTGAATCGCACCGAGCTCGATCCGGCACGCTTACGTGAAGTCGAACAACGCGTCGAAAGCATACATACAACGGCGCGCCGCTTTCATGTTGCTCCTGAATATTTATATCAGGAGTTTGCAACTCTGTCTGAACAATTAAAACAGTTGTCCGATGCCAGTGATATGGATGCGCTTCGCTTGCAGGAAGAAAAAGCGTATCAGCATTATCTGCAAGCCGCGCAACAACTGAGCAAAGCGCGCGAAAAAACCGCAAAAACACTGAGTGTTGCGGTAACGGCGGCAATGCAGGAATTGAGCATGGCCGGTGGCAGTTTTGCCGTCAGTCTGAATCCATGTGAGCCTGCTGCATACGGTATCGAGCAGATTGAATTTTTAGTCGCCGGTCATGCCGGGGTACAAGCCCGTCCGCTGGCAAAAGTAGCGTCCGGAGGAGAACTGGCGCGGATCTCCTTGGCTATTTCTGTCATTACTTCAGGCGCGACAGCTACGCCAACTTTGATTTTCGATGAAGTTGACAGCGGCATAGGCGGCGGTGTTGCCGAAGTCGTCGGACGCTTACTGAAACGACTGGGGCAAGACCGTCAGGTATTGTGCGTCACCCATTTGCCGCAGGTCGCAAGTCAGGCAAATCAGCATTTTCAGGTCAGTAAAACAAATCACAACGGTAAGACCCTCTCCCGTATTGACGTGCTCGATAACAAACAGCGCGTCGAAGAAATCGCCCGTATGCTGGGTGGCATAGAAATCACTGCAACCACTCGTAAACACGCCAGAGAATTACTGGCCTCATAAAAAGTAAATACCATGCGCTTTCTGAAAGAACCTGATTACTCCCACGGAAAAATCGGAAAAACGGCGGTCGTACTGATTAATCTCGGTACGCCGGATGCACCGACCAGACCGGCAGTACGCCGCTATCTGAAACAGTTTTTATGGGACAGACGTATCGTCGAAGTACCCCGCGCAATCTGGTGGCTGATCCTGCATGGGATTATCCTGCCCTTCCGCTCCGGTCAGTCAGCAAAGAAATATGCATCCATCTGGACCAATGACGGTTCGCCGTTAAAAGTACATACGGAAAAACAGGCGGTGCTGTTGAAGGGCTATCTTGGTGAACGTGGCCATGAGGTACACGTCACTTATGCGATGCGCTATGGCACGCCATCCATCCCCGATGTGCTACAAAAGCTGAAAGCAGATGGTTATGATCGCTTATTGATTTTGTCGGCTTATCCGCAATATTCGGCGACAACGACCGGATCGAATTTTGATGCGGTGTTCAGCCATTATCAACAGGTCAGAAATATTCCAGAACTGCGTCTGGTCAAAAATTATCATGACCATGAGGCTTACATAGAAGCGTTGCGACAATCTGTGATAACAAGCTGGCAAAGCAACGGCAGGCCGGAGAAACTGGTGATGAGCTTTCACGGTTTACCAAAAGCATTTCTGTTACGCGGTGACGTCTATCATTGTGAATGCTACAAAACGGCGCGCCTGCTTGCTGAAAAGCTCGGCCTGTCGAAAGATCAGTACGTCGTCACATTTCAGTCGCGTTTAGGAAGAGCCGAATGGCTGCAACCTTACACGGCGCCAACGGTAACGCAGCTTGCAAAAGACGGGGTTCGGCGGATTGATGTGATTTGCCCCGGCTTCATCGCTGATTGTCTGGAAACGCTGGAAGAAATTGCGATGGAAGTACGGGCCGATTTTCTGCAGGCCGGTGGTAAAGAATTTAATTACATTCCTTGTCTGAATGAATCACCTTCGTGGTTACGCGCTCTGGCCGAAATTGCTGAACAACATCTGATTGGCTGGCCAACCATGCTGACTGTCAGCATGCGCGAAGAACAGAAGCAACAGGCATTGCTCAGCCGCGCCGAAGCCAAACGTATGGGTGCAAATCAATAAGCGCCATAGACATGACGACAGCCACATATTTTATCGGCGACATTCAAGGTTGCGACGATCAACTGGGTGAACTGCTGCATCGCATAGAACAGCGCTCACCTTCCGCCCGCTATCTGTTTGCCGGTGACCTGGTGAATCGCGGGCCTAAATCCTTGCAGACTCTGCGTCGCGTACGTGCTTTGCAGCAGGCCGGGCAAGCAGAGAGTGTGCTTGGGAATCACGATCTGCATCTGCTGGCGGTGGCTCATGGCATCCGTCCCGCACATCGCAGCGATACGCTTACAGAAATATTAGATGCGCCGGATTGCGCTGAATTGCTGGAATGGTTGCGCCGGCGGCCGCTTGCAATCACAGAGCAGCAGCACTTACTGATTCATGCCGGACTTTTTCCGACGTGGTCGGCCGAAAAAGCAATGGCACTCGCGGGTGAAGTGGAAAGCATGTTACGCAGTCCGGACTGGCTGGACTTTTTACGGCAAATGTATGGTAATACTCCGGCTTACTGGGATGACGGTTTACAGGGTGCAGATCGCTTGCGCTGCATCGTCAATGCCCTGACACGGATGCGTTTTTGCAGCATTGAAGGACAAATGGATTTTGCCAGCAAGGATGGCGTCGGTACTGCTCCGCAAGGATATGCGCCTTGGTTCGATCTGCCACGCGCCTCAGACAACAGCACGGTGGTGTTTGGTCACTGGTCCACCTTAGGACTGGTATTGCGTCCCAATCTGATCAGCCTTGATACCGGTTGCGTCTGGGGCGGTAAGCTGACCGCAGTTGCTCTTCACGACAGAACGCTGGTACAGATAGACTGCCCGCAACAGCAAAAACCAGGCTGATATAAGCAACATTTTTCCCATTAAAAACAATCTGGCGGCAAGTGTGCTCTTCGCTCACTTGCCGTTGTTGTCTGCGCGATGAAGATAGGACAAAACAGTTGTGAACAATGTTTAAAACATTATATTTAAATAACAATTTAGCAATCTTCTGATTTATACTCAAAAATGACAATGCCGTTACATTTATTACGTTTTTAAACTTTTTGACATATAGCGGTCTGCTGTATCTGAGGAAAACATGGATCCGAATGAATTTCTGCCCGCAACACGAAAGGAGTTTCACCGGACTTTTCTGATTGCGATAGAGGCAGCGTTACCGCACACGCTGGACGCGTTATTTAAACGAGCCGAAGCAGCACACAGCTCTCAGGAACAAAGAGATTATTTGCATGCCAGCATGCGCTTAAGGCAGGACAGACAAATGTCCGATGCCATGAGTGAGGCGATGGATGAGCTGCTGAACCGGAGCTTTCAGACCACCTACAGTACATTTCGTCCGGCATCCGTATTGAAATTGCAAAGTGAAAGCCTGTCGCTGGTCGATTCCGACATACTCGAAAACGAGCTGCTGCTCAAGGACATGACGGCGAGCTTCCGGGCCGAAGCAGAAGAGCAGATACGTGACCTGAATATCCGCATCGCGCTGATATTCAGTCAGGAAAAAATCAGCGAACGGGAAAATCCGTTCCGGCCTTATATCATCGCCCGCTGCATTACCAACGGGGTAGAAAAATTTGAACTGGGTAGCAAAATTTCTACGGTTGTCAGCGCACAGCTTGCAGAAGATCTGATACCTCATATAGCCAAAATTTATGATGCAGTGAATAGCTACTTTGCCGCTCAGGGTATCGCAGCAGAGCTGCAGTTAAAAATCAAAAAAACACCGCCTGCCACTGCAACTGCGAATCCGGCAGCCCATACCGCAGACGCTGCTCAGCATGTCGACGACAACGCAGTTGCCGTCGATACGCATGACGAAGCACTGAGAGCTGCAGCCATGCATCAATCCGCATTCTCAGCGACCGAGGAATTTGCAACGCCTGCGTACGCCACACAACCACAGACAGCTCCGCAGGCGCCGATAGCCGCCGTCAGCAAAGTCGAACAATTATTTAACAGCGTGCGCGATATCGCAGCCGGTTTCAGTGTCAGTAAATTCGGTTCAGCGACGCAGCAGTTTTCCCGGCAACTGTTGCAACAGACAGCCTCTGCTTTCTCATCTCAACCAAGGGCAGTCGCTCCGCATCCGGGTTTTGATGAATACACCGCGCCGATGACCTCTGCTGGACGAATGCACTCGCAAGGATTTCAATGGTTAGAAAAAAATCAGTCCGTTGGAACAACCTTGCGGCAACTGTTCGGTGGTGGCAGCGGCATGACCGGTGCCACCGGCAGCGCAGCAAATCATGCCACCGGCAATACACGCAATGATTTTGTTGGCAGCGATAGCTCGGGCAATCATGCGACAGACATCCCTGTTTCCGCACCCGGCGGAAGCCATAGCGATCAGCGCATGCACCAGGTACAAAGCAAGATACCGCCGGACAATGCATCAGTGGCACCATCCACTCAACACGGTGTCCAGAGCGAAAATACAAGTCAGAGATACCATTCAGATCCCGGTTACAGCTCTGCGGAAAGCTCATCGGCCGATGCCGGTAGTGGCATCGTACAGTCAGTGCATGAACTACAAAAAAATAACATCATCTCCGGCGAACAGATGTTCAATCATCTGGGTGGCATCCGTAATCTGATTCTGGAGCAAAGAACCACGCTCAACGACATGACGGAGAATGTCGATGAGCAGATGACGATAGACGTCGTCGCAATGCTGTTTGAATTTATCTTAAGCGATCCGCAGGTACCAGCTGAAATACGCGCACAACTGGGACGTCTGCAATTTCTGGTGTTGAAAATTGCTCTGCGTGATCAGACTTTGCTCACGCAAAAAGGGCATCCGGCACGCATGCTGATCAACCGTGTCGGTTCCATTTCACTGGGACTGAAACAGATAGATCCAACGGGTGCGTACATCACACAGGAAATTTGCCGTATCGTCGAAACGCTGCTGGAAGACGACAGCGAAAATTCGCAATTATTCGTCCGTATGCTCGACGAATTTGATGCGTTCATTGCACGTGAACTGCGCTCCAGTGAACAGACGGTTGCACATACCATCGAAGCCATCGAAGCTGCGCAGAACCGTACTTTGCGGCTGGTGCATATCTCGGCGCAGTTACGCGAGGTGTTACAGAAACTGCAGATCGACCCCTATCTGCGCGATTTTTTAGAAAACACCTGGGTGCTTGCAATCGAATATGCAGAACGTGAAGATGCCAAACGCGGCATCCGCTATCGTCTGTTGATTCCCGATCTGCTGTGGAGCATCGTCCCCAAACTGAATGAGGACGACCGTACACAACTGTTCGCGCTGCTTCCCATCATTCTGAACACATTGCGCGAAGCACTGACTGCCATTCAGTGGAGTAACACTGAACAAAAACGTTTGCTCGACTGGCTGGTCGACGCTCATACGAACGCCTTACGCACCGTGCAGCAGGCGCTTCACCCGCAATCACATTCGCTGACTCTGCCGGCAATTCATGAACATTTTGCAGACTTCGTTTATCACAACGAAGCCTCACAGGAAGTCTTGCAAGAACAGTTACGGGCGCCGGAGACGCAGCAAAGACTCGATAAAGCAATACGTGAACTCGATATTCAGGTACAGATGCTCGATGAGTTTTTCGACAGCGAGCTGCCAGCAGATACCGTCGAATTTACTCAGGAAGTGATACAGGAACGCCTGCGCAGCGGTAAGTCAAACTCGGCATTAAACCCAGTATCGCCAGACTGAACTGGGTCGATCCTTCGCACAACAATCTGGTGCTGACGCTGGCAGGCAATGAAAAGCCGTCACTTGTCAGCGTACGCATGTTCCGCCGCATGATCGCTCACGGTCGCGTGCGTTTTCTCGAAAATGAGCCCCTGTTTGAACGTGCGGTACAGGCATTGCTGACGTCCGCAGACGCTGTCGATCGGCCGGCGCTGGCTTGAATATCCGGAACTGGCAAGGACGTCTGAACTTGTAACGATGCAGAGAGTCTGAGACGATACCGTCATCAACAAAGCGTCTGTCATGAATGTGATTTCTGATCACCGCGCATGGAATGCGCCTCATACCGCAGCGCGGCTATGTTCCGCGCTGCTGGCTGCAGCAGTCACGCTGTTGCTGATCCTCTTGCTATCACAACCGCTTCATCTCAAAACACATGATGCCGTACGTTATCCGGTACCAGCCATGCTGCTGCAATTTCCGCTGAATATCCGTGACGTCGTTGATGCGGCAAAAGACGCACCGGTAATGACGGCACCTGCAGCAGAGACGGTGCGTCAGGTACGCAAGAAATCAGACACAAGAGCAGACACCAGCTCGGACACCAGCACAACAACGCTCAGCTCCGCCGCAGTTCCCGCCGGCGAGACCAGTGTCGCCATTGACAGCATCACGGTAACACCGGGTCCGGCAACGCTGGATATCAGCCGGCAAAGTATCGCCAGAGCCTATCAGGCAAGTAAGAGTGAATTGCAGCAAAGGGCAGAAGCCAGCGGCAGAACGCTGAACAATACCGGTCCGGATAAATATGAACGTCTGCAGAAAGATTTGCAACAAGCGACGATTCCGGGATGCACGGATGAGGATGCCTTAAAACATCGTCCGGCAAAAATCGGTGGTGTCGCCTTTATTGGATTACTCGCAGCGCCATTCTGGGCACAGGCAGCGATGTCGGGTAAATGTCGCTGATGCGCTTCGACAGGAGACGATCTGAGCCATACTATGGCTGCTGTAAGCCTGAAAATACTCCCGGGAGTATATTTAAAGTTCGTTGATTGACGCTGAGAATAGGTGTTTTTTGGCACATACTCCCCAAAAATTCATTTTTTTAATATCGTTACAGGCCTGCAGCACGAAAAGCAGACGTTGAGATGAACGAAGAAACTGCGACAGCATGAGCGTGGTCAATACAGCTTCTGACCTCTATGTTTATCCGGCAGTTTTCGAGGATGCGTCAGGCAGATCCTGCGCCAAGCCTAATTCACGCAGTACCAGTTCGCGTGCCTGCAAAGCGATGTCGCGACGATGTGCGCCTTCGGTTGCAATTGCTGGCAGACGGATCACTTCAGCAATCATGCGCGGCGCTTTGAGGATAGTGCTCATACTTTCGGCAAACGTCATATCGCCAATGAAATCTGCCGCCGGATGAAATTTGCCTTGCGTATCGACATAACGCAGTACAAATGGCTGCACCGGCACTTTGGCTTCTATCGCTGCTTCAAATAAATTGGCGTGAAATGGCAGCACCGTGCCCTGCGCTGCGGTCGTGCCCTCAGGGAAAAAGGCAATGCGTTTACCATCATGAATCTGATGCACCAGACCTTCGTAAATCCGCCGCACTTCACGTTGCTTACCACGTGCCAAGAAAATGGTTCCGGCTTTTTCACATAACCAGCCCAGCACGGGCCAGGAACGGATATCAGCTTTCGCAACGAAATGACATGGATGCACCGTATTAATAACAAAAATATCGAGCCAGGAAACGTGGTTAGAAACAATCAGTGCCCGTTCCGCAAAGCGCCCCTGACTGGCATCTTTAAACACTACATCCACGGTACAAATCGCCATCAGCTGGCGCGACCAGCGTTGCACCAGCGCCTCTCTTCTGGCAGCCCCCACGATGGGAAAGAGCAAAGCACTGGTCAGCAAGCCTGCAAGCAGATGGAGGAAAACGCGGAAAAAATGCCAGAAAATCATACGGACTCGCCAGATACTCCAATGGAGCATTCATTAAAATTTTTGTTCTTCGGTACAAAGCCAAACGAGGCGTCGCAGATGGCATTCATACGCCCTGTTTGCTTTATATATAGCGGTTATTGCCAGCAGTCACCGCATCGCCCAGCGATAGCGGGCGATGCGGGTAACGGTATTGAATGCAGATTACAGATTGTCAAAGGCAATATGGCCATCGACCATCGTCAGCTTAACGACACCCGGCAATTCGTAGCCAAGAAACGGCGTATGCTTGCCCTGACTCGCTAAGGCCGCCGCTTCCACTTTCCAATGTGCGGCAGGATCAAACACGCACAGATCAGCGGCGCTGCCGGCCGTCAGCTTACCCGCAGCAATTCCGGCTACTTGCGCCGCACTGCTGCTGATTTTCGACAGCGCTTGCGACAAGGTCACGGCGCCACGGCTGTCTTCCGCCCATTTCAGCGCGAGCGACAATAACAATTCCAGACCAGTTGCCCCCGGTGACGCTTCGGCAAATGGCAGCAGTTTTTCATCATCATCAACCGGTGTGTGATCCGAGCAGATCGCATCGATGGTGCCATCGCTCAGTGCTGTCTTGATCGCATCACGGTCGCGCTGACTACGCAATGGCGGCGTCATGCGCGCATTCGAATCGAAGTAAGCAATATCGTTGTCGGTCAGATGGACATGATGGGCACCGACATCACACGTCAGCGGCAAGCCTTCCGCTTTCGCCTGACGTACCAGTTCCAGACCGGCAGCAGAGGAAATACGGCACAGATGCACTTTAGCACCCGTGGCCCGCATCAGCTCAAACAAGGTATGCAGCGCAATCGTTTCTGCCATGACAGGCACACCGGATAAGCCCAGACGCGATGCCAGCGGGCCACTATGCGCGACGCCACCTTTACCGATATAGGCGTCTTGCGGACGTAACCAGACCGTGTATCCGAACGTGCTCGCATATTGCAACGCGCGTTGTAAAGTATTGGTATCAGAGATCGTCACCTCAGCCTGCGAAAAACCGATACAGCCAGCCTCAGTCAGCGCCGACATTTCGGTCAGAGACTCACCTTTGAGCCCTACCGTCAGCGCACCCAATGGATATACATGGGCTTTATTTTGTGTGCGCGCACGTTGTCGCAGCATTTCGACCAGACCCGATTCATCCAGCACCGGATCGGTATCCGGCGGACACACCAGACTGGTGACGCCACCGCGCATCGCGGCCTGCAATTCCGATTCCAGTGTGGCTTTATATTCAAAGCCCGGTTCACGCAAACGCGCACTTAAATCCACCAGCCCCGGCGCCACAACCAGCCCGCTGGCATCCACAACTTTATTGGCGACAAAATCAGCCGGTGCCGCACCGACAGCAAGAATTTTTCCGGCAGCGATAAACACATCCTGTACCGCATCAACGCCGCTCGCCGGATCAATTACGCGGCCATTTTTAATTTGAATTTTCATGTTGCTTCCCTGTACGTCTCACGTAACGGATAACGCACGATCAGTTATCGCCGGGCCTGCGCCTGGCCGAATCTCACAGATATCAAGCGTCACTGCCGCTGTTGCCGGCGACAATACTCATCACAGCCATGCGCACGGCAATACCGAAAGTCACCTGCGACAAAATCACTGCCTGCGGGCCATCCGCCACAGCAGAATCAATTTCCACGCCACGGTTCATCGGTCCCGGATGCATGACAATCGCATCAGGATGCGCCAGCGCCAGCCGCTCCGGCGTCAGTCCGTAGCTCTTGAAATATTCCTGTGCAGATGGCAGCAAGGCACCGCTCATACGCTCATTTTGCAGGCGCAACATGATGATGACGTCCACACCTTTCAGACCTTCGTTCATGTCGGTGAACACACGTACCCCCATCTGCTCCAAGCCCCCCGGCAGCAGCGTATGAGGGCCAATCACGCGGACTTCAGGAACACCCAGTGTGGTCAGTGCATGAATGTCTGAGCGTGCAACGCGGCTGTGCAGGACGTCACCGACTATCGCGACGGTCAGATTCGTAAAATCTTTTTTGTAGTGGCGAATGGTGTACATGTCGAGCAAACCCTGGGTCGGATGTGCGTGACGACCATCACCTGCATTCACCACATGCACATGATGCTGCTTCGTGTCATTCAGATGTTTGGCGATCAGAAAAGGGGCGCCGGAAGTCGCATGACGTACCACGAACATATCGGCGTGCATCGCGGCCAGATTATCGATGGTGTCAAGCAGGGATTCGCCCTTGCTGGTACTGGATGCCGCGATATTGAGATTGATCACATCGGCTGACAGACGTTTCGAGGCAATCTCAAATGTGGTGCGGGTGCGGGTAGAGTTTTCAAAAAACAGATTGAACACACTTTTACCGCGCATCAGCGGTACTTTTTTAACTTCGCGGTCGCTGACACTGACAAATGACGAGGCGGTATCGAGGATATGATTGACGATGGATTTAGGCAGACCGTCTATCGTCAGCAGATGCTGAAGTTCGCCGTGTTTATTGAGCTGAGGATTATGCATGATCGATAGAAAAACTAAGTGTGCCATCGTCTGCGCGTTGCAGATTCACAGAGACAGCGGGTTCAAATGAGGCGACATGCGCCACAAAATCGGCAGCGATCGGCAATTCACGCCCACCGCGATCCACCAGTGCTGCCAGCATGACACGGGCAGGTCTGCCGTAGTCGAACAACTCATTGATCGCTGCACGCGTCGTTCGCCCTGTATACAAAACATCGTCAACCAGTATGATGTGCGCACCATCCACTTCGAACGGGATATGCGTCGGTTTGACATCGGCATGCAAACCCTTAGCCGCATAATCATCGCGATAAAACGACACATCAATCAGACCGGGTTTATTTTTCAGACCAAGATCATTCACCAGACGTTCAGCAATCCAGGCGCCACCTGAATAAATACCGATGATCGCCAGATTATCATTCGCCACCGCTTGTGGTTTGATCTGCTTCAGAAGCTGCTGATACAGCGCTTCCGCATTCAGTGTGGGGGAAACATTGCTCATGGGTTCTCGTCAAAATATTGTTGCAGAATCAGGGCTGCGGCATCGTCATCAATATGTGCACCGCGCTTGCCGTTCAGAACGGCGGAGGAATAACGCTCATCGACCAGTATCGTCGGAAGCCTGAAGCGGCCTTGCAACTGGTTCGCAAAGCGGCGGCAACGTTGCGTCATTTCGTGAGATTCACCATCCGGATGCAGCGGCAAACCAACAATGCATAACACAGGCTGCCAGTTACTGATCAGCGCAGCGATTTCGGCAAATTTGCCATCGTTGGTCGGTGCATGAATGATGTTGAGTGGTTCGGCCTGACGCAGGAAGGTATTGCCGACCGCCACACCAATACGTTTCAGCCCGAAGTCAAAGGCGAGTACAGTACCATCAGCTCTGACTTCCTGCGTCGCCATCAGGCATGCCCCGCTTCAGACGACAACATGGCAGGATCAATACCGAGTAATTTGATGGCCGCATTGAACCGCTCTTCGACCGGCAGCGAAAAAATAATCTGCGGATCGGCAGCAACAGTCAGCCAGCCGTTCGCAAGGATTTCTTTTTCAAGTTGTCCTGCGCCCCAACCGGCATAACCGACACTGATCACGATACGCTCTGGCCCCTCACCAGCCGCAATCGCTTCGAGCACGTCGCGCGAGGTTGTGAACGCAATATCATCAGTCACTTTGAGCGAAGATGTATAGTCTCCCACCGGTGAGTGCAGCACGAAACCACGGTCATCCTGCACCGGGCCACCAAACATCACCGGGCGTTTGCCCATAGGATGTGAATCGGGAATGACTTCCAGGCGCAGGTCGATACGGTCAAACAATTCAGCCACAGTCATATCGGTCGGACGATTAATCACCATACCCATCGCACCGCGGGGATTGTGTTCACACAGATACACCACGCTGCCGCCAAATACGGGATCGTGCATAGAAGGCATTGCAATCAGGAAATGATTTGTTAAATTTAAATCAAATTCCGGAACGTTATCGCCGCTCGCTGTTGCAACAATGTCAGAAATCTTGCCAGTCGGTGCAGGGACACCGTCGGACAGTTCAGAGTGTGGGGATTTTGTTTGCTTCGCCATGCCGCCATTTTAGCATTTTTAACGTGTATTTTCGATGTGTGCTAAGGTTCCGCACCATGATTCCGACTTTCCTCTTCTGATACTTATGCAAGAAAAATCTGTTTCTTTTCAGCGCGCTCTGGTCTGGTTCCGGCGCGATTTACGCTGCTTTGATCATGCCGCGTTATATCAGGCTTTACGACATAGCAAAGAAGTCATCTGTGTTTTTATTTTTGATCAGACCATATTGAAACATCTGCCGGCGAATGACAGGCGCGTGCGTTTCATTCACGACAGCATCGTCGAGCTGCAACAGGAAATCGGCAAGCTTGGCGGTAGTCTGCTGGTGATGTACGGCGATCCGGTCGAGGAAATTCCGCGTATCGCAGAGCAGTTCCAAGTCAACGCAGTTTTCGTCAACCATGATTACGAACCCGCTGCAATACAAAGAGATACAGCGGTGAAAGCAGCGCTCAGCCAACGGCAACGTACATTTTTAAGTTTTAAAGATCAGGTGATCTTTGAGAAAGACGAAGTTTTATCGCTGGCCGGTACGCCATTTTCCATCTTCACTCCATACAAAAATGCGTGGCTGAAAAAATTCTATGCGGAAGCTACTGACTTTTACGCAAAATCGTATCCGGTAGAAAAGTATGCTGTGCATTTTTGTCGTATCGACGTGCCTGGCATACCCGCATTATCAGAGATGGGGTTCAGCGACGTACAGACTCAGGTACTTCCGATACGGGCAGGAATGTCTGGCGGAACACAGCTGATACAGGATTTTCTGAACCGAATGAAGCACTACGATGTTGCCCGCGATTTCCCGGCACTCAAAGGACCGTCGTATTTGTCAGTGCATCTGCGCTTCGGCACGGTATCTGTGCGACATCTGGTACGCGAGGCAATGCAGCAAATCAGAACTGGCAGCAATCACGGCGCAGAAATCTGGCTGGCTGAACTGATCTGGCGCGATTTCTATTTCATGATTCTGCATCATCATCCGCATGTGACTGAGCGTGCGTTCAAACCCGATTACGACGCGATTCAATGGGAAACTGGAGAACAAGCGGATGCGCATTTCGCGGCGTGGTGTGAAGGTAATACCGGCTATCCGCTGGTTGATGCAGCGATGCGCCAACTGAATCAGACCGGTTATATGCATAACCGCCTGCGCATGGTGACCGCCTGCTTTCTGATTAAGGATCTGGGCATAGACTGGCGCCGCGGTGAAGCTTATTTTGCCGAAAAACTGAATGACTTTGATTTATCGGCAAACAACGGCGGGTGGCAATGGGCGTCGTCGTCTGGCTGCGACGCGCAACCATATTTCAGAATTTTTAATCCGATAACACAATCCGAAAAATTTGATGCCGAAGGTAAATTCATTGCGCGCTATTTACCGCAATTAGCAAAACTGGATAAGCGCACAATTCACGCCCCATGGAAAGCGGCACCACTTCTGTTACAGCAAGCTGGCATCAGTCTGGGAAAAGATTATCCTTATCCCATCGTCGAACATGAGGTCGCGCGAAAGAAAACCCTGGAGCGTTATGCCGTAGTCAAAAAGCCAGGGATGCTATCTGCGGAGTAAAGTGCCTCAGGCAGGGACAAATAATCGATTAAAGCGGTGCAGAACATAAACAGCGCGAAATTAACATAAAAAAAGCAGAGACGAATCTCTGCTTTTTTTATTTGCCCAATCAGGAATTACTTACACTACAACCGCCTGCTCTTTACCAACAAAGCCGACAATCGCTTCAAGTAAATCGTCTTCTCGGTAAGGCTTACCGAAATACTCATTCACGCCAAGTTCACGTGCGTAATTGCGATGTTTATCGGCGGTACGCGAGGTAATCATGATAATAGGAATATGTGCCGTACGCGCATCGCTGCGTACGTTACGCGTCAAATCGAAACCATCCATGCGCGGCATTTCAATATCGACCAACATCACGTCAGGCGTCACTGATTGCAATTGTTCAAGCGCATCAATACCGTCTTTCGCCAACACGACCTGATAGCCTTCACGCGTCAACAAACGCTGGGTGACACGACGCACTGTCAGCGAATCATCGACAACCATGACGATATGCTGTGTCCGCAATCCCTGCACAGGCTCGGCATTTACCTGAGCAGCGCTGCTTTCCTGATGCAAATCAGCAACAGCACCTAAATCAGAAACGGCTTCTGCTCCAGATTGCATACCGGACTGCGGCAGACGGACATGCTCATGCTCTACACGCTGCGCCAAAGGCACAGGGTTCAGAATCAGAACGACATCACCGGAACCAAGTACTGTTGCGCCGGCAATACCCACCATACGCGCCAGTTGCGGGCCGATGTTTTTAACAACCACCTCACGATTCCCGACGATATCGTCGACGTGTATCGCCACACGATCAGTACCGCTTTTCATGATCAACAAGGGCGTGTATTGCTGCGTCACGGGAACGGCGTCACGCTGACCTAACAGCGCCGACAGATAATGCATCGCAACACGTTGTCCCTGCCACATCAAAGCGCCGTCATTATATGCATTGGCCAATGCATTCGACTTCAGATGCTGCACCTGTTCCACCAACACCGACGGCACCGCGTAAGTACGTCCGCCAGCGCTCAGCAATACGACCTGTGTCACGGCAAGCGTGAGCGGCAGGCGAATAGTGAATTCAGCACCCTTACCTTCTACCGTAGAAACTTCAACACGACCACCCAGCGACGCTGCCTCAGAACGAACGACGTCCATACCGACACCGCGTCCGGCCAGCTCAGTTACTTCATTCGCAGTTGAGAATCCGGGTTCAAAAATCAGGCTGGCAGTTTCAGCATCACCCGGCGTTTCATCTGTACCGATCAGACCAACGCTGAGTGCTTTCTGACGGATATTCTGCAAATCCAGTCCGCGGCCATCATCATTGAAGCGGATAACAACTTCATTACCTTCCTGACGAACCTCGATCAGCAACTCACCGGTTTCTTGCTTACCGTTCAGACGCCGAACGTCGCGTGATTCAATACCATGCACAATCGCATTACGCAGCAGATGCTCAAAAGGCCCGACCATTTTTTCCAGAACGCCGCGATCCATTTCGACGCCTGAACCACGGATATCCAGATTGACGCGCTTATCAACTTCTTTCGAAGTCTGACGCGTCACGCGATACAGACGTTCGGAAACACTCGCAAACGGAATCATACGTACACGCATCAGATCCTGTTGCAATTCACGGGTCAGACGCGCCTGCACATGCAAATTACTCGAAGCGCCATCTATCGTCCGCGTCAGATTTGTCTGTACGGTTGCCACGTCGCTGACGCTTTCCGCCATCATACGCGTGAGTTCCTGCAAACGAGTGAACCGGTCAAACTCCAGTGGATCAAATTCGCGATCACCAGATAGAGCCATACGCGATGTAATCTGCGTTTCAGCCTGAATTTCCACTTCACGTAACTGATCGCGCAGACGGCTGACGTTGGCGGTCAATTCACCTAATGAGGAACGCAACGTGCTGACTTCATTCTCTAAGCGCGAACGTGAAATAGACACTTCACCGGCCTGGTTGACCAGACGATCAAGCACGTCAGCACGCACACGCACCAGAGGTACAGGCGCTCCCGCTATTGCCGGTGCGCTGGCCGGAGTGTGTGGCGCCGGTACCGCTCTGATGGCAGACTGACTGTCAGACACTGGCATCAACGGTGTCAGGTTGACCATTTCACGCAGAGCCTCCGCCGCTTCCGGCGCTGCGAGACCGGCAGCCTCGTTCGCGACCAATGCTTCCTGGAACTGATCAAGTTCCTGCGCCGCGGTTAATGGTTCCGGTGCCAACGGCTCAATGTTCGCTTCAGGATTTTGCAGGCGATCAAACAGCTGCATGCTGTAATCATGGCGAGCAAGTAAATCATCCATCAACGGCGCACGCACTGCGCCACTGGTGTGCATCAGACTTTCAATACGCGTTTCCATGTCATGGATGTGCTGACCCAAGCCCATCGCACCAGCCATACGTGCACTGCCTTTAATCGTGTGCATCAGACGTGCAATGGACTGGGGTATTGCCGTGTCATCCGGCTGTGCCTGCCAGCTGCGTAACAACTGACCGACCATTGGTAACAAGTCATTTCCTTCTTCAAGGAAAACCGGCAACAAATCCAGATCGAGATCATCTTTGAGCGGACTTGTCTGATGCGAACTACTTTCAGGCAATGCGACACTGACCTGCTGCACTACAGCATCATCTGCCAGATTCAGTGTCGCAGACTCGTCAGCAGAAGTTTCCGTAGTTCCGCCGGACAAGGCTTCAGCAAGCACAGATCCGGACAAATCTTCCGGATTCAGTTTTTCATTCGTCGAGGTAATGAACTCCTCATCCGCCCCCGAACTTGAACGCTCTATCACCTCTTGCAATAACTGATCTAACTGTCTGACATCATCCGGCGCAAATTCCGCCATTTCAGACAGCGCAAATTTCTGCAGCATCCGTTTTGCAGATTCCAGCGCATGATCCAGAATGTCGAAGTCAGCTGGAGTCAAGGTCACAGGGTGACGCTCCAGACGCTGTAAAACAGACTCCAGACTATGCGCCAGTTCTTTCAAAGGAATAAGACCGACGGTCGCTGAACTGCCAGCAAGAGAATGCGTGGCATGAATCGCCTGGGTCGAGACATGACGCTCAGATTCGTGCCGCCATTCAGACAAATCCTGTGTCAGGAAACGGACAATTTCATCTGTCTCTGCCATATAGATCGAATACAGCGGCACGCTGATTTCCAGATCGCCAATACGCTTGATATTGTCATCCAGCGTCACGGCCGGTTTATTCAGATCCGGAAACTCAATGATTTTCGCGCCGCCAGATTCCGACACCGGCACTTCGGCGACGACCTGTTCCTCAACGATTGCTGGAATGGATGCATTACTGTCTGCAACCACAGGAACGTCCTCAACGGCATCTTCTGCGGTCAGTAACGTTGCCTCGATCTGTTCTTCCACAGGGCTCAGCAAGTCAATCTCGTTTTCAGACAAGGTTTCCGGAACATGCGCTTCCTCATTGACGAGGTCCGGAGTGATAACACTGATTGTCTCTGCCTCGCCGTCGGCAACTGCCTCTGCCGAAATAACGATATCGTCAAGATCGGGTAAAGGCAGCGCTGTCGTCACGTCATCAAGCGTCGCAGCTGTTTCTGCCAGTACATTGGCGGCACTTGGCAGATCATCGAATGCACTGAGTTCGAATTCAGGAGCCAGCTGTTCTGGAGTGGCGTTGACAGCAGCATCTTCGACTGTATCTTCGGCAACATCTGGCAGCGGCAAGGCTTCGATTGTTTCAGAAGCATCATCCATAGCGGCAAATGCTTCAATATCAACAGAAACAGTCGCCTCAATTTCAGGTTCGACAGCTACGTCAATAACAGGCGCCGGCACCTCAGAAACATCAAGCGTTTCAAGCACCGACTCCGTTTGCGGTTGCAGTGCTGGCGTCAGAGACTCTTCCGGAGTTTCCGGATGTACGACAGGTAATTCTTCGGGTTCCTGATAATCGAGGCCGGCTTTAACTCTCTCCGCAGCTGCAATAATTGCAGCACCCGTTCTTGCTGAATGTCCAGATTGTTTGAGTTCGTTAACCCATGCATACATTTCACCCGCAGTACGTTCGAGCAGGGCATACAGATTGTCATCGCCACGACGCGATTCCGACAACCATAAATTCATTACCTGTTCAATACTCCATGCAGTCTCACCGAATACATTCAGGCCGACCATACGGCTGCTACCCTTCAAGGTGTGGAAGGAACGACGCAGGCTGGTCAGGTATTCCTGGTTATCCACATCGGCGCGCGAACGCGGCAAGGTATCCTGAACAAATTGTAAAACCTCATCTGCCTCGGTCAGGAAAATTTCGAGCAATTCGGCATCAATTGCTTCCTCACTTTGTGGCAGGACAGCAGCAGCCGTAACAGCCTTCACTTGATCAGCAGCTACCGGCGCAGTGACAGCAACGATATCCTGCAAACTCTCTGTTGAATGAGATGCGTCTCCAGATCCAAGTAACTCAATTGCTGCTTTTGCGCGACCGCTGGCGGCGGAATCATCCAATAAGGTTGCGACAGACCTTTCGGACTCCAGTGAGTCTTTCAGTTGCGCCTTCAGCGCTTTGTCATCAGGATTTTCTGCTAAAGATGCCGCGAGACGAGCCGACTCCTGCTGTTGGTTAAGCAGTTCTTTTTCAGTGGTTAATACAGAAGCAGACTCTTCCGCAGCAGCTTGTGACGAATCCGTCGGGAAAATGATGTCTTCACTGACAGGCAATAATTCTTTCTGTGCCGGAGCATCGAGCAGGTTAGAACGGAAAATACCCGCATCAGCATCAAACACGAATTTCTTTTTCGCCGTTTCTGGCTGAGTCTGCAAAGTTTCAATGAAAAAACTGAGCGCACCGATATTCTGCGCCAGTTTCTGATGCTCAGCGTCCCGCTCAGATTCGCCTAAATCTTTGGCATCGGCCAAAGTAGCGACCGTCTTTCTGGTAGCTTCCAGCGCCTGCATCGCCGCATCCTGATCCAGGATCGCCATTGCGCCGCTGACCTGATGCAACATGTTATCAATCGAGTGCAGGGATGCACTTTGCGCCGGATCGCGGAAATATTCATCCAGCGTTTTTTCAACCTGACGTAAGCTCGTCTGAATTTCAGAAACCAGCACTGACATCGTCTGACGCTGTTGAGCTTCGCGTGAAATTTCCCCCATCCAGGCCGCCTGGGACTGCGGCTCATCACCGGATACAACAGATAGCAAGCGCGCAGTAATTTCATCTGCACGTTCTGAAAAATGCGCCGGTAACCGGGTAATCTGGTCGAGCGCATTTTCAACGAATAACAAACTGGTCGCTAATTCCAATGCCAGCTTACTGCCATCTGCCGAGTGCGAGACATGTCTGGCAATACCGCTTAATTCACGCAACAGCTTAGACAACGATGGGACATTTAAGCCTGCACCGGTATCTGCCAGCTCCTTCATCTTTTGAGAAAATTTATCGCCCAGATTTCCATCACCGTTCGCAATCCGGCCCCATAAATTTTTAACTGCAGTAAGCTGCTCCTTGGCCGTGCTTAATACACCGGCAGCGATCTGACCGTAATTTTTCTCGTTATAGTCAGTTGGCACTTTATTATCAAGCTGATATGCGCGACGAATGCTTGAAACAAAAGCAGATGGATTTTCTACCTGAGCCAAAAAGAACAGGGCATCTCTGAGCAGACGTTCAGGGATGGTATTGACGCCTTCGACCAACCGGCGGATCTGTAAATTAATACGGCCGAAAATTTGTTTCACATATTGCTGATCGTCGATTCCACCATCGGCAACAGCCTCGACAAATGCACGCATAACAACCCAAAAAGCTTTGGCCTGAGAATTGGTCTGCATCTGATCGATTTCATGAATCAATCCGTGCATACTCTCAGCGGCTTCGCGTCGCTTCTGCTGATCTTTACTGGTCAGAACCGTCAGCAATAACTTTTCAAAACGCTGACGTAAACCACTGTAATTCGCTGGTTTGCCGTTTGCTGTAACTGCGAGTTCAGGAACTTTTTCTGTCGCAGATAAAGAAGGAAAAAATAAATCTGCTGGATGTATCCGTTCCGCTCCCTTTAGCTCCAGTAACGCGCGATAGTATGGAAATAGTCTGACCGGCTGATGCGGCGCTCCTGAAAGCAGATCCTCAAGGTACCGCAAGACTGCATGAAACGCATCAAGAATGACATCAACGTTTGTCTGCGTCATTTCTAAATGACCGCTTTGCAGACGTTCTATCAACTCTTCTATGGTTTCGGTGACTATAGAAACACCGTCGATATCGACAATTTGTAAAGCACCGTGCGCCTGATGCAAATAACTTTTTGCATGCAGTAAAGTAGTGGATCGTGCTTCAACGTCTTGCGTCAGTGCCTCACTGAGCACTTTGCCAGCGTTGGTCATCGCTTCCCGCACCTCGGGCATAACCCAGGAGAGAGGTCCAGTATCAAACTGTTCCTGAGGCAGATGTGACGAATTTGAAAAATCGGATGTCATGCGCGCTCCGCAAACTCAAGCGACGATGAACCCTGGTTCATCGTCTGCAAATATGATAGGGCCATTTATACAGCCCATAGACTGGAAAATCAGGCAGTTACACGGAAACGGGATACGGAGTTCTTCAGTTCCTCGGCCAAAAGAGACAATTGCTTAATCGACTCTGCAGTTTGCTGTGTGCCGCTCTGGGTCTGTTCAGTAATAGTCAGAATGTGCTGAATATTTTGCGCAACGCCGTTAGCTGATGTCGCCTGCTGCTCGGTCGCCAGAGAAATCCCCTGAATCAGTTCCGCCAGACGGTTCGAAACGCTACGGATTTCAGACAACGCTGTACCCGCCGCATCGGACAGTTTCGCTCCCTCAACCACACCCTGCGTGGATTTTTCCATCGCCGCAACGGCGTCGTGGGTATCCGTCTGAATCGTACGCACCAGCGCACCAATCTGCTTGGTAGCCTCTGCTGAACGTTCCGCCAGACGCTGCACCTCTTCCGCAACCACCGAGAAGCCGCGCCCCGCTTCACCCGCAGACGCTGCCTGAATCGCAGCATTCAGCGCCAGCACGTTCGTCTGTTCGGTAATGTCAGAAATCAGCTCGGTGATCTCACCAATTTCCTGAGAAGATTCACCCAGACGTTTAATACGTTTAGAGGTTTCCTGAATTTGTTCGCGAATCTCGTTCATACCTTTGATCGCGTCTTCCACCGCGTGCGCGCCTTGTTCCGCCGCCGCAACCGACTGACGTGCAACCTCTGCAGATTCATTCGCAGAACGCGAGACGTCGGTAATATCCTGCGCCATCGTCAGAACGACCTGACCAGCATCAGAAATTTCGCGCGATTGTTGTTCTGACGCTTCCAGCAGGTTAGTCGAAATGTCCTGCGCCTGATTCGATGCAGAAGTAACCTGTTCAGCTGTTGTGGTAACCCGGCCGACCAGTCCACGCAACTCTTCCACCGTATAGTTAACCGAGTCAGCGATCGCACCGGTAATGTCTTCAGAAACCGTCGCCTGAATAGTCAAGTCACCGTCCGCAACCTCCTGCAACTCATTCATCAGTCGCAAAATCGCGGCCTGGTTCTGATCATTTGCAGCTTTCGCTTCTTCCTCTTGTTTTTTCGCCAGCAACATTTGCTCCGCAGCTTCCTGACGGCGTTCATTCGCTTCTTTAGCGCGATTTCGGCTATCCTGCAACAGAACCAAGGCAATACCAACCGCAGACGCTAACGCAACAGCTGCAGAGATCAACATCAGCCAGAAAGAAAAACTGGTGGAATCCTGCTGATCCGTATAAGTCTTTTGTAACTTGGTCAGTTTGGCTTTCAGGTCCTCATTTTCATTAAACAATAACTGTTCGGATTGTTTAGCAGCAATGAAGTTTTGCAGGTTACCCAGAATAGTGGATACCGAAGCCTGATATTCAGCAAAAGCTTTTTTCAATTCTTCGAGTTTTTCGCGTGTATCAGCATCTTTCGTCGGCGTCAGGCGAAGAACCTCACTACCATTGAGAAAGCCGTCAACCAGGTCACGGAAAGTATTCGTATCTTTACCCAACAGGAAAGCGGTCTCAGGATTAACACCCTCGGATGTCAAAAATTCATTCGCACTACGACCCAGACGCTGAGTCAGCATGACCAGCTGACCTGATGCAGAAATCTCCCGCGCAGATCCGCCACCTTGTACCTTCAGTGTGGAAATCTGTTCGGTCAGTTCCAACAGGACCGGGGACAAGGAGTTCAGCTTTTGCAGAGTCTGACCAAAACCGGTCAGCTCCTGGCGACGAGCCAGAATTGTTTCCGCTGCTTTATTGGAATTTTGCCAGGCTTTGATCGTCTCTTTTAACACTGGCTCCAGAGTGGAGTCTGCAGACTTAACGTCGCGCCCCTGATAAGTACCACCATCCAACAGGATTTTCAGATCATTATTAATTTCTTTGCGACTGTCTTCCAGCTGTTTAAAAGCCTGGACATTACCCTGAATCGAGTTTGGTGCTGCTTTACCAATACGTTGAGAATGCATCAGTACGTCACCGGAAATCTGCACCTGTGTGGAGATCAGAGCTGAGTGGTTCGCATTGAGCCAAACAAAAAATGCACCTGCCACCAACGCACCAACCATGGTTGTGGACAAAATGCGCATTTGCCTTTGCAGAGACATTTTACCGATAATCGGCAAATGAATATCGCCACCTTTTTCGAGGGCGTCACCGATAAATGTCGCATCGGCGCGATTATGAGTCGTATCGAAGTCAGTTGTCGTTTGTTTCTGCTCGCCTTCCTGAGCTGATTCTGGCGTTAACATTTTCACGTTACTGGCCTCCTCAACTTCAACCGAACCAGCATTACCGAATGACCTTGCCGCAACTTCTGCTCCGTCAATTTCCGGATTTTCTTTTCCTTTGGACAAGAACGGTAGTTTCAATGCCATTACTGAATCTCCTAAACGATTGAATATCTGTCAGCGGTACTTCAAATGAAGTTCTGACTATAAACCTATATGCAGAAAATCCTGATTCTGCACTAACGCAGCCAGGCTAAGTTCATGCCACACATTACCATCACGGTCACGAAACCGTCTTTGCAACCATTCCCGGCCATTGCCATCAGTCTCACTCGATGGAATCTCTTCCATCTCAGCAAGGTTACGCAAACCCAGAACCTGCGATACCAGCAAACCACTATTAAATCCCAGGGCAGGAGCGAAAGCCACAATACGGCAGGAATTATCAAGCTTCGTCAGTTCCAGCCCCTGAAAACGCGATAAATCAACGACACTGGTCAGGTTACCGCGAATATTTGACAAGCCGACATACCAATCCTTGGTCAAAGGAACATCGGTCAGTGACGTGGCACTGACGATTTCACCGGCCTCCCGCAAATCAAGCAAATAACGCTGCTGCCCAATAACAATCCCCAGTTGACTAAGCTTGGAAAAACCACCGCGCTGCGCGGCCTGCATACGCTCAACCAACTGCGCCTGAAACTCACGCAAGCGCGTGCGTCGCACGCCGCCGTCTGACTTGGTAATGTCCAGCTTGGCAGCGGCGGGGTCACTCAAAGTAGTAGTCATGAGGCAATCCGGGTATTTCTTAAAAATAGAGACAAGCAGCGTATATGCAGATCATTAACCAAGAGCGGCAATTTTAGCCAGCAACTCTTGCGGATCAATCGGCTTTACCAGGTAATCTTTAGCGCCCTGACGCAATCCCCAGATACGGTCTGTTTCCTGATTTTTGCTGGTGCAGATGATAATCGGCACATCCTGTGTTTCAGGATCTTTGGCAATGGCGCGCGTAATCTGGAAACCATTTTGCCCAGGCATTACCACGTCCATCAGAATCAACTGAGGCTTATCTGCTTTAATTTTTGTCAGGGCTTCCTCGCCGTTTTCAGCGGTAGATACAGAGAAACCATTTCTGACCAGAACCTCTGTTAAAAAATAACGCTCTGTTGGAGAGTCATCTACTATTAGTATTTTTTGAATAGCCATTTGCTAATTCCTCACATGAAACTGAATCATTTTTCCTGCGCACCAGAGGTGTAATTCCGCACAGTTCTCAAAAGACTATCTTTTGTAAAGGGCTTGGTCAGATACTCATCCGAACCAACCATGGCACCACGCGCTCTGTCAAACAAACCATCCTTGGATGACAACATGATGACCGGTGTATCCCTGAATTTGACGCTCTTCTTTATCAAAGCACAAGTTTGATAACCATCCAGCCTTGGCATCAGAATGTCGCAAAAAATCAGGTCAGGATGAGAGTCGTTGATTTTTGCTAGTGCGTCAAAGCCATCCTCAGCCAGGACAATGGTATAACCCGCTTGTCCAAGGAATATCTCTGCCGACCGACGTATCGTGCTGCTATCGTCAATCACCATGATTTTCAAGTTTTCATTGCTTGCCAACGCTGACATAAAATCATCTTCCCGACAGAAAAATAGCAAGCTTGCACTTTAACAAAAAAATTTTCGATCTGGCGTTTATTTCCCTGGAATAAACATTCTTTATAGCCAAAAAGACACACTTTAATAGCCAAAAAGTCACATTTTCGATTAAATCGCCGTCATTTCAAAATCTTCTTTACGCGCACCACATTCAGGACAAGTCCAGTTCATGGGCACATCATCCCATAAAGTGCCGGCAGGAATACCATCTTCGGGGGAACCTTGTTCTTCATCATAAACCCAGCCACAAATCAGACACATCCATGTTTTATACTGTGGCTTTCCACCTGCACTATCACTCACGACTAAAATCCTTCTATCAAGTAAAATATTGTGTACCCTGCATGAAATTACAAAAAAAGCTGCGTCCCTGTGTAATTTCAATTGATGAATCATCCCTGATTCTGCAAGGCCGCCTATATTAATCTACCAAACGTGCAAAACCAAATTTCTCCCATTATTCTTAGTTTCGGTGCCTCTGACCCGGTCGGAGCAACCGGACTTTCTGCAGATCTGGCCTCCTTTGCCGCGATGGGCTGCCACGGACTGCCGGTTGTAACTGCCGTACTCACTGGTGATACTTCGCAGGTCGACAGCATCCTTCCTCTGGATGCAGATCTAATTGATGAACAGGCCAGAACCGTTCTGGAAGATATGCCGGTGCTCACAATCAAAGTCGGCCAGGTCGGCAGTGTGGATAACGTCACGACCATTGCGGAAATTGTTTCTGATTATCCGGAAATGCCGTTAATTCTGGATCCATTTAATACTGCCATCACGGATCACATCAGCGATGCAGAAGATCTGACTTTATCCATACGGGAATTATTAATCCCGCAAGCAACCCTTTTACTGATTTCTGCAGTGGAACTGTCGCGTCTGGCAGAGACTTGGAAGGAAAATGCAGAACCGGAAGACTTAATGGCCGACGTGATGACCTTGATAGACTCAGGCTGTGAATATGTTTTTGTAACGGGAACGCCTTGTGGCAGCGGAGAGGTCGCTAATACGCTGTACAGCGAATCCGGGATTGTCAGAAGAGATGTCTGGCAACGCGTGCCGGGCTCACATGCCGGAGCAGGAACAACGCTTTCAGCAGCAATTACCGCGTTGCTGGCAACCGGTCTTGACATTCCTGAGGCAGTAATGGAAGCGCAGGAATTTACCATGGCCGCTGTAAGCCATGCGCAGCAATTGGGGATGGGAAAACTGATTCCTGACCGCTACTTCTGGGCGAGAGAGCCACAACATTGAATCCACCCTTTATGAATGAATGTTTCATTCAACGCTAACTCCACCCGAATTAATCACCCTTTCTATCATGACGAATAAAAACGAAACCCTGTTTGCCCGTGCGCAAAAAACCACCCCAGGTGGCGTCAATTCTCCGGTCAGAGCTTTTCGCTCCGTCGGAGGCACGCCACGCTTTATCACTCGTGCTGAAGGACCCTACTTCTGGGACGCAGAAGATCAGCGTTACATCGACTATATCGGTTCCTGGGGACCTGCCATTGTCGGCCATGCGCACCCTGATGTGGTAAAGGCAGTGCAGGAAGCCGCTGCCCGCGGACTGAGTTTTGGCGCACCGACCGAAGGCGAAGTGCTGATGGCAGAAGAAATCTGCAACATCGTTCCAGGGGTAGAACAAATCCGCCTGGTATCGAGTGGAACAGAAGCGACGATGAGCGCTTTGCGCCTCGCCCGCGGCGCGACTAAACGCGACAAAATTATTAAATTCGAGGGTTGCTACCACGGCCACGCCGACTCTTTGTTGGTGAAAGCTGGCAGTGGCTTGCTGACTTTCGGCAACCCGACATCGGCCGGCGTTCCGGAAGATTTCAGCAAACATACACTGGTCCTAGACTATAACAACTGCCAGCAACTGGAAGACGTATTTCAATCGATAGGCGACCAGATCGCCTGCATTATCGTTGAGCCGGTTGCGGGGAATATGAATCTGATCCGTGCCACATCGGAATTCCTGCAAACGATGCGCCGCCTTTGTACTGTGCATGGCAGTATCCTGATTTTTGACGAGGTGATGTGCGGCTTCCGTGTAGGACTGCAAGGTGCGCAAGCCTTGTTCGGAATACAGGCCGATCTGGTCTGCATGGGCAAGGTCATCGGTGGCGGTTTACCTGTCGCCGCATTTGGGGGACGCGCCGACATCATGGCGCACATGGCGCCGATCGGTGGCGTGTATCAGGCTGGCACCTTATCCGGCAACCCGGTCGCCGTTGCGGCAGGCATGACAACATTGAAGATCATCCAGCAACCTGGCTTTTACGAGCAATTGACGGCACAAACCCGCAAACTCGCAGATGGCCTGACTGCAGCAGGACAACAGGCAGGATTTGACTTCTGTGCCGATGCGGTAGGTGGTATGTTTGGCCTGTATTTCGCGGCACAGATTCCCGACTCCTATGCAGCCATGATGGCGACGGACAAAGATAAATTTAACCGCTTCTTCCATCTGATGCTAGATGCTGGTGTTTATCTGGCACCATCGGCGTTTGAAGCCGGCTTTGTCTCGATCGCGCATGACGATGCGATTATTGATACGACGATAGCAGCAGCAAAACAGGCATTTTCAAAAATGTAACTCCTAATATTTACGCGGCTGACAGAGCAAAAATAGCCTGTCAGCTGCGTGAATATTCAGAGTCCTGTTTTTCCCTTCCTTTTTTACGCGCCTTTTCCATCCCCTTGCCTTCTGAAACTCACCCGCGTTTCTTTGCCGGATAAATGCAGCAGCGCTTCCTGTTTTGGTGTTTCACTGATGATCTGGCCGCGTTTAATCACGTAGCGTCGCACCGGGCGCAAACGTAATGCCTCGATACTGCTGGCAGCATCAAGAATAACGAAATCAGCAAAGCAACCCGGCTGCAAACCATAGCCTTCCAGTCCCATGATTTTGGCGGGCGTTTTAGTCACAGCATCAAAACACTGCCGCATCGCCTGCTGGCCGGTCATCTGTGCAACATGCAAGCCCATGCTCGCCACTTCCAGCATGTCACCAGACCCCAGGCTATACCAGGGATCCATCACGCAATCATGTCCGAAAGCCACATCGATTCCCGCCGCCAGCATTTCAGGGACGCGCGTCATGCCGCGACGTTTCGGGTAAGTATCGTGACGGCCTTGCAAAGTAATATTAATCAAGGGATTGGCAATGGCAGCGACACCTGCTTCGCGCATCAGAGGCAACAACTTACTGACATAGTAGTTATCCATCGAATGCATTGATGTCAGATGCGATCCCGTCACCCGATGATGCAAACCGAGGCGCTGCGTATGAAATGCCAGGGTTTCTATATGACGAGACAAGGGATCATCGGATTCGTCGCAATGCATATCGACACGCAGACCTTTTTCTGCGGCGAACTCACATAACAGGCGTACCGATTCAGCACCTTCTGCCATCGTCCGCTCAAAATGTGGAATGCCTCCGACCACATCCACACCCATCGCAATCGCGCGTTTCAGATTGTCGAATGCAGTCGGGCTACGTAACAAGCCATCCTGCGGAAATGCCACCAACTGCAAATCGATATACGGTGCCACCTGCCGCTTTACCTCTAGTAAAGCCTCAGCCGCCAGCAAGCGATCATCGCAGATATCAACATGGGAACGTATCGCCAGCAAACCTTTGGCGATAGCCCAGTCGCAATACTCCATTGCTCTGGCAATCAAGGTATCCTGCGTCAGCGCCGGCTTAAGTTCGCCCCACAAGGCGATCCCTTCTAACAGGGTGCCAGACTGGCTCACTCGTGGCAAACCATACGACAGTACAGCATCCATATGGAAATGCGCATCAACAAACGGTGGGCTGAGTAAATCTCCTTCTGCATCAATTTCAGGAACAGCAGTCACCGGTAAGTGCTGCTCCATTGCTTCTATCCTGCCCTGCCGTACCAGAATATCGATACCACAGCGCCCATCGGGCAAATTCGCGTTCCGGATCATAAGATCATGCATAGGAATCCCTTTCTGGAAGTTTGCAAAAATTTTAAACGCTGCCGCTATCCTGCGTCATAATCTCATCATCGAAAAGCAGGAATTTTTATGGCAACAATGAAGCAGGTCGCGGAAAAAGCGCGCGTATCAACGACTACCGTTTCGCATGTAATCAATAATACCCGTGTTGTCAGCGATGACGCCCGAGAACGCGTCCTCTCTGTCATCAAAGAATTGCGCTACATTCCCAGCGCGGTCGCGCGCAGTTTAAAAAATGACCGGACGCATACCCTCGGTATGATGATTCCGAATAATTCCAATCCGTATTTTGCCGAAGTGATTCAGGGTATAGAAGATGCGTCGTTCAAACTCGGCTACAACATTATTCTGTGTAATTCCGATGATGACCCGAAAAAGCAGGCCGCTTATATCCGCGTACTGATGGAGAAGCGTATTGACGGTCTGATTCTGGTGCCATCAGGTTCAGACGAAGAATTAACAAAATTACTGGCCGATGAAGGCATACCGAAAGTACTGGTTGACCGCGAAGTAGCAGGCGTTGCGGCAGATTTAATTGAAGCCGATCACGCACAGGGTGGCTATGATGCGACCCGCTACCTGATCGGATTAGGACATCGCCGGATTGCCTGCGTTGCCGGACCGGACACGCTGCTGCCGAGCGGTGGGCGGGTCACAGGTTATTTACGCGCATTAGCCGAAGCAAAGTTGGAATTTCGCACTGAATATCTGATCCATAGCGACTTTACCAGCCAGGGAGGATTTCATGCATTTAAACAGTTATTGGCTTTACCAGAAAGACCGACTGCGATTTTTGTTAGCAATGATCTGATGGCTATCGGCGGTATCTGTGCAGCGAATGAAGCTGGTGTAAAAATACCGCAACAACTCTCTGTCATCGGCTACGACGATATTGCGTTGGCCTCGTTCAGCACCCCGCCATTGACAACCATCGCTCAGCCCAAACACGATATAGGGCAACTCACTGCGCAGGTTCTGGTCGCCAGAATTACCAATCCTGCCCTGCCACTGCGACGCGAAATGCTGAGATCACAACTGGTCATCCGCCAATCGACCGCCTGCCCGGAAAAGTAAGTCAATAGCGTTACAGCATCAACAGGCGCGGCATCACTTCATTAAGTACCCTGCTCAGTATCTGCAATAAAATCAACACCAGCAAAGGAGAGAAATCCAGGCTACCCGACGAAGGCAATACCTTACGGAAAGGGGATAACAAAGGTTCATTCAACGCTCGGACGAAGGGGGCCAGCGGTGCATGAGGATTCACCCAGCTGAAAATTGCTTCAAGTACCAGTAAGGCCATCAGACCGTACAGTATCCACTGCAACACGCGAAACACCATGAGTAACACAATCGTGGTGATTGAAACCTCAGATAACAACCAGAAGTCCAGCACCATTGATAACAGCGCAGTCAGAAAAACACCAACCATCGTTGCCCAGTCATAGCCACGATATCCCGGTATGACACGACGTATTGGATGCACCAGCCAGTCTGTCATCTGAAAAATAGCCTGCGCCAGACCTGCAGGCGGGCGGACCCGCTGCACTTGCATCCAGAAACGCAACAGCAAAAATCCGGCAAATAAGCCAGTCACGATATCGATGACGAGAGTAAAAATTCCATGCAACACGAGTTATCCTCAAAAAAAAACCCACCAAGTGAATCATCACATAGTGGGTATTGTGCCTGAATAAAATCAGGCGACCAAGCAGTACCGGATTACGCCGGACGATTGCCAGTTGGGAAAGGCCACGCAGCATTAGGGCTGACGACTGTTTTTGCATCAGGAGTCGCTGGCTTAGCTGGAGCTGCCTTTTTCACTGCAACTTTTTTCGCGGCTGGTTTCGCCGCTGCTTTCGCCGCTGGCTTCGCTGCTACTTTTTTCGCTGCTGGTTTTGCTGCTACTTTAGCGACAGCTTTCTTCGCTGCTGGTTTCGCCGCTGCTTTTGCTGCTGGCTTTGCCGCTACTTTTTTCGCTGCTGGTTTTGCTGCTACTTTAGCGACGGCTTTCTTCGCTGCTGGTTTCGCTGCTACTTTTTTCGCTGCTGGTTTTGCTGCTACTTTAGCGACAGCTTTCTTCGCTGCTGGTTTCGCCGCTGCTTTTGCCGCTGGCTTCGCTGCTACTTTTTTCGCTGCTGGTTTTGCTGCTACTTTAGCAACAGCTTTCTTCGCTGCTGGTTTCGCCGCTGCTTTTGCCGCTGGCTTCGCTGCTACTTTTTTCGCTGCTGGTTTTGCTGCTACTTTAGCGACAGCTTTCTTCGCTGCTGGTTTCGCCGCTGCTTTTGCTGCTGGCTTCGCCGCTACTTTTTTCGCTGCTGGTTTTGCTGCAACTTTAGCGACAGCTTTCTTCGCTGCTGGTTTAGCTGCTGGTTTCGCCGCTGCTTTTGCTGCTGGCTTCGCTGCTACTTTTTTAACAACAGCTTTTTTTGCTGTTGTCTTTTTCGCAGAGGCGGAATCGGCCGCTGCCGCTTTTGGTGCTGTTGCCATTTTGTTTCTCCTTCGATAGAGATGGAAAAAATCGGATAAAAATTAAATCCGCTCTATCCTTTCAAGCGGATTATTCATGGGCACAAACATAAACGATGTTTGCGCTAATGAATTCGGCACCGGCTGAACTGCTGCATGCCCTCAATGTGATGCAGCACTTCAGCCATAATTTTTTACTCTGCGATCACCGTCTGATGCGGTCAATCTGAAACACCCGCACATTGCGTATGTCAATAATATTCAAGAACTCAAGATACAAAGCCAAAAACCGCAATACCCGACATGGCCAGGTATTGCGGCACTAACAGTACAAGTAATTTAATCTGTGACTGTCCATTCAGTTTGGTGAGGCCTCTCGAGTTTTACATCTCGTGCAAACCGTGAGTATTCCTTTTTCAGGAAGCCGGGGCGCTATATTCAGCAGCTACTCCCAATTGAGGGCTCCCCCGGTTTGATACTCAATCACGCGCGTCTCAAAAAAATTGCGCTCTTTTTTCAGGTCTATCATTTCGCTCATCCATGGGAAAGGATTTTCTTCCTGAGGGAACAAAACATCAAGACCAATTTGCTGTGCTCTGCGATTTGCAATGAAGCGCAAATATCCTTTGAACATCGGCGCATTTAATCCAAGCACTCCACGCGGCATTGTATCCTCTGCGTAGCGATATTCCAACTCCACCGCGCGCAAAAACAACGATTTAATTTCGTCTCTGAATTCTGCGGTCCACAAATGCGGGTTTTCCATTTTAATTGTGTTGATCAGATCGATACCGAAGTTGCAGTGCATCGATTCATCACGCAAAATGTATTGATACTGTTCTGCCGCGCCCATCATTTTATTCTGACGCCCTAACGCCAGAATCTGTGTGAAACCGACGTAGAAGAACAAGCCTTCCATCAGACAAGCAAATACAATCAGTGAACGCAGCAAAGTCTGATCCGCTTCAGTGGTGCCTGTTTTAAATTCAGGATTCGTCAACACATCGATGAATGGAATCAGAAACTGATCTTTGTCACGGATCGATTCGATTTCGTTATAAGCATTAAAAATTTCGCCTTCATCCAAGCCCAGTGATTCAACGATGTACTGGTACGCATGTGTGTGAATCGCTTCTTCAAATGCCTGACGCAACAGGTACTGACGGCATTCCGGCGCGGTGATGTGACGATAAGTACCCAGCACAATATTGTTTGCAGCCAGAGAATCTGCAGTCACGAAAAACCCGAGATTACGTGTCACCAGGCGACGTTCGTCATCCGTCAGTCCGTTCGGATTTTTCCACAATTCAATATCGCGTTGCATATTGATTTCCTGCGGCATCCAGTGATTCGCGCAGCCAGCCAGATATTTATCCCACGCCCACTTATACTTGAACGGCACCAGCTGGTTCACGTCAGTCTGGCCATTGATAATCCGTTTGTCTGCAGCATTGACGCGACGCGCCATATCTTCTGCGCTCGCAGCTCCGGCTTTTTTTACCAGTGCCGGGTTCAGCGCAACTTCCTGCAATTGCAAACCTACCTGTGTATCATTGCCTACCGGGCGCACGGCTGATGGCGTTGCTGCAGCTGGCGAGGGTTCATCATCCCAAGATAACATTTTCATTCCTTACAAAGTAACACTGCTTTTTATGCCTCGACACACATGTGTAGCATAGGGCGAACGATGGACGTCTCACACCGTTCGCTTGCAGCTCAGTTGGTTAATACTTCCGCTCCCATCGGAACGCCGACATCATTACTGACAAGCTTCGCACTCTTCAAAACCGGGGTCACCTGGACGAAGGTAGCAAGCTGCACCGTCTGCTTCAGGAGCGACTGCCGGCACTGCCGCAACCGGTGCTGCGCTGAACGCACCCGCACCGCCATCCACCGCAACCGCATTCAACGCACCGGTTTTCGATGTCGATTTTTCTGTATGCGTCGCACCTATCGTACGCAGGTAATAAGTCGTTTTCAGACCACGCAACCAGGCCAGCTTGTAGGTCTCATCGAGTTTTTTACCGGATGCGCCTGCCATGTAGATATTCAGGGATTGCGCCTGATCTATCCATTTCTGACGACGCGCAGCAGCCTCAACCAACCATGATGGGCTGATCTCAAATGCAGTCGCATACAATTCACGCAAATCCTGAGGAATGCGATCAATGCGAGCCAGACTACCATCGAAATATTTGAGGTCGGCGATCATCACCTCATCCCACAAGCCGCGCAATTTCAGGTCGCGCACCAGATGCTCATTAATCTCTGTGAACTCACCGGACAAATTCGACTTCACATACAGATTCTGATAGGTCGGCTCAATACACGCTGAGACACCGATGATGTTAGAAATTGTTGCCGTCGGCGCGATCGCGACGCAGTTGGAATTGCGCATACCGAATTGCTTAATGCGGTTGCGAACGATGGTCCAATCCATGGTTTCGCTAAAATCTGCTTCCAGATAACCGCCACGCTCTTCTGCCAGCAGCTTCAATGAGTCCTGAGGCAGAATGCCACGATCCCACAGCGAGCCTTTGTATGAACTATAGGCACCGCGCTCCTCCGCCAGTTCTGTCGACGCCAAGTAAGCGTAATAGCAAACGGCTTCCATAGAGGTATCGGCAAACTGCACCGCTTCATTCGATGCATAAGGAACACGCATCATGTGCAGGCAATCCTGGAAGCCCATAATACCCATGCCGACCGGACGGTGACGCAGATTAGAGTCGCGCGCTTTCTGTACAGCGTAGTAGTTAATATCAATCACGTTATCCAGCATACGCATCGCAGTACGGATAGTCTTTTGCAGTTTGACGTGATCCAGTTTGCCGTTCTTCATATGTGCTGGCAGATTGACGGAACCCAGATTACATACGGCGATCTCACTCTCATTGGTATTAAGTGTGATCTCAGTACACAGATTCGATGAGTGCACTACACCCACATGTTGCTGCGGGCTACGGATATTGCAAGGATCTTTGAATGTGATCCACGGGTGACCTGTTTCAAACAGCATGGACAGCATCTTGCGCCATAAGTCGAGCGCAGGCACTTTTTTAGATAATTCAATCTCTCCGGAAGCAGCTTTCGCTTCGTAAGCAAGATAAGCGCTTTCAAATGCTTTACCAAATTTATCGTGCAGATCCGGTACGTCCGATGGTGAGAACAGGGTCCATTCGCCTTTTTCCATCACGCGCTTCATGAACAGATCCGGAATCCAGTTGGCTGTATTCATGTCATGCGTGCGACGACGATCATCACCAGTGTTCTTACGCAGATCGAGGAACTCCTCAATATCCATATGCCAGGTTTCGAGGTAAGCACAGACAGCACCTTTACGCTTACCACCCTGATTGACCGCAACCGCAGTATCGTTAACCACTTTCAGGAACGGCACCACGCCCTGAGATTTGCCATTCGTGCCTTTGATATGCGCGCCGAGCGAACGTACCGGAGTCCAGTCATTCCCAAGACCACCTGCATATTTCGCCAGCAAGGCGTTTTCTTTGAGTGCATCATAAATACCGGCCAGATCATCAGAAACAGTCGTCAGATAGCACGACGATAACTGCGAACGCTGTGTGCCTGAATTAAACAGCGTCGGTGTCGAACTCATGAAATCAAAACTCGACAACAGATGGTAGAACTCGATCGCACGGGCGTTACGGTCTTTTTCTTGCAGCGCCAGCCCCATTGCCACACGCATGTAGAAAGCCTGCGGCATTTCGATACGGGTGCCCCGGACGTGCAGGAAATAGCGGTCATACAAAGTTTGCAAACCGATATAACTGAATTGCAAATCACGTTCAGCAACCAAGGCTTTAGCCAGGCGCTCCAGATCAAATTCCCCTAATTTGGTATCCAGCAATTCCGCCGCGATACCTTTCTGGATAAATTGCGGAAAATAAGTAATATATTCAGCTGCCGCATCCTGCTGAGCGACCTCCTTACCGAATACTTCTTTACGTACTGTATGCAACAACAAACGGGAAGTTACCTGACTGTAAGCAGGTTCTTTTTCCATCAACGCCCGCGCTGCCAGAATTGCTGATTTATGTAATTCCTCGACAGGCACACCGTCGTACAGGTTCTTCAGTGTTTCGGTCAGAATTGCTTCAGCATCCACCAGTTTGTCCAGACCGACACAGGCAGCAGTAATCAGGGTGCGGACTTTTTCAATATCAAGGATCACTTTTTCGCCATCAATGACCACATGAATTTTCGGCAGTTTTGCCTGAGAAGCTTGCTGTGCTTCACGCTGCAGGCGGCGCTCTTCCTGATGCTTCGCGCGATACAGCACATAGGCACGGGCAACATCATGCTCACCGGAGCGCATCAGTGCCAGCTCAACCTGATCCTGAATATCTTCAATGTGAAACGTGCCACCGGTTGGCTGTCTGCGCAGTAATGCCGCAACAACAGTCGCCGTCAGTTGTTCAACGAGTTCACGGATACGGGCAGATGCGGCCCCCTGACCACCGTTGACGGCAAGAAAAGCCTTTGTCATCGCAATCGCAATTTTTTGCGGCTCAAAACCAACTACTGCACCATTCCGGCGAATGACCCTGTGCTCGCTGTATCCGGTGCTGGCTCCTGTCTGAACGGCGTTAGCGCCTACAGAGCTTAGGTCGGAATGAGATGGCGTTGATGTTTCCATTGAAGAGTGCATTGAACCTCCAGAGTCGGTGATATCGTGAGTCGCTTCATGATCTCAGTCAGATCATGACCACGCTCGGGTTAACTGAATGTTGCGCCTTATTACAAACTAGCTTTTACACGGAAAAAGGCCGTGTTATTTCTTCATTTTCAAATCAATTGCTGCTAAATCGGGGAAGGTGAAGCAAGAAAGGCAAAACAAGAAAAACTACTATATATAGTGCACAAATAATTTATAGCCCTAATTCTAGTGCCCGATGCTAAGGTGCGCAACCGCTTTATCTGTTCATTTTTCAGTAAATTTTTTTGTGCAGGCGATTGACTTTCGCAGATGATCAGAAAACTGCAGCAAACTGGGTAAGTGAGTACTAACGGAAAATAGCCACACTGAGAACAGGATATTTATTTGTCTGTTTTTCATCGGCAGGATCAGACAAAAGAAGCAGGATCCGATTAAAAGGCAGAAGCAAAATCCGGGGGAAACGCATGCGCGACTTCCCCCACGAAACAACAATCCAGCGCAGAATCAGTATGCGGAAAATTAATCCTGGATTTTCAGTTTCTGTATCTGGTAACGTAGCTGCCTGAAGCTGACGCCGAGCAACTCGGCAGCCTGCGTCCGGTTGTGCCTGGTCTGCTCCAGCGCCCTTATTATCATTTCACGTTCAATTCTTTCCAGATATTCTGGCAAAGAACAAGGAAGTAACGGCGGTAAAAAAACGTTGTCGTCTTGCGCAGGAACGATGTCGCTAATCACGCGTTCAGAATGGCCAGTCTCACCAGTAACCGGTTCAGTTACTGATTTTTTATGATGACGTAAAGCGAGGTCGGCCACCTGAATACAGCCATCATTGGCAAAAGCAAGAGCACGCTCCAGAATGTTTTCCAGTTCGCGGACATTGCCGGGGAAGTCATACGTACACAAGGCTTGCAATGCGGCCGGCGATAACGTGACCTGACCACCAGCGAGCTTACCCAATATCGCCAGAGATAAATCAGCAATGTCTTCAAGCCGCTCACGCAACGGCGGCAAGTGCAGCTCAATGACGTTTAAGCGGTAATACAAATCCTGCCGGAATCGTCCTTCATTAACGCAGTTACTCAGATTCTGATGAGTTGCGCTGATAATTCTGACGTCCACGGACTCCTCCAGCGTCGCGCCGACTTTACGGATACGGCGCTCCTGTATTGCCCTCAACAACTTCACCTGCATCGCCAGCGGTAAATCGGCGACTTCGTCAAGCATCAGCGTGCCGCCATTCGCCGCCTGAAAAAATCCTTCACGATCATCGGCCGCGCCGGTAAAAGCCCCCTTGCGGTAGCCAAAAAATTCCGCTTCCATCAGCGTTTCGGGAATCGCACCGCAATTGACTGCGATGAATGGCTTACCGGCTCGTGAACTCGATATGTGGATCTCACGCGCTGCCAGCTCTTTACCGCTGCCGGATTCTCCGGTAATGATAACCGGTGCCATGCTACGTGCCAGACGGGCAATTTGCGCACGCACCTCCTGCATACCGGATGAAGAGCCAATCAGAAAAGAGACCGGCCCCTGCTCTGATACATGCGACATCACCTCTGGTTCCGCATTGCTCAGATTCACCTCCAGCGCCGAGCGCACCAGCTTGCGTAAATGATCCAGCGCCACAGGCTTGGAGACATAATCAAATGCTCCCGCCTTCAAGGCTATCACCGCATTATCGGTACTGCCGAAAGCAGTGATGACGGCAATCGGGGTGTTTTTATAATGAAGATTGACTTCTTCAACCAGTTCCATACCCGAACCGTCAGGTAAACGCATATCCGTCAGCACCAGCGAGTAACTGTTTTTTTGCAGCAGACTTCTGGCGATATGCAGATTTTCAGCGCTATCAACATCCAGCCCCATTTTAATCAGGGTAATCTCTAACAATTCCCGCAAATGCGCTTCATCATCAACAACCAGAATGCGTGGACAAGTGGTGCCGGTAATGTTGCTCATGTGTTTAATCCAGAGAAATTAATCACGAAACGGCCGCTGGGCTCGCTGTCTTCAGCAGCACTGTGATCGACACGATATTCATAATCGAGCAAGGCTTTGTTATTCAGGCAGAGCTCACGCGCCATATACAATCCCAGCCCGGTTCCCATACGGGAAGTCGTGTAAAACGGTTCAAATAAATGTGCGCGGACTTCAAAACTGATTGCGGGGCCATCATCCTGAATATGTAATTCCTGACGACCACCAGGATTCATCATCGCGTAAAGACGAATACTGCCGGGAATACCACTGGCGTACCGGACCGCATTCGATAATAAGTTAGAAATAATTTCTGTCAGATGACCAGGATCAAAACTGACTTTAAAATCAACAGCCTGATCTACGGTAATCAGATCTGGAGCTACTTTTTTTATTTCAATGAAATCCTGCACGCAGCGACTCACCAGCGGCATCAGAAAGTACGGTTCGACATCATTGCGTGCTTTACGTGAGAGCTTCAGAATATCCTCGATCAACTGATTTAAGCGACCTACGTTATCATCCACAATTTTCAGCAGCCGTTTAGCCTGCTCTTTATTATCTTCTATGTGAGCAATATCCTCATTCAGTAAAGAAGCCGCATACGAAATCGATGACAAGGGATTTCTGACTTCATGCGCAATGCTGGCGGTCAGACGTCCCATCGACGCCAGTTTCAATTGTTGTGCGTGATTTTCAATATCCGATACATCCTGCATAAAAATCACGGTGTAATCATTCGCTGACGCTTGTAACCCCGTTTCATTTGCTTCTTTGACGATAATCATCCGCAATTTCAGATGCGTGACAAAATGAGGCCGTTCCGATCTGACGCCAAAACTACTGTGCTCAAAACCTGCGCGCGGCACTGCTGTGCCAGACGTACCCACTTTGCTTTCATCGAGGTGACACGGAATAGAAACAAACGAAATTTCATCTTCCAGCTCTCTGTGTGTCTTACCGGCGTTTCTGCTCTGAATATCCGCGAGTGTTTCCACCAAAGGGCGCAAAGCGATAACGTCGGCCAGTCGGACTCCTGTCATGTCCTTGCGCAGATTTCCTCCGAGCATACGTTCAGCGGCCGGATTCATTTCAAACATACGCCCGGAATGATCCAGTACCAGAATACCGTCATCCATATCGGCGATTACCAGGCGATTAATCGCCTGCTGCATGATCAACTCATTGCCTCTCAATGCGGCCAGTTGTTCCTGGCGGATAAGATTACTCGCCAGGCGATTCACCACATACACAACAGCAAAATAAGAGGCCCCGAACAAACCCGCCTGAGAAACCTGGCTGCCGTCACTGAACTCGAGTGAACGGTAGACCCCCTCCGTCAACAGTAACAAGCTGACGATTGAGCAAAAAAAGAATGCCCACAATAAAGGCGCCAGAATTGAAACGCCTGCAAGAGGAAACAAAAACAAGATATTGAAACCACCGCGACCACCACCGGAACCGAGATAAAGCAAAGAAATGATGATGATGTCCAGCGTAATCTGCGACAGCAGTTGCAGGATGAAATGCCGCGTATGCACAACCTTGAGTATCGTAAAACCTATGCTGGAAAGCAGATAGGCGATACATATATCAACGGCAAACACATGGGAAAATACCCAGATATCTTTAGTGCTGCGTAAATTGAGCAACAACAAAAGACTAATGGCAATAATCACCCTGGAAATATTCAGGGTTTGCAGAGACCGCCAGAAGGAAGGGGTCGGTTCAGGAAAAACAGAAAAAGTCGCTGTCATGAATTCAGCAGATTTTCTGATTTAATGTAAATCAGCGTGCGCTGATGAACAATAAATTTGCTGTCCTCGGATCACGGCTTCAGAGGCAGGTAAATAAATCTGGCAATGCGCACAGCAAACCATGGTTTCTGTTGCCTGCGCTGATGTTGCCGACCGGTCGAATGCAGCGCCGGATGTCGTCTCCGCATCCCGGCTGCGTATGCTGTCCTGCATCAAAGGTCTGGCTTTTTTACGGATTGCCAGAATCACCAACACTGCCAACACCAGCCACATCAGCAATTTCATACCAGACTCCTGTGCAACACCACTTCCAGCACGAAACGACTGCCGACATATGCCAGCAGCAAAGTCAGGAAACCGGACAAAGTGAAATTCAACACCGTTTTTCCACGCCAGCCGCGCCACCGGCGCCCCACCAGCAAGATGGCAAACAGCAACCATGACAACAGAGAAAGGATGGTTTTATGATCCCATTTGAATGCCACACCAAGCACTTGCTCAGAAAATACAATGCCGGACAATACGGTCAGACTCAGCAATACAAATCCCACGGAAATCAACCGGAACAACACCTTTTCCATCGTCAGCAAGGCCGGCAGCTTATCAATTGCCGCACTCAGCCATGGCCGCAAAGCCTGCGAACGCAATTTATGTAAATGCTGATCCTGCAGGCTCATGATCGCGGCATGAAACGCCGCAATCGTCATTGTGCTGTAGGCCAGTAAGGCAATGCTGACATGCCACGGGAACATGGCCGTTTTGCCTGCCAATGCAATCATCGCCCCGGGGAAGAAGGCGGGTAAGACAGAAAATCCTGCAGCAGGCGGAAATAATAAAAATTTCAAGCCATCGAGTGAAAAATTACGATTTTCTATCAGGTACACAGAAACAGTCACCCAGAGCGCCGCTGATAACATCGTCGCAAAACCGATACGCAAAGCATCATCCGCGAACACGGCCAGCCATAATGAGACGGCATGCAGCAACCAGGCAAGGACGCTGATCCCCGCACCCAGAATGCGTTGCCGGAAGGGAATGAACGCAGCGGCCAGATAGAGAGCGACCACCAGAAAAGATAAATAAATATGCATCGGCTAAGTTTACACCATGTCGCCCTAAAAATTGACGTTCGCTGTCACCACGGTTGCAATTGAGATCCAAGGAAACTGACAGGGCTGAAAAATCCCGCAACTCTTGAGTACATCAGAATTAATGACAAGAATGCGCTTTTTTTGAACTTTTCAGATTTTTTTGCAACTAAACTCTCTGCGTCCAGTATTTCTATACTGAGCCAAGGGATAGACTCACTTCGTTTTCTTACCTTTCGATAATAAAACCATGAAAAAAACACTCATTACGCTGGCTGTTCTGAGCACCGCCTCAGTCGCCTATGCTGACGAAGGCATGTGGATGCCACAGCAGTTGCCACAAGTAGCCAAAGAGCTGAAAGCCGCCGGTTTAAAACTGGATCCGGCAAGCTTAACCAAACTGACAGAATTCCCTATGGGCGCCATCGTCAGCCTTGGTGGTTGTTCAGCTTCTTTCGTTTCGCCGCAAGGTCTGGTGGCGACCAACCATCATTGCGTCTACGGCAGCGTGGCTTACAACTCCAAACCTGAACGGAATCTTCTCGCAAACGGCTTCCTTGCCAATACGCTGGAAGAAGAATTGCCGGCAGCACCAGGTTCACGTATTTTTGTCACCAAAGAAGTGACCAACGTTTCTGACAAAATCATCAGCAAAGATGTTGCGAAACTGGAAGGCAAAAAGCGCGTTGACGCGATAGAAAAAAACTCCAAAGCGCTGGTAGCCGAATGTGAGAAAGATGCCGGTCATCGTTGCAACGTCTATCCTTACTATGGCGGTCTTGAGTTTTACATGATCAAACAGATGGAAATCCGCGACGTCCGTCTGGTACACGCACCTGCCGAAGGCGTGGGCAAATTCGGTGGCGACACCGATAACTGGATGTGGCCACGCCACACCGGCGACTACGGCTTCTACCGCGCATATGTCAGCAAGGATGGTAAAGCCGCTGACTACAGCAAGGATAACGTTCCTTACGTTCCTAAACATTATCTGAAACTGGCAAAAGACGGCTTGTCTGAAGGCGATTTCGTCATGGTACTGGGCTACCCTGGCCGCACCAACCGTCACCGTCTGCCATCTGAAGTCGCGTATACATTCGACTGGAGCTACCCTGCATTCGTCAAAGCTTCCGGTGAGTCCCTCGCGATCATCGCTAAAGAAACTGCCGATGATCCTGACGCTAAACTGAAATATGCGAGCCAGGTTGCCGGTATCAACAACTACTACAAAAACCGTCAGGGCATGCTCGACAGTTATGCTGGCAGCGATTTCCTTGCGCGCAAAACCAAAGAACATGAAGAGCTGAAGGCATGGGTCAACAGCAATCCCGCCCGCGCAAAAGAATTTTCCAGCGATATTGCGAATGTTGAAAAACTGATCGCTCAGCGCGACGCGCAAGGCAAACGTGAGTTTTTCCTCGAGCGTTCATATCCGCGTCTGCTGAGCACTGCCCGCAGTCTGTATCGCCTGGCAAATGAAACGACGAAACCGGATGCTGAGCGTAAAGCCGGCTATCAGGTCCGCGACCTGCCACGCTTTAAAGCAGGTGTGGAAGCAGTTGAGCGCAACTATGTCGAGAAGGTCGATAAAGCGCTGGTACTGAACAGTCTGAGCCAATATGCTGCACTGCCAAAAGATCAGCGCAGCGCCAACTTCGATGCGGCGATTGGCATCAAAGACGGCATGAGCGAAGCTGACCTGAAAGCCTTGCTGGATAACTTGTATGCCGGCAGCAAACTGGGCGATAAAGCGACACGTGCAGCATGGCTGAGCGCCAAGCCTGAAGACTTCAAAGCCAGCAACGACAGCTTCATCAAAGCAGCGGTAGCAATGTATGAAGGCGGTCTGAAACGCGAAGCGGAAGACGAAGAACTGGCAGGTAAAATCCAGCAAGCCTATGCCAACTACATGAAAGCAAAAATTGCCTTTATGAAGAGCAAAGGACAAGCGGTTTATCCTGATGCGAACAGCACATTGCGTGTCACGTTCGGTAAAGTGGCTGGACGCGATCACGGCACAGCCGATGGTCTGGCATGGTCTGCATTCACGACCGTCAACGGCATCCCGCCAAAAGCCACAGGCAAAGGCGAGTTCAATGCCCCTGCGGCACAACTGGCGGCAATCAAAGCCAAAGACTTTGGAAAATATGTTGATCCTAAGCTTAAAGCAGTACCGCTCGCGTATCTGGCAACGCTCGATATCACTGGCGGTAACTCCGGTTCTGCTGCGCTGAATGCGAAAGGTGAATTCATCGGTTTGGCCTTTGACGGTACACTCGACTCCATCATCTCTGACTGGGATTACAACAAAGCTAATACCCGTTCTATCCAGGTCGATCTGCGCTACATGCTGTGGCAAATGAAGCATGTCGATAAAGCCGACAAACTGATTAAGGAAATGGGCGCAGAATAATTCGCCTTGCTTCTTATCAAAAGCCACGCTGATCGCGTGGCTTTTTTTATTGTTATGCAGGATTACCGGCGATGACCCGCGAAGACCGGTCCTTCATGCAGCATCGCCTGTCGTTTCCTTGACTTTCTCTGCTTATTTCATACATTGATATCAATTCTGTGCAACAAGCTTCCCCTTAGCGAACGCCCGCTGCACGAGTTAACTGATTGGTGAGCAGCCAGACTGACACCGACATCCATCAAAGCACAATAAAGATAAGGACGAGACATTATGAATCTGCTGAATCTGGGAAAAATGCCATTTTCATTTCATGGCGGCTGGGATACGGTAAAGAAAATTCACCCTTCTGTTGTCAGCAGTTTTTTGTTGCTGGTACTGCCATGTTCACTGATCCCTCCGCTGGCACTGCTGTACGCAGGCAGTCATCATGCTGCCCTGTACTGGGTTAATGCACCTTATCTGCGCTGGCTGGATGTAGCTGTCGTGTTCTTTGCCATGGAATTACTGACCGTACCGCTGATGGGCTGGCTGATCCGTAAGCTGGCGGAAGATCATCAGGTGACGATCGACTTTCAGGATGGATTTCTGCTGGCCAGCATTACCGCCGTGCCGATGTGGTTGTCCAGCCTTGGTTTATTATCCGGTGATCTGTGGCTGGTGATCGCCTGCGTGGTCATGGGGCTTCTATTGGCTGCCAGCGTGCTGTATCACGGCCTGTATGCGATTTTGAAATTAGAAGATACCGTTGATGCACAGGTCATGGGCTACAAAATTTTCTCTTTTGGTGGCATCGTCTGGATCATGCTCTGCAGTTTCGTTGCGTTACCACTGATGTGGTAAAACCTGCCGCTAGGCGAGCTAACATACGTTAGCTCGTCGCCGCCGTCCCCTGATGCCGGACATGCTGCATCTCAGGCTACATGTCCGGCGTCGCATTACCAGATACTCCCCCCTCTTTTTTCGCAAAAAGCCTTATTGTCGGCATCAATAAAAGGCCTGTTCAGATACTCCCCGGAGTATCTGAACAGGCCGGAAGTCCCCACATATCCTGCATTTGCCTTGCCGCGCCTAGTTCCAATGACGAATAGACGCCTGTTCGCACAACTCTTAGCATGCTCAGGATCATTCCAGAGAGCAAATCATGAAACGCAGAACCTTTATCTTCACCAGCCTGGTCCTCAGCAGCTGGGTGATACTGCCGGCGTCAGCACAAGTGAGCAATCTCAGTGACGCGATCAATAAAGCCGGGCGACAGCGCATGTTGGCACAGCGGCTGGCGAAAGCCTATCTGCAGTTAGGCATGGATATCGATACCGAACACGCCAGAAAAATTCTGGATCAGTCCTTATCCGTATTTGATCTCCAGCTGGTGGAGTTACGGACCTTCGCGCCGAATCCCGACATCAAATCGCGCCTGAGCGAAGCCGAAAAAATATGGCTCGATTACAAACAGCTGCTTGTCGGGAAAGCCCCCAACAAAGCCGATGGAAAAAGTATTCTGGTTTCGAGTGACAAACTGATGCAGCTCGCAGATGACAGCACCCTGCAACTGGAAAAAATCGCCGGTAACAGTAGTGGAAAATGGGTGAATCTGGCTGGCCGGCAGAGGATGTTGTCGCAAAAGATGGCGAAGCTGTATCTGGGCCGGCAATGGAATATTGCACCGGCGGATACCGGCAGTCTGCTCAGCAACGCACGCAAAGAATTCATTGCTGCCCAGAGTGCCCTGAAAAACGCACCTGTCAACACCGCAAAAATCAGAGATGAGCTAGAACTGGCGCAGCAACAATGGTTATTTTTCGATCATGCGCTGCAACAAGCGGATGATAGTAAAACACAGCATCAGTCAGCCACCAACGTGGCCACCAGCAGTGACAGAATTCTGGAGCAGATGGATAAAATCACCAGCCTGTATCAGCAACTTAGTTAACGACGTCGGGCACACGTTTTTTGCGGATGACAACGTCAGTGCAGACTGATCGTTATGAATTCAGCTGATATTTTTTCAGTTTGTCTTGCAGCGTATTCTCAGAAAGGCGAGACTGCACCCCGTCAGCGCGACGATCGTCTGCCGCACACACAGCAACAGCACGGACATCAAGGCTTCGTTCGCTTCCTTTTTTCCGGCATGCAGCCTGTATCCGGCAAGGAAGGCGGATTTTATGCAACGTCTGCATTTGAGCCACAGGTATTTCTGTGAATTCGCAGAGAGGATGCAGTGATCGGGTAAAATGGCGGATTGTTTTGCTCCGGGCGACTGACCGTCACCGGGCAATCGCTTTCAAATTGCTTTTTACCCAAGAAATTCTACTCGTTCGCTATGCTTGATAACCTTACCCAGCGCCTCGCCAAAGTCGTGAAGACTATGCGCGGCGAAGCCAGACTGACCGAATCCAACACAGCCGATATGCTGCGCGAAGTACGCATGGCGTTGTTAGAAGCGGACGTTGCCTTGCCTGCAGTCCGCGAACTGATCGCCCGCGTCAAAGAAAAAGCGATGGGCGAAGAAGTAATCTCTTCACTGACTCCCGGTCAGGCATTAGTCGGTATCGTTCAGAAAGAACTCGCTGTATTAATGGGCGCTGATCTTGGCGAAGAAGCCTCGCAACTCAGCTTCGCCTGCCAGCCACCGGCGATTATTCTGATGGCGGGTTTGCAGGGTGCTGGTAAAACAACGACCGTCGGTAAGCTCGCCAAATATCTGCGGGAACAGAAAAAGAAAAAAGTGCTGACGGTTTCTGCCGACGTTTATCGTCCGGCCGCGATCGGCCAGCTGCAAACCGTGACCGCGCAAGTCGGAGCGGATTTTTTCCCGTCCACACCGGATCAGAAACCAGTCGATATCGCCTTAGCCGCTCTCGATTACGCAAAAAAACATTACCACGATGTGCTGATCGTCGATACCGCCGGTCGTCTTGGTATTGATGAAGCGATGATGCAGGAAATCGCTGCCGTGCACGCTGCCGTTCAGCCTATCGAAACCTTATTTGTCGTTGACGCGATGCTGGGGCAGGATGCGGTCAATACTGCCAAGGCATTTAATGATGCTCTGCCTCTGACGGGTGTCGTGCTGACCAAGCTCGACGGTGATTCGCGCGGTGGTGCGGCTTTGTCGGTTCGTTACGTCACGGGTAAGCCGATTAAATTTGTCGGCGTCGCAGAAAAACTGGATGGTCTGGAAGCTTTTGATGCGACCCGTATGGCCAGCCGCGTGCTCGGTATGGGCGACATTCTGGCGCTGGTCGAATCAGCGCAAAAAGGCATGGACGTCGCCGCGGCACAAAATCTCGCGCATAAAATCAAAGACGGCGGCAAGTTCGACATGAACGACTTCAAAATGCAAATTTCGCAAATGAAGAATATGGGCGGGCTGTCAGGACTGATGGATAAATTGCCCGCACAAATGCAACAGGCTGCCGCCGGTGCGAATATGGATCAGGCGGAAAAATCCGTGCGCCGCATGGAAGGCATTATCAATTCCATGACACCACTCGAACGCGCGAAACCGGAACTGATTAAAGCCTCACGCAAACGCCGCATTGCCGCCGGTGCCGGTGTGCAGATACAAGAAGTCAATCGTATGCTCGCGCAATTCGAACAAATGCAGTCTATGATGAAAAAATTACGCGGTGGCGGCATGATGAAAATGCTGCGCGGAATGAAGAGCATGATGCCGGGAAAACGCTGATTTTCAGGCACTCAGTACTCGAGTAAAAATGGCCGTATCAGAGGTAAAAACCTGCTGATACGGCTTTTTTTTGGTTAGAAATCCAACGAAGCGGCATTTCCTGCATTTTTTCTTAAAAAACGCACAAAAAACACTTGCATCACCGTGGAAACCGCACCACTATGGGCGATGCGTGAAGTGACGCAATGCAGGAGCTTTTCAAAACGATCAAAGCTCCGTCCACAAAATTGTGAAGGAGGCTATTTATGGCAACAGCAGCAAAAAAACCGGCAGCGAAAACAGCTGCAGCACCAAAAAAGGCAGCAGCAAAACCTGCAGCAGAACGTAAGCCAAACGCAGCGTTCATGAAGCCAATGACAATTTCCCCAACACTCGCAGCAGTGATCGGTGCCGCACCGATTCCACGTACTGAAGTGACGAAAAAAGTATGGGAATACATCAAGAAGCATAACCTGCAAGACGCTGCTAACAAACGCAACATCAATGCAGATGACAAGCTGAAAGCCGTGTTCGGTGGTAAAGCACAAGTCTCCATGTTTGAAATGACAAAACTCATTTCCGGTCACCTGTCCTGATTCATCAGGAACAGCAACCGCAGTTGCGTTGGGAAACTTTATGGGAAGATAATGTCCCATCCCAAACAAAAATGCCCGCATCGCGCGGGCATTTTTGTTTTCTGCAGCTCTTTCCTGAGTGCAGAGCTCAGAAACGCTCTGAACTATTTTTTATATTCCCAGTTCTTCCAGTTTGCCAGTACGGCATTCGGGTATTCCGGCTTACCACGGCTACCGTTATAACGCCCCAGCGCCATGTACAAATCGCCCTTTTCCATATCCATATACAAGCGCAGGATAGAGCAGCCATAGCGCAGATTGGTCTGCATGTGAAATAACTTGGTCGCGTCACCATCACCGATGCTGCGCGCCCAGAACGGCATCACCTGCATATAACCGCGTGCGCCGACCACCGAGGTCGCATATTTACGGAATGCCGATTCTACCTGCATCAGGCCCATGACCAGCGCCGGGTCCAGCCCGGCACGTTTGGATTCATACCATATCGTTTCCAGCAACTCGATGCGCGTCTGATAATCAGGTATCCGCTTTTTGAGACGTGACGACATTTCGCCCAACCAGTGCAGATAGCTGATGCGCTCTTCTATTGTATTAAAGCTCGGTTTGGGCGGGCGCGGATCAGAAATCGCTTTCGACAAAGCCAACCGGACCGAATCCGCCAGAGCTTCTTCTTTCTGATTACCGGCTTGCGCAGGCATGGCGTACAACAATGCTGCCCATACACTGAGCAGCAGAATGATCCATCGGGATAACAGCAAAATCGCTTTCAACTTCTTAAAAATGAAGAATTAGGGGGAGTATCTGTCATTTCATGCCTATCGTCTGAATAAACAAAAGGGAGTTTTAAGATACTCCCCCCAGTATATTTAGACGCTTTAAGCCGCAATCAGCTTGCTCTGCACAAAAGCCAGCATCTCAGCAACCGGAACGTTAGTCGCTTCAGTATCGCGGCGACCGACGTATTCGAGTTTGCCTTCTTTCAGACCACGGTCACCAATCACCACACGATGCGGCACACCGATCAACTCCCAGTCAGCAAACATCGCACCCGGGCGTTCACCGCGATCATCCAGAATTACATCGATACCAGCCTCCAGCATCGCCGTGTAGAGCTTTTCGGTTTCCGCTTTGACCGCCTCGCTGCGATCCATACCCATAGGGCAGATCACCACTTCAAACGGAGCCAGCGCTGTTGGCCAGATGATGCCTTTTTCGTCGAAATTCTGTTCTATCGCCGCGCCGAGAATACGGGTTACGCCAATACCGTAGCAACCCATCTGCAGTAATTGTGGTTTGCCGTTTTCGTCGAGGAAGGTCGCTTTCATATCTTGCGAATAGCGGGTACCAAGCTGGAATACATGGCCGACCTCAATCCCACGTTGGATCGCCAGCACGCCTTTACCATCGGGGGAAGGATCACCATCGACCACGTTACGGATATCCATCACCAGCGGTTCTGGCAAATCACGTCCCCAGTTCGCACCGGTGAAATGGAAATCGGCCTCATTCGCGCCGCAAACAAAATCGGCCATATTGGCCACCGTGCGATCGGCGACGACGTGGACAGGCTTTTTAGTATTGATAGGACCGAGGTAACCTGGCATTGTGCCGAACCATTCGACGATTTCCGCTTCGGTAGCAAAACGGTAATTCGCCAGACCGGGTATTTTGTTGGCCTTCACTTCATTCAATTCGTGATCACCGCGCAGCAGCAGCAGCCAGATTTGTTTGCCAGCTTCACCTTTTTCTTCATCATCCACCGCGAGCACGATCGATTTAACGGTGCTTTGCAAAGGAATGTTCAGGAATGCAGCAACGTCCTCGCACTTGGCTTTGCCGGGTGTCGCTGTTTTCGTCAGCGTTGCACTCGCGGCAGGACGGGTTGCTGACAATGCCACCGCCTCGGCCGCTTCCATATTGGCCGCGTAATCCGATGTCGGGCAATACACCAGCGCGTCTTCACCGGTTTCTGCAATCACGTGGAACTCATGCGAGCCAGAGCCACCAATCGCGCCGTTATCTGCGGCGACCGCGCGGAATTGCAGGCCAAAGCGCTGGAAAATCCGGGTGTAAGCGTCAAACATGATCTGATACGATTTCTTCAGACCTTCAACGTCGCGATCAAAAGAGTACGCATCTTTCATCGTAAATTCACGACCACGCATCAGACCGAAACGCGGACGGCGCTCATCGCGGAATTTGGTCTGAATGTGATAAAAATTCACAGGCAACTGACGGTACGAACGGATATCAGAACGCACAACATCGGTAATCGCCTCTTCCGACGTAGGCTGAATGATGTAATCGCGGCCGTGACGGTCTTTGACGCGCATCAGTTCCGGGCCCATTTTGTCCCAGCGACCGGTTTCCTGCCAGAGTTCCGCAGGCTGCACGACCGGCATCAGCATTTCAATCGCACCGGCGCGATTCATCTCTTCGCGGACGATATTTTCGACTTTACGAATCACACGCAAGCCCATAGGCATGTAGTTGTAAATGCCGGATCCCAGACGTTTAATCATGCCGGCACGCATCATCAGTTTATGGCTGACGATCTCAGCATCGGCAGGGGCTTCTTTAAGTGTGGAAATAAAAAATCGGGTAGCTCGCATGACAGTGATTCTTTTTAAATGGAAGGTTATAATCAACTCAATTTTAAAGGATTAGCTGGCTAATGCGCCCACTCTTTGCATATTTGATGAAGGAAACCGCGTTTTGTTCGCCAGACTGGCTGCTGCCCGGAATGAAATGGGCTCGCTTTTTGACGTAACCGACGCTTTCAATTGCAGGGACAAGCCGTGTAGCCACAGAAAGTTTTGAGGTTAGACATGCTCGATCGTGAAGGCTTCCGCCCTAACGTTGGCATAATTTTGCTTAACGCCAACAATCAAGTCTGGTGGGGAAAACGTGTGCGCGAACACTCGTGGCAATTCCCGCAAGGTGGCATTAAATATGGTGAATCTCCTGAACAGGCAATGTTTCGCGAGCTGGAAGAAGAAACAGGCCTGTTGCGAGAGCACGTCAAAATTATCGGCCGCACCCGCGACTGGCTCCGTTATGAGGTGCCGGATCATTTTATCAAACGTGAAATTCGCGGGCATTACCGTGGGCAAAAGCAAATCTGGTTTTTGCTGCGCATGGTCGGCCGCGATTGCGATATCAACCTGCGTGCCAGCAACCACCCTGAATTCGATGCCTGGCGCTGGCATGAATACTGGGTGCCGCTGGACGTGGTGATTGAATTTAAACGCGGCGTTTATCAACTGGCATTACAGGAATTATCCCGTTATCTGCACAGAAATGATCACCCCGGAGCCCAGCGCCAGCGCTCGCAGCGACAGCTGCAGAAGGCGAAGGAAAAATTGATTGAGCCCGGTAAACCTGAACAGGAAGAATCAAAATAATTTATGGCAAATGACTATCCATACCGTTCTGCCAAAAGCTGGTCTGGTCTGCTGCTGATCGCAGCCAGTCTGCATCTGCCGCTGACATACGCAACAGAGCTGGAAGACGATGACGCGAATAAGGAAAAACAGGAAGTTGCCCTGCAATTACCCGCCGCACCAAAATCAGAAAATCTGCTGCCTTTTTATAACAGCGGCACACAGACTTTTGCTATCGATAAGCAATCAGTTTCTGTCGAAAAAGATGGCTCCGTACGTTATACCCTGGTGGCAACGAGCAACAGCGGTGCCAAAAATGTCAGTTATGAAGCGATTCGTTGCGAAAGTTACGAAAGGAAACTGTACGCATTTGGCCGCAGTGATGGCAGTTGGTCAGCATCCCGCCGTAAAGAATGGGACAGAATTTCAAACGCCGGCGCGAATAAGCAGCATCATGTTTTATATACGGAGTATTTTTGTGATGGCAACACCATGGGCGGAAAAGCAGCAACGCTGGTCGATCGCTTAAACGGAAAACGCTCACCTTTTAATCGCTAGACAATCCCGTATGCCATACAAAAAAAGGTGCTCAGGCACCTTTTTTTACAGCACAACCAGATTATCCCGATGTATCAGCTCCTGCTCTTCAACAAAACCAAGAATGGCAGCAATTTCAGATGAAGGATGGCGCTTGATCCTTCTTGCGTCTGCACTCGCATAGTTTGACAAGCCTCTCGCAATCACCAGCCCTGCTTCATCTACGCAAGTAACGACTTCGCCGCGGCCAAATTCACCAATGACGTCCAGTACGCCTATCGGTAACAAAGATTTACCATCCTGCGTCAACTTCTGCACAGCACCAGCATCAAGGACAAGGGTGCCTGCAGTTTGCAAGTGATCCGCCAACCATTGTTTGCGTGCGGCAATCGGTGCCATGTCGGAAACCAGTTGCGTACCGATGGCTTCGCCGTTCGCCAGCCGTACCAGCACATTCTCTTCACGCCCCCAAGCGATCACGGTATGCGCCCCGGAGCTCGCTGCACGCTTGGCAGCCAGAATTTTTGTCAACATGCCACCGCTACCAACGTTGGAACCGGCACCTCCAGCCATCGCCTCCAGTGTTAAATCCCCAGCTTTCGCCTCATGGACAAATGTTGCGTCGGGATTTTTTCGTGGGTCTGCAGTATACAAACCTTTCTGATCAGTCAGAATAATCAAGGCGTCGGCTTCGATCAGATTGGCAACCAGTGCTCCCAGAGTATCGTTATCGCCAAACTTGATCTCGTCGGTGACCACCGTGTCATTTTCATTGATGATAGGAACGACACCGAAATGCAACAAGGTAAATAAGGTGGAGCGGGCATTCAGGTAACGTTCGCGATCAGCCAGATCCGCGTGCGTCAGTAAAATCTGCGCCGTACCGATGTTGTGCGCGCGAAAGCTGCTTTCATATATCTGTGCCAGCCCCATCTGACCAACAGCGGCGCAGGCCTGCAGCTCATGTATTCCGGTCGGCCGCTTTTCAAAACCCAGCCGCTGCCGCCCCTCTGCAATTGCGCCAGAGCTGACCAGAACCACTTCCTTTCCCATTTGCCGCAATGCGGCGATCTGCACAGCCCACCGTTCTATCGCGACCTTGTCGATACCTTTGCCGTCATTTGTTACTAGCGAAGAGCCTACTTTGATTATCAGCCGTTTGGCTTGCCGGATCACAGAATGCATAAAGAATAAAACCACCATCAATGGGAGGGAAAGTCTTAAATTATACTTTATGTGGAGTTGGCAGGATTAAACTAAATTTAATTCAGACTTCGCTTTTCTTTTCATACCAATATCCTGCAAAGATATTATTTCAATATGAATCAGGAATCCATTTCCCTATGCCTGACAAAGTAGCAGGCGAAAAAAAAGCCTGAAATTCAGGCTTTTTTGATTACTCGTCCCAGACTTTAAAGCGAGGATCATCAGGATCAATAGATAAAATCCCCTGCGCCTCTTCCTTCATCTTCGTCTCTTGCGAACGCTGTTCCTGTGTACGCTTCTCTTCGATATCTTTGTAAATCGCCATCACCAGATCTTCGCAACCTTCGCGGTTCAGTGCAGAAATTTCAAAGACAGGCCCTTTCCAGCCGAAACGTTTGACAAAGTCTTTGACTTTTTTCTTGCGCTCTTCTTCGCTGAGAACATCGAGCTTATTCAATACCAGCCAGCGTGGCTTGTTATACAAACTCTCATCATATTTACGCAACTCTTTGATCAGAGCTTTCGCATCCTTCACAGGATCAACGTTATCATCAAACGGTGCCAGATCAACAATATGCAGCAAAAGACCGGTACGCTGCAGATGCTTCAGAAATTGCACTCCCAGTCCGACGCCGTCCGCAGCACCTTCGATCAGGCCCGGAATATCGGCAATCACAAAACTCTTTTCATGACTGACACGCACCATACCCAGATTCGGATGCAGAGTCGTGAACGGATAATCTGCAATCTTAGGACGTGCATTGGATACGGCGGTGATGAATGTGGATTTACCCGCATTCGGCAATCCAAGCAAACCAACGTCAGCCAGCACTTTCAATTCAAGACGTAACTCACGCCGCTCGCCCTCTTTACCTTCGGTGCGCTGACGCGGAGCGCGATTGGTTGAGGTTTTGAAATGGATATTGCCCCATCCGCCTTCGCCACCTTTGACCAACTCTACCTGCTGACCATGCTCGGTCAAGTCAGCGATCACTTCGTCTGTATTGCGGTCTGAAATGACGGTTCCCACCGGCATACGCAGGAAAATATCATCAGCCCCCTTACCGTAGCAATCCGCACCCCGGCCATTTTCACCATCTTTTGCCTTGTGCAGTTTTGAATAGCGATAATCAACCAGAGTGTTGATATTACGATCAGCAACCGCCCAGATACTACCGCCACGACCTCCGTCACCACCGTCGGGACCACCGAATGGACGGAATTTTTCACGGCAGAAAGAGGCAACTCCATTGCCACCATCGCCGGCGATCACTTCAATTCTGGCTTCGTCAATAAATTTCATTTTTACCACCTAAAAAAGCTTGTATAAATCTTTGCTACCCAGATGGAACAACCGATTTATACAGGATTTCTTGAAACTAAAAAGGCTCTACCAATGGCAGAGCCTTTTTATCATACTGGCTTGCGCCTTAGCCTGAATTACTTCAAAACTTAAGCTGCAACAACAATTGCGTACTGATGCTTGGAAGCACCTTTAACAGCGAACTGTACTTTACCGTTAACCAGCGCGAACAAAGTGTGATCTTTGCCGATGCCGACGTTTTCACCTGGGTGAACACGTGTGCCGCGTTGACGAACAATAATACCGCCAGCATTGATAGTCTGGCCGCCGTAAACTTTAACGCCTAAGCGTTTCGACTCTGAGTCACGGCCATTGCGCGTGGTGCCGCCGCCTTTTTTGTGTGCCATTTAATAGCTCCTTGATACAGGTAATTAACAGATAACCGAGGATTAGCCGTTGATAGATACGATTTGCAATTCAGTGTAGTTCTGGCGGTGGCCTTGACGCTTCTGGTAATGCTTACGACGACGCATTTTAAAAATACGTACTTTGTCGTGACGACCGTGATCTACTACCTTAGCCAGCACCGTAGCACCTGCGACCAACGGAGTACCAAATTTAATTGTTTCTCCAGCACCCAATGCGAGCACTTGATCAATGGTGATTTCGGAGCCAATGTCTGCAGGTATCTGTTCTACTTTAAGTTTTTCACCAGCGACAACTTTATATTGTTTGCCGCCGGTTTTTATGACCGCGTACATGTGAAACCTCATCAAATAAATAAAAGGGATTTTCGCCCGCACCTCAAAAACCAGCTTGGGAATTCGGGAAAACCCCAAATTATACATAGACTTAGACCTAGCGTCAAAAACAATTTGCATATTTTTTCAGCAGAGAAAGTCACGCTGTCAAAAGCGGCTTGAGAAATTTCAAGAAGAATTAAGAAAACCGGAGCAATCTGGCGAATTGCATACTCTGTTACAGCGCAAATTTGATCTTGTCGTCGTATAATCTCGCGGTCTTGAATTAATTAGCAGGATTCTCCCTTGTCAGCCACTGCAAACCCAACCCCTTTCACCGAAGTGATCACCGCGGACATGTCCGCGGTCAACGGAGTTATTCGTCAGCAACTCTATTCTGATGTGCCACTGGTCAATCAGGTTGCCGAATATATTATCAGCGCCGGCGGTAAACGCCTGCGTCCAGTGCTGGTGTTATTGATTGCAAATGCGTATGGCTACCAGGGTAAATATCATCATGATCTGGCTGCAACAATAGAATTTATCCACACCGCCACTTTATTGCATGACGATGTTGTAGATGAATCATCGCTGCGCCGGGGCCGTCAGACTGCCAATGCCTTGTTTGGTAATGCTGCGTCCGTTCTGGTCGGTGACTTCTTGCACTCACGTGCCTTCCAGATGATGGTGTCAGTTGGCAGCGTTCCGATTATGCAAGTGGTCGCTGATGCCACTAATGTGATCGCTGAAGGCGAAGTGCTGCAACTGCTCAATATGCACGATCCGGACGTCACCGAAGAACGTTACCTGCAGGTGATACGCTCAAAGACAGCCAAATTATTTGAAGCGTCGGCCAAGGTCGGTGCGCTTATCGCCGGAGCGAATGAAGATCAGGTGGAAGCAGCGGCAGAATATGGCCGCAGCATCGGTACCGCATTTCAACTGATAGATGATGTACTCGATTACACGGGAAATGCTGAAGAAATTGGAAAAAACGTCGGCGATGATTTGCGTGAAGGCAAACCGACCTTGCCTCTGATTTACCTTATGAAACATGGCACAGCAGAAGAAAAGGAACTGGTCCGCACGTGTATAGAACAAGGTGATGAATCCAAGTTCGATAAAATTTTACATGCCATTACGCAGTCGGGCGCCCTGAATTATACGAAAGAAAAAGCAGTGGAAGCAGCGCTTAAGGCATCAGCAGCAGTCACTCACTTACCTGATTCTCCTTACAAAGAAGCACTTCTCATCCTGAGTCAGTTCGCGGTTCAGCGCAATCACTGAGCGTTAAAAACTCATTCAAATAGTATGCGATGCGAGGCAAACACAGAAATGTGCTTGCCTCGTTTTATTTGTGCACCACCTGATTCCAGAAGTATTTTTGCTGCATACTTACACACAAAGACAACAGTTCAGTTAACTGACCGCAGCTCAGATGTAAAAAAAAGTAGCATATCTTTACAAAAAAGAGCTTCAGTTGCATCATCGCAAAGCAACTCATTCATTTTGCAAACTTAACCCATAAGTCACTATGTCCGCTGCTCCACCAAACACTGCGCCGCAAGCAACTACACCGGGACTGGCCCGGGCTTTAATGCAAGGTAATTTGCTGACTGCGGCACAAGCCGACACCATAGTAAAAAAAACACAGACGGAAAAAACGGGATTTATCGACGGGCTGTTGCAAAGCAATCTGATCAGCTCTCGGGACCTTGCCACGTTTTGTTCAGAAACATTTGGCTACCCGCTGCTCGACTTATCGGCAATTGATGAGGGCCTGATACCAGACAAACTGGTCGACTCAAAACTGATGCAAACGCAGCGCCTCGTTCCTATTGCAAAAAAAGGAAACAAGCTGGCGTTGGCCGTATCAGATCCAACCAATAATTCTGCATTCGATCAGGTTAAATTTCAGACCAGCCTGGGCATAGAACTCATCATGGTGCAGCATGATGCGTTATTGAAATTGCTGGATAAAATCAGCAAGACGTCAGAGCAAAGTCTCAGTGACCTGTCTGCGGATGAATTCGATCTTGATTTTAAAGAAGAAGATTTAGGTCAGTCAGCAGCAGCGGCCGCAGCTGATGCGCAGGCGAATGAGGTCGATGACGCCCCTATCGTGAAGTTTTTACAAAAAATGCTGGTCGATGCTATCAATATGGGAGCATCTGATCTGCATTTTGAACCGTTCGAAAAATTTTACCGTATCCGCTTCAGGGTCGATGGAGAATTAAGGGAAATCGCCCAGCCCCCGCTGGCTATCAAGGATAAGCTGTCATCACGTATCAAAGTTATTTCCAAGCTCGATATTTCTGAGAAAAGAATACCTCAGGATGGCCGGATGAAACTGGTTCTGAACGCCAACAAATCCATCGATTTTCGTGTCAGCACGCTACCAACATTGTTCGGCGAAAAAATCGTTATGCGTATTCTCGACGGATCGCAGGCACAAATGGGAATTGATGCGCTGGGTTACGATCCGGATCAGAAAGAAATTCTGCTGAATGCGATTCAGCGTCCGTATGGCATGGTGCTGGTAACCGGGCCGACAGGTTCAGGTAAAACTGTGTCTTTGTATACTTGTCTGAATGTGATTAACAAACCTGGCATCAACATCTCCACTGCGGAAGATCCTGCTGAAATTAACCTGCCAGGTGTGAATCAGGTTAACGTCAATGATAAAGCCGGCCTTACCTTTGCTGCAGCGTTAAAGTCATTCCTTCGCCAAGATCCTGATGTGATTATGGTGGGTGAGATCCGTGATCTGGAAACCGCAGATATCGCGATCAAAGCCGCACAAACCGGTCACATGGTGTTTTCAACACTGCATACGAATGATGCGCCATCTACCCTGACTCGTCTGATGAACATGGGCGTAGCACCCTTTAATATTGCTTCGTCCGTCATTCTCATTACTGCGCAGCGTCTGGCTCGCCGCCTTTGTACTTGCAAACGTCCGGCGGAAATACTTGATGAAGTGCTGCTGGCAGCGGGATTCAAAGAAGAAGATCTGGACGGAACCTGGAAACCTTATGAGCCCGTCGGATGCGATCGCTGCAATGGAAATGGCTATAAAGGACGTGTCGGCATTTATCAGCTGATGCCAATTTCAGAAGCGATTGAGCGCATTATTCTGAACAATGGCAGCGCTATGGAAATTGAAGAACAGGCGCAACTGGAAGGCGTTCGTAATTTGCGTCAGTCTGGATTGATGAAAGTGCGCCAGGGCTTAACCAGTCTGGAAGAAGTACTCGGATGTACTAACGAATAATCGGAGAGCAGTTACATGGCAACTAATTCCGCCAAACCTATAAAAAAAACGAAAGACGTTCTCTATGCCTGGGAAGGTAAAGATAAATTCGGTAAGACAGTGCAGGGAGAATTACGTGCGGGCGGAGAAGCGATTGTTAATGCAACGCTGAGGCGTCAGGGGATTCTGGTTACCAAGCTGAAGAAAAAAACTTACAGTTCAGGTAAAAAAATTACCGATGCTGACATTACCCTATTCACACGTCAGCTTGCGACCATGATGAAGGCCGGGGTTCCATTGTTGCAGTCGTTTGATATTGTTGCCAAAGGAAATGCCAACCCCTCAGTATCCAAACTGCTGCAGGACATTCGCGGCGATGTAGAAACAGGGACCAGTCTGAATCAGGCATTCAGAAAGTTTCCTTTATATTTTGATCCGCTGTTCTGTAATCTGGTGGGTGCTGGTGAGCAAGCCGGTATTCTGGAAGACTTGCTGACCAGGCTGGCGATTTACAAAGAAAAAACCCAGTCGATCAAGAAAAAAATTAAATCTGCATTAACCTACCCGATTGCGATTCTGTCTGTCGCGTTTGTTGTGACAGCCGTGATCATGATCTGGGTGGTGCCTGCATTCAAAGAAGTCTTCACCAGTTTCGGAGCGGATCTGCCTGCGCCGACCTTGTTTGTTATGGCGATATCCGATTTCTTTGTCAAATACTGGTACATGATTTTCGGTGGTCTTTTTGCGGTCATCTATTTTTTCTTTCAGACCTGGAGACGCTCCTTACAAATGCAACGCACCATGGACAGGCTGCTGTTGCAGGCACCTATTTTCGGCGCCGTGATCAGAAAAGCGACAATTGCTCGCTGGACGCGTACTCTGGCAACCATGTTTGCGGCCGGCGTTCCTTTGGTTGAGTCACTGGACTCTGTTGGCGGTGCTGCGGGCAATGCAGTGTATCTTGACGCTACGATAAAAATTCAAACGGAGGTCAGTACCGGTACCAGCCTGACAGTCGCCATGCAAAATGCAAATGTTTTCCCTACGATGGTGACACAGATGGTTGCGATCGGCGAAGAATCAGGTGCACTCGATAATATGCTGGGAAAAGTTGCTGACTTCTACGAGGAAGAGGTCGATGAGGCCGTTGCGTCTTTATCGAGCTTAATGGAACCACTGATTATGGTGATTCTGGGTGTCATTATCGGTGGTCTGGTCGTCGCGATGTATTTACCAATTTTCAAACTGGGTTCTGTCGTCTGATGTTAGAAGAAATTTTTTTTGCACAACCCGGAAATGTCATCAGCACGCTCGTATTAGGCCTTTTCGGGTTGTTGGTCGGCAGTTTTCTGAACGTCGTGATTTATCGTCTGCCCAAGATGATGCAGCAAGAATCGGATAACTATATTGCGCATGAAACCGGCAAGGAATTACCTCATCAGGAACCTTATAACCTGACGGTACCGCGTTCTGCCTGTCCTCATTGCGGGCACAAAATCACGGCGCTGGAAAATATCCCCATCATCAGTTATCTGCTCATCGGCGGCAAATGCACGAGTTGTAAATCGCCTATTTCGATTCGCTATCCGCTGGTTGAGCTGGTCACTTGCTTGCTGAGCGCAGGTATGATCTGGCACTTTGGCAGCGGTATTGCGGGATTATCTGCCATGTTTTTTGCCTATTTCTTAATTGCGATGACACTGATCGATGCAGATACGCAATTATTACCGGATGATCTGACGCTCCCGTTGCTCTGGCTGGGCTTGCTGGTCAATCTGAATGGAACTTTCACTTCTTTGTCGTCGGCAGTGATAGGCGCGGTGGCTGGCTATCTATCATTGTGGTCAATTTACTGGCTGTTTAAACTGGCAACCGGAAAAGAAGGCATGGGCTATGGCGACTTCAAACTGCTGGCAGCTCTCGGAGCGTGGATGGGCTGGAGTATGCTCCCTGTCATCATCCTACTGTCATCCGTTGTCGGCGCTGTCGTTGGCATTGCTCTGATCGTCATGTCAAAAATGGGGAAAAATACCCCGCTTCCGTTCGGACCTTACCTTGCCGGCGCTGGCTTAATTGCTTTATTCTGGGGAAAACAGTTGTCCGCCATGTACCTGGGAAGCTTCTGATGACCGGGCGATTTTCGGTCGGCCTCACAGGAGGGATAGGCAGCGGTAAAACAACCATTGCCAATATGTTTGCCAAGTTTGGTGCGAGCATTATTGACACCGATGTCATAGCGCATCAACTGACTCAGCCTGGCGGCTTGGCCATGCCTTCGATACGTGAACAGTTCGGAGATAAATATCTGACTGACGATGGCGCGATGGACAGAACCAGAATGCGTGAGCTGGTCTTTGCTGACAACCAGCAAAAACAAAAGCTGGAAAATATCCTTCATCCTCTGATACGCCAAGAAACCGAAAAAGCGGCGTCTCTGGCCACCGGCGCTTATCTCATTTTTGTCGTTCCTTTACTGGTCGAATCAGCAAGCTGGCGCAACAAGGTAAGTCGTATCCTGGTGATTGATTGTGAAGAGCAAACGCAGATTCGCCGAGTGATGACGCGAAATAATTTAAGTGAGGAACAGGTACGTTCCATCATGCGGGCACAGGCGAGCCGCCAGCAAAGGCAGGAGGCCGCCGATGATCTGATCTTTAATGACGGCGATCTGAGTTTAATCAGCGACCAGGTCAGAGTGCTACATGAAAAATATCAATCTCTGGCAAAATCATTAATAAACAATCATCATAAAAAAGTGTGATGAAATAATTCCCGGCGAGAACAAAAAAAATTCACGTGGCATTTGTATTTTCTGACAGTATGGTTCAGAATCACGTGAAGCTAGAGTTGGCATAAATTTAAACAGGGATACTATTTTGATTGTTTACGAATACCCTTTCAACGAGCGTATTCGAACGCTATTGCGTTTGGAAGACCTGTACGAAAAATTTACTTTTTTCCTGCATCAGCCAGACCCTCTGCAACATCACATCGCGCTTGCAACCATTTTTGAAATGTTGGAAGTGGCAGGTCGTGCCGATCTGAAATCCGATTTACTGCAAGAGCTTGAGCGACAAAAACACACCCTAATCGGCTTCAAATCCAATCCCAATGTGCAGGCAGAAATGCTGGATAAAGTGCTTGACGATGTCGATCGCGTCAGCAGTGCACTCATTGCCTGTACCGGAAAGACCGGACAAAATATTCGTGACAATGAATGGCTGATGAGCATACGTGGCCGTACTATTATTCCCGGTGGCGCATGTGAATTCGATTTGCCCAGCTATCACGCCTGGCAAAAAAACACGACTGAAAAGCGATTTGCCGACATTACCGCCTGGTTTGCACCGATCGCCCCATTGTTTGATGCCATCAATGTGGTGTTACGTCTTTTGCGGGAGTCAGGTACTACCAGCAAAGTCATTGCGCAAGCCGGTAGTTATCAGCAGATGTTACAGGGAAAAGTGTACCAACTCCTGCGCGTCAATGTCGCTCGTGAGACTAGCGCTATTCCTGAAATTTCAGCCAACAAATATATGCTCTGGATACGCTTCATGTCACAAGACGGCGATATGAAACCCAAAGCATTTGAGAGCGACATTGCCTTCGATCTCACCCTCTGCAATTTTTAATTTCTGATCATGGCGACATTTGTCAATTGCCCCACCTGCGGTAACAAGGTGGAATGGAAAGAAAGCAGCCTGTGGCGTCCCTTCTGCTCGGAACGCTGCAAGCAAATCGACCTTGGCGCGTGGGCTGAAGAAAAATACACCATTCCCGCTGTCAACTTGCCGGAAGACCCCGAAGAAAACGCTTTAAATTAACGCTTTTGCGGTATGCCGTATTTGCGTAATTTTGTCGCAATCATGGAATGAGAAGTCGCCAGTCGAGCGGCCAGTTTGCGGCTCGAGGGATATTGTGGATAAAGGCGTTCAAGCAGCGCCCGTTCAAACGCTGATACCGACAAATCCCAGTTCTCTGCCGCATCCAGATTGACCTCATCAGCACTGATGCTGCCCTCCGCCCAATCTACATCAGCAGCGCCAAGCACCCGCTGATCCGACATCGTAATTGCCCGGAATACGACGTTTTGCAACTGCCGGACGTTACCCGGCCAGCGATTCGATACCAGTGCAGCACAGGCAGACGAATTCAGGCGACAAACCGGTTTTTGAGACTGTGTGCAGGCGCGCTCAATAAAATGTCCGGCCAACAGCAAAATATCATCAGGCCGGTCACGTAACGCCGGCATCTCCAGATGAAGAACATTCAGGCGGTAAAACAAATCCTCACGAAACAAGCCTTCTTGTACCATCTTAGGCAAATTCCTGTGTGTCGCACTGATTATACGCACGTTCACCCTGACTTCTTTATCGCCACCGATACGACGAAACTTACCGTCATTCAAAAAACGTAATAATTTCGCCTGCAGATACAATGACATCTCACCGATTTCGTCCAGAAAAACGGTGCCGCCGTCTGCCATTTCAAACAAGCCGGGTTTGCCGCCACGCTGGGCGCCGGTGAAGGCGCCGGACATGTAGCCGAACAACTCGCTTTCAGCAAGACTCTCAGGCAATGCCGCGCAATTCAGCTCAAGAAAAGGCGCGTTACTTCTGGTGCTGACACCATGGCATGCTTGCGCAAGTAACTCTTTCCCCGTGCCGGTTTCACCTGTTATCAGCAAAGGCGCATCCACCACCGCCATACGGGCTGCACGTTTTTTCAGAATACGCATCTGCTCGGACTCGCCGATCAGCAAGTCAAAGCCACTGCCGGCAGAATTCTGCAGGGCATGAATTCTGCCGCCGATACGGGTCGGGGCATGAAACGTCAGCACGGCACCAACGGAGCGCGATAAAGGAGCCAGCTCGGGAAGCAAGGGTTCCGATACCGGCGTCACATCCATAAAGAAAGGTTCGCCATACAAAGTCACTTCGCGGCTGGGAATACGAAAACCGTTCGCAATCAGCTCCTCTTGCAGCGCCGCGTCATCCAGCACCTGACTCAGGGTCAGTCTGCACAGCGCTGCTTCATCCATCCCCGCAACGGCCGCCGCAGCGGCATTAGCAATGACAAGATTACCGCTGCCATCAACTGCCAGCACCGGGTCCTCCATGACCGCCATCATGGTGTCGAGATGCAAACGGCGACGTATACCCGGCAGCACATCTATCACCTCAATCTGACCAACACCATCCACTTTCTGACAATCTTCCTGCAAGGCAGGAAGCATATAGTCCAGCAGCTCCGGGCTGTCGATATAGATATGGGGCGGGTCAACCTCCACTGCAATGACATTCAGACCGCGCCTGGCCAGCACCGCCAGAATTTCATGTGCGATGCCAACCCGGTCACGAAACTGAATATTAATGCGCATGAATTGATGAATGAATGTGGTGGAAAATTAATGCGGCTCAGGAGTATAGTCACGCGGACGCGCGTAGTGACTGCGAAAACTATTTGTTGCGGCCAGACCGCGCAAGCGCCCGAGATCAAATTGCTCGAGTTGCTCCAGCACGGCGCGGTTCACTGTCATCCTGACCTGTATCAGTAACAGATCCACGCTCTGCTGGCTAGGGTTACGGCATGAGCGCAAGCCGTCTCCGGCAAGGCGTACCTCACTCTCGGCAGCTTTACACATAGCGCGCTCTTCGGCTTCCACAAAGCAACGATAAACGTCTGCCAGTGTAAAGAGCTTGCTGCAGTCGCGGCAATGCCAGGCATCTTTCTCTTTACTGTCGCGCCCGACCAGACCATTCTGACTCAGAGTCGAGAGGATAGAACGTATCAGCCGCGGCGACTTTCCTGTCGTTTCCACCAGACTGCTGATACTCGTCGCTCTCGGCATCTCCATCATGATCTGCGCCAGCAGCTCAATTGCCGTGTAAAAACGCGTATTCAGATTCGCATCTGCAAATATCTGCGTTGATGACAGCAATTGTTCAAACTGACTCATACCAGTCCCTGAGGCATCACAACAGGACGATTGACACTGCCGTAACGATCCATGAACAAACCTTCGGTAGAAATTGCCGGACGCTTACCTGACACGATATCAGCAATGAACTGGCCGGAACCGCATGACATCGTCCAGCCCAGCGTGCCATGACCGGTATTCAGGAATAAATTACGGTAAGGTGTAGGGCCAACGATAGGTGTGCCGTCCGGTGTCATCGGGCGCAAACCGGTCCAGAATTCGGCCTGACTGACATCACCGCCACCGGGGAATAAATCATTGACCGAGAACTCAAGCGCTTCGCGACGCTCTTTGCGCAGATCGAGGTTATAGCCGGCAATTTCAGCCGTTCCGCCAACCCGGATGCGATCACCGAGGCGGGTAATCGCAATCTTGTAAGTTTCATCCATGACCGTGGATTCAGGGGCACGTGTCGCATCGGTGATTGGCACCGTAATCGAATAACCTTTAATCGGATACACCGGAATTTTGATGCCCAGATCGCGCAACAGGAAAGGGGAATAGCTGCCCAGCGCCAGTACATAACGATCCGCCTTGAATTCGCCTTCCGACGTGATCACAGAAGTAATCTCATCGCCTTCGTGTACCAGTTTCTGTATCGTTACGCCGTATTTAAACTGCACACCCAGCCCTTCTGCCAGTTTTGCCAGATTCTGCGTGAACTTAAAGCAATCGCCGGTTTCATCGCCAGGCAAACGCAAGGCACCGACAAATTTTTCCTGCACATTCGCTAATGCTGGTTCCACTTTCAGGCAACCCGCTTTATCCAGCGTTTCGTATGGCACATCATAGCGTTTCAGAATGGCGATATCGGCAGCGGCACCATCAAGCTGTTCCTGATTCCGGAATAACTGCAAGGTGCCCTGGGTGCGCTCATCATAAGAAATGCCTGTATCCGCGCGCAATTGCTGCAGCACATCACGGCTGTATTCCGCCATGCGCAACATACGGCCTTTATTCACCTCGTAGCGCGCGGTTGTACAATTCATCAGCATCTGCATGACCCAGCGCCAGGTATTGAGATCCAGCGTCGGCTGTATCGCCAGCGGCCCATGTTTCATCATCAGCCATTTGATCGCTTTCAGCGGCACGCCTGGTCCGGCCCATGGTGACGAATAACCTGGCGATACTTCACCAGCATTGCCATAACTGGTTTCCAGCGCAGCAGCTGGCTGACGGTCGATCACCGTGACTTCATGCCCGGCTTTCGCCAGAAAATAGGCGGAGGTGGTACCGATGACGCCGGAGCCGAGGATCACTACTTTCATATTATTTCTCCTGGATACTGAATACTGAATTAAGCGCGGATGCGTTGTTCGTCTATTGTTCGTCTAGTGTTTGCCGTCTGGTTTACCGTCTGTATACTCGCGCTGATAACGCGCACCGAGACTGGTCAGAATTTCGTAAGCGATGGTGGACGCTTTACCGGCAACGGCATCGACTGTATTGGTTGCGGAAATCAGATCCACCAGTGCACCCGGCTGTAAGTGTTCGCTGGCGATCTGCGTCACATCCAGCGTGATCGTATCCATCGACACCTTACCGACCATAGGCACATCGCGCCCGGCGATCTGTGCAATACCACGGTTACTCAGACTACGCAGCCAGCCATCGGCATAGCCGACCGCCACCGTCGCAATGCGGGTCGTTTCGCTGGCCTGCCATGTCGCGCCATAGCCGACAGTGGTACCGGCAGAGATTTCACGGGTCTGAATGATGCGCCCCTGCAAGTGCGCCACCGGGAGTAAAGGATTTTCCTGCCCAGCAACCGGGGCGATACCGTATAAAGCGGCGCCGGGGCGCGCCAGATCAAAGTGGAAATCCGGCCCCAGAAAAATGCCGGAAGAGTTCGCCAGACTGCCACCGGCAGCAGGAAGCAGTTGCCGCACCTGCTGAAAACGTTGCAGTTGCTGACGATTCATAGGATTACTCTGGTCTTCCGCGCACGCCAGATGACTCATGGCGTAACGCACAGCGATCCCCTGAATAAAATCAGGATCGGTGCGCCATTGCTCAACTTCCGCCGCCGACAGCCCCATGCGTGCCATACCGGTGTCAAACTGAATGATCGCAGGTAAAGCCGTTTGCTTTTGTGCAGCCAGCTTGCGCCACGCCAGAATCTGTTCACGACTGTTCAGCACCGGCATACAGCGATGCTCGAGAAATTCAGCCTCATAGCCGACGGGCGAGCCGTGCATCACGATGATTTGAGCCGCATCCGGTAAATGGGGGCGCAAGCTAATGGCCTCTTCAAGATGCGCGACAAAAAAATGCCGGCAACCTTCATCGTACAACACCTGCGCGACCGGAATTGCCCCCAACCCATAAGCATCGGCTTTGACCGCAGCGCCGCAATGGGCAGTGCCGAGTTTGCTGCGCAGCAGCCTGTAATTGCCCCGCACCGCCTGCAAATCAATACGCAGTACCGCGCCACTCTTTCCAGCTACTTGTTGCATGTTCTTCGCACTCCATCGCTACCGGGAAAATGATGAGTATTCATAGCAATGCCCGTGCCACGTGAATTAGTCTCATTAATTCAAAGACTTAGCTTATAGCCCGGGAAACCACTCAGAAACAGGTGTATTGATTTCAATACACCTGTTGCGGCATTCACCCGGAATCACATGCAGAGCCAGACTGAATCGTATCAAAACCGGCACATCGTATATAAATCAATACAGTGTTCGCATTTTAATACAGCACCGAATTAAAAACGAGCGACGACCATTTTCACCCAAAAAAATATCAGGCAATCGGATACTAAAAGGAAATAGTGATGAATCAGAAAAAGCATCAGGCTTGATGCACTTACCCGGAACGACACTGCATCAACTAAACCCTACGGATCCGCACTCGTCGCGCTGCCATCGGTGGTTCGGCGTTTGCCCCAGCTGTCGTAGGCCAGTTTTTCTTTGAGATTGCCACTGCTGTCGCTGATGCTGATGATGCTGCCCAGTCTGTCGTGATGGCTCCAGTTGAGTTCGCTGGAGCTGCTGCCTGGTTGGTCGATCTCAACACCGAGCCCATACGGCCAGTAGGTTTTGACGGTGGCCTGACCATTGTTGAGTTCAGCTTCTTGTGCTCCGGCGTAGTAGGTGGTGGTGACTGCCGGGTTGCCATTGGGCTGGCTGGTTTTGGTGTGTTTGCTGCGCACTGTCAGATTGACTGCGGGCGAAACGGTATGCGGCGCAGCAACACGGAAAACATCGGTCAATCAGGCATTTTTATGGGGGTATATGGAAAAAACGCCTTTATCTCCTTATCAATAAAGGGCTTTCAAATATACTCCCGGGGAGTATATTTTTAATGCCAGAAGCCATTTCTGTGCGTTGCGGGCATAAAAAAGGCAGAACCTGTTGCGGTTCCGCCTGTGAGATACGATGTCGTCAAGCGTAGCGTGCCTGCTCCATTGGGTGCGGCACTCACACCGCGTTCCTCAATTAAACCTTACTGACAGCAGACGAACATCAATATCGCCTAATTGGTGCGTGTGACGCACCCTACGTTTTAAGAAACCAATGCAAAATCGGCAAAAGGCATATTCGTAATTTGCAATTAAACGATCAGTGTCCTATTTGAATAAAAAATATTCCTTTAAGTAATTCGCCATCAGAGTAAAGGATTTACAAGATCAAAAGAATCCTCGGAAAGAACTTCCCCAGAAAATACACCAATTACTGCCAAATCAAATCTTTCCTTAAAGGCATATAAATTTTCTTCGCTCAAATTAATGATTTTAAAAGCATCACGCTCATTAAAATGAGCAATAAATAACCTAGCTATTTTTGACTGGAGCGTTACTATTCCAAGCGCTAATTCCTTATCAACCGAATCAAAATTTTTAAATTTATCTGCTGCGTTAATAAGATCCAAATGTAGCATCCAAAATTCTTTTGCATCCCATCTTCCAAATTCAGTTAACTGCTCATAAAAACTACCTTCCCAATTTACATTGCCTGGTAGATTGCGAAAGATATTTTCAAACATTGAAGAATTCAAACTAATCTCCTATTTTTTGAAGGTTAACATCAAACGTGCCCGCTCTAGTATCTTTGGGCGAGGATGGCGGGGGGGTGGTTTTAAAGTCGGGTGTCTAGTAATACCCGACTTTTGTCTCAATTTGAGATTTTACGGGGAATTTTATACAGTGTTTATAAGGTCAAAATGGCAACATTTTCCAACTGAACGCGCACCGGTTGGGGTGGCAGGCGGCTGCGCGGGCCATCGTTTTGGGGTGGGCGCTTGTCCCCCATCCGTACAACAGAGGGGGACAATTCTCATTTTGAGAATTTGGGGGAGATTTCGGGTGATTTTCATTAACCAAATCACAACAACACAGCAGCCTCGTCTTCTGCTCCATTGATCCTTCAAAACATCTTCCCTCCTAATAGTACCCCTCTTCAAACACAATCACGCTTTCAACTTTCTGAGCAGTGTCCTCATCCCATCCCGGAGCATACACACCTACTCCAAGCTGGTGCGCGATCATTCCAGCAGAATCAACCTCAAGTGATTGATCGACAGCTTCAAGAATTTTTTTCACCTCATCAGCACTAACACCAATGAGGCGCTTGCCACCAAATAATGGATTTGCAGGCTCAGCAAATTCTAACGCTTCAAGAACACCTGGAAATTTGTAGTATGCAAACACCTGGATATCTGCAAAATAATCGCAAGGAAATGCTGAATTAGGCGTCCTTTTGAAGGATTTAAAATTCTCTCCCAATACGCGCCTTACCTCTTCTACTTGCATCCCGAAGTGAAGCGTATCGACTCCCTGAAGTGGTTTAATTACAAAGTCCATTAGTACCCCAATCCTTTCGTATATTCCTTCATCTGCTGCATGGCTTCATTGTACTTAGCTCCAAACTTTGTTTGAATATCATGGATGTCCATTTGCTGAGCCCCTCTAAAATCCCCATTCTTTATCCGATCAGCTTGCTCTGCACGATATGCACGAGCCTCACGGGAACTACCCCAACTCGCAGTCTCTCTGTGATCAGCTTTTTCCATTGAAATGGCAGGGCCTTTGTTTTTACTTAGCGGACTAACAGAGTCTGCGGGCATATGATGGGACTCATTGCCGGGAATACCTTTTACTTCCCCGTGTGCGCCTCCCAGTTGGACTGTTTCGCCTTGAGTGCTTCTTCCTGCACTACTGAGCTCGCTGAAAATCTTAGTGACACCAATACCCGTCAGAAATTCAATCGTTTCACCAAATAATGGCGTGTCATACGCAGATGGTCGAATTCCATTTAAGAACCGAACATAGCCGGGGTCACCCGGCATTGTTCCAGCAGCAACGAGGTTAGGAACAAGCTCAACCAGGTTCATCAAGCCATTAGTACCACCTTTAACAGTATCAAGAAGCGCGCTCGACAGTCCTTGCGGATCGCGCCCACCCGTGTTTGTGGCGTTGGCAGCAGACTTATTTTCCTGTCCGCCACCGTTCGAATTGTCTTTACTATTGCTGTTGTTACCCCTGACATATCCCAGGAATTGATAGGCATTGCCATTCGTATCGTTGATACAGGTCGCACCTTTGGGGCACGTCTTAACTGGGGTAACAACTGCTGTCGAACTGCAGTTCTTATCATCATTATTGCAAGCAGTGAAGCCCGTCGGATCCGTCAGATTCGTCGGGTTGTTCCACACGTAAGTATACCGGTTGTAGCTCTGGCTATGTGCCGGATCCTGAATCATCGGATCAGCACTCAGAAACCGTGCCATCAGGGGGTCGTAGATCCTGCCGTTCATGTGCACCAGATCAAGCTGATCGAGCATTTCGTGACCGGTGTAGCCTTTGTTGTCGACTTGCCCGTCCAGATTATCCGGTGTCGCGCTGCCATCGGTGGTTCTGCGTTTGCCCCAACTGTCGTAGGCCAGTTTTTCTTTGAGGTTGCCGCTCGCATCGGTAATGCTGATGATGCTGCCCAGTCTGTCGTGGTGGCTCCAGTTGAGTTCGCTGGTGCTGCTGCCGGGTTGGTCTATCTCAACACCAAGCCCATACGGCCAGTAGGTCTTGAGGGTGGTCTGGCCATTGTTGATCTCGGCTTCTTGTGCTCCGGCGTAGTAGGTGGTGGTGACAGTCGGATTGCCGTTGGGCTGGCTGGTTTTGATGTGTTTGCTTCTCTGGTGAATGACTGCGAGCAAAACGATATGCCGTGCAGCAACAAGGAAAACATCGATCAATCAGGCACTTTTAGGGGAGTATGTGGCAAAAACACCTTCATCTCCTTATAAATAAAGGGCTGTCAAATATACTCCCCGGGGTATATTTTTAATGCCAGAAGCCATTTCTGAGCGTCGCAGGCATAAAAAAGGCGGAACCTGTTGCGGTTCTGCCTGAGAGAATATGATGTCGGCAAATATCAAACCTGCCTGCGAAACACACCTGCTCCGTGTGCAGCAGGTGCATCGCGTCATTGAAGCAATCGCGCCGACGCAGGGTCAACAAATGATGAAGCGGATGGTATTTAAGAAAGAGACGACGCCTGCGTGGACATCTGGTCGTTTTGCAATAAGCCCAGCCACTCAAGCAGGGGAATCGTCGCCGGTAACAGGGGAGTCACTCCGACGCTGCCTTGCCAAGCGAATGCCTGCCCCTCCAGACTTTGCGGCTCTCCCTGCCATTCGCGGCAGATGTAAAAATGCAGGCGGACGTGGGCATGCGGATACACATGCTCGACACCACACCACGGCTCCGCACTCAGTATCTGAATGCCCAGCTCTTCGACAAATTCCCGTTTCAGCGCATGCAGAATGGTTTCGCCTTCCTCCACTTTGCCGCCGGGGAATTCCCAATACCCTTCGTAGGGTTTTCCTGCGGGGCGCTGGCCAAGCAAGACATCACCGTTCGGCTTCATTAAGATGCCAACTGCGACGTCAATTGGCTTCACAGCCACTGGCGCGACTTCAGACATGAGGCACCTTCGTCACTTTACCGGCGTAGTCTCGTGCAAACTGCCACGCGACGCGACCAGAGCGCGAGCCGCGCTGCAAAGCCCAGCGCAGTGCTTCGGCGCGGGCTTCTTCAATCTGCCCGGCATCACAACCAAAATGACGGAGCCAGTGGGCGACGATCTCCAGATAATCGTCTTGCTTGAATGGATAAAACGATACCCACAAACCGAAGCGTTCCGACAAAGAGATTTTTTCCTCGACGGTTTCACCGGGATGCAGATCACCATCGTCGCCATGCGTATAACTGCTGTTGTCCGACATTTTTTCCGGCAACAGATGACGCCGGTTCGAGGTCGCATAAATCAGGACATTATCGGATTGCGTCGCAATGCTGCCGTCCAGAGCAACTTTCAGGGCTTTGTAACCGGCCTCGCCTTCCTCAAACGATAAATCATCGCAGAAGATGATGAAGCGCTCAGGTCGCTCCGCAATCAGATCAACGATATCGCCCAGATCAGCCAGATCGCTTTTATCAACTTCAATCAGACGCAAGCCCTGATCAGCAAACTGATGCAGGCAAGCTTTGATCAGCGAAGATTTGCCTGTACCTCTGGCTCCGGTCAGCAAAACGTTATTCGCTGGCAGCCCTTGTACAAACTGCCGCGTATTTTGCTCAATCTGCGCTTTTTGCGATGCGATGTTGTGCAGATCGTCCAGATGAATCGCTGAAGCGTGACGGACGACCTGCAAATATCCCTGACCACCGCGTTTGCGCCAGCGAAACGCATGACCGAGCTGCCAGTCCGGCGCCGGGGTTGTCATCGGCAACAAACTTTCCAGCCGGTTCAATACATGTTCGGCGCGAAGTAAAAACTGATCAAGCTGCGTCATAGTTCAGCGTATCAGGAACGGTAATCAGCATTGATCGATACGTAGTCGTGCGACAAATCGCAGGTCCAGACCGTGGCACTGGCATTGCCGCGTGCAAGCTTAACGCGGACGGTGATCTCGCTTTGCTTCATCACGCGCTGCCCGTCTTCTTCTCGGTAATCAGGATTGCGGCCACCATTTTTCGCGACCCAGACATCATCCAGATACAGATTCAGTTTGCTGACATCCAGATCGGTCACGCCTGCATAACCAATCGCCGCAAGGATACGGCCCAAATTTGGATCAGATGCAAAGAAAGCGGTTTTCACCAGCGGAGAATGAGCTATCGAATACGCAATTTTGCGGCACTCTTCAATGTCACGCCCTTCTTCGACGGCAATCGTGATGAACTTGGTCGCACCTTCACCGTCGCGGATAATCATGTGCGCGAGTTTTTGCGACAGATCGATGACCGCTTTCGCCAGTTGCGCGTATTCCGGCGAACCGATTTCGTTCACTTCCACTTCACCCGCGCCGGTCGCGATCAGCATGAAAGAATCGTTGGTAGAAGTATCGCCATCAATCGTGATGCAGTTAAACGATTTATCTGCGGCCTGCTTGACCAGATGATCGAGTACGGGTTGCGCGACTTTGGCATCCAGCGCCAGATAGCCGAGCATGGTCGCCATATTCGGCTTGATCATGCCAGCGCCTTTACTGATGCCGGTCATGGTCACTGTTTTTCCACCGATCTGCACCGTCGCGGATGCCGCTTTCGGCTGCGTATCGGTCGTCATAATCGCTTCGGCAGCGAAGAACCAGTTGTCTTCTTTCAGATTGGCAATCGCTTGCGGCAAACCGGCCACCAGACGATCAACAGGCAAAGGTTCCAGGATCACGCCGGTAGAAAAGGGCAGAATCTGCGCCGCTTCGCAACCCAGCAAATCCGCCAGCGCAGCACAAGTCGCATTCGCCGCCGCTAAACCGGCATCACCGGTTCCCGCGTTCGCATTGCCGGTATTCACCACCAGCGCGCGGATAGGGCCGGATGCCATGTGCAAGCCTTCCAGATGGGCTTTCGATACCTGTACCGGCGCAGCGCAAAAACGGTTGGTCGTAAACACGCCGGAAACCGTTGCCGTCGGCGCCAGTTCCATGACCAGCACATCTTTGCGGTTCGCTTTACGGATACCTGCTTCGGCATGCCCCAGACGAATACCGGCAACCGGTTTCAGATCAGCAGCGACAGGGACGGGAGAATTAACGGCCATGATAGTTTCCTTGCGATGAAATCAAGCCGCCATTGTAGGACATTTTTAGGCCAGCGAACGGCAAAAATCAGCACCGGAAATGATTGACCAAAACAGACGCCGTAAGCGGATGCCCGCAGCATCCGCCTCATCCGGCGCGGGACATTACAGTCCCATCATCATCTGGGCAATGATATTTTTTTGTATCTCGTTAGAACCGCCGTAAATCGATAACTTACGCAGGTTGAAATAATTGGATCCCAGCGAACGTGCATCGCCATCGTTCGCCGCGTCGCCGTCATAGCCGTACATCGCAGTTTCCGGCTGGAATGGCTGCGCCTGCGGCCCCAGTACCTGCATCAATAATTCGCTGATGGCTTGCTGAATTTCAGTGCCCTTGATTTTCAGTATGGATGCTTCCGGCCCCGGCGCACGCTGACCGGCTTCTGCTGACAGCACCCGCAGATTGGTAATTTCTAACGCCATCAGATCAATTTCCACCTGCGCCACGCGCTGCGCAAACTGCGGGTCTGTAAGCAAAGGCTGACCATTTTTGCATGCACGCAGCGCCAGCTTTTTCAGGCGTCCCAGTTCACGTTTGGCGATGCCGATTCCGGCGATATTGGTGCGTTCATGACCCAGCAAAAACTTGGCATAAGTCCAGCCCTGATTTTCCTGACCAACCAGATTTTCTGCGGGCACCCGAACCTGATCAAACCAGACTTCGTTAATTTCGTGCGCGCCATCCATCGTAATAATCGGGCGCACCGTGATGCCCGGCGATTTCATATCGATCAGCAGGAAAGAAATGCCGCGCTGCGGCTTGACCTCTTTATCGGTGCGCACCAGACAGAAAATCCAGTCGGCGTACTGCGCCAGCGTGGTCCAGGTTTTCTGCCCGTTGACCAGATAATATTCGCCGTCAGCATCGCGCATTCTGACTGCGCTGGTTTTCACTGCCGCCAGATCAGAGCCCGCACCCGGCTCGGAATAGCCCTGACACCACCACTCATCCGCCGACAGAATTTTGGGCAGATAGCGTTGTTGCTGTTCCGGCGAGCCAAACGCCATCAGCACCGGCGCCACCATCTTGATACCGAATGGCGGCAGGCGTGGTGCACCTGCGGCGGCACAGGCTTCTTCAAACAGATATTTTTGCACCGCAGTCCAGCCGGTGCCACCAAACTGCTGCGGCCAGGAACTACCGCCCCAGCCTTGCGCGAATAAAATCTTTTGCCAGCGAACATAGTCGTCACGCTCCAGCTTCCAGCCATTCAAGACTTTATCGCGGATATCTGCGGGTAAGGCACGCGCTAAAAACGCCTGTACTTCGTCACGAAACATGCTATCGGCAACACTCAGATTCAGATTCATCGCAAGACCCGGAGTAGTGAAAAAAAATGAGAAAGCAGAACCCGCAGTATGCAGTAAACCGGCGCTGGCTGGCACTGTCTTCTGATGTTGCACGGCGACAATCCGTCATGACCAGATCAGGTGATCATCTGTATGCCAGCGTCCGATTTTGCATCAAAGAAACGGTTAAAACACATACTCCCCCCTGTTTTTATAAAAATCGGCTTAACGTCAGCGTAAACATTGGCTTTCTTAAGATACTGGGGGGAGTATTTTTAAGGCATACGGAAGCAAAAAATTGTCCCTGCAGACGAGGTTACTGCCGGCACAGGTGTTGTCAGGCAGGTCGCCCGATGGCAAATACAAGCGCAAGTATCGCGGGTAGCTGACGCCAAGATGTTAATCCGGCAAAAACAGCAATAAAAAAGGGATGAATTTCTTCATCCCTTTTTCAATGCCTGACACTAAAATTCAGACTTGCATCACGCCAGCTTGCCGTGGCATTGCTTGTATTTTTTACCGCTGCCGCAAGGGCAAGGATCATTACGGCCAACCTTCAGCGCGTAAGTAATTTCCTGCTGGCCACCGTTATTCGTCGCTGCAGATGGAGCCAGCATTTCTTCCGGTGAGGCGTTTTCATCAAAGTCAGCATGCTGGTAATGCACGTTGCCGACTTGTGATTGCGCCATTTGCTCTTCCGCCGCTTCGATTTCTTCACGCGACTGGATACGGACAGTCACCACGGTGCGAACCACATCGTTTTTGATCAGATCCAGCATTTGTGAGAATAATTCAAACGCTTCGCGCTTGTATTCCTGCTTAGGATTTTTCTGTGCGTAGCCGCGCAGATGGATACCCTGACGCAGATGATCGAGTGCGGCCAGATGCTCACGCCAGTGGCTGTCTATGCTTTGCAACATAACGCTGCGCTCGAAACCGGCAAAAGCGTCTTTGCCGACGATCTCGATTTTTTCCGCGTAGCTCGCGTCCGCCGCCTGCTGCACACGTTCAAGAATATCTTCACCGGTCAGGTTCGGCTCTTTATCCACCATGCTGGTCAGCGGCAGATCCAGCGCCCATTCCGAAGACAATACAGCCTCCAGACCGGGAATATCCCATTGTTCTTCAACCGAACCTGGCGGCACGTAAGCGTGTACCACATCGGCAAACATCCCGTGACGCAGGGACGTCATCAGTTCCGTGATGTCCTGCGCTTCCAGCAATTCATTACGCTGCTGGTAAATCACTTTACGCTGATCATTGGCAACGTCATCGTATTCCAGCAATTGCTTACGCACGTCAAAATTGCGTGCTTCCACTTTACGCTGAGCCGATTCGATCGAACGCGAAACAATGCCCGCTTCAATCGGTTCGCCTTCCGGCATTTTGAGACGTTCCATGATCGCACGTACGCGGTCACCGGCGAAAATGCGCAGCAACTGATCGTCGAGCGACAGATAGAAACGGCTGGAACCAGGATCACCCTGACGACCGGAACGACCACGCAGCTGATTGTCAACACGACGTGATTCGTGACGCTCAGTACCGATGATATGCAAGCCACCGGCATTGACAACCTGCTCGTTGAGCGATTTCCATTCATCGCGTAATTTTTGCGACTGCGCCTGTTTCTCAGCATCAGACAATGCCGGATTCTCATCGATCAGTTGCACCTGTTTGGCGACGTTACCACCGAGCACAATATCGGTACCGCGACCCGCCATATTCGTGGCGATGGTGATCGCTTTCGGGCGACCTGCCTGTGCCACGATTTCCGCTTCACGTGCATGCTGTTTCGCATTCAGCACGTTGTGCGGCAATTTGGCCTTGGTCAGAATACCGGATAACAATTCGGAATTTTCAATCGACGTCGTACCAACCAGCACCGGCTGACCGCGTTCGTAACAATCCTGTATGTCTTTGAGCATCGCACCGTATTTTTCTTCGGCGGATTTATAAACCTGATCCTGACGGTCTTTACGCTGCGAAGGACGATTCGGCGGAATCACGACGGTTTCCAGACCGTAGATTTCCTGGAATTCATACGCTTCGGTATCGGCCGTCCCTGTCATGCCTGACAGCTTGGTGTACATACGGAAATAATTCTGGAAAGTGATCGAGGCCAGTGTCTGATTCTCATTCTGAATCTTCACGCCCTCTTTCGCTTCGACTGCCTGATGCAAACCGTCAGACCAGCGACGCCCCGTCATCATACGGCCGGTAAATTCATCAACGATGACGATTTCATCATCCAGCACCACATAGTGCTGGTCTTTGAAATACAAGGCGTGTGCGCGCAAAGCGGCGTACAGATGATGGATCAGGCTGATATGCGCCGCGTCATACAGCGATGCACCTTCCGGCAATAAGCCCATCTGCGTCAGAATTTTTTCAGCTTTGTCGTGACCCGCTTCGGTCAGCAGGACCTGATGCGCTTTTTCATCTTTGGTGTAGTCGCCCGGAACCTCAATGTGGCCTTTACCGTCCGGCGTTTCTTCGCCGATCTGCAAGGTCAGCAGTTTCGGCACTTCATTAATCTTGTAATACAGTTCGGTGTGATTTTCGGCCTGACCGGAAATAATCAGTGGTGTACGCGCTTCATCGATCAGAATCGAATCGACCTCATCGACGACGGCGAAATTCAGGCCACGTTGTACGCGGTCTTTCGCTTCAAACACCATGTTGTCGCGCAGGTAGTCAAAGCCGAATTCGTTGTTCGTGCCGTAAGTGATATCGGAGGCATAAGCAGACTGCTTGGCGTCGTGATCGAGTTGCGACAGATTGATACCGGTCGTCAGCCCCAGCCAGCCATAGAGTTGTCCCATCCATTCCGCATCGCGCTGCGCGAGGTAATCATTCACCGTCACCACATGCACGCCCTTACCGGACAAAGCATTCAGATAAATCGGCAGGGTTCCCATCAGGGTTTTACCTTCGCCGGTACCCATCTCTGCAATTTTGCCATAGTGCAGAACCATACCGCCTATCATCTGCACATCAAAGTGGCGCATTTTCAGGACGCGCTTACTGGCTTCGCGGCACACCGCAAATGCTTCTACCAGCAAACTGTCTAAAGTTTCACCTTTCGCTACGCGGGCTTTAAATTCAGCAGTCTTGGCTTGTAAAGCCTCGTCCGACAGAGTTTCCAGCTGAGGTTCCAATGCGTTGATCTCACGCACCGTCTTTTGGTATTGCTTCAAAAGCCGCTGATTACGGCTGCCGAATATCTTGGTCAGGAATGACATGCTATGAACGAAAAGTTAAATTCTGAAAAAAGCCGCAGCACAAACTTGCTTGCACAGCAACAATATGGGATAACTCACGATTTTACCACGCGGGAACGGCTTGACCAGCAAATCACTGCTGAAACCTTGACGCATTGGTACGAGTTGGTGGCTATTTGGACAAACTCAAGCCTATTTTTGGTTCAAAGCAGAGAGACTGGCCTGATTGGCTCCGGCCGACAGGAATTTATGCGGATTTTGCGGCACATCCTTGACCCGCACCTCAAAATGCAGATGGGCGCCGGTTGAGCGACCGGTCGAGCCAATATCGGCAATATGCTGTCCGCGTTTGACGATATCGCCGAGCTTCACATAAATTCTGGAGGTATGCGCATAACGGGTAATCAGCTCACCGCCGTGATCAATTTCCAGCATATTGCCGAACTGCGGATGATATTCAGCGGCAATCACCACGCCACCAGCGGCAGCCTGAATCGGTGTTCCGGTCGGTGCTGAAAAATCGATACCCTCGTGAAACGCACTACGCCCGGTGAACGGATCAAGACGCCAGCCAAATCCGGAGGCGTTATATGCCACATTCACAGGCTGTATCGTCGGCAACATTTTTGACTGTATCTTGAAACCCATCAGCTTCGTCTCGATGACGTTCATGTAGTCGGAACGATGTTCAACGTCCTTCTCCAGGGCGTCCAGCGCTGCCTGAAACTCTTCCATGTTCAGCTCGTGTGACGGTGCACTGGAAATTTCAGGACCACCGCGCGCTGGCAACTCCTTGAAATTGAATTCTTCAGGCTTGACACCGGCCAGACCTTGCACACGCTCACCCAGGGCGTCGAGCCGTATCAGCTGCGCCTGCATTTCGCCCAGCTTAACCGCCATTGCCGCCAGATTTTCTTTGACATAGCGGTCTTTCGCACTCGGATCATTGGGCAGTGCGACGCTGGCCGGCAGGATATGTCGTAACAGTGGTAAATCAGCGCTCGCCAGACGGAATGTGAGTGCCGCCATCAGCGCACTACACATGATCGTGATGAGCAGAAAACCCAGTACCGCCAGCACGATATGATGTGACGACAAAGTCACCGATTTCGCCTGGGTAAAGCGGGAGTGCATTAATATAATTTGCATCAATACTACCCCTTAAAAACTCTGTGGAATGCGGCTGTAACGCCGCCCGGTTTGTGGTAATGTGCTGCCCATGTCAACACCATTCACACCATCGCGACCTCCGTACCGGATCAATATCAAGCGCGGACGCCCGCTAACGGGTGCTACCGGCGCTGGTGATTTTTTACGTAGCAACGATAAAATTGCACCACTGTTACCGACAATACAACGTCACTTGTCGCTGCAAAAAGATTGTGCGGCGATTTTGCCACCGATATTTGATACCTGTGAAGTCATGCAACTGGCAGATGGTCTGCTAACGCTGTCTGCACCAAATGCAGCACTGGCAACCAAACTGAAACAACAATGCCCGAAATTGCTGGCCAGCCTGCAAGAGCGGGGCTGGCAGATTAACGCAGTCCGCATCAAAGTACAAGTCAGGCGAGTCGTAGAAAAAGCGCCTCCTGTAAAACAACTTGTACTCCCGGGAAAAGCCCTGCAGGCATTCAGCACACTGGAACGGAATCTGGAAAACTCCTCCCGGAACACGGATTTGCTGACAGCATTATCGCACCTGTTAGAACGCCATCAACAGGCGAAAAAATAACGCTCCCCCGCTGTAACTGCAATCAGCGCTCGCGTTCTTTTTCCCACAGAACATCGCTGCCGCCATCAACCCGGTTCAAAACCCGCGATAAAACAAACAGCAGATCAGACAGACGATTCATGTACTGGCGCGGGTGATCATTGATGGGTTCGCTTTTACCCACACTGACAATCGCCCGCTCAGCCCGGCGACAGACAGTGCGACACACATGCGCCAGCGCCGCAGGCCGGTTTCCTCCGGGCAGAATGAAATCCCGCAACGGTGGTAAATCAGCGTTATATTTTTCCAGCAATGCATCCAGACGCGCGACCTGAGCCTCAGTAATCAGGCTGTAGCCCGGAATACACAACTCACCGCCCATATCAAATAGATCATGCTGGATAGAGATCAGCTCATGCCGTAACTGCGGCGATAAGTTTTCACACAACAAGACGCCGATATGTGAATTCAGTTCATCCACATCGCCCATCGCGTGCACGCGCAAGGCATCTTTATCGACACGGCTGCCATCGCCCAGACCGGTGGTGCCGGTATCGCCGGTACGTGTCGCAATTTTTGAAAGTCGGTTACCCATAGCTCATAGAATTCGGACGGAAGTCGCAGAGCATAAGCCAAAAACGCCGGGAACGCATCATAATAGACGCCGGTAAAAATGCTGCTGATCAGCATAAAATAAAAAAAACAGTGTTATCGCAGACCAGATCCGGGTGTACTAAATAACGACAATACTGAGAGGCTTATAAGGCAGTTGTCAGAAATGCGCGTCATAATGACGAATTGGCGATCATTCGTGTCGCCTTCGCTACGCCAATAACGAGACACACTACATCCGCCCGCGACACTGAGCGCATGGAATGAAGAATCATCAGGATACAGAATGGCTACAAGATTACCTCCGGTTCACGCACTTTCCGCTTTTGAAGCGGCTGCCCGCTTTGGATCATTTGCCGTTGCAGCAGAAGAGCTGTGCATTACTCCTTCTGCGCTTTCACACCGTATACGTTTACTCGAAGAACATTTATGTGAGCGTGTTTTTGTCAGGGAAGGCCGTAGTGTCACACTGACCGAATTCGGTCGTCGCTATCTCGATGTCGTGCGGAATGTGCTGCGCACTTTGTCTGATTTCCCACTGCCGAACAAGGCAACGCAGAATCAGATGCGCGTCAAAGTCACGGTGCCGCCGACATTTGCCCGCTATATGTTCATGCCGCGCCTGGCGGAATTCACGAACAAACATCCGGATATCGAAATTGAAGTTTATCTGTTCGTTCCCTTATACGATCTCAGCCTGTCTGAAAGTGATGTCGAGGTCCGCTTCGGCGCGGGTGAATATCCCGATCTGGTCACTAAAAAGCTGTTTATCGAACCCAGCTTTGCTGTTGCCAGCCCAGCCTATCTGAAGACGATTCCTAAGATCAGCACCCCGGCCGATTTGCGCCACGCCCGTTTGCTCCGCTCGGCGCTGGAACCCTGGCAACCATGGTTTGAAGTAGCCGGTTTAGACTGGGCTGAACCAACGCATGGATTACGCGTAGATGATCTGGGCTTATTACTTGAGGCGATTAAACATGGTCATGGTGTAGGTTTAACACGCCAGCACTTTGCGCAGGAAATGATCGATAACGGAGAAGTCATACGTTTATTTGACACGCAACTGGCAACACCGCCGCACGCTTATCATCTGGTACACGAAGCGCTGCCCAGCCTGAGGCCCGAAGTAGCACTGTTCATAGACTGGATGCAGTCGGTCTTTAAGGACTAACCGTGGCTGCATCAGTCTGGCGCTGCAATGCGATCCACTCTTCCAAAGGCATGGGATGAGAAAATAAAAAACCCTGCATAGAGCCGCAACCGTTTTCGATCAGAAAATCTGCCTGCTGCGTCGTCTCCACGCCCTCGGCAACAACTTTTAAACCAAGATGCGCGGCAATCGACAAAATAGAACGAACGATTGCGGTTCCATGCAAATCGTCCGGTATGTCCTGAACAAAGCTTTTGTCAATTTTTAGTTCATACAAAGGCAGTTTTTTGAGGTAAGAAAAACTTGAATATCCAGTACCGAAATCATCAATAGAAAACCGGATACCCAGTGTATTGAGTTCCAGAATCCGCTCTATCGTTTCTTGTAAGTTGTCAATCAGCAGCCCTTCCGTTACTTCGAAAATCAGCCTTGCCGGATCAGCAGCCGTTTCCTGCAGAATCTCTTTCACTTTCCTGACAAAGTCCGGTTGTCTGAATTGCTTCGGACTGACATTGACAGATAATGCAATCGGCATTCCAGCGTCTTTCAACCGGTTCAACGACAGACAAGCTTCACGCAATAACCAGTCACCTAAACGCAAAATTAATCCGGCATCTTCGGCAACCGGAATAAACACTGCTGGTGAAATAGGGCCATGTACCGGGTGAGTCCAGCGCATTAATAATTCACCGCCGACAGGCGTTCCAAGTCGGTCAACCTGCGCCTGCATATACAGAGATAATTGCTGACTATCCAACGCCTCGCCTAACTCCCGCTCCATCGTGAGTCTCTGCTCAATCTCGTTTTGCATCCATTTTTCATAAAATGCAATCTGATTTCTTCCGCGCGCTTTTGCTCTGTACATCGCGGTATCAGCTTCGCGCAAAAGATCATCAGCAGTTTGATTTTCGCGTGGCAGCAGTGTCACCCCGATACTGCAACTGGAGTTATATAACAAGCCATCGATGTCGAATATCTCCATCATGGTTTGCTGAATTTTCTCAGTAACATGCAATGCTGCATGAGTGCCATTGACGAGATCGTCAGAAATATCCACCAGCAACACAACGAACTCATCCCCCCCAATGCGGGATACGGTATCCACTTCACGCAAGGAGTTAAGCAATCGATGGGCTACTTGTTTCAGTAAGGCATCACCAACAGCATGCCCACGTGCATCATTGATATATTTAAACTTATCCAGATCAATAAACAGTACCGCACTGACCAGACCTGTGCGTCTGGCATGCGCGAGCAAAACACCTATTCTGTCCATCAATAAGCGCCTGTTAGGCAACCCGGTCAGCGCATCAAAATACGCTAAGCGGTGTATATGTTCTTCAGCTTCTTTCTTTTCATTGATGTCGCGTGCTGTCATTACCCAGTGGGTAAGTTTGTCAGCGTCATCTACTAAAGGTACGCCATCGACTTCTACCCAGAATTCACTACCGTCGCGCTTATAACAAATCAATTCAACGTGGAAAGCGCGCACCTGCGACCATGCCAGGCGAATCTCTGCCAGTCGCTCTGCCTGGGTTCGTTGTCCAGTGATTGAATGAGGGATGCGTCCGATAACATCTTCCGCAGCGTAGCCAGTCATGCGTTCAAAGGCATCATTCACAAAAACTATCCGGAGTCGCTCCTCGTCTGAACTATCTGGCAATACACGGATAATCATAACGACTTCGTTTAAATGAGATACCGCAGCAAAAATCAGACGCAATTCCTCGTTCACTTTTTTCAATGACGACTGCTCCTGCACCAAGGTCTGGCTGCTCATTTGTAGTTGTCGCAACGATATCTCCAGACGACTCAGTAACACATTGCAGGAAATGGTCAGCACTGCACAGATAAACGAAAAATTCAGTGTCACAACGAGCCAGCGCAGAAACGTATCGGCATGAAAACTCAACAGCTGAACTTCAACGCCTCCCCAATAGCCAACCAGCAATAAAGTCAGAGAAGACAGGAGTAAAGAAAAGATCGCTTCACGCAGAGAACAGAAAAATGAAGTCATGGCCGGAAAGGCCATTAAATAGATCAAGCCAGTCACACCCACTTTCAACAAAAACCAGATCCCTAATACATAAACAAGTATCAGGAAACTCCAGGCTCTGCGGCGGAAACTTAACTGAGGCAAAAACAGCGTCGCACCAACCCAACAGAGCGCGAGGAAATCAATAACAGCGATGGACCAAAGACCCTCTGTTACTGCCAGCATAATACTGGGGATCGCCGTCACAACGCCCAGCAGCAGCACGCATAGCAAAATTACAGACAGAATTTGGAACCGCCACTCATCAGTATCACGGGCAGCGTGTTGTGACACACGGTACTTTTCAAGGAAAAATTGAAAAACAGCCACGGGATCTGTCCTTTTTCCAATCATGCGGGAGTTGATAAGTACAAGCGAAGGCAATCACTGGTCATCCGGGATGACAACAAACGGCTTGCTGAAGGTAATCTTATACTAAGGAGAAAAATTGTGAAAAATATATTTTTCGGTTAAGTGCCCATTGTCAACAGGTCAAGAAATGCCTGTTCAATCCTGAAAAACACTAGCACAGCGCCAGATACGGTCGATATTTTTGTCCTCAGCCGAGGGCATGACACAAGCCATTATTCACGGGGCAAGCGCCGATTGCACACGAATATATGCGTAATGTCATTCAGATTGACAGTGCAATCCTTCATCGCTGAGACAGATACAGCAGGCGACCGTAGAAAAGCAGCAACAGCATCAACGATGCAGTCAATCTTATTCGAGACCAATGAGAAACATGAGCCCGGCAAGTTAAATGAAGACGGGGAGATATGTGACCAGCAGAATAAGCGTGTCGTGCTGCATTACCCGCGTTGAATTGTCGGTAACAGCAATCGGGTACAAACGACTGACATTGTGTATTGAATGTGACGTCCCGACCACCACCAACCGAAACCTACACGGGATGATTTCAGGTCGGCCGAAGCCACCTGAACACGCGGCGCAATTAAAGCAGTCTGCCGTTTTTTTGTATTTCCTCAATAGCAGAAACTAGTGCGGCCCTCTTAGTAAAGCCGGATGCGATCATGTGCAGCGCGTTGTTGTGAACCAATAACAACGCGGGAAAACCGCGTACCCCCCAGCGCTGGCATTGCTCAAATTCCTGTCGCGTGTCCGCCATACACAGCGGCGAGACCAGCGTCTCATAAAAACTGGACGCATCAAAACTCTCTGCACCGTCTGTCTCATTCAGCGCACGCACCGCGATATCCGACAGAAGACGTAAATCAGTCACGTCTTTCCCTTCTGCATAAAACGCATGCTGAATCGCACGAAAAACCGATAATAACTGGACTGGACTAAGATGATCCGCCAGCATTTTAGTCGCAACAACTGTACGACATGCGGGTTCGGTATCGTATTTAAAACCAGCTTGGGTCATCCCTGTCGCCGCAAACGGCAGACCAGTGGCTTCCGCCATATGCTTCCAGTGACCGCGTATGGTTTGCCGTTGCTCCTCGCTCATGACCTCCTGGTTATAGGCACGCAAACCTCCGACGATGATATCCAGATTCGCATCAGGCATCATTTCCAGTAAGGCTTGCAACTCCGGGCCAAAACCGTAGCACCAAGAACACATAGGGTCAGCGACATAAATCAGTTGAATCATGCGATCTCTCTTTTCGTAGCGAGAAAAATTAAACGGGTCGGAGCGTACGCAAATTATGCGGGATAAAGAGCACCAAGAATACGCGGCCCTCGGGCGCCAGTGACTTCAGGTAAATTACCAGGACGACGCAGACAGAATTGTTGTGCCAGCCAGGCGAATGCCATCGCCTCTACTTGCTCCGGTGCGACACCGAGCGCATCTGTCGTGCATACCAGCGCAGACGATCCAGCCTCAGATAAGAATGTCTGTAACATCAGCATCAGACGGCGATTAAATGCACCGCCCCCACAAACATAGACAGCCTTTGCCTGCTGTCCGCCGTAACGACAAATCGCCTGCGCCAGACTCATCGCGGTAAAGGCGCATAATGTCGTCTGTACGTCAACCGCAGCCACCGCTTCAAATCCCTGTAATTGCTGCTGCAGCCATACTGCGTGAAAGAGATCGCGCCCGGTGCTCTTGGGTGGGGCCAGCTGTAAATAAGCCTCGGCCATGAGCTTCCCGAGCAAGGCTGAATTGACGCTACCTTGCGATGCCCAGGCTCCGTCAGCATCATAATTTTTTCCCAGATGCTGATGTATCCAGTAATCCATCAGCACGTTGCCCGGACCGGTATCAAAACCGGTCGTACTGCCATCCGCAGCGAGAATACTGATATTGCTGATGCCACCGATATTAGCAACGACTCTGCATTCATTGTCGGCCGCAAATACGGCACGATGAAATGCCGGTACCAACGGCGCGCCTTGTCCGCCAGCAGCAATATCACGGCTGCGGAAATCGGCAATCACATCAATGCCGGTTAATTCCGCCAGCAACGAAGGATTATTCGTCTGACGGGTGTAGCCCAGTTCTGGCCGGTGCCGTATCGTTTGTCCGTGCACACCGATAGCCCGCACCTCCTTGAGTGTATGCTGACCGGACAAACTGTGAACACAATCCGCATAAGTCTGAGCCAGCGTATTCGCGAGCACGGCCTCATGATGTAGTTCGTCGTCACCGGAGCTCTGCAGCAGCATCGCCTGCCGTCTTACTTCTGGCGGGAACGGAAGGTAGGCACTGGCTAACAGTTCAACAGGTGTTTCCGGTGTTTCCGGCAAGCGCACGAGCACCCCATCCACACCATCAAGACTGGTACCAGACATCAGGCCGATATACAAAGAATTGTTACGCATAGTCACGCGACCAAAATGAAAAAGGCCGAACGCAGTGTTCGGCCTGAATTAAGCTGCTTGCTTTAACGGGATGCCAGTTTCATCGTTTCCGCTAAACGTTCAGGGCGCAGCAGATTAAAACGGTGATGCATTTCAGCCGCAATCGCCTTGAATCGCGGCATATCGTTTCCGGCCAATGGCGGCGCCTCAGGCAAACTGACTGTCATAGGATCACGAGCCTCATTATTCACACGGAATTCGTAATGCAAATGGGCTCCGGTGGACCAGCCTGTCGATCCGACATAGCCAATAACTTCACCCTGACTGACACGGCTGCCTTTATGCAGGCCAGCCGCAAACCGGCTCATGTGCGCATAGGCCGTGCTGTAATTCGAGTGATGTTTCACCACAACCAGATTGCCGTAGCCACCGCTCGGACCTACAGATTCAACCACACCATCTGCAGTCGCACGAATAGGTGTGCCTGTCACTGCCGCGAAATCCACGCCTTTATGCGCTTTCCACTGTCCTGAAATCGGATGCACGCGCATCGCGAAGCCGGAAGAAATACGGGTGAACTCCAGCGGCGACTTTAGGAAAGATTTTTTGAGAGACTTACCATCAAATGTGTAATAGCCGCCCTGACCGCCAGCTTCATCAAACCACACCGATTGGTAAGTTTTTCCGGCATTAGTGAATTCACCGGCGAGCACACGGCCGGTTTTCACGAGCTGACCGTTTTGCCAGAAACTTTCATAGACCACATTGAACTGATCGCCGCGTTGCAGCTTGCGAAAATCAATATTCGTTTCAAACATACTGACAATCTGGGACGCCACATTATCAGCAATATTCGCTTCATCTGTCGCGGCGAACAGCGAGGAAACGATATTGCCGGAAGTCATTTCAACGCGACGCTCCAGCACTGCAGGGGCGTCGGTAGCGACGAAGTGTCCGGAAGCATCACGCTTGATTTCGATGTTCCTGGCTGGCTTGTCGGTACCATCCACCACCGTAGTCTGCAACCACTCGAGCTGACCGTCTTCATTGGTTTTGACGCGGACGGATTTGTCGGTGCGCAACTGCAACAAGCTGCGCGCCACATTATCCGTTTTGATAAAAGTGTTCGCGTCAGCGTCATCCACGCCCAGGCGCAACAACAAGCCGCTGAGAGTATCACCACGACGGACGATTTCTTCGCGAACATATTGCTGATCAGCATTGGTCAGCGCAGCGACCTGTTCGTCCAGACTGGGTAAAGGCAATTCTTTGGTAATTTTTTTGACCGGTAAATCTGCGGCATCCGGTGCCAGCGGCGCAACGGCAGTCGCTCCCACAGCACAGACAGCGAAGAATAAAGCGGTAACGGAAACAATACGTGAAACGCGGGTGGAACCTAACAACAGTCTGGAGCTGCCGGTAGCCACACGAAGTAATTTATCTGATGGTCGCATGCAATAAGTTAAAATTGACTGTTTTTATCGAAAATTCGGGGGTCGTTGCGGCGATAACTTTCTGAGCGAAAAACGCTCGAAGAACGTGACCGGCGACAAACCAAGGCTGGATTATAAAGCAAGAAAACTTGATTCCAGCAAAATTAAACTAACGCCCAGAATCTGGCAAAACGCTGATTATTGATTCAGAATGAGAACCCTGACCAGCGATGTTACAAAAAATCTCGTTTAAATACCTATGACTTCTGCACACAATTCCAACTCCAGTTCCAGCCTGATTACGCCAGCCAAAGCCTTACCCTTGTCCGATGCAGTGCAACATGCCCTTGCAGTGACCAAACGCGGTGTTGACGAATTGCTTATCGAAAGCGAATTTGCACAAAAACTCGCCCGCAGTGAACAGACTGGCAAACCTCTGCGCATCAAACTGGGCCTGGACCCGACTGCACCAGATTTGCATCTTGGTCATACGGTTGTTCTGAATAAATTACGTCAGCTGCAAGATCTGGGCCATCAGGTCATCTTCCTGATCGGCGACTTCACATCGATGATCGGCGACCCTTCCGGACGCAATATCACCCGTCCGCCACTGACTCGCGAGCAGATCGAGGAAAACGCCAAGACCTACTTCCGGCAAGCGAGTCTCGTACTGGACGCGGCGAAAACTGAAATCCGCTACAACTCCGAATGGTGCGACCCGCTGGGTGCGCGTGGCATGATTCAGTTGTCATCGAAATATACGGTCGCCCGCATGATGGAGCGCGATGATTTCACAAAACGCTTCAAAGCCGGCACCCCGATTTCTATCCATGAGTTTCTGTACCCGCTGATGCAAGGCTATGACTCCGTCGCATTACATGCCGATCTGGAACTCGGTGGCACGGATCAGAAATTCAATTTACTGGTCGGACGCGAACTGCAAAAAGACTACGGTCAGGAGCCGCAATGCATACTGACCATGCCGCTGCTGGAAGGTCTGGACGGCGTTGAAAAGATGTCGAAATCGAAAAACAACTATATCGCCATCACTGAGCCGGCAAATAACATGTTCGCCAAGATTATGAGTATTTCCGACGAAATGATGTGGAAGTACTACGATCTGCTTTCATTCTGCTCTATTGAGCAAATTGCGGCCTACAAAAAAGCCGTCGCCGATGGTCAGAATCCGCGCGATATCAAGGTTGCGCTGGCACAGGAAATCGTCGCCCGCTTCCACAATAAACAAGCTGGTGAAGATGCGCTGACCGATTTCGTGAACCGTTCCAAAGGCGGTATACCGGACGACATACCGGAAGTCAGTCTGAGCGGTGCACCGGTCGGTATTGCACAGCTATTGAAACAGGCGAATCTGTGTACCTCGACTTCTGAAGCGATGCGCATGATAGAGCAAGGCGGTGTACGTATTGACGGAGCCGTTCTCAGTGACAAAGGTCTGAAAGTGGACGCAGGTACTTTCGTACTGCAAGTTGGCAAACGGAAATTTGCCCGCGTGACCTTATCAGCATGATCGCACTATTGCAACGCGTCAGCCATGCCAGTGTCGTCGTCGATGGTGAAACCACCGGCGCGATCAGCGCAGGCTTAATGGTATTGGTCTGTGCAGAACGTGGCGATACTGAAAGCGAGGCAGATGCCTTACTCAGTAAGCTGCTGAGCTATCGCGTGTTCAGTGATGACGCAGGAAAAATGAACCTCAGCATCACAGATACGCAAGGTGGCTTATTGCTTGTACCGCAATTCACGCTGGCGGCCAATACCAATTCCGGTACCCGCCCTTCGTTCACGCCAGCAGCGCCGCCGGAAATCGCGCGTCATTTATTCGACTATTTTGTGCTCCAGGCAAAACATAAACACAGTCGCGTCGAAACCGGTCGTTTTGGTGCCGATATGAAAGTCTCATTGACGAATGATGGCCCGGTGACATTCTGGCTGGAAACAAAAAAACAAGCTGATGACTGAAATCCTCCTTATCCGCCACGGTGAAACAGCCTGGAACGCCATTAAACGCTTACAGGGTCACCTTGATATTCCATTGAATGCTCAAGGAACGCAGCAGGCAAAAGCGCTGGCGTGGTCGCTGCAGAACGAAAAGCTTGATGCCATCATTGCCAGTGATTTGCAACGTGCGGTGCAGACTGCCGGTGAAATCGCACGTCTGCAAGGCATCAGCACCCGCATCGATGCCGGCTTACGCGAACGTTGTTATGGTGGCTTTGAAGGACTGCTCTACAGCGAGATTCCGCATGTTTTTCCGGAAGCCTATGCGGCCTGGAAGTCACATGATCCTGATGCGGAATTTCCACCGGGTGAAAATCAAGGTGAGACGACACGTCAATTTCACCAACGCATCATCGACCATATTGACTACTACGCCAAACAATTCGAAGGGAAAAAAATCGCCCTCGTCGCCCACGGTGGTGTACTCGAATGCGCGTATCGTGCCGCTAAAGGATTGTCGCTGAATGCGCCACGCGAAGTCACCATTTTCAATGCCAGCATCAACCGCTTTGAGTTCAGAGACAATACCTTGCACCTGATCCAATGGGGAGATGTTGCTCATCTCGATACCGATGCCATGGATGATATTAACCAAAGCGATAAAGCATCTTGAACTTATCGATACCACAGGTCGCATTGACGTAAGCACCGGATCAATGCGGCGCCAGGCACGCGGCATAGGGTGCGATTTTCAGCGCAACAAAATACGACTACGAGTCAGCATTAACTGACTTTCAAAATTTAGAAAAACAAGTCTAAAGCTATCAAGGTCACGGTCTGATTGAAATAAATATTCCTTCAGATTGCAGCGGTTTTGCTAATTATTTAGGCAGGTTTCAGGTAGAATAACGCTTCTTCAAATTCCCTCCCACCTCATCGTGCAAATTGGTTCCTACATCTTGCGTAACAATATTTTTGTGGCTCCCATGGCAGGGGTCACCGACAGACCTTTCCGTCAGTTATGCAAAGAACTTGGTGCAGGTTATGCCGTTTCGGAAATGGCGGCATCGAATCCGAAATTATGGGAAACCGAAAAATCGACCCGACGCACTAACCATGTCGGAGAGATGGAACCCAAGGCGGTACAGATAGCCGGTGCTGATCCGCAAATGCTTGCGGATTGCGCAAAATACAATGTGGATAAAGGCGCTCAGATTATCGACATCAATATGGGTTGTCCGGTCAAGAAAGTATGTAATGCCTGGTGTGGCTCAGCTCTGCTGCAACACGAAGCTCTTGTCGGCGAAATTCTCGATGCCGTGGTCGGGGCGGTTGATGTACCTGTCACACTGAAATTCCGCACGGGCTGGGACAGAGCAAATAAAAATGCGCTGACCATCGCCCGCATGGCGGAATCTGCTGGCATACAAATGCTGACCTTGCATGGTCGCACAAGGGCTGACGGCTACAAAGGGGATGCCGAATACGACACCATTGCTGCCGTTAAAGCGGCGGTGACTATTCCAGTGGTTGCCAATGGCGACATCACAACACCGGAGAAAGCTAAATACGTATTAGAGGTCACAGGTGCGGATGCGATCATGATAGGGCGTGCAGCACAAGGGCGGCCCTGGATCTTTCGTGAAATCGAACATTACCTTGCAACTGGCGAACACTTACCACCGCCGTTGATCAGCGAAGTACGGTACCTGATGGATAACCACCTGAAGGCACATTATGAGTTTTACGGTGAGTATCTTGGCGTCAGGACTGCGCGCAAGCACATAGGCTGGTATGTTCAGGACCTCGTCAACGGTGAAGAATTCCGGCAACAAATGAATTTACTCACTTCATGCGAAGAACAACTTGATGCAGTCAGTCAATTTTTTGATCGCATGGCGGGGGAACGGTTACAATACCGCCCCTTTGAAGAAAAACTAGCGGCGTAAAACAAACGATATTTGTAACGCGACCGCATAACATCAGCGCCTAGAGCATTTAAATATAAGCGCCGACCGGCATAACCGAACAGTGACAAAAACAGCATGAGCAAAGATAGCATTCAGGACGCCGTCCATAAAAATCTGGAAAAATATTTCCGCGATCTGGGCGAACAACCCGCCTCCAATATTTATGACATGGTTGTATTGGCAGTAGAAAAACCTATGCTGGAAATGGTGATGACACGCGCCTCCAGCAACCAGTCACAGGCAGCAGACATGCTCGGCATTAACCGCAATACCTTGCGCAAGAAATTGCAGCAGCACGGTTTGCTGTAATTATTTGCCGCCAGCGCCTGACACCGATTTCCTTACTCATTTATCATCATCATGATCAAACAAGCTCTTATCTCCGTCTCCGACAAGACTGGTGTGCTCGAATTTGCACGTGAATTGTCTGCACTCGGTGTCAAGTTGCTCTCCACTGGCGGTACCGCTAAATTATTGGCAGATAATGGCCTCGCTGTAACCGAAGTGGCGGACTATACAGGCTTTCCGGAAATGCTCGACGGACGTGTGAAAACACTGCACCCTAAGGTACACGGCGGCATTCTGGCACGCCGCGATTTTCCTGAACATGTAGCAGCGCTTGAGCAGCACGGCATTCCGACGATAGACATGGTCGTCGTGAATCTGTATCCGTTCCAGCAAACGGTTGTCAAAGCAGAATGTTCGCTCGAAGATGCGATTGAGAACATCGATATCGGCGGTCCGACCATGTTGCGCTCATCGGCAAAAAATCATAAAGACGTGACCGTGATTGTTGACCCCAGCGATTACGCCGTGGTTCTCGCTGAAATGAAGGCGAATAACAATGTCGTCAGCTATGACACCAAGTTCACGCTGGCAAAAAAAGTCTTTGCGCATACCGCACAATATGACGGTGCTATCACTAACTATCTGACCAGCCTCGGTGAAGATAAAGCACACACAACCCGCAGTGCATATCCGCAAACACTGAATCTGCATTTCGACAAAGTGCAGGAAATGCGTTACGGCGAAAACCCACATCAGTCCGCGGCTTTCTATCGTGATTTGAAAACAGTGGATGGCGCACTCGCCAACTACAAACAATTGCAAGGCAAAGAACTATCTTACAACAATATCGCTGACTCAGATGCTGCATGGGAATGCGTTAAGTCGTTCCAAGAATCCGCTTGCGTCATCGTTAAGCATGCGAATCCTTGCGGCGTAGCGGTAGCCCCGACACCATTTGAGGCATACAGCAAAGCATTGCAAACGGATCCGACATCCGCCTTCGGTGGCATCATTGCATTCAACCGTGAACTCGATGGCAAAGCAGCAGAAATCGTCGCTAAACAATTCGTTGAAGTGTTGATCGCACCATCTTTCACCGCAGAAGCTAAAGCCATTTTTGCAGCAAAACAAAACGTACGTTTGTTGGAAATTTCCTTGGGCAACGAAGTCAATCAATACGACGTCAAGCGTGTCGGTGGTGGCTTGCTGGTACAAGCGCCTGATGCGAAAAACGTTTTGCAGGAAGAATTACGCGTTGTTTCAAAACTGCAGCCAACGCCACAGCAAATGGCCGACATGATGTTTGCGTGGCGTGTCGCGAAATACGTGAAATCGAATGCGATCGTCTTCTGTGGCAACGGCATGACACTGGGTGTCGGTGCAGGTCAGATGAGCCGTATTGATTCTGCGCGTATCGCCTCGATCAAAGCACAAAACGCAGGGCTGTCTCTGGCTGGTTCCGCGGTTGCATCCGACGCATTTTTCCCGTTCCGTGACGGTCTGGATGTAGTGGTTGATGCCGGAGCGACTTGCGTGATTCATCCAGGTGGCTCCATGCGCGATCAGGAAGTTATTGATGCGGCAGATGAACGCGGGGTGGTGATGGTCTATACTGGCACACGTCACTTCCGTCATTAATCATTCGCCTTGCTCTTTTGCGGGGCAAGGCATACATGAAGATTTTAGGTATCGACCCCGGATTACGGACTACTGGATTCGGGGTTATTCATAAGCAGGGACAGAAGCTCACTTACGTGGCGTCTGGCACCATCAAAACGGTCGAAGGCTCATTACCTGAGCGGCTGAAAACCATCCTTTCCGGCGTTTCTGAAATTGTCCGCACTTATCAACCGGATTGTGCGGCGATAGAGAAAGTCTTCGTCAACGTCAATCCCCAATCCACCTTATTGCTAGGACAGGCACGTGGTGCCGCCATCTGCGCTTTGGTCGCCGCCGATCTGACGGTCGCTGAATACACCGCGCTGCAAGTCAAGCAAGGCATTGTCGGCCAGGGACGCGCCAGTAAAGAGCAAGTGCAGGATATGGTGCAACGTTTGTTAATGTTATCCGGCACACCCAGCCCGGATGCAGCGGATGCGCTAGGCGTAGCGATTTGCCATGCCCACAGCGGTGAAGCACTGGCAACACTAAGTGCAATCGCTCCAGAACTGGCAAAAAAAGGTTTGCGCGTGAAAGCGGGCAGGTTGATAGGCTGAACAGGTATCAGAAATACACCGCCGAACACGACTTAACATTGATGCGCCTTTGCAAAGCCTCTCCCCCCGAAACCCATATAAAATCTGCGGCATCTGTTTCTGTGCCTGTTGCGCCTTCATGCAGACAAACAGGAAAGCAACAGCAATCCTGAGCAGCAGAATTTCGCTGACATCCTCTCGTCAAGCCGGAGAGAATCGTTTACTATCACTGCTTATTCATACAGTATGAAAGCAGTCTCATGATAGGTCGCATCGCAGGCACTCTGCTAGAGAAAAATCCCCCACAGTTACTGATCGATTGTCAGGGTGTCGGCTACGAAGTCGATGTTCCTATGAGCACGTTTTATAACCTGCCTCCTTTAGGTGAAAAAGTGGTTTTGCTGACCCATCTGGCTATACGCGAAGATGCGCATGTACTGTTTGGTTTTGGCTCGGCAGAAGAACGTGCAACCTTTCGCCAACTGGTAAAAATCAGCGGCGTCGGCGCACGTACAGCACTGTCTATCCTCTCAGGTATGTCTGTGGCAGATCTGTCGCAAGCGATTACGATGCAGGAAGTCGGCCGCTTGACCCGCATTCCGGGCATAGGCAAAAAAACGGCAGAAAGACTACTGCTGGAACTCAAAGGAAAACTCGGCGCCGATTTATTTACGTCCAGTACGGCGGCTGCGGCAGGTGATCATAGTGCCGACATTCTGAATGCCTTGTTAGCGCTGGGTTATTCCGATAAAGAAGCCATGCTGGCGATGAAATCCGTGCCAAAAGAGTCAGGTGTATCGGAGGGTATCAAGCTGGCCCTGAAATCCCTGTCTAAAGGCTGAAAAATTACATCATGAGCATACAGACAGATAATCTCTCTATCAATTTCAGTGAGCAACGCATCATTGCTGCGACGCCGGTGTCCGCCAGTGAAGAGGCGATTGAACGCGCATTAAGGCCGAAACAACTCGATGAATATGTAGGCCAGGAAAAAATCCGCGACCAGCTGGAAATTTTTATTACTGCTGCGCGCCAGCGCGGTGAAGCACTGGATCACACCCTGCTGTTCGGGCCTCCCGGCTTGGGTAAAACTACACTGGCACACATTATCGCCAGAGAGATGGGAGTGAATCTGCGTCAGACTTCGGGGCCGGTTCTGGAGCGTGCAGGCGATCTGGCAGCGCTACTGACGAACCTGGAGGCAAACGATGTGCTGTTTATCGATGAAATTCACCGTTTATCTCCCGTCGTTGAAGAGATTTTATATCCTGCACTGGAAGACTATCAGATCGACATCATGATAGGCGAAGGCCCGGCTGCCCGCTCAGTGAAACTCGATCTACAACCATTCACGCTGGTCGGAGCAACCACAAGGGCTGGCATGCTGACCAATCCTTTGCGTGATCGCTTCGGTATTGTCGCCCGCCTCGAATTTTATACCCCAGAACAACTGGCGCGCATCGTCACGCGTTCGGCATCCCTTCTGAATGCACCGATACACGAAGCTGGAGCGAGAGAAATCGCTAATCGTGCACGTGGCACGCCACGTATTGCAAATCGATTACTGCGGCGAGTGCGCGACTATGCCGAGGTAAAAGGCAATGGCGAGATCACCAAAGATATTGCCGATGCCGCACTGAAAATGCTGGATGTGGATACGGTAGGTTTCGATCTGATGGACAGAAAACTCCTGGAAGCCATCCTGTTTAAATTCGGCGGTGGCCCGGTCGGGCTCGACAATGTAGCAGCAGCCATCGGTGAAGAGCGCGACACCATTGAAGATGTACTGGAACCCTATCTGATACAGCAAGGTTATCTGCAACGCACTCCGCGCGGAAGAATCGCTACCTCACTGGCTTATGAACATTTTAATCTGATGCCTCCAGATGGAGAATAAGACGCAGGCTATACCTGATCAGCCTGCTCCCGTTAAGTAAAACCATTTGTAAGAAGCCCCGCGCTAGAAATAACGCACGTCGTCGAATGAAACAATGCCTGACTCAGGCAGGTATTCGGTCGCTGCGGATAAACCACGCCTCCATTATCCGGCGTCACGCGCTTGCATGATTCAGTGCGTTTGATACAGAAAATAAAAAAGCACCCGAAGGTGCTTTTTTATTTTCCACAACAGCAAGTTCACACTTGCCGAAGATTAGAATGCGTGACGGATACCCAGGTTAACCATACGCTCTGTACGACCCAAACCATCTGCCAGACCGCCAGCATTTACTTTTGCATCATTAGCAACGCGAGAGAATGATGTGTAAATATTAGTACGCTTAGACAAAGAGTGTGTATAACCCAGAGCCAGTTGTGTACTGTTGCGATCTGAGCTGACAACATCGCTGGTAACACGTGTAACGCCAGCAATAACAGAACCAGCTGCACTTACTGGAATTGTTGCACCCAGGTTCCACAGTTTGTAGGCAACAGAATCATCATCCGATTTTACTTTACCGTAAGCAAGTGCTGCTTTAACAACAGAGAAATCATAAGTCGCACCAGCAAAAATGTGTTTTACAGCGTTCGTTGGTTTAGTAGATGCTGCCACATCTTCAGTGTGGTAAGCAACTGTTGCCAGCAACGGGCCTGCTGCATAAGAACCGGAAACACCGATACCACGGCCCTTACCGATGTCACCAGCTTGTTCGCCGAATGTGTATGCCAGAGAACCAGTGAAACCACTCAGATTATTCGTGGTGTAGTTCGCTGTGTTGTTAGAACGTGGATTTGTTGCGAAGAACAGATTACCCAGACCAGTTGCACTTGTGCTGTCTGTTGCGCTGCCACCGATGATACCTGTACCGAATGGATCGATAGAATCTACCGCATCAAACATTGGTTTGTTTTGACGACCCAGCTGGATCGCACCGAAATCACCAGACAAGCCAACCCATGCTGCACGGCCGAATGCCAGACCACCTTGAGCAGATGCGCCTGTATCAGCTTGAATACCCATTTCCAGTTTGAAGTTTGCTTTCAAACCGTTGCCCAGATCTTCACTACCTTTGAAGCCCAGACGGGAACCGGATTGAACACCGCTGTCCAAGGATGTAATGGAACCTTTGCCTTTAGAAAAAGCACCATTGCTTTCATTTTGAAGAGCCATATCCAGTACACCGTAGACGGTAACGGAAGATTGTGCCTGAGCAGAACCTGCAACTGCAGCCAGTACTGCCAATGCGATAAGTGATTTTTTCATTTTTATTTCTCCAAAGGATTTAAAACAATTACGTTGAGTTTCGATCATTCATTTCAACTTGCGAACAAGTGACACTAAAAATGAAACGTCAAAATTATGTGAACTGCTAATATCAACAGTCGTATTTGACCAAATATGAAGGAGAACAGCCAAGTTAAATCGACGTTCGATGGTAAATAAGCGAAATTGATGTCTCAATTCCACAACAGACCATGACAGACCAGCAACGCCGTTCCGGATAAAAAAATCAGCGCAGTCCGATTAAACGGAAACAGGCAACGGCATGAATACAGTTTCAGGAGTGATTTTGTTTGTGTCATAAAAAAAGCCAGCTGTTCGCTGGCTTTTTAATCGTACTAGCTGAGTTACAGCAAATCAGAATGCGTGCATGACACCAAATGCTGCACGAGTTGCGCTGCTTTGAACGCCGTCAGTACCGATAATGCCCAGAGCCAGCGTTGTATCTTTCAAAGCTGAAGAACCAGCTTTAGCATAAGTCAGCGATGCGTAAGCAGTAGTGCGTTTGCTGAATGCATACTTAGCCATACCGATGTACTGATCAGCCTTACCATCGAAATCACCCGAACGTTTAGTATTGTAGTAAGCGCCAGTCAGGGTCAACTGATCTGAAACAGCGTAGTCAGCACCCAAACCGATAACGGTGATTTTACGATTATTGTTTGGACTTAATACGCTTAACGGAGCACCCAGGTTACCTTCAATCGTATTGTGGCCATAAGTAAAGCGCAACATAGTCGATGGCACAACTTTGTATTTGATACCGCCAGCCCAACCATTCAGAGAAACATTTCCAGTAGGATCTTTCAGTTTTGCGAAAGACAATGCGGCACCATTCGTGCCATCTGTGAAGATACCTGCCAGACCAGCATAAGAACTGGAAGAAATTTCGCCTGCTTTTTCACCAAAGCCGTACATCGCTGCACCGGCAAAACCGGAAATGAAAGGAGAAACGTATTTCACAGAGTTATTCTGACGCAGACCAGGACCGCCCTGATTCGTACCGAAACCACCGAAGAATGCACCGGAGTACAGACCAACCAGCATAACGTTAGGGTTTGTACCTGCATGTGCGAGGCTCATAGGATCGGCCAGACCAACGGAATCCACACCCAGAATGTTGTTACGACCCAGAGTCACAGCACCGAAAGAGCCTGACAGACCAACCCAGGAAAGGCGGTCAAACAAGGAAGAGTTGTTACCGGCCTGGCTGAAATTCTGTGTCAGGTTGCTGCCGCCAAAACCGGCACCTGCTGCGCCTGTATCATTCGCCAGGGTGCCTTCCAGATTAAAGTTAGCTTTCAGACCGCCGCCCAGATCTTCGCTGCCTTTAATACCCCAGCGAGATATTGCCAGCTGACCAGCTTCCATCACGGCTTTATTCGTGCCACCCGCTTGATTGTTGGTGTACATCATAGCGGCGTCGATGATGCCGTAAACGGTCACGTTGGATTGTGCAGATGCCGCAGATGCGAACGCGCCCAGTACAGCAAAAGCGATGAGTGATTTTTTCATTGAAATTGTCTCCAGATTTAATGGTTAATTTGACGTGATGTCTGCAGCTCTTAATTAGGCTGCTTTTTTGGGTATTGCTGGTTCTTCCGAACTGATTGATAAACAATCTAGGTTCCATTGAACCAAACTAAGCGAATTTGGGCAAAGAGAATTTGCGAACGATCGTGTTTAAGCAAATTAAATGTGGCGCGGCGACAACAGTTGTAATTCTGATGAGAATTGTCAGGTTTTGATGCATACGCAATCTGCATTTGCCTTGCGCCAGCTTAAAACCAGTCCCCCGGTCTGATGTTTTACAATAGAGACCTACTTCTTAAAGCATCGTAACCATGTCTCTGCCAAATATAGATCGTATCGTCCTGAGCTTTGATCGCGCGCTGCGCACCGTTTCTGCCCAGGCAAGAAGCTCTCGTCCTTATCCCGCTGCTGCCATCACCAATGAAGACAAGTTGAGCGAGCAGGAAAGAAAGCACAGTGCCGGTCTGATGCGGGTCAATCACGTCGGCGAAATCTGTGCTCAGGCGCTGTATGACGCTCAAAGTGCGTTTTCACATAAAGAAGAAGTGACCCGTCAGCTTCAGCATTCCTGCATAGAAGAAGAAGATCATCTTGCCTGGACTGCCACTCGCTTGAAAGAACTGAACTCGCATACCAGTCTCATGAACCCGCTCTGGTATGCCGGTGCTTACACATGCGGAATCATCGCGGCAAAATGCGGCGATGCAGCAAGCCTTGGATTTGTCGTCGAAACCGAGCGGCAGGTTGAAGCCCATCTGGCGGGGCATCTGAATTCCTTGCCTGCACATGACGCAAGGTCACGTGCGATCGTCGAGCAAATGCGCGTTGACGAAGTCGCGCACGGTGCCGCTGCACAGGAACTGGGTGCCAGTGAAACACCACAGCCCGTCAGAATAGCGATGAAACTGATGGCCAAAGTCATGACATCAACGGCTTACTATCTCTGACCAAGCGCTACCAATCTGCGGCGCGACAGCCCCCCCCACGAAGGTAGCTTCGGGCGCTGTCAGAGCAAGGTATTTTTGCTACCCTGATGACAATACGACGGGCTTACAGAAAATGTAAAAACAGCGTGGCGATCACCGTCGGCAGCGCTGCGGCGGCGATCAGACCCAGCGGGCTGATCGCTTTTTCATTAAACGTATCTTTTAATATCGCAAACCCGGCAGGATTCGGCGCATTGGCAATCACCGTCAAACCACCACCCGTGACAGCACCGGACACCAGCGCATATTTCGCCGCATCAGGCAAACCAACGACCAGCGACCCCAGATAAGTCAGCGCGGCATTATCGGTCACCGCCGTTAATGCAACCGCACCGAAAAACAGGACGGCATTATCCATACCGGCCAGCAAAGGTTGCAGCCACCATTCCTGCTTACCGCCCAGAACCACCAGGCCCGCCAGAAAAAATGCGACCAGCAAGCCTTCTCTCAACATCAGCCTGTCCTGATACTGTTTGTACGCCTCAGTAAATCCAAGGAAAAATAAAAACAGCCCCAGAAATACGACAGGATAATGTGCAAACCAGACCGTGGCCGCGAGAAAAGTAAAATGAATTGCCACGACATAAAAAGGCACAGGCGCATCCGCTGTCGTCGGCTCCGGCGCTTTCAGTGACGTCAGTTCTTTACGGAAGAACAGGCTCAGCAACAAGGCATTTAATACGACGGCACCTGCGGCCTTCCAACCAAACATCTGCATCATGAACGCACTGTTCCAGCCCCATTTCTCCGCAACCATCAGCACCGGCGGTGCCGCAAACGAAGTGAGTACGCCGCCGATAGAAATGTTGACGAATAAAACGCCCAGCGTCATGTATTTCATGCGCTCGGGAATTGCCTGCGAATAAAAACGATCCCGCAACATCAGCGCTGCCAGTGTCATGGCCGCAGGCTCAGTGATAAATGAACCAAACAATGGCACCAATGACAGACACAGAAAATACGAAGCCAGCTGCGTATTGAACGGCAGCAGACGCGCAATGCGGGAGACGAAAGCCTGCACTGCCCACAATACCGGACGGGTGCCAGCCACCACAAGAATCACAAAGACAAATAAAGGCTCAGTAAAATTCTGCGCTTCAAGATAATGAATCGCCTCTTTCTGATTCATCAGTAAAGCCATCACGGCAACCAGCACAAAAGCCCAGAAGCCGAAGACGACCTCGACTTCCCCCAGCAAATGCCAGAGACCAGCATGATGCTGACTTTTGTGTGCCAGCGAAATAAAAAATTTGGTGGAAAAAGTATGCAGCACAGCGATGCCGAAGATCGCCGCCGCTACATACTGAATCAACATATCCGTTGTCATTCTGTGTCCTTTTCCCTTCAATAGATCAACTCACCAGCATCGCGGACATCGTGAATGCTGTTACCGGCGTATATCCAACAATACTGAAACAGCACTGAGCGGCATCGCCGGTACAGTGTGGCAGATCTGATTAAAAAATCAGATTTTTTCCAGTTTGGCGATACTCAGGTCCAGCAGCTTCATTCCGAACTTACCGAAATTGATATGCGCACGCGCATTCGTGCCGCTGCCTTCGATATTTACGATCACCCCTTCACCAAACTTAGGATGCGCGACGCCCTGACCGATGCGCCATGCGTTCGCATCCGCGACCTGATTGAAATTCTGTGCAATGCGATTCGCGCCTGCAGCAGGAGCATCATCCCATGCCGATTTTTTATTGCCAAACCATTGCGGCTGAATTTTTGGCGACAGCCATTTCAAGGATTCTTCCGGCAACTCTTCCAGAAAGCGCGAGCGCATGTTGTAGCGTGTCTGCCCATGCAGCATGCGGGTTTGCGAAAAACTCAGATACAAGCGTTGCCGCGCACGGGTAATCGCCACATACATCAGACGCCGTTCTTCTTCGACGCCGCTTTCTTCCTGCGCGCTGTTCTCGTGCGGGAACAAGCCTTCTTCCAGACCAGTGATAAATACCGCATCAAATTCCAGCCCTTTGGCGGAATGCACCGTCATCAGTTGCATCGCATCCTGCCCGGCTTGCGCCTGGTTGTCACCCGCTTCCAGCGAGGCATGTGACAGAAAAGCTGATAACGGCGACATGACAGTCGGCAAAGCCGCATCAGCATCGATGATGACATTGCCATCACCATTCTCCAGCAAAACGGTATTGGCAGATGCGGGGCCGGTCAGCGCCGGGGCATCTTTGCCAAAGCCTTCTTCCGAGACAAACAGACTCGCCGCATTCACCAGCTGATCCAAGTTTTCTATGCGGTCTGCGCCTTCTTTTTCTGTCTGATAATGCGTCTTCAAAGTACTGAGTTCGATAACGATCTGCACCATTTCAGGCAAAGGCAGATACTGCGTTTCAAAGCGCGCACCTTCGATCAGTTTGATGAACGCTGCCAGCGATGAGCCCGCTTTGCCGCCGACATACGGCACCGCCGCATAGAGCGAGCAACCGTGCTGTTTAGCGGCATCCTGCAGCTGTTCCAGAGAACGTGCACCGATGCCACGGGTAGGGAAATTCACCACCCGCAAAAAGGCGGAATCATTATGCAGATTATCCATCAACTGCAGATACGCAATCGCATGTTTGATTTCAGCGCGTTCAAAAAAACGCTGACCGCCATACACACGATACGGAATATTCGCGCTGAACAAGGCATGTTCGATCACGCGCGACTGCGCATTCGAGCGATACAGAATAGCGATTTCGCTGCGCGGCAAACCTTCGCGGATCAGATTTTTTGCTTCTTCTATGATCCAGTTTGCCTCCTGTATATCGCTGCTGGCTTCCATCACGCGTACAGGTTCGCCATGCCCGGCATCGGTGCGCAGATTTTTGCCGAGACGCTTGCTGTTATTCGCAATCAGAATATTGGCGCTGTCCAGAATATGGCCATGCGAGCGGTAATTCTGTTCCAGCTTGATCAGATTCTGCACTTCAAACTCGCGTTCAAATGCCGACATATTGCCAACATTCGCACCACGGAAAGCGTAAATACTCTGGTCATCATCGCCGACCGCAAAGACCGCAGCACCACGGCTGCTACCGGCACCCGCCATGAGTTTCAGCCATTTGTATTGCAGATCATTGGTATCCTGAAACTCATCGACCAGTATATGTTTGAAGCGAGCCTGATAATGTTCGCGCAAAGGCTGGTTGCGACTGAGTAATTCATACGTGCGCAACAACAGTTCTGCAAAATCGACCACACCTTCACGCTGGCACTGGGCGTCATACAAATCGTACAGCCCCACCAGTTTGCGATTGAAATCATCGTAAGCATCGACCTGCGCAGCGCGCAAACCCTGATCTTTGGCGCTGTTAATGAAATACATCAGCGTCTTCGGCGGGAATTTTTCGTCGTCGATATTATTGGCTTTCAACAAGCGCTTGATGAACGACAACTGATCGCCGGAATCAAGAATCTGAAATGTTTGCGGCAAACCGGCATCGCGGTGATGCGCTCGCAACAGGCGATTACACAGGCCGTGAAACGTGCCTATCCACATGCCACGGGTATTGATCGGTAACATCGCCGACAAGCGTGTCAGCAATTCTTTCGCCGCCTTGTTGGTAAAGGTCACCGCCAGCACACCCTGCGGGGACACCTGGCCGGTTTGGATCAGCCACGCAATACGGGTCGTCAGCACGCGGGTTTTGCCGGAACCGGCACCCGCTAAAATCAGCGCCGACTGCGCCGGCAACGTCACAGCGGCTAGCTGTTCAGGATTGAGATTGTGAAGTAAATTTTGCATACCCCGATTATACGGGACAGACCCTGCGCTGCCGCGCCGATCTGCAGAATATCCGGCAGACCGATCACCGTGATCTGATGCAGAAATGCCGCTGATCCGGTTGCCCGTGAAACCCGGGCCACAGTTCAGCATGCCGCCCAACTATATGCAGAAACATCAGAAATTCTGCATACTCCCCCTCAAAAATAAGAAAACCTGCTTTATCTCCTTATAAACAAAGGGCTTCAAAATATACTCCCGGGAGTATATTTGAGGCGAAAAATGCCGTCAAAACAGGAGACTGAAGTCGGCGGCCGCCTGTTGTGGATTTTCTGCCATATACACGCTGCTGATGGCAGCGACCATTTCCGCCCCGTTCGCCACCAGCGGCTGGCAGTTTTGTAGCGTCATGCCGCCAATCACGACCCGCGGCAGATCGAATTCTTTGCCCGCGTCGCTCACAATATCTGCGGGCGTAGTGACCGCATATTTTTTGATCCGTGACGGATAAAACCCACCGAATGCAATGTAGCTGGCATCACTCGCAACCGCGCTGCGGGCCAGCTGCATATCGCCATAGCACGAGGCACCAAGGATTTTACCGGCGCCGATCTGCGCCCGCGCCTCGGCCACAGAGATATCGGTGCCGCCGACATGCAAACCATCGGCATCAATTTCCATGCACAAATCCAGATGGTCGTTGATGATCAGTGGCTTGTGATAGCGTCGGCATAACGCCAGCAAAGCCGTCGCCTGTTGCCGCCGCAATGACATGTCTGCCGTTTTGTGGCGATACTGAACAAGCGCCGCGCCGCCCAGCAAAGCCTGTTCCGTAACAGCAAGTAAGCGTGCGGTATCGTCCCAGTCTGGCGTCACGATATATAAACCACGTAATGCATGTGTCTTAGTCATTTGAATGATCTGCCCGGAATAAATTGCCCGTCTGCGATCGCGTAAGCACGCTGCAGACTTTGTTGTGTGTAGATTTGCGCCTGATCTAAGGCATGTCGCATGGAATGCCCCAGCGCCAGCTGAGCCGCAATCGCAGACGCCAGCGTGCAACCGCTGCCGTGAAATTCACCGGATAAGCGCGGCCATTGCCAGCGCTGTTCGCCACCGGCATGTGAATACCAAAAATTATCCACCAGCGCCGCCGCTGCATGCCCGCCTTTCAGCAACACATCGGCTGGTGTCATCTGCATCAGCATTTCCACCTGCACCTGCTGTTCTGCGGCGTGCGGCACCAGTCTTTGCAACTCAGGCAGATTCGGCGTGAGCAGCGTCGCGACTTTCAGCAAAGGCTGTATCGCAACGACGGCGTCGTCCAACGATAAACGATCACCGTGACCGCTGCCCAGCACGGTATCCACGACTACAGGCAGACCCGGATTTTGTGTCCGCAACTGCTGTATCAGTGCAGCGATGGCGCGCGCATTTTCTGTATTGCCAGCGATACCGACTTTCATCGCAGCCACCGGTATTTTGTCCAGTAAGCACTGTGCCTGTTGAATTATCAGCGTGTGCGGCACCGCCTTCAGCGCATAGACATGATCATTGTCTTGCACAGTTAATGCCGTAATGACCGGCAAGGCATGCGCGCCCTGCGCGGCGATCGCTTCGATATCTGCCTGTATGCCCGCGCCGCCACTCGGGTCATGGCCGGCAAACACCAGCACGCTCGGGCGCTGCGGGATGGTCGTTACCATCAGACGATGCGCCCGGCCATTGGCGAAGATGGCGACGCGGCAAACTTGCGCGGCATACGTCCCGCTAAAAATGCTTCACGCCCCGCCTCGACTGCCAGCCCCATTGCCCGCGCCATCCGAACAGGATCTTTAGCACCGGCAATCGCGGTATTCATCAACACGCCATCGCAACCCAGCTCCATCGCAATCGCCGCATCCGACGCGGTACCAACACCGGCATCGACCAGCACCGGCACCCTGGTCTGTTCGATAATCAGCGATAGATTCCATGGATTCAGTATCCCCATGCCGGAACCGATGAGTGACGCCAGCGGCATCACTGCAACGCAGCCGATGTCTTCCAGCATACGCGCCTGTATCGGATCGTCGCTGCAATACACCATGACATCAAAGCCGTCCTGCACCAGTGTTTTCGCGGCTTTCAGGGTTTCCGGCATATTCGGGAACAAGGTCTTTTCATCGCCCAGCACTTCGAGTTTGCACAGTTTGTGACCGCCTAATAATTCACGCCCTAACTGCAAGGTGTAAACCGCATCTTCGGCGTTATAGCATCCGGCTGAATTCGGCAGTATCGTGTATTTGGATGGTGGCACCGCATCCAGCAAGCTAGGTGCACTCGGGTCCTGACCGATGTTCACGCGACGAATTGCAACCGTGATGATTTCCGCTCCTGCGGCTTCGGTTGCCAGACGTGTTTGCTCCAAATCTTTATATTTTCCACTGCCGACCAGCAAGCGTGAACGATAAGTTTTACCGGCGATTGTCAGGTCGCTGTCAGCGTCGATTTCCTTATTTATTTCTGTTTGCATATTCCAATCCTTTTCTGTATTTTCTGTAAGTGCAGTAAGCTTTGTCTGAGTTAATTTTCAGCGATCAGCCACCGCCGATAGCACGCACCACATCGACTTTGTCTCCAGCTTGCAATGCGTGATCTGCCCAGCATGAACGCGGAATAATCTGGCGGTTCACCGCCACCGCAATCGCTTTATCCATCAGACTCAGATCTGCAATTAAATCAGCCAGCAGTTGTGCAGGCCTGATCTGATGCGGCGCGCCATTTAACTGAATTTCCATCATCGTCACCGCTTACTGTTTTTTATAAATTTCAGCGCCGGATTGGATGAATTCCACCGCCTTGACTGCCATGCCTTTTTTCAGCGCATCGATTTCGCTGATACCCTGATTCGCGGCGTAATCACGGACTTCCTGCGTGATTTTCATCGAACAGAAATGCGGCCCGCACATCGAGCAGAAATGCGCGACTTTGGCAGAATCCTTAGGCAGGGTTTCATCGTGAAATTCGCGCGCTTTGTCAGGGTCAAGACCGATGTTGAACTGATCTTCCCAGCGGAATTCAAAACGTGCTTTCGACAAGGCGTTATCGCGGATTTGTGCACCAGGATGGCCTTTCGCCAGATCGGCTGCATGGGCAGCAATTTTGTAGGTGATGATGCCGTCTTTGACGTCGACTTTATTCGGCAAACCCAGATGTTCTTTCGGTGTGACGTAGCACAGCATCGCGGTGCCATACCAGCCGATTTGCGCCGCCCCTATGCCGGAAGTGATGTGGTCGTAACCGGGGGCGATATCGGTCGTCAATGGTCCCAGTGTGTAGAACGGCGCTTCGTAGCATTGCTCTAATTGCAGATCCATATTTTCTTTGATCAGATGCATAGGCACATGACCCGGCCCTTCTATCATGACCTGTACATCATGTTTCCAGGCGATTTGCGTCAGTTCACCCAGCGTTTTTAATTCACCGAGTTGCGCTTCATCATTTGCATCGTAAATCGACCCCGGACGCAAACCGTCACCTAAAGAGAAGGAAACGTCGTAGGCCTTCATGATCTCGCAGATGTCCTCAAAATGCTCGTACAGAAAGCTTTCTTTATGATGCGCCAGACACCATTTCGCCATGATAGAACCACCACGTGAAACGATGCCGGTCATGCGCTTCGCCGTCAGCGGCACATATTGCAAACGCACTCCTGCGTGGATCGTGAAGTAATCGACGCCCTGCTCGGCTTGCTCAATCAGCGTGTCACGGAAAATCTCCCAGGTCAGGTCTTCCGCTTTGCCATTCACTTTTTCCAACGCCTGATAAATAGGCACGGTACCGATAGGGACTGGCGAATTACGGATAATCCATTCGCGGGTTTCGTGTATGTGTTTGCCTGTTGACAGATCCATCACGTTGTCGCCGCCCCAGCGTATCGCCCAGGTCATTTTTTCGACTTCTTCACCTATCGATGAAGTCACTGCAGAGTTACCGATATTCGCGTTAATTTTCACCAGAAAATTACGACCGATGATCATCGGTTCAACTTCCGGATGATTGATATTCGCAGGAATAATCGCACGACCGCGTGCGACTTCTGAACGCACGAATTCCGGCGTGATCTCGTCCGGAATCGATGCGCCGAAAGACTGCCCCGGATGCTGGCGTCCCATCAACTCTGCGAGTTTATTTCCCATCGGGCCGGATACTTTTAATTGCTCGAGATATGCTTTGCGTTGCAGGTTTTCGCGAATCGCGATGTATTCCATTTCCGGCGTGATGATGCCTTGCCGTGCATAGTGCATCTGCGTCACGTTTTTACCTGCCAGCGCGCGACGTGGTTTGCGTTTCAGATTGAAACGCAGTTCCGCCAGTTTGGGATCATTCAGCCGCGCGATGCCATATTCAGACGTCGGGCCTGCCAGTTCTTCCGTATCGTTTCGCTCTGCAATCCAGCGACCGCGCACCGATGGCAGACCGGAACGGATATCGATGTTGACGTCAGGATCGGTGTACGGGCCCGATGTATCGTAGACATAAATCGGCGGATTTTTTTCAGAACCGAACATCGCTGGCGTATCAGACTGGCTGATTTCGCGCATGGGCACGCGGATATCCGGGCGGCTGCCCTGTACATAGATTTTGCAGGAATTCGGCAGCGGCTGTATCGCGGCCTCATCGACTGTCGCGGTGACGGACAGAAATTGTGGGTTGGCATTCATTTTGGCTCCTTTGCGTGTTGGCAGGAGCCAGCAAAGGAGTTTGTAAAGAGGTGGCAGTCGTCGCGAAACGACGTTGGCGTTCTTTAGCAGCTTCCCTTCGCTGGCATTATCCAGATCAGGTTCGAGGGTATTTCTCACCCGTCATCGCACAAGTGCGGACAGGACCCCTAGCATTTTTTCCGGGCAAAAACGGTGCTGCTGTTTTTTACGGAAGACCGCCATTATAGCGGCTTCATTAAGGTTGGTAACGGTTTAATAGTGGATAAATAGAGGCTGAGCAGCAGTGTTCTTTTTTGGGCTGACTCACGATGATCAGATACACCCGTATCACTGCATGCCTGTATGCGACTCTGCTGCTTTACTGACGGATAAATCGAGTTTGGGCGGACCAGAAACTTCGATCAGCTCCACCATACCGTTCGCAACTGCAGTCGAGAGATCGGTTTCCAGAACAGGCAACGCGCGATCAGACGGCACCAGCAAGTGCGAAATACCGTAAGCACGGTTACGGCCATTTGCCTTTCCAAGATACAGCGCCATATCGGCAATCTGCAGCACTTTTTCCCAGCCGAAAACCGACTCCGGTACATCAGAAAATGGCAGAGAAATAAAGCCCGCAGTCACCGTCACTTGTATTTCCTTGTCACCTGCCATGACGGGTTCTGTTCCCACGGCTTGCAGCAAGCGCTCGACCAGACCCGCACTCTGGAACGGCGACGATTTCGGCGAGAACACCAGAAATTCCTCTCCGCCCCAGCGCAGCACCATATCACTATCACGTACCGCTTTGCGCAGGCGATGTGCAACTTCCATCAGTACGGCATCACCGATGGCATGACCCAGTCCATCGTTAATCTGCTTGAAATGGTCGATATCCAGCAGGATCAGGCAATCAGGATTATTTTCCTGCGCGTCACGCCGCTCTGCTTCGGCCTGAGCAATCCTTGTCTTCATCATGTCGAGGAAAGAGCGCCGGTTGTACAGACCGGTGAGAGGATCACGCACCGCATGAAATTCCAGCTGCGAATTTGCTTCACGCAGTTGCAGATTAATCCGCTTGACGCGGCGATACAGCAGGAAAAGAAACGCCCCCACCAGCACCGTGAGAATCGCTGCCAGTATCGTAATGATCTGCTGCTGACGATGATTACGGATATCCGCGTCCTTCAGGTCATTTTCTTTTGCCAGCAATTCAATCTGTTTTTGTCTTTGTTGTGCGTGGAACTGTTCCTGCAAAGCGGCGACAGCCTTGGCTCTGTCTGAGCGGAATAATTCATTGCTGAGTTTTTGCTGATGGCGTACGGTCTGCAGGGCTTCTTTAAACATACCGGCACGCTCGTACATTGCTGCCTGCTCGCCAAGCACGGCTTCAGCATCCGGCTTCTGGTCAGCGTCAAGAAAGTACTGCACCACTTCATTAATCAGTTCAACACCCTGAGAAATCTTACCCTGCCCCGCCAGCGCAAACCCTATATTCACGCGGGCAACAGCAATCGATTGTTTATCCTTCAGCACTTCCGCCTGTTTCAATGCCTGCCTTGCGTAATTTTCCGCCTGCTTGTACTGATTCATGATCAGATAATGGTCACTGATGTTGATCAGGCTAGTCACCGCCATAGAGGCTAATCCGGCTTCGGTCGCAAGTTTCAGAGCGCGCTTATACGCCTCGCCGGCTTCCTCGTTTCTATGCAGCGCCGATAAGGCAATGCCCTGACTGATATTCAGCGATGCCGCTGTCTTCGGGGAATGCGACAAAGGCGACAAAGAAAAAGCTTCATCGATCGTTGCCAGCGCCTTTTCAGGATCTTTCATATTGGTGTACAGCTTGGCGATGGCGTCCAACTTGTACATGCGGTTTTCGACTTTGCGCGTTGTCAGCTCATCGGTCAGTCGCAGTGCTTCGAGATAATGCTGCAATGAAGCGGCAAAATTACCTGTGATGTAATACGCAGAACCAAATGCGCTCTGCAAACGCATGCGGACTTCCGCGCTGGCAGAAGTATGTAAACCAGCACTGATCTGCGACAAATTTTTCAGCGCGTCATCAGGTTTACCGTCATCAATCAGAGCATAGCTTTCCATGATGCGGGCAATCGCTGCACCGTCCTGATCGTGTTCAGATTCCGCCAGAGTTTTTAATTCAGCAATACTATTGAGCGCAGACTGTATGCGCCCTGCATCGTAATACAGGCTGACCATCACCTTGAGCGCCTCCAGACGCACCTTAGGCGTCGACTTGGAAAGCTGTTTCTGCTTCAGGTATTCCAGCTGCTTTAAAGCTTCTGTATTGTCGGTATCGGATAATTTCCGGATCCTGCTGATATGTTCAAGATCGGCTTTTTCGTCCGCTCTCGCAGGAGATCCCGATAGCGAAAGAGCTAACGCACCACAGACACACAGAGATATAAAAGTCCACGTTCTGAGGTTCGCCATCGGTATTTATAAGCAAGGAAAAGTAGAGACAAGAAGATCTATCCTAACACTATATATCGCCCGGAAATACCATTTTCGGTACAAATGTGGTGCGTCCGGAAAAACCGGTAGCAAAACTTCTACAACAATTGACAGGACTATACGGTAAAAAGCCGGACAGAATTAAGTATTAGCACGATGACAGGCACCACTGTCATTTATAATCAAAGGTTTAGCACACTCAACTTTCAGACAATCATGGAATTAGCGAAGTCTTTCGAACCGGCAGAAATCGAACAACAATGGCGCTCCGAGTGGGAGAAACGCGGTTATTTCGCGGCCAGCATGGACGATGGCAAACCCTCATTTTCTATCCAGCTGCCACCGCCGAACGTGACCGGCACGCTGCACATGGGCCACGCATTTAACCAGACCATCATGGATGGTCTGACGCGTTACTATCGTATGCGTGGTTACAATACGGCATGGATCCCCGGCACCGATCACGCCGGTATCGCGACACAAATCGTGGTGGAGCGTCAGCTCGACGCGCAAAAAATTTCACGCCATGATCTTGGCCGTGAAAAATTCCTCGAAAAAGTCTGGGAATGGAAAGAAAAATCCGGCTCCACGATCACTGGCCAGATGCGTCGCATGGGCGCGTCCGCTGATTGGGATCGTGAATATTTCACGATGGATGCCGAGCGCTCGAAATCCGTCACTGAAGTCTTTGTGCGCCTGGTCGAGCAAGGTCTGATCTATCGCGGCAAACGCCTGGTCAACTGGGACCCGGTGCTGGGCACAGCGGTCTCTGATCTGGAAGTGGTATCGGAAGAGGAAGACGGCTCGATGTGGCATATCCGTTATCCGTTTGCGGATGGCTCCGGTCATCTGACAGTGGCGACGACACGTCCGGAAACCTTGTTAGGTGACGTAGCCGTGGCCGTGGATCCAACTGACGAACGTTATATCCATCTGGTCGGCAAGATGTTGAAACTGCCGCTGACCGACCGTGAAATTCCGGTGATTGCCGACAGCTATGTTGATAAAGAATTCGGTACCGGGTGTGTGAAGATCACGCCTGCGCACGACTTCAACGATTACGCCGTTGGTCTGCGCCACAATCTCGACAAAATCAGCATCCTGACACTGGATGCAAAGATCAATGAAAACGCACCGGCGGCTTATCAGGGCATGGATCGCTTCGTCGCTCGTAAGCAAATCGTCGCCGACCTCGATGCACAAGGCTTACTCGAATCCGTTAAACCGCACAAACTGATGGTGCCACGCGGTGACCGTACGAATGTGGTGATTGAACCTATGCTGACCGATCAGTGGTTCATGGCGATGAGCAAACCTGCACCGGAAGGCACGCACTTCCCGGGCAAATCGATCGCTGAAGTCGCGCTTGAAAAAGTCGCTTCCGGCGAAATCAAATTCGTGCCGGAAAACTGGACCAATACCTACAACCAATGGCTGAATAACATTCAGGACTGGTGTATTTCACGCCAGTTGTGGTGGGGTCATCAGATTCCGGCATGGTATGGCGACAACGGCGAAATTTTCGTGGCACGTAATGAGACCGATGCTAAAGCCAAAGCTGCTGCTGCAGGTTACAGCGGTACACTGAAACGCGATGATGACGTGCTCGATACCTGGTTCTCTTCTGCACTGGTCCCGTTCTCAACCATGGGCTGGCCGGAAGAAACACCGGATATCAAACACTTCCTGCCGTCATCCGTACTGGTCACCGGTTTCGACATCATTTTCTTCTGGGTGGCACGCATGGTCATGATGACCACGCATTTCACCGGCAAAGTACCGTTTAACACCGTGTATGTGCATGGTCTGGTGCGCGATTCCAGCGGTCAGAAAATGTCCAAATCAAAAGGCAACACCCTTGATCCGATTGATCTGATCGATGGCATCAAAGTCGATGATCTGGTCGCCAAACGCACGGCTGGCCTGATGAATCCGAAACAGGCAACGGCGATTGAAAAAGCGACCCGCAAAGAATTCGCCGATGGCATTCCGGCGTATGGGACAGATGCATTGCGCTTCACAATGGCGAGCTATGCTTCGCTCGGTCGCAATATCAACTTCGATCTGGGACGCTGCGAAGGTTACCGCAATTTCTGCAACAAGCTGTGGAATGCAACCCGCTTCGTGCTGATGAATACGGAAGGTAAAGATTGCGGTTTCGGCGCAGACGTGACCGATGCGGATCTCGATTATTCACAAGCTGATAAATGGATCATTTCGACGCTGCAACGCGCAGAAGCAGAAATCGAAAAAGGTTTTGCCGACTACCGTTTCGATAATATCGCTTCCGCAATTTATAAATTCGTCTGGGATGAATACTGTGACTGGTATCTGGAAGTTTCCAAAGTCCAGGTGCAACAAGGTACAGAAGCACAACAGCGCGCCACCCGCCATACACTGCTGCGCGTACTCGAAGTCACGCTGCGTCTGGCGCACCCTGTTATTCCTTTCGTGACCGAAGCGCTGTGGCAAACCGTGGCACCGCTGGCTGGTAAGACTTTAAATCCAGCAGGCGACTCCATCATGGTGCAGCCATATCCGCTTGCCGTGGCAGCGAATATCGATGAGACAGCCGAAGCCTGGATGCATGCGCTGAAAGCCATGACCGACGCTTGCCGCAATCTGCGCGGTGAAATGCAATTATCACCAGCATTGCGTGTACCTCTGCTGTTACAAGCAGCCAATGCAGAAGACAAGGCGCGTCTGCAATCCTTTGCACCGTATCTGCAGGCATTAGCCAAACTGTCTGAAGTGCAGGTGCTGGATGCTTTGCCGGAATCACCGGCACCGGTTTCCATCGTTGGAGAATCAAAACTGATGCTGAAAGTGGAGATCGATGTTGCGGCTGAACGCGAACGTCTGAGCAAAGAAATCACGCGTCTGGAAACAGAAATCGGCAAGGCAGAAGCCAAGCTCGGCAATGAAAGTTTTGTCGCGCGTGCGCCGGCTGCTGTGGTCGCCCAGGAGAAAGAAAGAATGGCGAATTTTTCTGCCACACTGGCCAAACTGCGCGAGCAATTCGGGAAATTACCTGCAGCCTGAGACGACGTATTTTGCGACTGAGCTGGTCTGCTGAATTAAAGTAGTTGCTCTAAAAATATTGTACGTGGCACAAGTATCGCCACGTACAATCAACGCTTAGGAAAGCGATCGTTAAACGTATGACGGCGTATGACAGCTGATCACAGCGGATAACATTCGCAATAATAATAAATTTATTTGGTGAGACTATGAAAAAAACAGCACTCCTGGCGACATTTCTTTCCCTCTTATTTTCCTCTTTTGCGCATGCAGAAGAAGCTGCTGTCGGCCTCTGGAAGAATATCGATGATAAAACCGGAAAACCGAAAGCACTGATCCGTATCACTGAAACCGGCGGCGAGTTACAAGGGAAAATCGAAAAATTATTTCTCGAAGCCGATGCAGATAAAAACCCTAAGTGTGACAAGTGCGAAGGCACCAATAAAGATCAGCCGATTATCGGTATGACGATTCTGTTTGGTCTGAAGAAAGACGGTAACGAATATAGCGGTGGCAAAATTCTTGATCCTGCCAACGGTAAGTTATACAGCAGCAAGCTGACTCTGGCGGATGATAAGAAAAAACTGAATGTCCGTGGTTATATCGGCACACCATTCCTTGGTCGCACACAGGTCTGGGTAAGGGAACAATAAGTCTCGCGCTGATCGCTATCGATTAAAAAAAGGAAGCCTTGTGCTTCCTTTTTTATTTTTCCCGAACAAGACCGCTGCGGTCAGGCAGATTTCAGCACAGCAGAAAACAGCCTGCTGGCTCAATCCTGCGGAGCACATCATAACTAATAAGCCGGACTGGTAAAAATAAGAACCTTCCTTGCGCAAAGAATCTCTGCCTTCAACAGCGGTATTTTTGAGAAAATAATTCCACAGGTAAATTTTTGCACTAAGATGAAACACCCTGCCCGGTACGGTCAGCAGCATCCGTAACGGATATTCTGGCAGATACTATTTATAGAAAAGAAACTGACCATGAACTACCTGACCGAACTCAAGATTCGTACCCGTCTGATGCTGGGCTTTGGCATTGTGTTGCTGTTTGCAACGGTCTTGCTGATACTCGGCTTATATAAAATGAGCCAGTTACAGGGTTCCACCGATTATATTTTCCAGACCAAAGTGGCGAGTCTGAATGCCGCTACCGAAATGCGCGAGCAAGGCCGTGCCTTAGCGCTGGTACTCAGAAAAATGAGTTCGCCGCGCGACCTGGCAGAGGCCGCGGCAGAATCGAAGCGGCTCGCCAACACACTTGAAATTTACGACAAATCTGAGACGCTGGCGAAAAAACTCATTGACGATGCGGCAGGTCAGAAAACACTGAAGCAAGCGCTGGATCAGAAAACAGCCATTCTGGCGATCTCAAAAAAAATCAATGATTTTGTCGTTGAGGGAAATTACTTCGATGCTTCTGCCCTGCTGCAAACGGATTTCGTTGTACCCCATGAAAAATGGATGAACGAATTATCTGAACTGGCCAAGCAGCAGCATGAAGCGATGCAGATGACTTACGATGCTTCCAGCAGCAATTACAAAAAATCGCTGACCAGTATGCTGATCATCGGTTTGCTGACGCTGGCACTGGGCGGCGTCGCGGCATGGCTGATAGCCCGCAGCATTATCGGCCCAATCCGGAATGCAGCAGCATTTGCCGACCGTATCGCCAACAGCGATCTTAGTTCCAGTATGAAAGCCGAAGGACAGGATGAACTCGGCGATCTGCTGCGCTCGCTGCTGCAGATGCAAAACAACCTGCTGACAACGGTGACCCAGATCAAACAGGGAACCGAAACCATTACTGTCGCCTCGCAGGAAATTGCCCGCGGTAATGCGGATCTGTCAGGCCGTACAGAATCACAGGCAGGCTCGCTGGAAGAAACCGCCAGTTCCATGGAAGAACTGACCAGCACCGTCAAGCAAAATGCAGATAATGCGCGCCAGGCGAATCAGCTGGTCGTATCTGCTACGCAGGTCGCTGTGCGGGGTGGCGATGTGGTGAAAGAAGTGGTGACGACGATGGGGTCAATCAAAGACAGCTCTAAAAAGATTGTTGATATCATCAGCGTCATTGATGGCATTGCTTTCCAGACCAATATTCTGGCACTGAATGCTGCTGTGGAAGCCGCGCGCGCCGGGGAACAAGGCCGCGGCTTTGCCGTGGTTGCATCTGAAGTACGCAATCTGGCGCAACGCAGCGCCACCGCCGCCAAAGAAATCAAACAACTGATTGATGATTCTGTCAGCAAGGTCGATCAGGGCGGCGTGCTGGTCGACAATGCCGGCAAAACCATGGATGAAATCGTCAAGAGTGTGCAGCACGTGGCAGATATTATGAGTGAAATCACAGCGGCCAGTTCGGAACAGAGTTCCGGTATCGAGCAGGTGAACCTGGCGATTACCCAGATGGATGAAATGACGCAGCAAAATGCGGCACTGGTGGAACAAGCTGCCGCCGCTGCGGAAAGCATGGAGGAACAGGCAATGGCGCTGACGCAGGCAGTCAGTATTTTCAAGCTGCCAGGCACACACCGAGCCGGAACAATGCTCGCTGCCGGCCAGCCTGCATTGCATCTGAACTGAGTAACGCCTGAGCGCATTTGCACGCCCCGCATACTGTGAGAGAATTGATCTATATCACGATGTAAAAAGAGGAACCTGATACCATAAAGCTTGTCTGGCATTTTATTATTTTAACTGGAGCACTTATGCAAGTAGAACATCATCCTTTAGCAATGGAATTTCCTGAATTTAAAGACAAAATTCACAGCTTGAAATTGCAGAACGCGCACTTTGCAAAATTATTCGGTGAATATGATGAAACAGACAAAGCGATCAATCGTGCCGAAAATGACGTTGATCACGTGACAGATGAAGCTCTGGAAAATCTGAAAAAAATCCGTATCAGCCTGAAAGATCAGTTATTCCATTTGCTGCAGACAGCGTCCTGATCAGGATGCCTGTGCCTCCGGATAGTTGCTACTAGCCGGAGCTGGCATTCAACAGTACGTGGGATAAGACTACTTATCTGTCATAAGCGGTCCTTACACACGTTACCTGTTGAATGCTGTTCATATCTGCGACGGCCGGATATGACAATTCACGTTACACAAGTACAAACAGTATTGTTTAACGTTACCCGTTGCCGTAGCTTTTTGCGGGATATTTTTTCTTCGCCCGGACAACGCTCTGATTTTTAATTCTCTCCATTTGTTTTCACAATGGCTGTATCTGCACGTCTATTACTATGAATCTCAATAACTTAAAAATCAGCACACGGCTTGGTCTTTGCTTTTTCATGATTCTGTTGCTCGCATTTATTGCGACCGGGTTTGCGCAATGGAGACTGGCACTGACCGCCTCAGAAACCAAGCTAATGATGGAACAGCCCCTGGCAAAAGAACGCATGATTTCAGACTGGTATCGCTATATTCAGGTTGGCGTCCGCCGTACTGCGGCGATCGCCAAAAGCAGTGACCCCTCGCTTGCCGGTTTCTTTTCTGAAGATGCGTCTGTCACAATGAAGGGCGCGACTGAAATGCGGGACAAGATCGAGCCACTTTTGGTCACAGATGAAGAGAAGCGTTTGTTCACCGGAATTACAGAACAAAGGAAAATTTATACCGCTGCACGGGAAGATATTTTGCGTGCAAAAAATAGCGGTCAGGCAGATGAGGCAAACCGGATTATCGAACAGGTGTTTATGCCAGCAGCCAAGAAATATCAGGAGCTGGTGCAGCAATTGCTGGAAGCACAACGCGGACATCTGAATCAACTTGCCAACGCGGTTCAGAATAATTATCAGAGCGCAAAAAATGCGATTCTGGCGCTGTCGCTGGCAGCATTGATCTGCGGTGTGATCTGCGCCTGGCTACTGTCCCGCAGTATCACGCGTGAGCTGGGCGGTGAGCCTTCTTATGCGGCAGATATTGCACGCCACATCGCCGCCGGTAATCTGGCCACCGATATCAAGATTGAATCCAGCGATCACAGCAGCTTGCTGTATGCGATGAAAAATATGCGCGACAGTCTGGCGGAGATTGTCAGTCAGGTCAGAGCCGGTACCGAAACCATCGCCTCGGCATCAAACCAGATCGCCGCCGGTAACATGGATTTATCTGCACGCACCGAAGCAGAAGCCAGCGCACTGGAAGAGACTGCCGCCTCTATGGAAGAATTAAACGCCACGGTACGTCAGAATGCAGACAATGCGCGGCAGGCAAATCAGTTCGCAGCTTCCGCATCAGAAGTCGCGGCAAAAGGTGGCGCTGTCGTCAGCGAAGTGGTCAGCACTATGCATGGCATTAACAGTTCAGCGTCAAAGATTACCGAAATTATCGGCGTGATTGATGGCATCGCATTTCAGACCAATATCCTTGCATTGAATGCGGCAGTCGAGGCCGCACGCGCCGGTGAACAGGGACGTGGCTTTGCCGTGGTGGCGACCGAAGTGCGCAATCTGGCGCAGCGCAGCGCGGCAGCCGCAAAGGAAATCAAAGTTCTGATCGGTGACTCGCTGGATCAGGTGCAGACGGGCAGTAAGCTGGTCGAACAGGCCGGTGCAACCATGCGCGATATTGTCGACAGCGTCGGGCAAGTTGCAGCGATTATGCAAGACATTACCAACGCCAGCCAGGAACAAAGCCTCGGTATCGCGCAGGTGAATCAGGCGATCACGCAAATGGACGATACGACGCAGCAGAATTCTGCACTGGTGGAGGAAGCCGCCACCGCCTCAGTATCGTTGCAGGATCAGGCACAGAATCTGGCGCAAATGGTCAGTGTGTTTAAGCTCGCTGATCAGAGAACTCAGACGCACGTACGGCCTGTGTCAGTGAGATCGCAGAAAATCGCAGTATCTGGCGAGATGAGCACAGTGCTGCAAAAACAGAAGCAACAGCGCATCAGTGCAGCCTACTGAAACGGTGATGTCATCTCCGGCCTTTAACGCTCTGTCGCGTTGAACGTGCCGGGCAAAACAATGCAGCTTATGTGCTTATGTAGCGGATACAGCGGACATAATTTATGCAGCCTGTTCCGCTTTGTTTTGCCGCGCCGGGCGAAATACCTGAGTGTCCTGATAAAACGCCAGATCCTGTGCATGCCACCATCCGGGAATCCCCAGCACCGGCAACGGTGTATAACCCGCTGTCGTTAGGGGCTGCGCTTGCAGTTGTGCCGTGACCAGTTGATCAATCAGTGCATAACGCTCTGGCGTACTCAGAGAAAAATAATCCGCATCCACGCGCACCAGCCAGCTGTGCGCCGTAATCGCCTTATACGGTTGCACCAGCTTTTCCATCAGGGCGTGACCAAAACTCAGCACTTCAGCTTGCACACCAAACTGTGCCCGGCAGTCGATAAATGCCGTGCTCCATTGATGCTGACGCAAGGCCGCCACCAGCGCATCGCCATCAGCGGAATTTTCCACCACCAGTAAGGCAGCATTCTCGTCAAAAATGGTTGCCGCATCACGCGCCGGGCCACGTGATTTTCCTATCCCTAGTTCAGCAATCTGTGCCGCCTGCAAGGCATTGAGCTGACGTTTAATCCGGGGAAACGTCAGCCAGACCAGCGCATTAAAAAAATCATGCAGGTTTTCGCGGGTCGGCACATTTCCTGTCGCGCTGATATGCGCTTCGTACGCCACGCCTTCCGGTAAATCTTCCTGCGGAATGAATTGCGTCGGCAGCGAACGGTGATTCTGCAGGTGCATTTTCTGCGCCATGCGGTTCAGTGCGGGACGCCACTCAGGCGCGGCAACTAACTGCATTGCCGCCGGACGTACCGTTGCAAACCAGGCTTGCGACCAGTCGATCTGATCAAAAAAACGCGGTGGCATGCGACTTAATCCGCCTGCATTTTCCAATGGATGGTTTCACCGCTGTTCAGGGGCACGATGGTGGTGCCGGCAAATGGTAATTCTGCGGGTAAAGTCCAGTCTTCGCGCTGGAGTGTGATCGTGCCGCTGTTACGTGGCAGACGATAAAAATCCGGACCATTGAAACTCGCAAAAGCTTCCAGCTTATCTAAAGCGCCAGCCTGATCAAACGCCTCAGTGTACAACTCCATCGCATGCAGCGCGGTGTAGCAACCGGCGCAGCCACACGCGTGTTCTTTCAGCCCTTTAGGATGCGGCGCCGAATCGGTACCGAGGAAGAAACGGGGACTGCCGGATGTCGCCGCTTTCAGCAGCGCCTGGCGGTGCGTTTCGCGTTTCAATACAGGCAGACAATAGTAATGCGGACGAATACCGCCTTTGAAAATCTCATTCCGGTTATACAGCAGATGATGCGCGGTAATCGTCGCGGCAACCGGGCCGGCAGCCTCGGCCACATACGCTGCGGCTTCGCTGGTGGTGATATGTTCAAACACTACGCGCAGTTCCGGCATGTCTTTGCGCAGCGGCTGCATGACGCGCTCGATAAAGACGGCTTCGCGGTCAAACAGATCAATCGCGGCATCCGTCACTTCACCATGCACCAGAAACGGCAGCCCGACTTCCTGCATGACTTCCAGCGTCTTGTAGCATTTTTTCAGGTCAGTTACGCCGGCATCGGAATTCGTGGTGGCACCGGCAGGATACAGTTTGACTGCATGTACAAAGCCGCTGTCTTTGGCACGGCGAATTTCGTCCGGCGGTGTATTGTCTGTCAGGTACAAGGTCATCAGCGGCTCAAACTGCATGCCGGCTGGTAAGGCGGTGAGGATGCGCTGACGATAAGCGGCCGCCTGCTCCGTTGTCGTGACCGGTGGTTTCAGATTCGGCATCACAATCGCGCGCGCGAATTGTGCTGCGGTATGCGGCAATACGCTGGCTAAGGCATCGCCATCGCGCAGATGCAAGTGCCAGTCATCGGGACGGGTAATCGTCAGTGTCTGAAGTGGGGAAGTCGTCATGGTGGCTTTCAGTAGCAAAATTCCAGATAGCCGCCATTCTACCTTTCCGGACCGTACGCAGAAAGCATAAAAATATACTCCCCCCAGTATTTATAAACACCCTTTGTTTTTGCTGACATCAGGGCGTTTTTTATAAAAACAGGGGGGAGTATATGAAAAACGCATTCCTTTGAGGGAATGCGTTTTTTGTTCAGACCGCGATCAATACACGACAGCGCAGCGCTGCGCCGACGATGTGATCAGTGCGTGATGATCTTCGCAAGGAAATCGCGGGCACGGTCAGAGCGCGCATTAGTGAAGAATTCGTCTTTCTTACAATCCTCCACAATCACACCTTTATCCATGAAGACGATACGATTCGCGACTTTTTTCGCAAAACCCATTTCATGCGTCACGACCATCATCGTCATGCCTTCTTGCGCCAGACCAACCATGACGTCGAGCACTTCGTTAATCATTTCAGGATCGAGCGCCGATGTCGGTTCATCGAATAACATCGCAATCGGGTCCATCGACAAAGCGCGTGCAATCGCTACGCGCTGCTGCTGACCACCGGACAACTGACCGGGGAATTTATCTTTCTGTGCCAGCAGGCCGACACGGTCGAGATATTTCAGGCCACGTTCAGTTGCTTCCTCTTCCGAGCGCCCCAGCACTTTCATCTGACCGAGTGTCAGATTCTGGCGTATCGACAAATGCGGAAACAACTCAAAGTTCTGAAATACCATACCGATACGGGCGCGCAATTTGGATAAATCTGTTTTCGGATCGCCGACAGAAATACCTTCCACCGTGATCTCACCTTTCTGGAATGGTTCGAGACCATTGACGGTTTTTATCAGTGTCGATTTGCCTGAGCCGGACGGGCCGCAAACCACCACCACTTCGCCTTTGGCAACCTCGGTTGTGCAATCGGTCAGGACCTGAAACTGTCCATACCACTTACTGACGTTATTTAATTTGATCATTTTTATCTCCAATATCTCAACAAGAGAAGTAACGGAAAATGTACTGGCGACAGAACCTGGCAGCGCGTTATTTTTCCGGCGTTTCTCAGGGAATAATCCTCAGCGAATAATCGCTACTTTCTGCTGCAGTTTTTTCACCAGGCTGGACAAGCCAAAGCACATAATGAAATACACGACAGCGACAAATGAATACATTTCCACCAGACGGCCATCGCGTTGTGCGACTTTGGATGCCGCACCGACAAAGTCAGTGATCGACAATACATACACCAGCGAAACGTCCTGGAACAGCACGATGGTTTGCGTCAGCAATACCGGGATCATGTTACGGAAAGCCTGTGGCAACACGATGTGTCCCATGGTCTGCCAGTAATTCATGCCCAGTGCATAACCGGCCCAGATCTGGCCGCGCGGAATCGACTGAATGCCGGAGCGCATGATTTCGCAATAATACGCGGCCTCAAACATCACAAACGTGATCAGACTCGACGAAAACGCCCCCACCTGTATCGGCTCGGTTGCACCGGTCAGCCAGGCACCGATGTACGGTACCAGAAAGTAAAACCAGAAAATCACCATCACCAGCGGAATCGACCGCATGATGTTGACATAGGTTGTCGCCACCAGTGAAATCAGTTTGTTGCTGGACAGGCGCATCATTGCCAGTATGGTACCGAGTACCGTACCGCCTATCATCGCCATGAAGGTCAGCTTGAGCGTGAATGTCATGCCGGTCGTGAAAAGATAAACCCACGAACGCTGGATGACATCAAAATCGAAATTAGAAAACATGATTAATGCCCTCCTGTCTTGGCAGAACCCGAAGTGATGAAGCCGGGCACTGCGAGCAGTTTTTCCAGCACGTTGGCCAGTACCAGCGCAATCACGGATACGATCAGATAAATCAGAGTAGCGGCAGTAAATGCCTCAAATACCTGGAATGAAAATTCCTGCATGGAGCGGGCACTGGCTGTCAGTTCCATCAGGCCAATCGTCAGCGCAACCGAGCTGTTTTTGATAATCGCCGCCAGTTCATTCGTCAGTGAAGGAATGATGATGCGGAACGCCATCGGCAACAGCACGTAACGGTAAGTTTGCGGCAAGGTCAGCCCTAAAGCCGTGCCCGCCATACGCTGACCGCGTGGTAACGCGTTAATACCGGCAGACACCTGTACCGCAACACGTGCCGAAGTAAAGAAACCTAAGCTCAGCACGGCAGTGATAAACGGCGCATTCGGCATGGATTTGAGCCAGTTGCCCATCTCTGTCGGCACCAGTTCCGGCATCACGAAATACCAGAGAAACATTTGCACCAGCAACGGTATGTTACGGAACAATTCTACGTAGCCATTCGCGAGCTTTGCTGCCCATTTATTCGGTGCGGTGCGTATCGTACCTATGATCGCCCCCAGAATCAGGGCGATAATCCACGCCAGTCCTGCTGTGGCTAAGGTCCACAACACGCCGGAAAGCAAAGAATCAAGATAGGTGCCGCTGCCGTCAGGCGCAGCCTCCCAAAAAATATTCCAGTTCCAGTTGTAATTCATCTTACTCCCCTAAAACAAACACCCATCATCTTATTGTCCGGACACAGTATTCCTCTGTCGTGACATCTTTTGTATCCAGGTGCAGAACACCGGATAGCTGCAACGCTGGAAATGCACGGCCAGCTCGCCGGCCATCCAAAAATAAAACGGGAGGCGAGTAACACCCCCCGTCAAGATGACTTCGATCTCAACTACTAAAAATTATTTTTTCTTCTTCAATACTGCTTTTTGTGCTTCCGGTACTGCAGCGTAAGCAGAAGGCTCACCGGAATCAGTTGGTTTTGCCATCACTGCTTTAAGTTGCTCAGAAACAGGCCAGTTCAGAGAAATACCTTTTGGCGGAATCGGTTGCATAAACCATTTGTGGTAGATGCGGTTGATATCACCCGAAGTCAGGACATTGCCGATCGCTGTATCAACCACTTTCTTGAAGGCAGGATCATCTTTACGCAACATGATGCCGTATGGTTCTACGGACAGCGCTTCTTTGCTGATCTCATATTCGCCAGGATTCTTGGAATTAGCCGCCAGCGATGCCATCAGAATATCGTCCATGACGAAAGCAACGGCACGTCCGGTTTCCACCATCAGGAACGCTTCAGCGTGATCTTTGGCCGGCAAAATATTCATGCCCAGATTCTGATCAGCATTGAGTGTGGTCAGCTGTTTCAGATTGGCTGTACCGGATGTCGATACCACTGCTTTACCTTTCAGGTCAGCCAGCGTTTTGATATTGGAGGATTTTTTTGCTAGGATACGGTTTGCTGTAACGAATGTCGTCGGTGCAAATGCCACCTGTTTTTGACGTTCCACGTTATTCGTTGTCGAGCCGCACTCAAGATCGATCGTGCCATTCGCCATCAGCGGAATACGGGTTGCGGATGTGACAGGATTGAGTTTGACATTGAGACTGCTCAAACCGAGTTGCTTTTGCACTGCGCTGACGATCTTCATGCACAAATCAATCGAATAACCCTGATATGATTGCTTATCGTCCAGATACGAAAACGGGATAGAAGAATCACGCACACCCAAAGTGATGGTGCCGGTATCTTTAATTTTTTTCAGTGTACCGGTTTCCTGTGCTTGTGCTGCACCAGCAATCGCACCTGCGCTGAGCATCAGCGCCAGAATTTTAATCAATTTCATACTATCTCCCAAAGTTAAACCAAAAGATCATCCAGCTAACGCAAAGTTTATCAAAACCACTTCACCGCAGATTCTTATTTTCGGCGATTTTAATAAGTAAAAACACGTATCTCATCGAAAAAAGTGACTAATCCTGTCACAAAAGGACGAAGTTCTGTCCTTTTTGATAATTAATAATCACCCACTTTATCGTTAGGAAAACGGATTGTGTCCCGCAACAAAACACCCATAGGCATATTCAGGTTAGCACCTTTAGGCGGGATTGGCTTCTTAAACCATTTTTCATACAGCTTAGTCAACTCGCCATCGTTCATCATCCTTGCCATCTCACGGTCCAGCAATTCTTTGAACGCAGTATCGTCTTTACGCAACATGATCGCATAAGGCTCTGTCGATAAGGAGTCGCCGACGACAGCAAATTTTTCCGGATTCTTGCTGTTGGCGCGGAATCCATACAGCAATACGTCATCCATAGGAAACGCATCGGCCTGGAATGTTTCAACCATGCTGAACGACTCCGCGTGATCATTGCCTTCCAGTAAACGCAGATTCAGGCTACGCGCCTTATCCCTGTCATGTAACAATTTCACAGTGGTCGTGCCTTTGGTCGTGACGACTTTTTTATCTTTCAGATCTACCCAGTTTTTAATGCCGGCGTCAGCACGCACCAGCATACGGGTGGCGGCAAAAAAATGCGGAATCGTGAAGCTGACTTGCTTGCGACGCTCTGCATTGTTCGTTGTGGAGCCACATTCCATATCTGCTTTACCTTCAACAATGGCAGGAATACGGGTACTGGGAGTCACCAGCAAATAGTGCACCTTCAGATTCGGCGCTTTCAGTTCTTTCTTGATGGCCTCGACAAATTTGTGGCAGATGTCAACGGCATAGCCGGTCGGTACCTTGGCATCCGTCATGTAAGAGAACGGCAAAGATGCCTCGCGATGCGCAATTGTGACTGTCTGGGTTTCTTTGATATGGCTGAGCGTATCTGCCATCACTGAGGGGGAAAAGCTAAGAGCGAGAATACATAGTGACCAGAATTTCATCCGGCAGGTAACGGCTTTCATACAAACTCCTTTTAATCATGCTCAGGATAGTAATGAAAAATCTTTCCTTGTTTCAACCAAATATCTCTCTGTTTACAAAATTTAATTCGGTTCCGGCTGCTATTTTGCAGAAAATTTCAAAAATAATTACAAAAAAGCACAATACCCACGGTTTTGTATTCCGGCAGAGAATACAGAACCGTGGGTATTACGCTCTCAAAAAACACCGCCTGACGGCGATTGCAGACGATGCAGCGTCTGCCGCATCGTCTTATCAACGCAAAGATTACGGATACAGACCGCGTACTTCACGTGCCTGCAATACACGGGAACAACCAATAATGAAGGCTGCCGTACGCAAAGACACTTTTTTATCTTCGGTCACCTGCCATACTGAATTGAATGCATCACGCATGATGCGGGTCAGACGCTGATTAATTTCGTCTTCGGTCCAGAAATAGCTGGAGAAATCCTGTACCCATTCAAAGTACGACACAGTCACACCACCTGCATTGGCGATCACGTCAGGCACTACCAGCACGCCTTTGTCGCGCAAAATATCATCGGCTTCAGGTGTCGTCGGGCCGTTCGCGCCTTCCAGGATGATGGAAGCACGGATCTGGTTCGCATTTTTTGCTGTGATCTGCTGTTCCAGCGCGGCCGGAATCATGATGTCGCAATTGACTGCCCAGAATTCTTCATTCGGCAGCACTGCTTCAATTTCTTTGAAACCGGCGACACTGCCTTTTTCAGCAACGTGTGCCAGAAGTTTGTTCACGTCCAGACCGTTAGAATGGAAAATCGTGCCGCCATGATCCTGCACTGCGACGATTTTTGCACCGGCTTCCGCAAACAGACGTGCAGCAATACCGCCTACATTACCGAAACCCTGTACTGCAATTTTTGCGCCGACGACATTCAGGCCACGTTTCGCTGCGGCTTCACTACCGACCACAAACACGCCACGTCCGGTCGCCTCGCGGCGACCCAGACTGCCGCCGAGAGAAATCGGCTTACCTGTCACAACGCCAGTCGCAGTGCGGCCTTCGTTCATCGAATAGGTATCCATCATCCACGCCATCGTCTGTTCGTTGGTGTTGACGTCGGGCGCCGGAATATCTTTGTCCGGGCCAATGATGATACCGATTTCAGAGGTATAACGACGTGTCATCCGCATCAGTTCGCCGCGGGATAAAGTTTTAGGATCAACGCGGATACCGCCTTTTGCGCCACCGTAAGGCACGTTCACCGCGGAGTTTTTAATTGTCATCCAGGCCGACAAGGCCATCACTTCAGACAAGGTCACATCCTGGTGGAAACGCACGCCACCCTTTCCCGGGCCGCGCGAGGTGTTGTGCTGTACACGATAGCCTTCAAAATGAGAAATGCTGCCATCATCACGTTCAATAGGTACATCAACAATCAGGATACGTTTCGGACGTTTCAGCGTTTCCACCCAACGCGACAGATGGCCGAGGTAAGGGGTAACACGATCGATTTGCTCAAGGTAAACGGACCAAGGACCTGTCTCTGTCGGGGTAAGATAGGACGGGATCTGGTGTTGGCTGGACATGGTATGACCTCCTGATATGTTGAGATAGTTTTATCTGTCTTTTCCGGAATACTGTTTGCAGTTTCATCCGGAAGATGATGCATGGTAGTCTTCCCGCGTGAAATTCAGCCAATGCTTTGTTTGCATCAATCTATGCAAGAAACGCATAACTTTAATATAGGCGCTTTCAGCATCAATCCGGCGCGCTGCCAGCAACCGTAATCAGGAGGATTTCTTCTGTTTCGTAGCGGTTTTTTTCTGCAACTCTTCGAGATATTCCCATAAGCGCGACACGATCATTTTTCCCGGACGCTGCGCCGAAGGTCGTTCACGATACAAACGAATTTCCATGTTAACTTCCCACGCACCGCTGCCGCCATCTGCGCGTGCCAGCAACTTTTGCTTCACTTCACGCGTCACCGCAGACTCCGGCAAAAAGGCGATGCCGCGCCCTTCCAGCGCCATCATTTTCAAGCCCTCGGCCATATCTGTTTCATAGCGTTTCTCCAGATGCAAAGGCATACGGCCATCATTCAGAATCAGATCCACCATACGTCCCAGATAAGCATTGTTTGCATAAGCTAAAAATGGCAAAGGTGCTTTATCCGTACCGGGAAATTCAAACGCAGGCACGCCTTGCTTATTGCAGCGGGTGTAGGCACGCAAAGCCTCGGTGCCCATGCTGATCATGTCGTACTGGCTTGCGTCCAGCAGCAAAGGTTGACGCGGGTGGTGATAACACAGCAGCAGGTCACAACCGCCTTCGACTAGCGTCATGACGGCGTCATGCACATTCAGCGCCAGCAGACGGCTGTTGATTTCCCCAAATGCAGATTCAAGGCCGGTCAACCAGCGCGGCACGTAGGTCAGTGACAAGGTGTGTGGTACTGCAAAATCGACGGTGGTTTGTGTACTCGGGCGTTTTCCGCGCAACAAAGCACGGGCGTTATTGATCTGCCCCAGCATCGCCAGCGCCTGCTCATAAAACACTTCACCGGCGTGTGTTAAGCGTGTCGGATAAGAAGTGCGGTCGATCAGATCGCTGCCCAGCCATGCTTCCAGCGATTGTATGCGCCGCGAAAAAGCCGGTTGCGTGACATGTCTTAATTCTGCCGAACGGCTGAAACTATTGGTCTCTGCAAGCGAGACAAAATCTTCTAACCACTTGGTTTCCATTTACGCCCCCGCTGCCGACAAAGACTGCGCTGATAGTGTGCTGCCGTCTTCGTCACTGACCTCATTACCGCTGCTTTGCTGGCGCTCCCACATCTGTGCGTACGCTCCTTGCAGTGCCAGCAAATCCTGATGTGTACCGCGCTCGATAATCCGGCCTGTATCCATGACCAGAATCTGTCCGGCATCAACGATGGTCGATAAGCGGTGCGCGATCACAAGACTGGTGCGGCTGCGCGCGATTTCTTTCAATTGCGCCTGTATCATCTGCTCGGAACGGGAATCCAGCGCCGACGTGGCTTCATCGAAAATCAGTATCGACGGATTTTTTAATAAGGTGCGGGCGATCGCCACACGCTGTTTTTCACCACCGGATAATTTCAGCCCGCGCTCGCCCACCATGGTGTTGTAACCATCGGGTAATGTCTCGATAAATTCATGAATATAAGCAGCTCTGGCAACGGCAATGATTTCATCTTTTGTCGCACCCGGTTTGCCGTACGCGATGTTGTATTCAATCGTATCGTTAAACAGCACAGTATCTTGCGGCACGATGCCTATCGCGGCACGCACAGAAGCCTGAGTCAGATCGCGCAGATCCTGACCGGCAATGCTGATGCTGCCACTCTGAATATCGTAAAAACGAAACAGCAAACGTGACAAGGTTGATTTACCGGAACCGCTGTGACCAACCACCGCCGTGGTCGTTCCGGCGGGGATAGTGAAATCGACATCAAACAGAATCTGACGATTGCTTTCGTAGCTGAAATCAACATGTGCAAAGCGTATCTCTGCACCATTCTGCGCGGTGATCAGCAGCGGCTTTGCCTCAGCAGAATCAGCAATATCCTGGTTCTGATCGAGCAGTGAAAACAGTTTCTCAATATCGGCCAGGCTTTGCTTAATCTCACGGTAAAGCACACCCAGAAAATTCAGCGGCATATACAGCTGCAGCATGAAAGAATTGACCAGCACCAGATCGCCGAGACTCATCGTGCCATCGATCACACCCTGCGTCGCACGCCATAAAATCAGTGTGATGGCGCTTGCAATAATCAGTGATTGTCCGGTGTTCAACAGCGATAAACTGCTTTGCGATTTGACCGCGGCCGTCTCAAAATTTTTCAGTCCCTGATCGTAACGCTGCGCTTCGTATTCTTCATTGCCGAAGTACTTGACCGTTTCATAATTCAGTAAAGAATCAATCGCCTTGGTGTGTGCTTTCGAGTCCAGCTCATTCATCGTGCGGCGGAAATGGGTGCGCCATTCGGTCACGGTGATCGTGAAAATAATATACGTCACCAGTGCGCCGAAAGTAATCACGCTGAACCAGATGTCGTAATGCGTACTCAGATAAACCAATACCAGCGAAATTTCCAGCAAGGTTGGCACAATGCTGAATAGAGCATACGACACCAGCGATGAAACGGCACGGGTACCGCGTTCGATATCGCGGGTGACACCGCCGGTCTGGCGATTCAGATGAAAACGCAAAGACAAGGCGTGCAAATGCCGGAACACCCGCAACGCTATCGTGCGTACCGCTCTCTGCGTTACTTTGGCAAAAATGAATTCACGCAGTTCGGTGAACAAAGTCGTCGATAAGCGCAACGCGCCATAGCCGATCAGCAGACTCACCGGCAATACCATCAATGCCGCCGGATGGCTTGCCGTTACGGTCAGGCTATCGACCAGTTTTTTCAGTACCACAGGAACGCCGACATTCGCCAGCTTGGCGCCGACCAGAAATGTCAACGCCAGTAATACCCGCCATTTGTAAGCCCATAAGTAGGGCAACAAGGTTTTAATGGTCGAGAAATCGCCGCGTGGCTGGTCAGCCGGTGGTAGGTGGGAAGCACTGTTACCTGTATTTTCTCTGCGACGCATCGTAAGAGTCTTTTCCTGAAAAGGTTTATCATGTCGGTGATGCCTGCAAATTGCGCAAAGAATCCTGAGCAACACCATCCGGTCTGATCCCCTTCCCTTCTCAGAGTATGATTCCCGATGATTTTTTCTTTGCCAGCGCACAGGCACGCAAGGCCGTATCTCATTTTTATCATTTCGACGTCTTGGGCCTGAGCAAGATTAAAAAGAACAGCCAGCCGACATTGAATAAATACCTGAAATACGGATTTACTCCGATTGTAACGTTTTAAGGAAACTCCCGATGACTGATCATCACCAAACAACTCTTCCAGCCGGTATGCCGACCCTGCGCGTCATGCCTATGCCATCCGATGCGAATGTCCATGGCGACGTTTTCGGCGGCTGGATTATGTCGCAGGTCGATATTGCCGGTGCTATTCCGGCTGCCCGCCGCGCCAACGGCCGCGTGGCAACAATCGCTGTGAATTCTTTTCTGTTTAAACAACCGGTATTCGTCGGTGATTTATTGTCGTTTTATGCGCAGATCGTCAAGGTCGGGAATACCTCGATCACGATAGAAGTCGAAGTGTATGCAGAACGGAATCGCCTGCAAGCCAGCACCGTCAAAGTGACCGAGGCAACATTAACGTATGTTGCCACTGGTGAAGACAGAAAGCCACGCCAGATTCCGCCACTGGAATCCGTTTCATCCGGCGTCTGAGGATAAATCAAGTGCCGTCACGTCGCCTGTTTTTACAGCGCAGCCTGCAACTGGCTGCGCTTGCTGCCTTGTCGCGGGCCTACCCTGGTTATGCAGCGGAACGCAGTAAAGTTTATCCGTTCACGCTCGGCGTTGCATCGGGATCGCCGCGCCACGACAGCGTTGTCATCTGGACGCGCTTACTGCCGGATCCATTGAATGCACAGGCGCTAGCGCCTGCGGTGTACAAAGTCCTGTGGGAAGTCGCTGAAGATGAGGGATTTAAGCGTATCGTCAGCAAAGGTGAAGTGTTCGCGCTGCCGGATCTGGCTCATAGTGTCCATGTCGATGTGACGGGTTTGTCACCCGGGCGCTGGTATTGGTATCGCTTTATTCATGGCGAAGCGATCAGCCCGGTCGCCCGCACACGAACCGCACCAGCGATGGACGCTCCGCTCAGTACCTTGAAATTAGCCGTGGCATCCTGCCAGCATTGGGAATTCGGTGAATATGCGGCACATCGCCACATCGCGCAGGCCAATCCCGATCTGGTCGCCTTCCTCGGCGATTACATTTACGAATGGGGCCCATACGACCTCAAGCATCCAGCCAAACCGCGCCGGCGCGATATTGAAAGCAGCAACCTGGATCAGTACCGCGCCCGTTATGCGCAATACAAATCTGATCCGCAACTGCAGGCAGCGCACCATGCGGCTCCCTGGCTGGTGACCTGGGACGACCACGAAGTCTGCAATGATTACGGCAATGAGCGCGACGAACGTCTGGATACCAATTTCATTCTGCGCCGCGCTGCGGCCTATCAGGCGTTTTACGAACACATGCCGGTGCGCCTGCACAAAGTAACCGTGCTGCCATCACAGTTTGCCCACATGCGTATTTACGATCGATTTGACTGGGGCAGACTGGCACGTTTTCATGTGCTGGATGACCGCCAGTATCGTTCGCCGCAAGTTTGTGCAAAACCGGGGCGCGGCGGTTCGAATGTCGTTACTCAGGCCGAATGTGCCAATCGCAACGACAGCGCATTAACCCTGCTCGGTGCGGAACAGGAAAAATGGCTGGCACAAGGTCTGGCAAGTTCGCAGGCGAAGTGGAATATTCTGACGCAGCAAACCTTCATGGCACAGACCAATCTGAGTAATGTGAATGTCGATGGCGAAGGAAAATTCTGGACCGATGGCTGGGACGGTTATCCGGCCGCGCGCCAGCGTCTGTTTGACGATATAGAAAAACACCGGCCTGCGAATCCGGTTGTTATTTCCGGCGACGTTCACACGTTTTACGCCGCCAACCTGAAACGCGATTTCTGGAAAAAATCTTCGCCGGACAACCCGGTACTGGCGACAGAATTTTGCGGTACCTCGATCACCTCCAATTCGCGCCCGCAAGAACGTACCGATCAGATCGTTGCACAGAATCCGCACATCAAATATGGCCGCAGCGATAAACGCGGATTCATGTTGCTCGACATTTCCGCCAGCAACATGCTGACGCAGTTCGTGGCACTGGATGATGTCAGCAAAGCAGATTCGGGCATCAGTACGCTCAAAAGTTTTATGGTCGAAGACGGTAAAGCCGGGCTCGTCAGTCTCTGAAACTGCATATCTGAACCTGATGCGGCAATAAAAAAAAGGAAGGCGATGCCTTCCTTTTTGCGTTGTAAAGCTGCTTTTATGCCGCCGGCATACTCCCACCAGTATCTAAAACACCCCCTTATTTTATGCTGACGATCAGCGGTTTTTATATAAAAAGAGGGGGAGTATCCTCAAAAGTGGCAATGAGATGCGTTTAAAACTATGGTCAGACGAACTCAGCACCGCCTGACGCAAGTCTGAACGACTGTTGTGCTATCAGGCCGGTTTCTTTTCGTCACGTAATTCGCGACGCAGGATTTTACCGACATTCGTCTTCGGCAATTCCAAGCGGAATTCTATGTACTTCGGCTTTTTGTAACCAGTGAATTGCTCTTTGCAGTAATCCATTAACTGATCAACCGTCAATGAAGGATCTTTGCGCACCACAAACAATTTCACGGCTTCACCGGAATTCGCATCAGGCACACCGACGCAGGCACATTCCAGCACGCCCGGGTGTAATGCGACCACGCCTTCGATTTCATTCGGATAGACATTGAAGCCGGATACCAGGATCATGTCTTTTTTACGATCGACAATCGTGGTGTAACCGCGGAAATCCATGATGCCGACGTCACCGCTTTTAAAGAAGCCGTCAGGCGTCATTACTTTTGCCGTTTCTTCCGGCATATTCCAGTAACCTGCCATCACTTGCGGGCCACGGATCGCGATTTCACCGGCGTGTCCCAGTGGCAGACGATTACCATCGTCATCCAGAATCACGATTTCTGTGGATGGAATCGGCAGACCGATCGTGCCGGAAAATTCTTTGGTATCCGGTAAGTTAGCGGTCGCGACTGGTGATGTTTCGGACAAACCGTAACCTTCTGCAATCGCACAGCCGGTAATTTTCAACCATTTATCAGCCACGGCTTTCTGCACCGCCATACCGCCACCACTGCAGATTTCGTAACCGGAAAAATCGAGTTTGGCGAATTCAGGATTATTCAGCAAACCGTTATACAAGGTATTCACGGCTGGGAAAATATTGACCTTGTAGTTTTTGAGTTCTTTGATGAAACCCGGGATATCACGTGGATTCGGAATCAGCAGATTCATCGCACCGATACGGGTTCCCAGCAGACTGCAGACTGTCAGCGCGAAGATATGGTATAGAGGCAGAGCGCAAACGATGATACGCGCGTCTTCTTTATGCCCGGACATACTCGGAGTCAGCCATGCATCGTTCTGCAAGACATTCGCCACCACATTTCTGTGCAGCAGCGTCGCGCCTTTGGACACACCCGTGGTTCCACCGGTGTATTGCAGGAAGGCGACGTCGTCACGCTGAATATCGACCGATTTCAGACTCAGTGAATCGGCCTCGGACAAGACTTGATTAAATCGTTTTGCGTTAGGCAAAGAAAAAGCCGGCACCATTTTCTTGACGTTGCGGACAACAAAATTCACCAGCACGCCTTTCAGCCCGAGCATGTCGCCCATGCTGGCGACGACAACGTGCTTCACCTGCGTTTTCTGGATTACATGTTCCAGTGTGGTCGCAAAGTTTTCGAGAATAAAGATGGCTTCTGCACCCGAGTCTTTTAACTGATGCTCAAGTTCACGCGGGGTGTACAGTGGATTAACATTGACGACAACATAACCGGCACGCAGGATCGCCGCCATGACGACCGGATACTGCAAGACATTCGGCATCATGATCGCGACACGGGCGCCTTTTTTCAGACCGCGCTGCTGCAACCATGCACCAATTTTTTGCGACATCAGATCCAGCTTGCCATAAGTCAGATATTTACCCATGCAGGCGTAGGCATTACGATCAGAAAATTTCTTGAATGCCTCTTCTAATAACTGCACCAGTGACTGATATTGCGTCACATCTATTTCTGCGGGCATACCTTCCGGATAGGATTTGAGCCAGAATTTTTCCGTCGTTTGCATCTGTATTTCCTTGTCTCTGATTGTTGTTCTGTTAATCATCTGTCACTACACAGAATATTAAAGCATGGTCGTTCTTTTTAATAGTCACAATACTCCGAGAGCCGATGCTATCGGCTAAGTGAAAGTAAGGCAAGCATTTTGCGTTAATCTGAAACCATCCTCTAGTAACTTGCTGCAACGCACAATAACTTACACTCAAATCCGGTAATTTTACTGATCAAGAACAAAGCGGCGCAGGCAAAACCCGGCTGCTTGCCTATATTCAGGCTTTCTCTACCTGCACCAGAACATCGTAAAAAGTCGGGCCGCCGCCCATATCGGTCAGTTGCTGACTGGTGACTTCATTCGCATTTTTATGATCGCTGGCGAGTTTCTTCCACCAGATAGACAAACCCACAACCAGCCCCCGTCGCGCTTTGTCCGTGACACGCGCTGTCGCCACAAAACTGCCGCGGTCATTAAAAATTCTGACCTGATCTCCGTCATGAATCTGGCGGAAAGCAGCATCGTCAGGATGCATATCCAGATGAGGCACGCCTTCTGTATCGCGCAGGCTTTGTACATTCACAAACGTCGAATTCAGGAAATTCCGCGCTGGCGGTGAAATCATGGCCAGCGGAAAACGTGCGCCCAATCGCGGATTCGCCGCGACGGATTCGTAAGGCGGAATATAAGTCGGCAAAGGATCCAATCCGTCTATACGCATGCTTTCGCTGTAAAACTCACACTTGCCGGATGGTGTGGCAAAGCCGCCTTCGGCAAAGGGCGCTGGCTTGACATTGACTTTCTGCCAACCGGCTTTCTTCAGCGATGCCCAGTCAAAATGGATCGCGCGCTCATCATTTTTATCAAATGCATGACTCGCCATCTCATCGTCAGACTCGTCAAAACACGCATCATCGAAGCCCATTTTCTTCGCCAGCAATCTGAAAATTTCGCTGTTTGGTTTTGCTTCGCCCAAAGGAGCGATTGCGGGATTATTTGCCATCATGTAGAGATGACCGTAAGTCGTGTGGATATCGGTGTGTTCCAGCTGCGTCGTTGCAGGCAACAAGATATCGGCGTAATCCGCGGTATCCGTTTGGAAATGCTCGATCACAACAGTAAACAAATCTTCGCGGGCGAATCCCTGTGCCACTTTTGAAGACTGCGGTGCGACCGCGACCGGGTTCGAGTTATAAACAATGACCGCATCAATTTTCGCGCCGAACTCTACGCTGCTCTGCTTTAACAAATCATCACCGATGGTACTCATATTGATGGTACGTCGTGGCTGTCCTCGCGGAAACAGATCCGGCCGCTGCAAATAAGATACGTTTTTGGGAAATGCATCGGATAAAGATAATTGAACGCCACCAGCCGCATGTCGCCACGCACCAACTAAGGCGGGTAAGCTGGCAATATTCCGCACAGCCATACCGCCACCGTGTACGCGCTGCACGCCGTAATTCATACGTATCAGGCTCGCCTCACCGCGTTGCGCACAATGTCCGTAATCGCGTGCAAGCTGAATTACTTCCTCTGCTGTAATACCACAAGTGGCGGCGACACGCTGCGGGGTCCATTCGGCGACACGCTGCCGGAGCTGCTCGAAACCCAGAGTGTGTTGCGCGATGTAGTCGTGGTCAAGCAGATCTTCTGCAATCAGAACATGCATTAAACCCAGAGCCAGTGCGGCATCAGTTCCAGGCAGTAGAGCGATATGCTGATGGCATTTTTCTGCTGTCAGCGAACGATAGGGATCAATCGCAATTAATTTGGCGCCATTGCGTTTGGCTTCCTGAACCCGCATCCAGAAATGCAGATTCGATGCAATCGGATTACCACCCCAGATCAGTATCAGCCTGGCATTTTGCGTCTGCTCCGTGTCGGTACCAATACGGGAACCCAATGTGTATTTATAGCCGACACCTCCCGCAGTGGCGCAAATGGTGCGGTCCAGAAATGATGCACCGATTTTATGAAAGAAACGCTGCGCCATGCCATCGCCCTGCAGCAAACCCATGGTTCCGGCGTAGCTGTAAGGCAAAATCGCGAGGGGATCCTTGCTTGCGACCGCTTGTAGTTTCTCACTGATTGTAGTCAGCGCCTCCTCCCAACTGATACGTTCAAACTTGCCCTCCCCTTTTTGTCCTACCCTCTTTTGTGGATATAACAGACGGTCTGCATGATAGGTACGCTCTGTATAACGGGAAACCTTGGTGCACAGCACACCTGCAGTCGTCGGATGATCGGCATCTCCTTTGACCGCGACAGCTTTACCATCCTCCACATGTACCAGTAATGCACAGGTATCCGGGCAATCATGCGGACAAACCGCACGTACGATTTTGTTACTCATTCTGACTCCTGAAAAGATAACTCACGAACAATTCACTCTTGTGAGTATCTGCACATTTCCCACGCTTCCCGCACCCAAGTTTCGCGTTGTTCGCAACAGACCTTGCGATAAACAACTTAAGGTAACTGATCCGGTGCAACGCCAAGGCGAATTCCACCATTAACTCTTTCCAATTCCAGCAGCGCTGCCGAATGATCCGCCGTCGGATAACGGGTGGAAAGGTGGCGATAAATATCAGTAACAAGGTTAGTCAATGGCAAACTCAGACCTGCATCCGATGCCGCACTCTGGATGTTTTCCATATCCTTGGTCTGTGTTTTTACCTGTCCTCCCGGTATAAAACTGCGGTCTAGCATACGCTGCCCGTGCACTTCGAGAATCCGGCTTTCAGCAAAGCCGCCACGTAAAGCCTGACGTACCGCAACAGGATCCGCGCCACCCGCCTGAGCCAGCAACAGCGCCTCGGCAACAATATTGATCGTACCGCCGACAATCAGCTGATTACACAATTTCGCCAGTTGCCCGCAGCCCGCGGCGCCAACGTGTGTGGGGCGGCCAAACACTTGCAGAATTTGCTCGATCTGAGCGTACGTGTCAGGTCTCGCGCCAACCATGATGGCCAGAGTTCCGGCTTGCGCACCTATCACACCGCCGGAAACCGGAGCATCAGCAAAAGCGACACCCTTGTGCAACAAGGCCTCATCCAGTGCTTTCGCTTCTGATTGACGGGTTGAACTCATGTCGATCACAACGCTGCCAGCTCTCAGGTAAGGAGTGACTTGTTTCATCACCTCTGCAACCACAGGACCTGAGTCCAGCATGGTAATGAGGACGTCGGCAAACCAATCACCGGCGTTCACTGCATCCTCAGGTCTGTCGGCAATACGGGCTCCATATTGTCGCAAGGTCTCGGCTTTTGATATTGTGCGGTTCCAGACTGTAAGCTCATAGCCCGCCTCAAGCAAACGAATTGCCATCGGGCGTCCCATCAAACCAATCCCTAAAAATCCTATTCGTATTTTCTTTGTCATTATATTTTCCGATAGCTGAACGGATTAAATATTATCGCCTTTTCGCGTCCGGTGAAGCTGAATGAAAATTCCAGCCATGTTATTCTTCAACTTTTACTCCACCTTCTTAAGCAGCGTATGACAACCTTTAATAAAAAAATCCTCTTGGCCGGAGTTGGACTTCTGCTAGCCCATGCCAGTTCATTTGCCGTAGATTCAGTTTCCGCAGAATTTGCCAGTGGCAATAAGTCACAGTTTGTGCGTGGCGGAGCTCAATGGGACTGGGACAATGCCTGGTTCAAATCGAATGGTACACAAGTAGGTGGGTACTGGGATGCTACACTGACTCAATGGCGTAATAATGCCTATCAAGGAGTATCGGGAGCGACTCAAAATATTACTGATGTCGGCATCACCCCAGTCTTTCGCTTTCAGAATGAAAATAAAAAAGGGCTTTATGCCGAAGCAGGGATAGGTCTGCATTTATTCTCCCACGTCTATAACAATAACGGCCGCGCCTTTTCGACAGCATTCCAGTTCGGAGACCATATCGGAGTCGGCTACGTATTCAACAACGGCTGGGAAGCCGGTCTCAAGATTCAGCATTTCTCCAATGGCGCTATTAAAAAGCCGAACCCTGGAGTGAATGTGGCGACGCTCAAAGTGGGCTATCACTTCTGAGCAGAAGCAAAGAGTGAAGTTGAGAAGAAGAATAAAAAAGGGGCGAAAGCCCCGTTTTTATTGTTACGTTCAGGAATCAGTGTCCGGCATCAGACAAACCGGCTGAGAGTGAGCCTGTACGAACCGATCAACGGCCATCACAGCACCGCCAATGCGTAAGGACATCGGCGATCAGATGAACGCATTCAAAGCAAAGCCTAAAAGCAAAACCCCCCGTTACGCTGGGTAACGGGGGGTTCGCAGAATACAAGCCTGACGATAACCTACTTTCACACTGGTTGCAGCACTATCATTGGCGCAGAGTCGTTCAGGGTTCGGCTTTTTAATAGCGCCATTGGAGAAATGCTGAATCTTGAGACCGGCTTCCCAGCCGTTGTTGAATACGTAGCCGACTCCGATATGGTCTCCGAACTGGAATGTGGTGGAGGCTATTAGTATTTATTTTTTAGCTACTCATCACCAGCAACTTTTGCCAACACTTCGGAGAGGATAGTACGATTGATTGGCTTGGTCAGATAACCATCGAGGCCGGATTTTAAGGCTTCTTCTTTTTCATCCGACATCGCTGATGCCGTTAGTGCGTATATCGGTATTTTGCGTTTAGTCTTTTTTTCTTCTTCTATTCTACGTATTTCCTTTGTTGCTTCCATGCCACCCATGACCGGCATCTGCATATCCATCAGAATCAGATCAAATTTATCTTCTTTCCACTGACTGATCGCCTCCGCTCCGTTATTGACCAGTGTAGTGTGGTGTCCTTGTCGTCCTACTAAATTTGTAATCAGTGTCTGATTCACTGGATTATCTTCGGCAATTAATATTTTCAACTGACGCTGAAGGGTAGTTTGGTGTTCCGCTTCTTTCTGGTCGTTTACCAGCTTATGCTTCCCTGAAATATTTAATGGCAAACTGCAAGTGAATCGACTGCCTTTTCCAACTTCGCTTTGGATGGAAATACTACCACCCATAAGTTGTGCCAGTTTATTACTGATGCTGAGGCCCAGTCCTGTACCACCAAAGCGACGGGTTGTGGAGACGTCCTGCTGAGAAAAAGCATCAAATATATAACTCTGCTCTGATTTCGGGATGCCGATACCTGAATCTGTCACAGAAATGAGTAACTGAGGTGTGTTTTTTTTATCATCCGTGACTGCAACATCAAAGCGAATTCCGCCCTGATCCGTGAATTTGACTGCATTAGCGAGCAGATTATGAACGATCTGACGTATGCGAACCGGATCACCGATGATGACATCAGGTAAATTGCTGGCGAAATGACACTGCATGCTCAGGTTTTTCTTATGCGCACTTATTTCGTGTAACTTAACTATTTCATCTAATAGTTCCCGCAACGGTATATCAATGGATTCCAGTTCAACTTTATCTGCCTCTATTTTGCTGAAATCAAGAATGTCGTTGATGATCACCAGTAAATTTTTAGCCGAACTGTGCGCCATATGCAGGAATTCTTTTTGTTCCGCAGTAAGCGCCGTATCCATAGTTAGTTCCAGCATGCCAATCACACCATTCATCGGTGTCCGTATCTCATGACTCATATTCGCAAGGAAAGCGCTCTTTGCTTTGTTCGCACCTTCAGCGGCTTCTTTCGCAGAGATCAGATCTAGTCGTATGTGTTCTGCTTCAGCCACTAACTTTTCTATACTGGCTAGTATAGCTGCGATGTTTTTGCCTTCGACGGGCTTGTCTTTGATGTCAGGTAACAGGTTAATCAGAATGTGTTTGAGAGAATTTAAGGTATTTTCACGCTCATCAAGTTCAGTTCGCAACTGACTGGCGGTATTTTGTAAGGTGATCAGCGTTTCCCTTATCTCCAGTGGTGCATTCTTGATCAGACTGGCATATTCGCTGTCGTGACCGCTCATCGTTCCCAGTTGCAAAACTTTGGATTTCTGCAGGCTCCCCAGCCAGCGTTTGAGAGGGAACCAGATCAGGATCAGACCAAACAGGAAGCTTGCCAGGGTCAACGCTGATGCGGCCTGCATCATTTGCCACATGCGATAGGCAATTTGTGCATCATCGAAAACCAGTCGCAATACACCGTAGTCTTGTCCGCCTACCTTGATAATACGATTATCATCATACAGACGATGTTGTACCCGATGAATGACCCACGAAGGAATATCATCTTTATTGATATTGCTTCTCTGTGTACTTTCAATCAGTCCTTGTTGTAACGGAATAAATTTTGCAGCTGCAAAATTAGGGCTGAGCACCATGCTGTCGAGCGTACGCTTGATACTGTCGTAATCGCCGATAACGGCGCTGTCAGTGATGGTTCTTGCGGCGACTTCCAGCATAGAACCTGCAGATTCCTGCACATCTTCAATTTCCTGTGTAAAGCGGGTTTCGTAGTACAAACCAATGCCGGCGCACATCAGTAACAGCCAGGTGGCGGAATACAGCATGTATACCCGGAGTACCAGAGATTCAGGCAGGAAAAATCTTAAAAATCGCACGTGATAATCTTTTTGAAAACGAATCAACGCAAGTTCACGGGAGCGGATTGATAGAACTTCCGGTAGCTTGCATATTCACTGCCATCTGACGGGATGAAATAAATGTCTCCCGTAAGACCTATTTTTGCGGATGCCTGTTGCAGTACCACTTTGCCTTGCGGGTCATTTTTCATATTGAAAAACGCGGTCGATACCGCTTTCAAGTCCGCGAGCCGGACCTTGTCTGAGGCCATTAATGCCAGGTCATAATATGGCTCAGACGTCCACAGAATACGGAATTTTTTCTTTTCACGTGCAGAATAGGCTGAAATCAGCTGGGAATTACCGCCCGTCGCCTGCACCTTGCCCGCCAGCATCTGCGCGATTGCACCATTCTGATTGCCGCCGAAAATAACATTGACTTCGATGCCTTTGTTGATCAGGTGTGCCATCGGTACTTTGTAAGCCACCAGCGCTTCCGGACCGGGAAAGGCGATGTCTTTACCTTTAAGTTGCGCAATATCGGTGATGGTCGATTCTTCCGGAACGATGATTTGTCCGCTGACAGGAGGAACATTTCTGCGGCCAAACACCTTCCATCCTAACTTTTCCCTGTCTGGCGAGAATAGATGATTAGTGAAAGCAAAATCGACTTCTTTGGCCAGTACGAAACTGGTTGTATCAGCAGATGTTCTGCTCATTTTCAAGCTCAGCTTGACGCCGCTTTTTTCCGACACATAATTAATGATCGGGTTCCAGTAAGCAGCCGTCAGATTGATGTCGTATTGATTCACTGGTGAGAATTGGTACGCTGCGTTTTCAGCGCGCAAGCTGATTGGTAAGCAGGCGCTGGTCAGCAACAAGACAATAGCGAGAAATGGTCGCCAGTAATGGCGCAAGACAGTCGGATTCAACATGAATAGTCTGAGCAGAGAGGGATGTCAGCGACAGATTATAGTGATATTCGATAATAACAATGTAAATTCTCTATTCATCACCGGATTGTATTTCAGTCCGGCGGACGCAAGAAAAACGGCTGTCTTGCTTCAGTATCAAATCAGTGTCATATTCGTGTCAACACACAGCGTCGCCTTCGCGTTATTTGCAGATGCGATCTTTTTGGGAGTCAGACATGCGAACTCAATTACTGTTAACGGCGTTAGTGATCACGGCGCTTTCCGGCTGTGCAAATCAGCGCTATACAGAAAATTATCCTCAGCAATATCCGAATCAATATCCGCATCAGCATTCCCGGCAATATCCGGATCGTCAGCCGAGTACCTATCCTCAGTATCAGAATCAATACCAGAATCAGCAGAATTATGGTGAACTGGCAACGATCGTAGGTATGCGCAATGTTACTGTTGACGGCAATGTATCGGGTGCGGGAACGGTCGTCGGCGCGCTGGTTGGTGGTGTGCTTGGCCATCAGGTCGGCAAAGGCACTGGCAATGACCTGGCGACGATAGGCGGCGCCATTGCTGGCGGTATCGTCGGCAATCAGATGGAGCGTGGTTCGGCGGGGCAGAAAATGCGTACCGAATTGACGGTACAGTTTCCTAACGGCGAGACCCGGACGATGCTGATCGATAACCACGCCGGTTATCGCGTCGGCGACCGGATACGCGTCATCATGCAAAACGGTCAGCTCGTTCCTATGCAGTAATGCCGGGAAGTCGTATCCCCCGAAGGTAGCAGTGTGTCATTGCTGCCTTCGGGATACAATGCAGGAATACGTACTTCATCATTCCTGAGCATGTGATATGACCGAAAAAAAATCTATGTTGAGCGTCGATCAGGCGCTCAATTTTTTATTGTCAGCGGTACGTCCGCTGACTGACACCAATCTCATTCCGACGATCGATGCACATGGCCGCGTGCTGGCACAGGCACAGTCCTCACTGCTGCACGTACCACCGATGGACAACACGCAAATGGACGGCTACGCGGTGCGGGCAGCTGATTGCGTCAGCGGCGAAGCGCGCCTGCGGGTCGCTCAGCGGATTCCGGCGGGGCATATAGGCGCACCTTTAGAAGCCGGAACGGCCGCCCGTATTTTTACCGGAGCGATGATCCCAGCCGGAGCCGATGCCGTCGTCATGCAAGAGCAATGCGTGGTTGACGGGGACTATGTCGTCATCCGTCATCAACCGCAAACAGGCGAATGGATACGCCGTCAGGGTGAAGATATCGCCGCTGGTGCGACCATCTTGCTGCCCGGAACCCGCTTGCGGGCGCAGGAACTTGGGCTGGCAGCCTCGGTTGGTCTGGCGCAATTACCCGTCATCCGCAAACCACGTGTTGCCGTCTTTTTTACCGGTGATGAACTGGCGATGCCGGGTGAAGCGTTGAAACCGGGTGCAATCTATAACTCCAATCGCTTTACGCTGACTGGCCTGCTGCAGGATATGGGCTGCGACATTACCGACTACGGCATTGTGCCGGATACACTGGCGGCGACGCGCGACACCTTGCGTAAAGCGGCGCAGGAACACGATTTAATTATTACCTCCGGTGGTGTTTCCGTCGGTGAAGAGGATCACATCAAGCCGGCGGTGGAAGCCGAAGGGCGTCTGAACATGTGGCAGATCGCTGTCAAGCCGGGTAAGCCGCTCGCCTTCGGTGAGGTTGGGCAGGCGTTTTTCCTCGGTCTGCCGGGAAATCCGGTGTCGAGTTATGTGACTTTCCTGTTATTTGTGCGCCCGTTTCTATTACGTATGCAAGGTGTTGAGCAGGTCGCGCCGCAATCTTACGTCATGCGTGCCGATTTCAACTGGCCTAAACCCGATCGCCGTAATGAGTTTTTACGTGCCCGCATCAATCCGCAAGGCGGGCTGGATTTATTCCCGAATCAGAGTTCAGGCGTGCTGACATCTACCGTCTGGGGCGATGGTTTGATTGACGTGGCACCGGGGCAGGTCATTCAGGCTGGCGACCAGGTACGTTTTTTACCATTCGCATCATTTTAGATTTTTCCGCCTTACCGATAAAATTGCATCATGAAAATTCAATTACGTTTTTTTGCCAGCGTTCGTGAAAAACTCGGCTTAGCTGAAGAAACGCTCACTTTGCCGGATGAAATCACTACTGTTGGCGGTGTGCGCGCTTATCTGCAGTCGCGCGGTGGCCTCTGGGCGGAAGTGCTGGCCGATGACCGCGCGTTGCGCATGGCGTTTGCGCACGTGATGTGCGATGCGGAAACACCCATCAGCGAAGGCGGTGAAGTGGCATTCTTCCCACCTGTGACCGGAGGTTAAATCATGACTGTGCGCGTGCAGACAGCAGATTTTGATCTGAATACCGAAGTCGCCAACCTGCGTAAAAACAATACCGCGATTGGTGCCATCGTCAGTTTTGTCGGCGTTGTGCGTGATCTGAATGATGGTCAGAATGTGTCAGCGATGGAGCTGGAACATTATCCCGTGATGACGGAAAAAGCACTAGCCGACATCGTTGCACAGGCGAATGCGCGCTGGGCGCTGCTTGATACGCTGGTCATTCATCGCGTCGGCGCTTTGATGCCTGCCGATCAGATCGTGCTCGTGGTCACTGCATCGAAACACCGTGGCGAAGCCTTTGCTGCCTGCGAATTCATCATGGATTATCTGAAAACGCAGGCACCGTTCTGGAAAAAAGAGCAGACACCGGAAGGCGCGCGCTGGGTTGATGCGCGTGAAGCCGATGATCACGCGCTCGGCAAATGGGGCATTTCTGTCAACAATGCCGCGACAGATTCCGCCTCACCTGATGGAGCGTCAGCATGAACTGGCTGGGCTGGCTCGCAGTTGGCAGCGGTGCCGCAATCGGAGCGTGGGCACGCTGGGGATTGGGTCTGTGGCTCAATGGTGTACTGACGCAATTGCCGGTGGGCACGCTGGCAGCAAATCTGGGCGGTGGTTATATCATCGGGCTGGCAGTGGCTTTTTTTACGGCGTATCCCGATTTATCACCGGCGTGGCGATTATTTCTGGTGACCGGCTTTCTCGGCGGTCTGACCACGTTTTCCACGTTTTCTGCCGAATCCATGACCTTGCTGCAGCGGGGCGAGTTTGGCTGGGCGCTGGCACATATCAGCGTGCATTTGCTGGGCTCGATTCTGTGCTGCTTTGCCGGCTTTGCCAGTTACCGCGCTATCGCTGGCTGAATTAGAAAAAAAGGGGAGTATGTGCTGTTTTTGCCTTATTCTCAGCGAAAACAAAGGGCTTTAAAATATACTCCCCGGGGTATATTTTGCTCTGAAAAGGCTGTTTTTTCTGGTTTTGGGCTTGTCGCAACTATTGCGCTGTGCCGTGCCGGGTGTCCCTGCACATACTTGCCCTTCCGTAAATCACAGCAAACGACATCATCTGACTGAACTGACATCATGACAAGCGACACCATGCACACTGTTTTTCCTGAAATTGAACCCTACCGTAGCGGCACGCTGGCGGTGGACGAATTACATACGCTGTACTGGGAAGAGTGCGGTAATCCTGAAGGGCAGCCAGTGCTGTTCCTGCACGGCGGCCCCGGTGCGGGCACTTCACCGTCGCACCGTCGTTTTTTTGATCCTGCGCATTACCGCATCGTGTTGTTCGATCAGCGTGGCGCCGGTAAATCCACCCCGCTGGGCGAATATCGGAATAACACCACAGCGCTGTTGATTGAAGACATAGAAAAAATCCGCGTCATGCTCGGCATACAGCAATGGCTGGTCTTTGGTGGCTCCTGGGGTTCCACACTGGCACTGGCGTATGGCGAAGCGCATCCTGAACGCTGCCTTGGTTTTATCCTGCGTGGCATTTTCCTGTGCACCAAGGCTGAGGTTGATTGGTTCGTCAACGGCATGGGATATTTTTATCCTGAAATTCATCAGCGTTTTGCTGAAGTGATTCCAATTGAAGAGCGTGGCGATCTGCTGCAGGCGTATGTGAAACGCTTGTTTTGCGATGATCCGGCGATCTATATGGAAGCGGCACGTAACTGGAGTCGTTACGAAGGTTCCTGCCTGTTTCTGAAGCCACAAGCCGAGGCAATAGCCAGTTTCGAATCCGATGAGGTCAGCCTCGGCATCGGTCGTCTGGAGGCGCATTACATGCTGCACGGCGCTTTCATGGAAGACGATGCCTTAATCCGCAACATAGCCAAAATCCGCCATCTGCCGGCCGTGATCGTACAAGGGCGTTATGACGTGATCTGTCCACCGGTATCGGCCTATCGCCTGCATCAGGCGTGGCCGGAAGCCGCTTACCATGTGATTGGTGACGCGGGTCATGCAGCAATGGAGCCGGGGATTGCCTCTGCGCTGGTGCAGGCCACCGAAGATTTTAAAACGCAGCGCCGGTTTTCCTAAGTCCGGCCACATCTGTTGTATTCGCTCATCGAGTACCTCTGAGCTGTTCTTCTGAACAGCTCAGATTGTTTCTGACTTGCCAAAATTTGCATCGTCAGAAAGTACCGCCGGAAAAGCGTGATATGGCGCAAACAAAGCGTAATTCAAGGTATATATTTTCAAATTTGATTTGCCGAAAAATAAGGCAGGCAGTATCTTTTGATCATGCTTGAAATCAGCATAGCCGTCCCAAATTGTAGCGATAATTCATCATACAGGAGCAGCAAATGCGTCTCGATAAACTCACTACCAAGTTACAGGAAGCACTGGCTGACGCGCAAAGTCAGGCAGTCGGCAATGACAATCAATATATAGAACCAGTACATGTGCTGCTGGCCTTAATCAATCAGGAAGATGGCGGCAGCCGTTCACTGCTGCAACGCGCAGGTGTGAATGTCAATGCGCTTGTGAACGGACTCAAAAGCGCCATGGATCGTCTGCCGAAAGTTTCCGGCACCGATGGCCAGGTGCAGATCGGCCGTGAATTAACCGGCTTACTGAATCTGGCAGACAAGGAATCGCAAAAACGCGGTGACGAGTTTCTGGCAAGTGAAATGGTATTGCTGGCATTGTCCGATGATAAATCCGAAGCAGGCAAACTGGCGCGTGAAAATGGCCTGACCCGTAAATCCTTAGAGGCGGCTATTTCAGCGGTACGCGGTGGCGGTAACGTCAATTCGCAGGATGCCGAGGGACAGCGCGAAGCATTGAAAAAATACACACTCGATCTGACCGAACGGGCACGTCTGGGCAAGCTTGACCCTGTGATCGGGCGTGATGATGAAATCCGTCGTGCGATTCAGATTTTGCAGCGTCGCAGTAAAAATAATCCTGTGCTGATCGGTGAGCCCGGCGTCGGTAAAACCGCGATTGTCGAAGGTCTGGCGCAACGTATCGTCAATGGCGAAGTTCCGGACAGCCTGAAATCCAAACGCGTGTTATCACTCGATATGGCAGCGTTGCTGGCGGGTGCGAAATTCCGTGGTGAATTTGAAGAGCGCCTGAAAGCAGTGCTGAAAGAAATCGCGCTCGATGAAGGGCAAACCATCGTCTTCATCGACGAGTTGCACACCATGGTCGGCGCGGGTAAAGCCGAAGGTGCGATGGATGCCGGCAATATGCTGAAACCGGCACTGGCTCGCGGCGAGTTGCATTGCGTAGGCGCGACCACGCTGGATGAATACCGCAAATACATCGAGAAAGATGCGGCGCTGGAGCGTCGTTTCCAGAAGATTATTGTTGATGAGCCTAGCGTCGAGGCAACGATTGCGATTCTGCGTGGCTTGCAGGAAAAATACGAAGTCCATCATGGCGTTGACATTACCGATCCGGCAATTGTCGCTGCGGCTGAATTGTCGCATCGCTATATCACCGACCGCTTTTTGCCTGATAAGGCAATTGATCTGATTGATGAAGCTGCATCAAAAATCAAGATCGAGATCGATTCGAAACCAGAGGTGATGGATAAGCTCGATCGTCGTCTGATTCAGTTGAAAATCGAACGTGAAGCGGTGAAACGTGAAAAGGATGAAGCGTCCCATAAACGTCTGGCGCTGATCGAGGAAGAAATCGACAAACTGTCGCGTGAATATGCTGATTTGGAAGAAGTCTGGAAAGCCGAAAAAGCCATGGTGCAGGGCAGTACGCACATCAAGGAAGAGATAGAGAAAATCCGCGTCCAGATGGAGGAGGCAAAACGCAAGGGTGACTGGCAAACCATGTCAGAGTTGCAGTACGGACGTTTGCCTGAGCTGGAGGCTCAGCTCAAACAAGCTGACAAACAGTCAGATAAAGAGCCCGAGGCTGACGGCAGCAAGCTGAAATTGCTTCGTACGCAAGTGGGCGCAGAAGAAATTGCCGAAATCGTTTCACGTGCTACCGGTATCCCGGTTTCCCGCATGATGCAGGGCGAGCGCGAAAAATTGCTGCACATGGAAGATGCGCTGCATGAACGCGTAGTCGGTCAGCATGAAGCGATCGTTGCTGTTTCTGATGCGATCCGCCGTTCGCGTGCCGGTCTGGGTGATCCTGGCCGTCCGTACGGTTCTTTCCTGTTCCTTGGCCCGACCGGTGTCGGTAAAACTGAGCTGTGTAAAGCGCTGGCAAATTTCATGTTCGATACCGAAGAGTCGTTGATTCGTATCGATATGAGTGAATTCATGGAAAAACACAGCGTGGCTCGGCTGATTGGTGCGCCTCCGGGTTATGTCGGCTATGAGGAGGGTGGTTATCTGACCGAAGCAGTACGCCGCAAACCATACAGTGTGATTTTGCTTGATGAGGTGGAAAAAGCACATCACGATGTATTTAATGTCTTGTTGCAGGTGCTGGACGATGGTCGTATGACCGACGGACAAGGTCGCACTGTGGACTTTAAAAATACCGTGATCGTAATGACATCGAATCTGGGCTCGCATCAGATACAGGCGATGGAAGGCAGTGATCCTGAGGTCGTGAAAATGGCAGTCATGGGCGAAGTGAAAACCCATTTCCGGCCTGAATTCATTAACCGGATTGATGAGATCGTGGTATTCCATGCGCTGGACGCTAAAAACATCGGTGCGATTGCGAAGATACAGCTCAAAACGCTGGAGCAGCGTTTGTCGCAAATGGAGATGGGCTTGCAAGTCAGCGATGCTGCCTTGCTGAAAATTGCCGAAGCTGGCTTCGATCCTGTGTATGGCGCACGTCCTTTGAAACGTGCAATACAACAGGAAATCGAAAATGTTTTGTCGAAGCAAATTTTGCAAGGAAAATTCGGACCGAAAGATATTATTTCGGTTGATGCGAAAGATGGTGAACTTGTTTTCGGTAAAGTGTGATTAAATAGCCGGGAGCAAGTTACGGCGGTGCATTAGCACCGCCTTTTTTTATGTCTGCTGAATTGAGTTGCTGTTTTTTCTGCTGAGAGGTCTTCTATTAAAGAAAATAGTCGGAGTTGTACCCAGCGTCTTTTTGAACATCGCAGAAAAAGCAGACTGACTGGTATAGCCGAGTTCTGTTGCGACTTGTGATAATGACATGCCTGATGCGATGAGCGGCGTTGCCATCGCAAGACGCATTTGCTGGCGCCAGTGACTGAAACTCATGCTTAGCTCTTTGTGAAATAAACGGCTCAGAGTTCGCGCTGATGCGCCACTATGTTTTGCCAACAGATCCAGACTTTCCTGATTGGCGGGATTGCTGAGCAGACGTTCGCATAAGTTTTTGAGCCTTTTGTCTTGAGGCATGGGTAAGTGAATGGGCAGCGGTCTGGCTGCCCGCAATTCGTCAAAGATCACTTCAAACAAGTGGGTTTCACGACTGCATCCCCGCTCAAATTGTGCCATTGCCGCGATCAGCTCGCGTAACAGGCCTGATACGTCGATGATTACGCAACTGTCGGTGGGAAATGGATTGAAATCCTTGTGTATTTGTAGCACGCGTAACTGCGAATTTGCAAAGGTGCGCACTTCATGCACCATGTCTGGCGGTATCCATACTGCACGCATTGGTGGTACAAACCAGATATTGCCATCGGCAAGTACCTGCAGCATGCCTTGAGGGGTATAGGTGAGTTGTCCCCATGCGTGCTGATGTGCTTCCAGATTTCTGGCATGTTTCAGATCCCTGGAATTGAGCCGTATCGGACGCATTGGTGTCGGATGTTTTTCCGGCGGATGTGGTTGATAGCGCGTCAGTTGGCGAGTACGCATAATTAAAATATGGCAGTTTTGAGATAAATAATGTCATGTTATCTTAAATCTGCCTGATAGAAATTCCTTAGACTGACGCTGTTTTCTTCAAATTCCGGAGTTTTTATGTCTGCAGCAGAAATTGTGCCCGGCTCACCAGTGCCGCCTACTCAGGTAAAACAAGATGCGATGGTGATAGGTCTGGTGGGATTTGCCCATGCCATTTCGCATTTCTTCCACATGATTCTGGCGCCTTTGTTTCCTTGGATTAAAGAGGCCTTCAGTTTGTCGTATGCCGAACTGGGATTGCTGATGACGGTGTTCTTTGTCATTTCAGGTGTAGGGCAGGCCCTGTCCGGATTTGTCGTCGATAAACTCGGTGCGCGTACGGTCTTATTCTTCGGTATCAGTTGCCTGGGATTTGCCGCGCTGGTGCTGTCATCGGCACAAAATTATGCAATGTTGTTGCTGGGGGCGATGCTGGCCGGTGTTGGTAACAGCGTGTTCCATCCTTCTGATTACACTTTGCTGAATAAACGGGTGTCACCAGCGCGGCTGGGATATGCGTTTTCTGTGCACGGCATCAGCGGTAATCTGGGCTGGGCTGCGGCGCCTGTGTTTCTGGTCACGATTGCGCAATTCACGACCTGGCGCACCGCTTTATTTTGCGCAGCGTTTCTGCCTTTCATGGTGCTGGCGTTACTGTTCATTTATCGCGACTTATTGCATACCGATATTGTGCCGGCAGCATATCCGCATACGAGTGCCCATGCAAAAGAGGGTGTGCTGGATTTCCTGAAACTTCCCGCGATCTGGATGTGCTTCGGTTTCTTTTTTATGTCAGCGATGGCGCTGGGTGGCATACAAAGTTTTTCTGCCGCGGGTTTACGTGATTTGTACGGCATGTCCTTAAATGCGGCAACCACGGCTTACACCATGTTCATGCTGGCGTCGGCATGCGGTATGTTGCTGGGTGGTTTTCTGGCCGCCAGAGCCAGTCACCACGACAGAATTATTACGCTTGCATTCAGCCTGGCCGGTGTGTTTTCACTGTTGCTGGCGACTGGTTGGTCGAACACGTTGATGGCGATAGTGCTGATGGCGGGAATCGGCTTTGGTTCCGGTATCGCCGGACCATCCCGCGATCTCTTAATTCGTGCTGCAACACCGAAAAATGCGACTGGCCGCGTGTACGGCATTGTCTATTCAGGTCTGGATTCCGGGCTGGCGGTCGCACCGTTGCTGTTTGGTGCCATCATGGATGGTCGTCATTCTTCGTGGGTGTTTATCTGCGTCGGCGTATTTCAGGTGCTGACGATACTGACTGCAGTCAATGTCGGTGGTCGTACCCGGGCATTGGCTGCTGCATAGTCTCAGGCTAAAATGAGTCGGCCTGCCGCTTTTGGCAGGCTTGGAAAAAATAAGAAAGAGGACAATCCATGAGCTTTGCAAGCTGCGATATCTGTGATGCAAACGAAGATAAATTGGCGAGCGGTGAGCTATCAGCACTGCCACCGGTATTCAAGAGTTACGGGGCGACGACAAAATTCAGCGGACCCGCCACAACGCTGAAAGCGTTTGAGGATAATGGCATGGTGCGCACCGTGCTGGAAACGCCGGGCAATGGTCATGTACTCGTAATTGATGGCGGTGGCAGTCAGCGTTGCGCTTTGGTGGGCGGTAATCTGGCGGTGCTGGCGGAGAAAAATGGCTGGGCCGGTATCGTCGTTCATGGTTGCATACGCGATGTCGATGAAATCAACGCGTGTAACATCGGGGTCCGCGCATTGGCTGCGATGCCGGTCAAAAGTATCAAGCGGGGCGGCGGCGAGCAGAATCTGCGTATCTCGATCGCTGGCGTTGCGGTCTCTCCGGGAGACTGGATCTATGCCGACGCCGATGGCGTGCTGGTTGCCAGACAACAATTACACTGACCGACAAACGCTGCGATACAGAAAAAGACTTAAGGAAAGTTATCCGCATGTGGATAGACTCACACTGTCATCTTGATGCTTCTGAATTTGCCGGGGCATCCCTTGCTATGGCTGAGGCAGCAGCGAAATCAGGTGTGTCTGCAATCGTGATTCCTGCGGTGCATAAAAATAATTTCGCAGCCGTCGAAGCTTTATCACAACAGCGTGAGGACTGTTTTTACGCGCTTGGTATTCATCCTATGTACGTGCCGACTTCGGATGAGAAAGACTTATTGTTTTTGCGTGAAAAAGTGGCTGCATTGATGAGCCGGGACAACACGTCGAACGTGATGACAGATGTGCAGAATCAACTGCCTGCGAATCGTTTTGTCGCCATTGGTGAAATCGGGCTCGACTTTTTTGTCCCTGCGTTGAAAGAGAGTCCTTTGCGGGAAAAACAGGAATTTTTTTTTATTGAACAACTGAAAATTGCGCGTGAGTTTGAACTTCCGGTGTTACTACATGTGCGACGGTCGCAGGATACGGTACTCAAGTATCTGCGTCGTATCCGCGTACCGGGTGGTATTGCCCATGCGTTTAACGGCAGCCATCAGCAGGCGCAGACCTTTATCGATCTTGGCTTTAAGTTAGGGTTTGGAGGTGCGATGACCTATACGCGGGCGTTGCAAATCCGGCGGCTGGCGACAGAGTTGCCTCTGACTTCGCTGGTGTTGGAAACAGATGCACCGGATATGTCGCCGAGCTGGATTCCACGCGCGATCAATACTCCGGCAGAATTACCTGCCATCGCTGCAGTGCTTGCCGGACTGCGCGGCGTGATGCCTGCCGACATCAGCATGGCAACGACCGTCAATGCACAGGCGGTGCTGCCGCGTATGCGCAGAGTCTGATATGCAGGCGCTGTGCATCGGCCTGGCGATCGGTGTCACTTTGTTGCAGCAGCAAGCTGCCTTGCTGGAGGTGCATACTCTTTACCTGATGTTGTTTGCTGCAGTCTTGCTGATGCTGGCAGGCTATCGTTTTTCTATCTATCAGAAACTGCCTGCGGTCGTAAGAGTGTTATGCCAGATGCTGTTTGCTGGCATCGTCGGTTTTGTCTGGGCCAGTCTGTTCGCCCATTTTTACCTGAAGACGTCTTTACCGGCAAAGTATGAAGGCAAAGACCTGGTCGTGGTGGGAACGATAGATAGTTTGCCCGCATATGTTGACCAAGGTGAGCGATTTAATTTTGCTGTAGAGCGCGTCATCAGTCCTGATTTATCGATTGATGAACGACAGCATTTTCCTGACAAACTTGTTTTGTCGGCGTATCAAGGTACGGAAGATTTACACGTGCAGCCGGGTGAGCGCTGGCAATTTAATGTGCGTTTAAAACGTCCGCATGGTTCTGTGAATCCGCATGGCTTTGATTACGAGGTCTGGTTGCTGGAGCAGGGAATACGCGCGACGGGAACCGTCAGACCAGCATCATCTGCTTATCCGAATCAACGTCTGCAAGAATTTGTCTGGAATTTCGGCAATGTCGTTGAACGTTGTAGGGCTATGCTACGCGATCGTATTCATGCCGCGTTGCCCGGAAAAAACTATGCCGGAGTGATTGTTGCGCTGGTGATCGGCGACCAGCGTGAGATCTCGCAATCGGACTGGACGGTGTTCAATCGGGCAGGGATAGGGCACCTCATCAGCATCTCAGGATTACACATCACAATGATCGCCGGTTTGTTTGCAGGGCTGACTTCTTTTCTCTGGCGACATTCATTTTTTCTCAATTTATCATTACCGTTGTTGGTACCTGCACAAAAAGTAGCCGCGCTTGCCGGAGCGGTCATTGCGTTTCTGTATGTGGCATTAGCGGGATTTGGTGTGCCTGCGCAGCGTACCTTATACATGCTGTGCGTCGTTGCGCTGGCCGTCTGGAATGGTCGGGTGACTAGTTTTTCTTCCGTGTTGTGTCTGGCACTGGGACTGGTCGTGGTACTTGATCCTTGGGCTGTGTTGTCGCCCGGGTTCTGGCTTTCTTTTGGTGCGGTTGGCGCTATTTTATTTGCTGCAGCGAGTGAAGAGGATGATGCAGCTACAAGCTGGAGGCAGAAACTGGGATCGTCTTTGCGTACGGCGACTCGGACACAATATGCAGTGACCGTGGGACTGGTACCTCTGACGATGTTTTTGTTCGGACAGTTTTCTCTGATCAGCCCACTCGCCAACGCCATCGCGATTCCCTTGATCAGTTTTATCGTGACGCCTATGGCCTTACTTGGCAGCGTTCTGCCTTCAAGTGTGTCAGTTGTGGTGCTGTCGTTGGCGCATGAGACTGTGCAAATGCTTGCAACTGTTCTGAGTTGGCTGAGCACTTTTCCGGCAGCCGTATGGATTGCGGCTTATCCTCCTTTCTGGGTGTTCGCGCTGGCACTGGCAGGTGTTGTCTGGATGCTGCTGCCGAAAGCCTGGCCTATGCGCTGGCTGGGGATATTTTGCTGTTTGCCTTTGGTTTCTTTTCAGCCTGCGCCCATCGCAGAGGGACAACTGAGAGTGACGGCGCTGGATGTCGGGCAGGGCATGGCTTTACTCATTGAAACCAGTGCTCATCGTCTGCTGTACGACACAGGTCCAGCCTATTCTGCAGAGTCGGACAGCGGCAGCAGAATTATTTTGCCTTACCTGAAAGCGCAAGGTATCAATGGGCTTGATGCCATGATCGTGTCGCATAACGATAGCGATCATTCGGGCGGTGCACTGAGCATACTGAAGCAAATGCCTGTCAGTCTGGTGCTGAGTTCATTAAATTCTGACAGTTCGATTGTGGCTGAATCGCGACAACATTGGCGTTGCCAGTCCGGTCAGGTATGGCGTTGGGATGGCATCTTGTTCGAGATATTGCAGCCGGTTGCGGCGAGCTATGACAGCACGAAATGGAAGCCGAATGCGCGCAGTTGTGTATTGAAAGTATCGACCAGTCATTACGCCATGTTATTGCCGGGAGATATCGAGGCAGTGCAGGAAGATGAGCTGGTGAATAGTATTCCGGATAAGCTCAGAGCGGATGTGTTGCTGGCACCGCATCACGGTAGCGGTACATCATCCACGCCGGAGTTTCTGCAAGCTGTGCGACCAGAGCTGGCCATTTTTCAGTTGGGCTATCTGAATCGTTACCACCATCCTAAAACTGAAGTCTGGAATCGCTACGCTGATTTTGGAGTAAAACGTCTAAGAACCGATGAATCGGGTGCAATCACATTACAATTCGGTACATCATTGCAGTTTTCTCAATTCAGACAGGAGCATGCGCGTTATTGGTACGCACAATAATGCGGTATTCATTATGGTGGAACAAACCGCTAAGTCAGTCCTTCATTTTGTTCACGGGAACAGTTTTCCCTCTGGTACTTATAGGCTTTTTCTTGATCAGTTGCGTGATGTCTATGATGTACATTCCACGGATATGGTGGGGCATCATCCCGCTTATCCCGTAACCGACGGCTGGCCTTGTCTTGTGCAGGAATTGATTGCAAGCTTACAGGAGCGTTATTCGCAGCCGGTGATACTGGTGGGACATTCGCTGGGCGGTATTCTCTGTTTGCTCGCCGCCGCTGAGCGCCCGGATTTAGTGAGGGGTGTGGTTGTTCTGGATTCGCCTATCGTTGCCGGCTGGCGTGCTTTCTTGTTACATATATTTAAAACACTTAATCTGGATAAAAAAGTGTCACCCGCCCGTTTTGCTGAAAAGCGGAAACACATCTGGAAAGATAAAGAAGCGGCGTATCAGCATTTTGCTGCCAAAGAATTATTTGCGATCTGGCCTCCTGAGGTATTGTGGGATTACATCAACGCTGGACTGAAGCCTTGTTCTGAAGGCGTGACTTTGCGATTCACGCGCGAAGTGGAAACCGCAATCTATCGGACGCTGCCGCATACTCTGGGCCGTTTACTGCGACATCCACCGCAGGTACCGATTGGTTTTGTCGGAGGAACGGAGTCGGTTGAGTGTCGTCAGGCCGGAGACTTTTATACGAAAAAACTGATGGGTAAGCACTACACCCTGATACAGGGCGGACATCTGATCCCGATGGAAGTGCCTTTGCAAACTGCTACCGCAGTCAGGCAGATGCTGGCTGAGTTAAATTTATATCCGAAATAAAAATGATGACATCAAAAAAAATTGCCCGGGTTTTATCCGCGATGAGCTTATTGAGTCTGGCTAGCTTGGTTTATGCCGATGAAAGTACTGTCTGGCCTTCATGGTCTGAATTCGTGCAGGTAAGGGAATCGGGAAAATCCATCTGGCAACTCGAAATTGAGAACGATAGCCTGTTAATGAATAAGGATGATCGTTTCTATACGGCCGGTAATCATTTACAGCAAGGTTTTGTTCGTCAGACAGCTACACAATCGACTGAGTACGGATGGCGCGTCGGGCAGGATTTGTATACATCTTCCGACATCAAGCTGCAGCCTTCACAACTGGCTCCGAATGACCATCCGTATGCAGCCTGGCTATATGCAGGAGTATTTGGACAGAAAACACAAATGACAGGGCGCAGCTGGCGCTGGAGTGTGGATGTTGGCTGCCTCGGACCTTGCGCTGGCGGTGAGTGGACACAAAATCATCTGCACCGGATTTTGCAGCAACCGCAACCGCAGGCATGGAGTACTCAACTGCGTAATGAGTGGGGAATGGTTCTGGGTGGCGAAATGTCGCCGGGGCGCCTTTTGCCGTTTGAAGGCGTGGATATGTCACCCCGGTTCAAGGCGCGTTTCGGCAATATATTTACGGATGCCAGCGCGCAGCTGGAATTGCGGGCCGGTCACTTAAATAGTTTGCCGTATCAGCCTGCAAATTATGCCTTTGCCAGAGCAGAGGCGAAAGTTGTGGGCTATAACGCGACAATACAGGGCGGCTACTTTAACAATGAACCGGGGAAACTTACTCCCAAACGATACGGGGGCGAAATAGAGCTTGGTTATCTGTGGCAGGCGGAAAAATATGCTGTCAGTGCATCATTGTTGCGGAGAGCTAATGAAATAAAGCAGATATCCGATGCGACTGGTGCACAGAATTTTGTCAGATTGCAATTTTCATACGCAATGTAGAATAAAATAAGTTGATGGTACGAAGGGGGAAATTCGCTTACATGTCTGAGAGTGATGTATAATTCGAATTTCCCGCTTGTGCCGTTCGGCACCTTCTGCAATGACTAAGTTTGTATTCGTTACGGGGGGCGTAGTCTCCTCACTGGGTAAAGGCATCGCTGCCGCCTCTCTCGCCGCCATCCTTGAATCGCGCGGCCTCAAAGTTACTATGCTCAAACTGGATCCGTACATTAACGTAGATCCGGGTACCATGAGCCCATTCCAGCACGGTGAAGTGTTCGTTACCGATGACGGCGCTGAAACCGATCTTGATCTGGGACACTACGAGCGTTTCATTTCTTCAAAAATGAAGAAGGTAAATAACTTCACGACCGGTCAGATTTATGAATCCGTGATCCGCAAGGAACGTCGCGGCGAATATCTCGGTAAGACTGTGCAGGTGATTCCGCATATCACCAATGAAATTCAGGAATTTATTTACCGTGGTGCTGAAGGCGCAGATGTGGCGCTGGTTGAAATCGGCGGTACCGTTGGTGACATTGAATCCTTGCCTTTCCTCGAAGCCGCACGTCAGCTGAGTCTGCGCGCAGGTCGCAACGCCGCTGCCTTCGTGCACCTGACGCTGGTGCCTTATGTTGCAGCTGCCGGTGAATTGAAAACTAAGCCTACTCAGCACAGTGTGCAAAAACTGCGCGAGATCGGTATTTTCCCGGATGCATTACTGTGCCGTGCTGACCGCCGTATTCCCGATGATGAACGGGCGAAAATTTCCTTGTTCGCCAACGTGGCGGAAGACGCAGTGATTTCTGTGTGGGATGCCGACACCATCTACAAAATTCCTCAGATGTTGCATGATCAGGGGCTGGATAGGATTGTCTGCGACAAACTGGCTTTGTCACCGAAACCAGCAGATTTGTCCATGTGGGACAAACTGATCTACGCGCTGGAAAATCCAAAAGAAGAAGTCACGATCGGCATGGTTGGTAAGTATGTTGATCTGACAGAGTCTTACAAATCATTGACGGAAGCTTTGCGTCACGCCGGTATTCATACCGAAAGCCGCGTGAATATCGAATACGTAGATTCCGAAGAAATCGAAGCACATGGTACTAAAGCGCTGGAAAAATATGATGCGATTCTGGTGCCCGGCGGATTCGGTAAACGCGGTGTCGAAGGTAAGATTCTTGCTGCACGTTATGCCCGCGAAAACAAAATCCCTTACCTCGGCATCTGCCTCGGTATGCAGGTCGCACTGATTGAATATGCCCGCAACAAAGCCGGACTGACAATGGCGAATTCCACAGAATTTGATCCTGAGACAGAGCAGCCGGTTGTTGCGCTGATCAACGAATGGCAGAACCATGATGGTAAGGTTGAAAGCCGCGACGAAAATTCAGATCTTGGTGGCACGATGCGTTTAGGTGCGCAGACTTGCGAGATTAAACCAGGCACGCTGGCTGCAGAAATTTACGGTAGTGCAGTGACCGAGCGTCACCGTCACCGCTATGAAGCGAATAACCATTACCTGGATCGTGTTGAAGCGGCTGGTCTGGTGGTCTCTTCCCGTACAGCGACAGAAGGTCTGTGCGAGATCATGGAATTGCCGCGTGATGTGCATCCTTGGTACATGGGTGTTCAATACCATCCGGAATTCAAATCAACACCTCGCGATGGTCACCCATTGTTCATTTCTTTCGCCAAAGCTGCACTTGCCCATAAAAAGGCTCAAGGAAAATAAGCATGAAATTATGCGGATTTGATGTTGGTCTCGACCAGCCGTTCTTCTTAATCGCTGGTCCTTGTGTGATCGAATCTGAGCAAATGGCATTCGATACTGCAGGCCAGTTGAAAGAGATCACGCAGGCATTGGGGATTCCGTTTATCTATAAATCCTCTTTTGACAAGGCGAATCGTTCTTCAGGTACTTCTTTCCGTGGTCTCGGTATGGAGAAAGGTCTGGAGATTCTGGCCGACGTTAAAAAACAGATCGGTGTTCCTGTATTGACGGACATCCATGCGATTGATGAAATCGCGCCAGTTGCGGCGGTGGTCGATGTGCTGCAAACGCCCGCTTTTCTGTGTCGTCAGACTGACTTCATCGAAGCTTGCGGTCGTTCCGGTAAGCCTGTGAATATTAAGAAGGGCCAGTTTCTGGCGCCGCATGATATGGTCAACGTGATTGCCAAAGCGCGTGCGGCAGCGAAAGCGGCTGGCCTGAATGAAGATAATTTCATGGCGTGCGAACGTGGTGCTTCATTCGGCTACAACAATCTGGTGTCAGACATGCGTTCGCTGGCGATTATGCGTGAAACCAATTGTCCGGTCGTATTCGATGCTACGCATTCTGTGCAATTGCCGGGTGGTCAAGGGACAACGTCCGGTGGTCAGCGTGAGTTCGTGCCAGTTCTGGCGCGTGCTGCGGTTGCGGTTGGTGTGGCTGGCTTGTTTATGGAGACACATCCGAATCCAGCAGAGGCAATGTCTGATGGTCCGAATGCCGTGCCTCTGGGACGCATGAAAGAATTATTATCCACGCTGATTGATCTGGATCGTGTGGTTAAAAAGAACGGATTTCTCGAATCCAGCTTCGCATAAATTGGCATGTGCATGACGCGCTGCTGTTGTCAGTTCATGGCAAGCGGCGAATGATAAAGCGATGTGTTCTCCGCGATGTCCGGCTCTGAAATGAGTGGGGCGTCGCGATAGTTTTATCTGCGGCTTGGTTTTCCGCCGAGCACATAGTCAGAACAGGTTTTACTTTATTATCTATATTGATCGTTGAGGAGAATTAAATGAGTGCCATCGTTGATATTATCGGCCGTGAGGTGATTGATTCACGCGGTAACCCGACAGTTGAATGTGATGTTTTGCTGGAATCCGGTGTGATGGGACGTGCTGCCGTTCCATCTGGTGCTTCTACCGGTTCACGTGAAGCAATCGAATTGCGCGATGGCGACAAATCCCGTTATCTGGGTAAAGGCGTGTTGAAAGCCTGCGAAAATATCAATACCGAAATCGCAGAAGCGATCATGGGTCTGGACGCAAATGAGCAAGCTTTCCTTGACCGTACTCTGATTGATCTCGACGGTACAGAAAACAAAGCCCGTCTTGGTGCGAATGCCATCCTGGCCGTATCGATGGCAGTGGCAAAAGCAGCAGCAGAAGAAGCTGGCTTGCCTTTGTATCGTTATTTCGGCGGCTCCGGTGCCATGCAGTTGCCAGTACCGATGATGAACGTCATCAATGGTGGTGCCCATGCAGACAATAATCTGGATATTCAGGAATTCATGATTATCCCTGTTGGCGCACCGACTTTCCGTGAAGCGATTCGCTACGGCGCGGAAGTATTCCACGCTCTGAAAAAAATTCTGCACGACAAAGGTCTGACAACGGCCGTCGGTGACGAAGGTGGTTTTGCGCCTTCCGTTGATAATCACGAGTCTGCGATCAAAATGATTATTCAGGCGATTGAAGCGGCAGGTTACGAGCCAGGTACACAGATCGCTCTGGGTCTGGATTGTGCGGCATCTGAATTCTACAAAGACGGCAAATACCATCTCGAAGGCGAGGGCCTGACGTTGTCTTCTGCTGATTTCACTAATCTGCTGGCGACCTGGGTTGATAAATATCCGATTATCTCTATCGAAGATGCGATGGCAGAAGGCGACTGGGAAGGTTGGGCAATTCTGACTGAAAAACTGGGCAAAAAAGTACAGTTAGTTGGCGACGATTTGTTCGTCACGAACACCAAGATCCTGAAAGAAGGCATACAAAAAAATATCGCCAATTCTATCCTGATCAAAATTAACCAGATCGGTACACTGACTGAAACTTTCGCTGCGATTGAAATGGCGAAACGTGCCGGCTACACTGCGGTGATTTCTCATCGTTCCGGTGAAACAGAAGACAGCACGATTGCGGATATTGCGGTTGGTATGAATGCGTTGCAGATCAAAACCGGCTCCATGTCGCGTTCTGACCGTATGGCAAAATACAACCAGTTGCTGCGTATTGAAGAAGATTTGGGTGAAATTGCGAGCTATCCAGGTCGTGATGCATTCTACAATCTGAAGTGATCTGGTAACATACTGCAAAAAAAAGGGGAACGCTGTTCCCCTTTTTACTATTTTTTCTGATGTGAGTCTTTGTGCGACTGATTGCTGTTTCCTTCGTTATTTTGCTGGTGCTGATCCAATATCCTTTATGGTTAGGGAAGGGCGGCTGGTTGCGCGTGTGGGAATTCGAACGTCAGGTCGCTCAGGCGCAAAGTCAGAATGAAAAACTCAAAGAACGTAATGCCAAACTGGAATCGGAAGTTGCCGATCTGAAAACCGGTACCGACTCTGTCGAAGAGCGCGCCCGCTTTGAATTAGGCATGATCAAAAAAGATGAGATTTTTGTCCAGATTCTGGATAAAAATGCGCCTACTCCCGCTTCTGCCCCCACTGCCTCGCCTGCTGAGAAGCAGCAAGCTGTCATCAATCACTGATACTCGGTCGTTATCAGCGATTTAGCGCTGACATAACACGAATGTTGTTGCGGCTCATTGTTTCTGTACTTTCTTCACTCGTTTCTCTATTTTCTCAGCGCGAAGTTGCTGCGTATCGCGTTATCATAAGAAAACAGTTGAAAAATATCCAATAAGGTCGGTCATTCTGTTTGCCCCGATTTGCTCATCGCAGGCGCAGCAAAGCAGTGTGAATCTCATGATGCAGGAGTGATGAATATGATACGAGTGGTTGCTGTCGTCGGTGCTGGTGCGATGGGGCGCGGCATTGCGCAGATCAGTGCTCAGGCCGGCTTGCAGGTCTTGTTATTCGACATGAATGCGGCAGCTGTTGAGGCGGCCCGAACTGACATTTTTGCGCAATGGGATAAGCTGCAGCAAAAAGGCAAAATTACGCAGCATCAATGTGCTGTCGCCAAGTCAAAGCTGCATATCGTCGATGAGCTGCAGGCGCTGGCAGCCAGTGATCTGGTGATTGAAGCGATCGTCGAAAATCTTGACATCAAACGTGACCTGTTCCGCCAGCTCGATCATATCGTCCGCGACGATTGCATACTGGCGACCAATACCTCTTCTCTTTCTGTGACTGCGATTGCTGCTTCCAGCAAACTGCCGCAACGCGTGGCGGGGCTGCATTTTTTTAATCCTGTGCCACTGATGAAAGTGGTCGAAGTCATTGATGGTTTGCTGACCGATGAAACGATCGCGCCACGGCTGATCAGTTTTGTCGGCGAGCTTGGTCATACACCTGTGCGGGCAAAAGATACCCCCGGCTTTATCGTCAACCATGCCGGACGTGCTTATGTAACCGAGGCGTTGCGCTTGCTGCAGGAAAACGTGGCAGACTTTACTCATATCGACCAGATCATGCGCGAAGCGGCCGGATTCAGGCTGGGCCCGTTTGAATTGATGGATCTGACCGGGCTTGACGTCTCGCATCCTGTGATGGAAGCGATCTACCACCAGTATTATGAAGAGCCGCGTTATCGGCCCAGCGTGATTGCGGCGCAACGCGTTCAGGCCGGCATCTTCGGACGCAAGACCGGCCGAGGGTTTTACGCTTACCCGGCGGAGCCTGTCGTGCCTCGGCTGACGGATAGCGCAGCCTGGACAGGTAAGGTCTGGCTCAGTCATGAAAACCGGCTGGCACTCGATACCCTGACGGATCTATTCGTGCGTTGCGATGTCGTCATTGATGAGAATGTGATGCCGTTACCACAGTCGATCTGTATCGTCAGTCCTGACGGTGAAGACGTCAGTACCTGTGTTGCACGACTGGGTCTGGATGCCCGCCGCACCTTTGGAATCGATAGCCTGACCGGTGGTCACGGTCACCTGACCCTGATGCTGAATCCGGCATCTGATCATGCGCTGGCACAAGGCCTGGCGCTGACCTTAGGTAAATACGGCCAGTCTGTCAGCCTGATACAGGACAGCTATGGCTTTGTCGTGCAGCGTATGCTAGCGAGTATCGTCAATGTCGCCTGCGATATTGTGCAGCAGGGCATTTGTACGCCGCAGGATCTCGATAAGGCAGTTGTTGCCGGTCTCGCTTATCCGCTCGGGCCGCTTGCGTGGGGCGACAAACTGGGTGCTTTGCGTATACTATTGATACTGACAAATTTGTTGAACAGCACAGGTGATCCCCGCTATCGTCCTAGTCCGTGGCTGGTGCGCCGGGCGCAGCTGGGTTTATCGCTGTTGCATGTATCACCGACAGAAGGAATTCCGGTCAGTTAAGTGATTTCCTTGTGATCAATGGCGCATGCAAAACAGTTTTCAAGAGACAAAATCTGCGTTCAAATCAGGGCATGAACTGAAAACCAGCGATGGTGTATGCAGGCGCGATAGCCTTGTCAGTTGCTTCGGCACTGTGTGTATTGCGTTTGATGCGCTCGCGGGAAGCAGATCAATACAATTCAAAAATTATTCAGGAGAATCAGATGGCCAAGGCAGTATTCAGTTGGGAAGATCCTTTGTTGTTGTCTTCGCAGTTAACCGATGAAGAGCGTATGGTGCAGGAAGCGGCACGCGCTTATTGCGAAGAAAAGCTGGCGTCGCGCGTGCTGGAGGCTTTCCGTCACGAACGTACTGACCCGACAATTTTCCGCGAAATGGGCGCGCTTGGTCTGCTTGGTTCCATGATTCCCACCCAATATGGTGGTGCGGGGCTGAATTACGTTTGTTATGGTCTGGTCGCGCGTGAAGTCGAGCGTATCGATTCTGGCTACCGCTCTATGATGAGCGTGCAAAGTTCACTCGTGATGGTGCCTATCAATGAATTCGGCAGCGAAGCCCAGAAACAGAAATATTTGCCAAAACTGGCGTCCGGCGAATACATCGGTTGTTTTGGTCTGACCGAGCCGGATCATGGTTCCGACCCCGGCAGCATGGTCACGCGCGCCAAGACCGTCCCGGGCGGTTATTTGCTGACCGGTGCCAAAATGTGGATTACGAATAGCCCGATTGCCGATATTTTTGTGGTCTGGGCAAAAACAGATGATGGCCGCATCCGTGGTTTTATTCTGGAAAAAGGCTGGGCTGGTCTGACCGCACCGGCAATTCATGGCAAGGTAGGTTTACGTGCTTCGATCACCGGTGAAATCGTGATGGATGAGGTTTTTGTTCCAGAAGAAAACCTGTTGCCGCATGTCGAAGGCTTGAAAGGGCCATTCACCTGTCTGAATTCAGCGCGTTACGGTATCGCCTGGGGTGCGCTGGGTGCGGCTGAATTTTGCTGGCATACGGCACGTCAGTACACACTCGATCGCTTACAGTTTGGCCGTCCGCTGGCGGCAAATCAGCTCGTGCAGAAAAAACTGGCGGATATGCAGACCGAAATCACACTCGCGCTGCAAGGCTGCCTGCGCCTCGGACGTATGAAAGACGAAGGCACCGCCGCCGTTGAAATCACCTCGATCATGAAGCGTAATTCGTGTGGCAAATCGCTGGAAATCGCCCGCACTGCACGCGATATGCTGGGCGGGAACGGTATTTCAGATGAATACGGCATTGCACGCCATCTGGTGAATCTGGAAGTCGTGAATACCTACGAAGGTACACATGATATTCACGCCCTGATTCTGGGGCGCGCACAAACCGGCATCGCCGCCTTCTGATTGCCTCGCCAATCAAAAAAACCGCAGTATTCGCTGCGGTTTTTTTTATTTCCGGATACCGCCGGCAACTGCATCACATCGCCCGGGTGTGGCACGCGCATCTGCCTTCCAGATTCGAAAAAATAGCAATTTCAGGGGAGTATATTGAGTTTTACGCTTATTCCCATCGTCAATACTGGACTTTAAAATATACCCCGGGGAGTATATTTACCCTGTTTTTATCTGTTTTTGCCTGCCTGTGGCGAGTTTTGAGTAAAACTGGTATCAGTGAACTGCGAGCTTTTGACCGATCGTGCCAAAGAAAAAATGCTGGTGAAATAAAAAAAGCTGCCAGAGTGTGGCAGCCTTCTTTGAAAAAAGTGCGGCAGATCAGTGCTTGCTGTCGCCAGCTGGCAGGACGCCTTCTGCCAGTGTTTTGGCGACGAATAACTGGGCGCAATCAACCGGGTCGAAGCTGTAATGTTTGCCGCAGAAATCACAGTTGATATCGAGTTTGCCGAATTCAGCAATCGCGCTTTCGACTTCATCTATCCCAAGCATTTTCAGCATGTCGCCGACTTTTTCGCGGGTGCAGCTACAATGAAAACTCGGGTGCAGCGGGTCGAATACGCGCAGCGTCTGTTCCCAGAATAAGCGGTGCATCAGCGTTGCAATATCGTGATTCAGCATCTCGTCTTTTTTCAGGGTGTCGCCCAGCATCACTGCATGATTCCACGCTTCTGTCTCATCTTCCACCTGCGCTTCACTACCGCCGGTTTTCGGTAACTTTTGCAGCAACATACCGCGCGTGACTTTATCGTTGGTGGCCAGCCAGAGTTTGGTGTCGAGCTGTTCTGAGCGCTGCATATAATTTTCAATAACCGTCGCAATGCTGTCGCCATCCAGAGGGACGATGCCCTGATATGCCTGTTGCCCCGGCAGCTTGTCATTCGGGTCGAGGGTAATCACAAAGCGTCCATGCCCGTGTGCATGCACCAGATCTTTCAGCGTTTCATGGTCCTCGATCACGGCGTCGTCGGCCAGTTTTGCCGTAGCACGCAGACGCAGTTCTGAGTCGCATTCAACCACCATCAGCTTGACCGGGCCATCGCCGTGGATCTGCATGATCATCGTGCCATTGAACTTCAGATTGGCAGAGAGCAGGGCAGCGGCGGCCATCAGTTCGCCCAGCATGGTTTGCACCGCTGGCGGATAGGTTTGGTGCGACTGCATTTGTTGCCAGGCGCTTTCCATTTCGACCAGCTCGCCGCGTACGCCAGCGTGTTCGAACATAAATTTTTGTAAGGTATCTGTCATGGTGATTCTGTTTTTCTGAAGCGGGTAAAAATTTTCAGGACCCCGCTAATACAAGCCAGAGTCCTGTCATTTTTAATCAATACTAATCAATACGTTTAAGTTGGGTTTTATACGCCTGACCACGGCTGGCATAGTTTTCAGCGTTGTAGCGCATACCCAGAATGTCTTGTTCTGTCAGTTGGCGCACAGCTTTAGCAGGTGTGCCGATAATCAGCGAATTATCAGGAAATTCTTTGCCTTCGGTGACCAGCGCGCCGGCGCCGACCAGACAATTTTTACCGATTTTCGCACCGTTCAATATCACGGCCTGTATGCCGACCAGTGAACCGTCGCCGATGGTGCAGCCATGCAGCATTGCCTGATGGCCGATGGTCACGTTTTTGCCTACCGTCAGCGGATAGCCGGGGTCGGTATGCAGGATGCAGCCTTCCTGCACATTGCTTTTTTCGCTGATCGTGATCAGTTCATTGTCGCCACGTATCGTGACATCAAACCAGATGCTGGCTTGCGCTTCGATTTTCACTTTACCGATGATTTTTGCGGTATCAGTAATGTAAGCAGAGGCATCGATTTCCGGCGCGATATCGCCTAATTGGTAGATGGGCATGATAATTCCGTAAAATAGCGGCTGATAAAACTTTGTTTGCGGTCGCTCACACAGTCAAGCGCTGAAGTGTGTAACGATAGTAACAAAGACTGCGTTCTGAACTGGTATCGATGCAGCATCGCTGAGACATTGCTGAAGCGTTGATACAGTATCGATGTATATTTAACCCGTTATTTTAACGCTCCGCGCCCGATGATGCCGGAGTTATTAGGATTGCGCAATTTGCTCCGGCGAGGAACCATAAAACCGCTGTGGCGGCTTTGCGCCAGTCCTGTCATCAAGAAGAAGAGTATTTTGCAAACACATTCACCTATGGAATTACGCGCTGCGGCGCTGTCCGCTCTGCTGTCCAGCGACACCGGCGTTAAATGCGCGATCCTGCGGGCGATACCAGATGACGTGCCCATCGATACACAACAGCAGTTTGCGATTCCCGACGGCATCCCCGGGCGTCCTGCAAAGCCTGAGCTGATTCCGCCTGGCCAGGTCGGGCGCAGGTCGATGCAGACGCTGGAGGGCAGACGCATACTGATCCACGCACTCGCCCATATCGAGATGAATGCGATTAATCTGGCGGCAGATATTCTGTGGCGTTTTGCCGGAATGCCGGAGCAGTTTTATCGCGACTGGCTGAAAGTGGCGAAAGAAGAGGCATATCACTTTCAGTTGCTGGAAGCGCATTTGCAGGCGATGGATAGTTATTACGGTGCGTATCCTGCTCACAATAGTTTGTGGGAAATGGCAGAAAAAACCCGCGACGATTTGCTGGCAAGGCTGGCGCTGGTGCCGCGCACACTGGAAGCTCGTGGGTTGGATGTGACGCCTGGTCTCGCGGCAAAATTGATGCAGGCAGGCGATAAGGCTGCTGCCGATATTCTGACGATTATTTATCGCGATGAAATCGGCCATGTCGCGATTGGCAATGCCTGGTATAAGCGCTTGTGTGATGAGCAGGGGCTGGATGTGATCGCGACCTATGCGCGCCTGGCGGAGCAATACGCAGCACCGAAATTACGCGGGCCTTTCAATCTGGAAGCCAGACGCAGTGCCGGTTTCAATGAAGATGAGCTGAATGAGTTGACTGCATTGCATCAGGCATAGCCTGTGTTTCTGCTTTTCTGCGTTTGATTTTCCGGATATCGTGCAAGCGGAATTAAGGCAAAAAAAATCCCCGGAAGGCAGCCTTCCGGGGTAACACCTTCTTGCTCTTACGCTTGCTTGCGGCGCTGAAAGGATCAAGCGCCGCGTGTGCTTCATCTGACCCCGCTTTGCACTGAATCTACACTCAGTCGCCCGCCTTGATGCTGCCTATGCCTTCGACCGATTTACTCAGGCTGCGCGGATTGCCGTAATACGTCAGACTGCCTATGCCCTGCACCGAAGCATTCAGCCTGTCACGCGCATACACAGAAACGGCACCCACGCCTTCGATGTTGGCATCAACGCGCTCGGCCAGTAACTCCTTGGTATCAACTAAACCGATACCGCGTGCCGCGAGATGCAGCGAGCGGGTTTTGCCACTGGCCACCAGCTTGCCTGCACCTTCATAAGAAATTGAAAAATCATTGGCATTGATATTTTTCAGGCGCGTCACACCTGCGCCTTCCATTTTGAAACTGTTTAATTCCGGCACCGTGATGATGACTTGCGCATCATCGGCAATTCGCACCGAATTTTTTTCTTTATACGAAATCAGCAGTTCATTGCCAAATACTTCCGTCACCACCTTGCCGGTAAATTTGTCGTTGCCACGGATAGTGATGGACTGCGCTTTGCCGACTTCGACCGTGACATTAAACGCACTGCGGCTGCGGATGGTATTGAAGGCAGGCACATCGCGGCTGACATCTTCTGCTGATGCCAGGCATGAGATGAACAGTAAAGGCAAAATCAACATATAGCGCATGAGGCTCTCCGGTAAAGTTGAAACGGTGGTGATCCAGTATGAATCCTTGCATCAACGATGCGTGATCGCTGAGTGATGGGGCAGAGTATGTGCCGCGAAAAATGGAAAACCCAGCGATTTGCGATGGAATGCAAAATCCTTAGCCTGACCTGCGCAATAGCAGTCCTGCCCGGCGACGCAGTGCGATGAACGTTTGCCCATTCTGTTGTTTGAGTACGCTAAAAGTGATGTGCGTTGATATTGCTCTTCTTCTGATTTCTCTACCAACGGGAATTTCAAAAAAATAATAGCCATGAGCATTTTTAGACGGGGGCGTTGAGTTGTTAAAATTACATAAGCATGTTAACGTCGGGTTCTTTCGCTTGAAAATTAGTTAATTCTATTTCAATATCCTATCGCCTAACTCTATGAGCCCAAATAAATGACTATTTACTTCGACCTCGCTGATGAAAAACTATTTGGCAACGAAGCCGGTGAAGATGAAGACCAAGCTTTGCTCAATGAGCACTTTGTAGATCACGATAGCTTTAACCATTTCTTCGACCCAAACAAACACCTCTCTGTGGCTAGCGCGCGGAAAGGCATGGGAAAGTCTGCCCTAATATCTCAACTAAAGTATCGACTGGAAAACGAAGATGCTTACGGTAACCCCGTGGTTGTTAAAGCAAAAGGAAACGAACTGCTCGGTCTAGGTGATTTTACGAGCAAAGACCAGGCGTATTTGGAGAATTACTGGAAGAGAATAATTTGCAAGAAAATTATCATTGAGATAGGTAGGACAATTGGATTTGCCGTTTCAAGCGATGCGATATCTATGGTGGAGATTGCAGAGCTTGATGGGTTAAAAGGAAAGAATCTTGTAGGAGGATTGGTTTCAAGAATTAAAGCAAAAATTCCTTTTCTTGACGCAGAAATAAAATCATCCATCCCAGAAAACTACGAGTCACTTCTCGCAAGCTATCAATCTGGATTCTCAGAACGAACAGTATGGCTTTTGATTGATGATATCGATGCGAAATTCCAAAATACCATAGATTACCAAGCACGAGTAGGTTCGTTTTTTAGTGCCATTCGTGGGCTTGCGTTTGAACAGAATAATTTACGCATTAGAGCAACCGTTCGAAGCGATGTATGGTCGTGCCTACGGCACCTAGAAGACCTCGACAAGCTTGACCAGTATCTGATAGAGATATTTTGGAAAAAGAAACAAATGCAAGATATTCTCGTAAAAAAGATTATTTCTTATGTAAATAGAAAAGATCCCAATTCCATTGAATCAAGATATTCGCCATCGAGGGATTACAACAAGATTCTTGATTTGATTTTCACTTCCCCAATCGTATGGGGACACGATTCAGATGCAAAGCTATTTGAAGCTATTAGTGCGTTTTCCAATCGCCGTCCTCGTTGGATGGTCCAACTATGCCGCATGGCAGCAGCTAAAGCCCACGAATCAAGAAAAAGAAAGATCAATCTCGACCATATTAATTATGTGCTTGTAGATTTTGGCAAAAAGCGGAGGGACGATCTTATCAAGGAACACAAACATCAGTTTTGTGACTTAGAAATTCTTATAGATGCGTTTCGCGCCACCGAAAAAGAGTTTCGTTACTCCGATATCCACTCCGTGCTTGAGGAAAAATTCATCAGAGGTCGCCCTACGTCGGAGATTCCGCTGGTCGATGGTTCAAAATATGTAAATCCAGAAGACCTTGGACACTTTGTACACAAGTTAGGGTTGATTTCAAGGCTTCATACAGATGGCAAAACATTTACACACTTCTCTGATGATCCAGATCTGTATCGTTCAGCAGAAAACAGAAAAGACAATATTGTTTGGTCGATACATCCATCGTACAGAACATTCCTAAATATTCGGTAAATATGTCATTTCTCACGCACTGGGCTAACATGATTCTACCGGATGCAGCGCTATAAAACTGCGCTCCGGCTTCCGTTAATTCGAACGTCAGTCTCATCCACAATGCACAAAACAATCATCGTCTTAAGCGCTCAGATAATCGCGTACTCGCCCGCATGTTTTTCATAATGCAGTAAATCCATCCAGACACCGTGACGCAATACTGCTTGCCGTGAGTGGCCGTATTGTTGGAATCCGCATTTACGCATCACGGCCTGTGAGGGCAGATTGTCGGCAATCACCACGGCTTCAATGCGCCAGAGATTGAGCGGAACGCTTCTTCGACCACATGATTGACCGCCTGACTGGCGTAGCCTTTGCCGCCGTGCTGTGCGCTGAAGCGATAGCCGAGTGAGGCTTTGAAATAATGTTCGCGTTCTGCGCCGCGCAGGGTAACGCGGCCGACGATGGCATCGTTGACCCAGGCCAGATAGTGGTATTCCTTTTGCGCATTTCTTGCCCATTGCGCTTGTTCCAGGCTGCTGCGAACGGCAGCGGCGGTATAAAAGGCGTCACCACGGCTGGCGATCCATTGTTCAAAATGCGGGCGGTTGTCGAGTTCAAAGGCGAGCAGGGCATCGGTGTGCTCTGGCATGGCGAGTGTGATGCGTAAGTGGTGGTCCATGTGCGTGTCTGATCGGGGTGTAATCGATGTATTAGCGGTGTTTAAGATCAAATGTAAACGTGCCATCTGTTGCTGTTTGCAGTTTATCTGAATCCGGCGGGCTGCTATGATGAAACGGTATTTAACCTGAGAGAAAATCATGCGCGTTTATCGATTGACGGTCATTCACTATTTTTTGCTTACTCTCGCCTGTATCACACCGTTGATAGTGCATGCGCAGACACCTGAGTTATCGCCAGATGGTGCTCGCAGTATCTTGTTGACAGGGTTTGCGGTGAACAAGCAGGCGCAACTGAAAGACATCGATAATATTGCGCAAGGCTTGCCAAGAGAAATCGGGCATCGGCTTGAAAAGCAGTTATGGAAAGTGAAAACGACGCCGGATTTATTATCGACGGAATGGCGCTTATCTCCGGCGAGCCCGCAACTGCTGGGGCAAATCGCCGGTTTATATGATGTGCGCTATGTGGTGGCGGGGGAAGTCCGCGATGCTGGTATCAGCACGCAGTCTGTATTGTGGGGATTGCGGGAAAAGCAGAGTCGCGTGATTGATATTGAGATCAGGGTGTATGATGCGCGCGCTGGCAGCCTGCTGGGGCGTTTTGATTTCAGCGGCAAGGCCAGCGGTGATGTGCTGATCGGGGCGGAGCATGTCTTCGCAGGCGAGGCTTTCAGAGCCACACCTTATGGTAAGGCGATTGATGAAGTGATAGAGCAGGCGACGCAGGCACTGAGCGCCACCTTGCTGAGTCAGACGCAATAAACCGTTGCTTGTCTGCTGCGCCTTCGCGGCTCAATCGCCGTTTTTATTAGCGCGTTCCAGCTCCTGCAAACGTAATACCCGTCTTTGCACTTTACCTGTCGTTGTCATCGGCAGGGCGGCGATAAATTCAATTTCTTTCGGATATTCATACGGCGCCAGTTTGCCGCGCACATGCGCCTGCAATTCCTTGGTCAGCTTGTCATTCGCTTTGATGCCGGGACTTAATACGACGTAGGCTTTGACCAGGTTGCCGCGCTCTTTGTCTGGCTTCGGTACGACTGCGACGTTGGCGACCGCCGGGTGTTTGATCAGGCAGTTTTCTATTTCAGACGGGCCGATTCGGTAACCGGCAGCTTTAAACATATCGTCGGCGCGCCCCTGATACCAGAGGTAGCCATCATCGTCGCGCAACGCCAGATCACCGGTACGGCACCAGTCGCCGGTAAATTTATTGCGGGTCGCTTCATCGTTTTTCCAATAGCCGAGAAAAAATACCGGGTCAGGGTGACCATGAATGTCGTAGCGGTTCACGGCCACTTCGCCGGTTTCTCCAGTACCGACTTCTTTGCCATCGTCATCAATGACCGCGACCCGGTGGCCGGGATACGGGCGGCCCATGCTGCCGGGGCGGGCAGGCCAGTGTTCATGGCTATTGCCGACGATGTAGTTCATCTCAGTCTGACCGAACATTTCATTCGGCGTCACTTTCAATGCTTTTTCACACCAGTGAAACACTGCATCACCAACCGCTTCGCCTGCACTCATAATGGCGCGCAATTTCAGCCTGTATTTGTCGCGCGGCGCAGGGACGGCCTTCATCATCATTTTCAGGGCAGTCGGAAACAAGAAGGTATTGGTGACCTTGTATTTATCGAGCAGGTAAAACGCAGTTTCAGCGGTAAATCTACCCTGATAGCCAACGATAGGTTTGCCAAAATACAGCGCCGGTAACAACGCATCCATCAGGCCGCCGGTCCATGCCCAGTCTGCAGGCGACCAGAAGACATCATGCTTTTTCGGGAACCAGTTTTGCGAAGCGACAAAGCCGCTGAGATTGCCTATCATCGCCGAATGGGGAATCAGCGCGCCTTTCGGTGCACCGGTGGTGCCGCTGGTGTAAATCAGAATCGCCGGATCAGTCGCCCGTGTTTTTTCGCAAGTGAATTCTGTGGGCATGTTGGCGATGTAGGCTTCCCATTCCAGCGGATGAAAATCGGCAGGCGCATCGGGACAATCGACCGTGATCACCGTGTTTAAATGCGGGCAACGGGCTGCAATCTCCAGATAGGCATCCAGTCCACTTGCATCGAGCACCAGTGCAACGGCTTCACTGTGCTGCAAGCGATATTCAAGCGCTTCCGGGCCAAACAAAAAAGACAGCGGCATCGCAATTGCCCCCAGTTGCAGGCAGGCCATCAGCGTAACGGCGGTTTCTGGCCGTTGCGGCATGATGCTGGCGACGACATCGCCGCGATCCACGCCTTGCAGGCGGAGTAAATTAGCGAGCTGATTTGCCTGTTTTTGCAGTTCGGCATAGGTCAGACGACCGCTGATTCCTTCGCTGTTTTCATGAAAAATAGCAACGCGTTTCGGGTCGTCGGCCCAACGATGGCAGCAGACTTCGGCGATATTAAAATGTTCGGGAACGTTCCAGCGGAAGTCTTGATACAGTTGCGTATAGTGATCTGCGGGTGTTGATTTTTTCTTTGAGGATGTTGTTTTCAGCGGCTTCATTCTGTCTCCGTTATAATTATCGAACGGTCGTTCTATTGTTGTTATTATTTTGACGTCCTACATTTGCATCCTACTGCATATCTCTGTGGCTGAAGATAGATAACGCAGAGTTTCTTGATGAAAAAAATTAATTTGCCATGACAATTGCCCGTAATGCCTCCCGCTCTGAATTTATTCCCATCCGTGGTCTGCAATACCATGTCCGTCACTGGGGCAAAATAGGTGCGCCAAAAATCTTTATGTTGCATGGCTGGATGGATGTGTCGGCCTCGTTTCAGTTTGTGGTTGATCATTTGCAGCAAGACTGGCATGTAATTGCGCCTGATTTGCGCGGCTTTGGTCTGACGGAAGCGCCGGGCAGCGACACATACTGGTTCCCCGATTATCTGGGCGATCTGGATGCGATTTTGCTGCATTACGCACCGGAAGGCGCAATCAATCTGCTGGGGCACAGTATGGGCGCGAACGTGGTTGGCTTGTATGCTGGTGTGCGCCCTGAACGCGTGCGCCGTCTGGTGAATCTGGAAGGTTTTGGTTTGCCGACAACGTTCCCGGCACAGGCACCGGGGCGTTATGCGAAATGGCTGGATGAATTGCGACAGCCACCGGTATTGCGCACTTATGCATCACAAGCAGAGGTGGCGGCGCGTCTGCAAAAAACCAATCCACGTTTATCGGACGAGCGTGCGCATTTTTTATCGGCGTTCTGGTCGAAACAGAATGCCGACGGGCGCTGGGAAATTCTTGGCGATCCTGCGCATAAACAAACCAGCCCTTTGCTGTTTCAGGTGGACGAGGTGACGGAGTGCTGGAAAAAAATCAGTGCTCCGGTGCTCTGGATGCAGGCCGACGATACCGATGTCTGGCACTGGATGGGGCCAAGAGAGCAGGCGCAGATCGAAATTGATCGTCGCCTGGCGCACATTCCTGATCTGCAAAAAGAAATGATTGCCGATGCGGGCCACATGTTGCATCACGATCAGCCTGAATTACTGGCACAATTGATCGAAGCGTTTCTCTTAAAATAAAGCATAGTCCGGCGCGTGGCACACAACGTGATCGCGGCGGTCTGCGTATCACTGCTGTGGTAAAAAAAAGCGTTGCAAAGGATGTGTTTTGCCGGATCAGAATTTAGTCTCAACTATTGAAGAAAAACCGTTGGCGCGTGAGCCTGACGGTGCGCAGTTTCAGCGTTGTCTGGTCATGGCAGGCGGTGGCTTTCGCTTTGGCTATTATCTCGGCATGTATCGCGCATGTCAGTTGCAGGGGAAAACGCCCGATGTGATCGTCGCCAGTTGCGGTGCGGCGATTGCTGGCGCATTGATTCGCCATCTGCCGGAAGACGAACAACGTCTGGCGTGGATCAGCTCACCGCAGATGCACGCATTCTGGCGCGGCCTGCAAGCGAATCCTGATATCAGTTTGTGGCGTGCAATCCGGGCCTTAGCCGGGCGTGCTTTGTTCGCCAACGATGCCAGACGTATTCCTGATTTGTTTCAGGATTATCTGTTCGACATTCCGCCTGATTTACCGCTGCCGCCTGAACGCAGTGATCCCGGCGCGCCTGCGCTGGCTATCGTTGCTGGACGCATGTTATTCGCACAGAGCGAAGTAGGCACGCTCCGCGGCGAAAAAAAATTATTTGCTGAAACCATTTTTACCGAACCGCGTGTTGCCGCGATGTTAGCCGGCATGCCTTCACCTATTGCCAGCAACGCCCATAAAAACAGTGTGGTTGCGCCGCAGATAGAATTTGAAACGCAGATTGCGGTTGCCGATGCGGTGCGCGCCTCGATTGCGGATATGTATTACTTCCGTTGTCACCGGATTGGTGAACATCATTATTCGGGTGGTGTGATCGATCTGTTTCCGATAGAGATTGCGCGTCGTCTGGCAAAAGAAGTGATGATGGAGCGCAAGGGCTGGTATGGCCGGCATATAGAGTTGCCTGCCTTGCGCATGGTGTTGGGCATCAACGGCAACCATCGTTTGCGCCACGTGTTGCAGCAAGAGGCAGATGTCTGGATCGATACCGCTGATATGGAAACGGCGTTGGTACAGCATCAGATCAGCAAGCAAATTCAGTGGCTGCGCAATCGCATCGTTTTGCGTGTGCCTGAGCGTTACGATGACTTTGTCGCGATGGTCAGACTGCAATGGGAATACGGCTATCAACGCGCTTTGCAGGCGCTGGCGGGGGACAACGTCAGCCGTTGATTTCGCTGTCCGAACGCGTTTTTACCCGGTTTTTTGCCTTCGACCGGGTGAATTCAGGCGGGCGCTGACCCCGATACATGTTTGGCCACTCGTTCGAATGCCGACATCTGGAGTACACTGACAGTCTTCCTGTAAGCAGCAACTTTGCGTATTTCTGATCATGAACGAAAAAAATTCCTACGGTTTTACTACGACTATTCTGCATAGCGACAGACAAAAAGGTATCGAACACGGCTCTGTCCATAAACCTGTCCATACCTCTGTGTTGTTTGGATACAAAGACGCACGCGAGCTAGCGGCTGTTTTTCAGGGCAAGCAATCGGGCTATCGTTACGGTCGTCAGGGCAATCCCACGGTGTCTGCGCTCGAAGATAAAATCACCAGCATGGAAGCGGGTGTCTCAACGATTACCTTTGCTACCGGTATGGCGGCGATTGGCGCGGTGTTTCAGGCTTTGCTGCGCGCTGGGGATCACATCGTTTCATCGAAATTTTTATTCGGGAACACAAATAGTCTGTGGCAAACAGCGAGTACACAGGGGCTGAATGTCACGATGGTGGATGCGACTTCGGTTGTAAATGTCGAAGCGGCGCTGACGCCGGCGACCCGCATGGTGTTTGTTGAAACGATCGCAAATCCACGCACGCAGATCGCTGATCTCAAGCGCATTGGCCGCTTATGTCAGGAACGCGGCATTTTATTTGTCGTTGATAACACTATTACTTCGCCGTATTTATTTCAGCCTAAAACCGTGGGCGCCAGTCTGGTTGTCAATTCACTGACCAAATATATCGCGGGACATGGCGATGTCCTGGGTGGCGCATTGACCGACACGGGTTTATTTGACTGGGCTGCGTATCCGAATATTGCCGATAATTTCCGTAAGCAGGCACCCGCGCAGCAAGGGATGGCGCAGGTGCGCGCTAAAGCTTTGCGTGATTTCGGCGCGACTTTATCGCCGGAAGCCGCCCATCAAATTGCGATTGGCGCTGAAACCATGGCGTTGCGGATGGAGCGCCAGTGCGCGAATGCGATGGCGATTACGACCATGCTGGCAGCAGATTCCCGTGTGGCGGCGGTGCATTATCCGGGGCTGGCATCGCATCCGCAACATGCGCTGGCGAATGAATTGTTCCTTGCTTATGGCGCTTTGTTCAGTTTTGAACTGAAGCCGGAAATCGATTGTTTTGATTACCTGAACCGGATGAAGCTGGCCATCAATGCGACGCACCTCGGCGATACGCGTACGCTGGTTATACCGGTGGCGCATACCATTTTCTTTGAAATGGGTGCTGAACGCCGTGCCGAAATGGAGATAGCTGATTCCCTGATCCGCGTTTCTGTCGGCATCGAAGATACGCAGGATTTGCTGGACGATTTCAGCCAGGCATTGAATGTCTGAGCATCTGCGCTTGCGCTGAGCACTTTCTTGCATAGAAATATGCCAAGAAGGAAAAAATATACTGGGGGGAGTATGTTAAAACATGCCTCTATCCCCATTTAAATATGTAGGGAGTAATTGATTTCTGGTCGATACTCCCTATTTTTTACTCATGTCAGCGGTGTGGCAAGGCTTTTGGCGCTGTTTATGTAGCGCAGCGACTTGCCGGAGATGTTGATGTTGTTGTTATTCCTGATGTAGTCGATGTTGATCTTTCTGGCAAAGGTAGGCGAATGATATTTGGTTTATCGTGGCGTATGACCATGCGCGACTGGCGGGCGGGTGAGTTGCGCTTTCTGATCGTTGCATTAATGGTTGCCGTGGCTTCTTTATCATCGGTCGGATTTTTTACCGACAGGCTGCGCAGCGGTCTGAATCGTGATGCGCATCAGTTACTGGGCGCAGATTTACTCGTCAGCGCAGACCAGCCGGTGAAGCAAGAATGGCGCGCCGAGGCAGAAAGGCGCGGCTTGCGCATCGCAGAAACGGTCGTTTTTCCGAGCATGGCGATTGCCGGTGAGGGCGATCAGGCGCAAGCGAAGTTGGTGTCTCTGAAAGCGGTCAGTCATGCCTATCCTTTACGCGGCAACCTCAAATTACATCAGCCTGGTGGTGGACAAAATAAGCCTGTTGCTGAAGTTCTGACGAGGGGTATTCCGGCGTCGCGCACGGTCTGGCTCGACCCGGCTTTGCAACTGGCGCTGAACCTGAAAATCGGCGATAAACTGAAGCTGGGTGATCTGGAATTCAGTTTTACGCAGACGATTGCGAATGAACCTGATCGTGGTGCAGGTTTTATGAACTTCGCCCCGCGCGCGATGATTTCCTTAGACGATTTAGCCGCAACCGGACTGATACAGGATGGCTCACGCGTAACTTATCGCTTGCTGATGGCTGGAGAGGCGAAAGCGATTGCGGCTTATCAGACGCAACTCAAGCAAACAATAGAACGAGAACAACTGAAAGGCGTACGTCTGGAGTCGCTGGATTCCGGCCGCCCTGAAATGCGCGCAACGCTGGATCGTGCCGAGCAGTTCTTATCGCTGGTGAGCCTGTTGTCAGCGATGCTGGCGGCGGTCGCGATCGCGATGGCTGCGCGGCGTTTCATGCTGCGTCATCTGGATGCTTGTGCGATGTTGCGTTGTCTTGGACTGACGCAGAATCAGGTCAGCGCTATGTATCTGATCGAATTTCTGATGCTGGGGCTGGTCGGCAGCGTGGCGGGTGTTGTGCTTGGTTATGCCGGTCACTATGTGTTGCTGGAATGGCTGGGTGCGCTGGTGGCTAAAGATTTGCCGCTGGCTGGCTGGTTACCTGCTGCGCAGGGTATTGCGACCGGCTTGCTGCTGCTGGTGGGTTTCGCATTGCCACCGGTGCTGCAATTGCGCAATGTGCCGCACAACCGCGTCATCCGTCGCGAACAGGATGCACCGCAGCCGCTGACCCTAGCGACGTATGCGCTGGGTCTGGCGATGTTTCTTGGCTTGTTGTTATGGCAGACCGGCGATCTTAAACTCGGCCTGCTGACGGCGGCAGGTTTCCTCGGCGGCATGCTGTTGTTTGCACTGATTGCGTGGGCGGGTGTGTTGTCGCTCAAGCGTATGCGCAATCTGTTCCGTTTTTCTGCGTGGCGCTTTGCCGTCACCGCATTACATCGGCGCCCGGGTGCTACGGTGATACAAGTCGTGTCGCTGGCATTGGGCTTGATGGCTTTGCTGTTGCTGACCGTGGTACGCGGTGATCTGATCGCGGCATGGAAGAAATCAACGCCACCGGATGCCCCTAACCAGTTCATCATCAATATCCAGCCTGATCAGAAAGAGGACATTGCGCAGCGCCTTGCCAGCTTCGGGCAGCCACGCATGTACCCGATGATACGTGGGCGTCTGATTGCGGTGAACAGTAATGCGATTGGTCCTGATACCTATGCGGAGGATCAGGCGCGGCGCATGGTGGACAGAGAGTTTAATCTCTCGACGATGACAGAATTACCGGAGATGAATAAGCTGGTGGCGGGAAAATGGTATGACGATGCCAACGCGACGACACCTGAAGCCTCTGTGGAAGAGGGGATTGCCAAAACACTCAAGCTCAAACTTGGCGATCAGTTGACGTTTGATATTGCCGGACAACAGACCACCGCTAAAATCACCAGCCTGCGCAAGCTGGACTGGGGTTCTATGCGGGTGAATTTTTTCGTGGTGATCAACCCCAAGGCGATGGTTGATATGCCACAAACCTGGATTACCGCATTTCGTGTCCCGCCATCACAAATGGCGTTCATTAACCAGTTGACGCTGGATTACCCGAATCTGACGGTGGTGGATGTCGGCGCGATGATCAAACAATTGCAGGATGTGCTTGATCAGGTCATCACTGCAGTTGAATTTTTATTCATGTTCACACTGGCTTCAGGTGTTCTGGTGTTGTATGCGGCTCTGGCTGGCTCGCAGGACGTGCGTATGCGTGAAGCAGCGTTGCTCAGAGCCTTAGGCGCAACCCGTGCGCAATTATCCCGCGCGCAGTGGGTAGAGTTTTTACTGATCGGTGGCCTTGCCGGATTACTCGCTGCCAGCGGCGCTTCGGCGATAGGCTGGGCATTGGCGAAATTCAGTTTCAATTTTGAATGGACGTTTTCACCGCTAGTCTGGATTGCAGGCTTGTTTGTCGGTGCTGTCTGCGCGATGGTCGGTGGCTGGCTGGGTTTGCGGAATGTCCTGAATCAGCCGCCGTTATTAAGTCTGCGTGAGGCATAAATTAACAGCGCTCAGCAAGTAATCACAGAAAAATACATCAGGCAGAATTTCGCCGGACAAGAAAGGAATCAGCATGAACCAGAATACGAAAGACACGATCCGTTTATACGTTGATGCAAAGTACACCAGCCCGTATGCGATGTCGGCCTATGTGGCCCTGCTGGAAAAAGGTGTGCAATTTGATGTGGTGACGGTTGATCTGGCGGCACAAAAACATCATCAGGCAGAGTACGCCGGTATTTCGTTAACTCAGCGCGTGCCGACGCTGGAACAGGGTGATTTCAGCCTTTCTGAATCTTCGGCGATTACCGAATATATTGATGAAGTTTTTCCGGGGACGGCTTTATATCCGAAGTCGCCAGAGCTGCGTGCCCGTGCGCGTCAGGTACAGGCATGGCTGCGCAGCGATCTGATGCCTATTCGCGTTGAACGCAGCACACTGGTGAATTTTTATGGACAAAAATATCCTCCTTTATCGGCGGAAGCCAAAGCTGCGGCAGACAGCCTGATATTTTTTGCTGAGTCTTTACTGCCGCCCGGAGCAGAAAATCTGTTTGGTGAATGGAGTATTGCCGATACCGATCTGGCATTGATGCTGAATCGTCTGGTCATGCATGGCGATGAAGTACCGGCGCGTTTGCGTGACTATGCGCAGCATCAATGGCAGCGCGCTTCAGTACAAAGCTGGGTTCATCAGAAACGTCCGGCTTTATAAGAACCTGTCGCAGACGCGTATCTGACGGCGGACAGATAACATCACAGCAAAACAGTGAATTACACGTTTAGTGACAAAGAGTGAACAATGAATCAAGACGAGCAAACAGCAAACTCAGCAGCGACAACGACAACAAGCGTTGACACCGAAGAAGAAAAATCCAATCTGTATGAACTGATCGGTGGCGCGGATAAATTGCGCGAAATGGTCGATCGTTTTTATGATCTGATGGAGCTGGAACCTGAATTTGCAGGCATACGGGTCATGCACCCGACACCGCTGGATAGTTCGCGTGACAAGCTGTTCTGGTTTTTATCCGGCTGGATGGGTGGGCCGGATTTGTATATCAGCCAGTTCGGTCATCCTCGTTTGCGTGCGCGCCATCTGCCGTATGCGATTGCCAGCGATGAGCGCGATCAATGGCTGCGTTGCATGGCATGGGCGATGCAGGATGTCGGTATTGCAGAACCCTTGCAGCAACATCTGATGCAGTCTTTTTATCAGACCGCTGACTGGATGCGCAACACACCGGGATAAGCGCGCATGCGGTTCAGGCAGAAAAGCTGCCTGATGTTAGGTGTATCTCTTGTTTTTTGTAGTCGATATTTTTCATCCATGACTTTATTTGAAATCTTGATTCTGCTTGCATTGGCGGTTCTGATCGTCTTAACCGCGATCGTCTTGCTGCGTCATCGTTCAGGGCAGAGCGAAGTGCCGACATTGGATTTGCTGGCGCTGCAAAATTTTTTACAGCAGGCGCAGCAACAGCAAATGCTGAGTCAGGAGCGCACTGAACGTTCTTTGCGTGAACAAGTGCAGTCAACCGCTCTGGCAACCCGTCAGGAAATAGGTGCCAATTTCAGCCGGTTTCAGCAAGGTCTGGCGACACAATTAACCAGTGTCGCAACCTTACAGAAAAATCAGATCGATAGTTTTTCCCAGCAATTAGTCAAGCTCAGCGAAAGCAATGCCCAGCAGCTGGAGCAAATGCGTCTGGCGTTGATACAGCAAAGCCAGAGTGCGCGCGAAGAGCAGGGCGTTAGTCTGAAAGCATTTGCGGATACGCTGAATCAGACCTTGACCAGCCTGACCGAATCCAATGCCCAGCGTATGGCGGAAATCCGTGCGACGCTGGAGCAGAAAATACAGCAACTGCAAGCTGAAAATGCCAGTAAGCTCGAAGAAATGCGCAAGACCGTGGATGAAAAACTGCATGCAACACTGGAGCAGCGCTTAGGCGAATCATTTAAGCTGGTCTCTGATCGTCTCGAGAAAGTGCATCAGGGGCTGGGCGAGATGCAGCAGTTGGCGATCGGCGTTGGTGATTTAAAACGTGTGCTCACCAATGTGAAAACCCGTGGCACCTGGGGTGAAGTGCAGTTGGAAATGGTGCTGGAGCAAATGCTGACGCCAGATCAATATGCGAAGAATGTGGAAACCATACCTGGCACAGGTGAACGGGTCGAGTTTGCGATTAAATTGCCGGGTAAGGAAGATGACAAAGCACCGGTCTGGATGCCGATCGATGCCAAGTTTCCGAAAGAACAGTATGAGCGTTTGCTCGATGCCGCTGAGCGTGCCGATGCCGAGGGTGTTGCGGTGGCTGGCAAGGAACTGGAACGGGCGATACGCGGCGAAGCAAAAACAATCTCGGAAAAATATCTGTCGCCACCATTGACGACCGATTTTGCAATTTTGTTTTTGCCGACCGAAGGTTTGTATGCGGAAGTCATGCGTCGTCCCGGCCTGGCGGATGAATTACAACGTAGCTGTCGTGTTTCCATTGCCGGGCCATCGACGTTATCGGCCTTGCTGAACAGCCTGCAGATGGGATTCCGCACGCTGGTGCTGGAAAAACGCTCATCCGAAGTCTGGCAGGTGCTGGGTGCCGTGAAAACGGAATTCGGCAAGTTTGGCGATGTGCTGGCAGCTACCAAACTGACGCTGGAGCGGGCAGCAAAAAATATCGACAATGCCGAAGTCAGGACCCGTCAGATGACGCGCAAACTCAAGCAGGTAGAGGCATTGCCGAACGATATTGCGCAAAGCCTGCTCGGTGTTGCTGATGAGGATACCAGTTCAGAATGACAGGCTGGAAGAATCATTTTTTTATTCCGCCTCTGCATTTTAATTGCCCGTGTTCAGACCGATGATGCCTGATCCTGGCTGGATGCATATTCAGCGAGCACGTATGTATTTCTGCCGCTTTGTTTCGCTTCATACATGGCCTGATCTGTTTCCGCGAGCAGTTTTTCTGCCGAAACCGAGGTTCCTGACGCATAATTAATACCGATGCTGGCACCGATTCGGGCACTGATCCCATGACCGACATCAACCGGGCGTGACGCTTCAGCAATGATCTTGCCGGCGATTTCTATTGCTTTGCTCTGATCTGTCAGGTCACATAACAGCACGACAAATTCGTCACCACCAAGGCGTGCAATGAAGTCTGTTTTTCTCAGAATACCAGTCAATATACTGCTGAACTGAATCAACACCATATCACCTGCCTTATGTCCGTATTTGTCGTTGACTTCCTTGAATTTATCCAGATCGATCAATAAAAGGAAAAATGGTGAGGGATGTCCGAGGGCATTTTCCTTCATCAGATGGGCGAGTTTTCGCTCTAAGCCCAGCCGGTTGTTCAGGCCGGTTAAATGATCGGTGACAGCCAGATGCTGGGCAGCTTCTTCTTTATATTTGCGATCGGTAATGTCGTTGATTAAGCCCTGAAGTAAATCATTTTCGGCAGCATGCAGAACGACATTGATCCATTTTTTTTCTTTCAGCTGGCCGGGCTCTATGCAAAAATCTTCTGACACGACCCGTGATTCTTTCAGGGCTGCATCAATCATCAGATGCAGACGTAACTCCTGCCCGCTGATGAGATCAAGCAGCGCTGGAGACGGAGAGCCGTCATCCGTTTTGAGGCTGAGCATACGTACCAGAGCCTGATTGTATGAGATCAGCTCACCATGTGAGTTCATTTTGAAGATACCGGTTTCAGCGTTTTCAAAAAAAGTCTGAAATTTTTTCTCTTCCAGCGCATGTTGAATCCGCAGATTTTTCTCTTCATCGAGAGATGAAACCAGATTGGCGATGATTTTATTCACGTCGTTAACTAATCGCCCCAATTCATTTTCTTTATTGTTTTCGGGATGTTCCAGTAACTCCCCTTTTTGTGGTGAAAGGGCGTGTAATCTGTCTGAGATCAGTTTGATCGGGCGCGTAAAAAAGACAAAGACGATCAGTGATAAGACCGAGGCAATCAGCAGATTCTGGAACAGCAAAAGTTCCACAATGAAAAGGGCTTTGTCGGTACTGTTTTTGTTGACGGTGGCCTGATTAATTTCCATGTTCACCGTACAAACTTTTTCTCTGGGGTTGAACGGCGAAAAAATTTCTCTGGTAATGAAATCAGGGTATTGTTTAAAAACAACAGGCAATTCAAACGAAATCGGAAGCGCCTGTTTCTTTGAGACGGCCAGCACTTTTTCACCACTATGAATCGTTACTTTGCTGACGACATTATTTTTGCTGATACCGTTGACGACTTCATTCGCCAGGTTTTTATCGGACAGATAACAGGCAATGCTGGTGGTGTTTTCGGCTGAATTCAGCAGATCCTGCATCGTTCTGATGGTGTGCTTCTGTTCGTCATCAAAAAAATAAACGTAGCTGGCAAACGAAAAAAAGATGCCTATGATTAAGCTGACCCCCAGCAAGGCGAGGGAACTGCGTATCGCGATATTGTTTCGAATAAGATGGCGCATGCAGATTGGGAATCAGTTGCTCAAAAGAAGTATAAGTTTAACTCTTTTGTCAATTTTCCTGCTATCAATATAAGCGATCGCGCCTTTATTTTCACTCACGAGACTGATTGCTTCTTCCGCATTGTTGACCTGAATTGGCGGATGTCCGAGTCCGGAGAAGCGCAATCTGGCCCAGTAGGAGTTGATTTCTGCCAGTTCTTTACCAACCAGCAGAGAGTAAAACTGCATTTTTTCCTGGTTGGTATTACTCAGATCAATAGGTATTCCGGTCAGACCATTGGCTAATTTTCTGGTTCTTCCCATATAGATGTTGATGACTTCATCTTTGCTCAGTTTTTCGATACCACTATTCGGATTGCCAATCACGGCAAGCTCTGCCGATGCTGTGCCACTGATCAGCAGCAAAGCCAGACATAAAAATTTAATCAGGTGTCGCATGCAGATTCAGAAAACAAAATTATAGGCAACACTCAACAGATTCGAGTGACCATCCCATCCCGGTTGCGCATTGCGAATCAGAAAATGTTTCTGGCTGCGGATGTGATCCAGTTGTACTTTGATATTGGCATTCTCGCCCAGATCGTATCGGATACCTGCGGTGAAAGTCTGCTGACCATTCTGGATAATCTGTTTGTTCACCTGAGTGAATAAATATTTCAGCTCCGGTGACAGCGCCGGGTCGGCAATCACGCGTTTTTCATTGCCTTGCTGGCGGGACGCGGAAGCCGTTGCATACGGTGTCCATTTTTTTATCCGGTAACTCATCGTCAGATAGGCAGCATCTGAGTTTTGCAGCAAGACGGAATCGCTTTCGATTCTGCCCAGCATGAATTGCGCCTGAAGCGGCCCCTGATCATAAACAGCGCCGATAGAGGTGTACTTCAATTTCTTATCTATCGTGGAAAGCTGGTCTGTCACACTGGCTGCGACAGAATTAGCGGACACTGGCAAAGACTGAATTGACGCCAGTACCGGAATAAACGGCGGATATTCGTTTGCTAATTTTAATTCGGTATAGCCGACTCTGAATGTCCAGTTTCTTTGTTGATATTCCAGATGACCCCCGCTGAGCTTCGAGCGGTTCAGCGGAAAAAACTGTCGCTGAGTGCTGACATTAATTTTTTCACGTGCCAGCCCGTAGAACAGCTTTGCCTTCAGAATTCCATCCCCCGCCGGATAGGAAAAGACGGTATCTGCACCGTCAAAATAAGAAACGATGAGCCTGCCAAAAAAATCTACAGGAGGTCGTACCCAAGTGTAGGAGTAACCGATGTTTCTGGAGTCTGCCAGCATATAGACGTCAAAACCTAAGCGTCCTGCACGAAGCTGGAAACGATCGTCAGGATTATACTGTGCATAAGCCCAAGTAATTTCAGGAAGAAAATCATCCGTTCCTTTGCGGCTGACGACCTGAACTGCCGCATCAATACTATCGCTGAAGCTACGATTGATTTGCAGGCCGAGATTGCTGTCAATGCTGGCATCGGTCTGTCGTGTGTAACCGACACCGGAGTTCTGTGATAAATCACGCACAAAATCTGCCTGACGGGTATCGCTGTGGACGACACCCAGAGTACCGAAACCGGTAACGGAGTAGCCGTTGTCATCAGCGGCGTGAGTATTCTGTGCGCTGAGGATACAAAGCGCCAGTATGGAGAGTTTGAATGACCAGTCAGACATAATGCATATTTATTTGTTGCACTGCCCACCATGTTTCGCGGCGGGCAGCGGATTCCGGCGTTTTTCTATCGTATTCTGGTTTTTGTCTGAATAAACCGCTGATACTGAGCAACTGGTAGGAATCGCTTATTTTTTCTCAGCGGGTTTTTGTCTGGCGATGATCAGATCCTTGATGCCGTTATAGACATCTTTAGTCAGAATTTTTTTCGTCAGCAATTCATCTTTACCTTTGTAAGGACGACCTTTGATAATCGCATCGGAGCGGGCATCGCCGATTTTTGGCAGGGTTGCCAACTCTTCTTTGCTGGCGTTGTTGATATCAAGTAGTTCAGTTTTTGCACTTGCAGCAGCGGATGCAGTGGCAGGCGCTGCTGCTTTCTTGGGCTCATCTTTTGCGTGGACTACGCCACTGGCGAGCAAAGTCAAACCTGCGCATATCAACATTTTTTTCAAGGTGTTTTTCATATTTACTCCCATCACAGTGGTTGAACAACTAAGGTGTTGTTGTCAATGACGCGTACAAATGACGCGGACAAAATTGATCGATGAACAGCCGGTGTATGAATAGAATACATCAGCTATTCACACACTCGTGTCTTATTGCGTTTGTGTCGCTGACGTAATAAAGATCGGGGTCACAGGAACATTGTTCAGATTACCTTGTGTCGATACGGGAACGACGCGGATCAGATCAATCACATCGAGACCGGAAACGACTTTACCGAACACTGCATAACCGCTGTTTAAACTACTGTAATCAAAACCGGGATTATCGGCAGTATTGAAATAGAACTGCGATGTTGCTGAATCAGCAGCGCTGGTACGTGCCATACCGATGGTACCGCGGGTATTGCTCAGACCATTATTGGATTCCAGTTTAATTCCGGCAGAGGTTGGAGCCAATTGCAGGTCGGATGTGTAGCCACCGCCCTGGACAACAAGGTTGGCTTCAACGCGGTGGAAGATTTTATTCGTGTAAAAGCCACTCTCGACATAGTTGAGGAAGTTATCAACGGTGACGGGCGCTTTTGCCGGATTCAGTTCGATCACGATATTGCCTTTGCTGGTGCCCATTGTGACCTGGGGCGGTAACGCCAGCGAGGATGTCAGTGAGGCCTGATAGAGACCGCCGCCGTTGGCATTGGTGATGGTTGCAATCGCTGTACCCACGCCGACGATCTTGCAAGTGAATGTGCGCTTTGTCGCTGAACCACCTGCAACTTCAGTCAGGCTGAGGCAGAGCGGATTGGCGACATTAATTCCCTTGTCCAGATTCTGGCCGTTGACGGTCATCGTATATGTCTTGCGATAAGCAATCTGGGAATTTTCCACGCTGCTGACTGTGGCAAGCACGGCAGGCGTGTCTTTAGATCCACCACAACCACTCAGCAAAACGAGGGATGTACATGTACCCAGTAACCATGTTGAAGCTTTCACTCTGATCTCCGTCTGTATAGAAAAATGAATTGTACTTTGTCTCATGCAGGAATAGCTGAAAATGATGGCTTTACAGCAATCCTTCGAACAGCAGGACTGTGACTTTGTCGCCCGCCGACACCTGACCCTGATCGTGCTGCAAAACAATCATGCAATTGGCTTCGGACATCGAACGCAGGATACCGGAACCTTGCGAGCCGGTCACGCTGACTTCCAGTTCGCCACTGGCGTTCGTTGTGAGAATGCCGCGCTGATATTCGGTTCGCCCCGGGCGTTTGCGTATCGCGGTTTTGCTGATCACAGGAATTAAAGGCAGCGGCGCAGCATTTGCGCCCATCATGTGCAGCAAAGCCTGGCGTGCAAAAAAATAGAACGTCACCATCACTGCGACCGGATTACCCGGCAGGCCGAACAGGTAGGCGCTTTTCCCCTGTGAGTGAATTTTGCCAAAGGCCATTGGTCGTCCGGGGCGCATGCCGATCGTCCAGAACGCAACGTCGCCCAGCTTGCCCATGATTTGCTTGGTGTAGTCGGCTGCACCAACCGAAACGCCGCCCGAGGTGATAACGGCGTCGGCGTTTTCACAGGCGGAGCGGAAAGCGGCTTCCAGCTCTGCAGGATCATCCTTGATGACGCCCATGTCTATGATGTCGCAGCCGAGACGGCTCAGCATGCCATACAAAGTGTAGCGATTGCTGTCGTATACACAGCCTTCATCCAGTGTCTCGCCAAGTGAGCGCAGTTCGTCACCGGTTGAAAAAAATGCGACGCGCAAACGTCGCTGTACCGGCACTTCCGCGACCCCTAACGAGGCCAGCAGACCCAGATCTGCCGGGCGCAAAATTTTGCCGCGTTGTAAAGCTGTTTTGCCGTTCGCCAGGTCTTCGCCTTTCAGACGCCGATTGTCTCCGGTACGTACTTTGCCGGCGGGAATGCCGACCTGCGCCTCGCTGGCATTCACCGTAAATTCTTGAGGGATCACGGTGTCGCATGCGGCCGGCATGACTGCTCCGGTCATGATGCGTACACATTCACCGCTACCGACGTCGCCCTGATAAGCGCCTCCTGCAAAGGCGGTACCGACGATGTTGAAATCGCGGACGCCAGCTTCAGGAAGATCGCCGCCGTTGAACGCATAACCATCCATCGCTGAATTATCGTGGGCAGGAACGTCGATACCGGACACGATATCGGTTGCCAGTACCCGGCCTAATGCCTGACGTATTGCCAGCTTTTCGATTGCCTGAACTGGTGTGATGAATTGCGCGATGATGTCCTGTGCTTTGCTGACGGGAAGCGCATGCGGATCGTAATCCGACATACAACTGACGATGTCGTGCAAGCTGGATGGGCTGGAAGCGTGAGTCATATCAGGTCTCGAATTGTCGTAGTTCTTGCAGGGTATTAATGTTGCGAAAGCCAGTATTGTCCTCGAAAACGACTTTAGCAATATGTAAATGTTGGTACCATGCATCAACTTTGCGACCGCCTTGTGTCAGAAAAGCGGTCAGATCGTCCAGCAGCGAGGCTTTCATCAAAGAAAATACCGGATGAGACTGACGACGGGCAATGCCATCTTCATATTCTGTGGTAACTGCGACCGCCAGATCGGCATCATTGCTGAGCAGGCCCAGCGATAAACGGTCTGCCAGATCGGCAGGCAATAAAGGTGAGTCGCACGGCACCGTCAGCATATACGGTGTTTCGCAATGTACCAGACCGGTCTGCACTCCTGCCAGAGGGCCGGCGTAACCCTCAATCTGATCCGGCCAGACCTGGGTGCCGAAACTCTCATAGACCGCCAGATTCTGATTTGCGTTAATGATGATCTCACCTACCTGCGGTGATAGCCGCATTAAGGCATGTAATGCCATCGGCGCGCCACGAAAATTCTGCAAACCTTTATCGACCTGGCCCATACGGGTGCCTCGTCCACCGGCCAGAATCAGGCCGGTGATCAGTTGTTTGTCTATGCCAGTCATATTGTCTATCTTTGATCTGATGTGTGTTGAGTGTGTTGGTTGTGGCGCTGATCTCCGGAAAGGATCTGCTGTATTTCAGACAAAGCCGTTGCCGGTCAGCCGCCTATGTATGACATTTCTATTTTCTTGCGCTGCTCCTGATCGCGCTCCGTTTGCTGGCTACGCAGTTCAGAATAACGATCCTGTCTTGATTGCCAGATGCTGGCAATCACATTGGCAATCGCGAGGTCAGAATGGTTCGCCGGGTCGCGCAACAAGGCCCGTAAATCATGACCGTGAGTCGCAAACAGACAGGTGTATAACTTGCCCTCCGTGGATAAGCGCGCACGGCTGCAATCACGGCAGAATGCATGGCTGACACTGGAAATGACGCCGATTTCACTCTGACTACCCTGATGTTGCCAGCGTTCCGCCGTTTCCCCTGCGTAGTTCGCCGGAATGGCGTTCAGTGGCATGCCGGCATCCTGAATTGTCTGAATGATCTGCGCCGACGGGATAACTTCATCGAGTTTCCAGCCGTTCGACGCGCCGACATCCATGTATTCGATAAAGCGCAGGATATGCGGCGTGTCTTTGAAATAGCGTGCCATAGCGGCGACTTCATGCTCGTTGACTCCTGCCTTGACCACCATGTTGATTTTGATCGGGCCTAGCCCCGCCGCCTGGGCAGCATCGATGCCATCGAGTACCTGCGCGACAGAAAAATCGACATCGTTCATACGTTTGAAAATGACGTCATCCAGCGAGTCGAGTGACACCGTTACGCGATTTAATCCGGCATCTTTCAGGCTTTGCGCTTTTTTTGTGAGCAGCGAGCCATTCGTCGTCAGTGTCAGATCGGGTGGGTTGCCATCGACCGTGCGCAGACTGGCCAGCATCTCCACCAGTTTTTCTATATTTTTTCTGAGCAGGGGCTCGCCCCCGGTCAGACGGATTTTTTTGACACCATGCGCAATGAAAATGCGCGCAATACGTGTGATTTCTTCAAAGCTCAGTAACGAGGTATGCGGCAGATATTGATAATTTTTATCGAAGACTTCTTTCGGCATGCAATACACGCAGCGGAAGTTGCAGCGATCGGTGACCGAGATCCGTAAATCGTGTAATGGCCGCGCCAGCGTGTCACTCAGTGCGCCATCCGGCTCGACCAATCGGTCTGGGATCTGCAGTTGCGACAATTGCCGTCTCAGGTCGGTCAGGGGGATAAATTTTTCCGTCATTGAAGTGCTAGCTCAGACTGTTTTTTGCGTAAGCCGAGACAATACCATGAGAACGAAAATAAGATTTCTCCCCGCTTATATTAGGTAGATTCAGATCAATTTTTGACACAACAACCCAAGCACGCCAAATATGGCCAGCAAAGTTATTGTGCCGGGTTTGAAGCGAAATACGAGGATGCAGGCGAGCAGCGTTAGGGCGATGGCGGGCACATCCCATTGTTGTTGTGCCGTATAAAAAACGTGGCTCGCAAAAAATACTGCCAGACTGACGATCACGCCGACCACGGCGGCGGAAATTGCACTCAGCGGCGCGGTAAAACGCAATTGGTTGCGCGTCGATTCCACCAGCGGACCACCTGCCAGAATAAAAATAAACGACGGCAGAAAGGTGAAGAAAAAAGCGATACAGGCGCCCAGCAATCCGGCCAGCAACTGGCTGTCCGCGCCCAGGGGCAGTTGATTCCAGCCGCTCACAAAACCGACAAACGCGACCACCATAATCAGCGGACCCGGCGTGGTTTCACCGAGCGCGAGACCATCCATCATCTGTGCCGCGCTCAGCCATTGAAAATGATCAACCGCGGACTGAAAAACATACGGCAGCACCGCATACGCTCCGCCGAAACTCAGTAATGCCGTTTTCGTGAACAGCCAGGCCATCTCGGTTAAAGGATTGTGCCAACCCGTCGCATAAGCAATCAGGCTCCAGCCGCCAGCGCACAATACCAGGCCAGCGAGAGCAACCAGTATCAGATGGCGCAGTGAAAAACGCGCATGTACCGGTGTTGGCGTGTCATCGTCGATCAGCGCGCGCGGATGGGTTCTTTGCCCGCTGTCTGCCGCTGCGTGTGACGGTGGTAACTGACAATGTTGTCTGAATAAGGCTCCTGCAACCGCGGCGAGTAAAACGATGGCGGGGAAGGGTAGCTTAAGCACAGTGATGGCAATGAAAGCGCAGGCGGCAATTCCCTTCAGAAAATGCGTGCGCAGGCTGCGGCTGCCGATACGCCACGCTGCTGCCAGCACAATCGCGACGATCGCCGGTTTAACCCCATACAACACGCCGGAAACGATATGGTGTTTGCCGAACACCATATACGCCCACGACAGACCAATCAAAATAAACAGGCTGGGCAAAATAAACAAGATACCCGCCATCAGTCCACCGAGGGTTCTGTGCATCAGCCAGCCGATGTATACCGCCAGTTGCGTCGCTTCCGGCCCCGGCAGCAGCATGCAGTAGTTGAGTGCGTGTAAAAAGCGCCGCTCGGAAATCCAGCGCCGCTGATCGACGAGTTCGGCGTGCATCATCGCTATTTGTCCGGCCGGACCACCGAAGCTGATAAAACCTAATTTCAGCCAGTACCAGAACGCCGTTTTGAGGGAAATAGCCTGATCAGGATGCGTCGTTGTTTGCATGGCGTCGGAGAGGATATTGGCTGGGATAGGGGACGAATCTGGCTTGTTGCGGTCAGAGGTGATCCGGCGATGCGTGCAGCGCTATATTGAGGTATTAAATATACTCCCGGGAGTATATTTTTAAGCCCTTTAAATATGCTGACGATAGCCTGATTTTTCCAAATAATGGGGGGAGTATCCATTAAAAGTAAAAAAGCTGGCAAACTTGTTGAGTCTGCCAGCTTTGCACGAGGTTGCTTATCGCGTCAGATTAACGGCGGGTTTCCACCAATACCAGAGGCTCAGTCGAAGCCGGTGGTAAAGGCTTGCGTTCGCGCGGTACACGCACTGCCGCTGGCATCTGGCTCGCACTTTCCTGTGCGGCACGCAGCTTCTCAGGATTGGTGACCGCCAGCTCCAGGCCAGCTGCACTCAGCATTTGCTTCAGCTCTTCAACTGGCATGCTTGCCGCTGCTGGCTGCACAGAGACGGATGCTGGTGTCTGCGCTGGTGCCGCAACTGCTGCTGCCGTTGTTGCAACGCTTGCTGCAGGTGCTTCAGTCTGCGCAGCTGGTGTTGTCGGGGATGATTCTGCTGGCGCAGCGACGGCAACAGGTACAGACTCAACCACGACTGGTGCGGTTTCAGCTGTCACGGACACTGCTTCGCTGAATGTCACCTCTTTCTCTGCTGCCACGACTTCTGCCTGAGCAGGCACTGACGTTGTTTGCACTTCAGCAGGTTCCACCGAAGTTACGACGACATCAACTGCGGCAGGAGCAAGCGTTACGCTGCTCACTTCTGTCGCCGGCGCTGGTGCTGTTACCGGTGCTGCTGCCTGTGCGGGTTCCGCCGCAACTGTGCTGACTTCCGCCTGGAAAGCAGGCGCTGCTGCAGCGACAACGGCTGCAGGTACTTCCTGAACTGGCTGGGTAGCCTGAGTTACAGGCGCAACTGCAATGTCTGCTGCAGGTGCTGCTGTTTCAGTGGCAGCAGGAACCATGATCGTGAGCGGTGCGACGTCGCTGCTTGCTTCGCTTGCGACAGGAACGAAGGCTTCGCTGCCGGATTCGGCAATCACTTCGCCTTGCTCATTCAGTTCACCTGGTTCGCGATCACGACGGTTGCGGTTGCGGCCACCACGACGTCGGCGACGACGACGTTCTTCACCTTGCTCCGTATTCTCGTTATCCGCAATGGCCTCAATACCATTGACCGGCGCTGTGTCCGGGACGACTTGTACCGGCACAGGATCGAGATGCTTCTGAATTGTTTCTTCTGCTTTAGCATCGGCCGTCAGTGCATCTTTGCGCTCCTCACGCTGACGTTGCTGACGTTCGCGGCGACCTTCCTGAGTTTCTTTAGGCTCACGCGGTTCACGTGGCTCGCGCGCCTGCTTAGGCTGTTTGGCCGGACGTGCTGACTCTTGCGCTGAGGCTGGTTTGTCGCTGTCAGATTTTTCCGCTTTTTCAGCCTTGTCGTTGCGACCATTCGCGTTTGCCGGACGATCTTCGCGCTCGTCGCGGTTACGACGATTCCGGTTGCGCTGGCCATTACGTGAGTTACGGCCGTTACGGTCTCGGTCGGACGATTTTTCTTCGCTGATGGCAGGTGCTTCAGCGACAGCAGGCGCTGTCGGTTTGCCAAACAGGAAACCCATCACTTTGCTGAAGAAGCCCGGTGCCGGCGCTGCTGCGGCTACCGGCGCTGCTTCTTTGCGCTCAACGATAGGAGCCTGTTCCGGTGTGATACTTTTTACAACTGCTTCCTGACGTGGCTTGATATCTTCTTTCTGGCGTGTGCTGTAGCCGATATCGGTGTCAGCCTGCTCTGCCATGGCGTAGCTGGCGTGATGATCTTCAAGGCGCGGATCATCTGTTTTCAGACGGTCCAGTTTGTAATGCGGTGTTTCGAGATGCGTGTTCGGAATCAGAATGACTGTTACGCGGTGACGGGTCTCGATTTTCAGGATTTCGCCACGTTTTTCATTCAGCAGGAATGCGGCCACATCGACCGGCACCTGCACATGAATTGCAGCTGAATTTTCCTTCATTGCCTCTTCCTGAATGATGCGCAGGACTTGCAGGGCGGAAGATTCTGTATCGCGGATGTGACCAGTGCCATTGCAACGAGGGCAAGTCACATGGCTGCCTTCGGACAGGGAAGGGCGCAGGCGCTGGCGTGATAATTCCATCAGGCCAAAGCGGGAAATCTTACCCATCTGAACGCGGGCGCGGTCGTAGCGCAGTGCATCTTTAAGCCGTTGTTCGACTTCGCGCTGATTCTTGGCGTTTTCCATGTCGATAAAATCGATCACGATCAGGCCGCCTAAGTCACGCAAACGCAGTTGACGGGCCACTTCTTCTGCGGCCTCCAGATTGGTGTTGAAAGCCGTCGTTTCGATATCGCCGCCGCGGGTGGAGCGTGCTGAGTTGACGTCAACAGAGACCAAAGCTTCAGTGTGATCAATCACGATCGCGCCGCCGGATGGCAATGGTACGGTACGGCTGTACGCAGTTTCGATCTGATGTTCGATCTGGAAGCGGGAGAACAGAGGTACGTCGTCGCTGTAACGTTTCACGCGATGCACCATGTCGGGCATCACGTGGCTCATAAACTGTTGTGCCTGTTCGTAAATTTCGTCGGTATCGATCAGGATCTCGCCGATATCGGGCTGGAAGTAATCGCGAATTGCACGAATGACAAGTGAGGATTCCTGGTAAATCAGGAAGGCGCCCGGTGTGGATTTGCCAGCACCTTCAATTGCACGCCAGAGTTGCATCAGGTAGTTCAGATCCCATTGCAATTCATCGACATTACGGCCTATGCCTGCGGTGCGGGCAATTACGGACATGCCGGTCGGCAGATCCAGTTTATCCATCGTGTCGCGCAATTCCTGACGGTCTTCGCCTTCCACCCGGCGCGATACACCGCCGCCACGTGGGTTGTTTGGCATCAGCACCAGATAGCGACCCGCCAGTGAAATGAACGAAGTCAGCGCGGCGCCTTTATTGCCGCGTTCTTCTTTTTCCACCTGCACCATGATTTCCTGGCCTTCGCGCAGGGCTTCTTTGATGGAGGTGTTGCGGACGTCGATACCTTCTTTGAAATAAGAGCGGGCGACTTCTTTAAATGGAAGGAAACCGTGACGTTCTTCGCCGTAGTTGACGAAGCAGGCTTCGAGAGATGGTTCGATGCGGGTGATAACACCCTTGTAGATATTGGACTTGCGTAATTCGCGACCGGCGGTCTCGATATCAATGTCGATGAGTTTTTGCCCATTGACGATAGCAACACGCAGTTCTTCTTGCTGTGTTGCGTTGAACAGCATACGTTTCATGTTTTTACTCCGTGACCTGTTGGTCATCTTTTGTCACACACTCATCCGATGAGCATGTGACTGTACTGATATGGGGATGTATGCCAGAAAGGAGAGTCTGAAGGACGGGGAAATGCCTGTGGCGCAGCAGAATGAAGTCGCTGCCAGTCATGAAACTGCTTTGCGACGAAAATTAAATTCAATTTTTATTCTGCTTCGCGCCGGGCGCGTCTGATGCTGGTGCGAAGTCGAGTGCACATGTCCCCCGCGTTGTCTGAACTTGCTAAATTTGTGCAATAGCGAAGTACAACGCCAGGCGATGAGCAACTTTGGTGTCAGACCATCTTATTGTGTTGTGTCTGACGGAATCGCCTTTACTACCAGAATCATCATAGATAAGCATGCTTATTCATCATAAACCAGCATCTCTTACCTAACTTATCCTTACTATTCAAACGCTCTGATCCAACCTCGTTTCACTGAAATCCGACAGCAACAGCCGGTTGCCACCTTGACCCGTCAACGACGTCGCATACACATCTTTTCCATCATATTTGCAAACTGGCGAGGCTGATGGACTGACCCCTGTGTAAAATAGCTGTTTATTTCTATTACACTGCTAAAGCGTAATTGCTGAAGCGAAAATGATTATATATTCAAAATGAAGGACTTAGCGATAATTAATGGGGGAAGGCATCAAAAACAGATGCAAACGATGCCCCCGCAAGAGCCTTCAGCTTCTGCGCCCAGAGTACAGCTCCTGACAATCTCTGAGGAAGAGGCAGGTCAGCGCATCGACAATTTTCTTTTGCGTATATGTAAAGGCGTGCCGAAAAGTCATGTTTACCGGGTGTTACGTTCCGGTGAAGTGCGCGTCAATAAAGGACGTATCGATCAGTTATACAGACTGGTGGCGGGAGATGTTGTCCGTGTTCCTCCTATACGCATGGCGGAGCAAGCGACGCAAGTGGTGCCTAAACTTGAGTTCCCGATTTTATTTGAAGATAACTATCTGCTGATCATCGATAAACCTGCCGGTGTCGCTGTACATGGCGGGTCCGGGGTCAGTTATGGTGTGATTGAGCAATTACGAGCGTCGCGGCCAGATGCCAAGTTTCTGGAGCTGGTGCACCGGCTAGACCGTGAGACGTCCGGGATTCTGCTGATTGCGAAAAAACGTACTGCCTTAACAAATTTGCATGAACAGATGCGTGACGGATTGACCGACAAGCGCTATTACACACTGGTTTCCGGCGACTGGAAAAATGCCCGGCAACATGTGAAGTTGCCTTTGCATAAATACACCACGGCTGATGGTGAGCGACGTGTACGGGTGCAGGCGGATGGCATGGCGTCGCACACGATCTTTACACTTAAGAAGAAGTTTAAAGAATTTGCTTTGTTAGAGGCGGAATTAAAAACCGGGCGTACGCACCAGATTCGCGTGCATTTGTCTGCCAGTGGGTTTGCGATTGCTGGCGACGATAAATACGGGGATTTTCCTTTAAATAAAGCCTTGCAGAAAGCCACGGCAACACGTGGTGCCCTCAAGCGTATGTTCTTGCATGCTCATCAGATTACCTTCACGCACCCCGAGACCGGCAAACAGATTACAGTCAATGCCCAGCTTCCGGAAGAGTGCGAACACTTTCTCCGCAGCTTGGAGGCCTAGTGGAAAAACTTAAATGTTTATTAATGGTATGATCGAGGTACTCACAAGCAACATCAGTCCCCATCTGAAATGGCGGGGAGCTCATTCTTAATATGGCAAAAAAGCAATTTGATTTTATTGTGTTTGACTGGGACGGTACCCTCATGGACAGTACCGCTACTATCGTCAAATGTATTCAGGCGGCAGCAAAAGATCTGGGTTTACCGATACCTGGCGATCATTCGGCCGCCTATGTGATCGGTTTATCACTGTTGGAAGCGATGAAAGCCGCGGTACCCGATGTTGACCCGAAATACTACCCGCGCATGGTGGAGCGTTACCGTTATCACTATTTATCAAAAGACCACGAGTTGCCATTGTTTGATGGTGTACGCGAGATGCTCAATGAATTGTCGCAGGAAGGCTATTTTTTGGCGGTTGCCACCGGAAAAAGCCGTGTAGGCCTGAGCCGTGCTTTGCATACCGCCGAACTAACGTCCTTATTTGATGCCACGCGTTGTTCGGATGAAACTTTTTCCAAACCGCATCCGGCGATGTTGCAAGAACTGACCAGAGAGTTGGGGCAGGATATGCAGCGCACACTGATGGTCGGTGATACGACTCATGATTTACAAATGGCAAATAATGCTGGCGCCGCCGCCGTCGCCGTCGAGTATGGCGCACATGACGCGCATTTACTGTCTGGTTTTAATCCTCTGTATTCAGCAAAGACCGTAGCAGAGTTGCATCAATGGCTCAGGGAAAATGCCTGAGTGGAGTCGTACTGAATGAAATCTATTGCAATATGTAAATCTGAAGAACTGATCAACGGTGGAAAAGGCGTGCGTTTTCCGCTGACAGCAGGCAGTGAAGATGCCGTTGGTTTTGTCATTCGCTACGCCGATGAAGTGCATGCTTATCTGAATCGCTGCGCTCATGTGCCTGTGGAGCTGGACTGGAATCCGGGTGAGTTTATTGAATCCAGCGGCTTATTCATTATGTGCGCAACGCACGGCGCAATTTATCAGCCGGAAACAGGATATTGCTCCGGCGGGCCTTGCCGCGGGAGTCGGCTCAGGAAAATTGAGGTCAGCGAGTCGGACGGAACGGTTTACTGGCATCCGGACGATTATATTCAGCCTGTAATTGCCTGAAAGAATACAAAGGTAAGATGATGAACGATCCGTTGTTTGAAAAAAAGCCAGCTGACAGCACAGAAAATGTATCTGCATCCTGGGATCGGACAGTTTTAGAGAAGCTGCTGTTCGAGTCTCTGCGTGAGCAGCGATTGCGACGTCGTTGGGGAATATTTTTTAAATTCACCTTTCTTCTGCTTATTCTTGGCGGCTTTTACTATTTTTCCGGTTTTTCAGATGCTCAGACGGAAAATCTGGGGCATCACACCGCCTTGGTTGAAATTGATGGTGAAATTGATGCTGGTGGCAGTGCCAGTGCTAAAGACGTGATCCCTGCATTAAACCGCGCATTTGCCGATGCTGGATCAGTGAGTGTGATATTGCGTATTAACAGTCCCGGTGGCAGCCCGGTTCAGGCTGGCATGATCAATGATGAGATTGTCCGCTTGCGGTCGCATTATCCAGACAAAAAGCTGTACGTGGTAGTGGATGAGATTTGCGCGTCTGGTGGCTATTACATCGCCGCAGCCGCCGATAAAATTTATGTCAATAAAGCCAGTGTCCTTGGTTCCATCGGTGTTTTAATGGATGGTTTTGGTTTTACGGGTCTGATGAATAAAGTTGGTGTTGAGCGACGGTTGATGACCGCAGGTGAAAATAAAGGCTTTATGGATCCTTATTCACCACAGACGGAAAAACATAAAGAGTTATCTCAGGCGATGTTAAATGAAATTCATGCGCAGTTTATTGATGTGGTGCGTAAAGGGCGGGGCAATCGCCTGAAAGAAACACCGGAAACTTTTTCCGGCTTATTCTGGATAGGAAGCAAAGCCGTAGAAATGGGGTTAGCCGATGACTTCGGTACCGTTGAGTCAGTCGCACGCGATGTGATCAAGGCAGAAGATATCGTTGATTACACGCAGAAAGAAGGCTTGCCTGAACGTGTGTTGAAAAAATTTGGTGCTTCGGTGGGAAGCAGTGCGGTCAGTTCTCTGTTAAAGAGCAATAGTCTATCAATACGCTGATCTGAATTGATCTATTTTGTTTAGTTGGTTTTTTAAATCTGTCTTACGGCATACATAGTTTTAATTTTCTTTTCTATCTTTTCCGCTTCATTTATATTGGGTACGTGGCTGGTTCAAAACAGGAGGTCGATATAGATAATATTTCGTTTCCATGTTCGTTGTTCTCTGAGATCCGGATTTCATCGTGGTTCCGGTTGTGTGCGAAGTAAAAGGATGACAATTTGAATTAGCATTTCCATCATCAGGCATGGAACAGAGGTTTCTCGGAATCCTCACCGATTGGGACTCAAAAATAAAAGACGGTAGTGCAACGCTACCGTCTTTTTTTATGCGAGCCCTTCTTGTTCCGGATCTGAACACCCGACTTAGCCCCTCTCTGCGTTGCGTCAAATCAATCGCTTAGGTTCCATTTAATGTAAGATAATCCGGATACAGTTTTGATTTGTAATTTCTTATGGCAATCACCCTCAGTCACCTGTTAGCTCTGTTTTCCTCTGCGCAGAATAGCGCGGAGAAAATCGATTGCTATCATTGCGGTGAGAAAATGCGTAAGAACAAGGCTATTTACGTCAAATTCAATGGGAAAGAGCAGCCGGTTTGTTGCCACGGTTGTCTTGCAATTCTACGGACTGTCGAGCAGAACAATATGATTTCAGAATATTTGAAAGCGAAGTCCGTTCAAACGGAAACATAACTACATTCATGTCTGGTGTTCATCCATCCCCCGCAGTTGCCGTTGCGTCAACAGAAAGCAATCAGCTTCAGCATGAAAAACTCAGTTTGTCCGGCATGCGATGTGCTGCATGCATGCAACTGATCGAGTTTCGCGTTCGTCAGCTTCCCGGCGTTACCTCATTCAAGATTAATGCTGCCAGTCATCGTGCGGATCTGGCATGGGAGGGCGACAAAAATAATCTGAAAAATATCATTACCTCGATTGTGCAGCTTGGCTATGGTGCCTTGCCCGTCAGTTACGATACCGATGAAGCGGAAAAGAAAGAAAATAAATTAGCAATCTGGCGTTTATTCGTTGCTGGCTTTGCGATGATGCAGATCATGATGTATGCGTTTCCGGCATACCTAGTTCCGGTTCCGCAAGCAGATGGTGATCTGACTCCTGATCTGGATAAATTACTGAAAATTGCGAGCATGCTGATCGCGGTGCCAGTGATAGGCTTTTCTTCGATGCCATTTTTTAAGTCGGCCTGGCGCGATATCCGCAACCGGCATATCGGGATGGATGTGCCCGTGTCGTTAGGAGTTTTATTGACGTTTTTCGCAAGTGTCTGGGCGACTTTTGAAGGCGGAGCTGTTTATTATGACTCGGCCATTATGTTTGTATTTTTGTTGCTTGGTGCCAGGCTGATTGAGAGTCTGGTGCAAAAGAAGACCACGGCGGCTTTACGTGTCCTTACACAGCTAACAGAGGTGGCAGCGCAAAGAATGGCAGATTACCCGCATAACAGACAGACGCAGACTGTTAGCGCCTCTGAGTTGCTGGTTGGTGATTATCTGCTGGTTGCTCCCGGAGAGCAAGTCCCGGCTGACGGCATAGTATTGGAAGGTCGTAGTGAATGTGATGAGGCTTTGATGACGGGCGAGTCTCATCCGGTTGTGAAAATGGTCGGTGATCCGTTAACTGCTGGTGCAATCAATCTGACCGGCACCTTAACAATGCAGGCTGCAAAGGTAGGCAGTGATACGCAGTTATCGACGCTGATCAGCCTGATGGAGAATGCGGCAACTGAAAAACCGCCTATTGTTTTATTGGCAGATAAACACGCCAGCCGGTTTTTAACCATTATTCTGATCATCGCAGCGTTAACGGCGCTGGGATGGTTTTATATTGATCCTTCGCGGGCACTGTGGATCGCTATCAGCGTGATTGTGGTGACTTGTCCTTGTGCCTTATCGTTGGCGACACCTGGCGTTATGTCCGCTGCGATCGGCCTGCTGGCAAAAAATGGTGTCCTGATCAGAAATGGTAAAGCGATACAGGCGATGGCGGAGGCGACACATTTTGTTTTCGATAAAACCGGCACGCTCACTGTCGGTAAGCTGCGTGTATCGGACACGATGGTGCTGAGAGATGATGCTGATGCCCAGACAATTGCGTTTATTTTAGCTTCGGGTTCTGCACACCCCGCCGCCAAGGCGATTGCAGACAGTTTGGCGGCGCAACATACTCAATCCTCAGTAATGAATTCCTCGAATTTACAAGAAATAGCGGGCGGTGGCGTTGAGGCAGTGATTAACGGCAGGCTGTATCGCCTTGGAAGTGCAGATTTTGTGACTGCAATTACGCATCAGGATTTTATTGCTCCTGCTGATACTGCGAACAAAACCCTGTCAATGCTGGCGGACGAGGATGGAGTGATACTGTTATTTGCGATGGCGGACGTATTGCGTGACGACGCTGTTGAAGCGATAGAAAAACTCAAGGCTGCCGGAAAGAAAATAGTGCTGTTGTCAGGCGACAGACTTGACGTGGTGATGGCGGTTGCACAGCAATGCGGGATCACGGAGGCTCGTGCCGGATTGAGTCCGCGGGATAAGTTTGATGTGGTACAGCAGCTTCAGTCAACGGGGGCGAGGGTCGTCATGGTTGGTGACGGGATGAATGATGGCCCGGTACTGGCTATTGCAGACGTGGCTGTTGCGATGGGGCAGGGAGCACCGATTTCGCAAACCAGAAGCGATTTGTTACTCATGTCAAATCGCTTGAATGATCTTTCTTTCGGGTTTGTCGTGGCGAACAAGGCATTTCTTTTAATCCGCGAGAATCTGGCGTGGGCGATTCTTTACAATCTGATTGCTATTCCAGCTGCTATTATTGGCTGGCTGGAGCCTTGGCATGCGGCATTAGGAATGTCACTGAGCTCGCTGTTGGTTGTGTTAAATGCCTTGCGTTTGTATCTTTTACCGCAGCCGGAATTTGTGATGACTGAGACTTTAAACTAATTATGGATATATTGTATTTGCTGATACCTGTGAGCCTTCTGGTTGTGTTTGCTATCGGCGCGTTATTCTGGTGGGCGGTGAATCATCATCAGTTTGATGAACTGGATCAGGAGGGTCAGCGCATCCTCGATGATGTGGAGGGCTGATCGGTTTCCTGTTCGGCGATGATGTGTTTAATCACCTCCTGCATACTCTGCTCATCAATTTCATGCAGTGCGATTTCCTGGGCTGTCAGAAACTGAGAAAAATTTTTGTTGATAGATTTGTGATACGCCGGATCATAGTGTTCCTCCAGTAATTTCCTTACCAGGGTCTGAATATCGTGCTGGGAGGCCAGGGTTTTCCATTGCGTGATTTTCTCTTTGCCGTGCAAAGAAGTTAAAAAATCTAACTGCTTTCCCAGATGGTCAGGATTGTCAACGAAGTGTGCATAGTCTTCGATCAGTAAATTTACCCGCTTCTGGATATCAAGTTTCAAAGAGACGCAAGCCGCGCCTCTGATTCCTTCCATAATAGAATCAGGTACACGCAGATTACCGACTTTCTTGCTCTCCGCTTCAACATAGACGTACTGAGTTTTATCGATTTTGCGTAAATTTTCCCAGATCCGGCTTTCAAAATGTTTTTGCGATGGTTGCCTTTCATCCGGAATATCTCCCAGTACCGATCCTCTGTGACAAGCATATTTCTCAAGATCCAGCACTTGTTGTCCGACATTGGTCAGTGCCGCCAGCAAGCGGCTTTTAGCGCTGCCGGTTGGTCCGCATAACACTCTCCATTTAATTCCTTGCGCGAGCAGTGGGATGTGTTGATTCACATGTTGCCGGTAAGCTTTGTAGCCACCGTGCAGTTGTGCCGCCGGCCAGCCGATTTTGGAAAAAATATGCGCCATTGAACCGCTGCGATTACCACCGCGCCAGCAGTAAATCAGTGGGCGCCACTCTTTTGGCTTATCCTGAAACAGATGATTCAGGTGGTTTCCTATGTTGATGGCTACCAGGGCTGCACCGAGGCGCTTTGCTTCAAATGCACCGATTTGCTTGTACATGGTGCCGACGCGGACTCTTTCCTCATCATTCAGAACCGGACAATTAATGGCACCGGGAATATGGTCTTCAGCAAACTCAGATGGACTGCGTACATCAATAATGCAATCAAACTGATCTAAGTCCGAGACAATGTCGTCAAAAAAACAGACCTCAGGATATTTCATAAATTATTTTCTGAGTAAAGGGGAAAGATGTTGCCAGACATTATTGAGAATAACGGGATGTGCTTTCGCGACAGGATGAATTCTGTCTGCTTGAAAATAGTCGTTGGAGTCGGCAACGCCTTCTAACAGAAAAGGCACCAGTACGATTTTCTGTTCGGCAGCCAATTTGGCGTACAAAGAGAAAAATTTCTGCGCGTATTCTTTTCCGTAATTAGGTGGTATCTGCATGCCGGTAAGGATGATACGTGCCTTATCTTTTTTCGCTGTTGAAATCATTGCGCGAAAGTTATCTTCGGATGCTTTTAATGATAAACCGCGCAAGGCATCATTACCACCAAGCTCGATAATCACAATATCCGGATGATATTTTTCCATCAAAGACGGGAGCCGTGTTTTACCACCGACAGTGGTTTCCCCGCTGATGCTCGCATTGATCACCTGCGCATGTATATTCTTTGCAGTCAGTTGCTTTTCTAATAGACTGACCCAACCTTCTCCTCTTACAAGACCATATTCTGCCGACAGACTATCGCCGAGCACGAGTATGGTTTTTGATGCAGAATGAGCATTTGCAGTTGTCATTCCCAAACTGATAACGAACACTATTTTTAACAGTTCAGATAAAAATTGGTACACAGATCGAAAAGACAGCATGACACATCCTAAAGAATCAGCAAAAGTAGCAATTGAAGTTAAAAATATTGTTAAGCAGGTCAATGATGCGACCGGGAATTTAACGATACTGAACGGCATTGATTTTACCGCGCATGCGGGCGAGACGCTTGCGATAGTTGGTGCTTCCGGTTCCGGTAAGTCCACATTGCTCGGTATTATCGCCGGATTGGATGTGCCGAGTTCAGGTGAGGTGTTGTTGGAAGGCGTTAACCTGTTTTCCTTAAGCGAGGATGAACGCGCCAAGTTCCGTAAGGAAAAGCTGGGTTTTGTTTTTCAGTCTTTTCAGTTGCTGGCGCATCTGACTGCGCTTGAGAACGTGATGCTGCCGTTAGAGTTGCGTGGCGATAAGCAAGCCAGAGAAAAAGCAGAAGCGATGTTGGAAAGAGTAGCTCTTGCTGCACGCTTGCGCCATTATCCCAAATTCTTGTCTGGCGGAGAGCAACAGCGTGTTGCGCTGGCGCGTGCTTTTGTGACTGAGCCCCCGCTTTTATTTGCAGATGAGCCGACCGGTAGTCTTGACGCTCAGACGGGGGAGGCGATTATTCAATTGATGTTCGCGTTAAACCGTGAGCGACATTCAACGCTGGTACTGGTCACACATGATTTGTCGATTGCTGCACGGTGCGGCAGAACACTGAAAATTTCTGCCGGACACCTGGTCACTGAATAATTTAGTACTCAGTAAATGGCGATACTTTATATTTCCTGACCGTTCAGATCGGATAGGAGGATTTTTCCATCGGCAAAGATACTGAGCCAGCCACCTGTGCATTTGTGTTTGTCCGTGTCAGCATCCCAGTCCGGCAGCACATAGCGATATCGGCCTGTTTCTGTGTGTAGCGCGGGGCGGTGCGTATGACCATGAATCATGGTGTTACAAGCTGAAGTATCAAATAACTTGGCGATAGCATCAGGATTGACGTCCATAATGTTGCTGTCTTTTTGCGCTTGCTCACTCTTGCTGTTCATGCGCATACTCTGCACAATCAACTTGCGTTCAGAAAGCGGCTTACTCAGAAATTGTTTCTGCCATTCCGGATTGCGGACTACCGTCCGGAATTTTATGTAATCGGTATCATCTGTGCACTGAGCATCACCATGACAAATGACAATATTGCGTCCCCCGATACTGACTACGCTTGGGTCGGGAAGAAGTCTGATTCCTGTCATTTCCGCAAAAATTTCACCGACTAAAAAATCCCGGTTTCCGGCTATCCAGAATAATTCAACTCCTGATTCCGCCACAGTTTTTAATGCAGAGACAATTTTCTGATTGTAGTCATCCGTAATGTCGTCGTCACCTACCCAGTATTCAAACAAATCACCAAGAATATAGAGTTGTTTGGCTCGCATTGCTGTCTGCCGCAGGAATGCCTGAAATATATTGGTAGTTTCGGGCAGCGCGGGGGAGAGATGGATGTCGGAAACAAACAGCGCAAGCATTTCTGATTGCGCTGTTTTCAGTGATGGTTGAAAGTTCACTATGCTGCGTTTTTTTGCTTAGACGATTTCTGCTTTTTCGATGATCACATCTTCAACCGGCACATCCTGGAACATACCTGAACGTGAAGTTTTAACGCTTTTGATTTTATCAACGACGTCAGTGCCTTCAGTCACCATACCGAAAACGCAATAGCCCCAGCCATCCTGGCCCGGATAATCCAGAAAGCTATTGTTAGCGGTATTAATAAAAAATTGGGCGGATGCAGAATGAGGGGCGCCAGTACGTGCCATCGCGATAGAGTAACGCTGATTTTTGAGGCCGTTATTTGCTTCATTTTCAATTGGAGCCATCGTTTCTTTTTGCTTCATGCCTGGCTCAAAGCCGCCACCTTGAATCATGAATCCATCGATGACGCGATGGAAAATGGTGCCAGCATAGTGACCGGATTCAACATACGCAATGAAGTTAGCGACGGTTTTCGGTGCTTTTTCTGCGTCCAGTTCGATTTTGATGGTACCTAAATTAGTGGTCAGAATGACGGCCATGATATTCCTTAGTAATAAGTAAAAAAATTATTTAATAATGCTTGCGGATTCGATGACGATGTTTTGCTTAGGCACATTTTGCATCATGTTTGCATCGCCTGTTTCCACTGTTTTGATTTTATCGACGACGTCCATACCTTTGATTACTTTGCCGAACGGTGTGTAGCCAGCTGTCGCCAGCAAAGCTTTGTTTCTCGGTGCTTTCACCATATTGCCCCGATAGTTAAATTCCACAGGATCGCCGTCAGGCAATATCTGATGATTCAGGAATTCGTTATTTTTTACATTAATGAAAAATTGTGCCGTTGCCGAATTGGGGTCTTCCGTTCTCGCCATCGCTATAGTGCCGATCTCATTTTTCAGCCCCTTATCCAGGGCGCGACGTGCTTCTAATGGAATCGGTTTGCGTGTCTGCTTTTCCTTCATATTTTTATCGTAACCGCCACCCTGAATCATGAAGTCATTGATGACGCGATGGAAAATCGTTCCTTTGTAGTGACCTGCTTTAACGTATTTAAGAAAATTATCGACTGTGTTGGGAGCCGCATCGGGGTACAGTTCCAGCACAATTTCTCCCATACTGGTTTTTAAGGAAACTTTGGGTAACTCTTCAGCCATTAACAATTGGGAACTGAATAAAGTTGCGCCAGCAAAAATAAAACCTGAAATTTTTTTGTGTACGGATGTCATTTTTTTCGCCTGATTATACATTTGCTTCATAAACAATTCGCCATTTGGCGGCTTCTTTTCTCCAGTATTGCCTTTTCCTGGTATTGACTTTGGCTTTTCCTGAGGAGACTTCTAGCGTAAAGGTAGTGACGATCATTTCATCCTTACCTGGATAAAGAAAATAGGTGACGTCCTTCAGTTTAACTACGGGAGTAATCCAGTTGTCCCAGGATTGTCTTTGTTTGGAAAACCAAGAGTTTAAATCTTCTCCCTGACTTGCTCTGAAATTTCTAGAGTAATTTGCAAAAATACGGTTTGCATTCTGGCTTTCGAGGTCAAAGCGCCAGTCCTCCAGTAATTTTGCCGCAAACTGCTTATCCATCATCCATTTTGCGTGGTTCACGAATTCAATGTGCTCACTGATGATGACCGGCGTTTTGCCAATGTCAACAGATGCTGCAATTTTCAGAAAATCCGGGTTGGTCATTACAACGCAGCCATCCGACGCTAACGGTGGTCTGCTGAAGCTGCTGGATGGCATTCCATGCAGCCAGATACCAGAACCGCTGCGACCGTTAATTTTATCCCATTCGTTTGGATAGTTCAGTGGAAGTGCTCCCGGGCCGTAAAAGTCGGGCAGCTTATTGCCTGATAAGCGACTGGTAATGTAATAAACACCAAGAGGAGTTTTTTGATCTCCTTCTTTAAACTTGTTGGTGCCGAATTTACCCTGACTGATGTAATGGTCGCTGACGAACCTGAGTTGTCCTGCGACGTTTTCGTAAAGATATAAGCGAGACTTTTTCGCATCCACAAGTATCACTTGCTTTTGATCATCGCGAAGCTGAATCACAGGTCTGGGGAGTAAGTCCGGAGCAGGGCGTTCGCGATACGAACGGATTCTTGCTGCCGCTTCATCCCGCAGTTCTTTTAATTTTTCACCCTGAATATTTGCCCCCGAGCCAAAACTGGTTACCGGACGGGTATGCATGAGTAACAAATCTCCCCTGATCAGATGTGCTAACTGAAAATGGGGATAGGCTTCAATTAATTCATCAATTTTCGCCTGAGCATTCTGAAGTTTGTTTTCTGCAAGACTTTTATATACTTCAATTAAGAGCTGGTCAGGGTTGACCGAACTTGGAATCTGATCGTACTGTACTTTTTGCGGTCGTGCCTTTGCATCTGCATCAGGTGAGCTGATGCAGATGAACAAACAGCAGATAAAAAGGGCGCAAAAAACCCGCTTCGCGATTACATGATCGATCGAAGCAATCCTGTTGACGTCGAAAAACATCAGCTACCCGCGCGCTCCTGCTTGATTTGCCATTTGCCGTCTTGTTTCGTCATATTGATGGTTTTACGGCTATTCGCGGTCAGACGGTCAGAGGTATATATCTGGCGGAACTTTACTGTTGCAGTGTTGCCGTCAATGCTAACTTTGGCGTTCTCGATTTTTACGCTGATACGGCCTTTCCCTTCGATTCTTTCGCGTCTTTCTTCAGCCCATGCTTTTCGTGATTCGCCTTTAGGGGTTTGAAAGTCTTTGGCATAGTGTGCCAGATACGCATTCGTATCTTTGTTGCTCCACGCTTTAGCCCAATTCTCAATCGCTTTCAACACATCATCTTCGTCCTTGTCCTGCAGCTGGGATGCTTTTGATTTGCTTGCGGATTCTGTTTTAACAGGTTCTGCTTCTGCTTTTACTGGTGTTGCCTGTTTTGCTGCCGCAGCAGCTACAGGTGCTTTTGCAGATGGTGCCTGCGCAATTTGCGTTGCCGGTGCTGGGTTCGCTTTCGGATTCGTTCCGCCTGTAGTATTGCCAACGAGGTTGCGAACTAATGTCAGTTTTAATTTCGCCGTGGCATTTCCTGCGTCTAGCTGCAGTGCCTTATCATATGCCTGACTGGCTAATTTGGCATAAACATCACCTAAATTTTCATGCGCAGTACCATATGTAGGATTCGTTCTGATAGCCATTTCCAGTGATGCTCTCGCTTTGTCATATTGTCCCGACGCGGCATATAAAACGGCCAGATTATTATAAGGTTCAGGTAATTCAGGATAGTCGTCAGTTAACTTGGTAAAAATAGCAATCGCCTCGGTACTTTTGTTTTGCTCTGTGAGAATCAGTCCTTTTAAAAAGCGCATTTGAGCATCTTTCGGACGTACTGCCAGTGCACTATCTACTTTCTGGAGGGCTTCAGATATTTGGCCAGAGCGAAGCAATTTTCCAACATCAGCTGCATCATCAGCGAAAGAAGCGGGAGAGAATAATGCGAATGATAAGTTCGAGATGACGAAAATACTTTTTAAAATTTGGCGCATAGCGTTCTGGCTTGGATTTATCTGAGTTTGACTGAACATAAGAGCGGCAATGTTATACTAAAGCGATACGTAAGCAACATCTTATCAAATAAGTGTACTTCTTGGGCTTTTGCTCAGGTAAACATCAGATATTCGTGAGTTAATTGTCACTTTAGCTGATGATGGGGTACTGTCATTATGATGAAGCCGTTCCGTTTCAAACTGAAATTTTCTCAATTCGGAAATGTCGACAGATAAAGGACGAAGGCAGTAGTTTTCTGTTGATTTGGTCTGAGCGATAACAGATGCTGGACAGAATAGTTGTTTTTGATATTTAATCTGCCCCGTTGCGAGATTTTTGGCGTTTTTTTCGGGGAAGCCCGGATATATTCGCAAGGTAGTCTCTTTAGCTGATTTTAGATTCTGTGGTTCTGATCAGTTTGAAGTTGTAGCGCACGAGGGCTTCAAAACGGTAAGTAATCTATTTCAGTGCTTTTATTTTGACTTTGTCAATGAGTAAGAATTTTCTCAACTCGTGTGGATTTAAGGAGGCACGATGACTAAAACGACATTCCTGAGTTTTGAGCAGTCAATAGCTGAACTCGAAACTAAAATTGAAGAGTTACGCTTCGTGCAGGATGACTCTGCTGTTGATATCTCTGAAGAGATTGACCGGCTCTCTAAAAAAAGTCAAATGCTGACTAAAGATATCTATGCAAAGCTGACACCCTGGCAGGTATCGCAGATATCCCGTCATCCGCAGCGGCCATATACGATGGATTACATCAACAACGTATTCACGGATTTTCATGAGTTGCATGGTGACCGCAGCTTTGCAGATGATCAGTCAATTGTTGGTGGTTTAGCTCGTTTTAATGGTCAGTCCTGCATGGTGATCGGACACCAAAAAGGACGAGATACGAAAGAGCGGGCAATGCGTAATTTCGGCATGCCGAAACCCGAGGGATATCGCAAGGCTATGCGCCTGATGAAGCTGGCGGAGAAATTTGATATTCCGGTTTTCACTTTTGTTGACACGACAGGCGCCTGGCCGGGTATTGATGCTGAGGAGCGTGGTCAATCGGAAGCTATTGGGCACAATTTATATGTTATGGCTGAGCTGAAGGTGCCGCTGATTACGACCATTATCGGTGAAGGTGGTTCAGGTGGCGCCCTGGCACTCGCGGTAGGAGATGCAGTGTTGATGTTGCAATATGCAACATATTCTGTCATTTCACCTGAAGGATGTGCCTCGATTTTATGGAAAACATCTGATAAGGCATCCGATGCAGCCGAGGCGTTGGGGTTAACGGCCCACCGCCTGAAAGCAATGGGGTTAATTGACAAGATTATTAACGAGCCGCTAGGTGGTGCGCACAGAGATCCTAAGCAGATGTGCTCTCTGGTCAAGCGCGCTCTTGCTGATACCTTGCGTCAGTTCCAAGGTGTTAAGACTAAAGATTTGCTCAGTGCTCGTCATGAAAAACTGATGAGTTACGGTAAATTTAAGGAAACAAAAATTTCCGAATGATTCAACGTAGTGACAGCGGTGCTTTACAGTACCGCTTTAATGAAACACTGGATTCCTACTTTTCCGAATTGGGAGTTGAGTCAGTATGTGGGATTGCGATTGCATACAGTGGTGGACTTGATTCCTCGGCTCTTCTCAAGCTGGCAGTTGAGTATTGTCGCCTCCGCGCCATTCCCTTATTCGCTATTCACATACACCACGGACTCAGCCCGAATGCTGACTCATGGCTCGAATACTGTCGATCAGTATGCCTTAGCCAGGATGTCACTTTTTTTTACGAAAAAGTGACGTTAGATGGCACAAAAAAAGACGGGATAGAGAGCAGTGCGCGAAGAGCTCGGTATCTGGCTCTTGGGCGAATTTGTCATGAACATCAGATTAATTTCTGTTTGACTGCTCATCATCAGGATGATCAGGCGGAAACTCTTCTAATGCAGATGCTGCGAGGATCTGGTGTCGCCGGCTTGTCTGGCATGGACCGCTTTAATACTGCAGAGAATTTGCTCGGTGTCAGCACCTTGACGTTAATGCGGCCGTTATTGCAGGAAGCCAGGGGAAATTTGGAGCGCTTTGTTGAAAGCCATGATGTTCTGCATATACACGACGAGTCAAACGATGATGCACGATTTCTGAGGAATGCGTTAAGACATAAAGTGATGCCCTTGCTAGAAGAGATATCACCGGGATTTTCTTTGCGTGTGGCGAGAACTGCAATACATATGAAATCTACACGGATATTACTGGAGGACATTGCTGAACAAGATTTTCGTGTTTGTGCTGATAATGATGGTTTGAGTCTGCAAAGCATTCGTTTGTTAAGCTCCGAAAGAGTCAACAATTTATTGCGATTATGGTTCACCAAGCTTCGCTCCAGAGTCCCAACCACTTCAAGACTGGCAGAGATTTGCAAGCAATTATTCGAGGCGCGCGATGATGCCCGTGTTACGGTTTTTCACGATAATCTGGCAATACACAGATACCAAGGCAGGATATATGCGACTTCAAGGAGGGATGCGCAGGATCAGTCGGATAAGTCAGTGATTTTCAGATGGACAGGTCAGGGAACGATAGAGTTTCCTGAGATGGGAGGGGCTTTGTACTTCCTAAAGTCGGACTTGGGTGTTGATTCCGAATGGTTAAATAATCAGTCCCTTGAAATTCATTTCCGTCGGGGAGGGGAGCGTATTAAGTTGGCTGAAAACAGACCTACCCGAGATATGAAAAGCCACTATCAATCCCTTAAAATTCCCTTTTGGGTTCGACAGAAGCTGCCTTTTGTATCAATTGGTGATCACCTCCTGTTTGCTGCTGGCGTCGGTATGCAGTCCAGTTTTTGCTCATATGGGAATGGCGACAAAATTTCATTCGAATGGGTCGCTGGTTAATTTAGTACTGGATCTATGTAATGGAAAAGAAATTAAGACAAATCGTTTTAGACACTGAAACGACCGGTTTAAGTGTCCGAGACGGGAACAGAATTATTGAAATCGGTTGCGTTGAGCTTATAAACAGGAAGTTGTCGGGAAATAATTATCATCAATATATTAATCCTGAGCGAGATTCTGAGGAGGGGGCACTCGCGGTACATGGATTGACTACTGAATTTCTCAGTGACAAACCAAAGTTTTCCGAAGTGATCAATGAGTTTTGTGAGTATGTAAAGGGGGCTGAAATTGTCATTCACAATGCGCCCTTTGATATTTCTTTTCTGAACGCAGAATTTACAAGAGCCGGCCTCGGGTTGTTCACTGACCATGTAGAGGTTGTTACCGATACTCTGGTTCAGGCTAAAGAGTTGCATCCAGGAAAGCGAAACTCTCTCGATGCTTTATGTGATCGTTACGAAATATCTAACGCGCACAGAAAGTTACATGGAGCTTTGCTTGATGCGGAGTTACTGGCAGACGTCTTTTTGGCGATGTCCAGGGGGCAGGATAGTTTTGCCATCGATTTGCCTGATGAAGAGCAGCCAGTCGTTGAGGAGGTCGTGTTTATCGATACGCCTATTGATGAAGTGATTCTTAAAATGGCGTCAGCTGAAGAGTTAAGTGAACACGAAGCACTTTTGTCCGGTTTGGATAAGCAGTTAAAGCAGAGCTGCTTGTGGCGTAATCAGTCTGTATAAAATTAAAATAGAGCAAGTAATCGTTGATCTCAGATTTCTTTTTTTGTATTTTTTATATCCTTCCTGAGACGTTTCTCGTCTCAAATCAACACAATCTGTTGCGACATTACACAAAAGCGGAAAATTTTTAAAAAAATTTCAAAGAATAACTAAAGTTTTTCCCGCCACTACCGTTAATAGGTCAGAAGAAGATTTTTAAAAAATATTTTCTGATTGCCCTAAAGTTTTAAAAAACGCTGCCGTTATTAAAAACAAGAAACACAATTTAAAGCACTAAGCATTTGATTTTTATAGGTTTTACTTTTTAAGTATTTTTGTTTGTTGCTTAAAATAAAAGTAAAAATTTCTGCATACATCTTCAAAAAGTAGCTTGTAAGATTTTGTCTTACGGGCTAGTTCTGTTTATTCCTGTTGTAAATACCTATTTTTTCCTATACACCCTAATTTTGTGGTCGAGCACAATGTATCTCAACGGCAAGATATTTCGCCTTTGAATATGTATTGGAGGGTAGGGAAATGACACAGAACGACATGATGGCTGAAATACGTGATGCAAACTTAAGTTATTTGATGCTTGCTCAGCAAATGATTCGTGCTGATAAGGCAACCGCCATTTTCCGCCTGGGGATAGGTAAGGAAATAGCTGACTTAATTGAAGGTTTGAATAATTCTCAAATTCTTAAACTTGCCGGCTCCAATATGATGTTGGCGCGATTCCGTTTTGAGGATAGTTCAATACTTTGCATGCTCACTAATTATAACAAAGAGCGTTCTCTCGCTCATTCTCACGCGGCTATTTTAATGGCGGGGCAGACTGTTGAAGAAATTCACTAAGTCTGTCTGTTAAATATTCACTGAGTAATGATCGGAGGTTGATATGGCTGGCAAAAGCGTTCTTAATGAGGCATCTGAGATTCAATTGGCGATAGATTTGGTTAATCTTGGCGCGCGTCTGCAATTGTTGGAGTCTGAAACTTCGCTATCTCGCGAACGGCTTTTGAAGATTTATAAAGAGCTGAAAGGTGTTTCTCCACCTAAAGGTATGCTTCCATTCTCAACAGACTGGTTTACGACCTGGCAACCAAATATACACTCATCTTTATTTATGAATATTTATAAATATTTGAATGAGCATGCTGAAATTTTTGGTATTGAGGCAGTTGTTAAATCTTATCGGCTTTATCTTGAGCAAGTTGGTTGTGTATCTCCCGATGATGCAGTACTTTCTTTGACTAGAGCATGGACTTTAGTCCGATTTTTTGAAGGGAAAATGCTAACATTTGCAAAATGTTCGGAATGCGGTGGGCATTTTGTTGCACATTCATTGGATTTGAATGATCATTATAAGTGTGGATTGTGTCATGTACCTTCCCGCGCGGGTAAAACTAAAAAAGTGAAAGAGGCTGATACTCCATTGGAGATGGTGGCCTAGTGATTAATTGAAAAGGAGGCGCTTTTGGAGGCATCGCATGTTAGCCACAAAAGTTATAGTCCTTCGAGTGCCTGGGGTAAATATCCAGTCTTAAAGGCACTATTAGTCCAAGTTGTATCTCTTACTTTTTGTTTGATTTCTGCCTTTATTGCCAAAAAATACTTTGGTTATATCTTTAGTTCGCGGGCCTTCCTTTTTCTTCTGTCATTTCACTCATTTCTCTCCCTTTTTATCGCTCTGTTGTTCAAGTCTGAATGGTGGTGGTGTGCGATCGCGTTCATCTTCCCCGTTGGAGTCGCTCTCGGGTTGTATCTGCAGATTTCGTCTGCGTTGAGCTTGGCGGTATTCCTTTTTCTTTTTTTTATTTTTGGCACTACTTTCACTACAAGAGTGCCATATTTTCCATCTCATCCATCTCTGTCGGAAACACTTCTCGATATTCTCCCTGATAAGAAAAAGTTGCACTTGCTTGATGCTGGCAGTGGTTTTGGTGGATTGCTTATCGATTTGTCTGAGCGCAGGCCAGGCTGGGAGTTAACTGGCATAGAAATTTCCTCGGTTCCCTGGTTGTTTAGCTTTTTAAGATCAAAAATCTTGGGCTGTGAGAACGTCAAATTTCAACTTGGGAGTTATGAACATTTAAATTTTGAAAAATTTGATGTTGTTTTTGTTTATTTGTCGCCTGTAGTGATGTCGGAAATTTGGAAAAAGGTGCAATATGAAATGGTGCCTGGAAGTATTTTTATGAGCTATGAGTTTCCTGTCGATGGTAAGCCCCCGAGTTTCGAAATTCAAATGAATGAAAATGGGGAGGTGTTGTATGTGTGGCAAATGTGATGTTTGCATTCGATTCTTTAAAAGAAGTGTCATTCCCGCATAGATTTGCATCAATTTCTGATGATTCCTATCAGTTGGGCTGATATGATTGACGTAAGATATTTGAGCGTAATTTTCCAGTCAGGGAGTAAATTTCCGTGTTAGTTATTGTTGGTTATATTGTAATTTTAGGGTCTGTGTTTGGTGGCTATGCGCTAGCAGGTGGGCATCTTGCTGTTTTGTTTCAGCCATTAGAGCTACTCATGATTGGTGGTGCTGCTCTTGGCGCTTCTTTTGTGGGAAATAACGCTAAGAATTTAAAAGCAACAATTAAGACGCTGCCTAACGTTTTCAAGGGATCCAAATATTCAAAAGCCCTGTATATGGAACTGATGACCATGCTCTTCGATGTGCTGACAAAAGTGCGGAAAGAAGGGTTGATGTCGATTGAGGGGGATATTGAAAAACCAGAAGAAAGTCCTTTGTTTAGTAAATACCCCTCTATTGTCCATGATCATCATATGATGGAATTTATCTGTGATTATCTAAGACTGATGGTATCAGGAAATATGGATGCCTTTCAGATTGAAAATCTTATGGATAATGAATTGGAAACGCATCATCACGAAGGAGCGATGCCTTTTCATTTTATTGCCAGACTAGGAGATGGTTTGCCGGCGTTTGGTATTGTCGCTGCTGTGATGGGGGTAGTGCACACAATGGAATCGGTCGGTATTCCTCCTGCGGAGCTTGGTATTTTGATTGCCCATGCCTTGGTTGGTACTTTTTTGGGTATTTTGATTGCATATGGATTTGTGGCACCTTTGGCTAGTTTGCTCGAGCAGCAATTGGAGGAGTCATCAAAAACATTTCAATGCATAAAAGTAACCTTGCTTGCCAGTTTAAATGGTTATGCTCCCGCATTAGCTGTCGAGTTCGGGCGCAAAGTTTTATATTCAACTGAGCGACCAACTTTTAGCGAGTTGGAAGAGCATATAAAACAATCGAAGTCAAAATAGTGATTCTAAGGTTTTCCAATGGCAAATGAAGAGCTGCGGCCGATAATAGTAAAGCGGATAAAAAAGTCTGGTGGTGGTCATCACGGTGGTGCATGGAAAATTGCCTATGCTGATTTTGTGACAGCGATGATGGCATTTTTTCTCCTCATGTGGCTCCTTGGTTCTACAGCAAAGGGAAATTTGCAAGGTATCGCGGAATATTTTCAGACACCGTTAAAAGTTGCTATGGCTGGCGGTGATGGTAGCGGTGATAGTTCGAGCGTAATTAAAGGTGGTGGGAAGGATCTTAGTTTGCGTGAGGGGCAGAATCGCAAGGGAGATATTGAGTCCCAGAAGCGCTCGTATAACCTTCAGGCTGCTGAGGCTGCATTAGCAAAAGCTGATGCCGATAGGCTTAAAGCTTTGAAAGGAAAAATCGAAGCAGCAATCGAGTCTAACGCCACGTTGAAGATGTATAAAAAGCAGTTGTTACTGGATATAACGACTGAAGGGTTGCGTATTCAGATGGTGGATGAGCAGAATCGCCCGATGTTTGCATTGGCGAAAGCCGAACTGCAACCCTACACAAAAGAGATACTGCATGAAATAGGTAAGGCATTGAACGAGGTCCCCAATAAAATCAGTTTGTCCGGACATACTGATTCTGCTCCTTATGGGCTGGGAGAAAAGGGATACAGTAACTGGGAGTTGTCTGCAGATCGTGCAAATGCATCCCGCCGCGAGCTGATTTATGGCGGAATGGATGAGTCTAAGGTTTTGCGCGTTGTAGGCTTGTCCTCATCTGTTTTATTTGATAAGCAAGATCCGCTCAATCCGATTAATCGCAGAATTAGTATTATCGTGATGAATAAAAAAGCTGAAGAATCCGCTTCGCAAGACGGAGGTGCAGTTGAGGTGGTCAGTCAGCCAGATTCAGGCACGGAAGTTTCTGTTAAGTCTGCAAAGTAACCTTGAATTGCACTTGGCTGTTGAAAAATTATGCAGAGAGGATGCTTAAGATGTCCGAAAAGAAACTGTTAAGTTCTCAGGTAAAGCAGTTGTTAGCCGGAGTGTCAGATCATGGTAACGCCCATCTTTCTGAAGTGGAAACCGATCTTACTCAAACGGCAATTTTACTTGGAGAGGCGATTGAAAAACTGAGTGCCAGCTTTTTCGCGCTTCATGCTGCAATTCTGAAGGAGCAAGAAGAAATTCAGCAGCTCATTGATTCTGGTGTGATTTCTGGCGCTACAAGCGACAGATTGAAGGCAATTCAGCTTGAGATTGCTACACATGTTAATGCCGCAGTGACTGGCCTGCAGTTTCAGGATATGACGAGTCAGTTACTTTCCCGAACGATGCAGCGCTGCGAGGGACTCAGAGAGGTGTTGACAACGCTGGGGCTGTTTGGGGGGGACGTCACGCTGGACATTGAAAGCGAGGATATCGCTTGTCTTTTGAAAGAAACCACCACCCGACTGGAAAAACAAAGTGCTGATTTGCAGAATTTGTTGAGAAAGGCTGTTCATCAGAAACATTTGGAAAGCGGAGATGTTGAGTTGTTTTAAATTGCTCTGCAAGCGCTCAGACACGTTGTATTTAATACGAAAAATGGAGTAATTATGGCCAAAACAATTTTAGCGGTAGATGACTCTGGTTCACTGAGGCAGATGGTTGCTTTTAGTTTAAAGGCTGCCGGGTATCAGGTGATTGAAGCTGTTGATGGGCAAGATGGTCTTGAAAAGGCTAGGAATCAAGTCGTAGATCTTGTTTTGACTGATCAGAATATGCCGAGAATGGATGGTTTGACTTTGATTAAATCTTTAAGGGGGTTGGCTACATATCAAAGAGTGCCAATTCTGATGTTGACCACCGAATCGAGTGATGACATGAAATCCAAAGGACGTGCAGCTGGTGCAAACGGTTGGTTGGTGAAGCCTTTTGACCCTCAAAAGCTCACGGAAGTCGTTAAAAAAGTAATAGGCTGAGCGTCAGTTTATTAATGTATATCCCGGAGTTAAATAATGACGATTGACATGAGTCAGTTTTTTCAGGTCTTTTTTGACGAGGCAGATGAACTTCTTGCCGAAATGGAAAAGCTGCTGCTTGCCGTCGATGTTCAGTCCCCGGAGCCCGAGGACCTAAATGCCATTTTTCGTTCAGCTCACTCTATAAAAGGTGGAGCATCTACTTTTGGACTCAATGACATGAGCGAGGTAACTCATGTTTTAGAGTCTCTGTTGGATAAAATCAGAAAAGGTGAAATGGCTTTAACTGCTGAGCACGTTGATGCATTTCTCATTGCCAAAGATATTCTGAAAATGCAGGTTGATGGTCACCGGCTTGGTACTCCAGTGGATCAGGATGCCGTTGCTGACGTCCGGATGCTTCTGCAGTCTCTTTCGAATGACCCTGTGCCTGTGGCTGCTTCGGTTTCTCCGCCTCCAGTTCAGTTGATTACACCCGATGGCACCAAACACAAATCTGCGTTCAAAATTGAAATGACAGGTTTAAATGCAAATGATGCCAAAGCTTTAGAAGTTGAGTTGGGGTTGCTTGGATCAATTTCTAACATTGAATCTGAAGCAGATAAAACGATTTTTTACCTGAGTACAAATGAAGCCGCAAACGACATTGTGTCGATCTGTTTGTTTATCTTGACCCCTGATTGTTTTACCGTCACAGAAGTACCGCTTCTTACTCAAACCCCCGAGGAAAATCAGGCAAAGACAGAAGATGAATTAGGGTACGGTTTCTTTGAGCCTCTAGATTCTATGTTTCCTCCTCAGGAGCCTGCTCAGGGGGCTGAAAACGGAGGTGCGCCTCCAAGTCAAACGGAGAGTGTTTCCACGCCTGTAAATCATCTTGAAAAGAAAAATATAATTAAGAAAGATGCAGAAAAGCATGTCTCTGCTCAAGAGACCTCAACGATTCGCGTCGGAATAGAAAAAGTTGATCAGCTCATTAATTTGATCGGAGAGCTTGTTATTACTCAGGCAATGCTTGAGCAAAGAACGCAAGAATTAGATCCTATTGTTCACGAACGGATCTTAGGCAGTGTCGCGCATTTAACGAGGAATACCCGGGATCTGCAAGAAGCAGTCATGTCAATTCGCATGATGCCTATGGATTATGTTTTTTCCCGTTTTCCCCGGATGGTAAGAGATCTTGCGACCAAGCTAGGTAAGAAAGTCGAGTTCATTACCCATGGCGCGTCGACTGAGCTGGATAAAGGTTTGATTGAAAGAATCGTTGATCCTTTAACGCATTTAGTGCGCAATAGTATCGATCACGGGATAGAAATACCTGCAATCAGAACGCAAAACGGTAAAACTGAAACCGGAAAACTCTCCCTATCTGCCGTGCATCAAGGGGGAAATATCGTCATAGAAGTCAGTGATGATGGTGGTGGATTGAACCGCGAAAAGATCCTTGCGAAAGCGCGTGAAAATGGTTTGGCGGCACCAGATTCGATGACAGATTCTGACGTGTGGCAGCTTATTTTTGCCCCAGGATTTTCGACCGCAGAAATCGTGACCGATGTCTCAGGGCGTGGCGTGGGCATGGACGTGGTGAAGAGAAACATCTCTGCGATGGGTGGTGTCGTTGACATTCGCTCGGCAACGGGATTGGGTACGACGATTACTATTTCGCTGCCTTTGACGTTGGCGATTCTGGATGGAATGTCTATAAAGCTTGGCGACGAAATTTATATTCTGCCGCTTGGTTTTGTAGTCGAGTCTTTGCAACCTGCCGCAGTGGATGTGAAAGAGATTAGTGGTAAGGGTACCGTTGTTAAGGTTAGAGAAGAATATTTGCCTTTGATTCCACTTTATCAGCGTTTTAATCTGACTCCTAAATTTCTTAATCCCTCAGAAGGTATTCTCGTTATCGTTGAGGTAGATGGAAAAAAAGCCGCTTTATTTGTTGATGATTTGGTAGGGCAGCAACAAGTCGTTGTTAAAAATATTGAGTCAAATTATAAAAAAGTCCCGGGAATTTCTGGGGCAACAATTTTGGGCGATGGTGGTGTTGCTCTTATTCTGGATGTTTCTGCATTACTTCGCTCAAATAGATAGTCATATTTAGAACCGTAAATAAAGGATTGAACATGTCACAACTGACACAAGCAGCCAACGAAACTAAATCGTCCTCTCAGGAAGGAAATGCAGATGTTGCGGGCAATGAATTTCTTGCTTTTACATTGGGAAACGAGGAATACGGTATCGATATTTTAAAAGTACAGGAAATCCGCGGATACGAGGCTGTTACCCGGATTGCAAATGCTCCGGAGTTTTTAAAGGGCGTCATTAATCTGCGTGGAATTATCGTTCCTGTTGTAGATATGAGAATCAAGTTTAATCTGGGAAGCCCGACTTACGATCAGTTTACGGTCGTCATCATTTTAAATATTGAAGGCAGAATTGTCGGGATGGTGGTCGATAGTGTGTCAGACGTCACCACTTTATTACCTAGTCAGATTAGACCAGCTCCGGAAATGGGTACAACTTTCAGCACGGATTTTCTGATCGGCTTAGGAACCTTAGAAGATCGCATGCTGATTTTGGTTGATATCGATAAATTAATGTCCAGTCCGGAAATGGGACTCGTTGACCAATTAGCGTAAGTAGTAAATTTTTATTTTAACACCACAATAAAAACAGAATAACTGTGGCTCAGGGGAGATAGTTGTGAATTTACGTAATTTGAAAATTGGTACTCGTTTAGCTTTGGGTTTTGCTCTTATTCTTGGCGGAATCGTTGTTGTCATGTTGTTGGTCAACTCCTTGAATGCGTCGAATCGAAAAGACATGTTAGAGAATTTGCGATTGGCGAAGGAAAAACAGATACTCGCTAATCTGATGAAAAGTTCTCTGTACGAAAGTGGAATAGCGATGCGTAACATCGGTATTCAGTCGGATGTCGCAGAGATGCAAAAAGAAGAAGGACGTGTTAAGTCGCAACGTAAGTTATACGATGATTCCAAAGAAAAAATTTCAGCGTTGGGGCTGAGCGATGATGAAAAAAAGATAGTTGATGAAATCGCGAAGCTGGATAAAGAGGCTGCAGGTCCTTTTAAAGATGCGGTCGGACAGGCTCTGGCATTTAATGCGGAGGGCGCAATAAAGATAATTGCCACTGTATTAGAGCCAATCAGTAATAAACAAATTATTGAAATTAACAAACTGGTTGAGCTGCAGTCTGCTGCTACTGCCCAGACCTTTGAAAAGTCAGACTCAGCGGCTAAAAAACTGTCTTATATTCTTTATACGATTCTGGTTGTTGCGCTCCTTATTGGTGCTGTGATTGCGTGGATTCTGACGAACAGCATTACAAAGCCTTTATCCGAAGCACTTGGTCTGGCAGAAACTGTTGCCAGCGGAGATTTGCGCAGCGATATTGCCGTCGTCGGAAATGATGAAGTTTCCTCGTTATTGCTGGCCTTGAAAAATATGAACAGTAACCTGGCTACTACCGTTGGCAAAGTGAGAGAAGGCACGGAAACAATTACTTTCGCTGCTCAGGAAATTGCATCCGGAAACGCGGACTTGTCCCGTCGTACTGAATCCCAGGCAAGTTCTTTGGAGGAAACGGCCAGCTCAATTGAAGAACTGACAAGCACGGTCAAACAGAATGCTGACAATGCGCGTCAGGCAAACCAATTAGTTGTGTCTGCTAGCGGTGTTGCGGTCAAAGGTGGCGCAGTCGTCGGACAGGTTGTGAATACAATGGGATCGATCAAAGATAGTTCGAGAAAAATTGTCGATATTATTGGCGTCATTGATGGCATTGCTTTTCAGACGAATATTCTCGCGTTAAATGCTGCGGTTGAAGCAGCCAGGGCAGGTGAACAGGGAAGGGGCTTCGCGGTTGTTGCGGCAGAGGTGAGAAATCTGGCTCAACGTAGTGCTGGTGCTGCAAAAGAAATTAAAGCCTTAATTGATGATTCAGTCGATAAGGTTGAGCAGGGTAGTAAGTTGGTTGACGAGGCTGGAAAAACGATGGATGAAATTGTCACCAGCGTTCAGCATGTCGCCGATATCATGAGTGAAATTGCTGCTGCAAGTCAGGAGCAAAGTGCAGGGATTGAGCAAGTCAATCAGGCAATTACTCAGATGGATGAAATGACTCAGCAAAATGCAGCATTGGTTGAGCAGGCGGCTGCGGCGGCTGAAAGTATGGAAGAACAGTCGGTTGAGTTGGCGAGAGCTGTGAGTGTATTTAAAGTGTCGAACTCACTGCAGCCAGCGGTCCGACCTGTTGCTCAGTACCGTGAGACAGTTGCAAAGCCAAATCAGCCCAAACCCGCTGCTCTGAGTTCTTCGGTGAAAAGTGCGGAGGAATCTAGCCTGAAAAAAGTTGCGACAACAGACGATTCGTGGGAAGAGTTCTGATTTTTCAACTGATACCAGTGTTGTATTCTGATGCTTGTATTCTTTGGTGCTGAATAAGTTCTGAGTTTAGTTATTGAGAGTCATTTTGATGAGAAATATTGGCGCGAAAGAAAGATCGGAAAACTCAAAAGAGTTTGAGTTTAACTCTCGTGATTTTGATCGCGTACGAGAGCTGATATACAAGCGGGCGGGTATATCCCTCGCCGACAGTAAGCAGGAGATGGTCTATAGTCGTCTCGCAAGGCGTTTACGGGCGACCGGAATAAATTCATTCACTGATTATCTGAACAGTCTGGAAAGGGAGCACGATAGTGTTGAGTGGGAGGCTTTTACCAACGCTCTGACTACGAATCTGACATCTTTTTTTCGGGAAGAGCATCATTTTCCGATTCTTGCAGATTTCGTAAAACATCGTAAGCAGCCTATCCAGATTTGGTGTTCTGCCAGTTCTACCGGTGAAGAGCCTTATTCAATCGCCATGACTCTTTGTGAAGCATTCGGTACTTTGCGCCCTCCTGCACAAATTGTGGCGACAGATATTGATACCAATGTTCTGAATACAGCATCGAAGGGTGTATATAACATTGACAGAATAGAAAAATTGTCTCCAGACAGGGTTAAAAAATTTTTTCTTAAAGGAAAAGGCAGTCAGGATGGACTTGTCAGGGTAAGGCAGGAGCTCATCGATATGATTACTTTCAAGCAGCTTAATTTGCTTGCTGATAGTTGGCCGCTGTCGGGAGAGTTTGACGCTATTTTTTGTCGTAATGTGATGATCTATTTTGACAAGCCAACACAGGGGAAGATTCTCAGAAAGTTTGTACCTTTGATGAAGCCGGATGCATTATTGTTTGCGGGACATTCTGAGAATTTTTTATACGTTTCGGATGATTTCAAGTTGAAGGGGAAAACTGTGTACGAGCTTTCTTCTGGTCATGCAGGTCATCAGAGAGTCGCAACAAATCCTTTGCACAAAGGTAGCTTATGAGTCAGTTAAGTGAAGAGCATTTTGCGACCAACGTTTACTTTGACAGAACGTTTGATTGTGATGCTGCAAAAATTTTACCGGGAGAGTTTTATTTCACGAACAAAGATATGCTGATCGTGACAGTTCTTGGTTCCTGTGTGTCTGCCTGCATACGTGACCGTGTGACAGGTGTTGGAGGAATGAATCATTTTATGCTTCCCGACACCGGTGGCGACGCTGATAATCCTGTCTCGGCTTCTATGCGTTACGGTACTTATGCGATGGAAGTACTGATCAATGAGTTGCTTAAAGCAGGGGCTAAACGAGAAAACATGGAAGCGAAAGTCTTTGGTGGTGGCAATGTTTTACGAGGTTTTACTGCTATCAATGTCGGCGAGAGAAATGCGAAGTTTGTCTTGGATTATTTAAAAGCGGAACGCATGCGTGTGGTCGCCGAGGATCTTAACGACATATACCCTCGTAAAGTCTATTTTTTTCCAAAAACTGGTAAGGTTCTCGTTAAAAAATTAAAAGTAGAACACAATGACACGCTGAGAAAACGTGAGCAGGATTATGCAAGTCGCTTAAAAACAACCTCTGTGGGCGGGGAAGTCGATTTGTTTTAATTTTGACCTGAAAATTTATTATATTTCAGGTGGATATGGAATCTTTCCAGATGAAAATAAAAGTATTAATTGTTGATGATTCTGCGCTCATACGTAGTGTAATGAGTGAGATTATTCGCAGCCAGCCGGATATGGAAGTTGTAGGTGTCGCACCCGATCCTTTGGTCGCCAGAGAGTTGATCAAGCAGACTAATCCAGACGTTCTGACACTGGACGTTGAAATGCCAAAGATGGATGGCTTGGATTTTCTTGAGCGCCTCATGCGGTTAAGGCCGATGCCTGTCATTATGGTTTCTTCGCTCACTGAGCGGGGATCGGAAATTACAATGCGGGCATTAGAGTTGGGGGCTGTCGATTTTGTCTCGAAGCCAAAAATCTCCATTCAAAGTGGTATGCTTGATTATGCGGAGCTGATAGCCGATAAGATTCGGATCGCATCTAAAGCAAAAATTCGCCCCCGGGTATTATCGGCGATTGACCACACTAAAGATTCCCCGGCAGCTTTACCAATGGTGAGAAACCCTTTAACCAGTAGTGAAAAACTGATTATCATTGGGGCGTCTACCGGCGGTACTGAGGCGATAAAGAATTTTCTTGTACAAATGCCGTCAGATTGTCCTGGTATTTTGATTACTCAGCACATGCCTGAGGGTTTTACACGCTCTTTCGCGAAGCGACTTGATGGCTTATGCAAAATCTCTGTATCCGAGGCTGTAGGTGGCGAGCGTGTTTTACCGGGGCATGCATACATTGCACCAGGGCATTCACATTTACTCCTTGCCCGCAGTGGTGCTAATTATGTAACTCAACTGGATGCGGGTGAACCAGTCAACAGACATCGTCCATCGGTCGACGTTTTGTTCCGGTCTGCGGCTGCTTATGCCGGTAAAAATGCTGTTGGTGTTATATTGACTGGTATGGGAAAAGACGGTGCTGCTGGCATGTTGGAAATGAAAAACGCGGGTGCTTATAATTTTGCGCAAGATGAGGCAACCTGTGTAGTATTTGGAATGCCTCGGGAAGCAATTGCAATCGGCGCAACCCATGAAGTTGCGCCATTAAATGAGTTGCCGTCAAAGGTCTTGCACTACTTGGCAACACATGGAAGCAGGGCACTCAGGGTTTGATGAGTTAAGATTCGTGCTTAAATGCAATTTAACCCACCTCTAGTTCGTAAATTGACCGATAATATTAGTAATTGTATTCAAAGAAATAATAATGGAGTAATTCATGGCCGATCAAAACCTGAAATTTTTAGTTGTGGACGATTTTTCTACTATGCGTCGCATAGTAAGAAATTTGCTTAAAGAGTTAGGCTACTCCAATGTGGATGAGGCTGAAGACGGAGCGATGGGGTTGGCGAAATTAAAAAATGGCGACTTCGACTTTATTATTTCTGATTGGAATATGCCTAATATGGATGGTCTCACGATGTTGCAACACATTCGTGCCGATCCCGCGCTTTCTAAAATTCCTGTTTTGATGGTTACAGCTGAGGCAAAAAAAGAAAATATCATTGCTGCTGCGCAGGCTGGCGCGAATGGCTACGTCGTGAAACCATTTACTGCTGCAACTTTGGATGAGAAACTTTCAAAAATCTTTGAGAAGCTGGGTAAGGGGGCTTGAGCCATTAGTCCCTTATTCCGGATCTGTATGAGTTTAGATATCTATCGGTCACAAAACTCATCCGAAATATTTTCCGGACGGTGTTGGTCTCATGGTTAGTTTTTTGGTGGTCAGTTGCAGCTTGCTTAATGGGTGTTCTGCAACTGATCCACTGAACTCAGTCTGATGTCTTTGAAAAGAAGCTGTTGACGTTCTTTTTTTAAGTTACCTTTATAAATCCTGAAGACAAAAATGTTGTTGTCAGTCGGCATCATTCAAAGAATGAGCTGTCCTGTGTGATCTGTTTTGATGATTTGTCTTTGTGGTTAAATAAATAATAAAATTCAATATGATTGAAGATCATTTCATCTTAAGAGAACCATTACTTGATCCTAAGCAACGTGTTATCGGTTTTCAGTTTTCATGGCAGCAAGCTGATTCCGCTGCCCTGTTTGACAGCCAAAATCTCGATTATTTACTGGAGTTTGTAGCAGGTCACCTGAATGATGATGATGGCTTCCTGCTGGCTGACAGTTTAGTATTTCTTGAGGCGCATCCTGAGCTGTTACATGCTGACGGACTTAAATCATTTCCCCCAAAAAATACCGTTCTGATTTTGCATAAGAAATATTTTGCCGATGAAGCGACATTGGCTGCGGTAAAAGAGCTCAGGGCTTTAGGCTTTGGTATTTGCCTCCGGGGGGCGGAAGTAACTACTCTGGAGCGCTCATTTTTTGCATTTGTGTCTCATATTGAAGTGCAATTAAATGCAGCTAATTTTGCATCCCAGGCAAAGATGTATGCAGCATTAAAACAATCATCGGTCAAGATGGTGGCACGTAACGTGTCTACCTGGCAGGATTTTGATGCCTGTGCCGCTTTAGGCTTGGATAGTTTTGTCGGAAAATTACATTTGATTCCGAGACCAAGCACTGCGCCAAAGAGCCTTAACCCAGCGCAGACCACAATATTGCAGTTAATGGAAATGGTCAGAAAGAATGCTGACGTACAGCAGTTGGAGCTGGTTGTAAAACGCGACGCTACTCTGGCATACAAGTTGTTACGCTACATTAATTCTGCTGGTTTTGGTCTGCGTACTGAAATTCAGTCCCTGAAGCATGCCGTGCAGATGCTCGGTTATAGTCCACTTTACAGATGGCTGACTGTTTTGCTGGCGACAGCGAGTACCAGCGGATATTCGCCTGTTCTGCTGGAAACCGCAATTGTACGCGGTCGTTTTGCCGAGTTACTTGGTCAAATGAAAATGCCAAAATCTGAAGCGGAAAATCTTTTTGTCGCAGGGATGTTTTCTTTGCTTGACCGTCTGCTTGGCTTGCCGATGGAAGATGTACTCTCAACGATTCAGTTACCTGAAGTGGTTACTGAAGCATTGATTTCCAGAGATGGCGTTTTCGGGCCTTATCTTGCGTTGGCCGAAGCATGTGAGTTGAATACTATGTTGGTTGGTTCTTTGGCTGAATCATTAAAAATTTCTGCTGAGGACGTCAATACAGCGCATCTGGCTGCTTTAGTATGGGCAAAAAATGTAGCGACAGCTGCGTAACGCCACTGACTGGCGAAAACGGCAAGCCCTTATGCTTGCCGTTTTTTTATTTACTGATTCGTTATAAACACTGATGAAGCGCAATATTGACATTCAATTTCCAGAAATACCTCTTTGGCTGGTATGGGGTATTGTTTGTTATTTTGTGAGTTTTAAACTGGGTAGTTATCCTATCTTGGATAACAACGAGGGCTTGTACGCAGAAATTCCCCGTGAAATGTTGCGTTCCGGTGACTGGCGCCAGTGGATTATCCCCCATCTGAATGGGCTGCCGTACATGGAGAAGCCTCCTCTTTTGTACTGGCTGACGGCACTATGTTTTGCGGTATTTGGCGAATCTGAATGGGTTGCCAGGTTGGTCCCTGTATTTTCGAGTGTTGGATGCGTGTGCCTGATTTTATGGTTCACAAAAACGATAGAGAGAAAGAACGCTGGCGGGTTGGCGGCACTTATTTTTATCAGTAGTCTCGGCGTTACCGCGATGTCCCGTACCCTGATGTTCGATATGTTGCTGACTGTTTTGCTGACTGCGGCGGTGATGTCGGGATACTTGTTCTGCGTGAGGAAGCAACGGCGATTCCTTTACATTTGTATGGCAATGCTGGCACTGGCTCTGCTCGCCAAAGGATTCGTTGCACTGATTTTATTCTCTGCTGTTATGGGGGCTTATCTTTCCGTAAGCTCAACGTCACCGGGAAATTTTCTGTCTCGTGTTTTTGAATGTCTTCACTGGCGTGGATTGCTGGTGTTTCTCCTCATCGCAGCCCCCTGGTATATCGCAGCAATGATGGTTGAGCCGATCTTCCCATGGTTTTACTTCATTAATGAACACATCCTCAGGTTTTTAGGTAAGCGGGAGCCGCACGATTACTATGCGGGTGCCTGGTGGTATTACATTCCGCGAGTGTTGCTGTTTTTGTTCCCGTGGTCATTCTTCCTTCCGGTCTTAGCGTTTGCGCGGGCGGATGGTGTACGTCAGCGGGCAATTCATTTGTTCCTGTGTCTTGCCTGGTTGATGCCGTTGGTATTTTTTTCGGTGTCCAGTGCTAAAGCAAATTATTATCTGGTGATCGTGATGCCGTTTGCGGCTATTCAAATGGCATTGATGCTGGAAGAGGTGAAATTCGGCGGTAAATGGGGATTGATAATGCCGGGTGTCCTGTTATCGATCCTATTTTTAGCATTGAATCTGTGGTTGTTGGGAGTAAAAAACGAGGCTCTGAACGGTTTGTTTGTTAAGGGTATTTTTACCCGTTATGTTGCCGAAATTTTGTTAGCGGCATCAGTTCTGGTGACGTTTTTCTCTTATCGTGTACGAAAATGGGGTTTGTTGTTATACATTTTAATTCCGATGCTGTGTTTGCCGGTTATCTTGCAAGTGGCTGATGTTAGAAAGAATTACGTCTCTACAAAAGAAGTTGCGGCATGGCTCAGGAAAGACTTTCCACATTCTGAAGTCGTCTTATATCGGGTCTTCGAGCACCAGTCATCGTTGCCATTTTATTTAAAGACGCCGGTCAGAATAGTTGACAGCCGAAGCAGTGATTTATTCTGGGGCAACAAGCTACATAAAAATAATATTGTTGTCAGTGATGTTCAGTTTCAGGCTCAGCTCGAGAATCAGAAGGTTGCGCTGCTGGTTCTGAAAGAAGATCTGCCAGATTTCAGGCAAAAGAAATATTTTCCCGAATTCAAACTGACCAGAGAATCCGGTAATACTCTGATTTTTACCAATTAATTCAGACATTTACTGGATTTATGAGCGATGTCTTCTGGAGCCTGTAAGGGCATCAAGGTATAATCACGGTTTTCTCATCCAACCAGCGATAGTTAGAGAAAAACTGTCTCCTGCTATTGCCTCAACTACTCCTCTAGCCATGTTGATATTGCCAGGCTCCAATGCCCTGTCTGCTTTCCGTACATCCAATCTTCTGAATCGTTTGCAGGAAGTCGATGCAAATATTATCGGCGTCACTGCAAGGTACCAGCATTTTGTTGATGTCAGCGTTGAATTGCAAAAAAATGATATTGAACGTCTTGAAGCCTTATTAGTTTATGGCGATCGTTTTAATGGATCTCAGGAGGGTGAAACTTTCATCGTTATTCCTCGCATTGGCACGATTTCTCCGTGGGCAAGTAAAGCAACTGATATTGCACACAATTGTGGTATGCATCAGGTGCATCGTATTGAGCGGGGTATCAGTTATTTTGTACAAGTAAAAACTGGCTTTTTTGGGGGAGCCAAAGAGGTGAAACAGTCCTCGCGGGAGGCGATTGCTGCTTTACTACATGACCGTATGACGGAAATGGTGTTGACGAGTCTCAATGACGCTGAAGCACTGTTCTCTGAGTTGGAAGCCAAACCGCTGGAGTTTGTTGATATTCTGGTCGGTGGTAAAAATGCCTTGCTGACTGCTAACACGGAGCTCGGACTCGCTTTATCTGATGACGAAATCGATTATCTCGTTGATGCATTTAATACGCTCAAACGTAATCCTACCGATGTCGAATTAATGATGTTTGCACAGGCAAACAGCGAGCATTGCCGTCACAAAATATTTAATGCTGACTGGACAATTGACGGTGCGGGGCAAGATAAGTCTCTGTTTCAGATGATTAAGAACACCCATGAACTGCATCCGCAGGGAACGGTCGTTGCCTATAGCGATAATTCTTCGATTATCGAAGGCGCTAAGATACAACGTTTTTATCCTCGTGACAGTAAGGCAGGTAGTTACGAATTGTCTGAGGAATTAACCCATATTCTGATGAAGGTCGAAACGCATAACCATCCGACCGCAATATCACCATTTCCTGGCGCCTCTACCGGCGCAGGTGGTGAAATCCGTGATGAAGGGGCAACCGGCAGAGGCGCGAAACCTAAGGCTGGCTTGACTGGGTTTACCGTGTCTAATCTGTCTCTCCCGGGAATGCCTCAGCCTTGGGAAAATGAGACTGATTGTAATGGCGGCGCAAAAACAGACGCTGTTTACGGGAAACCCGACCGCATCGCATCTCCATTGCAGATCATGATAGATGGTCCGTTGGGTGGTGCTGCATTTAACAATGAATTTGGTCGTCCTAATTTAGGAGGCTACTTCCGTACTTATGAGCAGAATCTCGATGGTACAGTGTATGGTTATCACAAGCCCATTATGATCGCTGGTGGTATTGGTAATATTTCTGCGCAACATACCAAGAAAAATGATTTGCCGGCAGGTAGTTTGTTGATTCAGCTCGGTGGTCCGGGCATGCGTATTGGTATGGGTGGTAGCGCGGCTTCCTCAATGGCTACGGGAACCAATACTGCTGATCTCGATTTTGATTCGGTTCAACGTGGTAATCCAGAAATGGAACGGCGTGCGCAGGAAGTGATCAATTCGTGCTGGCAAATGGCGGACGCAAATCCTATTTTATCGATTCATGATGTCGGTGCCGGTGGCTTGTCGAATGCGTTTCCTGAAATCACTAACGATGCAAAGCGTGGAGCAATTTTTAATCTGCGCAAAGTTCATCTTGAAGAGAGCGGTATGGCTCCGAAAGAAATCTGGAGCAACGAGTCCCAGGAACGTTATGTGCTGGCAATTGCTCCCGAAAATCTGGATATTTTCCGGGGCTTTTGTGAGAGAGAACGCTGCCCATTCGCGGTAGTCGGTACGGCAACTGAAGAACGGCAATTGAAGGTCATTGATCCGGAGCACGACAATACACCTGTTGATATGCCGATGAATGTGTTGCTGGGTAAACCTCCCAAAATGCATAGAAATGTTGAACGTCTGCAGACATCCTATAAGCCGCTGGATCTGACGGGGATCAGTCTTGATGACGCGGCAGAGCGCGTTTTAAGTTTACCTACAGTTGCTGATAAATCGTTTCTGATTACGATTGGTGACAGGACTGTAGGTGCAACGACCGTACGTGATCAGATGGTCGGTCCGTGGCAAGTGCCTGTGGCTGATTGCGCGGTGACGACGATGAGTTTCGAGGGCTTCCTGGGTGAAGCAATGGCGATGGGAGAGCGCACGCCGCTCGCAGTCATCAATGCGCCTGCTTCGGGGCGTATGGCCGTTGGTGAAGCGATTACGAATATAGCTGCCGCGCCGATCAAAGATATTTCAGACATTAAGTTGTCCGCAAACTGGATGGCGGCTTGCGGTCAGCCGGGTCAGGATGCTGCCCTGTTTGATACCGTGAAAGCTGTCGGTATGGATTTGTGTCCGGCGCTTGGTATCAGTATTCCTGTCGGAAAAGATTCTCTTTCTATGCGGACCACATGGAAAGATGGTGATAACAATAAGTCAGTCATGTCACCGGTTTCATTAATCATTTCTGGATTCTCTCCCGTCTATGATGTGCGTAAGACACTGACTCCGCAATTGCGCCTTGATAAGGGAGATACGAGTCTGATCCTGATCGACCTTGGCCGTGGTAAAAATCGCCTTGGTGCATCGTCTTTTGCACAGGTGATGCAAGTGATAGGCAACGAGGGGCCTGATGTTGACAGTGCGGCTGATCTCAAAGCTTTCTTCGCTGCTATTCAACAGTTAAATAGCGAAGATAAGCTGCTGGCTTATCATGATCGGTCTGACGGTGGTTTGTTCGCGACCTTATGTGAAATGGCATTCGCTGGCAGAGCAGGGTTGGTCATTAATCTTGACATCCTGGTGATGGAAGCCGAACACGCTGCAGATCAGGGGGATGCGAAAAATTGGGCAGGGCAGGTCGCCGAAAGAAGAAACGATCTGACATTGCGGGCACTGTTTAATGAAGAGTTAGGGGCCGTGATTCAGGTCCGTACTGAACAACGCTCTGAAGTTATGGATGTGTTGCGGTCACACAATCTCGGTGCCTGCAGCCACATTATCGGTAAGCCGACTACCAGTGACTCTATCGAGTTTTACCGTGACGTAAAGCAGATATTCAAAAAACGCAGATCTGAACTTCATCAGACATGGAGTAAAACCAGCTGGCAGATAGCGCGTCTGCGCGATAATCCGGCTTGTGCTGACGCTGAATACGCTCGTATCAGTGACGTGCAAGATCCGGGCATGCAGCCTAAGTTGACATTCGACATCAATGATGACGTTGCTGCGCCGTACATTGCCACCGGTGTTCGTCCCAGAGTGGCGATCCTGCGCGAGCAGGGTGTGAATTCTCATATCGAAACCGCTTATGTCATGCACAAGGCAGGCTTCGAGTCAGTTGATGTGCACATGAGCGATCTGATTGCTGGTCGTACCAGTCTCAATAATTTTAAAGGCTTGATTGCTGTCGGTGGTTTCTCCTACGGCGACGTATTGGGAGCTGGAGAAGGATGGGCAAAAACTATCTTGTTTAACGCGATGTTGTCTCAGCAATTCTCAGAGTTCTTCCACAGACTTGACACATTTGGTCTGGGTATTTGTAATGGTTGCCAGATGATGAGTAATCTGAAATCAATTATCCCCGGAGCGGAAGCCTGGCCGAAATTTACCAAGAACAAATCTGAGCAATTTGAAGCACGTTTTTCTATGGTCGAGGTGACGGATTCTGCTTCAGTCTTTTTCAGTGACATGGCGGGTACGCAAACCCCGATTGCCGTTGCTCACGGTGAAGGCTTTGCTGACTTTTCGACTACCGGTGATATTGCAAAGGCTCAAGTGGCAATGCGATTCATTAACAACAAAGGCGAAGCTACTGAAAGTTATCCGTATAATCCGAATGGTTCACCACAGGGGATTACTGCTGTGACGAATCTGGATGGTCGCTTCACAGTAATGATGCCGCACGCTGAACGCGTGTTCCGTACAACGATTCATTCCTGGCATCCTGATGACTGGAACGATGACTCACCATGGATGCGCATGTTCCGTAACGCAAGAAAATGGGTCGGATGATCTGGCGTTGAGTAAAGGAAAGGGGGGCTTTCGCCCCCTTGTTAGTTTTTGCTGCTTGGCAAGGGAATTTGTTTGCATCACAAATAAAAAGAGGCGCTGAATGCGCCTCTTTTTTGACTTAATCTGACTGCGATTATTGGATTTTTGCTTTTTTTACTAATGCTTGCTGATAAGCTTGTACTTTTTGTTGCTGCAGACCATCAATGATTTGTGGTTTGACTTCTTCCAGTGTCGGGAATTTTGCGGTACGGATATCATCCAATTTGATGATGTGGTAGCCAAACTCAGTTTTCACCGGTGTCTCAGTAAACTGTCCTTTTTGCAGGGCAGTCATTGCCTGGGAGAATGCTGGAACAAATGTCGCCGGTGTCGCCCAATCCAGATCACCACCTTTTGCTGCAGAGCCTGTATCTTTTGATTGCTTAGCTAATTCTTCGAATTTAGCGCCGGCTTTTAACTTCAAGATGATCGCTTTAGCTTCATCTTCTTTTTCTACCAGGATATGGTAGGCGTGGTATTCCTTGTCGCCGGCCTGTGCTTTCGCTTTATCATATTCAGCTTGTACTTCGGCGTCGGAAACTGGATTTTTCTTTACATAATCAATCATCAGTGCACGGATCAGCAAGGATTGACGTGCGATTTCTAATTGATTTTTTACTTCAGCATTCGATGCGAGGCCGGATTTTTCCGCTTCCTGCATCAGTACTTCACGATTGATCAGCTCTTGCTTCACCATTGCGCGCAACTGCGGGCTGTCCTGCTGACCTTGTGACGCCAGTTGTTTGACCATGGCATCTACGCGAGAAGAGGGAATTGCTTTGCCATTAACTACAGCGAGATTTTGAGCCATTGCAGGCACTGCTGCGGCAAGAAGTACTACCAGCAAATGAGCAGGTTTAAAAGTCATTGTCTGTTCCTAAAATAACAAAATAAAAAACGGATTATAAGTAAACTGCTTAGGTTAGGTCGGTATCTCTGACGGAGCAAGTGCACTGATCGCCAGTGCATGAATTTCCGTGTGCATCATATCGCCAATGGCATCATACACCAGACGATGGCGGGAAATGCGATTTAAGCCTTCAAATTGAGGACAAATTATTTTCAAACTGTAATGACTTCCCCCTGAGGCGGCACCCGCATGCCCTGCATGTGCATGGGAGTCATCCTGAAGTTCACACAGTACAGGATGCAAATTTTCTGTCAGACGTATGTGTAATTTTTCAAAACGGGTCATGACTCAGTTTCTTCCATGTATTTTGTTAAAAATAAGCTTTGAATAATAACGAATGCCGGCATGATTCCTATCATGGATATCAGCTTGAAATTTGCCCAGGCTGAGGTCGTGAAATTGTAGGCTACCAGCAGATTCGCGATTCCCATTACTAGAAAAAAGCAGATCCACGCAATACTGAGGCGAGACCAGATATGTTCAGGGAGCTTCACCTGAGATTCCATTGCAGTACGGATCAGATTTTTCTTAAAGCCAAACTGTGCCAGCAGAAATGCTGAGGCATAACACCAGTAGAGAACAGTTGGTTTCCATTTAATGAATGCCTCGCTGTGAAAGTAAATGGTTGCACTACCGAATACCATGATGATGATGAATGAGATCCACAGCATGGCATCCACTTTTTTTCTGCTTAAAAGCAGATAGGCGATCTGGCATGCTGATGCTACCAGCGTCACTGCGGTCGCAAGCAGAATAGGTGCAATTTCCTGATAGTTACCACCACCGGATACAAGTCCAGACAGAAATTCATTCACATATGCCTGGGCAGCTTCAGGGTGGTTTTCCCCCCATTTGAATGTCACAAAAAACAGAATAACGGGAAATACATCAAATAAAAATTTCATTAAAAATTACTCTGGCAAAGGTTCAAATTTCAAGGATGCTGAATTGATGCAATAACGCAATCCTGTCGGCGGCGGGCCGTCTGGGAAGACGTGCCCTAGATGGGCGTCGCAGATATTACACACAATTTCGGTGCGAGTCATGCCATGAGATGTGTCCAGTTTTTCCAGTACATTTGCTGGATTCAGTGCGCGAAAATAGCTTGGCCATCCACAGCCAGAATCAAATTTTGCATCAGATGCAAACAACGGCGTGTTGCAGCATACGCAAGTATAAATACCGATATCGTGATGATCCCAGTATTTTCCGGTAAATGCTCTTTCTGTAGCGGCGTGACGGGTGACCTGATATTCAACAGGATCAAGCTGAGCACGCCATTCGGCATCGGTCTTATGTATTTTATTCATATTTTCTTTCGACTACGATGAACAACTGATTTCGAGATGTTGCGCCCAAGTTGGTGGTTCATCTGCGTATTGATGATGCTCTGGTTGTTCATCAAAAGGGTGTTCGAGAATTGCCAACAGTTTCTGGACTTCACTGAAATCTTTATTCTGTGCTTTTTCAATCGCAATTTGTGCAAGATAGTTTCGCAGAACATATTTGGGATTGCTTGCTTGCATACGACGGTGTCTTTCTTCTGCTTGACTGCCTTCAGAGACCAGCCGTACCCGGTAAAGTTCCAGCCAATCAAGCGCGGCTTTAGTATTGCTGAATAAGCTGACGAAATCGTCGTCTTTTGAGCTGGCGTGATTTTCGAGGTGGCTCAGGTATCTGAAGGTGTGTGTGAAATCAGCATGGTTTTCCTGCATGATATTGAATAGCTGATCAGTCAGTTCCTTATCGTCTTTTTGTATGGTCAATAATCCGAGTTTTTTACGTAGCAATGCTTCCCATTTATTTGAAAAGGAGGACGAGTAACAATCCAGTGCCAGTTGCGTATCTTCTACACTGCCTATCAGTGGAAGTAATGCCTGGCCGAGCGCATGTGTATTCCAGTGTCCGATTGTAGGTTGCATACGGTAGGAGTATCGGCCTTGTTGATCTGTATGATTGCAAATGTGCCTTTCATCATACTTTTCCATAAATCCAAACGGACCATAGTCCAGCGTTAAGCCCAGAATGGACATGTTGTCCGTGTTCATAACCCCGTGCATGAATCCGACTGACTGCCAGCAGGCGATTAATTCAGCTGTTTTTTTTGTTACTGTACTGAGGAATGCCTGATAGGGATTAGGTTGTTTCAGCGCTTCAGGATAGTGATGCCTGATCACAAAATCCGCCAGAATTTTTAATTCGTCAGGGCGGTTGTTATAGTACCAGTGCTCAAATGATCCAAAACGGATAAAGCTGGGAGCGAGTCGGGTAACAACGGCGCTGGTTTCTGCCGTTTCTCGCATCACACCCTGATCGGAGCCAGTGATTGCCAACGCTCTGGATGTTGGTATTCCCAGTGCATACATCGCTTCGGAGCACAGTAGTTCACGAATCGAGGATCGTAGCACGGCACGTCCGTCGCCGGAGCGGGAGTAGGGAGTTGGGCCGGCGCCTTTTAGCTGCACTTCAAACCGTTGCTGGTGTTTGTCTATCGCGTCGCCTAAAAGAATCGCGCGGCCATCACCGAGTTGCCCGGCCCATGCGCCAAACTGATGACCGGAATAAACACTGGCAAGGGGATTGGCACCACGAATATCAGTGTTGCCTGTGAGTGCTTCGACGGATCCTGGCGCACGCAGGGATTCCGGAGCCAGATTGAATTGTTTTGCAGCGGCTCTGCTTACAGCGATGATGTAAGGTTGCGGCAATGGAGTTGGTTGCAGATGGGTAAAGAAATTCGCCGGCAGGCTTGAGAACATGCTGGGCTGCAAAAAATTATCCAGATCAGTTACTTGCTGTACTAATGATGATGGAGGCATTACGCAAAAGAATGAATATGAATGCCGTTATTCTGACAGAGTACGGGAAATTCTGTTTTTTGTCCCGTGGCAATGTAGGGAGAGTTGCTGAACTTACTAAGCGACGTGAAAAATATAAGGGTTTCATTCTGGTCAGAATGAAACCCTAGTTGAGTGATAGTATGACAAGATTAAGCTGTCATCATCTCGCGTACTTTACAGCCGTCAATCAGGAAAGATAGGCTGGTGACCAGAACGAGTTCACCTTCAGCGGAGCGGGCGGTACCGGTAATACCAGGGGTGCTGATGCAGGTCAGGGGTTTGATCACCAGATCTGCGGTTCCATCTACCGAATCTACCGATAAAATATAAGGATTTGGCGCAGCGATAACAATGCCGACCCGTTCAGACGAAGGCGTATAACCGAGCACTTTACCTAAGGATTTCACCGGCAACGGCCGGCCAAGGTCGCGAAGTACAGGCTGACCGCCGACACTTTCAAATGTCTCGGGTAATTCCACTACACGTTGCACAGTAGCCATAGGAAGTGCCAGTGAAGCTCCATCGGTACGTACGAGCATCGTCGGAACGATGGAAAGTTCAATTGGCAAGCGGATTAAAAACGTTGTACCTTTGCCCAACTCAGATGAAATGCGGATCGCACCGCGATGACGTTCTACTGCTGTTTTAACGACATCCATACCCACGCCACGTCCCGATACGCTGGACGCGACTTCTTTGGTAGAAAAGCCAGGCAAAAATACCAGCTGGAAAGCCTCATCATCAGTCCGCGCATCATGTGCGCTGATCAGGCCTTTAGAAATTGCTTTTTCCCGCAATCGTTGCGCATCCATACCTTTGCCGTCATCGGATACTTCAATCATGACGCTGCTGGCTTCTTGCCATGCTTTCAGTGAAATGGTGGACCTGGCTGTTTTGTTGCTTGCCAGACGTTCTTCTGCAGTTTCGATGCCGTGATCGAGCGCGTTGCGCAACATGTGTACCAGCGGATCGTAAAGACTGTCAACAACGACGCGGTCCACTTCTGTTTCCGCTCCCTCGATATTTAAATCCACCTCTTTGCCAAGGTCTCTTGCCAGTTCGCGCACCAAACGAGGGAACTTCTGAAACAGGCGTCCGACTGGTTGCATTCGGGTCGCCAACGTTGCTCGTTGCAACTCCGTTGAGTAGCGGGAGGCGCGGGTGAGCGTCTCAGTCAGCGCTGCCATCAAAGGCGCGGCCTGACCGTCAAATTTAAATTGCGATAATTTTTCCAGTAATACCGCAGCCTGGTTTGCTGCCTGTACTGATTCGCCGGCAACCTCCAGCAGTACGTTCAGCTTTACGGCGTCGATCCGTATGCTTTCCTCTTTCGCCGGAGCATTATGTCTGACATCTGCACTCGACAGAGAAGATTTAACTGCTTCATGTTCTTCTTTTGCTGATGGCGCTTTCTGAGCAGTGGCCGCGACAGCCGGCGCTGACTCTGGTAATGTGCCTTCAGGAGTTACCGCTCTGTAATATGCTTCCCAGTTGATTCCATCGGTATTATTATCTGATGGCGGAACTGCTCCGGTAACCACTGATTCTGGTGTGGCTACTGCATGAGATGCGGGCGCTGCGGCTTTTTTACTGATACCTTTGCTTTCAATCGCATCTGTCAGCATCGCTTCCAGTGCCTTTGGCATGGTCGACAGTTGCTCAGGCGGGACGCCGTTATTCAGTGCTGTAAGCTGATCGGCGACAAAACCGCTGGCCTCTAGCGCTGCCTCGATCGCTTCCGGAGTCACAGCGACTTGTCCGGTTCTTAACGCGTCAAACAGGTTTTCCGTTAAATGACATGCGGAAACCATGGCGGTCAGATTCATAAAGCCTGCGCCACCTTTGATCGTGTGGAATGATCTGAAGACAGCATTCAGCGTGTTCATGTCGTCCGGATTACGCTCCAGAGACAGCAGGTGTTCTTCCACGTTTGTCGCGAGATCAAGAGCCTCTACGACAAATTCTTTGAGCATATCATCCATCAGAAACCCAGGCTATCAAGAAGATTATCTACGTCATCCTGTTCCAGTGCTGCGTTCGGTACGGATGGCCCTTCCATTAATTCGACTGCTTTCTCTTTCAGTTCCGTCGGTGCATTATCAAGAAGTATCTGAGCTAATTCATGCTCTACTGCCTTATTAATCGCAACGACTTTCTTGATCAACTGACCGGTCAGATCCTGAAAATCTTGTGCCATCATGATATCGAGAAGGCGAGCTTTCTCTGCATCCGTCGCAGTCAGAACTGCATTGGCAAACGCTTTAGAGTCCGAGGCCAGTGTTTTAAATTCTTCTACGCTGAGCTTCCCTTCAAACAGATCAGTCCAGCGTACGTCCATGTTTTTCGCTTTTTTTGCAAGCTCGTCCTGCTCCGGCATTCCGAGGTCTGTCGCATTGAGGACTTTATTTGCCGCTTGTTCAGTCAGCGTTGCGACATATTGCAGCCTGTCCTGCGCATCTGCTACCTGAATCGCGACATCGGAGAGTGAGCGATCATAGCCGAGCTGTCGCATAGAATCATGCAACATGCGGACTACATTACCTAAACGATCAAATATTGGCTTAGTAGATTCGATGTCTGTGTTGCGTGGATTCAGTTTCGGCGGCTGCTCGCCAACCTGCATTAACGTATTGCTTGTCGTAACTGAAGCTGTTTCTGTCCCTGATGCGTTGGACGCTTCCGCTTCCTGGCGCTGGCTTGCCATTTCTTCAAACAATGCGTCAAGATCATCTGCTGAATCGGTCATAATTCTTCACTCTCCATAATCGCTGTGACTTTTGTGCAATTTTCCACAAATATCATGGGTTATCGTTAATCTTAGGCAAGAATGAGTGTTTTTCGATTACTCAAAAATGCGTTATGTGTTTATTTGTTTAATTGTGCAATCCTATTTTCAGCAATCTTTATTTCTGCCTGTAAATTGCATTTTTAGTCTCCACAACATAGTAGCAGGACTTTATCTAAGAATGATCTACGGGAATAAAATTTATCATTGTTTTGCTTGATTGTCGTTGGTTTTGCTGTTTTCACCGGCCCATGTGACTAAAAACTGCTCAGGCGTTTCTATTGAAAAAAGTCCGGCTTTGCGTATTTTTCTGGCCAACTTGAGCAGTGCCTTATCTTTAGTGATGAGTGTGGCGGCTGAACTATCCCGTGCGATTTCAAGAAATTTCTGATCATCTTTATCGCTGCACACCGGCAATCGTATATCTGCTTTTAACGGGGGCGCGACACACTCAATGAAGAGATCGAATTGCCGGCAAATATCTGCCAGGTTGTCCTGATTCACGGGTAAATGCGGATACTTCAGTACTGCCAGCCATTCCTCACGACAGTCTGCGCGGGTGACAGCTTTTAAATGTCCATTTTTGAGTCCGCCAAGAATGTTCAACCAGCGCTGATCATTGAAAACGAATAAATCCAGGCATACGTTGGTGTCAATGATGATGTGCTTGGGTATGATTGCGGTCATTGTGTTTATTCTCGTAAATTTTTATGCTTATTGTATTATCACCAGCAAAAAGTCTTGATTTTCAGACCCCGGTTCCCACAAATATTTCCACAATACCTGAGCTTCTGGACGAAGCGGAAGAATTGGTTTCCATCGCGAGAGGTTTATCCGAACTGGATTTGATTAAACTGATGGAAATTTCACCAGCCCTGGCACGTTTAAATGTGGATCGTTTCCGGTCATGGACTAAAACTCCAGGTGCTGACTTGGTCAGGCCAGCAGTTTTTGCATTCAATGGAGATGTATACGAAGGATTGAATGCGGGCAGCCTTAAGAAACATCATTTGTCTTATCTGCAGAGGCATGTGCGGATTTTATCTGGTTTGTATGGGGTACTGCGACCTATGGATCAGTTACAGGCATACCGCTTGGAGATGGGAACGTCTTTAATAACTCCGCATGGTAAAAATCTGTATCAATTCTGGGGGCAAAAAGTTACTGAAATATTGAACACGCAATTAGTGTCTGTAAATACGAACGTATTAGTTAATCTGGCATCGGACGAGTATTTTAAGGTTGTGAAACCTGCCATACTGAATGCGGATATTATCAATCCTGTTTTTCAGGACTGGAAAAACGGTCGCTACAAAATCATTTCTTTTTACGCTAAGCGCGCGCGCGGATTGATGGCACGTTATTGCGCTGAAAATGCAATATCTGATCCGGAGTCATTGAAGAGTTTTAATACAGAAGGTTATGCATACGACGAGGAGTCTTCAGAAAAAGGGCGCTGGGTATTCAGACGCAAAACAGAGGAGCTGACGTAGCAGGGGATAGCAAAAATAAAAAAGCCGATCTCTGACCGGCTTTTTTTATTTTAAGCTTCTCTATTTCAGGACCAGAATTTCCACCATGCCGGTTTGTTTTTTGCTTTGCCTGACAGGTAAGTGCTATTAGGGAAATTTTTCATGAATACTCGGTTTGCATCGTCGCGTAATGCAGTCATTCCCATCGCATCATAAGATTTCACCAGTAAAAACATTGCCTCTTCAATTGCCGGAGCATCAGGATACTCGGTGATGGCTGCCTGAGCACGGTTGGCTGCTGCCAGATAAGCTCCGCGGCGGACATAGTAGCGTGCAACGTGCACATCGTACTGTGCCAAAGCATTCACCAAGTATTTCATGCGTGAGATGGCGTCCGGCGTGTATTGGCTGTCAGGAAATTGTGTGACCAATTGTTTGAATGCGTCAAAAGAATCGCGCGAAGCTTTTGGATCACGTTCAGTAATGTCCTGGTTTGCCAGGAAATTGAGGAAGCCCAGTTGATCATTAAAATTAATCAGACCGCGCAGGTAATACATATAATCGACATGACTGTGATTCGGATGCAACTTAATGAATCTCTCTACCGCAGCCAGAGCCTGAACCTGATCGCCTTGTTTATAGTAAGCATAAGCGGTTTCCATCTGTGCCTGCTGGGCGTAGGTACCGAAGGGGAAGCGCGATTCCAGTTTTTCGAAGTACTGAATTGCTTTTTCATATCCGCCATTCGCCATTTCATCTTTTGCTTCAGCGTATAATTTTGATGCGGACCATGTTCTGGTCTCGTCGCCCTTGTCACCAAAAGCCCCGCAGCCGCTTAAAGTCAACGACGCGGCCATCGCCAGAACCAGCAATTTTAAAGATTTAATGTGCATAGATATGTGCTTGAGCATAAAAACAATTTACGGATTATAGCCGATGACAAAAAATGTGAAACCAACTACAACAGTGATTTTGTCAGATTCTGATGTTGACGCCGATTTTGATATGGCCGTTGACAGCGCAGAAATAGATGAGGACTTCTCGTCAGCAGCAGAAAATATAGAATTAAAGCTAACTTCAGCTGCATGCGGCGAGAGGCTGGATAAGACCATATCAAAACTGGTTCCTGAATATTCTCGTAGCCGGATACAGCAATGGATAGAAGACGGTTTTGTTACCGTTGACGGCAAGCCGGGGCGCGCCAAAATGACGATGCTTGGTGATGAAAAAATTATTATAGAACCGCAGGCAGCTCCCGATGACGGCGCTTTTTCACCCGAAGACATCCCTCTCGATATTGTCTATGAGGATGAGTCCGTCATCGTTGTGAATAAACCTGCCGGACTTGTAGTGCATCCGGCTGCGGGTAATTGGTCGGGAACTTTATTGAACGGCCTGTTGTTCCGCTGGCCTGAATTGGCAGGTGTGCCACGGGCCGGCATTGTTCATCGACTGGATAAAGACACGTCGGGATTAATGGTCGTTGCCAAAACGCTCATCGCTCACACGGATCTGGTGCGTCAACTGCAGGACCGCAGCGTGAAGCGCGAATACTTTGCGTTGGTATGGGGAACGCCTAACGTTTCCGGTACCGTTGATGCACCGATGGCAAGGCATCCACGTGATCGTATCAAGATGGCTGTTTCCCGAAGTATTTCAGCCAAACCTGCGGTCACGCATTTTCAGCGTGTCGCAACCGGAATGTTGGAAAAATTTCCCGTCAGCCTGATCGCATGCCAGCTGGAAACCGGTCGTACCCATCAAATCCGTGTACATATGCACTCCTTGGGATTTCCTCTGGTTGGAGATCCTTTGTATGGCAAACAGCATCTGGCACGGTTTTTCCCTCGACAAGCTCTGCAAGCGAGAAAACTGGGTTTCATTCATCCGCAGTCAGGGGAGCACGTCGAGTGGGAAGTGGCTGTTGCCGATGATTTTCTTCAATTGCTGAACGAGGCTGGAATTTCCTTGCCATGAATCGTAAGCCTCACAATACCTTACCGTTTCCGGTAATTCAGCCTGACTGGTACGGTGTTCCATTGTCGGTAAAAGCATTTTCGACTTTACGCAGCGGTGGCGTGAGTTCCGGGGTATACGGAAACACTCTCGGAGTATGCGGGATGAACCTCGGGCTACATGTTCAGGATCACCCTGCGGCGGTACTTGAAAATCGCGCAAAAATAAATGCACACCTGCCATCCGATGTCATATTGCCATCACAAGTTCACGGTAATATCGTCGTAGATGCTGCGGTCCTGGAGTGCGGAGCGGAGGCAGATGCAGTTATCAGTTCCGTCGCCGGAAAAGTGTGTGCTGTTCTTACTGCAGATTGTTTGCCTGTTCTGTTTTGTGACGAAAACGGGATCGTTGTGGCTGCTGCGCATGCAGGTTGGCGTGGATTGGCGAGTGGGGTGCTACAGAATACCGTTGCCCAAATGCGCCTCCGGGGAGCCCAGCGTATTTTTGCATGGATGGGGGCGGCGATTGGTCCGGACGCCTTTGAGGTTGGTCAAGATGTTGTTGATGTTTTTGCATCTACTGGTGGAAATTTTGTACACTGCTTTCGTAGAAGTACACCTTCTGGTGGGCAGGAAAAATATTTTGCGGATATCTATCAGCTGGCGAGAGAAATTTTGTCGCTTGAAGGCGTCCATGATATTTTCGGTGGCAACTATTGCACCTTCACCGATGAGGAAAACTTTTATTCATATCGGCGCGATGGTGCGACAGGACGAATGATGAGTCTGATTTGGCTTGATCCCACCAATGCATAAACCGTTGGCTTATATATCTGGCTGCTGTTCACCATGGTTTGATTGCTGCGGTGCAGCTTGATTTTCTGAATGCTTATGCTTGCGTTGGGGGGCGCGCATCAGGTATAAAACAATAGATAAAGGAAAAACACAGTACATGATAAAAGTCATGCATCCCGCGATAAATGAGGGTTCTGTCATAGCCATCAGCAACACAACATAGATCCAGGCGATTGCGACAATGTACATACAATTTCTTTCTGCATTCAGGCTGTCCGGCAAGTAAATGAAATACTGGACGGCAGGACATTCAATAATTAACTTGAAACGATACGCGAAAATCAGGAGACTCGCATGAAGACTTTCGATCCTCAAGCTATGTACTCCGAATGGATGTCACAGTTGGGAAGTCAGGCATCATGGCAGGAGTGGGCCCGGCCCGTAAAGGCTATGGCTGAAATGCCGGTGGCAGATGTATTAAAAGATATCGGCGGAAAGATAGACCCTGCCGTTCTGACACGCCTGCAGAGCGAATATATGCAGGAATTCGGGCATTTATGGCAAGATTTTGCTGTTTCAAAATTACCTGAATTAAACGATAAACGTTTCTCCGCGACGGACTGGCAGAACCACGCGATGCATGCATACAGCGCCGCGAGTTATTTACTGAATGCCCGTTTTTTGATGGCAATTGCTGAGGCAGTTGAAGCGCCGCACAAAATCAAACAAAAAATCAGTTTTGCGGTGCAGCAAATGATCGATGCGATGTCGCCTGCGAATTTTCTGGTCACGAACCCCGAGGCACAGTCCAGGCTGATCGAAAGCAAAGGCGAGAGTCTGGCCAGAGGTATCAGTCAGATGCTTGCGGATATGCAAAAAGGGCGCATTTCGCAAACCGATGAGTCTGCATTTGAGGTAGGTAAAAATGTGGCGACAACGGAAGGTAAAGTGGTTTTTGAAAACCGTTTATTTCAGTTGATTCAATATACTCCTCTGACGAAGACAGTTCATCAGCGACCATTGCTGATGATCCCACCTTGTATTAATAAATATTACATTCTGGATTTGCAGCCCGAGAACTCGCTTGTGCGCTATGCCGTCGAACAAGGTAATACGGTATTTCTGGTGTCTTGGGCTAACCCGGATGAATCCATGTCCGAAGTGACATGGGATGATTACATCGAGGACGGCGCAATTAAGGCCTTTGAAGTCGTACGAGCAATTAGTAAACAAGATCAAATAAATGCCTTCGGTTTTTGTGTCGGTGGTACGATTATTTCGACGGCGCTAGCGGTATTGGCAGCACGGGGGATTCATCCTGCAAGCAGCCTGACATTGTTGACGACTTTGCTGGACTTTTCAGACACCGGTGTGCTTGACGTATTTGTAGATGAAATGCAGGTAGCGCTGCGTGAGCAAAGTATCGGACGGAAAGGCATTATGCCGGGCCGTGATCTGGCCAGTACTTTTTCAAGCTTGCGCGCGAACGATCTGGTGTGGAGTTATGTGCAGTCGAACTATCTGAAAGGTGAGGCGCCACCGCCGTTTGATCTTTTGTATTGGAACGCGGACAGCACAAACCTGCCGGGACCAATGTTTTGCTGGTATCTGAGAAATACTTATCTTGAAAATAAATTACGACTGGCCAATGCGCTGACTGTCGCGGGCAATCGGGTCTCTTTAGCATCAATCGATGCTCCAGTGTTTGTTTATGGCTCTCGTGAGGATCATATTGTGCCTTGGAAAGCGGCGTATGCATCGCTCAGTTTATTAAATCCAGACCACCGAGAAAGAAACATGTTTGTGCTTGGTGCCTCTGGCCATATTGCCGGCGTTGTTAATCCTCCTGCGAAGAAAAAGCGCAGCTACTGGCTCAATCCGGAGATCGCGGAGAGCGCTGACACTTGGTTGTCTGGTGCCACTGAATATCAGGGGAGCTGGTGGCCGGTATGGGCAGAATTTCTGGCGAACCATGGCGGAAAAATGGTGAAGGCGCCTGTAAAACCAGGAAACAGAGAATATCCGGAAATCGAAGCGGCGCCCGGACGCTATGTGAAAGTGAGAGCGGATTAGTGTAATTGTGGAAATTTCTGCAGTCTAAATTTAAAACAGGAGAACAAGTATGGCAAAACGTGTTGCGTATGTCACAGGCGGTATGGGCGGAATTGGGACGCCGATTTGCAGGCGTTTGTGTAAAGAGGGCTATACCGTTATCGCAGGTTGTGGTCCGAACTCTTCACGTAAAGAAAAATGGCTGGCAGATATGCGTGCCGAGGGGCTCGATATTCATGCCTCTGAGGGTAATGTTTCTGACTGGGAATCGACTAAAGCTGCTTTCGATAAAGTGAAGGCTGAAATTGGTGAAATTGATGTTCTGGTCAATAACGCCGGTATCACCCGTGACGGTCAGTTCCGGAAAATGAGCAAGACCGACTGGGATGCCGTGATCGATACCAACCTGAACTCTTTGTTTAATGTCACCAAGCAGGTGATTGAAGGTATGGTGGATCGTGGCTGGGGCCGGATCATTAATATCTCTTCAGTCAATGGTCAAAAAGGGCAGTTTGGGCAGACGAATTATTCCACTGCGAAAGCCGGTATTCATGGGTTTACGATGGCGCTGGCGCAGGAAGTCGCGACGAAAGGCGTGACGGTCAATACTGTTTCGCCGGGTTATGTCGGTACCGATATGGTGAAAGCGATCCGTCCTGATGTGCTGGAAAAGATCGTATCCGGTATTCCGGTCAAACGTCTGGCGGAACCTGAAGAAATCGCATCCATCGTCGCCTGGATCGCCTCTGATGAGGGCGGATATGCAACTGGCTCTGATTTCTCAATTAACGGTGGTTTGCACATGGGCTGATGCAGTGCCGGCGGCTATTTTTGTTTGTTGTCCGCTGTTAACTCAAACAAGTTTGCTGCTGTTTTTTTACTGCAATGCGGTAGAATGTGCTCACTAAAGCAATGATTTTAGTGGGCATATTTTTTTTGCCAGCACATAATATCGTCAACAATAGCTAAAAAAAGGGGACAATCAAATTGCTGTATTCAGTCACATCTGAATGCATGCGTTTGTTTGAATGAGTCCTGGTTTTATTTTGTCGAAACCTGATTTCGCGATGAAGCCGGACGTGTAAGTTATCAATTGAGATTTCAATGAATAGCGCAAAAAAATCAACACAGCATCTGATTAAAAAATATCCGAATCGCCGTCTCTACGATACGCAGACAAGTAGTTATATTACTCTGGTGGATGTGAAGCAGTTCGTACTAGAAAACGATGATTTTGCCGTCGTTGACGCTAAAACTGGTGAAGATCTGACGCGTAGCATTTTGCTGCAGATCATCCTCGAGGAAGAGGCCGGTGGCACGCCGATGTTTTCCAGTGTTGTGTTGTCTCAGATTATTCGTTACTACGGTCATGCCATGCAGGGAATGATGGGGACGTATCTTGAGAAAAACGTGCAGGCATTCATTGATATTCAGAATAAGCTTGCTGAAAACTCTAAAGGAATTTACGAAGGCAAGCCTTTCAGCCCAGAAATGTGGACGCAATTCATGAACGTTCAGGGGCCGATGATGCAAGGTATGATGGGCAATTACATTGATCAAAGTAAGAATCTGTTCGTTCAGATGCAGGAACAGATGCAAAATCAGGCGAAAAACATATTCAATGTTTTTCCGTTTAATCCGGAAGATGTCAATAAAAAGTAAGAAATCATTTTCCTTTGAGCGGCTTAACCCCCTGATTTTGCAGGAAATTTCAAGCAAAACTGGGCAAGAAAAGGTGGTAAAGGGTACAATGGCGGATTCGCTTTTGTACCCTTTTTGTTATTTACGCACTCTATGTCCATTACTGAAATACGTCGTTCTGAAGCCACTAACTCTCCAAAAGTTGGATTTGTCTCCCTCGGTTGCCCGAAGGCGCTGGTTGATTCTGAGCAAATCCTGACCCAGCTTCGTGCAGAGGGTTATGACACTGCGAAGTCTTATGACGGTGCAGATCTGGTGATCGTCAATACCTGCGGATTTATTGATGCGGCGGTTCAGGAGTCGCTTGATGCCATTGGAGAAGCACTGGCCGAAAATGGCAAGGTGATCGTCACCGGTTGCCTCGGTGCGAAAAAGGATGCAGACGGTAACGATATGATTCAGTCTATTCATCCTAAAGTGCTGGAAGTGACTGGTCCACACGCACTCGGTGAGGTCATGAACGCAGTACACAAGCATTTACCCAAGCCGCACGAGCCTTTCATTGATCTGGTGCCGGCGCAGGGTGTGAAGCTGACACCTAAGCATTTTGCTTACCTCAAGATTTCTGAAGGTTGTAATCATCGCTGCAGTTTCTGCATTATTCCTTCTATGCGCGGCGATCTGGTGTCGCGTCCAATCGCGGATGTGATGCTGGAAGCGGAAAACCTGTTTAAAGCTGGCGTGAAAGAGTTGCTGGTGATTTCGCAGGATACCAGTGCCTATGGCGTGGACGTCAAGTTCCGCACCGGCTTCTGGAACGGTAAGCCAGTCAAGACACACATGACGCAATTGGTGGAGGCACTTGGCGAGCTGGCGAAGCAATACGATGCCTGGGTGCGTCTGCATTATGTCTATCCTTATCCGCACGTGGATCAGATTATTCCATTCATGAACAATGGTCATGTCTTACCTTATCTGGATGTGCCGCTGCAACACGCACACCCCGATGTGCTGAAACGGATGAAGCGCCCAGCCAGTGGCGAAAAAAATATAGAACGTATCAAAGCCTGGCGCGAGATGTGTCCGGAAATCACGATACGCTCAACCTTTATCGCAGGTTTTCCCGGTGAGACGGAAGAAGAATTTGAATACCTTCTGGATTTCCTGAAAGAAGCCGAAATCGATCGCCTTGGTTGTTTTGCTTATTCGCCGGTAGAAGGTGCGACCGCGAATGAGTTAGAAAATCAATTACCTGATGATGTTCGCGAAGATCGTCGCCGTCGCGTGATGGAGTTGCAGGAAGACATTTCCAAAAAACGTTTGCAGGCGAAAATTGGTAAAACCGTACGCGTATTGATCGATTCTCTTGATCGTAGCGGTGGCGTTGGCCGCTCGTCTGCGGATGCGCCGGAAATTGACGGTGTTGTTTATGTCAAACCCCCATTTGAGCCGCATCGCAAGCTAAAGGTGGGGGAATTCGTCGATGTCAGGATCACAGCCGCAGATGCACATGATTTGTGGGGTGAGGCAGTTTGATGAAGTTGACGTTATCAGTCGGACTATCGCTGATTGCTTGCCTGTATGTAGGAATAGTCCAGGCGCAGGAGCTGCAAACTGCTGGTGCGATGTCAAATCCCGTGTTTGCCAGAGCCATAGAATTGCGTGGGTACTTGGGTGCTAAGCAGGTACGCATGCAATTGCAACCGAAAACCGAAGATCGCGATAGTGTTGAAGGCAGTTATATCGTTGTCGCAGGTGCGCAGCAAAGTCAGAAAATTTTGCTTGCCGGGGAAGTGACCGCGGACCGACTGAGTATGGAAGAGTCGGTGGACGGGACTGACGTTTCCGGGCAATGGGATGGTGATCTGGCTGGACAGACCGTGCGCGGTATCTGGTTATCTGCAGATGGCAATGTCCGGCAGGATTTTACGCTGGAGATTGTGGATACTGAGTCCCTGAAAAAAGTGAAAAAAACTCACACCAAGAAATAAAAAAGGCGCTTTGAGCGCCTTTTTTATTGATCGATATTTCCCTCCCCAGATTTCATAAAATAGATAAGTCCGGCAAATGTTATCTGGTCGGAACGTACCAGAGTTTCATGTCGTTGATAGGCGTATCTTTAGGTAAAAAGGGATTGTTAAGACGTATTACGTTGCGTCCTTTTAAATTCAGCTTATTGATCGCGTCTTGATGGTATTTATTGAAAATGGCGTCGAAGCTGCCATCCTTTTGCATGATACGTAAACCCGCTTCAATTCTGTCACGTAGCGCCGTATCTTGTTTGTTGAAGAAAAAATAGTAAGGAAACGGATAGTAAATCAGCAGATTTTTTTCTATCGTCAATTCCGGGTTGCGGTCTTTATTTTTTTCATATTCGTTGAGGATTTCACCAACGCCGCGGGGGAATCCATCAAACCGGTTAGCTGTCAGCATTTTGAAAAGCTGAGCGTATTTTCCCTGAATAACCCGGATGCCATAGTTCTCATAGATCGCGTTGTCATTCCAGTCGACTCCCTGACCAAGACTCACTTTTTTGAGATCTTCCGGTGTTTTTATCTGATTAAATTTCTCTTGATTTTCTTTGTTGATCAGAAGAACGCGATAGCCGAGTAAGCCTTTGCGCAAAGGAAAGCGTATCGTTGAAAAGCGTTGTTCCAGCTCTGCCGAGGTTGGGTTCCATGTGACATTGATGTTGTGTTCTGATTTTTCCAGTTCTTGTAACACACGCTTTTTTGGCATGATCTGCGTGTCTGCAATGCACTCATAATCGCCATATCGTGAGCGGGTTTTTTCCAGTGCGGTACATAGAATTTCAATGACGTCACTGAATCGTGTTTCGTTCTGAACTTCGCCGGCAGAGTAGATGACTTTGGTAACTGTTGCTTTTGCGATGACTGGAATCAGAATCAGGTAAATCAGTAAGCTGCTGCGGAGTATCAAACGGAGAAGATTCATTTCATCACAAATAGCGGCGTTAATCTTGTGTACATGGCGGTCAATGATCTGGTGTTTCTGGCGCTCAGGCGATCACGAACGGATTCCGTAGTGAAGCTGCTTCAGGCGCAAATGAAGATGAAGCCCGGTACGGCAGGTAACATTTTAATCGACTTTGCTCGATAGTAATTTGTGCTGACGCCCGGATGAGATACTTCATGTCATGTTGCGCAGACGTTGAATGAGTATGTATTTTGTTCGCAGAGTCTCAAAGTAGGTGCTCTGGATGCATACTCCCCCCATTTTTTCAATAAACAGACCGTATCTCCGCGTCAAATATAGGTCTTAAAATATACTGGTGGGTGTATATTTATTGTGCATGGCAATCCGTGCAGCTGTTCTGATGCTGCTGACTTAATCAAGGGTGTTATATGGCAAAAAAAGAATCTCTGATGTCTGGTGTTGCGACGCGCGCAATCCACAGTACCTATGTTGCACCTGAAGGGTTTGCTGCATTCCCGGTAGGTATTCATCATGCTTCAACAGTGTTGTTCGACAGCGTCGTAGCGATGAGATCGCGCAGCTGGCAGGATAAATCCTCGTACACCTATGGTCTGCATGGGACGCCGACCAGTTTCACGCTGGAGGCCCGGCTGGCAGAGATAGAGCAGGGCAATCATTGCCTGTTGGTACCGAGTGGGCTGGCGGCGATCACGCTGATTGATCTGGCATTACTGAAAAGCGGTGACGATGTTCTGATTCCGGATAACGTTTATAACCCGAACCGTGATCTGGCAAACTGGCTGAGCCAGAATTACGGTATCAGTGCACGTTTCTATGACCCGCTGATTGGTGCCGGCATTGCTGACCTGATTCAGGAAAATACCCGCCTGATCTGGGCCGAAGCTCCGGGCTCAGTATCGATGGAGGTGCCGGATATTCCGGCGATCTGTGCGGCTGCACATGCCAGAGGGGTATTCGTTGCGCTCGATAACACCTGGTCTGCAGGCATCGCCTTTCCGGCGTTTTCCCACGGCGTCGATATCATTATGCAGGCGCTGACGAAATATCAGAGCGGTGGTTCGGATGTGTTAATGGGTGCCGTCATTACCAGAGACAAGGAATTACATACACGCATGCAACTGGCGCATATGCGCCTGGGATTCGGTGTGGGCATGGATGACGTGTATCTGGTGTTGCGTAACTTACCCAGCCTGAAGTTGCGCTTTCAAGCACATGATCGCGGCGCGCGCGAAATAGCAGCATGGCTGGCTCAGCGCCCGGAGATCGGCAAGGTGCTGCATCCTGCTTTGCCCGATTGTCCCGGACATGAGATCTGGAAGCGTGATTTCAGTGGGGCAGGTGGCTTGTTCTCAGTGCTGTTTGATGATCGTTATACTGAGCAGCAGACAGATCGTTTTGTCGATAGTCTGAAATTATTCAAGATTGGTTTTAGCTGGGGCGGCGCGCACAGTCTGTGCCTGCCTTACCGGATAGAGCAGATGCGGGATCGCTGGCAGTTCAGAGGCATTCTGGTACGCTTTAATATCGGCCTGGAAGAACCGGAAGATTTGATCGCCGACATTGAGCAGGCGCTGGTGGAAATGAAAAAAGCTGCCTGAAGTAAGACAGCCTTTTTTACTCAGTAATCAATGCTGAAAATTAACGGATTGATGCAGAGAAGAGCGGCTAAATTATTTGCTGCTGGCGGCGGTATCGCTGGCCGGAACAGGCGCGGCAACCGGCGCTGGCGTTGCTGTCTCAGCACTGGCAGAGGCGGAGTGAACTTCAGTTGGATTGTGACCAGCCGCTTCGCCTTGCATGTCAACTTTGTCGCCCGCTTTGAAAATTAAAAACAGAGCTGCAGCAGCAAAAATAATAAAGCCAACGAGAATTTTCCACATAATTGTCTCCTGAGGGAATTTGAAAACTGTTTCGGTATCTGATTGTTTGAATGCCGTCTGCAACACGGCAGATATAATTCAGGCACAGCGTTACATTAAACCGGCTGGCTTACAGCTTCCTTGCAATACTGCTTAATCTGCAGCACTGTCAGATGAAAAATGGGGTGCATTCCAGAAGGAGTGCACCCCATTTTTATTTCGCAATGCCGCTGTTTTAACAGCGGCATTGATGCATTACGCTGCCGACAACAATTGACGCAATACGAATGGCAGAATACCGCCGTGTTTGTAGTAGTCAACTTCGATCGGTGTATCGATGCGCAACAGCACTTTCACTTCCTTGGTTTCGCCGTTTGCACGTTTGATGACCAGAGTCACTTCCTGTTGAGGTTTGATATCGTTTTCGATGCCTTTCAGATCAAAGGATTCATTGCCTGTGATACCTAAGGAGTCAACGCTGTCAGAGCCCAGGAATTGCAGAGGCAATACACCCATACCAACCAGGTTGGAACGGTGAATACGTTCGAAAGAACGTGCGATTACTGCTTTGACGCCCAGCAATTGTGTACCTTTCGCCGCCCAGTCACGGGAGGAACCTGTACCATATTCTTCACCACCGAAGATCATGGTTGGTGTGCCTTCAGCAATGTATTTCATCGCTGCATCGTAGATCGACATCTGTTCGCCTGTTGGCTGGAACAGGGTCTCGCCACCTTCAACGCGGGAACCGTCTTCCTTGGCTGGGATCATCAGGTTTTTAATACGTACGTTAGCAAACGTGCCGCGCATCATGATCTCGTGGTTACCGCGACGTGAACCGTAGGAGTTGAAGTCTGCCTTCAATACACCATTTTCTTTCAGCCATTTACCTGCAGGGCTGGATTCTTTGATTGAGCCAGCAGGAGAAATATGGTCTGTCGTGATGGAATCACCGAATACGCCCAGTGCACGTGCGCCAGTGATGCCAGTCGCAGCTGCTTTTGGCTCCATGGTAAAGTCAGCAAAGAATGGTGGTTCAGCAATATAAGTGGACGTTGGCCAGTTGTAGACTTCGCCTTCTGCCACGCCTTTGATGTTTTCCCACAGCTTACCAGGTGCACCCTTGACGTCCGCGTAGTTGTCTTTGAATGTTTTTGCATTCATCGCGAACTTCATCATTTTTTGAATTTCTGCGCTGGTTGGCCAGATGTCGCCCAGGAAAATGTCTTTGCCTTTTACGCGGCCAACTGGTTCTGTCATCAGATCTTTAGTGACGTTACCAGCAATCGCGTAAGCAACGACCAGCGGAGGAGATGCCAGGAAGTTAGAGCGGATATTCGGGTGAATACGTGCTTCAAAGTTACGGTTACCGGACAATACGGCCGCTGCAACAACGTCATTCGCAACAATAGCTTCGTTCATTGCTGGTGTCAGATCACCTGCATTACCGATACAAGTGGTGCAACCGTAGGCTGTGACGCCAAAACCGAGTTTTTCCAGGTACGGCAGCAGGCCGGCTGCTTCCAGATATTTCGTCACAACGCGGGAACCAGGCGCCAGCGAGGTTTTGATATGCGGAGCAACTTTCAGACCTGCTTCAACTGCTTTTTTCGCCAGCAAGCCGGCAGCCAGCAATACGCTAGGGTTTGAAGTATTAGTGCAGGAAGTGATTGCAGCGATCAGAACATCACCGTTTTTGACTTTAACACCATCTGCATTCGTGTACTCTTTTTCCAGGTCTTCAGCATTCTTGTTGAAGCCATTTTCTGCAACAGGTTTGGAGAACAGATCAGCAAAAGTCGATTTGACGTTACCAATTTCAATACGATCCTGTGGGCGTTTAGGGCCAGCCAGCGATGGAGCTACTGTCGACAGATCGAGTGAGATTTCAGTGGTGTAATCGATGTCGCCTTTTTTCGGAATACCGAACATTTTCTGTGCTTTGAAATAGCCTTCGAATGCGTCGATTTCTGCTTTAGTACGGCCTGTACCTTTGAAGTAATCGATGGTTGCTTCATCAACCGGGAAGAAGCCCATGGTTGCGCCATATTCCGGTGCCATGTTGGCGATCGTCGCACGGTCTGTCAGGGACAATGTGCGTGTGCCTTCGCCGAAGAATTCAACGAACTTACCAACGACTTTTGCTTTACGCAGCAATTCAGTGATCGTCAGTACCAGGTCGGTTGCAGTCACACCTTCACGCAATGCGCCAGTCAGGTTCACACCGACAACATCAGGCGTCAGGAAGTAGACTGGCTGACCCAGCATACCGGCTTCTGCTTCGATACCACCCACGCCCCAGCCGACAACGCCGATACCGTTGATCATAGTCGTGTGAGAGTCTGTACCTACCAGTGTGTCAGGGTAGTAAACTTCGTTTTTCTTCGCGTCTTTGACTTTGTGTACGCCGCGAGCCAGGTATTCAAGGTTGACCTGATGCACGATACCGAAGCCTGGTGGCACAACGCCGAATGTATCAAATGCCTGCATACCCCACTTCATGAACTGATAGCGCTCGTTGTTACGCGAGAATTCCAGTTTCATGTTCAGATCCAGCGCTTTCTTTTCGCGGAAATGGTCGATTTGTACGGAGTGGTCAACAACCAGATCTACTGGTACCAGCGGCTCGATTTTCTTAGGGTTTTTGCCCTGAGCCGCAGCAACGTTACGCATTGCTGCCAAATCAGCCAGCAGTGGAACGCCGGTAAAGTCTTGCAGAACAACGCGGGACACCACGAAAGGAATTTCATCAACGCGCGCTGCGGTTGGTGCCCAGTTCGCGAGTTGTTTTACGTGTTCTTCCGTAACTTTTTTACCGTCGCAGTTACGCAGAACAGATTCCAGAACCACGCGAATGGAGACTGGCAGACGGGAAATTTTCACGTCCAAGGTTTTTTCCAGTGCAGGCAAAGAGAAGAACTTGCCTTTCTTCGTGTCTGAAATTTTAAAATCTTTCAGGGTTTTGAATGCATCTTGATACGCATTTTGGCTCATGGCTGTTCCTTATTTACAAAAATCAAAGATCAAATAACACATTTACTACTATTCCACGTCACCCGATACATACACAGTTGTGTGTCTGCATTGGGTGGCGTGGACTTGAACCAGGGAAGCTTAAAATTATTTATTTAGTCTGTACGGCAGTATCGGCGTTTGCTGACGATTCAGCCAGTACCTGCTGTTGAGTCTTGCATTCGTTTGCAAGTTGCAGACCTTTACGGGAATCCAGTAACAATCCTTTCGCAGGAATGCCGATCCAGACAAAACCCGCTTTCGAATTTTCAAAGCGATTAGCACCGGTCGTTGTTTCTACGCGTGACAGGCGGTACAGACGTTTTTTCCAGCGCATAGCGATATGCTGTGGATCCTCTGCGTTACTGTACATTGTCAGCGAATTACCTAACTCACATTTGTAATCAGTGCTGGCGTGCAATTGCACGTCAGGTTCCGCTTCTTCTTCATCTTTGGCAGCATGTGTCGAGGTCTTGCTTGCTTTTGAAGACACTTTTGCTTTGTTTTTCGCGATCTCAGCGTGTGCTGCCAATGGCGAGAAGATAAAGCCGGCGGCAAAGACCAAGCCTGCAATGCGGAGTGACAAGGTATTCATAGTTAGTCTCCTTTGAGTAATGCTTGCGCCATTGCTGGCAAATTAATTGCGCCTGATTCAGCACGTTTCAGGACAGTCCAGTAGTAACGATAGCTGGCTCTGTCATGCAATTTTCCTTGAAACTGAATCGGCGCCCATTGTTTTTGTTGAGCGGCCATCAGTATATCTGCTGCGTCGGCAACTTCATCATATTGCGGCGTCATTGTTGTGACGATGGTCTGAATCTGGTCCGGATGAATGCTCCACATGCGCGTGTAACCTAAATCATTTTTCGCTCGCTTCGCATCGTTGACGATGATACTGGAGTCCCTGATTTCAGTTGTTACATTGTGTGATGGTACTTTTCCGTAACGATGGCAAGCTGCCGCTATTTCAAGTTTTGCTCGAACCACTAAAGGGTGTTCAAATTGTCCTGGTGAGCGCATTGCAGAAGCGGGGATCGCACCAAAATGGGCTGAAACGAAATCCATGATTCCAAATGACAGGCATTCAACTTGCGGGATCGAGGCAATCGCCATGACGTTGGCTAGTGCTTCGTGCGACTCAATCAGAACGTGAACGGGTAAATGCTTTCTGCCGGCTTTTTCGGCATACAGATTTATTTTTTTTATCGCGTCTGCTACTTGTGATGCTGAATCAACTTTGGGTAATACGACATACGCCAGCCGATGTGCTGCGGCGGGCAATATGATGGATAAATCCTGTTCGAACGCAGCATGGCTAAGGTCGTGTACTCTGACGCCGATGCGGTTGAAATGATTTTCCTGACTGGTCAGCAGATCTGCCACCAGTTGTGAGTGTCCGGCTTCGTTGCCGGTTGCGGCACCATCTTCGCAGTCAAACGTGATGTCAAACACTGCACCAAGCGTTTGCTGGAGTGCCATAGACTTACGCATTAACTTTTCTGAACCTGCATAGTGATCGCAAACCGGTAAGAATACCGGTGTTAGCTGATCCCGAAATAAGGCTTGAGAAGGATGCATCAGACTATGGCAGTATATTGCTGGCAGGCAGAGCGCACATTAAAGTGAACTCTGCCTTAACCACATCAGCCAACCAGATGTTTGACGCCATCACGCTCTTCTTGCAATTCTTTGAGTGTGATGTTGATGCGTTCGCGGGAGAATTCGTCGATTTCCAGGCCTTGAACGATTTTGTATTCGCCGTTTTCTGTTGTCACAGGGAAGCCGAACATGGTGCCTTCAGGGATGCCATAAGAGCCATCGGAAGGAATGCCCATGGTTGTCCATTTGCCGTTGGTGCCCAGAACCCAGTCACGTACGTGATCGATCGCTGCGTTTGCTGCCGATGCTGCTGAAGACAGACCGCGTGCTTCAATGATTGCCGCGCCGCGTTTGCCGACTGTTGGCAGGAATACGTCCTTGTTCCAGACCTGATCGTTGATCAGATCTTTAACGGATGCGCCGTCAGCAGTTGCAAAACGGTAGTCGGCGTACATTGTCGGCGAGTGGTTGCCCCATACGCAGAGTTTTTCAATCGCAGCAACTGGCTTACCGATTTTTGCAGCAACTTGAGACAACGCACGGTTGTGATCCAGACGTAACATTGCTGTGAAGTTTTTCGCTGGCAGATTCGGAGCAGATTTCATTGCGATGTATGCGTTAGTGTTAGCAGGATTGCCAACGACCAGAACTTTAACGTTGCGTGATGCAACAGCATCCAATGCTTTACCCTGAACTGTAAAGATTTGCGCATTCGCTTCGAGCAGATCTTTACGTTCCATGCCTGGGCCACGTGGACGAGCACCAACCAGCAGAGCAACGTCAGCATCTTTGAATGCAGTCATTGGATCGCTGTGAGCAGTCATGCCGGCCAGCAGCGGGAATGCGCAGTCATCGATTTCCATCATGACGCCTTTCAGCGCTTTTTGTGCTTTTTCGTCAGGGATTTCCAGTAATTGCAGAATGACTGGCTGATCTTTGCCAAGCATATCGCCGTTAGCGATACGGAACAGAAGGGAATAACCGATTTGGCCGGCAGCGCCGGTAACAGCTACGCGCATAGGGGATTTCGCCATGATGCATCTCCGAAAGGTGGTATGAAAAACGATGTTCAAACATGTTACGGCTAAACTTGCCCGCAACGGAAAATACTCAATGATACCGCTGAAATTGTCTGCTGGTCAGCCAAAATTACACGTTTTCAAGTGGATTCCGGTTTACATTGCAGACATTCGATCTATATTGCCTGGTAGATGCTTGCTAGATTTCTGCCTTCATTGCTATCAGTTTCAATCGCTCGGACGCGAGTGTAGGCTCTATGTTTTACCATGTCAATCACTATCTTATGTCTTATATAAGACATATAACTTAATAGTTATTTGTGGACGTGATGGGTGTTTTTGTGGTGAAATTGCAGACTATGACTTCTATCACACCAAATGCCAATATCTATCCGGGGAGCTCAATGAGTTCCGGTGCTGGTGTTGCTGGTTCGGTTGCCGGCGCGGCACCAACCTTTAGTCCTCTTTATCAGCAAATCAAGGCATTGATCACTCAGGGTTTGCAATCCGGGGAGTGGAAGCCGGGCGAGCTTATTCCGAGTGAAATGGAGCTGGCGAGTCGTTTTAAGGTCAGCCAGGGAACTGTGCGTAAGGCAATCGATGAATTATCTGCTGAAAACCTGGTTGTGCGTCGCCAGGGGAAGGGCACTTTTGTCGCGACTCATCACGAGGCCAGGGCTCAGTTTCGTTTTCTCAGATTGGCGCCCGACGAGGGTGTGCCACATTATCCGGAAAATCAAATTATCGAAGTCCGTCGTTTGCGTGCGCCGGCGGAGGTTGCGCGCTTGCTGGAAATTAAATCGGGTGATTCCGTGGTCTTTATTCGCCGGGTTCAGTCATTTTCAGGTGTGCCGACAATTCTGGATGATCTGTGGTTGCCGGGTTCTATCTTCAAAGGTCTGACTGCAGAGCGTCTGAACGAATATAAGGGGCCGATGTACGGTTTGTTTGAGACTGAATTCGGAACTCACATGATCCGTGCGTCTGAGCAGATCAGAGCTGTCTGTGCTGATGACGTCGCTGCACATCTGCTGCATGTGGAGAAGGGAACGCCATTGCTGAATGTTGAACGCGTTTCTTTTACTTATGGTGATAAACCGGTGGAGTTGCGACGCGGTTTGTATCTGACCAAGAATCACCATTACCGGAATGAATTGAGTTAGTTTTTTTGTGAGATTTGCGCCGGAGTTGGTCCAGCGCGTAATTGTAATTAGTATTAAGATAGAGAAGTTTTGCAGAATGCGATCATTTTTGTTGGTGCAATGCACCAAAATGAGCGAAAATTGCAGGGTTTTTGTACAGACTAGTTAATGGGGAGATTATTTATGTCTGAAGTAGTGAAAAACAGGCCGCGCTATGGAGTGATGCGCCTGGTAGATGCAACTGGATACCGCTTGCCTCTGGCGGGTGTGGTTTCTATTTTGCACCGCATTAGTGGAATGCTGATGTTCTTGTTGTTGCCCTTCATTCTGTATTTGTTGGACAAGAGCGTTACTTCCGAGGTGTCGTTCGCGGAGTTGCAGCGTTTTACTTCCGGCGTATTTGTTAAGTTGGTTATTCTCGCACTCGTCTGGGCCTACCTGCATCATTTTTGTGCTGGCGTGCGTCATCTGATTATGGATCTTCACTACGGTCTGGATAAGCATACAGCGCGTAAATCTGCTTTAAGCGTGTTGATCGTCAGTGTTTCTTTGGCTGCCTTGATCGGCTTGAAATTGTTTGGAGTATTTTAAATGGCAAATAACAACATTGGCCCTAAGCGCCTCGTTGTAGGTGCACATTACGGTGTGCGGGATTGGCTGGCGCAGCGCGTTACCGCGATTGTCATGGCATCGTACACGGTTCTTTTGCTGGTGATGTTCCTGACTGGCAGTAATTTTACTTATGAAGGTTGGGCCGGAATTTTTGCTCATCAGTGGTTTAAGTTGGCGACGTTCTCCGTAGTTATCTGCTTGTTGTATCACGCCTGGGTCGGTATGCGTGATGTCTGGATGGACTATGTGACTCACAACGTGTTTGTCCGTCTGGTGTTTCAGGTTGCCACTATTCTGTGGCTCGTTGCTAGTGCTGGTTATGCAGCACAGATTTTGTGGAGAGTATAAAAGTGGCTGCAATTAAATCCGCAATTCCTACCCGTCGTTTTGATGCGGTTATCGTCGGTGCTGGTGGTTCAGGCATGCGTGCTTCGTTGCAATTGGCTGAAGCTGGTCTGAATGTCGCGGTGCTCTCTAAGGTGTTTCCAACGCGTTCTCACACGGTTGCAGCGCAAGGTGGTATCGGTGCTTCTCTGGGTAATATGTCTGAGGATAACTGGTTCTGGCACATGTTCGATACCGTCAAGGGCGGGGATTATCTCGGCGATCAGGATGCAATTGAATTCATGTGTCGCGAAGCACCGAAAGTGGTCTATGAGCTTGAGCACTTTGGTATGCCATTTGACCGCAATGCGGACGGCACGATTTATCAGCGTCCGTTCGGTGGGCACACTGCAAATTTCGGTGAAAAGCCAGTTCAGCGCGCCTGTGCTGCGGCAGACCGTACTGGTCACGCATTGTTGCATACGCTGTATCAGCGTAATGTCCGTGCCCGTACGCACTTCTTCGTGGAGTGGATGGCGATTGACCTGATCCGTGATGCAGAGGGTGATGTTCTTGGTGTCGTTGCCCTGGAAATGGAAACAGGTGAAGTGATGATGCTGGAAGCCAAGCAAACGATTTTTGCTACTGGCGGTGCTGGCCGTATCTGGGCTGCTTCAACGAATGCATTTATTAATACCGGTGACGGTATGGGTATGGCAGCGCGTGCAGGTCTGCCTTTGCAGGATATGGAGTTCTGGCAGTTCCATCCTACCGGTGTGTCAGGCGCGGGTGTCTTGATTACTGAGGGGGTGCGAGGTGAGGGCGGTATCCTGGTGAATAGCCAGGGCGAGCGTTTCATGGAACGCTATGCGCCGACACTGAAAGATCTTGCTCCGCGTGACTTCGTTTCCCGTTCTATGGATCAGGAAATTAAAGAGGGTCGTGGCTGTGGTCCGAATAAAGATCACGTTATGCTGGATCTGCGTCATATTGGTGCTGACACCATTCAGAAACGTTTGCCTTCCATTCTCGAAATTGCACATAAATTCGCGAACGTGGATGCAACTAAAGAGCCTATTCCTGTCGTTCCAACAATTCACTACCAGATGGGCGGTATTCCGACCAATATTCACGGTCAGGTCGTTACGACTAAAAACGGCAGCAATGAAATTGTCAACGGCTTGTACGCGATCGGTGAATGTGCCTGCGTTTCAGTGCATGGTGCAAATCGTCTGGGTACAAACTCGCTGCTTGATCTGTTGGTCTTCGGACGTGCTGCAGGTAATCACATCGTTGCGAGCAATCTTAAAGCACGCAGCAATAAAGATCTGCCTGCCGATGCTGCTGATCTGGCATTGGAGCGCTTGTCGCGCATCGAAAATTCCACTGGTTCTGAGCGTGTTCAGGATGTGGCAAATGCGATCCGTAAAACGATGCAGCAGCATTGCGGCGTGTTCCGTACGGATGAGTTGCTGCAAGAAGGTTACAAAGAAATTATGGAGCTTGATGAGCGCCGTAAGCATGTGTCGTTTAAAGATAAATCCAAAGTGTTTAATACAGCCCGTGTAGAGGCGCTGGAATTGGATAATCTGATCGAGACTGCGAAAGCGACCATCACATCAGCGAATGCACGTAAAGAATCGCGTGGCGCGCATGCTCACCGTGATTATGAAAAACGTGATGATGATAACTGGATGAAGCATACCCTCTGGTATTCAGAAGGCAATCGTCTGGATTACAAACCAGTCGTGACTAAGCCTCTGACCGTTGAAACCTTCAAGCCAAAAGCTCGTACATTCTAAAGAGATATCACTATGGCACGTACACTGAAATTTAAAATTTATCGCTATGACCCTGATAAGGACGCAAAGCCTTACATGCAGGATCTGACAGTCGAATTGCAAGATACCGACAAAATGTTGCTGGATGCTCTGCAGCGTATCAAAGCGGATGTGGATGATTCGTTGGCGTTGCGTCGCTCATGCCGCGAGGGTGTTTGCGGTTCCGATGCGATGAACATTAATGGCAAAAACGGTCTGGCTTGCACCACCAACCTGAACGAGTTGTCTGAGCCTATCGTTTTGCGTCCTTTGCCAGGTTTGCCGGTAATCCGTGATCTGATCGTGGATATGACGCAATTTTTCAAACAATACAATTCCATCAAGCCATATCTGATTAACGATTCTATTCCTCCGGAAAAAGAACGTCTGCAGTCGCCTGAAGAACGCGAAGAGCTGGATGGCTTGTACGAGTGTATTCTCTGTGCTTGCTGCTCCACTTCCTGTCCTTCATTTTGGTGGAATCCGGATAAATTCGTCGGACCAGCTGGTTTGTTGCAGGCTTACCGGTTTATTGCAGATTCCCGTGACGAGGCGACAGCGCAGCGTCTGGATAATCTGGAAGATCCATATCGTTTGTTCCGTTGTCACACAATCATGAACTGTGTTGATGTTTGCCCTAAAGGTCTGAATCCGACCCGTGCTATCGGCAAAATCAAAGAATTAATGGTTCGTCGCGCAGTCTGATCAATTTGAAGCGGCGCTTGCAGGCGCCGCTTCTATTTCATGCAGTTTTTACGTAGAGCTGCATGAAATGGAAGCATTAAAAGAGAAAGTAACTATGTCTGAGCTTGCAGAAAATTCTCATCAAAGTGATCCGGTGAAGCGCGCCCGTCTGCGCTGGCGTGCAAGGCGAGGATTGTTGGAAAACGATCTGATACTGACGCGGTTTCTGGATCTCAATGAAGAGTCATTAAGTGACGAAGAGGTGGATGCCTTCAGTCGCCTGATGGAATTGTCAGACAGTGTCCTGATGGACTTGATAATGGCGAAGAAAGAGCCGGAAGCAGAAGTGGATTTGCCACATGTTCACGCTTTGCTCTCTCGTCTGCGGATTGCCTGACTGGAAATGATTTTTTTTGTGTTTTTTTGATTAACGACTCACCTCTTATCTGAAGGAAGAGCCATGACTAATTCTGAAACAAAAGCAACCCTCTCATTCTCTGATGGCTCGCCATCACTGGATATGCCGATTTACAAGGGATCGATTGGTCCTGATGTTATAGACATCCGTAAGTTGTATGGCTCTACCGGTATGTTCACTTATGATCCGGGTTTCATGTCGACTGCGGCATGTAATTCTTCGATCACCTATATTGATGGTGATAAAGGTGAGTTGCTGTACCGCGGCTATCCGATTGAGCAGTTAGCGGTTAATGGCGGTGATTTTCTTGAAACTTGCTATTTGTTGTTGAATGGTGAATTGCCGACGGCAGAAGAAAAAGCAAAATTTGTCGCCACCGTGACTAATCACACGATGGTTCACGAACAGATGCAGTTCTTCTTCCGTGGCTTCCGCCGTGATGCACATCCGATGTCTGTGCTGGTTGGTACGGTTGGTGCATTGTCTTCGTTCTATCACGATTCTCTGGATATTAACGATCCTCATCACCGTGAAGTGTCAGCGATACGTCTGATCGCGAAAATGCCAACGCTCGTAGCGATGGCGTATAAATATTCTATCGGTCAGCCTTTCGTTTATCCACGTAATGACTTGTCTTATAGCGCTAACTTCATGCACATGATGTTCTCGACACCATGCGCCGAATACAAAGTTAACGAAGTTCTGGTTCGTGCTTTGGATCGTATCCTGATTTTGCATGCAGATCACGAACAAAATGCGTCAACATCGACAGTGCGTCTGGCTGGCTCTTCCGGCGCCAATCCATTTGCATGTATCGCAGCTGGTATCGCTTGCTTGTGGGGCCCTGCTCACGGTGGTGCGAATGAAGCTGCGCTGAGTATGCTCGAAGAAATCGGCACCGTAGATAATATTCCTCAGTTCATCGCTCAGGTAAAAGACAAAAACTCCGGCGTTAAGCTGATGGGCTTTGGTCACCGTGTTTATAAAAACTACGATCCACGTGCGAAACTGATGCGTGAAACTTGCTATGAAGTGTTGCAAGAACTGGGTCTGCAGGATGATCCATTGTTCAAGCTGGCAATGGCGTTGGAAAAAATCGCACTGGAAGATGAATACTTCGTCAGCCGTAAACTGTACCCTAACGTTGACTTCTACTCCGGTATCGTACAGCGCGCACTGGGTATCCCGACTGCACTGTTCACAGGCATCTTCGCGCTGGCACGTACCGTTGGCTGGATCGCTCAATGGAAAGAAATGATTTCTGATCCTGAACAAAAAATTGGCCGCCCACGTCAATTGTTTGTTGGCGCAGCAAAACGTGATGTTCCTGCTATCGATAAGCGTTAATTCGCGATAGCTGGGTATCGCACTGCAGCATCGAAAAAAGCGAGTCTTTGTGGCTCGCTTTTTTTTTATTCGCTAAATATGCTATGCTTCGGCTCGAATGTAAATTTTAGATGTTTTTTCGTTTTGGAATCAAAAAACATATTGAGATTGATGTGCGTTTTGACTCCGATACGAAAATAGTTTGAAACAAGCCCTTCCCCACAACTTGATGTGCAATCCGCTAACCGGTCAGGCCGTGTCGCGGAAGGTTAGTTAACCCGCTAATCTCGCGAAACGCGAAGAAAGGTGAGCAAGATGATGCAACAATATAACGCTAATTCGTATTTGTTCGGCGGCAACGCGCCGTATGTAGAAGAGCTTTACGAAGCGTATCTGAATAATCCCGGTTCCGTTCCTGAAAACTGGCGTGCGTATTTCGACGCCATGCAACACGTGCCTGCAGTTGATGGCTCCAGTAAGCCTGACGTTGCTCATGCACCTGTGATTGCTTCTTTTGCCGAACGTGCAAAACACGGACCGATTCGCGCTGTCAGCGCTAACGCTGATGCCGATATGGGACGTAAGCGCGTTTTCGCGCAGCAGCTGATCGCTGCATATCGCTTTCTGGGAAGTCACTGGGCAAACCTTGATCCTTTGCAGCGTCAGGAACGTCCGAATATTCCTGAGCTGGATCCGAGTTTCTACGGCTTCACTGATGCCGACATGGACATCAAGTTCAATATCTCGAATACTTACTTCGGACCTGAATCTGCCTCTTTGCGTGATCTGATTAATTTCCTGCGTGATACATACTGCCGTTCCATCGGTGCAGAATTCATGTATATCAGTGATCCGGCTGAAAAGCGCTGGATACAGCAAAAACTCGAATCTATCCGTTCCACACCTTCTTTTACTCCGGAAAAGAAAAAACATATTCTTGACCGTCTGACCGCAGCCGAAGGCCTGGAACGCTATCTTCATACTAAATATGTTGGTCAGAAACGTTTCTCGCTCGAGGGCGGTGAGAGTTTCATTGCGTCGATTGATGAAACAATTCAGCGCGCCGGTGAGCGCGGTGTTGAAGAAATCGTTATCGGTATGGCGCATCGCGGCCGTCTGAACGTTCTGGTGAATACTTTAGGTAAAATGCCGCAGGATCTGTTTGCTGAATTTGAGGGCAAACACGGTGACGACTTGCCTGCAGGTGACGTGAAATACCACCAGGGTTTCTCATCCGATATCTCTACTCCAGGTGGTCCGGTTCACTTGTCTCTGGCATTTAATCCTTCTCACCTCGAGATCGTTAATCCTGTGGTTGAAGGTTCTGTCAAAGCGCGTATGGATCGCCGCGGCGACAAAGATGGCTCACAAGTGTTACCTATTCTGGTGCATGGTGATGCCGCTTTCGCAGGGCAGGGCGTTGTGATGGAAACCTTGAATCTGGCGCAGACACGTGGCTACGGTACCGGTGGTACGGTGCACATCGTCATTAACAACCAGATCGGTTTCACGACATCTGATCCACGTGATTCCCGTTCCACACTGTATTGCTCTGATGTCGTCAAGATGATTGAAGCTCCGGTGTTACACGTGAATGCGGACGATCCGGAAGCCGTTGTTCTGGCAACGCAGATTGCTCTTGATTACCGTATGGAATTCAAGAAAGACGTCGTTGTTGATATCATCTGCTACCGTAAACTGGGCCACAATGAGCAAGATACGCCAGCATTGACGCAGCCGCTGATGTACAAAAAAATCGGACAGCATCCTGGTACACGTAAATTGTATGCAGATAAACTGGCTGCACAGGGTACGATTTCTGCGGACACCGGCGATCAGATGGTCAAGGAATTCCGTGATGCGATGGATGCAGGTAAGCATACCCATGATCCGGTCATTTCTAACTTCAAAAACAAATACGCAGTTGACTGGATTCCTTTCCTGAATCGCAAGTGGACAGATGCTGCTGACACTGCTGTGCCGGTAACAGAGCTGAAACGTCTGGCAGAGCGTATTACTGTCGTACCGGAAGGCTTTAAGCCACATAGCCTGGTAGAAAAAGTTCTCGGTGACCGTGCTGCGATGGGGCGCGGTGAAATGAATCTGGACTGGGGTATGGGTGAACATCTTGCCTACGCTTCTCTGCTGTCCTCCGGTTACGCAATTCGTCTGACAGGTCAGGATGCTGGTCGTGGTACTTTCGTTCACCGTCATGCCGTTCTGCATGATCAGAAGCGTGAACGCTGGGATGCCGGTACCTACATCCCTCTGCAAAATATCTCTGATAAACAGGCACCATTTACTGTTATCGACTCTGTTTTGTCAGAAGAAGCTGTACTCGGCTTTGAATATGGTTACTCCACAGCAGAACCAAATACGCTGACTATCTGGGAAGCGCAGTTCGGCGATTTCGCTAACGGTGCACAGGTAGTAATCGATCAGTTCATCAGTTCCGGTGAAGTGAAGTGGGGTCGTGCCTGCGGTCTGGTAATGATGCTGCCACATGGTTACGAAGGTCAGGGTCCTGAGCACTCATCCGCTCGTCCTGAACGTTTCCTGCAATTATGCGCAGATAACAATATGCAAGTGGTTCAGCCGACAACTGCGGCGCAGATTTTCCATCTGCTGCGCCGTCAGATGATTCGTCAGTTCCGCAAGCCACTCGTGATCATGACACCGAAATCTTTGTTGCGTAATAAAGATGCAGGTTCGCCATTGTCTGAGCTGGCAAAAGGCAGCTTCCATACCGTGATTGGTGAAGTCGATGAAACGATTGACGCGAAAAAAGTAAAACGCGTTATCGCTTGCTCCGGTAAGGTGTACTACGATCTGGTGAATGCTCGTAAAGAGCGCGCGCAGACAGATACTGCGATCATCCGTGTTGAGCAGTTGTATCCATTCCCACATAAGAGCTTCGCTGCGGAATTGAAAAAATTCCCTAACATGGCTGAGTTGGTCTGGGCGCAGGATGAACCGCAAAATCAAGGTCCATGGTTCCAGATCCAGCACAATATTTTTGAAAGTCTGGAAGAAGGTCAGAAACTTGCTTACGCAGGTCGTCCAGCGAGTGCATCGCCAGCGGTCGGTTACTACGACAAGCACTATGCACAGCAAAAAGCATTGCTGGAAACGGCATTTTCCAAACTCAAGGGCTTTGTCCTGACTAAATAATGACGCGGCACGGCACCAGAAGCTGGTGCCGTGTCTGGCTACCCGAATCGGAGAGTAAAAAATGGCAATTATCGAAGTTAAAGTTCCTCAATTATCAGAGTCCGTCGCTGAAGCGACTTTGCTGACATGGCATAAAAAAGTAGGTGAATCCGTTGCGCGCGATGAAAATCTGATCGACGTTGAGACAGATAAGGTTGTTCTGGAATTGCCAGCACCTGACGCTGGTGTGATCACACAAATCATCAAGGGTGATGGCAGCACAGTTGTTGCTGGTGAAGTGATCGCGATCCTTGATACAGCAGCGAGCGCCGGAACAGTTGCAGCGCCTGCAGCTGCACCAGCGGCGGTCGCCGCAGCACCTGCAGTTGCTGCATCTGCTGATGCAAAATCATCGGCGGGCGTTGCTATGCCGGCAGCTGCAAAAATCCTGGCTGAAAACGGTTTGTCTGCTGGCCAGGTTGATGGCTCAGGTAAAGATGGTCGCGTCACTAAAGGTGATGCACTGGCAGCTGTTGCTGGCAAAGCGGTTCCAGCTGTTGCGCCACTGGCTGCGCCTGCGGCAACGAAACCGGCATTGCAACAAGTGAATGCACCTGCTGCTGTGAACCTAGGTGACCGCCCTGAAGAACGCGTTCCTATGAGCCGTCTGCGTGCACGTATCGCTGAGCGTCTGGTGCAATCGCAATCCACTAATGCAATTCTGACGACATTCAATGAAGTTAACATGGCGCCAGTCATGGAATTGCGCAATAAGTACAAAGATAAATTTGAAAAAGAACACGGTGTGAAACTGGGTTTCATGTCGTTCTTTGTCAAAGCAGCTGTTGCAGCGCTGAAAAAATATCCTATCATCAACGCGTCCGTTGACGGTAACGACATCGTTTATCACGGCTACTTTGATATCGGTATTGCAGTTGGTTCGCCACGTGGTCTGGTCGTGCCTATTCTGCGTAATGCTGATCAGATGTCGATCGCTGAAATTGAAAAGAAAATCGGTGAATTCGGTGCCAAAGCGAAAGATGGTAAGTTGACTCTGGACGACCTGACTGGCGGTACATTCTCCATTTCTAATGGCGGTACTTTCGGTTCTATGTTGTCGACACCGATCATCAACCCACCACAATCTGCGATTCTGGGTGTGCATGCAACCAAAGACCGCGCAGTGGTTGAAAATGGTCAGATCGTGATTCGTCCGATGAACTATCTGGCGATGTCTTACGATCACCGCATCATCGACGGCCGTGAAGCAGTGTTGGCGCTGGTTGCGATGAAAGACGCGCTGGAAGATCCATCACGCCTGTTGCTGGATCTGTAAGAGGCCATCGTCGTGAACATCGCTGACGAAATCAAACGTCTGCATGAACTGCATCAGGCAGGAGCACTGACTGATGCAGAGTTCGCGCAAGCCAAGGCGAAGCTCCTGTCTTCTGTTGGAAGCGGAGCTTCCGCTCAGAATGCAAATAGCAATTCTTTTTCCGGTATCGATGATTCTCTGAACCAGCTGAACCGCTTCCGTCGTTCAAATACTGATCGGTGGCTGGGCGGTATTTGCGGTGGTTTAGGCAAGTTCACCGGCCTGGAATCATGGATATGGCGTTTGTTGTTTGTCTTTTTCACTTGTTATTTCGGTGCAGGTCTGGTCGCTTATGTCTTAGCGTGGATTTTTGTGCCGGAAGAAGAGTGAATCCGCCTGTTCACCGTATGTCTTTTCCTCACGCGTAATCAGAAACAATCAGAAATCAGGATAAATCCATGAGCAAACAATTTGATGTCGTCGTAATCGGCGGCGGCCCTGGCGGCTATATCGCAGCAATCCGTGCTGCACAACTCGGTTTTTCTACTGCGTGTATCGATGCCTGGAGTAACGATAAAGGCGGCCCGGCACCGGGCGGTACCTGCACCAACGTTGGTTGCATTCCATCTAAAGCCCTGCTGCAATCATCCGAACACTTTGAACACGCAGGTCACGCATTTGCTGACCACGGTATTTCGGTATCCGGTCTGGGTATGGATGTCGCAAAAATGCTGGGACGTAAAAACACCATCGTTAAACAAAACAACGACGGTATTCTGTACCTGTTCAAAAAGAATAAAGTCACTTTCTTCCACGGTCATGGCTCTTTCGTGAAAGCCGACGCGGCTGGTTACGAAATCAAGGTGGCCGGTAAAACAGAAGAAAGCATTACTGGTAAGCACATCATCGTGGCAACAGGTTCCAATGCACGCGCATTGCCAGCAGCTCCGTTCGATGAAAAGACAATTTTGTCTAACGAAGGCGCACTGAATATTCCAGAAGTACCGAAAAAACTTGGCGTGATCGGTGCAGGCGTGATCGGTCTGGAAATGGGCAGCGTATGGCGTCGTCTCGGTGCTGAAGTCACCGTACTCGAAGCATTGCCAACTTTCCTCGGCGCAGTGGACGAACAAATCGCTAAAGAAGCGAAAAAACTGTTCGACAAACAAGGCCTGAAAATCAACCTCGGCGTGAAAATCGGCGAGATCGTCAACAGCGGTAAAGACGTGACCGTCAACTACACAGATGACAAAGGCGCAGAACACAAAGCTGTGTTCGACAAGCTGATCATTTCTATCGGCCGCACACCAAACACCAACGGCCTGAACGCCGAAGGCGTTGGTCTGGCCCTCGATGAACGTGGCTTCATCGCGGTGGACGGCGATTGCAAAACCAATCTGCCTAACGTCTGGGCGGTGGGTGACGTGGTACGCGGCCCTATGCTCGCGCACAAAGCGGAAGAAGAAGGCGTTGCCGTTGCAGAACGTATCGCTGGCCAACACGGTCACGTGAACTTCAATACGATTCCTTGGGTGATTTACACATCCCCTGAAATCGCGTGGGTAGGTCGTACCGAACAGCAATTGAAAGCCGATGGCGTTGCGTACAAAGCCGGTACTTTCCCATTCATGGCGAATGGCCGCGCACGCGCACTGGGCGATACTTCCGGTATGGTTAAATTCCTCGCCGATGCAACGACCGATGAAATCCTCGGCGTACACATCGTTGGCCCTATGGCTTCAGAATTGATCTCTGAAGCGGTGGTCGCAATGGAATTCCGTGCGTCTTCTGAAGATATCGCGCGTATTTGCCACGCCCATCCTTCTTTGTCGGAAGCGACAAAAGAAGCCGCGCTGGCAGTAGATAAACGTTCGCTCAACTTCTGATCGATACGTCATCTGCACTACGATAAAAATGGACGAGTCGTATACTCGTCCATTTTTATTATTGCTCTATCCGCTGTGTCTACGCGTGTGGTTGGCGTTACCGGCGGTCAACGACCAGCCAGACGGGTTCCGTATTTTTCTGACCGGCAGACGAAGTGGTTTCGGTTGTCAGTGCGAGTCAATCTGACTCAATGTGAATCAGCATGAATCAACGCACGGATGAATGATGGCATCGATGCGTACCGCACAAAATACGTGAGGAAACAGCTTGAAAAAACAGACTATGGATGTACAACAGTTTTACGACGAAGCGCTGACCCAGCGTGGATTTAAAGCCGATGAAGCGCAGAAACGCGCCGTTGATCGCCTGCAGCAAGCCTATGAAGAATGGGTGCTGTACAAAGGCAAGCGTGCCAATAAACTGACCCGTCTTATCACACGTCCTGAAGTACCGCGCGGCGTTTATATGTGGGGCGGAGTAGGGCGCGGCAAGTCGTTTCTGATGGACAGTTTTTATTCCGTCGTCCCTGTCGTACGTAAAACCCGTCTGCATTTTCACGAATTCATGCGCGCCGTGCATCGTCAGTTAGACGAACTCAAAGGCGTTGCAGATCCGCTGGATGAAGTCGCGAAACGCATCGCGAAAAAATACCGCCTGATCTGTTTTGATGAGTTCCATGTGTCCGACGTTGCGGATGCGATGCTGCTGTACAACCTGCTCAAAGCCTTGTTTGATAACGGCGTGTCGTTTGTCATGACATCCAATTATCAGCCCGATCTGTTGTATCCAGAGGGCCTGCATCGTGACCGCATGCTGCCGACGATTGCCTTACTCAAAGAAAAGCTCGATGTGATGAACGTCGATTCCGGTAATGATTACCGCAAACGTGCGCTGGAACAAGTGCAGGCGTATCTGACGCCACTCTCAGCCGCGACCGATAAAGCGCTGCGCGATACGTTTTCCCGTATTGCTGATACCAAAGACGAAGACCCGCATGTCGATATCGAAGGTCGTACACTAAAAGCACTGCGCCGTGCCGGTGGCGTGATCTGGTTTGATTTTCATACGCTGTGTGGCGGCCCGCGTTCACAGAACGATTACCTCGAAATCGCCAGCCGCTTTCATACCGTAATTTTGTCTTCTATTCCGTGCATGTCCGCTGCCATGTCCTCAGAGGCGCGGCGGTTCACCTGGCTGATCGACGTGTTTTACGATAACAAGGTCAAACTGATTATGTCCGCCGAAGTTGCGCCCGAAGAGCTGTATACTAAGGGCACACTCTCGAACGAGTTTCACCGTACCGTCTCACGCATCATAGAAATGCAGTCCAAAGAATACATGGAAGCTGATCAACGCCAACTTGCCGATAACCTAGCCTGATGAAATTTCTCTCACACTTATTTGCTTCCAGCCTGCTGCTGACGTACATCAGCGTGGCACATGCTGATACTGCGGCTGATCAGGAAAAAGCAGAACTCGCCAGCATCGCCCAGCTTGTGCAGGACATGGACGCGCGCTATCCGGTCAACAGCATACAAACCAACGAAGTCGCTGATGCCGTCATCGCCGAAAGCGAAGCGCTGCAACGCCGCCTGCAAACCTGGTATCAGGCATCAGAGCGCCATTGTTATGACATTTTCTTTGTCAATGACTGCCTGCAAGACATTAAAGTGCAGCGCCGCCGTTACCTGCCAACGCTGCAACGCATGTCTATCGAAGCCAAAGCCGTACAACGCCAGATCCGCGTGATCGAAAAAGACCGCGAACAAGCCCGCAAACAAGTCGATTAATTCTCACTCCACCGCTCGTCGCCACAACCAGTGGCGACACTCCCCAGATCGCTTTGGGACCGTAAAAGTGTTAAAAAAAGGGGAGTATATGGCATTTTCACCTTATTCTCAGCGTGAATGCTGGGCTTCTAAATATACTCCCCCCCAGTATTTTTAGCCTCATTTGTCGGGCTATCATGCTCTAAATCGTGTGTGCATCGCCCCATTTACTTTCTCACCCTCAGAATACGGTATAGTGCCGACCATCTTTCAGCAAAGCTTTATTCATGTCATTTTCCAGCCTGGGCCTCACGGCCTCACTTCTGAGCGCCTTGCGCGACCGTAGTTATACCGAAGCGACTGCCGTGCAGGCCGCCGCGATTCCTGTGATCTTGCAAGGCAAAGATGTGATTGCCGAGGCGCAGACCGGCTCCGGAAAAACCATCGCCTTCTGTGCGCCGCTCTTACAAAATCTGGTGCTGACGGCGGCGCGTCCGCGGGCTGTGCAGGTGTTGATTCTGGTGCCGACCCGCGAGCTGGCCGCGCAAGTGGGCACCACGCTGAGCAGTCTGTGTAAATCGGCTGCACCGGCTGCCAAATTGGCAGTGGTGTTTGGTGGTGTCTCGATTAATCCGCAAATGCTGCATTTACGTGGCGGTGCCGACATCGTGATCGCGACGCCGGGGCGTTTGCTGGATCTGATCGATCACAATGCCTTGTCATTGGCACGCGTGAATACGCTGGTGCTGGACGAGGCCGACCGCTTGCTGGAGCTGGGCTTTGCCGATGAGTTAAACCGCATTGTGGCAATGTTGCCGGCACAGCGTCAGAATTTATTATTCTCTGCGACGTTTGCGCCGGAAGTGGAAAGTCTGGCGGCGCGTATCAGCCCGCAACTGCAACGTATCCGCATAGCAGTCACTGACGCCGGTAAGCCGGATATCACACAACGGGCCATCCGTGTTGATGCGCCTCGCCGTACCCAATTATTGCGGCATCTGCTGACCAGTGAGAAATGGCCGCGGGTGCTGGTGTTTGTCGCGACCAAGTATGCGGCGGAGCTGGTGGCGGTGAAATTGCGTCGTGCGCATATTGCAGCGGAACCATTTCATGGCGAGCTGACGCAGGGCAAGCGCGAACAAGTGCTGGCCGATTTCAAGGCGTCGCGCCTGAAAGTAGTGGTGGCAACCGATGTTGCTGCGCGTGGCATCGACATCGCGCAGTTGCCAGTGGTGGTGAATTATGATTTGCCGCGTTCCAGCGATGATTATATTCATCGCATAGGCCGTACCGGCCGTGCTGGTCTCAGCGGGCTGGCGTATAACTTTGTGACGCCGGAATCTGCCGCTCATTTTGCGCTGATCGCGCGTAAGCATGGTTTGCGTCTGGAGCTGGAATCGATCCCGGGTTTTGAAGTAAGCGCTTTGCCGGTTGCTGTCAGTGAGCGCGTGCCTGATGTGAATGGTGGCGTAAAAGGTAAACGCCCGAGTAAAAAAGACAAATTGCGTGCAATGGCGGCACAGCAAGCGGCATCGGCAAAAGACGATAATTAAGCTGGACTGTAATGTCGCGGCTGATCGGTCATTGTCGTTCGGCGTTACAGTGCCGCCAGCCTTGCAATCGCCGTTTCCAGTGTCGCGTCCTGTTTGGCAAAACAAAAGCGCACCACGCCGGATTCTTTTGCCTGCTGATAAAAAGCCGATACGGGAATTGCCGCAACGCCGATTTCACTGGTCAGCCAGCGCGCAAAATCGAGTTCCGGTAAATCTGAAATCGCGCTGTAATCCACACTTTGAAAATACGTGCCCGCACATGGCAACAGGCGAAAGCGGGAATGCGCGAGGCCATCGCGGAACAGGTCGCGCTTACGTTGGTAAAACGCGGGCAATTCCAGATACGGCGCGGGATTCGCCATGTACTGCGCTAATCCAACCTGCATAGGCGTATTCACGGTGAAGACATTGAACTGGTGCACCTTGCGGAATTCTGCCATCAGCGCCGCCGGGGCGACGACATAGCCGACTTTCCAGCCGGTCACATGATAGGTTTTACCAAAACTGGAGATGATGTAGCTGCGCTGCGCCAGTTCCGGGTGGCGCGCGAGTGATTCGTGGCGTTGCCCGTCATAGACCATGTGTTCATATACCTCATCTGAGGCAATGAGGATGCGGGTGTCACGCACAATATCGGTCAATGCCGCGATATCGCTGGCGCTCAGCACAGAGCCGGTAGGATTGTGCGGCGAATTGAGCATGATCAGCCGGGTTTTGCCGGTGATGCTGGCGCGGACTTTGTCCCACGGTATGCTGTAGCCATGCTCGCCTAATTCCATGCTGACGAAAACAGGCACGCCACCGGCGAGTCTGATGGATGGCACATAGCTGTCATACGCAGGTTCGATCACACTCACTTCATCGCCCGCATGCACGCAGGCCAGCAAGATAGTCAGTATGCCTTGCGTGGCCCCGGCAGTGACGGTGATTTCGCTGGCGGGATCATATTGGTAACCGTAAATCGCCGCGATTTTAGCCGCGATCTGCTCTCTGAATACAGCAACACCCGGCATCGGCGGATATTGATTGTGCCCGTCAGTCATGGCGCGGGCGACTGCTGCTGGCAGCGTGGGGTCGCAATCGAAATCCGGAAACCCTTGTCCCAGATTCACGGCTTTTTTCTCAGCGGCAAGTGCAGACATCACTGAAAAAATCGTGGTGCCGACTTCGGGTAATTTGGAAGCTGGAATGAAACTGGCGGTCGTTGTCATATTCAGTGCAGGGAAAGAGATACATCATTCTGAAAACAGAAACAAAAAAGCCCCGGCGCTGTGAGGCTGCCGGGGCGATTCGCTTGAATTTATTTGGTGCCGAACAGGCGGTCACCAGCATCGCCCAAGCCCGGGACGATATAACCATGATCGTTCAGACATTGATCGATGGATGCGGTAATGATAGGCACATCAGGATGCGCATTTTGCATAACCTTGATGCCTTCCGGTGCGGCCAGCAGGCAGACAAATTTAATCGACTTCGCACCGCCCTGCTTCAGGCGGGTGATTGCGGCAGCGGCAGAGTTACCGGTGGCCAGCATAGGATCAACCACGATCACCAGACGGTCAGCGATATCTTCCGGCACTTTGTAGTAGTACTCAACCGGTTCCAGCGTTTCCGGGTCACGATACAGACCAATATGACCAACGCGCGCATTCGGCAGCAGATCCAGCATGCCATCCAGTATGCCGTTACCGGCCCGCAGCACAGAGATCACGCAAAGTTTTTTGCCGCTGATCATCGGTGCATCAATGACCTGAATCGGAGTTTCGATACGGGTGAATTCGATAGGCAGATCACGTGTGACTTCGTATGCCAGCATCTGGCTGATCTCGCGCAGCAGGCGGCGGAAATTATCCGTTGGCGTATCTTTACTGCGCATCAGCGACAGTTTGTGCTGCACTAACGGATGTTTTATTTCAGTCACTAATTCATTCAAGGTATTTCTCCAGCTTATTTTGGTGTGACCGCTATTTTACGTCCCTGCGTCGTTTTAGGGGAGACGTTCATTCGTGAATAAACGGGAATAGAAGGGTTTTTCTGGCTTTACTCCGGCAATTGTTTGATTTTTCTTGATTGATAATTCAGGTTAAGAAGTTCCGGAGCCGCCAGGCCAGCGACTTTAGGGGACGACTACTATCTCAGGAGTGAAGAATGGACAGCAATCAGTCATTATTAAATAAATTTTCTTTAGGGAATTTCTCCCTTGATCAGCGTATGGATCAGAAAGAAGATTTTTTATCTTCTCCTGATGATCTGGAGTCGAATTCCCGTATCGACGTCAAAGGCATACGCGAGGCGATTGCCCGTGTTGAAGCGGAAGCCCGCGCCACCGTAGCCTCTGAAACCCGTCTGAAAGCCGAGGCGCAGGCGCGTGCGATGGCAGAAGCCCGCGCGCAGGCAGAAGCCGAAGCCGCCGAACTGGCGCAGAAAAAATTACAGCTGGAACAGGAAGCTGCAGAAGCCAGCCGTGCCAGATTGCTCGCTGAAAAGCAATCGCAGGCCGCAGCTGCCGCCAGGATTGCGGCGAATGAACAGGAAGCACGTGAATTACAAGAGCGTTCCCAGATGGAAAGCCGTGCCCGTGCGCAATCTGAGCAACGTCTGAAGATAGAGCAGGAAGCCAGAGCACGTGCCGAAATGCAGTTCAAGGCTGAATCTGAAATTACGGCTAAAGCACAGGCGACAGTCAGTGAATTAAGCAAACAGACAGAAGCGGCCAAAAATTGGGCAGCAGAGCGTTTTGCCGCCTCTGAAAGTGCGCGTCAGCAAGCCGTTGAGCGCGCCCGAGCAGATGCCCGTATTGCGGAACTGGCACGCGAACGTGAAAAGCGTGAACGTGAAGCGCGTGAAACTGCAGAAATGTTGCTCAAGGTGCGCAGCGAAACACTGCAGGCAAGTAAAGAGCGTGATCAGGCTGAAGCGATGGCGCTGGAATGTGCGATCAACCGTGCTCCGGTCGAAGTCCGTGCCCGTGAAGATGCGCTGGCACGCGTGGCGATTGAACAGGAACAGGAAGCGATTGCACAGGCCCGCATGGAGTCCGAACGCCGTGCTGCTGAAGCGATTCAGATGCGTATGCAGGCTGAGCAGGAATTGTATGCTGCAGCCTCAAAACGCGAACAGGCAGAAATGATCGCGACTGCAACTGCGCAAGCACGCCGTGAAGCAGAAGATAAAATCCGCCAGGTGACCGAGTCCCGTATCCGCGCAGAACGCGAATTGCAATCGACGGCGATGCATCGCATTGAGAGTGAACAACAGGCGGATGCACAGACACGCGCTCGTCTGCAAGCGGAAGCAGAAGCCTCCGAAGAGGCGCGTCAGCGCCGTATCGCTGAACAGGAAGCAACTGAAGTCGCCCGTCAGCGTGCAGCGGAAGAACAGCGCGCTGCCAAGCTGGCAAAAGAACGCATGGAAATTGAACGTGTCGCGGTGCAAGCTGCCCGTGAGCAGGCTGATGCTGAACAGCAGGCGCTGAGCGCCAGTGCGTTTCAGGCAGAGTTACTCAAGCGCGCCAGTGCTGCAGCCGAACTGAAGGCGAAAAAGGCAGAAGAATTGCTGGCAGCAGAAAAACGTCGTGCAGAAGCAGAGCAAAAAGCAGCTAACGCGCTTGACGCAAAACTGCAGGCAGAGCGTCAGAAAGCAGAAGAAGCAGAAGCCCGTGCCAAAGCGGACGAAGCCCATGCAGAGTTGCTGCGTATGCAGGAAGCAGCTGAGCGCGCGGCACGCGTCGCGCAGGAAGCAGAATACGTGGCCGAAAAAATCGCACTCGAAAAAGCGATCGAGCAAGCGGAATTGCAGCAAAAAATGGCGGAAGCAACAGTCAAAAAGAGTAAGGATGTCAGCGAACTGTTGCGCGTTCAGCAGCAACTTGCTCAGGATGAGGCGAAAGCGATGGAATTACTCGATGAGAAACTGGAGGCTGAGCGTCGTCGTGCCGAGGCGGTACAGCAAATGCTGAAAACGGCAGAGGAAAAGCTGGCGCTGGAGCAGGCTGCTCAACTGGAATTAGAAGCCAAGCAACGCGCCGAAGAGGAAATGAAAGCCATTGCCGCGGCAAAAGAGCAGGCTGAGCGTGAACAAAGACTGGCGCTGGAAGCAGCGAATCAGGCTGAACTGAGCGCGCTGGAACAAGCAGAAATTCAAAAGGAAGTACAACGTAAAGCCGCTGCACTGGCATTGCTGAAATCGCAGCAAGCGATGGAAATGACGCGCGCTGAGCAGGTTCGTACCGAGGCGGAAAAACAGGCTGTACGCGCAGCGCAGGAGAAACTGGAGGCAGAAAAAGCCGCCGCAGAACAAGTGATTGCCCGTGCTCATGCTGACCGTCAGCATGTCAGCGTACTGCAGGCGCGTCAGCAGCAAGAGTCGGAGGCACGTGCCGCACGTCAGGCATTGATTCTGGCTGAGCAGACCCGTCTGCAAAAAATGCAGGAACACGCTGAATTGCAAAAACAGGCGGCCAGCGCGGCACAGGCGAAAGCTGCAGAAGCTGAAGAATTAGGTAAAACCTTGCGTCTGCGTGCGGAATCCGAGCAGAAAGCACTGAATCTGGTACAGGAAAAACTGCGGGCAGAGAAAAAATTAACCGAGGAATTGCAGGCGAAAGCGAAGCTCGAGCAGGAAGCACGTGACAAGCATCTGGCCCGTCTGGAAGCCGAACAGGCGCTGCGTATGGCAACAGAATTAAAGCTCGCAGAAGAAAAGAAACTGCTTGAGCAAAATGCGGCGCAGGCGCAGGCGGAACAGCAGGCAGCGCAGGCTGCAGCAGCGCGTGTGAAGGCAGCAGCGCAGATCACACGTCTGGAGCAGGAAAAGGCGCAGTCACAGCAACAGGCTGCAGCAGCGCTGGAACAACAGGCAAAGCTGGAGCATGAACGCACCGAGGCTGAAAAAGCGATGGCCAAAGCTGCGGCAGAAAAACTGACAGCAGAAAAGATCGCCCACACAGCAGCGCAGGCAAAGGCTGCAGCCGAACAGGAGCAAGCAATTGCTGCCGCTGAACGCGCCCGTGCCGAACAGGAAGCTAGTCAGATGGCTGAGGCGAAGCTGCAGGCAGAAAAAGCCTTGCAATTGCAGGCACAGGCGTATGCTGCCAGCCAGCAAAAAGCGCATCAGCTGGTGGTTGAAAAGAATCGTCGCATCGCGGAATTGGAACAAGTCGTACAGCAACGCTCTGCTGACGAAGCTGTATTGCTGGCAACAACAACAGCAAAATTGCAGGCGGAACAAAGCGCTCAGCAAGACGTACAAATCCGTCTGGCCAGTGAAAAGCAGGCAAATGAATTTGCTCAGGCTAATGCATACGCACAGCAAGTGGCACGTCTGGCCGGCGAAGCAACGCTCGCTGCAGAGCAGGCTTTACATCAGGAACTGGCTGCACACGCTGATGCGCAGAAGCTGATGGCAGAAATAGCACAACAGCGTGTGCAGCAAGAACAGCAATTACTGAAGGCGCAACAAGAGCGTATCGAGGCAGAACAGGCGCTGGTGGCAATGCTGACGGCGAAGCAAGAGGCTGAAGTTGCTGCAGCAGCGGAAGCGCAGGCGCGCCTGAATGCAGAAGCGGAGCAAGTGGAGTTGCTGGCAGCACGCAAAACTAGCGACGAAGAGGCACGCCTGGCCATAGAAAATCTGAATGCGAAAGAAAAGGAATGGCTGGCGCAGGCGGCTGAAGAGGCATTGATCAAGCGTCAGACTGCTGCCGCACTCGAAGAAAAAACTTCCTTGTTGCTGGAATCCAGCCGTGCAGAACAACAACGCCTGGCGACCGAGCAACAACTGAGTGAAGAGTTGCAAGCGAAATTACTGGCGGAACAACAGCAACAGCAAGCCCTGCAACAACGTTTGCAGGCGGAACAAGAGGCAGCACAGATCGCCGCCGCACGTGTTGAACAGGAGCAGGCGGCGGCTCAGGCGTCTCAATTGCAGCTGGAAACTGAGCAGGCCTTATTTGCGCAATCGGCACAACACGCTGAGGCGCAACGCACAGCGGCAGAGGCGATGGAAGCCAGACTGCGTGAAGCAGAAACACTGGCGCTGATCGAAAACCGGCGCGCGGCGGCTGAACTTGAAGAATTGGCCGCCATCGAACAAAAGATGCTGGCAGAACAAAAAGCACTGGCAGAGGCGGAACAGCGTCAGCAAGCTGAGCAGTCTTATCTGCAATTGTCTGAGATTCGTGCTCAGGCTGAGCAAGATGCGAACGTGGCGATGCAGATGAAACTGAGTGCAGAGAAAGAAGCGACAGAATTAGCGCAAATGCACGCGGCTGCAGAAAAAGAAGCAGCTGAACTCGCGCAGATGCGTGCTGATGAGTTGTTGGCATTACAGCAAATGGAAGCGCAAAAGGCTGAGCTTGCTCAGCGCGAAATTCAGGCAATACAACTGCAGAAGCAACGCGAACAGGATGAGTTGGACCTGAAGCAGCAGGCATTGACTGCGATCAACCAGAAAATGGAAGCAGAAGCACTGATCCTTAAAGCATCCGAGGAGAGATTGCAGATTGAGGCGGAACTGGCGAAACAAAGCCAGTTGCGCGCACAAAAGGCAGCAGAGGCAAATGCGGCAGAACAGGAAAAACTCGCGGCAGAACAGGCGCTGATCGCGGCATCTGAGTCACTCGCAGAACAAGCCAGAATGGCGACAGCCGAGATGAACGCCCGACTCGAACAACAACAGCAACTGGCAGAAACTGAAGCGCAAAGAATTGCAGCTGAGAATAAGCTGGCGCAGGAGGTTGCCGCTCGTTTACAGGCTGAACAGGCATTGCTGGCTGATTTGCAGCAACAGGAAGAGCAAGAGGCTGCGTTGGCTGATCTGATGCTGCAACGCCGTGCTGAACTGACATCGGCGAAAGCAGCGCTGGAACAAGCGAAGAAAAACATCCTGGCCTTGTCACCGGAAGAAGAGGAACTGGCTACGTTGCAGCAACAGCTCGCGCAACAGCAAGAGGCAATTGAACAACAGAAGCAAGCACGTCAGCAACAGCTTGAGTCACTGAAGGCACAGTTAATGGCAACACAGGCCGCATTGAAAGCGGAAACTGAGCAGGAAAATCTGAGTCTGGCGACAGAACATGCGCAGGCCGAACATCTGGCACAGGAATTGATTGCAAAATTGCGTAACAATCAGCAGCAAAGCGCCGAATGGCGTTTGCAGGCGCAGCAAATGTTGTCGAGCGCACCAGTGGAAGTTACTTACGACATCGCTCAGCAAGCAGAGAAAGATGCACAGGAGCGCTTCCGTCTGCGTTTGCGTCCTTCCGTACTGGCTGGCCTGATGTTGTGCGCAGGTGTTGCTGGCGCTGCTGGTTTCGCTAACTTTTCGACACCGATGTCGGTTGCGAATGCGATGGCGGCTAAGGCAGCTCCCGTGGTTGCCACCTCTGCAAACATTTCCACGCCGTCAGCCAGACTGAATAGTGGCATGCAATTAAGCTATGAACTGACTCCTTCTGCAAAGCAACATAAAAAATCTGCTGAAAGCGGCATTGCACAGCAGTCCGAACCTGTCGGAACCGACGACAAGTCTGGTTTACAGTTAGCGATGGCAGTGAAGTAGTAGAAGTAACTCAGAGATGAAACGAATAAAAAATCCCGCCTGGCGGGATTTTTTATTTGGATTTGAATTCAGGGAAAATCATAACGGCAACAAAACCTTTATGTTCATGGTTATAAATCCTCAGCCTGCCACGATGACGGCGGACTATTCGATCGACAATTGCCAGACCAAGCCCCGACCCGTTCGCCTGGCTGCGTGATGCATCGGCACGGGTGAACGGTTTCAGCAGGCGTCCGATGTCATCGTCACTAGGAGCACCTTCGCCGTAATCGCGGAAGCTGATCAGTACACCTTGTTTTTTCCCTTTGGTTTTGTGGCTGCATTGAATTTCAATCACGGTATTGAGCTTGTCGGGATTCTTGCCGTAACGACAGGAATTTTCAATCAGATTGCTGAAAAGTCGCCTGAGCTCGGTCGCATTTCCTGAAATATACATATCAGACGCAATTGCCGAGTGCAGGTGCAGGTAATTCACCCGTGAATATTCACGAATCACCTGTTTCAGCAGTTCGCTGATGTTCACCTGATCAAAGCGCAGACTGTCGATCGGTTTCGCATAATCGAGGAATTGATTGATGATGGCATCCATTTGCGATAAATCTGACTGCATGCCGGATCGTGCCTGTTCGTCCAGATTTGCCATTTCCACTTCGAGTTGCATGCGCGCGAGCGGCGTTCGCAAATCATGTGAAATACCAGCCAGAATGATGGTACGGTCGGCATCTATTCTTGCCAGATCCGCAACCATATTATTAAAACTGGCATTCGTTTCGCGGATTTCTTTCGGACCACGTTCAGGCAAAACTGGCGCCTGCTTGCCTTGTGCCAGTAATCTTGCTGCATTACTCAGACGGGATAGCGGGTCGTTAATGAACTTAGAAATAACCGCTGCACCCAGCAAGGTTATTAATAAGGTAGCAGAGATCCAGCTGATGACCGGTAGTGTGGTTGGCGGTTCCAGACGGTCTTCATCGAGTCGCAGCCAGTAATGATCGCCTTCAATCTCCAGGGTGATCCAGAATCCGTTGTTACCATTGACTGAACGGGCAAAATGAGTTTCCTTGCCTAGCTGCGCTCTCATCATTTCACTGAATTCTGTCAGAAATGCAGTGGGCTCCAGTTTTTCCAGTATATCGCTATCGTTACGCAGATAAAACCGTATTCCCTCGCTGTGAGCGAGATCCTGCAGTAGCTCTTGGCGTTTTTCAGGCGCGGCATGGGTCAGCGCAGTGCGTGTGATTGTGACGATGGAGGTGATCTGCGCGGTCAGTTGCTGTGCGCGGGGACTGCGTTCAAGGGTCTTGAAGCTGATGAACCATATCATCATGCTGGCCATCACAAGGATGGCCAGTAAAAAAAATGTACGCCAGAAAAGACCGCTGCGCAGCCATTCGAGACTATTCAGGTATGAGCGCATAAGTGATCAGCGCAAAAACTAATCCTTGCTGGCGTCCGGAATGAAAACGTAGCCGAGTCCCCAGACAGTCTGAATATACAGAGGGTTGGATGGATCTGGCTCTATCAGTTTTCTGAGACGTGAAATCTGCACATCCAGGCTACGGTCAAATACTTCATATTCGCGGCCTCGCGCCAGCTCCATCAGCTTTTCACGGGACAAAGGCTGGCGCGCATGGCGGGCGAAGACTTTAAGTACGGAAAATTCGCCAGTTGTCAGAGAAATCACTTCGTTGTTTTTTCTGAGCGTACGGGTACCGAGATCCAGCACAAAATCACCGAAAGCAAAAGTCTGCGGGCCTTCGGATGGTGCACCCGGTAATTCATCCGGTACTTTACGACGTAAAACAGCATTGATACGGGCGACCAGTTCCCTGGGATTGAACGGTTTGGGGAGGTAGTCGTCAGCTCCCATTTCAAGCCCGATAATACGGTCCACTTCCTCGCTTTTTGCTGTCAGCATGATAATCGGTGTTTTGTCTCCCGCACCCCGTAAGCGGCGGCAAATGGCGAGACCATCTTCACCCGGCAGCATTAAATCCAGCACCAGCATGTCATAACGTTCACGCATCCAAAGCTTATTCATTGTCTGTGCATTTTCAGCACCGACGACATGGAAACCTTGTTCGGTCAGGTAACGTCTTAGCAGCTCACGCAGTCTCAAGTCGTCATCGACAACCAGGATTTTTGCTTTAGGTGCGTTGCTGGCAGACGTTGGGGTATTCTCTGAAGGTGTTTGAAGGTTTGTCATATCCGTAATGGTACTGCCATCGTTGCCGCCTGGGAACAGACAGGCAGAGAGGATTACAAAGAGTTACATACTTTACTTCTCTGAGAGATGAATGACAATCGAATTAATATAAACGCAGATGGCAAACTGCGGTCAGTCAGACCGTGTTTATTCATTTTTAACGGAATTCAGAACAGGCAGTCACATAAGTCCGGAGGGCTTGAAATAAGGTTTTTTACCTGCGTGAATGAAATCAAATGCACTCTCGATAGTAAAATTATTGCGCCAAGTCTTACTTGACGCCTGACTGCCTGGCAACACTGCCAAATCATCGGTTCTTGGCCCGGGGGATCTGTGTTTTTGAATGATGGTGTTTAACGACGATGTTGTTTCATGATTTTTTGTTGTTCGCGTTGCCAGTCTTTTTCTTTTTCAGATTCGCGCTTGTCGTGTTGCTTTTTACCTTTCGCTAATCCTATCTGGCATTTGATTTTGCCATTGCTGAAGTGCATGTTGAGGGGCACCATCGTATAGCCGGATCGTTCGACTTTACCGATAAGTTTACTGATCTCCGCTTTGTTCAGCAGCAATTTACGTGTGCGTACCGAGTCAGGATGTATGTGTGTTGAGGCAGTCGGGAGAGCGCCGATGTGCGCCCCGAACAGAAAAATCTCGCCATTCCGCACGATCACGTATGCTTCTTTTAATTGAAGGCGTCCGGCACGAATAGCCTTGACTTCCCAGCCCTGCAACACCACACCTGCTTCGAATTGTTCCTCGATAAAGTAATCGTGGAAGGCTTTTTTGTTATCAGCAATACTCATGTAATAAGAAAGTTGGTTATCTTGCCGCTTCAAAATTTCTTATGATAATTTCGATACGGTGGCGACTCGGTTAAAATGCGAACCTGTGATTCTACCAAATGGTTTCTTTAGATGGCAGTCGTACATAAAACAGTTTTTATCGGATACAGCGCCGCACAAATGTTTGCACTGGTTGAACAGGTGGAAAAGTATCCTGAATTTTTACCATGGTGCGGTGAAGTCAAGGTAGGGGAGAGGACGGAAACGAATCTGACGGCCACTCTGGCGATCAACTTTCATGGCATCAGGCAGAGCTTCACGACGAAAAATATCAATCAGCCGCCGCATTCTATGCAGATGAGTCTTGTTGATGGTCCGTTTAAGCAGTTATCCGGGGGGTGGAAATTTACTGAACTCCGTTCCGACGCCTGCAAGATTGAATTTGACCTGAATTATGATTTTTCCAGTAAGTTGCTGGAACATGTGATTGGCCCTGTGTTCAGCAAGATTGCTAATAGTTTTGTAGATTCATTCTGCTCCAGAGCGGAGGCGATCTATGCCTGAGAACGACACTATCCGTGTGCAGGTCTGTTATTCTTCAGGCAGTGCTGTAAGTTTGCTCGATGTCGTGGTCCCGCTTGGGGCGAGCGTTGGTCAGGCGATTGATGTAAGCGGCATCCGGGATACGCATCCTGAACTGAGTCATGCCACATATAAAACTGGAGTCTACGGCAAACTTAAAGACGAGAGTGCAATATTGCATGAGGGCGACAGAGTGGAAATCTATCGCCCTTTACTCGCTGATCCTATGGAGGCCCGGCGGCGGCGTGCTAAGAAGCAGCAAAAGGCGGCTGCATAACAGCGATTGATGATGTTTATAGCACTACTGGCAGCCAGCTAACGCTTTTTTCACATCGGCAGCTTCTTTTTCTCTTTGAGCATCTGTTAAATAGTTGCGTTCTCCGTTTTTATCCGTGGTCGCGACGCGTTGCCCTGATTCAAGAACTTTTTGGTAGGATCTTGCTCGTTCGCAATTTTTTTGTTTATCAGCAGCGGCTTGTTGTTCTTCCGTTGCTTTCTTGTCTTTTTCGGCCTGTTCAGCGCGACGCTTGTTAAATTCCTCGTTTCTTGAGGATGTTGTCATCGGCTTTTGCGCTGCATTTACAGCGTCTTTTGATGCGCTTGCAGCGTCATTCGCTTCGGCGGGTCTTGTGGTCGATAATCCCTGCGATTTGATGATCCGGTTTTTTGGGGTCGATGCCGGAGGCGGGGTGTCTGAAAATTGTTTATTACCCTTTTCATCCACCCATACATATTGAGCCAAAGCGCTTGCACATGTGAGCGTCGCAATCATAAATCCGCTGATAAGCTTAAGGTTGAGCATGAAATCGTTCTTTCAAAGAGGACAAAAAGATGAGAGAGTTTTACACGTAGCGAGACTACTTCGCAAGTTTTCTGTATAATTCGCTTTTGCGCCTATAGGAAATAGTATGCGTTTACTTCAAAAAGCACTCACATTCGATGACGTGCTCCTCGTTCCGGCATATTCGGACATTCTCCCGAAAGATACCTCTCTTGCGACTAAATTGACGCGTAATATTCATTTGAATATACCGCTGGTTTCTGCCGCGATGGATACCGTTACTGAAGCCAGACTGGCGATTGCCATGGCGCAGGAAGGTGGTATCGGTATTATTCATAAAAACCTGACCGCCAAAGAGCAAGCGCGTGAAGTGGCGAAGGTGAAACGTTTTGAGTCAGGGGTGTTACGTGATCCGATCACGATTCCGCCCGGCATGAAAATCCGTGAAGTGATTGCCCTGTCTCAGCAACATGGTATCAGCGGTTTTCCGGTTGTTGAAGGTAATGTCGTTGTCGGCATTATCACTAATCGTGATCTGCGTTTTGAGCAGGAGCTGGATGCAGAAGCCCGTACCAAAATGACACCGCGCGAAAAGCTGGTTTATGTGAATGAAACCGCTGACCTTGCTGAAGCAAAACGTCTGATGAATAAACACCGCCTTGAGCGAGTTTTAGTTGTCAATGACGCGTTCGAGTTACGCGGTCTGATCACGGTGAAAGATATTCAGAAATCGACTGAGCATCCGTTTGCATCGAAAGATGAACATGGAAAATTGCGTGTCGGTGCGGCGGTCGGGGTTGGTGTCGAGAATGAAGAGCGTATCGATTTGCTGGCGAAAGCAGGCGTGGATGTAATTGTTGTCGATACTGCGCATGGTCACTCCAAAGGCGTCCTGGATCGTGTTCGCTGGGTAAAAGATCATTATCCCCACATAGAAGTTATCGGCGGCAATATTGCGACCGCGGCAGCTGCGCTGGCGCTGGTTGAACATGGTGCTGATGCGGTTAAAGTGGGTATTGGCCCTGGCTCTATTTGTACAACAAGGATTGTCGCCGGTGTCGGTGTGCCGCAAATTACGGCGATCGCAAATGTCGCGAACGCACTCAAGGGAACCGGTGTGCCATGTATCGCCGATGGCGGTGTCCGCTTCTCTGGGGATGTCTCGAAGGCGTTGGCTGCGGGTGCGTCAACGGTCATGATGGGCAGCATGTTCGCGGGTACCGAAGAAGCGCCGGGAGAAGTGATTCTGTTCCAGGGACGTAGCTACAAATCTTATCGCGGGATGGGTAGTCTGGGTGCGATGGCGGATGGTTCCGCTGACCGTTATTTCCAGGACTCTGCAAACAATGCAGATAAATTGGTGCCTGAAGGTATCGAGGGACGTGTGGCCTACAAAGGCAGCGTACTGGCAATTCTGTATCAATTAGTTGGTGGTGTCCGTTCGTCGATGGGATATTGTGGTTGTGCGACGATTGAAGACCTCCGGACGAAAGCAGAGTTTGTTGAAATTACTTCTGCCGGCATGCGTGAGTCGCATGTGCACGACGTGCAGATTACGAAAGAAGCTCCGAATTATCGCGCCGATTAATATCTGAACGATACGCCTGGGGTGTTGTATGTCTTTAAATTCGACAGATTTTGGTTTGACAACGCTTCAGGTGAATTCTGGCTTCAGCAAAATATTAGCTGAAAAATTTGAAGCGAAAATTGCCCGCTTTGAACGCGTCGGCATGGGGCTGTTTTCTGTCGCTAATTGTTTTGTAAGTTTTGGTCGCGTTACTGGCCGCTCAGGGCTTACAGAACACTCGATTACAGAAATGGAAGCCGCGTTTTCTGATGAGTTTCCTCTCAGCGAAGAGATAGTAGTGATCTCTGATCTGAGCGCCCATCATGAATTCGCGCAGCACCGCTTTGTTTCTGGGGTGCCATCAATACGGTTTTTCGTTTCGTTTCCGGTTTATGGTCAGGACGGAAAACTTGTCGCGTGTTTGCGCCTGCTCGACTATAAGCCGCATATATTCGATGATGAACAGCGCTTGTTGTTAGCTGATCTTGCGGTGTTGGTGGAGCGTGAGCTGGCATTAAGCGCGGTTTGCCAGAATCAGGTTGAGCTGATGAAGCAGAACCGGCGCCTGAAGCGGGATACCTTAGTGGATCCCTTGCTTGGCACCTGGAATAAACCTGCCATTGTGCGCTCGTTACGTCTGGAAATGGAGCGATGTGCGAAAGCTGGCAAACCTATGTCCCTGCTGTTTTTGCTGGCAGATCAGATTACGGAGTTGCGGGCAAAGCATGGAACAGTGCTCGCTGATCAGATACTCGTAAGGATGGTGAGCCGTATTCGCTCATGCATTCGTCCGTTTGATGCTTTAGGGCGGTTTGACAATGATCAGTTTCTGATTGTACTGCCCGGAGCATCTCATCTGGTGGCGATGGCAGTTGCAGAGCGCATAAGATTGACAATCAAGATGCATTCGGAATGGATAGAGAATGCGGGGATTTCATTGACGGTTTGTATAGGATTAGCATCGACCGATGTGCACCGCGATGAGGATCCGGAAATATTAATCAGCTTAGCTGAAAAAGCCCTGCTTTCTGCAAAGCGAGCAGGAAACAATACTGTTGTACAGGCTATGCCCGGGCAACCTGACATGATGATTTGATTTATGCACTCAAAAATTCTTATTCTCGACTTTGGATCCCAAGTCACTCAACTGATCGCTCGCCGCGTCCGCGATTCCGGTGTCTTTTCTGAGGTTCATCCTTACGACGTCAGTGACGAATTTATCCGCAATTACGGCGCTGCAGGCATCATTTTGTCCGGCGGTCCGAATAGTGTGACTGAAGGCGATACCCCACGTGCGCCGATGGCGGTATTTGATGCCGGCGTACCTGTGCTGGGGATTTGTTATGGTATGCAAACCATGGCTGAACAGCTTGGTGGCAAAGTAGAAAATGGTCTGGTGCGCGAATTTGGCTACGCGGAAGTCCGCGCCCGCAGTCATACAGCCTTGTTAAACGGTATTAACGATTTCGTGACACCAGAAGGTCACGGCATGCTGAAGGTTTGGATGAGCCACGGCGATAAGGTCAATGAAATGCCACCGGGTTTCAAGCTGATGGCATCCACCGATAATTGTCCGATTGCTGCGATGGCAGATGAAGAGCGTCGTTTCTACGCCGTTCAGTTCCATCCTGAAGTCACCCACACCGTACAAGGCGAGGCAATCATTGGCCGTTTTGTGCATGAAATCTGCGGCTGTAAATCTGACTGGAATATGCCGGATTACATCGCCGAAGCTGTGGCTGCAATCCGCGCACAGGTTGGCAGCGACGAAGTTATTCTCGGCTTATCCGGTGGTGTTGACAGCAGCGTTGCTGCTGCGCTGATTCATCGCGCGATCGGCGATCAGCTGACTTGCGTATTTGTCGATCATGGCTTGCTGCGTCTTGATGAAGGCAAAATGGTGATGGATATGTTTGCCAAAAACCTCGGCGTCAAAGTGATTCATGTGGATGCGACAGCACAGTTCATGGGGCATCTGGCCGGTGTTACTGATCCTGAAGCGAAACGCAAAATTATTGGTCGTGAATTCGTCGAGGTGTTTCAGGCAGAGTCGGCCAAGCTGAGTAATGCCAAATGGCTGGCGCAAGGCACGATTTATCCGGATGTGATCGAAAGCGCTGGTAAGGGTAAAAAAGGTTCGCACACGATCAAAAGCCATCACAACGTCGGTGGCTTGCCGGATACATTGAATCTGAAATTGCTGGAACCACTGCGCGAATTATTCAAAGATGAAGTCCGCAAGCTCGGTGTTGCGCTGGGTCTGCCGCATGGCATGGTGTATCGTCATCCGTTCCCTGGACCCGGTCTTGGTGTGCGTATTCTCGGTGAAGTTAAAAAAGAATTTGCTGATCTGCTGCGTAAAGCGGATGCTATTTTCATTGAGGAGCTGCGTGCTAATTTCGTCGATCCACAAGCTGAAAATCCAGTCAGCTGGTATGACGCGACGAGTCAGGCATTTGCGGTGTTCCTGCCGGTGAAATCAGTCGGCGTGATGGGCGATGGCCGCACCTATGATTACGTGGTGGCATTGCGCGCGGTACAGACGCAGGATTTTATGACGGCACACTGGGCACATCTGCCGCACGAGTTGCTTGGCAAGGTCTCGAACCGAATTATTAACGAAGTACGTGGCATCAATCGTGTTGTCTACGATATTTCTGGCAAACCGCCTGCAACAATTGAGTGGGAATAAGACGTGACATACAGCGTCAAAGAAATTTTTTACACTTTGCAGGGCGAAGGCAATCATGCCGGTCGCCCGGCAGTGTTTTGCCGTTTTTCCGGCTGCAATTTGTGGACAGGCAGAGAAGAAGACCGTGCATCAGCGATCTGTCAGTTTTGTGATACAGATTTCGTAGGCACTGACGGTATTGGTGGTGGTAAATTCAAATCGGCTCAGAACCTGGCAGCGGTGATTAATGCCTTGTGGCCAGCCTCATACACTGCCTGCAAATATGTCGTGTTCACCGGCGGGGAGCCGTTGCTGCAACTTGATGCCGCGTTAATTGATGCAATGCATGCTGCCGGTTTTGAAATTGCGATTGAAACCAATGGCACCTTGCCGGTGCCTGAGGGTATTGACTGGGTCTGCGTCAGTCCGAAAATGGGTTCTGAACTTGTGGTTCGCAAGGGAAATGAAATCAAGGTCGTGATTCCGCAAATCGGTCAGGATATGGCGACATACGGCAATCTTGATTTTGAACATTACTTCGTGCAAGCGATGGATGGCCCGTTAAGAGACGATAATCTGCGCCGCGCGATAGATTTTTGCAAACAGCATCCGCAGTGGAAGCTGAGTTTGCAGACACATAAACTTCTACAAATTCCTTAAGCTTTACATGTTAACGATTACCCGAAAAATGGAATTCGATGCAGGTCATCGTATTCCCGATCACAGCAGTCAGTGCCGTAATTTGCACGGTCACCGCTATACTTTACAAATCACGCTGACTGGCGATGTGGTGCAACAGGACGGCGAATCCGATAACGGCATGATTATGGATTTTGGCGATATCAAGGCGCTGGCGAACCAGCATCTGGTTGGTCTTTGGGATCATTCCTTTATCGTTTATGAAAACGATCATGTGATCAAGAATTTTCTTGCGCAGCTTCCTGATCATAAAACAGTCGTGATTGATCGCGTTCCTACCGTTGAAAACCTTGCAAAGATTGCTTTCGATATTCTTAAAGATGTCTATCATGATCGCTTTGGTCGTAGTCTGAAACTAACCAAAGTGACTTTGTACGAAACGCCTAATTGCTGGGCAGAGATAGACGGTTGATCGTGACTGACGCGTTGACGACCATGCAAGCTGAGTCGGATATTCCATTTATGCGTCTGGCTTACGAGCAGGCCAAGCTCGCGTGGGAGGCGGGGGAAGTGCCGGTCGGTGCTGTAGTGGTAAAAGACGGTGTAGTGATCGCAACGGGCTATAACCGGCCGATTGTGGATCATGACCCTACCGCACATGCCGAGATCATGGCCTTGCGTGCTGCTGCAGAGGTGCTCGGCAATTACCGCTTACCCGGGTGTGAGTTATACGTCACATTAGAACCTTGTGTGATGTGCGCCGGCGCGATGATGCATGCGAGATTATCGCGCGTCATTTTTGCCGCTCGGGATCCTAAAACCGGTGTCGCCGGATCACTAATGAATATCTTTGATCAGACGCAGTTGAACCACCATACTCAGGTGACACAAGGCGTGCTCGCTGACGACTGTGCGACATTGCTAAAAGACTTTTTTGCCAACCGTCGTCAGGCAGCGGCGGCACAGAAATTACAAGCCAGGGCGAGCGCATCGTCCTTTACTTCTGAGTAGCGGAACCCCATGCAATTCATACTTCCAAAATTAAAGACGCCGCTTGGTATTGCAATTGTTGCGCCAAGTGGTGCACCTCTTGATGAGGCGGCGGTTGTCCGTGGAATCGATATTTTGCGACAACAAGGTTTTACGGTACACAACTATTACCAGCCAGAGCAACGATTTCAGCGTTTCGGTGGCAGTGATGAGCAACGCTTAGCGCAGTTGCATGCCGCAGCGAGTAACCCGGATGTCAGTATTGTGATGGCATTGCGCGGTAGTTATGGTTTTTCGCGTTTATTGCCTCATCTTGACCTCGACTTTCTGGCGAATAGTGGCAAGGTGTTTGTTGGTTACAGTGACTTTACGGTGATGCATCAGGCCATGCTGGCGCGAGGCAGACTGAGCGTTGCCGGGCCTATGCTGTATGGCGACTTCGGTTGTGAGCACTTATCCGACTACACCTTATCTCAGTTCATACAGTGCATTTCTCAACAGCGGCATCAGCTCATGTTTGCTTGCTCCGAAACCGGAGCAATCGATGTGCAGGGCCGCTTGTGGGGAGGTAATCTGGCAATGCTGACGCATCTGGTAGGAACACCATACTGGACCGAGATTGAGGACGGAATATTGTTCCTCGAAGATATAGGCGAACATCCTTATCGTGTAGAGCGCATGCTGTTGCAAATGCATTTTGCAGGAATTCTTGAAAAGCAAAAAGCGATCGTGTTGGGCGATTTTTCCGGCTATCAACTGGCGGTGCATGACCACGGCTATGATTTTTCTGAAATGCTCAGTTACATACGCAGCGTTGTTAAGGTTCCGGTAATTACCGGTTTGCCGTTCGGCCATATTTCTGATCGTGCCAGTCTGGTTGTCGGTAGTGCAGCCACGTTAAAAGTTGCGAATCAGCAGGCTCAACTCAGTATGGAATATCAGTTTTAAGTCTGTTGCACAGGTGCAGCGGAATTTATCGTGACAGAAAAAAAACCGCCCGGATTATCGGGCGGCTTTCTTATTTTACCGGTAGGTTATAGCGCAATTACTTGCCCGTTTTCAGACTTAGTCGTCTGCGTAAATATCGTTATCCTTAGTTTCTTTGATGAACAATGCACCAATCACAAATGTCACCAAAGCGATCACGATCGGATACCAGAGACCGTAGTAAATATCACCTTTGAATGCGACCAGTGCAAACGCCGTGGTTGGTAACAGACCACCGAACCAGCCGTTACCGATATGGTATGGCAGGGACATGGAAGTGTAACGGATACGGGTCGGGAACATTTCTACCAGCATCGCTGCGATAGGGCCGTACACCATCGTGACGTAGATCACGAGGATAACCAGTAATACCAGTACCATAGGTTTGTCGATCTGCTTTGGATCTGCTTTTGCAGGATAGCCAGCAGCTTTGATCGCATCAGCCAGTTCTTTAGAGAATGCTTTGTCTTTTGCTGCCGCTTCTTCTTTTGGCAAACTTGTTGCGTTGAAAGAAGTGATGACTTTGTCACCGACTTTAACGGAAGCAGTCGTGCCGGCTGGTGCAACTTCATTGGAATAGTTCACTGATGCTGCCGCCAGTTTCGCTTTCACGATATCGCAGGAAGAAGTGAATTTCTTCGTACCTGTTGGATTGAACTGGAACTGGCAATCAGCAGGATCAGCCGTCACAACCACTGGTGCATTTTTCAATGCAGATTCCAACGCTGGGTTGGCATAGTGTGTCAGCGCATTAAAAATCGGGAAGTAAGTTACTGCAGCAATCAGGCAGCCAGCCAGAATGATAGGCTTACGACCAATTTTATCGGACAGCGCGCCGAACACGATGAAGAAAGGCGTACCGATGACCAGAGAAGCGGCGATCAGCAAATTCGCTGTTGCGCCATCGACTTTCAGTGTCTGTTGCAGGAAGAACAGTGCATAGAACTGACCTGTGTACCAGACCACTGCCTGACCAGCTGTCAGACCAATCAGAGCCAGGATAACGATTTTCAGGTTTTTCCACTGACCGAAAGATTCAGTCAGAGGCGCTTTAGACGTTTTACCTTCGGCTTTCATTTTCGCGAATGCTGGTGATTCGTTCATCGACAAGCGAATCCAGACGGAAATCGCGAGCAGGAACACAGACACCAGGAAAGGAACGCGCCAGCCCCAGGATGAGAACTCTTCTTCGCCGATAGCCTGACGAGTGCCGAGAATCACCATCAATGACAGGAACAAGCCCAGTGTTGCTGTGGTTTGTATCCAGGCAGTGTAAGCACCGCGCTTGTCATGCGGGGCATGTTCTGCAACGTACGTTGCCGCACCGCCGTATTCGCCACCGAGTGCCAGACCTTGCAGAATACGCAAAGAGACCAGAATAATCGGTGAAACAATGCCCCAGCTGGCGTAGCCAGGCAGCAGGCCGACGCAGAAGGTGGAGCCACCCATGATCAGAATCGTGACCAGGAAAGTGTACTTACGACCGATCATATCGCCAAGGCGGCCGAATACCAACGCGCCGAAAGGGCGGACGATGAAGCCGGCGGCGAATGCCAGTAAGGCAAAAATGAATGCCGTGTTCGGATCGGTGCCCGCAAAGAATTGCTTAGCAATGATGGCCGCCAGTGAGCCATACAGATAAAAGTCATACCATTCAAAAACGGTCCCCAGGGAAGATGCAAAAATTACTTTGCGCTCTTCCGCTGTCATTCCGCTTGACGTTGCAATAGGTGCTGTCGCCATGCTTGTCTCCTGATTTATGTTTTATATATATAAAGTATGTCGGCAAAGCCTGTCATGGGTCGAAATAGAACTTCTGACATTTTTTGCACAACTTGAGTGTGCAAGCTGAAACTTACGGCATGCTTTCTTCAAACTTACAGAAACTTACAAGAGTGAAAATATTTCCCCCTTTTTTTAAAGCAAAAAGCAGGATGAAAATAAGCTGAAAATTTTGCGAACGGTCGTACTAAATTATGCTATTCTGCTTCGCAAGCAATCTGTTTCGCTTCTGTTTTGACTTGCAAAGTCAGGTTCTGATGCTGGCCGTGTGCAAGAAAGGAATGTCGGAAAGAGCGGTATTCGCAAGTGTATTACCTGCTCAGGTTGTGCAGATCGGTTTTTCAGTAGTCAGTTTTTAGCAATACTTGAGAATTACTTAAAATTCAACTCACAGGAGACACCACATGAATGATGCAGTTATTGTTTCTACCGCCCGCACTGGTTTAGCCAAATCCTGGAAAGGGGCTTTTAATATGACGCATGGCGCCACAATGGGTGGGCATGTGTTGGCCGCAGCGATTTCACGCGCCGGTATTGATTCAGCGGAAGTGGAAGACGTCATCATGGGGTGCGCGACACCTGAAGGTGCGACTGGTAGCAATATCGCTCGTCAGATCGCATTGCGTGCTGGTTGTCCGGTCACTACCGGTGGCATGACCGTAAATCGTTTTTGCTCCTCCGGTTTGCAGACGATCGCGATGGCAGCGCAGCGCATTATTGCCGGCGAGGGTGATATTTATGCTGCTGGTGGCGTTGAGTCGATTTCCTGCGTACAAAATGAAGCGAACACGCACATGCTGGTGGAACCCTGGTTGAAACAGCACAAGCCAGAAGTTTACTGGCCGATGTTGCAGACCGCAGAAACAGTCGCCAAACGTTACAACATTTCCCGCGAACGTCAGGATGAATACGGTGTGCAAAGCCAGTTGCGCGCAGCCGCTGCGCAGGCGGCTGGTTTGTTCAATGCTGAAATCGTACCGATGACAACCACCATGGGTGTGGCAGATAAAGCAACTGGCATGCTGGTGACACGTGAAGTCACGATTGCAGCGGATGAAGGAATACGCCCGGACACAACACTGGAAGGCGTATCCAAAATCCGTTCCGCGGTTCCTGGTGGTGTGATTTCTGCTGGTAATGCAAGTCAGTTTTCCGATGGTGCCTCTGTCGCGATCGTCATGAATAGTAAAGTCGCTGAAGCCAAAGGCTTGCAACCGCTGGGTATTTTCCGTGGTTTTGCGGTTGCTGGCTGCGAACCGGACGAGATGGGGATCGGGCCAGTGTTTGCGATTCCAAAACTGCTGAAAAAAGCCGGACTGAAAGTCGAAGATATCGGTCTATGGGAATTGAATGAAGCATTCGCGGTACAAGTTTTGTATTGCGCCGACAAGCTCGGTATTCCTATGGACAGACTGAATGTCAATGGCGGCGCGATTGCGGTCGGCCATCCTTACGGTGTGTCCGGTGCGCGTCTGACCGGTCATGCCTTGATTGAAGGTAAGCGCCGCGGTGTGAAGTATGTGGTCGTGACGATGTGTATTGGCGGCGGACAAGGCGCAGCCGGTTTATTTGAAGTCGTCTGATAAAGTCTGGTCTTGGAGGTTCATGTGAGCCGGTGTCGCTGATACTGTCTCACATGGACTGTTTTACGGTCTGATCTGATGAACGAGCAAATTGACGACACTGTTCAATGTCTGATCACCAATTTCCCGAAACTTCACCAAAACTGCCATGTCATCCAAAATTCTATCCCGTCGCGATCTCGATTTTCTGTTGTACGAATGGCTGAATGTCGAATCCCTCAATCAACGCCCGCGTTTTGCCGAGCACAGTCGCGAAACCTTCAACGCAGCGCTCGATACCTGCGAACAAATCGCCACCGACTTATTTGCCACCCACAACAAGAAAAGCGACCAGAATGAGCCGCATTTCGACGGCGAAAAAGTGCACATGATTCCTGAAGTCAAAACTGCGCTGAACGCGTTTCGCGATGCAGGTCTTCTGGCAGCCGGTCAGGACTTTGATTTCGGCGGTATGCAATTACCTTGCGTGGTTGAAAAAGCTGGCTTTGCCTACTTCAAGGGTGCCAACGTCGGCACGGCATCCTATCCGTTTTTAACGATAGGCAATGCTAATACCTTGTTGAAATGCGGCACACCGGAACAAATCGAGTTGTACGTCAAACCGATGCTGGAAGGACGGTTTTTCGGCACCATGTGTCTGTCTGAACCGCAGGCCGGTTCCAGCTTATCCGATATCGTCACCCGTGCTGAACCACAAGCCGATGGCAGTTTCCGACTGACCGGTAACAAGATGTGGATTTCTGCCGGTGAGCATGAGCTGTCAGAAAATATTATCCATCTGGTGCTGGCGAAAGTGCCGGATGAAAACGGCAAACTGATACCCGGCGTCAAAGGTATTTCCTTGTTTATCGTTCCCAAATTCGTGCTGGACGAGCAGGGTAATCCGGGCGAGCGTAATGATGTCGTGCTGGCTGGTCTGAATCACAAAATGGGCTATCGTGGCACGACGAATTGCCTGCTGAATTTCGGTGAAGGCAAGTTTAAGCCGCAAGGTAAAGCTGGTGCGATCGGCTTCCTGGTTGGTACTTTGCATCACGGGCTTGCGAATATGTTCCACATGATGAACGAAGCCCGTATCGGTGTCGGTCTTGGTGCGGTGATGCTGGGTTATACCGGCTATCTGCACGCGCTGGATTATGCCCGTAGCCGTCCGCAGGGGCGCGCACCGCTGAACAAAGATCCAGCAGCACCGCAACTGCCTATCATTCAGCATACCGATGTGAAACGCATGTTGCTGGCGCAAAAATCGTATGTTGAGGGTGGTCTGGCGCTGACCTTGTACTGTGCACGTCTGGTCGATGAAGAGCGCACCGGCACCACGCCGGAAGCGCGGAAAAACGCCAGTCTGTTGCTGGAAATCCTGACACCGATCGCTAAATCCTGGCCTTCGCAATGGTGTCTGGAAGCGAATAATCTGGCGATACAAGTACATGGCGGTTATGGCTATACCCGTGAATACAACGTCGAACAATTTTACCGCGACAACCGTCTGAATCCGATTCATGAAGGAACACACGGCATTCAGGGACTGGATTTACTGGGGCGCAAAGTTGTGATGCTGAATGGCGCAGCGTTGGAAGCGCTGGGTGCTGTGATACACAAAACCCTGATGCAGGCCGCGACCCATCCCGAGCTCGCAGATTACGACAAATATCTGGCGCGTGTGTTGCAGCGCGTAGCCCAGGTCACGAAGCAGTTGCATGCCTGTGGTGACATCAACAAAACACTGGCAAATGCCTCGATATATCTGGAAGTATTCGGCCATACCGTAATGGCCTGGATATGGCTGGAGCAGGCGTTGCAGAGTCTGCATAAGGAAGATGCACATGATGCTGACTTTTATGCCGGTAAGCTGCAGGCGTGTAAGTATTTCTTCCAGTGGGAATTGCCGAAGGTCCATCCGCAACTGGATTTACTCGCCAGCATCGATACAACGACCTATGACATGCAAGATAGCTGGTTTTAATACTCCCGAGAGTATATTTTAAAGCCCAATGAATATAAGGAGATAAAGGGGATTTTTAAGGATACTCCCCCCTTTATCCTCTTTTTATCGCATTTTCAGAACAAATGCCGGCATTAGTTCCGGCAATAACGGAGACGATCGATGAGCACAGCACGTACAGTTCAGCAATTATTTAATCTGAGTGGTAAAACCGCTCTGATCACAGGTGGTTCCCGAGGTCTGGGGTTGCAAATGGCCGAAGCGCTGGGTGAGCAGGGCGCCAGCATCGTTTTATCGTCGCGCAAGCAATCTGATCTGGATGAAGCCGTTGCACACTTACACAGCCGTGGCATTCAGGCCAGCGCGATTGCTGCCGATTTATCCAAAGAAGAAGCGGTGACGTCACTGGTGGATGAGGCATTAAAACGTCTTGGGCATATCGATATTCTGATCAATAACGCTGGCGCCACCTGGGGCGCACCGGCGGAAGATTATCCGGTCGATGCCTGGGATAAGGTGATGAATCTGAATATCCGCAGCATCTTTTTGCTGTCACAGGCAGTTGGTAAACGTTCCATGATTCCGCGTAAATCCGGGCGTATTATCAACGTCGCTTCGATTGCCGGTCTGGCAGGGAACGCGCCGGGAACGATGCAGACGATTGCGTACAACACCTCGAAAGCGGCGGTGATCAACTTCACCCGCACACTGGCCGGTGAATGGGGTGTCCACGGCATTACCGTGAATGCGATTGCTCCGGGATTTTTTCCATCCAAAATGACCAAGGGCGTACTCGAACATCTGGGCGAAGAAAAAATCGCCAAAGAAGCACCTTTACAGCGCATCGGTGATGACGAGGATCTGAAAGGAGTCGCCCTGTTGTTTGCGTCGGATGCCGGCAAACATATCACCGGACAGACGCTGGCGGTCGATGGCGGTGTGTCGGCGGTGTAAGCATGAGCAGCGAAACTTCAACAGCGCAGCCGTTGCAGCAGCCGAGCCAGACCTTGAATCCTTTTCTGCATGATCTGGGTGTCGAATTTCTGGAAATGGAAGACGGTCACGCCAGGCTCTCGCTTGATCTGACGGAACGCCACATGAACAGCTGGCAGATCACGCATGGCGGCGTCATCATGACCATGCTGGATGTGGTGATGGCGATGGCTGGTCGCTCACTGCATGAAGATCTGAAAGGGGTTGTCACAGTAGAAATGAAAACCAGTTTTCTGCAGCCGGGCGGTGTCGCCGGCGGCCGCATCGAGGCGCGTGGTAAGGCTTTTCATCAATCGACGACGATGTGTTTTTGCGAAGGCGAAGTCTGGAATGGCGACAGGCTCGTTGCCAAGGCGATGGGAACGTTTAAATATCTGCGACGTCTTAAGTCAGGTGAGAACATGAAGAAGTTATACGGCAGTGATTAGGCGTTTTCGATTGCGTGAATGAGCCATTGAGATACGGGGCGAAGAAACCTGATCTCATGTGCTGGCTGAATTTCAGTAAAAAATAGAAAGTAAAAACAGAAAAGTAAAAGCAGTGCTTGCAAGTCCAATTAAAAAAACAGGAGACAACATGCAGCAGACTTTCACCACCACGGCGCTGGCAACGATACTGGGCGTGCTTTGTATCAGCAGCGCCATCGCCCAGAGCAGCTTGCCTGACCCAGCTGCCACCGACCCTCAAAAACTGGGCTGGATGCAGGGATTCCCACCCGCGCCGGACAAACTCGTTCAGTTTGCCAATGGCAGCAGCTACCAGTTTCCGCGTACCCGCTGGTCATTCTCACATTCCCGCGAACTGGGACCGACTGCTAACGTCTGGCACGGGGCCGGACCTGTTTCAGTATTGCCGCAGGCATTGCAATCACTTGATGATCTGCGTTTTAAGGACGATAAAAATACTGAAATGCGCTGGGCCGATATGCTCGTCAATACCTATACCGACAGCGTACTGGTCATGCATAAAGGCAAGGTGATCTACGAAAAATATTTCGGTATCAGCAAACCTTATCTGCCGCATATTGCGATGTCGGTCACCAAATCTTTTGTCGGTACCTTAGCGGCCATGCTGGCAGCGGAAGGCAAAATCAACCCGGCTGATCCGGTGACGAAATATATCCCTGAGCTGAAGGACAGCGCGTACGCAGATGCGACGGTGCGTCAGGTCATGGATATGACGATCGGTGTGCAGTATTCGGAAAATTACGCTGATCCGAAAGCCGAGGTTTGGGATTACGCACGCGCTGGTGGTTTGCTGCCGGCTGCGCCGGGTTACAGCGGGCCTAAGAATTTTTACGATTTTCTGACCAAGCTGAAAAAAGAAGGCGAACACGATCAGGCCTTTGCTTACAAGACGGTGAACGCAGAAGTGCTGGCGTGGATAGTTCGCCGCGCGTCCGGTCAGTCTTTAGCTGAACTGATGTCGGAACGTCTGTGGCAAAAACTCGGCGCAGAAAACGACGCCTATTTTGCGGTCGATAGTCTGGGCACAGAGCAGGGCGGCGGCGGTCTGAATCTGACCCTGCGCGATATGGCGCGTTTCGGCGAAATGATGCGTAACGGCGGTCAGTTTAACGGACAGCAGATTATTCCTAAGGAAGTGGTAGCCGATATCCGCAAAGGCGGTGATCCGGCAAAGTTTGCGCAGGCCGGCTACAAGATGCTGCCCGGTTACTCATACCGGAATATGTGGTGGGTAGGACACAGTAGTCATCAGACCTTTGAAGCGCGCGGCATTCATGGCCAGCGCATTTATATTGATCCGGTGGCTGAAATGGTCATCGTTAAATTTTCATCCCACCCCATCGCTGCGAATGGCGCGAGTGACCCTGTCACTTATCGTGCGTTTCAGGCGCTGGCTAATCATTTAATGAAGTGAGATTTATTTATGTCTTCTACTTATCAACGTATTGTTTTAGCTTCCCGTCCACAAGGTAACGTCAGGGCAGACAATTTCCGTCTTGAGACTTTGCCGCTACCAGAAATCAAGGATGACGAGGTATTAGTCCGCAATCATTTCTTATCGCTCGATCCGTATATGCGTGGTCGTATGGAGGAAACGAAAAGCTACGCTGCGCCACAGCCTTTAAATGAAACCATGATAGGTGGCACGGTAGGCGAGATCATCGCCAGCAACAATCCGCGCTTCGCTGTCGGCGACAAAGTGTTGGGCATGCTGGGCTGGACTGAGATGGCGGTATCCGACGGCGCATTGTTGCGCAAACTCGATGCGTCGTCGCCTATTCCTTTATCGGCTTATCTCGGTGCGGTGGGTATGCCGGGCCTGACCGCATGGTATGGGCTGACACAAATTATGCAGCCGAAAGCCGGTGAAACTGTCGTCGTATCAGCTGCCAGCGGTGCAGTTGGTAGTGTGGTCGGACAATTGGCAAAGCAAATGGGTTGCCGCGTGGTTGGCATTGCCGGTGGCGCTGAAAAATGTGCTTATGTGGTCAATGAGCTGGGCTTTGATGCCTGCGTTGATTATAAAGCAGGCAATCTGGAGGCGGATCTGGCGGCAGCGACACCGGATGGGATTGACGCTGTTTTTGAGAACGTTGGTGGCGAAGTGTTTGATGCGAGTCTGGCGCGTATGAATCCGTTTGGCCGTATCGCCATGTGCGGCATGATTTCCGGCTACAACGGTGAGCCGATTGCTATTAAAAATGCGCGTGTATTTCTGACCATGCGTTTGACAATGCGCGGTTTCATTGTATCGGAGCACATGGATTTGTGGCCGCAGGGTCTGAAAGAACTGGGGACGCTGGTGGCGACCGGAAAACTGAAATTCCGCGAATCCATCGCTGAAGGTATCGCGCAAGCACCGGAGGCATTTATCGGTCTTCTGAAAGGCCAGAACTTTGGTAAGCAGCTCGTTAAGCTGAGCTGAAAAATAAACTCAGAATAAATTCAACAACTGTGTGATCAGGGAGTGATATCCCATTTTCATTCGTAAAAATCAGGAGACAAAATGAAAGTATTTAAAGACAGAGTGGCCGTCATTACCGGTGCAGCCAGCGGTTTTGGTCGTGAATTTGCATTGATCGGTGCCCGTCTCGGTATGAAGCTGGTGCTGGCGGATGTGCAGCAGGATGCATTGGATAAGACTAAGGCCGAGCTGGAGCAGCTTGGTGCGCAAGTGATAGCGTTGCGTTGCGACGTCCGTCACGCAGAACAGGTGCAGGCGCTGGCGGATGCAGCGATGGAAAAATTCGGTGCAGTTCATCTGGTCTTTAATAATGCAGGTGTCGGCTCTGGTGGTCTGGTCTGGGAAAATACTCAGGCTGACTGGGAATGGGTATTGGGCGTGAATTTGTGGGGCGTGATTCATGGTGTCCGCATCTTTACCAATCTGATGCTGGAGTGTGCAAAAAAAGACCCGGAATACGAAGGGCATATTGTGAACACCGCATCGATGGCAGGCTTGCTGAATGCGCCGACCATGGGTGTTTATAACGTCTCCAAACATGCCGTCGTGTCACTGAGTGAATCGCTGTATCAGGATCTGAAGCTGGTTGCCGCGCCGATTGGCGCTTCTGTTTTGTGTCCTTATTTTGTCCCGACCGGTATTTCACAATCGCACAGAAATCGTCCTGACGATGTGCCAGGCGCAGCACCGACGGCGAGTCAGCGTGCCGCGCAGGCCATGTCGGATAAAGCAGTCAGCTCGGGTAAAGTGACGGCACAGGAAGTCGCAGAAAATACGTTTAAAGCCATCAGTGAAGAACAGTTCTACATCTTCTCGCATCCGGGCGCTCTGAGCAATGTGCAGGAACGCATGGAAGATATCGTCTTGCAACGCAATCCGGGCGATCCGTACAAGGCCACACCACATATCCGCGATATGCTCAGAGAAAAGCTGAAAGTATAAAAAATCAGAGCAAAAAAGCGTTCAGGAAAAAACTTAGAAAAATAAATCAAAGCAGGTCGCTGTGAGCAGGATGAGTTCGGACTCAGTCGCTGACAGCGACGCTTTTATTTGCAGATAATCCGGAGACACGATGACAGCAACGATACAGACAAATCAGTTTGCCACTATAGATAATGGTACCCGCCTGCATTACGCCAGTGCTGGCAAGCAGGGACAGCCGCTGATCTTATTTGTGCATGGCTTTCCTGAATTCTGGTACGAATGGGCAGCGCAGTTAGCGGAATTCGGGCAGGATTATTTTGCAGTCGCGCCCGATTTGCGCGGTTTTAATTTATCGGATATGCCTGACGATCTGAGTGCCTACAAAGCAAAGCACATCGTCGATGATTTGCGTTTGCTGATACAACATCTGGGTTATCAGAAAGCGATCGTGGTCGCGCATGACTGGGGTGGTGCCGTGTGCTGGAATATGGCCATCGCGTTACCTGCGATCATAGAAAAACTGATCATTATTAATTCGCCGCATCCCTATTTGTTCATGCAGGCGCTGGCACAGGATCCAGCACAACAAGTAGCAAGTGAATACATGAACTGGCTGCGCAAGCCTGACTCTGAAGTCGCTCTGGCAAAAGATGATTTTGCACTGATGGATGGTTTTTTTAACGGCATGGGGCAGGCACCTGCAACCTGGTTTGACGACGCAACTCGTGCGCTGTATCACGAATGCTGGCGTAAGGGCTTGTCGGGCGGTGTGAATTATTACCGTGCCTCACCGCTGCACCCGCCCACAGCTGAAAATCAGGGGCCTTTGCAATTACATCTGAATCCGGATGATTTTAAAGTCAGTGTACCTACCCGCATTATCTGGGGCGAGAACGATCAAGCCTTGCCGAAAACCCTGTTGAATGGCATAGAAAACTTCGTTGCAGATGTTCGTATTGAACGCATCCCCGAAGGTTCTCACTGGTTGATTCATGAACAGCCTGAACGAGTCAATCAACTGATACGGCGGTTTCTTACTGAATAAGTATGCGCATCCGCTGCATCAGCGGATGCGGTGACAATGATGCATCGTAGTGATTTTTAGCAGGAATTCATGATGGTAAGATCCGATTTCGCTTTTTTTCATACATTACGGGTACGCTGGTCGGAAGTCGATATGCAGGCGATCGTTTTTAACGGTCATTACCTGACTTATTTTGATGTCGCCTTTACCGAATACTGGCGTACCACAGGTTTACCCAGCGCAATCACCCAGGCCAAAGAAGGCAAAGAATTGTTTGCCCGCAAGGCCAGCATAGAATATCTGGCGTCTGCCAGGTTTGATGATGTGCTGGACATAGGTGTGCGCTGTCAGGCGATAGGTCGCTCGTCCGTCCAGTTTGTGATTGAAATTTTCAGGGGTGAAGAACATTTGATTTCCGGTGAGCTCACTTATGTGTATGCCGATACCACACTGCGTAAGGGAGTTGCATTGCCTGCGGATTGGCGTGCGATAATCATCAGCTTTGAAAAATTGAAACCAGTAGAGTGACTTGTGATGATGACTCCCGCACGCATTGTTTTAGGTGATTGGACTACCCTGCAAAAAGACGCACAGGCAGTACGTTATTCCGTTTTTGTGATTGAGCAGCATATTCCTGTTGAGCTGGAATGGGATGTAATGGATGCCCAGTGCCTGCACGCGGTTGCTTACGATGAGCAGAATCAGGCGATAGGCACAGGCCGTTTGCTGCCTGACGGTCATATTGGTCGTATGGCGGTACTGGAGTCTGCCCGTAATTCTGGCGTCGGCGCACAAATACTCCGTGTACTGATGGAGCAGGCCAGATTGCGCGGCCATACCGGCGTGCGGCTCAACGCACAGCAGACAGCTGAAAATTTCTACGCAAAAGAGGGGTTTTCACGCGATGGCGAGGTTTTTATGGAAGCTGGTATCCCGCACGTGTCGATGTCTCACACTTTGTGATCTGACGGAATATTAATTGGCAGCTTGAGAGCATTTTTCGATTGGTCCGGTAAAAAGCGCACGGTATACACCGTGCGCTTTTTTTATTTGTATTGTCTGCACCTCAAAAATCTGAGTCACGACAGATACATCATCCTGTTAAAAATATTTTTGCGCAGGGTACTTTCATATATAAATTGAAAAATATTAATATACTGTTAAATATGATGTTAGATTTATAAGTGTTGGTAATTGAAATTGGTATAGAGCAGCAGGTGATTAAAAAACGAGTCAGATAGAGGGTTACGCCGTATCAGTCATTAAATATTTCAGTATTCATTTCATTGCCGGGAGACACAAATCATGAGAATTGAAGACACTAAGGTATCAAGTCGCTTAATCGCCGGATTTGGTCTGGTATTGAGTTTTTTGTTAATTGTGCTTGTGTTGGGGATCAGTTATCTGCATCAGATGAATAAGCGTATGGAGCAAATCGTTCACTTTAATGATGAAGAAATACGGTTGGCGCAGAGTATGTACCTGACGGTTACTGAGAGAGCGTTGGCACTGCGGAATTTGCTACTGCTGAGTGAACAAAAAGAGATACAGATAGAGGTTGATCGTATCGCTGCTCAGAATAAAAAATACCATGAGGCAGAGGATAAATTAGAGCAACTCATGAAGCGGGATAGCGAGACGAATGACGCTCAGGTTGGTTTATTAAATAAAATCCGCGAACAGGCAAAATTATCTGAGCCTTTCATCGCTAAAAGCCTGCAATTAATTCAGCAAGGTAATAAAGATGATTCTTATAAGCTTCTACGCTATGAATATCGTCCGGTACAAAAGAAATGGTGGGAACTGATCAATGATTTTGTCGTAGATCAGGAAAAAGAAAATAAAGAAGCCGTTACTAAAGCAGAAACAGATTATCGTGACGCACGAAAAATGCTGATCATATTGGGACTGTTGGCGATCCTGGTTGGTGTGGTCGCTTCGTGGCTGATTATACGTAGCCTGCTGAGACAATTAGGTGGTGAGCCACGTTATGCGGTAAAAATTGCAGAAAAAATTGCCGCAGGAGATCTGAGTGTCGATATTCGACTGGCCGCTGGCGATGAGTATAGTCTTATGCACGCAATGCGTGTCATGCGTGATGGTCTTGCTGATATTGTCGGTATGGTGCGTGCCGGTACTGAAACCATAGCGTCCGCTTCAAAACAGATAGCGTCAGGAAATCTGGATTTATCTTCCCGTTCTGAACAACAAGCCAGCTCGCTGGAAGAAACTGCCTCTTCGATGGAGGAGCTGACCTCAACCGTGAAGCAGAATACCGATAGTGCACGTCAGGCCAATCAGCTTGCCGTGTCTGCTTCAGATGTTGCCGTTAAAGGCGGTAACGTTGTCGCCGAGGTTGTCCGGACGATGGGTTCGATCAATGAATCGTCTCGTAAGATTGTGGACATCATCGGGGTGATTGACGGTATCGCTTTTCAGACTAATATCCTTGCACTGAATGCCGCCGTTGAGGCTGCCCGCGCAGGTGAGCAGGGACGTGGATTTGCCGTCGTTGCGACGGAGGTGAGAAGTCTTGCGCAACGTTCGGCTGAAGCTGCCAGAGAGATTAAAAAGTTGATTGACGATTCTGTCAGTAAGGTAGAAATTGGTGCGAAACTGGTTGATCAGGCGGGATCGACCATGGTCGAAATCGTCAATAGTATTCAGCGTGTGACCAGCATCATGAGTGAAATCATGATGGCAACGCAAGAGCAAACTTCAGGTATAGAACAAATCAATGAGGCAATCGTTCAGATGGATGATGTGACGCAGCAAAATGCTGCACTGGTGGAGCGAGCTGCAGCTTCAGCGTCGGCGTTGCAGAATGAGGCGGATCATCTCAGCCAGCTTGTCAGTACATTTCAGCTCGCTAATATGACAGCGATCCCGCTTGCGGGCACTGAACCCGTCACAAAGCGTGTAACAACGACTTTGCCTGGTAAAAAAGCTGCTGTGGTGAGGGCGCAGACCTCAAGTATTAAAAGACTCAGGCAGGTGAATGATACTGCTCCTGAGAAAAAAGCGGCATCAGATGCCTGGGAAGAGTTTTGATGGTCGGGAGTCAGTTGAGAATCAGTTGATTATGAATTGAAATAGATGTCTGAAAAAAGGGAGAGGGTATTCTCCCTTTTTTCAGACGGCGGCAACCAGCGTGGCAGCACACAATATCAGTACACCTGCGATACGCTCTGTCATTACTGCATATTTTTCTTGTGTCGCCCAATGGCTGGCTTTGCTTGCCAACACACCGTATCCCAGCAAAATAAAAAATTCAGGAATCATGGAGCAGATGGCCAGAATCAGCATTTGCAAACCGACGGCTTCATGCTGATCGATAAACTGCGGCAGGATGGCTACAAAGGTAAGCAAGATCTTGGGATTGGTCAATTGCAGGCTAAGAGCGCTGAAAAAGATGCGGCTTCCTTTTTGTGGCGGCCCATCCAGTCTGGATATGCTGATGGGTGAGGGTTTCCCCAGTATTGCTGATAAGCCCAGATAGACCAGATAGGCTGCACCAAGATACTTGATTCCCATGAACAGCATCGGCGATGTCAGCAGCAGGCTGCCGATACCGGTTGCCGAGAGCGCAAAGTAAATCGCATTGGCAGTCAAAATCCCCAACGTGACAAACAAGGATGTTTTCCAGCCTCGCGCAATGCCATACGCAACCACCATCATGACTGCCGGGCCGGGAGAGAGTGACATTGCCGCTTCTGTTGCAGTGAACAAGGCCCAGCTTTCAAGATTCATCGCCACACTCAGCTACCCCGCACGAAATCGAATAAAGTGTCGAGCACTGCATCGGCCTGTTCTGCCATCAGGTCGTGTCCGCAATTGTCAATCACTGACGTCTTGCTTTGGGAAATTAAACTACGCAAGCCGGCGATCGCTTTCGGCGGGGTCATCTGATCTTTTTTCCCGAGCAGGAATAAGGTCGGGCAAGTAACAGCTTGCGCAGCAATTTCGCCGTTGCTGTAGGTGTTACAGGCGAAAAAATCCGTATAAAAAACCAGTTCTGGGTTGATGGCAGAAATGCGTTGCATCAGCCTCTTGCTGCCGCCAAGGACGGAAAATCCAGGTCCAGGGCAGGAAGGTTTATGCGCAATGCTGCTGTGTGACCAGATGTTCACCATATCTATCGCAGCCTGCTCGTCGTCGCGTGCCGCATTCAAAAGCAGGTCTGATACCTTCATCGGGTAGGCTGTACCTATCATTGCGAGATGACTGACTCTCTCAGGCGCCCGATAACTGGCTTCCAGAGCAATCAGCGAGCCCATACTGTGTCCTGCCAGAGCGGCGCGCTCAATACCTGCAGCATCAAGCAAAGCAATCAGCCAGGTCGCCATTTGCTCTACGCTATTGAGCGCCTGGCCTTTGCTGCGGCCATGTCCCGGTAAATCCACAGCCAGGACGTTATAACCATGATGGGCGAAATAGCGGGACTGTAAGGCCCAGACGGAATGATCATTCTGTGCGCCGTGTATGAACACGATGCTTGGCAGCGCAGGATTGAAGGTTTTACCTCCGGTGTAGCAATAAGCGTCCTTTTCTTGAATCTGAAACAGCATCTCAGGCTCCTTTCTGAGCAGCTTTCAGGCCGCGTGTCAGGTCTTCAATCAGGTCTTCAACATTTTCCAGACCGACTGATAAGCGCAGTGTTCCTTCTGTGATGCCGGAGGCCTGCAATTGCTCTGCCGGGACGCGGAAATGCGTGGTGGATGCAGGGTGTATCACCAGCGATTTCGCATCGCCGACGTTCGCCAGATGTGAGAATACATTCAATGATTCAACAAAGCGCTGACCAGCGGCGCGATCACCTTTCAGATTGAATGAAAAAACCGCTCCGCAACCTTTGGGAAGCAGGGTTTTTGCCAGTTCGTAGTCAGGATGTGTTTCTAATTCCGGATAAGAAACCGCAGCAACAGCAGGATGTTTTACCAGGAAATCAACGATTTTACGGGTATTGGTGACATGTCTGTCCATGCGCAAGCCCAGTGTTTCTACGCCTTGCAGGATAGCGAATGCATTATGTGGGCTCATGCAGGCGCCGAAGTCGCGCAATCCTTCGCGTCGTGCCCGTAAGGAAAATGCGCCGACAGTCGACTCTTCGGCAAACACCATGCCGTGAAAGCCGTCATAGGGTTCGCAAAGCTCGGCAAAACGTCCGGTTCGGTCATACGCTTTCTGCCAGTCGAATGTACCGCCATCGACCAGCAAGCCACCAATCGCAGTACCATGCCCGCATAAAAATTTAGTTGCAGAGTGAAAAACCAGATCAGCACCGTGATCAAACGGACGCAATAAATACGGCGTGGTAAAGGTTGAATCCAGCATCAGCGGTATATCGTGTGCGTGGGCAATTTCTGCGATCAAAGGTATGTTCAGAACATCCAGTCCGGGATTGCCGAGAGTTTCAGCAAACAAGGCTTTAGTATTTGGACGTATCGCCGCGCGCCAGGCGTCCGGGTCACGCGGATCAACGAAGGTTGTTTCTATGCCAAAGCGTTTTAAGGTATAGGCGAGAAGGTTTTGTGAGCCACCATACAAAGCACGGGAAGCAACGATATGTGATCCGGCACCGGCGATGGTCGTTAAACCCAGATGCAATGCGGCTTGTCCGCTGGCGACGGCAATGCCGGCAACTCCGCCTTCAAGAGCGGCGATCCTTTCTTCCAGGACTGCATTGGTCGGATTCGAGATGCGCGAATAGACATGTCCGGCGCGTTCCATATTGAACAGTGAAGCGGCATGATCTGAATCTTTAAACGCAAATGAGGATGTCAGATAGATAGGCGTCGCACGTGCACCTGTTGCCGGGTCGGGTGTTGCGCCAGCATGCAAAGAAAGTGTGTCGAATCCGGGATAGTGGGGGGCACTCATAAACTCTGGTCTCCGTATTGTGATCAGCCAATGCTACCATTAAGATCGCAAAATGAAATGCCGTTTTTACGATGAACTTGCTGGATTTTTTGCATGGCTTGCGATACATTGAAAACAGTTTTAAAAAAAACAGAATACACAGGAGGGGAGCCCCATGAAAGTCTCGGAAATTCTTCAGGTCAAAGGCAACATCCTTTTCACTATCACACCTGATACGCCGATTGCAGATGCGATCAGTGTCATGGAAGAAAAAGACATCGGTTCTCTGGTTGTAATGGAATATGGTGATCTGGTTGGCATACTGACCTTCCGCGAAGTCATTCGCGCGATTCATACGAATAAGGGTTCGTTGGGAAGCGGTACCGTACGTAAATATATGGACGACCATCCTATGACGGTCACGCCGGAAACCGAAGTTAACGAAGTACGTCGCATGATGTTGGAAAAACATTCACGCTATCTGCCTGTCATGGATGCAAAAACGCTGATGGGCGTGATTTCGTTTTACGACGTGGCGCGTGCAGTGCTCGAAGCGCAGAGTTTTGAAAATAAAATGCTGAAAGCGTATATCCGCGATTGGCCTGTTGCCGAAAATGAAGAATAGGTAATCGCCTGATGCCGGTTTGATTCGAAATAACGCCCGCAAATAATCAGATGCGGGCGTTTTTTATTGTCTGGAAAAGGGGAAATTATGCATATCGCCATCGTAGGTGCCGGATTATCCGGACTCACCGCAGCTCGTCAATTGCAATCGCAGGGACATCATGTCACCGTGTACGAAAAAAGCCTGGGTGTCAGCGGACGCATGAGTACGCGGCAAACGGAAGTCGGCGGTTTCGATCACGGAGCGCAGTATTTTACGGCGACATCTGACCGCTTTAAAAAAGAAGTCGCTGACTGGAAAAAGCTGGGTTGGATTACCGCCTGGAATGCACGTCTGGTGACGCTGGACGCGGGTATTGCCAAACCTGCAGGACGTAGTTCGACGCGCTATGTCGCAGTACCTGGTATGAATGCGCTCGGCAAGCAACTCGCACATGGCCTGGATGTCAGGAAAGAACAGCAAGTGCTGGCGCTGGAGCGTCACGATAAACAATGGTTACTCAAAATTCAGTCAAATACGGTTGCGATTCCAGCGACTGCCGGTCCGTTTGATGCGGTTGTACTGGCGATTCCGGCCGATCAGGCTGCGCCTTTACTTGATGTTGCTCCTGAATTCTCAAAACAAGCTCACCAGGCAAAGCTGGCACCATGCTGGACGATGATGCTGGGCTTCCAGAATTCTCTGGAATTGCCATACGACGGCGCGTGGGTCAATCAGTCGCGCCTGGGCTGGATTGCCAGAGATACTTCCAAACCGGAGCACCGCGTAGGTGAACGCTGGGTGGCACACGCTACGCCGGCATGGAGTGTGGAACATCTGGAGGAAGATCCTGAGCGTGCGAAAGAGAAATTATTAAAAGCCTTCCATGAAGCCACAGGCTCGTGGGTACAGCCTATTTATGCGGTCGTTCATCGCTGGCGTTTTGCGCAGGCAGAGCATCCGTTGGCGCGGGATTGCTTATGGAATGCCAAACTGGGAATCGGTGCCTGTGGCGATTGGTTTGCGACCGGACTGGAAGGCAATGGCAGAGTAGAGCATGCTTTCCTCAGTGCACTTGCGCTGGCAAAAACAATTTCCTGATGTGTTGAGAATGCTGACAACCCCTATTGCAAGGGTTGTCAGTATCGATATCTAATCTGCTTCAAAGTGACTTCATCATCATTATTGTTGCAGATAAAAAGTCGGCTGCACTCAAATGTTGGGTGCATGCATCATGCCGAAAAAATTAAATTTAAGCAGACAGCATTACGTGGCTGATTGTGTTTGACCTTGTGCGCGTTCGCCTGTTTGCAGACGCCACAGTGCTGCATAGCCAGCATTTAATTTCAGTAAATCGTCATGGGTGCCACTTTCGATAATCTGACCGGCCTCCAGTAAATAGATGCAATCGGCCTGTCTCACCGTTGACAACCTGTGCGCGATGACGATGGTGGTGCGGTCACGACTGACGACATCAAGGCTGCGTTGTATCGCTGCTTCTGTTTCATTGTCCACTGCGCTGGTTGCTTCATCGAGTATCAGAATTGGCGGATTTTTTAAGATGGCCCTCGCCAGTGCCAGTCGCTGGCGCTGACCACCGGATAATTTTTGTCCGCGTTCGCCGATACGGGTGGCAAAACCCAGAGGCAGCTTATTGATAAATTCAGTCGCTTCCGCCGCCTGTGCCGCCGCGGCAATCGCTTCTTCCGGCACGTTGTCCAAGCCATAGGCAATATTCTCAGCAATAGTGCCATCGGTTAAAAAACTATCTTGTGCAACGTAACCGATCAGACGACGTAAATCTTGCAGATTGACACTATCAGTTGCAACGTTATCGAGAAAAATTTTGCCGCTTTGTGGAGTGTAAAATCGCAGCAGAAGTTTGACCAGCGTTGATTTGCCCGATCCCGTCGAACCTACAAAGGCAATGGTTTTGCCAGCAGGTATGTCGAGGCTGATATTGTGCAAAGTCTGTTGCTCCCCGTAAGAAAAATTGACCGCATCGAAACGGATATGTCCCTTTACTCTGTTAGCCGGCAAGTGTTGTCCTTCGTAGCTAATGTTGATTTTCGTATCGAGCAAATTCATGGCGCGGTCAATCGCTGACATCGAGCGCTGATACATATCCGCAACCTCTGCCAGGCTGGTCATCGGCCATAACAGACGTTGTGTCAGATAGACCAGTACAGAATATGCACCGACCGCCAGTTCGTCATGCAAGGTTAGCCAGCCACCGTACACCAGTGTTGCGGTAAAGCCTGCCAGGATCGCCATGCGGATAACCGGGGTAATGGCAGCGCTGACCGCAATTGCCCGCGCATTGGCTTGGCGATAAATATTGCTGGCTTCGGCAATGTGATTTTTTTCAAAATCTTCGGTGGCAAACGCTTTGATCGTGGCCAGCCCGAGCAGGTTGTTGTTCAGGCGGGCGCTGACATCGCCAGCGGCCTCGCGGACTTCGGCATAACGCGGTGCCAGCCGTTTCTGGAACCAGAAGGCACCGAACAAAATTGCCGGTACCGGCAGCAGGGAAATGATTGCTAACGAAGGTTGTAGCACAAAGAAGACCGCGCTGACCATGATGGAAGAGCAGATCACCTGAATGATCTGGTTCGCGCCACCGTTCAGAAAACGTTCCATCTGATTGATGTCTTCATTCAGCACCGACATCAGATTGCCAGTACGCTGATTTTCAAAATACGCCATCTCCAGTTTTTGTACGTGATCGTAAGTGTCCAGCCGTAAATCATGTTGCAGATTCTGCGCCAGCTTGCGCCATTTCAGCGACAGCAAATACTCAAACCAGGATTCACCCATCCATATAAACGCATTGACCACGCCCAGAAACACCAACTGGTGCCAGGTTTCCGTAATGCCGAAGCCGCCCAGCACGCGTTTGGCGAGAAAGCTTTTTTCGCCATTGACGACGATATCGACCGCGACACCGATCAGCACTTCCGGCAGCACATCAAAGAATTTATTCAGTATCGAATACAGTGTCGCCAGCCGTAAATCAGTTTTGTAAGCACTGGCATAGTGCAGTAATTTTTTTAGCGGATGTGTTGCTGACATAGTGTTTTGGCTCAATTTGAATAAATCAGGTAAATGCAAGAAACAAAAAAAGGGACTGCAGATGACAGTCCCTTTTCACTATTTCGGGTTTCGCTTCGCTGCCCTGAGATCAATCTTCGCGGCGAAGATGCGGGAACAGAATCACGTCACGGATATTCGGCGAGTCGGTAATCAGCATCATCAGACGATCGATACCGATACCGCAACCGCCGGTTGGTGGCAGACCGTATTCGAGTGCACGGATATAATCAGCGTCGTAATACATCGCTTCTTCATCGCCCGCATCTTTGGCGGCAACCTGGGCCTGGAAGCGTGCTGCCTGATCTTCGGCATCGTTCAATTCCGAGAAACCGTTCGCGATTTCTCGCCCCGTCATGAACAACTCGAAACGTTCGGTGATGCCGGGAACTGTATCCGAGGCACGCGCGAGTGGCGACACTTCAACCGGATAGTCGATGATGTAAGTCGGATTCCATAGCTGTGCTTCGGCAGTTTCTTCAAACAGTGCCAGCTGCAAGGCGCCAAGGCCAGCGGTCGCAAACGGTTTGACGCCGAATTTCAGCAATTCAGTTTTGATGAATTCAGCATCGTGCAATTGTTCTTGCGTGTATTGCGGTGCGTATTTATTGATCGCGCCGACAATAGTCAGACGTTCGAAAGGTTTCGACAGATCAAGTTTTTTACCCTGATATGTCAATACTGCTGTGCCGTGCGCATCTTCGGCAGCTTTGCGGATGACTTGTTCAGTGAAATCCATCAGCCATTTGTAATCGACATAGGCTGCGTAGAATTCCATCATTGTGAATTCAGGGTTGTGACGTGGCGATACGCCTTCGTTACGGAAATTGCGGTTCACTTCGAATACGCGGTTAAAGCCGCCGACGACCAGGCGCTTCAGATACAGTTCAGGTGCGATACGCAGATACATTTCCATGTCCAGCGCATTGTGATGCGTGATGAAAGGCTTGGCTGCTGCACCGCCGGGAATCACGTGCAGCATTGGCGTCTCGACTTCCATGAATTCATGGCTGGCCATGAAGTTACGGATCGATGTCATTGCTGCAGTACGCGCTTTGAAAGTGCGGCGCGTATCTTCGCTCATGATCAGATCAACATAACGTTGACGGTATTTGGTTTCCTGATTCGCCAGACCGTGGAACTTGTCTGGCAGAGGGCGCAGTGACTTGGTCAGCAAACGCAATGTTGTGACTTTAACTGTCAGCTCATCCGTCTTGGTTTTGAACAACACGCCCTCAACGCCGAGGATGTCGCCCAGATCGTAATGGCGGAAGGCTTCCATCGCTTCCTCGCCGGTTTTATCCAGTGTCACATACAACTGTATGCGGCCATCAGCCTTCAGGCCGGATGCATCTTGCAAGGTTGCGAAAGCAGCTTTTTTACCCGCTTCGCGTTTGAGCATCATGCGGCCAGCAACGCTGACTTCCACATTCATGGCTTCCAGTTCTTCGCGACCGATGGAGCCATACTGTTCATGCAGACTGGCGGCTTTATGTTGCGGGCGGAAGTCATTCGGAAAGGCGACGCCTTTGGCGCGGATGGCATCGAGCTTGGCACGGCGTTCCGCGATGATGGAATTTTCATCAACCGGCAATTCGCTGGCAGCAGTTTGATTATTCAGTTCTGACATAAGATTTCTCTCAGATTTCTCTCAGTTGTCCGGGCAGCGTGCCCGCCTGTTTGGTATGTCGGCGCAATGTCCTGCAGACGACATCGCGTCGTTGTGATTGCTCGTCTTAATTAAACGCCTTGCTTTAGTGAGGCAGCGATAAATTCATCCAGATCGCCGTCCAGCACTGCTTTGGTATTTCCTGTTTCAAAACCGGTGCGCAGATCTTTGATGCGAGACTGATCGAGCACGTAAGAGCGGATCTGATGACCCCAGCCAACATCGGTTTTGGAATCTTCCAGATTTTGTTTTTCGCTCATGCGTTTGCGCAATTCGAGTTCAAACAATTTCGCTTTCAGCATTTCCCAGGCTTCCGCGCGGTTGCGATGCTGACTGCGATCGTTCTGACATTGAACAACAATGCCTGATGGGCCGTGTGTCAGACGAACAGCGGAATCCGTTTTATTGATGTGCTGACCACCGGCGCCAGAGGCACGATAGGTATCGGTACGCACGTCCGCCGGATTGATGTCGATCTCAAATGAATCGTCAACTTCCGGGTAAACAAACAAGCTTGAAAACGAGGTGTGACGGCCATTATTTGAGTCAAATGGTGACTTGCGCACCAAGCGATGTACGCCTGTTTCGGTGCGCAGGAAGCCGTATGCATAGTCGCCTTCGACTTTCAGGGTCGCTGTCTTGATACCGGCAACATCACCATCGGATTGTTCAAGAATTTCAACCTTGAAGCCTTTGCGTTCGCAATAGCGCAGATACTGACGCAACAGCATCGATGCCCAATCCTGCGCTTCGGTACCGCCGGCGCCGGCCTGGATGTCAATGAAGCAGTTGTTCGGATCCATCGGATTATTGAACATACGGCGGAATTCCATGCCTTCGATCAGGCCGCGCAAATGCTGTGCGTCGGCCTCGATGGATTCCAGTGTATCGTCGTCGTTTTCTTCTTTCGCCATGGCGAGAAGATCGTTTGCATCACGCAGGCCAGATTCGGCTTCGGTCAGCGTGTTGACGACGGCTTCCAGTGATTTTTTTTCTTTGCCCAGATCCTGCGCGCGCTTAGGATCGTTCCAGACGGCGGGATCTTCTAATTCAGCATTAACTTGTTCGAGTTTCTCTGACTTGATATCGAAGTCAAAGATACCTCCGTAGTTCAGCTTCACGGACCGTCAGATCGGCGAGCAGGGAGGACAGACTGTTGAGGCGTTCGGCTTCCATAATTTTAGCTTTTCTTATGCAATCAAACCTTGCATTATACCTTGTAGTGCGCCAAGAATACTGAATTTGCCTGCTTGCCGGTCATTATCTGATGCGCTTGCGCTGTGGTTACCAGACCGAGGTGGTGATCGTTGGTTTTGCCTGACGATGACTTTCAAACCATTTTGTCAGATGCTCTTTAAAACAAGAAGGACAAATATGGTATTGCGTGAGCTTTGATTGTCCGCCGTTCGGAAAAGATTCTTCTTCCTCGAGTGAAATGGTGGTATTGATTTTTTCGTATTCTTTGGTGCCCCAGTTTTCATCCCACAGAGACTCGGCGCCACAAACATCACAGGTGAGTTTGTCAAATACTTCTTCGGTGTGCTCGAGAATCAGAACCGTTTTCATGTGTTTCATATTTCCTCCTTCGGATAGTATTGGAATCGAGGCAGTGGTCAGTTGATTCTACAACAGCTGATTGTGATGAAGTGTCAGAAAAAGAAAAAAGCCGCGATGCAGAAATGCCCGCGGCTTTTGAATTACCTTACTGAGAATTGTACCGGGCTCTTAGCGCCGGCCTGACTTTGCCGGGTTAAGCTTGGGCTTGGCTGACTTGTACGCCAGTGGCGGCCGCGGTGCTGCCGATGAGGTTGCTCTCGGTGTTGTTGCTGCATTGCTGCGTACGACGGGCTTTTTGCCATAAGTATTGATTTTTGGAGCCGCAATGCGACGTCCGTTGGCAACACCGCTTTCGTCCACGGTGACAGGTATGACAGGCTGGCGAGGCGGGATCAAATGACGGGGGCTGTTACCGATCAGGTCGCGCCGCCCCATGCGTATTAACGCCTCATGGATGATTTCCCAGTTTTCCGGCGCATGATAGCGTAGCAGTGCTTTGTGCAGTTTCCGGATTTTTCCTGAACGCGCAGTTTCTACAATTTCCGAATCCGCGGTGACTTTTTTGAGCGGATTTTTGCGCGTATGGTACATGGTCGTTGCCAGTGCCATCGGTGTTGGCATAAACGTCTGCACCTGATCGAGCTTGAAGTCGTTTTTCTTGAGCCAGATCGCGAGATTCAGCATGTCTTCATCGGTAGAGCCAGGATGTGCTGCGATGAAGTAAGGAATCAGATATTGTTCCTTATTCGCTTCGCGCGAATATTTGTCAAACATGTGCTTGAATTCATCATAGCTGCCGATACCGGGCTTCATCATTTTTGATAAAGTATCCGTTTCAGTGTGCTCCGGTGCGATCTTTAATAAACCACCGACGTGATGTGTCACCAGTTCTTTGACATATTCCGGCGAACGGACGGCGAGGTCATAACGCAGACCAGAGCTGATCAGAATTTTCTTCACGCCGGGTATCGCACGAGCCTTGCGATAAATCGAGATCAGTTTGCTGTGATCGGTGCCGAGATTTGTACAAATTGACGGATAGACACAGGAAAGCCGGCGGCAGGATTCTTCGATTTTTTTATCTTTGCAGGCAAGCCGGTACATATTTGCCGTTGGACCGCCGAGATCTGAAATCGTGCCTGTAAAGCCTTTAACTTTGTCGCGGATTTCTTCAATTTCACGAAGAATAGAAGGTTCTGAGCGGCTTTGTATGATGCGGCCTTCGTGTTCGGTGATAGAACAGAAAGTGCAGCCACCGAAACAACCGCGCATGATGTTGACGGAAAAACGTATCATCTCCCAGGCAGGGATACGCGCCTTACCATAAGACGGGTGTGGTGCACGCGCGTAGGCTCGGTCATAGACACCATCCATTTCGTCCATCGCCAGCGGCAGTGGTGGCGGATTCACCCAGACATCACGGTCCCCGTGGCCTTGTCGAAGCGCTTTGGCGTTGCCGGGATTCGCTTCCAGATGAAACACGCGCGATGCATGCGCGTACATCACCGGGTCATCTTTGACCTCATCGAACGATGGCAGGCGTATCACCGATTTGTGCTGTTTATTCTTCAGCATCAATTGACGTTCTTCGCGGCTCATCATACGAATTGCCTGCTGCTTAACAACATCCGTCTTCACTTCCGTAGTCGCCGCAGTTTGTGCCACATTTGCGTTCGTTGCGCTTTCACCTTCACCAGTCGCGCATTTCGCGCCTTCTTGGGGTGTCATCGCGTACGGATCAGTGTGCGCATCAATTTTGCCCGGTGTATCAATTTTGACTGAATTGATTTCCACCCATTCTTCATCTGGCAACCAACCGCGCGGCACCATAAACGCGGTTCCGCGCAAATCGCGAATTTCTTTGATTGGTTCACCTTCTGCCAATCTGTGTGTCAGGTCGATCAGTGCTCTTTCAGCATTACCGAATAACAGTATGTCAGCCTTAGAATCAGGCAAAACAGAGCGCCGCACTTTATCTGACCAGTAATCGTAATGTGCGATCCGGCGCAGACTGGCTTCAATACTGCCGATGACAACGTTGGCATCCGGAAAAGCTTCGCGCGCGCGCTGCGCATACACAACCAGCGCACGGTCCGGACGTTTGCTGCGATCACCATCCGGCGTGTAAGCATCTTCCGAGCGGATTTTTCTGTCGGCAGTGTAGCGATTGACCATAGAATCCATATTGCCGGCAGTGACACCGAAATACAGATTCGGCTTACCAAGAGCGCGGAATGCTTCAGCTGAATGCCAGTCTGGCTGGCTGATGATGCCGACACGAAAACCCTGATGTTCGAGTACGCGACCGATCAAGGCCATGCCAAAGCTTGGATGGTCGATATAGGCATCACCGGTGACAAGGATGACGTCGCAACTGTCCCAGCCAAGTGCATCCATTTCGGCGCGTGACATGGGAAGAAAAGGAGCTGCGTTATCGCCGCCGACTTCAGGTCGGTAGCGAGGACGTGAGAAGAGATTTTTAGGCAAAGGATTCATGGGCGCGATTGTACCGGAAAGCCTTCATCCTTGCCTGGCGTCAGATGAATTTATGCTGAATAATCAAACGCTTGCGTGTCTTAAGCGTTGATTCAGACCCGTAAAAGCTGATCGGTTTCAGTATTTTTATGGCGCGGAACCCATTTCAGCCGCAAACCCGGTAAAGCCGACATCAGCGTTTGCGCCTGTTGACGATAAGCCGATAGTAGTCTGGAGGCCTGTAACTCGCCGGCGAGTACGTCGTTGATCACGACCTGACTGTCTCCGCGCAGCAGTATGGTTTGTGTTTCGGGTTGCATCACTTGTTGGGTCAGCATCGTCAGTGCGGCAATCAGGGCCTGATATTCGGCGTCGCTGCTATCACCATAACCAATCGAGGCGGCATGTTGTGTGACTTTGCCGTCGGGGCTGTGCAGTACGCAGGCGATTTTACAGTTGCCGGGGTTCGGTTTTGCAGAACCGTCAAACCAGGCCAGCCAGTCGGCTTCGCGGGAATTTTTCAGTCCAGAAGTAGGGGGCATATAAAGGAAACTGAGTTTCTAAATACGGCTGAAGCCTGAAAGGTCGTGTTATTGCTCATTATAATCTGAGGACAGATCATTAGACACAATTGGTTTATTAAGACTATCTTGCGGCTGTAGTGCAGCGGGTCGGGGTATGATCCCGTCTTCTGAATATTTCAAAGAAGTGCCATCCGATGAAACAAGAACTTCTCAGAACGCCGGTTCCTTTTGTCGCCGCATCCGGTTACGCGCAAACCCATGCCTGGGTGCATGCCTTGCAGCAGGCGATGCCAGACGAGCGTATCGTCGCATTTGATGAATTATCCGAGCTCGAAAAACAACTTGTAACGGTAGCGATTGTGGCGAATCCGGATCCTGCAAATTTACAGCAAATGCCGGCGTTGAGGTGGGTGCATAGTGTCTGGGCTGGTGTGGAGCGGCTGGTAGCCGACCTTGGTCAGAGTCACTTAAAGATCGTGCGTCTGGTCGATCCGCAGCTGGCGGAGACGATGGCAGAAGCCGTGCTCGCCTGGACTTTGTTCCTGCACAGGAATATGCCGGCTTACGCGCAACAGCAAAAATGCAGTCAGTGGCTGCCACTGGAATATGTGCGGCCGCAATCTAAGACGGTCAGTTTGCTGGGACTGGGCGCACTCGGTGAAGCCGCCGCGAAACGCTTGCTGGCGGCCGGTTTTCAGGTGTGTGGCTGGAGTCGCAGTCAGAAATATATTGCCGGAGTTGATTGTTTTTCGGGCGAATCGGGCTTGTCTGAGATGCTGGCCAGAACCAGTATTCTGGTTTGCCTCTTACCTCTGACGCCGGACACCAAAGGTCTGCTGAATGCGGCGCGGCTGGCACAGTTACCAAAGGGAGCGTCGCTGATCAATTTTGCGCGTGGTGCGATCGTGTCTGACGCCGATTTACAGGCCGCACTTGATTGCCGTCATCTGCAGCATGCGGTGCTCGATGTATTTGAAACGGAACCCTTGCCTGCCGCCAGCTGGCATTGGCAGCATCCTCAGGTGACGGTGTTGCCGCATATTTCCGCGCCGACCGATAAGCAAACCGCATCGGCGATTGTTGCCGGTAATATCCGCCGTTATCGTGATGAGGGGCGTTTGCCGGTATTGGTGGAAGTCGGTCGGGGATATTAATTTAATCCCGATGCGACACAATTGCCTCATTTCGCGCATCGACAGAGGGAAATGCATTGCGCAAAAATATTGAGATAATGTAAAGTCTTTCTCTTTGTTTTCCGCTGCTTGTTGTCATTGCTGGCGGTTGATTGATTTTCGTTTGCGTATTTTGTCTCCTAAGCTAGCATGAGTTACCTGTCGCCCGAATTTGCTGTTTGCTTTTTGTTGTTTCTATTACTTTACTGGGCGCTGGCACGTTGGAGTTCTGCACAAAAATTCGCTTTGCTGCTCGCTTCTTACGCCATTTATGCATCGCTGGACTGGCGTTTCAGCGCGACGCTGGCGTGTTATACGGTGTCGTTACTATTGCTGTTTGCAGTGGTACGGCGCTGGCCGCAGCATAGAAAAAAACTGACTGTTGCCGGCATTACTGCCTCTGTTCTTAATCTGGCGGTTTTTAAATATTTTGATTTCTTTCGCGAGGGTTTTCAGCTCGCAGCTGCTGCGTTGCAGTCCGATTGGGTGATTCCTGCACTGGATATTATTCTTCCTGTCGGTATTTCGTTTTATACGTTTCAAGCCATTGCCTATATCGTCGCGGTTGGCCGCAATGAGCGCGATCCTGCCAATCCGCTCGACAGCGCTTTGTATCTCGCATTTTTCCCTACACTGATGGCGGGCCCTATCTGTCGCCCGGATACGTTGCTGGCGCAGATCGAAGAAAAAGCCGTGCGTCAGATTCGTCAGCCAGATCGTATCTTCTGGTTATTACTTTCTGCATTGATTAAAAAAGTCTGGCTGGCAAGCTGGATCGCTTCAACCTGGGTCAATCCCTTGTTTGCGAACCCCGATGCATATCAGGGGATCGAGCTGCTGTTAGGTATGTACGCGTTTGCGATTCAGATTTATTTTGATTTCAGCGGTTATTCCGATCTGGTGATTGCAATGGCAATGTTGCTGGGATACCAGTTGAATCAGAATTTTAATTTACCGTATCTGGCGGTTAATCTGCGTGAATTCTGGCGGCGCTGGCATATCTCACTCTCGACCTGGATACGGGATTACGTTTATATCCCGATGGGAGGTAATCGTCACGGCTGGTGGATGACGCAGATGACGATTCTCACTTCCATGCTGATCAGCGGCATATGGCATGGCGCTGCCATTAAATACCTGATCTGGGGGGCATTGCACGGGCTGGGTATGGTTGCACAAAACGCGCTGGAGAAAATCACCGGACGCAAAGCGGACGGCTTTCTCAGTGGTGTGATTACGTTCCATTTCGTCTGCGTCGCCTGGATATTTTTTCGTGCCGATGGCTGGCAGGAAGCACTGAATTATCTGTCCGGCTTTACCCGTCACGATGGTGCTATCGAGCTCAATGTGCTTGGCGGATGTGCCTTGTTATTGCTCTTTTTCTGGGGCTCGTATTACTTTGAACAAGTGCGTGACAGCAGTCTGGGTTTGTTGGAAAAAACGCCTTTGATCCTGAAACCCGTGCTACTCGCGTTTCTGGTATTACTGATCAATTTGCTTGGGCCATCAGGGGTACCGGCATTTTTATATTATTCCTACTGAGTATTCTGAAGAAGAGTTCGCATGATGGCGAAGGTGAAAACAAAAATAAAAACACAAGCGGGCACACCGCTGAAAGCGAAGAAGGCTGATACCGCTGCGGTACCGACACTGGCGGTGATTGCGCTGACACTGGGTTTATTGTTCTGGTTGCGGCAAGATGCGCTCGATACCTACTGGCAGCAGACGCGGCACAGTGAATTAGGACTGAACCGTATGTCAGATAATGAGTTATGGCGCAGCGGAATGGACATCACCCGCATCGTGGCACGAACCTTAGAGCAGCAGATCGATACACTGGCGGAGACGCACGAGCGTCTGATGCTTGCCACGAATGTGCTGTGGCTGGGCAAATCTGCTCTCGTACAAAAGGAAGAGCCGGTTCAACAGGCACAGGCAACAAATGGACTGGCTCTAAAGACACATACCGATGGAATTTCATCCAGGTTATCGACCGCCCCAGACGAAGTCAGAAAAGCGGGTAAGAATAGCGATGCGGAACCTGACAGCCTTGCCGGGCTGGGTGCAAAAGAAAGAGAAAAAACGGCGGGGGTGAGCAACGGGACGTTACAGGATGCAAAGCCGGATACACAGAATACAGCGCCAGCCCAGGCTGGGACGGAAGAAAATCGCGTTACGCCTTTAAGTCAGTTTGCGTCTCTGGATGAGGAGGGGCGTATTGTACTCAGCCCCAGCGATAAAGTGCTGCTGGTCGGGGACTCCATGATGCAGGGCGTGGCCCCGCACGTTGCGCGGGCGCTGCAAAATGGGAATGTGAAGTCACTGGATCTGAGTCGTCAGAGTACCGGACTGACTTATCCTGGTTATTTTGACTGGCCAACGACGATTAAGAACACAATCAGCAAAGAGCGCATTTCGGTGCTGGTGGTATTTCTTGGTGCGAACGATACCTGGGATATGGTGTTTGGCAACAAATATGAACGCTTCGGCAGCGAGAAATGGCAATCGACCTACGCGTCCAGAGTGGAGAGTATCATCAGATACGCCCATGCTCAGCATATCCGCGTGATCTGGCTGGGTGCGCCGAATATGGGGCGGGAAAATATCAACCGTGGTGTTAAAGTCCTGAACCAGCTGTTTTCTGCGGCGATCAAAGACAGTGCTTCGCGTTATTTATCGACCCGTGAACTATTAAGCGATAATGCCGACACCTATCAGAAATCGATTACGAAAGAGGACGGGAAAACCGTGACTGTCCGCAATGAAGACGGCATCCATTTCACCCGCGCCGGACAGAAAATTCTGAGTGATCTGATTTTGCGTCAATTTGCTCTACCAATCGTGAGTAAGCCTTTGTGATCATCCCTTTTTTATGGCGGCGTCTGGCATCAGCACTATTGCCGCTCTTTCTTTTGTCATCCGTGGCCAGTGCCAGCATCTTGCATGATTACGGTGATCCGAATGCGGCGCGACTCTGGCGTCAGCTGGCGGCGCTTGAGCGCGGCGAGAGTAAGGATGTCATTCATATTCTGCAATTGGGCGACTCTCATACCGGTGGCGATTATTTTACGCACGCATATCGCGAACGTCTGCAGCAGCGTTTCGGCAACGCGGGCATAGGCTGGATCACGCCTGGTTATGTGAAAAACCAGCGTTCTGCGCAGGTCTTGATGAAAATGGCAGGGCAGTGGAATACCCGTATCAGCCGTGCGAATCCGGAAAATTTTCCGCTTGGCGGTGTTGCCAGCATGCCGTCCTCAGGCGCTTACATGGAAATTGTACCGAAACAGCCACTGAACGGTATCTATCGCGTCAGCATCTGGTCACGCAAAGTGTCTGATCAAGCCGCAGGCGGCTGGAAACTGGCTTTTCCCGATGGCGATATCCGCGATCTGGCGCCACCAGTTGGCAATGATTGGCAGGTCAGCTATGTGATCGGCAGCGGAGCGGAACTCAATAGTTTATTTCTGCGTTCCGAGGGCAATCCAGCGGAGCTGGGCGGTATTGCGATTGATGCGATTGCGCCCGGAATCAGTGTTGATGCGCTGGGCATCGTCGGGGCGACGCAACGGGTAATCAGCCGCTGGCAACCAGAGGCGGTGCGCGATCAGTTGCGCTGGCGTCGTCCGCAGTTGTTGATTTTGTCGTATGGAACCAACGAAGCGTTTGATAGCAAACCTGACTTTGACGCTTACCGATTGGATTTGCAAACAACCATACGGCAATTACGCAGCGCTGCGCCTGAGGCGGCGATTTTGTTGATCGGTGCGCCGAATTCAGCGAAAAAGATCGGGCCGGGTGAAAGTGCAGGGTGCCGCTATAAATTACCGATGGCATTACGTACCGTACAAACCATACAGCGTGAAACCGCGGTCGCTGAAAAATTATTGTACTGGGATTGGGCGGCGGCGATGGGCGGTGATTGCGCGATACAGCGCTATGCGGAGGCCAACCCGCCACTGGCGCGGCCTGATCTGGTGCATTTTACGGAAGAGGGTTACGCTCGCAGCGGCAGCGCTTTATATGATGCCCTGATGCAGAAATATCAGCAATTCCGCGCTGCCAGATAATCGTATTCAGAGCGTTGCCACAGACATCGCCTGAATCAGCGATTTAGCAAAAACAGGGGAGTATCCGCCGGTTTCGCCTTCATATCTGCATAAATAAAGGGCACGAAAATATACTCCCCCCAGTATATTTTCTTGTTTTTTGCATTTTTACTTCGGGTGGCAATCAAATGTGTTCCGGCTCAGTCACGCCATTGGCCAGTGGCGATTCTGTGTTTTGCTTCACGGATGACTTCTTCATCTGCTTGCGGCTCGGTCTGACAGATCATGTCAAGCTCCAGCACACCGCCTTCTTCCCCGGTCAGTAAATTCCTGATCGTGGCATAAGGAGCGATGATCGCGTTATCCTGAATATCGTGCTCAAAGGTGATCTCGAAATTACCGGTTTTAAACGTTCTCAAGATGGTCTCCTTTCAGGTGCTCAAGCCTGTTGGCGTTGGTGTCAGGATTGCTGTTCCCAGCCGATTTCGATATCGGCGCTGTGCAGATAATAACCTTCAATCTCTATGCCCGCGATGGCAGCGGAAATATCGAGACCGGCAGGTCTGGCCAACCCCAGCGTGTCAAAACCACGTTGTATCAGCCTGACATTGGCATAGTCAGGATCTTCCAGATTGAGCAGATTGACGTCGGTATCCGCGGCGACAGACAAGTGCTTTTTTGGTTGAGTGACGCTTTGATAAATGTCGATTTGCATATGACCTCGCCGAATGATGAACTACTGGAGCCATTCTGAAATACTGCATACCGTCGTTACTGATCTCTTGCAGACTGAAATCATGTCATCTGATCTTCAGTTGGGTAAATTAGCATTTTTGCCGGTGATCTGTGGATTTTTATTACAGTTGTTGATTTTTTCTCACATTGATTTGCCGTATCAGTAGCGAAAAATCCGGCGCTGATTGCGCCGCTCTCGCAGAGTCAGCGGTGTCTCGGGGGAATGGCAAGCTGAAGCGAATGGCGTAAAGGTGTACGATTCACCTGTTGCATGATTTTGCTGAGTAGCACCGCAATCAGATTCACTATTTTCGATTGAAGATGAAAACACTCAAAATGAACACCATGATCAGGCTCGCTGCAATCAGCCTTGTCGCTGTTTTAAGTTCTTGTGCAAGCTGGCGATCGGTGGATGTCGCCGCGTTGCAAACGGAAAGCGAAGTGACGACCAGACTGGGTAATCCGACCCATGTTTATCAGGATGGTGCAACGCATTTGCTCGAGTATATGCATGGCCGCAGAGCGCAGGCGACGCATATGGTCAGGGTTGCTGCTGATGGCAAAGTGATCTCCTATGAGCAAGTCCTGACGGAGCAGAAATTTGCCGAAATCAAACTGGGCGTGTCCGATAAAGCTGCGGTCTTAAAAATTCTGGGGGCGCCGTACGAACATGTGTATTACTCCAGAGTCGGGCTGGAAGCATGGTCATATCCGTACAAGGAGAGCGGCGTCTGGAATTCATTGATGGCGGTTTATTTCGATCAGGATGGCATCGTGCGCAAACTGGAAAACGGCCCGGACCCCGTGTTTGAGCCGCGTGAACACCGGCGTTTCTGAGCGATTGATTCGTCAGAATCAGGAACGCCCGGCGAGTAAACGGCTGAATTCGCTGACTGGTAAAGGATGATTGAGTAAATATCCCTGTACTTCGTCGCATCCGTATTCAGTCAGGAATGCGAGTTGTTCCTGCGTTTCAACGCCTTCGGCAATGACGGTCAGTTGCAGGTTGTGTCCGAGCTGGATGATGGTTTTGACAATAGCCGCACCGTCGCTGCTGGTCAGCATGTCGCGGACAAACGACTGATCAATTTTCAGTTTATCGACGGCCAGCTGCTTCAGGTAAGACAGACTGGAATAACCGGTGCCGAAGTCATCAATTGAGAGTTTGACGCCGAGATTTTTCAGGCCGTGCAGGATTTTTATGGTGGTGCCCACGTCCTGCAATAAGATCGATTCCGTCAGCTCTAGCTCCAGTTGTTGTGGAGGTAAACCCGATTGCGTCAGTGCATTGGCAACCACATCGAGGATTTTGCCGCGTTTAAACTGTAAGGCAGACAGATTGACGGCGACGACCGGTGCATCCGGATAGTCGCGTAACCAGGTAGCGGCCTGACGGCAGGCTTCATTCAGCACCCATTCGCCGATGGGAATAATATGACCACTACGCTCCGCCAGATTGATGAATTTACCCGGTGAAATCAAGCCATCGACCGGATGCTGCCAGCGCAGCAGTGCTTCAGCACCGATGATTTTTCCGCTATGGATATCAGACTGCGGTTGATAGTAAATGCGGAATTCCTGATTGCGTAACGCATGGACCAATCCGCCGGTCAGTCTGATTTGCTCTGTCAGACCGGCATTCATCTCGTGCGAGAAAAAGCAATAGGTATTGCGCCCGGCATCTTTTGCGCTATCGACCGCGGCATGTGTGTTTTTGAGCAGGGTGTCAAAATCTTTGCCGTCCTCAGGGAACAGACCGATACCGATAGAGCAGGAAACATTCAGCACATTGCCGTCGATATCGATGGGATCGACAAAGATATCACTGATCGCATTAGCCACTCCCGCGATACCGATCGCATCGCGTTTGCCAGTCAGAAGAACAACGAATTCGTCCCCGCTCAGTCTGCTGATGGTGGCAGTTTCCGGTATGCACTGACGCAGGCGTTCAACGACCTTGATCAGTACCCGGTCGCCAGTCGCGTAGCCGAGGCTGTCATTAATATGTTTAAAGTGATCCAGATCGAGATACAGCAGCGAAACGATCGTGTTTTCACTGGCGGCGATGATCGCCGCATGTTCAAAGCGGTCTTGCAGTAATGTGCGGTTCGGCAGGTGGGTCAGGGAGTCGAAGTTGGCCAGAAAATCCAGTTTCAACTTGGCTTCTGCATGCGCCGCGCGGGTGCGCAGGTTAATGATGCCAAATGCCAGATCGTTCGCCAGTTCCATTAAGAGCCGGATTTCCTCCGCGTCAAAAGCACTGGCCTCGCTGGAATACAGGGTGAGCGCGCCTATCGTATGCTCGTTATGTATCAGTGGCAGGCCGATACTAGACTGATAACCTCGCTGCATCGCTGCTGAACGCCATGGCTGCATTCTGTCGTCCGTCAATACATTCTGAATTGTCGTCGGCAAACCGTTTCTGATCGCAGAACCGACCGGGCCGCTGCCAAATGCATTGTCGCCCCAGGAAATAGTGATACCGTCGAGATAGCCATTTTCGTAACCAGAGCGCGCTACAGGTTTCACTGTGCGTGCATCGTCATACTCAGCGTATCCAACCCATGCCATCAGATAACCGCCACTCTCGACGCACAAGCGACTGATTTCATTGAGCAATGTATGCTCATCTTCGGCGCGCACGAGCGCCATGTTGCAGTCGCTGAGCAAGCGCAAATCGCGATTGAGTCGTTTTAACGCCAGTTCACTGAGCTTACTGGCTGTGACATCCTGTACCGTGCCGATGAGGCGCAGCAGATGCCCGTCCTCCTGATAAACAGGCTTACCACGTTCGTTAATGTACTTAATCTGTCCGTTTTTCAATAACAGACGCCGGGTTATTTCATACGCGGTCTTGTTTTGAATGACATCGTTATAAGTAGTGCTGAGCAAAGTCCTGTCGTCCGGATGGGTAGCTTCAACAAAGGACGATTCCGAAGGAGTAAAGGTATCGGGGCTGACTTCGAAAATACGGTAGACCTCGTCTGACCAGAAAACCAGCCCTGTATCCCGGCTGATATCCCAGTTTCCTATCTGAGCCAGTTGCTGGGCGATTTTCAGATTGGCTTCACTCTGACTTAATTCTGCCTGCGCCTGCTGATGCTGATCTGTAATCTGTTTGAGCTTATTTTGCATTTCGGCCAGCCGGCTGAGCACAGAGCCGGGAATTCGCTCCTTCACAGACAATGGTTTGCTGAAGTCGCCGGTGCCGATACGTGTGATTTCAGCATGTACCTCACTGACTGCGCCACCCATAATGATTCTGAGTGCACGTGACGTGCGGTACAGCATCAGAAGCAATAACAGAGCCAGACCAATGAATACAATCCGGATGAATAAAGCACGACGCTCTGCACTGCGGACTGCATTATTTGTTCGTGTTGTCATCAGATCATAAAAATGCTCAATCGGCTTCATGATGTCAGCCTTGGCATTCAGGTAAGCGGCGTCGTGCAACATCTGAATCGCTCTCTCTTTCCCGTTCTCTGATTGACGTAAGCGCATCGCCTCGCGCTCGGTTTGTGTCAGCCGGTCTGAAAAAACCTTGGCCTCTGACAGAGTATTCAGTTCCTCGCTCGTGAAACCCGCATCACGCATCAGTTCCAGCAGGGGTTTTTTCTGGGGGCTGTCCGGTGTCGGCGATTTCCCGGTTGCAAGCACGAGATCCCAATATATTCCACCGTAATTCACCGGCCGTGGCTTTTTACCATCGCGGATATCGAGTATGTCCTGATAGTACTGTTGCTCCCGCGGATCGCCGGAAGCAACATACAACTGCGCCATGCGCGTCAGGTCATCGGAAGACTGCCGCAACTCATCTGCCAGCATAAATGACATCAGTCGCTGTTCGTTTTCTGCGTCTATTGTTTTCTCTGATATGACAGACAAGGTGAACGTGCAGACCAGAATAACCAGTAAGGACAGGGTGTACCAGATGTGACGTTGAAACGAATAGGAGTTAACAGTACTTGGCATGGGTGAACGGTAATGTCGGTGCGACAAATAAACTCAGGTTCCGATAAAAACAGATGAAAGACTGATTAACGTTATTTAATTAAAGTAGGAATAGTAGTGGAATCAGAAGGGAAAGAAACCAGCAAACCGATATTTTTTTCAGAAAACCTGAGTCGTAATCAATATGGGGGGGAGCGGCTGATATCGGTCACATCGTTACGCTTTGGCTCTGCGGGTGTTTTTTTTTTGCGATTGCTCAGTGCAGGGACGCTGCGCTGCTATCAAACTGTGTGCAACTCAGCAAAAGATTGACGACTGAGGGAACCGCGGCAGATAAAAAAATAGCCCGCATCGGCGGGCTTAAATCCAAACCTTGACGGTGTTTGAGGAGACAGGAGTAACTATACTGCACTGCAATAAATACGTAAAATCAAATATTTAGATAATAATTATTCACAAAACATATAACTATCCTAGGCTATCCATTCTCTTTTTCGCGGAACCCCTGTCTGTATTCGTTCGTTCAGGTAATACCTGAAGATAGTCGGTGACGTGTGACCTTCAAAGAAATACTTGATTGCCGATCAGGTTTTCTCTTACTGTATGAGTTTATGTGTCGTAGTTCAGAGCAATATTGGTCTGATTCGTTCAATTTAAGGATTTATCATGCTTGGCGTTACTGATTATGGTTCGTTTGTTGTCGCATTTATTGTCTTACTGATTATTCCCGGACCCGGTAATCTGGCTTTGATCACATCGACCAGTAAGGGCGGCATCAAAGGCGGGCTGGCGGCGACGTTTGGCGTGATATTCGGTGATCAGGTCTTGCTCTGGATGGCTGTTGCCGGTGTAGCTGCGGTATTGCATTCCTATCCGGCCGCTTTTCAGGCGGTGCAGTGGCTTGGAGCGGCATATCTTGTCTGGCTGGGCGGCAAGATGTTGCTGGCAAAACCGGGCGTGGCACCGGTGTTAAATATCAAGCCACATCATTACATGCAGCAGGCGCTGACCATCACTTTGCTGAATCCCAAAGCCATCGTGTTTTATATGGCTTTTTTCCCTTTATTTGTCGATCCTGTACGTCATCAGGGGCTCATCACGTTCGGATTCATGGCAACGACGATTGCCGTTCTGACGTTTATTTACGGCCTGACCGCGGTCTTGCTGACGCATTTTCTGGCGGAGCGCCTGCGTGCTAATCCGACTGTGACCCGTATTCTCGAAAAGCTGGCAGGTTTATCGCTGATCGGTTTTGGTTTGAAACTTGTTTCTTCGCGCTAGATTTTGTCTGTGAATTAAAAAGCCTGCATGTTGCAGGCTTTTTTTTTCGGAAAATATTTGCAGTGCTTACTGGAATTTGTTCCAGCGCAGCATGCGTTCATCTGACGCTTCTTTCAGCAGGTGACGCGCGCTGAGCTTGTCAGGATCGTGGTGTTCTTTCCCGCCTTCCAGTTCCATTGCAAGTGACTGTATCGCCGGTGGAAAATCGCCTTCTGCTGAGCGCTCCAGCCAGGCTCTGGCTTTGACCGGATCTTTGGCAATACCCTCGCCATCAGCGTATGCATTCGACAGCAGAAACATTGCCTGTGCATTCCCCTGATTGCTGGCAACTTGTAACCAGTGCACTGATTTTTGCAGATCCAGCGTCGTGCCTTCGCCGTATTTTGCCATCCGTGCCAGCATGAAGCTTGCCTTGGCATTGTTTTTTGCTGCGGCCGCTTCATACCATTTCCAGGCAAGCTTCAGGTTTTGCGGAAGACCGAGCCTGGCTTTGTAATTAGCTTCAGCAAACGCAAATTGCGCCTCGGTATCGCCCGCCTGAGCCGCTTTTTCCAGCCATTGCGCTGCTTCTGCCTGTTTGTCCGCTTGTACTGCAAGCGCCAGGCCGAGTTCTCTTTGTGCTGTGACTATTCCCTGGTTCGCCCACGCTCTGAGGGTTTTGATAGCATCAGGGTGTTGCGCTTGTATCGCACGCATGCCTGTCGATTCAATTTCAGCAGTCGCGGGATGGGAATTGATGCCGGGTGTGCATGCACCGAGGAAGATGCAGCAGGCGAGGGCAGCGAGGGGGGAAATATTTTTCATGGTGTTCGGATCATTAAAACCTGCTCCTGTTGCCAGGAGCAGGTTAGCGCTTAAATTACAGCTTCATACTTACTGCTCATAACTGCATATATCGCGCAATACTGCCAGGTGCAGATGACCTGGAGATTATTTGCTGAGGTCAATCGTGTATTTGGCGAAACCATTAGCATCGAGCGCGCCTTCAGATTTCACCAGGTTTAAACCTGAATTGCTTGCGATTGCCAGTTTGCCAGGTGCAGAGCGCAAAATGACAGGACCAGCAGTTGTGGTTTTAACGAAACTCCAGCTTTTCCCTGAACCATTTTTAGCCAGTGTCAGTTTGCCTTGTTTTTTAACATAGTCACTGACGACAGCCTGATTTGCGTCTGGTGATTTAATGATGGTTTTGCTACCGTCAATGCCGGGGACATTACCACCGCCTGCTGCACGATAGTCGTTAGTGGCAACGATGAAATCATCGGTGTCAGCAATAGGCTTACCTGCGTAGGTCAGGTTCACGATACGGCTGCCAACGGCTTTCGTTACGTCAATCTGATAGGTCAGCGCATTGTTTTCGGCATAGAACACATCGTAGTTATAGATCGTTCCATAAGATGGCACCAGATCTTGCTCTGTGGTCAGGGCTGGATTAATTTGTGCGAATTGTTTTGCCACGGTTTCCAGCCAGGCTTTCAGATCGGAACCTTTGATCTTGACTGCCTGAATGTTATTGTTGCCGTACAAATACAGGTCGCCCGGGTTACGGACTTGCAGGCCAACTGGTGCAGCGGCTGTTGCTGTCGGTGCGACATCGGTAAAGTCTGTCGCGCCGTTACGACCAGCTTTAAATGGCGCGCTGCAGGAAATCACAGGAATCGTTTTGTAGCTGGCGATCGTCGCGTCAGTCGAATTAGCAATGAAATTCTTGACGTAATCGATTTGTGCCTGATTCACGATTTGAATCGCACTGACGTCGCCGACTAAAGCAAAATAGGCAGACATTTCAAAGTCAGTCGTTGTTCCCAGTGGCTGAGTCGCGTAGGACAATGCCGCTTTATGCTCAGTATCGACCAGTGGTGCGACGGAAGCGTCAGCATCAACGATCGTTGTGCCGTCTTTGTATTTAAAGCCACGTGCTTCGACATTTGTCTGATCTTTTTGCACTACCCATTTACCACCCTGGTATTTCAATACCATCTGAATAATGCCGAGACGACGTCCCCAGCTTTGTGCCATGACGGTAGGAATGCCATTGACCAGTCCTTTGACTGTATCAACCTGACTTGCTGGCAGCGCTGCTAATGAAGCGTCGATCGCAGGGCCGTTGGCTTCTTTGGCTTTCGGGAAGATCAGGTGGGAGTGACCGACCATTAAGGCATCAATACCGGTATTGGTCAGATGCAGGCTCGCATTTTCCATTTTCGGGCTGTAGGCAGACGCGTCCAGACCGCCGTGAGACAAGGCGACGACGAGGTCTGCGCCCTTGTTGCGCATTTCAGGAATGTATTTGTTCGCTGTTTCGACTGCGCCATTGACCATGACTTTGCCAGCCAGATATTTTTGATCCCAATCCAGAATCTGTGGCGGAACAAAACCCATGATGCCGACGTTCAGTGTGACATTCAGTGGCGAGCCATCCGGTGTCGTGGCAGTGAATTTTTTAGGAATGATGGAGTAAGGATTGAAAATAGGTTTCTGGCTGCTGACGCCGACAACGTTAGCAAGAACGACAGGGAAGTTTGGCGCGCCGCAGTTAACTGGCTTTGTGACGTCACTCATACCGAAATCGGTGTTGGTGATCTGGCTGAGGAAGTTCAGTCCATAGTTGAATTCATGATTACCAACACCAGCGCCGTCATATTTCAGCGCATTCATTACTTTGTGGATCGCCATTGTGCCACTGCAAGGAACCGGAGAGGCAACTGCCTGATAGTCGCCCAGCAAGGTGCCTTGAATCACGTCGCCGTCATCCAGTAACACGGTGTTAGGATTTTCTGCGCGAGCCGAATTGATCAGAGCGGCAGTGCGTTCAAGACCGAGACTGGTATCTGCTTTTAAACCGTAGTAGTCATAACTCAGGATATTCTGATGCAGATCTGTTGTTTCAAGTAAGGCAACTTTCAATACAGTTCCTTCCGGAATGACGCTGACTGTATTTGAACTGGTGCCGCAGGCAGTCAGTGCCAGTGCCGTCAGTGGCGGAAGCCAATAAATTGTTTTCATGTTCTCTTTCTCAATATAGTTATCCAAACGGTCGCCAGCGTTTGCGCAATCGATTGCTTATTTCATTCAAAGATACAAATTTTTATTCTTTGTCTTCATTCCCAAAAAGACCGGGGAATTATCCGTGGTTAATATGTCAATGATATGACAGAGCAACAATTTCTTTTTATTAATTTATGGTTGCTGGCAGAAGTCCGTTCATCATTCACTCGTTTTCTGTTGCGGGGACGTGAGCCCTCGTTTGGAAATATAATTCTGCTCTGCAAACTTAAATTTATTGAAGTATTCTGCTTCATTGTTTTTCTGAGGTAATTCACCTTTCTGTTTTTGACTGATCACATGCCAACTTTCTCAGCATTTCCCATCTCTGCACTGAATCAACATCTTTCAACATTAAAAAAATTTACAGCGATGCTTGTAGCGGTCCCGGCGCTGAGCCTGCTGACTGCCTGTATCAGCACGCAGCCAACTGTTGTGCCGGCGCCGGTCACGGCAACGCCTGCGGTGAAAGTGAATCGCCCTGTCAGAATCGGTCTGGCACTGGGCGGTGGAGCTGCGCGCGGGTTTGCTCACATCGGTGTCATTAAAGCGCTGGAATCGCAGGGAATACAGGCCGATATCGTCGTCGGTACCAGTGCTGGCAGTGTTGTGGGCGCGATGTACGCTGCCGGCAACAATGGATTCGCGTTGCAGAAGATGGCGCTGGAAATGGATGAGGCAACCATCTCTGACTGGTCTTTGCCTTTGTTTGCCAAATCGAGTGGCGTGTTGAAAGGCGATGCTTTGCAAGCGTACGTGAATCGCATGGTGCATCAGACGCCTATCGAAAAGCTCAAGAAACCATTCGGCGCAGTTGCAACTGATCTTTCGACTGGGCAGGCCGTTTTATTCCAGCGGGGAAATACCGGAACGGCTGTGCGTGCGTCGTCTGCAGTGCCGGCAGTGTTTCAACCTGTGCGCATCAATGACCGGCAATATGTCGATGGTGGTTTAGTGGCTCCTGTGCCTGTGCGTTTTGCCAGGGATATGGGTGCAGATCTGGTGATTGCCGTCAATATCTCTCAGCAGCCAGAAGCACAAAACGGCAGTAGCACCATTGATATTTTGCTGCAGACAGTGACGATTATGGGGCAGAGCATCAATCAGTTCGAGTTGAAACAGGCGGATGTCGTGATACGCCCTGAATTGCCCAGTATGAAGGGTAGTGATTTTGCCGGACGTAATCTGGCGATACTGGCGGGTGAACGTGCCGCGATGGCGGCAATGCCAGAACTGAAGCAAAAATTAAGGGCAATGCAGGAGCGATAACTGCAGCCGTATTGAGTGTAAAGATACTCCCGGGGAGTATCTCTTAAAGCCTGGTATTCATGCGGACACCAGGCTTTTTTATTGATAAATAAGGGGAGTATATGGAAGCGACTGTTTCTGCGATTATTGCTTGGCGTCGTTTTCATTAATGCGACGGGCACCGTTGAAACGATTTTTCCAGTAGGCAATATCCATACTCTCAATCCGGACCTGACCGCCGGCAGAAGGAGAGTGAATAAATTTATTATCCCCGAGATAAATGCCAACGTGGGAAAAGCCGCGACGCAATGTGTTATAGAACACCAGATCGCCTGGCTGAAGATCTTTCTGATCAATATTTTCGCCAACACGGCTGATTTCAGCTGCGGTACGGGGTAGATTGGTGCCTAAAGCATCTTTAAACACGAGGCGTACGAAACCGCTGCAATCGAGACCGTTTTCAGGTGTACTGCCGCCACGTTTGTAGCGTATGCCCATAAAGTCCATGGCTTTCATGGTCAGATCGGAGGCGCGCTGTTTGATTTCTTGTAGTTTGCTGAACGCAGTGGATGATTCAGGGAAGGGATTATCGCTTGCCTGAGCATGATGGCAGACGGATAACTGCAACGCCGCTGCAACGAGCACTAATGTGGCATTTCTTTTTAATTTGGAAACGTTTATTAGCATCTTGGCACTTGTTGAAGAAAACGGGTCAACTTTAAGCGAAGTCTTCAATAATGTAAACCTTTAGGGCTTGATTTCATTGCTTGTCCATTTTCCGGCTGAAAAATTGAAAAACACTTTTTACTCCGGTGAAATTTGGCATCGCGTACAATCGCCGCTCTACTTAACACGGAGCTGACTATGCAAACCAAACCTATTCTGACGCTGGATGATGTAAAAAAAATCGCGGCAGCAGCGGAGGCAGAAGCCAAAGCAAATAATTGGGCAGTGGTGATCGCCATTGTTGACGACGGTGGACATCTGATGTGGTTACAGCGACTGGACGGTGTCGCACCTGTTTCCGCTCATATCGCTCCTGCCAAGGCGATGACGGCGGCTATGGGTAAGCGTGAATCAAAGATTTATGAAGACCTGATTAATAACGGACGTTATTCTTTCCTCAGCGCACCTTTGATTGAGGGTATGCTGGAAGGCGGTGTGCCGATTTTCGTTGACGGGTATTGTGTTGGTGCGGTTGGTGTTTCCGGTGTGAAATCACAGGAAGATGCACAAATTGCCAAAGCAGGGATCGCCGCCCTGGGTTTATAAGCGCCTGGCTTCCCGTGTTTTTATTCATGGATGGGCGACAGACTGAGATAAAACACGGGGTTTTCGTGGGTTTAAGATTTGCCTGAGGGGTGGTTTTAGGCTATAATTCGAGGGTTTAACTAATTCGAAATCTCGCCGTAGCGCCTACCCAAATTCTCAACGCTCCATTCTTATTGACAGGCCGCTCGTATATTGTCCGGCCTGAGATAACGCAACTTGGGGCGTCGCAGCGGCGGTAACAATACAGGAGTTGCCCTTGCTGCCCATTCCGCAGTCCCTTCTTCGTTCCGGTCAGGACACCGCTACACTTGCTCTTGCCGATGGAACCATTTTCACTGGATATTCTATTGGCGCTGCCGGTCATACTCTTGGTGAAGTCGTTTTTAACACTTCCATGACTGGCTACCAGGAAATTCTGACTGATCCCAGTTACAGTTCTCAAATTGTCACCCTGACTTATCCGCATATTGGCAATACCGGTGTTAATTCTGAAGACGTTGAATCCGACAAAATCCACGCCGCTGGTCTGATTATCAAAGATTTACCGCAACTGGTTTCCAACTTCCGCTCTGAACAATCCCTCTCTGCTTACCTCCAGTCCCAAAACATTGTCGCTATTGCCGGTATTGATACCCGTAAGCTGACACGTATCTTGCGTGAAAATGGTGCGCAGGGTGGTGCGATTCTGGTTGGAGCAGATGCTGAAAAAGCGTTCGCGCTGGCGAAATCGTTCCCAGGTCTGTCAGGCATGGATCTGGCAAAAGTCGTTTCTGCCAAACAGGCATATGAATGGACTGAAGCAGAGTGGGTGCTGGGTCAGGGTTATGATCAGTTGAAGGATCCAAAGTTCCACGTGGTTGCTTTCGACTTCGGCGTCAAGCGCAATATCCTGCGCATGCTGGCGGAACGCGGTTGCAAGGTTACGGTACTGCCCGCGCAATCCAGTGCTGCCGACGTGCTGGCGCTGAATCCTGATGGTGTGTTTTTGTCGAATGGGCCTGGTGATCCTGAGCCTTGTGACTACGCGATCGCTGCAGCAAAAGAATTGATAGAAAAAGGTATTCCTACCTTTGGCATCTGTCTTGGTCATCAGATCATGGCACTCGCGTCCGGAGCGAAAACACTGAAAATGAAATTCGGTCATCACGGTGCTAATCATCCGGTGCAGGATCTGGATACGAAACAGGTATTGATCACATCACAGAATCATGGTTTTGCAGTCGATGCGGCTTCGTTGCCAGCAAATTGCCGCGTCACGCACGTGTCTTTGTTTGATGGTTCGCTGCAAGGCTTTGCGCGCACTGACAAACCAGCCTTCTGCTTCCAGGGGCATCCTGAAGCATCTCCAGGTCCGCATGATATCGCCTACCTGTTTGATCGCTTTATCACATTGATGACCACGGCAAAGACAGGAGAATAATAAAAATGCCAAAACGTAACGACATAAAAAGTATTTTAATTATCGGTGCTGGCCCTATCATTATCGGACAGGCTTGCGAATTTGATTACTCGGGCGCACAGGCTTGCAAGGCTTTGCGCGAAGAGGGTTATAAAGTCATTCTGGTGAACAGTAATCCTGCCACCATCATGACTGATCCGGAAATGGCCGATGTGACTTACATCGAACCTATTACCTGGCAAGTGGTTGAGCGCATCATCGCTAAAGAAAAACCGGATGCGATCCTGCCGACCATGGGTGGTCAGACCGCACTGAATTGCGCGCTGGATTTATGGCGTAATGGCGTGCTCGACAAGTATAAAGTCGAACTGATCGGCGCAACTCCCGAGGCGATCGATAAAGCCGAAGACCGTTTGAAATTCAAAAATGCGATGACCAAAATTGGTCTGGGTTCTGCACGTTCCGGCGTCGCACACTCTATGGATGAAGCGTGGGCCGTGCAGAAAGATGTCGGCTTTCCAGTCATTATCCGTCCATCATTCACCATGGGCGGTACAGGCGGTGGTATCGCATACAACCCTGAGGAATTCGAAACCATCTGCAAACGCGGTCTGGAAGCGTCACCCACCAATGAGCTGCTGATTGAGGAGTCGCTGATAGGCTGGAAAGAGTATGAGATGGAAGTCGTGCGCGACAAGGCCGACAATTGCATCATCGTTTGTTCGATCGAAAATCTGGACCCTATGGGTGTGCATACCGGCGACTCTATTACGGTGGCGCCAGCACAGACGTTGACCGATAAAGAATACCAGATCATGCGTAATGCCTCGTTGGCAGTGTTGCGTGAAATCGGTGTGGATACCGGGGGGTCTAATGTGCAGTTCTCGGTCAATCCTAAAGATGGTCGTATGATCGTTATTGAGATGAATCCGCGTGTGTCGCGTTCATCTGCGCTCGCATCCAAGGCAACTGGTTTCCCTATCGCGAAAATCGCCGCCAAACTGGCGGTTGGTTTTACGCTCGATGAATTGCGCAATGAAATTACTGGCGGCGCTACTCCTGCTTCTTTCGAGCCTTCGATTGATTACGTCGTCACCAAGATTCCACGTTTCGCATTTGAAAAATTCCCGCAGGCAGATAATCGCCTGACGACACAGATGAAATCTGTCGGCGAAGTGATGGCGATCGGTCGCACCTTCCAGGAATCGTTCCAGAAAGCCCTGCGTGGACTTGAGGTTGGCGTCGATGGCATGAATGAAAAAACCCAGGATCGTGAGACTCTTGAGAAAGAGCTGGGTGAGCCGGGTCCGGATCGTATCTGGTATGTTGGCGACGCTTTTGCGCAGGGTTTTACTTTGGAAGAAGTGCATCAGCTGACGCATATCGATCCGTGGTTCCTCGTGCAGATCAAGGATATCGTGGATATTGAGTTGTGGCTCGATGAGCAGTCGCTTGACAGCGTGGATAAAGCGCTGATGCTGCAACTGAAGCAAAAAGGTTTCTCTGATCGTCGTCTGGCAAAATTGCTGAAAACAACCGACACTGCGATTCGTGAAAAACGCCGCGCTCTGGGGGTACGCCCGGTCTATAAACGTGTTGATACCTGCGCCGGTGAGTTCGCCACGAACACCGCCTACATGTATTCGACTTATGAAGAAGAGTGCGAATCCAATCCGACTGATAAGAAGAAAATCATGGTGCTGGGCGGTGGTCCTAACCGTATCGGTCAGGGGATTGAATTCGATTATTGCTGCGTCCACGCTGCATTTGCGATGCGCGAGGATGGCTATGAAACCATCATGGTTAACTGCAACCCTGAAACCGTTTCAACAGATTACGACACATCAGATCGTTTGTATTTTGAGCCGCTGACGCTGGAAGATGTTTTGGAAATCGTCGACAAAGAAAAACCAGTTGGTGTGATTGTGCAATACGGTGGTCAGACACCTTTGAAGCTGGCACTTGATCTTGAGGCTAATGGTGTGCCTATCGTCGGCACTTCGCCTGACATGATTGATGCTGCTGAAGACCGCGAACGTTTCCAGAAAATGCTGCAGGAATTGGGCTTGCGCCAGCCGCCGAACCGTACAGCACGTACTGAAGCGGAAGCGCTCGCACTGGCGCAGGAGATTGGCTATCCGCTGGTTGTGCGTCCTTCGTATGTCTTGGGTGGTCGTGCGATGGAAATCGTGCATGAGCAACGTGATCTTGAGCGTTACATGCGTGAAGCCGTTAAGGTGTCGCATGATTCGCCAGTCTTGCTGGATCGCTTCCTGAATGATGCGATCGAAGTCGACGTCGATTGCTTATCTGATGGTCAGCGTACATTCATTGGCGGTGTGATGGAACATATCGAGCAGGCTGGTGTACATTCCGGCGACTCGGCATGTTCATTGCCACCATATTCTCTGTCGCAAGAAACCATTGCTGAACTCAAACGTCAGACTGCGCTGATGGCTAAGGGCTTGAATGTCGTCGGTTTGATGAATGTGCAGTTTGCGATCCAAAAACAAGACGGTAAGGATGTTGTTTTCGTTCTTGAGGTGAATCCACGTGCTTCCCGCACTGTGCCTTACGTATCTAAATCAACAGGCTTGCAACTGGCGAAAATCGCTGCACGTTGCATGGTTGGTCAGTCTCTGGATTCACAGGGCATTGGCGCTGAAGTTGTGCCGCCATACTTCAGCGTTAAAGAAGCAGTGTTCCCGTTTGTGAAGTTCCCTGGAGTCGATACGATTCTTGGTCCGGAAATGAAATCAACCGGCGAGGTTATGGGTGTTGGTAAAACCTTCGGTGAAGCTTTTGTAAAGTCACAATTGGGGGCTGGCGTTAAATTGCCAACATCTGGTAAGGTTTTCCTCAGTGTAAAAAACAGTGATAAGCCGCGCGCAGTAAAAGTAGCGAAAGACCTGGTTGAGCTTGGTTTTTCTGTTGTCGCCACACGTGGTACAGCTGCTGCGATTGCTGCTGAAGGAGTTGCAGTTTCCACTGTCAATAAAGTCGTTGAAGGGCGGCCACATGTTGTTGATATGATCAAAAACAATGAGATTGCGATGGTCATCAACACGGTTGAGGAAAAACGTAACGCGATCACTGACTCACGTGCGATCCGTACCTCAGCACTGATCGCGCGCGCGACAACATTCACAACGATTGCCGGCGCAGAAGCGGCAGTCGAAGGGATGCGTCATTTGAATGAATTGCATGTTTATGATTTACAAGGTTTGCATAAGACCTTAAACTGATAAAAATCACAGTATTGGTAAATCGCATTTCCAATACTGCATCTTCGATACAGAGGTCACAAAAGACATTGCTTAAGCTGATGTCGGATGTGACCTCTGTATTTTTACTTTTAAAAGTGTGAACGATATGAGTACAGTACCTATTACCAAATTCGGTGCAGAGTTGTTGAAGCAAGAATTGCACAACCTGAAAACAAAAGAGCGCCCAAACGTGATCAATGCAATTGCGGAAGCGCGCGCGCAAGGCGACTTGTCTGAAAATGCCGAATACGATGCTGCCAAAGAACGTCAGGCTTTTATTGAGGGCCGGATTGCTGAATTAGAAGGTAAGCTGGGATCGGCGCAAATTATTGATCCATCGACTTTGGATGCCGAGGGGCGCGTCGTATTCGGTGCGACCGTGCATCTGGAAGACCTGGAAACTGAACAAAAAGTTAGTTATCAGATCGTCGGGGAAGATGAAGCCGATATTAAATTAAGCAAAGTATCAATCACATCACCGATAGCTCGCGCCTTGATTGGTAAGTATTCGGGAGATGTCGTTGGAGTGCAGGCACCGGCCGGGGTGCGTGAGTATGAAATTTTAGAGGTCAGTTATATCTGACAACCTTTGTCCGGTCGCATGTGCGACCGGATGCAGCGCTCGGGGTAGTCACTACCCCCGGATTATTATTTAGCTAATGCAGATTTTTTTACGCTGGTCTGACGGGGTTTGGCGCGCTTGACATTGCCGCCCTGGGTGACACGTTCATTACCTTTGACCATTACTTTGGAAACAGTTGGTTTTTTTGTGCCGCTGGGGCTTGGTTTGACAATAGTGACTTCACGCAGACCTTTACCTTTCTTAACCAGCTTGGTCTCTTTGATGCCTTCTAATTTCGGGCGGTAAATAACCAGCAACTTCCCAATATGTTGGATAGGAGCAGCATTCAATTCTGCGCAAATCGTGTCGTACATTGCGCTACGGGCTTCTCGGTCATCTCCGAAAACGCGTACTTTGATTAAGCCGTGTGCATTCAGTCCTGCATCAATTTCTTTCAGAACTGCAGACGACAGTCCGGCGTCGCCGATGAGGACAATAGGTTTTAGTCCGTGAGCTTCGGATCGGAGTTCGCTTCTTTCGGCGGGTGTAAGTTTTAACATAAATTTTCCTTGTGCATTTTATTTTTGGTGCACGATAAATACATCGCCTGGCACAGCCAGGTTAAACACAGTTTCTTTTAAAAGCAGTATTTTACGCGAATGGCAAAGAATAAATTCAATCAAAATTGGGTTCACGATCATATTAATGATCCTTATGTGAAACTTGCACAAAAAGAGGGCTATCGTGCGCGTGCCGTTTATAAGCTGAAAGAAATTGACGAAGCTGAAAAACTGATTCGTTCTGGGCAGGTTGTCGTTGATTTGGGGGCGACACCGGGAAGTTGGTCGCAATATGTCAGAAATAAACTTGCCGGAAGAGAGGGAGGGGGAATCAATGGCGAGATCTTTGCACTCGATCTACTACCAATGGAGCCTATCGCTGATGTCCAGTTCATACAAGGCGACTTCCGCGAGGACGAGGTGCTGGATAAGTTAGAGAGTAAACTGGTCGGCAGAAAAGTGGATCTTGTTTTATCTGACATGGCACCAAATTTGTCTGGTAACTCTACGGTCGATGCTGCCAGAGTTGAGTACATTATCGAATTGGCGATTGCTTTTTCCAAGGCACATCTTAAACCCGGCGGTTCTTTGCTGGTCAAGTGCTTTCATGGACCCAGTTACAATAATATAGTGAATATGTTCAAGGATGAGTTTAAGGTTGTCATGAACAAAAAGCCTAAGGCGAGCAAAGATAAATCATCGGAGATTTTTTTGTTGGGAAAAGGTCTGAAGCATCCTGAATGAGTATTTTCCTCTTGATAATCCTTAATATCGTCAGCATATGCTGGCTAGCAAGGTCTACCTATTGGGGGTAGAATGACTGATTACAGTGTCAAATGGCGTTTATTGCGTCCAAGGAGTTCTCGTGAATAATATGTTTTCAAAAGCAGCTATATGGGTCGTAGTCGCCTTGGTGCTTTTCACGCTTTTCAAGCAGTTTGAGGGGAAAAGTATCGGTGCTGGCATGGCTTCTGTGCCTTATTCCGAGTTTTTGGAAGAGGTCAAAGCGAAGCATATTAAAGAGGCTACGATTGATGATGCCAACCGCACAGTGACAGCGATTACGAACGACGGTAAGAAAATTAAATCGCAATTGACGATTTTTGATCGCGGTCTGGTTGGTGATCTGGTTAATAATGGTATTAAATTTGACAATAAGCCACCAGAAGAACCATCTTTTCTCTCGCAAGTATTTATCTCCTGGTTCCCTATGTTGTTGCTGATCGGCGTATGGATTTTCTTCATGCGTCAGATGCAGGGCGGTGGTAAAGGTGGTGCGTTTTCCTTCGGCAAATCTAAAGCCCGTATGCTGGACGACACAAATAACAACGTCACTTTCAGCGATGTCGCTGGTTGCGATGAAGCAAAAGAGGAAGTTACTGAAGTTGTTGATTTCCTGCGCGATCCTACAAAATTCCAGAAGTTGGGTGGACGTATTCCGCGCGGGATCCTGATGGTCGGACCTCCAGGTACGGGTAAAACTTTGCTGGCCCGCGCGATTGCAGGCGAAGCGAAAGTGCCATTTTTCACGATTTCCGGCTCTGATTTCGTCGAAATGTTTGTGGGTGTCGGCGCTTCCCGCGTTCGCGACATGTTTGAGAATGCTAAAAAACACGCGCCTTGCATCATCTTTATTGATGAGATTGACGCTGTTGGACGCCATCGCGGTGCAGGTATGGGAGGTGGTAATGACGAGCGTGAACAGACACTGAACCAGATGCTGGTTGAGATGGATGGTTTTGAGGCTAATTCCGGTGTCATCGTTATTGCTGCGACCAACCGCGCTGACGTTCTCGATAAGGCGTTACTCCGCCCAGGTCGTTTTGATCGTCAGGTTTCCGTTGGTCTACCGGATATTCGTGGTCGTGAACAAATCCTGAATGTTCATATGCGCAAGGTACCTATCGGTAGTGATGTGAAGGCAGATATTCTTGCACGCGGTACACCAGGTATGTCTGGTGCAGATCTCGCAAATCTGGTCAATGAAGCTGCTTTGTTTGCTGCTCGTCGTAATAAGCGTCTGGTCGAAATGATCGATTTTGAGGATGCAAAAGATAAAATTTTCATGGGGCCAGAGCGTAAGTCTATGGTGATGCGTGAAGATGAACGTAGGAATACTGCTTATCACGAGTCCGGACATGCGGTTGTAGCGAAGCTCATGCCTAAAGCTGACCCTGTTCATAAAGTGACGATCATGCCGCGCGGATTTGCGCTGGGGTTAACCTGGCAATTACCCGAACATGATCAGATCAGTGGCTATAAAGATAAGATGTTGGAAGAGATTTCCATCTTATTTGGTGGTCGTATTGCTGAAGAGATTTTCGTTGGTCAGATGTCTACTGGCGCCTCTAATGATTTTGCACGCGCTACTAAACTCGCACGTTCGATGGTTACCCGTTTTGGTATGTCAGACAGTATGGGTGTTATGGTTTATGAAGATAGCCAGCAAGAGGGTTATTTCGGTGGATCGTCGAAAACGATTTCTGAGGTAACGCAGCAAAAAGTAGATGCTGAAATCCGTTCTATTCTTGATACGCAGTACGCACTTGCGCGTAAGTTGTTAGAAGAAAACAGAGAAAAAGTCGAAATGATGACTAAGGCATTGCTGGACTGGGAAACGATTGATGCTGATCAGGTCAACGACATCATGAATGGTCTTGAGCCTCGTCCGCCTAAGGTTGGTCAATCTGCAGGCCGTTCGTCTTCAGATAATAATTCCGGTGGGGTCTCCCCAAATGCGGCAGCACCTGCCTGATAGTTTAAATTTTTAATGGTATCGGATAAAAAGGTGAGGAGAAATCCTCGCCTTTATTTTTATGACTAATTTTTTTCAATGTGGCCGTTATCGGTTTTCTTTTCAAGGCAATCTGGTCAAACCGCTGGTGATGGGGATATTAAACATTACACCGGACTCTTTTTCCGATGGTGGGCGTTACTTATCGCTCGACAGTGCGCTCTCACGGGCGGAGCAGATGATCAATGATGGCGTCGATATTATTGACATTGGAGGGGAGTCAACCCGGCCAGGTTCACTTCCCTTGTCTTTGGATGAGGAGTTAAGCCGAGTGATGCCTGCGATTTTTGCATTGCGCGACTGTGGCAAACCTTTATCTATTGATACTTACAAGCCCGAAGTTATGCGAGAAGCTTTGCTTGCCGGTGCTGATATGATTAATGACATTCAAGGTTTTAATTCACCTGAGGCCATCAACGCTGTTGCAGGTACGGATGCGGGGTTATGCGTGATGCATATGCAGAATCTGCCGGCGAATATGCAAAGGGATCCCGATTATCGAAATGTTGTCACTGACGTTGAAGATTTTTTGCAATATCGAATTGATGCTTTGTTGAGTGCCGGAATACAGCCAGAAAATATTTGTATTGATCCTGGTTTTGGGTTTGGTAAAACGCTGGAACATAACAGAACCTTGTTCCGGAATATCGACGACATGCAGAATCGCCTGGGCTTCCCCATGCTGGTCGGCATATCACGTAAAACCGTGATCGGAGAAATTACCGGAAAACCTGTGGAGCGTCGTCTGGCGGGTAGTCTCGCTGCTGCAATCGCTGCGGCAGATCGTGGCGCCAAAATTGTCCGGGTTCACGATGTTCAGGAAACCGTCGACGCTTTCAAAGTATGGCAGGCACTGGCTGATTAAATTTGCAAAGAATGAAACTTATCCAGAATTTTGAAAATTTTCATGATTCTGACGTGCTAGTCGATGCCGACTTTACAATTATGCTTTGTCCAGATAAAGTTGTGTAAATATTAAAATTAAAATGAATAAAATGACTAGAAAATTTTTTGGCACAGACGGAATTCGCGGCAAAGTCGGTGTCGCGCCAATTACACCTGATTTTGTCATGCGTCTTGGTTATGCCGCAGGTAAGGTGCTTGCGCAAAGTGATTCCGAGTTGCGACCTACCGTGCTGATTGGTAAAGATACGCGCATTTCCGGCTATATGCTGGAAGCCTCTCTTGAAGCTGGTTTCTCCGCAGCAGGTGTGGATGTCATGCTATGCGGTCCTATGCCGACGCCAGCCATCGCTTATCTGACGAGAGCTTTGCGCTTGTCGGCCGGGGTTGTTATCTCAGCTTCGCACAATCCTTTTGATGATAATGGCATTAAATTTTTCTCTGCAGAGGGAAATAAATTACCAGATGAAGTTGAATTGGCGATTGAAGCTGAGCTTGAAAGGCCGATGCAATGTGTTAGTTCTGAGTATCTTGGTAAGGCAAGACGCTTACGCGACGCAAATGGGCGTTATATCGAGTTTTGTAAAAGCACGTTTCCTCCGGAACTTGATTTGCGTGGATTAAAGATAGTGGTGGATTGCGCGCATGGAGCAGCGTACGACATTGCGCCGCATGTGTTCCATGAGTTGGGTGCGGAGGTTATTGCAATAGGTAATGCGCCCAATGGTCTGAATATCAACGATAAGGTCGGAGCGACTGCTCCCGAAGCGTTAGCTGTTGCAGTCAGGGCGAATCATGCCGACCTGGGTATTGCGCTGGATGGAGATGCGGATCGTCTGGTGATGGTCGATAGACACGGCGTAATTTACGATGGTGACCAGTTATTATATTTAATGGTTCAGGACCGGCTTGCACTTGGACCTGTCGCCGGAGCGGTAGGTACATTGATGACGAATATGGCTGTAGAGATTGCTTTCAAGGAGCTGGGTGTCGGGTTTGCCAGAGCAAAGGTCGGTGATCGCTACGTACTTGAACAAATGCGTGAACGCGGCTGGATACTTGGTGGTGAAGGATCTGGACATCTTTTGTGCCTAGATAAGCACTCAACTGGTGATGGTATCGTCTCGGCATTACAGGTTTTATCTGCATTGCGCCGCACAGGGAAAAATCTGGATCAGTGTTTTGATAAACTGAAGTTATTTCCGCAAGTCTTGTTGAACGTCCGTGTGCATCCCGGATTTGAGTGGCAAAAGAACGTGGCACTGGTTCAGGAAAAATCAAAAGTTGAAGCTGAGCTGGCAGGGCGCGGACGCGTGTTGATCCGGGCATCCGGCACCGAGCCTGTGATACGGGTCATGGTCGAGGCTGATGATAATGAATTAGCCTCGGCATGCGCACACCGACTGGTTGCTTGCATTGATAAAATCTGAATGAATTTTGATTTTAGTTGTGCAGTCATTCTTGAAACTCTGGCTGATACCATGTAGTATTCAGCCTTCAGTTTTTATGTCTTCTGATGAAGACTTCAGCAAGGCTGTCCATAGCTCAGTTGGATAGAGCACGAGCCTTCTAAGCTCGGGGTCGCAGGTTCGATTCCTGCTGGGCAGGCCAATAAAATCAAAGACTTAGCCCAGATTTGCTGTCTGGGCTTTTGTTTTTTTAGTTCATGTAACCGCTATGTAACCTGATTTGCAAAATTCCGGAATATTTCGCCATCGCTTTTTACTAGGTGTGTTCAGCACCGGACGTTTTCAGGTGATCGGTAGTGAGCAATATTTTTGATATTCAGGCTCTTTCATGGGGTTCGTTTTGAAACGAAGGGCGCATACAGCCTCCGGTCGTCCTGCATTGCAGGATATCAAAGCGCCTCGCGCCCGTATTGCTCCGATTATTCAAATCTGCCATTAAATGGGCTGGTTGACATTCGCTTTCATGGGGTTATTTTGCAGATGCGTGCGCGTCCTTTTTTATGACCTCGGAAAAGTCTGAATAGGTGACAGGCTGCGTACCTCAATGCGCACTAGTCCGCAGCGAGTCCGCACCTGAGGACAATGTGACAGGCTGCGTACCTCATTGCGCACTTATTTGACAGCATGGCGGAATTATATTTTTCCGTCTGTGCTGGTTTTCTCTATGTGGCTGGCTGCTTCTGGTTCGGGTTTATCCGTTTAAGGCTGCGTACCTTCTGCGTACCTTCGTTTGCGCACCTTGCCAGTACGAACCAATGAAAAAGCCAGCACAGGGCTGGCACAGGGTTAGTACATGGCTGGCGCTGGTGCTAATGGTAGGTAGGCTTCACCAGACTTAGCTTTGGCGGTAAGGGCTTCAGATTGCCGTCATTGTCTTTTGTGTAGGTCGCTATGGACTCAAATAGCCCGCCTTCCTCAAATAGCGAATCACCTAATGCTTGCCCTTCGTCGGTGTTGGTCATGAAGTCCATGAACACCAGGTGCAATGCTTCAAACATCGCCCCCTCTTTAAAGTCTTTTCCTCGGTGCTCCGCCGAATCTTCCAAGCCATGCGCAAAGATGATCTGAATCAGTCCGTCAGATTCTGTCAGGTCGCCACGGTCGGCAATGTTCACGTTCAACAGGTCGCACCTCTGCGCCAGCGTAGTGCAGCTATCCAGTACATGGGCTATGTCTGTGAGCAAATAGCCCCATGCCTTTAATTTCCCCCTGAGGCTTTCCGTCCCTTTGTGAATGGCGCTGTCTGCCTGCTCTAACTCTGCGATTCTGCCAGCATAGAATGGGCTGCTATAGGCTTTTAGCTGCCTCGCTCTCCTTCCATGCTGATATGCCTCATCACGGCTTGCATTCAACGAATTAACCGCTTTCCTGATACTGTGGCGAGCCTGTATCAGCGGTCGCGCCAGCTCTTTAACGGTGACAGCATCCAAACTTGGATTCTCCGGCTTTGCTTTTAATGGGTGAATGTTGCCAGCGCCAGCAAGGACTTTTTTTGTATTCTTCGTCATGGGGTCAATTCCTTGAATGGTAAGTTGGTCGTGGTGTGTTTCTTGTCTTGCCGATAGAGCGTAAAGAGTTATCAACCGCTTTCCTGATAGCTGGTTTCATGGATGTCTTGACGGGTCGCTTGATGAACTCGCCCCGTATCTCATCCCATGATTCCGCTGATTGATCGCTGTCAGATTCCCTTTGATAAATTTCCTGTGCTGGCTCGTTTTCAATAGTGAATGGCTTTGCATCTTCACGATGAATAGATAAATCTGCACTTTGGATAGGCTCAGATTCAGGTAAAAGAACAGTGTCAGAAAGTTGGAACCCTACAGAGCATAGGGTTTGGTGTTTTTCTGATGGGTCAATATCAAACCCTATAGGCTTCTTAATGTGATGTTTGGCAAACCCTATAGGCTTTTCTCTCTTTACTTTTTTTGTCATTATTCCCGCGAACGTGCCTTTAGCTTCTGGCTTCGGCATAGCCAGATTTAAGGCTGCGAGTAATGGCGCTGGGTTGGCTTGATGCGGTTCGATCAATACCCGAATAATGGCGCTATTCAGTCCGCTGTTTGCTTCCAAGGCATTAAAGGCAAGTTCCAGCGCCTCCCTTCTGATTGACGCGCTGGGCGGCTTACTTATCGTCATCCGCGCCAAACCGTAACACTTGCCCACCTTGTCATGGAAGTCTGATTGATGTGCCACTATCTTTGACCGACCGCCCATTAAGTCCGAGCCAACCATGCGACCGTTAATCAAAGGCAGCAAAATGACATGGCAGTGTGGCGCTGCTTCATCGAGATGAATGATTGACGAGATTGCAGGAACATTAAAATAGTTTTCCGCCCATCGTGTTGCATCTTCAAAGTAGGGGCGGTACGCAATCGTAGATTTTGCTTGCAGGCTAAAAATGATCTCTAGCGCCCTGACAGCATCTTTGCGTAACGGCTTGACCTTTGCCTCATCCATGAGCCTTTGAGCAGCGCCAGCAATGCCCACAGCCGTATTTGCACCCCTTAAAATAATGTTGTGCCTGATGCGCTTCGGGTCAATGTGACTTTCAGCAGTTACACCAATTTCCCCCGCCAATTCCCGACAGTTATGCTTTGCCGCCGCTTGGATGATGTTCTTGCCCGTTAGCTTTTTGATCCTGAGAAAATGCGCGTGTGTCATAGCCCGCACCAATTAGTCAGCGCCAGCAATACAGACATGAACACTAGCGTAATCAACATAGCGAAATCCGGCGGTAGTGTTGCAAATACACGCAAGAGGCAAATAAAAAGGTATCTCATACTTGCCCCTTTGCTTCTTGTTTGCGTAGCCATGCATTTATCGCTCTGCGGTCTTCGTTAGTCAGGCTATAAACACCTGGCTTCACTTGAGTCCCGTCGCGGTCGATTGCCGGAACTCTCTCGCATGGTATGGCTAACCCTTGCTCACGAAGGCGAAACACTAAATCGGGACTATTCGAGGCTCCTACAATCCTATCTAGCTCCTCGCGCCTCCTTGGTCTTGTCATCAAGGCGTTTATAGCCCGTAACTCCCGAGGGTTATCTGTGCCTGAAAATTTACGGCCTGTTTTCGGTGTATAATTTGCAGTGCATCCAAGGGTCAATTCTGCTATTAAAGGGAGTTGGCCTTTTCTCATTGTGCGCCCCCGTTAAGTAGGCGGCGAATCTCTGCGACAGGCCACGCAAGGCGGCCATTTATGCGAATAGGGCGAATCAGACCATTTTCTAAACATGCCCACGCTCTTAACGTTTGCTCTTTTCTGTTCAGATGGTAGGCAGTGCAGGCAGTATCTAAGTGGCTGCGTGTTTCTTGGTCGAGCGGTGGAAAGTTGGCGGCTCGCTTTGAAATATTGGCGGCCTTAACGTCTTGCTGTGGCTGTTGAATATTAAGTGGTTCCATTTTGAATTACCCTTTCGCATCGCTGCGTGTTTAAGAGTATTCATTGGAAATTACCGTACTATTTTTATCTGATACCGCGGTATCTAAATCTAGTATTCATGCGGGTTTGCGGGGAGTAGTACGGTATTAATGCGGTATTAGACCACGGTATTAAATTCAATTTTTAAGGTATTAATAGTCGGATTTTTCTTCCCATTCATCGCGCCAATCTGATAAAAATTTGTGCTCATAAAATGCTTTTGTCAGTTTTGTTTTTTGTGAATACTGTTTATCACGTAATGCAATAGCTAATATGACAGGGTTCCAAGTTCCTTGGCGCACTCCTTTTAAACCTCGGTCTAGGCAAGCAACCGCAATCCACTTAGGTTTATCCGCGAGTACCTTTTTCAGGTTGCAATGATTTGTTATTGATTCAAAGGCGGTTATCACTTCGCTTGTGGATATTCCATTTTGGATGCTAGTCGTAGAGCTTGAAATGTTGATGGCTTGCATCGCGTTTTTATGAAATGACTCCCATTTCTCAAACCATGAGTGTGTTTTAAGTTTTAATTTTTTGGCTTCTTGAGACCAGTCAGATAATTTTCTAAGTTGAGTATTTTCGCTCCTCAACGCTTTAAATGCGGTAAGAATTTTTTTAAAGTCTTGCGGTTTGGTTTCGTCAGTAGAGATTAGTTCAGCGTCTTCTTTTGTTGTTTCGTTTGGATTAATGCACATTAGCAACATTGTAGCTTGCTCAACTGTCACAGAAGGTAAATTCCACCAATACGTTGCATCCATTACCTCGTCGAACCAATAATATGAACTTTCTTCTGTAATTGGTGCGGGTACTGTTTGGGGCGGTGTTTCTTTACTGATGTTATCCGTCTGTTTTGGCTCATCCCGCCAATTCAAGAAAATGCTTTCAATCCCTATTTGCTGTGGATTATCAAGCCAGTACAAAAGTGGCTCCTCGCTTAGGCTTAGAATGCTATAGCCGTTCTCAAAGTCCTCAGGGCGCATCACCTTTATTTCTATTTGCCTGCCTGCCCTTAATGCTTGTATCTGCGCTGGGAGTAGTGTCGTGTATTCATGCGTGGCCGTGGAGCGTGTTTGATTATCGTAAATATCTGTTTTGTGTGGGTACGTTCCCATTTTTGCTGTAAAAGGTTGCAACCTCGCAAACACGTCCAATTGCTCAGCCTCTGCCAACGCCAGCAAATAATCTGCGCTGCATCCTCGTTTTTGTGCGGCATCTGCCAGACTAATTTTTATTGATTCCATGTGCACCCCTTCAGGTGTCAGCCTTCAGCAATAAGGTTCCCAGTCAGGTCAGTGAAGGTGTCCGACTTTTCGCCCGCTAAAGCTAGGCTGGGAATTAAACTTGTTATCTATGAGTGAGCTAATTGCATCTTCGTAATAGCATCACCTATCCAAGCGTTAAGGCTTTTTCCTTCAGCTTGTGCCGCAATGGCAGCGCGGGCGTGAGTGAATCTCTGGCTCTACGCGCACAATGAATTTTCCTGAGTAGCCTTTGTGCGTCATTATGTTCATGGTGTCACCTCTGCTTTATCAAGTTACACCGTCACTGCCCGATGTACTCCCAATTTCAAACCCGCTGCATCCAATACCGCAAGCAGGGTTTTAATCGTTGGGTTGCCGCTTGGTGATAGAGCGCGGTAAAGGCTTTCGCGTGGGATGCCTGCGCGCTCTGCCACAGCAGACATGCCTTGTGCTTCTGCGACGTGGCGTAGGGCAGCTAGCAAGGCTTCGCGTCCACCTTCTTGGTCGGCTTCTTCCAATGCGGTCGCAATGTATTCATTGGCAAAGTCGGGGTCTTCGCGCAGTAGTTCAACGATGGCATCGTCGTGGGGGCGGGTGGTCTTGTTCATTGTGTGTTCCTCCTGTTCCAATCCTTCAGATATGCGGCTGCCGTCTCAATGTCGGCTTGCTGTTTGCGCTTGTCGCCACCGATTAAGAGCAAAACGATTTCATTTCCAATGCGGGTGTAATACACGCGATAGCCCGCGCCGTGGTCGATACGTAATTCCCATACACCTTCGCCAACGGGCTTGCAATCACCAAAATTACCCGCCGCCATGCGCTGCAATCTGACCGCGACGCGTGCCCTGGCTTGGCGGTCAGTGAGTTTGGCAAGCCATTCTTTAAACGGGTCGCGCCCGTCTTGTGCGAGGTAGTCTAATAATTGATACATTGATTTGTGGATTATACGTTACAAAATGAGATTTTCAAGGTGATTACTTTACCGCCCGCAATCCCGCTGGCGCTGGTATAAATTCAATCTGTGCCTGTTCCAATATCCATGATTCGATAATGCAGTGCCATTTTCTTAATAAGTCCAATGGGCGGCGGCGGTAATGTTTTTCGGCTAGCGCACTGGGTTTGTGTCCCATGATTTGTGCTGATATTCCGGCAGGGCACTCCACCCACTCGCATAGCGTGCCAAAGGAGCGACGCAAACCATGAATAGATACATGTGGTAGCCCAGCCTTAATCAGCGCCTTGGTGTGAGCAATGCGCGGCTCTGTCAGCTTTCCGTCTGATGCTGTAGGACTTGAGAAAACCCATTCGCTACGGCGCGGCAATGTGGAGAGTAGATGCGATACGTAGGGCGTGAGCGGAATCGTTCGCTCTCCCTCTACCTTGTCGCGGATGGTCATGCTATTCCATTGAAAATCTACGTCACCCCACCGCAAGGCGCTTAACTCACGACGACGCGCACCAGTAATAAGCAACGCTTGTAAATAAGCACTGATAACCGGATTGCCTATGGTTTTGACAGCCTCAAACCATGTCGCCAACTGTTCGCGCTGCAAATTGTCTCCCTCTTTTGTCTTGTTCTCGGGAATGACTGCCTTTACTTTTTTGGCTTGAAAGATATCGCCTGAAACGATGCCAGAAAATTCATCTGTTTCATTCGCCCAACCTATAAATGCCCGCAATATCCTAAAGCTCTGCGCTGCTCCTGTTGGTCTTGTCAATGATTCCAGCGCCAGCCAATCGGCAATTTTTGTGCTGGTCAATTTCGATAGGGTTAATGGCATAAGGGAAGCAAGAGGGGCGGCAACGGTTTTTCCTGTCCCTCGCTTTTTGTTCTCGCCGCCAGCTAACGCTAGTTTTATATGATTGTGGTAATGGCCTTCGCTCCACTTGGCCTTATGCTTTTCAAGGTAGATAGGCCATACCTCGCGCAAGGTTATATCTTGGCGCTTTGCTTTGGCTCTCGTAGATTCGTTCTTGGCTAACTGCTCGGCCTTGGCTAGTCGCGGGTCAATGCCCTTGTTTATTTCAGCCTTGTAATTTGTGGCGATTGCTTGCGCTTCTGATATGGAGTAGGTAGAAGTATCGCCAATTGTGACGCGGATAGTCTTGTTATCGAGCTTGGACTGGAAGATATAGGACTTAGCACCCGTTGATGTGGCGCGCAATCCCAAGCCATGTGCAACCGTATCCCATAGGAATGATTGTGCTTTACCACGCGCGCAGACAAAACCTTCTATTCGGCCTTGCGTGAACTTTACTTTTGACATTGCTAATGCTCCGTGTAACCGCCATGTAACCCGATTCGGAGTATATCAATCAACACAAAGCAATACAATTAAATTAAAATAAATAAGCAAGTCATTGAAATTAAATAGAAAAAATATTTTTATCATTTTTAATCAACGCTGATAAATGCCGTTTTTCTGAGACTTCTAAGCTCGGGGTCGCAGGTTCGATTCCTGCTGGGCAGGCCACCTTCCAGCACCGTAAAAAAATCCTTTAATTCGTCGCCGGTATATTTATCTTGGCTTATGTTCGGTAGCAATTCAGCTGCCACAAATTCCTTCCGGAAGCTGTTCAGGACATTAGTCCACTGCCTTTGAATAGCATACTTACTGCGACTAACAGCACCAGCCATGCGAATAAGAGTTGTATTGTTGCCTGATTTAATCGTCTGCTGATTTGCATTCCACCCAATAAGCCAAGTGTGCTGCCTATCGTGAATGGCAGTGCGACTGACCACAAAAGACTGCCATGAAGTGCAGCTGAAGATACGCCACTGATAGAAACGAGCGTGATCACAGCCAAAGAGGTTGCCTGGATGCTGCGTATATCGAGATGAGAATGCCTTACCAGTGAAGGTATGATGATAAAGCCGCCACCGACCCCGACTAAACCACTTAAATATCCAGAAACAAAGCCCGTACCCGCGATCGCTCGCGCGCAACGCATTGTCCAGTGAAGACGATGATTTTCTGCATTCAAGCTGCAGGCGACGTCTTCTTCATTGCGTGAAATTTTTTTACTGCGAAATGATCGGAAAGAGATCAGTAATAAAATACACGCGAAGAGAAGCAACAGTGGTTGATTGGGGATGTGCTGTGCTGAGAAAACGCCGATCGGAGCAGCCAGCATCCCGGCAATGCCCATTAATATCGCGGCACGGTAACGCACTATACCTTTACGCAAGCCACTGATGCTACCTAGCGCAGCGGCAAAACCGACGGCCATCAGACCTACCGGTGCTGCTTGTTGTACTGATAAATGTAAGCCATACACAAGTAACGGTATGGAAAGCATGCCACCACCAGCGCCTGTCAGCGCGAGTACAAGGCCGACGATACTACCCAAAATAACTGTGACGAAACTTAGGTCCATAGTTGCTGTTGTTCTTCACAATGCATTGATTGGTAATTTCATATAACTGATGCCGTTACTTTCTGCTGGCGGTAATTGTCCTGCTCGTATGTTTATTTGTACGGATGGCAAAATCAGATTAGGCATAGACAGTGTTTTATCGCGAGCTTCACGCATACTGATAAACGCGGGCTGTGAGACACCATCGTGAACGTGGACATTATGTTTACGCTCCGCTTCTACCGTGGTTATCCACATTGGTGAGCGGCTGTCTGGCGGATAGTCATGACAAAGATGCAGGCGGGTGTCTGCAGGCAGTTGAAAAAGCCGTTGTATAGACTGATAAAGTGTTGCGGCATCTCCCCCCGGAAAATCGCAACGCGCGGTACCGTAATCTGGCATAAACAACGTGTCGCCAACAAAGGCATCTTTACCGGTCAGATAGGTGACGCAAGCTGGAGTGTGACCGGGTGTATGTATAACCCGCACCTTTAATTCACCGATCAGGAATTCATCGCCATCATTAAACAGATGATCAAATTCTTCTCCCCGGGTACTGATGTCATCAGCGTTGAATATTTTTTTGAATACTTTCTGGACATCGCAAATATGAGCGCCGATGCCGATTTTTCCTCCGAGTTTCTTTTTGAGATAAGGTGCAGCTGACAAATGATCGGCATGCGCATGAGTTTCCAGTAACCAGTCTACGGTCAATCCTGCTGTCTCCACATACTGAATTAACTTATCCGCACTGCTGGTGGAGGTTCTTCCTGATTTCGCGTCGAAGTCCAGTACGCTGTCGATGACTGCTGCTTTTTTTGTTGATGGGTCGGTGACGATGTGCGTGACTGTATTTGTCGCTTCATCAAAAAAGGAATGAATGATCGCTTCGTTCATATTATTCTTTAACTGCAAATGTTTACTCAAACGCTGGAAGCGCAGGCGATACGATGTTGTTGCCGTTCTGTACCCAAGCGTCGAAGCCACCTGCGATCGATTTCACTTTTAAGTAACCCATCTCATGCAAAGTATTGGCTGCCAGTGCCGCGCGGCCACTGGTTTTGCAATAGACAACGATATCCAGATTACGTGCGGATAGTTCAGGACTGCCGCTCATTTTGAATTCCAGCAGTCCACGCGGGATATTGACAGCGCCTTGTAAATGACCAGCTGCATATTCATCCGGCTCACGGAGGTCAATCAGAATATTGGCTTGCTGTATTGCCTGTTCAGCCTCGGTAACTGAAATTTCCTGTATGCGGGATTTTGCAGCGGTAACGAGATCATGTGCTGTTTTCATATACTCTTTCAATCCAGAATAACTAAGGGTATTTTTTATACAGGCCATCGCAAGATGATCATGAACATCACCAAGTTCTGCCGCAAGACCTGGTGATGGATGATTGATGCTCTGCAATGGCCTGATATTGCTAATTACCGTGATTACTTTGTTTTGCAGGTATTGATACCGAATGGTAAATACGCAGGGCAAATGCGGAAAATACCTGTGAACAATGGAACAACACCCAGCCATCCCCATGCACCGATATATCCGGTGAAATGCGCTGCTAATAAAAGCAAGCCAACCAGAATTCTGATTACACGGTCTGCGGATCCTACATTGACTTTCAGCATGATTTACTCCTTATTTGTTTTTTGAAAATATTAGAAATGCTATAGAATTATTTTAACTATCGCGAACTCACAAAAAATAATTTGTCGCTGTGTATTGATCCTGCGTAAAGCGCACAGGTCAATTTAACCGGTCTGACAATGCGGCGACCTGTTCCGTCAGTTGGCGGGTAAGGCAATTGCATACTAAATCACATAGCTCGTAGATGGAAGGATCTGCGATCTTGTAATACACGGAAGTTTTACGGCTTTCTCTTGCAATAATTCCATGATTTGCTAAGTTTGAAAGATGGCGGGATACGTTTGCCTGAGAGCAAGAGCATAGCACTGCCAGTTCTCCAACACTTTGCTCACGTACTCTTAAAGCGTTCAGTATCCTTAACCTGGTTGGTTCGGCGAGCACTGCGAAGTACTGAGCAATTTGCATCAATGCCTGATCCGGCAATCCATTCAGCTGTGAACATATTTTTTCGTTATCGCTCATTGCTATATCAATTCTAAGTGAAAACTGCAGTTTTAAATCTTTATTTGCGCAACTGCGCAAATAAGTATATGATTAATCAAAGCTTAATGCAAATACTAATATCTTCGATGAGGAAATTGAATCATGACGGGAAAATCATGGATGTCTGCTTCCCTTTGTATTGCTCTGGCGGGCGGTGTCGCACCAGTCGGGGTGTTCGCGGGAAATCTGGTGACCGTACCTGTGCGGGCAACGAATGATGGTGCAAGTTTTGTCGCAGACGGAGTGGTTGAGGCTGTCAGGCAAACGGGAATTGCTGCGCAAATCTCCGGTGCGATTGTTGACTTACCGGTGAAGGCCGGCGACACCGTAAAAGCGGGGCAGTTGCTTGTCCGTATGGACGCACGGGCAGCGAACCAGGAAGCAAAAGCGAGTCAAGCTCAGGTTGATGCAGCACGTGCCAGTTTAATTGTTGCTCAGAAAGACTACGAACGCCAAAAGCAACTTTTTGCTAAGAATTATATTAGTCAGGCGCAGTTAGATCGTGCCGAATCGCAATTCCAGACCGCCAGTGCACAGGCAAGTGCGCAAATAGCGCAGGCGGGAGCTGTAAAGACGCAGTCTGGATTTTACGTCCTTGCAGCGCCTTATGCGGGTGTCGTCTCTGAAGTTCCGGTCATGCTGGGGGATATGGCGATGCCTGGTCGTACGCTGATGACGGTTTACGATCCGGTTGCGATGCGGGTGACTGCAACGGTGCCGCAGGAACGTGTTGCAGAGATCGCCGCTGAACAAAAAATCATGGTGGAAATTCCCGGGATGCCAGCTTCTCAGCGGTTGATACCCGCAAGCAAATTGACAGTCTTACCGATGGTGGACGCGGCGACGCATACGGCGCAAATCCGGCTGGAATTACCGCAGAAAATTTCTGGTTTGGCGCCGGGAATGTTTGCCCGTGTCAGCCTGAGAAGCAAGTCCGTGAGCGGTGAAGTCAACCGCTTATATGTTCCGCTGAAGTCAGTGTTTCGCCGCGCTGAGCTGAATGCTGTTTATGTCGTCAATTCACAGGGAAAGCCCATATTGCGACAAGTGAAGTTAGGACCTGTCAGTGGTAACGAGCAGGAGGTACTCAGCGGTGTGTCGGCAGGCGAACAAGTCGCTGCGGACCCGCTGGTCGCGACACGTACCGCAGTCTCCCGCTAAGGAGTTTCGTATGAATAAGATATTGGGAATATCCGGGCGTATCGCGGCTTTTTTTCAGACTGCCCAAATCACACCGCTGCTGGCGTTAGTGGCATTTTTACTCGGCCTGTTTGCGGTACTGGTAACGCCCAGAGAGGAAGAACCACAAATTAATGTGACGATGGCAAATGTGCTGATTCCTTTTCCCGGGGCTTCGGTAAAAGATGTTGAACAGATGGTGGCTATTCCTGCTGAGCAGGTGTTAAGCCAGATAGAAAATGTCGAACATGTGACATCGGTGTCGCGTCCCGGTATCGCTATTATGACAGTGCAGTTCGAAGTGGGGGTGCCGCGCACAGACGCCTTGGTGCGTCTGTATAACACGGTGCATAGTAACCGCGACTGGTTGCCAGCTAATCTGGGTACGTCTGAACCCTTAATTAAACCCAAAGGTATTGATGATGTTCCTATCGTTTCACTGACACTCTGGAGTAAAAATCAACAAAGCGGCGCGTTTGATATCGAACGTGTTGCGCATAGTGTTGAAGCGGAGTTAAAGCGCGTTAAAGGAACGCGTGAAGTAATGACGATTGGTGGGCCGGGAAGGGCTATCAATGTTGAACTGGATCCTGCAAGACTCTCGGCAAATGGATTGACGATCGCTGATTTACGCAACAGTCTGCAATCAGCTAATTCAGGTATGCCCAGTGGCGATCTTGTCGCAGGCAATCATACGATTCAGGTTGATGCCGGAGCATTTCTGCGTGATGCCCAGAGCGTAGGTGAACTGGTAGTCGGGGTGAGGTCTGGCAAGCCTGTGTTTTTACAGGATGTCGCTAAAGTGGAAGACGGTGCTTTACCGGCAAGCAAATTTGTTTGGCATGGCGTGGCCGGTAAGGATGCAGCTGAATATCCGGCAGTCACCATCGCGGTCACAAAAAAGCCGGGGCAGAACGCGGTCGATGTGGCGACTGCCGTAATTGCGCGAGCAGAGACTTTGCGTAATACCGTCATTCCCGGCGACGTAGAAATGACGACGACGCGCAATTATGGTCAAACAGCAGACGACAAGGCAAAAAAATTAATTCAGAAATTACTGTTTGCTACCGCATCCGTTGTTGCTCTGGTATTCCTGGCCCTTGGACGTCGCGAAGCAGCAATCGTCGGTACTGCAGTGATTCTGACCTTGACAGTAACACTGTTCGCTTCCTGGGCATGGGGTTTTACTCTGAACCGTGTGTCCTTGTTCGCCCTGATTTTCTCTATCGGGATACTGGTCGATGACGCGATTGTGGTAGTGGAAAATATTCATCGCCATCAGGCCTTATTCCCAGCTAAGACGCTGCCGGAAATTATTCCTGCTGCAGTCGATGAAGTGGGTGGACCGACCATTCTTGCTACGCTGACGGTGATTGCAGCATTGTTGCCGATGGCCTTTGTGACTGGTCTGATGGGACCGTACATGAGTCCGATACCGATCAATGCCAGTATGGGGATGCTGTTGTCCTTAGCGATCGCCTTTATTGTCACACCCTGGCTGGCTAGATTGTGGATGAAAGAGGGTTATCACGGCGGAGATGGTATTGCGGCAAAACTGGCACCGGTATTCAGTAAAGCCTTCAGGCCTTTTCTGGAAGAAAAAACTGGTGCGGGTAACCGGCGTAAATTGGGTGCAGGGGTTGCGATTCTGATTGCTCTTTCTGTGCTGTTGCCGGTACTGGGCTTAGTGCAATTGAAAATGCTGCCTTTTGATAATAAATCCGAATTTCAGGTTGTCGTCGATATGCCTGCCGGTACGCCAGTGGAAAAAACGGCAGCAGTATTACACGAGCTGGGGGCATATTTACAAACCGTGCCGGAAGTCACAGATTATCAGGCCTATGCCGGTACGGCTGCACCGATTAATTTCAATGGATTGGTACGTCAGTATTATTTACGTGCCGCCGATGAGCTTGGTGATATACAGGTTAATCTGGCTGACAAACATCATCGCACCGAAAAAAGCCATGTCATTGCAACCCGAGTCAGACCGGCTTTACAGGAGATCGGCAGACGCTATTCCGCGAATGTGAAAATCATCGAAGTACCACCCGGTCCCCCAGTGCTGGCACCGATCGTAGCCGAAATTTATGGCCCGACCGATGAGGGACGCCGACAGGTGGCGAAATCTGTTCGTGCTGTGTTTGAAAAAACAACAGGCGTGGTCGATGTTGATGATACGAGTATCGTTGATGCACCGCGAAAATTCATTTTGATTGATAAACGCAAAGCCTCCAAGCTCGGTGTTTCGCAAATGGCGATCGTCACCACGCTGCGTGCTGGCCTTGCCGGTGATGCCGCGACGTATATTCACGATGAAAGTAAATATCCGGCATCCGTTAATCTGCATTTGCCTGTCAGTGATCAGGGTAATATTGATCAGCTATTGTCTCTCGGTGTGAAGAATGCACAGGGCAATATTGTTCCGGTACGTGAACTGGTAACGATCAGCGATACGGTAAGAGAGCAGCCGGTTTATCACAAAGACGGCGCTGCCGTGAATTATGTGACCGGTGACATGGCTGGTGCTATCGACAGTCCGCTCTATGGCATGTTCGCTATGCGTTCGGATATTGCCAAAGTGCAGACCCCGGTTGGTGGTGCAATCGACGAGTACTTTATCAGTACTCCGGCCGACACCTATCGCGGCTTCAGTCTGAAGTGGGATGGCGAATGGCAGGTGACTTATGAGACTTTCCGCGATATGGGCGCAGCCTATGCTGTTGGACTGGTGCTGATTTACTTGCTGGTGGTCGCACAGTTCGGCTCCTATCTGACGCCGTTGATTATCATGGCACCGATCCCGCTCACTATCATTGGCGTCATGCCAGGGCACGCCTTGCTTGGTGCTCAATATACCGCCACCAGCATGATAGGCATGATCGCGCTGGCCGGCATTATTGTGCGTAACTCCATCCTTCTGGTTGATTTTATTCATGTACAGGTTGCAGCGGGAATGGCGTTTAAAGACGCAGTGGTCAGTTCTGCCATCACCCGTGCTCAACCGATTGCACTGACGGGTCTGGCCGCTATGATGGGCGCGTTTTTTATTCTCGATGATCCTATTTTTAACGGACTCGCCATCTCGCTGATTTTCGGTATTTTTGTTTCAACATTGTTGACCCTCGTGATCATTCCATTGCTGTATTTCACGGTGTATCAGCATCAATATTCATCGCAAACTCAATCTCACTAAGGAGCTTATTATGAACAGCTGGCAAGCAGTACGCGTTATCGCAGGTTTTTTCATCCTCTTAAGTCTGGCACTGGGCATTCCCGGTAGCCCCGTTTTCGTCAATCAGTGGTGGCTGGCTTTTACAGCTTTTGTCGGTATTAACTTATTTCAGAGCGGCCTGACTAAATGGTGTCTGATGGAGAGTATTCTGCGCAAACTAGGTGTCAAAGGCGGTAACTGATTGCCCTGAGTGCAGTGATGTCAAACGAATCCGGCAGTCATTTTTCGTGTTTGTCGGACATCACATTTATCTGACGAGGAGAAATTGTATGCATCTAGTTTGTCCTGTATGCAGTGCCACTAACCGGGTTGCAGATGAACGTTTACAGGAGCATCCGGTCTGCGGCAAGTGCGGTACCGAGTTAATGGCGAGAGCGCCGGTCGCAATCAGTGAACAGGCCTTACCTAAATTCATCGAAAAGACAGAATTGCCGGTCTTGATTGATTTCTGGGTCGACTGGTGTGGTCCTTGCCGGGCGATGGCGCCGCAATTCGCTGAAGCGGCAAGAAGCGCGCCAGACATCCGTTTTATTAAAGTCGACAGCGATGCGGCACCGATGGCCAGCCAGCGCTATGGCATTCGCAGTATTCCGACTTTGCTTCTGATGTATCAGGGGCAGGAAATCGGACGGCAGAGCGGAGTGATGCCCGCTTCGCAAATAGTTGCATGGGTGCGCAGCATATTACCGCAGAAGTAATCAGCGCACATTAATAATCGACACTCTGGAGGGGACACCATGGCACATATCGTTATATTGGGTGCGGGTACTGGCGGTATGCCGGCAGCGTATGAATTGCGCGAAAAACTGGATGCTTCACATCGCATTACTGTAATTAATGCGGTTGATTATTTTCAGTTTGTACCTTCAAATCCTTGGGTTGCTGTTGGCTGGCGTCAGCGTGATGCAATTACATTCCCGATTCGTCCCTATCTCGAAAAGAAAGGTATTGAATTTATTGCGCAAGCTGTTGTGCGTATTGAGCCTGAGAATAATACGCTGACCGTCAGTGACGGTACTGTTGTTGCGTACGATTTTTTAGTCATCACTACGGGACCTAAGCTCGCATTTGATGAGGTGCCGGGTGCCGGACCGGTGAACGGATATACTCAATCCATTTGCTCTGTCGATCATGCAGAGCACGCTTACCAGGAATATCAGAAATTCCTGGAAGATCCAGGACACGCAATTATTGGCGCGATGCCGGGAGCGTCATGTTTTGGTCCTGCGTATGAGTTTGCTTTTATTTTCAACAGAGATTTGAAAAAACGTAAATTGCGCAACAAAGTTCCGATTACCTATGTCACCAGCGAACCTTACATCGGTCATCTGGGGCTTGGTGGTGTCGGTGACTCAAAATCGATGCTGGAAAGCGAGTTTCGTAACCATGATATTAAGTGGATTTGTAATGCCAAGACCACCCGTGTTGAAGATGGAAAAATGTTTGTCAGCGAGATGGACGACATGGGTAATCTTAAAAAAGAGCATGAGCTACCGTTTAAATACAGCATGATGTTGCCGGCGTTTCGCGGCGTTGATCCCGTCGCGGCGGTTGAAGGTTTATGCAATCCGCGCGGCTTTGTCATTATCGATGAAAATCAGCGCAGTAAAAAATACCGGAATATTTTTTCCGCCGGTGTCTGTGTCGCCATTCCACCGGTAGAAGTGACACCGGTGGCCACAGGTGCACCGAAAACGGGATACATGATAGAAAGCATGATTACCGCGATTGTGCATAACATTGAGGCTGATCTGGCTGGTACGCCCGCAAATGCCAAGGGTTCTTGGAATGCCATTTGTCTGGCTGATATGGGGGATACCGGAGCGGCTTTTGTCGCTTTACCGCAGATACCACCCCGGAATGTCGCCTGGTTTAAAAAAGGGCAATGGGTACATCTCGCTAAAATCGCTTTTGAAAAATATTTTCTGCATAAAATGAAAGCGGGTACATCCGAGCCAATTTACGAGAAATATGTGTTGAAACTACTCGGTATAGAACGTCTGGATAAATAAAGGAAAGTTGAAAAATGAATTTATTTGGTAAATTAATTGGCGCATTTGCCGGTGCTCAGCAGGAATTGCCGACAAATGCAATGCTGATCGACGTCCGCTCTGTTGGTGAATATCAGTCGGGATACATCGCTGGTGCTGTTTCTTTGCCATTGGGTGAGGTCAGTGACCGGATTTGCAGCGTTGTACCAGACAAGGGGACGCCCGTTATCGTGTATTGTCAGTCAGGTGCCCGTTCTGCTTCTGCAAAAAACATGCTGTCGGACATGGGGTATACCAATGTGGTCAATGGCGGTGGAGTGGGTGGTCTGGCGATCCGTTTACAAAAACAAATTTGCCGTTTTTAATTCATCATGACGATACAAACGACAGCCCCCCGATTCAACAACCCTGAGGAAACTTGGAGCAAACGATTTTCTTGCGACGAATATATTTTCGGAACTGAAGCCAATCATTTCCTTATCCGTTGCCAAGGTGCGCTCCATCCGGGCATGCATGCACTGGTTGTTGCAGACGGAGAGGGGCGCAACAGCGTCTGGCTTGCAGAGCAAGGTTTAATCACAACGGCGTTTGATATTTCGCCGGTCGGTGTGAGTAAAGCAAAGAAATTGGCGCAGCAGAGAAATGTCGATGTTAATTTTGTTGTTGCTGATTGCGATCACTTTGACTGGACGCCTGCACATTACGATGCGGTCGTTGCGATTTTTGTCCAGTTTGCTGATCCTGAAATGAGAGCACGTCTGTTTTCGAACATGATACGCGCGCTGAAACCCGGCGGTGTTCTGATTCTTCAGGGATACAGCCCTGCTCAGCTTGAGTATAAAACTGGTGGACCGCCTGACATTACTCATCTTTACACAGAAGAATTGCTACGTGATTCTTTTTCTGCGCTGGATATCAGGGAGATGTGTTTTTACGAAGAAGTGTTAAATGAAGGAACGCAACACTCGGGCAAATCAGCCTTGGTTGGTATGCTGGCTTATAAACCTGAATAGCGCAGGCTCGGTAAGGCAGGTGTTGATAAACACAGTGGAACCATGTGTAGCACCGTATGTAGCAAAGACATCAATACGATGCAGGCAGGTTTCCGATGTATAACCGGAAACCTGCAGATTCAGCCTTGCTTAGGCTTTCTTAGCCCAGGCTGCGCACCAGCCTTTGGCGTTGACCAGCTTGTTACCCATGGCACCACAGGCAGCCCAGCTGTCAGTAGCTTTACCTTGAAACAGCATGCAGTTGGAGCAGGTTTTTCCTGCTGCATAGGCAGGGAACTTCTTGGCATCGACTTTCGTTGCATCGTTTTTATAACCCAATGCTACTGCAGCAGCATCAGTTTCCGCGATCTTTTGCGCTTGCGCCTGCGTCAGTCCGCTGGCTGACATGGTAAGAGCAACGACCGGAATAGTTTTGAAAATGAATTGGCGACGTGACGTCATGGCAATGTCCTTTGGCTGGTTCATAGAAAAAAATTGAAACTACTCTTGCAAGTCTATTCTTAATATCAAAGCCGGATGTGAGTTGAATCAACAAAAGATTAAAATTTGTGGTTGCCTTATGCATTTTTTTTACTTTTTATTGTATGCGTGAGGCATCTGATAAGACGAATTCAGTTTGCACAATTCCGGGCATTAATTTCTTGCTTTTTCTCTGATAATTCCGACTTCACTGTCTCCAGCATGACGTAAAACGATATGGCTGAATTTCGCCGGAACAGTTAAGGTCTTTCCCTCAGCTTCAAAGTTAAATTCTGACGCTCTCCCTGCCTGATCAAGCGAAAATATCTGCGGGCGAGATGCGTTTTTTTTTAATTTGATCACAACATCTTCGTTGACCTCGCTGACTTCGAGGGGGTACAAGTTACTATTGCTATCACCTTGGATCTTGTATGTGAATAGCTCATGTTCTCTGACGGCTTTCTGGCATCCTGCTGCACACATCAACAGACAAGCCAGGGAAATAATTTTAAATATGTTCTTCACTTGCTCACTCCGGAGTCTGTTGTTTAATTTTTGCCATATGCAGCTGTGCCATCAGACCTTGTATCTCTGATCGACTTATCGTTGTAATGTGTTCGCTTCTTTTATGGAAGTTAATCCCGAGGTTGACCTTATAGAAATAGCTTACACCACCTTTGAAATCGTTTTCTATCTGATCGCCACTGAATGTGACAACATCTAATTGATGTTTGCCCGGCGAAATTTCCAGGGTGATGAAGGTATCGGGTGCCAGAGAAGCAATGTCTTTCTGATCAAGACTGACGCTGGTTGGTAAGCTCGCCGCAACCAACCCTGAACGAACAACATACAGCTTTGCCTTCTCTGCTGATGGAGGTCCCAGTTCCTTAGCCTGTTTTCCTCCATATCGCCTGCCCGAGCAATGGACGCACATTCCCTCCATGAGCCAAATATGCGGCATGCGACCATTGAATCCGTACTATACGCAGGTATAGTAGCAACACAGCCAAGAAAAGCAGAAATGCTTAAAGCGGTGAACTGAGGTGCCTTCATCAACTTTACTCTTCCTCCCTGGCTTTATCTTTAAACAGCGAATAGCTCAGAGGTAACAACAGTAAAGTGAAAACAGTCGCAGTAATAATTCCTCCCACAATCACCACCGCAAATGGTCGCTGTGTTTCTGATCCGATTCCATGAGATAGTGCGGCAGGCAATAATCCCAGTCCTGCCATCAAGGCTGTCATCAGAATAGGGCGTAAACGGGCAACGGCACCTTCAATCGCGCTGGGGAAATTCATATCGTTCTTTCTTTCGAAATCAAGAATTTGTTCCAGCATGATGACGCCGTTTTGCACAGAAATACCTGCAACAGCAATGAAACCGACTGCAGCAGATACTGAAAAATGCAGACCTGCGGCAGCGAGACCGGCAATGCCACCGACCATGGTAAATGGCACCATGACCAGTACAAGTAAGGCCATCCTGATTGATTTGAATGCCCAGAATAACAAAGCGAAAATCATGAAAATAGTCACTGGAACAATGATCGCCAGACGCTTCACAGCACGCTGTTGATTTTCAAACTGACCGCCCCAGGTTATAAAGTAACCTGGTGGCAAATTCACTTGTTCACTGACTTTCTTTTGTGCTTCAGCAACAAAGCTTCCCTGATCCCTGCCCAGTAAGTTTGCCTTCACCGACGTATTGCGACCGCCGGCTTCACGGCTGATGCGGCTCGCGCCTTGTTTTAGAACGATTTTGGCAATATCGGCAAGGTCTATGGTTCCCGCGCCGTTAGGTAAGTTAACCTGTAATGTGCCGATGCTGTCGATGGAATTGCGGTAAGCCGCTTTCAGACGAATCGTGATATCAAACCGCTTGTCACCTTCAAAAAAAGTATTCACCGGATAATCGGCGAGCGCGGTTTGAATCACGGTATTAACGTCTGCCACGTTAATACCTAAGCGCGCAATTTTTTCGCGATCGATCACGATGTTGAGTTCAGTTTGCCCGCCGATTTTGACGGCATCGACGTCCGCCGCGCCTTCTATGCCACGTAAGATGTTGGCAATCTGTTCGCTTTTCTGCGTCAGAACGTCCAGATCCGGACCGAAGATTTTGATCGCAATTTCTCCTTTGACGCCGGACAGAGACTCTTCAACATTATCCTGAATGACCTGTGAAAAATTGGTCGGAACGCCGGGTAAGACGCCGATTTTGGCAGTCATATTGGCGATCAGACTTTCTTTATCTTTAAATTTCCATTCACTGTGCGGTTTGAGTTCGGCCAGAATTTCCATATTATTCGGACCTTTCGGGTCCGTGCCATCATCTGGTCGGCCGACGTGAGCCACAACGGATTTGACTTCCGGATAGCTGAGTAAAATCGATCGTACCTGACGTTCTATATCCTTAGTTTTTTCCAACGCCGTAGATGGTGGCAGGCTGATGGTCAGCCAGATATTTCCTTCATCAAGTTTTGGTAAAAATTCACTGCCCAATTGCGGAGCGAGACCTAATGTGACAACAAGAATAGATGTCGAGATCAGAATCACACCACGTTTTTTCTTTACTGCAGAATGGAGCAGTTCCCAGTAAAACTGTTGTGCATTCTCCAACCACTGACTGTGTCGCTCCGCGAGACTGTGTTTTTTCATTGTCAGTGTCAGCAAAGTCGGAATCAGGGTGATCGTCAGAATCAGAGCGCCGAGCATGGCAAAACTTAAGGTCAGCGCGACTGGTGAGAATATTTTTCCTTCCACCCGTTGAAACGTGAAGATGGGAATAAACGCCAGAATAATGATGGCTTTAGCAAACAGAATAGGGTGGCCCATTTCGACCACGGTATCTTTGAGTATGTGTTTTCGCCACAGGAACAAATTGCCATGTTCCTCGTTATGTTTCAGCGCCAGCCTCACCATTAATGCTTCTACCAATACGACAGCGCTGTCGATAATGATGCCGAAATCCACTGCACCCAGCGAGATCAGATTGGCCGGAATCCCCCGCAGATCAAGCATAATGAACGCGCACATCAGCGATAAGGGAATCACCGTGACGACAATCAGGGCAGCGCGCCAGTTACGCAGGAAGACAATCAGAATCGCGACGACCAGAACGGCACCGACGACCAGATTCTCAAAAACAGTCATGATCGTATGATGCAGTAAATCAGTGCGATCATAGATCGGACGTATTTTGACACCCCGTGGTAACTTGGCATTGACGAGGTCTATTTTTTTCTTTAACTCATCAATGATTTTCGCTGCATTACCGCCTTTGGTCATCTGCACGATACCCAGCACGTAGCTGTCACCCTGGTTGTACGAGACGATGCCGGAGCGGGGGTGATGTGTGATTTCTACGTCCGCCACATCGGATACCAACACAGTTTTTCCGTTCTTTGCATTGATAATGACGCGACCGATGTCTTCTTTCTTTTCGAATAAGCCCTGACCACGGACGACCAGCGCTTCATCGCCACGGCGTATCGTGCCGCCGCCTACATTGCTGCTGTTGTTGGTTAACGCCTGACTGACCTGGTCGAGCGTGACGCCATAACGTTTTAAAGCGTTCGGATCAACCTGCACCTGATATTCTTTGACCGTACCACCAAAACTGACCACGTCGGCGACACCGGAAACAATGCGTAATTCCGGACGTATCGTCCAGTCTTGCAAACTGCGCGCATCGTTTTCGGACATTTCCTTAGGAACTTCCAGCACATAGCGGTAGATTTCACCGACGGCTGTCGTCAGCGGCGCAATTGTCGCCTGTACACCTGTGGGCAGTGTGACACCTTGCAGTCTTTCGAGCACCTGCTGGCGTGCGAAATAATCATCGGTTCCATCTTTAAATGTGATGGTGACCACAGACAATCCTGTAATCGAAACGGAGCATAATTGCGTCTGCCCGGGAACGCCGCTCATTTCGCGTTCTATTGGCAATGTCACTGCACGTTCAACTTCTTCGGCTGCCTGTCCCTGGTATTGCGTGACAATCTGCACTTGTACATCCTGCACGTCAGGAAACGCTTCAATCGGCAAATTGCTCATCGCGCGATAGCCGAAAAAAATTAAGGCGACCGTCAGAACTAAAACAAAAACGCGCTGGGTCAGGACAAAATCAACAAATTTATTGAGCATGTGATGCAACCTCAGCGTTGAGTAACAGCGCGCCCTCTTCAACGATGCGTTGTTTGTTGTTCAGTTCAGTGTTCGACGCAACGTCGGCATAACTGACATCACGGTCTTTGCGCACAATATTGATTTTTTGTTTTTGAAATTCACCCGGGCGTTTTTCCAGGAAGACGTAGTTATACAGACCTTCAACGATCAAAGCAGAATTGGGTATCGGAAACGCTTTCTTATCGTTATCAGCCAAAAAGGAGACACGCGCAAACATTTCGGGACGCAGCTTCATGTCTTTGTTATTTAAGACGCCCCTGATTTGTATGCGCCGCGTCGTTGGATCGAGCGCTAAACCAACACGATCAACAATTGCATCAAAGATCTGATCGGGATAGGCGTCAAATTCAAGCTGTATCTTTTGTCCGTTCTTGATATTGCTGATATACCGTTCCGGCACATCAATGAGTACCCACAATCGGTTTAAATCCGTTATCGTCAACAAGGGAGCCGCGGCATCAGGACGCACTTCCAGCCCGGGATTAATTTGTTTATCGCTGATCAGCCCGCTGATCGGGGCTTTCAGTACGAATTGCCCATTTTCGCTACCATGTGCATTCAGGTTACGCATGCGCAAACCGGCACGTTTTGTTTCTGCTACAGCCTGCAGATAATCGGCTTCGGCAGATTCAACATCCTTACGCGCAATCACTTCCTGCTCGAGTAACTTTTGCGCCCGGTCCAGATTCAATTTTTTTCGTTGCTGATCCGCTTTCGCTTTTGCAAAATCAGCGTCTGCCGTTGCCATATCCGGCGAATCCAGTATCAGAAGGGGAGTATCTTTCTTGACGTAATCGCCAATTTCAACAGTGGAGCGGATGACACGTCCTGCGACTGGCGAGCTGATACGGCTGGTGACGTTTTCATCATAAGCAAGTTTGCCATTCATCGTGTCCGCAATCGGTAAGCTAACCTCACTTATTGCTGTTAATTTGATTGAAGCCAGCTGCGGTGCATTTGCCGAGTAGCTTATTTTTCCGATCTCTGCTTTCGCTATGGGGGGCGTCTCTGATTTTGTTTCAGCAGCGGTGACCCGCTTGCCGGAATAGATGACAGTAATACCTGCTAAGGCAAGCGTGATAATCACAATAGATAAATGACGTAATTTCATTTTTGTTCCAATTCTTCCAGACTGATACGCAGAGACATGCCGGCTTTTGCCAGATCAGCTTTTGTATAGATCGCATCCAGTTCGATAGACCGGTATGTCCGTCGTGCGTCCAGCACATCCATTACTGGTACTGCGCCGTTTTTAAAAGCAAATTCAGTGGCTTCTGCTGATTTGCGGGCTGCAGGGAGCAATTCGTTTTGAACGCGAGTCAGCTGTGTTTTGGTTGTCTGCAGCGATTCAATTTGCAGGTTTAATTCGCTGCGTGCAGCATCCGTTGTTTTTGCTAAGTTCTCTTGTGCCGCATCAACCGCAACTTCGGCAGCCCGGATTTCGCCCTGAAATTCATAGCGGGTAAATAAAGGGATTTGCACAGAAATCCCGTAGCTGTTTCCTGAACCAAGCTGATTTGCCGGACTGGTCGGATAGTGTTCAAACTGCAGACCAACGGTGATGTCACGGGTTTTTGCCGCTAAGGCTAATTTTCTTGCTGTGAGCGCTGCTTCCAGACGCGCCTTCGCCGCTGCAACGTCGGAGCGTTTCTGAATCAATTCATCAGGCGGCAAGCTTGCTGGAAAATTATCAGTGGCAGGCCAGTCGTTAGCCACACGTATAGACTGGAAATTTTCTTTTATTCCCATTAGCAAAGCCAGGGCACTTTGTGCACGTTTTAGCTCGTTGGCAGACTGGAGCAGATCGTTTTCAGCGCGTAAAGCATCGATGCGTACCCGGGCAACGTCGGCACCAGAAATATCTCCCGATTTTTTTCGTTTATTCGCTGCATTCAGCGTGGCTTGATAAGAGTCTGAATTTTCCTGGCTGATACGTAGTTTGTGCTGTGCCGCTAAGAGATCATAATAAGCAGCGCTGACCATTTGTTTGAGTTGACGTCTGGTATCGTTGAAATCCAGCCGGCTGGCTTTTTCAAGATGCGTCGCCGTCTCTATCCGTAAATCACGTTTACCGCCGCGTTCGATCAGCTGATCAATTCTGAGAGTGCTGTCGATCGTTTTATTTCTCAGCGAACCCGCACCTATACCTAGTCTGGGATTGATTCCGCTGCTCTGGATGGTCAGGTTGGGATTGGGTGCTGCGCTTGCGGCCGTGGTGGCAGCTTCAGCATTGTCGACATTGGTTTTCCCGAGCTTTAAGTCGTGGTTATACTGAAGCGCGAGTTGCATCGCGCGCTCCAGACTGAGAGACGATAAGCCGGCTTCCGGCAGATTTCCGGAAATGCTGCTGTTGTTATAGGCTTGGTCTGGCAGTTTCTGAGTCGGTTCAATGAGCTTCTGAGCATAGCAAGAGGGGGCAGAGCTGTATGCTGCAATGGCTATCCCGACTACCCAATGAAACTTTGCCAGTGAAGAGCAAGGTTTAGTCATTTTTGTTCTGCATAATGGGATTAATACATGAAACCATTATGCAAACCTATACTGTCAATAACATGACAGTAAGCTGACAAAATCCTGACAACAAAAAATTTATTGCTTACTCCGCACTACGGATCGCCGGAAAGTGCACTGAAAAAATAGTGCCGCCCGCTTCAGCATCCTTGATCGTAATTTGCGCATTGTGATCTTTCACAATGTCGGCAACAATCGCAAGACCGATACCATTACCATTAACGCGCTCACCAGTACCCTCGGAGATACGATAGTGACGATGAAATATCAGTTCTCTCTCAGCTTCCGGGATGCCCGGCCCGTTATCCTCAACTGAAAAAATAACTGCTTTGTCCTTGGTGAGCGTATTCACCGTGACGATACCGCCCTCCGGCGTATAGGTAATTGCGTTATCTATCAGATTTTCTATCAGATCACGCAGCAGAAAAGCATCGCCGGAAATGCGTGCCGGAGAAAGCTCAAAACCCAGATCAATATTTTTTTTATCCGCTGCACTTAAAAAATTTGGAATACAGTCAGCCACTATCATGTCCAGTGATAGCGGTTCAAGTCTTTTGCGTTCAAACTTGCTGGGTTCTGCTCTCGCGAGCGATAGCAACTGATTGGTTTGCCGTATCATGCGCTCTGTCGAAATCATCATCAGCGAAACAGATCTGGCGGTTGTACTCTCACTGGCATACTTATCCTGCAACCATTCGATTTGCGCTTTTAATCCGGCAAGAGGCGTACGTAACTGATGCGCAATATTTGCCAGAAAGTCTTGCTGGGCATTCGAGCCGGTTTCAATTTTTTTGAGCAAACGGTTAATGGCTGTCACGACGGCGCCTAGCTCAAGTGCATTTTCTTCCACAGGAATCGCTGACAGTGCATCAAAATCTCGCTGATTCAGGTCGGCCTGTATTTTTTTCAGTGGTAACAAACCTTTGGTTACCGCAATCCACACCACACCAAGAAGTAAAAAAGTGAGTGTGCCTTCAATAAAAATTAATGCGGTCAGTATTCGGGTACGGATTGCATTCCTTTTCTTTAAAGTTTCACCTACATGAATGACGACAACCTGTTCGCCAACTGAGAATTTAATGCTGACGATACGGATTTCTTCTCCGCGCATCATGTCGTCCGAGAAATGAGGTTCATCGAGACTTTCCAGTTCACTTTGTTGCGGGAAGTCTTTATCTCCTGCCAGTGTCTGATTGTTCTGATTGCGGATTGCAAAATAAATGGTGTTGATATGATCAACCCTCAAAACTTGTTCTACGGAAGAGGGCAGATCCACGCTGATGCCAACACCGTTCGTATTCAAGCGGGTCGCCAGCGCCCAGCAAGTATCAGCCAGACTTTGGTCAAATGCAATCTGTGCAGGTTCCCAGGCAAGCCAGTACACAAGCCCGCCGCCAATGAAATTCACGATCAGTATAGGAATCAGTAACCACCCTAAAAGACTGCGGCGAATACTTGGCTGCCCTGAACTCATCACTCTCACTTTTCCTCTTCCAGCATGTAGCCAAAGCCACGAATGGTCCGGATCATTACCCTTGCATTCTGCAATTTCAAGCGTATCCGGGAAACATAGACTTCAATTGCATTGACTGAAATATCCCCGTCATGCGCCAAAATAGCATCGATAATTTGCTGTTTGGATACCACCCGGTTTTCATTTTTAAGCAGATATTCAAGTATCGTCCATTCACGCGCAGACAATTCAATGCTTTGGCCGTCCACGGAAGCTCGTTTCGTTTGTGACTCAAGATGCAATAAGCCAAGCCGGATTCCGACAGAGGCTGGGGAACTTCGTCTGACTAATGCTTTTAAACGCGCGACTAATTCCAGGGTGGAAAAGGGTTTGACCAGATAATCATCTGCTCCCAGTTCAAATCCTTTAACCCTGTCTGATATCGCATCTCTGGCTGTCAGCATCAGAACAGGAAAATTGTTACGCTGAATTTTCCGTATCTGATGCAGGACATCAAACCCATCCATATCCGGCAAGCCGATATCGAGAATCATGACAGAGATTTTTTGTTCCTGAGCGATAAAACAGGCATCTTTACCATTATGGGCAACATCTACCAACATACCATGCTCACGCAGCATCTGAGAGATGCCTTCTGCCAGAACCGGATCGTCTTCGACTAAAAGAATATGCATAAGTGATAGATAAAATAAGCTGCTATTGAAGGCGCTGTTTCTTTGTGTTGCTGACATTATTGCATGAGCGCAGACTGACGGTTGTCCTTTAACACGGATCATGCCGCGCAACGAGATCGGACATATCCGCGTTGCTGTACGGGATGGACTAAAAAACCCTCGGTCGCCGTAGGTCGCCAGCAAATACTTTTGCGGATATCCCGAACTAATGATCAGAACTGGTAATTGAACGTCAGAGAAATGGCACTCAGACGCTAAGCAGTGTATTGAATGACCATCCTGAATCGCCGTGGCAAAAGAGCAGGCAGAACGATCACTTTTCTGATGGGATGAAATTCAAAAAGCCTTATCAATTTTTCTGAGAAAGACCGCTTGAATGCAGAAAAAGTGATCTGTGCAGAGATCACTGAATCTATTTACTCGAACCAGGAAAAGACTACTTTTTTATGAGCTCCGTTTTTGATTTCAATCGACTGTGTTTTGGTTGATCCCTCGCGGATGGCTTCAATCCGATAATAACCGTCTGCGAGCTTCGCGAATAAATAAGGCCCGTCACTAACAGTGTCCAGCAAGACTTTTCCCTCTTTGTCGCTGAGACGCACATGAACGTCAGCGAGATAAATTTCCTTACCTGCCGATTTGACAGTGAAAATACACTCGAGCGGATAATTTGCAGCTGCCCGTTTCATTGCATTTGACTCATCCGAGCCTATGCCGCCAGAAACATAGGTAACGCCATGTTCTGTTTTCTCGGCAGGTAAATTCTGTTCACTGGCTTGTACATTCGCGGAAAGTGAAAATATCGCACAACAAATGACGGTGCTTAAAAACTTATGCATGAGCTACTCCTGTTAGGTAGAGTGGTGTAACACGACAGAATCATGAGCCGCAAATTTCGCCTGACAAAACCTCCTTCAGGAACCAAAATTTTTCAATGACTTTTCTCGGAAGCATCATCTTTGTTCACAGTGAGCCTTCTCCGATAAGATTTACGATAGGTCTGATTAATTTTATTGATTTGATTTGAATCAAACAATACATTTGGAAATGAATCTTCACGTCCTTTTGACGATGTGGGGGAACTTCGGACTGCGTGGCTATTTTTGTTCAATCACAGTGTGAAAAGTTACGCAAAGCAGCGGAGGGAATTTGGCTCAGTGTTAAAGGGGGCTACTGATTTTTTCTTACCAAATGCCCCAAAATAAAAAGGACTTACAAATATGAAATTTGTAAGTCCTTGATTTTATTGGTCGGGACGGTGTGATTCGAACACACTACCCCTTGCACCCAATGCACTTAATTCAGTGTCCAATAAGATCCAATAAAATTCAACGTTATTAAAATTACTGTGTTAATTCAATGAGTTATGTGAATTTAGTGTCCAGTGATGTCCAATGCTGTAAACTGTAATCCACGGATTTTTTCTTACCAAGTTCTTACCAAATAAATGCCTCATCGCTGGGCAGCAAATGGTAAGAATTTTCTAGGGTTGATATGCCAGCATTAACAACAACAAAAATCGAGAAATATAAACCTACCAAAAACACCGAGGTGCTCAGTGATGGCAATGGGCTTTCCGTTCGCTTTAGGAAAAGTCAGTCAGGAGTCGTTTCCATGAACTGGTTGTACACCTACCGTGTTGGCACACAGTCAAATTACATTACGATCGGCGAATACAATGAATTCCTGAGTGACGTTGACGCAAAGATCTTTGAGATGCCGCCTGCCACAAAATTATCCCTGGCAAATGCGCGTTTAATAGCATTGTTTTTTAAGTCTTTGCGGGATAGGGGTTTAGATCCCAAAGAATACATCCAAACTGAAAAAGATAGACTTCCAATCGAGCGACAACGATTAATCGATGAGGAACTGGCTCAGCAAAAGGAAGCAGAACAGAAGGCTAAGGAGCTTTTGCGTCAAAATTTGACGGTCAAAGATATGTTTGATGCATGGATAGTTGATGGTGTCAGGCGCAAGGATGGAAACGAAGTTCTTCATAGGACCTTCAATAAAGATGTTTTCCCCCTAATCGGTCATATTCCTATCAAAGACATCACTGAGCATGAGTTGCGGTCTGTTTTGCGCCAAATGGTTGCACGAGGGGTGAATAGAACAGCCGTGCTCATGCGCAACTCGCTGGCGCAGATGTTTTCCTGGGCAGAAAAGCGCCAGCCGTGGCGTAAACTGCTCGCAGAGGGAAATCCTATGGACTTGATCGAAATTAAATATATCGTTAGTCCAGATTATGATATGGACAACCTGCGGAACAGGCGCTTATCAGAAAGCGAGATCTTTGAGCTAAGCAATATCTTCAAGGAGAAGCAGTTGGCATTTGATAACGCCCCAAACAGACGTAGCTGCGAACGTCCAATTAGTATCGCTTTGCAATGTGCTATTTGGATACAACTTTCGACTATTTGTCGTAGTGGAGAGATGTTGATGGCGCGATGGGAGCACGTCGATTTCGAAAAGGGAGAGTGGTACATACCCCGAGAAAACGTCAAAGACAACGTGAATGAGATGATGGTTTATCTCTCTCCATTTGCCTTGAATCAGTTCAGATTGCTATTTGAGGAGACAGGTGATACGGAATGGTGTTTCCCAGCAAGGCATAAGCATAACGAGCACGTGTGTATTAAGTCTATGGCGAAACAAGTCGGGGACCGGCAATCAATGTTCAAAAAGGGCAATGATGGTGAGCCAAGAAAGCCGATGAAGAATCGACGCCACGATAACTCGTTTGTACTTGGAGGCGGCAAGGACGGCGCATGGACCCCGCACGACCTTAGACGAACCGGCTCCTCAATGATGCAGGCCTTAGGTATTCAAAATGATGTAATTAATAAATGCCAAAACCATGTTTTTGCTGGAATGAGTAAAGTTGATCGACATTACCTGCTTCACGCATTTAAAAATGAGAAGAAGAGTGCTTGGGTTGAGCTAGGTAAAAAACTGACTGAAATTTTCAACAACGAATTCAATGCATCTACAATCGAGGACTGAACACTTTGCTATATTTTGTCTTTCCTGATTTAAAATTCGCAATGATTCAGTCCTCCCTTCCTCAGGCTATCTCCAATTGAAAATGTTTGCCACAAGGTCTTTATAGACAGAATCATTTATTGCTGGGTAATGTTGAAGCTTGACGCTGGTGGTAATCCTGCTTTGGAGTACCGATGCACCAAACCTAATGCCTTGTGCACCGAGTTGATTACCATCTTTAGAAAATGGCTTCGCCGTACGCAAATCCATCCAAAAGGTAGGTAGTCTCTACTGGCTGAAGTGCGCCGCTTGCAAACTCATGCCTTGACTTTGCTCCAAGGAGCCGTCACGGCCATGAGGCGTTCAAGCCCAGGATTGTTGCTGGGCAGGGCGTTGAGCATTGCATTGAACTGTTGGAGCTTGTCGGTATTCAGGTTGAAAAAAACCTGATCAAGCACCACGGCCTGTGCTTTGTCGCATGCGGCTTCGAGCATGAAGTCCGAACGATTTTTGCCCAGCAGGGTTGCAGCATGATCAATTAAGTCTCGCTGCTCAGGCAAAGCCCGCAGATTGATGGCGGCATCGCGCATGGTTTCCCCTTTGATTGTATATGCAATAGATATACGAATCACAGTCACATGTATAGCCGTTGTCAATACGACATTTGTCAGTACCGAAGTAGGTGTTGACATCAAAAATGGGTGCGAATGAGTGTGACCTTACCCAAATAAATATTGTCTCTGCTTCAAAACTATAGTAGCGCGTGGCACTGATTGGGGGAGGTTCACAGCTAGCGCTGATGAATAGAGAAAAGCTGTATTTTGAGTGGCTAGCGGGTGAGTGTAAACTTGTGGCAATTCATAATGTATGAATTTCAATTAACTAAGACGACCGTATAGTTATTATATATATTGACATATTTTATACTTGTTATTATATTTGTAATATCTAATTGGTTATTTTAATTATCTAAACTTGATAAAGACTAAGAGGAGCGTTTCAACATAATTCGATAGAATTTCAATATATGACAGGCAGATTCGCGCACTACCAATATTGGGGCAAAGCCAAGCCTTCAAGGGAGTGTGGCGACGAGTATCATTTATTAGTTTTCCATTCATTGGACGTGGCGGCGGTAGGTGTCAGTTACCTCAGGGACTCCAAAAATTTTCTTCAGGCGGCTAGTCAATTATTGAACTGTTCAGAGGCCGCTTTTTTAGAATGGACAGCATTTCTCCTTGCCTTGCATGATCTTGGTAAATTCAGTGAAGCGTTTCAGTCACAACGTGAAGACCTGATATCGATCTTGCAGCAGCGGCTTCCTAATCCAAGTAAGTTATATTTGGAGCGCCATGACTCATTGGGCTTTTGGTTATGGGATGACGATCTGGTCGAGGAAGATATTTTACTCAAAATTGGCATCGACAATTCATCGCGCACCCAGAGAGGATTGCGCAGTTGGATGCAGGCAGTCACTGGGCATCATGGTATGCCGCCGAAAGCTAACGGTCAGGTCAATTCGTTTTTTCTCAGGAGTGATAAGCAGGCTGCCGGTCAGTTTGTGCAGGCAATGGCAAGCTTACTATTGACCGACGAATCCAGGCGTATTCCGCTTCAGACAGGGGCTGATTTTGAAACGAATAGTCAAATGCTGTCATGGTGGTTTGCTGGCGTGACCGTATTGGCTGATTGGCTGGGATCCAATACGAATTTTTTTTCTTACCAGCAGCAAGAGCAAGATTTAGAAGAATACTGGTCTGCAGTAAAGAGAAAAGCAGACCGTGCACTGGCACATTCCGGTGTGTTGCCTGTGCCGGTCAAGCCGGGGAAACAGATCAGGGACTTTTTCACGTATATCGATGAGCCATCGCCGTTACAGCACTGGGCAGCAACGGTAGGCATCCCGCAGTCTCCGCAGATTTATTTATTAGAAGACGTCACTGGTGCAGGTAAAACAGAGGCGGCGCTCATGCTGGCTTATCGCTTAATGGCGCAAGGCGCGGCAGAGGGATTTTTCATTGGACTACCGACGATGGCAACAGCGAATGCCATGTACCATCGGATAGCGGATGTCTACAGAAAGCTCTTTGAGGGGAATGCGAATTTAACGCTGGCACATGGCTTCAAAACGCTGGTCGATAAATTTGCTATTTCCATTTTACCTGACGACGAACCTGAGCATGATCCCGCTCAGTCAGATGAAACGGCGACGACCCGCTGCACGGCATGGCTGGCGGATCACACCAAGCGGGCGTTACTCGCATCCGCAGGTGTTGGCACTATCGATCAGGCATTGCTTGCTGTTCTCCACAGCAAGCATCAGTCTTTGCGGTTACTCGGTTTATATAACAAGGTATTGATTATCGACGAGGTTCACGCCTGCGATGCTTATATGCAAGGCGTATTAGAAGTGCTGCTGAATTTTCATGCGCGGACGAATGGTTCTGTGATTTTGCTTTCCGCTACTTTGCCGGTAGACATGAAGCAGAGCCTGATCAACGCTTATACCAGAGGGCGTAATCAAACAAGTGTCCCGCTTGTCAACTCCATCGACTATCCATTAGCGACCTGTTGGTACGACGGTCAGACGAGGCTCAGTGAAACTGCACTTTCCTCGCGGGCGAATGTCTCCCGGACAGTGCAGGTACATTACGAATCAGATATTGATGCAGTCTGCGCACATATTGATGCTGCTTTAAAACAAGGGCAATGTGTAGGATGGATTCGTAATACGGTCGCTGATGCGATGGCAGCTTACGAGCGCTTTTCAGTCAGTGTTCCAGCAGACAAAATCACCTTATTCCACGCCCGTTTTTCCTTGCAGGACCGGCTGAATAAAGAAGCTCAGGTATTGCATTCTTTTGGCGGGAAAAGTACACCTGAAGACAGACAAGGTCGCCTGATGATTGCAACTCAGGTCGCAGAACAGTCGCTGGACGTGGATTTCGATGTTCTCATCACTGACCTTGCGCCGATAGACCGTGTACTTCAAAGAGCCGGGCGCTTGCAACGTCATGTACGTGATGCGCAGGGTAAGCGCATCAGCGAGACAGGTGCAAAGGATGCTCGCCCCGCTGCATGCTTATGGGTGTTTGCACCTGCATGGACAGTACAGCCCAAAGCGGACTGGTATGGCGCCGTATTTAAAACCGGGCAATACGTATACAAAAACCATGGCCAATTGTGGCTCAGTGCACAGGCGTTACAGAAAGGCTGTTTTACGATGCCAGCTGATGCGCGGACGATGATCGAGCAGGTGTTTTCGAAAGATGCAGTATTGCCCACGTCACTGACGGTGAGCTCCCTGAAAGCGCAAGGTCAGGATATGTCCGAAGCCAGTCTGGCCCAGCAAAATACCCTGAAAATAGCAGCAGGTTATCAGCGCGGAGATATCGGTGATTGGTGGAGCGAGGCGAAAACACCTTCCCGTCTTGGCGAAGAAACGTCAGAGATCATGTTGGCAAAATGGGCAGGCGACAATCTGGAGCCGTGGGCAAGTGGCGTCTGGTCTTACAGCATGGTGAAGGTGGCCACACGCTTATTGGCGCGGATTGATCCGCCTTCAGAACCTGCTGCGCGCATAGCTTATGACAGATTACATAAAACGTTGCCGGGTGAAGGAAAGTGGTGCGGCTTATTGCCTTTGTCGCGACGGGCAGATGGTGTCTGGCAAGGGCAAGCATGGACGGCGGGAAATGAAAAATCGGGAAAAAAATCAGAGCTGCTGACCTGGTTGTATGACGAGAATTTTGGATTGCGGGTGGAGAAAGCTCAACAAGGAGAAATAGACGAATGAATTTGTTGGAAGAAAAATGGCTGCCAGTTCGCCGCAACACTGGCCGCATTGACTGGATTGCGCCTTGTCAGATAGTTGAGGACGATATCCTTGCCTTTGCTGCTAACCGGCCTGATTTTAATGGTGCGTTGGCTCAGATGATGGTTGGCCTGCTGCAGACAACTTCGCCCGTAAATACTGAGGGAGATTGGGAGGAGTGCATCGATTCGCCGCCAACGACTGAGTTGCTGCAAAAATGGTTTGCCCCCGTTGCTGATGCCTTTATCCTGGCTGGTGACGGTGCACGTTTTATGCAGGACTTCAGTCTGACAGCGGGAACCGAATGTGCGATAGACGCACTGTTGATTGATGCAGCGGGTGGCTCGACGATTGATAAAAATACCGATCACTTTGTTAAGCGTGACATCTTTAAAGCGATGTGCCCGCATTGTGCCGCAACTGCCTTGATGACATTGCAAACTAATGCTCCGGCAGGTGGCGCGGGAAACCGTACCAGCTTACGCGGTGGTGGTCCATTAACCACGCTGGTGGTGGCAACGCCCTCGCGCAGCCTGTGGCACGACCTGTGGCTGAACGTAAAGCCGCAACGCCTGTTTCTGGAGCAGGGCGGCGATGCAGAGAAAAAAGCAGCCCACTTCACATTTCCATGGCTGGCTGATATTGCCAAAATTCAGACCGCAGGTGGTGAGGCCCAGCCGCTGCAAACCCATCCTCATCATGTGTTTTGGGCAATGCCTCGCCGTATCCGCCTTGATTTTGCGAGTGTCCAGACGGGGCAGTGCGATATATGTAAGCGTGAATCGACGCAATTGATACATCGTTATCTGACCAGGCCGCAGGGCTTGAATTACAAAGGGCCATGGCACCATCCATTTTCCCCATACTACGAGACGAAGGAAGGCTGGTTGCCCGTGCATCCGCAACCCGATGGATTCAGCTATAAACATTGGTTGTCCTGGGCGATGGGCAGTTCGCACAATAAAAAAAATGTGCAGGCAGCAAGCATCGTGAATTATGTTGAAGGGCAGCGCCGGAATAAAGCGGGAGCCTTGCGTTTATGGGTGTTTGGCTATGACATGGATAACATGAAACCCCGCTGCTGGTATGAAACCCGGTTTCCTTTATATCAGCTTACGGATTGTGACCGCGCTACCCAGAAGAACTTTCAGGATTTAGTCAAACGCCTGATTGAATCAGCAGAGCAAGCTATTTTTTACTTACGTCAGGCGGTCAGGCAGGCCTGGTTTGGGGATAGTGATTTGCGGGGCGATTTAAGTTTTGTTGATAAAGCTTTTTGGGATGGTACTGAACTACATTTTTATCGCTGTCTGGAAGGTTTAATCCGGCAAGCACATTCTGAAACCGGTATCAATGAGGACGACAGTCATTTCCTCATCAGTTTTGGCGAGGCGTGGCTGAGCGTGTTAGCTAAAAAATCTTTGCACTTATTTGACGTTGATATTGTAGGTGCTGGCTCCATCGCACAACAAAATCCGCGGCGAATTGCGGAAGCCTATAAAGGTCTGGAAAGAAACCTGTCTGGTAAAGCGATCAAAACAATTCTGCAGATTCCAATAGTGAATCAAACAGAAGGCCCGGGCAAGCAGGGCAAATCAGGCAGCGTGAAAAAAAATCCAAAAACAAAGACGTAACAGGTAAGCAGATAGTGAATGTCAGGCAGCACCGTTTATAGCAATTGAAAGTGAATGACGGTGACGTACTTTGGTTTGATCGGTGCTGAATTATTGACCAGTTTACAAACGGAATCGTGTTCGCAGGAGTATTAACTATGCAAGAAAAAATCAGTTTCAGTCCTGAGAGTCATTTAGGGCAGACGTTGCATCAATGGTGGGTTGATCTGAAAGATGACCGTGCCAGCCGTGCCATGTTGCGTCGTTGTTCCACATTAGATGAAGTGAGTCTGAATCCGGCTTATCAGCGTTTTTATCGTTTCATGCTCGCACATCGCTGGCCTGCTGAATCGACAAACACGCAAAAAGATAAATTAGCCGCTATTGCGAGTTTATTGGCGCATGTGATAACAGATGATCAGGACCCCGTTGGGGTAAGGATGTCAGTATTGGCAGGCGATAAACCCTTGGTTTCAGAACTTCGTTTCCGGGGTTTGTTGAAAATTGACGATATGGATGATTTATTCGTCAGTTTGCGCCGTACGCTTCCGCTGATCAAAAATCAGGTGAATGTTTATCAGTTGGCTCACGATATCTACTGGTGGAATGACATCACAAAAAAACGGTGGGCATATGACTACCGCTGGCCTGTCAAACAAAATACTTAATCCCCGAAGTTATTTGCGAACAACATATCAATATCAAGGAAAAAACATGTCTCGTTATATTCAATTACATATCCTGACCAGCTACCCTCCATCAAATCTGAACCGTGATGACACCGGTCGCCCAAAAACAGCCGTAGTCGGAGATTCTGTACGCCTGCGCATTTCTTCGCAAAGCCTCAAGCGTGCCTGGCGTACTTCGGATATTTTTGAGTCTGTCTTGAAAGGGCATATCGGTACCCGCACCAAAGAAATGGGTGTGCATGTCTATCAGACGCTCGCAAAGCAGGGTGTCAGCGAAAAAAATGCGCGCGAATGGGCAAAAACCATAGCCAGCCAATTCGGAAAATTAAAATCGGACAAAAAGAACGAAGGTGGCGAGGATCTGCATGTTGAGCAACTGGTGCACTTCAATCCTGAGGAGGAACAAGCGATAGCCACCTTAGTGGATAAACTGGTGGCAACTCAGGAAGCGCCCACCGACAAAGATCTGAAATTATTGCGCAAGCAGCATAGCGCCGCCGATATCGCCATGTTCGGTCGTATGCTAGCGAAGCAGTCAGAATTTGCTACAGAGGCAGCGGTGCAAGTCGCTCATGCGATCACTGTACACAAAGCAGCCATTGAAGATGATTATTTTACGGCTGTTGATGATCTGAATAAGGGCGAGACAGACCAAGGTGCTGCGCATATTGGTGAAACCGGGTTTGGCGCAGGGGTATTTTATTTATACCTTTGCATTGACCGCGCCTTGTTATTGAAAAATTTGGGTGACAATAAAGAATTGACACAGCAGGCACTCAAGGCATTGCTGCATGCTGTTACCAAAGTATCACCGACAGGCAAACAGAATAGTTTTGCCTCAAGAGCTTACGCAGGGTATGTACTCGCTGAAAAAGGCGATCAACAGCCACGTACACTGGCTCAGGCTTTTCTCAAGCCAGTGAAAGACACTGATACTTTAAACCGTGCAGTGACTGAATTGAACCGGCAGCGTAATAACTTTAATACCGTGTACGGCGAATGTGCTGATGCCGTGCAGGAATTCAATGTAGAAGCAGGAACAGGTAGCCTGAGCGAAGTCGCTGAATTTATTGTTGAGTAAATCATGGAGACTTTGATTTTTCAACTGCAAGGTACCATGGCGGCATGGGGGGAAGTGGCTGTCGGCGAGTATCGCCCCAGCGCGGATTACCCAGGTCAATCCGCTATCTATGGTTTGCTGGCTGCCGCGTTGGGCATAGACAGGGATGATCATGCGGCGCACATGGCCTTGTGTAACAGCTATCGTATCGCGATTGGTGTAGTGAGTACCGGTCGATTATTGCGTGATTACCATACCGCGCAAGTTCCCAGTCGCACGAACCTTAAAAAGCGGCCACATGCCACGCGTCGTGATGAGTTGTCGCTGCACAAACAAGACCTCAATACGATTTTGTCCACCCGCGATTATCGTCAGGATGCTTTTGTTCTGGTTGCAGTTCAGGAATATGCAGACGCGCCTTATACATTAGTCCAGTTAGCCGAAGCATTGCGTAAGCCCCAGTTCGTGTTGTACCTGGGTCGCAAATCATGCCCTGTTGCCACACCTCTGCATCCTTGTATTTTAGATGCGTCAACGGTTGTAGCTGCTTTATCTACTTATCAGCAACAACTGATGGCACTGTGGCAGAAGACCTCAGTAGCACCTCCTGCAGGCAATGAGATTACTATCCAAAAAATTGTCTGGGGAGATGATTTTGGTACGGATGATCTAGCGACGATGGGGGTGTTGCGTGATTTCAGTATCACCCGCAAAGATCAGTTGATCACCCGCCAGGGTTGGCTATTTGCAGACAGAAGCGAACACATCGCCTTAATGAAGGAATGAGCCCCATGTATTTTAGCGTAATTACCCCGGTGAACTTGCGGCAGGCTGCGCATGAAATGGCGCAGTCAGCCGCCTACGCCGAACATCAATGGCTATGGAAATTTTTTCCCAGCAGTCAGGATCAGCAACGCGATTTTATTTTTCGTCGCTATGATCAGGAAGTGACGCCCCGCTTTTATATCGTCTCAAAGCGTGAGCCTGTTGCGTTTAGTGAAGTATGGCAGGTACAGAGCCGACCTTACGCTCCGCAATTATCAGATGGCCAGCATTTATCGTTTCAATTGCGTGCTAATCCTGTTATCACCAAAACAAACGACAAAGGCAAACCTCAGCGACATGATGTTGTCATGGACGCCAAGAAGCGTCTTTTGCTTGAGCACGGACTGACTGAAGACGCGACGTGGCGGGATTGGAAGCGAGACGACAAACCTCTGCTTTACGATTTGACACAACGGACTTGTCTCGACTGGTTGCAAAGTCGTTCAGATCGCCTTGGCTTTAGCATCGTTGCGGCGAATGTTGATGCCTACCAGCAGCACAGGGCGGATAAGCAGCATAAGCAGCACAGGGCGGATAAGCAGCATAAGCAGCGCAGGGCGGATAAGCCAGAGATCCTTTTTAGCACCGTGGATTTTTCCGGGGAATTGATCGTTACTGACCATGAACTATTTCATCACACGCTTTTTCACGGTATAGGGCATGCCAAAGCATTTGGCTGTGGTTTGCTACTCGTGAAAAAATCTGAAAGCTGATTGATGCTTCCGCCTTTAAAGCCCATTCCGATTAAAGAGCGGCTATCTGTACTGTACGTCGAAAAATGTCAGCTCGACGTACTCGACGGAGCCTTTGTTGCCGTAGACGTTACAGGTGTACGTATGCACATTCCAGTTGGTGGCGTTGCCTGCCTGATGCTGGAGCCTGGTGTCCGCGTCTCCCACTCAGCTTGTGCGCTGGCTGCGCGTGTTGGCACCTTGCTGGTATGGATAGGGGAAGGGGGCGTCAGGGTCTATTCATCGGGGCAGCCGGGTGGTGCACGTGCCGATCGTTTGCTGTATCAGGCGAAATTAGCGCTCGATGACGATGCGCGCCTGAAAGTAGTCAGAGCGATGTACAAATTACGTTTTGGTGAAGCCCCCCCACAACGACGCAGCGTAGAACAACTGCGTGGCATCGAAGGCGCCAGAGTCAGGGCATCGTATCAGCTGCTTGCCCAGCAGTATGGGGTAGATTGGAAAGCACGCAATTATGACCGTCAGGATTGGGATGCGGCAGATATACCCAATCGCTGTCTTTCTGCTGCGACTTCGTGTTTGTATGGCGTGACAGAAGCAGCGGTTCTTGCTGCCGGTTATGCACCGGCAATTGGTTTTATCCATAGCGGAAAACCACTCTCTTTTGTCTACGATATTGCTGACTTATATAAATTTGATACGGTAGTTCCGATCGCATTTAGCGTCGCTGCCAAGCCCAGTCAGAATCTTGAGCGTGAGGTGAGGATACGCTGCCGCGACGCATTTCGACAAAGCAGGCTGCTCGAACGCATTATTCCTGATATAGAAACCATTCTTTCTGCGGGTGGGCTTACTCCACCAGAATTACCCGAAGAATCCATTCCTCCTACAATCCCTAACCCAGAGAGTATCGGCGATGTTGGTCATCGTTCTTGAAAATGCGCCACCACGTTTGCGTGGCAGGCTTGCTATCTGGTTGCTGGAAATTCGTGCCGGTGTCTATATTGGCAATTATTCCCGACGTCTTCGCGAACACATCTGGGATCAGGTCACCGAAGGAATCGAAGAAGGGAATGCAGTCATGGCTTGGCGCACCAACAATGAAGCAGGATTCGATTTTGTCACAACAGGCAGCAATAGACGAATCCCTGTTGAAATGGATGGTACAAAACTCGTGTCATTTTTACCTGAACTAAGTGACGTAAATCGTCAAAATTAAGTAAGTCAGCGATCTTTAAAAATTCAGAAAAACGCAGAAAAAATTCGGTAGAATTGCGGAGCTCTTTTTTGTCCTTAATAATCAATCGATTATATTTGGTGTGTTCCCCATGCCCATGGGGATGAACCGGTCCCGACCCCGATCGCAAACCGTATGACATCGTGTTCCCCATGCCCATGGGGATGAACCGGGCAGTGCGTCTGGTCGCCAGTTGACTATCAAGTGTTCCCCATGCCCATGGGGATGAACCGATTGACTCCAGGCACCTTATTCACATTCAGCAGTGTTCCCCATGCCCATGGGGATGAACCGGATTCACAAAATCTCTCCACTTGCTGATTTGTGTGTTCCCCATGCCCATGGGGATGAACCGTCCCTGTCGAAGCCGAGCCTGTAACATCACTTGTGTTCCCCATGCCCATGGGGATGAACCTACACACAGTGTAGAGAAGCTGAACCCGGGCAAGTGTTCCCCATGCCCATGGGGATGAACCGATAACTGCAATGTTTTTGAATTTTCGGCAAACGTGTTCCCCATGCCCATGGGGATGAACCGGTGGCCGAGCTGGGGGAAGATTAATTGCTGAGGTGTTCCCCATGCCCATGGGGATGAACCGTTTGTCTGTCGTCGATGCTGGATGTGTTGATTGTGTTCCCCATGCCCATGGGGATGAACCGTTATAGTCAGAAAGCATCTTCTATAAACAATGGTGTTCCCCATGCCCATGGGGATGAACCGTTTGCGGGTGCGACGGTGGCGGGTTTTCAGGCGTGTTCCCCATGCCCATGGGGATGAACCGACCTGTGATTCACAGGTCTTTTTACTTTGGCTGTGTTCCCCATGCCCATGGGGATGAACCGCTGATTTTGGCTGGATTGATCGCGGGATAAATGTGTTCCCCATGCCCATGGGGATGAACCGCGCCCTTGCTGCTCTGGTAAAAAACCGAATAGGTGTTCCCCATGCCCATGGGGATGAACCGTATCGCGCTCGCGCCGTCCGCAGAGTATTAATGTGTTCCCCATGCCCATGGGGATGAACCGCCTAAACTACGCTGCAAACCGCATGGAATATAGTGTTCCCCATGCCCATGGGGATGAACCGTCATTTGGTCAATATTCACGGGTAACGATCACGTGTTCCCCATGCCCATGGGGATGAACCGCCTTGCCACCTTTGGGAACCCATGCTTATCAGGTGTTCCCCATGCCCATGGGGATGAACCGTTGTCGTCGTACGTTCGGACGCGGGCGTGGTGTTCCCCATGCCCATGGGGATGAACCGCCGATTTAATTGGGCGTCAAATTGGAGTTAAGGTGTTCCCCATGCCCATGGGGATGAACCGTTTTTCGGGAAAATGTCACCGTCATCGCTTAAGTGTTCCCCATGCCCATGGGGATGAACCGTCAAGATTTGCGTTATATGGCTGCTCCAGATAGTGTTCCCCATGCCCATGGGGATGAACCGTTTGACCCGACGGTCAATTTTGGCCATCTGCTGTGTTCCCCATGCCCATGGGGATGAACCGAGAACCCACCCAGCCTAACAGAGTCCATCCTAGTGTTCCCCATGCCCATGGGGATGAACCGTGATTTTTTTCCAGTAAAGGAAGGTGAGTGATGTGTTCCCCATGCCCATGGGGATGAACCGCATAATGTCGCCCAATCGCACATTACGATGTCGTGTTCCCCATGCCCATGGGGATGAACCGCCTCGATCCGCATTCGTCGGCGTTCAGGTATCGTGTTCCCCATGCCCATGGGGATGAACCTTCTGGCCAACCAGCGTGGCGTGCCAACCAGCTGTGTTCCCCATGCCCATGGGGATGAACCGACGAATTACAGTTGGCCGATTTTCGCGGCGTTCGTGTTCCCCATGCCCATGGGGATGAACCGCTGCGTCACGGAAAACTGCCCGTCCGCGCATCGTGTTCCCCATGCCCATGGGGATGAACCTCAATCCGGATCTGTACACAAATCAGGGCTAATGTGTTCCCTGTAACGTGTGGCTGAAAGTATGTTTTTCACCACGTCTATCTCACCGGCAATGGCATTTGCAAAAAGGGTCTGCAAATTTGGAATCTGCAATAACTGAGGTTGCCTGCAAATGAGATCAATCACCTGTTTAGTTGATTCCAGTTGATAAATTTCTTGAGCTGGCTCGTCTTCAATATTGAGTGGCGCTATATATTCACGGTGAATAGATAAATCTGCGCTTTGGATAGGTCCAGATTCAGGTAAAAGAACAGCGTCAGAAAGTGGAAACCCTACAGAGACATAGGGGTCGGTGTTTTCTGATGGAGCAATATTGAGTGCGCGCCAACAGTGATCGTTCTTCAGCTTGGAAAACTTGACCTGACTTCTCCAGCCGGAAAATTGATGCTGAATATGTTGGCCGCCGTTGCTGAAATGGAGCGGGACTTATTAGTTGAACGCACTCAAGCTGGGCTGGCACGTGCAAAAGCTGAGGGTAAGGTGCTTGGTCGGCCAACGAAAACCAATGATGAACAACGAGAGCAAATAATTAGTCTTCATAAGCAGGGAGCGTCAATCAGCTCGTTAGCGCGAAATTACGGTATTTCGCGAGCGAGCGTAATGAGAATTACAGGAGCTTTATCTTGATCCTGACCAATTCGATTAGCACTATCGGTGGCTTTATTTTGGTGCAAACTGAACCAAGTAGTTTTCTTGCGAGTGCCTTGCCTGTTTCCTTTCTCGATGGTTTGCGAAGCGATCTTATGCTTTTAGGATGGCAATATTCTCCCGCATACGCGCACGGAGCAACTCTTGCCACTCTGGCTCCAGCCAGTGTACAACTTGGTCGAAACCGTTGAAGATGCGCATCAGTAGCGCATCAAGATAGGCGCTAGCCTCGTCACTGTTGTCGAAACCAAAACGATGGGCATCGGCCAACACTGCTGAGCGGGAAATATCGAAACGCCCGGTTGACAGTTGTAGTGTCAACGTGCGTGGTGTCTCAACCGGATTAGGTACGACATCGAAAGCGGGTGCCAAGCGCCAGCGCCGCTGCTCGTGTTTGTACACAACCGCATGATTTCGAACATGGTCATCGTCATTTCCGCACACGGCGTTGAAAACCATGCGGCCAAACAGCTCGCGCCTATCCTCAACCGGAGCACCTATGATGCGCAGCTCCTCCGCCAAGCGCGGATAGCTCCAGAGGGCGGTTTGCGTGAGCTTGTCCGGATACTCTGCCTGCAGCAGGGAGGCTGCACTGACACACATCAAGCGACGGCTTCCGATTCGGTCATAGCGAAGTACGCGCACTGCACTGTGACCCTCCGTCGCAGGATGCAGAACAGTTGCTGCGAAATCCAAACCGCTTGCCACTCCCCATTGCTGGCCGACATGCTCAAGGGAAGGAATATCAGCAATATCGCTGGCTATCCTAGGCTTGACTAGCCAGTACTGTCCCTCATCGTCTTGCACAGTCGCCTTCGGTCGGGCTCCGCCCACGCTGGCAGTTTGTACCAGACGTCGGCGAAGTCGAGCGTCGACCGCCGGGCGTTGCGCGCTCATGGCGGCCAATTCTTGCACCAATAGCGGTAGCTGGAGTAACTTCGGATGGGACAACTGCGCCACCGAAGGAGTGGGTTTTGTACCTACAGCGAGTGCGCCCCAGCGGTCAGCGTTGTTGGCCAGAATCAGATATCGTTCCAGAGGCGTGCCTTCTGATAGATTGTGTTCTCGCCTGAGTAGCGCTTGGCCCCAGGAATCAGGACAAGCGTCTCGCAGTACATCGTGCAGACCATTGTAGCGGGGCGCTGGCCGATCGTCTTCCGGACGAAACGGTAAGTTGACGGGGTCAATCGTCCAAGTGAGGTCTGCATCGACATAACTTGGGGCGTACTTGAACCTACCAGCACCTGCCGCGGGTCCTGCAAGGTAGCGTCCGACCGTGACCCATTCTTCATTGTCCGGACGCTGCAAATAAATATACAAAGGCTTAGAAGTATTCAGCATCTTCTTCGCCTCCTTGTTCTTGTCGGCTCAGCTTTACTCTACGATGTGGCGTGTCGGACCACAGGGTTGATGCCAGCGCAGGTGTTGTTTCGTCCATCACGCCCAGAATCAGTAGTGCAGAGAGGTATGCGCCAGCAGCGGTGCCTGGGTCGCCTCGTTCCATGCGGCGTAAGGTAGCCTCTGAAATGCTCATGCGCGCGCACAAGTCGGCAGCCGTGATGCGCTGGCGCAAGCGTTGCGTATGGATACAGCGCCCCCAAGTACTCAGGCGTTCCCGTACCAAAGTTGGCACCGTATCCGTGTTCAAGAGCTTTTTAGGCATATATAAAACCCCTCATAAAAAGTGTATTGTAGATCATAATATGATTTTTATGAGGGGTTCTCGATGTGGGCGACAATTACGAATGACTGGTAATGCAGGATAACCCCTCGTATACAGGGGCACCAAAAAGAATAGCCACATTCGTTTTCGGAACTGAGCGCGTCATTCAGGGCGGGCTATACAATAAAGACAGACGTTCCCTCAACGCCAAGGACAGCTCCGATAGTGACATCATACCTATCGAAAGTGTCCGTCATTAATGGGGAAGGCCATTTTAATTTGTAGAATGATTTTCCGTTGCTTAAAAAAAGTTTCTTTTCGTCCCTTTGGGGAGAGGCGGTAAGATAGCGAGACTTACCGCAGAAAGATCAATATGGAAACCGTGAAATTATCAAGTAAAGAGCAAATCGTTATTCCGAAGACGATGCGGGGCGATAGCCATGGCCTACTGGCCGGATCGCGTGCGTGAGAAGTAAGACTGACAAATCTCTCGCCATCGCGCATGGTCTGGAAGAGTTGTAGATAGAGCTAGAACCTAAAGTGAAAAACACAACGAAAAAGAGAAAAAATTCAAATGAGTGAAATCGCTACACGAGACTTCGGTGCGCAATTGTTGACGCTGCCATCTATATTTAAAAATCGTTTGTTCACGATTCCTGATTATCAACGTGGTTATGCATGGGATGAAAAAGAAGTTAAAGAAATGTTGAAAGACATCGATCATCTCATTAACGATGGTATTGAAATGCGGCATTACACGGGAACCTTAGTGTTAAGCCAGCCTAAAGATGTAGCGCAAGGCGAATATCACGTAGTCGATGGTCAGCAACGATTAACGACCTTGGTGACTTTGCTCTCTTTACTGGCAGGCCATCTACCAGAAGCGGAACGAGACGAATTCCGTGAAATGTACATTCGTCGTGGCCCACAAGGTAGTGACCGATCTGTATTGCGTTTGAATTCTGACACCCGTTTGTTCTTTGAACGTGTAGTGATGGGAGACGGGAATGCGGCAAATGAACCATTGACGCTCGAAGCGCACGAGCGCTTATTGAATGCACGTAAAGTCATTAATACGTGGTTGGGTGACCGCATCAGCTCAAAAATTTCGATACAAGTAATTCGGCACGCGATTGAAACAGAACTTGGCTTTTTAGTTTACGCACCTAAAGAGGATGCTGAAACGGGCATTATGTTTGAAGTGATCAACAACAGAGGCAAGCTGTTAAGTGAATTGGAAAAAGTCAAAAATTATCTAATCTATTGTTGTGTGAAGCTGCAGGCGACAACTTTACGTGAGACGATCAATAGTGATTGGTCAGATATTCTGAGAAATTTGAATACAGCTGGAAAGACGACGCAAGCCGAAGAGGGGGCTTTCTTACGGTATTGTGTTGTTGTTCATTTTAAGTTGAATAAAACGGATAGCCAGTACGGTTACGCCGAACTCAAGAAACGGCTGCTTGTTGATGAAGCAGTGAGTTCATTAGATTTGACGCAAAGTTTGATTAAGGTAATGGCTGATTTTGTTTCTTTCATGAAGACTGCTGCATTGTGGTATGCCCGCTTATACGGACAGCAACATACGAATCTCGATGCCAACCTGAAACCAATCTTAGATCAAATCCGGGCGCAAGGGCAACATGCGTCGATTATGCCTTTGTTTCTCTCTTTGGTAATCAAATTAGATGGTAAAGGCAGTCGCTTGATTGGCCTTTTGAGTCTTTTGGAAATACTCAATTTCCGTGTCTATATGACGCGAAATATGACTGGACGAAACGATACTGGGCAAGGTGATCTTTATTATTTCGCGTCGCGTTATTATCACGATGAGTTGTTGAAGGATTTCTCTGATGAAGACAGAGTGATTGGCCGCGAAGTAATCGACAATGAAGACGACGCGTTGGAGTTTCGTCTAACGCAGTTTATTGATTGGATGGCACCGGATACTTTATTTAAAGAGTCTTTTTCCCTTCAACAAGATAGCCCGGACGATTTCTACAAATGGGGCGGTTTGCGTTATTTTTTGATGAATTATGAAGCAGAATTGCAGCCGAACAAGACCATTCAAATTGACAAAATAAGATTGTCTCGCAGCGAGGGTAAAACGGCGGATTATCTATCTGTAGAACATCTTTGGGCGACTGATAATAGGAATAGTGCCGGTGAAAATGATCGTAAGGTTGATCGATTCGAAAAACGACGTTTAGGTAATTTTTGTTTACTTGAACTTCGATTGAATATTCAAGGAACCAATGACGGCATTTCGGAAAAAATTCTACGGTACATAGACGGCTCCAGCGATGGGCAAGCTACCGACTTAGCGCAGGTAAGAAGAATGGCAAAAGATGCCAAGAACATTTTTAAAGACTTGGAAGATTGGACGCGAAGCAAAAATTATTATCTTGAAGTTCATAAAAGACTCAACGAAAAACAAGAGGAGCGCTACATAAAATTTGCAGAGAAACGCTGGTCAATTAAAAATAATCTTGGCTACAAGTACTTGCAGAAACTTTCAAAAGAAGATGTTGTGGGGGATGACTGATGGGTATTGTTGAATTTATTCAAAATACGGTTCTTCGCCCACGCTTACAGAAAACTGGCAGTTTGGTCGTTTATGATTCAGCTGGGATATACCAAGATGCTTGAGCGGACTTGCAGATGCAAAGCTGTTGGTTGTCGATGCTTCAAAGAGTAGCATCGAGAGCTGGGTTGCCACCTAACTGGTCGGTATTCGGTGTGCTTCAACACGAGGACGTATGATTTTTTCTGGTGATCTGGTTGTTAAGAGATGCAAAGAGTTGTATTAGGTAACCTCTTAAACTATGATGTGATTATCGTAAATAAAAGGGGAATCTTATGGGTGTTGTCGTAAAACTATCTGACGAATTAATTTCATTGGCACAACCATACGCAACTGTTGGGCATCGTTCTATTCCGAAACAAATAGAGTATTGGGCAAGACTTGGAAAGGCCGCAGAGGACAATCCAGACCTTCCAGTCGCATTCATCCGTGATGTGATGCTTTCTGAGGCGGAAGCTAATGCCGGACAGCTTACTGATTATAAATTCGGGGTGTGATTGACGATGGAAATTAAAGTAACACCGTCATTCACTCGATCAATTAAGAAGTTACACGCACGGGATAAGCTGACACTTGATGATGCGATTAACGATATTGTGAAAAATCCTTATATCGGAGCGCAGAAGAAGGGGGATTTATCAAAAATCCTGGTTCACAAGTTTAAGATAAGCAAGCAAGAAGCTTTGCTTGTTTATAAGTTAGAGCCAAGTCGAGATAATCCGGAAGTGCTTGTGTTGGTTCTACTTGGTACGCATGAGAATTTCTATCGGGAGTTGAAGCAATAATTCAAGAAGTCAGAAACTCTGCAGATGACGCACCATGACGCCGACATGCCCGTCAATACGTCGTATCAGCTAACGCCCGAAGCGACCATAAGCAATCATTTGCAGAGGTTGTTAAATTTACGAAAATAGAATGATGCTGTCAACAAAAATTAAGTTGAAAACGGAAAACTACATTACTTCGTCATGTGCAACGTGGTTTCTGACCTTGATTCTGTGTAGAGCTACATCATTTTTTCATAGACAGCGACTTGGCGAGAGTTATAACGCTAAATATGATCATGCCTGACGCTGTCATCATCAGACATATAGCTTCAGTGCCGCTCAATGCGCCGCAAGTTGTCTGTGCAATTTGCCATTGGGATTGCGGCATTCTCATATCGAGGTGGTACATGCCATCAAGGAATAAGTGAGATAGTGTGCCGAAAAACGCGGAAAACAATAAGACTGGAAGACTGACCTCTGCCTGCGTATATCTGGCAGGGCGAATGCGCTCCCATGCAATCCATAGTCCAACAGAGAGTAATGCAATGGCGATTGCAGAAGGGAGATTGTGAGTTAACTCGTGCAAGTCCTCTTTTGACTGCATGAACATTTTATATCCAGGCTCAATGTCGATGAGCACCTGAGATAGGGTAAATACCATCAGAGAAAAACGCTTCCGTAGTACTGATTTGGCGAGAATTCCTGCGCCTAAATGAAAGGGAGTAAAGGGCATAAATAGAGACTGGATGATGTTGGTAAATTTCAGAGTTATGGATCAATTTTTATTTAAGCAATTTAATCTAGCCCCCATTGTTTGATTGATCGCACAAAATTATTCTCTGTTGTGATTTCGCATATGCTGCGATCAAACGCAAAAAATCCATGGAATGCGGCAATAAATTTGTGCTGGTTGTTGTCATCTACAAAGAAGACTGACATTCTTGGGTCAGCACCGAAGGAAATAGCTTTCTCTTTTATTCCATTATCTGGCGAGTTGATGGCAACGGAGTTGCAAAATGCAGTACTCGCTTTGCTGGCTTGCCGCTTTTGGTAAGTGCCAAACGCTACCAGCGTTGCAAATAAGCTGACGATCACAATCGCGCCTTTCGTTAAATAGTTCACAGAGTTTTTTATCTTCACGTCATTCTTGCATTCACGATGGCGCGCCAAAGTTCTGTAAGTGATCCGTTAAATCTCCAGATCATTGCGCAGCTAAAGTACAAGCCGGTGGAAGCGAGCAGGTTTTCATAACGGATCATGGTGTTGCCGATGAGAGTGTGATAAACCCAGTAGCAGCCATCTACTGACCAATACCAGGCAAAAATGGCACCGACAATCGGCCATGATAATTTTCTTTCGCGGTAGCTCTTCAGTATTGTCCTAATGCACCATGGAGCACTCAGGTACGTCGAAAAACCCATTACAAAGCAGATGCCGATATCCCAGTCGCTGAATTGATAGTGAATCGCACCCCAGATCAGCCAGCTCATACCCACCGCGAAGGTGAGTAGTTTCCAGGGGCGCAGCACGTCTGCAAGATATAAGGTTTGATTCATAGCATTACTTTCACTTAAATCGGGTAGGTTTTGTGAAGCTTGATTATATACAGTTAAAGTGTTTTAATATTATGTATGAATAAAACAACTTCTACTTCTCCGGAAGAATTTACGCTCGCAGATCTTTGTGTTCTGGCCGATTTGCCAGTTCGCACCGTGCGTTATTACGTGCAGATCGGTTTAGTGGATAAACCGTATGGGGAAACACGTGCCGCCAGATATCGCACTCATCATCTTGAGCAACTGCTGCTTGTTAAAAAATGGACTGCTGCCGGAGTTTCGCTCGATCGGATTCGTGAACTCTTACATGGCGAAGATCCACCCGTTCCGGCAAAACCATACGCCGCTGGCAGCATAGAAGTCCGCAGTCACCTGACAGTAGCGAATGGCATTGAGATCGTGATTGAGCCAGGGCGCGCTGGTTTAACGCCAGAACAGGTTCGGGAATTCGTGCGCAGTGTGATGCAGGCCTATGCTGATCTGATTGAAAAAAATTAAGTTCTGTTCCTCAATCGAGTTTTTTTGCTCTTTGAAATATCAATGTGTATGTAAGGGAAAGAGATGAATACGCTTCAACATGCCTGCCTGAAAACGACGAGTGGTAAAGAGTTCATACTAGAAAGTATTCGCATGAGCGGCGACGTGCGAGGCCTGATGCTCGACATGCAGATGACGCAACAGTTTTATAACCACATGTCCTCCCATGCCGAAGTGATTTATACCTTCCCATTGCCGTGGGGCGCGGTCTTGCTGAGCGTTGAAGTGACTCTCGGAGAGAGAAAACTGACGGGTATCGTGGTCGAGAAGAAACAGGCCGAAGTTGAGTATGAGGAAGCGCTATCGTCTGGCGACACAGCGGTAATGCTGGAAAAAAATTCCGACCACAGTTATAGCCTGAATCTCGGAAATCTTGCGCCGAAAGAGCACTGCAGCATCTTTATCCGGTACGCACAAACACTGCAATTTGAACAGCAAGGCTTGCGTTTATTAATTCCGACCGTGATCGCGCCGCGCTATGACGGCAGTAAATCCTATGTGTCGAAGAGATCAGATATTCCCGAATATCTGATACCTCGACATACTTTGGCGGCTGACTATCCCTTCGACATCGAACTTCGGCTGCACGACGTGCTCGCACAGGCACGAATTGCCTCACCCAGTCATCTGGTAGCGCAGAAAAACCGGGGTGGTATTGCTTATATATCACTTAGTCGTCAGGGAACCTTAGATAAAGATTTTGTATTGGTATTGGATCAGCTTTCTGATAACGCGGTCGTCGCTATCGGGCCAGATTATGTCAATGCCGAGCGACATGTCATGCTGGCCAGTTTTTACCCTCAGATCCCACAAAATACGAGTGCAAATATTTCGGTAAAAATTCTGGTTGATTGTTCTGGCTCAATGGCCGGTGACAGTATTTCTGCAGCTCGCCGGTCATTACAGTCGATTATAGAGAATTTGATCGATGGTGATCGCTTTAGCCTCAGTCGTTTCGGTAATCACGTAGAACATCGCTCACGTGCAATGTGGAAGTCAGCGCCAGCGAGTAAAGCTGCCGCACAGCGTTGGATAGATGGGCTTGAGGCAGATTTAGGCGGTACTGAAATGGAGGCCGCACTCAATTCTACTTTCGATCTGAATGATAAGTTGCAGAGTGATGTTTTACTGATTACGGATGGTGATATTACAGATATAACGAGCGTCATTCTTTCCGCTAAAAAATCCGGACACCGGTTATTCATTGTTGGCGTCGGTAATAGTCCTGCTGAGAGTCACTTGCGTCGGCTGGCTGATGCGACAAAAGGTGCGTGTGACTTTGTTGCGACTAGCGAAGCTGTCGAACCGGCGGTTTTGCGGATGTTCAACCGCTTACGTTCACCGCATTTCGACACAATAACCTGTGTCTGGCCAGAAGAGTGCACCCCAATCTGGACATCAGAAAACATGAGTACGCTGTTTGAGGGCGATACTTGCCATGTGTTTGCAATGCTTGCACAAAAACCGAGAGGGGTCTTGCAACTGCTCGGCCAGCGAGCGGGAAGTACATCTCCGGAACTGCTTGGAAAAATCGATATGTCATCCGTGACAACGACGGATGTTCAACTGTCGCGAATAGCTGCTAACGCCAGACTGAATGCTTCATCGTTCATCAGCCCTGACAACGCTGAAGCAGAAAAAATCGCATTAGATTATCAACTGGTGACAGCGCATACGAACTTCTTATTAATTCATGAACGGCCGGAGTCGGAGAAAGCGAACGATATGCCGACGCTATATCAAGTGAAACATATCGTACCAGCAGGTCATAGCGGAATAGGACAAACAAGATTGAGAACGATCGATCCTTTGGTAGTCGATTCCGGAAGTTACAAGGCAGCTGTGTTCCGTCGAGAGTTAGTCAGCGATAGGATAAAGACTTCAGAAACTTTTACGGATTATGATATCCCAGCCTTCCTCCGAAAAAAGCCGGATGATGCAGAGAAGGCGTTTGAGCCACAGCATGTGTATGTTGCGACTCCGGGACTAAGCTTATCACCTTCGGGATTGCTTTGCTTGTTAGACGCCACACCAGATAGAGATTGGCTGATCAGCTTCAATGATTTGCGTGATCTTAAACTGAGCGATAGCGTGATTGATTGGTTAGAGTTCGTCGTAATGCCTCAATTCCCTTGGGCAACCGAAAGTAACATCGTTACCAGTTTCATCTATGCCGTGTCGAGGATGGACGCTTGTCGTGTTTTGCCCGAACAAACCAACAATAAAGTGGATATCCGGTCATTCTTCAAACGGTTCAAAAAAAATCCAGGGCAGTCATTACCTCAGAAGGTCAGTCCACATGTCGATATGAAGATCGTCGAAGAAATACAGCGTCTGCTCAAAGGAATTCAGCCACAACAATGGCCTGTTGAATTTAACGATTTTGTTGATGCTTAAAACTTTTTAACAAGAATATTTGAAGAGATAACGGGCCCAGATTTAACAGTTAATTGACCTAGTATTTGTAACTGTCAGATTAGATTAAATCGGCACTAATACACATTGAACCAGTGAGGCTTCGGAGCAAGGTTCCCGTTCTTGCTATCGCGTCCGGCGCTCTCTCGTTTGTTGCACTACCGACTAAACCGGAACGGTAGCCACGATGGATTCGAGCCGAAGCCAATGTGAACTATACATAAATATTTCGCAAATTGACATCCCATCATTCTGTTGCGAATGATGGGATGTCACCTGCTATCTATCTTTGCAACGTAGCAAATAATATTTGCCATTGGTGCGCGTGATGATTTGCTTGCGTACTATCTGCGTACCTTGGCTTGCGTACCTTCAAAACTCATACTGAAACATTAGAATGCCTCGAACGTATGAGGCAGGTTAGGGGCACTCATTAGCATCTAGCTATCAGACAGCCTTGGTCTAGGGTGGGGCTGTTTATCTGGTTTGACTTTGGAGGTCATAATGCCCACGAATGTTTGTTTTCTAGGTTTAGGTGGCTTCTTGCATTGAGCATTGCCAATGAGACCAGCAAGCTTATAGGGATTTTTTTCGATGACAGCTAAGAGTTCATCTTTAATCTCCATGTCATTCAGGAGCTTTGGGTTAGCAACGATTTTATCAACTGCTTCAGATGCGATTTGTTTAGTTTTAACTATATCAAGCTTGTCTCGTTTGGTTAACTCCATCCCATACTTTTTGCCAACTACAGCATAGCAACTCTCGCGCATTTTATTAATTTGACTGCGATTGCCCATTACTACGTGACCTTGTAGCTTTCCATCGACCAATGGCAGCAGTATCACGTGAATATGTGGTGTTGATTCATCCCAATGCACTACTGCCGAGAGAATAGGGAGGTTTGGGAAGTGTGACTCGACCCACAACACAAAGTCTTCGAAGCATGCGTTGCCGTTGAACGCAAATCGGTTTGGTAATGAAAAAACCAATTCCACACCGCGTATGTTATCGACACGTTTGACTTTAGCATTTGCCTCGGCCATTAATCGCTCGCTCTCCTTTGCAATCTCCCACGCGGTCGATTTTCCACGCAATATCCGGTTGAGATGACTGAGTTTTGAATTGATATGACTCGTCGAATCAGGCTGCAACTCTGCGTTGATTTCACGTAGATTATGTTTAGCCGCCTTATGAAGTATTTCTGGATCATTTTTGGTTCGATAATTTTTTCCAAGCTTTTGCATCCGTAACACTAAGTTTGTTTGGATAGATGGCTTCATTACGCCTTCCTTCCTAATTGGAGGATCCATGCATCAACCTCGTGCTCATAAAACCCTATCGCTCGTTCGAGTAGTTGTAATCTTTGCGGGAAGCGCCCGTCCTCGATGAGGTTATAGATCGTACTTCGCGAAAGTCCAACCTTCTTGATGACTTCTTTTAAACGGATCACACGAGGTTCTTCATCTTTGGAGGATCTTTGATCTTGTGCGTTTGGAGCTGACTCAGCGAGTGCCTTCTGTTTTTTCCTACCAGTTGCGCCAGCATGCGAACACATTCCATTTGAGATGGTTAGTGTTGCTATTTCTTCCGCTAGTTTTGATAAACCGTGTCGCTGACGACGAGTTGTCATTGCCATTTCATGCACAAACGGTAAATAAGATGTACCAGAAACTTCAAAAGTAATCATTTGAAAAATGTCTTCAAGAACAACCAACAAAACAGGTGTCCACTATGGCTACCTGCTGTGATCTGGAAAACAGTGTAAAAGCACTTTTTGAATAACTTAGATTTTAGATTCTGTCGTATTTTTACCAAACTAAAATCTAAGATTTTGAATTTCTTATGTATATGAACTCTGCTACTCAATGTATTAAGAGCATCAGGAATTTGTCAGAGCGGAAAGAGTGTAGGGCGAGATCAAATCCTAGAATTAATTTCTCTAGATTGTATAAATGACTAGTCTTAGGAAAATTCAGGCGTGTGCACAAAAAGAGATTAGTTTGATTGCGCTCAGTCCGTTTACGAGTGTTGTGACTACGTTTGATTGTGTATGAAAGATTGCAACCGCTAACAGAGCATAGTGGTTGGTTATTTTCGCTGTTTATTTAAAGCGGTAGATTTTGTCCGGTTGGATGATTTGATGTTCATGCGGAAATAGGGTGAAATCGAATGCACAAAATGTGTTTGCTTAATGTTACTACCAGCCCCGTAAGCATATTTATTGAAGATTGTTTTCCAATAGCGCCAGAACTTGCATTAGTACTTCAATTCAGAGTCTCCGATTTTTTCTTACCAAACCTCTTACCAAATGCCACAAAATAAAAAAGACTTACAAACCTTAAATTTGTAATTCCTTGATTTTATTGGTCGGGACGGTGTGATTCGAACACACGACCCCTTGCACCCCATGCAAGTACGCTACCAGGCTGCGCTACGCCCCGACTCCGAGCCAAAGATTATAGTGCATGAATGGCGTTTTTACCATGCTTGCCAGTGACGTCGTGCAGAAAATCCCCAAAAGAATTTAACAATTTATTTTGAAAATCTGACTAAAATATTTTCATATTTTCTGAAAAGCTGTAAAAATACGGTCACACAGGTCGTATGCGTGTATTTATGACTTTGCTGGTCGTGAATTGGCGCTACGGTAGGGAATAAAACCAAACAATATAAATATGATGACAATAAAAATCAGTCAGAATTTCGACGCGGGAGCGATCGAGGTCGTGAGAGCAGAACAGGCGGGGGCAATCGATCTGAAGTTGCGTAAAGATTCACATGCCGATATCTGGCAATGGTTTCATTTCCGTTTGCAAGGTGCGCGTCATCAGGAAACAGTGATGCGTATTCTGAATGCAGGTGAGGCGACTTATGCCAAGGGCTGGGAAAATTATCGTGCGGTTGCTAGTTATGACCGTGAAACCTGGTTCCGCGTTGATACGGAGTATGATGGCAAGGTGATGACGATACGTCATACGCCCGAATATGACAGCGTGTATTACGCGTATTTCGAGCCGTACAGCTGGGAACGTCACCTCGATTTGCTGAGCAGTGTGCAGCATTCTCCGTTGGCACTGGTGGAAGATCTCGGCAACACTGTCGATGGCCGGGATTTGAATATGGTCGTCGTTGGTGACCCGGCTGCTGAGAAAAAGGTCTGGATTGTTGCTCGTCAGCATCCGGGCGAAACGATGGCAGAATGGCTGGTCGAAGGTATGCTGGGCGCTTTGCTTGATCAGGCGAACCCAATTGCACGCAGTATTCTGCAAAAGGCCGTGCTGTATATCGTGCCAAATATGAATCCTGATGGCGCTGCGCGAGGCAATCTGCGTACGAATGCGGCTGGTGCCAATCTGAATCGCGAGTGGATGACGCCATCACTGGAAACCAGCCCTGAAGTTTTCCACGTCAAAAACAAGATTCACGAAACTGGCTGTGATCTGTTTTTGGATATTCATGGCGACGAGGCTTTGCCGTACGTATTTGTGGCAGGTAGTGAAATGATTGAAGGTTTCACTGAGAAGCAGGCAAAAGAGCAGCAAGTGTTTGTTGATAGCTTCTGCGCTGCCAGCCCTGATTTCCAGACCAAATTTGGTTATGAAGCATCGAAATACAATGAAGACATGTTGAAGCTGGCTTCCAAGTATATTGGTCACACCTTTAAATGTGTATCGCTGACACTGGAATTACCGTTCAAAGACAATGCGAATTTGCCGGATGCAGAAACCGGATGGGATGGTGCTCGTAGTATCAAACTGGGTGAGGCGATGTTACAGCCGATTCTGGCTTCCTTGAATAGCTGATACGACTTATCAATAAAGAAAAAGACACCGGCAGTATTTGCGCGGTGTCTTTTTTTTCGTGCATAGTCTTTTACAACGCTAAAAGCAGGGAAAATACTGGTTTGATATGACGCAAAGCAATAAGGTAAAAAGGACATGGGGATAGAAATAGAACGTAAGTTTCTCGTCGTTGGCGATGAGTGGAAGCAGCAGGGCGTGGCGACTTATTTGCGTCAGGGCTACATCAGCGCTGAGCCCGGGCGTATCGTGCGCGTGCGGATTGACGGTGATACTGCGATGCTGACGATTAAAGGCTTGTCGACAGGTATTGCCTGCGGTGAATGGGAGTATCCTATTCCTGTGGCGGACGCGCAGGCTTTGCTTGATCAGGTATGTCGGCAACCATTGATAGAGAAAAACCGTTACCGGATTCTTATTGGCGAGCTGGTCTGGGAGGTTGATGAATTTTTTGGTGACAACGCTGGCTTAGTGGTTGCGGAGGTGGAATTGCAATCCGAAGATCAGGTATTTGAACGACCTGCATGGCTGGGGGAAGAAGTCAGCCATGATCGTCGCTACGCGAATGCGAATTTGCTGAAGCAGCCTTACAGCTCGTGGGCGAAGTAATGTCTCGGTTTGAATGATGGAGATGGAAAATGGCAAATCGTGAACGCTGATTTGCCATTTTTTGAGCTTAAAATTTTCCTGATCAATAACAACGCGCAATCGACTCTGCAACGCAGACTGGCTTGTCGCTGCCTTCACGTTCTATGCTGACTTCCCACGTCATTTGCGCACCGTCTTTAATGTCATCGATTTGCAGTAGTGTCAGGTGCGCCCGCAAACGGCTGCCGACCGGCACCGGAGCCGGAAAGCGTACTTTATTCAGTCCATAATTCACGCCCATTTTGACGTAACTGAGATGCAACGCATTTTCCATCAGCATAGGCAATAAAGAGAGCGTCAGGAAACCGTGGGCAATCGGACCACCAAACGGGGATTCTTTTTTTGCCCGTTCGACGTCGATGTGTATCCATTGATGATCGCCAGTGGCATCGGCAAAGGTATTGACTCGCTCCTGTGAGATACTGATCCAGTCTGAGCTTGCTACCTGAGCGCCAACCAGCGATTTGAGTTCTGCGAGGGATTTGATTTCACGCATATCATGCTCCTGATGCTTGCGGGCGGCGACCAAACATACCCATACCTTTGATGGTGCAGACGAGCTGACCATTCTGATTGACGGCCTTCCAGACGGTGTTGACGACACCGCGATCTGGTTTCGAGGAAGACGGTTTGACGGAAACAGTTTCGGCGCTGACAGTCAGTGTATCGCCGGGCCGTACTGGTAGTATCCAACGCACTTCGTCCACCCCGGGTGAACCCATGCTCGACGAATCAGCAATGAAACCATCGACCACCATACGCATGATCATGCTGCAGGTGTGCCAGCCGCTGGCGATGACACCACCGAAGATGGATGCTTTGGCGGCTTCCTTGTCGATGTGAAAAGATTGTGGATCGAATTGCTGTGCAAAGTGGATAATTTCTTCTTCGGTGACAGTGCGCTGTCCGAGCGGAATCACGTTGCCGGGAATGAAGTCTTCAAAATACCAGGTGAATTGTTTGGTCGTCATGCGGTCTCCTTGATGACATTATTTTTATTCGGTTTTTATCTGATTTTTTAGCATTTTTTGAGCATACTCTGAGTATTCATGCGCTTCACAGCGGCTTTTTCCTCTGTCCGGCGCATGAATATTCAGGTGTTGTCTTTCCTATCGCTGCTCAAACGATATTCGCCGCACTGGTGTGACGAACATAGAAAAAAAGTCCCGAGCAGGGTCGGGACTTTTTTATCATGCAGCGTTTTTAAAACCAGGCTGTGCAACGAAGCGGGCCAGATGATGATCGGTGTCGCCAAGCGACAGCTCTATCATGGTCAGTCGTTTGAACATGTGCGCGACCGGTAATTCATTGGTCACCCCCATGCCGCCATGTAATTGCACCGCCTGCTGGCCTATATATTTCGCAGCCTGACCGATACGCGCTTTGGCAGCCGATAAGGTGCGGCGACGTTCTTCCGCATTGCCAGACGACACTTTAACGGCAGCCAGCGTTGCCATTGAGCGCGCCTGTTCCATTTCCATGAACATATCTGCCATCCGGTGTTGCAGTACCTGGAATTTGCCGATAGGGACGCCGAATTGCTGACGGGTTTTCAGATATTCCAGCGTTGCCGAGGTGATCGCTTCCATAATGCCGATCGCTTCTGAGCACAGCAAAGAAACACCGTAGTCGGAGACTGCATCGAGTAATTCCCAGCCGCCATCTTCGCGGCCAAGCAAGGCTATCGCAGGAAGCTGAACGTTGGTAAAACTGATGTCCGCAGCACGGTAACCATCGATGGTGCGGTAATCCTGACGCGTTACACCTGCGGCATTGGCATCGACAATAAATAACTGTATGCCGCTCTTGTCTCGTGCAGCACCGCTGCTACGCGCTGAAACGATCAATTTATCGGCCTGTGCACCATGTAATACCACGGTTTTTTTACCGTTCAGCGTATAGCCATCGCCAGCTTTTGTTGATGTCGTTGCGATATCGCTTAAATCGTGGCGTGATTGTTTCTCATGCAGGGCCACCGCGAGTTTGATTTCTCCGCCAGCAACCTGTTCCAGCACGTCGAAATGCGCTTTTGCCTGCTTCAGAAACTCAGCTGCAAACACGGTTGCGAAATACGGTTCGATGACCAGGCCGCGTCCAAGTTCTTGCATCACGACCATCATGTCGATCGCGCTGCCGCTGAATCCACCCTGATCTTCAGGAATAGGCAGGGCTGTCGCCCCGAGTTCTGCCAGTGCTGACCAAGCCTCTGCTGATATGCCTTCAGTGGAAGCGATGATATGTTTGCGTTCTTCAAAGCCGTAGTCTTTTTCTACCCAACGACGGACTGCTTCGGCAAATTGTGTCTGTTCCTGTGTTAATGCGAAATCCATGGTGCTCTCCTCACAGTCCTAAAATCATTTGGGTAATGATATTTTTTTGAATCTCGTTAGAACCACCATAAATGGAGGTCTTACGGAAGTTGAAGTAGTAAGCGGCGAGGGCAGCAGCATCGTCGTCATCCATAATGCTGTGCTCATTCTCGCCTTCGAGGAAAGCCGGATCAAACGGCTGCGCATACGGGCCGACTGCTTCGACCATTAATTCTGTCAGTCGCTGTTGTATCTCTGTACCTTTGATTTTCAGTAACGATGCTTCCGGCCCCGGACGGCCACTATCTTGAGAAATCACCCGCATCACTGTAATTTCCAGCGCCATGATTTCGATTTCCAGACTCGCGACTTTATTCGCATACACGGGATCATCGATCAGCGGTTGTCCATTTTTATGATGTTCCGCAGCGATACGTTTTAGGAATTGCAATTCGCGTTTTGCCCGGCCAACCGCGGCGATATTCGTGCGCTCATGTCCGAGCAGATATTTTGCGTAAGTCCAGCCTTTGTTTTCTTCGCCGATCAGGTTTTGTACAGGTACTTTGACGTTGTCGAAGAACACTTCATTCACTTCATGATCTTCGTCGAGCATGATGATAGGGCGTACGGTGATACCCGGGGTTTTCATGTCGATCAGCAGGAAAGAAATACCTTCTTGCTTGCGACCGTTAGGCTCTGTGCGTACCAGACAGAAAATCATGTCAGCGTGCTGCGCCAGCGTGGTCCAGGTTTTCTGACCATTGACAATGTAATGGTCGCCGACACGTTCAGCACGGGTTTTTAGTGATGCGAGATCTGAGCCGGAACCTGGTTCTGAGTAACCCTGACACCACCAGTCATCGCAATTCAGGATACGCGGTAGGTAATAGTCTTTTTGTGCCTGATTACCAAACGCCATGATGACCGGTGCCACCATATTCACGCCGAATGGCAGGATCGCAGGCGTGCCTGCGCGCGCGCATTCTTCTTCGAAAATATGACGTTGCGTCGGCGTCCAGCCGGTACCGCCATATTCTTTTGGCCAGCCTGTGGCAACCCAGCCCTGTTTTGCCAGTATCTTGTGCCAGCGGACGAAATCTTCTCTGGATAAGCGTTTGTGGTTCAATACCTTTTGCTGCAGGTCAGTCGGGAGGTTTGCTTCCAGATAACTGCGCACCTGATCCCGGAAGGCGATATCTTCCGGTGTGTAATTCAAATCCATATTGTCTCCTGAGGTTGAATGCCTGGATGATTGACGGTTTTTTCTTACTGACTGATTAATGCACTTTGATCATTTCTTTCTGATTTTGACTCTACACGGCAGATCCGTTTCAGATTGAAATTTAAAAAAGCACGACCGTTCAGAACTTATTGTACAACGGATTTAAATTTTGGTGACTGCAATTGTGCTTGCCTGAAAAAATATCAATTCGGGCGAAGCTGAACAGAGAATTTTGCTGAGTATTCAAACGAAATAAACATCAGCCCAAAATAAAATTTCCGGGCTGATGAATGTCGGGAGGGGTCAGTGGAAGTGGGTTGTACCCGGAGACGGGGTGTCTTCCGGCATTTCAGGATGTACCAGTTCAGCATCACGGTCAGCAAACAAAGGTGTGCCGCAATCATCACAAAATTCCATCGCAAAAATTTCGTCTAACTGGATAATCTGACGAATGCCGCAATCCGCCAGTATTTCCGGGATTTCACCGATCAGTTTTCCGTTTTCATCGAGGCTGACCGCAGCAAGCTGATCTTCCGCCTGATAAAGTGGCCAGACCACGCCGTAGATCACTTCGGGAGCATCGCTAAGACAAAAGCTGATCCTGAACTCATCTACTTGCCCGGGGGTGTCCTGCACGCCGCAAGAGGCAATCACGATGCTGAGTTGTGACGCTTCTTTGTTCAATGTCTGCGTCAGATAAAAGACTGCCGAACGTATGGATGCCGGACGTATCCTGATGTCCGCTTCGCGACAAGCGGTGTAAAACGCTTCTGGTAACAGGAGTTCAATGCCACATCCAGGCAGCAGGTGTTTGATCGCAGGGGCAGCCTGTTCTTGCCATACAAGCAGGGAATTACTTTTTGCCTTCGCGCAATCATAGGGGGCCTCTAAGGCCTGCCATTGGAAAATCGGCGCTTCCGCTGGTGCCACCAGCACACCCAACACATAGCGTATATCTGCCAGAAATGGGACGGTTTGTGCGTGCTCTGTTTCAACCGGATAACTGCTGTCTTTCAGTAAAGCCATCGCGTGACGTTCCAGCAGCGCATACGTCTCGCAGTGATTGCGCGGTAACTGATCGATGGAATATAAGTGCGGGAGCAGACGCAGTCTGGTTGCAGGCATCAGCATATTGTTTGTGAGTTGCCCTGCAAGTTGCGACAGTATATCGGCCGGAATTGCCCCGGTTGCGATTTCAAAGCGGGTCCAGGCAAGCACTGGTGCTGCGATGAGTAAGGCGATGAATTTTTTGCCTTGTACTTCAACGCTGGCGCAGGTACTGACGGTTTCCAGTGTTTCAATCAGAACTTCATAACCATTCGGATGAGAAGCAAATAAATTCTCGGCCGCCGCATCAAGAATTTCCTGATGATGCTGCTTCAGATTTTTTAAAACATAGATATCAAGCTTTTCCTGCCAGGTCAGATCCTCGATACGACTCGCGGATTGAGCAACTGCCAGCGACAAATTCACCAGTCTCTGGCTTTCTGCGGCGAGCTTGATTCTGTTTCGTTTTACAGGTCGGCGCATATATATCCTGGTGGGAAACGGGCGGATTTTATCTTCGCCGCGCTTCCATCTGTGATTGGTTAAAATTACTTTTTAGCGTACTGGGTTTTGCCAAATAAGATGTCTTTTGATTTATCAGTTTCTAATGGTTTGCGTAAATTGGCGAGAACCTGTACGCCTCTCTGTACCGCCGGGCGCTCGCTGATAGTATCAAACCAGCGTTTTGCATCCGGAAAATCTGCCCAGTCTATCCCCTGATTGGCAAATGATCGCGCCCACGCGAAGACTGCAATATCGGCAATTGTGTACTCTTCGCCAGCGAGATAAGCAGTGCGCGCAAGTTTTTTATCAATCACACCGTACAGTCTTCGTGCTTCATTACTATACCGGTCGATCGCATATTCAATTTTTTCCGGTGCATAAATACGGAAATGATGTGCCTGACCCAGCATAGGACCGAAGCCACCCATCTGAAACATCAGCCATTGCAGTGTTTCATATTTTTCTCTGTCCGTGTTACCAAGAAATTGCCCTGTTTTTCCTGCGAGATAGAGCAAAATGGCACCGGATTCAAATAAGGAAATCGGCTGTCCGTCGGGGCCATCGGCATCCACAATCGCAGGAATTTTATTATTCGGCGAGATCGCCAGAAATTCCGGTTTGAACTGGTCGCCAGCACCGATATCAACTGGAATCGCGCGGTAGGCTAGACCGCATTCTTCCAGCATGATGTGAATTTTGTGACCATTCGGCGTCGGCCAGGAATAAACGTCTATCATCGTGTGCTCCTATGTGGATTTGTCGGTACAGGTGTCAGAGGCTGATCTGATGCGTTGTCTGACGCTTATTATGCAGAGGTTTGCTACTTTGCGCACAGTATCCTGATTTTAATTGTTGCAGATATTCCGCCTTACAAGACTCAGGAAATGATGGCATCATGCCGCATCTTTGTGCTGGCAGTATGTGTTGAACGATGAAAAAGACCGTGGTTGTGCCCCATATTCCTTATCTGGCTTTGCATTTTGCGATATTTTTGTTTGGCAGTGCCGGTGTGCTGAGCAAAGTGCTGGCGGTTTCTTCGTTATTACTGGTGTTCGGACGGACTTTGTTTGCCAGCCTCAGCCTGATTCCTTTGTTGCTGGTTCAGCGTGAATTTTCTTTTCGCGCTGTGCCAAAAACAGTGATTCTGTGCGGTGTTTTGCTGGCGGTACATTGGCTAAGTTTTTTTGCCGCGATGAAGGTGGCGCCTGTTACCTATGGATTGATGGGTTTTGCCAGTTTTCCTTTGTTCGTGACCTGGCTGGAACCCTGGTTGTTCAAGGAGAAACGGGATGGTAAGGACTGGTACGCGGCGTTCGCTGTTGTAATAGGGATGGCCGTGATGGTCAGTGATACCGGTGGCGGCGATATTGCGAATACGGCAGCACAATCGCCGGTGACAGGTTTATTGCTGGGTATTTTTTCTGGATTCAGCTTTGCGTTACTGGTGTTGGCAAATCGCTGGCAGGGCGGTCATATTGCACCGTTCCGGCTGGCATTTCTGCAAAACAGCGTTGCCACGCTTACCTTGCTGCCATTTGTGCTGGTGAATGGCGGGCTGAGTCAGATTTCTGCTAACGAATGGTGGGGGCTGGCGCTGATGGGCGTCGTGTTCACAGCGGTCTCGCATGGCTTATTCATGTATAGCCTGCGCCATGTTTCCACCCGATTCGCGAGTCTGATGACCTCGCTGGAACCAGTGTATGGAATAGCCATCGCTTACCTCGTGTTACATGAAACCCCGAATCTGCGGGCATTGATTGGCTGCGCTATCGTGATTTCAGCTACGGTGGCAGTATCGTATTGGCATGGCAAGGCGCACTGACACTGGAAATGTTGTGCGGATGGCGGGGAAGGCGTAAAAAAGGCGAAGATCATCTTCGCCTTTTTTATCTGAATGAAGGAAAATTTACCCGCAAAATCCATCAGGAGCGGGTGATAGGTAAGCCCAAATCTTCTTTCAGATCGATGTGTTTTGCCAGCTCCAGTTTTGCAATTGCGTTGCGGTGAACTTCATCCGGGCCATCCGCCAGGCGCAGGGTACGGTTGCCCGCCCATTGTGCCGCCAGTGGGAAATCGCCGGAAACGCCGCCAGCACCGTGTGCCTGTATCGCCCAGTCCAGCACTTGCTGCGTGACATTCGGTGCCAGCACTTTGATCATCGCAATTTCCGCCTGCGCGTGTTTGTTGCCGACCGTGTCCATCATATAAGCGGCTTTCAGCGTCAATAAACGTGCTGTATCAATCTGTATGCGGGATTCGGCAATGCGTTCACGCCAGATGCTTTGCTCAGAAATTTTCTTACCAAATGCCACGCGGCTGTTCAGACGCTTGCACATTAATTCCAGCGCACGTTCTGCCACGCCAATCGCACGCATGCAGTGATGGATGCGTCCGGGGCCAAGGCGGCCTTGTGCGATTTCAAAACCACGTCCCTCGCCGAGCAGAATATTCGACGCAGGGACACGTACATTTTCAAACAGAATTTCACAATGACCATGCGGCGCATCGTCATAGCCGAAGACAGGAAGAGGGCGCTTGACCGTGATCCCCGGTGTTTTTGCATCGACCAAGATCATCGATTGTTGCGCATGGCGGGCAGCGTTGAAATCGGTTTTACCCATCAGGATATAAACGGCGCAACGCGGATCACCTGCGCCGGATATCCACCATTTATGACCGTTGATCACATAATGATCGCCGTCGCGCTCAATGCGGGTTTCCACATTAGTGGCATCAGATGAAGCAACACCAGGCTCAGTCATCGCAAACGCAGAGCGGATTTCGCCCCGCAGCAATGGTTCCAGCCATTGCTTTTTATGCTCTTCGGTGCCGTAGCGTTCGATAGTTTCCATATTGCCGGTGTCCGGTGCGGAACAGTTGAACACTTCCGGCGCCCAGCCGACGCGCCCCATGATTTCGCACAAAGGGGCGTAATCCAGATTCGACAAACCCTCAGGTGCACGCGCTGACTTAGGCAGGAACAGATTCCATAAACCTTCCGCGCGGGCTTTCGGTTTCAGGTCTTCAATGATTTGTGTTGCGATCCAGCGGTTGCCATTTTCCAGGCCATTGCGGTCGATTTCTTCTTTATAGGCTTGTTCGTTCGGATAAATATGCTCATCCATGAAGCGTAACAGCTTAGCTTGCAGTTCTTTACAGCGATCTGAATATTCGAATTCCATTTTGTCTCCGGTTTTTGTTTTTGCGATGAAAATGAATTGCCTGCTGCTTGCGTTCTTATTCAATGTTAAGAACGATAAAATTATTATGCTTGTTTCTCTACGTAGCTCCAGCCCAGTTCCGCCATTGGTCTTGCCGCTTCGCCGGATTTTTTTGCCTGTGCGCTGGATGCGGTACCGTCCACATAACGCTTCATAATGCCTTGCAAAATACCCGCCATGCGGAACAGATTGTAAGCAAGATAGAAGTTGAAATCTTCAGGGCGTATCGTTTTACCGGTACGTTCGCAATACTTTGCGATGTATTCCTGCTCGGAAGGAATGCCCAGTGCTTTGTGATCAAGACCGGCGATGCCACGGAACTGTCCCGGTGTTACATGCCAGCTCATGCAGTGATAAGAAAAATCTGCCAGCGGATGTCCGAGTGTCGAAAGTTCCCAATCCAGTATCGCCAGAATTCGTGGTTCAGTCGGATGGAACATCATATTATCGAGACGATAGTCACCATGCACGATGCTGGTGTCATCACCGGCTGGAATATTGTGCGGCAGCCATTCGATCAGCTTATCCATCGCTTCTATTTTCTCGGTTTCCGATGCGCGGTATTGTTTTGTCCAGCGATCAATCTGACGCGCAAAGTAATTACCCGGCTTGCCGTAATCAGCCAGACCGATAGCAGCGTAGTCTATGGTATGCAGTTGAGCGATGACGCGGTTCATTTCATCGTAAATCTCACCCCGTTGGGCTGGCGTCATGCCTGGCAGAGACTGATCCCACAGCACGCGGCCATCGACAAATTCCATGATGTAAAACGCACGGCCGATCACGTCTTCATCGGCACACAGTGCGTATTGTCTGGCAGCCGGAAAGCCTGCTTTGTTCAGCGCGTTCATGACCTTGAATTCGCGTTCTATCGCGTGGGCGGACGGCAGCAACTTGGCGACAGGGCCAGGCTTCGCACGCATCACATATCGTTGATTGCCGGCAGTCAGTTTGAAGGTCGGATTGGACTGACCGCCTTTGAATTGTTCAACCACCAGTTGATCTGCTAATGAGGCATCGAAGCCTTCGACATGTTGCCGCATATAGTCGGCGAGTGCGCCGATATCAAATTTCTGACGATCAGCAACCGGCATGGTGCCCATGAATTCTTCAAACATCAATGTCTCCTGGCGGAAATAAATTGTTATGTGATCTTAACCCCGGAGGGACTCCGGAGCAGACAGTCAAAACTATTTTAACCTAAGTAATCGAACGTTCGTACTATTTTTATTTTGAAATAAATTGAAGAGACGGAATCCATCTTTCAGCATGGCGAGTGAAGGCTGTCGCATACACAAGCGCGTATGGTGAATGCAGACCTGGCAGTCGCGATGCAGTGACATTTGCGGGGCTGCAAACGCGGTATCTGCAGCCCTCAGGCGGGAAAATGAGAGGAAGAGGAATGACTGAACGGAATAAACCGGATAGCTACAAGTTCAAAACATGTTCAGAATAAATTCAGTACCCCATCAAGCCCGACAAAATTTAATGCGACATCGGCTTGTGCACGGACAACGGGTTTGGCACGAAATGCAACCGACATGCCTGAAGTCTTCATCATTTTCAGATCGTTCGCACCATCGCCCATCACAATTGCGTGGTCAGGTGTGATGCCCATCTCTGCGCAGACGCGTTCCACGGTATTTTTCTTTTCATCGGCGTCAACGATGCCGCCGACCACTTTACCGGTTAATTTGCCGTTCTCGATTTCGAGTACATTCGCGTTCGTGTAATCGAGCTGCAGGCGAGACTTCATGCGGTCCGTAAAGAAAGTGAAACCACCGGACACCAGCAGGGTTTTCAATCCTGCTTGTTGCACCGCTTTGAGCATCTTTTCTGCACCTGGAGATAGTTGCAAACGTTCATCATAGACGCGTTGCAGTGCGGAGGCATCGAGTCCTTTGAGCAGCGCGACCCGGCGCGTCAGGCTCTCGCGAAATTCGAGTTCGCCACGCATTGCCGCTTCGGTGATTTCCGCAACCTGTGGTTTCAAACCTTGCATATCCGCGATTTCATCGATGCACTCGATAGTGATCAGCGTCGAATCCATATCCATCGCCACCAATTTAAACTCACTAAGGGCGCGGGCTTGTGTTTGCGCGGTTACATCCAGCTCAGCGTCGAAGCATTGCTGCTGTATCTGCGCCCATGCCGCATCATCAAGGCTGACGCCATTCAGACGCAGCGCGTAGTCATTCAACTGGCTGGATGCCTTTGCCTTGCTGTGATCGATAATTTCTTGCAGTAAAGCCTGATGCGGCCCATGGATGGGGCGCACGCCTTGTATGGTCAATTGTGTGATGGTCATGAACGGATTAATAAGTAAGAAAATCTGTGTGATAAATCAATGCAGCGCTTTAAGCGTGGTCTTGATTTGTGCCACCCGGCTCGCCAGGTCAGGCATGCTGGCCGTGATGCGCAGTTTGTCCTGACCATTCAAGCGGATGTGTTTATTTTTTTGTACCAGCTCGATAATGCGCATCGCATCGATCGGTGGCTTTGGTTCAAATTGCAAAGTCGCTGCTTCGTTGTGGGCATCGATTTTGATGATGCCCAGTGGTTTCGCTGCCACCCGCAATCTGTGTGTTTCCAGCAGGGATTTGACCTGTTCCGGTAGCTTACCGAAACGATCGATCATCTCTTCCTGCATATCATCGATCGCACTGGCTTTATTGCAATTCGCCAGGCGCTTGTATATCGACAGCCGTTCATGAACGTCACCGCAGAAATCGTTTGGCAACAAAGCTGGAATATGCAGATTGATTTCAGTGGTGGATGAGAGAGGTGAGGCAAGATCTGGTTCTTTGCCGTTCTTCAGTGCGCGTACTGCTTCATTGAGCATGTCGGAATACATCTGGAAGCCGATCTCATGCATTTCACCGGATTGATTATCACCAAGCACCTCACCGGCACCACGAATTTCCAGATCGTGCATCGCCAGATAAAAGCCACTGCCGAGCTCTTCCATCTGCTGAATCGCCTCCAGCCGGCGATTTGCCTGTTTGGTCAGTCCTTGCACATCATGTACCAGCAAATACGCATAGGCCTGATGATGTGAACGGCCGACACGTCCGCGCAACTGGTGTAATTGCGCGAGACCGAATTTATCGGCGCGGTGCATGATGATGGTGTTCGCAGTCGGCACGTCGATACCGGTTTCGATAATAGTGGTGCATAAAAGAATGTTAAAACGCTGGGCAACGAAATCACGCATGACTTTTTCGAGGTCACGTTCATGCATCTGACCGTGCGCCACCACCACACGTGCTTCCGGCAGCAATGCTTCCAGCATGGCTTTGCGGTTTTCTATCGTTTCCACCTCGTTGTGCAGGAAGTAAACCTGACCGCCACGTTTCAATTCGCGCAGACAGGCTTCGCGGATCACGGAATCATTTTCACTGCGAACGAAAGTTTTGATCGCCAGACGTTTTTGCGGCGCTGTCGCAATGATGGAAAAATCACGCAGACCTTCGAGCGCCATGCCCAGCGTGCGCGGAATCGGCGTTGCAGTCAGCGTCAGTACATCGACTTCGGAGCGCAGTGATTTCAGTGCTTCTTTCTGACGCACACCGAACCTGTGTTCTTCGTCGATGATTACCAGGCCCAGACGGGAAAATTTTACGTCGTCCGACAATAGCTTATGTGTACCGATCACAATATCCACCGTACCATCGCCCATCCCTTTGATTGCCTGATTGATTTCTTTGCCGGAACGGAAGCGCGATAATTCAGCGATTTTGACTGGCCAGTTAGCAAAGCGGTCTGCAAAGGTCTGGGCATGCTGTTCAGCGAGCAGGGTGGTCGGTGCCAGAATCGCGACCTGTTTGCCACCCATGACCGCCACAAAGGCGGCGCGCAGTGCAACTTCGGTCTTACCAAAGCCGACGTCGCCGCAGATCAGACGATCCATAGGCTTGCCCGAAGTCATATCACCAATCACGGCGTTGATGGCTGCCGCCTGATCCGGGGTTTCATCGAAACCGAAACTCTCTGCAAAAGCTTCGTAATCCTTGGCTGAATATTCAAATGCATGACCGTGACGTGCGGCGCGGCGGGCATACAGATTCAGCAGTTCTGCCGCCGTATCGCGGATTTGCTGAGCCGCCTTTTTCTTCGCTTTTTCCCATTGCCCGGAACCCAGCGTGTGCAGAGGCGCATCGTCCGGTGAGGCGCCGGAATAGCGTGAGATAACGTGCAGTTGCGATACAGGTACATACAGCTTGGTTTCTTTCGCGTATTCGAGATGCAAAAATTCAGTATCGCCTTCGCCCAGATCCATGCTGATCAGCCCCATGTAGCGCCCGATACCATGATTGCTGTGCACGACAGGATCGCCGATTTTCAGCTCGGATAAATCGCGCACCATGTGCTCGACTTGTGTTGTGGCTTCCTGTTTCTTGCGGCCTATGCGTTTGCCGCTGCCTGCATACAGTTCGGCTTCGGTAATGAAGGCCAGATCTTCTGCCAGAACGAAACCGGCATGTAGGGGCGCAACGCCCAGCATCAGTTTGGCGTTGGCTGTCGCAAAATCAGCATAGCCCTCGCACAGGCTGAGCTGGATATTGTATTCATTGAAGTACTGCTGCAAGGTCTCACGACGACCGGCAGTTTCCGCGCAAATCATTACGCGTTTATCCGTTTGTAGCAGGAAAGAACGTAAATTTGTCAGCGGATCATCTGCGCGGCGATTGACAGCGATATCCGGCAGGAAGCCCGATACTTCAGATGCCGCAGCGTTTTTTTCAGTGTCAGCAATGACCCAGCGCGCCTGCGTTTTCAGCGCCGCAAAAAAATCTTCATCACGCAAAAAAACAGATTCAGGCGCCAACACCGGGCGCTCACGATCCGATTTCAAGAATTGATAACGCGAACGTGTATCGGTCCAGAAACGCTGTATCGTTTCGTCGATATTGCCGACCAGCGCGAAATGTGGTGCTTCTGGCAGATAATCGAACAGTGTAGCGGTTTGCTCAAAAAATAATGGCAGATAGTATTCAATACCGGCAGACGCAATGCCATTGCCCATGTCTTTGTAAATCGATGAGCGGGATGGATCGCCTTCAAATGTTTCGCGCCAGCGGCTGCGAAATGCTACCCGCGCCGGCTCATCCATAGGAAATTCACGTCCTGGCAACAGGCGCACTTCTGGCACCGGATACAGCGAACGCTGGGTATCAGCATCAAAGGTGCGGATGGTTTCTATCGTGTCGCCAAATAAATCAAGTCGATACGGCAATGCGGAACCCATAGGGAATAAATCGATCAGGCCGCCACGCACCGAATACTCACCGGGCGACATCACCTGGCTGACATGGCTATAACCTGCCAGCGTCAGCTGAGATTTCAGCTTCGCTTCATCCAGCGTGTCACCCTTTTTGAAAAAGAAAGTGTACGCAGCGAGGAATGATGGCGGCGCCATGCGCAGCAGGGCGGTGGTCGCCGGCGCCAGCAAGACATCGCAATTGCCGTTCTGAATTTCATACAGGCTGGCGAGGCGCTCAGAGACCAGATCCTGATGCGGTGAAAAAGCGTCGTAAGGCAGGGTTTCCCAGTCCGGCAGCAAATGGCAGCGTAACTCAGCGTTGAACCACGGGATTTCGTCCAGCAGCCTCTGGGCATCGCCGGGATTGGCGACGAACACAGTCAACATACGTTTTTCTGACTTCAGTGCGGTGGCGGCTTGCGCCAGAGCATACGCATCTGAAGACCCATGCAGATTCGGAAGTACCAGACGATGTCCGGCTTTGGCGAGGGATTTACTGAAATCAAATGACATTGCAGCTAGACAAGAAGATACCGTAAAACGCTCTTACGGAACAGGATACGCGGTTAAAATGAGCGTCTAATTATAAACGAAGGGGCTGCTTGCCATCAGGCGGCCCGCGATCCGGCTCTATGACTGAAGAATTTAAACAACAGCAACAACCTGCGCCGCGCTATGTGGCGCTGATTCCGGCTGCAGGTGTTGGCACGCGTATGGGGGCAAATTCTCCGAAGCAGTATCTGACGATCGCTGGCAAGTCGATACTGCAGCATGCGGTGAATGCTTTGATGAATTTTCCGGGCATCAGTCACACTTATGTGGTCGTCAGTGAAGACGATGCATTTGTTGATAATTTTTTGCAAAAGGCCGATCAGCTGACTGTGTTGCGCTGTGGTGGAGCGACCCGACGAGACAGTGTGCGCAATGGTCTTGCCTATCTGGCGGATCAACTCGATGCACATGACTGGGTGCTAGTGCATGATGCTGCACGACCGGGATTGACACCCGCCCTATTGCAGAAATTAATCGATCAGGTTGGATCACATCCGGTCGGCGGTTTACTTGCTCTGCCAGTCGTGGATACGGTCAAACGTGTTATCGATGGCAAAGTAGCAACCATTTCTCGAGATGGTCTGTGGTTGGCGCAGACGCCGCAGATGTTTCGTTATGCAATGCTGTGCGATGCACTCGATCAGGCTGAGCAGGTAACAGATGAATCGAGTGCGCTGGAACTGATGGGGTATGCACCGTTGCTGGTTGAGGGCCATGCCTGCAATATGAAGGTAACCTTACCCTCGGATCTTCTGATGGCGACCCAGTATATGCAGAGAAATAAGTAATAACAGGCAGAACAGATAAAACAGATAAATTGAGGTTGTTTGATGAAAAATAAGATGCTTCCTTTCCGCATAGGGCAAGGTTATGACTGTCATGCGCTGGTGTCTGAACGGCGGCTGATCATCGGCGGTGTGGATATTCCGCATACAAAGGGCTTGCTTGGTCATTCCGATGCAGACGTGTTGCTGCATGCGATTACCGATGCGATTTTCGGCTCGGTGGCGCTGGGAGATATAGGGCGACATTTTCCCGATACCGATCTGCGTTTTAAAGGCGCCGATTCGCGTGTGTTATTGCGCGAGGCAGTACTGCGTTTACATGCGACAGGTTATGTGATCGGCAATCTGGATGCGACCATCATTGCGCAGGCTCCAAAGATGGCTCCGCACATTGCTGCCATGGTGAAAAATATCGCGGATGACTTGCAGGTTGATATCAGTCAGGTCAACATCAAAGCCAAAACGAATGAAAAACTGGGTTACCTCGGGCGTGAAGAAGGTATCGCCGCAGAAGCGGTGGTACTGGTGTTTCGCACGGATAGTCAGTAAGCTGTTCAGCTGAAGCGGAAAACAGTTGGAATAAAAAAGGAAAATAAAAATGAAACATGAAAATCTGAAACAGTTGCTGGCACAAGCACATCAACAACTGGCAGGAACAGAAAAAGTCGATGATGAGTTAAAGGCGCTGCTGGAAAACTTAAATCAGGACATCCATCAGGTGCTGAGTTCCGAACAGCAGCATGATGTTTCTGTGTTTGATACACTCAGCGAGCGTTCTCTGGCGTTGTCGGCGAAATTCGCTGCGGAGCATCCTAAGCTGGAACCCGTGTTGCGTGAACTTGGTTCGATGCTGGCGAAGATCGGCGTTTAAATCAGCCGTCTCTGCCGTTTGTCTGCGCAGACGATGCAAGTCAAGAAAAAAACCACGATAGCGAATGAACGCAATCGTGGTTTTTTTCGAGTCGTCATTCAGTAACTACGACCGCATCGCCGATGCAGCCTCAGTCAAAGCCGTATTCTCCGGGCGGTGCTTCTCCGGCGAGAGCGCTGGAATTCCATGCCAGACCTTCGCCTTTGCGTACCAGTTCGTCGGCATATTCATACACATTCGGGCAACCAGTTTCAGCAATCAGTGTTTTGACGATCGTGACTTTCCAGGCATCAACACATGCTGCCTGAAACTGGCAGACCAGATAGCCAGGCTTGTCGCCGTAAAAATCGACCAGTAAGCCCGGCAACTGATCGGCTTCCGCATTAATCAATCGTTTTGCGCTGCCCGCTTTGTTTTTGATTGTGCGCGATTTCGCTAACGCTGCCTGAACCCGGCGTTTGATCATGGCGTGATCCACCGCTTCTTTTTCATCGAGCGTCCAGATCCGGGCGCGAATCTGCGATTTAGGGCTCCATCCGGCACGTGCCAGAAATTGGCCGGAAGACGAACGGACCAGCGCGGTTGCACCGGATTTAATTCGCTCGCCAAATTTACCGTCGATGCGTTCAATTGCTGAAAGATAAATCCAGGGTTGCCCCTCCAGCAATGCTTTTTCTTTGCCTTGTTTGATCGTGATGATGAGCATAGCGGTTCCGGATGCGGGTGAAATGAAAGGCGCGGAATATACCCTGTTTGTACTTTTCTTGCTGTTTCTTTTTGTTTTTTTGTTGAGACCGCATCCGGATTTCGTTGCTTCTGCTATCGCAGCGTATTTGCATACACTAAGTCCAGCGCTATTTCAGTCAGAAAAGCCGTCTCTGCTACAATACAGCCCCTGTTCCGGGTCGGGGATGCTGATTTTGATTGCAAAAGAGCGTAGTATTTTCTTTGCATGTCTTTAAATCCGCGCTTTCGATGCTATCTGTGCAGCACGCTCTGAGCGCCGCCCTTGTTCAAATTTACCCACACTTACACGATATACGCCATGCAAATTAAAGCCAACTCCGTTGTCAGCCTGAATTACACGATGTTCAATACGAACGGTGACATCATTGATCAGAACCGTGACCCTATTGTTTATCTGCACGGTGATTACGATAATATTCTGCCTGCAGTTGAAGCCGCGCTGGAAGGTAAGAAAGTCGGTGAGAAAGTGTCCGTGGTACTGGCACCGGAAGACGCTTTTGGTGAAATCTCAGAAGAATTCGTGCGCGAAGAAGATATCAGCGCATTTCCACCCGATATCGAAGTCGGCATGATGTTTGAAACCCGCGATCCGGAAACCGAAGAAACGATGCAGTTCCGCGTCACAAAGATTGATGCCGGTGTTGTGACTGTGGATGGCAATCATCCGCTGGCAGGCATGACGATACGCTTCGACACCGAAGTGCTCGATATCCGTGAAGCGACTGACGAAGAAATCGTCCACGGTCACGTCCACGGCGAACACGGTCACCACCATTAATCCCGGCGACTGACTTGTTGTCGGTGACAGTTGATTCTGCTCGGCATCAATACTGTGCAGAACGCAATCTGTCAGTTTACATATACTCCCCAGGGTATATGTAAACACCCTTGATTAATATAGGGGAAATGCTTGTTTTTGCTGCATACTCCCCAAAATCATCTCATTTTTGGCGCTCAGCGCGATGTTTTTGCAGAGCCGCTGTTCACGCAGGTTGCGCCTGCTGCACATGCAGCGCTCATATTGCCTGAATTGTGTCGCCTGATGCCAATAGCTGCTATGGTTCTGCGAGTGTGAATGAGAAATGGAAGCGAAAAGCAGATGAAAGATTATTACGTCATTCTCGGTGTTGCGCCGAATGCGTCATTGTCGGATGTGAAAAAAGCCTTCCGCCAGAAAGCGGCAGAGTTCCATCCTGATCGGAATACGTCGGAACTGGCACCGGAAAAATTTCATGCGGTCAAAGAAGCCTACGACATTTTGTCTGACGATGCGGCGCGTGCCGCTTACGATGAAAATCGTCGCCGTAACTTGCTCGATTCGCCGCTGGAAACGGCGACTGACATCTGGAAGCATTATTTATCAGGAGTATTGAAGTGAAATTGTCCCGTTTTTTTGAAGATCTGATGGCGGTATATAACGCTGAAATCGAAGATCTGAAATCAGATTCCGAAGGCAAAAATGTCCTGAAGGCGCGGTTGCGTGAAAAAGGCGAACAGCTGCCTTTGTTGTTGCCGATGATGGAATCAAATCCGGAAATGCTGGCATCGGCCTTCCACATGGGATTTATATTCATGAATCCGCTGGCGCTGGAAAGCCTGATAACGAAGGAAGAAGCCAAGCTGCCAACGTGGAAAAGTTTATCCGCTGCCGTCAAGCTCGAACCATGGGCAGAACCGCTGAGCAAAATTGTGTTGCAAGAAGCGGGAGGTGAAAAGTTTCTGGTGATTGCGGCAGCACTTGAATATCTGAATCGCGGCCAGCAAACACGCAAACACAGCGCCACGAATACGCTGGAAGCCGACGACGAAGACAAAGAAATCAACGACGCCGATGAAGAATTGAAAGAAAACGGCGACCTCGATGGTAACTACGGTCGCCACGGCCGCGACGATGGCGATGATGGTGACGATTACGATCTTGACGAAGCAGGCGCAGACTGGCTGGCTGAGCAAGGTTTCGACCGCAAAGACTAAGGATAAAACATGAGCTTACCTGCATTAATTGAAGCGCAAAACCTGATCATGGCGGGCGATATCGCCGGTGCCGAATTCGCACTGGCTAACATTGCAGAAACCGAGGGTGACAAAGCGCTGGTCGCCGCGCTGGATGATTTTCCGGCCAAAGATTTGCTGGCGATTATCCGCGAATACGATGCGTCCAAAGAGTCGCTGGTAAATTTGCTGGTGACGCCGGAACAATTCGCGCAAGCGGTCGTGCTGGAACGCCGTTATGGCGATCAGACACATGAACAATTACGCGGCATGATCAACTCCGTTATTTTCCGCGAAGGTGCTGATCCTGCAGAATTTTTGTACGAAATCGCCGAAGTTGACGGCGGCTACGATGCGCTGGCTGACTACCTGATGGATCGTGCACCGATGGTCGAGCATTTTTATAAATACGCGACATTCGATTTATACGAATACGGTGATGGCGCTAAAACGCAGGCGCAGGAAGACGATCTGATGAATCTGGACCGGGATACTGAAAGTCTGGCGTCGCCGCTTGATATGGCAAATCTGGAAGATCATGACTGGATGCAGGTCACCTATCTGCTGCGTTACGAGTTACCGGAAATTTTCCGTGAAGTGCTGATGAAGCTGCGCGCCCGCTATAAAGCGTATCTGGCAAGCCAGCAAAGCGATGAGCTCGAAGGCGGCGAGGGCGAGGCAGAAGAAGATGAACGTCCTAAAAATAATGATGACGGTGACGACAAGGATGACGAAGAATCCGCGCTGTAATTTGTTGTCGGCATCCTGAATCAATGCAGAGCGCGGTGATCGTGTTCTGCATTTTTTGTTAGTTTCCCTAATTCCGGTAAGTTGCTTGCGCCAATGTGCGTCAGCAGCGAGTAAAAAGCGAGTGAAGATACGATGACAGCCTCTGTTTACGATATTGCCCTGATTGATAACCGGCCATTTTTTGAGTCAGCATTGCGCTATGGCGTACAAAAAGCCATCATCGCCAGCAGTAAGATTGCTGCGATCGAAGCCGAAGCGCCGAAAGGCATGGTGCAGATTGCAGAAGCGTTTGGCAGTAAATATCTGCGCCCCGAAATCGAACTGGCACGCAAGCGCATCGTCAACCTGGCGAGCCTGTATCTGATCGAAACATCCAAAGGTGACCTGGAGCTGGCCGCCAGACTGATCCGTGATAATACTTTTCTGAGCCTGTCACGCGGCGGCTCCGGCTTGTTGAAAGCCTTGTTTGCAATGCCGGAATATGCTTTGCTTGGCCGCGAAACCAAAGGCAAGGTCGAAGATTTTCTCGATGCCTGGTCGCTCAAAGAAAAACCGCAGGAATACAGAAATGCGCTCGAACACCGCCAGCTCAACGCGCTGGAAATTCAGGCTGGATACTGGTTTGGCGAATGGCTGGGGCTGACGCCGGCTTATCTGCAGGAGGAAGATGTGGAAGCCGTGGGCGTGGTTCGCACCGCCTTGCTGGCACGCATGTTTGGCGGCCCTGATGCCACGATCGAGAATCAGATTCAGTTTGCGACCTTGCTGGAATCAATACGTGGGATGACACCGGCGAAACGCAATAAAGCGCTGGCATCGGCCGATTTATCGGATGTGCCGTCTGAATTGTTGCCGGTGGCGGAACGTGTCATTGATGAAATCAAACAACACGATCTGCCCATGCTGCAAAACAAAGCAACGCCACTGGCACAACTGGTGTTTGCGCTCAAAGAACGTTATTACCTCGGCGATCATGAAATCGAAGATACCTCGGAATACGATGCGCTGGTATCGAAAGAATGGACGCGTCTGACCAAAGGCAAGACCGACGTCGATTCGCTGATGACCCTGTTTTTATGTATCTCAGCCGGTGTGCCGCCGAAAACCACGCTGACCGAAAAGGCTGCAAAAACCATCATCAAACAATTCCGCAACGAAGGCTTTAATCATGCGCTGGCGACCGCCTGGATCAAAGAATCCGCGCCGCACGAAAAACAGGAAGGCTTGCTGGAAGACTGGGATAATTTCATCGAAGAAGCCAATCAATACCTGCTCGACGACTGGGACACCTACCTGACCGGTGCAATCCGTTTCCTGACGATGCACTGCCATATTCAGAAGGCGGGGAAATAAGTTGCTCAAATCTTTGGTAAAAAAGGAATTTGAGCTTTCATCGGAGTGATGATTTATTAGTACTTTTTGGGTTTATGGGTTTAGAGTGTGTTCATTAGCGAAATTTAGTGCGGGATTCAATGTGTGTGGGTAATTTTTACTGTTTCGCGTTGAAATTTATTTTTGCTGAATCTAAAACAAACATTTATGACTTCTAATGCTGACGAAGGTGCTCGTAAACACGGTCATCAATCTGAATTGATTGATGAGTTTGATTTGCTTCTCGGTAGATCTATTCGGACTTTTCAAGGGTTGGAACAAACAATTGAACATAGGCTTCTTCAATTGGCCGCCGCCAGTTCAAAACCCCGCGGTGAAGTGGTCGAGCTTCTGAGAATAGCGATTGCTGAAGCCCCTTTTCGTACCAAACGGCGATTGCTGGAGATGCAGATAAGTTATCTCCCCTCAAGACCAGAGTATAAAAAGTGTTGTGAATTGCAAAAGACAAAGGTGGCACTTGAGCTTGAAATGGAACATGCCAATTCAGAAATTAAACGAATTGGAGATATTGAGAGCGATAGAAATAAATTTGTTCATTCTCACTGGTTTGTTCTCGGTCAGCCTAAAGACAGTACCGATATTATTCCGGTTTTACGATCGAAGACGAAAGCTCACCCTAAAAATCCTTCGCACGCACTGGAAGAGTTTTCAGTAAAAAATTTTCGTGACTTTCTGTCAGATGTCGAGAATGTTGATAAAAAGTTGTCGCAAGCGACGGGAAGGCTATTAGGCCTATTAGGCTATGACGAGGATAGAAAAATACCGAAAGCTTGAAACAAATTGCTAGCGGGTTATGTTTAGATGCTGCCAGACTCATCTTTACTCATTTAGTAACAGAGACGCGACGCGTAACCTGAGACCCAAAAGGGCGACTTCGAAAGTCGCCCTTTTTTTGAGTTGCTTACAAACTCAATTCCAACACCTGACGGCTGACGTCCAGCGTGACGTCGCGTTTTTCACCGATGGTCAGCATGCGGTGAGATTCCAGTGCGGCGATGACAGGGGGGATATCGTCTGCGCCGAGCTGGTAATCGCTGAGGCGGGTTTTGACGCCCATTTGCTCAAAGTAATCCTGCATGCGGCTGATGGCGGTGTCGATGCGACTGTCTTCGCTACCTTCGCGGATATCCCAGATGCGTTCGGCGAATTGCAGCAGCTTCGCGCGTTTGGCTTCTTTACGTACGCGCAGCATGCTAGGCAAGACGATGGCGAGTGTCTGGGCGTGATCGATGCCATGCAGGGCAGTCAGTTCGTGGCCTATCATGTGGGTCGCCCAGTCTTGCGGCACGCCGGTAGAAATCAGGCCATTTAAGGCCATCGTGGCACACCACATCAGATTCGCACGCACGTCGTAATCTTCTGGATTGGCGAGGGCTTTCGGGCCTTCTTCGATCAGAGTTTTGAGCAGGCCTTCGGCGAAACGATCTTGTACCGGTGAATTGACCGGATAGGTCAGATACTGTTCCATCACATGCACGAACGCATCAACAGCACCGTTGCCGATCTGGCGCGGTGGCAGGGTGTAGGTAGTGGTCGGGTCGAGAACCGAAAATTTAGGGAAGCAATGGCGGCTGCTGAACGCGAGTTTGGCTTTGATCGATTGACGGGTGACGACGCCGCCATCATTCATTTCTGAGCCTGTTGCTGGCAAGGTCAGGATGCTGCCGAAGGGCAGGGCTTTCGTCACGTTGCGACCATGTTTTTCCATAATCGTCCACGGGTCGCCGCCTTCAAACAGCGCTGCGGCCGCGATGAATTTAGTGCCGTCAATGACCGAGCCGCCGCCGACCGCTAGCAGGAAATCAATGTTGCCTTGCTTGATAACATCGACCGCTTTCATCAGCGTTTCATAACTTGGGTTAGGTTCTATGCCAGCAAATTCGGTGACGCTGCGGTCGCCGAGCGCGGCGATGACCTGGTCAAAAACGCCGTTTTGCTTGATGCTGCCGCCACCGTACAGCAGCAGTACTTTGGCATCTGCCGGAATGGCTTGATGGATGTCGGCGATGCGGCCTTTGCCGAACAGGATGTGAGTCGGATTGTAGAAATCGAAATTCAACATGGGCGTCTCCTTGAGAAAGTCTTATCTTAGCGTAAATTCAAAAAATAGACCGGTCGTTCGCAATTAACTGGCAAGGAACAGAAATACCGTCGGTTTTTTGTGGAAATCAGGGGCTTGACCGGCGGCGATGCGCTTTTTCCATTCTGCCGCGGTGCGCGTTTGTATTGATTCGCTTGGCAAGGTCAGATCGGTGGCAACGCAAATCAGGCTCTGTGCCTGACACTGGTTTGCCAGTGCTTCTAGCATGGCAGCGTTGCGATAAGGTGTTTCTATCAGCAATTGCGTTTGCTTTTCTTTGCGCGAACGGTCTTCCAGTTCTTTGATGCGTTTTGCGCGTAACGCGGCATCGGTGGGCAGGTAGCCGTGAAAGGCGAAGCTCTGACCATTCAGGCCGCTGCCCATCAGGGCCAGCAGCAGGGATGACGGCCCGACCAGCGGTCTGACGGTAATGTTGCGCTGGTGCGCCAGCCGTACCAGATTGGCACCGGGATCAGCGACGGCGGGAACGCCTGCCTCAGAAATCAGACCGACATCATGTCCTTGCAGCAGCGGTTGCAGCAGGCCTTCGAGCGCCTGCGCCGGGGTGTTGACGTTGAGTTCGCTGATCTGAATATCCTGCATCGCCAGCTTTAAGGGGTGATGTTGACCGAGAAATTTCAGATAGGCGCGGGTGGTCTTGGCATTCTCCGCAACGAAATGACCGAGTTGTGCAGACATCGCTTGCACGGTATCGGGAATGATTTTCGCCAGCAAGCCGTCTTGCTGACCTTCGTTGTAGCCCAGCGTGTTGGGGATGAGGAATAGTGTGCCTGTCATGGGGAAGTCTTTTAATAGAGCTAAGAAATAAAGCTAAAATAAATTGATATGATTTTTTATGCCGACACAAAACTGTCGCAGCGACGATATGGTTCTTGTTTGTAGTGTTCTGCCGTCGTCGTACTTTACTGAAATATGCTTACTGACGTCATATTTGTGCTTATAAATACTGGGGGGAGTATATTTTTAAGCCATTGATTTACGCTGACGATAAGGCGAAAAAGGCAGATACTCCCCCAATTTTGCTAAAAACTGAACATTTTTCTGAGTGGTCAGCGATTCATTAGCGATAAAACTGAACGCCAGCGTTGCGAAGCATGTCGGTCAGCGCAATCAATGGTAATCCGGTTAATGCGGTCGGGTCATCGCTTTGTATCGACGCTAAGATGCTGATGCCGAGCGCTTCGTTTTTCGCGCTGCCCGCGCAATCGTAGGGCTGCTCTATGCGCAGATAGGCATCGAGTTCAGCGTCCGGTAAGTCGCGGAAGCGCACGACCGTTTGCACGTCGCGCAATTGCACCGCTGGCTGCGCGCCGGAGCGGGTATCCAGCAGGCATAATGCGGTATGAAAAACGACTTCTTTGCCGCGCATGAGTTGCAATTGCTTTAATGCGCTGGCATGATCGCCGGGCTTGCCGATGTGGATGCCATTGAGTGTCGCAACCTGGTCGGAACCTATAATGAGTGCATTTTCTGCGGAATTTGAAGCAGATGATGCTAACTGTCCGGCGATGGCTTCAGCTTTTTGTTGCGCCAGCCGTAGGGCGGTGGCGTCCGGTGTTTCGCTATGGAGCGCGGTTTCATCAATATCCGGCACCATGGTATCGAAGGGGAGTTGAAGCCGTGATAATAATTCGCGGCGATAGGCCGAGCTGGAGGCAAGAATCAGGCGTGGGTTCATCGGGTCAGCTTGAGATTAGGGTCGTGAGTCAGGCCGGGGCCTGGGTATATTCAGGAAATTCAGCGGTTTTCTGCAATATTAATCGCCGGCGTCAGTCGTTTTGATATAAAAATGCCCGTAAGCCTTTGACTAACAAGGCAGAGTGCTGTTATTATCGCAGGTTTTCTGGGTTCAAATAATCCTATGCAAGCTTTTGTGATTGACGCTTTCGCGTATTGTCGGCTCGAAGAGCAACGTTCGGGAAGCATTCTGGTCGCAGATTTACCCCGGCTTTCAGACGAATGTACAAACACCGATGGTGTGTTGAACTGGTCCTTGTCTGGTGGTAAAGACGCACTGGGTCATCCACGGCTGGTGTTGAGTGTAACTGGTAGCGTGAATCTGATGTGCCAGCGCTGTCTGACGCCATTTGCATATGAAATTGACTCTGAATCTGTATTGATACTCGCCAAAAACGAAGAAAATGCTGATGAAATTGACGCATTGCTTGATGATGACGAGGTCGATGTTGTAGTAGGCAGCAAAACGTTTGATGTCAATGATTTGATAGAGGACGAAGCGCTGCTGGCAATACCCCAATCGCCCAAACATGCAGTATGCCCGGATGTATCGATGGCTTCAGCAAATACTACTGCAGCGATGGAAGCGGAAGTCGGCAAAAAAGAATCGCCTTTTGCCGTGCTGAAGAAAATTAATGGGCGTACCTAGTGGCATTATTCTGAAAAAACACTCAGGTCGAAGTATTGTTAGGGATTCTTGGTTGGCGATGTTCGCATTACTATGTGCGCATTCTTTAGCCAGGTGTGTCAATTTTTAGAAACATTTTTTGAAGTATTAGGAGTTATCATGGCAGTTCAGCAAAACAAAAAGTCCCCATCCAAGCGTGGCATGCACCGTTCCCACGATTTTCTGACTGCACCACAGTTAGGTATCGAGCCAACAACAGGTGAGACCCATCTGCGTCACCACATCAGCCCTAACGGCTTTTACCGTGGTCGTAAAGTATTGAAAACTAAGAACGACGAGTAATCTCTGTTCTTGTTAAAGGAAGCGGCGTGACGAGTCTTGTACTTGGCGCCGCTTTTTTTATGCCTGTTTTTCCTCAATTCCGGCGTTCAGATCTGTCTGCGCCCTGATTTTATAAACACGATTCCGGATTCCGGCTGATTTTCTCTGTTTTTTCCTTTTTTATTTCTGAGTGGAAATGGAATTGGCAGAAAATATCTCTCCGTTTGGTACACTAGTCTTTTCGGATCGAAGTTTAGTAACACTACATGACAATAAAAATTTCCATAGACTGTATGGGTGGCGATCACGGCCCGTCAGTTACAGTCGCGGCGGCGGTTGCTTTTGCACATCGAGAACCTGATGTTGAATTTCTGCTGGTCGGGCTTGAATCCGTAATCCATGCAGAGTTAAAAAAACATCACGCTGAACATCATCCACGCATCAAAATAATCCACGCTACTGAAGTGGTGGAGATGGATGACCCCATTGAGATCGCACTGCGCCGTAAAAAAGATTCTTCTATGCGTGTTGCGGTTACCCAGGTCAAAGAAGGGTATGCGCAAGCCTGTGTTTCGGCCGGTAATACCGGCGCTTTGATGGCGGTGTCGCGTTATGTCCTGAAAACCATGCAGAGCGTCGATCGCCCGGCGATCAGTGGCATGTTGCCGAATCAGAAAAACCTGCCGACTTATATGCTGGATCTCGGTGCTAACGTTGATTGCGAACCTTTGCACCTGCATCAGTTCGCGATTATGGGGTCGGCACTGGTATCAGCGCTGGAAGGCAAAGAAAGGCCGAGTATTGGTCTGCTGAATGTCGGTGAAGAAGATATTAAAGGGAACGATGTCGTAAAAAAAACGGCGCAGTTGCTGCGTGCAGATCACGAGCGTGGCCTACTGAATTTTTATGGCAACGTTGAGGGGAATGACATATTCAAAGGCACTACCGACATCGTGGTGTGCGACGGTTTCGTCGGAAATGTGACCTTGAAAGCCGCGGAGGGACTTGGGCGTTTCGTGAAGACGACATTGACTGACTCTTTCAAGAGCAATCCATTGAATATGCTGGGAGCCTTGATTGCGCGGGGGGCTTTAAAGTCAATTTCAAAGACGATGAATCCGTCCAATTACAATGGCGGGTGTTTACTTGGTCTGCGCGGCCTGGTTTTTAAAAGCCACGGCAGTGCAGATAAATATAGCTACGAGTGGGCGATACAGCGCGCATTTGATGCGGCAAAAAATGATGTCCTGACTCGTATTTCTACTTCGATGGCGAAACTCATGCCAGTGGCAGACCTGGCTTCGTCCGAAGATAATAATGACCTGATGGCAAAATAATCGCATGACAATTTTCAGCAAAATCATAGGTACCGGCAGCTATCTGCCGTCAAGAAAAGTCAGTAACCAGGAGTTGGCTGACCAGCTGGCCAAAAAGGGAATAGAAACTTCTGATGAATGGATTGTTTCCCGTAGCGGTATCTCTTTCCGTCATTACGCTGAAGACGGCGTGAAATCCAGTGATCTGGGCGTGAAGGCTGCGGAAAAGGCGCTGGAAGCGGCGAAGTTGTCGCCTAACGACATCGACCTGATTATTCTGGCGACCTCGACTCCTGATTTTATCGGCGGATTTCCCAGTACAGCCTGTGTGGTCCAGAATAAACTGGGGCTGACCAATGGTGCGCCGGCGATGGATATACAAGCTGTCTGCAGCGGTTTTATGTACGGAATGTCTGTTGCTGACAGTATGATTAAATCCGGTACACATAAAAATGTACTGGTCATCGGTGCTGAAGTGTTTTCCCGGATTCTGAATTTTGACGACCGTACTACTTGCGTGTTGTTTGGTGATGGCGCAGGAGCTGTGGTGATGAGCGCCTCAGAAACGCCCGGTGTATTGGCGACCAAGCTGCATGCGGATGGCGGATATGCTGATATTTTATCTGTCCCTGGCACAGTGCAGGATGGTGCGATTGCCGGCAGTGCGTATTTGCAGATGGATGGTCAGGCTGTTTTTAAACTGGCAGTATCTGTTTTAGAAAAAGTGGCAAATGAAGCTCTGGCGCAGGCCGGGCTGGCGGCAGCCGATATCGACTGGATGATTCCGCATCAGGCCAATCTGCGCATCATGCACAGCACAGCAAAGAAAATGCATTTGCCTCTGGAAAAATTGGTGGTGACGGTGGATCAGCACGGCAATACTTCGGCAGCATCCATTCCTCTGGCGCTGGATCTGGCGGTGCGTGACGGCAGGGTCAGACCTGGCCACAAAGTATTATTAGAAGGTGTTGGTGGCGGCTTTACCTGGGGTGCCGCTATTGTTCAGATGTAGTAATCAACATAACCAAAGAGAGACATAGATCATATGACCCAATTTGCATTTGTATTTCCCGGACAGGGTTCACAAGCGATCGGTATGCTGAATGGCTTTGCTGACAATCCTGTAGTCCAGCAAACGATCGCTGAAGCATCTGACGCCTTGCAGTCTGATCTGGGAAAACTGATTTCCGAAGGCCCGAAAGAAGCGCTCGATTTAACGACCAATACACAGCCGGTAATGTTGACTGCTGCGGTTGCCTGCTACCGCGCCTGGATCGCTGCTGGCGGTGCTGTACCTAAATTAGTTGCGGGCCATAGCCTTGGCGAATATTCGGCATTAGTGGCAGCTGGGGTAATTGCATTTAAAGATGCAGTGCCTCTGGTACGTTTCCGTGCACAGGCGATGCAGGATGCGGTGCCTGTTGGTCAGGGTGGCATGGCGGCAATTCTTGGTCTGAGCGACGAGGATGTGATTGCCGCCTGTAATGAGGCGGCTCTGGGTGAAATTGTCGAAGCGGTTAATTTTAATGCACCGGCGCAGGTGGTGATTGCTGGTAGCAAGGCTGCTGTTGAGCGCGCCTGTGAAATTGCAAAGGCAAAAGGTGCCAAGCGCGCGCTGGCATTGCCAGTCTCAGCACCATTTCACTCATCGTTACTGAAACCGGCATCGGACAAGCTGCGTGAATATATGGCTGGAATCACCTTTTCAGCGCCGGCAATTCCTGTCATTAACAACGTTGATGTGGCGATCGTGACAGATCCCGCGCTGATTAAAGATGCTCTGGTTCGCCAGGCCGCCAGCCCTGTTCGTTGGGTGGAAACAATTCAGGCAATTCATGCAAGTGGTATCCGCAATGTCATAGAATGCGGTCCCGGTAAGGTGCTGGCTGGTCTGACCAAGCGTATTAATGCCGAACTGATTGGTGATGCAGTGTACGATCACGTAACACTGGAAAAAGTATTGGAATCTTTAAAATGACACAACAATTAGAAAATCAAGTTGCCCTGGTGACCGGTGCGTCGCGTGGCATTGGTAGGGCGATTGCTATTGCATTGGCGCGTGCCGGAGCGAAGGTGATTGGCACCGCAACGACAGAGTCCGGCGCCGAGGCGATTTCTGCTTATCTTGCAGATGTTGCTCCTGGTGCGGGCAAGGGCGTTGCGTTCAATGTGAATGATGTTGAGCGCTGTACGTCGCTGGTGGATGAAATTCAGAAGGAATATGGCAGTCTGTCGATCCTTGTGAATAATGCCGGTATTACTCAGGATCAGTTAGCGATGCGCATGAAGGAAGAAGATTGGGATAATGTTATCACTACGAATCTGAATTCCGTGGCACGTTTGTCCCGTGCAGTATTGCGCGGCATGATGAAGGCAAAACATGGCCGCATCATTAATATCACCTCGGTAGTCGGCTCGTCCGGCAATCCCGGGCAAATGAATTACGCTGCAGCTAAGGCGGGTGTGGCAGGTATGAGCCGAGCACTGGCTCGCGAAATCGGCAGCCGTAACATTACTGTCAATTGTATTGCGCCGGGTTTTATCGATACCGATATGACAAAGGCTTTAACGGATGAACAAAAAGCAGCAATCCTGTCTCAGATTCCGATGGCTAAACTGGGACGCCCGGAAGATATTGCCGCCGCAACCGTCTTTTTGGCATCGCCAGATGCAGGTTATATCACCGGTACGACCATCCATGTGAATGGCGGGATGTATCTGGCATAATTTATTTGAAGATAGTTAAGGTTAATTTCTGCGAAAATAGCAGGAGTTATTGCTAAAAACCTCGGACTTGCTTTTTTTGCGTACAAACCTGCTAAAATGCGCGCACTTTCTGTAAGCCCTTATTTTTGATTTTTTCACTGGAGATACACATGTCCGATATCGAACAACGCGTTAAGAAAATCGTCGCTGAACAACTGGGCGTCGCTGAAGCTGACATCAAAACTGAATCCTCTTTCGTTGATGATCTGGGTGCTGATTCCCTCGACACAGTTGAACTGGTAATGGCGCTCGAAGACGAATTCGAAATGGAAATCCCTGACGAGCAAGCTGAAAAAATCACTACTGTGCAACAAGCGATTGATTACGCTACTGCACACGTTAAGGCGTAATTCGGTTACCACGTTTTTAAATCCAGGAGAAGCGCTTGAGTCGTACGCTTAAACGTCGTGTCGTTGTAACCGGACTTGGATGTATCTCGCCTATTGGCAATTCGATTGCTACAGCGTGGGATGCTGCAAAAGCCGGCAAATCTGGTATCGCTACGATCACCAAATTTGATGCAACTCCCTTTTCCACGCATTTTGCTGGAGAAGTGAAGGACTTCAATGTCGAGGATTATGTTCCGGCAAAAGAAGCTCGTAACATGGATACTTTCATCCATTTCGGCATTGCCGCGGGGATGCAGGCGTTTCAGGACAGCGGAATCGTTGTTACCGAAGAGAATGCCGAGCGTATCGGTGTGATCGTCGGTTCTGGTATTGGTGGTTTGCCGCTGATCGAAACAACAAAAGAAACCTTAATGGAACGCGGCCCTCGCCGCATCAGTCCATTCTTTGTGCCGGCATCGATTATCAATATGATTTCAGGTAACTTGTCGATCAAATATGGCTTGAAAGGGCCAAATCTGGCGATAGTTACAGCGTGTACAACCGGTCTGCATTGCATAGGCCAGGCGGCACGTATGATTGAATATGGTGATGCTGACGCCATGATTGCTGGTGGTGCAGAGTCAACGATTTCTCCTTTGGGTCTGGGTGGCTTTGCGTCAGCCCGTGCTTTATCTTCCCGAAACGATGATCCGGCTACTGCTTCGCGTCCGTGGGACAAAGACCGTGATGGCTTTGTGCTCGGCGAGGGTGCCGGTGTCATGATGCTGGAAGAATATGAGCATGCAAAGGCGCGCGGTGCAAAAATTTATGCTGAGGTTGTTGGTTTCGGCATGAGCGGTGATGCTTATCACATTACTTCGCCTAGCATGGACGGACCACGTCGCAGTATGGTTAACGCGATGAAAAATGCGGGTATCAATGCGGATCAGATTGATTATCTGAATGCGCATGGAACATCAACTCCGTTAGGTGATAAAAACGAGACGGACGCGATTAAGGCGACTTTTGCAGATCACGCATATAAATTGACGGTGAACTCCACTAAATCGATGACCGGGCACTTGCTCGGTGGCGCCGGTGGTATCGAGTCTGTATTTACAGTATTGGCACTGCATCATCAGGTGTCACCGCCAACAATTAATATTTTCAATCAGGATCCTGAGTGTGACCTCGACTACTGTGCAAATGTAGCAAGGGACATGAAAATTGATTATGCGATGAAGAATTCGTTTGGTTTTGGCGGCACAAACGGAACTCTGATTTTCGCAAAAATATAATTCATCAGCAAATTAAAAAAAGGCACTTTGTTTCTTTGAAATGAAGTGCCTTTTTTATTTATATGACGATATCTCTCAGAGTAACCATTAAACCATCGATATGGCTGAGATATTTGCTTGGCATGATGGTGATACTGGCAAACACAGGCTGGTATATATTTCTGTCAAACAGAGAATTATCGTTTGCCTACCTTTTATCTGCGCTGCTCGGTTTTGCAGTGATGAGCAGTCTTTCGCTGATTATGGTGATCTCGAAAATACCGATTGTCGATCTGAATATATCAAAAACCGGCGAAATTAAACTTGGCATGATGGGACTCGGCGATACCTCTGCACGTGTTAAATTACACCGGAGTTGCATCATTTGGCAGCATGTGATGGCATTAAGTTTTGTTTTTGATAGTGGCAGAATTTACCGCATTCTCGTCTTGCCTGATTCTCTTGACCCATTAGCCTTTCATCGGTTGCGGGTGGCTCTGATATGGATAATCAGACATCAGACTAAGCGTAGTGCTGACAATAATAGCCGGGTGGGGAACTTTTAATCAGGGCTGATACTCTTATTGCCGGATATTTATGCTGGTTGCAGCAGTACAGATTAAACTAAAAATAAGATTAATTAAAAAACAGGATGACTGAGTGACGACAGAGCGCGAGATAGACCAGATATTGGTTGAACGCGTGCAGCGTGGAGATAAAAAGGCATTTGAGCTTCTGGTTTCCAAATATCAACGGAAACTAATGCGGCTCGTGTCTCGTCTCATCTATGATCAGGCTGAGGCTGAAGATGTCGTGCAGGAGGCATTTATAAAAGCTTATCGGGCTTTACCCAATTTCAGAGGCGATTCGGCCTTCTATACATGGCTTTACCGTATCGGTATCAACACTGCAAAAAATTACCTGGTTACGCAGGGGCGCAGGGCACCGACCTCAACCGATGCCGATGTCGATGAGGCTGAAACTTTTGTTGATGCTGACGGACTAAGAGATATCAATACGCCGGAATCATTGTTGGCAAGTAAACAGATTGCAGAAACGGTGAATGCTGCGATGTCTTCTTTGCCGGAAGAATTGAGAAATGCGATTACCTTAAGAGAGATCGAGGGATTGAGTTACGATGAAATTGCCGATGTCATGTTGTGCCCGATTGGCACTGTGCGTAGCAGAATATTCCGTGCACGCGAGGCAATTGCGGAACGGTTGAGGCCGATTTTGGGAACCAATCTGGATCAGCGTTGGTGATCTGATAGCAGAAAATGAATTGAACAGGCGTGACTTAAGTAGAACTATGATGACTGAAACCAGTAAAAACGAAAACATATCAGCATTGCTTGATGGCGAGATAGATAATGCCGCTCTGGATGCAATATTTGCCGATCTGGATTCGACTGAAAGCAAAGATACATGGGAACTTTATCACCGGATAGGTGATGTCCTGCGCTCAGATGATCTTGCTACTCCGTTAAGCACCGATTTTAATCAGCGTTTTGCTGCTCGTTTTGCCAGTGAACCTGTTATTCTGATGCCGAAAATGCACGTCAGGAATGAAGCGAAAGAGTCGGATAAACCGCAGTATCTGCGTTCGTATATGTCCGTTGCAACCGCAGCTGTCGCCGCGTTGTTTGCCTTCGTATTTTTGCCGCAGTGGCTGCAGTTAAATCAGACGCAGATGCAGACAGTGCAAATGTCTGGGGCGGCCGCGCCGGTATCAGCAAATAAACTGCAACTGGCATCAGCATCAGTCACTGCCGATCTGCCAGCACAGGCGCAAAATGGTGCGCAAATCGGACCGTCGGCGGATCTCCCGAAATCAGTGAACGAACCCCAAGGGACGCAGATAGAAATGTTGCGTGACCCGAGAATTGATAGTTATCTGATTGCACATCAGAAGTTTTCTCCGGCGATCAGTGCGGGCACACAGTACGTAACACGGGCAAACGCAGTTTCCAGCCCAGCGGAGAAGTAAGGATTATGTTGTTTTATCGTTTCCGAAGTGCAGTTTTACTATTAAGTCTGTGTGTCATTGGCCGCTCGGGTTATGCGGCATCGCCGTCGCTGACAGAGGATCAGAAGGCTGCACAGGAAGTATTAAAGAAAATTCAAGACTCAGCTCAGAATCTGAATTATTCAGGTACATTTGTCTACCAGCAAGCGAGTCAGATCAGAACCTCCAAGATCACACATTATGTGGATCAGCAGGGGGAGCTGGAAAAGCTGGAAATCCTGGATGGCAAGCCGCGGGAATATATCCGTAAAGGTGACGAGGTATCCTGTTATCTGCCAGACAGCAAAACAATTCAGATTGAAAAAAACGTCACACAAGAGGTTTTCCCTGCCTTGCTGACTCAGAATGCATACTCATTACCTGAGAACTACTCCATAAAAAAGGCTGATCTGAACCGCGTTGCAGGACTGGTATGTCAGACTTATTTATTGCAGCCGAAAGATGCTTATCGTTACGGATATCGTCTTTGTGCCGAAAAGCAGACCGGATTATTGTTGCGTGCTCAGACTGTGAACTCCAAAAATGAAGTGATTGAGCAGATTGCTTTTACAGAGTTGAAGCTGAACGACATTGATAAAAATAAATTAAAGCCCAGTTTTCAAAATATCTCACGCTGGCATATTGAAAACTTAACGGTGCAATCCAATATCGATTCCGGCTGGAGCGTCAGATCACTACCGGCAGGATTCCGGAAAATCAAAGAAATGAAGCGGGTGATACCTGCCCCTCCTGCGTCGGCGGGGGGGAAGTCAGGCGTCTCGCATCAGGTCATACAAATGATATTTTCTGATGGCCTGGCAGCGATTTCCGTATTTATCGAGCCTGATAGTGAGAACCGTACTGAAGGTAGTTTACAGCAGGGTGCAATGACGATCATGGGAAAGCGGCAGGGAGCGTACTGGCTGACTGTCGTTGGTGAAGTTCCTGTGGCAGCGATTCAAAAAGTGATGAATTCGATTGAGTTTAAGTCTAAGTAAAAATCTAAGTGATAACCTGAGTGATAACTTAAGTAAGTGAGTGACCCATGAAAACGAAAAAACTTTTTCCCTTAGAAAAAATGATTACCACGATAGCGCTCAGTGCCTGCGTGGGTTTTGTGGCGCCAGCAGCGGTGAATGCTTTGCCTGTCGCACAGGCAGCTCCTGCAGTCACAGGTTTACCTGATTTCACTGAATTAGTCGAAAAGACCGGACCTGCAGTCGTCAATATCCGTACAACCGAAAAGCTGCAACAGGCTCAGGGCATGAATGGAATTGAGGATGAGCAGATGCAGGAATTCTTCCGCCGCTTCTTTGGTATGCCAATTCCAAAACAGGCACCGGTACCACGAGGACGTAAACACGCTCCTCAGCAGGAGGAGGAAGTTCCTCGCGGCGTTGGCTCCGGCTTTATCATTTCTCAGGACGGTTACATACTGACGAATGCGCATGTGATTGACGGTGCTACCGATGTCTACGTTAAATTGACAGATAAGCGTGAATTCAAGGCAAAAGTCATTGGCAGCGATAAGCGTACCGACGTCGCCGTATTGAAAATTGAAGGAACGAAGTTGCCGAAACTGACGATCGGCGATTCGGACAAAATCAAAGCGGGTGAATGGGTCATTGCCATCGGTTCTCCTTTTGACCTGGACAATACAGTAACTGCTGGCATTATTTCGGCAAAGGCTAGGGACACTGGCGATTACCTACCATTAATCCAGACCGACGTTGCAGTGAATCCCGGTAACTCAGGTGGTCCGCTGATTAATATGCGCGGCGAGGTTGTTGGTATCAATTCACAGATTTACAGCCGTTCCGGCGGTTACATGGGGATCTCGTTTGCGATTCCGATTGATGAGGCAATGCGCGTCGCTGATCAGTTGAAAGGCAGTGGCAAAGTCACCCGTGGCCGCATCGGTGTGCAGATAGGTGAAGTTTCTAAAGATGTGGCCGATTCCATCGGCTTGCAGAAAGCACAGGGTGCTCTTGTGGTCAGAATCGAATCTGGGACACCCGCTGAAAAAGCAGGATTGCAGGACGGCGATGTGATTTTGAAATTCAATGGACAATCGATAGAAAAATCCACTGATCTGCCACGTATTGTAGGCTCGACGAAACCAGGTTCGAAAGCGACAATGACCGTCTGGAGAAAAGGCGCAATTCGGGAAATGACAATCACTGTTGCTGAAATGGAGCAGGATAAAGTTGCTCAGAAAGCTGATAAAAAAGCGAAGAAAGAGCAAATCAATTTCCTTGGACTCGCCGTTGGTGATTTGAGTGATGCTCAGAAAAAAGAATTGCCTGCGGGTGGCGTTGTGATCGAAGCGGCGGAGGGCGCTGCGGCCGCGGCTGGTCTGATGCAGGGAGATATTATTCTGACGTTGAACAATGTTGACGTGAAAGATGCAAAACAATTCGCCAGCATGGTGGCAAAACTGGACAATAAAAAAACCGCTGTTGTTCTGGTTCGTCGTGAAAATATCTCGCAGTTCATCCCTATTAAGCCACAAGTGAAGTAATCCAGCCGCTTAAAACCGGTCAGTCAAAAAAAGCTGCTCTCTTAAACGAGCAGCTTTTTTTATAAAAATAGACCGTGTTTTTATGGTTTGCACGGTACTGGACTTATAATGCGCTACCTTATTTATGTCCTGAATTTATGATCGCTTTCACATTGTATTCACGGAGTTACTGCCATCTTTGTGATGACATGCTGGAGCAATTGCAGGCATACCCTGCGGCATCCCCGTTTACTGTTGAAGTCATTGATGTGGATGCCGATGCGGAATTGCTTGCGTTGTATGATGAGTTGGTGCCGGTATTGATTGGTAAAAAAGATGGTCATCCGGCACAAGAGATTTGTCATTACTTTTTAGACCGGAATGCTTTAGGGGCATTTTTTCAGGCTTGATATGCAAGAAAGTTTAGATTTGTTTGTATATGACGGTGAGTTGATATGCGGAGTCGATGAAGCAGGGCGAGGGCCGTTGGCTGGTCCCGTTACGGCGGCTGCAGTGATTCTCGATCCCGATCATCCGATTGAAGGTTTACGTGACTCGAAAAAGCTCAGCGAGACAAGGCGGGATGCGCTCGCTGAAGAAATCAAAAAATATGCGCTGGCGTGGTCAGTCGCCGAATGCTCGGTGCAGGAAATTGATGATTTAAATATTTTGCAGGCAACCATGCTTGCCATGCGCCGTGCGGTTGAAGGTCTGGCCATCACACCGACACTTGCGCTCATTGACGGTAACCGTTGCCCCGTAATGCCAGTCAGATCCGAGGCGATCGTGAAGGGCGACGATAAGGTGGCTGCAATTTCTGCGGCCTCGATACTTGCAAAGACGGCGCGCGATCATGTTCTGTACCAATTGCATCTGGCTTACCCACAGTATGCGCTGGATCAGCATAAAGGTTACCCGACCGCATTACATCTTGAACGATTACGAGAACATGGTGTTGCACCGATTCACCGTAAATCCTATGCGCCTGTGAAGGCTTTATTGAAATGAAACAAATTACTTCGCGCGAAAATTCTCTGTATAAAGAATTGAAATTATTAGCGACCAGTTCTCAGGTCAGACGCAAAGCCGGGCGTACTTTGCTTGACGGCGTACATCTGTGTGAAGCCTACAAACAGCATCTTGGCGCGCCTGAGTTGTGTATCGTTTCTGAGGCAGCATTAGGCGACCCCGAAGTGTATCAATTACTTGAAGCGTGCGAATCAGCGCACATTCAGTGCATCAGTTTGCCGGCTAATCTATATCAGGCGATCAGTCAGGTTGAACATGGGGTCGGGATTATGTTCATTATTAGTACGCCGAGCCCAGTGTTGCCAGCGCTCATTCAGGAGAATTCAGTTGCGCTTGATGGTTTGCAAGACCCGGGAAATATGGGGTCGATTTTACGGAGTGCCGCTGCTGCCGGAATTAAAAATATTTTTTGTAGTTCCGGCACTGTATTTGCATGGTCGCCGAAAGTGATGCGTGCAGGTATGGGGGCACATTTTTTATTAAATATTTTTGAAAATGTCGATCTCAATGCAGTTTTGAGAAATACTGCTATTCCTGTTCTTGGCACGAGTTCGCATACAGAAACCACGATTTATCAGGCAGACCTTGCGCAACCGCTGATCTGGTTGTTCGGACATGAGGGGCAGGGTGTTTCCGATAGCCTGATGGCTCTGGCAGACATGACTGTCACCATTCCACAGCAAGCCGCCATCGAGTCATTAAACGTTGCCGCGAGTGCTGCTGTCTGTTTTTTTGAGCAGGTACGCCAACAATCTTTCCGCTGATATAAATGTCCCAGCTGACAGTCGGGACATTGCAGACATACGACCGGGGGCGATCCCACGAGTCATTAATACAATTTATTATCCCCTTTAATTTCCTGCAAAATAGTCGTCGAGATTTCTTCAATAGACTTGGTTGTTGAAGAAAGCCAGCGTATGCCTTCGCGTTTCATCATCGCTTCAGCTTCGTTGACTTCGTAGCGGCAATTTTCCAGCGACGCATATTTACTTCCTGGCCTGCGCTCATTCCGAATTTCAGACAGTCGTTCAGGAGAGATACTGAGTCCGAATAATTTATGACGGAATTCCGGAAGCGCACCAGGCATTTTCCCTCGTTCAAAGTCATCGGGTATCAGAGGGTAATTTGCAGCCTTGATACCGTACTGCATCGCCAGATATAAACTGGTCGGCGTCTTACCCGAACGTGACACACCGACCAGAATCACATCGGCAGCGGCCAGGTTTTTGTGTGATTGACCATCGTCGTGGGTGAGTGAAAAATTAATCGCTTCTATGCGATTCTTGTATTCTTCCGAGTCTGTAATGTTATGGCTGCGGCCTATCGTATGCGTGGATTTCACCCCTAATTCCTGCTCCAGAGGGGAAACAAAGGTTTGAATTAAATCCATATGTAAACCTTTGGATTTAAATATGATGTTGGCAAGTTCCTTTTTGACCAGCGTGGAAAATACGATAGGCCGATTGCCATCCAGTGTGTATGCATCATTGATCCGGCGTACTGCATCATGCGCTTTATCAACACTGTCAACGAATGGCAGGCGGATCTGACGAAATTTGAGGTCAAACTGGGTTAAAACAGAATGCCCGAATGCTTCGGCGGTAATTCCTGTTCCGTCGGAAATGAAGTAAACAGTGCGGTTTGCCGGTGGTAAATTCGGGTTGGAGAAATCAGGCATAGGGGTGATCTTGGTAGTTTTAGTAAAATTTGGACATAAGGATCGAACAAAAAAGTAGGCAATTTATTTCGCCATACCGCTCAATTTTGCGAGACACAATGTAAAATGCGTTAACAGGATATGAAAAGCCGCTAGCCCCAAGAATAACAAAAATCTGCCCAGCGACGAAGCAGTACTTAGCAAGGATTTCTTACCATCAAAAGAGGTTGTTATGTCCAACGCAGCAAATACCGAGGCAACTTACGTTGCTTCGTTTGAGCATTTACGAATGACGGATGTCGAATCCGTCGGCGGAAAAAATGCATCTTTAGGCGAAATGATCAGCCAGCTGGCTTCTGCAGGTGTCCGGGTTCCGGGTGGTTTTGCGACCACAGCGCAAGCGTTTCGTGATTTTTTATCTTATTCAGTCGATGGCGGGCGCTCGCTCGGAGAACGTATCGCTGACCGTCTTGAACATCTCGATATTGATGATGTGAAAGAACTGGCAAAAGCGGGTGCAGAGATTCGTCAATGGATTACGGAAACGCCTTTTCAGCCACGTTTGCAAAAAGAGATAGAAGAATTTTACAACCGTCTGGTTGCTGATTCGACTGCAGAAATGTCTTTCGCTGTGCGTTCTTCCGCGACAGCGGAAGATTTGCCGGATGCTTCTTTCGCCGGTCAGCAAGAGACTTTCCTGAATGTGGTCGGTATCGATAATGTGCTGGAAGCGATGAAACATGTATTTGCCTCCTTGTACAATGACCGCGCGATTTCCTACCGTGTCCATAAAGGTTTCACACATGCAGAGGTTGCGCTGTCGGCAGGTGTGCAGCGCATGGTTCGTTCCGATCTTGGTGCTTCTGGCGTGATGTTTACGATCGATACCGAATCTGGTTTTGAAGATGTGGTATTCATCACCTCTAGCTATGGCTTGGGTGAGACCGTGGTGCAGGGGGCCGTGAATCCGGATGAATTCTATGTGCACAAACCAATGTTGGAGCAAGGTAAGTTGCCGGTGATCCGCCGCAATATCGGTTCCAAGCTGATCAAAATGGAGTTCACCGGCGAAGCCAAAGCAGGTCGCTCGGTCAAGACTGTGGATGTTCCTGTCGAAATGCGTAATCGTTATTCATTGAACGATACCGAAGTCGTTGAACTGGCGAAGTATGCGGTGATTATCGAGAAACATTACGGCCGTCCTATGGATATCGAATGGGGCAAAGATGGTCGTGACGGTAAGTTGTATATCCTGCAGGCACGCCCTGAGACAGTCAAATCGCAGCAAAACGCGAGCGATGCGCAGCAGCGTTTCAAACTCAAAGGCACAGGTACTGTACTGACGTCCGGTCGTGCGATTGGTCAGAAAATCGGCGCGGGTCGTGTGCGCGTGATTCATGATCCTTCTGAAATGGAACGCGTACAGCCGGGCGATGTTCTGGTTGCGGATATGACTGATCCTAACTGGGAACCGGTCATGAAACGCGCTTCTGCAATTGTGACGAATCGTGGTGGTCGTACCTGCCATGCGGCGATTATTGCTCGCGAACTGGGCGTACCAGCGGTGGTTGGTTGCGGTCACGCGACCGATGTACTGAAAGACGGTACATTAGTCACGGTATCCTGCGCAGAAGGTGACGAAGGTAAGATCTATGACGGCTTACTGGAAACTGAAGTAACGGAAGAATTGCGTGGCGATCTGCCTAAACTGCCGTTGAAAATCATGCTCAATGTCGGTAACCCGCAGCTGGCGTTTGATTTCCAGTCGGTGCCGAATGATGGTGTTGGTCTGGCTCGTCTGGAATTCATCATTAACAATAATATCGGTGTCCATCCGAAAGCGATTCTGGAATATCCGAATATTGACGCTGATTTGAAAAAAGCCGTTGAATCTGTGGCGCGCGGTCACGCATCGCCAAGAGCGTTTTATGTCGATAAACTGGCAGAAGGTGTTGCAACCATTGCGGCCGCATTCTGGCCGAAAAAAGTCATCGTTCGCTTGTCCGACTTCAAATCCAATGAGTACAAAAAGCTGATTGGTGGCTCTCGCTACGAACCTGATGAAGAAAATCCAATGTTAGGTTTCCGCGGTGCTGCGCGTTATCTGGCTTCCGACTTCCATGAATCATTCGAGATGGAATGTCAGGCAATGAAGCGTGTGCGCAATGATATGGGGCTGACTAATGTCGAAATCATGGTGCCATTTGTACGGACGCTGGGGCAGGCAGAGAAAGTCGTGAATCTGCTTGCGAAAAACGGACTGAAACGTGGTGAAAATGGCTTACGTCTGATCATGATGTGTGAAGTCCCTTCCAATGCGATTCTGGCAGAAGAATTCCTTGAATTCTTTGACGGCTTCTCTGTCGGTTCGAATGATCTGACTCAACTCACACTGGGTCTGGATCGCGATTCCGGTCTTGAGTTACTGGCAGCGGATTTCGATGAACGCGATCTTGCTGTCCGTGCTTTGCTGTCGAAAGCGATTGCAGCCTGCCGTAAGCTGAATAAGTATGTGGGTATTTGTGGTCAGGGACCATCCGATCATCCGGATTTCGCTGAATGGCTCATGAAAGAAGGCATAGAGTCGATTTCTCTGAATCCGGATTCCGTCGTTGATACCTGGCAAAAACTGGCAGCGGTGACCAAGTAAATTTTTCTGATTTTCGTTGCTGAAACGCGAGATGAACAGTGATGTTCTCTCGCGTTTTTTCGTGTTGCCCTTTGTTTGTCTTTGACTGAACCCTGATGCATCACAGGCTGGATAAATACAATGAATCAACTTCGCACTGATCTTTAAAAAAGCCCTTGCCATCGTCTGCCTGCAAGGGCTTTTTTTTATGGGTAAATTATCATGTATATTACCGATGTTTCTTTTATTGTATTAAATCACAATGCAATGCCTTAACAGAACAGCAATCACTTTCGAATAAAAAAGGAGATAAGAAAAAATGAATCCATGGATGATGTGGGCCGTCATTGCCGGACTGGTCGTCATACTTGAATTATTTACCGGCACTTTTTATCTGCTGATGATTTCTGTCGGGCTGGCAGCAGGTGCAATTGCTGCTGTTTTCACACTGTCAACGTCATCGCAGATGATAATCGCTGCGCTGGTAGGCAGCCTGGCGACACTGGCATTACACAACAGCAAATACGGCTGGAAAGGAAACAAGAATGCTGCGCACGATCCGAACGTGAATATGGATATTGGCCAGACATTGCAGGTGCAGGACTGGCAGGATCAGGGAAATGGCAAGTACACAGCGCGCGCGATGTATCGTGGTGCAATGTGGGATGTGGAGTTGCAGCACTCTGCTGGTTATCCTGGGATGTATGTGATTGACGAAGTGCAGGGTAGTCGTCTGATAGTGAAGCCTGCGTAAGCAGTGCAGAAATTACAGACTTTTTTAGTGAATTTTTAATAAAAATAAGGTGACTCTATGGAAATAGGTAGCGTAGCTCTGGTGCTGTTGGTGCTGGCGATTGTGTTTGTGATCAAAACAATTAATGTTGTGCCCCAGCAGCACGCATGGGTGGTCGAACGTTTGGGTAAATATCACACTACGCTGGGGCCGGGGCTGAATATCGTCGTGCCTTTCATTGATCGCATTGCGTATAAACACGTACTCAAAGAAATCCCGCTGGATGTGCCACCGCAAGTGTGTATCACCAAAGACAATACACAGTTGCAGGTCGATGGGACGTGTAAGAAATTCTGTGTGTGCGGGGCCGGGTTTTAGTTAATCGCGTTGGTGAAGCGTTCGCCAAACATGATGGCAAACTGATTGGCCGCCAGCTTCCAAGTGCGCTATGATCTGTGTCTCTGTAAATCTGCTCTTACGCATTTCTGTTCTCCCTTGGCATATAAGTTTGCCTCAAGAACTCTAGTTATGCATGGCTTGATTTTACGGGAGGGTTACAGGATCTGTTAATACCAGTTATATTTATGGCACTCCTTTAAGTCAAGACAGGCTCGAAAGCCTAATTTTACTTGTCGAAGAAAACATCGAAAGCGAAAAAAGGAAGAAAGATAAAAATAAAAAGCCGGCGATTTTGAATTTGCCTAAAAATGCCACTCGTAATGAAGTGAACAATGCTCGAATAACTCAAGCCGTCAAGCAGGGAAGTGCTGTCTACCTCCCGCTCTGGAGTGAAGGGTGCCGTGGTATTCCTAGTTCATTCTTGCGATCTGCTCTTTTTTCAACAGAAGATGGAGTGCAGCAAAGGAAAGATTCGTCTGGTGTCCGCGAAATAAATAAATCTTGCACTGAAGTAAAATTGGCATCTCTCGGGAACATTAGCATCGTTCTGACTGGCGCTCACTTGTGTCAAAAAGACCGCCAAGTGTTTTCAACTTGCCTCGACTACTACCGCGAGCGCCCTCTGGCTGCGGTGGGGTCTAACGATTTCGTCAGGACCACTTTCTACGAGTTCTGCAAGAGGACGGGTGTCAGCTATGGTGTCAATCCCCACAAATCCATTCTTGCAAGCTTGCTTCGTCTTCAATGTGTAAGGCTGAGTGTGAGACATGATCATTGGAACTTCAGCGGTTCAATGCTGGAAGTAAAGTTCGGTGATAACGACGAGGAACGCAAGGGCAGTGATGAATTGTGCATTCAAGTTAGCGAAAATATTGCTGAATTGTTTGGTGTTGGTGCTTGGACCGCTGTCGATATGAAAACAGCCTCATATCGTGGGCTTTTGGGGTGGACTGCCAATTTTTATGCTAGCCACTCTGACAGAAATTATGAGTATAGTTTTGATTATCTCCAAGAACTTGCTGGATATACAGGAACGAAACACAACTTTAAACAAGGTATTTGCAGCGCTTTGGATAAACTGAAAAATGATACCGTCGCTGAAAAAGCTCGTATCTACTCTTACGAATACTCTGAAGACAACAAGAAAATTCGCGTACATAAAAAAGACAAGACTTCGTCAGCCAAAAAGAAGAGTGCGTGACTGAACCTTGCGCAGCCATCAGGATGCCAGGGAGTTGCAGTGTAACCTGTCGCCAAATCATTAATCGACTTTTGGTAGGGGAGTGGAATGAAACCTTTCCTTGCCCTTGACTCTTAGCGCAGCGCCGGGCGCGTACGGTATTGTGTTTCTACCCGGTTAATCCGCTTGTATTTGGCTCCGTGTTGAACAGCAACAATAGAAAGTGTAGTGGTCTAATATACCCTGACACCGAAATAGGTGAATAATTTACCTATAGAGGAAAACCGTATGATCAAGAAACGCAGAACATTTGACGCCGGCTTCAAGTTACCAGATCAGGTTGAGTAAGCTGGAAGCAAAAAAACGGGAAATCCGCTTAGACTAGAAATCTTAAAAAAAGCGTCGGTCTTCTTTGCTTTGTCTGCGAACTGAAATGAACTATCGCCTAGTTCAGTAGTTACAAAAAGAGGCCGTTACAGTCAGTCAGGAATGCCGGGCATTGGACATTACCCGTATCGGCTACTAAACGGCGCAACAACGTCAAGCGCTCCTGGCAACGGTGTGCGCCACCAGTCTCCATTTGCAAGCGGCCTTTATGGCCAGCGGCAAGACCTATGGCTGTCGACGCTTGTAAGCCAGCCTGGAGCTGCAAGAGATGCGCGCAGTCCGCTACCAAGTACGTCGCCTGATGAGAAACACTATAGTCTGCAAACTGTCTGGAAGCGTAAGTTCATTTACACCTCAGAAAGCAAGCATGATTTGTCGATGGTGGAGAATATTCTCAATCGCGCCGTCCATTCCGGACAGCCGAACGCGGCCCGGGGCAGCGACATCACCTATATTCGCACGCGCAGCGGATGGCTTTATCTGTCGGGGCTCTTGAATCTTTACTCGCGCAAAGTAGTTGGCTGGTCGTTGGCCCCCGGTATGTCGGCAAAACTGGTCTGAGCACCATTATAAATGGCGCTTGCTTAGAGAAATCTACCTGCGGGTCAGATTGTCCATTTGGATCGTGGCAGTCAGTGCGAGCCATGTTTTTCAGGACAAGCTCAAGCAATTCGGCATGACATGTTCGATGAGCCGCAAAGGAAATTGTTGGAACAATGCGCCAACCGAGAGCTGGTTTAACGGTTTTTAGAACGAATGCTATCATGGCAAGCGTTATGAAACCCATGCTGAATGAGGGCTGCCAGTTTCTAATATATTGAAGTCTTTTATACTTGAACCCGCCAGCATTCAACACTTGGCTATCAGTCGCCAGTGGAATATCTGGCTGGAGAGCAGATCAAAGTCAGAAGACGCGGGCAGCAAGACATTCATCTGATGGCAGACGAAATATCGATTGAAGCTAATGTGTGCTGTGCATTTACAGATCAGAGCTTTAATGCCATTCACCAGTTCTTTATACGATGTCCAAGCTATGCTTTTTCGGATTCTCCGGGGAAACGCTGCAGTACCGTGCCCAATCGGCCATTAACTCGGCGCGCTTCACTAACATGTCGCCGCGTTGATAAGCCGCTTCTACGCCATCGGCTAGTTTGTGGGCTAATGCATGTTCGCAGACTTCGCGCGGGTATCCCGTTGTTTCGCCAGCCCAGTCGCGGAACGTTGAACGGAAGCCATGTTGCGTCAGTTTATATCCCATGCGGTGCAGAACGGCAGTAAGAGATGAATCTGATAATTGTCCACCGAGCGATGATGGGAAAAGGTAATCGTTACCGACTATGCGGGGCAGGGCTTCCAGCAACTTTATAGCTTCGTTGGAAAGAGGCACACGATGTTCCTTGCCTCCTTTCATTCGTTCGGCGGGAACCGTCCATATACGACTTGAAAAGTCGAGTTCGTCCCAAGTTGCACCCCTTACTTCTCCTGACCGAGCAGCGGTCAGAATGGAAAATTCCAGTGCTCGTGCTGAATAACCTTTTCTTTTACTTAATTCTGGCATTAATTCACAAAGCTTTGTGTACGGTAATGCAGCGTGATGTTTGACCTTCTGAATTTTGCTGCGAGCTGGCAAATCATGTTCAAGGTGACCTTTCCAGCGTGCTGGATTTTCGCCTAATCGATAACCTCGAAATATGGCCCAATCCAAGATGGACTCAAGGCGACCACGAAGGCGACTTGCGGTTTCGGTCTTAGCGTGCCACAGTTGTGCCTTGTTTTCGCCAGTTTCCTGCTTCAATACGTCTAAAATTAAGTTGGTGTCGATAGCATCGACGGGAACCTGTCCTATTTTGGGGAAGGCATAGGTTGCAAGCGTATTTTGCCATTGCTGAACATGCTTTTCGTTCTTCCAGCCTGAACGGTTTGCCTCAATGTAAGCATTGGCGCATTCTTCGAAGGTCTTTGTCTTCGCTGCTTCTTGCTTGGCTAGTCGCTTCGCCTCGTTCCGTTCTTCGAGAGGGTCGATTCCGTCGCGAACTTTTTTGCGCAGATCTCTTGCCTTCTCGCGAGCGTCTGCCAATGAGACTTCAGGATAACTGCCTAAACCTATGTCGCGCCGTCGAATGGTAGCCTTGCCCTTAACTTGGATGTATGTTCCCACCGACAAGCGTAAGACCCAGGCGCGTGAAGCTCCTGCGATACGAAGGTGCAAACCATCTACGCCACCAACAGCGTAACGGCCTTCGGTCTTTAACTTCGATACAGCCAAGGCTGACAGTTCTTTAGCTTTCTTGGGCATTGCAGTTATCCTTTTTTGTCCAACATCTTGTCCCACATAGAATATTGGATTTTCTAAAGCTTTGCAAGCCATCTTTGGATATTGTTATTATTTAAGTCTTTGATATTAAAAGAAATTATTTACTTTAATGAACTTTGTTGGACGCTAGATAAGCGGACACCGTCTCCGCCAGTAACACTGAAAAAGCCCTTGAATTTCAAGGGCTTTTTCTTTTTCTGGCATGCTCAGTAAGTGAGCTTGAATGTCATTTCCTTCCGGGACCTGGATTTTCTGCGTCATTGAATGCAGGTACTTAGCCCGCTGTTTTTATTTCTGTATCTGCCAGTTTGCCGCGATACAGTGCGGCAATCAGATCTGATTGCGTCAACATGCCGATCAGGCGTCGCTCGTCATCCACGATGGGGATATGATGCAAGCCTTTGTCGGACAATAAAGGTACCAGTTCTACGATATGCATATCGTGACGGGCGGTTTTAACCGGCTGCGTCATGATTTGTCCTATGACTTCGGGTTTGCTGGAATGCAGGTCACGGGTGCGGCGTATCAGTTGGCGCAGCTTTTCTTCGAACGTTTCATAGACATCCAGATTGGCATTTTTCATAAAGTCCACCAGAGTCACAATGCCAATTACGCGGCGGGCGCGGTCGGTGACTGGCAATGCTTTGATTCTGTGCTGGCGTAATAATGTCCACGCTTCTTCCAGTGTGGTACCGAACTCTGCTGTAATCACGTCCCTGGACATCACGTCGCTGCAGGTAATTTCACCGAAACGCCGGCGATAGGCGTGCATCTCAGTTTGGAGGAATAATGACTCCAGATCATCTCGACTGACATCCAATACCTGATTGTATTGCCGCAATACTTCATCAAGATCCCGCGGGGCAAAGCCTAGACGATCAATCGGACGTGTATCTGCTGTGCCATGGGTATTGCTGTGATCCGGCTGGGATGTATGTGGATAGCGCCGGCCTGTTGCATTGTTATATGCGAGTGCAAACAGCATCAGCAGCACGGAATTGAGCATCACTGGAAAAATAACGAATTCATATCCCAGCCTGAGGATAACGGGGCCGCCCATTACGGCTGTCAGTGCGACGGCGCCACCGGGCGGATGCAGGCAGCGGGAGAGAAACATGGCTCCGACCGCGAGACTGGTGGCAATTGCTGCCGTTTCCATGGAAACGCCGAGAAAATGTGCGCAGGTGACACCGACCAGCGCTGAGATCACATTGCCGCCGACAACAGGCCATGGTTGTGCCAGCGGGCTGGAAGGAACGCCGAATAACAATACTGCGGAGGCCCCGATGGGTGCCAGTAACATCGGAACGTGGAAAACTGAGCCGAGCATGAATTGGGTTGTCAGCCCTGTCAGCAATAATCCCGCCAGCATTCCGGCGCAGGTGCGCAGACGCTCGAGATGACTGATGCTCATGCCGGAAGGTAAAAAAGTCCTGAGCCAGGCGAGGCTCGTTTTCAGTGAAGACCATTTCCCACGCATACCAGAGACTATTTAACATTAAAGCCGGAAGTGTACAGGAGCGGCGCTATTTAGGTGTGCGTTAGGATGCAAGTAGAGATGCAGACATTGTTTTCTGTGTTTCTGCTATCGCCGCCTGAAGTGAATTTACTGTTTGGCCGTTAGTTGATGTTGCTTACCGCTTGATTGCTGCTTAACGCGGCTCACAGGTAATGCACGGGAGTTTGATCTGTCTGTCAGGTGTCCGTATTCTTCGCTCGGGCATATTCATAGTCCAATCAGACTATATGTTTCACTTATTTTGAGCATTATCATCTTGCTATTTATCGTTCGTCATGTTGTAGAGCAGAGAAGTGCCTGATTGCAATCTGGTTCAGAGAAACTCCCCGGCAGTTGCTATCGCATCATTGGCGGGCATTCAAAGTGCACAGGGAGAATTCATTTGATAAACCGACCTTATATCCGTGTTAATAAAAGTTTTTTTGCCGTTGTGGTTGCTGCCGTGGTGCTCAGTGGCTGTGGTGGTGGAAGTAGCAGTAGTGTCGCTACCGATACGTCATCGTTGACGCCGGCAACGCCTCAGATCATCGCCAGAAACAGCGTTGCATATGCGACGATAAACAGCGTTCCTGTTACTGCCTGTCCGAATGGTGGTATTACCGTACAGTCAGGCATTGATACAAATGGCAACGGTATTCTTGATCAGAGTGAGGTGAGTAATACCCAATTTGTCTGCAATGGCGCCAATGGTACGAATGGAACCAATGGTACTAACGGGACTAACGGTACCAATGGCAAGAACGGGCTCAACGGTTTTAACGCCTTGATTGCTACTACGGCTGAGCCAGCCGGGAATAATTGCCCCGGTGGTGGTTCCAGAATCAGTTCCGGAGCGGATACCAATGGCAATGGAATTCTGGACAGCGCAGAAGTGACTTCAGTTTCGTATATTTGTCATGGACTTGCCGGTAGCGATGGTACTAACGGTAAAAACGGTACTAACGGGACGAATGGATTAACAACATTGGTCAAAATTGTTGCCGGTGTTGCTGTCAACATCTGCCCTGCGAATGGTAATCAGATACAGTCTGGTCTTGACACAAACAACGATGGTATTTTGCAGCCATCAGAAGTCACCACAACTGCTTACGTATGTAACGGTGCAACAGGGGCCACGGGAGCTACCGGGGCCACGGGGCCAACCGGAGCGACTGGCAATGATGGTTTAGCGACTCTTGTAACAACGGTGACTGAACCTGCCGGTGCTAATTGCACCAATGGCGGCAGTAAAATTACATTTGGTCTGGATCTGAACCGGGATGGCATTCTCGCCGCTGGTGAGGTGACTTCGACGACCTATGTATGTAATGGTGCCACCGGACCGATGGGACCCACGGGGCCAACTGGACCCACAGGTCCAATCGGGCCGACAGGGCCAACAGGTCCAACCGGGCCAACGGGTCCCACGGGGCCGGCGGGTCCTTCCGGGCGTCTGAGCTGGGTGACCTCGACAGATGCGACGGTGCAGGCGGTAACAAACTCCGGATACATCGCAAGTAATAGTAGTACAGGGGTAGCGATTATTTTGCCGGCCTCACCGGCTATCGGTGACCAGGTGCAGGTGATAGGCATGAGTGCTTGGGCGCTGATACCAAATGCTGATCAGAGTGTTATACAGAATATGGCTGGAACCGGAGCAGTCAACGGTGGTGGCTTATCCGGTGCTCAGGGAGATTCCGTGTTGCTGCAATATGTTGGCAATAATACCTTCATGGTCACTGCTTTTGTCGGACATGTGACTCAGATCAGCAGTAACGTTTTTGCGAGAAACGGAGTGGTCTGGACGCCGCCGGATTATTCTAAAACTTATACCTGGACTGACGGTAACGCGTTTTGTGCCGGACTGACAACTGGCAATCTGACGGGCTGGCGTATGCCGCAAGTCGCAGAGCTGATCTCGATTGACACCTTCGGTGTGAAGGGTACGCATGGATGGCCATCGACACCGGCAAACATTTGGGCAACCGATCCTTCACCGAGTACACCGGGTGCCTATGCGGTCGAAGCATTCGGATTTGCAGTGAGTGGTTTTCAGTTTGGTACGAATAATCTGGTTATTACCTGTGTCCGTTCTTAAAGCTTGACGAAATAGCAGGGGCTATCCATGCCGTATGATAGTCACCTGCTTACTACGCTCCAGTGATGCGGAGAGTTCCGCATAGAGCAGGGTGGGTGATACCGGCTTGTGCATCAGTGGCAGGCCGCTTGCCGCCGCTTCGCGCAAACGTACCGGTGCTGTATCTCCTGTCACCAGAATAGCGGGTATCTCAGCGTTGCAGGCATTGCGTATCGCCCGAATCACATCCGTTCCCTTACAATGATCGCGCAGACGGTAATCGCTGATAATCAGGTCAGGCTGGCGCTGACACGCCAGTGCCAGACTTTCTTCTTCAGACTCGGCAAGATCGCAGTCGCATCCCCATTCAGTCAGCAGTTGAGCCATTGCCTGACGTACTATCGCATCATCATCAATGACTAAAATATGTGCATGCAATAGCTGTATTTTTTGTGCCACTGTGCTGATGTCATCTGCCAGAACAGCAATTTGTGTGAGAGGCAGACTTAATTTGAATACACTGCCTCGTCCCGGGCGAGAGGCGAGTTGCAACTCCAGTCCCAGTAAATTCACCATCTTTCTGACAATTGCCAGTCCAAGTCCCAGCCCTTTTTGCCGGTCGCGCTCGCTATTTCCGAGTTGTTGAAATTCACTGAAAATATTTTCAAATTGCGAAGATGGGATACCGATGCCACTGTCCCAGATTTCCAGGCTCAGTCTGGACTGGCGTTTTCTGCACAGGATCACCACACCGCCATGATGCGTATAGCGGATTGCATTCGATACCAGATTTCTCAGAATCAGTTCAACTAATGCAGGATCGGAATAAACGACATAATGAGTTTCGGGGCTTCGGTAGAGCAGGCCTTTATTGTTTGCCAGTGGTGCCAGCTCGTTTTCTATTTTGCTGAGCAGACTCTGTAATCGGAACGCTTTGGGTTGTGCTTCAATCACACCGGCCTCAATACGTGAGTAGTCGAGCAGGGTGTTCAGCATTTCGGTCGTAGCGGTGGTCGCAAGGCTGATGCTGTGGACCAGCTCGCGCTGATGCCGGGATAAATCCGTTGTCTGCAATACCTCAAGAAACAGACCCTGAGCGTGGATAGGTTGCCGGAGATCATGGCTGGCTGCCGTGAGGAAGCGTGATTTCTCAGCGTTCGCCCGCTCTGCTGATGCGAGTGCCTTTGCGGCTTTTTCCGATGCCGTACTCAGCTGGCGAATCAGATCCAGATTATCGAAGCGGAGTTGAATGGAGTTTCTGACTGTGCGCGAAGAGTTATATGCCTGTCCCAGTAATGTCACGACATACAGTGCCACCGCTGCACCTATCGCCCAATAAGCCGGATCGTTGAGCGAAATAACCGTGTAGACAATCGAACCCAGCTCACATACGACGAACGCCGCAAATACCGGTAATACGGGTGACAAGATCGACATCGAGTTGGCGGCAATACCTGCCAGTACGGCTAATATCAGCACGCTGCCGGCGCTGGTGGAAGCAGGCAGACTCAGCCACGCGAGAGAGCCCCATACCGCGCCATCAATCGCGTGCAGAAGTATCAGCCGTATTTTTAATGCAGCCGTCTGCTCAAGGGATATACCGCGACGGATGATGCGTTTCGCGTCGTAGACATCAAACAGTTTCGATGAACTGACGGCGATCAGCCATATTGCCAGACCAGTCTCGTTACCGGGATTTTTCAGTGTCAGATACAGAATCAACGCGACCAGTACTCCCGGCACGGCAGAGCTGCCGAGATTTTTCATGAGTAATAATTGCAGCTCGCGCTGAATATTGTCCTCGACAACGCCGTACATTTTTACCACTCAGTTCACCAGACCTTTGCGGCGCGCGGCGAACGCGGCTTCAGAGCGATTTGATACTTGCAGTGTCGTCAGTACCACCTGTACGTGGCAGCGCACCGTATTTTCGGAGAGATCAAGTCGGCGGGCGATCATTTTGTTCGATAAGCCCTGGCAGACCAGATCAAGCACTTCGTATTGACGCGGGGTCAGCAGCGGCTTTGTGTAGTTTGTTCTGACCTTTTCCTGCGTGTGTACCAGTGTTGCCACATCTTCTTCTGCGGTGCGCAGCACCCGGCGGATTTCAGCAAAAATATTCTCTGCCACCTCACTTTTTGAGATGAAACTGTGCGCTCCGCGCTCACGCGCCCGCTGTGCAGTATCAGGCGCATCGTCGGCTGACAGAACAATGACAGGTGCCCGTGGCCATCTCCTCTTGAGCAAAGCGATGCCTTCGAGTCCGTTAAGCCCCTGTAATTTGATATCGAGCAAAATCAAATGAAGTTCGGCCGGCGCAATCCGCATGGCTTCTTCCAGGGATGCCGCCTCGACTACGCCGATATCCTGTGAACCGTTGCAAATCAGGACTCGCAGCCCGGTCCGAAACAAGCTGTGATCATCAATCAGTAGTATTTTTGAAGTTGACATGGAAGATGAAAATATTGCATCACAGACAGATTTTGCCATGATTGAGCACATATGGGGGAATAACCGGGTCTGCATCGTCTACCCATATGTTGCAAGAGCATATCTGCCGCAAGCGCAGAGCAAGTGTTTCTGCAGATACGCTTTGACATCGTCGCATCAGTTAACAGTTGTGGTACCCGCTAAAAATAAGCCTCGTGGCAGCTTTTTGGTCTGCAGGGCGCTTATTCATTGAGGGTGGGAGGGCGTGCTCAAGGCCGACTGTGTGCATGCGGCGTCAGCGTCAGTGCAGTTGCAGCTGCTGACCGGATAGGCATATACATATCGCGAGAAGCAGGGTGGGTGTTACAAGGGAGGATGGGCGATGCAGTGGCTGGAGTACCGTGTAAGGACTTTTCGTGCAGGTGCATCCTTAGAGCACGCGTTGGTCATGCTTTGGATAACGTGCAGGCAGGGGTATTTTGTTGCCTGCACGTCTCGCTTATCTCTGCTAATTATCAGCTCAGGCGACGGCTTTCAACGCCACTTCCTGTTCCAGCATACTGCCCGTTTCACGGTAACGTGTGTGCCAGGAAAATGCTTTTTCCAGCACATGTGGTGTCTGCCCACCGCGCAGTTCTGCCTCCGCCAGATAATCCAGCAGCATTTGTTTATAGGGTTCAGCTACACAGTTCTGAATGATTTTCTGTGCGCGCTCGCGAGGTGCTAATCCGCGCAGATCGGCGAGGCCGACATCGGTCACGATAATATCGACGTCATGTTCATTGTGGTCCACGTGTGTAACCATAGGAACGATGCTAGATATTTTGCCGTTCTTGGCAATTGCTTTGGTCGCAAAGACTGACAGGTAGGCATTACGGGCAAAATCACCCGAGCCGCCGATACCGTTCATCATGTGTGTGCCGAGTACATGTGTGGAGTTCACATTGCCGTAAATGTCAGCTTCAAGAGCGGTGTTGATAGCGATGATACCGAGACGGCGAATGACTTCGGGATGATTGCTGACCTCTTGCGGACGGAGCACGAGGCGATCTTTGTATTTGCCGATATTGGCAAATACTTCCTGACTTTTCTGTGCCGACAATGTGATCGATGAGCCTGATGCAAAGTCCAGTTTTCCGGCATCAAAAAGATCGAATGTAGAATCCTGCAACACTTCCGAATACATTTGCAAATGTTCAAATGGGCTGTCGATGAAGCCCGTCATCACAGCATTCGCTATCGTCCCGATGCCAGCCTGCATGGGCATCAGGCTATTGGTCAGTCTGCCATCTTTGACTTCTTGTTTGAAAAATTCAACAAGATGGGCGGCGATCTGCGCTGTTTCTTCGTCTGGCGGCAAAATGGTCGAGGCGCTGTCGGCTTTTTCGGTAATGACTATTGCCACAATTTTTTCTGGCGGGATCATGATGGCGGTGGTACCGACACGGTCACTGGCTGACATGATAGGAATCGGTTCCCGTTGCGGTCTGTGCTTAGGAATGAAAATATCGTGCAGACCTTCGAGATCCATTGATTGAGTGAGATTGATCTCGACGATGACCTGATCTGCCAGAATCGCAAAACTCGCACTGTTACCGACGGAGGTGGTCGGAATAATTGCACCGGTTTCGGTGATGGCGATTGCTTCAATGATGGCGACATCAATCGCGTTGATCTGGCGTGTGCGTAACTGCTCGACGGTTTCGGATAAATGCTGATCGACATACATGATCTCGCCGCGATTAATGGCTGAGCGTAATGTCGGATCTGCCTGAAATGGCATTCGGCGTGTCATGGCGCCCGCTTCTGTCAGGGTTTTATCTACATCGCTACCCAATGACGCACCAGTCATCAGGGTGATCTTCAGTTGTTCAGATTTCGCCCGTTCAGCAATAGCAAGGGGAACTACTTTTGCGTCGCCCGCCCGTGTGAAACCGCTCATGCCCACTGTCATTCCATCTTCTATCCAGGAGGCTGCATGTTCAGCCGTTGTGATGCGGTTTCTTAATTCTGGAAGACGTATCCGTTGTTGTTGGGCTTCATGCATTTTCATGTTCCTTTGTCTCTGAAAAGTAGATGGGGGAGTTACTTTATATTTTTGATGTCCTGATTCTCCGATCAGGTTGTTGTTGCCGGTGTTACTTGAATCTGTATCTGTTTTATGCCCTACGTCAGCCGGTAGCTGACCGGTAGCATCGGGGCGGGGAGTGGTTGGTGTTGTATCGCCTCCAACAAGTCAATTTCTATCGCACGACAGATTGCATCCAAAGGCAGGTCGTTGGCATCCAGACCAAAGGGCTCTTCGATTTCGTCGCCAAGCGCATCTAAACCGAAGAAGGTGTAGGCAACGATTGCCACCACAAAAGGTGTCATAAAGCCGATGGAATCCACCAGTCCGAAAGGCAGCAGAAAGCAATAGATATAGGCTGTCCGGTGCAGCAGTAATGAGTAAGAAAAGGGGATGGGCGTATTTTTAATACGCTCGCACGCGGCAGCAGCGGAGGTAAAGGCAGACAGAGTGGTATCGATGTTTGCCGCGAGGCACGGATCGATACGCTTTTCATTCATACTTTGCTGCAAGTCCAGCGCCATACGATTGATCAGAAAATCAGGTTTGTTTTGAGATGTCTGCAGCAAGCGAACTTCTTCGGGAGTCAGCCATTGCGGCATATCTTCGCCCGGTAAATCGCGCAGTAAGTTTTTCAGCGCATAGGAAAAAGCGATTGCCCGGTAAATCATGCGAACCCGGATATCGTTCAGCCCATTGGACGCGAGTGCCGTGACCGGATAAGCGATCAGGCTCTGGCATTGACGCGACAGGTTGCGGCTTTTGATCAACAACTCTCCCCACAGTTTGCGCGCTTCCCAAAAGCGGTCATACGCAGTGTTGTTCCGGAACCCGAGAAAAATGGAGAGGGGCAAGCCGATCAGGGTGAACGGGATGGTCGTCAGCGTGATCTTGAGTTTGAACAAGTCGCCATGCGAAAGCGTGACCAGGGTTGCAATCAGTATGTTGATGGTCAGGGCTGGCAGTATTCTTGGCAATACCGAACCACGCAACATGAGAAATAACCGAAAGCCGGACGGACGGTCCCTGACTATCATGATTTTTCCCAATGTGTTGAATGTTTCACCGGTAGCCCGTAAAAATACTAATATGTTAGTGAATTAAAACACTAATATATTAGTAAGTCAATCTGTACAATGGCTTTAAATTATTAAAAATAATGAATTTGAATGGAGTCAATATGAACCACAGGATTGCCTACCGGAATCTGCCGCAACTTTTTTTGAAGGCTCGCGCAAATCTGATGAGTCACTTTCGTCCTATATTGAGTCGATTTGGTCTGACGGATCAGCAGTGGCGGATTTTTCGCGTGCTTGATGAGCGCGGACAGCTTGAACCACGTGAATTATGTGATTTATGCCAGATCTCCAGTCCTAGCATGACCGGCGTGCTCAAGCGCATGGAAGAGCTGGATCTGATCCGCCGTTGCGATGTAAAAGGAGATCAACGCCGCGTATTAATAGGTTTGTCAGAGCAGGGGGATGCTCTTATGCTGAAAATAGCTCCCCTGATTGATGTCCAGTATCAATATATTGAGCAGGCATTCGGAAGTGAGGCGATTGATGAGCTGATTGCCGCTCTGGAACGATTTAATGAAGTCAGAACAGAAGCGGTGGAGCAGGTTAAATTAGATTAAATATCATGCTGACAGATGTGGCGCGACTGGATCAATGAAATGTTGTGCATCTGCATCGGCCTGCCGGGGATGTCAGCGGCCCCATGCTGCTATATTAGCGACGTGTTTTAATGGGCCGGGTCTGATATCGTTGCTGATCTGGTTTGAATTTTGATGGAAACAGCTTGCTTTTGTTTTCATTTCAGCCGGCGTGAGTTGGCGCGTGTCGCGTCTGATCTTCTTTTGCCGGTAGCATGTAGTCTCTGAAGACATTGACTATTTATGCGCCGACTGTTGCGTATTCACTTAATATACTCTTTTTTTGTTTTGGACTATTGAGTTTGCCTCTGGAATGGCCTATTGTGCAACGCACCAATAATTACAAGGTACGCAATTGGATAATCATCAAACGAAAAGCAGCCTGGCAGGATTGACCTTAGCGGCAGTCGGCATAGTTTATGGCGATATCGGGACCAGTCCTCTGTATACGATGAAGGAAGTGTTTGCGCCAGCTCATGGATTGCAGTTAACGCAGGCCAATATCTTTGGTATCGTCTCTATGATTTTGTGGGGATTGATCATCATCGTCTCCCTCAAGTACGTGACACTTGTGCTGCGTGCAGATAACCGTGGAGAGGGCGGGATTATGGCCCTGACGGCGTTGTCACTCGAATCGGTCAGTAAAAATTCTAAACTTTACTTCCCTCTGACCGTGCTCGGCTTGTTTGGCGCGTCACTGTTTTACGGTGACGGTGTGATTACCCCGGCGATGTCGGTATTGTCGGCGATGGAAGGGATAGAAGTTGCCACTCCAAGTTTTAAACCGGTTGTCGTTCCTATTACGCTGATTGTTCTGATCTGTTTATACGCGGTTCAGCGTAAAGGTACAGCAGGGATAGGAAAAATGTTCGGCCCGGTGATGTTGCTGTGGTTTTCGGTTCTGGCATTGATGGGCTTGTATAACATCATCCGCGTTCCAGGAATTCTTGCTGCATTTAATCCCTTATATGCGTTGAACTTCGTGATCGATCATCACTGGGGCGCATTTTTTGCCCTGGGTGCCGTGGTGCTGGCGTTTACCGGTTCCGAAGCTTTATATGCGGACATGGGACATTTTGGTGCCAAGCCGATTCGTGCCGCCTGGTTTTTTATCGTGTTTCCTGCGCTGGCATTGAATTACCTCGGACAAGGTGCGCTGCTGATGCTGAATCCGGCTGCGGTCACTAATCCTTTTTATAATCAGCTGGGGGCATGGAGTATTTATCCTCTGGTGGTTTTGTCGACGGTCGCTGCGGTGATTGCCTCTCAATCGACGATCTCCGGCACATTCTCAATGACCAAACAGGCGATCTCACTTGGCTTTTTACCTCGTATGAAGATTGTGCATACGTCGGCAAAGGAAATCGGTCAGATATATATTCCCGTTGCGAACTGGATGCAGTTATTCGTTGTTGTTGGCGCCGTGATTGGCTTTGGTTCTTCGACGAATCTTGCTTCTGCTTACGGTATAGCCAATACCGGGACGATGCTTGTGACGTCATTGCTGACATTTTTTGTGATCCGCTTTGGCTGGAAATACAATCTCTTGCTGTGTGTTGCTGCGACATTTTTCTTCCTGGCGATTGATGTTTCCTTGTTTTCCGCGAATGCACTGAAATTCTTCCACGGCGGATACTTCCCTATTGTCCTGGGTTTGATTATTTTCACCCTGATGCTGACCTGGAAACGTGGTCGTGAGCTGGTGTTTGAAAATCTCAAAAAACATGCAATTCCACTGGAGGATTTCCTTGCCTCTCTGTTCGTCTCTGCACCGACCCGGGTCTATGGTACGGCGGTATTCTTACGCGGTGAAGCAGATGGTGTGCCGCATGCGCTTTTGCATAACCTGTCGCACAACAAGATATTGCATGAACGGGTGGTTTTCCTGACGCTGCATAACAGGGAGATTCCGTGGGTGCCATTTTCTGATCGTATTAAAATTTCCGATCTTGGTAACTCGTGTTACCAGATCGATCTGTTCTACGGATTTAAAAATGAACCGGATATTCCTGCTGCGCTTGCTTTGTGCGCTTCTCATGGTTTGGTTTTTGAGCCTATGGAAACCTCTTATTTTATTTCCCGCCAAACGATTATTTCCACGCCGGGCGGTGGTATGGCAAGGTGGCGCGAGGGCATTTTTGTCGCGATGTCCCGCAATGCGCGTGATGCAGCAGACTACTATCACATCCCGAGCAATCGCGTGATTGAGGTCGGCGCTCAGGTCGAAATCTAAAATAATGGCGGGAGGGCTTATAAAATCAAAAGTCCTATGCTATAATTTTGTTTTTCGCGGCTGTAGCTCAGCTGGATAGAGTACTTGGCTACGAACCAAGGGGTCGTGGGTTCGATTCCTGCCAGCCGCACCAGATTCAAGGGACTAGATGCAAATCTAGTCCCTTTTTTCTTTTCCGCGCTTCTTGCATCCGCCGGTTTTCTGTTTTCTGGCTCGCGCGGTGTTTTGTGGGTAACCTGGACGGTTGCTGAATCGAGAAGGATAAAAGTAGTCCCCGGGGCTTTAAATATTGGTTTTCTTTGTGCTATAATCTTTTTCTTCGCGGCTGTAGCTCAGCTGGATAGAGTACTTGGCTACGAACCAAGGGGTCGTGGGTTCGATTCCTGCCAGCCGCACCAGATTCAAGGGACTAGATGCAAATCTAGTCCCTTTTTTCTATTTTGCAGCAATGGAAGATGTGCTCACGCGGATGTGAGCATATGATGAGCAAGTATTCGTATCAGTCTGACAGTATTAACTGGCGAAGGCTCCAGTGTTCAGGCGCTTCCTGATTGAGTGAGTTGCGTTTGATTGGTCCGGATTGCATGCTCTCTTCAAGCGACGTAATGAGCCGGTGAAGCTGTGAGGCATCGGGTAGCATCGTTCCAAGAAATGCGACTTCGTCGTCATACTGAATCAGAATGGTAGGGAAATTTTCAATTTCTATATCTTCGACCAGATGGGCCTGATCTTCTATGTCTATCCAGGCAAAGCATTTATCGGGGTGACGGGCGATTAGTTCTTCGAATGCTTTGCGATAGATATTGCAGGTATCGCACCAGGCAGCGCAAAGGCAGGCCACCAGCCAGTGTTTAGTGTTCAGTTGAGTTTTCAACTGTTTCAGATCATTGGTTTGAATAAGTGTGTTCATTCTGTCATTTTAACCGATTCAATGTCGATAGAAATCCAGTATGGACCGGAAGTGATCACGGTAAAATACGGCTATGACAACGATTTTAGCAATAGAAACATCTACCGAACTCGCATCAGCAGCTTTGCTTGTTGATGGACAAATGCATTCCCGCGAGTTATCCGGCGTGCAAACCCATTCTCAGGGTATTTTGCCCGCGCTGCAGTCTTTACTCTCAGAAGCTGGCATTGCGCTGTCTGAGTGTGATGCTCTGGCGTTCGGTTGCGGCCCGGGCGCATTTACAGGTATCCGGACTGCGTGCGGCATTGTTCAGGGACTGGCTTATGGCGCTGAATTAAATGTCGTGCCGGTTGTCAGCTTGCGTGCAATGGCACTGGCGGCGTTGACCGAGGCCAAGGCCGATAATCTGATTTGCGTTCTTGACGCACGTATGAGTGAGGTCTATTGGGCACAGTACCGTTTCGTCGAAGGCGTCTGCGAAGAACTCAGTCCGCCCGTTTTGGCGAAGATCGATGATATTCTGCCGCGCGCAGACCAAGGTATTCCATGTTTTGTGCTGGGGACTGGCGTCATTTTGCCATCCCGGTTTAGTCAGTATCCATCGATTTCTCTGATGCCGCATGCCAGACAGGTTGCCGAGCTGGGCAGTCAGGCGTTGGTAAATAAACAGGACGTTCCAGCCGAACTGGCGCAACCGCTCTATCTGAGAAATAAGATTGCCCTGACTACTGTTGAGCGCAATCTGGTACAGGGGCAGAAATAATATGCGGCTTTTTCGTACAGAGAAAAAACATGCATAACTTTGTCAAGCTGGGTTTTGCAGACATTGATCAGATACTGACGATAGAAGAAACGGTGTACTCACACCCCTGGACCAGGGGAAATTTTACAGATTCGTTTTTAAGCGGTTATCAGGCGTTTGGCATCCGCGATTATTCCGGTGAAATTCTTGCTTACTTTTTTGTGATGCCCGTCGTGGATGAATTGCATCTGTTGAATTTCGCGGTCCGCAAGGAAAATCAGGGGCAGGGATATGCCCGTGCCATGCTGAAATACTTGGATATTTACGCCAAAGAACAAGGCTTTGCATCGGTTTTATTGGAAGTCCGGCGGAGCAATTATCGTGCTATTGAGGTTTATCTCGCCGCTGGATTTGAAGAAATCGGCAGGAGAAAAGCCTACTATCCTGTCGATGTAAATACCCGTGAAGATGCAATAGTAATGCGGAGGATGTGTTGATGGACGCGGCTGAACAAGCAACCCGTATCAAAATTCTGCACGCGATGGGTTTGGGTCCCATGTGGCTCTCCCGTTATGCGTCTGATGAGACCGCTCCAGTAGTTGTAACTCCTGCATTTGCTGATACTCCTCCGGCTGTTGTTTTGGCGGATGCTGGTATTGCTGCTCCTGTGTCGTTGGTGGACGTGCCTCCTGCTCCAGTGACCGTGGTATCTGAGCCCGTGGAGAGCGTATCTGGAATGTCCTGGGAGACATTGCAGGCCGAAGTCGCATCTTGTGTGGCTTGTGGTTTGTGTAAAGGCAGGGCAAAAACAGTTTTTGGTGCCGGAGACACCGCAGCGACATGGTTGTTTGTCGGCGAAGGTCCGGGCTATAACGAAAACATACAGGGCGAACCTTTTGTCGGCGCAGCCGGGCAGTTGCTCGATAACATGCTGCATGCGCTCGGTATCCGGCGTGGCGATCGTGCGTATATTGCTAATGTGGTTAAATGTCGTCCTACAGATAGTAATGGCAAAGACCGGCCGCCCACTCCCGCAGAAATACAGGCTTGTCTGCCTTATCTGCGGCGCCAGATTGCCTTAATACAGCCGAAAGTGATTGTCGCCCTGGGTAAAACTGCAGCAGTCGCCCTATTGGGAGTCGATCCCGAGACGCCGGTCTCACAATTGCGCGACAAAGAACATCATCTGAATGGTGTGCCTATGGTTGTAACCTATCATCCGGCTTATTTATTGCGTAAGCCCGTAGAAAAAAGTAAGGCTTGGCGTGATTTGTGCCTTGCCCGCAAAGCTTTGCCAGGCAGTGCCTGATGCAAGACTATCCAGACTATCAGGCGCAGTTTCATCAGCGGTGGGGTCATTTAAAGGATGCGCATGTCCGCGCACTTGCATGGCTGTTAAGCTCTCCCGACTTACTCGACCAGCAGTCGCCTGTCTGGCGAGGTGCGATTGTTGCGCCTGTGCTGCCATCCCCGCAACTATTGGACCCCTGGCTGAGTCATCTCGATCTTTACCCCGGACCTTTGCATCAGGCCTTGCATCATGCGCCGACCAAACGACTGGGTTTGTACGCGGAGATTTTATTTGCTTTTTTTCTAGCTGAGACGGGGAAGCTTTTTGCACATGGTCTGCAAGTGAATGATGAGCAGGCGCATACCGTCGGCGAGTTTGACTTTCTGGTCAGGGAAGGCGAGGGTCTCGTGCATTGGGAGCTGGCGACAAAATTTTATTTTTTTTTTTCCGGTGCTGTATCCGGACAAAGCGGCGCACCTGACTTGTTCAGTTATCTCGGCCCGAATCTGGCAGATACCCTGGGGGCGAAGATGAAGAAAATAGTGCAGCAGCAATTACGTCTCGGCATGCATCCTGCGGCAAAAAAATTTTTACCGTTGCCGTTGTTGCGTTCGCAAGCGCTGGTGAAAGGATGGCTGTTTTATCGCGATACGGAAGCTGGCCGGTCAGGTCCTGCGGTTGATGGTGTGTCTGAACACCATTGCCGGGGTCATATCTGGACCTTGTGTGATGTGCAGGACATGCAAGAGTGTGAAGGTGTTATTTTGCAGCGTCTTGCCTGGCTGGCACCGGTACAAATGGCAGTTGACGCTGTTTTCGGGAAGCAGGAATTGCTTGCGCAGATCAAATCACATTTTTCGATATCGACAGCGCCGCTGCTGCTCGCAATCACCGTCATCCGGGATGGTATGGCCCGAGAAGTCCGCCGCGGTATGCTGATTCCTGATGACTGGTGGGATCGGGCGCGTACCAGCAGATGACACGCCTAGTGTTTGTGTTCGCCTATCAATGCCAGTGAATCAAACTGACGTTGGTTGGCATCATGTTTTTTCATAACGATGAACATCGTACTCGCCACAAATACGCCGAATATCACAATGACAGCCTGAATATTCAAATCCAGAAAGATCATCAGTGCATACAAGCCCAGCATGATTAAGACGGACAGGTTTTCATTGAAATTCTGTACCGCAATTGAGTGTCCCGCACTCATCAGCACATGGCCACGATGCTGTAACAAAGCGTTCATCGGTACTACAAAGAAACCAGCCAGCGCACCGACCAGAACCAGTAAAGGATAGGCAAGCCAGACGCTGTGAACGAAGATCATCGTTGTGACCACCAATCCCATGGCGATGCCCATAGGCATGACAGCCAGTGATTTTTTGAGTGGAACAAACTTTGCGGCGGCGACAGCGCCGATTGCAATGCCGATTGCGACAACGCCTTGCAGTACCGCTGCTTTATTCAACGGCATTTGCAAAGACTCTTCAGCCCACTTTAAAACGATGAATTGCAGCGTCGCTCCTGCTCCCCAGAATAAGGTTGTGACCGCCAGCGAAATTTGTCCCAGTTTATCTTTCCACAAAGTGACAAAACAATGGGAAAAGTCGCACACCAGCTGCACCGGATGAGGTTTTTGCTGGGCGTAACGTGCGCCCGTATCGGGGATGCGTAAATTGAACAATGCCGCGAGGCCATAGAAGAAGGTGATGACGCAGAGTGCCGCTTCGGCAGGGGTGTTAATCGGGAAATCGATAACAGGGAAATCAAAACTCAGCAAGGCCGCAGAGATATGCGGAGTGACCAGTGCACCACCAAGTACGGTGCCGAGAATGATGGAAGTGACTGTTAAGCCTTCGATCCAGCCATTGGCTGCAACCAGCTTTTCGGGGGGGAGTAATTCGGTGAGGATGCCATACTTCGCCGGTGAATATGCGGCGGCGCCAAATCCGACCAGTGCGTACGCAATCAGCGGATGCACATGAAAAAACATTAAAGCGCAACCGACGACTTTAATCATATTCGTAATGAACATGACCTTACCTTTCGGAAGAGCATCCGCGAAAGCTCCGACAAAGGCTGCGAGTAACACGTAGGAAACAGCAAAGAAAAATTTCAGTAAAGGCGGCATCCAGCCAGGAGATTGCATGGATACTAATAAAGCCATGGCGGCAATAAGTAGCGCGTTGTCGGCCAGCGATGAAAAAAACTGTGCCGCCATAATTGTATAGAAACCACGTCTCATGCTTGTCGTTTGCCTGTTACAAAGTGTTATCGGTCAGCTTTATACCATGAAAATCTTGCCCGATCGCTGAATTAGAGCATGTATATCAGAAATTACTGAGTAAAATATCAGTGTTTATTTCGTTTTCTATGAAAAGTTATGGCTAAGGCAAAAACTAATTACACCTGTACCGAATGTGGCGGCATCGTCAATAAATGGGCGGGACAGTGCCCTTCGTGCGGGCAATGGAATACCTTGGTGGAAACGATCATGGAAGCGTCAGGTAATCGTTTTTCCGGGAAGCATCAAAGCCTTGCGCAAACGGCCCCGGTACTGAATCTGTCGGATATCGAAGCGTCGGATGTACCACGTTTTGGTACGGGGATCGATGAGTTTGACCGTGTCCTCGGTGGAGGCCTGGTACCGGGGGGTGTCGTTCTGATCGGCGGCGATCCTGGAATCGGAAAATCCACATTGTTGTTGCAAGCCTTGTCGAACCTGACCAAGACAAAAAAAGTGTTATATGTCAGTGGTGAAGAGTCAGGTGCACAGATCGCTTTGCGGGCAAACCGGCTGGCGCTCGATACGCAAGGGCTGGCTCTGCAGGCAGAAATTCAGCTGGAAAAAATTCTGAACACACTCTCAGACCATAAGCCTGAAGTGGTGGTGATCGATTCGATTCAGACGATTTATTCGGATGCACTGAGCTCAGCACCGGGATCCGTGGCCCAGGTACGTGAATGTGCAGCGCAACTGACGCGCGTCGCAAAAACAATGAATATCACCATGATTCTGGTAGGTCATGTGACGAAAGAGGGGGCTCTGGCTGGACCTCGCGTGTTGGAACACATTGTCGATACGGTTCTGTATTTTGAAGGGGATACGCATTCCAGTTTTCGTCTGGTTCGGGCGATTAAAAACCGCTTTGGCGCAGTGAATGAACTGGGTGTGTTCGCGATGACGGAGCGTGGCTTAAAAGGTGTATCCAATCCATCGGCATTATTTCTTTCGCAGCACGAGTCACAGGTGGCTGGTTCCTGCGTCATGGTGACGCAAGAGGGAACCAGGCCGTTACTGGTGGAAATACAGGCGCTCGTTGACAGCTCCTTCGCACCGAATGCGAAGCGTTTATCTGTCGGTCTGGAGCAAAATCGTCTGGCGATGCTGCTGGCAGTGTTGCACCGGCATGCCGGTGTTGCAGCGTTTGATCAGGATGTGTTTATTAACGCAGTCGGTGGTGTCAAAATTGCCGAACCAGCAGCTGATCTGGCTGTCTTGCTGGCGATTAATTCGTCGATGCGAAATAAGCCTTTGCCGCGTAGTCTGGTTGTGTTTGGCGAGGTCGGTCTGGCTGGTGAGATACGGCCGGCACCGAGAGGGCAGGAGCGCCTGAAGGAAGCTGCCAAGCTGGGATTTACGATTGCGATGATTCCTAAAGCGAATGCGCCCAAGCAAAAAATTGAGGGTCTTACCATCATTGCAGTCGATAGGATTGATGAGGCAATGAGCCGCATTCGTGATATTGACGATGCGGTTTGATTGAATGGCTGATGGTTTAACTTAATCGTGCAGGCTGCTGATCACCTCAGTCGCAGCATGAATGCCGCTTCTGATCGCACCTTCCAGGGTCGCCGGATAATCACCCTGTGTATAGTCGCCGGCCAATGTCAGCCCGGGTATGCCCGTGCTGTTTGGCGGGCGTTGTAGCGCCGGAGTGCAACTGAAGGTCGCTCTTTTTTCGGTGATGATCTGATGCCATTGCGGGCTTGCCAGTTCGGTGCGCCTGAAACTGTCAGCCAATTGGCTGGCGATTGAATTGGCGAGCGACAGGTGATCTTGCTGGTGATTTTCCGGAGCGCTGATCACGATGGCAAATAAGCCGCTTTGATCGTCATGCAACTGTCCCCGGTCAAATACATATTGTCCCCAGCGCTGTTGCTGCGGATTGTCTGATAGTGCATACATCGGGCGCGGCAGGCGTGTTCCCGCTGCATATTGTAAATAGCAGCTCGTGATGGCCTCGTATGTCAGCGACGGCAATGTCAAACCCGTGTTGCTCAGCAAGCGTTGCGCATTAGTGGCATCAGTGGCAATGATGACGCCGTCGAATGTCTGTTCTTGCTGTTGAGCGGATTCCATGATCCATCGGGATGCATCGTCTTTTCTGATTGTCTTGATTGCACTGGAGCATGCCACCTCAGCGCCGTGACTTTGTATAAATTCTGCTGCTTTTTGGGGAAACAGTGCAGAGAGATTCAGTCTTGGCAGCAACATGTCGGATGCGGCGCGGCTGGCGCCGAGACTGTCCCTTAAAACATTCAGAAATACCTGCGCAGAGGCCCGCTCCGCAGGTGTGTTTAATGCGGCGATGCACAGCGGATTCCACATCAGACGGCACAGCCTGTCGGTCTGGTCAAAGCGTTGCAGCAATTCTGTGACGGTACAATCAGTATTGAGCTGCCATCCCATCCATCGGGTTGTTGATGAAAATCGAGCGAGTGCGAGTTTGTCTTCGCGACGCAAGCCGGTTGCTCTCCAGAGCGCCATCAGCAGGTGCAATGGCGCAGGCAGGCGTGGCGCGACGAAGTGCATACCATTGTCGTGCTCCGGATAAATCATTTGCAGCGGCAAGCGTAAAAATGCAGCGTTCAGGTCAACACCGACGGTTTTCATTAATTTCAGACTCTGCTGATAGGCTCCCAGCAGAATATGCTGGCCATTATCGATAGTGAGTCCATTAATCTCGACCCCGCGCGCGCGGCCACCGAGTGTTTTGGCCGACTCAAACAGGCTGACCTGATGTCCGTTCTGCGTCAATGTGACAGCTGCCGCACAGCCTGCCCAGCCGCCGCCGATCACCGCAATTTTTTTAACACGCTTCGCCATTTCAGCCACGGATATAGGTTTTCCAGGCGAGCCAGAGTTTGCGTATTGGTGTCAATGAAATGCGCTGATTCAGTACGTGAAAGCCGTCACGCTGAATTTCTGATAGCAGCGTTCTGTAGATCGCCGCCATAATCAAGCCGGTACGCTGCGCGCGGCGGTCTTCTGGCGGCAGTAATACCAGTGCCTCATCATAGAGTTTCTGCGCCCGTTCGTACTGAAACTGCATCAGCGCCTCAAACTCCTGACTATGTCTGGCATTCAGTATATCGGCTGCGGTCACCTTAAACTGTTGCAGTTCATTGACCGGAAGATAAATTCTGCCCTTGCGCGCATCTTCACCGACATCACGAATGATATTGGTCATCTGAAATGCAAGACCGAGTTTCTCTGCGAAGACTTTGGTTTGTGGATTGCTAATGCCGAAAATGCTGGCAGATAAAATGCCGACCACGCCGGCAACATGCCAGCAATATTTTTGCAAGGCTGAGAAGTCGAGATAACGGGTCTGATTCAGATCCATTTCCATGCCATCGATAATGGCCATCAGATGTGCGCCATCCAGCTGGTAAGTCGCCATATGGGGCAATAATGCCCTGGTTACTGGGTGAGTCGGCACATTCGCCAGCATGGCCTGTATTTCTTTGCGCCACCACGTCAATTTGCTGCGGGCGACCATATCATCCGTACTTTCATCGACGACATCATCCACTTCGCGGCAAAAAGCGTAGAGCGCAGTGATGGCGCGACGTCTATCTGCCGGCAGAAACAGGAAGCTGTAGTAGAAACTGGAGCCGCTTTCTGCAGCTTTTTGTTGGCAATATTCGTCTGGTGACATGCTGGAATATAAAAAAGTAATGGTTGCTGTGCGGAGTAAAGTTGAAAGGACTTGCTATGCTAACAAATTTCAATCGACCTCATGATGGTCAGACTGTGCTGCCATCCGCAGAATGGAAGTATCGGAATGTAATCAGATTGCAGAATTCTCAACTCAAAACGCGACAGCTCGTATAATAGTGGGCGCATTATATTATCGCTCTGCACAAAAGAGCCTGGCTTTTGACTCGAAACTTTAAATTTGGACAAACATCTTGAATAAATCGAAACTTGCGGCAATTTTTGGTGGCCTTGGAGTGATCCTGGCCGGGTGCGGTGGCTTCGTCTACACGTCCGTCGGTGGTACCGTCACGGGCTTGGGAACAACGGGCTCGAATTCGCTGACGCTGATGAATGAACAGAATTTTTTCCGGACGCTGACAGCAGATGGTTCTTTTTCATTCAATGTGGCAAGCAATGCGAATTATTCTATTGTTGTCTACACACAGCCAAATCTGGTGAATTGCACGGTAGCGAATGGTACTGGGAAAATGACGGGCGAAGGCGCGTTAAATAACATCGTGGTGACTTGTGTGCCGAATGTACCGGTTTCCGGAACCTTGTCCGGCCTGGCTGATGGCGGCTCCATAACCCTCAACAACAATACGGTGAACCCTGCAACCAACGTTGGTACAGACAAGACGATGGCCCTGTCTGCTAACGGTTCATTCCAGCTGACCAATTATGTGGTCAGCGGGTATCGCTACAATGTGACTGTGGCAATACCGCCGGCGGCGCAGTATTGTACGGTCGCGAATGGTACGGGCGTGGCGGATAACAAGTATCCGAATGCGATTAACAACGTCGCGGTTTCCTGCGTGCCTGCGGTACCGGTCAAGGTGACAGTGAATGGTCTGACTGCTGGCAAGACGCTGACGCTGTCGAATACGACGACAGCAAAATCCACAGCGGATAACCTGGCCATCAGTACAATCGGGATTTATAGCTTTGGCTGGAGCCTGCTCAATGGCATGCCTTATGAGGTGACAGTGGCAACCCAACCGACAGGGCAAACCTGTACCGTGCAGAATGGCAAAGGTGTGGCAGACATGAGTAAGCCTGATGCTGCAAGTAATATCGTCGTTAACTGCGTCTGAGCGCATTAAGTACACATAAAAAAAGCCCCGGCGCATAAAAATGCCGGGGCTTTTTTTATCCGGATACCTCATATCTCATATCCGGATAAATTTTGTCAGGATGACGGGCCGCTCACAATTCTTCGAGTATCCCTGCGTCGTTGAAATAAAAAATACCTTCCCGTTTGAAACCCCATTTTCCTCCCTTGAGCCTGATAAACGGTTCAAAGCTGAAAAAGCCGACTTCCGACAAAGGAATGTCATTGCTGGAATCAATGTACTGACGCTGATCTTTATCGTTCGCAATACTGTGGCCGACGTTGTTGCGATAATCAAGATTGACGAAGCCGTTCTGGCGTATGCGCATATTGGCCCAGTCGAACAGCTGACCAAATGTGGTGTGGGGCCTCACCAGTGCCTGCATTTGCTGGTGCATCTGCCGCAGAAAGTTCAGACCATTTCTGAATTCAATTAACTGCGGTTTCTGCGTGACTTTGCCATTTTCTACCGGAAATGAACGGGCATAGTCGCCCCAGTATCTGTCCTGCGTCGGACTCAGGTCGATCGTGACCAGATTATCGGTGCCGACAGGTTCTTCGCTGGGCTGATAATCGCGCCCTGAAATCGAAACACAACTGCGCGAGCCGAGTAACACCAGTGCCGGACAGGAGTGATACCAGGTATCCGGATAGCCTTGCGCTTGCAGCAGCCGATGTGCTTTGTCTGCGATGCTTTTTTCGGTGTCGTCCGCAGTAATCAGGCCGGCCAGTTGCTGCAATACGGTTTTGGCAGCGGTCTGTACCTGTCTGTGCTGTTCGATCTCGAACGCGGTTGGCATAATTTTTCCGTTTCAGCTGGGCGTGATGATGAATATCGCTTATTTGTCTGAGCTGCTCTTTGTCACAGCCTTGACGCCGGCGGCGGTGACATCCACTGCGGTTCCGACGACGGCGCCGCCGACTTTAACGGTGGTCGTGGCTGCGACGTCAGCAATTGCAAGCACAGTGCAGGCATTCAGTGGGAAAACGCATAGTAGGAGAAACATTCGCGTTATACAAGTTCGCATGAGCAGGCCTGGTATCGGTTTGGTTGGCAGAGGGGAAGGGCATGTCCTGAGTGGCGTTTTGCCGCTTAGCCTCAGTATACGTCAGCGCTTTACGCTCTTTCGATGATGGCAGATTTTTTTTGTAACCTCATGTTGGGCAGGTAATTCAGCTGATAATTTATATACTCCCCCATCATTTTCAAAAAACACCGCTAATCTCAGCGCATTTACTTGATGTTTTTAGATACTGGGGGGAGTATATGTATGGCGCGGATCACGCTGCTGAGGGCATCCGCAGTGCACGCCAGACGAGCAGCAGCCAGTCCCACGCTTTGAGCGTCGGTCTGTGATGAAACACATCGCCTTGTACGGCGTCAATTTTTTCGAGGATGCGCAGACCACCCTGAACGACGAGACGCAGTTCCCAGCCGATACGACCGGGAAGACGCGTTGCCAGCCCGCTGGCAGACAGCATCATCTGGCGCGCGCGCGCGGTCTCGAACTGCATCAGCGCCTGCCATTCCGCATTAGTGTTCTGACTGGCGATGTCTTGCTCGCAGATGCGGTAGGCCTGCATATCGCTTTGCGGCAGGTAGATGCGTTGTTTTTTCCAGTCGATCGCAACGTCCTGCCAGAAATTAATTAATTGCAGCGCTGAACAGATGGCGTCCGAGTCGCGGACGTTGTCCGGTGTTGCGGCGCCATACAGGTGCAGCATGATCAGACCGACCGGATTGGCGGAACGACGGCAATAATCCTGTAACTGTGCGAAATCCGCATATCGGGTGGTGACAACGTCTTGTTTAAATGCCGATAGCAAATCACGGAATGGTTGCAGAGGCAGTTGATGTTGCTGGATAACATCAGCCAGCGCCGTGAACAGGGGTAAGCTGCTGTTGCTGTTTTGTTCAATCAGGTCCAGCTCGTATTCATAGCTGCCAATCGCTGTCAGACGCTGCGCCGGTGTCGCATCGCCCTCGTCAGCAATATCATCGGCACTGCGTGCAAAGGCATAAATGACCTCAACGGCTGGTCGTAAATGTGCTGGCAGTAAGATCGATGCAACAGGAAAATTTTCGTAGTGTTCAACGGACATAGGTGTCGTTACATTCTTAATGACCGAAAAGTCATTGGCAATCAGGTAAGTGCTAATTATAATTACTAACCTGTCAGTCATTTATTTTAAACAGTCGTGGCGAGCGCAAAAAACAGTCGTCGTCAGCTGTCTTACTCAGTCCGCATAGTAAAGGAAAACTTTTGTGTTAACACTAAAAACTCCCGTGTTCGCCGACGCCTCGTCCGTTGTCCATCGTGTCAAAACGCGGCATTCAGGTTTGTCCTCGTTGCGGGCGCTGGCTGCGCTGTCCTTACTGAGCTTACTGGCAGCGTGTTCCAAGCCGGTTGAAAAAACAGAAGATGTGCGGCCAGTGCGCGTGGTGACTGCTGTCAGCACGAATTCTGATGCGGCATTTGAATTATCCGGAGAGGTGCGTCCGCGGATTGAATCACGACTGGGTTTTCGCGTCGGCGGTAAGATCATTCAGCGTAAGGTGGAATTGGGTACGGTCGTGAAGCGTGGTCAGTTGCTGATGCAACTTGACCCGCAGGACTTGTTGCTGGCGCAAACGCAGGCGAAAGCGGCGTTGACAGCGGCAGAAAGTAATCGTGATCTGGCGCAGGCAGATTTGAAACGTTATCAGGAGTTGCGATCAAAGAATTTCGTTGCCGCAGCGGTACTCGACAGTAAAGAGGTTGCCTATAAAGCAGCACAATCCAGTTACGAGCAGGCACTTGCCGGCTTTAAAAATCAAAGTAATCAGGCTGGATATGCAGCACTGGTTTCGGATGTCGACGGCGTCGTCACCGGGGTTGATGCGGAAATCGGGCAGGTGGTTGCAGCAGGCACACCGGTTGTCCGCGTTGCACAATCCGGCGAGATGGATGTGGTCGTTGGTATTCCTGAGAATAAAATCAACAGCATACGGCAGATGACTGAAATCAAAGTAGGTTTATGGGCAGATCCTTCCCTGACGCTGCCGGCGAGCTTGCGTGAATTGTCGCCTGTTGCAGATCCGGCGACCCGCACGTATCTTGCTAAAGTCAGTTTGCCTGCGGAAGCAAAAGATGTGCGTCTCGGTATGACGGCCAATGTCAGCTTTGTGGCACCGAATCCTGCTCCAGTATTTAAACTGCCGACCACGGCATTGTTCCAGGATAAAGGGCAGACCTCGGTCTGGATCGTCAGTGGCGGAGCAGTGAAACTGGTACCGGTGAAGCTTGCAGGTACATCCGGAGAAGGTGTGTTGATTGCTGGCGGGATTTCACCGGGTCAGATGGTTGTCACGGCTGGTGTTAACTTATTAAAACCAGGACAGAAAGTCAGCATACTCGGTGCTGAGTCTCCCGTAACTAAGCCGCCGGTTACGTCGTCGGCAGTGGCATCATCGGCAGCAGGAGCCTCTAAATGAGCCACTCTTCAAGAAGTTTTAATTTGTCGGGTTGGGCGCTGGAGCATATTCCGCTGATTCGCTACCTGATTGTTGTGTTGCTGCTCGGCGGAATTTTCAGTTATGGGAAGCTGGGGCAGGATGAGGATCCGCCTTTCACTTTCCGCGCGATGGTTGTCCGCGCAATGTGGCCGGGTGCGACCGCGTTGCAGATGGCGGACCAGGTGACGGATAAGCTGGAAAAAAAATTGCAAGAGACGCCTTACATCGATCGTATCCGCAGTTACTCCAAGCCCGGCGAAACGGTGATTATCCTGCAGTTACGAGAATCGACGCCGCCGAAAGAAACAACGCAATCCTGGTATCAGGTGCGCAAAAAAATAGGCGATATCAAAGCAACCCTGCCGCCGGGTGTGATCGGTCCTTTCTTTAATGATGAATTCGGTGATACTTATGGCTCTATCTTCGCGTTGTCGGGCGATGGTTTTACCTATGAAGAAGTAAAGGAATATGCGGATTTTGTCCGTCAGCAATTTCTGCGCATACCTTCCGTGTCGAAAGTCGAGCTGTTCGGTGTTCAAGATGAAAAACTGAATATCGAATTCTCGCAAAAGAAATTTTCCCAGTTAGGTATTCCTTTTGATGCGATTGTTTCTCAGATTGGTTCACAAAACGGAATTGAAAGTGCCGGTGTACTGACGACGTCTTCGGATAACCTGCAGGTGCGGGTTTCCGGCGCGTTAATGAAGGTGAAGGATCTGGAAAACCTGCAATTACGCGCAAACGGCATTACTTTCCGCCTGGGTGATTTTGCGACCGTCAGGCGTGAGTACAAAAATCCGCCGCAGGACAAAATGCGTTTCAACGGCAAAGAAGTCATCGGCCTTGGCATTTCCATGGAAAAAGGCGGCAATATCATCGAGCTGGGCAAACACATACAAGCAGATGTGCGCACCATCAAGGCGAAGCTGCCGGTCGGCATCGAGCTGGAACAAGTGACAAATCAGCCCGATGCAGTGAAAGCATCCGTCGGTGAGTTTTTACACACTCTGATTGAAGCGGTGGTCATTGTTCTGGCCGTGAGTTTTCTCTCTCTGGGGCTGCATACCAAGCCTTTCCGTCTGGATATCTGGCCTGGGCTTGTTGTTGGCCTGACGATACCTCTGGTGTTGGCGATTACATTCCTGTTTATGCGTATTCTGGACATCGATCTGCATAAAATTTCACTCGGTGCCCTGATCATTGCACTCGGCTTGCTGGTCGATGATGCGATTATTGCGGTTGAAATGATGGTGCGCAAAATGGAAGAGGGTTTTTCCCGTTTTGATGCCGCCACCTTTGCGTACACATCAACCGCGATGCCTATGCTGACCGGAACGCTGATTACGGCAGCCGGCTTTTTGCCTATCGGACTGGCCAAATCAGCAGCAGGGGAATACACATTCTCGATGTTTTCCGTGAATGCGCTGGCACTGATTATTTCGTGGCTGGCAGCCGTCTTGTTCACGCCTTATCTTGGCTATCTGTTGCTGAAAGTTAAACCACATAACATCAATGATAATCATCATCATGAACTGTTTGATTCACCGTTTTATAACCGTTTCCGCGCTTTGGTGAACTGGTGTGTCGAGTGGCGCAAGCTGACGATCGCCATTACTTTAGGTGTGTTTGGTCTTGGTGTATTTGGTTTTAAATTTATCGAGCAGCAATTTTTCCCGGACTCAAATCGTCCCGAGCTGATGGTCGAGTTGTGGCTGCCGGAAGGTTCGTCATTTGCCGCGACTGAAGCGCAGACGAAAAAGTTTGAGAACTTTGTGCGGCAGCAAGAGGGTGTTTCCAGTGTGACGAGTTACGTGGGAACCGGTAGTCCGCGCTTTTATCTGCCACTGGATCAGATTTTTCCGCAGACTAACGTGGCTCAGCTGGTTGTGTTGCCGAAAGATTTAAAGGCAAGGGAGGCGCTGCGTTTGAAAATCGTTGATATTTTCAAAAAGGATTTTCCTGAGGTTCGCGGTCGTGTCAAATTGCTGCCGAACGGACCGCCGGTTCCTTATCCGGTGCAATTCCGTGTCACCGGACTGGAAGTGACGAAGGTGCGCGAGATTGCGGATCAGGTAAAGCTGATCATGATGGCAAATCCAAACGCTATCGGTGTGAACGATAACTGGAACGAGTCGGTCAAAGTTGTTCGTATCGACCTCGATCAGGATAAGTTACGGGCCCTGGGCGTTACTTCGCAAAATGTGATGCGCGCAGCAAATACGATTCTGAGCGGTACCACCGTCGGACAATTCCGTGATGGCAATAAACTGATTGATATGGTTGTGCGTCAGCCAGTTGACGAGCGTTCGACGGTGAATGCGTTGAGCAACGCGAATATTCCGACTGCGAGCGGGAAATCAGTTCCTTTGTCGCAGATTGCGACGATCAAACTGGTTTGGGAACCAGGCGTGGTCTGGCGTGAAGGACGGGAATGGGCGGTTACTGTGCAATCGGATGTGGTTGATGGTATTCAGGGCCCGACTGTATCGGCTCAGATTGCACCGCAGTTAAAAGATATTCAGGCTGCCTTGCCTCCGGGTTATAAAGTGGAGCTGGCAGGTGCTGCGGCGGATAGTGGTAAGGCGCAGGAATCGATTGCTGCTAATGTCCCCTTAGTGGTGTTCATTATTTTCACGCTGTTAATGCTGCAACTGCATAGTTTTTCCCGTGTGATTCTGGTTTTCCTGACCGGGCCGCTGGGTCTTGCCGGTGCTGCGCTGGCGCTGCTGGTACTGCAGAGACCTTTTGGTTTTGTCGCGCAACTGGGGGTGATTGCGTTATTCGGTATGATCATCCGTAATTCTGTCATTCTGATCGATCAGATTGAGCAGGATATTCAGGAGGGTTCAGATGTCTGGACTGCGATCGTGGAATCCGCTGTGCGTCGCTTCCGGCCGATCATTCTGACTGCGGCAGCAGCGGTGCTGGCAATGATTCCTTTGTCGCGCTCGGTATTCTGGGGACCGATGGCCGTCGCTATTATGGGTGGCCTGATCATTGCGACGGGACTGACTTTGCTGTTTTTACCTGCATTGTATGCAGCATGGTTCCGCGTAAAAAAGCCCGGCTAAAACCGCGTTGATGGGTATTTCAGGCAACTCATACATGGTTGCCTGAAATGTTTTTTTTGAAGCATTAAAAAAATAAGGCACGGCCTAATAAAATCCAGTAGAATAGTGGGTTGGAGTTGTAATGCCACTATTTATTAGTTTTGGGCGACGCTTGATGTTCGGGTCGCCCTTTGCTTTTGTACCGGGCGCGTCGGATGTGCCGGTATGCAACATAACTCATCCCGCGAGGATGGCGAAATTGGTAGACGCACCAGGTTTAGGTCCTGACGCCAGCAATGGTGTGGGGGTTCGAGTCCCCCTCCTCGCACCACAGAATTTTTACTATTTGGACGATTTTCATGGCAACTGCAGTCGAAACTTTAGATAAATTGGAACGCCGCCTTACAATTTCCTTCCCGATCGCTGATGTGCAATCAGAAGTTGAAAAGCGTTTGAAGGTGCGTGCACGCACAGCAAAAGCACCTGGCTTCCGCCCAGGTAAAGTGCCAATGAAGATGGTTGCCGCACAATACGGCTACCAGGTTGAAACAGAAGTGCTGAACGACAAAGTCGGTCAGGCTTTTGCTGCTGCCGTTGGCGAAAACAACTTACGTGTTGCTGGTTACCCTAACATCGAGCCAAAAACAGGTGAAGGTGTGGCTGAAGGTACTCTGGCATTCACTGCGACTTTTGAAGTGTATCCGGAAGTGGTTGTCGGTGATTTGTCCGCAGCTGAAGTTGAGCAGGTGAAATCTGATGTCACTGATGCAGAGATCGAGAAAACGATTGATATCCTGCGCAAACAACGTGTGCATTACCACGTAAAAGGTGAGCAAGGTGCGCATGGAGATGGCGGCGCAGACCAGTCCGCACAAAATGGTGACCGCGTGACCGTTGATTTCGTCGGTAAGATCGATGGCGTGGAGTTTGCTGGTGGCAAAGCAGAGGGTTTTGCTTTCGTACTGGGCGAAGGTCGCATGTTGCCTGAGTTTGAAGCTGCAACAGTGGGTCTGAAAGTCGATGAATCTAAAACTTTCCCATTGGCGTTCCCTGAGGATTACCACGGTAAAGATGTTGCCGGTAAAACAGCAGAATTCACGATTACGCTGAAGAAACTGGAATGGGCGCATTTGCCGGAGGTTGATGCTGAATTTGCTAAGATGCTCGGCGTTGAAGATGGCGATCTGGTGAAGATGCGTGCTGATATCAAAGAAAATCTCGAGCGTGAAGTTAAAGGCCGCGTTAAAGCGAAAACAAAAGAAAGCGTGATGGACGCTTTGGTGAAGGCTGTAACATTCGATGTGCCATCTTCTTTGGTCGCTCAGGACAGCGAGCGTCTGGCTGAAATGACGCGTCAGGATATGGCTCAACGTGGCATGAACGTGAAAGACGTTCCATTCCCGATTGAGATGTTCAATGCACAAGCCGAACGCCGTGTCCGTCTGGGTCTGATTCTGGCTGAATTGGTCAAGGCTAATAACTTGCAGGCAACTGCAGAGCAGATCAAAGCTCAGGTTGAAGATTTCGCGCAAAGCTACGAGGATCCGCAACAAGTAGTGAAGTACTACTACAGTGATCGTAATCGCCTTGCAGAAGTTGAAGCCCTTGTATTAGAAGAAAACGTCGTTAACTATGTTCTCGGTAAGTCGAAAGTGACTGAAAAAACACTGCCTTTCGATGAGTTGATGGGCAATAACGCACAAGCATAAGTTTTAAAAGGAAAATCACATGACAGGCATCATCCGTAATTCGGCGTTGGATACAAATATGCTGGGCATGGTGCCTATGGTGGTAGAGCAAAGTGGGCGTGGTGAACGTTCCTATGACATCTACTCTCGCTTATTGAAAGAGCGTGTGATTTTTCTGGTTGGTCCGGTGAATGATCAGACGGCAAATCTGGTCGTCGCGCAGCTGTTGTTTTTGGAGAGTGAAAATCCAGATAAGGATATTTCTTTCTACATTAATTCTCCGGGCGGCTCCGTTTCTGCCGGGATGGCGATCTACGACACCATGCAGTTCATTAAGCCAGATGTATCGACATTGTGTACTGGTCTGGCTGCATCGATGGGGGCTTTTTTGCTGGCGGCAGGTGCTAAAGGTAAGCGATTCTCTTTACCGAATTCCCGCATTATGATTCATCAACCCTTGGGTGGTGCACAGGGGCAGGCTTCAGATATTGAGATTCAGGCGCGTGAAATTTTGTACTTGCGCGAACGTCTGAATGGCATTCTGGCGGAAAACACAGGCCGCAGCTTAGATCAGATTGCCAAAGACACTGATCGTGATAATTTTATGTCGGCTGATGCCGCTGTCGAATACGGGTTAATTGATAAAGTTTTGACTCATCGCGCTTAAGCTGCTTGAATTAGATAAACGCCCGTTCCCATAAAGGTTCGGGCGTTTTTTATTTATTTTCTAAATTATTCGATTTCCCAGGTACTTCAGGATCTTGTGCATGCAATGACGAAAACTGTTTTTGCAGGTAATATGCTCTTCGTTCCGATTTATCTTTATTTTGTTTTTCTCATATTCGTACCATGCCCGATAAAAAATCCTCCAGCGGTGAAAAACTGCTCTACTGCTCATTCTGCGGAAAGAGTCAACATGAGGTTAAGAAGCTGATTGCAGGGCCTTCGGTCTTTATTTGCGATGAGTGCATAGACTTGTGCAATGACATTATTCGCGATGAAGTTTCTGAAATTGACAATATAGCGAGCGCGAAAACTGAGCTGCCAACTCCCCAGGAAATTACCGATTTATTAGATCAGTATGTGATTGGTCAGCCAAACGCGAAGCGTATTCTGGCGGTCGCTGTCTACAATCATTACAAGCGCCTGAAGCATCTGGGTAAAAAGGATGATGTAGAGCTCGCCAAGAGTAATATTTTGCTGGTTGGCCCTACCGGGTCAGGTAAAACGTTGCTGGCGCAGACGCTTGCTCGCATGTTGAATGTACCGTTTGTGATCGCAGACGCGACGACCTTGACCGAGGCTGGTTATGTTGGTGAGGATGTTGAAAATATCATTCAAAAATTGCTGCAGAACTGTAATTATGAAGTCGAACGTGCTCAGAAGGGCATCGTCTATATCGATGAGATTGATAAGATTTCCCGTAAATCTGACAATCCCTCGATCACACGTGATGTGTCTGGTGAAGGCGTGCAGCAGGCTCTGCTGAAGCTGATCGAGGGCACGATGGCATCGGTGCCGCCACAAGGTGGTCGCAAGCATCCAAATCAGGACTTCATTCAGATCGATACCACGAATATCATGTTTATTTGTGGCGGTGCTTTTGATGGCCTGGCAAAGATTATTTCAGACAGATCAGAGCGTAGCAGTATTGGTTTTTCAGCCAGCGTTAAAAGTCAGACGGAAAAAAGCGCAAGTCAGATGATGCAGGATGCGGAGCCGCAGGATTTGATTAAGTTCGGTTTGATTCCTGAATTGGTTGGTCGTTTGCCTGTGATTGCAACGCTCAACGAACTCGATGAGGCGGCATTGATTCAGATCCTGGTTGAGCCAAAAAATGCGCTGATTAAGCAATATGCAAAACTGCTGGAAATGGAAGGTACTGAGCTTGAAATACGCCCGGCTGCTTTGCAGGCAATTGCAAAAAAAGCGATTGCCCGTAAAACTGGTGCGCGTGGTTTGAGATCGATACTAGAGCATGCATTGTTGGATATTATGTACGATCTGCCTAGCCATCAAAATGTTGAAAAAGTGGTGATTGATGAGGGAACTATCACTAACGGTGCTAAGCCTTTGCTTATTTATCACGAGCAAGCCAAAGTGTCCGGAGCTTGAGTTTTTGCAAAAAAAGGGGAGATATCCCCTTTTTTTTATGGTTATTCACCGCATTTTTTTTAATCGAAGTAGAATGAAGTAGAAAAAACATGGCTTCAGCCGTAAAGCTACCCGGAGGAGCTCTCTGCGTAGCTTTTTTATTGTTTTTTCTGATAATGGGCTTGTGTTTTAGCCTTGTGCGCCAACATTACCAACTAGTATTTATGAAAGGTGCGCCATGACAACTACTTCAATTACCGAGCAAATTCAACTGCCGCTGCTGCCATTGCGTGACGTGGTTGTATTTCCCCATATGGTTATTCCACTGTTTGTGGGGCGCCCAAAGTCCATTAAGGCTTTGGAGGCTGCAATGGAGCAGGGTAAAAGCATTATGCTTGCTGCTCAAAAAGCCGCTGCGAAGGACGAGCCTTCGGCTGACGATATTTATGAAATTGGTTGTATAGCCAATATTTTGCAAATGTTGAAGTTGCCTGATGGCACAGTAAAAGTATTGGTTGAAGGGGCGCAGCGTGCCCGCATTCACCAGATTCATGATTCTGAGTCACACTTCAGTGCTGAAGTGACGCCAGTTGCAGCAGTTGAGGAAGATGATTCCGAAGTTGAAGCGATGCGTCGTGCAATTGTTCAACAGTTTGATCAATACGTAAAACTGAACAAAAAAATCCCGCCTGAAATTCTTGCCTCTCTCTCTGGTATTGACGACGCCGGTCGTCTTGCGGATACGATTGCGGCACACTTGCCTCTGAAATTGGAGCAAAAGCAAGTGATCCTGGAAATTTTCAGTGTAGCCAAAAGGCTTGAACATCTGCTTGGGCAACTTGAAGGCGAGCTCGATATCTTGCAGGTGGAAAAACGTATCCGTGGTCGCGTCAAGCGTCAGATGGAAAAATCTCAGCGCGAGTATTATCTGAACGAGCAAGTAAAAGCGATTCAAAAAGAGCTTGGCGAAGGAGAAGAGGGGGCGGATATCGATGAGCTTGAAAAGAAAATCATCGCTGCCAAAATGCCGAAAGAAGCCCGCGATAAGGCACTCAATGAGCTCAAAAAACTCAAAATGATGTCGCCGATGTCAGCTGAGGCCACAGTTGTCAGAAATTATATTGATACTATTGTTGGTTTGCCTTGGAAGAAAAAATCCAAAGTAAATAATGATCTGACGAATGCTGAGAAAGTGCTGGAAGATGAGCATTACGGTTTAGAGAAAGTTAAAGAGCGTATTCTTGAATATCTTGCTGTGCAGCAGCGCGTGGATAAGTTAAAAGCTCCGATTCTGTGTCTGGTCGGACCTCCGGGAGTTGGTAAAACCTCACTTGGTCAGTCGATTGCCCGCGCAACAAATCGCAAGTTTGTCCGAATGGCACTCGGTGGTGTGCGTGATGAGGCTGAAATCCGTGGGCATCGGCGTACTTATATTGGCTCGATGCCGGGCAAAATTTTGCAGAGTCTCGCCAAGGTTGGCGTTCGTAATCCTCTGTTTTTGTTAGATGAAGTCGATAAAATGGGGGCGGATTTCCGCGGTGATCCTTCTTCGGCATTGCTGGAGGTGCTGGATCCCGAGCAAAATCATACTTTCTCAGATCATTACATCGAGGTTGATTTTGATCTTTCTGATGTTATGTTTGTGGCGACGTCGAACTCTTACAACATTCCTCCGGCTTTGCTGGATAGGATGGAGGTGATCCGCCTTTCCGGTTACACCGAAGACGAAAAAACCAGTATTGCTCAACGTTATTTGCTGCCAAAGCAGATTAAAAATAATGGGCTGAAAGAGGCGGAAATCGCAGTCGCAGAAAGCGCAATCAGAGACATTATTCGTTACTACACGAGGGAGGCTGGCGTTCGTTCTCTGGAGCGTGAAATTTCCAAAATTTGCCGTAAAGTAGTCAAAATGCTGTTGCTGAAGAAGAGCGAGAAAAAGGCGACTATTACCTCTAAAAATCTGGATAAATACCTGGGGGTTCGCCGTTACGATTTCGGTGTTGCGGTAAAAGATAACCAAATCGGTCAGGTTGTCGGTCTGGCATGGACGGAAGTCGGTGGCGATCTTCTGACGATTGAGGCGGTGTCGATGCCTGGTAAAGGTGGTGTCATACGTACCGGTACGCTTGGTGACGTCATGAAGGAGTCGATCGAAGCTGCACGCACGGTGGTGCGCAGCCGTGCTCAGCGTTTGGGCATCAAGGCGGACGTTTTTGAGAAGAGTGATATTCACATTCACGTGCCTGAAGGGGCAACGCCAAAGGATGGTCCTTCGGCTGGTATTGCGATGACAACAGCGCTGGTTTCTGTGTTTACCGGAATCCCGGTAAGAGCGGATGTTGCAATGACTGGCGAGATTACGTTGCGTGGTGAGGTTCTGCCGATCGGTGGTCTGAAAGAGAAATTGCTGGCTGCACATCGCGGTGGGATTAAAACAGTTTTAATTCCAGAAGAAAATGCAAAAGATCTTGCTGAGATTCCGGATAATGTTAAAAACAAACTGGAAATTATCCCCGTGCGTTGGATAGATAAAGTGTTAGAAGTTGCTTTAGAACGACAGCCTGAACCTCTGGTGGATGCGGAGATTCCCGTTGCAGCAGGATCAGCTGAGCCTCAGGCTGATCTTGCAGTGATGAAACATTAACATTTTCCTCAATAAAAAAGCGCCCGAATTTCCGGGCGCTTTTTTTTATTAAATCTCGCTGTGTTTCAGACCCAGTTCCGCATGAGTCCGACAGCCAGCCCTTCCAATGAGAAATTCTCTTCGATTTCACTGACTCTGATTGTTGAATAGTCAGGATTTTCGGGAATTAATTCAACCGAATTCCCGGTTTTTTTGTAGCGCTTAACTGTGACGTCATCACCAATTCTTGCGACAACGATTTGTCCGTTTCGCGCGACGTCAGTCTTCTTTACCGCCAAAAGATCGCCATCAAGAATCCCCGCATCCCGCATAGACATGCCGCGGACTTTCAGTAGGAAATCCGGCTTTGCCGAGAACAGTGCAGGATCGACCTGGTAACTGGTTTCGATGTGTTCGGAGGCGAGTATTGGAGATCCGGCGGCGACGCGACCAACCAGTGGCAGGCTGATTTGGTGCAGTGCGGCTTGCATTGAAGCGGTTTGCTGACCTGTAATGTGACTCGATAACTCTGATTCCAGCAGGCGTATGCCGCGTGATGTTCCTGGAGCTATTTCGATGACGCCTTTTCTCGCAAGTGCTTGCAGATGCTCCTCGGCAGCGTTCGTTGATCGAAAGCCTAGTTCTGAGGCTATTTCAGCGCGTGTTGGAGGAAAGCCTGTATTTTGAATGGCATCTTTGATTAAATTCAGGATCTGCTCTTGTCGGGCTGTCAGCTTAAGCATTTTGTGTAAACGTAAGTCATTACGCTGTATATAAGAACAGTCTGTATTTTTATACAGTGAGATGCGAAGTGCAAGAAAATTTTATGATTATATGTAATCTTGCGCCGCCAAAGTTCCCATGCGCCGAATTGATTGAATAAAACGAAAAAGTGCGCTATCATCGTCGGCTTTCCTCTTCCTGCACTCGTCTTGACGCCGAGGCAGGCTATTTTATTGTCCACAAGGAGAATATATGCGTCATTATGAAATCGTATTTATTGTACATCCCGATCAAAGCGAGCAAGTTCCTGCGATGATCGAACGTTACAAAGCTAGCGTTGTTGCACGCGGTGGTCAGGTTCACCGTGTTGAAGACTGGGGCCGCCGTCAATTGGCTTACATGATTCAAAAACTGGCTAAAGCACATTATGTTTGCATGAATATTGAGTGCGATGCAGAAACATTGCTTGAGCTGGAAACAGCATTCAAATTCAATGATGCCGTTCTGCGTCACCTGACAGTCAAAATGAAAAAAGCTGAAACAGCACCATCTCCAATGATGAAAGCTGTTCAAAAAGAAGACGCAGCTAAAGCGCAACGCGTCGAAGCACCAGCTGCTTAATTCATTTGATTTGAAAAAGGTCGTATAAAAAACAGTGAATCAACTGACAGTGAAGGCACGTATCTTAGAGAAATCAGTGATACGGTACACGCCGGCTGGGATACCGATAGCGTCTGCGATACTGATGCACAGTTCTCAGCAGGTGGAAGCCGGAACAGGGCGATTGGTTGAATTTGAAATTCCGGCACAGGCTGCCGGTGACATTTCAGGAACATTCAATGAGTTGCCTTTAGATGTAGAGATTGCATTCACAGGTTTTTTAGCACGCAAAAATCGCAACAGCAAAAGTCTGGTATTTCATATCACTGAAATACAGGCACATTTACTAGATTAGGAGCCAAAAATGGCATTCGGTAAAAAATTTGATAAAAGCAAATTGAAGCAAAAGCGTCAACAACAAAACCCTTTGTTCAAGCGTAAAAAATTCTGCCGCTTCACAGCAGCACATGTAGAAAAAGTTGATTACAAAGATATCGACACACTGAAAGATTTCGTGCAAGAAAACGGCAAAATTATGCCAGCACGTCTGACAGGTACTAAAGCACTGTACCAACGTCAAGTTGATACAGCGATCAAGCGTGCACGCTACTTAGCGTTGCTGCCATACACTGATCTGCACACAGCGTAATTGACGACAGGTATTAGGAGAAAAATATGCAAGTTATTCTGATGGATAAAGTCGTTAATCTCGGCAATCTTGGTGATGTAGTTCGTGTTAAAGATGGTTATGCACGTAACTTTTTGATTCCACAGCGCATGGCTCGTCGTGCGACTGCAACTGCAATCGCTGAATTTGAAGCGAAGCGCGCAGAACTGGAAAAAGCAGCTGCAGCGAAACTGGCGGCAGCTCAGGCGCAAGGAGAGAAACTGGAAGGCTCTACAGTCCAGATTTCTCAAAAATCTGGTGTTGATGGTCGTTTGTTCGGCTCCGTGACTAATTTTGACATCGCTGAAGCGCTGACTAAAGCCGGTTTCACTGTAGAAAAAGCTCAAGTGCGTATGCCACAAGGTCCATTGAAAACAACAGGTGATCATGCTGTTTCTGTTGCTCTGCACACTGACGTTGTTGTTAACGTGAACGTTTCCGTTGTTGGCGAGCACGCTTAATCAGCTGTCAGCTAAAAATTTTAAAAGCCGGGGAAACCCCGGCTTTTTTTATTTTGAGCGTAAATTATATAAATAATTTTGTATTTTTATTTTGTTGTACACACCGTACTTTGTCATTGACGGTCTTTATTTGTAATTCGATTTAGCAGGTATAATGCGCGCCATGAAAGCCGCTACTGATCCACAACTTGATGCAATCCGCGTCCCCCCCCATTCCATTGAGGCAGAGCAGTCTGTTCTCGGTGGTCTTTTACTTGATAACGCTGCATGGGATCGTATTGCAGACTTTATCGGTGAAGAGGATTTCTATCGCTATGATCACAGAATTATTTTTCAGTGCATTGTCAAACTGATTAATTCTTCGAGGCCGGCTGACGTGATTACTGTCTACGAAGCGCTGAATGGTATGGGCAAGGCAGAAGAGGCGGGCGGCCTTACCTATCTGAATGCGCTTGCGCAAAACACGCCATCGGCAGCAAATATCCGCCGTTACGCAGAAATCGTACGTGATCGCGGAGTGTTACGCAAATTGATTACTGTTTCAGATGAAATTGCTGGTAATGCTTTCAATCCTCAGGGTAAGGAAGTCAAGCAAATGCTGGATGAGGCTGAATCGAAAATATTTGCGATCGCTGAAGAAGGTGCACGCGGTGCCCAGGGTTTTCAGGCAATTCAACCTTTGTTGACGCAGGTTGTGGAGCGTATTGATGAGTTGTACAACCGTGATAACCAGAATGATATTACCGGTGTTCCTACCGGATTCGTCGATCTGGATAAGATGACTTCAGGCTTGCAACCCGGAGATCTGATTATTGTTGCAGGGCGCCCATCCATGGGTAAAACAGCGTTCTCACTCAATATCGGCGAGAACGTCGCAATCGACAGTGGCTTGCCGGTCGCGGTGTTCTCCATGGAGATGGGCGGCGCGCAGTTAGCGATGCGTATGCTCGGTTCTGTAGGGCGGCTGGATCAGAGCCGTTTGCGTGTAGGTAAACTGAGTGACGAAGATTGGCCAAGGCTGACGCATGCCATTCAAAAAATGAATGATGCCCAGCTGTACATCGATGAAACGCCTGCGCTGAGCTCTATCGAATTACGTGCACGTTCGCGTCGCTTGGCCCGCCAGTGCGGCAAGCTTGGTCTGATCATTGTCGATTACCTGCAACTGATGTCAGCCAATTCCGCAGGTGAAAACCGGGCAACCGAAATTTCTGAAATTTCACGAAATCTGAAAGGTCTCGCTAAAGAGTTGAATTGCCCGGTGATCGCTCTTTCTCAGTTAAACCGCTCACTGGAGCAGCGCCCGAATAAGCGTCCTGTGATGTCAGACTTGCGTGAATCAGGCGCGATTGAGCAGGATGCTGACGTGATTATGTTTATTTACCGGGATCAGGTTTACAACCCTGACTCTCCCGATAAAGGCACTGCCGAAATTATTATCGGTAAGCAGCGTAACGGTCCGATTGGCAGTGTCCGGCTGACTTTCCTCGGTGAATATACTAAGTTTGATAATTATGTCGGCTCGTTGTCAGTGTATGGCGATAGTGAGTAATACAGAATCATTTTTACCCGGTGAGTGAAATTCACCAAATGTCGTTTCAGTTTTGCAGGTGCAATCCGCTTGTATCCTGATAAATATATTCCAATTTGTTTCAAATTTCAGTGAGAAAAAAATGTTTGGACGCCTGATGCCTACGGAAGGCAAATTCTTTGAATTATTCAATCAGCATGCAGATCTGTGTGTCAAAGGATCTAAAGAAATGCTTGCTTTGATGACTAATTTTGATGATCTGGAAAGCAGGGTACATGCAATCGAGAGCGTTGAAAAGCAAGCAGATACAGTGACACACAACACCATAGAGTTGCTGCATAAAACATTTATCACGCCGCTTGACCGCGACGATATCCATAAACTGATTACGCGCATGGATGACATTCTTGATCTGCAGGAAGATGCTGCGCAGACGATCTCGCTCTACGATATCCGTGAAATCACTCCGGAAGCAAAGCGTCTTGCTGAGTTGTGCCTGGCTTGTGCTGAGAAGGTTAAAGCTGCAGTTGCGTTGTTGCATAACATGAATAACTCACGCGAGATTCTGACTATCTGTGAAGAAATCGATCGTCTGGAGTCTGATGCTGATCACGTGATGCGCGCTGCAATGTCTAAGCTGTTCCGCGACGAGCCGGACGTGCGTAATCTGATTAAATTGAAAGCAATTTACGAAATTCTGGAAACTGTTACCGATCGTTGTGAAGATGTCGCGAATATTATCGAAGGCATCATCGTTGAAAACGCTTAACAGCAGATATTGACCCTGCCAGTACTCTGAGCCGGGTCTGTCTATGTCACTCTCTCGCAAATGAATAACCTGGCTCCCGATGAATCGGGAGCTGTATAAAGTAGAGTAAATTTCATGCAGACTTTACAAATCAGCATTTATGTCGTCGCAGCTCTGGTTGTGCTGGCACTGCTATTTGATTTTATGAACGGCTTTCATGACGCAGCCAATGCGATTGCAACCGTTGTTTCTACCGGGGTATTGAAACCTCAGCAAGCGGTGGCAATGGCCGCGTTTTTTAATGTTCTCGCGGTGACGGTGTTTCCGCTGACGGTCGCGGCAACGATAGGTAAGGGCACGATACAACCGTGGGCAATTGATCATTATGTTATTTTCGGAGCACTGGTCGGCGCAGTATTCTGGAATCTGGTGACCTGGTATTTTGGTATTCCATCCTCGTCATCGCATGCGCTGATCGGCGGCCTTGTGGGAGCTGCAGTCGCAAAGTCGGGCACGACAGCGCTGGTCTCTGCCGGCTTGATTAAAACGATCGCGTTTATCATAGTTTCTCCGTTACTGGGATTTATTCTTGGTTCTCTGATGATGCTGCTGGTGTCGTGGTTATTTGTCCGTTCAACGCCGATGAAAGTCGATAAATGGTTCCGTCGTCTGCAACTGGTCTCTGCATCTATGTACAGCTTGGGTCATGGCGGTAACGACGCACAGAAGACCATGGGTATCATCTGGATGTTGCTGATTGCCGGCGGTTACTCGAGTACGCAGGATGCGATGCCGCCCTGGTGGGTAATTTTGTCCTGCTATACCGCGATCGGTCTGGGGACTTTGTTTGGTGGCTGGCGTATTGTGAAAACGATGGGACAGAAAATTACCAAGCTCAAACCGGTTGGTGGTTTTTGTGCCGAGACAGGTGGTGCGATCACCCTGTTTATCGCGACAGCACTGGGTATCCCTGTCTCGACGACGCATACGATTACCGGCGCAATTGTCGGTGTTGGATCTGCGCAAAAAATGTCAGCGGTGCGCTGGGGTGTTGCCGGTAACATCGTCTGGGCCTGGATATTAACGATTCCGGCGTCTGCGTTCGTTGCTTCGATTGCATGGTGGGCGGGAACGAAAATTTTATAACGGACAACGTATTAACTGAGAAAAAAGCGCCCATTGATGTGGGCGCTTTTTTATTCATAGCACAACTGATCTGGGGCATTTCTCACTACATCTGTTTAAATAAATGGACGAAGCTTCTGCTGACTTCCAGTTTTTCCGTCAACCCTTTGACCTGTACCAGATGCCTGCCGCGCAAGTCCCGTACAACGCCCGAAATTGCTTTAGCATTGACCAGCGTTGAGCGGTGAATTTGCCAGAATAAAGCCGGGTCCAATTCTTCGGACAGGTCTCTTACAGGTTTGCGTATCAGTGCCTCATAGTTCGCAGTCTGAACCCGGGTGTATTTTTCATCAGACTGAAAAAACAGTATTTCCTCAACCGGAATCAGGCGCAGTTCCTGTCCGATTGAGGCTTGTATCCATTGCAGATAGCTAGGTTTCGACATCCCCATCTGTTTCGCCAGCTGTGACAGCATATTGCTCATGTCTGCTGGCTGATCGTGTTTCTTTAAGCGGGATTTCAGGCGTTCCACGGTTTTACTGAGTCGCTCGACATCTGCAGGCTTCAGCACATAATCAACAGCGCCGTGATCAAACGCCTGAATTGCATACTGATCATAGGCGGTAATGAATACGATATGAGCTTTGTTACCGATCTCCTGTGCTGCCTCAAGTCCTGTTTTAATCGGCATCCGTATGTCGAGGAAAATCAGATCCGGTTTGTGCTTTTCAACCAGTTGTATGGCTTCTTCTCCATTTTTTGCTTCATCCAGAATTTGAAGTTCTGGCCATACTTGTTCAAGACGTGACCGAAGCTGCTCTCGCATCAGTCTCTCATCATCGGCAAGGATTGCGGTTGGCATCATAATTATTAATTGGCTAATTCATAAGGAATTTCTATGGTAACGCAAACACCGCTGGGTTGATTCGGCGTGATGATCATTTGCCCTTTTTCTTTGTAAATGAGTTTCAGGCGTTCACGAATATTTTGCAGGCCCAGCCCGGTCCCATTACTTGGCATTGCACCAAATCCCAGGCCATCATCGGTGACGGAGACGCGCAGCTTATTATGCGCAACTTCCGCTCTGAATTTAATCGTGCCACCTTCGGCTTTACATTCGAGACCGTGTTTAATCGCATTTTCGACCAGAGATTGCAACATCATCGGTGGGAAAGATGCACTGCGTAAGCCTTCTGGCATAACGAAGTCAACATTGAGTCTTTCCTCCATCCGCATTTTCAGCAGGTCGAGATAGGCTTTGATCATGTCAGCTTCACGTCCCAGATTGGTCGTCGATGCATTCTCCCGCATTTGTGGCAAGACCGCACGCAGATAGCTGATCAGGCTCCGTTGCATCGCGGCGGCACGAGGCGGATCAGTTTCGATCAGGTGCTCGACAGATGCTAGTGTGTTGAACAGGAAATGTGGTTCGACCTGCGCTTGCATCATCTGCATCTTGGCTTCACTGACCTGTCGCAGTAAGGATTCTCTTTCTGCTGCGAGACCGGCTTCTTCTGCTTTTTCTTCAGCTCTGACTTTGCCGCCCATCAGTATTTTCATACCGAACAGCCCGAATACCAGTAGCAGAACAAAATTAACAAACCACTTCGACGATGTTTTTTTGTAGCTGCGCACCTCCTCATCGGCTGCATCAGCAACAGCATTGTTGATATCTTCACTGATTTCTTTGGCGACATCAGGAGGAAGCTTGATATGGATGTCCTCTGTTGCCGGGCCCGTTTTTTCCATTATGCCGGGTGTCGGCGGTATTCCCGGAGCGGCCGGGGCTGCCGGCGTCGCTGGAGCAGCCGGGGTGGTAGGAGCCTCGGGTGCGGGCAGGGAGTTGCCGGAGCTTAAATCGATATCGCTTTTGGTGCGGATACCATTTTCATCGATTTCGATTTGCTTGCCTTTGCCGTTCGAATTGGCCTTACGGATGCGGATGCCCGTGTCATCAATCTCGATGCTGGTATCGTTGTCAACGACCTGTGCTTTCTTTTTTGCTTTCTTTGCCGGTACGTTTTTTGTGACAACCACACTTTCTTCCGACGTGAACAGCATATCCTGCAGCATTGCACCGGCGATTATTGTGATCAGAGCGAACAAAAAAAATTTCCACCAGGATAATTTAGTCACCCATGCTGCGGTCTGATCGAAGCGTTTGCTCAGCCAGTTACTGAATTCTCCAATCAGATCTTTGATCGTTTGTGTTGTTGTTGGGTTCATTGATGATCTCCCTGTCTGTTGCGCTGTACCGTTGTGCCCTGCGTCTTTTTCACCGCAGAAGCGTTTTTTTGTTGATGGACAGACTGTGACAAAAATAAGGTCCGCACGCCACCGTTATGCGATAGTCTGTCAGAAACGGGTGGCAGAATGAAAAAAAGGCGACACGACTGCGCAGTGTGTCGCCTTCCGTAATTTATCTATGCGGACTTTGCGTCTGAAAATTCAGGGAGAAGGTCTGCTTTCCAGCCATGCGTGAAGATCGCTGCGTGTCAGCGGTTTTGTGTAGAAATAGCCTTGCGCCAGATTGCATCCATAAGACAGTAAGGTATCTGCCTGCATCTGATTTTCCACGCCTTCAGCAATCACAGCCAGTCCAAGATTCTGACCCAGCTGAACGATCATTTTTGCAATGCTGCCCTCGCTGGCATTTTCCTTTATGTCATTAACAAAGGCGCGGTCGATTTTAAGTTTATCGATATCGAGTTTTTGCAAATGACTTAATGAGGAGAAGCCGGTACCGAAATCGTCGATCGAGATACTGACGCCAAGTTGTTTAATCTGACGCAGGGTTTTAATCAGTAATTCCGGATCTTTCATCGCCATCGATTCGGTAATCTCGAGTTCGATGAATTGTGGTGGGGCATGAGTTTCTTCGAGAGCTTTGTTGAGCGTTTGCAGGAACAGTGGATGAGAGAACTGAACCTGAGAAACGTTGATCGCCATCTGGAAATCAGTGTAACCAAGGCCGCGCAGATAGACCAATTCATGGCAGGCGCTGCGCAGCACCCATTCGCCGATATCAACAATCAGACCTGAATATTCCGCAATGGGGATGAATTGATCTGGCGGGACAAATTTACCATCATCGGTTTTCCAGCGTAACAGGGCTTCGGCGCCGAGAATTTTACCGTTACGGATATCGACCTGCGGTTGATAGACAACGAATAAACGCTGATGCTCAAATGCAGCGCGCAAAGCATGCATCAGCAGCACACGCTCGCGGATTTCCACACCCATATTGCGCGTGAAATACTCGTAACCGCCCCGTTGGTGTGTCTTCGCGCGTTTGAGTGCGATATTGGTGTCTTTTAATGCTTCAGAGCCGTCGCCGTCGTATTCATCGAGTTTGATTAAGCCTATCGTCGCAGAGAGTTGTACTTCCTGATTGTCAACATCAAACGGCTTGGTGAAGAGCGCAAGAATATTTTCGGGGCAAACTAGTTTCTGGTCTCCCACCAGGGCAAAGGTATCGCTGCCGACCCTGGCCAGCTTGCATTCGCAACCGAAATGATTAATCAGGCGCTGCGCTACAGAATACAGCAGAAGATCGCCGAAATGATGGCCGAGCGCGTCATTGGTCTCAGCAAAATGATCAATATCGATCAGCGACAGCGTACTGTGATTCTTGAGCGGTGACGCGATAATTTCATTGAGGGTCTGTAGTAGTTTTAATCGATTGGAGAGGCCGGTCAATACATCATAAAACGCATAATTGTGCAGGCGGGAAGTCAGCACGACGTTATCCAGCCCCACGGAGACATTACTACAAAAGACTTCAAGCAATCGCTTGTTCATTTCATTGAGGCGCAAACCTTTTTCAAGGTAGAGCGTGAAGTCTTTTCTGGCAGGATTATTGAAACGGAGTACGGTGGCATCACTGCCGTAGATGCTTTGTCCTTCCGTGAGTGACTGCCTGATGATGTCCAGTGCGTTGGTATTCCTGATCGCTGCAATCGGCTGATCCAGCAGCTCGGAAAACGCTTTTGTTGCCGCGACGACGTGCAGATCATGAACTTGCTCGTCATTACTGAGCGGATTTTGTCGAGCGCAGATGAAGCCTTCCGCATTAATTCCGAGCAAATTATTGATCTGTGTGAGCACGCCCTCGGCAAAATGAGGCAGGCCATGCAGTGCCATTAACTCAGTGCTCGCATTAATCACATTCTCGAGTCCGTGCCGGCTTGCGTTGATGTCGCAGATCTGCTCGTAAGAGCGTATCGCCGAGGTGACTGCGGTATAAAGCTTGGTGCGGGTCAGTTCTGATTTAGTTTTGTAATCATTGATGTCGTAGTCCCGGATCGCATCAATTTCAGGTGCGTAGCCAGGTTGCCCTGTTCTCAGAATAATGCGGACATCACTCAGCCGCAGGGTTTTGCGAATGTAATTGACGAGCTGTAAGCCTGCATCTTCCTGTTCCATCACCACATCGAGCAGGATAATGGCGATGTCCGATTCGGATTCCAATATGGCTTGTGCTTCTGCTGCAGAGTAGGCATGGAGAAAACTCAATGGCCTGTGCTGTATTTCAAGGCTGCCAAGCGCAAACGTCGTTGCTGAATGCACATCATGATCATCATCGATGATCATGATTCTCCAGCTGGAGCGCGCTTTAGATTCCGCCGGCGATGTTTCCTGATCGTGCTCATCAAGAAAAATCAGATTATCTTCGGCGGGGTGAGTCTGTGAAATCATCGGAAATGCTGCTCCATGCGTTGCATATCTTTGTACTCAGGTTGCGTGATTTTGTCATCTGCTTCAACTATGACATTAAAAAACACCTAAGCCAAGCCTCGGGCCTTTTGTTTCGCAATAAAAAGAGCAATATTAGTGCGGAAAACATCAAATGTCTGTATTTCGCCGTCCAACAGACGGGGCCGCGATGCGTACACCGGCAGCAAGCCCCGATTAAGCTGTTAGAATGATTTAAATTCTGTTTTTAACCTCTCTCGCAAAATATTATGTCTGGCAACACTTTTGGAACGCTGTTTACTGTTACTACGTTTGGTGAATCTCATGGTCCTGCGATCGGTTGTGTGATCGACGGATGTCCACCCGGCATGGAGTTATCAGAGTCTGATATTCAGCCGGAGCTGGATCGCCGGAAACCCGGAACATCCCGCCACGTTACTCAGCGCCAGGAGCCGGACACAGTGGAAATCCTCTCCGGTGTTTATCAGGGTGAAACCACGGGAACGCCGATTGCACTGCTGATCCGTAACCAGGATCAGCGCAGCAAAGACTACGGCAATATTACTGAAACCTTTCGCCCCGGGCATGCCGATTTCACCTACTGGAGCAAATATGGCATTCGTGATCCGCGCGGCGGTGGCCGTTCATCGGCACGCCTGACCGCACCGGTGGTTGGTGCGGCGGCGATTGCAAAAAAGTGGCTGAAGCAAAAATTCGGTACGGAATTTAAAGGGGGCATGAGCCAACTGGGCGAGATTGCGATTCCGTTTCAGGCCTGGGCGCATGCAGCGGAAAATCCTTTTTTCGCGCCGACTGCCGATGCCGCATTGATTGCGCAACTGGAAAACTACATGGATGACCTGCGTAAAGACGGCGACTCTATCGGGGCGAAAATCGATGTGGTAGCGACCAACGTGCCGGTGGGGCTGGGGGAGCCGATTTACGACAAACTCGATGCCGATATTGCTTTTGCCATGATGGGCATCAATGCGGTGAAAGGCGTGGAAATCGGCGCCGGTTTTCAATCGGTTGCACAGCGTGGCTCTGTCCATGGCGATGAAATCACACCGCAAGGTTTTGTCGGCAACAATGCAGGCGGAATTCTGGGCGGCATCTCTACCGGGCAAGATATTACGGTGTCGATAGCAATTAAGCCGACCTCATCAATTCGTACCCCGCGCCAGTCGATTGATAAAGACGGCAAACCCGTGATGGTCGAAACTTTCGGCCGGCATGATCCTTGTGTCGGTATACGTGCAACGCCGATCGCCGAAGCGATGCTGGCCTTGGTGCTGATGGATCATGCGCTGCGTCACCGGGCGCAATGCGGTGATGTGGTCAGCCCGGACTTTTTTGCACGGTAAACCAAGTACGCACTCCCTCAGCCTGCCATAAAGTCACCGCAAATTTAGTATTTAGGGGAGTATCCGGTGTTTTAGCCTTTATCTCCGCGTAAAGACTGGTTCTCTGGGTATACTGGGGGGGAGTATATTTCGGCTTCCCACGGGTGTTATTACTCCCGTTTCTACTCCTTGGCCGTTTTATTCATGACGGAATAAATATTGGTTATTCTGTGAAAATTCCTTTTTATGCAGATGAAAATTCGGGAATTTTTTTAAATTTCAGACTTTTCTACTGATTTAGAATTCCATTTTTGGCTTTCAGCGTGGTTTTGCATAGCACAATTGTGGCATAATCAAATGCAAAAAACAGACCCAATGCGGTTTCGCGGTTCAAATTCATCACGACTTCTTCAGGCTTCAGATTATGCTCAAAACGCTTTACGACAAATTGTGGGAATCTCATGTAGTTCACTCCGAAGACGACGGCACGGCCATTCTGTATATCGACCGTCATTTGCTGCACGAAGTCACTAGTCCACAAGCGTTTGAAGGCTTAAAGATAGCGGGACGTCAGCCCTGGCGTAATTCCGCGAATCTGGTGGTTGCTGACCACAACGTTCCGACCACGAATCGTATTAATGGCATTGATGATCCGACGTCCCGTTTGCAAGTTGAAACACTGGATAAAAATGCGAAACAATATGGACTGACTTATTTCAGTATGACGGATAAGCGTCAGGGTATCGTCCACGTCATTGGCCCTGAACAAGGTGCCACCTTGCCCGGTATGACGGTCGTTTGTGGTGACTCCCATACTTCGACGCATGGTGCGTTTGCTTGCCTGGCGCACGGTATCGGAACTTCTGAAGTCGAGCACGTACTTGCAACGCAGACTCTGGTTGCGAAGAAATCGAAAGCCATGCTGGTGCAGGTTGATGGCGTATTGCCTGCAGGTGTGACGGCAAAGGATGTTGTTCTGGCGATTATCGGCAAAATAGGAACGGCTGGTGGTACCGGTTATGCGATTGAGTTCGCTGGTTCGACGATACGCAGTTTATCGATGGAAGGCCGGATGACCATCTGTAATATGGCGATTGAGGCTGGTGCCCGTGCCGGTATGGTGGCCGTCGATCAGACGACGATTGATTATGTCAAAGGCCGTCCATTCTCACCGGTTGGCCCGCACTGGGATCGTGCTGTGGAATACTGGAAAACCCTGCATTCAGATGCGGGCGCCAAGTTCGATATGGTGGTGACCTTGAATGCGGCAGAAATTAAACCGCAGGTGACGTGGGGAACGTCGCCGGAAATGGTGGTAGCGATTGATAGCTGCGTCCCCGATCCTGATCAGGAAAAAGATGCGGTCAAGCGCGATGCGATTGAGAAGGCGCTGGCATACATGGAATTGAAGCCAAATACAGCGATTTCTGACATTCGTATCGACAAAGTTTTTATCGGTTCGTGTACCAATTCACGGATAGAGGATTTACGTGCCGCCGCTGCCGTAGTGCGTGGCAAATTCCGCGCCTCCAACGTGAAGCTGGCACTGGTTGTGCCGGGTTCCGGTCTGGTCAAAGAGCAGGCGGAGCGCGAAGGTCTGGATAAAATTTTCCGTGATGCCGGTTTTGAATGGCGTGAGCCAGGTTGCTCTATGTGCCTGGCGATGAATGCTGATCGTCTGGAGCCGGGGGAGCGCTGCGCTTCCACATCTAACCGTAATTTTGAAGGGCGCCAGGGGCAGGGTGGACGCACCCACCTTGTGTCTCCGGCGATGGCTGCAGCAGCAGGAATTGAAGGTCATTTTGTTGACGTACGTCGCTTGTCATAAACATTTGCAAAAGGAATTATCATGAAAAAAATCTTCTTTATTTTGTCTTGTGTGGCTTGTGTACTGACTTTGTCTGCCTGCAATACTGTGCAGGGCATCGGTAAAGATGTGAAAAAAGCCGGTGAGGTTGTTGAAGGCGCAGGGAAAAAATAAGTCGTTATATGGAAAAATTTACTTTACTGGATGGCGTCGTAGCGCCTATGGACAGGGCGAATGTGGATACCGATGCCATCATTCCTAAGCAGTTTCTGAAATCGATACAACGTACTGGTTTCGGTCCGAATCTGTTTGACGAATGGCGTTATCTGGATCACGGCGAGCCGGGCATGGATAATAGTGCTCGTCCGCTGAATCCTGATTTCGTGTTGAATCAGGCGCGCTATCAAGGTGCCTCAATCCTGCTGGCCCGTAAGAATTTTGGCTGTGGCTCTTCGCGGGAGCATGCGCCGTGGGCGTTGGAGCAATACGGTTTCCGCGCGATTATCGCGCCGAGTTTTGCCGACATTTTCTTCAATAACTGCTATAAAAATGGGCTGCTGCCTATCGTTCTGAGTGAGACGCAAGTCGATCATTTATTTAACGAGGTTAAAGCTTTTCCAGGTTTCCGTCTGGTGATAGATCTTGAAAAACAAATGGTCACAACATCGAACGGCAGTGTCAGTTATCCGTTTGAAATTGACGCGTTCCGTAAATATTGCCTGTTGAATGGCTTGGATGATATTGGTCTGACCTTACGTCAGGCAGACAAAATCCGTGCGTTTGAAGAGCGTCACATTGCCGCCCAACCTTGGCTGGCTAATACGATTTAATAAAGAACAGAGAAAATGAAGATAGCAATTTTGCCAGGTGATGGTATCGGTCCTGAAATCGTCGACCAGGCTGTACAGGTGCTCAATGCGCTGGGTGAGTCATTTGAAATGGAAACCGCGCCAGTTGGTGGCGCAGGTTATGAGGCATCCGGTCATCCGTTGCCCGAAGCGACGCTGAAGCTGGCGCAAGAAGCGGATGCGGTATTGTTCGGCGCCGTAGGTGACTGGAAATACGATACGCTGGAACGTGCTTTGCGTCCTGAACAAGCGATTCTGGGTTTGCGTAAAAACCTGAAATTATTTGCTAATCTGCGTCCGGCGATTTTGTATCCTGAGCTGGCGGGCGCATCGACGCTGAAGCCGGAAGTGGTTTCTGGTCTCGATATTCTGATTATCCGTGAATTGACGGGAGATATTTATTTTGGTCAGCCGCGTGGTGTGCGTGAATGCCCTGATGGCCCGTTCAAAGGTGAGCGCGAGGGTTTCGATACCATGCGTTATGCCGAAACGGAAATCCGCCGTATTGCGCACGTTGCTTTTCAGACTGCGCAAAAGCGTGACAAGCGCCTGACCAGTGTTGACAAAGCGAACGTACTCGAAACTTTCCAGTTCTGGAAAGATATTGTTACGGATGTGCATAAAGAGTACCCGGATGTCGCGCTGGATCATATGTATGTCGACAATGCAGCGATGCAGCTGGTAAGGGCCCCGAAGAAGTTCGACGTGATTGTGACAGGTAATATGTTCGGCGATATATTGTCTGATGCAGCAGCGATGCTGACCGGTTCTATTGGCATGCTGCCATCGGCTTCACTCGATGCGAATAACAAGGGCTTGTATGAGCCTTCACACGGTTCAGCGCCGGATATCGCTGGGAAAGGCGTGGCAAATCCGCTGGCAACTATTCTGTCTGCAGCGATGATGCTACGCTACTCACTGAACAAAGCGGAGCAGGCGGATCGTATCGAAAATGCGGTGAAGAAGGTGCTGGCTCAGGGCTTGCGCACGCCGGATATTTACGAAGCGGGTACAACCAAAGTTGGTACCGCGGAGATGGGGCGCGCGGTGGTGAATGCGTTGTCGAGTTAAGGTTTTTATTGATGGGCAGGGACGTCCTGCAATTTTTAGGGAAAAATGATGAAACTGGTGGGTTTGGTAGGTTGGCGTGGGATGGTGGGATCGGTTCTGATGCAGCGTATGCAGGAAGAAAACGATTTCGCTCATATAGAACCAGTATTCTTTTCAACATCGAATACGGGCGGCACAGCGCCTGCGATGGCAAAAAATGAGAAGACGCTGAAAGACGCGAATGATATTGACGCATTAAAAAAATGTGAAATTATCATTACCTGCCAGGGCGGTGATTATACCAACGAAGTTTTCCCGAAATTGCGCGCTGCCGGTTGGAATGGACATTGGATTGATGCCGCGTCGAGTCTGCGTATGAACGACGATGCGGTGATCGTGCTGGACCCGGTCAACTTGCCTGTGATTAAAGATGCGCTGGCGAAAGGGCAGAAAAATTGGATCGGTGGTAATTGCACGGTCAGTTGTATGTTGATGGGTGTTGGTGCTTTGTATAAAGCCGGTCTGGTTGAGTGGATGAGTACCCAGACTTATCAGGCAGCATCTGGCGGAGGCGCTCAGCATATGCGTGAATTGCTGACACAATATGGAACACTGAATGCGGAAGTCAGAGATCTGCTGGATGATCCTAAGAGCGCAATTCTGGAAATTGATCGTAAGGTCATTGCAAAACAGCGTTCACTGTCTGCTGCTGAAACGGCGAACTTTGGTGTGCCATTGGGCGGCTCCCTGATCCCTTGGATAGATAAAGACCTTGGTGACGGTATGTCCAAAGAGGAATGGAAGGGCATGGCTGAGACGAATAAAATTCTTGGTCAGGGCGAAGGTTTTGGTACGACAGCAGTTCCAGTGGACGGGTTCTGTATCCGTATCGGAGCGATGCGTTGCCATAGCCAGGCATTGACATTCAAGTTGAAAAAGGATGTTCCTGTTGCAGATATCGAGGCAATGATCGCTGCCGACAATGAATGGGTGAAAGTTGTGCCAAATACGCGCGAAGCAAGTATTCGTGACCTGACACCGGTTGCAGTAACAGGCACGATGACAATTCCTGTCGGACGTATCCGTAAGCTGGCAATGGGACCAGAATATGTGGGTGCATTTACGGTCGGCGACCAGCTGTTGTGGGGCGCTGCTGAGCCTCTGCGCCGCATGCTGCGTATTCTGATCGACTGACATCGATATGTATTAAAAAGCAAAAAAAGGGGAGCGTTTGCTCCCTTTTTTTTCTTACAAATAATTACAAAATACGTTGTTAAATTACTTGCATTGTCAAATGACAACAACGATATTGGCAAATCGTGTCCTCATTCTCTTCTTCGTGTATTTACCATGCTTGCAAATCGGGTTAAGCTTGCACCGCTAAGTTGGTGATGTTATCGTAAAACGATATGATGCTTAGTTCGGCAATTTATTAAGCCTATCCCAGCGGACTTTGTTCGCCAAATTCCCAATATGTCTGACAAAATGCATAAACAAAAAAGAACATCTGTGACTTCCCTGGGACGTAAAGTCTTGAGCATTGCGGTAACTTCCAGCTTGCTGTTCATGTCGCAGGCAAATGCGACGGGCATGGGGCGACTGACAGTGCTTTCTTCTCTGGGACAGCCACTCAGTGCAGAAATAGAACTGACATCGCCCAGCAAAGAAGAAATCGGTTCTCTGGTGCCTAAGCTGGCATCTCCTGAGGCATTTCGTCAGGCAAACATCGATTTTAATGCGGCGCTTTTATCGTTGCGTTTTGCAGTCGAGCCGCGTGGCTCAGGTTACGTGATTAAAGTGACGTCGTCACAAGCGATGAATGAACCGTTTGTCGATATGTTGCTGGAAATGAATTCATCGAATGGGAAGTTGCTCCGTGAGTACACATTCCTGCTTGACCCTGCGGAGTTAAGAAATAGTCAGTCTCCTCAGCTGGCAAATCCGACGGTTGTAGCAAATAAGCGACAAGCAACGGCGACACCTGAAACAGCATCCCGCGCCGCTGCGCCTATGCCCCTTAACGGAAATCAGAAATCACCGGTTCAGGGAAAAGAGTCTGCTGTTCCTGCCCAGGCACAAACACAAACTAAGCCTGCCGGTGAGTATGTTGTAAAAAAAGGCGATACGCTGGCAAAGGTCGCGTCTGCACATCGTGCAGAGGGTGTTTCCCTGGATCAGATGCTTGTGAGCCTGTACAAGGCGAATCCGCAGGCATTCGTTGGTCAGAATATGAATCGCCTGAAGGCTGGTCAGATTCTGACAATACCAGACAGCGATACCGTAAAGACGAGTGCTGGAAACGCAGCCGGCGCACGCTCCGTCGTTCTGGCGCATGCCGCAGATTTTAATGCCTATCGTAATAAACTTGCTGATCATGTAGATCGTGCTCCTGCGGAAAAAGGACAGGCAGCAAAGCAGACAGCGAGCGGTACCATTACTGCGAAGGTAAAAGAAACGCCTACCGCGACCAGCGAATCCGCTGATAAGCTGAAATTATCAAAGTCAGCAAATGCTGCAGCCAAAACCAGCGATGGGAAAGGTGTTTCCGAAGAAGATAAACTGGCAAAAAGTAAGGCTGCCGAAGAGGCTGCCGGCCGTCTGAAAGAATTAGAGAAAAATGTCGGTGATCTGCAGCGATTGCTTGATATAAAAAATAAAGATCTTGCCGCAAAAGAGCTTGAGTTAAATGCGAAGGCAAAGGCTGAACAGAATCCGGTACCGGCAAGTGCAGCCGTTGCGGCTACTGGAAAGACTGAAGTCGCTTCAAATGTCGTCGCCACGCCTGAGCGTGCCGACGTTGCTTCTGGATCTGCGTCTGTTGTGGCCGCGAGTTCAGCGAGTGCTCCGGCAGCATCAAACAAGCCGCCAAGACGCAAGCCTGTTGCGCCTCCACCACCTCCGCCAGAACCAAGTTTCTTTGAAAGTATTTCTGAGTTCCTGCTTCCGGGCGGAGCTGTCGCTCTGGCGCTTCTTGCCGGCGCGGGTCTGTGGTTTAACAATAAAAAGAAAAAGGCACAGCAGTTTGAGGACAGTATTCTGACTGGTTCCAGTATGAAGGCGAACTCAATGTTTGGTTCAACTGGCGGTCAGAGCGTCGATACAAATAATAGTGTCTTTAATTCAAATTTTGCGCCGTCTGCCAGTCAGCTGGATGCGAATGAAGTTGATCCTGTCGCTGAGGCCGATGTTTATATTGCTTACGGACGAGATTCTCAGGCCGAGGAAATTTTGAAAGAGGCGTTGCGTACTCAGCCTGACCGTCATGCTGTCAGAGTTAAATTGCTGGAAATTTATTCAGCAAGAAAAGACACAAAGTTGTTTGAACGTCTGGCCAGTGAATTGTATGGTATGACAGGTGGTGAGGGTGAGGAATGGGCGCAGGCTGCCTCGATGGGGATTGCGCTAGAGCCTGGTAATCCTCTGTATGCTGGTGGTAAAGCGATGCCGGAGGCGGGTGTGCAGGGTGGTTTGGGGGCGACAACTCAACCATTAGAAGATCTTGATCCTGATGCTTTGCTGGCAAATTCTTTGTCTAGAGATATGCTTGATGCCATCAGTATTATCGATACTGCATCGCATGCACCGGAACCGACGCCGGAAGCTGAGAAGGAAATGGTCTCAGATACGGAAACAGATAATGCTGCAGCGCTTGATTTTGACCTGGGGCTGAGCGAGTCTGCGGTTCCAGAGATTTCAGCGACTCCGGAAGTTTCTGAGGTTCAGGCAACTGCACCAGCAGTCGCGGCTGATGAGCAAACCCATGATATCGATTTCGGCAGTATTGATTTTGACTTTGGCGATAACAAGCCTGTCGATGCTGAAGTTAAACCGGTTCCAGAAGAGGAGCCAGTGAATGATGTGGTTGCAGATCTTGACTTCGCATCGCTGGACTTTGATGTGCCTGCGATAGAAGCTGCTCCGGTTGAGCCTGGTGTGCTTGAAGTGCCGGTAGTTGATGAGCATGTCGAGTCAGTTGCCGAAGTCGTAGCCGACTCTGCGAAGCTTCAGGAGCAAGATCACGCAGCTGCATTTGAATTTGATTTATCGGGAATTGATCTTGATTTGCCGTCAGACGATACGCACAAAGCTGTTGACGCTGATTTGCCTCCGGCTGCAGTCGAAGAGTCTGTTGAGGAAAACGCTGAGATGTCCACCAAGCTCGATTTGGCGGTTGCTTATCATGAAATCGGCGATAAAGAAGGTGCCAGAGAGTTGCTTGATGAAGTGCTCAAAGGTGGTACCGCATCGCAGAAAGAGCGGGCGAGTGCTATGTTGGATCAGATGGCATAATCTGCTCTTGAAATTTTTGCGGGCGCAGCGCTTTGCTTGCGCCCGTTTTTCTTTTTGAATGGTGATTTGTTGTGAAACGTCTTGTGTTGGGAGTGCAGTACGACGGAAGTGGTTGGCATGGCTGGCAGACGCAACCGTCCGGTAAAACAATACAGGACGTTTTAGAGTCGGCGCTTTATCAATTTTGCGGGACAAAAGTTGACACCGTTTGCGCCGGACGAACTGATGCAGGGGTGCATGGCCTCGAACAAGTCGTCCACTTTGATACCGGGCTTGCCCGTGCTCCTTATTCCTGGGTCAATGGTGTCAATGCGTTTTTGCCTCAGACGATAGCAATACAGTGGGCGAAGGAACTGGTGCTGGATGAGAATTCGCTGGATAATTTTCATGCCAGATTCAGTGCCAGAGCCAGAACCTATCACTACGTATTAAGTAATAGTAAAATACGTTCTCCTATGTGGTCCGGGCGTGCAGGATGGGTGTTTCGTCCGCTTGATGTTGCGAGGATGCGCGAGGCGGCTGAATATTTACTGGGAGAGCATGATTTTTCTGCTTTTCGTGCTTCAGGTTGTCAGGCAAAGACCCCGGTTAAACAGATGTATGAGATCCGGATTAGGCAGCAAGGAGGATTGATTGTTTTTACTTTGAGGGCAAGTGCTTTTTTGCATCACATGGTGAGAAACATTGTCGGTTCTCTTATTTTTGTCGGTACAGGTAAGCGTGAGCCTTCATGGATCGCTGATGTACTGATAAGTAAAGACAGAAGTATTGCAGCGCCGACATTTATGCCGGATGGTTTATACCTGGCAAAAATCGACTACGAAGAGAAGTGGGGATTGCCGCAGTCTGCAGGTTCGGATCTTCCCGGGTTCTTATCTCTTTTATAGTATTTAGTCGTGCGCTTTATGTGAATTATCAGTTACCCACCTTGAAATCCGGTAAAATGCCGGAATGCAAAACCAGAACTGAAGGCGCTCGCCTGGGGACTGTTGCCCAGACTGGAGCGCTTTTTTTTAGCCCTTATTTGCCTCATTTCAGTAAATATTTGTAATTTCAATGAACAATATCCGGAATTTTTCTATTATCGCCCATATCGATCACGGTAAGTCCACGCTTGCGGATCGGATTATTCAAATTTGTGGTGGCCTGTCTGATCGCGAAATGGAAGCGCAAGTCCTTGACTCTATGGATATTGAGCGCGAGCGCGGAATTACAATTAAAGCGCAGACAGCTGCGCTGCACTATAAAGCACGTGATGGTCAGATTTACAACCTGAATCTGATTGATACACCGGGACACGTCGATTTTAGCTACGAAGTCAGCCGCTCTTTATCTGCGTGTGAGGGTGCTTTGCTGGTCGTTGATGCATCCCAGGGCGTTGAGGCGCAGACTGTCGCTAACTGCTACACCGCAATTGAGTTGGGCGTTGAGGTGGTGCCTGTACTTAATAAAATTGACTTGCCTTCAGCTGATCCGGATAACGCTTGTGCTGAAATCGAAGAAGTGATTGGTATTGATGCTTCGGATGCCGTGCATTGCTCGGCCAAGACGGGGCTGGGTGTTGTCGATGTACTGGAATCTCTGATCGCTAAAGTACCTCCGCCAAAAGGTGATCCTGACGCGCCACTGCAAGCACTGATCGTTGACTCCTGGTTTGATAATTATGTTGGTGTTGTCATGCTGGTCAGAATCATGAACGGTACTTTACGACCAAAAGACAAAATTCTTTTTATGGCCACGGGTGCGCAACATCTGGTTGAAAGTGTCGGTGTTTTTACTCCGAAATCATTATCGCGTGATCAATTGTCCGCAGGACAGGTAGGCTTTGTTATCGCAGGAATTAAAGAGCTGAAGGCGGCTAAAGTAGGGGACACGATCACGATTGCGAATAAGCCTGCTGCTGAGCCACTTCCTGGTTTTAAAGAAGTACAGCCACAAGTTTTCGCCGGATTGTTCCCGGTTGAGGCCAATCAGTATGATGCTTTGCGCGATTCTCTGGAGAAATTAAAACTCAATGATGCTGCCCTGATGTACGAGCCTGAAGTATCTCAGGCGCTTGGTTTTGGTTTCCGCTGTGGTTTCCTCGGCTTACTTCATATGGAGATCGTTCAGGAACGTCTCGAACGTGAATTTGATATGGACCTCATCACCACGGCGCCAACCGTCGTTTATGAAGTGGTGATGGCAGACGGCTCCATTCTGATGGTTGATAATCCATCAAAAATGCCGGATCCATCCAAGATTGAGGAAATTCGGGAACCGATTGTTACTGTTAATTTGTATATGCCGCAGGAATATGTCGGTGCTGTCATTACCCTGTGTACCCAGAAACGCGGTGTCCAAATGGATATGAGCTATCACGGACGCCAGGTGAAATTGACCTATGAAATGCCGATGGCTGAAATTGTGCTTGATTTTTTTGATCGTTTGAAATCGACTTCGCGTGGATATGCGTCCATGGATTACGAATTTAAAGAGAATCGTGCTGCCGATGTAGTTAAAGTCGATATGCTGATTAATAGTGAAAAAGTAGATGCTCTGGCGATTATCGTCCATCGTTCAAACAGTCAGTTCCGCGGACGTGCCGTTGCCGCTAAGATGCGTGAACTGATTCCACGGCAAATGTTTGATGTAGCGATTCAGGCTGCAATCGGTTCTAATATTATTTCTCGTGAGAATGTGAAAGCGCTGCGCAAAAATGTGTTGGCGAAGTGCTATGGTGGTGATATCAGTCGTAAACGAAAATTGCTTGAAAAGCAAAAAGCGGGTAAAAAACGAATGAAACAGGTGGGTTCTGTCGAAATTCCTCAGGAAGCGTTTTTGGCAATTTTACAAGTGGATGAAAAATGAGTTTTCAGTCAATTTTAGGGAATTTTGCCCTGATTCTGTTTGTGTTGACGGTGGGGACGGGAATCGTCTGGTTTCTTGATGTGTTTTTTTTGTCTAAACAAAGACGCCTTGCCGCAGATAAAGCGCTGGCTGAGTTTGATGCGAGAACAGCAAAACTGGAGGCGGATGGAATCCGTGTTGAACAGGGAAAACGTGCAGAGATAGAAGCCAGCCTATTGCGTCAACCTGTGTGGATAGAGTATTCCGGCAGTTTCTTTCCGGTGATCGCACTGGTTTTCTTTCTTCGTTCGTTTCTTTACGAGCCATTCAAAATTCCATCAAGTTCGATGTTGCCAACTTTATTTGTCGGCGACCTGATTCTGGTAAATAAGTTTGAATATGGTATCCGTTTGCCTATCCTTAATAAAAAGATTATTGAAGTAGGCAATCCGCAGCGTGGTGATGTGATGGTTTTTAAATACCCTGTAGATCCAACTGTTGACTATATTAAACGTGTGGTCGGTGTGCCAGGCGATAAGGTTGTATACAGGAATAAGCGGTTGTTGATTAACGGCAAAGCCCTTGATTATCAGACTATGCCGGATTTTCTTGATGAAGAGCACCTGAATTATTCAAAACAATATAAAGAAAATCTGACCGGAGTATCGCACCGGATATTGAATGATGATAATGCACCTGCGTTTGTCCGGGATCCGTTCAATTTTCCGAAAAGAGAAAATTGTACTTACGACACTGAAGGATTTTCCTGTGTGGTGCCGGATGGACATTATTTTATGATGGGCGATAATCGCGACAATAGTCTCGACAGCCGTTACTGGGGCTTCGTTCCGGATCAGAATATCGTTGGTAAGGCATTTTTCATCTGGATGAATTTGGGAAATATTAAACGCATCGGTAGTTTTAATTAAAATAACTGAAATGTAGAGAAAGAGAAATTATGCAAAAAGCTCAACGTTTTTCTTTGAAGTCGCAGCGTGGTATTTCTTTAGTCGGACTTATTTTATCTTTAGGTGTGATCGTTTTAATTGCGATGCTGGCAATGAAAGTGGTGCCAACGGTGATTGAATACACATCGATAAAAAAGGCGATCGGTGTCGCTAAAACGGGAGGGTCAACTGTTAACGAGATCCAGAATACTTTTGATAAACAGGCAGAAGTTGGCTACATTACTTCAATCACCGGTAAAGATCTGGTCATCACCAGAGATAACGGCGATATTGACATCAGTTTCTCCTATCAGAAAAAAATCCCTTTATTTGGTCCTGCAACATTATTGCTGGAATATGAAGGTACAACGGCAAAAAGTGGCGTCTCCGCTAAAAAGCCAGAATAAACAGAACACGTATGAATCTTCAACTATTGCAAAAAAAGCTGGGGTACCAGTTCAGTAACCCGGCTTTATTGCAGCAGGCCTTGACGCATCGCAGTCATAGCGTTTTACATAATGAACGATTGGAATTTCTGGGCGACTCGATTTTGAATTGTGTGGTTGCTTCGCTCTTGTTTGATAGTTTTTCGGATATTGATGAGGGCGATTTATCAAGGGTCCGCGCCAATCTGGTCAAACAGCAATCGCTCTATGAAATTGCACAAAGAATAGAACTATCTCAATTTTTAAGGTTGGGTGAGGGTGAACTGAAATCAGGCGGCTTTCGTCGCCCATCCATTCTTGCTGATGCGCTGGAGGCTTTATTTGGCGCAATTTTCCTTGATTCTGGCTTTGATTCCGCGAAAGAAGTGATTCGCATGCTTTACGCGCCGGTTATGATTGCTATTGATCCGACAACCTTAGGTAAAGATGCCAAGACCTTGTTGCAGGAATTTTTGCAGAGTAAAAAAATTCCTTTGCCTCAGTACAATGTGGTTGCGACTCATGGCGCTGCGCACAATCAGGAATTTGAGATTGCATGTCTGGTTCCCAAGCTTGACATTCAGGTTTTTGGTACTGGCGGCAGCCGCCGTGCTGGTGAGCAGGCGGCTGCAAAACTGGCGTTAGAGGCGGCAATGTCGGCATTGGCCAAGACGCCAGGTGCGCGCAAATCGAAACCGAGATCCGCACAATTAAAACTGGCCGGAATAGCGACGTCGCAACTCGACACTGCAAGCGCGCTGACAGATTTGCAACAGACTACACCAGAAATACCTGAATCTGCTTCGACGAATCCACCTGATGCGGGGGGGGATTCAAGCCCACACCCGAAAACAGCATGAGCACTCTATGAATGAATTAACTGATAACCCTGATTTTCGCTGTGGGTATATAGCTATCATCGGCCGTCCTAACGTTGGTAAGTCGACTTTAATGAATGCGTTGATTGGAGCAAAAGTCAGCATTACCTCTCGTAAAGCTCAGACGACCCGGCATCGTATTACCGGTATACAAACGAAAGACAATACGCAGTTTGTCTATGTTGATACACCGGGTTTTCAGACCCGGCACTCAAATGCTTTAAACCGCACGCTGAACCGTACTGTGACAACAACTCTCACAGCGGCTGACGTGATTCTGTTTTTGGTAGAGGCCGGCACTTTTGGGCAAGCAGATCAGCAAGTCATTGATTTGTTACCAAAAAATGTCCCTTGTATTCTGGTGATTAACAAATCTGATCGTATTAAAGATAAAGCGGTCATGATGCCATTTGCACAGAAGGTGGCAGCATTGTATCCCTTTGCCGCGATTGTTCCGGTCTCAGCTACTCTGCGTTTCCAGCTTGAGAACCTCGAGGGCGAAACGAGAAAATATTTACCACTGAATCCGCCGATGTTCGCGGAAGATGATATTACTGACCGCAGTGAAAAATTTCTCGCGACTGAAATTGTCCGCGAAAAATTATTCCGTTTTGTCGGAGATGAGTTGCCGTACACAAGTACGGTGCTGATTGAAAAATTTGAACAGGAAGGCAACCTGCGGCGGATTTTTGTCGCTATTCTCGTCGATCGGGATGGACATAAATCGATGGTGATTGGTCATAAGGGATCGCGTCTCAAAGATATTTCCACGCAGTCTCGTGTGGATATGGAGAAGCTGTTCGGCGGCCCTGTTTATCTCGAAATCTGGGTCAAAGTCAAATCCGGTTGGGCAGATAACGAGGCAGGTTTAAGAGCCTACGGTTACGAATAATTTGTCGTATGACTGCTGTTCGTACAGTCGATGTAAATCAGCTTGGCGACACTTTCAATGAGGTCGCCATCGCTACTGATGCTGCTCTGACTCCCGTTGGTCCCCAAAAAAAATCCCGAACGAGTGCTGGCGGTATCGCTTCGCGTGAGCGCAGAATACTCAATCAGCCCGGGTTTGTATTGCACTCGTGGCCGTATAAAGAAACCAGCCTGATTGTAGAGATATTCACTCGCGACTACGGCCGTATTGCTCTTGTCGCCAAAGGTGCTAAGCGACCCCACTCTCAGTTACGCAGTGTGTTACAAACCTTTCAGCCTTTACAGTTGGGGTGGACAGGAAAATCCGAAATCCGGGTAATGACAGGAGCTGACTGGGTGGGTGGTATGCTTCCCCTTGAACGCTCAGCGTTATTGTGCGGGTTTTACCTCAATGAGCTGCTGGTCAAATTTCTGGTGCGTGATGAACCACATACGGCACTGTTTGAACAGTATGTCAGCACCTTGAATTTGTTGGCTCATGATGAGCCGGCGTCTGTCGTTCTGCGTCAGTTTGAACTGGCGTTGTTGCGGGAGTCGGGTTTGTTAGGTGATTTAACGTTTTGCACGGTTTCCGGAAGTAAAGTCGATGCAGCCTTGAATTACGTCGTCGATCCTGAAGTCGGTACGCGGCTTGCGACGGCTGCAGATAATATTCCCGTTGTCGTTGGTAAAACCTTATTGGATATGGCTCAGGCAGATTACGCTGATACGCTCACGCAATTTCAAAGTAAGATGTTGATGCGTTTTTTGCTTGGTTACCACTTGCATGGCGCATCCTTAAACACCAGGCAGATTCTGATAGATTTGCAAAATTTATGAACATCTACCCATATCGGCAATCTACCTTGCTTGAAGTCAGTCTTGATCCGCTGTTCAGCTTAATGGATGGTGACAACGACAGTTCCCTCGATCCTGTTGCATTCGCGATGACCGCAGAAGAAGCTGGTGCAGATGGCTTATCTGTCTATTTATCCGAGCAAAACGCAACTGTCCGGCTTGTGTTGATACAGGTCATGTTACGGCAATTTACAGGGCGTATCAAAATCAATACCGCAGCAACAGCGCTGGCAGTGAACATTGCTGCGGAACTCAGCCCGGCTGCTGTGTGTCTGGTCGCGCCGGGTAGCGGAATGCATGGTCGTCCGGTACCTGTCGATGCTGTTAATGATTTTTCGCTATTGCAGCCTTTTGTTCGTCAGTTGAATTTGTCCGGGCATATCTCATCCTTGTTTGTCATGCCAGTTGCCCGACAGGTTCAGGCGTGTGCAGAATTAGGTGTGAAAGCGATCGTGCTGAGCGTTGACCGCTACACTCTGGCGCGCAACGAGGAGGAGCGAGACCAGGCGTTGAATGAGTTGCAGAGCATGACGATTGAAAGCATGCGGCAAGGTTTGTCAGTACAGCTGGGTGGCAGCGTTGATTATCAAAATATTGCGGTCTTTGCAGCGATAGCTGATGTTACGCAAGTCAATATCGGTGACGCGATATTTTTCCGCGCTCTTTCAGTCGGATGGAACGTCGCCGTCAAAGAAATGAATGCGATGGCGGTCCGCGCAGGATTAATGCAGAGGGGGTGAGATGATTTATGGCGTCGGCACTGATATCGTTCAACTTCTCCGTATAGAGCAGGCGTTGGCCAGGGGAGGCGAGCGCTTCGCAAAAAAAATTCTGGGCGACGACGAGCTGCGTATTTTTTTTCAGAGAAGAGAGATGAATTCTCAGCGCGGGACAAGGTATCTGGCCACCAGATTTGCGGCGAAAGAGGCATTTTCCAAGGCGATCGGGACAGGCGTGACGGCACCGATGACCTTGCATAATATGCAGACGCTGAACGATGATGAGGGTAAGCCTTTTGTTAAGCTGACCGGCGTTATGCAAGAGTGGATGAGCTCGCGCTGCCTGACCGCTCATATTTCACTGAGCGACGAAGCTGATCACGTTCTGGCCTTCGTCATTGTAGAGAAAAAATCCCCTGCATTCGGCGCAGAAATCTGATGGATACGAATCAATCTCCTCCGTTGAGTGATGCTCGTCAATCAGTATTAGATACGGTATCAAAACTTCCCCACCTACCTGGCGTCTATCGCTACTTTGACGAGCAAGGTCAGGTGTTGTATGTGGGGAAGGCGCGCGATCTGAAGAAGCGCGTTAATAGTTACTTTCAAAAGACCTTATCGAGTCCGCGTATTGCCATGATGGTCGAAAAAATCGTCAGGCTGGAAACGACAGTGACACGCAGCGAAGCGGAAGCCCTGATTCTGGAAAATAATCTTATCAAGGCTTTACGGCCTCGCTACAATATTTTGTTCCGGGATGACAAGTCTTATCCCTACCTGAAAATTACTTCGGAAAAGACGCCGCGGATGACTTATTACCGTGGCGCGATCGATAAAAAGCACCAGTATTTCGGTCCGTTCCCCTCGGGATGGGCGGTAAAAGAGTCGATGCAAATTCTGCAGAAAGTATTTTTGTTGCGCAGTTGTGAAGACAGCGTTTTTGCAAATCGTACGCGACCCTGCTTGTTGCATCAGATTCAGCGTTGTAGTGCGCCTTGTGTCGATCTTATTGCCCCCGAAGATTATTTGCAGGATGTAAAAAATGCCGCTGACTTTTTGCGTGGACGGCAACTCGAAGTCATGCAGACATTGGAGAAGAAAATGCTGGCATTTTCTTCTGAACTGAAATTCGAACAGGCCGCATTCGTTCGTAATCAGATGTCAGCCTTGTCTAAAGTTTTGCATCAGCAAAGTATGGAGACTACCGGCAATACCGATGTCGATATCATTGCTGTGATCGTTGAGGGGGGGCGGGCCTGTGTGAATCTAGCGATGGTTCGTGGCGGGCGGCATCTCGGGGACAGGGCTTATTTCCCCAGTCATATTGATGATGTCAGATCTACTGCAGAAGACTCGATTGAGCAGGAAATCGTTGCAGCTTTTCTTGCACAGCATTATGTCGATCAGTTCATTCCATCCACGATTGTGATGAATGTCGAACTCAATGAACCAGATCTGATGCTGGCGCTTGCTGAACAGTGCGGACACAAAATTCATTTATCTTTCCAGCCCCAGGAGCAACGACGTATCTGGCTGGAAATGGCGGTGAAGGGCGCCGCTTTGGCGCTGACCAGACTGCTTTCGGAGCAAGGCTCACAGCAAGCCAGGACGCTGGCACTGGCGTCTGTGCTTGATCTCGATACGGAAAATCCTGAACAGCTGCGGATTGAATGTTTTGATATCAGTCATACTCAGGGAGAAGCGACGCAGGCGTCATGCGTGGTTTTTCATCATCACGCAATGCAGAGCAGCGAATACCGTCGCTACAACATCAAAGACATTACGCCGGGGGATGACTACGCTGCAATGAGACAGGTACTGTTCCGTCGTTATGAAAAAATTGTCTGCGATCAGGATGAAAATGTGCGGAATCTGCCGGATGTTGTTTTGATTGATGGTGGTAAGGGGCAAGTTGAGATGGCGCGCCAGGTCTTTGTTGAGCTTGGTCTGGATACCAGCAGAATTGTGGGCGTTGCCAAAGGTGAGGGGCGCAAGGTTGGTCTGGAAACCCTGGTCTTTGTTGATGGTCGCGAGCCAAAAGAACTCGGTAAAGAGTCTGCAGCATTGATGCTCATTGCACAAATTCGTGATGAGGCGCATCGCTTCGCCATTACTGGCATGCGGGCGAAGCGGGATAAATCCAGGCAGGCTTCACAGTTAGAAGAGATCGAAGGTGTGGGACCGAAGCGCAGACAAAAATTACTGGTGCGCTTCGGTGGCTTAAAGGGGGTCAGTGACGCCAGCGTTGAAGAGCTCGCCAGCGTTGAAGGCATATCCCGTCAGCTGGCCGAAGAAATTTACAAGCGATTGCGTTAGCCCAATATAATTACCGGAAATAATCTGAATAAAAACTTATGCCATTTAATTTTCCTATTTTGTTGACGTGGTTGCGTGTCGCGTTGATTCCGCTGGTCGTCGGTGTATTTTATTTGCCTGATACATGGTTGAGTCCCTTTGAAAAAGGAGTTGCCTCCAGCCTTGTCTTTATTATCGCAGCGGTGACAGATTGGTTTGATGGTTTTCTTGCGCGTCGCTGGAATCAGACTTCTTCGTTCGGCGCCTTTCTTGATCCGGTCGCGGATAAGTTAATGGTCGCCGGTGCGTTGCTTGTGCTGGTAGAGTTTGACAGAGTCAACGCCGTTGTCGCATTCGTGATTATTGGTCGCGAAATTACCATCTCTGCGTTGCGAGAGTGGATGGCGCTGATTGGTGCTTCAAAGTCGGTTGCAGTCAGCTCGATTGGTAAAATCAAAACTGCCGCGCAAATGACAGCGATACCGCTGCTTCTGAGCCCTGATTTTGTGTTACTCAATTATATTGACAGCGGTTTGATCGGGTCCTGGTTGCTGTTGATTGCTGCGGTGTTGACGGTATGGTCCATGTTTTATTATTTAAGGAAAGCATGGCCTTTGATTAAAGAGACAACGGAAAAACTGAGTTAGCTCGCTTGACAGAATTCAGGGATACTATATAATTCTGGTCTTTCGTTGATGCGGGAATAGCTCAGTTGGTAGAGCGCAACCTTGCCAAGGTTGAGGTCGAGAGTTCGAGACTCTTTTCCCGCTCCAAGTTCTTTTTCAATGAAAATTAGTACGATAATGCGGGAATAGCTCAGTTGGTAGAGCGCAACCTTGCCAAGGTTGAGGTCGAGAGTTCGAGACTCTTTTCCCGCTCCAGTTTTTAGTAATGCCTGATGTATTTGTAGTAACAATGCGGGAATAGCTCAGTTGGTAGAGCGCAACCTTGCCAAGGTTGAGGTCGAGAGTTCGAGACTCTTTTCCCGCTCCAGATTCTGAAGGGAAGCAGCGCTTCCCTTTTTTCTTAAAGTTGTTTTACCGCGTTTCAGTTTTTTGATTGAAACAGCACCCTTGGCGGGGTAGCAAAGTGGTTATGCAGCGGCCTGCAAAGCCGTAGACGCCGGTTCGATCCCGACCCCCGCCTCCAGTTTTAAGAAAGCGCTGTTAAGCGCTTTTTTTTCAGAGCAAGCAGTTTCGGCTGCATGTTGTAGAGATGGGCCCGAGTGGTGAAATAGGTAGACACATCGGACTTAAAATCCGCCGCTTTCCGTAAAAGGGGCGTGCCGGTTCGATTCCGGCCTCGGGCACCATATCGACATCTTAGTAAGTCTGGAAACCCGCAAACTTCCTCGAGTTTGCGGGTTTTTTATTATCTGTTTTAAATGCCAGATATCATTACTTCCAGATTGTCTGGTGCTTAGTTTGTCGCCATAACGCTTATCTGCCTGGCCAGTAAGCGTGTTTGCTTTTCTCTACTCACAAGGATCATTGATGTCTGCTATATCTCCTGAATGCACGGTAGTTTTACAGATTGATGGATTGCATATTGCGTATCGGCGCCTCGTCTTACGTGACTGGACGACTGCGATTTCTGCAGGTGTGACACTGGTGTGCGATGAGGAAGGCGAGTCCAAGACGGATTTTCTGCGTTTGCTGGCGGCTGAGTTACCGTACGCTGCGGGCAGACTTAATTTTCAAGGTGTGGCGCAGCATGCGGATATGTCTGCTTACAGGCAGCAGGTATTCTGGATCGAGCCATCGACTGCAGAGTATGATGAATTCACCGTAGAAGGATTTTTTTCCTTGCAGGCAAGTCGCTATGCCGGTTTTGATCAGGCTGCGCTGTTGCAGTTGATAGACGGGCTGGCGCTGGAGTCGCATTTGTTTAAGCAGATACAGATGTTATCTTCCGGTACCCGGCGTAAGGTGTGGATTGCCGCTGCGTTCGCGAGTGGGGCCGCGCTGACATTGCTGGATGATCCGCTGGCGGCACTCGATAAAAGTTCTGCGTTGTTTGTATTATCCCGGATGGCAGCCTTGGCGCAAGCTGGGCAGCGGGCACTGGTGGTGGGTGATTATCATGCACCGGCGAATGTGCCGCTGGCGGCGAGGATAGATCTAAGTTTGATGACCAGTGCCTGACCGTTGTTGTGGGCTTGTCCGCTAGTCTGAACGCTGAAAAAAGCTCACGTCAACTTTCGCCAGTTGAGCTGCTTTTGAGTGTTAATTCAAAAGCACCGACGATTGTAGCGATGTGACTGCAATCATTGCAATGCAGCTCGTCACAGGATATCGATATTCTCTAGGATAAATTTCGCCTGTTTTTGGAACTCTGCAATCGTGGTGGTATCCATTTTTTCTAATTGGCGATAGGCCATACCTATACGGGGATTTTTTGTAAGGGTATCTGTGTTACGCTGAAAAAAATCCCAGTACAGCGCATTGAACGGGCATGCATTCTCGCCGATGCGTAATTTTTTATCGTAATGGCAGCCTTTGCAATAATCACTCATGCGGTCAATGTAGGCGGCGCTCGAAACATAAGGTTTGGTCGCTAATATTCCGCCATCGGCAAATTGGCTCATGCCTGCCGTGTTCGGCAGCTCCACCCACTCAAATGCATCGATGTAGATGCCCAGATACCAGTGATGTACTTCAGCCGGATTCAGACCCGCCAGCAGCGCAAAATTACCTATCACCATCAGGCGCTGGATATGGTGGGCATGTGCGTGCTCCAGTGATTGTGTAATGGCATGCGACAGACAATTCATTCTGGTTTTTCCATTCCAGAACCATTGCGGCAACCGACGACTGTGATGGAAGAAATTTTTCTCTGTGTACTCAGGCATGTTTGCCCAATATACGCCGCGTACATATTCACGCCAGCCTAATATTTGCCTGATGAAGCCCTCCGCCGCAGCCAGCGGCGCACACCCGGAGTGATATGCCGCCTCTGCTTTTGCGACCACTTCACGCGGGTTCAGCATTTTGACATTTAAGGCAAACGACAGCAGCGAATGAAATAGACGCCATGATTTAACACTCATCGCGTCTTGAAAATCGCCGAACTGCGGTAGTGCATTGTCGATAAACGCATCCAGTTGTTGTAATGCTTCCTGGCGGTTAAGCGGCCATGCCAATTGTTTTGCCTGAGGATTGCCAAAACTTTTTACACCCGCATCAACAATGGTCTGCCACAAATCCGAATGATCATGCAAAGTTCGCGTATCTTGTGGCTCAGGCGGTGTGCCGCGCCAAGGCTTGCGATTGTCGTGATCATAGTTCCATTGCCCACCCAGGGGCTCTTTCGTGTCTTTCATCAAGACAAGATGAGTCATGCGCATCTGGCGATAAAAAAATTCCATCAGCCATTGCTTGCGGCCGGTAAAAATATCCGCTACTTCATTGCGCGTTGTATAGAAATGGTCAGTATCAACCATGATCCACGGAATATCTGAGCGGCGGCCGTATTCGTATAACTGCTGATCCAGGCGCCACTCATCTGGTGCCTGATACTCAAATACCGTAGCCTGATGTTGGCTGATCAGCGCATCAATGTTAGCGGGTATGGATTGCAGATTGTCAGGGTCATCAATCGTCAGGTAATGCACGCGATGTCCTGCCTCACGCAACTGCCGGGCGAGATCACGCATTGCTGCAAAAATCGCCAGAATTTTTTGTGCATGATGTAAAACATAATCCGTCTCTTGCCGTACTTCCATCAGGACATAGATTATCGCCTCATTGACTTCGCTGAACCAGCGATGCTGAGGGTTTAGCTGATCACCCAGAATTAGTCTGATTGTCTTATGTGGCTGAGGTACGTGGGCGGTATTGTGTTTCATTATTTGTGTGCCGAGATCTATGTTGATTTCGTGTTCCAGAGTTGCTGATATGTGCCATCGCGATCATAATCATGGGCTTGTTTTTGTATGTTGAATCTTCTGCCGTTGCGAGGATCGGTACCGCGCCCGGAGATGTATAGCCAATTGCCCTGATTGCTATAGACATCATAATCGATTAGCTGTGACTCGAACCATGCCGCGCCCGCGCGCCAGTCGCAGCCCAGGTCGTGCACCAGATAACTCGCGACAATTTGACGCAGACGATTTGACAGATAACCGGTTGCAGCAAGTTCGGCCATTCCTGCGTCGACAAGAGGTTCTCCAGTTTGAGAGTTGCACCACGCCTCAAATCGGGACGCATCGTGGCTTGGTACCGATAAATTTGTCAGACCTTGCTGGCGATACAATCGTCGGCCGTACTTCAGATGCAGAAAACGGAAATAGTCACGCCATAACAATTCAAACCAGATCCAGTAGGTGCTGTCATTAGCACCGTATTTTGCCTCATATTCTTTTAGTGCCTGATACACGGTTCTGGCCGATAAAGCGCCAGAGGCCAGCCACGGAGAAAATTTCGTCGAGTAATCGATGCCGCTTAAATCATTTCTTGTTAGTTTGTAGTTACGTGCCAAATGGCGATCAAAATACTGGCGGAGATGTGCCGCGGCTGTGCTGGCACCTCCGGAAAATGGCGGCAGAAAATAGGGAAAAGAGGAGCGGCCGTCAACATTGAGGACAGTCTTATCGGAGATTGAATCTTCATTGGTAGCCGTATTGCCTGAACGGTGTTGCGCTGGCATTTGCAACGCACTCCATTTTTTTGCTAATGCCGGATATATTTCCGGCAAGGGCGACATGTCTGCGGGGCGCGGCAAAGGGGCGGATGGTTTTATTTGCTTGCTCTCCACCATCAGCCGGAAGTGACTGAATACATCCGGCAAAGCGTCAAGCGGAATCGCTAAATCAGCGGGATTAAGTAAGCTTGATTGCCACGACGTCGTTACCTTCAGCCCGCTTGCGCGTAAGGCTGTTACCTGGTCTTGTTCTTCAGGCGCAGCAATTTCCTCACAATAAATCTGCACGGTGCCTGCATCGTTTGCGAGTAAAGGCAATACATCTTCCGGCTTCCCGGTGATTTCAAGAAGATCGCTGCCTTGCTGCTGCAACTGATGGCGTAAATCGGCCAACGCTGAATTTAAAAAAAACTGACGGTGCTGGCTGGTACGTGACACATTCCACTTTGTCTTGTCCCATGAGGAAGGGGAGTGACAATAGACCAATAATAAACGTGTTGACTGCTGACATGCTTGCGTCAGTGCCGGTTGATCTTCCAGTCGCAAATCATTACGAAACCAATAGATCGTGGTTGTTGCAGATATTGGTGTCTTCATACTTTTCGCTTGCTATTCTGACGGCACCGGTCTGAACAGTATTTCACATCGGTCCACACTTTTTCCCATTTTTTGCGCCATGTAAATGGCCGCTCGCACTGCAGGCAGAGTTTGCTTGGTAACTCCGACTTTTTTCGCATACCCATTTCTGTCGTCCTTTATGAAAGAGTCTTCAAAATTTCCATGATCTTACCGGTGAAACGAATCGGATATGTGGCTGCCGCTAAATCCGCCCCGGAGTCAGGCAGCGTGCTGGATTGAGCGAGTAGTGGGGCGGATGTTGAGAGGCTTGCTGAAAGTGTTCTTTTTACAGGGGCGCAATACTAGCGCGGAAAAAGCGGAGGTGCATTTGAGGGGGGGGGATTGCCGGAGACGGGCGTTGTTGCGGGGGACATTTACTGGGGAAGCAGTCGCTAATTCGAAAAGATTGCTGGCTCCGCGATGAAAATCTATGCCATTTTCACTTTAATTAGTTAAATTAAATCAATTTCATAAATTTAATTAAGTTGATTAATCGATTTCTGGTCTCTAGAATGAATTCCGTAGCAGATGTCAAACAAACGATGTCACGATTGATCGCTTGCTTGATGTATTCACTGCAGGTCAGTATTGCGTTGTCAGCTGAACCTGCCCTGTCCAAGTCCGAATTCTGAGGAGAAATCGATGTCAAACGAAGCAAAATGCCCTTTTCATGCCGCTGCAGCTGCAGCAAAAAATGCGGTCGCCAGCGCAGCGCCAAACAATGCAACATGGTGGCCGAACCAATTGAAGTTGAATATCCTGCATCAGCACTCGCCTCAGTCGAATCCTATGGGGGAGGCCTTTGATTACGCTGCGGAATTCAAGACACTCGATCTGGACGCAGTGATACAGGATCTGAAAGCGCTGATGACGGACTCACAGGATTGGTGGCCAGCCGATTGGGGTCACTATGGTGGTCTGATGATACGTATGGCGTGGCATGCGGCGGGTACTTATCGCGTCTCAGATGGTCGTGGTGGTGCAGGTACCGGTAATCAGCGTTTTGCGCCTTTGAATAGCTGGCCAGATAACGGCAATCTCGATAAAGCACGTCGTTTGCTCTGGCCGATCAAACAGAAATATGGCCGCAAAATTTCCTGGGCTGATTTGTTCATCTTAGCGGGTAATGTCGCTTTGGAATCGATGGGCTTTAAGACCTTTGGTTTTGCTGGCGGTCGTGAAGACATCTATCAACCAGAAGAAGATATCTACTGGGGTTCAGAAACTGAATGGCTGGCCACCAGCGATAAAGCGAACAGCCGCTATGCAGGTTCCAGCGCGGGTAAGCGCGATCTCGAAAATCCTTTAGCTGCCGTACAAATGGGCTTGATCTATGTGAACCCAGAAGGCCCGGATGGTAATCCAGATCCGGTCGCCTCTGGCCGTGATGTACGCGAAACCTTTGCCCGCATGGCGATGAATGATGAAGAAACCGTGGCCCTGGTTGCTGGCGGCCATACTTTCGGCAAAGCGCACGGCGCTGGCGATCCAAGCTTGGTCGGGCCAGAACCAGAAGCGGCGTGCATAGAAGAGCAGGGCCTGGGATGGATCAATCAATTCGGTTCCGGTAAGGGTGTACATACCACTACCAGTGGTATCGAAGGTGCCTGGAAACCGAATCCGACGACCTGGGACAACGGTTACTTCGATATGCTGTTCGGCTACGAGTGGGAATTGACCAGAAGTCCGGCCGGTGCCAAACAATGGGTGGCGAAAGATTGCAAACCCGAGCATCTGATTCCCGATGCGCATGACCCATCGAAGAAACATCCGCCGATGATGACAACAGCGGATCTGTCGCTGCGTTTCGATCCGGCATATGAAAAAATCGCGCGTCGTTTCCACCAAAACCCGGCAGAATTCGCTGACGTATTTGCGCGAGCCTGGTTTAAGCTGACGCATCGCGATATGGGGCCGGTAACACGCTATCTGGGGCCATTGGTGCCGAGTGAAACCCTGATCTGGCAGGATCCGATTCCGCAGGTTGATCACATTCTCGTTAACGCACAGGACATCGCCGCCTTGAAAGCCAGAATCCTGGCTTCGGGATTATCGATTTCTTCTCTGGTCAACACAGCATGGGCATCGGCATCAACTTTCCGTGGCAGTGATAAACGCGGTGGTGCGAATGGTGCACGCATCCGTTTGTCGCCTCAGCGCGACTGGGAAGCAAATCAGCCGCTGCAGTTGCAGCAAGTACTGGCAAAACTCGAGGCGATACAACAGGAATTCAATGCAGCCCAGTCTGATCGAAAGAAAATCTCTCTGGCGGATTTAATTGTTCTGGCAGGTGCTGCGGCGATTGAAGCAGCTGCAAAGAGAGCCGGGCAAGATGTGCAAGTGCCTTTCGTACCCGGTCGTATGGATGCGTCGCAAGAACAGACTGATGTGGAATCGTTTGCCGTGCTGGAGCCAGTAGCAGATGGTTTCCGTAACTATGTGCGTGCTGGTCTGGAACAGCATGCAGCGGAACTGTTGATCGATAAGGCGCAATTGTTGAATCTGAGTGCGCCAGAAATGACGGTTCTGATCGGTGGTATGCGGGTGTTGGATGCAAATACAGGAAAAACGCAGCATGGTGTATTCACTCAACGGCCCGAGACACTGACCAATGACTTCTTCGTTCATCTGCTCGATATGCGTACCAAATGGCAACCATTGGCGACGGCTGCCGGCGTGTTAGAGGGGCGTGATCGTCAGACTGGCGAACTCAAATGGACTGGTACCGTGGTTGATCTGGTGTTTGGTTCCAATTCACAACTGCGTGCGCTGGCTGAAGTCTATGCGGGCAGCGATGCGCAAGCGAAATTTGTGAATGACTTTATCGCCGCCTGGAATAAAGTCATGAATGCGGATCGTTTTGACCTGAAATAATCCGTCGTAATTGACTGCTAACAGTCATTTTTCTGTAGTTAATGCGTACCCATTTTTTTCCTTGCATGGAATAAGATGGGTATCGCGTTAATTCCTCTCTTCCTGAAAGCAGCGGTAGCTGTTTAGCCCGAATACCTGTTCTCTTCATTTCAGCAGATCAAGCGGGAAGCTGAATTCAGCCATTTCCCGACGCGCTCTTGTGTTTTTCTGATGGTCTTCCTTCACGCAGGCTACGATATTTTCCCTCTTCAATTTGAATAAACGGGTATTTACTCCTTTATTCCTCGTATCCAAGTCCGGCTGCACATTCAATAATCTCATCTGTAAATTTACGTAATCGAAGCATTACTTGCTTCGCGGAAATAACAGGAGTCGGCAATGGCCGAAGATAGCGATCTCGAAAAAACAGAACCGGCCTCGGAGAAGCGCCTTGAACAGGCGCGTGAGGAAGGGGATGTTCCGCGTTCGCGTGAACTGTCAACTTGCACCATTTTGCTGGCAGCTGGTGGAGCGCTCTGGGCGATGGGCGGCACGCTGGTTCAGCAATTAAATAAAAATCTGATTACCGGTCTGACGCTGGAGCGCGAAGCTGCCTTTGACTTTAACTTGTTGATTGGAAAAATCGGCGTCAATTTACTGGATGTTCTGTTGGCATTTTCCCCTGTCGTATTAGTGCTGTTGCTGGTGGCATTGGGTTCGCCCTTGCTGATCGGTGGCTGGTTGTTCAGCGCTAAGGCTTTGCAGCCGAATTTCGGCCGCATGAATCCGATTACTGGCTTGGGAAACATGATTTCTGCGCGTGCCGGTGTTGAATTGTTGAAGGCGATTGTGAAAACTATCCTGGTTGGCAGCGTTGCCTGGGTTGTCATCATGGGGCAAAAAGAGGCGATTTTTGGTTTGCCTCTGGAAAATCTGCATGCCGGGATGGCACACGTAGGCCACATGATGGCCGTTTGTTTTATGTCTATCGTTGCTGCTTTAGTTGTAATTGCGGCGATAGATGCGCCTTATCAGATGTGGCATTACGCCAACAAATTAAAAATGACGCATCAGGAAGTGGTGCAGGAATCGAAAGAGTCGAATGGTAATCCGCAGATTAAAGCGAAGATTCGCCAGCAACAACGTGAAATGGCGCGTCGCCGCATGATGTCTGAAATTCCGACTGCAGACGTTATTGTGACCAACCCGACGCACTTTGCCGTCGCACTGAAATACACCGAAGGTGGTGGTGGCGCGCCGAAAGTAGTCGCGAAAGGTGCCGATGAAGTCGCTGCAAAAATCCGTGAGCTGGGTGCAGAACACAATGTTCCTTTACTTGAAGCGCCGCCGCTGGCACGTGCGCTGTGTAAGCACACAGAGTTAGGCGACGAAATTCCTGAAGCTTTATATGCTGCCGTTGCTGAAGTTCTTGCGTATGTATTCCAGCTTCGCAGTTACCGAGAACGTGGTGGCATCAGACCGGAAGAACCACGTGAATTACAAGTTCCAGCAGAGTTAGACCCGAATAATCAAGTAGGAGTAGCAGTATGAACAGCCTGAAATTACCTTTGTGGATGAACGGGCTCAATGGGAGGGCGCTGGCAGCGCCTGTCTTGATTATTCTGATGCTGGCCATGATGGTGTTGCCGTTGCCGGCGTTTATTCTTGACGTCTTTTTCAGCTTCAATATCGCGATTGCGATCATTGTTTTGCTGACGAGTTTGTACACAGTGAAGCCGCTGGACTTTATGGTGTTCCCAACAGTACTGCTGGTCAGCACTATGCTGCGTTTATCGCTCAACGTTGCGTCTACCCGTGTTGTGTTGACAGAGGGGCATACAGGCCCGGACGCTGCAGGTAAGGTGATTGAGGCTTTTGGTCATTTTCTGATTGGTGGAAATTACACCGTCGGTATCGTGGTGTTTGTGATTCTGACGATCATTAACTTCACCGTGGTGACAAAAGGCGCGGGTCGTATCGCTGAAGTGGGCGCGCGTTTTGCGTTGGATGCGATGCCTGGTAAGCAAATGGCGATTGATGCTGATCTGAATGCTGGTCTGATTGCTGAGCAGGAAGCGCGTCGCCGCCGTACCGAAGTCGCTCAGGAAGCTGAATTCTACGGTGCGATGGACGGTGCGTCTAAATACGTGCGCGGTGATGCAGTTGCCGGGATCATGGTAACGGTGATTAATATCGTCGGTGGCCTGATTGTGGGGATGGTGCAGCACGATCTGGACTTTGGTTCCGCGCTGAAGAATTACACTTTGCTGGCCATCGGTGATGGTCTGGTTGCGCAGATTCCATCGTTGATTATTTCTACTGCTGCTGGTGTGGTTGTCTCGCGTGTCGCCAGTGAGCAAGATATCAGTGGTCAGTTGATCGGGCAGTTATTTGCTAAGCCACAGGTGATGTTTATTACGGCTGGCATTATCGGTGGCATGGGTATTATTCCCGGTATGCCACACATCGCCTTTGTACTGTTGGCCGGATTACTGGCTGGCGCTGGCTATCTTGCACGTCAGAAGGCGCAACAGGCAGCAGGTATTTCTCCTGCTGATGCAGCGGCACAGGCGGAAGCGCAGAATGCGCCGGCGCCCGAGGTCGAAGAAGCGACATGGCAGGATATTCTGCCCGTGGATACGCTGGGGCTGGAGGTTGGTTATCGTCTGATTCCTTTGGTCGATAAATCGCAGGGCGGTGAGTTGCTGCGTCGTATTAAGGGAATACGTAAAAAATTCGCGCAAGAGGTGGGATTTTTATCACCGCCGGTACACATTCGCGACAATCTTGAACTGAAGCCATCGGCTTACCGCATCGCGTTGAAAGGTGTTGAGGTCGGCGCTGGTGAAGCGATGAATGGCCAATATCTGGCGATTAATCCCGGCATGGTTTCCGGTCCTTTGCCGGGTGTGGAAACGACTGATCCGGCGTTTGGTTTGCCTGCGATCTGGATTGATGCCAGTGCGCGCGAACAAGCGCAAGCGATGGGATATACCGTGGTTGATGCCGGCACAGTGATTGCCACTCATCTGAATCATCTGATCACTACACATGCCGCTGAATTGTTAGGTCGTCAGGAAGTGCAGCAGTTGCTGGATCATCTTGCAAAAGAAATGCCGAAAATGGTTGAGGATCTGGTGCCTAAACTGATTCCTTTGTCGGTACTGCAAAAAGTCTTGCAAAACCTGCTGCTGGAAGGTGTACATATCCGTGACATGCGTACCATTATCGAGACCTTGTCTGAGCAGGCGATGCATACTCAGGATGCCAATGAACTGACTGCGCAAGTTCGTATAGCGCTTGGCCGTGCGATTGTTCAGCAAATTTTCCCGGCAACAAATGAACTGACCGTGATGACTCTGGATAGTCGCCTGGAACGTTTGCTGATGCAGGCGATCCATGCCGGTGGTGGTGATGGCGCCGCGCTGGAACCTGGTCTGGCTGAGGCGCTGACAACACAAACAGAAACTGCTGCAAAACATCAGGAAGAAATGGGCATGACGCCAGTCCTGCTGGTGCCCGCACCACTGCGTGCTTTGCTGTCTAAATTCTTACGCCGTACATTGCCGCAACTTAAAGTGTTGTCGCATGCCGAATTACCTGAAACAAAAACCATTAGAGTTACCAGCCTTGTTGGAGGGCAATCATGAACGTCAGAAAATTTACTGCTAATACCTCGCGCGAGGCGCTTCGCTTGTTAAGGGAAGCATTGGGGGCAGATGCGGTGATTTTGTCCAACCGGAGTGTAAACGGTAAGGTCGAGATTATGGCGATGGCGGATGAGACGATACAGTCGATTGCGCCAGCGAAGGATGAACGCGAGATCTTGCCGGAAAGCATAAGAATGGCACCACCGGTGCAGCACGAGCCTCGGATCTTCGCGCCACGCGGAATGGGTGTGGAGTCAGGTGGATATACTTCAGCCCCAGCTTCTGTTGCCGGGGAATTAAGTGATGTGATGAACGAGATCCGTTCTATGCGTAGTATGCTGGAGTCACAACTGGCAGAATTGTCATGGGCGAACACGCAAAAACGCGAACCTCACAAAGCGCTGGTATTGAAGGAAATGCTGGCGACAGGCCTGAGTGCCAGCTTGTCGCGATTCATGGTTGCAAAGTTGCCGGAGAATGAAACAGGTGACCAGGGTATTGAATGGATAAAATCGATTCTGGCCCGCAACCTGACGACAATAGATAACGAGAATGAAATTTTAGAAAAAGGTGGCGTCTATGCCCTGGTCGGACCAACTGGTGTGGGCAAGACGACGACGACAGCAAAACTGGCAGCGCGCTGTGTGATGCGTCACGGCCCGTCTAAACTGGCGTTGATTACAACCGATGGCTATCGTATCGGTGGCTATGAACAGCTGCGAATCTATGGGAAAATTCTCGGAGTGATGGTTCACGCGGTCAAAGATGAGAGTGATTTGCGTATAGCTTTGTCCGAACTCAAGAATAAACATACCGTTTTAATTGATACTGTCGGTGTCAGTCAGCGCGATAAGATGGTGACCGATCAGGTCGCAATGTTGTCGGGTCCGGGTACGGATGTGAAGCGCCTTTTGTGCCTGAATGCTACGTCAACTGGCGAAACACTGAGTGAAGTGGTGAGAGCCTATCAGGGAACCGGTCTGGCAGGCTGCATTCTGACCAAACTTGACGAGGCTGCAACGATAGGTGGTGTGCTCGATATTGTGATACGTCAGAAACTGAGTCTGTATTACATTGCGAACGGACAGCGCGTGCCGGAAGATTTACACGTGGCAAACAAGCAGTACCTGATTGATCGCGCCTTTAAGTTGAAACGTGAAACGGCGCCGTTCCGTTACCTGGATGAAGAGCTGCCTTTGCTGATGGCTGGTGTCGGATCTGCTGCAACTGGTGGACAAGCGGCTGCGCGGGAGGTGTCTCTTGGCTAATGTTGATCAGGCAGAGGGACTGCGTCGCATGCTGGCTGGACCAAAGCCGCGTGTATTTACTTTTTTATCAGCGTTGAAAGACAATGAAAAAAGCGAAATGCTGGTGAATCTGGGTGTGTCAGTAGCGCGGCAGGGACAGCAAATTTTGATGGTTGATGCACGTTCGTCTTCTGATAGTGTAGGCGCGTGGTTCAATGCGAGCAGAGAGCGCACCTTGTTGGATGTAGCGCAACAACAGCGTACAATGCACGAGGCAGTAAAAATGGTTGCGTCTGGCTTGTCAGTATCGATGTTATCGCGTCAGAGGGCTTTGTCGTCCAGCTTGTCTGCCGAGAATTCGAGACGATTGTCGAGAGTATTTGATCTGGCAGTACATCGTGCCGATATGGTCGTGGTTGATTGTGATCTCGATGCCTGCGATGCGTTTCCACTTGCATCTCTGGATGATAGTGAAGTGGTGATTCAGGTTTCTTCAGATCCGTCAGCAATCAAATCTGCGTATGGACTGATTAAGCGTATGAGTGCTCGTCTGGGGCGACGCTCTTTTAGTATTTTGGTGTCCGGTGTATCTGAGAAAGAAGCAATGTTGATTTATACGAATATGGCTCAGGCGTCTCAACGATATCTTGCGGTACCCTTAAATTTCATTGGTTATGTGCCGGATGATGAATTCGTCAGAAGAGCTGCTCATCAGGGGCGGTCAGTGATCGACGCTTTTCCAAAAGCGCGCTCTTCCATGGCTTTTTTTCAACTGGCAGAGCGGCTTGCTGTCAGTGCGCGATCTGCATTGTGTCTGGACAGTGTATCCGGACAACAGGGCGTCGCTCTCGGAATCTAATTGGAATATGTACACGGCCAGCGGAAAATCAGATAAAAATTTTCTCCTCAGGGAGCATGCGCCTTTGGTTAAGCGACTGGCTTACCAATTAAAGGCGCGCTTGCCTCCCAGTGTTGAGGTGGATGATCTGGTACAAGCTGGAATGATTGGTCTGCTTGATGCGATCAGTCGTTACGAAGATACGCACGGTGCACAATTCGAAACCTATGCCGTCCAGCGGATTCGTGGCGCGATGCTCGATGAGCTGCGCAACACCGACTGGTTGCCGCGTGGGGTTCGGCAAAACATGCGGAAAATCGAAAATGCGATGAACCAGATGCAGCAAAAGCTGGGTAGGCCGCCGACAGAAACCGAGGTGGCGAAGTCGCTCAAGTTATCTTTGGGCGAATACCAGGAGCTTTTAGGCGAGAGCGGTGGACATCAGCTGGTGTACTACGAAGATTTCCACGACGCAGAAACAAAAGAGCACTTCCTCGATCATTATTCTTCCGATAATTCAGGTGATCCTTTGCAGGATTTATTGAACGATGATTTCCGCGATGCAGTTATCGGTGCAATTGACAGCTTGCCTGAACGCGAGAAGTTGTTGATGGGACTGTATTACGAACAGGAATTAAATCTGAAGGAAATCGGCGCGGTGATGGGAGTCTCAGAGTCGCGCGTGTCTCAGCTACACAGTCAGGCGGTTGCACGTATGCGTGCTCATTTAAGGGAGAAAGCGTGGACTGGGCTAGCTTAGCAGGACTTATTCTCGTCGTTTTCGGCATCAGCGTCGGTCAATTGATGGAGGGGGGGCGTCTTTCATCATTGGTACAGCCAGCGGCATTTGTGATTGTGGTGATCGGTACGCTGGGGGCAGTTCTTTTGCAGAGCCGCATGAGCACTTTCCGGCGAGGTCTGCGTATGTTGAAATGGATCGTTTCCGAGCCGAAAGATAACAGTAGTAAAAATATCCAGGATGCGTTGGTCTGGAGTGCTGTTGCCCGGCGTGAGGGATTTTTGAGCCTTGAGCGCTACATGGATGCAACTGATGACGCCTTTATCAGTAAGGGATTGCGCCTTGTGATTGATGGTGTTGATCCCGCGCGACTGAAAGATATTCTGGATGTTGATATTTCGTTGTATGAAATCGAGCAACGGCAGGCGGCCAAAATATGGGAGGCAGCGGGCGGCTATTCGCCGACGATCGGAATTTTAGGCGCGGTGTTAGGGCTGATTCACGTCATGGAAAATCTGACCGATCCGTCTAAACTGGGCGGCGGTATTGCTGTGGCATTCGTCGCGACGATTTATGGCGTCGGTTTGGCTAATTTGTTCTTTTTGCCTGTCAGTAATAAGCTAAAAGAAATTATTGGCAGAGAAATTACCCGACGCGAAATGCTGTCCGATATCTTTTACAGTATTGCTTTGGGTGACAGTCCGCGTATTGTCGAAGAGCGGGTTGATAACCGCAGCAGTCAGGTTTAAGCATGGCAAGAAAAAAATATCACGAAGAACCGGAAAACCACGAGCGCTGGATGGTTTCTTACGCTGATTTCATTACCTTGCTGTTTGCTTTTTTTGTCGTTATGTATGCGATCTCTTCGCTGAATGAGGGGAAGTATCGCGTATTGTCCAGCTCCCTGACCGGTGCATTCAGCAATGACCCTGCTTCTTCGGTTATTGCCGGAGCTACTCAACAAGTGGTAAAGCTGGATCCTCTTCCTATAGTGAAGCGGAAATCAAACGAAAATATACGGAAAGAACGCGAGGTAATGACCGGTCTGGCAAAAGATGTGCTCGCCGCGCTTGAGCCTTTGGTAAAAGAGGGGAAGGTCAGGGTGACACAAACCGCCAGAGGCGTGACCATAGAAATCAATGCCAGCTTGCTGTTTCCACCAGGCGAAGCGAAGTTAAATGCAGATTCAGTGCAGGCACTGACTGCGATTGCATCTGTCTTGAAACTCGATAATCATGCAATTCAGGTTGAAGGGCATACTGATAATGTGCCAATTAAAAATTCGGTTTTTCCCTCTAACTGGGAATTGTCAGCCGTCCGCGCCAGTACGGTAGCCAGGCTTTTAACAGAAAATGGTGTCGATGAATTCAGGGTGACGGCTGTCGGCCAGGGAGCAAAATTGCCAGTGGATTCTAATGATACTCCCGAAGGACGATCGCGTAACCGCAGGGTAAGCGTGACGATTTTGTCTGTATTGCCGGAACCTGTGGTGGAGATTCCTGTTCCGACCCAGGCACCAATCACACCCTGATGAAACGCATAAAAAAGCCCCGGTTCCGGGGCTTTTTTATGTATTAAGGGGACTATTCAGCAAACGATCTCAGCGGACAATCAGCCCTTTCGCAGGGGTTGTTCTGATTGATGACTGACCATCAGGCCCATACAGGGATCCAGTTGTTGTTCCTTGTTGAAATGCACTCAGAGCAGTCTGATTTTGAGACAGCCTGCGGGTGATCATCAGACCATTGGTCTTGTTATCTTCTTTGGCTTGTGCTGTTAATGTCAATAAACTGTCCCAGAGCGACTGTGCTTCTGGGCTTTGACGTACAAAATTTAATGTGCTGTCTGCATCTTCGCCAAAACCTTGCTGTTTCAGGTGCGAGTGACGCAGTTTGTCAAAATCAGCCAGTTGACGCACTAGATCGTTTTTTTGCACTGAGGTTTGGTTAAGGCGCACTACATCGCCTTCTACAAGCGCGGCTTGCTCTTCTTTGAGTAAGTCAGCGAGTGCTGTCATTGCTTCTTTTTCCGCTTTTAAGCACTGCAGAATAGCTTCGCTGTTTGCGCTTGTACTGGTCATATTAACGTTTTCTGGAGTTAAGTAAATCTTTCACGGTTTCCAGAAGTCCATCAGCAACTTTTTCGGAGTTCACCTGAAAGCGCCCCTCAGAAATGGCTAATTTAATTTCTTCAACCTTTTTGGCCTCAAATACGCCACTGCTCGCCTGTGTACTTTGCAAAGCTTGCAATTGCGTAGAAAGAGGAGAAATTTTTACGTTTATAGAAGGCGCCGGAGTGGAAACAGTTCTCTCTGGTGCTTTTTCTGTACGTACAGGCTGCTGGCTGGGTAAACCAGCAGCTTTATTTAGTGTGTCATCAATTTTCACGGCGTTACCCTCGAAAGTGGGAATAGTCTGCTTCTACTATCCGGTTATCGGCCAGGTATTTTTAAACTTTAATTTTACGTACAAAAATATTCGCATGCCCAGACCATTCGATTGCTCGAGTCTGTTGAAGCATTAATTAGTATGTTATTTCGATGATACCACCGGCTTTTGCTATGCCACTGACAGTCTGTCCGTTACTTGTTCTCGCCTTCGCTACCTGACCTTCCGCCGCATTATTCAGTGCCTGAGCGTCTGTTGCAACCTGAAAGCCGGGTCCATTACTGACAACTCTGACGGATTGACCTTGTTGTACCACTGCCGGACTACGAAATAAATCCACACGTAAGGGGGTGCCGGAAGAAACCGAGCTTTGTAAAGATTTGCCTAACACTTGTTCGGGGTTGGTAACGATCCCGGCCGGTAAATTGGATATATCGCCTTTAATTTTACTCATGTCATCAGGCACTACTAGCTGCCCCTGGCTCAGGGTGCGGGATGCGACATAGTACTCAGAAGTGATCTGGACGTTTGCCTGCAAGTAAATAACCCAGTTGACAGGGGCTGTGCAACGGACTCCAACAGTGATCTTCCCCCATGCTTTGCTCCCGCTTGGCAGAAATGCGACGGGCGACTGACAGGCTGCCAGATTCAGCCGCTTATCTACCTGTCCCATTGTGATGGTCGTTTCCCCGGTCTGAGCCTTGGCCTGATGATATAAAAAATCGGCCGCCAGTTTTCTGACGATTTCGTGGTCCTGCATTGCAGCCGTCATTTGAGCCTCAGCGTACGCAGACGTCAGCACCAACAAAAAAATGATTAATTTGGCAAATTGTTTCATAACTCATGGGATGCAAACTACTTAGGATGTGTTCTCATTTTAGAGGTCCGGATTGGTTTACTAAGCCTTGAATAGAAGAGGTTTTTCACCTTTACTCAATGAATTGAATTACCTGAGGCGGATATATGATGCCAATCATGGAAAACCGTGATGTGGCTGGCGAATCGCTGGCTTTAGATTGGCGAGAGGTTTGAATGACTAAATTAGATGATTTCATGCGTTTTCACGAAACAGCATTGTCTGTTCGTGGGCAGCGGCAACAATTGCTCGCATCTAACATTGCCAATGCTGATACGCCAAATTACAAAGCCAGGGATATTGATTTCACCTCTGCGTTGAATAATGCCCTGCAACAGAATGCGAGGCAGGTGACGCCGGGACTGAATAAAACTGATTCGCAGCATATGGGAAGTGCCTCAGCGGAGGCTGGGGTAGAGCCAATGTACCGAGGCGTTTCTCAGGGCAATATCGACGGCAATACTGTGGATATGGATGTTGAGCGTAATCAGTTCGCCGAAAACTCACTGCGGTATGAGGCGAGTCTGACAATTATTAACATGCAAATCCGTAACATGCTTGCAGCAATTCAGGGGTGATCATCATGTCGCTTTTTAACGTTTTTAATGTGGCAGGTTCCGCCATGAGTGCTCAGGCTCAGCGCCTGAACGTAGTGTCGAGTAATCTGGCGAACGCCGATAGCGTGACCAGTTCTGACGGAAAACCATACAAGGCAAAGCAGGTGGTATTCAGTGCAGTACCTGTTGCAGGCACACCTTCGACTGCGGTTAAGGTGACGGAAGTCGTTGAGGATGCAACACCTGCAAAACTCAAGTACGACCCCAAACATCCGCTTGCCGATGAAAAGGGCTATGTGGCAATGCCCAATGTCAACGTGGTCGAGGAGATGGTGAATATGATTTCAGCATCCCGATCATATCAGACCAACGTTGAAACGATGAATGCAGCGAAAACCATGTTGTTGAAAACGCTGACTTTGGGTCAATGATCCTCATAAAAAGGAAATGAAATGACAACGATACAAAGTAATACAGTTGATCAGAGTCTGCTCAATACCATGAATGGTACGGCCAGCAGCACATCCGCCGCAAAAACGTCAGAGAGTACCTTCCTGAACTTGTTAGTAACGCAAATGAAGAATCAGGATCCGTTGAATCCTATGGACAATGCTCAGGTAACAAGCCAGATGGCGCAATTATCGACGGTATCAGGCATTGAGAAATTGAATGCCTCGTTTGCTGCACTCAGCAGCAATATGCAGGCGAGCCAGAATTTACAGGCAGCTAATATGATCGGTCATGGTGTTATGACTGAGGGGAGTTCCATTTCGCTCTCGAGCTCGAAAGCAATTTACGCCGTTGATCTGCCGCAAGCGGCCGACAAAGTTGAGGTGGTGATTAAGGATGCATCAGGTGCGACAGTGCGGAAAATGAGTCTGGGCGCTTTGCCAGCCGGTGTGAATGATCTGACCTGGGACGGTAAAACCGATTCCGGTGCGGCCGCAGCGGATGGTTCCTACACCTTTGAAATCGCAGCGAGTTCGGGCGAAAAGGCATTGGATGCGACTAAATTATGTTTTGGTATGGTCAATAGTGTGAGTTCCGGTACAGGGGGCGTGAAATTGAGTGTTTCCGGTGTCGGTGAAATATCAATGGCAGATGTAAAGCAAATTTTCTGAGACTGCTGATTGCTCGGGTAATCGCGGTATTTAAAATGAGGGAGAAAAATCATGGGTTTTCAGCAGGGTCTTAGTGGATTAAATGCAGCGTCGAAATCACTGGATGTGATCGGTAACAACATTTCGAATGCGAATACAGTCGGTTTTAAGCAGGCGCAAGTTCAATTTGCTGATGTATATGCCAATTCTTTAAGTGGTGCATCTGCGAATGCTGTTGGGATCGGTGTACGGGTATCGACGATTGCCCAGCAATTTACTCAGGGTAATATCAGCTCGACAAATAATCCGCTTGATACAGCAATTAACGGTAACGGTTTTTTCCGAATGGTAAAAAACGGAGCAGTCACTTATACCCGTAATGGTCAGTTCCAGCTCGATAAAAATGGCGGTCTGGTCAATGCGCAGGGGCAGCAACTGACCGGGTATATTGCAAATGCCGCGGGCGTCCTTTCTACCGGATCAGCGTCGCCCATCACGATTAATACTGCGGATATTTCACCTGCACAAACAGCAAAAATCAGCGGCGTAATGAATCTGGATTCGCGTGAATATGTACCAGGTACGCAATTGCCAGTGACCATTCCTCCTACTATCACGCCGATCGCTTTTTCTCCGACTGATCCGACCTCCTACAATAAATCGACGTCAGTAACGGTGTTCGACAGCCTGGGTAATTCACACGTCTTACAAACTTACTATGTACGTGTCGATCCTGTCACGACGCCACCGGCAACCGCTGGCACCATCGAATGGAACGTTTTTGCGACCGTGGATGGCAATCCCTTTAACGCAGCAGGTGCTTTGACTCCGACAGGTACGACACCGACGCCGATCGGTAAGCTGGCATTTGACAACCTGGGTAAGCTGACGGGTGCGATTCCCGCATATGCTGCCACTGATCCGCGCGCTCTGCAGATGATTGTGCCCGTCGCTTCCGGCGCTGTCACACCGATCAATACGACTGCGAATATCAAATTTGATTATACAAATTCGACCCAGTTCGGCTCGGATTTCAGCGTCAGCAGCATGAAGCAGGATGGTTATACATCAGGCAAATTATCAAAATTTAATACCGCCAAAGATGGCACGATCGTTGGTAGCTATACCAATGGTCAGACGAAAGTCTTAGGTCAGGTTGTTCTGGCGTCATTTACCAATTCCAACGGTTTGCAATCCTTGGGTGATAACCAGTGGGCAGAGACTTCCGAATCTGGTCAGCCGCTGGTTGGTCCACCAAATTCAGGCGGTCTCGGTGTGTTAACTGCGTCTGCGACTGAGGATTCCAATACAGACCTTACGGGTGAGTTGGTCAATATGATCACGGCACAACGTGTTTATCAGGCGAACTCACAAACCATTAAAACGCAGGATCAGATTTTGCAGACGATTGTGAATCTGCGTTAATGACTTGAATGAAAACAGATATTGAATTGGGTGTGAGCGTGTCGGGAGGTAGTAATGGATAGGTTGATTTATACAGCGATGACGGGTGCCAAGCATATTCTTGAGCAGCAGGCGACGAATGCGCACAATCTGGCCAATGCGACGACCACAGGTTTCCGTGCCCAATTGGATTCATTCAGGGCAGTGCCGGTGCAGGGTGCTGAGTTGCCGACCCGCGCTTTCGTTGTCGATGCAACGGTCGGGACGGACTTTTCCACAGGTAGTCTTCAAATGACCGGACGTGAACTGGATGTCGCGGTCCAGGGCAAGGGGTGGCTGGCGGTGGAAAAGCCGGATGGTACCGAGGGCTACACCCGCAGTGGTAGTCTGAAGTTAAGTGAAAACGGTGTTTTACAAACACAGAATGGCTTAAATCTGATCGGTGATGGTGGTCCGATTACGATTCCGCCTGATGTGTCGATCGCGATCGCGAAAGACGGTACTGTCTCAACCGTGCCGGTAGGTTCTAATCCGAATGCGGTGCAGGTGATCGGTCGCTTAAAGCTGGTGAATCCGCCGGAAGAAAATCTGGTGCGCGGCGACGATGGATTTTTCAAAACGAAAGACGGTAGTGTTGCCGATGCGGATGCTGCGGTCAGTGTTGCCGGTGGCATGCTGGAAAACAGTAATGTCAGCGTGGTGGAATCGATGGTGACTATGATTAATCTCGGCCGGCAATTTGAAATGCAGATGCGCCTTTTGCAGAATGCTGAGAATAACGCGGCAAAAGCCAGTCAGCTCCTTAGTTTGAGCTAGTCGTTTCAGGCGCACAATAACCGGTAACAAATTACGCTGTTCACTACGCCGCATGGCGTGCAGGAGAAATCAATGATACGTTCACTCTGGATCGCCAAGACTGGCCTGGATTCACAGCAGACACAAATGGATGTGATTACCAATAATCTGGCGAACGTCAGCACCACCGGATTTAAGCGCTCACGTGCAGTTTTTGAAGATTTGCTGTATCAGACAATACGTCAGCCCGGTGCGCAAAGTTCCCAGCAGACGCAACTACCGTCTGGGTTGCAGTTAGGCACGGGTGTACGTACAGTCGCAACCGAGAAAATTTTCACACAAGGGAATTTACAGCAGACCGGGAATGCCAAGGATGTGGCCATTCAGGGGCAGGGCTTCTTTCAGGTGCTGATGCCTGATGGCTCCACGGCATACACACGTGACGGCTCTTTTCAGATGGATAGCCAGGGTCAATTGGTGACGTCGAGCGGCTTTGTGATTCAGCCTGCGATCACCATTCCTGCCAATGCGCAGTCCATTACTGTTGCGCGTGATGGTACGGTTTCTGTCACGCAGCCTGGTTCGAGCGCGCCGGTACAGGTTGGTTCCATTCAGCTAGCGACGTTTATCAATCCCACAGGCTTACTGGCGCTGGGCGAAAACTTATACGCAGAAACGGCCGCATCCGGGAATCCGGGAACCAATACACCGGGAACAAATGGCGCAGGTTTACTGATGCAAAATTTTGTCGAGACCTCGAACGTCAATGTCGCAGAAGAACTGGTCAATATGATACAGACTCAGCGTGCTTACGAGATTAATAGTAAGGCGATTACGACCTCGGATCAGATGCTGCAAAAATTGACGCAACTCTGATTGTTAACCAGTTGAGAACATCATGAAGGCTTTATTTTTATCTGCCACTATCGTGTTGTCGCTGACGGCGTGCTCAGTCACTCCGCCAGCCATCGTACATCAGCCGACATCGCTGCCGGCACAGTCCGCCAAACCGCATAAAGAAATTAACGGCGCGATTTTTCAGTCTGCGAGCTATCGTCCGTTATATGAAGATGCCAAGCCGAGAATGGTTGGTGATGTATTGACAATTGCCATCAGTGAGAGAACTTCGGCAGCAAAAGGTAGTGCCAGCTCTTCCAGTAAATCGTCAGGTTTGTCACTGGCAGCACCAACCGTTTTTGGTGTTCCGTCTTCGACCACTGCAAAGCTCGGCCTGAGTACGAACGGGTCCTCAAAATTTGATGAGAAAGGCGCAGAAACGGCCAGCAACAGTTTTACCGGAACGATTGCTGTGACTGTCATTGATGTTTTGCCCAATGGTAATTTGCTGGTCAGCGGTGAAAAGCAGCTTGCCTTTGATAAGGGCGCTGAGTTTGTTCGCTTCTCGGGTGTGGTCAGTCCGCAGACAATAGCTGCAGGAAATGTTGTGCCATCGACGCAGGTAGCCGATGCGAGATTTGAATACCGTTCGACAACGAGAATTGATAAGGCAGAAGCTAACTCGATGCTGACGCGTTTCTTCCTCAGTTTTCTTCCTATGTAAGAAACTGAAAAGAGGTTAGATATGAAAAAAATTACGCAGTTGCGGTCGTTGCTTTGTACGTTGCTTATCAGTCTGACGATGGGGATGACACTGACGGCAGAATGTCAGGCAGAGAGGTTAAAAGATCTTGCCGGTATTCAGGGCGTTCGTCAGAATCAGCTGCTGGGTTACGGTCTGGTGGTCGGTCTTGATGGAAGCGGTGATCAGACAACGCAAACGCCCTTTACTGTGCAAAGTATCGTCAGTATGTTGCAGCAGATGGGGGTTGCTCTACCTGTCGGCACCAGTCTGCAGTTAAAAAATGTCGCAGCGGTCATGGTGACGGCGTCGCTTCCGCCATTCGCGCAACCAGGACAAGCACTGGATGTGACGGTGTCTTCGATGGGAAATGCGAAGAGTCTGCGTGGTGGTACGCTGCTGATGACGCCGCTGAAAGGTGCGGATAATCAGATTTATGCGATGGCGCAGGGCAATGTGCTGGTTGGTGGTGTCGGCGCTTCCGCGAATGGTAGTAAAGCGCAAGTCAACCATCTGAGCGTAGGACGCATTTCTTCGGGGGCGACAGTGGAGAGGGCGGTTCCCAGTTCAGTGGGGCAGGGCAATACGATACAGCTGGAATTGAATACTTCCGATTTTTCCACGGCGAGCAGAGTCGTCGATGCGATTAACCGCCGGTTTGGCCCGGATACAGCGGCTGCACTGGATGGGCGAGCGATACAGGTGAAGGCGCCAGTCAGTCCGGATCAGCGGGTCTCATTTTTAGGTGCGCTGGAAAGCTTGGATGTGACTCCTGCTCAGACTGTAGCAAAAGTGATCCTGAATGCACGGACTGGTTCTATCGTCATGAATCAGGCCGTGACGCTGGATTCCTGCGCTGTTGCACACGGAAATCTTTCTGTTGTCATCAATACCGATAATGCGGTCAGTCAGCCAAATGCATTGGCAGCAGGTCAAACGGCAGCAACAGCGAATTCAGGCATCAGCATCACCAAAGATGCCGGGCAGTTAATGATGCTGAAAGCGGGCACATCCTTGGCCGCTGTTGTGAAAGCCTTGAATGCGATAGGTGCGACACCTCAGGATTTGCTGGCGATTTTGCAGGCGATTAAAGCCTCTGGTGCTTTGCGTGCAGAACTTGAGATTATTTAAGGAAGCCTCATGATCGGTCGTGCTGATCTTTCGGATAATAAATTAGCTTTCGATAGCAAGAGTCTGGATGGTCTCAAGCAATCCGCGAAAGATAATTCTCCCGAATCAATCAAAGCAGCAGCCAAGCAATTTGAGGCGCTGTTCATGAATATGATGCTGAAGTCTATGCGTCAGGCAGGTGGGCAGGACGGTCCATTTGACAGCGAACAAACCCGGACCTATACGTCCATGCTAGACCAGCAGTTGTCACAATCGATGGCAAACCGGGGTATCGGTTTGGCGGACGCCCTGGTACGGCAACTGACCAATAATGCTGTGAGCCAGGCTTTGCAATCGGAGAATGGCGCAGGCGGAAATGACCTGGGTATCAGCGGAAACATTGCAGGTAACGCCAAAGGCATCAGCTCCTATCTGGATAACCTGAAATTTGAACCGCAACCGGCGGCTGTGAAAAGTAATTTCTCCGGACCGGCGCATGTTCGCGAATTTCAGGAAAAATTAAGCGCTGATGCTGAGGCTGCAAGTAAGGCTACAGGGATTCCGGCGAAGTTCATGTTAGGACAGGCGGCTCTCGAGAGTGGCTGGGGCCGCCGTGAAATTAAAACGCTTGATGGCAGTACCAGTCATAATATTTTTGGTATGAAGGCCAACAGTAAGTGGAAGGGGAAAACGGTTGATGCGGTAACAACGGAATACGTCAATGGTGTTGCTTACCGTAAAGTTGAGAAATTTAAAGCCTACGACTCCTATGCCGATGCGTTTAAAGACTATGCGAAGCTTCTGACAAAAAATCCTCGCTATGAAAATGTGATTGCGAATGCCAAAGATGCAACCAGTTTTGCTGTCGGTCTGCAAAAGGCAGGCTACGCAACTGACCCGCAATACGCAAGTAAACTGACTAAAATAATCAAACAGACAATGGCGACTTAAGCATCAATGCTGCCGGCTATTGCTTGTTATTTTTATCATATTAAAGTTTTTGGGTTTTTCACCGAAAACATCAAGGTGATAGCTGAACAAAGCTCAAATAATCAATAGGTTAAATTATGGGTACAAATATTCTGAATATCGGGCAAACTGCATTGGCCGCTGCCCAAATGGGAATTAGTACCACGGGACATAATATTGCCAATGCCGGAACGCCAGGCTATAACCGTCAGGTCGTATTGCAATCGGCAAATGCGCCGCAGTTGCTCGGCGGTTCTTTTGTCGGACAGGGCGTTTCTATCAGCCAGATACAACGCCAGTACGACGCATTTATCAGTCAGCAAGTCAATGCGACGCAGACAACCAAGAATCAGGCTGACGCGTATTATTCTCAGATTCAACAGATCAATAACCTGATTGCAGATCCCACGGCTGGTGTAACACCTGCTCTGCAAGAATTTTTTACGTCGATACAAAACCTTTCAGCAAGCCCGAACGGAACCGCCGGTGCGGCAGCACGTCAGGCTGTTTTATCCAGTGCACAGTCCTTAGCCGGCCGTTTCAATAGTTTGCAGACACGTCTGGATGAAATACGTGAGAACGTTAATGGTCAGATCGGCGGTGCGATCAGTCAGATCAATACCTATGCGACGCAGGTCGCGAGCCTGAATGAGACGATAGCGAAATCGGTCAGCACCACAGGTTCGCCTCCAAACGATTTGCTGGATCAGCGAGACCAGTTAATCACTGAGATGTCGAAATACACCAAAGTGACGGTGATTCCTCAGGATAATAAATATAATGTCTTTATCGGTAACGGCCAACCTCTCGTATTAGGAGGCGTCGTTAACCAGCTCGAATTGAGCGTCTCTAAAACTGACTCGACCAGAGCTGAAGTGTCCTACTCGGCTAACGGTACGTCCGTACAAATTGCGGAAAATGGTTTGCCGGGCGGTGTGTTAGGTGGTTTGTTTGATTTTCGTGCGAATACATTGGATCCGGCGCAGAATGCGATCGGTCGTGTTGCTATCGGTATCGCGACTGCGTTCAACGAGCAGCATGCACTGGGGCAGGATTTAAATGGTGCTACTGGCGGAAAGTTTTTTAACATTCCTCAGCCGATCACAACACCAAGCACATCAAACACAACCAATGCTGATGTTAACGCGACTATTTCCGATGTCAGCGCCCTGACAACCAGCGATTACCGTCTGCAGGTAACCAGTCCCGGAAATTACCGCATCATCCGTGTCTCGGATGGGCAGACCCAGACCGCGACATCACAGCCGATCAGAGTTGACGGTATCACGATGGAATTTCCGCAGCCGCCGGCTACGCAGCCCGCGGCTGGTGATGAATTTTTGATCCGTCCAACTCTGGCTGCAGCAGCCGGTTTTTCCGTGGATATGATTGATCCATCAAAAATTGCGGTCGCTGCGGCAATCAAAACAGCTGCACCGACAACGAATATCGGGAGTGGAAAAATTTCAGTCGGTACTGTCGATTCGGCTGTCGCGAGTGCATCAACCTCGGCGACTGCCACGATCAGCCCGGTTAAAACGGATAGTTCTTTCTCCGCTTCTTCTGTCACGCCACCGGTAACACTGACGTATTCAGGTGGTTCTTTGACCGGGTTTCCAGCCGGAGTCAGCGTTTCTGTGACCGTGGGAGCGACAACGACGAATTATGCTCCTCCTGCGACAGTACCATACACAAACGGGGCAAAAATCAGCTTTTCTGGCATGAATTTCACGATCCAGAACAGTTCTGGTGCACCGGCAAACGGGGATACTTTTACTGTATCGCCGTCTGTCCCTGTTGCAGCATCCAAGCTGACTTTCAATTCCGCCGGTAACACCCTGACTGGATTCCCTGCCAATGCAAATGTGACTGTCACCAGAGGGACAACATCAACAACATATCCGGCGGGAAGCGCGGTTCCTTACTTTGATGGCGCAACTTATAGCTACTCAGGTACAAGCTTTACTTTATCCGGCACGCCGTCAAACAGCGATGTTTTTAATATTTCGGCAAATGTGACGGGCTCTGGCGATAACCGGAATGCTCTGCTGTTGGCGGGAATACAGACAAAAAACAGCATGGTTGGCAGCACCACGACGATACAAGGTGCTTATGCGCAATTTGTAAGTCAGGTCGGCAATAAAACCCACGAGTTGGGAATCACGACAGCATCTGAAGCAACCCTGCTGAAAAATGCAACCGACAATCAGCAATCCATCTCTGGCGTGAATCTTGATGAGGAAGCCGCCAATTTACTTAAATACCAGCAGGCATATCAGGCTGCCGGTAAATTGATGCAGATTGCCAGTCAGTTATTCGACGCAATACTGGCCATCGGAAGGTAGGTAATATATGCGCATCAGTACCAGTATGATCTATGAGGGCGGTGGTTCCCGCATCAGCGATCTGCAATCTTCTCTGAACCGTACGCAACAACAGATTGCTTCCGAGCGCAAGATACTCACGCCAGCGGATGATCCTATCGGTTCCGCACGTGCTTTGGTGATCACACAGGCAGACGCAATCAATGAGCAGTATGCCGTGAATCGTGGGAATGCTAAAGATAACCTGCGTATGGCAGAGAGTACTCTCGGCAATGTCACGACGACGCTGCAAAATCTGAAGACCCTGATTGTCAACGCCGGTAACGGTACGCTGAACGATAAGGATCGCGGTTACATTGCGGTTGAAATGCAGAGCAATCTCGATCAGTTGTTAGGCCTGGCAAATACAACCGATGGCACGGGTGCTTATTTGTTCTCCGGCTTCTCAACGACTACCGCACCTTATACCAAGACGATTAATGGAGCTGTTTATAATGGTGACCAGGGACAACGGTATCTGCAAGTCGAAACATCCCGTCAATTGCCTCTGAGCCCCCCCGGAACGCAGATTTTTGAAAATATCCGTACCTCGCCGGGTCAATTTAATGTTGTTCCGAATCCATCAAACAACGGGCAGGTTGTGGCTGCCGTCAGTATCAATGCGCCGACAGCGAATGCATTGACTGGTCAGAATTACGATATTGCATTTGACTCAACCGGTTTGAATTTCACTGTTACGAACAAAACGACTGGCGTCGTCGTTGTGCCCAGCACTCCCTACACCAGTCCGGCCACGGTGACGGTGGATGGGATGGACATCACGCTGACCAACACACCGGGTGCTCCGGGACCGGGAGATCATTTCAGTGTGCAGCCGGGTAATCAGAACATTTTTGAAACGCTGACTGACATTATTAATGCGCTCAACACGCCGGCAACGACCAGCAGCGCGAAGAAAGACCTTGCTGCTGCATTGGCTCAGGGAAATAATAATCTGGATGCGTCCTTGAGTAATGTACTAACTGCACGTGCGCAGTTAGGTGCAAGTCTGAAGGAAATTGATGATCTGGATAGTTTTGGTTCAGCCAATTCGCTGAATTACAAATCTGCATTATCGGATATTCAGGACTTGGATTATGTGAAAGCGCTGACATCCCTGTCGCAGCAGCAGACGACTTTGCAGGCAGCGCAGCAATCATTTGTGAAAACTGCCGGACTGTCATTGTTTAATTACATTAATTAAATCGTTTTTCTGCGCATTATTTTTTAAGGTGTGTCTCTGTCAGATCGGCAGATTCACACCTTTTCCATTTCTTCTGAATCGAGAGCAATTACATGGGTCTGCAGTAGACCGCGCTCATCGTGCCATTCCCGCATGACGCATGGATAACCATCTTCGTCCAAGTCGATGACTTTAAAAAATTGCCCTATCATCGATTCAATCAAGATGCGTTCGTCTTCCGGGAAGTTATTGATAAATTTTTTACTCAAGGTGACGATGCGGACGATATCGCCAATGGCGACGGTTTGATTTTTGCAATCGGTGACAGGTGTGGTGGACATGAATGTTTGATCAAATTAAAGGCGTATGCCATTGTACTGGCAAACTTCTGCTCGAAGAAGTCTGCTGCCTGCTCTCATGAAAAAAGGACTTAAATCCCAGCATGGATTTAAGTCCTTTTTTATTCTGTCGCGACTCGTTTCCGAGCCTGCGAAGTCAGGTTGGATCAGTCTGTTTCAGTTTGCTTTCACATTCTTTTCACGGGCAACCAGATACAGGGTCAGAATGATGACTGCATACGGAATCAGCGTTAATCCATTCGCGTAAGCACCTTCAAAGAATGGATTATGCGCAGTAGCCCAGTCACCGATCGCTTTGTCGAATCCTGTCAGGATACCGGCGGTAAACGCAATCACGATACCTGCCAGTGCGCCACCGGCAATGTAACCGGAGGAAAGCAATACACCGGAACTGCGGTCGCCAGCGGCCTGCATTTCTTCCGCGTTCAGCGACTTATATTGATCAAGTTTGTTGTTACGGCGGTCCACCAGCCAGCGTATCATGCCACCGATAAACAAAGGTGCGGACGAAGACAATGGCAGGTAAACGCCGACTGCAAAGGCCAGCGAAGGAATGCCCGCCATTTCCAGTACCAGTGCGATCATCACGCCAAACAAGACCAGTGTCCACGGCAGTTGCTGATCGAGTATGCCCTTGATGATGTAAGACATCAGTACGGCTTTCGGCGCATCATATTTCTTGACTTCCGTACCGTCCGGGCGCTTGTTGTAAGCACCATTGATACCCGGATCAACCAGATACACGGCTTTGCCTGCGTTATCGACCAGATATTTACCTGCCGGGCCGCCAACCGTATCAGTTTTGTGCCAGACTTTGTAACTCGCTTTATCCTGCTCTGCCTGCGGACCTTGCAAACTGGCGGTTTCCGTCAGTTTGCTGGCGTCGGTGCTCAATGCCGGTGCGACCTGTGCGGCAGGGACGTAGACGGTACCCGCATCATTCAGTTTCAACAGAATAGGGCCGAGTATCAGCGCTGAAGAAAGGGCACCGGCCAGAATCGCGTATTGCTGCAGGCGTGGCGTTGATCCCACCAGATAGCCGGTTTTTAAGTCTTGCGAAGTCGTGCCGCCATTGCTCGATGCGATACAGACAATCGCGCCGACCGACAAAGCAGTAACGTAATACTGACCACCAGTCCAGCCCATCAGCAAGAAAATCAGGCAAGTGAATAACAGCGTGGCCACTGTCATGCCGGAAATCGGATTAGATGAGGAGCCGATTTCACCTGTCAGGCGCGAGGAGACGGTCACAAACAGAAAACCGAATACCAGAATCAGCAAAGCACCGAGAAAATTCATGTGCAATGGTGTGGCAAAGGTGATGATGGCAATGATGGCAAGCGCGCCGATCACAACCCATTTCATCGGAATATCCTGATCCGTGCGCAATGTCGCAGCAGCATCATTTTTACCATTGCGCATACCAGCCAGACCCGCCGAAAGGCTGCGCCAGATGGTTGGCATCGCACGCACCAGGCTGATCAGACCGCCTGCCGCAACGGCACCGGCACCGATGTAAAGAATATACGAGCTGCGGATATCATGCGGGCTCATCTCGCTGATGAGTTTGGTCGCCGGTGCCAGAGGCGTTAGCAGCGCATCGCCAAAAAATTTGATCATCGGAATCAGCAGCAGGTAAGACATGACGCCGCCCGCAGCCATCACGGCGGCGATACGCGGTCCGATGATGTAGCCAACGCCGAGTAATTCTGGGGACACTTCCGCGCCCAGGGAACCAGCTTTGAGCGGTGCGCCGAACGTGACTTCCGGTGTGTCTTTCCAGCCTTTAAATGCAACGTTCGCAATTTTGTACAGCAAGCCTATGCCGAAACCTGCAAAAATAATTTTAGCGCGGCGGTTGGCATCGTCCTGTGCATGCGGGTTGCTGCTTTCTCCGGCCGCTTCGCGTGAGGTATCGGTCGCTGCGGCTTTCAATACTTCCGCGCATGCCGTACCTTCAGGATATTTCAGTTCGCCATGTTTTTCGACGATCATTGTCCGGCGCATGGGAATCATCATCAGAATGCCCAGCAATCCACCGAGACAGCCGACCAGCATCACGCGCGAAATTTCCAGATCAAAACCCAGAATCAGAATCGCCGGCATGGTGACACCAAGACCAAATGCCAGCGACTCACCTGCAGAGCCGGCGGTCTGCGTAATACTGTTTTCAAGGATAGTTGAATCTTTACCACCGAACTTGTTAAACAAGCGGAACAGCGTGATGGCGATGACAGCGACCGGAATCGATGCACTGACCGTTAAGCCGACTTTGAGCACCAGATACAATGAAGAAGCACCGAAGATCATGCCGAGAATGACACCCATGATTAAGGCGCGCGCGGTCATTTCCGGTAGCTGTGCCGATGCCGGTATGTACGGCTTGAATGAAGAAGCTGACGTTTCTTTTGGCATTGAATTACCTTTTTTATTGTCAATGAAGAGCCCGTATTGTTTGATTCCCCCGGGCCCGCCTGAAATCACTGATCGTTAAGACATTTTCTTAAACGATAAGCAATGAACACCGATCGCGCATTATCACGCTTTTTTTCTTTTCTGCGCAATCGTATGCGCACCGTGTCTGAAAATATGTCTGTAACGCCGCATCGTCAACACGGCTGCTCATAACGATTGCCGTTCTTCCTGTGGGCTTAAGCTCGGTAACACGCTGATGCCGCGAATAATCGGATTGCGCCACGCGAATGCAGCCAGTATCAGAGCTGTGGCGCCAGCGAACGCCAGCGAATTATGCAGGCCGGCGTGTTCACCCATCCAGCCGCCGATCAGCGCACCGGGGCCAGCCGGTAACAGGATCAGCCAGCGCATGGTACTGGTCATGCGTCCCAGCATAGGTTCAGGAGTCACGGCCTGCCGCAAGGCGAGAAAATTAATGAAAATCAGCACCGCGCCAACGGAATAACACATCAGCATCAGCGCGAATGAGACAATACCCCATTGATTGGCCGGCGCGATGGCTAGCAAACTCCAGCCGGCACCGCAGATCGTGATACCCAACACCATACATGGCCCCGGTCCGATTGCGCGGCTGATGCGGTAACCGTAAACGCTGGCAAGAATGGTACCGACGCCCATGCCCATGTAACTCAGGCCGACAGTCTGCTCGGAGAGGCCGAGCGTACGGGTAGCATATAAAATCTGCACAACCAGCGCTGCGTTGTAGCAAAGTTGCCAGCCGCCGACGGTAGCGGCAAGCGCCAGTAATAAAGGTTTTTTAGCGACAAAATGAATACCGGCTCTCAGGTCTCGCCAGAAAGCTGAATCCGTCGCAACCGGCCGGTGTTCGGTGACGTTGATGCCACGCAGTATGATTGCCGAGCTGATCAGCAATGCAGCATCGGCGATCAAGGCGACCGGTGCACCGAGCAATTTGATCAGGGCGCCGGCAGTGGCTGGTCCGGCAACTTCAGCACCGGAAGTCGCCAACGCATTTTTGGCATGTGCTTCGACCAGACGTTCCCGCGGTACGATTTGTGTGAGAACGATTTGTGCAGCGGTTCCCGCCATGGTATTGACCATGCCAATGATGAAACCGACGACATACAACCAGCGCATGCTCACCAACTCCAGCCACCACGCCACCGGTACGCTGACGACGGCCAATCCTATGATAGTTTCGCCAGCGATATAGACCGGCAATTTGCGCATACGGTCAAGCCAGACCCCGGTAGGCAGCGACAACAATACAAACGGCAGCGTTTCCATCATCGTCAGTATGCCCATCTGGCTGGCGCTGGCATTGAGCATCACCGCGGCGGTCAGTGGCAACGCCAGCATAGTGATCTGTGCGCCGAATGAGCTGATCAGTATCGACGTCCACAGGCGACGGTAGATCCGATCCCGTAACAGATCGTTGGCTGGCAGTGAAAATCGCTTTTGTAAAAAATTTTTGCGCATGAGTGGCGTCGGATTTTGTTTTGTTCACACGATAGTCCGGGACATGGTCGTGCAGACTGAGATCATCACATGCGGCACCGCGGTCATCCGCGATTACAATGTAGGACATCGGTACTGGGGATGCCGTCGTTTGCATTTTTAGCGCTGGTAGCCAGCATGCACAGGCATATTAGAGGTGTGCAGCATGAGGATGGTAGATATTTTTACGCAGTTTTAGTTCCGGTGAATAAGAAATATGTTTGCACAAGCAATAGTGGTAATCGACTTTGAAACCTCGGGCATGAGTCCGGAGCAGGGTGGTCGGGTGACCGAAGTGGCGGCTTTACGCGTGGTGGGGGGCGAAGTCGTTGATCGCTACGTGTCCCTGATTAATTGCGGCGTACGTATTCCGTATTTCATCACTGAGCTGACCGGTATCACGCAGGCCATGGTGGATCAAGCTCCGGCTGTCACAGAGGTGATGCCGGCGCTGGTGGATTTTATCGGTAACGATACTCTGGTCGCGCATAACGCGAGTTTCGATGAAAAGTTTCTGAAAGCCGAAAGTGATCGTCAGGGTTTGTGGCCCGAACATGATGGACTGGTTTGTTCAGTCAAGCTGGCGCGGCGGATTTTTCCGGGCATGGAGAGCTATTCACTGGGGCGGCTCGCGTCTGCACTCGGCATCCGTTTTCAGGGCGCTGCGCACAGGGCAGAGGCCGACGCCGAAGTCACTGCCGCGCTGATGCTGCATGTGGCAGAAGAGTTGCGCCGTCGTTATGCGGTGGCGGCGATTGATCCGCAATTACTGATTGCGGTGAATCAGCTCAGCGCTGCCAAGGTGCCGGCATTTTTGCGGAAACAGTTTGCCCTCGCGTAAGCTGGTCATCCGGCACCGTCAGCAGATTTGCTGCAGACGAGGCATAATCTCGACCTGATGTTGAATTGTTGAAGGAATGCTGACGATGAACCAGCCACAAAAATACCGGCACTACAAAGGTGGTGTTTATGAACTGGTCTGTGAAGCGATACAGGAATCCGATCTCAGCCCGGTGATCGTTTATCGTTCCCATAACGGTAGTATCTGGACTCGTCCGAAATCGGTGTTTTTTGAAACGGTGGAAGTGAATGGTGTTCATGTGCCACGTTTCGCCGCGATAGACGACGATGAGGTGCAGCGCTTGTCATCGTAAGATTGGGCAATAACGGGTGTCAGACGCTGAAATTGCGTTCATCAACTGCCTTCGGAACCCTGAAATATACTCCCCCCCAGTATATTTAAACCCCCTTTGTTTATAAGGACATGAAGGTGAAATTGGCACATACTCCCCAATTTATCGCTAAGACAAAGGGTGTCACAGCAAACTGATGCGACGGAACTGCTGCCCAGACGACACTCCCACACGATACCGTTGTCACGAGAGCAAACAGGTTTCATGCGAAAATAACACCACTCACTTACAGGAACAGGAGAAATGATGAAACGCTTTATTCTTGCCATATCACTGACTTTGCTCGGCGCACAGACGCAACTCAGCGCTCAGGAAGTGCTGCGCCTGTCCACCACGACCAGTACCGAAAATTCCGGCTTACTGAAAGCCATTCTGCCGGACTTTGAAGCGAAAACGCACATGAAGGTGCATGTGATTTCCGTCGGTACAGGCAAGGCGCTGGAACTGGCGAAAAACGGCGACGTCGATGTCACGCTGGTACATGCGCGTGCAGCAGAAGATAAATTCGTTGCCGAAGGTCACGGTATTAACCGCCGCGATGTCATGTATAACGACTTCATCATCGTTGGACCCACGGAAGATCCAGCCGGACTGAAAGGCAGCAAAGATGTGATCAATGCACTGCGCAAACTGGTGGCGAGCAAAGCGAAATTTATTTCGCGTGGTGACAATTCCGGTACCGATCAGATGGAGCAGGCGTACTGGAAAGAAGCGGGCGTAAAACCCGCGGGCAGCGCCTATGTATCTGCCGGTCTGGGGATGGGGGAAGTGCTGACGATGGCTGCGCAGATGCAGGCATACACCCTGACTGACCGCGCGACTTACGGAGCGTATAAAGCGAAAACTGGGTTGGCAGTGCAGGTCGAGGGCGATCCTAAAATGTTTAATCCTTACGGCATCATCGCGGTTAATCCTGCGAAGTACAAGGACATCAATATTCGTGGCGCCAATAGCCTGATCGAGTGGATGACCTCGGCAGAAGGTCAGAAAAAAATTGCTGACTTCAAGGTTGACGGACAGCAATTGTTTTTTCCTTCTTACAAAAAGCAATAATTAACAATAACAGGACTTACGCAAAACCGCTTCGGTGACGTTGTGGCTCCCGGTCGTACTGTCCGAATGCCTTCGTCGCCATGCCTTGCCGGAGCAATTTTGTGTAAATTCCAGACAATCGATAAGCGGATTTCCTTTTACTTTTCAGTTTTTCGTTTTTATGGCAAGGGTGTTCGTCAGTTGAAGACCCTGACCGATGTCTTACCACCATGAACAATCATTATGGATAGTGTTGATCTCGAAGTGCTCAAATCCTGCGATGCCTGGATCAGGAGCGGGCTCCGCTGCGAGTTGGTGACAGTGATCAAAACCTGGGGTTCCAGCCCGCGTCCCGAAGGTTCTATGCTGGGTATTTGCGAAGATGGTCGCGTGATTGGTTCTGTGTCCGGCGGCTGCATAGAAGATGATCTGATCGCCCGGGTACAGCAGCATGGCATTACCCGCATTGTCCCGGAAATTGTCACTTACGGTATTACCGCAGATGAGGCGCATCGTTTTGGTCTGCCTTGCGGCGGTACGATACAACTGGCGATAGAGCCGCTGACTGATCGCAGCAGAATAGGTGAATTACTTGACCGACTTGCCGGGCACGAACTCACAGCACGAACCGTGGATCTGGCCTCGGGTGACGTCACGCTGGCGAAGGCCGATGCAAACGCGCAACTGATGCTGACGTCTGAGCGCCTGATTACTGTACATGGCCCGCGCTGGCGCTTGCTGATTATCGGCGCTGGTCAGTTATCCCGTTTTCTGGCGGGCATTGCCGTTGGTATGGATTATCAGGTGACCGTGTGTGATCCGCGTGAAGAATATCGTGTCGGCTGGCAGGTGGATGGTGTGCAGGTCGTTCATGCGATGCCGGATGATCTTGTGCTGGAAATGCAGCTCGACAGCCGCAGCGCCGTGGTGGCTTTGACGCATGATCCTAAACTCGATGATCTGGCACTGATGGAAGCGTTAAAGACCGAAGCGTTCTACGTCGGTGCAATTGGTTCCCGTCTGAACAATGCGAAGCGGCGCGAGCGTTTGAAACAGTTTGATGTCAGCGACGCGCAACTCGCAAAATTGCATGGCCCTGTCGGCTTGTATATCGGTAGTAAGACACCGGCTGAGATTGCGATTTCAATTCTGGCGGAAATGACCGCCGTCAAAAACAAAGTTCAGCTTCCCGCCGGAACCCGGGTTGAAGAAGCCAAATTACTTGCGGCTCAGCTTGCCTCTGAAGCGTATTGCGGTGTCTGATCATCGCGAATCGCCGCGATATCCGTTTTCTGCAGCGCTGGGTATGTAATAAGCTGCGTAATAAGCTTAATGCACGGAGCGATTTCGCGTAGAATTCCACCCAATATTAATCGGGCAGGAGATTTTGCATGAGTATCAAATCAGATAAATGGATACGCCGCATGGCGGAGTCGATGAATATGATCGAGCCGTTTGAGGCTGGTCAGGTACGTGAACGCGATGGTCAGCGTATCGTCAGCTACGGCACTTCATCGTATGGCTACGATATTCGTTGCGCCGACGAATTCAAAATCTTCACCAATATCAACAGCACCATCGTCGATCCGAAAAATTTCGATGAAAAATCATTTGTCGATTTCAAAGGCGATGTCTGCATTATTCCGCCGAACTCTTTTGCGCTGGCAAGAACCATGGAATATTTCCGTATTCCGCGTAATGTACTGACGATTTGCCTCGGTAAATCAACCTACGCGCGCTGTGGGATTATCGTTAACGTGACGCCGTTTGAGCCTGAATGGGAAGGTTATGTGACGCTGGAATTTTCTAACACGACACCGTTGCCAGCCAAGATTTATGCCGGCGAAGGTTGTGCGCAGGTCTTGTTTTTCGAAAGCGACGAAGTCTGTGAGACTTCATATAAAGATCGTGGCGGCAAATATCAGGGGCAGTATGGCGTGACCTTGCCGAAAACCTGATGCGCTAAATTTCAGATTGTTGCAGGTAAGAAAACGGATGGCGAATTTGCCGTCCGTTTTTATTTGCTGACGCATTTTTCTCGTGCTTTAATCCATTTCGGCGAGTGTCTGATGCACGAATGCCGACAGAATCAATCGGGATTGCGGTGTCAGGTTAATGAACTCAAAACCGAGGCGGAATTCGTCGCCTGTTTCCGTGGCGGCCACTGAGCGCAGTATCACGTCCAGTACCAGATATTCATCGTTACCGGCGGCATTCACTTTGAATTTGATGACACCTGTATCGCCTTTTTTTCCTATGGATTTTTTCAATATCCCGGAGGTTCCCCCCATGCTGATATCTCCCAGCGTGGCGGCGGCAGTCTGCTCCGGATGGCCGATCGTGATGGATGCAATGATCCTGACCGTTGCCCTTGCACCCTGACGGATGGTTGTCGAGCGGACTTGTTTCGGATAGCTCAGATGCAGATAAGAAAAGGGTGTGTAGACATATTTGATCAGGTTGGCAGTGAATGCATAGGCTTTTTTACCTGGGAATGCGCGGATGATAAAAGCTTGTCCTTCCCGTATTGATGCAGCTCTTCCGTCGATCGTCGGTGCCGTGACGAGCAGTGATTTATTTTTCACATAGCCTATCAGTCTGACCGTGTAACGGGTCGCTGCCTGATCGTGAGTTTGCAGATGAAACACTTCGCCGACTGCCCAGCGTACGCTGTCGAGCTCAACGATGCTTTCCTTATTGAGCTCGGCAGGCTTTGATGTCGTATCCGGTGTGGTTTTGGTGCTGAGTTGCTCGAGGCTGGGTAGTTTTGACGGAATACTGTCCCACAAATGATTCGCATCACAGTAGCCGACTTCTAACAGATGATTCAGCTGCTGCTGATCCGTGACATGGACGCCTGATTTAAACAGTATCTGACCTGCCTCATTGTATATGGGCCAGTGAATGGTCTGACCAACACTAACGTCGGCGTGTTTCAGAGACATTAATCCTTGGATTTCACCCATCTGTTTTTTCCATCAATTGGCCGCAGCGCATTGTTATTCACTTGTTGACGGCAGGCTGACCAGAGATCAGGGCTTCCGACTGTTTTTTTACTGCCAGACCGTACAGTTATTCCGGTGTTGCATGATTGTTTGTAACAATAAAACAAGCGCCTGAAAATTGAAAGATTTTCAGGCGCTTTTGCTGTTGTATCAGAATCGGAGTGAGGCTTATTTGGTGTTTTCTGCGCCAAGTTTCACGCAGTCAACAAAGTAACCGAGTTTGCCATCCATCTCTGCTTTGACCAGTCCATGGCAATCTGTTTCAAAACCCGGGAAACGCTCATTGAAGTCGCGGACGAAACGCAGATAATCAACGATGGTGCGGTTGAAACGCTCGCCCGGAATCAGCAGCGGAATACCCGGTGGATACGGTGTCAGCAGAATCGCGGTGACACGTCCTTCCAGTTCATCGATGGAGACGCGTTCAATTTCCCGGTGCGCCATCATCGCAAACGCATCGGATGGTTTCATCGCCGGTTGCATATCAGACAGATACATTTCCGTGGTCAGACGGGCGACATCATGACCTTTGTAGGCTTCATGAATACCTTGGCAAAGGTCTTTGAGTCCGGCACCTTCATAGCGTGGATTTGCTGCCGCAAACTCAGGCAAAATGCGCCAGATAGGCTGGTTTTTGTCGTAGTCATCTTTGAATTGCTGCAATGCTGTCAGCAATGTGTTCCAGCGGCCTTTGGTAATGCCGATGGTAAACATGATGAAGAAGGAATACAGTCCGCATTTTTCAACAATGACGCCGTGTTCCGCCAGATACTTGGTCACGATGGACGCCGGGATACCGGTGTCGCCAAATTTACCTTCCAGCGACAAGCCCGGGGTGACAATGGTTGCCTTGATCGGATCGAGCATGTTGAAGCCCGATGCGAGGTTGCCGAAACCATGCCAGTTGTCTTCCGCACGGATCACCCAGTCTTCACGTGAGCCTATACCGTCGTCTGCAAATTCTTCCGGTCCCCATACCTGGAACCACCAGTCTTTGCCCCATTCCTGATCGACTTTACGCATCGCACGGCGGAAATCCAGTGCTTCCAGAATCGACTCTTCTACCAGTGCAGTGCCGCCCGGTGCTTCCATCATGGCTGCAGCGACGTCGCATGAGGCGATGATGGAATATTGCGGCGAGGTTGATGTATGCATCAGGTAAGCTTCATTGAAGCTGTCGCGATCCAGTTTAACGGTTTGCGATTCGCGCACCAGAATTTGCGATGCCTGAGAAATCCCTGCCAGCAATTTGTGTGTCGATTGCGTAGAGAAAATCATCGATTGCTTAGCGCGTGGCCTGTCTTTGCCTATCGCATGCATGTCTTTGTAGAACTCATGGAAGGTCGCATGTGGCAACCAGGCTTCGTCGAAATGCAGCGTGTCGATTTCGCCATCCAGCAAGTCTTTCAGCACTTCAACGTTGTACAGCACACCATCGTAAGTCGATTGTGTGATGGTCAGAATACGTGGCTTCTTATTTTTAGCTTCGCGTGCAAACGGGTTCGCCTCGATTTTGCGACGTATGCTTTCCATGCTGAATTCTTCCAGCGGAATCGGGCCAATAATGCCAAGGTGATTACGGGTCGGCATCAGGAAGACCGGAATTGCGCCGCACATAATAATCGAATGCAAAATCGATTTATGGCAGTTGCGGTCAACGACCACGATGTCGCCGGGCGCGACAGTGGAATGCCATACCATCTTGTTCGAGGTCGAGGTGCCGTTAGTGACGAAGTAGCAGTGATCAGCATTGAAAATGCGTGCGGCATTCCTTTCAGAAGCAGCCACCGGGCCGGTATGATCGAGCAACTGACCGAGTTCTTCCACCGCGTTACAGACGTCTGCACGCAGCATGTTTTCACCAAAAAACTGATGAAACATCTGGCCGATCGGTGATTTTAAAAACGCTACGCCGCCGGAGTGACCCGGGCAGTGCCACGAATATGAACCATCATTCGCATAATGCACCAGCGCGCGGAAGAATGGTGGCGCCAGACTATCCAGATACGATTTTGCTTCACGGATGATGTGGCGCGCGACGAATTCGGGCGTGTCTTCAAACATATGAATGAAGCCATGTAATTCGCGCAGAATATCATTCGGAATATGGCGCGACGTGCGGGTCTCGCCGTACAGATAAATCGGGATATCCGCATTTTTGTAGCGGATTTCTTCGACGAAGGCGCGCAGCGATTTCAGCGCGTAATCGGTTTCTTCGTCAGTACCGCCGCCAAATTCTTCATCATCAATCGAGAGTATGAAGGCAGACGCGCGCGATTGCTGTTGCGCAAACTGGGATAAATCGCCATAGCTGGTCACACCCAGCACTTCCATGCCCTCAGTTTCGATCGCATCGGCGAGCGCGCGAATGCCGAGACCTGAGGTGTTTTCAGAACGGAAGTCTTCGTCAATGATGACGATGGGGAAGCGGAATTTCATTGAGGTCTCCAAAAAAGCCTGGTACTGGGGAGACGCCTGGGCAAGTTAAATCAACCGCTTGCGCGCCGAAAAATTCAAAGAAGCGAATTCTCTCAGATATGTGGTCCGTTATGTGAAAAAAAACAGTGATTTTAAGCAATCGGAGTGTAATTTCACGGGATTGTCATTTACTGCGGAATATCGCTATTTTTTGATGTTAAAAAAGCTAATTGAGGCGCGTTTTCCTGATTAAAAACGCTATATAAAAACAAAAAAGTGAGTACCGCTGCCGATACTCACTTTCGCGGTCAGCATGCGTATGACTCAGAAGCGATAACTTGCCGCAGAGAAGACGGTGACCGGTGTTTTGTCAAAAACGAACGGACTTTTCGCTGCATCGCCAGACAAGCGGCTGATGGAGGCGCCGGTCGTCAGCGACCAGTTGGTATCGATAGTCCAGTGCCAGCTCGCACCAAGGCGGACATCGGTGATACCGGCGGAAGGCGTGAATTGCGCATAACCGCTGGCAGCCGACTGACGTGCATTCACGCCGAAATAGGATTGTGCATAATGACTATTAGCCCAGTTTGCACCGATGCTGGCTGAGATCCGGTGATCTTTGTTGAGCGCGGTTGTTGCACGGGCACCGAGGCTGACTTGCAAGCCATTATGATCGACGCCGGAACCATAGCGTAACGACGACACCAGAGAATAATTCGGATTGAACGAGTAATTCAGGAATGCGCCGGGTTCCAGCGCGGTGCTGACGTCGCCGAGTCCACGCAATTTGCCAGAACGGGATTCGTCACGCGCAGCTTCCAGCGACATGCGCAGGCCATATTGCAAGCTGGCGTTTTTAGAGAAGTTATAGCCCAGGCCGTTGAATGCGCTGAAAAACGCGCCATTTTTCCATTGTGCGTCGAACAGGGGATAAGCGGCAACGCGGTGTTCATCGGAACCTTTGTATTTAGGGATGAACAATACGGCACCGCCGAGGGAAAAGTTCACATCTTTCGCTAAATACGCTTCAGGAACCAGATTGACGAATTCCGCTGTCTGCGCCTGCGCTGAACAGGCACTGACCAGTAAAATAAGACTGATAAGTTTTTTCATTCTGATCTCTCAATATTAAATATGAAACCAGGCGAGCCCGGCAAGCGCTACACCAATACCGGCCACACCATACGATGCATATTGCAACCATTTCTTTTTAGTCAGTAATGTGATGGCGGCCAGCGAAATAGCAATCTGCACCGCCGTCATTGCCTGCGCCCAGCGATGGTGCTGATGCAAGGCGTTTTCTGATTTTTCTTCCCATTCTTTCGATTCAGCTTCGAGTTTTTCCGCGTCTTTCTTGATTGCTTCTTTCTCGCTTTCGTAACGGGCTACCTTGACTTTGTATTTTTCTGCGTCGGCACCGGGCAATACCATGGCGAGTTCAGCCAGATTTTGCTTACTCGATTTTGACTGATAAAAATTCCATTGGTTCGCTGCTTCAGTCTTTTTGATCGCTGCTTCATTTTTAAACATGGCTGCGTCATTTTGTGTAGCGCCACCTTCGTAACCAAACAAGGCGCCGACGGTTGCCATAATCGCGGTCATGACCGCAATACGGCTGGCAAAATCATCGTTACCATGCGCTGCATGCTCTAATTCATGGTCATGTGGGCCGTGTACGTGAAAGCCGTGTCCTGACATCGTGTTTCCCTTTAAATTTTTTCGTATGTAACGAATGCGTAATGTAATTGTTTTTGTTCTGAAAAATGCTCTTCGCGTTGCGTTTCTTTCCATACCTCTGGCGCTATCGCCGGAAAGAAAGCGTCGCAGGCAAATGCCTGGCCGATTTCGGTGACGATCAATTTATCGGCGAGCGGTAATGCCTGCTGATAAATTTGCGCACCGCCGATGATGAAAGCATCCTGACCATGTGTTGCCGCCTGTGCCGCCTCTATCGAAGGATAGGTTTCTACTCCTTCATGCTGCCACGCCGGATTGCGGCTGATGACGATATTACGCCGGTTCGGCAGTGGTCGCCCGATGGACTCAAAAGTCTTGCGTCCCATAATAATCGGATGACCGCTGGTTGTCCGTTTGAAATGTGCCAGATCTTCCGGCAAATGCCAGGGTAGGGCGTTATTGATGCCTATGCCTGACTGGCTATCCGTGGCGACGATAATGGTCATGGATGACATGCTGATGACTTTCGTTTCTTTTTTTACACCGCAACCGGTGCTTTGATATGCGGATGGAATTCGTAGTTGCGGAATTCGAAATCCTCAAACTTGTAATCGAAAATCGATGCTGGCTGGCGCTGAATGACCAGCTGCGGCAACGGTAGCGGCGCACGCGATAATTGCAAATCAACCTGTTCCATGTGATTTGAATACAAGTGGCAATCACCGCCGGTCCAGATAAAGTCGCCAACACCAAGACCTGTTTGCTGCGCAATCATGTGCGTCAGCAGGGCATACGAGGCGATATTAAACGGCACCCCGAGGAAAATATCGGCGCTGCGCTGATAAAGCTGACAAGACAGTTTGCCGTCGGCGACATAAAACTGAAACAGCGCATGGCAAGGCGGCAGTTTCATTTGTGGAATATCGGCCACATTCCATGCCGAAACGACTAAACGACGCGAGTCAGGATTGCTTTTGATTTGCTCGATCAGCTGCTGGATTTGATCGATATGCTGGCCGTCCGGCGTGGGCCAGTTGCGCCATTGCGAGCCATAGACAGGCCCGAGATCGCCATTCTCATCGGCCCAGTCGTCCCATATAGAAACGCCATTGTCTTTGAGATACTTGATATTGGTGGACCCGGCCAGGAACCAGATCAGCTCATGAACGATGGATTTCAGATGCAGTTTTTTTGTCGTGACCAGCGGAAAACCCTCATTCAGGTCAAAACGCATCTGATAGCCGAAAACGGACACAGTGCCGGTACCGGTACGGTCAGTTTTTTTTGTTCCGTGATCGCGTACGTGACGCATGAATTCGAGGTATTGACGCATAGAAATGGGGTAAAACTGTACGAAATGAGGCAGCAGTATACATCAGGCGGGCATCTGCCTGCAGGCGTCGTTGTGTGAACAATAGTATTTGTTGCACTGCATACGATACGGCAAGTGTTGCGCTGCGGGAAAAACGAGTATTTTTGATACTCCCTCTATAAATTAGCAAAACCGGCTGAATCTCAGCATCAGCATTGGGGTTTTTTATATACTGGGGGGAGTATTTTTAAGCCGGATTAACTCTCTGTCAGCAGCGGATCGTTAGAATGATTATCGCCCGGTGCGACCAGCGGTAATCTGATTTCAAAGCGGGAACCCTGATCCGGTTTGCTCGAGACATGAATCGTGCCGCCAAGTACATTGGTGATAATGTTAAACGTGATGCTCAGGCCAAGACCGCTGCCGCCCTGACCAAACTTGGTGGTGAAAAACGGCTCAAAGATGCGGTTGATAATTTCTGGTGGTATGCCCTTGCCATCATCGGTGAAGATGATGAGGACGAATTCACCTTGTTTGACTGCAGTACAGTGCATAACGCCGTGGCTACGACCTTCTAACCCGTGGATGACGGAGTTATTGACGAGATTATTGAAGACTTGTCCCAGTAAGCCCGGATAACTATTGAGCTCGATATCGTCAGGAATATCCAGCTCCAGTGTGAATGGTGTTTTGCGCAGACTGGAATGCAGCAATGCAGATAATTCCTGCAGTGTGACTTTCAGGCCAAAAGTACGTCGTTGCGCGCTCGACTGATCGACTGCGACCTGCTTGAAATCACCGACCAGATGCGCGGATTGCTGTAAGCCGCGCAATAACAGTTTGGATGAATCCAGTGCGGTGGTCGCATAACGGGTCAGGTCGGAACGTCTGATTTGATTATCTTCCACCATTTTCAGCAACTGACGGGTTTCTTCTTCGAGTGTGCTGGCGACCAGCAGACAGTTGCCCAGCGGTGTATTCAGCTCATGCGCGACCCCGGCGACCATGGAACCCAGTGCTGCCATGCGTTCTACCCGCGCCAGCTCAGATTGCGCGGTGTTAACGTTGTGCAGCGCAGCTTCAAGGTTGCGGTTAACCGATTCCAGTTCTTGCGTTCTTTGCCGTACTTTGGATTCCAGCGTGCCTGAGTATTCCAGTAATTGCTGGTTTTTGATTTCGAGTTCGCCAAAGGAGCGTTTAAGCGCCTGACGGGTCATTTCCAGACTGTTCGCGAGGTGACCTAACTCATCTTCGCGATTGAGGTTGATCGGTGCATTCAGTTCGCCATTGGCGAGGCGGTCAGACTCATCCATCAGTAAGCGCACTGGTTTGACCAGACGCCATTGCAATACCATCAGAATAAAGACGATTGCCAGAAACAGTGAGAGCACGGCGGTTGTCACATAACGGCGGAAGTCAGAACGCAGGCTTTCGCGCAGTAAATCTTCAGCAAGTGTCAGTTTGACTTCACCGATGACCTGGCCGCCGTGCTTGATCTCACGAACCATGCTGGTGAATGGTCCCACCTGGTTTTGCATGTGAACGTCATTTTTAATGAATTCTTTGCGGTCTGGCAGGGTGATGACTTCGATCTTCGCAACGCGCGGATCGGAATAAACAACTTCGCTCGAAATATTCGCGATTTCCGGTGTGATTTGCCATAACGGTTCGCTCAGAATCACAGACAAAATATCAACCAGACGCTTGTGATCTTCGTTATTGCGAATCCTTGCCGCGTTTTCTATCGTGCTCAGATGGTAAGGAACGAGAATGGCTGCGGGAACTGCGACACCGAAGATGACCGCGAGGATAATAGCAAGGCGTAGGGTGATGCGGCTGCGGATGGAAGAAAGAAAGTTTCGAAACCGCATTACTATGTCCTTGAACGTCACAGTTGTGTGGAATGCCGGGGGGATCAGTTGTACTGGTTGCGAACTGATCCTGAGCACAATGTCAGACGAGTCAACCGGGCGACCGGAGATGCAGGATGCTGCATCGGCAAATCGGTAGACAATCAGGAAATATTAAGAGGTTTTTTGTTTTTGAGCAAGATATGCATGTGATTGTTTGTGCAATCCACATGCATTGCGTTGAGATAGCAACAAATAGCTTTTTTATTTGGCTTCTTCTATCCAGGCGGCCTGGATTGCTTCGAGAACTTTTTCTCCGCCACGCGCGTGATCGTCGTCAAACTCTGCAAGATCGACGATGCGGTTATGCAGGTCAGTGAAGCTTAAGCTCAGGGGATTAACATCCGGATATTGATCGTATAAAGCTTCGGCGATGCGATGTATTTCAGACCATTTCATGGTGGCCACCTTGTTCAGTGATTTTCGCGGGCGTGATTGATCGTGTATTTCGGAATCTCTATCGTGATGTTCTGCTTGCCCAGTTTCACCTGACAAGACAGACGGGAAGTAGCTTCCAGTCCCCATGCGGCATCGAGTAAATCTTCTTCATCGTCAGACGAGGCATTCAGTGACTGGAAGCCTTCGCGTATGACCACGTGGCATGTGGTGCAGGCGCATGACATTTCACATGCGTGTTCGATTTCAACATCGTTTTCAACCAGGGCTTCACACAGGGATTTACCTTCCGGTACTTCGATCACGGTACCTTCGGGGCAAAGTTGAGGGTGGGGCAGAACGGTAATTTGTGGCATGTCAGTCTCAGTATTAGTCAGTGTTGGCCAGTGGCGATGCGGCGGAAATCAGGCGATCTCGTCAAGTGTTTTTCCAGCCAGGGCAGAGCGTACGCTCTGATCCATGCGGCGTGCCGCAAACTCTTCGGTACCGTGCGCCAGATCGGTAATCGCGTTATGTAAAGCCTGGTGGTCGTCTTGCTGTGCCAGATGTTTTACTTGTTGCATCAGTTGCGAGATAGCATCGTATTCAGCGTCTGAAATCAGATGACGATCGGCTTCTAATGCCGATTGGGTTGCCAGCAAAATTCTTTCTGCCTCGACCTGCTCTTCGCGCAACGCCCGTTGCTGCATATCTTTATCTGCGGAACTGAATGAATCCTGCAACATGCGTGTGATGTCGTCATCGGCCAAGCCATACGACGGTTTGACGGTAATGCTGGCCTCAACGCCGGAGCGCAATTCGCGTGCAGAAACTGAAAGTAATCCGTCGGCGTCTACCTGATATGTGATGCGGATACGTGCGGCACCTGCCGCCATTGGCGGAATGCCACGCAATTCAAAACGCGCCAGTGAGCGGCAGTCGCTGACCAGTTCACGTTCGCCTTGCACGACATGGATCGCCATTGCCGTCTGGCCATCTTTGAATGTCGTGAATTCTTGTGCGCGGGCACAGGGAATGGTGGAATTACGTGGAATAACTTTTTCTGCAAGTCCACCCATGGTTTCCACGCCCAGCGACAGCGGAATCACGTCCAGCAGCAGCCAGTCATCACCGGGTGCGCGATTGCCGGCCAGCAGATTAGCCTGTATTGCTGCACCGAGAGCAACGACTTTATCCGGATCGATATTTGCCAGCGGCATCGTATGGAAAAATTCACCGACTGCTTTACGTACATGCGGCATACGTGTCGCACCGCCGACTAGTACCACGCCATCGATGTCATCCGCCGACAAACCTGCATCGCGTAAGGCTTTGCGGCAAGGTGTAATGGTTTTCAGCACCAGATTCTGCGTCATCTCTGCGAACTGCGCGGCGCTGATCTGCAGATGTACGCTTTCGCCTGAATTCAGTTTTGCGTCGATATACGTGCTGGTCTTGCTGGATAAAATTTCTTTGGCTTCGCGCGCCTTGATCATCAGCGTGCTGGTATCTTCGTCAGATAACGGGGCCAGTTGCGATTCCTGCAAAATCCAGCAAAACAGCCTATGATCAAAGTCATCGCCGCCGAGAGCAGAATCGCCGCCGGTCGATAAAACTTCAAATACGCCTTTGCTCATTTTCAGTATCGAAATATCGAAAGTCCCGCCGCCCAGATCATAGACTGCGTAAGTGCCTTCCGATGCATTATCCAGACCGTATGCAATCGCAGCGGCGGTTGGCTCATTCAGCAATCGCAATACATTGAGACCAGCGAGTTTGGCGGCGTCTTTGGTTGCCTGCCGTTGCGCATCATCAAAGTAAGCAGGAACGGTAATGACAGCACCGACCAGATCGTCGCCCAGTACATCTTCGGCTTGCTGACGCAGTGTGGCGAGAATCTGCGCGGATACTTCGACCGGACTTTTAATGCCGGCGATCGTGTTGATCTGCACCATGCCCGGGGCATCGAAAAAATCGTAAGGCAGACTCTCAGCGTGAGCGATATCTTTCAGACCGCGGCCCATAAACCGTTTGACGGAGACAATCGTATTTTTCGGATCGTTACTTTGTTCTGCCTGTGCTTTAAAGCCGATATGTGCATGACCGTTAGGAAGATAACGGACGACAGACGGAAGCAAAGGGCGTCCTTCTTCATCATTCAATACTTCGGGAATACTGTTGCGTACAGTCGCGACCAGAGAGTTAGTCGTACCAAGATCAATTCCGACTGCCAGACGGTGCTGGTGCGGAGCTGTGGACATGCCGGGTTCGGAAATCTGCAGTAAAGCCATGGTGTTATCTACGTGGATGGCAAGCCATCAGATGGGCGCAGTCATGCGCGGGGTTATTCGGATTCAGTCTTCCAGCGCTGCAATGTCGGTGATGAATTTTTCCAGGAACATGCAGGTGCGTATGTGCAGCGTTGCAGCCTTGTAGTCCTGCGCGTCAAGCGCTGAGCCAACTTGTTGTAATTCTGATTTCAGTGCGCCATGTAATTCATTTTCAAGTGCCATCAGGGCACTGATGTCGTTGGCATGACGCGCATCTTCAAACGCTTCGCGCCATTCCATTTGTTGCATCAGGAAGGCGGGAGGCATACTCGTATTCGATTCTGTCTGCAAATCTATCCCCTGTAACTGACAGAGGTAGCTTGCGCGTTTCAGAGGCTTTTTCAGCGTTTGATAAGCCTCGTTGGCGCGTGTTGCCCATTGCATTGCGACACGTTTTTCTGTTTCACTGGCTTGCACAAACTTGTCCGGATGAACGGTGTTCTGGACTTCGCGGTAAGCGCGGTCGAGTTGTGCGCTATCCAGTGCGAACTGTTGAGGCAGGTGAAACAGCTCAAAATGATTTTGCATGCTGAACCTTAAATCCGGAAGCTTTCGCCGCAACCACATTCATCCTTGACATTCGGATTGTAAAACTTGAAGCCTTCATTCAGACCTTCGCGAGCGAAGTCGAGTTCGGTACCGTCGATGTAAGGCAGGCTTTTCGGATCGACAAATACTTTGACGCCATGAGATTCGAAAATCTGATCATCACTACCGACTTCATCCACATATTCAAGTTTGTATGCCATACCTGAACAGCCGGTCGTGCGTACGCCAAAGCGCAGGCCTATGCCTTTGCCGCGACGCTCCATATAGCGGGAAACGTGTTTTGCTGCTTTTTCTGTCAGTGTGATTGCCATGGTATTTCCAATCTCTACGGCAGCATCGCTGCCGTATTTTTAGTCAAGCCTGATGCTGCCTTGTTGATACTGATTGATACGTATTGCGGATCTGCTTATTGTGCGCCGTGCTTGTTTTTGTAATCCAGCACTGCTGCTTTGATCGCATCTTCCGCCAGAATGGAACAATGGATTTTGACCGGCGGCAAAGCAAGTTCTTCTGCAATCGCGGTATTTTTAATTTCCAGTGCCTGATCCAGCGTTTTGCCTTTCACCCATTCAGTAACGAGCGAAGAAGAGGCAATCGCAGAGCCGCAGCCATAGGTTTTAAATTTTGCATCTTCAATCACGCCATCCGCGCCGACTTTAATTTGGAGTTTCATGACGTCGCCGCAGGCAGGTGCGCCAACCATACCGGTACCAACGGTTTCGTCGCCTTTTTCAAAAGCGCCGACGTTGCGTGGATTTTCGTAATGATCTAAAACTTTATCTGAGTATGCCATGATGATGCTCCTGAATTTTTTACTATCTGTTTTTCTGGTGAACCATATCACCAGAATCCGGATATGTTAATGAACGTGCTGCCTTAGTGTGCTGCCCACTGAATTGTCGAGATATCGATGCCTTCTTTATACATATCCCACAGTGGTGATAATTCGCGCAGCTTTTCTACTTTGGTTTTCAGCAGATTGATCGCGAAATCAATGTCTTCTTCAGTAGTGAAGCGGCCGATCGTAAAGCGTATCGAGCTGTGTGCAAGTTCATCGCTGCGACCAAGTGCGCGTAATACATACGATGGCTCCAGACTTGCGGAAGTGCATGCGGAACCGGATGAAACAGCGATGTCTTTAACCGCCATGATCAGGGATTCGCCTTCAACATAGTTGAAGCTGACGTTCAGATTATGCGGTACACGGTGCGCCATATCGCCATTGACATAGGTTTCCTCGATTTCATTGAGACCTTTGGCCAGTCGATCACGCATCGCACGCACATGTGTGAGTTCACTTTGCATTTCTTCTTTCGCGATACGGAAAGCTTCACCCATGCCTACGCATTGGTGCGGTGCCAGTGTGCCGGAACGGAAGCCGCGTTCATGGCCGCCACCATGCATTTGCGCTTCAAGACGCACACGCGGTTTGCGGCGGATGTACAGCGCGCCTATGCCTTTTGGGCCGTAAGTCTTATGGGCAGAAAAAGAGACCAGGTCGACTTTGACTTTTTCCAGATCGATCTCTACTTTACCGGTCGCTTGTGCTGCATCTGAATGAAAAACGATGCCTTTTTCGCGGCACAGTTCACCGATTTCAGCAATCGGCTGAACCACACCGATTTCATTATTCACCCACATCACCGAGACCAGAATCGTGTCTGGGCGGATGGCTGCTTTTAATTGCTCAAGCGTGATCAGACCATTGTCCTGTGGTTGCAGATAGGTTGCTTCAAAACCCTGGCGTTCCAGTTCGCGCACTGTATCGAGCACGGCTTTGTGCTCGGTTTTCACCGTAATAATGTGCTTGCCTTTGGCTTTATAGAAATGCGCTGCACCTTTTAAAGCGAGGTTGTTACTTTCCGTCGCGCCGGATGTCCAGATGATTTCGCGTGGATCAGCATTGACCAGTGCTGCAACATTGGCACGTGCTTCTTCCACTGCGGCTTCTGCATCCCAGCCATACATATGACTGCGTGATGCTGGGTTACCGAATTGCGCGCGCAAAAACGGAATCATCTTGTCAGCGACACGCGGATCAACCGGCGTCGTTGCCGAGTAATCCATGTAAATCGGAAAGTGTGGTGTTTTCAGCGTGTCGATCAGACTTTGTTCCAGAGGGGCATTCATTCAAGACTCCAAATATTCAAGTGGCAGTGTGATTGGCATGCGGCTGACGCATAACAATGACCTGGTTTTCCGAGATTTTCTGTTTTTGCTGATTGACCAGATCCTGCAGGGAAACTGAGTCAAGATAGTCGACCATTTTAGCGTTCAGCGTCGCCCATAAATCATGCGTCATGCAGTGCAGGCCATTTTCATGATCGCTACCATGACAACTGCCTTTGCCGCCGCATTGCGTGGCATCGAGCGGTTCATCAACGGCAATGATGATGTCTGCGACCGTGACTTGTTGGGCTTTGCGGGCCAGGTTATAGCCGCCGCCGGGGCCGCGTACTGATTCGACGATTTCATGCCGACGCAGTTTGCCAAACAGTTGTTCGAGATACGACAGGGAAATATCCTGACGTTGGCTGATACCGGCGAGCGTGACAGGACCCTTGTCCTGACGCAATGCCAGATCAATCATTGCCGTAACGGCAAAACGTCCTTTAGTAGTGAGGCGCATACGCTAGCTCCTGGTGCCTGAGACAGAAATTCCTGAATGCCCTGAGTTGTTGAGCATTTTGATCAAGTATAGCAAACTTGAGTAATTCTGTCAGGCAAGGGCTTTTTTTCCGATGGCGGGGAAGGTGCAGCGGGTGTCACGGCTTGCCGCGAATGTCAGCGCAGATCAGGATTGCAGAAATAGCTGTTCAACTTTTTCGCGTGCCCACGGCGTTTTGCGTAAAAATGTCAGGCTCGATTTTACACTCGGATCAGAAGTGAAGCAGCGCACCGGGATTTTTTGCCCTAATACTTCCCAGCCGTACTGATCAACCAGACGGTGAAGAATTTGCTCTAAGGTAATGCCGTCGAGACTGCGTTTTTCCATGATATGTGCCAATATTTATGCTAATAAAGGGGAGTATGAGTGATTTTACGGCGAATGTCCGCGTAAAGTCTGGGCTCTTAAATATACTCACCCCAGTATATTCAGCTGGTTGAAGTTGTTTGTACCTCTCTTTGACCTCATAGCGGCTGTCGTTGAGCGGTGCTACGACGCCGCCACCGTGTCTGCTGACACGAATAAAAAAGCCCCGGCAAAGTAGCCGGGGCAGAAGGCTGGAGGCAAACCCTGATTCAGATATCGAAGCTGATTCCCTGCGCCAGCGGCAGCGAGTTGCTGTAATTAAAGGTATTGGTAGCGCGGCGCATATAGGCTTTCCATGCATCCGAACCGGATTCGCGACCACCGCCGGTATCTTTTTCGCCGCCAAAAGCCCCGCCGATTTCTGCGCCTGACGGGCCGATATTCACATTCGCGATACCGCAATCGCTGCCAGCTGCAGAGACGAAGGTTTCGGCTTCACGCATGTCGGTGGTGAAAATCGCGGAGGATAAACCTTGCGGAACCGCGTTATTCCATTCGATCGCCTGTGCCAGATCGTGGTAGCGGACGATGTACAGAATAGGCGCGAAGGTTTCGTGATGCATGGCTGTCGTCTGTGCCGGCATTTCTACGATTGCCGGGCGCACGTAATAGCCGGCTTCGCAGCCGGACACAGTAACGCGTTCGCCGCCAAACACTTTTCCATGTTCAGTCGAGGCAGTTGCCAGCGCAGTTTGCATTGCGTCAAACGCTGCCTGGTCAATCAAAGGGCCGACCAAGGTGGTTTTTTCTAGCGGTGAGCCGACAGGCAGGCCGGCATAAATTTTCTGCAGGCGCGGCACCAGTGTGTCGTAGATGCTGTCATGCACGAACAGGCGGCGCAGGGTGGTGCAGCGTTGTCCGGCCGTACCCACCGCTGAGAAAGTGATCGCACGTACCGCCATTTCCAGATCGGCGCTGGGCGCGACGATCATGGCGTTGTTGCCGCCGAGCTCCAGTATGCTGCGTGCGAGTCGCTGTGCGCATACGGCGGCGACCTGTTTTCCCATGCGTGTGCTGCCGGTGGCGCTGACGAGTTTGATGCGTGGATCGGCGACCATGCTGGCACCGGCATCACGACCGCCGATAATCAGTTCGGCTAAACCTTCGGGTGCATCGCTGCCGAATCTGGCAACGGCCTTCATGAATAAAGCATGGGTGGCAATCGCGGTCAGCGGCGTTTTTTCTGATGGTTTCCAGATCACGCTGTCCCCGCAAACAAAGGCCAGCGCGGCATTCCATGCCCAGACGGCAACCGGGAAGTTAAATGCCGAAATTACGCCGACTACGCCCAGCGGCAGCCATTGTTCCATCATCCTGTGTCCCGGACGTTCCGAGGCGATGGTCAAGCCGTAAAGTTGACGTGAGAGCCCGACAGCGAAATCGCAGATATCGATCATTTCCTGCACTTCGCCCAGACCTTCCTGCAAAATTTTTCCAGCTTCGAGCGTGACGATTTTACCCAGCGCTTCTTTGTGCGTGCGTAACTCGTCACCAAACAGGCGCACCAGTTCACCGCGGCGTGGTGCCGGCACTTGTCGCCATTGCTGAAATGCCGCATGTGCGCGGCTGATGCGGGCATCGATCTGCGCAGCGGAGTCGGCAGTCAGACTGGCGAGCGGCGTGCCATCGACAGGGGAAATGCTGTGCAGTTCTGTTCCCTGATAATGGCGGAGATCAACTCCCATGCTATTGAGTAAGGTGTGAAGTGTCGCGTTGTCCATAATCATGATTGCTCATTTTGGGGGAAGCGGGTCTTCTTGTGGATGACCCGCTTCGGTTAAAAATAATAACGTCACAGCAGAACGGCAGCCTGCCGGAGATCAGACAGCGTAATACTGACCAAAACGGTTACTTAGGAAATCAGATAACTTCGTTTGCTCTTGTCGCACCAGCCCGCGTTGTGGCAGCTTGCCGCTGACCACCAGATCCACCATCGCGCAGATGCCGGAAGCGGTTGTTAATTGTATGGCAGACAGCAACTGACCATTTACATTCTGAGCATAGATTTTTTTCGCGTACGATTCTTGTTCGAGTCGGCCAGCGCGCATACCGACCACGCTGACGAATACCAGCACCACGTCTTGCTTGGTCATAGGAATGGACGTTTCCAGCACGTCTTTCAGTATCGGGCGGCGTTCGATTTTCCCGAGTTCCAGATCACGGATCAGCATTTTGACGATGTCGCGATGGCCTGGGTAGCGCACGGTTTTGTAATTCAGATTTTGTACCTTGCCCTCCAGACTTTCGCAGAGTGTGCCGAGGCCGCCGGAAGTGTTAAAGGCTTCATAGTCGATGCCATCGAGTGAAAAATGTTCGATTTCTTCGAGTGCGGCGGTTTCACGTAGCTGGCCATCGACGATCGCTTCACAAGGATTGCAGTATTCGTTGATCAGACCGTCAGTGCTCCAGGTCAGGTTGTATTTGAGTGCATTGTTCGGAAATGTCGGCAGGGCACCGACGCGCATGCTGACATCACGCAGGGTGTCGAAACGCTGAGCGACATCGTTGGCAACGATAGAGATAAAGCCCGGTGCCAGACCACATTGCGGCACAAATGCCGAATGTGCTCCCTCGGCCAGTTGCTTGACGATGCGTGTGCTTTCCACATCTTCGGTCAGATCGAAATAATGCGAATTTGCCTCGCGCGCAGCACCGGCAATAATGGGCGTCAGAAAATAGGGACAAGCGGACAGCGTTACCTGATGGCCGCGTATCAGTTCAGTCACCGCAGCTTTGTCGCTCAGATCGGCCTGCACGATACGGGTGTGTGGAAATGCGGCCTGTTCTACGTACTTCAACCGTTGTGGGTCGCGGTCTGCCACCGTGATTTCGTAGTCGCCAGTGTGCGACAACAGGTTCAGAATTGCGTCGCCGATTTTACCTGCGCCGAGCAGGATGAGTTTGCTTGTCATGATGTTCTCCAAAACCTGATGGATGTTGTAAAAAGGTGCTGGAGCAAGTGTAGATGTAAATTTTGTCAGATAATAGCAGGTGAAATATCGTCAAAATGTAGTTAAATAATTCAATATGACGATATGTAAAAACAAAATGACGATATGAAACCTGCGCTCGATGAGATTGATCAGAAAATACTTGCCTTGCTGATGGATGATGCACGCACGCCGGTGACGACGATTGCCCGGCAGGTGGCGATTGCCCGTACGACCGTTATTGCCAGAATCGCGGCATTAGAAAAACGCGGCATCATCGAGGGCTACGGCGTCAGGCTCAGTCATACGATGCGCCAGCCTGCAGTCAGGGCGTATGTGGGAATGTCGGTTGAGGCGAAGTACGCACCATTGCTGATTCGTCATTTGCAGCAATTGCCGGAAACCGAAACCTTGTGTGCGGTTAGCGGAGCAATTGACTACATGCTGACTTTGCGCTGCGATACAACAGAAACGCTGGATCGTTTGCTGGATCAGATCGGTGCAATGGATGGGGTGCGGCAGACTTCGACTTCAGTCATCCTTAGTAAAAGAATAGACCGCGCTGCTTTATGATACTGCTGGAGACGAGATACTCCCGGTGAGTATGCTTAAAGAGTCCACGCCGTTACTTGAGTCCGGCGCGATGGCATAGGGGAGTATCTTACGAAATCAGGGCTTGTTCAGGAATTGCTGGACGCTTTAATCTGCGCTTTTTTATCGTAAGCACCGGTTTTTTTCGCGACGTTATTGTCTGAAAAATGGGTGTTCGACTGCTGCAGGATTTGCAAATGTACCGATGCGCGATCAACGCCACCACGATCAAGCTGTGTCTGAACTTGCGCACTTGCGCTGGCAGAGGCAGATTCCTGAGCGACGTCAACGGTGTTTCTGTCTTGCGGATTCTGCGGAATTGTCATGGATGTCATGGCCAACACGTTGCTGCAAAAGACAGTACCAGCCAGCATGGTGGCTGAAAGCAAACTCAGGAGTAGCGGTTTTTTTGACATGATTACCTGCTGATATGTGAATGCTGCAAACGAAAGTAAATGCAACTATAAGGTAAGTGTTGTGACTTGCCAAACAATTTAGTGTAAATTTTTTTTCAGATCGTCAGTTTATTTGCTGATTCAGACCAGCAAGGCTGGTTTTTTATACATTTTTGTTTTTGCTTGCTGAAGGTTCCGGTCCTGACGGTCAAATGCCAGTTTTTCTTCGGCTGTCAGACGTTTTCCTGTAATTTCCACGGTGTGTACAGTGGATGCGGATTGCGCAAGGTCGAAAGCGATCTTCTGTTGCTCCGTCATTCTCTGGGCTGTTATTGTAACGACAGGAATCAGTGGGTCGTTGATGGCTGTTTGCTGGAATGCTGTTGTCAATGCGATGGCTGCGGCAAATCCAGCGATGCTGAAGATGCTTAATTGTGAAGTTGTCAGTGATTTCATGGTTGCTCTCCGGTTGTTTGATTGGTGTTGCGATGGTTGTACTGTAAATAACGCTCCAACATATCGCCAGCGAGATGCGATGAAATGCAGAAAGCCGGGAATAAAGCTAAAAAAACAAGGACTGAAATGCGATGCATCAAGTACAACTTTGATGAACAGAGAGTAAGAATGACATTTTCCCGGAGGCGATATGCCTGAATTCAGAAGTATTTGTCTGTGCTTGATACTGAGTGCATTGTTGCCCGCAGTGGTGCAGGCGCAGTCCTGGGGCAGCTATCCGGCAATGCCGCCAGCGGTGGTGGAGGCAGTTCAGGCGGTGAAAGATCAGGCTCACCATGAAGCACCAGATCCTTTTCGTCTGTTTGAGCAAACGGAGCATGCGCAGATCAAGGACTGGCTGCAACGACAGAATGCGCTGACTGACAATGTCATTACACGTATTGACGGCCGGGAATCCTTACTGGCGCGTTTGCGGGGGCAGATGTTGTCTGAAGTGCCGAGCGTTCCTGTTGCCGGGAAGGCCGCTGTGATTGGGGATATAGAAACCACTGACAGCAGGATCTATGTTCAGACGGGTGCAGATCAGCGCAGCCGCGTGCTTATTCAAAACAGAGTCGTTGGCGCTGAGCGGGTCTTGTTTCTGACTGGAGACAATGAGCATATACAGCGCCTGTTACCCGCGCCCGACATGAGCAAACTGGGCGTGCTGACACAAATCAATCGTCATGGTCGCACAGAATGGTCACTCAGTCTTATCCAGATCAGTGACGGTCAGTTATTGGATGATCGCATTACGCCGGCTGATGATGCTGAAAATAATGCGTTCTGGAAAGCGGATAGCAAGGCAGTTTTTTATACCCGCTATGCTGATCGCCAGAACAATGGAATTCAGCAGGGAAAGATCGAAATGGCGCAGCACATCATCGGCGAGCCGGTGCGCATTGATAAAGTGGTCGTCGGTGCTGGTATGGCAAAACCTGTCCGCTTGTCGTCTGACGACACTGTGCGCATGAAAATCGTACCGGACGCGGCGCTGGTATTCGTTGAAGTGACGCACGCGAACGGCAAAGCAAAAAGCTACTTTTACGCAAAACAAAGTGATGTGACTGGTGTTGGCACAGCCTGGAAATTGTTTGCGGCGCCTGCGGATAAAATCGAGAGTCTGGCGTTCGCCGGTGACGCAATCTATCTGTTATCGCGTAAGAAAACGATTAATGGCAGTCTGTTAAAAGTCGATTTAAAAACGCTGAAGCTGAGTCAGGCAAAGCCATTGGTGAAAGATGGAGCCGCGATCTTGCATGAATTATTCGCAGTAAAAGACGCGTTGTATTGGCATGCAAGTGAAGCGGGAGTGAGTCAATTGCTGAAAGCTGACGCGAATAGCGGGAACATCAGCGCTATCGTTTTGCCTTTGCGGGGACAAGTCAGTGAAATATCGTTGGAGCCCGCCTCTGGTCAGCTTTCCTTTATTCTGCAGTCTGCCAGTGTTGCACCAGCCAGATATCGCCTTGGTAAAGACAGACAGCTTGTTTCAGTCTTGCCCGCAGGAACGGCAGCGCAGCCAACTGCCGATATTCTGAGTAAAACTTTCTATTTGGCCGCAGCCAATGGTGAGCGTATTCCTTTAACACTGATTTATCACGCTGGCCTGGAAATGGATGGCAGTCATCCTGCGTTACTGGTGACCGACTATGCGACGCCGCCAATCTTTGCCCCCGGGTTTGATGCAGGCAGAATGGCGTGGCTGGAGCAGGGCGGTATTGTGGCGATCGTGCAAATGCGTGACGCTACAAATGGCAGTGATGGCAAGCAATCCAAATCAGTGAAATATCCTTTGTCGGGGAACATGCATGCACAAAGTGCAAATGTGATTCTGGCGGCAGAGTATCTGGTCAGGGAAGGCTATACCTCGCCCGAAAAACTGACAGCGGAGGAGGTAGATTCCGCGAAAGATGCTGTGATGAAAGCGGCCTTGCGCCGTCCGGATTTGTTCGCAGCAGTGCATGTGCACAATGTCCGTAGTGAGGCTTTGCCAGCCACAGATCAGAAAAATACTCCGAAAAAAAATCGCACGACTAATGCTGACACCGTATTCGCGTTTGATGAATTGCGTTCTGGCGTGGCCTATCCTGCGATGCTGATATCCGCGGATGTCACTGATGCTACCGCGCCACTGTGGATGTCTGCCAAATTAGCCGCTGGTATGCAAATACTGAGTACCAATAAAAATCGCCCGGTATTCCTACGCACTTCCGGCAAGAAGCCGGGGGCTGATGAATTGTCAGTGTCGGCTGAACGCGCCGACGCGTGGGCGTTTCTGTTGTGGCAGGCCGGAGTCAGGAAGTTTTCTTTTGGTGCCGGGAAATAAGCGGACAGCGACAACTTTGCTATCCGCTTACTGGGGCAGTTTAGCTCTTGTCAGCAAGCCGCATAGTTCACAGTCACAACGTGAACTGCAAGGCCGCCTAATGAGGTTTCTTTGTATTTTGCCTGCATGTCGGCACCGGTCTGACGCATCGTTTCTATCGCATCGTCAAGCGTGACCTTATGCTGGCCATCGCCGCGCAGTGCAAGTGAAGCCGCCGTGATGGCTTTGACTGCTCCCATGCCGTTGCGTTCTATACAGGGAATCTGTACCAGCCCGCCGATAGGGTCGCAGGTCATTCCCAGATGATGTTCTATGCCGATTTCAGCCGCAGCCTCGATCTGTGCGTTGGTGCCACCGAGTGCTGCTGTCAGACCGGCGGCGGCCATTGCGCAGGCGACGCCGACCTCGCCCTGGCAGCCTATCTCTGCGCCGGAAATGGAGGCATTTTTTTTGCACAACATTCCAATTGCGGATGCAGCGAGCAAAAAGTTACGTATACCTTGCTCAGGGTTAGATGGCTTACAGTCTTCGGCATAATAGCGCAACACCGCAGGAATAATGCCGGCGGCACCATTGGTCGGGGCCGTCACAACGCGGCCACCGGCCGCATTTTCTTCATTGACGGCCATTGCGTACAAGCTGACTCTGTGCAAGCCATCATGTGGCAACACATCTGCGCTGGAATTCGCCGCGCGCCATAGATTCGCAGCGCGCCTCTTTACCTGCAAACCACCGGGTAATTCGCCGCTCATCTGTAAGCCACGGGCGATACAGGCTTTCATCACCGCCCAGATGTTATCGATACCCGCGTTTAACTCTTCGTCACTGCAGTGACAGTTTTCGTTCGCGCGTAACATCGTTGTGATCGACAAGCCCGTACGTTGGCCATGAGCGAGTAAATCTTCCATGGTGTTGAACGGGAATGGTACTGGTATTGCTGTGCTTTTTCTCTCAGTCGGAGTGGCTGCTAATTCCTCTTCAGAGTAAATAAAACCGCCGCCGGTGGAGTAGTAAGTTTTTTCAGAAATACTGCCGTCGCTGCGCGTGAGGAAAAATTTGAGACCATTCGGATGGCCGGGTAAGACTTCCTGTTTGAACCAGAGCAGATCGGTTTGCGGATCAAATGCCACGCTGTGCTGCCCGAGTAAATTCAGTTGTCGGGTCTGCTTCAGAATGGCAAGCTTTTCTTCGACGCTTTCTGGCGCAACATCTTGCGGAGTTTCTCCCATCAGGCCAAGCAGCACTGCTTTGTCGGTGGCGTGACCGACACCAGTCAGGGCGAGTGAACCATACAGCGCAACCTGCACTTTTGTTGCCAGATGCAGATCGGGTGTTTCTAGTAAAAAGCGCCTGCCAGCCAGCATGGGGCCAACGGTGTGAGAGCTGGAGGGGCCGACGCCAATTTTAAATAAATCAAATACACGCATGTCCATCGTCGTTACTCCAGTCTCAAATTTTTATTATGCAACCTTGTCTAATCCTTTGGCTGCTACGGTGATATTTTTCAGCATGTCAGCGACCAACGCATCGAGGCCAATATTCGCTTGCCATTTCCAGTCCTTCTGTGCCTGACTGTCGTCCAGACTTTGTGGCCAGGAAGCGGCAATTGCTTGTCTGCTGTCCGGGGCGTAGTGTATTTCAAATGCAGGCAAATTTTGTTTGATTGCAGCGGCCAATTCACGCGGATTGAAACTTAAACCTGCGACATTATAGGAGGAACGTACAGAAAGTTTGGTGGCGTCCGCATCCATCAGTGAAATTGTGGCGCGGATCGCATCTGGCATGTAGATCATCGGCAGCGTGGTTTCTGATTCCAGAAAACATTCATAAGATTCGCCACGCAGTGCAGAATGGAAAATCGCAATCGCATAATCAGTGGTGCCGCCGCCTGGTGGAGACTTATAACTGATGATGCCGGGATAGCGAATGCTGCGGACATCGACGCCATATTTTTCGAAATAATATTCGCACAGACGTTCACCGGCGAGTTTGCTGATGCCGTAGATTGTGCTTGGATCCATTACCGTGTATTGCGGCGTATTGACCGGCGGTGTGTTCGGGCCAAACGCGGCGATGGAGGAAGGCCAGAATACTTTCAGTGGTTTTCCCGCCTCACCGCGGATGCGCGCGATTTCCAGAATATTCAGCAAGCCGTCCATGTTCAGTTCCCAGGCTTTCAGCGGCGCTTTTTCACCAGTTGCCGATAACAGTGCTGCCAGCTGATAAACCTGCGTGATGTTGTACTGTTCTATCACTTCGCTGATACGGGCTGCATTCAGTACGTCGATGATTTCATAAATTTTTGCGCCGTACAGGCTGGCGGGGCTGATATCGGCTGCCACCACGTTGTCCGCACCATGCTGCAGTGCGAGTGCTTCAACCAGCTCGCTGCCGATCTGACCATTCGCGCCAATAACTAATATTTTTTCCATGTTGATTCCTTATTTAATCAGACCCAGTTCGCGGCCAGCTTGGGCAAAAGCAGCGAGTGCGGTGTTAAGTTGTTCTGTGGTGTGTGCGGCAGACAGCTGGACGCGAACCCGGGCTTGCCCCATCGGCACGACCGGATAGAAAAAGCCGGTGACAAATACGCCGAGCTCATACAGGCGCGCGGCAAATTTTTGCGCAACTGGCGCATCGAACAGCATGACCGGGACGACAGGATGTGTACCCGGTTTAATCGTGAATCCCAGCGATACGATCTCACGGCGGAAGTGTTCGGTATTCGCATGCAGACGATCCCGTAGTTCTGTTGAAGAAGACAGACGTTGCAATACCGATAAAGAGGCACCGGCGATTGAGGGCGCAAGCGTATTCGAGAACAGGTAAGGGCGTGATTTCTGACGCAGGGTGTTGATCACTTCTTTGCGCCCCGCTGTAAAGCCGCCCATGGCGCCACCCAGTGCTTTGCCCAGCGTGCCTGTGATGATGTCGACACGCCCGATGACATTATGATGTTCATGCGTGCCGCGTCCGGTTTTACCCATGAAGCCGGAGGCATGACATTCGTCTATCATCACCAGGGCGTCATATTTATCTGCCAGTGCGCAGATTTTATCGAGTTGGGCAATCGTGCCGTCCATTGAGAATACGCCATCGGTCACGATGATGCGGTGGCGTTTATCTGCAGCAGCTTGCAGTTGCGTTTCCAGATCAGCCATGTCGTTGTGTGCATAGCGATAGCGTGCAGCTTTACAGAGGCGGATGCCGTCGATAATCGATGCGTGATTCAGTGTGTCGGAAATGATGGCGTCATTTTCGTCAAACAGGGGTTCAAATACACCACCGTTAGCGTCGAATGCGGCAGCATACAAAATGCAATCTTCGGTACCGAGAAATTCTGCGATCGCTTTTTCCAGTTGCTTGTGTACCGTTTGCGTGCCGCAGATGAAACGTACCGATGACAAGCCATAGCCAAATTGTTCGGTCGCAGCGATGGATGCCTGCACCATCGCTTCGTCGCCGGACAGTCCCAGATAGTTATTTGCGCACAGGTTGATTAACTGGCGACCATCGTCGCAAGTGACAACCGCACCCTGACGCGAGGCGATCACGCGTTCGGTTTTATATAAACCTTGCTCGCGTAAATTGTTGAGATTTCCGGCTAAGTTACTGAAAAAGTGTTGTCTGGATGTTGTCTGGCTCATGGTTGTCTCGGTAAATGCTGTGGCTGAGTGGTTTCTGCTGTTAGACTGAGAAAAGAAATTTTTAACTTATTTTGAAAGAATTAAAAATTTCAATATGTAGAACATAAATTCGATATATCGAATGCTAAGCATTAATGTTTAATGACGCAAGAGCCTTTATGAAAAAAGTTTTATCGAATACGCCGCCAGAAGTTGGCGCAACCTTACAGAAATTGCGTCTCGACCGCGGTCTGACACTGGAAGATTTATCGCGTACGGCAGGTGTCTCCAAGTCGATGCTGTCGCAGATTGAGCGTGAAAAAGCCAATCCCACCATTGCTGTTGCCTGGCGACTGGCAAATGCGCTTGGTGTCACCATGGCGGAATTATTGTCATCCGAAGTCCCGCAGCAGGACGTGATCCGATTACTGGAATCGCATGAAACGCCGACCCTCTCTGGCGAACATGCCGGTTATGTCCTGCGCATTCTTGGTCCTATGGATCTGGCAGGTAAATATGAATGGTACGAGCTGACATTGGCACCCGGCGGTGCATTGGTATCGAACCCGCATGACCCCGGCACGACTGAACATCTGACGGTTCTGCAGGGAAGCGTAGAAATTGAAGTGGATAATACGCGCAAGAAAGTCAAAGTCGGGGGGACGGCCCGCTACGAAGCAGATAAGAGTCACGCCATCAGAAACACCGGTAAAACTGAAGCAAAAGCATTGATGGTGGTGATACACCGTTGAGTCAGCTCATTGCCGCCGAATGACAGATGGGCTGACGCAAGACTTGCCACAGGCTGCAAACGACCGTTTTTTTGCTGAGAAGGGTAAGGCAGTTCATCCGGAAAGCTAAATTTTAGTAACAAAATGCAATATGAATCCTGGGCAAAGTACTTGCTTTGATAAGCTCATCGATATTATTCAAAAGGCATTTTTTTAAACAGGAGTGTTGTATGTCGCAACCGCAACCGGGATGGCTTGCTAAAGAGCGTACGATCGCAGGCGAGGGTTTTAACCGCTGGCTGGTGCCGCCAGCTGCATTGGCAATACATCTGTGCATTGGTATGGCATACGGCTTTTCAGTATTCTGGTTACCCTTATCGCGTGCCATAGGGATGAAAAATCCGGTCGCCTGTCCTCAGGAAATGAGCTTGCTGACTGAGTTGTTCACCAGCGATTGCGACTGGCGCATTTCCACGCTTGCGTGGATGTACACCCTGTTTTTCGTCTTTCTCGGCAGTTCGGCCGCCTTATTCGGTAAATGGCTGGAACATGCCGGGCCTCGCAAGGCAGGTATTGTGTCCGCTGTCTGCTGGTGTGGTGGTCTGGTCATTTCCGCGTTTGGTATTTACATTCATCAGATGTGGCTGATGTGGCTGGGCGCCGGTGTGATCGGTGGTATCGGGCTGGGGCTTGGCTATATTTCGCCAGTTTCCACTTTGATTAAATGGTTTCCCGATCGTCGCGGTATGGCAACTGGCATGGCGATCATGGGGTTTGGTGGCGGTGCTATGGTTGGTGCCCCTTTGGCCGACTGGCTGATGCGTTTCTATGCAACACCGGTATCCGTCGGTGTCTGGGAAACTTTCCTGACGATGGCGGCGATTTACTTTGTCTTTATGCTGGCCGGTGCTTTTGCTTATCGCGTTCCGGCTTCGGGCTGGGCGCCACCGGGCTGGGCACCTGTACCTGCACAGATCAGCAACGTTATGATCACCAGTCGGCATGTGCATCTGGAGAAAGCCTGGAAGACGCCGCAGTTCTGGCTGATCTGGTGCGTATTGTGTCTCAATGTTTCAGCAGGGATAGGTGTTCTGGGTATGGCATCGCCGCTCTTGCAGGAAGTATTTGGCGGCAAGCTGATCGGTGTTGATCTCGCTTTCAATGAACTCAGTGTGGAGCAGAAAACGCAGATTGCAACGATTGCGGCCGGCTTTACCGGTTTGCTGTCTTTGTTCAATATCGGCGGGCGTTTTTTCTGGGCTTCCTGTTCTGATTATCTCGGCCGCAAGGCAACGTATTTCATATTCTTTGCACTCGGTTTCGTGCTGTATTCCGCGGTACCCAGTGCAGGTAAGGCTGGCAGCCTGGCGCTGTTTGTGCTGGCATTCTGCATTATTTTGTCGATGTATGGCGGTGGCTTTGCCACGGTTCCTGCGTATCTTGCCGACATGTTCGGCTCGCAGATGGTGGGCGCAATTCATGGTCGCTTGCTGACAGCGTGGGCAACCGCCGGCGTGCTGGGGCCTTTACTGATTACTTATATCCGCGAATACCAGATCGCCAACGGGGTACCGAAAGCGCAGGCTTACGATGTCACGATGTATATCCTCGCCGGAATGTTGGTTCTGGGCTTTCTCTGCAACGCACTGATACGCCCGGTGCAGGCAGAGAATTTTATGAGTGACGAGGAGCTGGCATTCGAACGTAAGCTCGCACATGACCGTAATCTTGCCGTCAATAGCAGCGGAATGATTGCAGTCGCGCGCGAAGCCAGTCACCCAGTCTTACTGATCGCCGCCTGGGCTGTTGTCGGTATTCCTATGCTGGCAGGAATCTGGATCACTTTTCAGAAAGCCATCGTGCTGTTTAAATGACAGCCCGGCAAAGGGGTTCTGAGGAATAAAAATCGCACAGGTTTGTACAAAGCCGGCCAGCGTGGCGCGCTCGCTGACAACGCCGGGGCTTACTTTCATTCGTTTTGCCTGGGTTTTGAGGGGGTAAGGGCGATATAATAGACGGAAAATTCATCCAACCTCTTAATTTACTTCAGTCATCTTATGCAATATGTTTCAACCCGCGGACATACCGCCGCACAAAATTTCTCGGAAATTCTCTTAGGTGGTCTGGCGCCGGATGGCGGATTGTATTTGCCCACCAGCTATCCACAGGTCAGTGGCGCAGAACTGGATGCATGGCGCGGTTTGTCATACGCTGGTCTGGCGTTTGAAGTCTTGAAAAAATTCGCGACCGATATTCCGGCGGAAGACCTCAAAGCGATTGTTGAAAAAACCTACACGGCAGATGTCTATCGCAATGCGCGTCAGGGTGAAGACGCAGCGCAAATCACACCACTGCGCGTGCTCGAAGATAAAGAGGACCGCAAGCTGATCCTGCAAGCTTTGTCGAATGGCCCGACGCTGGCATTCAAAGATATGGCGATGCAATTGCTCGGCAATCTGTTTGAATATGCGCTGGCCAAAAAACAGGCCGAACTGAATATTTTTGGTGCCACTTCCGGTGATACCGGCAGCGCTGCTGAATATGCGATGCGTGGCAAAAAAGGCATACGCGTTTTCATGCTGTCGCCGCATAAAAAAATGAGCGCATTCCAGACCGCACAAATGTTCAGCCTGCAAGACCCGAATATTTTTAATATCGCTGTCGAAGGTGTGTTTGATGATTGCCAGGATATGGTGAAGGCTGTTTCCAATGATCTGGCGTATAAAGAACGTCAGAAAATCGGCACGGTGAATTCGATCAACTGGGCGCGTGTGGTTGCACAGGTGGTGTACTACTTCCGCGGTTATCTGAGTGCGACGACCAGCAATGAGCAAAAAGTGTCGTTCACCGTGCCTTCGGGTAATTTCGGCAATATCTGTGCCGGACACATCGCACGCATGATGGGCTTGCCTATTGATAAGCTGGTGGTGGCAACCAATGAAAATGATGTGCTTGACGAGTTTTTCCGCACCGGCGTGTATCGCGTGCGTAAATCGGCTGAAACCTGGCATACGACCAGCCCGTCGATGGATATTTCCAAAGCCTCGAACTTTGAACGCTTCATTTACGATCTGCTCGATGGCGATGCAGCAAGGGTCAAAGCCTTGTTTGGCAAAGTGGAAACGGCTGGCGGTTTTGATTTGTCCGGTCAGCCTGGCAGCGATGGCGATGAATTTAAAAAGGTAGCCCGTTTCGGTTTTCAATCCGGTAAATCGGTACATGCAGATCGCTTGAATACCATACGTCAGGTTGAAAAAAATTACGGCATCACAATTGATACGCATACGGCCGATGGTATCAAGGTCGCGCTGGAGCATATAGAAAATGGTGTGCCTATGATCGTGCTGGAAACCGCCTTGCCAGCCAAATTTAATGAAACTATCCGCGAAGCGCTGGGGCGTGATGCGGAGCGTCCGGCTGGTTTTGAAAATATCGAAGCGCTGCCGCAACGCTTTGAAGTGATGACCGCTGATGTGGAAAAGATGAAAGCCTATATTGCGACAAATACTGGTCTTTAAACAGAACTGTCTTCCTGTTTGTTAATGCGCCTTTTCGCAGTTTGTAGCCTGCGAAGGCGCATTTTTATTGGGTGCGTGTATTTTTTTTGATGGCGATTTTTTCGATTTGTTTCTGACGACATCATTAACGGGAGCGGAAAATGTCCCGCAAGTGACTCAGTAATCGCGGCCCGAACACATTAATCAGCAAACCACACATCACGATCACCGCGCCCGCGATCTGCAGCGGACTCAGCGCCTCACCAAGTAAGACCCACGCGGCTGTCAGGCCGATGACCGGCACCATCAAGGTCAGTGGTGCAACCATGTGTGTCGGCAGGCTTGCCAGTAAGCGTCCCCATAAAGTATAGCCAATCAGGGTCGCGGCGAACGCCAGATAAACAATGGTCAGCGCCGATGGCAAGCTCATATTCTTCAGGCTGTGGCTGATCTGTTCGCTGCCTTCAAACCAGAGTGACAGCAGGAAAAACGGAATCACCGGCACCAGTGCGCTCCAGGAGACAAGACTCAGCACGGCGGTCGGGCCGATTTTCTTGCTGATCACATTCCCGCTTGCCCACGAAATCGCGGCGCAAATGGTCAGTGCAAAACCCGCTAAGGTAACCTGACTGGCCGAGCTGGCGATGCTGGCGCTGCCGAGCAAGACCAGCCCACAGCTGGCAATCAGCATACCCAGCAAATTGCTGAGGCGCAGTTTGTCGCCAAAAACAAGTGCCGATAAACCTACTGTAAAAAAAGCCTGCGCCTGCAATACCAGTGAGGCCAGACCCGCTGGCATCCCGATAGCCATGGCGGAAAACAGAAAAGCGAATTGCCCGAGGCTGATGGTCATTGCATAGGCGATCAGCAGCTTTAGTGGTACTTTGGGGCGCGGTAAAAACAAAATCGTGGGAAACGCGACCAGCATGAAACGCAGGGTTCCCATCAGAAGCGGTGGAATGCCGCGCAGGCCGATTTTGATGACGACGAAATTCATTCCCCACAAAAAGACTACGATCAATGCCATCAGAAGGTGGCGGGGGCTTAGGCTGTTCTGCGACATATCGTCCGTCAAAAAAGTGGGGAAAAGGCAGTACTCTGTTTCTCTTACTCTTACTAATTTTAAGATCAGCGCTGATCTGCTGATCGTCCTTGCAAGCTTTGCAGCAATGCTTGATGCGCGACCAGATCCGCAGGGCGGTATTTTCTGACGGTGCTTGCCGGATAATTGCTCAGGTTATTGCCACCTTTCCAGTTCTGTGCAGGGCGCACCGGACGCGGGCTGAAGCCGCCGCCACAATTCGGACAGACATTCTGCAAAATAGTTTCTGCGCAGTCGGCACAAAAAGTGCATTCAAAACTGCAAATCCGCGCATTCCTTGTGGCTGGCGGTAAATCGGTATCGCAATGCTCACAGCCGGGACGAAGTTCTAACATGATGATCAAAATGGTCGTGGAGAAAGTATGCCTTTAGCATAACAGCCTCAGCCGGCGATCAACATATTTTTAGCTGGCTTTTGCTGCCCATGTCGTACGGTGCGCCACATTTTTTTTGTGGTGCGTTGTTGTCGCGTCATTCCGGAGGCGCTATACATATGCTCTGTAGCGCCTATAGATACTCCCCCGAGTATGTTTTAAGCGCCTTATTTTATGCTGACAATAAGGCGAAAATTGCACATACTCCCTTCTTTTCTCATTTTTTGAGGTTTCCTGTGGTGCGTACGACATACTTTGCGCCAGTAATAGGTGAGGCCATGCCGATTATCCATAGTCGTATGTATCGTATGTAGTATGTATAAGGTGAATGATGATGCGTAATTACCCTTACCGAATTCTGAACGTGTTTGCCGAGTCTGACTTTGGCGGAAATCCCCTGTGTGTGTTTGAACATGCGGAAGGCTTGTCGGATGCAGAAATGCAGGCGCTGGCCTTGCAGTTTAATTTGTCGGGAACCACGTTCATTCTGTCGTCCGGTAAGGCGACTGCGCGCATGCGGATTTTTACACCGGGCACAGAGATGGCGTTCGCAGGTCATCCCAGTATCGGTACTGCCCACGTGGTCTCTGCACTTTTTGGCGCAAGCGATGCGCTGACACTGGAATGTAAAGCGGGGATCGTATCGCTGAACCTGCACGATCAGGTCTGGACGTTTGCCGCACCGCAGGCGGTGCGGACGCGGCCGTGTGAGTCGAGCCCGGCAGAAATCGCGCATCTGCTTGGTTTGCATGAAGACGATTTATTGTCGGCGCCGCTGTGGGTCAATACCGGGTCTGATCAGTTGTTGGTCGCATTGAAAACGCTGGGCGCAGTTCGTAGTGCGCGACCGGATGCTGCCTTGCCTGGTGCCTGGCCTGTAAGCAGTCTGGGGCGGCGTACCGCGTATGTGTTTGCGTTTGATGCCGCTGATGCTGGTGCGGATGCGGACGCAGCGTGTCGTCAACTGGTGACTGCGCGTTATTTCTTTGTTCGCCCTGAAGGCGGTATCGGTGAAGACCCTGCAACCGGCTCCGCTTGCGCCAATCTGGGTGGCTGGTGGCTCGCTGCCGGGCGCGATCTGCCCGCGAGCTTCGTGGTGGAGCAGGGGACGCAGATGCGACGGCCGAGTCAGCTTTATCTGGATGTGGCAGGAGATACAACCATCAGGGTTGGCGGCAAAGTCATCGAAATCGGTCGCGGCATGATTCAAATCAGGTAAAAAGACGGGGAATCCGCAGAAAGCACGGGTAGTGTTGCGGGAAATCCTTTAAAATAGCGTCTTCATTCAAATGCAGTCAGTGGAGCGCCGCCTTAAGCGCCGGCGCTGAGCCCACTACAGGATATTCCCCTATGAGCATGTCAAATACATTAGAAATCGTCGCAGAACTGCGCGCTGGACGCATGGTGATTCTGGTTGACGAGGAAGACCGTGAAAATGAAGGTGATCTGGTGATGGCGGCAGAATTCGTCACGCCGGAAGCGATTAATTTCATGGCGAAATATGGCCGTGGTCTGATTTGCCTTACACTGACGGAAGAACGTTGCGAAGAGCTGAATCTGGCGATGATGACCAGCCGTAACGGCACGTCGTTTGGTACGAATTTCACAGTATCGATTGAAGCTGCAGAGGGTGTGACTACCGGTATTTCAGCAGCTGATCGTGCACGCACTGTGCAAGTGGCGGTGGATAAGAAATCGACCGCGCATGACATCGTGCAGCCAGGTCATGTGTTCCCGTTGAAAGCGCAAAAGGGAGGTGTGCTGATGCGCGCTGGTCATACGGAAGCCGGTTGTGATCTGACGGAAATGGCCGGGCTGACACCGGCTTCAGTGATCTGCGAGATCATGAAGGACGACGGCACGATGGCACGTCTGCCGGATCTGATCGAATTCGCGAAAGAGCATAATCTTAAAATCGGTACGATTGCAGATCTGATTCATTACCGCAGCCAGACTGAAAGCATCGTTGATCGTGTTGCCGAACGGAAGATGGATACGGTGCATGGTAGTTTTCAGGCAGTGGTGTATCGCGATAAGCCAAGCGGATCAGCGCATCTGGCGTTGATTCACGGTGATATTTCGGCAGAAAAAGAAACTCTGGTACGCGTGCATCAGCCAGTATCGATTCTGGATTTACTGGAGAGTAAGGCGACCACGCATTCCTGGAATATCGCAGCAGCGATGCAGACGGTGCAGGCAGCGGATTCTGGCGTCATTGTGTTGTTAAATTGCGAGGAAACTGCCGAGCAGATGTTTGACCAGTTTAAAGCGTTGCAAACGCCGGACAGCCGCCCGGCGACAGGTCGTGCTGCCCGCATGGATTTGCGTAATTACGGTATCGGTGCACAAATTTTGAAAGATGTTGGTGTACGTAAGATGAAGCTGCTGGCGAGTCCGCGTAAAATGCCGTCAATGACAGGGTTTAATCTGGAAGTAGTCGGTTACATGGATAAGCCGGAAGCAGCGCAATAACATTGCTCAGTCGTTTCTGGTTTTCTGGCCTCTAATTTCGTTACCCACCCCATTCAGGCGCGTCAGCGCGAGAGAGAATATTATGACAGTAGGACATTACGAATCAAATCTGGACGGCGCCGGTGTACGCGTTGGTATCGTACAGGCACGTTTTAACGAAGTCGTTGGCAATGGTTTGCTGACTGCTTGCCTCGCTGAACTCGCACGTCTTGGTGTGATGAACGAAGATATTTTGCATGTAACCGTACCGGGTGCACTGGAAGTGCCGCTGGCATTGCAAAAGCTGGCAGAAACTAATCAGTTTGACGCGCTGATCGCATTGGGTGCGGTGATTCGCGGCGAAACCTATCATTTTGAATTGGTATCGAATGAATCCGGTGCTGGTATCACCCGCGTCGGTCTGGATTCCGGCATTCCTATCGCGAACGCGATTCTGACGACAGAAAACGATGAGCAGGCGGAAGTACGCATGTTTGAAAAAGGCACAGATGCGGCCCGTGTCGCGGTTGAAATGGCAAATCTGACGCTGGCACTGGAAGAATTGGCTGAAGCCACAGAAGAAGTCGATTACGACGCTTAAGTCGAGTACAGACCGGCCTCGCTGTGTTGATACAGAGCCGGTGCTGTCACCGCAGTTGAAGAACAGGTAAGATCAAGCAAGAGAACATATGAATAATAATTCCATACACGCCAATCCTAATAAGAGCCGTTCACCACGTCATCGTGCGCGCGAATTTGCGTTGCAGGGGCTGTATCAGTGGTTGTTGAATAACGAAGATTCCGGCGTGATTGATGCGCATATCCGTCAGGCACATGGCTTTGATAAAGCGGATCGTGAGCATTTTGATGCTTTATTGCATGGCTCCATCAACAATTCCATCGCTTTGCGCGAAGACTTCGCGCCCTTGATTGACCGCCCTGTGGCTGAATTGTCACCGATAGAACACGCAGTGTTGCTGATCGGCGCGTATGAACTCAAAAATCACATAGAAATTCCTTACCGTGTTGTGATTAATGAAGCAGTAGAGCTGACCAAGTCTTTCGGTGGCCTCGATGGCCACAAATATGTCAACGGCGTTTTAGATAAGCTGGCAGCTAAATTGCGTCCGAATGAGGTCGCTGCTAAGTAAATTTCGTATTCAGGTAATACAGATCACACCGCCTTTTTCTACGACAGAAAACAGGCGGTTTTTTTTCAGGATTTCATTTGTATGCATAATAATCTCGCCTCCCGTCTCGATCATATCGCTCCGTTTCATGTGATGGAGCTCATGAAAATGGCTTCGGCACTCGAAGATCAGGGGCGTCATCTGATCCATATGGGAATCGGTGAGCCGGATTTCACTGCGCCGCAGGCGGTGATTGATGCCGCCGCCAGAGCGATGGCGGAAGGTCGCCTGCAATATACTTCGGCGCTTGGCCTGCCAGCGTTACGGGAGGCGATTTCAGCGTATTACTTACAACAGTGTGGCCTGACGATTCCTGCTTCGCGCATTATCGTGACAGCCGGAGCCTCGGCGGCACTGTTGCTCGCCTGTGCGGCTTTAGTCGAGCCCGGCAAAGAAGTGCTGATGCCGGATCCCTGTTATCCGTGTAACCGTCATTTTGTGGCGGCGTTTAATGGTCTGGCGAAACTGGTCGCTAGTGGTGCCGAGGATCGCTTTCAGCTTTCCGACCGGATGGTGCGTGAACACTGGGATGATAATACCAGCGGCGTCTTGCTGGCATCGCCATCCAATCCAACCGGCACATCAATCAGCACATCTGAACTGACGGCGATCATTGCCAGCGTAACGCAGCGCGGCGGCTTTACGATTGTCGATGAGATTTATCAGGGACTATCCTATGACGCCGCACCATTTTCTGCACTGTCTCTGGACGATGATGTGGTTGTAATCAACAGCTTCAGCAAGTATTTCAATATGACGGGCTGGCGTCTGGGCTGGATTGTTGTACCGGAACGCATCGTGCCTCATATCGAAAAACTGGCGCAAAATCTGTTTATCTGCGCTTCTTCTGTCGCCCAACATGCAGCGTTAGCCTGTTTTGAACCTGAAACCATGGCTATTTATGAAAGCCGCAAGGCAGAATTTAAGCGTCGCCGTGATTACATCGTACCTGCTTTGCGGGAACTGGGTTTTGGTATTCCGGTCATGCCTGACGGGGCATTTTATGTTTATGCTGATTGCTCCCGTTTTACCACTGATGCCGATGCGTTCGCCAAAGAAGTGCTGACGGAGGCAGGGGTCGTGATCGTCCCCGGACTGGATTTTGGTCCGGCAACCGCCGGCACCTATGTCCGGCTCTCGTATGCGAACTCATTTGAGAATCTGCAGGAGGCAGTGGCAAGGCTCAGCCGGTTTTTGCAATCCAGACCGGCATCCAGATAAAAAAACAGCCTGACGTTCAGTCAGGCTGTTTTTTTGAGAGGCGGGGGACTTAAAGCGCAGCAACCTGTTCGGTATGCGTGGTTTTCGCTTTTGCTTCGGTAGGTTCTGTCTTCATTGCCGGTGCCGCTTCCAGTGGGCGTGGAGACGGTGTTGCGGTAGCCGGTGCCGCAAAGCTTGTCGGCACTTTCTTACCTACAGAAACATCTTTCAGGCGTTTGTATTCGGTCAGAACCCGTGAGCCATAGCCGGAATCAGAATCAAAAGCACCTGCGCCAACGTACATTTTCAGGCCAGCTTCAACAGAGCCTGTGCGTGACACATAGTCCTTCAGAATCAAAGCGCCGACTTTGATATTGGCGACCGGGTTCAATGCCGCTTTGACGCCGCCCATATCCTCAAATTTCTCCTGGTGAACTTTGGACATCACCTGCATCAAGCCTTGCGCACCGACAGGACTTTCCGCAAATGGATTCAGCCCGGATTCGATGGCCATCACTGACAGAATCAGCAGTGGATCAAGCTTGATTTCTTTGGCTGTCAGGTACGCCGCTGACACCAGCATATTGGTTGCATCGCTGGCGACACGGTAGCGTTTTGATAGCCAGTTGGTGACCCATTCCTGCTGACGCTGATTGCCCAGCATTTTGGCATCGTCTTCAGAGTATCCTGCCGCTTGTGCATTGGCGCTGGTATTGGTCTTGCCAGGTGCCTGCATCAGCATTGCCAGGCTTGGTGGTGGTACTTCCGCTTCGGCGGTGGCTCCGGCTTCAGCGAAGGGAGACAGGTTCTTAAATTTGTCTGCCAGTTCAGGTTTGATGAACATCATCGCCAGCATAGCGATGGAGGTGATACCGAAAGCCATGAACAGATGGCGCATGGAGGTGATAAAACCGCTGGTTGTATCACGCGCTACAGACTGCAGCGCGGCGCGCTTCTCTTGCTTGGTTAAATTACTTTGTTGTACAGCTAAAATAAAACGTTGAAACATATTACCTCCTGAATATACGCGTCGCAAAAAAGCCGAACGACAAGCCGTTTGCACATTTATACTTTCGCGAATCAGAAACATCGTTTTCGTCGCAGGTTGCGATCGGAAAACGCCGGAGTTGTCTATCAAATTAAGTCCGTCAGACTTGGTACTGGAGTGTCCAGTGATAAACAACTATTTTCGGGGGAAGGCAGACGCCTTTTGAAAACAATCCTTACAATGTTATATGGGGCCCGATCCCCGTGAATGATGTTACCGATAATGGCGAAACTTTCTTTGCATCGAAAGTGGCGGAAGTTTTGACTTCTGCATCAAGTTGGGCGAATTGTAGGGGCGGTTTTATATCGAGTCAATACTATCAAAAACGTTTAATATAACTTATAGATATAATAAAATATACTGCAACGCAGCAAAATTCAATAAAATCAAGCACTTGGCGAAATAAGCTTGATCATCTGATTCAGACATGTAAAAAAGCGAAAAATGATTAAATATTCTGATTTGAGAGATTTTATTTCTCAGCTGCAACGAATCGACGAATTAAAGCAGGTAGATATAGAAGTGTCACCATATCTGGAAATGACGGAGGTCTGTGATCGCACCCTGCGCGCAGAAGGTCCTGCACTTTTATTCAATAAACCTGCGGGTCACAGTGTTCCTGTGCTGGCAAATTTATTTGGCACACCGCGTCGCGTTGCGCTCGGTATGGGAGCAACTGATGTCAGTGAATTGCGCCAGATCGGCCATGTGCTGTCGGCATTGAAAGAACCGGAACCACCGAAGGGCTTCAAAGACCTGGTGGGTATGGGCTCTCTGGTCAAAGCAGTGTGGGATATGGCGCCGAAAGAAGTCCGTGGCGCGAAGTGTCAGGAGATTGTATGGGAGGGAAATGATGTTGATCTTTCCCGCCTGCCGATACAGCACTGCTGGCCGGGTGATGTCGCGCCGCTGATTACATGGGGATTGGTGATTACCAAGGGGCCGAATAAGAAGCGTCAGAATCTGGGTATCTATCGCCAGCAGGTGCTTGGGCGGAATAAGGTGATTATGCGCTGGCTTGCTCACCGCGGCGGTGCGCTGGATTTCCGCGAACATTGCATTATTAATAAAGGCAAGCCTTATCCTATCGCTGTCGCACTTGGTGCTGATCCTGCCACAATTTTAGGCGCGGTGACGCCGGTACCGGATAGTCTGTCCGAATACCAGTTTGCCGGTCTGTTACGTGGCAGCCGTACTGAGTTGGTCAAAGCAATCGGCAGTGAATTGCGCGTACCGGCCTCGGCAGAAATTGTACTGGAAGGGCATATCTATCCGGATGAAGGTCATCCTTCCGGCTATGAGCATGCGCTGGAAGGACCTTATGGCGACCACACTGGTTATTACAATGAGCAGGACTGGTTTCCGGTATTCACCATCGATCGTATTACTATGCGACGCGATCCTATTTACCATTCCACCTATACCGGCAAACCTCCGGATGAGCCCGCTATACTCGGTGTCGCTCTGAATGAAGTATTCATTCCTTTGCTGCAAAAGCAGTTCAGCGAGATTACTGATTTTTATTTGCCACCGGAAGGTTGCAGTTACCGTATGGCGGTCGTGCAGATGAAAAAATCGTATGCCGGGCATGCCAAGAGGGTGATGTTTGGCGTCTGGAGTTTCCTGCGTCAGTTTATGTATACCAAATTCATTGTGGTGGTGGATGAAGATGTGAATATCCGCGACTGGAAAGAGGTAATTTGGGCTATCACTACCCGTGTTGACCCATTACGCGACACCACACTGGTTGATAACACGCCTATCGATTATCTGGATTTCGCCTCTCCGGTAAGTGGTCTGGGCAGTAAGATGGGAATCGATGCGACTAATAAATGGCCGGGTGAAACCGACCGTGAATGGGGAACGACGATCACGATGACAGACGAAGTCAGAGACAGGGTTGATCAGATCTGGCAACAGCTGGGGCTGTAGCGCAAAGTATTGCTCGTGCTGCATTTATGCAAAATGATGGTGTGGAGCGGAAAATCATTGTGATGGCAGTTACAGTACGATGTTTTTTTGCATACTCAGTTGGATATATATAAGGAGTGTTGCTCGCTGCTGCGGCATACTGCGTTTCAGTTTGCCGCAGCAGCACCATTCTTGGTGCTACCGCGACCATATGGCGAGAGACTTTGTCTCGCAGGATTTTTTTAAGTGACATCGATTGCACGGAAACTCGTACAAATACGCGGCGGATTACGCTATAATGCTGATTGGCGGGCCCCTGCGCATTGCGGCATGGCCAATCTGGTCAGGTCGGGAACGAAGCAGCCACAGTCATTTACCGCAAGTGCCGCAGATCAGGCTCGCCAACCAGTTTCTTCTTCTGTCAGACTTCATCTGATAATCTCACTTTTACTTCCACTGCTTACTTCTGACTGATAAACAACAGCCTGAATCGGTTGCGCGCCCTGATTCTGTTTGCTTGTTTTACGTTCAGTAGTTTCACTGTATCTTGGCTTTGTCCCGGGACATTCTTCCGGCGGTTTTCTGTTTTTCACATCAGACAACATATATATGGCGAAAACTATTCATTCCATCACAAAAGATTTTTTATCCTGGTTTGCGCGTCCCTTGCTTTTCAGTGGCTTGCTGTTGTCGATACCGGCTTTTTATTTGCTGATGATGGATGAACTGCCAATGGCACGTACAACCGGACATGCTTTGTATGCGTGTGTTGCCTTGTTTATCGTGCTGGATATGTATATTCAGTATCGCAAACAAGGCAGACATCGCCCGCTGAAGAGTGAGCTGGCGCTGGATGCCGTGATCGCTGTTGCATGTCTGGTGTGCAGTCTGCCGCTGGATCTGAAGTGGAGTGCGGTGGAATGGTTACTCAGGCTTGCCTTATGCGCTGTTATTTTGCTGAGGATATCGATGCTGGTGTTGCGCTATGTGAAGCCCAGTCATCTGGTGCAGATCATCTTACTGGCGTTGTTCGTGCTAAGCGCAGCGGGTGGCGGGTTTTACTGGCTGGAGCCGGGAGTTAAAAGTTATGCTGATGGGGTGTGGCTGGCTTTCACCACAGTGGCGACGGTGGGATACGGCGATATGGTTCCGTCGACGCCGGCATCAAAAATTTTTGCGGTGTTTATCGTATTACTGGGATATGCATTATTTTCTGTGGTCACTGCTAATATTGCCGTTTTGTTTGTTGGCGAAGAAGAGGAAATGTTTGAGCGGGAGCTGCAACTTGATATCCGCGCATTGCGTCAGGAAGTGGCGGCTCTGCGCCAGGAGTTACATCACCGCGATGCTATCCTGAGACGGCTCGAACATTACATCAATGATCGTGAAAACAGTCGGATCTAAGCTCTGGTGGGATTCTTGCTGCCAGACTGTCGGCGTGATTTTAATTTCGTACTGCAGCATTAAGGTCAGGCGCAGCGGGCTGCGTGGTCATTATTCTGATAAAGCCTCTTGATTTTGGTGATCGATATTTACAATATCAAAGATATCAGTCACTTTTACGTTTGCCGAATAGGGTAAAATCGCAGGATGTCCTATCAAGTTCTCGCCCGAAAATATCGTCCCAAAAGCTTTGACACGCTGGTGGGGCAAGAGCACGTGGTCCGTGCTTTAACGCATGCGCTGGAGCAGCAGCGGCTGCATCACGCCTATTTGTTTACCGGAACGCGTGGTGTCGGCAAGACCACGTTGTCGCGCATTCTCGCCAAATCTTTTAATTGTGAAACAGGAATCACCGCAAATCCTTGCGGCGTCTGTGATGCCTGTACCGCTATTGATGCCGGCCGCTTTGTCGATTACATAGAAATGGATGCCGCATCTAACCGTGGTGTCGATGAAATGGCATCGCTGTTGGAGCAGGCAATTTATGCGCCGTCGAATGCACGATTTAAAGTGTATATGATCGACGAGGTGCACATGCTGACCAACCACGCGTTTAATGCGATGCTGAAAACGCTGGAAGAGCCGCCCGAGCACGTCAAATTTATTCTGGCAACCACCGACCCGCAGAAAATCCCGGTCACGGTCTTGTCGCGCTGCCTGCAATTTAATCTTAAACAAATGCCGCCCGGCCATATTGTCGGCCATCTGGAAAATATTCTCGGGCAGGAGCATATTGAATTCGAGCAGCCCGCGCTGCGTCTGCTGGCGCAAGGCGCGCACGGCTCCATGCGGGATGCCTTATCCCTGACGGATCAGGCAATTGCGTACGCCGCGGGTAAGGTGAGTCTTGATGCCGTGCAAGGAATGTTGGGTGCGCTGGACCAGTCGTATCTGATTCGTTTACTGGATGCACTTGCTGACAATGATGGTAAAGCCTTGCTGGATGTCGCTGATGAAATGGCGGCGCGCAGTTTGTCGTATAAATCTGCTTTGCAGGATCTCGGCACTTTGCTGCATCAGCTGGCAATTGCACAGATGGTGCCGGCTGCAGTAGCCGACGATTTGCCTGAACGCGAGCATGTGCTGCGACTGGCAAATGTATTTAATAAAGAAGAAGTGCAGCTGTTTTATCAGATCGCTGTGCATGGCCGGAATGAACTGGCGCTGGCACCGGATGAATATGCCGGTTTCAGTATGACGCTGTTACGTATGCTGGCGTTCCGTCCGGTCGATGGTGGTGTGCTGATGCAGTCTGGCGGCACGGGTATTGCTCCAGCTCCGCGATCTGGAAATGCGATGCCTGCGCCCCCTGGCAGAGTGGCAGCTCCTGCTGTACCTGCGACAGCGGTCACTACTTCTAAACAAAACTCTGGGGTGGCTCAGCAAAATATGCCGGCACCACCTTCCGCAACGATCAACGGCGCAGGTACTGCTAACTTTGCACCTCCCGTGGCTGGAGTAGCAGCATCGAAACCAGTCAGTCCGGCAATGGCTGCGCTTGCAGCTGCGCGTGCGGCCAGTGCAAAAGCCGGGTCGGCGACGAAACCTGCTGTGGTGTTGAACCCGGCAAAGGATGTCGTACCGGCCCCGCCATCAATTACCCCAGCGGCTTCTGCAACGTCTGCGCCGGTCTCTGTTGCTGCGAACGCTGTCATTGCCCCTGTTGTTGAGCCTGCTCCGGTAAGCAGGCCTGCGGCCGCAAGAGCATCGCAGGAAATGGAGCCGGTTGGCATGGATGATATGCCACCACCGTGGGATGACGATGTCTGGCAGGCGTCCGTACCCGCAACCGAGCCGTCCGCCAGTCCGGTTGTGGCACGCTCCGTCCAGCACACTGCTGCCGCTGAATCTGCGGCAGTGGTTCCTCCAGTGATGACGCTGGCAAACACTGCGCCAGCGTCTGAGGATCGTACTTTGTGGTCAGGCCCGGTTCCGGAGTTGAGCTGGGATGGCGATTGGCCAGTGCTGGCCGCGAGTCTGCCTGTGCGCGGCGTGGCGCAGCAACTGGCGCAGCAAAGTGAATTGATTCATTGCAGGCCAGATGGCAATGCGTTCGTGTTTGAACTGCGCGTGCCACTGTCGACCTTGTTGTCCGCAGGCAGTGTTGATAAGTTATCGGCCGCCTTATCTGAACGTTTCAGTAAAAACGTCAGGGTGGAAAGCAAGATCGGCGCGGTAGAGCTGACTGCTAACGCAAAAGCGGTTGCTGATCGCGAAGTCCGGCAACAACAGGCTGAGCAGGCAATACAAAACGACTCTTTTGTACAAACCCTGATGCGTGAATTCGGCGCCACAATTGTGACTGGCAGTGTGCGTCCGGTCTGATCTGGTTTGTTCATTCTTTTTTTCTAATTTATTTATTTCCTTAATTTTCAGGAGCAATTCTTATGATGAAAAATCAACTCGCTGGCTTGATGAAACAAGCGCAGGCTATGCAAGACAACATGAAAAAAGCTCAGGAACAACTTGCCCTGATCGAAGTGGAAGGTCAGGCGGGCGCCGGCATGGTGAAGGTTGTCATGACATGTAAAAACGATGTGAAGCGCGTGACCATTGATCCATCCCTGTTTGGCGATGATAAAGATATGCTGGAAGATCTGGTGGCGGCGGCGTTCAATGACGCGGTACGTAAGGCAGAAGCAACATCGGCTGAAAAAATGTCAGGTCTGACAGCGGGCATGCCTTTGCCTCCTGGCTTCAAAATGCCATTCTGAGCGTGAAAAAAAACGGTAGCCTTGAACATCTGGCGGAAGCCCTGCGCCGCTTACCCGGCATAGGGCCGAAGTCGGCGCAGCGCATGGCATATCATCTGCTGCAGCATGACCGCGAAGCTGCATCCGGGCTCGGCCATGCTTTGCTGAACGCGGTTGACCGCATTCATCACTGCGCTTCCTGTAATACATTTACCGAGATCGACATCTGCGAGACCTGTCAGGACACAGAGCGCGACGACAGTATGCTGTGCGTCGTCGAGACGCCGTCGGATCAGATGATGATAGAACAGACCCTGACATTCAAGGGAATGTATTTTGTGCTGATGGGGCGTTTATCGCCGCTGGATGGCATAGGTCCGAAAGACATTTACCTGGAAAAATTAATCGCACGTGCGACCAATGGCATAGTGAAAGAAGTGGTGCTGGCGACGAACTTCACTAACGAAGGTGAGGCAACCGCGCACTACATCAGCGAAACCCTGAAAGCTCGTGGTCTGAAAGTCAGCCGCCTGGCGCGTGGTGTACCTGTCGGTGGTGAGCTGGAATATGTTGATGCCGGCACGATTGCCCGCGCCATGCTTGACCGGCGCATCACCTGATGTGAACGCAATGCTTGTAATGCTGATGCAAGTTTTCTCCGGACACTGAAACTGACTTCCTTTTACATTCTTTTACCTCATGACGCAGAATCGCAAGGGCCCTCTGGCTGGCATCAAAGTTCTTGAACTGGGTACCCTGATTGCGGGACCTTTTTGTGCACGTATGCTGGCGGAATTCGGTGCCGATGTGATTAAGGTTGAATCGCCGGATGGTGGTGACCCTCTGCGTCAGTGGCGCGTGTTAAAAGACGGCACTTCACTCTGGTGGAGTGTGCAGGCGCGGAATAAAAAAAGTATCACCCTGAATATGAAAAGCGAGGAAGGGCAGGAGATTGCCCGCCGGCTCGCGCTGGACGCCGATATCATTATCGAAAATTATCGCCCCGGTGTGCTCGAAAAGTGGCAGTTGGGCTATGAACAATTGAAGGCGCTGAATCCGGCGACGATCATGGTGCGTTTGTCTGGTTATGGTCAGACCGGTCCGATGAAAGATCAGCCGGGCTTTGGTGCGATCGGTGAGTCTATGGGTGGTTTGCGTTATGTATCGGGTCACGCTGACCGGCCACCGGTGCGGGTCGGTATTTCTATCGGTGACTCAGTCGCAGCCTTGCATGGTGTGATCGGTGCGATGATGGCTTTGCGCCATCGTGATGTTACAGGTGGACGCTGGAACGGAAAATCTGGGGAGCACAGTGTCGCAGGGCAGGGGCAGATGGTGGATGTCGCCTTATATGAATCAGTCTTCAATCTGATGGAATCGCTGGTGCCGGAATTTGATGTGGCTGGTGTTGTTCGCGAACGCACTGGCGGAGCGTTGCCCGGCATCGTGCCATCGAACACCTATACCACGGGCGACGGCGAAAATATTGTGATCGCCGGCAACGGTGATGCGATTTTTCACCGGTTGATGAAGGCAATACAGCGCGATGATCTGGCACATGATCCCGCGTTGGTGAGGAATGACGGTCGTGTGCCGCGCACGGCGGAAATTGATGCGGCGATACAGGACTGGTGTGCAACACAAGATATCGATAGCGCCTTACAAATACTGAAGGCGGCGGATGTGCCGGTCGGAAAAATATACTCGGTGCGCGATATGATGAATGATCCGCAATTTCAGGCGCGGCAAATGTTTGAGCAGCACCATTTCGCGGATGGTGAGGGAATTAAGTTGCCCGCGATTTCACCAAAGTTATCAGAAACGCCGGGGCATACCGCATGGCTCGGCCCCAAGCTGGGTGAACACAATCACGAGGTATTAACTGCGCTCGGTTACTCAGAAGCAGACATCGCAGAATTACAAAATAAAAAAATTATTTAATCGGAGATCGCAATGAATCGTCAGTTCTGGAAGCAGTTTCTGATTGCCCTTACACTATTTTTACTGGGCTATTTCACGTTTAACGGCAAACTGTTCGCCGCAGAGTTGGCGTCATTCGTGACTGCTGTCGTGGGCTAAAAAACGATTTGAATCCTTGCTTCCTTGCATCGGGTCAGGCAGTGAATATCAGCCTGAATTCTGATGTTCAGAGATTCAGGCTGATCTGATGCTGCGTTGTGAGTCTCTATGAGTCTGCGAACAGCCTGTTATTCTGCTGCTTAATCAGAGCTTGCCTCATCAGCTCAGCGTTTTAATATATTCCCGGAAGCCGGTCAGCAGCATTTCTATCGACATTGCGGCAAGGATCAAGCCCATCAGTCGTTCAAATGCCGTCATAACATGCGCGCCCAATACCCGTTGCATACGTTCTGCGCTCAGTAAAACAATCAGCCAGACGACCGCCACGGCGGTCAGCGCGCCCAGATGTACCAGCATTTCCTGATTATTGTCAGATGAAAACAGCAGCACCGTTGCCAGTGCAGACGGGCCCGCCAGCGCTGGAATCGCGAGCGGCACAATAAACGGTTCGTGCTTATCTTCGGTGTCGCCAAAAATCCCGCCTTCCTGCGGAAACACCATACGCAGCGCGATCAGAAACAGAATCACGCCGCCGCCGATACGGATAGAAATTTCTGATAGTTGCAATGCCGTCAGAAAATTTTTGCCGAAAAACATAAACAACAGCAGCAAAACAAATGCGATACCACATTCGCGCACGATGACGCGCCAGCGGCGTTCCGGTGAAACGTGGGACAGTGCGCTGACGAAAATCGGTACGTTACCGAACGGGTCGGTAACGATGACCAGAAGGATCAGGGTTTGAAAAAAATCTTGTGCCATGAATTACATTTTCTATTGAATGGAAAAAACGGAATGTGCTGATGCTTGCGATCAGCGTCGTGCTGACAGTGATGACGGGAACCGGTACTTCAGATGGTCAGTGTTTATCAGCTTGCAGTGCTTATTATGCAGAGTCGCAAGCGCAAGAGACTCAATTTTCCTGTGCTTTGAGTGTGGCTGTCAATCCAACTGCTCGCCAGCCGGTGGTTCTGCAGGAAATAGAATTTTCGCACCAGAGCGATACCGCTTAATTAGCGTTACTATTACTCCCGTTGCGGGTATCTGCCTGTTTGTTATATTTTTGAATGTGCTGTTGCTCTCTCAGTTCAGAGACGAACAGTGCTGCGCTGAATGGTATGAGTGATGACTGAAATAAAAGAACGCCCGGATACGCCCTGTGTGGCAGTGTGTTCCACGACCTTCGATGAGATTTGTCGCGGCTGCGGCCGCACAGTGACCGAGGTGGCAGACTGGGTATTTATGAGTCCAGAGCAAAAAGAAGTTGTCTGGCAACGTATTCTGTCGCAAGGCTATCCGCGGCGAAATACCTGAGAAGGACATTGCGGGTAATTACCGTATCGTAAGCACACGTTCTTTTCCTGTAATGACTCTTAACTCAACAAAAAACGTGACAACATAAAAATACAGGACTTACGCAATTTGCTCCGGCAGGGTATGGCGACGAAGGCAGTACGAATGTATGGTCGGGAGTCATAATACTGTCGTGGCGGCTTTGCGTTAGCCCTGACATACTGAAAACGGAGACCGGGTAATGTCAGACATAAAAAAAACAGGGCGTCGCCGCTTTATTCTGGGCGCTGCCGGTGCAGCCGGGGCTTTGCTGGTTGGATGGGGGCTGATGCCGCCACGCCAGCGTCTGAACGCGGCACATTCTTTGCCTGTGGTGAATGATGAAGTCGCGCTCAATGGCTGGATAAAAATTGCCAGAGATGGCAGCGTCACTGTTGCCATGCATCGCAGCGAAATGGGGCAGGGCATACATACCGCACTGCAAATGCTGGTGGCGGAAGAACTCGATGTCGCGATGGCGCAAGTCAAAACCATGCCAGCGCCCATCGATAAAATCTACGGCAATCTTTCTATGCTGGCAGATGGTCTGCCTTTTCACCCTGACGATCAAGGTGTGATCAAACAATTCGCTCAGTGGATGACATTGAAAACCGCGCGCGAACTGGGTTTGCAGGTGACGGGTGGTTCGTCCAGCGTTAAGGATGCATGGCTGCCGCTGCGTGAAGCTGGCGCAGCAGCACGTGCGATGCTGATTGCCGCGGCGGCGAAAGAGTGGAACGTGCCTGCAGATCAGTGCACGACCGCGAATGGCATGGTGAAGCACACATCCGGCAAGCAAAAGTCTTACGGTGAGCTGGCAGCCAGTGCAGCTGAAACCGAGCCCGCGCAGATACGGCTGAAAGCGCCTGCAGAATTTAAACTGATCGGCCATCCCGAGCCGCGCACCGATGCCAAAGCTAAAGTGGATGGCAGCGCGCAGTTCGGGATCGATGCGCACCCAGCCGGAATGTTGTTTGCGGCGTTGAAATTAAGCCCGGTCATCGGCGGCAAGCTTAAGCGTGTCGATCCGCAGCCGGTGCTTGCGATGCCTGGCGTCACGCATGTGGTGGATTTTTCTGAGGCCGTTGGTGAGGCCGGTGTCGCAGGTGTTGCTGTCATCGCCAAAAACTATTGGACGGCGAAAACGGCTTTAGCCGCATTGCCGGTCGAGTGGGATGCCGGTGCGCTCGCGCAGTTATCGACGGAATCAGTCTTCAAAGAGCTGGCAGAAAAACTCGATAGCGAATCTGGCTTCACCTATTACAAACAAGGTGATCCTGCGGCGGTGTTGGCTGAGTCTAAGGATGCAGCAACGGGTACTTCCGTCGCAAAAACGATCAAGGCAGAATATCGCGCCCCGTTTCTTGCGCATGCCACGATGGAGCCGATGAATTGCACGGCGCAACTGAAAGATGGCAAGCTGGATTTATGGGTATCGACCCAGGTGCCGAGCATTGCTGTGGCGGTGGCCGCCAAAGTTGCAGGTATCAGTGCTGAACAAGTGCAGTTGCATATGTGCTTTCTGGGTGGTGGTTTTGGTCGCCGTTTAGAGGTGGATATGGTGGTGCAGGCGGTCGCCATTGCCAAACAGACGCAGGGCTTGCCGGTCAAGCTGATCTGGAGCCGCGAAGAAGATATGGCGCATGACATGTATCGTCCGGCAGCACTGGCGCGGTTTACGGCGGCACTTGATGATAAGGGCAAGGTACTCGCCTACGATAATACATCGGCGTCCGCGTCCATCGTGCATCAGGTGCTGAAACGGACGTTTGGTTTGCCCGGCGCAGGACCGGATAAGACGACGGCGGAAGGTGAATTTGACATGCCGTATCACATTGCGCATCAGAAAATTGCCCATGTGATTGTGCCCACGCCTGTGCCGGTCGGCTTCTGGCGCTCAGTCGGACACTCGCATAACGCGTTTTTTAAAGAGAGTTTCATTGATGAGCTGGCGCATGCTGCGGGTACAGATCCGGTCGATTTTCGTCGTGCGTTGCTGGCCAACCGCAAGCGTCATCTGACCGTGCTTGATGCCGCGATGAATCAGGCTGGTAAGCCCGGAGAAGGCCGCGCGCACGGGGTCGCTTTGCATCAGTCGTTCGGCAGCGTTGTGGCGGAAGTTGCGGAAGTCTCGGTGCAGGATGGCCAAATCCGCGTGCACCGGGTGGTCTGCGCGGTCGATTGCGGCATTGCGGTGAATCCCAACATCATCAGGCAGCAAATGGAGTCAGCAGTCATTTTTGGCCTGAGTGCGGCACTGTACGGCGAAGTGACGATCAAAGACGGTAAGGTGGTGCAGAGTAATTTTCATGATTATCCGGTGCTGCGTATCAACGAAGCGCCGCAGATTGAGGTCGTGATTATTCCGAGTGCAGAGCCGCCTGAGGGTATCGGTGAGCCGGGCGTGCCGCCAATTGCACCCGCAGTGGCGAATGCGGTGTTTCAGCTGACCGGGCAGCGTTTGCGCAGTTTGCCGCTGAAACTGGCCTGAGCAGCCTAAATATACTGGGGGGAGTATTTTTTTGCCCCCCCTTTGTTTATGCTGACGTTAGGGTGTTTTTCAGAAAAACAGAGGGGAGTATAGTAAAAGTTCACTTTTTTTGTTATTTTTAAGTAACAAATAATCATGTTGTCATGTTCCCGCTTTATACTGCTTCGCTTCGGATGATCTGCGTAATAACAACGCTGACAATCAAGGTAAGAAAGGCCGCCAGTGTTCCGGTGTGCCGGTTTTCCTGATAATGCAAGCGGCTATCCAGAGTATTCAGAGTGGATTTTCAGAATTAACCGAATTATCAGAACTAATAGACAGGCTTATGTTTACTTCTCAATCGATTTCAGTGTTGCCAGCGGCATCTCGTCAATCCCGTCGTTCGCGTGGTTTTACGTTGATCGAAATTATGGTCGTGGTCGTGATTATGGGTATCCTGGCGGCGCTGGTCGTGCCCAAGCTGATGGGGCGTACCGATGACGCGCGTATCTCAGCGGCGAAGCAGGATATTTCGACCCTGATGTCGGCACTCAAGTTATACCGCCTTGATAATCAGCGTTACCCAACAACAGAACAGGGTTTGCAGGCTCTGGTTACCAAGCCGACTACCGGTCCTGCCGCCAATGGCTGGAAAACCGGCGGTTACATAGAACGATTACCGAAAGATCCATGGGGTAATCCTTATCAGTACCTGTCACCGGGTATTAAAGGCGAAGTCGACGTTTTCTCACTCGGTGCAGATGGTCAGCCCGGCGGCGTGGATAAAGATGCTGACATCGGTTCTTGGGATCAGTAAGTCCTGCATTATTTCCCATTCATGACACTGCGAAACAGGCAGCGTGGCTTCACACTACTCGAATTGCTGGTAGTGATGGTGATCGCCGGTCTGATGCTGGGTGCAGTCGCGTTTAATGCGATGCCGAGTCCGCGTCAGCGCGTCGAACAAGACGCGAATCGTATCGCCTTGCTGTTGCAACTCGCGCGGGATGAGGCCATTCTGCGCAATCTGCCCGTCGCCTTTGAAGCCGATCAGTACGGCTATCGTTTTCAGGTACGTGAAGACCGGGTCTGGCTGCCGTTGCGCGACGAGATGCTGCGTGATCGCGCGTTTGGTATTTCTCCACTGGAACTGAGTATGGAGCCGCCAAGCAATCAGGCGGCAGCGGTGCGGGTTGTGTTTGGCCGCGAGCCTGTCGATAAGCCTTTCATTATCACTTTACGTGTGCCGGATGGCAGCGTGCGTATCCGCGCCGATGGTGTCGGACATTTTTCCGTAGAATGAAATGCGCCTGAAATTCTCCCGTCACGCTGGTTTTACCCTGCTTGAAGTGCTGGTGGCGCTGGTCATCGTCGGTACTGCACTGGGCGCGAGCCTGCGTGCTGTCGGCAGCCTGACGCAAAACAGCAATGACCTGCGTATCTCGCTGATGGCGACATGGTCGGCGGAAAACCGCTTGTCGCAAATCCGTCTGGCGCGCGAATGGCCATCGCTGGGGGAGCGTACGTTTGAATGTCCTCAGGCTGATTTAAAACTGACTTGCGAAGAGCATGTGATTGCGACGCCGAATCCTTCATTTCGGCGCGTCGAAGTCTTCGTTTATGAAACAGATAAACCTTCGCGCCGCATTATCAAGCTGACCCAGGTGGTGCCGAATGCCTTGTAATCGCCGGCCCTCCGCAATGCGCGGTTTTACCCTGATTGAATTACTGGTCGCGATCACGATACTTGCGATTGTCGCCGTGCTTGGCTGGCGCGGTCTGGACGGTATTGTGCGCGCACGCGTTGCGCTGAATGCGGAAATGGCGCAGACACGCGGTATTCAACTGGCCTTTGCCCAGATCGAAAATGACTGCGCGCATCTGATGGATGCGAACTTGCTGCAAGGGCGCAGCGTATTGCGTGCTGCCGGCAGCAAGCTGATGCTGATCCGTTCGGTACTCGAAGATAACCAGCCGCTACGGTATCAGGTGATTGTGTACAGCGTGATCGATGGCAAACTGGGGCGGCGTGAACTGGCGCCGACCCGCGAAATTGCGGCATTAGAAAACGATTGGCAAAGTGCCGCCGCTGATACCGATATAACGCCGGTTATACAGTTACAGACCGATGTGACATCACTGGCGATGCGCACCTGGACACAAGGTGAAACTGGCTGGCGTATCGACGGTACAGATATACAAAACCCTGCGACGGATGGCGCAGCAAAGAACCCCGCGATCAAGAGTGCGAAACTGGCCGGACTGGAAGTGTCGATGCAAGTGCAGGGGCGTGAAGCGCCGATGACTAAAGTGTTTTTGCTGGGGGCAAGCTGATGCAGATCGCCTTTTATCATCCCCGGCAACGTGGTGTTGCTGTTGTGACTGCGTTGTTGCTGACGACACTGGCGATCACGATTGTTGCCAGTCTGTTCTGGCAGCAGCAGGTGCAGGTGCGTTCGATAGAAAATCAGCGCATGCAGTTGCAAAAAAAATGGATATTACGTGGTGCTATCGACTGGGCAAGGCTGATCCTGCGTGAAGATAAAAAACAGAGCAATGTTGATCATCTGGGTGAGCCGTGGGCAGTCAGACTTGAAGACACGCGTCTCGATCAGTATGTCGAAAATGGTCGGGCCGACACTGATGCCAGCGATGCAAGCTTGTCCGGTCAGGTCATCGATGCACAGTCTTTGTATAACTTAAATAATCTGGCGACAGATGGCGTGGTGGACCCGCGTGAAACTGCTGTCTTTGCCCGCCTGCTGACGAATTTGCGCTTTTCTGCTGAGCTGGCACAACGGACTGCCAGCGCGATTGCTCAGACGCAGCCGAAAGCAGTAGTACCAAAGGGGGCGCCGGACAGCACGCCAGCGAGTTCCTCTGCCGACTCCGGTGGAATATCAGCGAACGGAGGAAGTGTAAAAACAACATCAGAAGAGACGCAAGCTGCAGTACAATTCCTGCGGTTTACGCAGGTTGATGATTTATTGTCCGTGCCGGGCTATACGCCGGAGATGGTGAATAAATTGCGTTCGTATGTGATCGCCTTGCCTCGCAAATCCGGTATTACGACCATCAATCTTAATACGGCTCCTGCCGAGGTGCTGGCTGCGCGGATAGAGGGGATGAGTCTGTCGGATGCGGCGCTGATCGTGGCCAGCCGCGAGCGCGCTTACATCAGTGGTTTTCCTGATTTTGAAACGCGTTTCCCTGATAAGGCAAAAATGACTTCAAAAAAAGAAGTCGATACCTCAACCAATTATTTTGTGGTGAACGGTAAGGTTAAAATGAACCGCTCGCTGATGGATGTCAGCGCGTTGATAGAGCGGGCAGAGGATGCATCGACGACGGTGCTTTGGGTAAGAGACAACTAAATTACATGGCAAGTACACTCACTATTTCTTTACCCTCGCGGGTCGCTGCGCAGAGCAGCCCGGACTGGTCTTCGCAGACGTTGCCGTTTGCCCTGTTTTCAGCAGAGGGCAATATACTCCAGCAAGGTCTGCAAACGCTGGCAGAGTTGCGCGCTTTATCTGTTGGTGTCCGTCAGCTTCACTTATTGCTGGCTGCCAGTGATGTCAGTCTGCTTGCGGTTAAAGTGCCGCCCATGTCGGCAGCGAAATTTAAATCAGCGTTGCCGAATCTGCTTGAGGAGCAGCTGACTTCAGATCCTGCCGATGTCGCACTGGTGGCGACACCGGTGGTGAATGGTGAGGCGACCGTTGCCGTCGCCGACAGAGCGTGGCTGGAGTTGATTGCGACCAGGGTCAAGGACTGGCCAGTCAAAAAAATCGCTGCTTTTCCATCGCAACTCGGACTGACGCTGCCGCAGCAGGAAAATCAAGTTGCAGCACTGATTGAAAATCGTGACGGCGTATTGGCGCTGACGATCAGACAATCTGAGTCACAGGGCATGGGGCTCAATTTGCCTGAGGCGGATCGTGACAGTGCGATCACCATGCTGAATTTGCTGGTACCGGAAACAGATGTAGGATTGTATGTAGCTGCAGGTGAAGTAGAGCAATATCAGGCGATGTTACAGACCCTGACGCTGAGCGAGCGTTTTCAGGTGCGGGCGATCAGCTGGCAGAACCGTGCTGGCGGCATAGGTGTGAAAACACCAGATCTGATGTCCGATGTCAGTGCTATCCATAAGCCGTCAATCGACTGGGCATCCTGGCGCTGGCCTTTGCGTTTGCTGGCTGCAATCGTAATAGTCAATATCGTGGCCTTAAACACAGAGTGGTTCAGCCTCAAACGCGAAGCCAGGAATTTAAGTGCAGCTCTGATGCAGACGTATAAGAATAGCTTTCCTAAAGAGATGACGATTGCTGATCCTCTGGTGCAGATGAGGCAAAAAGTGGATCTGGCGAAACGCTTGTCCGGTCAGTTTGCGCCGAATGACTTTGCGGTGATGGCGGCGCAGTTCACGCAAGTGTGGGAACGCGTGATGGCGGGCAAGCCAGCCGATGTCGTGTCTGTCGAATATAAAGACCGCGGCCTGAACGTCAAGGTGAAATCGCCGGGTCAGATTCCGCTTGATCAGTTGCGTGCGGCGCTGGCAGAACAGTCTATGCGCATGGAAGCAACACCAGATGGGATATTGCATATCACCGTCGGAGGGAAAAACTGATGATGAAGCAATTAAAGCAAGAGTTTGATCTGTTCTGGGGACAGCGTGATGCACGCGAGCGCCGCATGCTGAGTATCGCAGCAGTGGTCATTGTGCTGGCGCTGGTCTATCAGATTTTTCTTGACCCGGCATTGACAGGGCGGACGAAATTACTGAAGCAGATCCCGGTTTTGCGCCAGCAGGTTGCCGAGATCACCGCACTGAGTGTACAACAATCCAAACTGGCGGCGGGTTTGTCGCAAATGACAGAACCGGTTACACGTGAGAGCGTGGAGGCATCGCTGGCAACTCGCGGCATCAAGGCACAAACCTTAAGTGTATCGGACGATATCGTGCGTTTACAAATTCAGACGGTCGCCTATGCAAATATCATGGAGTGGCTGATGGAAACCCAAAAATCTTCGCGTTTGACGGTCGAGGAAGCACGTTTTACCGCCTTGCCAGAACCGGCGCAGGTGAACGTCAGCCTGACATTAAAGCAGCAACGCGGTGGACTTTGAATGACGTCAGGAAAGTCAGCAGCAGGATTCTGGATATGGGTGGTGACAGGCATCGTCAGTATCACGTTATCCGTCTTGTTTTTTTTGCCTGCCAGTTGGCTTGGTGCTTTACTGGAAAAGCAAACGCAGGGGCGACTCAGTCTCGGTGACGTGCAAGGTTCGTTCTGGCGTGGCTCGGCGTTTGTCGGCGTTGCTTCCGGTGTCAGCGGCCCGGTAACGCCTTTGTTTGCGGGACGCTTTGCGTGGAAAATTTCACCGCTGATCTTGTTGGCACAAGTCGAAGCTGAACTGGATAATCCTGAATCGCTGTCGGCCATCGTCAAGATACAGGGTAATTTTTCGGAGTTGCAGGTGAGTCCGGCAAGTTTGCTCTTGCCGACAGAGCGGTTAGAAGGACTGGGGGCTCCGCTGAATACGATAGGGCCTACCGGGAAATTGCGGATGTCGTGGAATAATTTACGCTTTGCCCGGGATGCTGGCAGACTGAACGGATATGGGCAGTTGCAGCTGGAATTGTCGGAAATGGCATCGCGTCTGTCGCCAGTCAAACCTTTGGGTAGCTACAACATGGCGTTTGATTTACACGGCGCAAATGCCGATCTGCATCTGAATACCTTAAAAGGGCCGATGATGTTGGCCGGCAGCGGTACATTAAACGGCGGCCATTTCCAGTTTTCAGGCAAAGCCTGGGCAGAAGAAGGGCAGCAGGCAAGATTGGCAAATTTATTGAATTTGCTGGGGCAGCGCCGTAAGGACGGCGATCAGGATGTCATCGCTTTAGAGTTTAAATAGTTCAAATGAAAAAATATCCATTAAAAAACAAGGCAGCTATGATCAGCAATTCCTTACGCAAACCGATGCGCCATTTGTCTGTCATGACAGGAGCGGCAGTATTGAGTGCCGGTTGTCTCATCAGTTCTTCGGTGTTGGCACAAAATGCGGCGCAAAATACGGCAGACCTGAATTTTGTCGGTGCCGATATTGAATCTGTTGTTAAAGCGATTGGTCATTACACAGGATCGACTTTCATCATCGATCCACGGGTGAAAGGTCAGGTCACCTTAGTCTCGGAAAAACCGCTGACAAAAGAACAGGCGTTCAAGCTGCTGACGTCGACATTGCGTCTGCAAGGGTATGCGGTTGTGTATGCGGATGGCTATTACAAAGTGGTGCCGGAATCTGACGCCAAACTGCAACCAGGTCCGACGCAGTCTGTGCAGAATGAGAAAGGCGAATCGGTCAGAGGCGATCAGGTGGCAACCCAGATTTACCGACTGAATTACGAATCAGCGACCAATGTTGTGACGATTTTGCGGCCATTGATTTCGCCTAATAATACGATTAATGCGAATCCGGGTAATAACTCGGTGGTGATTACCGATTACGCCGATAACTTAAAACGTCTGAATAAAATTATTGCGTCTTTAGACGTTCCCGCGACGGTGGATATGGACGTGATTCCTATCAAACACGCGATGGCGAGTGATATCGCTGCATTGGTGAGTAAGCTCAGCGATAACGGCGCTGCGACGGAAGGTGGACGTGCAGTCTTGCTGGCCGATCCGCGCACCAATTCTGTGTTGTTACGCGCCCCTTCCGCTGCGCGGGCGAATCTGGTTAAAGAGCTGATTGCCAAACTGGATCAGCCAACGGCATTGCCTGGTAATGTGCATGTGGTTTATCTCAAGAATGCAGAGGCGGTAAAGCTGGCTCAGACTTTACGTTCCATCATTTCCGGCGATACCAGTGCCTTACCTGCCAGTACCGGTTTGTCGAATACCGGTAGTGCTGCGAACGGAACGAATAGTCCGATAGCGTCGAATTCCGCAACGGGTACGACGAATACCGGTGTCACCGGTGGTTTGCCTCCATCGTCCGGTAGCAGTTCTGTAACGGGTAACACTGGCGGTGCAGCGGGTTTCATTCAGGCTGATGCAGCAACGAATACGCTGATTATTACGGCGAGCGAAGCGGTATACAAAAATCTGCGTTCGGTGATCGATCAATTGGATGCTCGGCGAGCGCAGGTGTATGTCGAGGCGCTCATCGTTGAAGTGAATGCAGATAAGGCAAATGAATTCGGCGTGCAGTGGCTGGGTTTATCTGGTGACAGCAATAGTAATTACCGTGTCGGCGGTGGTACGGCTTTCACCACCACGGGGAATAATATTCTCAGTCTCGCCACTGCAGCGACGCCGACGCCAGGTAATGGTTTGTCTATCGGTGTTTTCAAGCAGATCAACGGCAAGCTGGGGCTGGGGGCGCTGGCGCATGTGCTTGAAGGTAGTGGCAATGCGAATATCTTGTCTATGCCGAATCTGGTGACACTGGACAATGAAGAAGCAAAAATCGTGGTCGGTAAAAACGTGCCTTTCATCACCGGTCAGTTCACGACTTCTGCCTCCACCGGCACGGCTGGTGTGAATCCGTTCCAGACCATAGAACGCAAGGAAGTCGGTCTGAAACTGACCGTTAAACCGCAAATTTCCGAAGGCGGTACAGTCAAGCTGGCGATCTATCAGGAAAGCTCGAGTATTGACGATTCTGCGACAGTGACATCGTCTGGCCTGATTACCAAACAACGCTCCATTTCCACCAATGTGCTGGTTGAGGATGGGCAGATTCTGGCGCTCGGTGGCTTGATGGAAGACAGTACTTCTGATTCCGTCGAAAAAGTTACCGGTCTGGGGGATATTCCTGTCATTGGCAATTTGTTCAAATATCAGACGGCCAAGCGCGGTAAAACCAATCTGATGGTGTTTCTGCGTCCGACTGTGATACGTAATGCCGAGCAAAGCAACAGCGTTTCCGTTGATCGCTATGACTATATGCGTACGCAGATCGCACCGAATAAAGAAGGTGTGCCGGCTGCGCAATTACCTGACATGGAAAAAGGCAAGCTGATGGCGACATCAACGTCACTGCCATCGGATAAAGTGAAATCCGCCAGTCAGGAAAGTAAATAAGCCATGATGGAAAATCGCTTATTGCCTTACGGGTTTGCGCGTGACTTTTCAGTGCTCGCCAGTCGTGACAGTGCTGTCGCCGGCGCGCCGGTAGAGTTGTCGGTATCGAATAAAACCAGCCCGGCGGCGATCGCCGAGGTTGGGCGTAAATTTGGCACGATCAAGTTGAATATGCTCAGCCATGAAGCTCTGAGCGACCTGATTGCCAAAGCGTATGCGGGCTCAGGTGGTGATGCTGCAGATGTCGTTGGCGAGGTCGAGTCGGATCTTGATCTGGCGAAGCTGATGCTGGATATGCCAGCGATAGAAGACCTGTTGGAATCGGCTGACGATGCGCCTGTGATTCGTATGATTAATGCGCTGCTGACGCAGGCATTACGCGATGGCGCCTCTGATATTCACATAGAACCATTCGAGCAGATTTCTGTCGTGCGTTTTCGCATTGACGGTTCCCTGCGCGATGTGGTCCGGCCACGTAAAGCGATTCATGCTTCCCTGATTTCGCGTATTAAGATCATGGCGCAACTGGATATCGCCGAAAAGCGTTTACCTCAGGATGGCCGCATTACCTTAAGGATTGGCGGTAAACCCGTTGATGTGCGGGTATCGACGCTGCCGACTGGCCACGGTGAGCGCGCGGTATTGCGTTTGCTGGATAAGGAAGCCGGGCGTCTGGATCTGAGTAATCTTGGTATGAGTCCGGATGTTCTTGAAAATTTTGACAAGCTGATCGCGCAGCCGCATGGCATCGTCCTAGTTACCGGACCGACTGGTTCAGGTAAAACGACGACGCTGTATGCTGCTTTATCCCGTGTGAATGCAGGTACGACTAACATTCTGACGGTGGAAGATCCTATTGAGTATGAATTGGCGGGGGTCGGACAAACGCAGGTCAATGCGAAGATAGACATGACGTTTGCCAAAGCCCTGCGCGCTATTTTGCGCCAGGATCCGGATGTGATCATGATCGGTGAGATCCGCGATCTGGAAACCGCACAAATTGCCGTTCAGGCTTCACTGACGGGCCATCTGGTCTTGGCAACTTTGCATACGAACGATTCGTCCGCCGCAGTGACCCGCTTGCTGGATATGGGGATAGAACCTTTCCTGTTGTCTTCGTCATTACTGGGCGTCGTAGCCCAACGTCTGGTACGCAAACTTTGTACGCATTGCCGTCGTGAAGAGGGCGGGCAATGGCATGCGACCGGCTGTGAACACTGTGGCCACACCGGTTATCAGGGGCGCGTCGGCGTGTATGAACTGTTACAGACAACAGAAGACATCCGTGCGCAGATTCACCATCAGGCATCGGAAGCGGAAATCCGGCTTGCTGCTCAGAAAAATGGCATGAAAACCATGCGCGAGGATGGTGAGCGCTGGGTGAAGAGTGGCGTCACAACGCCTGAAGAATTATTGCGCGTCACTAAGGAATAATTACCGTGCCGGCATTTCGATATGAAGCGATAGACAGTCATGGCAGCAGCAGTACCGGTGTGTTAAACGCCGATAGTGCGAGAGCGGCACGTAGCGATTTACGTGCGCAGGGGCTGGTTCCTGTGTCAGTCGAGGCGATACACAATAATGCTGACGGCGGCGCTCGTCAGCGACGCTCTTTTTTCTCCGAGCGTTTATCCAGCGTCGAGCTTGCTTTGTTCACCCGTCAGCTTGCCAGTTTACTGGAAGCAGGATTGCCGCTCGAACAGTCATTAACAGCATTGCTGGAACAATCTGAGCGTACCTTTATCCGCGACATTATTGCTTCTGTGCGCTCAGAGGTGATGGCGGGAGCAGCCTTATCTGATGCACTGAAACAGCATCCGGATGATTTTGCCGATATCTATTGCGCGCTGGTGGCGTCAGGTGAACAGATTGGTCATCTGGCGCGTGTTTTGTCGCGTCTGGCAGACTATATCGAACGCCGTAATGCGCTGGTGCAGAAGGTGAAACTGGCCTTTACTTATCCGGCAATTGTGACTGTCGTCGCATTTGCAATTGTGATTTTCTTGCTGACTTATGTGGTACCGCAAATTGTTTCTGTGTTTGCCAACACTAAACAAAAGCTACCGTTGCTGACGGTGCTGATGCTGGCCGTGTCAGATTTTGTGCGGGTGTATGGCTGGTTGGTCGCATTGTTTGGTGTGAGCGCTTTTCTGCTCTGGCGCCTTGCCCTGAAAAATCCGGAGATAAAAATGCGCTGGCACCAGTGGCTGTTGACAGCTCCTGTTTATGGCAAATTTGAGCGCAGTTTAAATACGTCCAGGTTTGCCAGCACGCTGGCGATTACAACAGGTTCCGGCGTGCCGATTTTACGTGCTTTGCAGACGAGTCGGGAGACCTTGTCGAACGTCGCGATGCGCGCGCAGGTCGAGGATGCGACAGCAAGTGTACGTGAGGGCGTCAGTCTGGCGCGGGCCTTGTCTGCGCATAAATATTTCCCTCCTATGTTGATCCACATGATCCGTGCCGGTGAGGTGACCGGTGAGTTGCCCGCCATGCTGGAACGTGCATCGAATGCGCAGGAGCAGGATCTGGAACGTAGGGCGCTGACGATCGCCGGTCTGCTGGAGCCGGTACTGATTCTGGCGATGGGCGTGGTGGTGTTGCTGATCGTGCTGGCAGTCCTGATGCCTATTATTGAAATTAATCAGCTGGTACGCTGACAAGGATAGAAATGAAGCGTTTACCTCTTTTGTGTAGTGTGATTGCGTTTGCATTATTGTGCATGACTGTCAGTTTCTGGGGCTTGCGTATCTTTAAGCCGCAGAACCGCAGTGTTGCAGCACCAACGCAGCAGAACAGCATTGAGCCCGGTTCCGGGCAGTGGGGAAGCCTGTTCGGCGCTGCGCCTGCAAGTCAGATGGCAGCCAGCAATTATCAATTGAAAGGCGTGATCATCGCCAAGCGTTCGGCAGAAAGTCTGGCAATCGTCAGCACTAATGGCAAGCCTGCGCAGTCAGTTGCGATCGATATGCAGATTGCGCCCGGTGTTGTCTTGAAGGAAGTGCACGAGCAGTATGTGCTGATTTCAGAAAACGGGGTGACTCGTCGGGTCGATTTGCCACAAAATGCGGTCGTGAATATCGCAGCAAATCCGGTTCGTCCTCCGCCAACAGAGATTATCGGCATTAACCCTGTGGCACCGGTGGCATTTCCTGCGCATCAGGCGCAGCCGGTTCCGCCAGGTGGTCCGGCACCGGTTCCGAGTCCAGTTGTCACTCCGGGGCTTTCTACCGCATCATTGCCTGCCGTAATGCCAGGCGCTGCACAATGAATGTCAGTAGTGGCAATTTGCCAAAACAGATCACGGATTGCATACAGCTCGCCCATCCGTCCTGGCATCCTGCCATCTGTAACGGTTTACAGGCTATGTATGCAGCGGATCCTGATTATTTTGCGAATTTATGCTCTGCTGAATTTTTGCCGACAGAAGGGCGTTTGTTTGCAGCGTTTCAGCAGCCTGTGAGTAATGTTCGTTACGTGCTGATCGGTGAAGGACCTTATCCGCGCGCTGACAGCGCGACCGGCGTTTGTTTTATGGATGGGGCGGTAGATAATTTGTGGGCAGAGGACGGCTCGGGCTTATCAAAAAAAGTCAATCGTGCGACGTCGTTACGCAACTTCATCAAAATGTTACTGGTTGCATCCGGGCATCTGGATGACGAGTACACTGGCGGTGAAGCGATGGCAGTCGTTGCCATGTCGGTTATGCATAATCAGACGACCTTCATTCGTAAGCTCGCTGATTTGCAGGAGAATATGAACAGACAAGGTTTTTTGCTATTGAACGCGACGCTGGTTTTTCGCGACAGCATGGCACCTGCAAAGGATGGAAAGGCCTGGCAGCCGTTTTTGCAAGCCATTTTTTCCTGTTTGTCTGAACAACAGTCTGCCGTGTCACTGCCATCCCTTGTTTTGTGGGGGAAAATTGCGGAACAGTTAAAGCGCATTCCAGAAGCTGCACATTTTCCGCAAATTCTCGCAGAACATCCGTATAACCTGAGTTTTATCAAAAATCGGGAGATGCAGGATTTTTTTCGCCCCATGCAATTACTACATAATTGCACAAAGGAAAACTTTTGTTAGATGCGCGTGCTTGTTGTAGCGCAGTTCCTGCCTTTGTAGAATAATCTAAGCTTGGGTTTATTACAGGCTTTACGTTGTCAGATAAGGTTTCCAATCGCTCCTTTATGTTAAAAAAAATTAAGACATCCGATTTGAGGGTGGGTATGTTTGTCACTGAGTTATGCGGCTCATGGATAGATACGCCATTCTGGAAAAAATCGTTTCTTCTGTCGGATTCCGCTGAATTGCTGGAGATTCAGAAATCAAAGATTCAGGAAGCATGGATCGATACCAGCAAAGGTCTCGATGTTCTTCAGGATGAGCCAGAAGTCAAGCGGGAGCCGCCACCTGCAGCAGAAGTTGTTGTCCCTAAACAGCCGGCTCCGCGTCAGATTGCGCCGGTGTCGATGGAAGATGAGCTGGGCAGAGCGTCCCTGATAGTGAGTAAATCGCGCGCAGCCGTGTTTTCGATGTTCAGTGAAGCGCGCATGGGAAAAGCGGTTGATGTCGGTAATGCGCAGGAAATGGTGGAGGAAATTGCTGACTCCGTGATGCGCAATCCTGGCGCTCTGATCGGTCTTGCCAGATTAAAAACCAAAGATGATTACACTTACATGCATTCGGTTGCTGTCTGTGCATTGATGGTGGCCTTGGGTAAGCAATTAGGTCTGAGTGATGCTGATACCCGTGAAGCGGGACTTGCCGGGTTGTTGCATGACATCGGTAAGATGGGGGTGGATCAGGATATCCTGAATAAACCAGGCAAACTCACCGATGCAGAATTTGTCTCTGTGAAGGAGCATCCTGCCGCCGGATACAAGATGCTGCTGGAGGCAGAGGGCGTCAGTAAAGTGGCTCTGGATGTGTGCTTGCATCATCATGAAAAAATGGATGGCACTGGTTATCCTGATCGTCTGAAAGGCGATGAAATCAGTCTGTTTGCGCGAATGGGGGCGGTATGTGACGTGTATGATGCAATCACTTCTGACCGGCCATATAAACAAGGGTGGTGTCCTGCAGAATCTTTACGCAAAATGGCAGAGTGGAGTAAGGGCCATTTCGATGAGAAAGTATTTCAGGCGTTTGTAAAGAGCATAGGCATCTATCCTGTCGGTACGCTGGTTCGCATGGAATCGGGACGTCTTGGCGTGGTTGTTGAACAGCAGGTTGGTAAGTCTTTGTTAACTCCTAAAGTCAGAGTGTTTTTTTCTGTGAAGTCGCTCGGTTATATCGTTCCTGAGTTACTTGATCTGGCTGGACCAGGATTGCAGGATAAAATTGTGGCGAGAGAAGATGCGTCGAAGTGGGGATTAAAAGACATCAATCGTTATTGGCTTGGTGAAGCAGCGCCGCGTTGAGTAATTGATCATTGGCTGAAATAAAAAAACTCCACGCGCCAGCGTGGAGTTTTTGCATTTACGGGTAATGTATTTTATTTTTCCGGTTGTATGACGACTTTGCCTGTCACTTTGCGGGCAGCGATATCGTTTAAGGCATTGGCGGTTTCATTCAATGCATATCGCGCAGAGATATGCGGCTTGATTTTGCCCTCTCTCAGCCAGCCTATCATTTCACTCATTGCAGCCATATTGGCCTTGGGTTCGCGCTTGGCAAACTCGCCCCAGAATACGCCGACCAGAGATGCACCTTTTAATAATGCCAGATTCAGCGGTAATTTCGGGATTTCGCCATTCGCAAAGCCGACGACCAGATAGCGGCCGCGCCACGCAATAGAGCGAAACGCCGGTTCAGCGTAGATGCCGCCTACCGGATCATAAATCACGTCAGGTCCTTTGCCTCCGGTTGCGCTTTTGATCGCTTCACGTAAATCAGTGTTACTGTAATTGATCGTCACATCGGCACCATGTTGACGGCAGATTTCCAGCTTTTCATCTGTTGAAGCCGCTGCGATGACTTTTGCGCCTATTGCTTTTCCGATTTCAATGGCAGCCAGCCCGACGCCACCTGCTGCACCCAGCACCAGCATGGTTTCGCCAGCTTTTAACTGTGCCCGGTCAACAACTGCATGATGGGATGTGCCATAAGTCAGTGTGATTGCGGCCGCAGTATCAAAATCCATTCCTTCCGGCATCGGAATGACTGCATTGGCCGGCGCTAAAACCTGTTGCGCAAACGCTCCCTGACCTATGAAGGCAATCACTTTGTCGCCCGTTTTGACGTGCTTTACGCCATCTCCGACAGCATAGACCGTTCCTGATAATTCACTGCCCGGGGTGAACGGGAGTTCTGGTTTGAACTGATATTTGTTCTGAATGATGAGAAAGTCCGGAAAATTGACGCCGGCAGCCTTGACGCTGATTGCAACTTCCCCGGGGCCTGGTGTCAGATCGGGAAGTTCCAGTATTTCGAGGGTATCCGGGGTACCCCAGTTTTTACATACAACGGCTTTCATATAAAGTCTCCAGTTTTAAAAATAGTACGACCGTTTAATTTTTTGATTATGCCGTAAAAATTGATAACAGGAGGAATTTGTTTTTCTGCATCGGGTAGAATGTTGCTTATGAAAATTCTAATTAGTAATGACGATGGCTATCTTGCTCCCGGCATCGCTGCCCTGGCGGAAGCACTGACCCCTTTTGCTGATATTACAGTTGTCGCGCCGGACAGCAACCGTTCAGGTACTTCGAACGCCTTAACATTGGATCGTCCCTTGTCAGTTCAGCGCGCGGCAAATGGTTTTTATTTCGTTAATGGCACGCCTTCCGATTGTGTTCATATCGCGTTGACGGCGATTATGACTGAGCGCCCTGATCTGATTGTTTCAGGCATTAATCAGGGGCAGAATATGGGTGACGATACTCTTTATTCTGGTACGGTGGCGGCCGCTACCGAAGGCTATCTGTTCGGCATTCCGGCAATCGCGTTTTCTCAGTTACATAAAGGCTGGGCGCATCTGGATGCCGCGGCTGCGGTTGCAGCAGAACTGGTGCAGCGTGGGTTTCCTGAGTTGTCTTCACCTTACTTGCTGAACGTGAATATTCCGAATGTACCGCGCGTGGACATAAAAGGCATACGCCGGGCACGTCTGGGGAAACGGCATAGTTCCGAGCCAGTGATTCCCATGAGAGATCCGCATGGGCGCGACATTTTCTGGATAGGGCCGCCGGGAGGCGTTCTTGATGGTGGTGAGGGAACCGATTTTGATGTGACGTCGAAAAATTTCGTTTCCGTCACACCTTTGCAAGTTGATCTGACCAATACGCGACAACTGGACATGCTGGCCGTGAATATCAAATGACAACGAAAGAAAAGCGTTTTCCTCTCAGCTTATCGTCTGTCGTTGATCAGCGTGAAACTGCTCGCGGCGATCATTTTGGACGCAGTGCGTCGACCCAGACTGCGACGAAAAATGCGAGACAGGGTGCAAATCTGGGTATCCGTCCCGGTTCTGCGACAAACAATGAAAAAAAATCTGAACAAGCCGCGCCTTTCTCCGGCCCTTTGATTTCTGATGCGGTCCGGCGCGCCATGGTTGCCAGAGTAGAGCAGCAGGGCGTCAGCGATAAACATGTTTTGGCTGCTTTGCAGGCGATTCCACGGCATATGTTTCTGGATTCTGGTCTTGCCAGTCAGGCTTATGTTGATGCCTCACTTCCTATTGGTCATCATCAGACCATTTCGCAGCCTTACATTGTTGGCCGGATGCTGGAAATTTTGTGTAACGGGGCGAAGCTCGATAAGGTGCTTGAAATAGGCACGGGCTGCGGTTATCAGGCTGCAGTTTTGTCGTTGATTGCGAAAGATGTTTATTCGGTTGAGCGTATCAAAGCCTTACATGAGCTGGCAAAGAATAATCTGCGTCCGATGCGTATTGCGAATATCCGTTTGCATTACGGCGATGGCATGCTGGGTATGCCTCAGGTTGCTCCTTTTGACGGTATCATACTGGCAGCTGCAGGGCTGGAAGTGCCTCAGGCGCTACTGATGCAGTTGAAGGTTGGCGGACGTCTGATTGCGCCTGTCGGTGACCGCCATCAGGTGTTGCAATTAATTGAGCGTGTTTCAGCGCATGACTGGAACAGTACTATGGTAGAAAACTGTCACTTTGTTCCTTTGCGGCCCGGTGTCATCTGAGGTTGTGGTGCGGGATCGTAATTCACCTGTAAATTTGTAATGAGAATGAACAAAATCAAAAACCTGAAAAATTTATTGACCGTGGGTTGCTTCGCTTCATTTCTGGTTGCTTGTAGCTCGACGCCGAATAAAGCACCTGTGATTGAGCGTGGCACCTCTTCCTCAAATGAGGTGTATGTACCTCCGCCGGCTCCTAAGCAAGTGGCCAGGCCTGCTGAGCCAGTGCGGGGTAATTATGTGGTTAAGCGTGGTGATACTTTATACAGAATCGCTTTAGATCATGGTCAGAGTTACAGTGATCTGGTTGCGTGGAATAATCTGAAGAATCCGAATGATATCAAGGTTGATCAGATATTGCGTGTAGCGCCTCCTGAAGTTAATGGTGCGCAGCCGGTCGCTCTTGCAACGACGTCGTCAATTGAAGTCAAGCCGCTGTCTGTCAGTTCCGGCAGTACGAAGGTTACGCCTAAGGGGGATAAGCGTCCATATTCAGAAAGTAATCTTGCAGAGCTTCAAAAACCGGATGGCGTAGCTGTTGCGCCAGCCAAAACAGAGTCCGCTGCATTAAAGTCGCCGGATAAAGCTGCCGAGCCGGCTGCCGATGCAGATACTGTTGACTGGATGTGGCCGGTGGACGGCAAATTGTTGGCTGGCTTTGATGATAAGAATAAAGGCCTGGATATTGGCGGTCGGATGGGGCAGGATATTTTTGCAGCAGGTGCAGGCAAGGTCATGTACGCTGGCAGCGGTATCCGCGGCTATGGGAACCTGGTGATTGTGAAGCATAACAACAGCCTCTTGTCTGCCTATGCGCACAACAAGACAATTCTTGTGAAAGAGGGGCAGTCAATCACTAAAGGACAAAAAATAGCGGAGATGGGAAACTCTGACAGTGATAGCGTTAAACTGCACTTTGAAATACGTTTGCAGGGAAAACCTGTTGATCCATCGCGGTATCTGCCTGCGCGTTAGTTATATTTTGGTTTGATCTGGTTTGGATGGTGATGTGTTTTAAAGGGTGTTCCGGGTAATCTTTTTTTCTTGAGGCTGTTCATTTTTTAAAGTTGTCTGTTTCGTATACATATTTTATTCAGATGGAAATCTATGCAAAAAAATACGACCGACCACAAGTTAAATGTTGCCTCATACGAAGATACTGACATCCTTCCGGGGCAATATCTGGACGCTGCTGAGGCAGATGCTATTCCTGATATTGACGCAAACGATGATGCTGAGGGCTCCAGCGGGCGGGAGGTGGATTCGATTTCTCTCATCGTAGCTCCTGTCGATGAACTCAGAACGGTGCTGGCGAGTGAATTATCCACTGACACAACCCAGTATTATCTGAACCAGATTGGCACCCGTCCCTTGTTTAATTCCCGTGAGGAGCTGGAGTTCGCTACCCTGGCAAAACAAGGAGACTTTGACGCACGGCAAAAAATGATAGAGCACAACCTCAGGCTGGTTGTCTCTATCGCCAAGCATTACATAAATCGTGGTGTCGCCCTGCTTGATATGATAGAAGAGGGGAATCTCGGCCTGATGCATGCGATCGATAAATTTGAACCGGAGCGTGGTTTCCGTTTTTCGACTTATGCGACCTGGTGGATACGTCAGAGTATCGAGCGGGCAATTATGAATCAGGCGAGGACGATACGCTTACCGGTGCATGTGGTTCGCGAACTGAATCAGATTCTGCGAGCAAAGTATCACCTCGAGTCGCGGCAGCGTGATGGGCGGGATGCAAAAGCGGAAGATATAGGTTTGCTGGTCGACAGGCCAGCGGATGAGGTACAGGATATTCTGGCCTTGTCCGAACATGCAACTTCTCTTGATATGCCTTTGGATAATGATCCGCAATCAAGTCTGATGGATCTGCTGCCGGGTGATGGTGATACTGCCCCGGATACTCTTGCTGAACATCACGAAATGACCATATTGGTCAGAGACTGGCTTTCAAAGTTGCCGGCTAAGCAGCGTATCGTGATCATCCGGCGTTTCGGCCTCGACAACGATGATCCTGCCACGCTGGAAGCGCTGGCAGATGAAATGGGAATTACCAGGGAGCGTGTTCGTCAGATTCAGCAAGAGGCCTTGATGAAGTTGAAGCGCTCATTTACGTCTCGAGGTCTGGGGCGGGATTCTTTGCTCTGACCGGTGCTGACAGCGGATATTCCCTGCCTTCGTTGTTTATTGTTAGGGTAGAGTCCCCCACTTCTTTTATAATTCCGCTTTTGACATCGATCATTGATATGGCGCAGCCATTGTTCGCGCCGACATTCCCATGAATAAAATTGAAATACGTGCTTTTGATATGGACGCGCGTGGCGTCGGGCATTTGCAAAACGAAGATGGTACGCAGGGTAAGGTAATTTTTGTTGAGGGCGCACTGCCGGGCGAGACGGTTACGTTCAGTAGCTACAAAAAGAAGCCGAGTTGGGAGGTGGCGACGCTGACAGATATCGTTCACGCCTCATCTCAGCGGATTGAGCCTAAGTGTGAATTTTTTGGCACTTGTGGCGGATGCTCCATGCAACATCTGGAGCCGGATGCGCAGGTAGCGATGAAACAGCGTATTCTGGAAGACAATCTCTGGCATATTGGAAAAGTAAAAGCGGAAACCATGTTGCGTCCGATTTATGGGCCTACCTGGGGGTATCGTTATCGTGCCAGGTTATCAGTGCGTCATGTCATCAAAAAAGACAAGGTCCTGGTCGGGTTTCATGAAAAAAAATCCCGCTATGTGGCGGATATGGAAACTTGTCAGATATTACCGCGTCATGTTTCTGCTATGTTGTTGCCGTTGCGCTCCCTGATTGCGTCGCTGTCGATTATTGCGTCATTGCCGCAAATCGAGTTAGCAATAGGTGAAGATGTAACGGCGATGGTATTGCGTATCATGGAACCGTTAACTCCGGATGATGAGGTGAAGCTAAAGGCGTTTGCCGATGAGTATGGTGTCCAGTGGTGGTTGCAGACGAAAGGGCCGGATACTGCGGTGCCTTACTATCCAGCAAAGAGCGATTTGCACTATCTGCTGCCGGAATTCGGTGTGAAGATGCCTTTCAAGCCGACTGATTTTACGCAGGTCAATCATCATATCAATCGCGTACTGGTCGCTCGTGCTTTACGCTTGTTGGATGCGCAGAAGGATGAGCGTATCGCTGATCTGTTTTGTGGATTGGGTAATTTCACGTTGCCGATTGCAACGATGGCCAGAGAGGTTGTGGGTATTGAGGGGAGCGCTGCACTGACAGAGCGTGCAATGGAAAATGCTTTGCATAACGGTTTGGCGGCTAAGACAGCCTTCAGCACGCGGAATCTGTTTGAGGTAACTGCCGATGATTTGATTGCGCTGGGTAAGTTTGATCGTTTTCTGATAGATCCCCCACGCGACGGTGCAATGGCTCTTTGTCAGGCCTTGATTGATCTGACAGAAAAAAATCCTGAATTAAAACCTAAACGGCTGGTCTATGTTTCGTGCAGTCCTTCCACTCTTGCCCGGGATGCGGGCATGCTGGTGATGGATGCGGGATATAAACTGAGTTATGCAGGTGTGGTGAATATGTTTCCGCACACTTCGCATGTTGAGTCGATGGCAGTATTTGATCTGATTAATTAAATCTGGTCATAGCGGTGTGAAGCATTTGGCCGGAGCTTACTCTAAAGACATGTTCTGCTAAGTGTTTCATGCTAGAATCTAAGGTTAGATGAATTCTTGAGTTTTTGTCTTAACCCTTTCTTTTTATTGGAGTTTTTGATGGCTATCGAACGTACATTGTCTATTATTAAACCTGACGCAGTTGCGAAAAACGTCATTGGTCAAATTATCAGCCGTTTTGAAAATGCAGGTCTGAAAGTTGTTGCTGCCCGTCTGACTCAGTTGTCCCGTGCCGAAGCAGAAGGTTTTTATGCTGTTCACGCTGCTCGCCCATTCTTTAAAGATTTGGTTGATTTCATGATCTCCGGTCCTGTATTTGTGCAAGTTCTGGAAGGTGAAGGCGCGATCTTGAAAAATCGTGATCTGATGGGTGCAACTGATCCTAAGAAAGCAGAAAAAGGCACAATCCGTGCTGATTTCGCTGATTCTATTGACGCGAATGCAGTACACGGTTCCGATGCTCCTGAAACAGCTGCAGTCGAAATCGCTTACTTTTTCCCAGCATTAAACGTGTACTCACGTTAATTTGAAGCAGATTGATCAGTAATTAGTATTTAGAAATTAACTCCCTGCACTGCAAGATATTGTGGTGCAGGGTGTGAGAAGGAAGAGCATGACGGCACTCATTAATTTATTGGATTTAGATCCTGCGCAGCTCACTGCATATTGCGGCGAGCTGGGTGAGAAGCCGTTTCGTGCAAAACAATTGCAGCGCTGGATTCATCAGTTTGGTGCGAGCAGTTTTGATGAAATGACTGATCTTGCAAAGTCTTTGCGGGAAAAGTTGGCAACGAGAGCGGTGATTGCTGCGCCCGCCGTCATCAGTGATCACACTTCCTCTGATGGCACCCGCAAGTGGCTGGTGGATGTCGGGCAGGGAAATGCTGTTGAAACAGTGTTTATACCTGAAGAAAACCGTGGAACCTTGTGTATTTCTACGCAAGCTGGGTGTGCGGTTAATTGCCGCTTTTGTTCTACTGGTAAGCAAGGATTTAATCGCAATCTGACCGTCGGAGAAATCATTGGTCAGTTATGGATGGCAGAGTTTGAGCTGCGAAAAACAAAAGGCGTGATTCCGGGTCCGAAGGGTGAGCGTCAGATCACGAATGTTGTGATGATGGGAATGGGCGAACCTTTGTTGAATTTTGAACCCACAGTCGCTGCGTTGCGTCTGATGCTGGATGATAATGCATACGGCTTATCCCGTCGTCGTGTCACGGTATCGACCAGTGGTGTTGTTCCCATGATAGATAAGTTGTCGCAAGAGTGCCCGGTTGCGCTGGCGGTTTCTTTGCATGCGTCGAACGATACTTTGCGCGACAGCTTGATACCGCTAAATAAGAAATATCCGTTAAGTGAATTAATGGCTGCGTGTAAACGTTACCTGGAGTTTGCGCCAAGAGATTTTATTACCTTTGAATATTGCATGCTGGATGGTGTGAACGATACGGATATGCATGCCCGTGAACTGGTTCAGCTGGTGAAAAATGTACCTTGCAAGTTTAATCTTATTCCGTTTAATCCTTTTCCGGAGTCAGGCCTGAAGCGTTCTGCGAATCCGAGAATTAAAGCTTTTGCGCAAGTGTTGATGGACGCTGGTATTGTTACGACGACGCGTAAAACGCGCGGTGATGATATTGATGCGGCGTGTGGTCAGCTTGCAGGTGATGTCAAAGACAGAACGCGTGTGCAGGAGCGCATGCAAAAAATGGCGGAATATCAACAGAAGTTTGGCGAAAATTTTGGCAAGATCGTGGAGATCACACAGTGAAAATTTTTGGATTTAGCTTTCGGATGAAACCGGTATTAATTCTTTCCCTGGTTTTATTTGTTTCTGCTTGCGCGTCAAGACATCTTGATACGCGCGCTGACGATTCTGCAGTGTCAGCGGAGAAACTTGACTTGCAAAAGCGTGCCTCTATTCGCATGCAGTTGGCGGTCGGCTATTACCAGCAGGGGCAGCATAAGGTTGCGCTGGAAGAGATAAGGCAGGCGCTGTTGATTTATCCTGATATGGCTGATGCCTATGCGGTCCGCGCAGTCATTTTTATGGATATCGGCGAGAAGCATTTAGCGGAAGACAATTTCTTGCAGGCGTTAAAACTCTCTCCAGGCAATGTTGACGTTGAAAATAATTACGGCTGGTTTCTCTGTCAGAATGGTCGCGAAAAGCAGGGCTTGGCTTACCTTGACCGCGTGTTAAATAATCCGGCTTATACAAATCCGGGAAAAACCTTTAACAATGCAGGTCTTTGTAGTCTGAAGATGAAAGATCCCACCCGTGCTGAGCGGTATTTTATCGAGGGATTTAAACAGGATCCTGCGAATCCGGGCATTAATGCGAATCTTGCCAAGATTTTCTATGATCGCGGTGAGTACAGTCAGGCACGTTTTTATATCAACAGAGTGATCAAGTTTGACGTGCTGACTGCGGATGTTTTGTGGCTTGCTATTAAAATTGAAAAGCGACTTGGGGATGAGGCTGCGATGAGCGGCTACGCGACGCAATTGCGCCGACGTTATCCCGGCTCGCGTGAGTTTGGCCTTTTGCAGCGGGGATCTTTTGATGAGTGAAGTAGGGTTGAATCCGGCATCAGAGGTATTGCCTTCTGCGGGTGAGGTTAAGCCCGTGCTGAGTGTTGTGCAGACTGCCGGTGGTCTGTTGTCTGATGCCCGTGTATTGGCTGGGCTAAGTGTTGAACAGGTTGCGGGACAGCTTAAATTGTCTCCCCGTCAGATTGTCGCGCTTGAAAAGAATGATTTTGAACAGTTGCCGAAGCTGGTAATCGTCCGGGGATTCGTTCGCTCATACGCTAAGCTGCTAAAGCTTGATCCTGCCGTGATCGTTGCTTATTTGCCTGATGAACAAACTGGCCAGGCGCTCGATGCAGGTTTGCAGCCGACATTAGCAACTCCTTTCCAGGAGTCGCGCTCGCCGTTTTTGGGTAGAACTGAGAATAACAATCGCAAATATCTGCTGGCTGCCGCCTTTTTTGCTGTGGCTGCATTGTTGTTTGTGTCGTATCAATATGTTGAGCAATCCTCATTCGTAAAGAATCTTCTCGCCAAGTCGGCGGTTCAGGCTGATGCAGTGCCTGCTTCCGCGAGTTCTGTCGAGGCGACTGCGGCATCCTTACCTGTCGTTGAAAAAATCAGTGCGGTTTCTGTTCCCTCTTCAATTGGTGCCGAGCTTGTCACTGAGCATAATGCTGCTCGTAGTGATCAGGTCAATACATCAGTCGAGATGACTTCGGCCAGCCATGCTGTTGCTGCAATAGCGACATCCAGTGTCGTCGAAAGTGCACCTCAGGTTCAGCCCGCCACTAACGGTAATGATAAGTTGCGTCTGAAATTTCGCCAGGATTCGTGGGTGCAGGTAAAAAGAGAAAATGGCACCGTCCTGACTTCACATCTGGCAAAAGCCGGAACTGAGGAGATATTTGACGTGAGAGAAACTTTGCAACTGAGACTGGGTAATGCCGCGGGTGTTGACGTCTGGTTGCGTGGTAACACAATGGATATCACGGCAGGCAAAGACTCGAATGTCGTGAATTTGATTATCAAGTAAGTATGGAGTCTCTTTTGTCAGAAATTTTGTCTGGCCCACGCCAGAGACGTCTTAGTCGTGCGGCAAGCGTAGTTTATGGGAAGCGTAAAGTTGTGATCGGCGGTGATGCACCGGTTGTTGTTCAGTCGATGACAAACACAGATACGGCTGACGTGATTGCGACCGCGATTCAGATCAAGGAGCTGGCGCGTGCCGGATCAGAACTGGTACGTATTACAGTCAATAATCCTGAAGCTGCCGCGGCAGTCCCGGCGATTCGTGAGCAACTCGATAAAATGGATATTGACGTCCCATTGGTCGGTGATTTTCACTACAACGGTCACACCCTGCTGCAGGATTTCCCAGATTGCGCGCAAGCCCTGTCGAAGTACAGGATTAATCCGGGTAATGTAGGGCAGGGGGCGAAGCGAGAATCTCAGTTTGCTCAGATGATAGAGTTGGCTTGTCGCTACGATAAGCCAGTCCGGATCGGTGTCAACTGGGGGAGCCTGGATCAAACTCTGCTGGCGAGAATTATGGACGAGAATGCCCGCCGTGCTACACCTTGGTCAGCGCAGTCCGTTATGTACGAAGCATTGATTACGTCTGCGATAGAAAATGCGCAGCGTGCAGAAGAACTGGGGCTCGCTGGCGACAAAATTATTTTGTCCTGCAAAGTTTCCGGTGTGCAGGATTTGATTGCGGTTTATCGTGAACTCTCGACACGTTGTGATTATCCTTTGCACCTCGGTTTAACTGAGGCTGGGATGGGAAGTAAAGGGGTCGTTGCTTCTACTGCAGCGCTCTCCGTATTGTTGCAAGAGGGGATTGGTGACACGATACGGATTTCCCTGACACCAGAGCCTGGTGGTGATCGTTGTCGCGAGGTGATCGTTGGGCAGGAAATTTTGCAAACCATGGGTTTGCGAAAATTTACACCGATGGTGATAGCTTGTCCGGGTTGTGGGCGCACCACTTCTACGGTATTTCAGGAGTTAGCCGACGATATCCAGACTTTTCTGCGAGATCAGATGCCCGTCTGGAAGAAGCAGTATCCAGGTGTTGAGGGTATGAATGTCGCTGTTATGGGATGTATTGTGAATGGTCCAGGTGAGTCAAAGCACGCGAATATCGGCATCAGTCTTCCGGGTACTGGAGAGTCGCCTGCTGCACCGGTCTTTATTGATGGGGTAAAAGCAGTGACTTTACGTGGAGATAAGATCGCCGAAGAATTTCAGACAATTGTGCTCGATTATGTCGCGAAACGTTACAGCCCTGCAGTGGTTGAAAGTAACTGAACTGAGTTTCTTATGTCAGAAAATAAAAAAATAGAAAAAATAGTTGGTGTTAAGGGCATGAATGACTTGCTCCCTGACGATTCCGCGCTCTGGGAACTGTTTGAGAATACGGTTCATTCTGTATTAAAGAGTTACGGATTTCAGCAGATTCGTACGCCTATCGTGGAGCCTACGCCGCTTTTTTCCCGTGGTCTTGGCGAGGTAACTGATATCGTCGAAAAAGAAATGTATTCATTTGAAGATTCAATGAATGGCGATAAGTTGACTTTGCGCCCGGAGGGAACTGCAGGTGTGGTGCGGGCTGCGATTGAACACAATCTTGTTTATGAGGGTCCTAAACGTCTTTGGTATTCAGGGCCTATGTTCCGTCATGAAAAACCTCAACGCGGGCGTTATCGTCAGTTTCATCAGGTCGGAGCTGAGGCCTTAGGTTTCAATGGCCCTGATATTGATGCTGAGCTGATTATGCTATGTCAGCGTCTGTGGGATGATCTCGGTTTGCAAAACGTGCGTCTTGAATTGAATTCTATCGGTGATGCAAATGAGCGGAATTTGCACCGCGCCGCTCTGATCAGCTATTTTGAGAGTCACACTGATATTCTTGACGCCGAAGCTAAGCGACGCCTGTATAGCAATCCTTTGCGGATACTCGATACAAAAAATCCGGCCATGCAAGATATGGTCAATGCTGCGCCAAAATTACTGGATTATCTTGGTGCTGAATCGCTGGCACATTTTGAAGGCGTACAAAAAATACTGCGTCATAACAGTATTCCGTTCACGATTAATCCACGTCTAGTGAGAGGGATGGATTACTACAATCGTACCGTTTTTGAATGGGTGACAAGCGAGCTGGGCTCTCAGGGGACTGTGTGCGCAGGTGGGCGATACGACACACTATTTTCAACATTTGGTGGTAAGCCAACTCCGGCATGTGGTTTTGCGATGGGAATTGAGCGACTGATTGAGTTGATGAAGGTTGCCGGTGAAGTTCGCCAGCCGTCGCAATGTGATGTATATCTGGTTCATCAGACAGAGCAAGGACAAATGCAGTCTTTGGTTCTTGGCGAACGATTGCGTGATGCAGGGCTGGATGTTGTGTTACATTGCGCAACCTCGACCGGAGTAGGAAGTTTTAAATCACAAATGAAGAAGGCTGATGCCAGCGGTTGCGCATATGCTGTGATCATCGGTGAAGATGAGGTTGCCAATAATAATGTCGGCATAAAATCCATGCGATCTGATATCGCGGAAAATAATCAGGTCAGTGTCCCGTTTGATGCTGCGGTGGATTATCTGGTAGATCAGATCGCGGGTGCTGGTGAGGACAGTTCTTGCTGCGATGACCCTAACCATATTCATATTAACCATTAATCTTATAAAAAAACATGGCATACGATCTCGAAGAACAAGAGCAACTCGCAACACTGAAAGCAGCGTGGAAACAATACGGTAATTTAATTACATGGGTTCTGATTATTGCGCTTGCGGCCTATGCGGGATGGGTTCAATGGAATAACTATCAGGCAAACCAGGCGGGACAGGCTTCTCAGCTTTATGAAGAATTGCAAAAAGCCGTGACTGCGAAAGACGCAGCGAAGATTCAGCGTGCAGTGAATGATCTGAAAGAGAAGTTTCCGGCGACTGCGTATGCATCAATGGCGGCACTGGTGTCAGCCAAGGCATCGTTTGATGCTAATGATCTGAAAGCAGCAAAAACTCAGCTCCAATGGGTAATAGATACTGGTAAGGGCGAGGAATACAAAGCTTTAGCCCGGGTTCGTCTCGCTGGAGTTTTGCTTGACGAGAAATTGTTTGACGAAGCGTTGAAGCAGTTGTCGGGCGAATTCCCAGCGGAATTGCAGGCAGACGTCGCAGATAGAAAAGGTGATATTTTTGTCGCGCTGGCTAAACTGGATGAGGCGAAGAAATCCTATCAGCTTGCACTGGATAAGACGACAGAAAAAAATTCAGTCAAACAATTAATTCAAATTAAATTGGATGCCATTGGTGGATCTGTTGAGTCAGTAAGTAAATAACGGGAGTGGTTATGCATTTTTCTGCCAAAATAATTTCGGCGGCTGCATTGTGTGTTCTGGCCGGATGTTCTTCTTGGAATCCATTCTCCTCAAAATCTGAAAAAAACGCACCAGCGCCATTGCTGGAGATAAAGCCGACTCTTTCTGTTAAACAGTTATGGTCTGTTCAGGTTGGTTCGTCTCAGAATTACGTATTTTCGCCGGCAATTGTCGGTCAGCAGCTCTATGTTGCAGCGGCTGACGGAACCTTGCTGAAGATTGATGCCGTTACTGGTCGTGCGGACTGGCGTGTGAATGCCGGAGTGCGTCTGACTGGTGGTGTTGGGGCGAATACGAGAACGGTCGTTGTTGCTGGTGATAAAGGTGGATTGTTTGCGTTCGATAATGAAGGCAAGCTGCGTTGGAAAAATCAGGATTCGACAGAAATTTTATCTGCTCCGGTTTTATCTGAGAACCTGGTGGTTGTTCGTAGTATTGACAACAAGATCAGCGCTTATGATGTTGATACCGGCGCCCGGAAATGGGTAGTTGAGCGCAATTTGCCAGCGTTGACATTGCGAGCGTTCCCGGGCTTAGTTGTTGCTGGCGATCAGGTGATTATTGCTTTACCGGGTGGCCGTATGGCTGCCTTATCGCTGGCGAACGGTGGCTTGCGCTGGGAGGCGGTTGTCGGAGAGCCGAAAGGTGCGACGGAGCTCGAGCGTGTTGCTGATGTGTCGGGCTTTCCAGCGATTGTCGGGCGCGATGTCTGCGCTAGTGCTTATCAGGGTCGGGTCGGTTGTTTTGATCTGAACACGGGCGCGCTTCGTTGGGTAAAGAAAATTTCCAGCGAAGTCGGTGTCGGGGTTGATGAGCGCTTTGTTTTTGCTGCGGATGTCAGTGGTGCCGTGACTGCTTATAATCGCGAATCAGGATCAAGCGCTTGGAAAAATGATAAGCTTACTAACCGTCGCTTATCAGCACCTGTTTCTTTTGGTCGTGCCGTTGCTGTCGGCGACCTAGCGGGTTACGTGCATTTTCTCTCCAGAGAAGATGGTTCTTTCATCGGTAGAGTTTCTACTGATGGTAGTCAGATTTTAGCTGCACCTGTTGTGGTCGGCTCCAATCTGATTGTTCAAACAAAATCAGGATCAGTGGTTGCAATCGCAACCCAGTAATATTAAATGAAGCCGGTTATTGCACTTATAGGTCGACCAAATGTCGGCAAATCCACGCTGTTCAATCGGCTTACCCGTTCACGCGATGCTTTGGTGGCTGACTTGCCAGGGCTGACACGCGATCGTCATTATGGCGAGGGGCGTATTGGTGAAAGACCTTTTCTGGTAATTGATACCGGCGGGTTTGAGCCAGTAGCGAAAGATGGTATCTTGCATGAAATGGCAAAGCAGACCAAGCAAGCAGTTGCTGAAGCTGATATCATTATTTTTATCGTCGACGGACGTCAGGGGCTGACACCGCACGATAAAACTATTACAGATTTTCTGCGTAAGTCAGGTCGCTCGGTGATGTTGGTTGTCAATAAAGCTGAGGGTATGAAATATTCTTCAGTAACAGCAGATTTCTATGAGCTTGGACTTGGTGATCCGTATGTGATTTCAGCCGCTCATGGTGACGGTGTTGCTGACCTGGTGGAAGAGTCGCTGAATATTGCGTTTTCTCAACGTCCACCAGAATCAGAACCATCTGAGGAAGATGTTAAGGGTATCCGGATTGCGATTGTCGGACGTCCGAATGTCGGTAAATCGACTTTGGTAAATACTTTGCTTGGTGAAGACCGTGTGATTGCCTTTGACATGCCCGGGACAACGCGTGATTCGATTGAGATTCCGTTCGAGAGGGATGGAAAACATTATTCATTGATTGATACCGCCGGTATTCGCAGACGTGGTAAGGTTTTCGAAGCAATTGAAAAGTTTTCAGTTGTTAAAACCCTGCAATCTGTTTCTGAGGCAAATGTCGTTTTGTTGTTGCTGGATGCACAGCAGGATATTTCTGAACAAGACGCGCATATTGCGGGATTTATTCTTGAATCAGGCCGGGCCCTGGTTGTTGGAGTGAATAAATGGGATGGCTTGCAAAGTGATAGACGCGATGAAATTAAAATGGACATCGAGCGAAAGTTAAATTTCCTCACTTTCGCTAAATTCCATTTCATTTCCGCGCTGAAATCGACAGGTATTGGCCCATTAATGAAATCGATCGATTCTGCTTACGCTGCTGCGATGGCGAATTTATCTACACCAAAATTGACTCGTGCCCTGATTGAAGCTGTTGAACATCAGCAACCTAAACGCAAGGGCTCGATCAGGCCAAAATTGCGTTATGCTCATCAGGGTGGACAAAATCCGCCGATTATTGTCATTCATGGCAATGCGCTGGAGGCGGTCGGTGATGCATACAAACGATACTTGGAAAAGCATTTCAGGGAAACGTTTTCGTTAGTGGGTACGCCTCTGAGAATAGAAATGCGCTCTGGTAAGAATCCGTTTGATAAAACGAAGTAATTAGTTTAAACGGTCTCGCATGATACAGTACCGTGCGAATTGAACTAAAAAACATTACGGATATCTGTAATGTCGGGTGGATTACTTGAAAAATGCAAGATGATCCCAAACTCCTGATCACAACAACACAATGGAGCTGTTATGAGCAACAAAGGGCAACTGTTACAAGACCCGTTTCTGAACGCACTGCGTAAAGAACATATCCCAGTATCTATTTACCTGGTAAATGGTATTAAGTTACAGGGACATATTGAATCTTTCGATCAATATGTCGTGTTGCTGAGAAATACAGTGACGCAAATGGTTTACAAACACGCTATCTCCACTGTAGTGCCTGCGCGTGCTGTGAGTATAAATTCCGAAGCTGAGGCAGAGTAATCTTTGGCTGCTGATCATTTGGATACATGTCTTTAAATATGCGCGCCGCTTTGGTCGGTGTTGATTTCGGCAAAGAAGGTTTTGCTGACAGTCTCGAAGAGCTTTCACTGCTAGCACAATCTGCCGGAGCGGACGTTGTAACGACAATTACTTGCAAAAGGTCTGGTCCAGATGCAGCTTTGTTTATCGGCTCAGGTAAGGCCGATGAGGTGTATGCTGCTGTTACTGATTCTGAGCTTGATCTCGTTATTTTTAATCACGCTTTATCTCCTGCTCAACAAAGAAATCTGGAGCGTCGTCTCAAGATCCGTGTTATTGATCGTACCAGTCTCATTCTTGATATTTTTGCTCAGAGAGCAAAAAGTCATGAAGGTAAGGTACAGGTTGAGCTGGCACAGCTGCAGCATCTTGCGACGCGGTTGATTCGCGGCTGGACCCACCTTGAAAGGCAAAAGGGCGGTATTGGCTTGCGTGGGCCGGGTGAGACTCAGCTCGAGACAGACAGGCGTCTCTTGGGTGAGCGCGTCAAGATGCTCAAAGCAAAGCTGGATAAGTTACGTCAGCAGCGTGAAACCCAGCGTCGATCACGTGATCGCAGTAAAACATTCTCGGTCTCATTGGTTGGTTACACAAATGCAGGTAAGTCAACATTGTTTAATGCGCTGACAAAAGCCGGTGCTTATGCTGCAAATCAGTTGTTTGCAACCCTGGATACAACATCCAGACGTCTCTACCTTGGCGAGGCTGGGAGCGTTGTTATTTCAGATACGGTTGGCTTCATCCGTGAATTGCCTCATCAACTGGTCGCGGCATTCCGAGCCACTCTGGAAGAAACTATTCACGCTGATTTGCTGGTGCACGTGGTTGATGCAAACAGCCCCGTCAGAACAGAGCAAATTTTTCAGGTGAATCAGGTATTGAAAGAGATTGGTGCGGACCATATTCCTCAACTGATTGTGTTTAATAAGATTGATCTGGCTGGTCTGGAACCGTCGGTTGCCTATAATGAATATGGTAAAATCGATCGGGTTTTTTTGAGTGCCCGCACCAGCGCCGGACTAAGTCTGTTACGCGATGCAATCGCTGATTTCGCCTCTGTGAAAGCGCTGCAAATGTCAGATGAAAAATTAACTCCTCAATTTGACGACGTTCGTTTTAATCTCCAGTAGTTCGAACATTACTCATTGGATATCTGAAGAATGATTGGTTCAATTCTAAAAAAAATTGGTGTTACGTTGTCACTGAACGATCCTCAGTGGGGGCGTGGATCAAACAATAATCAAGGCGGTAAGAAACCTGCCGAAACTCCTCCTGACCTTGAGCAGGTCTGGAAAGATCTGAATCAGCGTTTATCGCGTTTTTTAGGGCAAAAAACCGGTGGTGATGGTGGTGGGTTCAACCCAAATTCCTCGACGGCGAAATTTGGCGTCGGTGCGGTCGCGCTCGTTTTTGTTTTTGTCTGGCTGGTCAGCGGTATCTTTATCGTGCAGGAAGGACAGAACGCCGTTGTGACCACTTTCGGAAAGTACAGCCATGTTAATGGTGCGGGTATGAATTGGCGTTGGCCTTATCCGATTCAGAATCACGAAATTGTGAATGTGTCACAGGTTCGTACGATCGAAGTGGGCTATCGTTCGAATGTTAAGAACAAGCAGGCGCATGAGTCTTTAATGCTGACTGATGATGAGAATATTGTGGACATTCAGTTTGCAGTTCAATACAAATTGAAAAGTGCTGCTGAGTGGCTCTATAACAATCGCGACCAGGATGAAATGATCCGCCAGGTTGCAGAAACGGCGATCCGTGAGATTGTGGGGAAAAGCAAGATGGATTTCGTCCTGTACGAAGGGCGAGAAAAAGTGGCCATGGATGTCGGCACTCTGATGCAACAGATATTGGGGCGCTACAAGGCTGGTGTTCAGATCACGAATATCACAATGCAGGGTGTCCAGCCACCAGAGCAGGTGCAGGCTGCATTCGATGATGCAGTCAAAGCAGGTCAGGATAAAGAGCGGCAAAAAAACGAAGGCCAGGCTTACGCCAATGACGTGATTCCAAAGGCGCGCGGTGAAGCTTCACGCACGTTGCAAGAAGCAGAAGGGTATCGGTCACGGATTGTCGCAAATGCAGAGGGTAATGTGTCCCGCTTTAAGCAGGTATTAAGTGAGTATCAGAAGGCACCTGCAGTGACGAGGGACAGGATGTATCTCGAAACGATGCAACAGATTTTTGCGAGCACGAGTAAAGTTCTGATGGATACAAAGCAAAGTAATAATATGATCTATCTGCCTATTGATAAAATGATGGCCTCTGAATCAAATAGCTCTAAGCCAGTTGTGGCTCAGCCAGCTGCGCCAGCCCCGGCAGAGCAGATTCCTTCTGTGGAGATGCGTTACAACAAAGATGGGCGTACCAGAGATACTCGTGATTCACGTGACAGAGAGGTGCGCTGATGAATAAGCTGATTTCATTTTTTACGGCGTTAGTCGCTGCTCTTCTGGTCGCTTATTCAACGATTTTTATTGTCGATCAGAAATCGCATGCCATTGTATTTGCGTTTGGAGAAGTTAAATCGGTCATCAGCGAGCCCGGTCTGCACTTCAAATTACCTCCGCCATTCCAAAATGTTTTGTTGCTCGATAAGCGTATTTTAACGATTGATTCGGCTGAAGCTGACCGTTTTATCACGGCAGAAAAGAAAAACATTCTTGTCGACTCTTATGTGAAATGGCAAATTACTGCACCAAAGCTGTACTATGTGAGCTTTGGTGGTGACGAGAGAAGGGCAAAAGACCGGCTGTCTCAGATCGTAAAAGCCGCACTGAATGATGAAATTACCAAGCGTACTGTTCGTGAGGTGATTTCAGGAGAGCGCGGAAAAGTCATGGAAGCGATCAAAAGTAAAGTGACCGAAGAAGCCAAGCAAATTGGTGTCGATATCATCGACGTTCGTTTGAAACGCGTTGATTATGTTGAGCAGATTAATAATTCTGTTTATGACCGTATGAAATCTGAGCGTCTGCGCGTGGCGAATGAACTTCGTTCTACGGGTTCGGCCGAATCGGAAAAGATCAGGGCTGATGCGGATCGTCAGCGGGTCGTGATACTCGCCGAAGCTTACCGTGAAGCAGAGCAAATGCGCGGTGCGGGTGATGCTGAAGCCTCAAGAATTTATGCACAGGCATTTAGTCAGAATCCAGAGTTCTATAAATTTTACAGAAGCTTGGAGGCATACAAAGCGAGCTTTAAAAATAAGAGTGATGTTGTTGTCGTTGATCCAAGTTCTGAGTTTTTCAAATATTTTAAAGCCCCCGGCAGTTCTGTTAATGCTGGCTCTGCAGCGAAATCTAAGTAATACTTATACATATTCTGATTAAACAGCGATCTGCGTCATTTGGGCGCAGATCGCTGTTTGCCGGATGAGTACTATAAAGTTCAAACTTTCTTTTTTTAATTTTTGATTGTTTTTCATGCCTAACTGGCTCTTACCTGAAAATATTGCTGACGTCTTGCCCTCCGAGGCTCGCAAGATAGAAGATTTGCGACGTGTTTTTCTCGATCATTTCCGTTTGTATGGTTATGAATTAGTCATGCCTCCGTTGCTGGAGTATATTGAGTCTCTTCTGACTGGCGCTGGTCAGGATATGAACTTACGCACATTCAAACTCGTTGATCAGATGTCTGGCCGTACGATGGGGGTTCGTGCAGATATGACGACCCAGGTTGCGCGCATTGATGCCCATCTTTTAAACCGCAGTTCGGTAACCCGTCTTTGCTACGCCGGTAACGTATTACACACAAAGCCATCCGGTTTACATGCAACACGGGAGCCAATCCAGATTGGTGCTGAAATATACGGACACGCAGGACTTGAGGCTGATGCCGAGATCCAGGAGCTGGTACTTGCGTGTTTAAGGTTGGCTGGCATTGAGCAAGTTCGTCTGGATTTGTGCCACGTAGGCGTGTTGCGCGCCATACTGGAAACGGATCCGCTAGCTAAGCAGCAAGAGAACGTTCTGTTTGCTTTGCTGGAATCTAAAGATATTCCAAGTTTAAAAAATATCAGTGAAGGTTTTTCTCCTGAGGTCAAGCAGGCTTTGCTGGTTTTGCCGACTTTATATGGTGATGTGTCTGTGATCGGCCGGGCGCGACAAGAACTGCCGAACTTGGGCGGCGTTATATCTGCACTTTCTGAGCTCGAGTACCTCGCTAATCTGGTTGGTAACGATAAGGTGACGATCGATCTCGCCGATCTGCGAGGCTATCACTATCACAGTGGCGTTATGTTCAGCGCGTTCGTTCCGGGTTTGCCAAATGCCGTTGCACGTGGCGGGCGTTATGATCATGTTGGTGAGGCTTTCGGTCGTTCCAGGCCCGCAACAGGTTTCTCTTTGGATTTGCGTGAGCTTGCGCGTCTGATGCCGGTTGCAGAGAGAAAAGGGGCGATCCGCGCCCCCTGGAGCCGTGACGCAGGATTATTGCTGAAAATAGCGGCGTTACGCAGTGATGGTGAAGTAGTGATTCAAAGCCTCCCGGGACACGAGAATGAACAAGACGAGTTTGACTGCAATCGCGTAGTCGTATTCGATGGTAAACAATGGATTCTTCAAAATGTAGGTTGAGTAATGTCAAACAATAAAATTGCGAAAAATGTCGTCGTCATTGGTACTCAGTGGGGCGATGAGGGTAAGGGAAAAATTGTTGACTGGCTGACAGATCATGCCCAGGGAGTGGTGCGGTTTCAAGGCGGTCACAATGCCGGTCACACGCTGGTGATTGGTGGGCAAAAGACGGCGCTGCAATTAATTCCCTCCGGAATTATGCGTGAAGGAACGGCTTGCTATATCGGTAATGGCGTAGTCTTGTCTGTTCCTGATCTTTTGCGTGAGATTGATAAATTGCAGGCAAACGGTGTGGAGGTTGTTTCCCGTCTCAAAATCTCTGAGGCATGCCCGGTTATTCTTCCTTACCATGCTGCGCTGGATGCGGCTCGTGAAGCAGCTCGCGGTGCCGCAAAAATTGGTACCACGGGTAAGGGAATTGGTCCTGCCTATGAAGATAAAGTTGCACGTCGTGCAATCCGCGTCGCTGATTTATTAAGTGCCGAGCGTTTTGCTGAGAAGTTGAAGGAAAATCTGGATTATCACAATTTTGTGTTAACGAATTATCTCAAGGCGCCAGCGGTTGATTATCAAAAGACACTGGATGATACGCTAGCTTTGGTGCCTCGGATTCGTCCTATGGTTACTGACGTTTCCAGTGCTTTGTATGCTGCTCATAAGGCTGGTGCAAGCCTGCTGTTTGAGGGAGCGCAAGGGAGCTTGCTGGACGTCGATCACGGCACTTATCCTTTTGTTACATCCAGTAATTGTGTTGCTGGTAATGCTGCTGCGGGTACCGGTGTTGGTCCGAACATGCTGCATTACATCCTCGGTATAACTAAGGCCTATACGACGCGCGTTGGTTCCGGTCCTTTCCCTTCTGAGTTGCCGACGGATCAGGGGGTAGGACAGCATCTGGCGAGTGTAGGGCATGAATTTGGTACGGTGACTGGGCGCGCGCGCCGTTGCGGTTGGTTTGATGCAGCATTGCTGAAGCGGTCTGTGCAAATTAATGGCGTGTCAGGTATGTGCCTGACCAAGCTTGATGTATTGGATGGTGTTGAAACGTTGAAGTTGTGTACTGGTTATAAGCTGGGTGGAAAAATCGTTGATATTTTCCCGGTTGGCGCAGAAGAGGCGGCAATGTGCGAGGCGATTTACGAAGAAATGCCTGGCTGGTCAGAGTCGACGGTCGGTGCAAAGAGTATGGAAGCCTTACCTGAGAATGCCCGCAACTACATTAAGCGCATCGAGGCGCTTGTCGGAGTGCCTGTAGATATGGTCTCTACCGGTCCTGACCGTGAAGAGACTATCGTATTACGCCATCCGTTTATCTAAAGGAAAAATAAAAATGAATACACCTGCTTCTACGGATAAAGATCTATGGGTCTCCTGGGATGCCTACCATCGCTCTATTGAGCAATTGGCTCTCAAAGTGCATGAGTCTGGTTGGAAATTTGACCAGGTTTTGTGTCTTGCCCGTGGTGGTCTGCGACCTGGGGATATTTTTTCCAGAATTTTCGACGTTCCTTTGGCGATTCTTTCGACGAGTTCTTATCGAGAGGATGCGGGTACTGTGCAGGGCTCTCTGGATATCGGTAAGTATATTTCGATGACTAAAGGTTCTTTGCAGGGACGCGTTCTGGTTGTCGATGATCTGGTTGACTCTGGCGTGACACTTGAGCGTGTTCTGCATCACTTACGTGAAAATTTCCCAGCAGTGACTGATGTTAAGTCGGCCGTGATTTGGTACAAAGCGTGTTCTTCGGTGGCACCTGATTTTCATCTTGATTATCTTGCGACAAACCCATGGATCCATCAACCATTTGAAGAATATGACAGTATCAGGCCGCATCAATTGAATGCCTGGCTGAAAAAAGGCGAGACTGCCTAATTTCATAAATAAAAAACGGGAGCGATGCTCCCGTTTTTTATTTGCCAGATTTTGCTCAGCTGCTGATTGAAGTTTTTTCTGGAAAAAGAAAAAGCCCGTTGATAAAATCAACGGGCTTTCAGTATTTGGTGCCCACGGAGGGACTCGAACCCCCACACCTTGCGGCACATGGACCTGAACCATGCGCGTCTACCAATTCCGCCACGTGGGCGACAGAAGGCATTATTATAGAGCAACCGCGATTAATTTGCTATGCCTTCAATTAAAATTTTGAATTAGTTTTTGTGTTCGCATATGTGCGATGAAAATCGCTCTTGGAATGAAGAAAGCCCGTTGATAAAATCAACGGGCTTTCAGTATTTGGTGCCCACGGAGGGACTCGAACCCCCACACCTTGCGGCACATGGACCTGAACCATGCGCGTCTACCAATTCCGCCACGTGGGCGACAGAAGGCGCTTATTATAGATTATTTCTGGATTAAGTCAAGAACCTGGTCTGCTTAACAATCGTTAGCTAAATAACGTGCGCTCCGGTAAACTGCACAGATGTCTTGTATATTCGGGGCATGATTTAACTTTTATAGAAATTGACAACATTTGAACAAGCATTTATACACAATTCCGAGTCGCGAAGATATTTTAGGTGTTTTGCGTACAACTAAAGTAAAGCTGACAGCAAATGCTATTGCAGCCAGGCTGGGTGTAAAAACCGAGGAGCTTGATGGTATGACGCGACGATTAAACGCGATGGAGCGTGATGGTCAGATTGCATCTGATAAGTCCGGGCATTTCGTGCTGGCGAATCAGGACAACTTTATTTCTGGTAAGGTCAGCAGCCATCGGGACGGTTACGGCTTCCTGATTCCTGATGATGGCAGCGAAGATTTATTTTTGCCGGAACGGGAAATGCAGAAGGTATTGCACGGTGATCGTGTGACTGCGAGAGTTACCGGCACCGACAGGCGCGGGCGGCTGGAGGGTAGTATCGTTGAGATACTGGAGCGTGCTAATACGCATGTTATTGGTCGCTTATTAAATGAAAATGGTGTTTGGATTGTTGCACCGGAGGATAAACGTTATAGCCAGGATATTTTGCTCGCAGGTTCACCCGGTAAAGCGAAGGCCGGGCAGGTAGTCAGTATAGAGTTGACTGAGCAACCCACCCGTTACGCACAAGCAGTCGGGAAAATTGTCGAGATTCTGGGGGATATCGACGACCCTGGAATGGAGATAGAAATTGCCGTCAGAAAATTTGGTGTTCCTCACGAGTTTTCGGATGCTGCAAAAAAAATGGCAGCAAAATTGCCATCTGAAGTGCAGGCTAAAGACCTGGAAAACAGAGTTGATCTGCGTGACATTCCACTGGTTACGATTGATGGTGAAGATGCGCGTGACTTTGATGACGCGGTTTACTGTGAACCAGTAAAGATCGGGCGCGCCAATGGCCATCGTCTAATAGTTGCTATTGCTGACGTCAGCCACTATGTGACACCGAATGATGCACTGGATGAAGATGCGCTGTTGCGCAGCACATCCGTTTATTTCCCGCGTCGCGTAATTCCGATGTTGCCTGAAAAACTGTCGAACGGATTGTGCTCATTGAATCCCGATGTGGATAGGCTGACGCTGGTATGCGATATGGTGATCACGCAAGACGGTGAGATTAAGGCTTATCAGTTTTATCCGGCGGTAATTCACTCGGCAGCACGGTTTACCTATACTGAAGTAGCTGAAATTCTCGGGAATACGAAAGGAACAGCTGCTGCCAAGCGTATGTTGTTGGTGCCACACCTGAGCAATTTATACGCCGTGTTTCAGTCCTTGTTGAGAGCCCGTCAGGCGCGTGGTGCGATTGATTTTGAAACTACGGAAACGTACATTATCTGTAATGCCGCGGGCAAGATAGAAAAAATCGTTCCACGCACAAGAAATGACGCACATAAGTTGATCGAAGAATGTATGTTGGCCGCCAACGTATGTGCCGCGAATTTGCTTGAAACCTACAAACACCCCGGTACCTACCGGATACATGCTGGTCCTACCAAGGAAAAGCTTACTCAGGTCAGAAATTTTCTGAAACAGGTCGGTTTATTTCTTGGTGGTGGTGACAGCCCAACTGCATCTGATTATGCAGCGTTGCTGGAGAGGGTTAAAGGACGTCCAGACGCACAACTATTGCAGACGATGTTGCTGCGTTCCATGCAGCAAGCGGTATATAGTCCTGACAATATAGGCCATTTTGGCTTGTCTTATGAGGCGTATGCACATTTCACCAGTCCTATCAGACGTTATCCGGATCTGCTGACGCACAGAGCCATCAAGGCTGTTTTGCAAGGAAAGGTTTACGAACCAAAGGGCATTAACCTTAGTTTGTTGAACACTACAGTTTCAAATGCTGCGCGTAAGCAGCAGGCAGCAGATAAAGCCGCGGGTAAAAAGAAGGCTGAGAAAGATCTCACGATCTGGGACGCGTTGGGAACACATTGCTCTGCAAACGAACGTCGCGCCGACGAAGCATCCAGGGACGTAGAAGCATGGTTGAAATGCTACTTCATTAAAAACAAACTTGGTGAAGAGTTTACGGGCACGATTACCGGCGTGACACAATTCGGTATTTTTGTTCAGTTAGACGATATTTTCATCGAAGGCCTGGTCCATATTACCGAGCTAGGTGCTGATTACTTCCAGTTCGACGAAGCCAGACACGAATTGCGCGGAGAGCGCACTGGGAAGCGTTATCAATTGACCGATAAAGTAAAGGTGCTGGTAAGCCGGGTAGATCTTGATGCCCGTAAAATTGATTTGAGCCTGGTTCAAAATGTTTCCGCTAATGCTGCTGTTAGTCGCGGATCTGGAGCTGACAAAAAAAGAAATGCTTCTTCGTTCCCTGTGCCTGCTGGAAAAGTAGTTTCTGGCACAAGACGGGGATCAGTCATTGAGTCTATGGAATTTGAGCGTCCGTCAGGCTCTCGCCCTGCAAAGTCGTCTAAAAAATCCCTTGTTACCGGTAAAAATAAATCGCCGTCCCACGGTAAGTCTGCAGGGAAAACGGCAAAAAAAAGACGTTAAGTTAATTTAGTAAAGAGCAATATGAAAAGTAAAATGATTTTTGGTTTCCACGCGGTGACTTCACGTATTCGTCACGAAGCATCGTCTGTGGAAGAAATTTATGTTGACTCCGGACGCAGTGACAGGCGCATGCAGGAGCTTTTGCATGCGGCTAAATCTGCGGGAATCCGAATCATCCCTGCAGACGATCAGCGTTTATCTAACATCGTTGGTACCCGTCGCCATCAAGGTGTCGTCGCGAAGGCAGGTGAGTTATCCCTGGCACGGAATCTTGATGAGTTATTGGATGCAATTGATGGTCCGCCATTACTACTGGTGCTTGATGGCATCACTGACCCACATAATCTGGGGGCATGTTTGCGTGTTGCTGATGGTGTCGGCGCGCATGCCGTTATTGCACCAAAAGACCGTGCGGTAGGATTGAATGCAACAGCCGCAAAAGTAGCCAGCGGTGCCGCAGAAACCGTACCTTATATCACTGTGACCAATCTGGCCCGCACATTAAGAGAACTGAAAGAGCGGGACATTTTGCTGGTGGGAACATCGGATGACGTGGATCAGACAATCTACGATGTGAACTTTACAGGTGGCAGCGCTCTGGTGATGGGTTCTGAAGGTGAGGGGATGCGCAGACTGACGAGAGAAACCTGCGACGTTCTGGTCAGTATTCCCATGCTCGGTTCTGTTGAGAGCCTGAATGTTTCCGTTGCGTCCGGTGTTTGTTTATATGAAGCGCGGCGCCAGCGTTTAAGTAAATCAGTTTGAATGCCGACTGATACTCGATGTTTTTAAGTGCGCTTCGGCGCACTTTTTCTGAATAAGCTACTATCCTAGCCTGTCTATTTTTTGCACCGTCACATGTTCAGTCATTTTCGTGAAGATATTGCCAGCATTATTAAGAAAGATCCGGCCGCTCGGAATGCATGGGAGGTGATGACTTGTTACCCCGGTTTTCAGGCGATTGTGATGCATCGCTGGGCAAATTGGTGCTGGGTTCATGGACTCAAGTGGTTGGGACGTTTCATCTCTTATATTGCGCGCGTGGTTACCGGCATTGAAATTCATCCCGGTTCTACCATCGGTCGCCGGGTGTTTATCGATCATGGTTTCGGCGTTGTCATCGGTGAGACTGCAGAAATTGGTGATGACTGTACGATTTATCAGGGCGTGACTTTAGGCGGAACATCTTTATCACGCGGCGCAAAGCGGCATCCAACCCTTGAAGCCGGTGTCATTGTCGGTGCAGGAGCCAAGGTGTTGGGGAGTTTTACGATAGGTGCCGGAGCAAAAATCGGTTCTAACTCTGTTGTGCTGAAGCCTGTTCCTGCGGGGGCAACTGCGGTGGGTAATCCTGCGCATATCGTCAAAAAAGAACCCAGTGCAAATGATACGGTCACCGATAGTTTGTTTTCAGCCTATGGCGTTACGCAGAGCAGTGACGATCCGATTTCTAAAGTGTTACATAAGTTGATTGATCACGCGGTGTCGCAACAAGAACAAATTGAAAAATTAACCGCTGCGATTTCTTGTGCCGGGATTGTTTGTGAGCAGGCGACTGAAAAATTAAATCCAGAACAAATTAACAGTCTGGTTGAGTAAACCTATACCTGACTATGGCGCGAGTGTACTAGTGAGTTAAGGCCATTCCGGATCTCAACCGGCAATTCGCTGGCACATATTCCCAAAGGACCTGTTCCTTTGCTGACCAGTTTGTCGGCGGCATTACCGTGTATCCATGTCGCCAGTTGAGCAGCATTAAAACAGTGAAATCCTTGCGCTAACAAGGCGCCGCAGAGGCCTGCCAGCACATCTCCAGTGCCGCCAGTTGCCAATCCCGGATTGCCGCTTGTATTGATACGCAAAGAACCATCAGGGCTTGCGATGATGCTGCCGGCGCCTTTCAGGATTACGACTGCGTTGAATCTCGACGATAACTGTTTTGTAGCAGACAAACGGTTTTGCTGAATTTCTTTTACGGTGCTCCCTAGAAGACGGGCTGCTTCTAATGGATGCGGAGTAAGAACAGATGCAGTGGTTCTGTTACTGAGCTTTTTCTGAAGCGCGTTATCTGCTGCGATCAGATTAAGTGCGTCGGCATCAAGTACCAATGGCGTGCCTGCGTCTAATATTGCATTCAGAATGTCTCTGGCGGCTTCAGAACTCCCCATGCCCGGGCCCGCAACAACTACCCCTGTTGCATACTCTAAGTCTTTCGCATCCCGGCACATAATTTCCGGGTAAGAAGGGTCGTAACTGATTATTGGCTGAATGAATCCGATAAACACTTTACCCGCACCTGAAAATAGCGCACTTCTCGCAGCGAGTACTCCAGCACCTGTCATGCCGTCGGCACCACCGATAATGATGACGTTGCCGTAGCTTCCCTTATGACTGTTCTGTCTACGTTCAGGCATAACGAACTCGAAACTATTCGGGCAATTTAAAACACAACTGCTAATCGGGTAGATATATTCAGGGAGTTCTAAATGACAAACGATGACTTTGCCCGCGTAGTCTTTACCATCGGCCGTGTGTAACCCAGGTTTGTTTCCTATAAATGTCAGCGTATAGTCCGCACGTATCGCGATGTGCTGCTGACCATGCACCACACCGGTATCTGTATCTAATCCGCTGGGAGTATCGAGTGCCAGTACGAGGATACTATTTTTACTGGACAGGGAATTCAGCCTGACAATGACATCGGCGTAGATACCAGTAATTTCTCTGGTAAGTCCTATGCCGAACAGACCGTCTATGATCAGGCTCCAACTTGTGTTTTGGAGCGCAAGAAACTCTTCAGGTGCAATAATTTTTGCGCCTTTGGTGATCGCGTGTTCAAAACAAAAGTGCGCTTCAGGTAAGTATTTTTGAGGATCAGCGCAAAGCAGAATGCTGACGCTGAATCCGTTTGCAGCTAAATTGGCTGCAGTCTCGCAAGCATCACCTCCATTGTTCCCTGGTCCTGCCACAATCAGAACAGGAGCATCGGTTTGTTTTGATAGGGTCATGGCAAAATCAGCGGCAGCTTTTCCCGCTTTTTGCATCAACGATGTACCAAGGCTTCGCTGATTTCCCAGCGTCTCCAGCTGCCTGATTTGTTCTGAGGAAAAGAGTGTTAAGTAGTCAGGCATTGGTTTATCCGTCACATTATTTGTTGTGGGGAGGTCTTAATTGTGGTGTTGAAGCTGATGTGGCCGATGTTCCTAAAGATTGTATCGTTTCCAAACCTTGCTGAAATAAATTTTCAATCGGCAGCAGAAGATACGGCAATATCAAACCTACCATCAGGAAGCCAACGCCGATCGTGATTGGAAAACCGATACCAAATAAATTTAGTTGAGGCGCGGCACGGGTCAGTATTCCAAGTGCAACGTTAATTACAAGCAGCGCTGCCACAATCGGCAATGCCAGCCTGAGTCCTGTGATGAAAATCTGTTCACCCCAGATCACAAGCTTGTGAACATTGAATCCGCTTTGCAGTGTTGTTGATATCGGTATTGTTTTAAAGCTTTCAATCAATGCGCTGAGTAATGCGAGATGCGCATTTGATGTCAGGAAAATCAAGGTTGCCAGCAATACCAGAAATTGCGCAATAGCAGAGGATCGTCCTTGGCTCAGTGGATCAAAAAAAGTAGCAAAACCCAGTCCCATCGTTAATCCCGATACCTCACCGGCCATTTCGACTGCAGCAAAAACAATGCGTATTACAAACCCCATACCCAGACCGATCACGAGTTGCTGGGCGATGATCATTATCCCCGCGAGCGAGACAGGATCAACATCTGGTTGGACAGAAATTGTAGGTGCAACAATGAGCGCAATCATGACTCCGAGAGCTATTTTAATTTGTACCGGAACCGTGTTATTGCCGAATGGAGGGGTGATGGCAATCATCCCCAGAATTCTCGTCAGAGGCCAGATGAACGACGTGATGAGAGCGATTAACTCATTACTGCCGACGGAAAGCATAGCAGATAGTTTATCCGGCCATCGTTGCGATGCTGGTGAATGCTTGTCTCATGTAATCAGTGAGTATGGTCAGCATCCACGGCCCGGCAATAATCAGCGTGACGAAAATGCCGACCAGCTTTGGAATAAAAGAAAGAGTCGTTTCGTTAATCTGGGTTGCCGCTTGAAAGATACTGACTAACAGACCTATTACCAATGCTACCAGCAGCATAGGTGCTGATACCAGTAAAGTCACTTCAATTGCCTGCCTGCCAAGCATCATTACACTATCGGGGGTCATGTTTGTCCTTAATAAAAGCTTTGCGCCAGAGAGCCTATGATTAACTGCCAGCCATCCACTAAAACAAACAGCATGAGTTTGAACGGCAGTGATACGATGGAGGGGGACACCATCATCATACCCATGGACATCAGGACACTGGCTACGACCATATCAATAATCAGAAATGGAATGAAAATAGCGAAGCTGATTTGAAAAGCTGTTTTCAATTCACTGGTAATAAAAGCCGGAATCAATACTCGCAACGATACTTCTTCAGGTCCCTGCAATTGCGGGGTATTGGATAATTTGACGTACAAGGCGAGATCCGCCTGGCGGGTTTGTTTCATCATGAATTGCTTGAGTGGCGCCGCCCCTTTATCCATCGCTTCCATCATGGAAATTTTATTTTCCGCGAAGGGTGTATAGGCTTCTGCATAAATTTTGTCGAAGACAGGCCCCATTACAAATAAGGTTAAGAACAGTGACAGCCCGACCATCACCTGATTCGGCGGTGCAGACTGCGTTCCCAATGCCTGACGTAGCAACGATAAGACAATGATGATGCGGGTAAAACTAGTCATCATCAGCAGCGCCGCAGGGATGAAACTGAGAGCCGTCAGGAATAGCAGTGTTTGTATGCTCAGCGAGTAATTTTGTCCGCCACCCGCAGCAGGAGTGCTCGTAATTGCCTGTAACGCGCCGTTAGACTGAGCGGCAGCAATATCGGGGAAGATGAGTGCGATCAGAACGAGAATCTGACAACAGTAAAGAAGCGAAGAGCGCAGGATTTTCATGCGGAATTTACGTATTTGCGTCAGTCGGCGTGTTGCCACGCTTTTCTATTGTTCGTTGCAGCCACCCCTGAAAAGAGTTGCTATTTGTTGGTATTGCTTGCAATAACGAGTCTTGTTTTGGGAGAGTCGCTAAATTGGTGATATTTGAAGCTGTGACGCCCAGCACCAGCCATTGATCCCCGACTTCAATCACCATGACACGCTCACGGTTCCCTAGATTCAGTCCGGCCAGTACTTTCATCGGTATCTTGTTTCCTGAGATTGCCGGATTAATTCGTTTGAACGCCCAGGCCACCAAAAACATTAAACCGAGAACGAAAAGCAGTGCCAGACTGATTTGGAGCAATCCAGCTCCGGGTGTTAGCGTTACTGTTTCAGCAGCAAAGGTGTTGCCGGAAACAGCCAGAAAAAATAACGATATGAATTTGCTGTCTGGTTTCATTATTTGTTCAGTTTGCGAATACGTTCTGCTGGTGTGACAATATCGGTCAGACGAATACCGAACTTATCGTTAACGACCACCACTTCACCTTGAGCGATCAGACAGCCATTTACCAGCACATCCATCGGCTCACCAGCCAGGCCGTCGAGCTCTACGACTGAGCCCTGCGCCAGTTGCAGCAGATTTTTAATCGCGATTTTAGTTCTTCCCAGTTCCACCGTCAGTTGTACAGGAATATCGAGAATGAAGTCGATATCATTGTGCGTTTCAGTCGAACTTCCCTTTGCACTGAACTCTTTAAATATCGCTGGGCTTGCTGGTGGTTCAGATTTTTGGTTTGCTGCAGCGGCAGCCGCTGCAGCAGCATCGGCTTTTTCCTGTTCAGCGATCGCTGCGCCCCAATCGTCTTCGCTGATCGGGCTATCGGTATTTTCATCCATGACTTTCTCCTTGTGCTGCTACTTCTTGTACGCTGGAACTGATCAGTTTTTCCACGCGTAACGCATATTGTCCGTTGAATACACCATATTTGCACTCCATCACCGGAGTACCGTCAACCTTGGCAGAGATAACTTCCGGAATATTCAAAGGAATGATGTCTCCCGTTTTCATATTCAGAATATCGCCCAGTGTGACACGGGTTGTGCCTAAATCTGCAACTATTTCCACTTCCGCGATCTGAATCTGTTGCGTCATCAGACGTACCCAGCGTTTGTCCACTTCCAGTGTTTCGCCTTGCAGACTACTGGTCAGAATATCCCTGATAGGCTCAATCGTAGAATAGGGCATGCAAATGTGCATTTCACCACTGACTGGCCCCAATTCTATCGTGAAGGTTGTGGAAACGACTACCTCGTTCGGTGTCGCAATATTGGCAAACTGGGTATTCATTTCGGACCGGATGTATTCAAATTCCACCGGATAAACTGGCTCCCACGACTTTGCATAGGTTTCGAAAATAATTTCCAGAATACGCTGAATAATTCTTTGTTCTGTCTGGGTAAAATCCCGACCCTCAACACGAGTGTGAAAGCGGCCATCACCACCGAACAGATTATCGACCAGAAGAAACACCAGCCCAGGGTCAAGTACAACCAGAGAGGTCCCCCTCAGCGGTTTCATGTGCACCAGATTCAGATTGGTTGGTACAACCAGGTTACGGATGAACTCGCTGTATTTGGATACCCTGACCGTACCAACGGAAACTTCTGCACTGCGTCGCAAAAAGTTAAACAGGCCTATGCGTAAGAGTCGCGCAAATCTCTCGTTAATAATTTCCAGAGTCGGCATGCGACCACGAACAATGCGTTCCTGCGTCGCAAGGTTGTAGGGGCGTACACCCGATGTGTCTTCTTGAGACTGAGAGTCATCTTGATCTCCCGTGACGCCTTTTAAAAGGGCATCAACTTCTTCCTGGGAGAGGAAATTATCTGACATAGTGCTATTGAACTACAAAGGAAGTAAAGAAAACGCCATTTACTTTTTGTGGCTCACCTTTCGCAGTAAAAGGTTGATTAACTTTTTCAATGATCTCTTCTACCAGCTTATCTTTACCTTCAGTAGAGAGGATGTCATTGGCATCTTTGCTCGACAAGAGTAAAAGCAGGCGACTGCGTACCTGGGGCATATTTGCTTTAATCAGGGATGACTGATCTTCACCTTCAACCTGAAGCGTCATCGCGATTTGTAAATATTTATCACCACTGTCCGATTGCAGGTTCACCGTAAATGCGTCCAAGGGAAGAAAAACGGGAGCTTTTGCAGGTTCTTCTTTGTGCTCTTTTTCTTTGGAGGCAGATTTTTTTGATAAAAAGAAAGCAGCACCGCCACCGATACCGCCGAGAAGCAGTACTGCGGCTGCAATGATAATAATGAGCTTTTTCTTTGATTTTGCCGGAGCAGCATCGCCCGTTTCGGGCGCTGCTTTAGCAGGTTTTTTTGCCATGTTTTTCCTCTCAAGCAGCGGTGTTTTTCCGCTATTTTTTATATTATCTTCTAAATAAAGCACGGAATAACAGAAGAAAAGACGGGCAAATACCGCTCATCTTTTCGATTCTGAAAAATAATGCGATCAACATATAAAACAGATGCATTATTCCGGTGAAACGCTTTATTTCTTTATTCTACCTGTTTGAGAGACAAGTTTTACAACTAAGCGCTATGCAAAGGTGTCGACTGCGCCAATGCGGGAGATGATTTTGCTTGCCTTTGCATCCGATATCGGTTGATTGCCAATGTGAATATCGTTCGTGTTATTTGAGACAGTCGATGTCGCCCGATTTGCATGTCCGAATTCGCGACTTTGCTGTCCCTGATGGGATGCTTCAGCGTTGACTGAAAAGCCGGATAGCTGAACCCCGGCATCATCCATCATCTGACGCAATTTCGGCAAAGATGCCTCCAATGCATCCCTGACGTCCGGATGGGCCGAGATAAATGTTGCATTTGCCTGATCGTTTGTGACATTCAAGACGATTTGCAATGGCCCCAGATCAGGTGGATTCAGCGTTAATTCCGCAGACTGCATGCTTGCGCCAACCATCCAGATTACTTTTTGTCCTACTGCTTTATCCCATGCGGAAGTATTCAACGGAGGTGAAATCTGGTTTGCAGAAACGGCACCGGTAATCGTCGCATTCTGCGTGGCGTTCAGCTGTTGTTGTGGCGTAGCTTGCTGGACACTGACCGGGCTGACAGGTTCATCTTTAGGCATGACGAACGCAAGCTTATCAACGGATCGTTCCAATTTTTCGGCAGATAGACTTGTTTTTTGCGCTGCATCCTGTTGAACTCCTGCTTGCAGTTTGACTGGATCGCTTTTTTCAGACTTGACGTTCAATTGATCCGCAAATGAAAGAGGGGCGTCAGCTATGGTTTCTTTGCTTTTAACGGGCGACGATGTATCCGTAGTAACGGGTGTCAGCGTCGCAATATTCGCGGTGCCGGTTTCATTATGTGCTGACAGGGCATTGCTCACAATGACGTCAAAAGCTGCTTCTTTTGATGCTTCAGTCGTAGGCAAGGCATTTTTTTCAGTGAATGGCGGTAATGACAATCCACTGGATGTTGCATCTATACCGGCACTTTTATCACTCTTAATGGTGACGTCACCAACAGATTTCGGTGGTACTGATCTTGAAATGTCATTTAAGGCATTAAAAAGTTGAATCAGTTGTTGATCACTGTCGTTGATATCTTTTTTTTCGGTCTGGTTGTCGTCTTTTTCTGTGTCTTCAGTTTTTTTTGAACCAGTAGTGGCACCGTTTAATTCTTCAGGCGGAGTCGCGGGGTCTTGTTTTGGGGGCTCACTATTTTTTGTAGGTATTTTCCCATTCGTATCCTGTGGCGCTGACGCAGATGTCGCCTTATTGCCGTTGATTTCTTTTTTGAGCAGCTTGTTAAAAGAATTTTCAGCATTCACCACAGGATTGCTCTTGACTGATTTCGCCGCACTATTTGGATTGCTTGGTGCGCTGATAATATTGAGTGTTTGCATAAATTCTGCCGTTTTAAGTTGCTACTCTGATTTGTAAAAATACGCCCGTGCGGCAAAATCGTCGGTTTGTTTCTGATCGGATTTAGCTTCTTTTTTTTGCTGCACCGTTTTTAGTCTGTGATCAAGCGTGTTGTATGACAAACGCTTTTTTTCATTTCCTTGCCAGTCAATCTTTGCAGCCTGAACTTTCGACTCTGCATTGCGTATCACTTCTTTTTGTCCTTCGACTGCGCTATCCAGTTTCGCTAAAAAGCTCATAAAATTTCCATACTGGCTCGCGCTGATGCCGGCAGCGGCGGCCGCCTTAAATTTGCTGTCGTAATCAGCACGATACTGAATCAGCAGATCAAGCTTGCTTTGCGTTTCTTCATGATAACGAATAGCTTGTCCCAGACGCTTAGCCGCGTCATCGGTTTCCCTGTCTGCGATCTCAATTAAGGTATTGATTGGTGATCTCTTTGCCATCTGTAACTAAGTATAGGACGAACTAAAATTATTTATCCTTGGAATAGAGCCCGAAGTCCCTCTAAGCTCTCCGATATGCTGCATTTTTGAGTAATATCCTGCTGCAAAAATGCAATGATCCGCGGATGTAAGCGTATCGCTTCATCAAGCAACGGGTCTGAGCCGGGGGCATACGCGCCGACGCTGATCAGATCGCGGCTGCGTTCATATCGTGAGTAGAGTTGTTTCAATTTTCTGGCAAGTTGCTGGTGCTCCGGCGTCGTAATGCTGTGCATGGCGCGGCTGATTGATTGTTCAATATCAATTGCCGGATAATGTCCGCTCTCAGCTAAGGTCCGGTTTAACACAATATGTCCATCAAGAATTGCTCGAGCCGAGTCTGCAATCGGATCCTGCTGATCATCCCCCTCAGTCAGCACTGTATAAAATGCAGTAATTGAACCTCCGCCTTCTTTCCCGTTACCGGCGCGCTCAACAAGTACGGGCAATTTCGCAAAAACCGAGGGAGGGTAGCCCTTGGTCGCCGGCGGTTCGCCGATCGCCAGCGCGATTTCACGTTGCGCCATCGCATATCGGGTTAGGGAGTCCATGATCAGCAAAACACTATGTCCCTGATCTCTGAAATATTCGGCGATTGTTGTTGCGTACGCAGCGCCTTGCAATCGCAATAGTGGAGGAGCATCTGCCGGTGCCGCGACGACTACTGACCTTGCCAGTCCTTCTTCGCCAAGAATCTGTTCAATAAATTCTTTTACCTCGCGTCCGCGTTCGCCAATCAGTCCGACGACGATAACGTCTGCTGTGGTGAACCTTGCCATCATCCCCAGCAGCACACTTTTACCAACCCCTGAACCCGCAAATAATCCCAGACGTTGTCCTCGTCCGACGCTAAGCATGCTATTGATTGCACGGACGCCGACATCAAGGGTATCAACAATCGGCGCCCGTTCCAGAGGATTGTAAATTCTTGCCGCGAGTGGAGCAGATTCAGTTGTTTTCAGAGGGCCGAGCGTATCTAACGGCCGTCCGTTGCCATCTAGTACCCGTCCTAATAACTGGTAGCCGACCGGAAGCTGGCGGCTCCTGTCGCTGGGCCTTCGCATAGGGTGATTAGATTTAGGTCTTGATTCTTCCGCAAAAACGGGCGCGCCTGGAGTCACGCCTTCCAGATCGCTGTGCGGCATCAGAAAAAGCCGGTCGCCGTCGAATCCCACTACTTCAGCGTCTATTTTTGCGCCGCTCGCCAAATGGATGGAACACGCACTTCCGACCGGTAAGCGCAGACCGACGGCTTCCATGACCAGACCTGTGACTTTAGTGACTCTGCCGGCAATTGGAATTTCGTCATTACCCGACAGTAAATCCTTACCGCCTGTCAGTATTGATTTCCATTGATCTGTGAAAGTGCTTTCCATATTGTTTACTCAGCTTCCGAGGCGTTTTTTCGCAAAATAGCAGTCAACCGCTCCCATCGCGTATCAATGCTTGAATCGATAAGATTTTGCGATGTTTCAATTTTGCAGTCGCCCCGTGACAATTGCTGATCGGGGACGATACGCCAGCCGTTGGCTATCAAGGTGTCACCAAGATTTTTTTTAACGATATTAGCGTCAGCAGGATTCAAGCTGATGCTCGCGTTGACTTGTGCAGATGGCAGTTGAGCGATCGCGTCTTCAACGATGGGAAGGATAATATTCTGATCGAGTTCAACCCTGGTCTTTAAAATTGCGGATGCCAGACTGATGGCAAGATCCAGCAATTCCTTGCCTGTCGTTTTTCCGACTTCTTTCAATTCCGCCGAGAGTTTGTCTAACAGAATATGCATGCTTTGTATGTCGGGCTGCATATTTTCTGCCGCCATCATCTGTCCTGCTTCTTGTCCTTCACGCAGCCCCCGTTCATAAGCCTCCTGATAGCCGACGGCGTAGGCCTCTTGTCGAGCTTTTTCGCGGATTTCCTCCAGTTCTTGTTCTGACACTGTCGGGACTAATCTGGCGGGAACAGGGTCAAGCTTGGGCTCTAGCATATGATGAGGGCGAGTTTCACCAAACGACGCCATTTCCCAGCGTTGGTAGGCTGAGACGTCATCTTTTCGTAAGACACTAGACATAAGCGTCCTCACCTTTTGCACCCAGCATAATCTGACCTTCGTCTGCAAGTCGCCGTACGACGAGCAGAATTTGTTTTTGCTGAGCTTCAACCTCAGACAATCTTACTGGACCTTTAGATTCCAGATCTTCACGCATCATTTCCGCAGCACGCTGAGACATATTTTTAAATATTTTCTCTCGCATATCCTGACTTGCGCCCTTGAGTGCGATGATGAGCGAATCGGATTGGACTTCGCGCAGCAAGAGCTGAATGCCCTTGTCATCGATGTCCATGATGTTGTCGAAGACAAACATTTCATCCATGATTTTTTCTGCCATATCACCGTCATATTTACGCAGATTATCCATGACCGATGCTTCATTTTCACCACTCATGAAGTTCAGTATTTCTGCCGCTGCTCTGACGCCGCCAATCGATTTTTTCTTCAGGCTTTCGTTGCCGGTCAATAATTTGGTCAGAACATCGTTAAGTTCTCTCAGTGCGGCTGGCTGAATACCGTCAAGCGTTGCAATGCGTAAAACAACGTCATTTCGTAAGCGCTCCGAGAAATTATTTAAAATTTCACAAGCCTGATCGCTTTCCAGATGAACCAGGATCGTCGCAACGATCTGAGGGTGTTCATTTTTAATCAGGTCGGCAACAGATGCTGAGTCCATCCATTTCAGACTCTCGATGCCGCTGGCATCTTTACCGCCAAGAATACGATTCAGCAGGGATGACGCCTTATCGTCTCCCAGTGCTTTTGTGAGGACATTGCGGATGTATTCGTCGGAATCCAGGCCGACGGACGAACTCAGGTCTGCGGCAGCTTTGAATTCTTCGAGCACCTTAGCGATGCGCTCGTGAGGGATTGCACCTATTGTCGCCATGGCCGCACCAATTTTCTGTACCTCACGCGGTCCCAGAAATTTCATTACCTCAGCGGCACCGTCCTCACCTAGCGCAAGCATAAAGGTTGCCGCTTTTTGTACTCCATCATCACTCATTGTTAATCCATGTCTTGATTACGTTAGCAACAATTCTCGGGTCATTTTTGGCTAATTCTCTGGCCATATCCATATTTAATTCGTAGGCACTTCCTTGTTTTGCCGCTTGTAATTCTTCTTCACTGGAGAGTTCAACGAAGGTATCTTCCTCTTCGTCTTCATCTTCTGCCTCTTTTTCAGCAGCAAGTTTTTCAGCTTCTTCTGCCTCTTTTTTCGCTTTCTCTGCAGCGACATCTTTCCCCATAATTTTATACAACAGGGGTTTCAGATATCCGAAGAAAAGATAGGCTAATACAGCGGCAATTAATAAATATTTGCCCAGTTCTTTTACTAATTGTATGGTTTCCGGCTGTTTCCAGAATGGTACTTCCACTATAGTTTCTTTTTCCGGACCGGCAAATGGGCTATTAACAACATTCAGCGTGTCACCCCGGTCTTTATTAAATCCCATCGCTTCACGTGCCAGATCGGTAATCTGTGTTTTTTCAATATCCGTTAGCGGTCTTGATATGATTTTTCCGGATTTATCCGTTTCGTTCTTATAGTTCACAACAACCGCTACGGACAGCCGCTTCACGCCTCCCATTCCCTGCTGTGTGTAACGTATGGTTTTATCAACCTCATAGTTGATAGTTGAGTCTTTTTGTACCAGTCCGGTATTGGATGCTGACGTTGATGTTGCTGCGCCGCTGGCTACGATTGGCGCGGTGACGGGCACCGGCGGCTGATTTGTCAGTGAGCCTGGAATACCGGATGCATTGTTATTTTTGCTGTAGCTCTCACTGGATTGCTGACTGCGTATCGTGGATGCTTCGGGCGGTGAATTAGGGCGGTAACTTTCTGCAGCTTGTTCACTTTTGGAAAAATCGATGTCTGCACTTGCCTCTGCGCGGACATTATTGGCGCCGACTATAGGTGAAATAATAGATTCGATGCGTTTGACGATATTTTGTTGGAACTCCTGCACGTATTTAAGCTGCGACGGATCCAGGTTATTGCTCCCGGCTTGCTTATTCATATCCGAAAGCAAATTACCGTTTTGATCGACGATCGATACATTTTTCGTTGACAGTTCCGGAACGCTGCTGGCAACCAGATGCAGAATTGCGCTGACTTGTTGTTGGTCCAGGACCCGGCTGGGATACAAGTTCAATAGCACGGATGCCGTTGGTTTTTGCTGATCACGTATGAAAACAGAAGACTTAGGGATGGCAAGATGTACTCTTGCTGACTGCACAGCAGAGACCGCCTGAATTGAGCGCGCTAATTCACCTTCGAGTGCGCGTTGAAAATTGACTTGCTCAAGAAACTGCGAAATCCCGAGCTTCTGATTTTCCATTAATTCAAAACCAACATTGCCGCCCTTGGGTAAGCCCTGTGACGCGAGTTTCAGACGGGCATCATGTACCTGGCTTGCAGGTACCAGAATTGCGGTACCGCTTTCCGAGTATTTATACGGAACGTTCATTTGCTGCAGAGATGCGACGATAGCGCCGCCATCCCTGTCGTTAAAGTTTGAAAATAAAACTTTATATTCAGGTTGTTGCCCCCACAGCCAGATACCGGCCATGATTGCCAGTATCAGTGCCGCACCTGCTGACAGCATCGCTGTACGGACGCCTGGCGTTTGTGGTATCCCGAATATTTTTTTAGGTTCCGCAAGCTCATCCGGAGCCATGATCATATTTTCAGCGGTCGCCATAAATCACCTGATCAGCATTGAAAAATGAGAAGTCTGTTTGCGTCATGTTATGAAGCCATTTTGGTTTTTTCCTTACTACCGATTTTGCACTGGATTCCAAATTTCAATCAGAGGAGCAAGCATGCATTTGTCCATCTTATTATCGAAATGAAGAATTTTCCAAATGATAAGGTAGATGCCAGATCAATCTTTATTGACGATGGAGAATGTATGAAAATGGCTGGCATTGACAGCAGTCGCATTGATGCAATGGTTGCTCAGTTAAAAGCGACGGCTGCAAAAATGGAGGCGGGGGCAGGCATCCACCGCGCTGAAGAGAGCGATGCGCCTAAGCGCTTAGATTTTGCTGATGCACTCAAAGCGTCCCTGGATCAGGTGAACAAGGTTCAGCTGACGTCGCAACAATTGGGAGAAAAATTTGCGATGGGAGATGATAAAGTCAGTTTGTCTGACGTCATGATCTCTATGCAAAAAGCAAACATTTCATTTCAGACGACTGTACAAGTCAGGAATAAATTAGTCACTGCATATCATGACATCATGAATATGCAGATTTGATCCTGAAAACAACTGAAGTGATGGTGTATCAGCGGATTCCAGTCAATTTGGAATTCCGCTCTCTTTCTAATTTCATGATGTAGCGTTGAACGCTGGTCAGCACAGAATTAGATAAATTTGAAAACTGACAACCAATACGACGATTCGTTTTTCCATTTAATAAAACCAGATCTTGGGAGTTTCTGATTTCCATTGTGACGTCAATCGTACCGATCGTTGGTAATTCCAGTGTGCAATGTTCGTAGATTTTTCCCGGTGTGCAATCAAGTATCTTCCTTTCGTCCAGCACCGCAATACCACCGCAACTGATATCAACCAATGATAATTTTAAGACTTCAGGCTTATTATTCAGTTCGACAGGGAAACCTACTTTTATTGGCGTGGAGACAGGTGTGTTAATCCGGTAATACTCACGCCGTTGCAGTCTGATCAGACTCGATGGAATGCTGAATTGCAAAGCGGGACGATTTTCAAAATTGGCAAGATGTACGCCCGTTGTTGAAAATTGGATACCGATTTTATCTAATAATCCCTCAAATGAAACCCGATGTGCTTCAACTATTCTTTGATTCGCTAATTGCCCGGGAGCAGAGTCAACGGTAACAGTATTATTGCTATCGTCGACGTCCAGAATCGATGTGATAAACACCTCAGCTCCATCATGAATCAACATGCTGATGAACTGGTTGCTATCTTTCAGACCGCGCAACAGGGAGATAATTTCCCGGCGGGAGTCAACCTGGAATGGACTTTGGTTTTCAGTCCCGAGAGAAGGAGGGGATTGCATGTGTTTATTTGCTCTTATCTGTCAAAATTTTGAAATAGCAGGGGCTGAAGCTTGCGTCTGATGAGTGATACCAGACTTTTCGGTGTCGATATGGTAAAGCCAAGCGAGCAGTTCTGCAACCGCGATATACAGAACCGGAGGGATGTTTTCATCGAGATCAACTTTCATTAATAACGATACCAACTCTTTTGATTCGTGTACGTGAACTCCGTGCTCTTTTGCACGGGCGATTATCTCTTCGGCAATGATACCTTTGCCTTTGGCGACAACACGAGGAGCGCTGTCTCCGCTATGGTAGGCGAGGGCGACGGCGTGCTTATCGGTGGGTTTATTTGCTGTCATCTTTTCTGACACTGAGGCTATCCAGAATCGTATCCAAAGAAGAAAGGGAAGATGAAAGTTGTCCTGCGTACGTTCTTAGCGTGTTCACCGTATCTTCTTTTTCTGCATTGATGCTCAGACTCAAATGATTCGCGTGAAAATTAAACGTCGCCGAAACTACGCCCAAAGAGGGTAAATCAAACTTTACTGTGCTTTGCCAGTGAATATTATCCTCGGGTAATGATCCTTTGGTTTGTTCAGAGGGTTTCTCTCTCTTGATTTCCCATTTTATATACTGCCCCGGAAACAGTTCGCCTTGCCAACGAATGCTTTGATCTTCCAGTGTACGTAACTGCTGCTGGATGAGCTGAATGATTTCTTTATTGCCTGAAATAAGACTATTTTCTTCGCCGCTAACATTCTGGCTCAGTGCTGAGAGTACTGACTGAGGCTCGGTTTTCAAATCGCTGATATTCTTTTTCCCGTCTATCCATTCAGCAAGATGAGATTCGTAAAACAGGCCGCTCTGGCTGATTTTTTTTTCTAATAATACGGCTGTTTTTTCGATGTTGTTTAAATCTGATTGTGTGTTTAGTATCGCGGTTTTCCCGACAATAGCACTGCTTTCGGCGTTGTCGTTATCAGCTTGAAGGATAGTACCTATCAGTTTGCTGGCGTTGCTTAATGTGGTAACGCTGCTATCAGTGTGAATGCCGCTGTCCGGAGCAAGAGGGCCGGTAGTGGCCTGGAGGATTGCTTTTGCAGAAACTAACTTGTTAGTCTCTTCCAGTCTTGGCTGGGGTGAAGCAGAAAAATCAGAAAGCGTTTTTTTTCCCGGTGTGTAGGTTTGTTCTGTAATGAAATTTTCTACGCTCTGTTGTCTGCTTTCTAAGGCAAAAGTCGGTCTTGGATCGGTTGAAATTAAGCGCAAGGAGACGGAATCACCTTCATGCACGCCCTCCGGAAGTTGCATGCGAACACTCAGGTTGGCAACCCGGACGTTAAAGCTTCCATCTTTTTGCCGGCTAAGGACTTCTCCGTTGAGTTGTTGACCCACGACGAGCTGCGCGAGTTTTGAGGCAACTTCCTGCCTGAGCGAATTGAGTCCCGCACTTGCCGATGTCGCCTCGATATCGGCAGTCGTGATCGAGTTATCGAGGCGATAAGGCATGTCAGTTACGCTGAATTTGCGACTCCATAAGCATGGTTCAATTTACGTTCGGCACTTGACGCTCTCATCAGATTAGATAATTCGGCCATCCATGGTTCTGTAATGTCACGAATTTCTCTGTCGTCAGCCAGTATTTTTTTGATGACGCGAATTTTTCTTTCTTTGAGTTCAGGGGGGAGTATTGCCGGACTCTCATTATCGCGAATTTTTTGAACCTTGGAGCTGCAATCGTTTTCCAGCTCTGTCAACCGTTCCCAGTCACGGTTACGCGCAGCATTCAACATTTTATCGGTGATAACGGCGATATGTTCGTACAATGTAATAATTTCTATGCTTTCCATTATGAATCAGGCCTCAAAAACGTGAACTTGTCGTGGTTGTAATGGATCGTGTTCGCTGACAGCAGGTGCCGCCGGTTGCTGAGCAACGGGCTCAATGGTTTCCCAAGTTTGCTTCAGATCGCGCAATAAGTTTTGTACTTCCAGTAACTTTCCTTCATCTTTATTCAGATTAGCCAGCAACAGCTGTCTGCTCATATATTCGTACAGCGCATCGAGATTCAACGCGATTTCACCGCCTACCCGCTTATCCAGACTTGCACGCAAGCCGTTATCAATAATAGAAATGGCGTGAGAAATAGACTTTCCTTTCGCGGCGATTTCTCCTTTCTGCATTTGCTGAAGTGCATTTCCAATTGCAGTGATCGCACCGTCAAACAACATGACGATCAGTTTGTGGGGACTGGCAGCTATGACGCCAGTTTCCACACCAATTTTTGTATATGCGCTTGCACCATAGGATTTTGATGAGCCAAACATAGCTAGTCCTTTGAGTATTCTAAATATGAGTTACTTGTTCGTTGTGCCGTTCAATATGCCGATTTGAGCGGTTAAAAAGCTTTGTGTAGCATTTAAATTCGAGATAACGGTGTCCAGTGATGAATATTGTGCTTGTAAGCGAGCCTGGGTTTTAAGCAGACGAGCATTAAGGTCATCCGTCTGTTTTTGCAATGATGTCAGTGTACTGTTAATGCCTTTTGTCGCACTGCTGATCGTACCGGTCGTTCCAAGAAAGCTAGTGACAAGATTGTTCAGTTTGTATGCATAACCCTGGGAGAAACTGACTTTGCCACGGTCACCGGTTGCGCCGCCGTTGACAACAATTTGCAGGCCTTCAGACGGAGATCCTGATGCGCCAGTTAGTATCTGACCTGAGCCTGTTGCAGAAATGCCATTGAATGTGCCGGCAACATTTTTACCGGTTGTTCCCGTGCTGACGGTTCCAGTCAAGGCAGTGATGCTTGTTCCGGCATTACTGGTCAGACTGACATTGGATGCACTGCCGAAACTGCCGGATGTAATGTTAAGAAAGCCATTGCTGTCGATCGAGGTCGTAACCGATACACCTGCGTTAGAAAAACTGGCGGTACCATTAATCGATGACTGTATCATCGAGGCCAGTTGGGTTGCAGTGTAGTCGCCTGCCGCTAGACTCACGGTACCAGAAAGACCGTCAATTTTGACATCGATTTTTGTTCCGGCGGCAATCGTCGTTGGTCCGGCGTTTAAGTTGACATCACCTGTCAGTACGCCTTGAGTCGCGATTTGGGTTACTTTAACAGCATAGTCTCCAGGCTGCGTTGCTGCCGTTGACCCGGACAGACTGGTCAGGCTGTCCGTCGTTTTTCCCATCGCTGCAAATAATCCGCCAACATCATTGAAATTATTTGTTAATGCGGTTTGAAGTTTCGAGGAGTCAACAGCCAAAGAACCGTCTTTTTGAAAGCTGATACCAATCTGTGCCAGGCTTGTGAATCCGCCACCCAGACCATTGACGGCTGTTGATAACGTATTTCGTATCTGATTCTGGATTGCCTGGGTCGTTGGATCGCCAAGTAAAGCCCCTGCAACTTTGGTCGTCGGATTATACGATGTCAGTTGTGAAATGGTACTGTTCAGACTGTTGTAGGCAGAAACAAAAGAGTTAATGCTATTTTGTACCGCAGATGTGTTGGTATTGACCGTAATTGATGTGGTGCCTGTTTTCTGTGCGGTGATAGTCACCCCTTGAATCGCGGTTGCTACCTTATTGCTCGCGCTGGAGACAGCAATACCGTTGACGGTGAGGTTGGCATTCTGACCAGTAGTAACTTCTTTAAAATTTTGAGTTCCGGTAGGATCATAAGCAAGCAGATTTTGCAGATTTGCATCTCCGGAAACGCTGATTTTCAGGCTCGATGTAGCCCCTGTTGATGCTGAACTCAGTACTAAGTGGTAAGGGGTTGCGCTGCCATCGCCAACGATGGACGCGTTCACGCCGATTTTTGCACTATTAATAGCGTCGCGTATACCTTGCAACGAGTTATTCGAGCTATCAATTGTTACGGTACCGGTTGCCTGGCTTGCATCTTGTGTAAATGTCGCGCCGCTATAGATACCGCCGGTCTGAGTTCCACCTGAAATGGTGCCGAACTGAAAACTTAATGTTGTGCTTGCACCGCTTCCGATAGCGGCTGTGGTATTCACCTGACCAGCGCTGGATATCGTCTGAGACTGCGCAAGTTGCGTCACATTGACGTTGTAAGTTCCGACGCTTGCGGTGCTGCTTGCACTGACTGAGGCAACGGCGGTATCACTCGCTGTAGCTGCCAGTGTTTCGAAGGTGGACGCACTGCTCAGTGCAATCAGGGAGGACTGGAAGGAGCTGACTGAGCCACTTAACGCACCTAACGCAGTGACATCCGCCTGATAGCTGGTTTGTTTTTTTTGAATCGATGCTAGCGGCAGACTCTCAATGGCCATGAGCTTGCTGACGATGGTATTTACATCTAGCCCAGAACCTACACCGGTGGATTGTATGGTCACAATAATTCTCCTTTTGAGGTCCTTACTATATCAAATCTGATTCTTGTTCAATTGAGATGAAAGAAGGGTTTTTACCTGCTATTTTAAAAAGATCGTTACTGATTAAGCTTCGTTCTTAATGAGTAATCCCTTTAATTTATCTAAGGATTTAGATATTTCAAGTGCCTCTTCCGTAGGGATCTGGCGTAATACCTGATTGGTTTGTTGATCAATAATTTTGACAACGACACGCTTACTGTCAGTATCAACGCTGAAGCGCAAATCCTGTGAGCGGGTCTGCAACGCATCATTAATATGAGCAATCGCTTTATTAACTTCGGTGCTGTCAAACTTTTTGTTATCAGCCTTGTCGGCGGCAGTTGCCGTAGTCGTGCTGATGTTATTGGCAGGAGGGGCTGAGCGCGTGCTGACGACAGCGCTTTTGTCGCTGATCAATTGCCCCGATTGAGGCGGGTTGCCAATCGATGGGATGTCCATGATCATTTCCTTCAAAGTTAGATTCCCCTGATCATAACTGATCAGGGGAATTATCTACATCAATAGAAAACAGAAGCTATTGATTAACGCAGCAGTGCGAGAACACCGTTAGGTAATGAGTTAGCTTGAGCCAAAATTGCAGTACCAGCTTGTTGCAACACTTGAGCGCGAGTCATATTTGCTGTTTCTGATGCGAAGTCAGCATCTTGAATACGGCTACGTGCAGAAGCCAGGTTCTCTTGTGATGTTTGCAAGCTGTTCACAGCAGAGGTAAAGCGGTTTTGTATCGCACCCAGAGCAGCACGGGAACTATTGACTGATGCAATCGCCGAATCGATGGTCGCCAGAGCTGATTGCGCTCCTGCTGCTGTACTCAGGTTCAGAGAAGATACACCTGCACCAACAGTAACTGCTGCTGAAGTAAAGCCACCTGTCAGGTTTGCCGCTGTCAGACCGGTACCTGTACCGTTTGCCAGAGTGATACCAGCAGAGCTGGTCGACGACAGAGACAGTGTTGATGTTGCAATGTCTGTTGCACCAGTTGCCGATACAGTGATACCTGTATTCGCAGCCGCAGCTGCAGCATTTGTACTAGCTGTCACAGTGATATTGCGTCCGTCAGCAGCTGACAGGGCAACTGCACCAGTCGATGTGTCAAATGTTGCTGTTACGCCTGTTTGAGAGCTGATCGCATTAACAGCAGCAGCAACTTGCGCACCGCGTTGAGCACCGGAAGTCGAGGCGCTCAATGCACCCAGATTGACACCGTTAATTGTGATGTCGCCGGAAGCAATTGCTGTCGCACTGGTAGATGCTGTACCGGCAACTGATGTTGCACCCACTGTTGCAGTGACACCAGTCTGACCGCTGATCGCATTAATTGCCGCTGCTTTAGCGATACCACTACCATCTGCGTTAGAGAAGGAAACACCGTCACTAACAGATTTACCGACTTGGTAACCATTGATGGATAAGTCACCGGATGCCAGCGCTGTTGTAGTTACAGCACCTGCGCCTGCTACGGTTGCTTTGTAGCTGGATGTGGAGCCGACACCAAGAGCCGAAGATTTAGCGCTTGCAATTGATGAGATACTGATTTGATCGTTTGCACTGCCGTTAGCACCAACCTGGAAAGTTTGGTTGGCGAAACTACCGTCCAGCAGATTTACGCCGTTGAAGTTAGAAGAGCTTGCAACACGGTTGATCTCGGAGATCAGCTGGCTGGCTTCGTTATTCAGGGATGCGCGGTCTGATGCACTGTTAGAACCGTTGGCTGCCTGAACTGCCAGGTCACGAATACGTTGTAAGTTGGAACCGATTTGTTGCAGATCGCCCTCAGCTGTCTGAGCCAGGGAAATACCGTCATTTGCATTACGTGCAGCTTGGTTTTGACCATTCAGCTGCGAAGTCATACGTTGGGAAATTGCGAGACCAGCGGAGTCGTCTTTTGCGCTGTTAATACGCAGACCGGATGAGAGACGTTGCATGGATGTTTGCAGTGAGCCTTGAGATGTAGTCAGGCTGCGTTGTGCATTCATGGATGCAATATTGGTATTGATATATGAAGCCATTTTGATACTCCTTACCTAAGTTATTAAATTCGGCGTTAAAACCTCAAACTTCGGTCTGTCTGTTGACTGTTGCACCGCCGTTGTGAAGGGTTACGGACGCGAATCAAAAACTTTTAGCTAGTTTCCGCAAATAAATACTATTTTTTTTGCTTAAGTTTTCTCCCATATTCCGCTCAACGACAGCTTTTAAAATTTCTTGAGGGCTTAATTTAAATATCTTTCACCCCTTTATTCAGGCTTAAGCAATTACTTTTTTCCATTTAAAATGAATTTTAGTAGCCATCATGTCCAAAAACATTATTTTTTAGTCATGTTGTTGGTCTTTGCCACCTTAAAGAGGACACATAATGAGTAAAGCTGGTTTGCATCCGGGAAATGCATTTAAAGAAGCAAAAGCTTTATACAAGGCAAATCAGCCAGAAAAAGCAAAAGCGCTGTGTTTAAGGATAGTGCAGCAATACCCTTTACATCAGGATGCCAATTACTTTCTCGCCAAACTGGCTTTTGAAGCCGGACTCAACGAAGAATCACTGCAGTTTTTGCAAAAAGCGTTTACCGGAGCGCAGCAATTCAATGCAGATAAGCATGCTTATTATCAGGTGCTCAATCGGTATATACAGAGTCGTTCTTTTGAACAATTGGAAGCCGCAAGTCTGTGGCTGACTGCATTTAATCCTAAAGATGGCATTGCCTGGGATTATCTTGGCATCAGCCGTCTGGAGCAGGGAAAATATTCCGAAGCCTACGATGCGCTTCAACATGCGGTCGCGCTATTACCGAACAATCCTCATGTGCTGGCAAATATCGGCAACGCTTTGATATCTCTGGAACGCTGTGCTGAGGCCACCACTTATCTAAAAAAAGCAGTCTCGCTTGATCCGGAAATGGTGGTGGCGCAGAATAATCTCGGTAACGCCTTACGGATGATAGGGCAGACTGAGGCAGCGATTGAGGCATTACAAACCGCCGTACGCCTTAATCCCGGTCTGGCTTATGTTCATAATAATCTGGGGCTGGCTTATCGTGAGAATGCGCAATGTGCCGAGGGGATTAAATGTTTTTATCGCGCGCTGGAATTGCAGCCCGATCTGATTCAGGTGTACCCGAATCTGATTGATGCCCTGAGACAAAATGGTGAGGTACAGCGCGCGATTGAGTGCGGCAATGAAGCGATGGACCGTTGTGCGAATATCCCGGAATTCTGGGGTGGCTACGGCGATGCCCTGCGCGAGGCTAATCATCTTGATCCCGCAATCGAAGCCTACATGCGGGCGCTGTCATTTAAAAAAGACTCCCAGTCGTCGTTTAATCGCAAAATATTCAGTAATTTATTGTTCTGTTTAAATTACCACCCGGATTTGCCGGCGGAAGTGATTTTCGGCGCGTATCAGGATTTCGATCAACGTTTTGGTTTGCCCAATAAGGTCTTCTGGCGTCCTTTTGATAACGTACGCGATCCGAATAAACGTTTGAAGGTAGGGTATGTCGCGCAGGCGTTTTATAACCAGGTCTGTAAATATTTTCTGCTGCCTTTGCTTGAAAAACACGATAAAAGTCAGGTCGAGGTTTATGCCTATGCGAATCCGCCGTTTGAAGATGAAACAACGGAATATTATAAAAAGTCGGTTGACCACTGGATTTACACCCGCGAAATGACCGATGCAGAACTGGCAGAACGTATCCGTGCAGACGGCATTGACGTGTTGATCGACGTTGCCGGACACACAAACAGCAATCGCCTCGGCGTCTTTGCGCGCAAACCTGCACCGGTCTCCCTTCACTGGCTGGAATACGGCTACACCACGGGTTTGACCGCGATTGATTATTACCTGACCGACAAAGCCACTGTCACCGATAACTGTGCCCACCTGTTTTCTGAAAAAGTCTGGTGTCTGGATGGGCCGGCTTATACCTATCGTCCGGATGTCCGTAAAGCAGAGCTGGTGCCGCCACCGGTGCTGGAAACAGGTGTGATTACTTTTGGCAGTCTGTCGCGCTCAGTTCGTATCAATCATAAAGTAGTGAAGGTCTGGTCAGCAATATTAGATGCGATGCCGAATTCCCGACTGATTATCAACAGTGGTGATTTTAAAGACGTCAAAGTGCAGGATGAAATGGCGTCGCGTTTCATGCAATATGGTATCGACCGTTCAAGGCTGGAGATCGGTTTTACCAGCCCGTCATGGGAAGTGTTAAAACAAATCGATATTGGCCTGGACTGTTTTCCGCATAATTCCGGTACAACGCTGCTGGAGAGTGCGTATATGGGAATACCTTTCATCACCCTGGCAGATCGTCCATCGGTCGGCCGTATCGGCGCCAGTGTGTTAAGAGCGCTGGGGCGCGACGAATGGGTAGCGCAAACTGAAATGGAATATGCGCAGAAAGCGCTGATCCTCGCGCATGATATCGATGGCCTTGTGCATTTACGGCAGACATTACGCGCCGAGATGGAAGCCTCCCCTTTGATGGATGAAGAGGGTTTTGCCCGCGATGTGGAGAAAGCCTATCGCGGCATGTGGGAGATCTATTGCAAGGAGAATGCGCAATGAAAGCAGTGATTCTGGCGGGTGGTCTGGGAACGCGGATATCAGAAGAAACCCATCTCAAGCCCAAGCCGATGATAGAAATCGGCGGTCATCCGATTTTGTGGCACATCATGAAGAGCTACTCTGCGCATGGTGTGAATGAATTTGTGATCTGCTGTGGCTACAAGGGCTATCTGATCAAAGAGTATTTTGCGAACTACTTTTTGCATATGTCAGATGTCACCTTCGATATGCAGCACAATCGCATGGAGGTCCACGAAAGACATGCCGAACCCTGGAAGGTCACGCTGGTGGATACAGGCGAAGACACGATGACAGGCGGGCGGCTCAAACGTGTCGCGCGTTACGTACAGGACGAGGAGGCATTTTGCTTCACGTATGGCGATGGTGTTTCTGATCTCGATATCGCTGCCTCGATCGCATTTCATAAAAATCACGGCAAGCTTGCGACTGTAACGGCGGTATTGCCACCAGGGCGCTACGGTGCGCTGGAGCGTGTCGGCGATCAGGTCGCCGGTTTTACGGAAAAACCTCGCGGCGATGGCGGCTGGATCAATGGCGGTTATTTTGTGCTGTCTCCCAAAGTGCTTGATTTTATCGCTGACGACAGCGTCAGCTGGGAAGCGGAACCCTTGGCCAGATTAGCTCAGCAACAGCAACTCATGGCCTACGAACACGCCGGTTTCTGGCAGCCTATGGATACGCTGCGCGAGAAAAATCTGTTGGAAGATTTATGGCAATCAGGGCAGGCGCCATGGCGAACATGGTAAATCGCGACGTAGTTAGTCCCGGGACTATCAGCGCATTTCCTGCACCTGAACCCAGTTTCTGGCAGGGGCGACGGGTCTTGCTGACCGGGCACACTGGTTTTAAAGGCGCCTGGCTGGCTTTCTGGTTGCTGCGCATGGGCGCGACGGTGACTGGTCTGGCGCTGGCACCGCGTACCTCTCCGGATTTATTCGATGCGCTTGGGTTGGCCGGGCGTATGCAAAGTCACATCGGTGACATCCGTGATGCTGCGCTGGTGCGTCAGATCGTGGCCGAAGGTCAGCCGGAAATCGTTTTGCATCTGGCGGCGCAGGCGCTGGTGCGGCCCAGTTATCAAGATCCGCTCGATACCTTTTCAAGCAACGTGATGGGCACCGCCAACGTGCTGGATGCTTTGCGCGGCATCGACAGTGTCCGCTTGGCACTGATGGTGACGACCGACAAAGTCTACCGTAACCGCGAATTACTGACGCCCTATCCGGAAACCGCTGAACTGGGTGGACATGATCCGTACAGCGCGAGTAAAGCGGCGTCTGAGCTGGTAATTGCGAGTTATCGCTCGGCGTTTCTGGCCGAGCAAGGCGTGACGGTGGCGGTTGCCAGAGCGGGCAATGTCATCGGTGGCGGCGACTGGTCGGAAGATCGTTTGCTGCCGGACGCAGTGCGGGCATGGCAAAGGCATCAACGTCTGCAGATACGTCGTCCGGAATCAGTGCGACCATGGCAACATGTACTGGAGCCCGTCTCGGCGTATCTGACCCTGGCGCAACGGGCTTATCATTTACCGGGGCTGGGCGAAGCCTGGAATTTTGGGCCGGACGAAGTCGCCACCGTGCGTGAGGTTGTTGAACTGGCGCAGGGCGCTTATGGCGGCGGAGAGGTCGATTTCGCGCGTGATATCAGCGGGCCACATGAAGCAGGTCTGCTGGCGCTGGATGTCAGCAAGGCGCGGCGGGAATTAGGTATACGCGCACGCTGGGATTTACAGAATGCGGTGCGCCGCACGATGTGCTGGTATCGCGATTTTGAGCAGGGTCTGAGCGCCAGCGATTTGTGCGAGCGCGATCTGGACGCATTTTTACTCGGTACAGAATAAGGATGCGGGCAGAATATCCGGCGCAAAAGTAAGTAGAACGAGGGAAAAAAGCAGGAAAATGGCTTCCTATATACTCCCGGGGGTATATTCCAGGCTCCTTTATTTTCAAGGAGATGAGAGCGGAATTTCTCAAAAGTGGGGGGAGTATATGAAAACAGACAGTTGTAACGCTAAATTAGATAGGGAATGCCGGGCTGATGAAGATAAAAATGTATGGCACAACGATTTGAACTGTTGACGACACCGATCATCGGTTTGTCGCTCTTGCAGCGACGGCCGCTGGCGGATGCGCGCGGCTATTTTCAGCGTCTATTTTGCGCAGACGAACTGGTGGAATTCGGTTGGACGCAAGGTGTCGCGCAAGTGAATCACACTCAGACGCTGGAAAAGGGCAGTGTGCGCGGCTTGCATTTGCAATTGCCCCCTCACGCCGAAATGAAACTGATTACTTGCCTGCAAGGAGCGGTCTGGGATGTCGCCGTCGATCTGCGTAAAGATTCCCCTACGTTTTTGCAATGGCATGCCGAAGTGCTGTCTGCCGAGAATAAGCGCTCATTCCTGATACCACAAGGGTTTGCGCATGGTTTTCAGACACTCACAGATCATGTGGAAATGTTGTATTGCCATAGTCACGCCTATCAGCCGACGGCGGAAATGGGCTTGAATGTGTTTGACGAGCGGCTGGCGATAGGCTGGCCTTTGCCTGTGACGGCGATGTCTGACAAAGACCGGCAGTGGCTGTTGCTGGATGATGATTTTGAGGGAGTGAGCGTATGAAATGTCGGCATTGTGGTCAGGCTCTGACACAGCCTTTTCTGGATCTGGGGAGCGCGCCGCCGTCGAACGCTTACCTGACTGCGGAAGCATTGCATCAGGCTGAAGTCTGGCTGCCATTGACACTGATGGTGTGCGATGCATGCTGGCTGGTACAGACGCTGGATTTTACCGGACGTGAAAATCTGTTTGATGCGGACTATGCCTATTTCAGTTCATGTTCGTCGAGCTGGTTGCGTCATGCTGAACAATTTGTCGCGACCATGCGTGCGCAGCTGGCGCTTGATTCCCAGAGTCTGGTGGTGGAAGTGGCGGCGAATGATGGCTATCTGCTGCAATATGTAAAGGCGGCAGACATTCCTTGTCTGGGTATTGAGCCTACGCACAGCACCGCCAATGCTGCGCGAGCCAAAGGTATTCCGGTAGTTGAGCGCTTTTTCGGGCGTGAGCTTGCCGCAGAACTGGTCGCGCAAGGGCAGTCGGCAGATTTGACTGTGGCGAACAACGTGCTTGCACATGTACCTGATATCAATGACTTCGTCGCCGGATTCGCGCTATTGTTAAAACCCGAGGGCGTGGCTAGTTTTGAGTTTCCGCACCTCTTAAACATGGTGCAGCAAAATCAGTTTGATACCGCGTATCACGAGCATTATTCGTATTTGTCTTTGCATTCAGTGCAAACCATATTCGAGCGCAATGGTTTGCAGATCATTGATGTCCAGGAATGGCCTACACATGGCGGCAGTTTGCGTGTGCTGGCGCAACGCTTAGATGTAAAAGCCAGAGCCGTGCAGCCTGGCGTTGGCGATATTCTCGCTAAAGAACGTGATGCCGGTATGAATGCGCTGCCGTTTTACCGTGATGTGCAAAGCAGGGCGGAGCAGGCGAAATTCGATCTCTTGCAATTCCTGCTCGATTGCCAGCGCCAGAATCTGCGCGTTGCCGCCTACGGTGCTGCTGCCAAAGGAAACACCTTGCTGAATTTTTCCGGCGTCCGGCCTGACTTATTGCCTTATGTGGTGGATATTAATCCGCACAAGCAGGGTAAGTTTCTTCCCGGTAGCCGGATTCCGATTGTCAGTCTGGCGCATTTGCTGGCCGATAAACCTGACAGAATTCTGATTTTGCCGTGGAACCTGCAGGAAGAAATCATGCATGATCTGGCTGCAGTCAAAGAATGGAATGCCCGCTTCGTGGTCGCTATTCCAAAATTGCATCTTCTGTAAAGGAGTTTATTGTGATCGAGATTCATCCCGATGCGCGTATTTCCAGGCTGGCAGATATTGAAGATTCTGTGCGCGGCACCCGCATCGTGATCGGTGCGTTGTCCAGTATCGACAGCTTTGTCAAATTCAAACCCGCCGGCGGCAGCGGTGATGTCGTGATCGGAGAGCGCACCACGATTAATTCCGGTTGCGTGCTTTACACCGGCAATGGCATTCGCATTGGCAACGATGTGGCGATCGCGGCAAACTGTACTTTTGCCCCCGTCAATCATGCGTATCAGGATAAAAACCGACGGATCAATCAGCAGGGCTTTTTGCCAAGCAAGGGCGGCATTGTGATTGAAGATGATGTCTGGATTGGTGCCAATTGCGTGATTCTTGATGGCGCTGTGTTGCGCCAGGGTTGTGTGATTGGTGCGGGCTCAGTTGTGCGCTCTGAGGTGCCAGCCTTTTCGATTAATGTTGGCGTTCCTTTACGTCGGGTCGGGTGGCGTGAATGAGCGTGCCGACCGCAGCGATGCATGCCACCCTGATTGGCGGTCATGGATTTATCGGGCGCCATTTGCAGGCGCAATTGCGCAGTCTTGGCTGGACCTGCGATGTGCCCTTGCGCGATGATGTGAGCTTGTTTCAACGTGATCTTGGACATGTCTTTTACTGCGCTGGTCTGACGGCAGATTTTCGTCAGCGGCCGTATGACACGGTGGAAGCGCATGTCGCATTGTTGTCGAACGTATTGCAACAGGCTTCTTTTCTGAGCTTGACTTACTTATCCAGTACGCGGGTATATGCCGGGGCAAGCACGACGGATGAGGGGGCGGCGTTACAGGTACGCTCCCACGTTTCCGGCGATCTGTACAACATCTCCAAGCTGATGGGAGAAAGCCTGTGTCTGAATAGTCAGCGCGATGTCCGGGTCATTCGTTTATCGAATGTTTATGGACTACATATGCCAGCACAGAATTTTCTGTCTGATGTGCTGACATCGGCAGCGAAAGACAAGTGCGTTGTCTTTCGCAGTTCGCCTGCATCGCAAAAAGACTATATCGCGGTACAGGATGTGGTGCGTTGTCTGCCCGTTATCGCATCGCATGGCACATGCGGAATTTATAATCTGGCCAGCGGCGTCAATGTATCGAATGCCTATATTGCTGCGATCCTGCAAAAACTGGGCGTGCGTTGCGAGTTTCTGGAAAATGCACCGGATATCTCATTTCCAGACATTAATATTGCAAAAACAAGCGCACTTTGTGGCGCGCCTCATCACAAACTGGCAACGGATTTGCCAATACTTTACTCACACTATTGCGAGACACCATGAACCCTATTCAGCAATTTGAAGCCGAACGCGCAGCGCGCATAGAACAACTCGGGCAAGACCATGCGTTTCAGGCGCAGTCCCGCGACTGGCTGGAGCAGAGTATGCGCAAACAGTATGTCTATAATTTTTCGTGGCTCGGTCGTCCGATTATCCAGAACCCCATCGACATACTGGCAATGCAGGAACTGATGTGGACGGTACAACCTGATCTGGTGATTGAGACAGGAATCGCACATGGTGGCTCCATCATCTTCTCCGCATCAATGCTGGAGCTCAATGCTGCCTGCGGAGGAAATCCTGATGCGCATGTACTCGGCATTGATATCGATATCCGTGAACATAACAAACAGGCGATCTTGAAACACCCGATGTCTAAACGCATCACGATGCTGCAAGGTTCCAGCGTGGCACCGGATATTGTTGCGCAAGTACGTGCCGCGGCCGAAGGTAAGCAGCGCATCATGGTTTTTCTTGATTCGAATCATACCCATGAACACGTCCTGGCTGAACTCGAAGCGTATGCGCCGCTCGTCAGCAAGGGTAGCTACTGCGTGGTGTTTGATACCTTTGTCGAAGATGTGCCGGCAGATGTGTTTGATCAACGGCCGTGGGCACCGGGAAACAGTCCAAAAACCGCAGTGCATCAATATATTCAGAATCATCCCGAGTTTGAAATCGACAAAGCGATGCAACATAAGTTGCAGATCACAGTTGCACCGGATGGTTTCCTCAAACGGATTACCTGATAGGTATGACCAGACTCATTACTCTGAGCGGCAACGTTAACAATCTTCGTCGCCAGTATTTCTGAATAGAATCACTGAACGGAATCACCGTATGCAAAAGGCCGCTGTGCAGCGGCCTTTTTTATCGGTGATCTGAACAGGTTGCTTTGTCAGTCTCAGTTAGCTTTTACGACACGATTTTTGCCTGACTGTTTTGCTTCATACATTGCTTTGTCTGCGCGTTTGACCAACGATTCCTGAGATTCATGTGGCATACGAAGGGCAACACCGGCACTGAACGTGATAAACAGGCGTTGTTCATCTGCCGTGAAGAAATGTTTGGTCAGTTCGCGCTGCACTCTGACCATCGCCTGGGCTGCTTCTTCTAAGCCGGTCTCCGGCATGATAATGATGAATTCTTCACCGCCCCAGCGGGCGATAACGTCAATAGAACGCAGGGTTTGTTTCACCACCCGCACCAGATGCACCAGTGCTTCGTCACCGGCGTTGTGGCCGTGAGTATCATTGAGTTTCTTGAAGTTATCGAGATCCAGCATCGCAATGCAAAGCGGTGTGCTGCGGCGATCGGCACGATCCGCTTCACGCTCGAAGATATCTTCCATACCGCGCCGGTTCAGACTACCGGTCAGCTGATCTTCGCGCACCAGTTCACTCATCTGCGCCAGTTTGTTTTCCAGACCTTTAATTTTTTCAGCTGCTTCCGTCACTTCTTTTTGTGCGGCGACGATGATGTCCCGTGAGCGGAGTGTTTCCGACTGGACGACTCGCGTTTCATCCAGAATGTTACTGATGATCAGGCTGACTTCATTAGCGTCACTGGTATTTCTGATTTTGTTGGCATAGGCATCCATCTTGTCCTGATAGACGTCGGTACTATTTGCCATCGCGTTCAATCTGTCGATAAATGCCGTCATCATGTTTTTGACGGAAGTATTCGATTCATCGATGCTGTTTTTGAGCACGCCCTGTTTATAGATCACATCTTTCAGACTGCGGGTTGCTTCCTGCAATGCACGATGATCTATCGGGCCGGAGATCAGATTTTGTACAACTTCAATCTGACCGCGCAACCAGTTGTCGTTGTCGAGCAGGTCGTGAATATTGGTCAGCAACAGGTCAAACAGGCGCAACAATAATTCGTGTTGTTCGCCACTATCACCGCTTTGCAATTCAATCTGAAAGCAAAGTTGTTTCAGGCGAGTCGCAATCTGATTCAATTCTGGTTCATTATTCGCTTCTCTGACTGCCAGACCCAGCGCTTCCGACTCAAGCGCCAGTGGGGGATTCGGTTTGAGCAGGGAACTCAGCGCTAAGGTCAGCGTCCGGTACAGTAAGTCTTTCAGTACGCGCCGGCAAGGGTCTTCTTGTTCCGGTGTGTCGATTAAAGAGACTGACACAGGATTGTTGCTGCCGGATGGCGCCGGATCAACGAGGCTGATCTGATGACCTGACACAGGTCTGTCGATACGTTGCATCAGCAGTTTCAGCCCTTTGCTGTAATCATCCCAGTTACCGGTTTTAACGGCACGGCTGAAGCGATGGCCAAAAGTAGACAAGTCACCTTGCGATGCCTGCAGGCTGCTGGCAAAGCTGGCGAGCAGATTTTCCGCTTCTGATGGCTTATCTGACTCCTGTGTTTCTGTAGCGGTCGTCGCTGTTACTTCGTTGATGCCGGCAACTTCGTTATACAGTTTTCGGTAGGCATCCGGTGTCGGCGCAATTCGCTGTATCGCCAATTGACGGAAGGTCTCACGTGCAATGTCTGAAGGACTTTTGAGTTGTGACGAAGGAGGTTTGGTCGACATGTAGTCTGGTCAGAAACGATAAACGGTAAATAACAAAAATAAATACTAATCGACAAGCTGGTTCTTGATTGCGTAGTGTGTCAGTTCTGCATTGTGCCGTAATTTCATCTTTAACAAAATCCTTGAGCGGTATTCACTGATGGTTTTTACTGACAATGATAATTCTTTGGCAATGTCGCTGACCGATTTACCTGATGCAATCATGGTCAGAGTTTGAAATTCGCGGTCTGACAGGGCTTTATGGGGTTCGTCTTCATGTTCCTGATTCAGGTTGTTGGCTAAGTCCTGCGCCAGTGCCGTGCTGATATATTTCAAACCGTTAGCCACCTGGCGTATCGCAGCGAGGAATTCATCGCTGCTGCAATGTTGATTCAGATAGCCGGATGCGCCCGCTTTCAGACAGCGTATCGCATACTGGTCTTCGCGAAAATTCGAGAACATCAGTACATTCACTTCCGGTTTTTCTGCTTTGATTTGCTTCAGCACTTCGATACCGTTTTTATCCGGTAGTGCGATGTCGAGCACCATGACATGGTAGTCGAGTTTTCTGGATAAGCGCACAGCTTCCAGGCCGTTGGTTGCTTCGCCGACGATCGCAATATCTGAAGTGGCGGCGATGATTCCTTTGATTCCTTCTCTGACCACAACGCGGTCATCCACAATCATTAACTTAATTGACGCATATTCAGCCATGCATATTCCATTTCTCTCTCAGACTTTCGCTATTATGGGAGTTTTGCTTTACAGTGAGAAGTCCCGGTACTTGCCAGAATCCGCGCTCTGACGACTGCTGCCAATGCAGATTCAGTATTGATCAGAACAGCGCGATCGCTTATTTTATAAGGGATGGCAGAGCAGCGGTAAGAAGATAACGATTAATTTGATCTGCTTCGACAGAAGATAAAAATAAATGAGTAAAGCTTTTATAAAAGAAACGGAACAGGAAGACGACGAAGAGATTGGTGCTCCTGCGATTCCCGCCGGCGCAAAAAATTACATGACGCCGGAAGGTCATCAGCGTATGAAAGATGAATTCCTGCGTCTGATTGACGTCGAGCGCCCGGAAGTGGTGAGTATTGTCTCGTGGGCTGCATCAAACGGAGACCGCTCCGAGAACGGTGATTACATTTACGGCAAGCGGCGTCTGCGCGAAATCGACCGCCGCATACGCTTTTTAAGTAAACGTCTGGATATCGCCGAAGTGGTTGATCCGCGCGTGCATCACGGTTCCGATCAGGTGTTTTTCGGTGCGACCGTTGTTTACGAAAATTTAAAAGGCGAAGAAACCACCATCACCATCGTCGGTGTTGATGAGTTTGATCCGTTACAAGGAAAAATCAGCTGGATTTCTCCGGTTGCCCGCGCGCTGACCAAAGCACGCACCGGTGATACTGTGATTCTGAAAACCCCGGCGGGAGTGGATGAACTGACGATACTCGACGTTATTTACCCAGCTTGATCTGTTCCGGGATAAGCGGCGTTCTGCGAATTTAATTGAACACTTTTACGGCATCTATCATGGCGCTCAACTACACCAATATCAATCATCCTTTGCGGATTCCGCTGGCGGCCGAAGTACATTCGCGTCCTTCATTGCGTCTGAATGCACCGGAAGTGCTGACCCATATCGCCGTTTTTGCGAACAATCAGGGTCGCACCGGTGGTGATAATCTGCACCTGCAATTAGAGATACTCAGCCAGTTTTGCGGATATTTCGGCGTTGCCAGTCCCGGCGGTGAAGCGAAATATTTTTTTCATGATTTCGGTCGTTTCCGTCTGAAATGGGAATGTCATACCGAATTTGCGACCTACACATTTCTGGATAATCAGGAAGAGTCCACATTGAATGCCCATACCGCGCCGGATATAGCACAAGTATTCGCGCAGGTACCGTTACGGCATGTGCCCCAACAATGGCTTGCCGGTTTACAGGGGAAAGTCATGGTGGCAGCACACGTGGCTTTGATTCCGGCTGCTGTCCCGCTTGATGTCACGCCTCCGGTCGGTACGGCGGCGATGCGCGGGATGTTTGAAGGCAGTGTGCTGGTCGGCAGTCAGGTGATTGACCGTGGTCAGGTCTGGACTGATTTCCTGATTCAGGCCGATGGCTTCAGTCGTTTCATCGTCAAGGATCAGGGCTTTCTCGATCAGCAGGCGGGACGTACCGTGCAGCGCATACTGGAAATAGAAACCTACCGCATGATTGCTTTGCTGGGGTTGCCACAGGCGCAGGCGGCAGCGCCCGTGCTGAATGCCATTGAAAATGAACTGGTGCAGATCACGTCCACCATGACGCTGGCAAGTGGCATTGATGGAGAGTTGGCGGATACGGACGCGGAGCAGGGCGTTTTACGACAGATCATTGATCTGGCGGCGCGCATAGAAAAGCTGGCGCTGGAAAACAGCTATCGTTTTTCTGCATCCAAAGCGTATTTCAGTCTGGTGAATGCGCGTATCGGTGAGCTGCGCGAATCGCGTATCGACGGCATTCCGACGATAGAAGAATTCATGGAACGTCGCCTTGCGCCGGCGATGCATACCTGTGAGGCGATTGTACGCAGACAGGAAGCGCTGGCGGCCAGAATTGCACATACCAATGATTTATTGCGTACCCGTGTCGGCATCGTACAGGAACAGCAAAACCGCAAGATCCTGCAAAGCCTGAACGCGCGCGCCGCACAGCAGCTGCGCTTGCAGCAGGCCGTCGAAGGTTTGTCTGTCGCCGCGATCAGTTACTACGTCGCCGGTTTATTTTTGTACACCGGCAAAGGTCTGAAGGCGATGGGGCTGGAAATCAATCCTGATCTGCTGACCGGAACCCTGATACCGGTGATTGCGGTCTGTGTCTGGCTGGGTTTGCGCCGCATGCATAAAAAATTGCACTAAGCTTTGCCCGGTAAGCTCTGTTGTATCTGAGCGTATCCGGTGTTGCTGATGCTGTGCGCATGGATTAGTGTGTGTATCTGAGTAAGCCTGTTGCACGCTGATTCTGCAAGTGGCCGCAGCGCTTGCCTGCCCGTGTTCGTTCAGCGCTTAAAATCGATTCAAATATACTCCCCGGGGTATATTTGAAAGCCCAGTCAACTCGCTGGCAATCAGGGAGTTTTCACAAAAAACAGGGGGAGTATATTAAAAAGCGCAGTTTTACGCGGAAAACGGAAGGAAACGTCGGCAGGCAGGATAAATCAGGTGTGTCAGAGTTGTCAGACGCGCACAACGCGGATGACGCCATTCAGATGTTTAATGCTGCGCATGATTTTCGCGAGATGGGTGCGATCTTCGACCTGAATGGTGAAGTGGATATGCGTCATGTCGTTGGCGTCACCATCCTCCATATTCACATAACTGATATTTGCTTCTGACTCGCCTATGCCTGCTGCGATACGTGCGAGTGCGCCGCGTTCATTGTTGACGGTGACGACGATGCGGGTATCAAAACTGCGGTTCAGTTCTTCACCCCAGGTGACATCGATCCAGCGGTCCGGCTCTTTGAAATGCATACGTTTTGCATGCTCGCAGTCATCGGTATGCACCACCAGACCCTGATCGCGTTTCAGCTGACCAATGATATTGTCGCCGGGAATCGGCATACAACACGGCGCCAGCTGCACCGATAAACCTTCGCTGCCGTAAATAATGACAGGCTCGCGCTTGTAGTTTTGCTTGTCGCCGAATTGCTGGAATGGGAAGGGGGCATCGTCTTCAACCAGATCCAGAATGTGCCGCGCCACCAGCGTCGCCATCCGTTTACCTATACCGATGTCGGTATAGATTTCATCCATTTCTTTGGCCGTCGATTCATTCAGTAATTTATCGATCAGCGCGGGTGGAAGTTCCGGATTCAGGTTAACTGCCACCAGTGCCTGAGCGAGTAATTGTTTTCCGAGTTCGGTCGATTCATTCAGGTTGATCGTGCGCAGATAATGGCGGATTGCGGAACGGGCTTTGCCGGTACGGACATACGTCAGCCAGTTCGGCATAGGGCGGGAGCCGGGCGACGTGATGATCTCGATGATGTCTCCATTTTTTAATTCTGAGCGCAATGGTACCGGCTCGTGATTGATACGCGTCGCGATCGCCTGATTGCCGATATCGGTATGAATGTTGTACGCAAAATCGAGCGCCGTGGCGCCGCGTGGCAGGGCGATAATCTTGGATTTCGGTGTGAACACATAGACAGAATCGGGGAACAGATCGATCTTCACGTGTTCTAAAAATTCTGCTGAGTCGCCGGTCTGTTTCTGGATATCGAGCAAAGACTGCAGCCATGCATGTGTACGTTGCTGCAGATCGGTCAGGCTGCCGTCGGAATCTTTGTAGAGCCAGTGCGCTGCCACGCCTGATTCAGCGATCCGGTGCATTTCCTGGGTGCGGATCTGAAACTCAACCGGAGTGCCATACGGACCGATCAGTGTGGTGTGCAGCGATTGATAGCCGTTGGTTTTTGGAATGGCAATATAGTCTTTAAACTTGCCCGGCATAGGCTTGTAGAGCGCATGCAGGGTGCCGAGAGCGTAATAACTCTCGCGGAAATTTTCGACGACGATGCGAAAGCCGTAAATATCAAGCACCTGAGAAAAGCTCAGATGTTTGTCCTGCATTTTCCGGTAAATACCGTACAAGGTTTTTTCGCGGCCATAGACTTCTGCTTTCAGACCTGCTTCTTTCAGCGAATTTTTCACTGCTTCCAGAATTTTACTGACCACCTCGCGCCGATTGCCCCGCGCGGCTTTTACTGCTTTGGACAGGGTACGGTAACGCATCGGATACAGATGCGAGAATGCCAGATCCTGTAATTCGCGGTAAATATTGTTGAGGCCAAGTCTGTGCGCAATAGGCACATAGACATCCATTGTCTCGCGAGAAATGCGGCGTTTTTTTTCCGAGCGCATCACGCCCAGCGTGCGCATATTGTGCAGACGGTCCGCTAATTTGACGAGAATAACGCGTACATCGCGCGCCATCGCCAGCAACATTTTGCGGAAATTTTCTGCCTGCGCCTCAATCTGGCTCTGGAACTCTATCTTTTCAAGTTTCGATAAACCATCTACCAGCGTCGCGACCGGCGCACCGAAGCGCTCGATCAGCTCTTCTTTTTTGACGTCCTGATCTTCCATGACGTCATGCAGCAGTGCCGCCATGATGGCTTGCACATCCAGCTTCCATTCCGCACAGATTTCGGCGACAGCGATGGGATGCGATATATAAGGTTCACCTGATTTGCGCACCTGACCGAGGTGTTTTTCGTCAGAAAAACGATAGGCTTCCTTGATCAGCTTCAGATCGCCCGGCGACATGTATTCTGCCAGACGGGCAGACAGTGCCGTCGTCGAGGCAACGCCGACGACCGGCGCCGGTGTTGATGGCTTTACCGGAGACTCAGGTGTAGTTACAGTGTTTTTTTTTGCGCTGCTCTGCTGAGCAATGGCGGACGGGGGCGCGGCAGTATCAGATTCGGCCGGATTACTCAGAGATGAAGAGGTTTCTGTTGCGTTCATTCTGTTTTTTCCGGCCGATGAAGGTGGTTACTTTGATTCTTCGCGCGATGCGAATTACATAGGAACTTTTTTCAGCATCTCGAGACCGACTTTACCCGCTGCGATTTCACGCAGAGCAACAACAGTCGGCTTATCTTTAGCTTCGACTTTTGGCGTGTGACCTTGCAGCAACTGACGTGCGCGATAGGTCGCACACAGAGTCAGCTGGAAACGGTTAGGGATTTGTTTTAACGCGTCTTCAATGGTAATACGTGCCATGTTTTTTCCTAAATACAAATGATACAAATAATTTTTCTGAATTAATCCGGATTGGCGTGAATGCCAAGCTGGGCAAACAATTCGCTGTTCCGTGCCGCCTGTTGAGTGAATCTGCAGCGGGTCGCTTTAACGATAGCGTTCAATTCAGACAATGCGGTAGTAAAGTCCTGATTGATAATAACATATTCGAACTCAGGCGAGTGCGCCATTTCTCCGCCAGCAGCCAAAATACGGCGTGTAATCACGTGCGGTTCATCCTGCCCCCGTTTCTTGAGGCGTTCTTCGAGAGCCGGAATGGATGGTGGCAAAATGAAGATGCCGACAGCGTCGGGAAATTGTTTGCGTACCTGTTGCGCACCTTGCCAGTCAATCTCCAGCAAAACATCTGTACCAGCCCGCATCTGTTCCTCGATGACCACGCGGGAGGTGCCGTAGTAATTACCGTGAACCTCGGCATGCTCCAGAAATTCACCGGCTTTTTCACGCGCAATAAAGTCTTCAACGGTCGTGAAATGATATTCGCGGCCATCCTGTTCGCCCGGACGCGGAGGACGTGTCGTGGACGAAATGGATAACTTGATTTGTGGTTCCTGCGCCAGTAAAGCATTCACCAGTGTGGATTTGCCGGCACCGGATGGTGCCGCAACAATAAACAGGCTGCCTGCAGTGGATGTAATAGGGCGCATAGAGATCTCAGGATGGTATCGTCGTGAAGTCGGAGTTATAAAAACACAACGGCGGCATTGTGTGCCGCCGGCGTTGTCGCTTCTTAAAATATCGGCGGCAGTATAAGCAAATGTGCCGCGTTATTCAAGGTTTTGTACTTGCTCGCGCATTTGTTCTATCAACAGTTTCAATTCCATGGAGGCATCAGCCAGTTCTTTGAGTGCAGCCTTGGAACCCAGTGTATTCGCTTCGCGGTTGAGTTCCTGCATCATAAAATCCAGGCGTTTACCGACCTGGCCGCCTTTTTTCAGGATGTGGCGGGTTTCTGTCAGGTGAGCGGATAAGCGGGCTAGTTCTTCCGCGACATCAACGCGGATACCGTAAACAGTGACTTCCTGACGAATTCTGTCGAACGCTTCTTCGCGGGTAATGGTCTGGGCGGCGGCGTTGCCATTGGCGGGTTGTGCTAATCCCAGCGCCTCTTCGAGACGTGCAATCGATTTCTGCTGAAATTGCTGCAACATTTGCGGCATCAGCGGCGTGATTCTTTCGACGATTTCTTCCATCGCTGCCACCCGGCTGAGGAGCACCTGTTCCAGCGCTGCGCCTTCACGTTCTCGACTGGTGATGAATGCATCTAATGTGTCGTTTATGCTACGGGTGATCGTATTCTGCAGGCTTTCAGCATTGATTTCCGCTTCCTCAATCACGCCCGGCCAGCGCAATAGTTCATTGACTGTAAATGGGGCTGCATCTGGAAAATGGGTTTTCAGATTATTCTGAAAAGCAGCCAGCTGTCCGAGCACCGTGGTATTGAGTGCTTTATTGCTGGTTTCGTTGGTCTTTTTTCCAAAACTGAAACGACACTCAACTTTGCCACGCGCCAGCTTGCGCGAGATTGCTTCGCGGAACAAGGATTCTACGGAGCGGAAATCGTCATTGATGCGGAACTGCAGATCAAGAAAGCGGGAATTGACGCTCTTGATTTCTATGGTGATCGTGCCCGCATCGGTTTCCTGGGTGCTGGTCGCATAACCAGTCATGCTGTAAATGCTCAAGTTATTTCCTTATAGAGAATATGCTGATAGGCGCAAAAGGGCGTAAGAAGTTGTTACAAACCATTATAGTCTTTACAAACAGTGCGATTATCCACACAATCGCTTTTGTCTAAAGGATGGGAATAACAATGGCAGCACAAAATAACGCGCCTTTGCCAGATGGACTGGAAATCGCCGGTTACCGCATTGTAAAGAAAATTGCTTCCGGCGGCTTCAGTATCGTTTATCTGGCTTCGGATGAAGACGGCAATGCCGTTGCTATCAAAGAGTACCTGCCTAGTTCGCTTGCGTTGCGTCAGCAGGGTGAGCTGGTACCAGCAATTTCAAACGAAAATCTGCCGATTTACCGCATCGGTCTGAAATGCTTTTTCGAAGAAGGCAGGGCGCTGGCACGCATCTCACATCCGAATGTGGTCAGCGTTGTGAATTTTTTCCGTGCGAATGAAACGGTGTATATGGTGATGGCATATGAGTCAGGGAGATCATTGCAGGAGCATATTCTGCGTCGCCGTGACAAGGGAGAAAAGCCGCTGGTTTCCGAGCGCTTTATCCGCCGTATGTTTAATCAGGTAATGAATGGTTTGCGTGAAGTTCACACCAACAAGCTGCTGCATCTTGACCTGAAGCCTGCCAATATTTATCTGCGCCTCGATGGTACACCGATACTGCTCGATTTCGGTGCTGCGCGCCAGACATTAAAAACCGATATTCCGAAACTGTATCCTATGTACACCCCCGGATTTGCTGCGCCGGAGTTATATCAGAAAAACGGCAGCCTCGGCCCGTGGACCGATATCTATAGCATAGGAGCCTCTATTTTTGCCTGCATGATAGGCGCTCCTCCTCAGCCGGCCGATCAGCGCCAGACCAACGACAAGATGGAGGCGCATTACCGTAAGCTGGAAGGGATGTATTCGCCGGAGCTGATAGAAGTTGTTCGCTGGTGTCTGAAACTGGACCCGCTGGAGCGCCCGCAAAGTGTATTTGCGTTGCAAAAAGCGCTGGCGATTAAAGCTCAGCCAGCACCGGAGCTGAGTGCTGTCGAAAAAATAAAATTGAAAATCACAACTTTCTTTAAAAAATATCAGAAAAAAAAGCCAGAGAATGACCATACAACAATACAAGAGAGCACACTGAATTGATTATGTGTGAGCCGGTATAGTCGCGTCAGCTTTTTTTATTCATCATTCTTTTCTTAATAATTACTACTGTTCATGCGCTTTTCCGTTTATCAAGAAAGTCATATTGGCGGCCGCAAGGTCAATCAGGATCGTATGGGTTACAGTTTTACCCGCGATGCGATTTTGCTGCTGCTGGCTGATGGTATGGGTGGTCATATCATGGGCGAGATGGCGGCAGCGATTGCCATGCAGACGATAGGTTCGCTTTTTCAGCAACAGGCGCATCCTTTGGTCGGACGTCCGGAACGATTTCTGGAAGACAGTTTTTTAGCAGCACACCAGGAAATACATCGTTATCACACAACAAATAATTTACCGGAAACACCACGCACGACGATTGTTGCCTGTCTGATTCAGAATGGTTATGCGTATTGGGCGCATTGCGGCGATTCCCGTCTGTACTGGATGCGCCAGGGGCAGATATTATTGCGGACGAAAGATCATTCCCGTCTGGAAACCCTGATTGCCCAGGGAAAAGTTGACCCGGCGGAACGTCATACACATCCCGACCGTAATAAGCTATTTAACTGTCTTGGGGCGCCGAATGCCCCCATCGTTGAACTTTCGCGGCGCGCTGCCCTGCAGCCCGGCGATATCATATTGCTTTGTTCTGATGGTTTCTGGTCTATGTTGCCGGACCATATGCTTGCACAGCGTTTGTACGAGCACACGATCGTTCGTGCAATTCCGGAACTGATCAGGTCTGCGGTCAGTATTGCCGGTAAAAACAGCGACAACACAACAGCGCTGGCGCTGATGTGGGAGGGAGACAACAGGTTGGAGGATTCCTCTATTATCACCACCAATACTTTACCTATCGGTTCTATTACGACTACCATACAGGCCCCTGTTGATCCGGATGTTGCTATGGATAACGCAGAACCCGATATTTTCAATGATGCAGAGATCGAAAAAGCCATTGCTGAAATTCGCAATGCGATCCATAAATCATCCCGTCTTACTTCTAAAGATTAATTATGTCTCAGTTTTATATTCAACGCCCCAGTGGCCGCGCAGCGGAAGCCTTGCGGCCTGTTGTGATCAGCCGTCATTTTACTAAGCATGCAGAGGGCTCAGTACTGATAGAGTTTGGCGATACCCGTGTTATTTGTACTGCCAGCATTGAAGATAAAGTGCCGGGCTTTCTGAAGGGCAAAGGGCAGGGCTGGCTCACTGCTGAATATGGTATGTTGCCAAGATCGACCCATACCCGCATGGATCGCGAAGCGGCAAAGGGCAAGCAATCCGGACGCACTCAGGAAATTCAGCGCCTGATCGGACGTTCTTTGCGTGCTGCATTTGATCTGAATGCGTTTGGCGAACGTACATTGCACCTCGATTGTGATGTGATTCAGGCGGATGGCGGAACGCGTACGGCGGCCATTTCCGGCGCAATGGTCGCTGCTTATGATGCATTCTCTAAACTGGTCGCCAATGGTGTGATTGCTCAGGTTCCTCTGAAACATTTTGTCGCAGCGGTGTCGGTCGGTGTGTATCAGGGTTTGCCTGTGCTCGATCTTGATTATCTTGAGGATTCCAATTGCGATACCGACATGAATGTTGTAATGACGGATGCCGGACATTTTATTGAAGTCCAGGGAACAGCCGAAGGTGCTGCGTTTGATCGGGCAACGATGAATCAATTGCTTGACCTTGCTGAAAGCGGCATCAGTGATTTGATCGCTCTACAAAAGCAGGTGCTTGGTTTGTTGGAAAGCTGAGCAGATTGTAATGACAAAAAAAATCGTACTGGCTTCCAATAATCAGGGAAAGCTGAAAGAGTTTTACCAGATCCTGTCGCCTCTTGGTGTGGATCTGCATTCGCAGTCAGAGTTTAATGTACCGGAAGCGGATGAGCCTTTTTTCACTTTTGTGGAGAATGCGCTTGCCAAAGCGCGTCACGCAGCAAAACTGACAGGTTTACCCGCACTGGCCGATGATTCGGGCATATGCGTGAATGCCTTACAAGGTGCCCCTGGCGTATTTTCCGCCCGATATGCCGGAGAACCGAAATCTGATCTGAGAAATAATCAGAAGCTGATCGCCGATCTGCAACATGAGAGCGATAAATCTGCCTACTATTATTGTGTGCTGGTTCTGGTTCGTTCAGAGCATGATCCGCAGCCGGTGATCGCTGATGGTGTCTGGAATGGTGAGATCATTACCGCGCCGCGTGGTGAAAATGGATTCGGATATGACCCGCATTTCTGGATTCCTTCATTGAACAAGACTGTTGCCGAACTGTCAGCAGAACAAAAAAATCAGTTGTCTCACCGGGGACAGGCGTTGCGTACATTGTTTGAGAAGTTGAAATAAATGATCCCGATAAAACCGGTTTCTGAATTGACTGACAACCTACGTTCAACGGAAGATATCTCACAGATTCCACAAGATGTTGCTGCAAAATTTTTGTCCCCGGGTAGTCTGAATCTGTCGGTGTTGCCGCCGCTGTCTTTGTATATTCATTTCCCCTGGTGCGTCAGGAAGTGCCCTTACTGCGATTTTAATTCGCATGAAGTGAAGGGTAGTTTTGATGAGAATGCCTATCTGACGGCGTTGCGTGCAGACCTGGAAGCTTCATTACCCCTGATCTGGGGCCGGAAAATTTATACGGTATTTATCGGTGGTGGCACACCAAGCCTGATGTCGGCTGCGGGTGTTGACCGGTTGCTGTCTGACCTCCGTTCTTTGCTGCCGCTCGATGGTGCGGCAGAAATAACGCTGGAAGCCAATCCCGGAACTTTTGAAACCGAAAAATTCCGTTCGTTCAGACAAAGCGGAATTAACCGTCTGTCGGTGGGAATACAAAGTTTCAATTCACGCCACCTCGCTGCTCTTGGCCGCATTCACGATGGTGATGAAGCAAAACGCGCAGTCGACATTGCCGCGACGCATTTTGATAATTTCAATCTCGACCTCATGTTTGCATTGCCGGGGCAGACTTTGGCGGAAACTGAACAAGATATTCAGAGCGCGTTATCTTTTGCTCCGCCGCATTTATCCTTGTATCACCTGACGCTGGAGCCGAATACCTATTTCGCCAAATTCCCGCCGGCGATTCCTGACGATGATACCAGTGCTGAAATGCAGGACTTAATACACGCGAAGATGGCTGGCGCCGGATATGTTAACTATGAAGTATCGGCGTATGCGAAACCAGGTAAAGCCTCCCGGCATAATCAGAATTACTGGACTTTTGGTGATTATCTGGGGATTGGCGCCGGAGCGCATTCCAAGCTGTCGTTCCCACATCGGATTATCCGTCAGGCGCGTTACAAACAGCCGAAAGCATTCATTGAAGCAAGTATGGCTGGTAATGCCGTTCAGGAGTCAAATGAGGTCGATGTGCGTGATCTGCCATTCGAATTTATGCTGAATGCCCTGCGCCTGAATCAGGGATTCCCTGTCAATTTATTCCAGGACCGAACCGGTCTGTTGCTCAATTCTATAGAAAAAGAATTACAGCTGGCTGAAAAAAAAGGGCTGATACAGAGAGATCATCAGACTATTTCGCCGACGCCGGCGGGTAGCCTGTTTTTGAATGATCTTCAGGAAATTTTCTTGCGTGACGCGTAATCAGATGTACCAATCAACTATCCCGTCTTTTTTACCCGTCATGAATTCGCAGCAGCAATTGGCTGCGATTTACCCGGATTTCGGCGAAATTGAACAGAGTGCCGTCTTTGCCATGCTGGAGCAATGGCAACTGAGAGGTATTTTCGACAGACTACCTGATATCAGCTATCTGATTTCTGTACAGGATCCGCAGCAGATTCCGGCAGAGCTGCATATGAGTTTGCCCCCTGCTCGGATCGTATTATGTGTGCCTGAAGAACGGTGTGCCATCGAGCCTGTTCAGACTGGTTTGAATAATATTATCAGAGCCGGATTCAGGGTCGTTACTGATCAGTTTAAGGCTCAGACCGAATTGCGCTGGGGCGATACCCGGCACATCGGTGTTGACTGTGCTAACGGCGTACCATTAAGTGGCAAACCCTGGATGACACGCCTCAATAACGGCCAGCACTGGGCTAAACATCTGTCGTCGTCACATGATCTGGAGCAGGCAGTGCAGGCAGGTTTTACTTTATTTTCAGGCGATTACGCATTTCACCCGCCGGCACAAAATAAAGCAGCGGACAGCTCAGCACGAACCCGTTTACTGAAACTGCTCGGACTCGTGTCGCGCGATGCCGACTCGGATGAACTTGAAAATTTGATTAAACAAGACCCCACCTTGTCTTTTATGCTGTTCAAGTTAGTCAGTTCTGCTGCGTTCAGCCAGCAGGTGCGTGTTTCGACTTTTGCTCAGGCGCTCAATTTATTAGGGCGCAGGTAACTGCAGCGGTGGCTGCAGTTACTTCTGTACGCACGTCAGCAGGGCCAGGGCGGCGCCCTTAATCCCCTGATGGTGCGGGCTGCTTTTCGCGCCAGTATGATGGAAGCTGTATTTCTGAGGCTTGGCGCAGCGAAAGACGATCTCGATAGTGCATTCATGGTCGGTATGTTTTCCTTGCTCGATAAATTATTTGGCAGCGAGTTGACCGAGGTATTGCGTCCTTTACACTTGCGAGAGGATATTCTGCAGGCCTTGCTATACAAATCTGGCAGACTGGGGCAGTGTCTTCATCTGGTTGAATTGGCTGACCGCACGAATAGCATCGCTTTGCACGAGCAATCCGCATCGCTGCAGTTGGATGCTGATAGTTACTGCGATTGTGTTTTTGACGCTTATGTGTGGGTCAATCATGTTTGCCGGGATATGTGATGATGAAAACATCTGCGGATCTAGTGAATCTGAGCCTTGGTGTTACTCTGGGGGAGGCGGTTCTCAGTCTGGACGAGAGCGCGTTGGATAACGAAATCAACCGGATTGCGCACACATTATTTTCTGATGGTGCCGTCACTTACGAGCGTGGTCATGTCACATCCGGTATGTCTGAGCAAGGATTTCGCATTTCTGTGTCTCCTGAAACTTATTATCTGCTTGCCGCCAGACAGGGAATTTATTCCGAGGCGGATCTGGAGAAAATGAATGCCCTGGCAGCGCTGACGGCGCGCTTGTTTGCCAAACGTCAGCATCTGTTGCAACAGCAAGATCTGAATTTGCAGCAGCAGATGCTGCAGATGCAGATACTGGATCAGATACATGAATCCGTGATTACGATGGATCTGGCCGGCTTTATACTCAGCTGGAATCGTGGAGCTGAAAAATTATTTGGTTACCGTTCTGACGAAGTTCTTGGAAAAAACATACTGTTTTTATATGACGACGAAGAGTCAGACGATGGTATGTCAGCATTTTTCGATCACTTTCTGGAGCACGGTGGCCGCGAAATGGAAGTGCGTCGTCGCAAAAAATCAGGCGAGGTATTCTGGGCAAGTCTGACTTTGTCTCCGCTGATCAATCCTGACAATCAGCCGGTCGGCATCGTCGGATACCTGAGCGATATCACCCAGCGCAAAGAAGCTGAGAAAAAAATAAATCGTCTTGCTTATTTCGACACGCTGACGCAGCTTCCGAATCGCAGCTTGTTCAAACAACTGGTCGATCAGTCTTTGCAGCAATTGCGACGCAAGCAAACAAGCGGTGCCTTGCTCTTTATCGATTTAAACCGATTCAAGCCGGTAAATGATACATTTGGACGCCAGGTCGGTGATGCTTTGCTGACGCAAGTTGCCAGACGTATCCAGCAGACTTTGCGGAACGAAGACATGATTGCCCGGCTGGGTAGTGATGAATTTGCGGTCGCTTTGACCGATGTGAATCAGTATTATCACGCCAGTCTCGTCGCACAAAAAATTCTTTCTGCGCTTGATGCTGCATTTGATATTGGCATACATGAATTACGCGTCAGTGCCAGCATTGGTATCAGCCTGTTTCCGGAAGACGGAATGGATGCGGACAGCTTATTGCAGCGTGCAGATATTGCGATGTTTAAGGCAAAACGCAACAGCGCAGGTATTTCAGGCAGTTACGCGTTTTACAGTCAGGACATGGATGCACATATTGCCGGCAAATTATTTCTGGAGTCAGGCTTACGCAAGGCGCTTGATCAGCAAGAGTTTTTTCTGGTGTATCAGCCTAAGATTGATGTCCGGTCGCGTACTCTGGTCAGTGTCGAGGTGCTGCTGCGTTGGCAGCATCCTGAACGCGGTTTAATTTCGCCGGTCGAGTTTATTTCGATCGCCGAAGAGTCCGGGCTGATTCTGCAGATTGATGCCTGGGTTTTAAACTCTGCTTGTCGGCAAGCAAAGTCGTGGCAGGATACAGGTCTGACGCCGTTCAGAATTGCGGTGAATCTGTCAGCCAAAGAATTTACCAGCGCTTTGCCATCGAAAATTGAAGCACTGCTGCGGCAGCATCAGATTTCACCCGCCTGGCTGGAACTGGAAATTACCGAAAGCATGTTGATGAACAGCACCGAGAGCGTGATTGCGATTATGGAGCAATTGGTCGCGCTCGGTGTCAGCCTGGCACTGGATGATTTTGGCACTGGCTATTCCAGTCTCTCGTATCTGAAACGCTTTCCAATTTCATCAATTAAAATTGACCGTTCTTTTGTACAGGGTATTCCGGCGGATGCGAGTGACTGTGCGATTGCCAGTGCGATTATTGTCATGGCGCATCAGTTGCAACTGAAGGTCGTCGCAGAAGGGGTTGAAACACCAGAACAGTATCAATTCCTGAGCGCCGCATCTTGCGACGAGGTGCAGGGTTTCTTGTTTTCCCGACCGACATCGCCGCAAGAGATCACGAATTTGATAACCAAAGTCTTTTAAGACAAAAAGTTTCCCTCCAGGCTTGTTTTGCATATCGCTATCAGGATATAATGCGAGGCTCGGAAGCTTGGCAGAGCGGTTGAATGCACCAGTCTTGAAAACTGGCGAGGTGTTAAAGCCTTCGTGAGTTCGAATCTCACAGCTTCCGCCAAAATAAAATGATAAGCCCTTGATTTTTAAGGGTTTTTTCTTTTTCTGGCTTGCTTAGTATGCCATCTGGTATGCCATTTTGGGTTGGAACGGATTCATCCATATTGGACGGCTGTTTGTGATAAATCACTCTTGGAGTGATTTTGAATCCTTGTCTTATCGACGATTGCCAATCGACGGCGAACTCCTTCTTTTTTTGGGGGCGCTAAGAAGGCTGAGATCCAACTTAATAAAATTGGTCTTTTGTAGTAAATGGCTTTCCCACCAAGTCATCAAAAGCCGTCTGGCGCTGTTGCTTATCCCACATTCATTTTGTCCGCGTCTTTTTTTTTGTGTAATCCTTGATGAATTCGCTACGGAAACAGCTGAATTTGACTGCAGTAAATTCAAAGTAAGCAATAAATTTATTCGTATCAATGACGTAGGTTGGGGATATTTTGTTCAGGACTTGCTTCATTTCATTTTTTAGCTCACTTTTACTTAATCTGCGAAGTAGAGGAAACAGTCCTTCTCTGTAAGAATCTCTGTCAAGTTTCATTTCTAGCGCTTCAAAAATTGTAATTGCGCTATAGGGCAAATCAACTTCCAAATGGGGAGTATGTTTTTCTGCTCTCCGGAGAGTCAAATATGGTTCCGATCTTTTGCTTTGGATATCTGTTGTTGCTAATTGCAGCAAATCTTCCATGCTAAGTGGTAGCAGGAGCATCAGCCATATGATTCCATAGAGCTCTAGTTCAATTGGCTCTAGATTTCCACCTGTAAAGCGTCCTCGATTGAGTGGGGCAATTTGATTTAATTCCTTAACGAAGTTTCTAGCGTATTCATAGCTCTTAAAGCACGGAATACGCGGCATTGCCAAGTCTGCGGACAGTTTTTCAATGCCGTTCTTGTGTCTTTCCTTAAGAATTTTTGTACGATATTTTTCAGCTTCTATCCTGGCCTGTTCCTCAGAAAGATCTTTAGCGCTCCCAAGTGATTTTTCATAGGGTGTCCCCTTGTGCATCATTCTAAACTCGGGGAGCAGGTCACTGACACCACGACCCTGTATCTGGACACCACCTACAAAAGTAAAAACGAATACGATGAATGGAGCCGCCTGATCCGCCAGCAATACCAGCGAGGCAACGCCACCCCCAAAATCTTTGATCATCGCTACAACCGCTATGGCTATCTTGACCGTCTGGAAAGACGGAGCCTTGTCTTATGGCGAGCCACCGTCCAGGATGCCTCACAACACGTCCGTCAGGCGAAACTGGGCAATGGCCTGGATGTCAAATACGACTACAACCCCTACACAAGTCGCCTGAAGCAAAGCATTCTTCAAAACAGCCAGGGAAGCGCACTGCTACAAGAAGGCTACACCTACGACGTATTGGGCAATGTAGATCGTCGCAGCCAGTATTGGAACAACAGTGGATACAGCGAAGGCTTTACCTACGACGAACTCAACCGGCTCGAAAGCGCCACCGTTGACGGCCAGACCAGCCAACACTTCCGCTACGACGCCATCGGCAACATCCTCAGCAAAACCGGTGTCGGCATGGGCGACTACATCTACCCCGCCTCCGGCAGCAATAGCGTGCGCCCCCATGCCGTTAAGCAAATCCCCGGAATCGGTGCGCATGAATACGACGACAACGGCAACCTGCTGAGCACCATCCGCAGCAGTCGCTGGGTCAACATCGACTGGACCAGCTTCGACATGCCAAAACGCATCAGCAAAGGCGAGGCCGATAGCAGCCAGTTCACCTACGGACCTGAACACCAGAGAAGCAAACACACCAAAACCAGCCAGCCCAATGGCAACCCGACAGTCACCACCACCTACTATGCCGGAGCACAAGAGGCTGAAGTCAACAATGGTCAGGCGACAGTCAAAACCTACTGGCCGTATGGGCTCGGTGTTGAGATCGACCAACCGGGCAGCAACACCAGCGAACTCAACTGGAGCCATCACGACAGACTGGGCAGCATCATCAGCATCAGCGACAGCAGCGGCAACCTCAAAGAAAAACTGGCCTACGACAGTTGGGGCAAACGCCGAACCACCGATGGCAGCGCGACACCGGATAATCTGGACGGGCAAGTCGACAACAAAGGCTACACCGGCCATGAAATGCTGGATCAGCTTGATCTGGTGCACATGAATGGCAGGATCTACGACCCCCTGATGGCACGGTTTCTGAGTGCTGATCCGATGATTCAGGATCCCGCACATAGCCAGAGCTACAACCGGTATACTTACGTGTGGAACAACCCGACGAATTTGACGGATCCGACGGGATATAAAGCGCAAGATACTTGGATAGATGATGAATTAAAGAGACAAGCGGCAAAAGATCCGTTTGGTAATTGGAGCGTCGTGTATGGAGAGAGAAAGGGGAGTGTTACTGCTACGGTTTTAAATACCGAAAACAAAAATAATAATAGCCTTGATCATTCTGCGAAACCACCGGAAGACGTCGCAAAGATTGGAGTCATGGGGGCTGTTGTTCAAAATGACGCCTTGAAACAAGGTCGATGTTCAACTCCAAGCAACGCTTGTACTGAACAAAATGCGAGATATGAAGCGGCGTTTAAAGCGCGTGCTGAAGGTGATGCAATCAAGCCATTTACCCTCGTCGAGGAAACTGCTGCCAGTATTGTTACGGGGAATTTTGTATTTCGCGGATTGAAGTGGGGCATAGGCGCTATTTTTGCTGGACGCACTACTGAAATAATATTGAGTGAGAGTCGTGCGCTTACTACTTACTATCCTACTAATGACGGTTTTTTGGGGGCCGCCACGCAACTCACGCTGAAAGAGGGGCAAATAATCAATCGTTTTGGTGGTAGCGAGTATTCAAGATTTTTTTCGCCACCGGAAATCTCCGCATTTGCTCGCTCGCTGCCCCCAGGTGTGGCTGAGGAACAGTTGCGAACCTTCCAAGTACTTAAGTCATTTGAGGTTCAATCAGGTACTGTGGCTCCTGCATTCGGTCAATTCGGACTTGGAACACAATATAGATCATCAATGCAACTTGGGGATCTTTTGAAAAATGAATTTCTCAAGGAGATTAAATAATGAATCGTACTTTCCTAGAATTGCCAGGGTGGATATTCGATGTTGATGAGGTGTCTGCTGGAGTGTATCAAGTAGTAGCGAGTGATATAAAAGGACACCGAATTTGCAGAGTAGGGACTGACCCTACTGCACTGATTGAAGAGTGTAGGAGTGAAGCAATCATGTGTTTAGCAAGCGTAGGGAGCGTCACACGCACAAATTAGGCGATATTGATGTCCGTCGGCTGGCTGTCACGTTTAATTGAGGAACGCGGTGTGCGTGTCGCACCCGACGGAGCAGGCACGCTACGCTTGACGACATCGTATCTCACAGGCGGAACCGCAACAGGTTCTGCCTTTTTTATGCCCGCAACGCACAGAAATGGCTTCTGGCATTAAAAATATACTCCCCGGGAGTATATTTGAAAGCCCTTTATTTATAAGGAGATAAAGGCGTTTTTTCCATATACCCCCATAAAAATGCCTGATTGACCGATGTTTTCCGTGTTGCTGCGCCGCATACCGTTTCGCCCGCAGTCAATCTGACAGTGCGCAGCAAACACACCAAAACCAGCCAGCCCAATGGCAACCCGGCAGTCACCACCACCTACTGCGCCGGAGCACAAGAAGCTGAACTCAACAATGGTCAGGCCACCGTCAAAACCTACTGGCCGTATGGGCTCGGTGTTGAGATCGACCAACCAGGCAGCAGCTCCAGCGAACTCAACTGGAGCCATCACGACAGACTGGGCAGCATCATCAGCATCAGCGACAGCAGTGGCAATCTCAAAGAAAAACTGGCCTACGACAGCTGGGGCAAACGCCGAACCACCGATGGCAGCGCGACACCGGATAATCTGGACGGGCAAGTCGACAACAAAGGCTACACCGGCCATGAAATGCTCGATCAGCTCGATCTGGTGCACATGAACGGCAGGATCTACGACCCCCTGATGGCACGGTTTCTGAGTGCTGATCCGATGATTCAGGATCCGCTACATAGCCAGAGCTACAACCGGTATACTTACGTGTGGAACAACCCGACGAATCTGACCGATCCGACGGGGTACAGAACGCAAGATGATTGGATACAGGAGGAATTAAAGAGACAAGCGGCAAAAGATCCGTTTGGTAATTGGAGCGTCACGCCTGCGAGGACGGGGAGTGTTACTGCTACGGTTTTAAATACCGAAAACAAAAATAATAATAGCCTTGATCATTCTGCGAAACCACCGGAAGACGCGGCAAACAACGCAGGCAGCTTTTTAGCGGACGCCAAAGAGTGGGTTCGAGGCCATGTGCAGCAGCTGAAGAATGATCTCAGTTATAACTTGGATCATCCGCTTGAGACATTCGAAAACGCCACCGTGCCTTTCGGAGGTGAAGGTGCAGGTGTTGCAGCGGCTTCAGAAGGAATTTTAAAGGGGGGCGGTAAATTAGTTTCTTGGTTGGGGAAAATCTTTGGCAAAGAAGAGAGTTTGATTGAAACAGCAGCAGAACGAGCCAATCAAATACACTCCGTTTTAGACCCTCGTGCACAGCGTGCTCGGACCACAGCAGTGACTGAAACTGAAGAGGGTGTTCGAGTAGTAAGTTCAAGCGAGCGACGGTTATCTCCAGCTCAACGAGCATTGTTAAAATCCAATGAAGTTGAGGGTGTTGGTGTGGGTCATGCTGAAGTTACTGGAGTTAATGCGGCCAGACAAATGGGGCTGACTCCAACTGGGACTGCAGCAAGTCGTCCTATTTGCAGTGGTTGTGCGAATACACTGCAGGAAGAAAAAATTACCACATTGAGCCCTCTGAAGTGAGGATGATAGGTAAAAATGGAAACTGCATTCAATAGTGATGTTTTGAGGGAGCAACTAAACGAATTAGCTGCTCAATGGCAACTGGCATTTGGTGCATCTTGCTGCGAACGTTTGTTGCCTAACTATTTGGCATTTAATATTGATGCCAAATGGGGCAATTTTGCCCCTATAAGAGAGGCACTAGATTTAGTGTGGTCTTCCTTGGAGGGGCATGCATATGATCGAGATACTGTACAAAAATTAATTACTATATGTGAGAATGTTGCCCCGGATTCTGAAGATTTTACGTCACTATATGTGAGCTTTGCACAGGATGCATGTTTTTCTGTTTGTGGGTTGTTGGATTTTTTGTTGAAAAATGATGTTAAAGAGATTGTACAGGCAGCTACATATGCAATGAGCTCAGTTGATTTGTTCGTACAGGAGCTTGAAAACATGAGGCCTAATGATCCAGACCTTGAGCTGAAAATACTAAGTCATCCCTTGATGCAACGGGAGCTGGAAAAGCAGCGGGTAGACCTTGAACGTATTACAAACACTTCCGTTTTGGATACTGTTTTTTTGTCACAGCTAAGATCAGAATCGGGAAACAATGGGAAAAGCAACTTAAATCTTCCGTGATATGCATGTAAATACAATTGCTTGAGTTGATTTAACTGCTTTTTTAGCGTAAGTGCCATCTGGTGAGAACGCTGTATCACAGCAATGGGCAGGGCGGGTTCGCCGGTTTTGACCCCGAATAGTAATGTGTAATCAGCCATGCACCTAAAATTCAACCCGCCTCGCCCGCATCCCCCGCAGCGAGGCGCATCCCCCAGGCAACCTCATCCTCATGCGTCGTTGCTATGCCCGACAAGGCAAACGACGCCTTCGTTTGCTGCCAATCCTCATCCGCTTGAGCCAGCCCGGCATACCACCGGCGCTGGCGGGCCGCGTCTAAAGAAATCAGCTTGAACGTAGGTTGGTTTTCATTTTTTCAGCCCCAATCAACGCAATAAAAACCAATCCACCATCAACCAATATGACGCCCTCGGTCGACTGATTGCCCGTACCGAGCCAGACCTCATCAGTCGCTGGGATTACGACCAGCGGGCAGACCAGATCGCCAGCCAGGCCAACTGCATGACAAGCAACAGCTGCGGTCAGCTCGTCGAAGCCTACACCCTCGTCAATAACAACAAAGACTATCGCCGCACCCACACCTATGATGCACTGGGACGTCCTGACACCACGACCCAGTATCTGGATACCATCTATAGCAGTAAAAACGCATACGATGAATGGAGCCGCTTGATTCGCCAGCAATACCAGCGAGGCAACGCCACCCCCAAAATCTTTGATCATCGTTACAACCGCTATGGCTATCTTGATCGCCTGGAAAGAGGCAACCTCGTCCTCTGGCGAGCCACCGTCCATGATGCCTCACAACACGTCCGTCAGGCGAAACTGGGCAATGGCCTGGATGTCAAATACGACTACAACCCCTACACAAGTCGCCTGAAGCAAAGCATTCTTCAAAACAGCCAGGGAAACGCACTGCTACAAGAAGGCTACACCTACGACGTATTAGGCAATGTAGATCGTCGCAGCCAGTATTGGAACAACAGTGGATACAGCGAAGGCTTTGCCGCCCAGATGTTTGCCGACATCATATTTCACAGGCGGAACCGCAACAGGTCCTGCCTTTTTTATGCCCGCAACACGCAGAAATGGCTTTTAGGGTTAAAAAAAATACCCCCGGGAGTATATTTAAAAGTCCTTTATTTATAAGGAGATAAAGGCGTTTTTGCCACATACTCCCCTGAAAATGCCTGATTGACCGATGTTTTACGTGTTGCTGCGCCGCATACCGTTTCGCCCGCAGTTAATTTGCCAGAACGCCAGCAAACACATCAAAACCAGCCAGCCAAATGGCAACCCGACAGTCACCACCACCTGCTATGCCGGAGCGCGAGAAGCCAATATCAACAATGCTCAGGCGACAGTCAAAACCTGCTGGCCGTATGGGCTTGGTGTTGAGATCGACCAAGCGGTTAACCGGATACGGCCACATCAGTTCCATGAGGGATTGGTGCCGGCCGTCACCGAAGAAAAACTTAACGTAATGTCTGGGATGAGGTGGCCATTACCAAGCCCAAAGCCAGTCTTTAAAAATGGATGGTATTAAGCGCTGATGTGTTTCTATATTTTTCAGCATCAATGAGTCGTGGCTGATTATGATTTTTGGTCACATGAAGGTCATTTCCAAACCGCTCGTCCTGGCGACGACGTAGGTAAGAAGCCCCAGACCCAGCAGTAATAGCGTGAAGGCGGCGAATACCTTGCTACTGGCGCGCAGAACTGCTCGCGCCTCTTTCGCTGTATTTTTCCCTTTTTTCGCTTTGTCGTAATGCCACTTGATGGCGAAGAACATGCCGGTGCCCAGCACGAGTATCTTAAACGTCACTAAGATTATGGGAATCCATTCCATCATTTTGATTATTTTCCAGACTAAGAATCGGCACTGTCGATAACATCAGAATATATCGTCGGCAGTGTTGCCTTAAAACGCTGCTCCGACAGCGATATGGTATTTTAAATTGTCCATTCCTTGCTGCGCTTGACTCTTCACGATACCTTTCTGCGAAATCAGGAAGGCATTCAAACCGGTGAATTAGCAGATCCAGAAGAAGATATGAACGGTTGCGCCAGGAGGGCAATGTTGTTACAGGGCATAACGCATTCTACTTAAAAGCAATAGCCATAGACAGAGACAAACTGTCCCAGTTGAAAAAACAATAATGCAAAAATAAGGATCTGATTGCCGCAGTGACCTGTGCAGAGTGAGGTTTTTTATCTGTTGCCGATGACGTGTTTTCAGTACTGGCTAAGGATTCGTGAGTGACTCTTCCGGCGCTGGTGATTCAGTATTTTATCGGGCAGCAAATACCTTTGCCGGCTCCAGTTTAAGAACCGGACGTGCACTGACGATTGCTGCGATGACTCCTGTCAGTATAACCATGCCACCACCCGCAAGCGGAGCAAACCACATCATGCGGAAAGGGTAGTCGCTGTTACGCAAAAACAGATCGGCGAGGGCGCACAGACCCGTGCCCATTCCTGCACCCGATAGTCCGCATACCATGGCTTGTAAGAACACCATTTTCAGTAATTGTGAAGGGAGTGTGCCGAGTGCGCTCAGCACGGCATACTGCTGCAGACTTTCGCTGGTGAACATATAGAGCATGACGCCAGTAACGCCGAATCCTACGGCAATCGCCAGAATCAACATGGACATGACATCGCCTACGTCTTCAGAATTACGCAGATACCAGTGTACCGTCTCTGTTTTGAAATCAGCGGCTGTTCGTGCTTTCAGGCCGGTCTGTTGCTCGATGCGCGTAGCGAGTGTCTGCATGCTGTTGTCTGATCCGGCGCGAACCAGGATAAAGCTGATTTGCCTGCGTTCGGAGGGCAAAATATGGCGAGCGTTGGTGAGCGTCATGTACATCAGCGGTTTGGCCGGATAACGAGGATGCGCATTCGATACACCGGCAATGCGTATGCGGTGATCATAGAGTTCCAGCTGATCGTTCCTGGCCAGCCGGCGCATCGCCGCGTTGACGTGTGAACGACCACCGCTCGGCCATGTATCACTGGTATGCAGCGGCGTCACCAGTTTGTCTTCTGTGCCACCGTCATCAACTACGACCTGACCCGGCTGGCGCAGTACAGCATGATCCAGGCCTGCCATTCGCGGAAGACCGGCGAGACTGCTGTCGTCAACGCCGATTACCTGAAATGACTGAAACGAACCGTTCGGAAAGCGGACTTCAGCAGAACTGAGCAGCAGTGGTATGGCGGCGGCAACGCCCGGTACTGAACGGACACGTAACAATGCTGCGTCAGATAGATTCGTTGTCTGCTCAACGGAACTGACTGCCGCGTCCATGACCCAGATATCGCCTTGCGTTTCACTGATCAGTGCAAATCCGCGTGTCATAAAGCCGCAAAAATACGAAACAGCAAAGGTGACCAGAAAGGCGGTAAAGGTTACGCCGAGTATCAGTGTGATGAATTTCGTCCGGTCACCACCCAGCATTTTTAATGCGATGTGATACATGTTGAATTATCCGGTGTCTGTTTCTGAAAACAAGAGTCTGTATCGTTGAGCTGGGATTCTGCCGATGAATGGTAAAGATGGCCGGCAAATGCCTTGTTGATGGCTATCCAGCTCGAAGCGAGGGCGGCGGTACTGCGTATCTGCTCTTGCCGGGTAGTGATCCAGGTATGTCTGGCATGCAGAACTGCGCGATAATCGCTGAGTCCCGCAGCATAATGTGATTCAGCCTGAGTGAGTCGTTTTTGAGCAAGTGTGACATTTTCTGAATATTGAGCTTGCAGTTTTTTTTCCTGCTCATAGCCGGTCAAGCTGTTTTCCACATCTTCTGTAGCCTGTAGAATAGTCTGACGATAAATGATCAGCGCCTGCTGTTGTTCTGCATTACGTACCTGTATGGTGGCAGCGATTTGTCCACCACGCAGCAGGGGCCACGATAAGGATGGACCGATACGCCAGATGCGGCTTGCGCCTTCGGCCAGTTTGCCGAAAACAGAGCTGGCCAGACCGATTTGTCCGAGCAGAGAAAAGCGTGGATACCATTCGGCCTGCGCTGCACCTGCTCTGGCGGATGCTGCTGCCAGAAGTTTTTCTGCAGCCAGAATATCAGGGCGTTGTCGCAGCAGTTCAGACGGCAGGGCGGATGGAAGGGCAACGGGTGTTACCGGTAACTGCTGAAAACGACTGAGTTGCAACTCGCCGGGGTATCTGCCAAGTAAGACACTCAGCCGGTTCAGTGCGACATTCTTCATTACGCGCAGCGGTACGAGCGCCATTTGTGCCGAGCGTAATCCAGTTTCTGCTGTGATCAGATCAGCGCCGCTCGCAAACCCGGCATGACTTCTGGCGCGCACCAGCTCCAGCATATTTCGTGCTGTTTCCTCGTCTTCCTGTGCTGCTGCGATCAGCGCCTCCGCCTTTCTCAGTTCAATGTAATTGCGGGCGACTTCCGCCAGCATCGTTACACTGACATTAGCGAGTCCGGCCAGTGTCGCCTCTGTCTGCGCCAAAGCGGCATCTGAAAGCTGATGGCGCACACCAAAGAAATCCAGCTCCCAGCTTGCATCAAAGCCGAATTGAAACAGACTGTCGGTTTCTCCTGGCTGGCTGAATGTACTGCTATCGATGTTGGCGCTTTCGTGTTCACGCTTCGATAGCGCATTACCCTGAAGTGCAGGATTTCGCATAGCGCTGATGCTCTGGTATTCAGCGCGGGACTTACGCAGCAAAATGCGGGCGCGTTGTATATCCGGATTAAGGTGTTTAGCTTCCGCCATTAACAGATCCAGTTGCGGATCGGCAAACGCTTGCCACCACGGAGCATTATCAGGTAAAGCCGTCGTCTGTTCCGGCATGGTTTGCCATTTTTCCGGTAGCGTGATGACGGGGCGCTGGTAGCCGGAAGGCGTGGAACATGCCGACAACATCAGACAGATCAAGGCACAGATAACAGGTATCAGTTTCATGGTCGTGATGTTTCTGCTCTTACTTGTCTGCCTTTGATGCTGCTCGCTGGCGCAGACCCGGCATCAATAAAGACATCCAGCACTTGACCAATATACAGTGGTATTTCTTTTGTCTCGACACTGTAGATAACTTGCAGAACGCGGGTATCAATCCGTTCTGCGCTTGCTCCGGTCAGAGTTGATTTCGGGCGCAAATACGGCTCTGTCCGTTCAAAACGTAAGGTGAGCGGATGTTCTGTGTCGTTCCGTAAATAAGCGATCGCTGCTGCATCCAGGTGGAAGCGGCGGACATCGTTTTCGTCAATATTGACACGCACCTGACGACGAGCGGCGTCACCCATTAGTATTAATGGAGCACTGTTATCAGCATATTCGCCGCTGTGCAGGCGGATCTGCAATATCTGACCCGATACAGGTGCGCGAATGATACGGCGCTGCATCTCCATTCTGATTTCATCGACGGCAGCTTGTGCGGTGGCGACAAGCGCTTCATCTGTTTTGGCGGCGAACCGCCGGTTGTCAAGTTCTTCTGTGCTGATGGCACGTTTATCCGTTATCTGCTCAGCGCGTTCGCGGGCAAGACGTGACATTGCCAGCCTGGTCTGTGCTTCCTTCACGCGTGCATTAGCTGACGGCAGACGAGCTTGCAGATCGCTGTCATCCAGATACACCAGTGGTGTACCGGCACTGACCGTATTGCCCCAGCTTACGGGTATGCTTTTGATAATCGCAGCCACGGGCGTGCCGACAGCGATATTGCCTCCAAAAGCTTCCGTAATTCCTGTACCAGCGACCTGACTGGAAAATGGCGAGCGGATCTCTGTGCCCGGCGCTTTATCCGGCATGGTGACCTGCTCGTCGCGGATAACGGAAAACACGGCCAGTACGAGGCCGGAGAAGGTCAGTAGAGCCAATACATAATAACGATTCATAACGTCTAATTTCAGGAAGGGGACGTTTCAATGGAAATCACGCGGCCGTCGTCCATATGGGCGATTCGGTCAGCAAAACAAAAAATACGCGGATCGTGTGACACCACCAGCAGCGCTCGTCCGGCAGTTTTCGCAAGCGTGCGCAGGATTTCCATCACGTTTTGTCCTGCATCATGATCGAGACTGGAAGTCGGTTCGTCACAGATGATCATTTGCGGTTCGTGTACCAGCGCACGCGCAATGGCTACCCGCTGTTGCTGACCGCCACTCATACGTAAAGGTGAGTGGTCGGCGCGACTGGCCAGCCCCAGCGACTCCAGCACAATTCTGGCCTGAGCTTCGGCGGCTTGACGCGGAACGCCTTGCAGTAAAAGCGGTACAGAGACATTTTCAACAGCGGTCAGCGCCGGTAATAAATTAAAACTCTGAAAAACAAAACCGATGTGCTGTCCGCGAAAACGTGCCCGCTGCTGCGCGGACATCGTTTTATATCGTTGCCAAGTATTGTGCAATCTCCGCTGTCGGCATCGAGCATACCGCCGATAATCGAGATCAGACTGGTTTTACCGCAGCCTGACGGCCCGGCCAGCATCAGTAATTCGCCATCCTGAATATCGAGATCAACACCGCGCAGGGCAGGGGTCTGCACCTCACCCTGATAGTAGGTTTTATGAATCGCTCGACAGGAGACCAGCGGAGATGCAGAGGACATATTCTGGACAGGTATTCATTCGGAATCTGATTAACCAGAATAACAGTCACGTCTGATAGCAGCATGACGCGAATCTGACGATTTCGTCAGATTCGCCACGGCATTCAATATGCAGAGGAAATAGGTATAGGTCAGTACTGTTCAGCGCTGATGCCTTGTGTGGTGTGGCGATACGGCATCAGGCGGAAATTTTCAGGCAGATGCACTGTGTCGGGATAGATCGTTTGCCGGGAATTGCAGTTTTACCTCGGTGCCCTGACCGGGAGTGCTGCTGAATGTGATCGTGCCACCGTGCAGACGCATGATGGACTGCACGATGGCAAGGCCCAGGCCACTACCCTGACCGAGACGCTGCCTGGATCTGTCTGCAGTATAAAAACGTTCTGTGATGTGTGGCAGATCTTCGGTCGCAATTCCACAACCGGAATCGCTGACGCTAAGCTCGACGTCGCCATCTTGCAGAACGAGGGCGTTCAGTGTCACTGTACCTCCTCTGCCGGTATGTCTCAGTGCGTTATCCACCAGATTTGCGAGAGCGCGCCGTAAAAGTCCCTGATCTGCCGACAGATGGCCGTGCGCCTGCATGTGAAGAGTGATATCAAGCTCGTCCGCCATGGCCTGAAAAAAATGGCAGACAGACTGTAATTCGGCGGACAGATCGAGATTTTTATAATCGAGAGCAGTATCGGCTTGCTCAGCGCGGGCGAGGAACAGCAGAGCATCCACCATACGTGACAGCCTGGCGTATTCATCAAGCCCGGATTCCAGGCATTGCCGGTATTCCGCCGGGGAGCGCTCACGCGATAAGCTCATTTCAGCCTCGCTGCGTAATATCTGCAACGGTGTGCGCAGTTCATGTGCAATGTCTGCGGAAAAACGTGACATACGGGAAAATGCGTCGTCCAGTCGTATCAGAAGTCGGTTGAAATTATCTGCCAGCAGGCGCAATTCTTGTGGCCAGTCGGTTTCGCCGACACGCTGATTCAGCTGCTTTACACTCAGTCCGTCAACCAGAGCGGCCAGACGATGCAGCGGTGCCAGCCCGTAGCGCGCAATCGCGTAACCGGCGAACATGGCGATCAATAACACGGCAGCGACGCCGGTCAGCAGCATATCGCGATAGAAGTTCAGCAAGCGCTGTTCCTTGGCGAGGCGCATGGCTGCGTGTATGGTCAGCTTACCGGTGTGCTGTTGCATCAGGCGGTAACGCGTTCGCTGACGGTCGTACCAGTCTGTTTTTTCTGTTGTCCACGGCATGGCATCGAATATTTCTGACGCAATACCATGTGTATTTTCATTATTGGTATCAGCAATGACAGCATGATGCTCATCAAGAACTCTGACGCGAATATCAGGAAAGGTCTCGCCTTCGTGCTGCAATTCCTCCTGCAGAGCGTCGTAATTTTCCGGGTGCAGGGCGATCACGGCGCGCGCTTCGGAGACTTTACTCAATAAAAAAGTATCGTCTTCGCGCAGCAGCCGGTCAGCCAGCATCCAGTACATTGTGTAACCCACTGATGCGATCAGTGTCGTACTCAGCAATGCGTACCAGACCGTCAGCCGGATGGAAATCGAATTCAGTTTCATCGTCGATCAGTGTCGTACTTCCAGTACGTAGCCGACACCGCGCAAGGTATGGATCAGTTTCGGCTCAAATGGATCGTCCACTTTTTTACGCAGGCGACGGATAGCGGCATCGATCACATTGCTGTCGCCGTCGAAGTTCATATCCCATACCTGTTCCGCAAGATGAGTGCGGGTCAGCACTTCACCTGCATGGTGCATCATATAATCGAGTACCCGGTATTCTTGTGGTGCCAGATCGAGTATCTGCCCGGCACGGGAGACACGGTGTCTTTTTCTGTCCATTTCAAGATCGGCAACCCGGATTAAATCTGATGCTTGTACCGGTGCGCGTCGTAAAACATTACGGATACGTGCCAGCAATTCAGAAAAAGCAAAGGGCTTGACGAGGTAGTCGTCCGCGCCGGCATCGAGTCCTTTGACGCGATCAGATACCGCATCCAGTGCGGTGAGCAGGATAACAGGCAAGTTGGCCCGCTCCGCTTTGAGTGTACGTAAAACAGACCAGCCATCACATTTGGGCAACATGACATCGAGTATGATCAGTCCGTAGCTTTCACTCAGTGCCAGATGCAGACCATCGATGCCGTTCTCAGCGATGTCCGCAGAATAACCTTCCTCCCGCAGGGAGCGAGCCAGCGCAGCGGCAGTCTTAGGTTCATCTTCGATAATGAGAATTTTCATAAAGAGGGGCGTGTGACCGATCAGAAATTCGCGCCATTGTAACGCGAATGACTGTTACCGCTTTGCCCGGATAAACACTGGGGAACTGACGCACGACTTCGTTGCGGCGGTCGGCGGGATGACAGTGAAGCCAGCTGCAACTGAATGTCCCGGAATACGATTTGCCGCGTATTGCGCATGCTGGCCGACACTCAGTCCTCAGGCTGGGAAGGATGCCAGCAGCATATTGACGCCATTCGTTGCGGCTTCTATTGCGCCGGCGACGTAGCCTGGAAACTGTGGTGACCATTCGCTGGCGATACCTGTGATTCTGTTACGCCACGGGCCTTCCGCAACAAAGGAAACAGGCGCACTGGTGTGATGTCCTGACACTTCCAGATCGGCGCTGGTGGCCGTCCAGGGATCGGCAGCCCAGTCTTTGATGAAATCCGCTTTCGGCGTTGATGCTTGCCCACCAAACAGCCGTGACAATTGGGCTCTGCAGTGTGCCCGCAATGCATCTTCACCGACATCGCTGCGGGTACGGGCAGGAATGCCAAAAAAGCCAAAAAGCGCCGCGTTGCCACCGGGTATCGACGCATCATGAATTTCGGCAAGCGGGCCTTTGGCACTGCGCGCTTCGCCGGATAATCCTTGCATACGCCAGAAAGGTTCATCGTAAAGGGCAAGGTACTTGGCATGTGCTGCCATCCAGGTGGAGGTATGACGCCAGGCACGTACCAGTGACTCCGGAAGCAAGGGGGCGAAGTCGATTTTTGCCAGTGCCAGTCGCGGCGGCACAGCCAGCAGCACATGTTCGACCCGAAAGCTGTTGAGTTTGCCTTGCGTATCGAGAGTATCTTTAGTATCGAGTTCGATATGGCCGTCTTCACTGCGCATGCGCAGTATCTGTTGCCCCGGGAGCAGATTTTCTGGCGTTAATTTCAGACGTAAGGCCTCGGTCAGCGAGCGCATTCCTCCTGGCAAGCGCATGGATGCTGGTGTCGATGCGTAACCTCTCATGCGCATGGGGATGGCGTGCTGCGTGTGTTCGACCAGCATATCGCCGTCTTCATATTGGGCGAAACTTTCCAATCCCAGATGCTTGATGAGCTGATCGAGCTGCGGCTGATAAGCAGGCCAGAACCACGTTGGCCCGAGATCAAAGCGATCAAGCGGATGCGTACCTTCGAGGTGTGATGCAGATGCGATTCGGCCGCCCCATACTTTTCGGGCATCCAGAATAATGTAATCATTGATACCGTTCTCTTCCAGCAGATATGCTGCGTACAGGCCGGAAAGGCCTCCTCCTGCGATGGCGACGCGTGCTGTCTGTCTGCTCATATTTCTGTTCCGATTTCCGCGAGGTGACTGATCTTGAGATAAAGGATCGCGCCTTGTGTGCCGGCAACGATATCGGGATAGTGGCCTGCCGGCAGGCGAATCCAGCTGCCGCGCTCATAAGATTTATGATCTGCCACGATATTCCCGCTCAGAATGAATAACTCAGCACGTTGAACCGGTGCGCTGAACAGGGGCTCTCCAGGAGGCAGTCTTTGCAGACTTGTACTCTCGGCTTGGTCCTGATACAAGGGGCAAACATCACGTCCCGCCTCGTTGTGCCAGGATGCAGCTGCATGGGTGTCAATACGTACAGTTTGCGTTTCGTCGGGGCGCATCTGTTGCAGTTTGACGAAAATGACCGCTCCCTCACGGCTGGCGGGCTGATGAGCGGAGCCGGGAGGATTTCGCAAATACCAGCCCTCCGGATAGTGTGTTTCCCCCTCAGAAAAAACACCGGACAGAACCAGAATTTCCTCGCCTCCCGGATGCTGGTGCGGGGGGAACCGCGAACCGGGAGCGTATCGCACGATGCTGGTCGCGCGGGCCTGCTCAGCACCGATACGATCCAGCATAACGCGCTCCACTCCGCTTTGTGGTGATGGCAGCCATTCGTACTGGCTGGGAAGTACAACGGCGGGGCGTGAAAAGTCGGCATTAATCAGCATAGTTATTCCAGAAGTGCGTACGGCAACCTATTGCAGAGACTGGTATGGGGGCATTTATGTTGTCTCTTTGTCTGCACAATGACGCTTTTATTTACGATCAGTGAGCAGTTCACTGGGATTTGTTCTCTATGAAAGAAAATCTATGGTAAATTTTTTTACTACTCTCTCTCAGGAGAAGATTATTCATCGATTTCAGGCGGATAACAAATCAGATAAAGTATCTGTCCGAGAAAGAAAATATTTAATGCTATGAAATTTCCCATCCATCTGAATGCGCTTCGCGCCTTTGAGTCCAGTGCCAGACACCAGAGTTTTTCGGCGGCAGCGCAAGAACTGAATGTCACTCCGGCAGCAGTCGGTCAACTTGTCAGGGGACTGGAAGACTGGTTGGGAAAGCCATTGTTTATCCGCAGCACCAGCGGTAAAGCCAGACTTGTGATGACCGATGCCGCAGCGCGCGCGTTGCCGGATATCCGTGCCGGCCTGAATAAGCTGGCCTCGGGCATGGAACTTCTGAAAGAAGACGAGGCCCGCAATTTGCTGACGGTTACCGTGAGTCCTGCATTTGCCGCTAAGTGGCTGCTCCCGCGGTTTGAGCGATTTCAGGCAATTTGTCCCGACACTGATGTACGCCTGGAGACGCATCTGAAACCAGTCGATTTCATTGCGCAACGGGTGGATGTCGGTGTGCGTTACGGCGCTGGTACCTGGCCGGGCTTGACTGCTGAGAAATTGATGGGTGAGGAGATTTTTCCGGTCTGCTCTCCCGGTTTTTTACGGAAACACCGACGCTTGCACTCGCTGGCAGGGTTAAATTCTGTGACCCTGATTCACGACCTGTCGATGGACGGTCAATCGGGCTTCCCGACCTGGGAAAAGTGGTTTGCAATAGCAAAGCTCTCAGGTATCAACGCTGAGCGGGGGATGGAGATCAATAACTCGGCAGCGGTTCTGCAAGCAGCAATCGAAGGTCGTGGTGTGGCGCTGGCACGCAGCATCATGGCGCATGACGACCTGGCCGCCGGAAGATTGTTACGCTTGTTTCCAGAGATTCAGTTTGATTCAGAACTATCTTATTACGTGGTATATCGGCCTGAGTGCGCAAGTCAGCCACCACTGGCGGCATTCCGGGACTGGCTGATAAGCGAAGCGGCACGCCGCAACGAATTATGTCCTGAGTTCTGAATGCGGATTATTGTTGACACGCGAGTTCTGCTTTTTCTTTTGTACGCCTCAGTTTTTGCCGCGCTTTCGCTTCGGATTTTGGGGAGGCGTTACGCGCATCTTCTTCAGCCCATTTTATTTGCAAACGTGCTCTGTCGCATTGGCTTTTTTGCTTTTCTGTTTTGGCTGCCTGCCGACTGAATTCTTTGTCTCGTTTATCTTCTGTTTTATGCCGCTCACGTTCTAATCTGGCTGCTTCTTTTTTATCCTGCGCTAATTTTTGAATATGATGCTGTGTTTCGTTTGAGTTCTCCGTTGCATCCTGAGTGACTTTTTTTCCTAATGTCTTTTGATCAGGCGTACAAGGTGTCTGGCTGTATTGGATACGCCCGTCTCTTTCACATTGATAAACTTCGGCTGCAGACAGATGTTGAATGCAGGAGCTACTGAGCAACAAAGCCATCAGAAAACGTCTCATCACTTCTCCCTGATCAGATAATTTTTCCCGGATTCATCAGATTATGAGGATCTAAAGCCTGCTTAATCAATCGCATCAGATTCATTTCGATGGGGGATTTATAACGTAGAATTTCTTCTTTCTTTAACGCGCCGAGTCCATGTTCTGCTGAGATCGATCCCTGGAAATGATGAACCTGATCGTGTACCAGCCGGTTAACTGCTTGCTGGTTCTCGATAAACACGTCGGCCGCTTGCCCGGTTGCAGGTGAAATGTTGTAATGCAGATTACCGTCGCCCATGTGGCCGAAACAGACTACTCTGCTTCCGGTGAAATGTCGTGCTAATAATTGATTCGTTGTTGCGATGAAGGCAGGGATACTGGAAATCGGGAGAGAAATATCGTGCTTGATATTTTTACCTTCTTTGGCCTGTGCCACCGAGATGTTTTCCCGCAGACTCCACAAGGCCTTCGCCTGACTGATGTTTTCTGCAAAGACTGCATCGTGTATGTGTCCCAGACTGAACTGGGTTTCCAGAAAGTCTTTAATCAGTGCCGCTGAGAGTTCTGCTGACTGATGCTCTGAGGTTTCTAACAGCACGTAATACGGATATTGCTGTGTGAACGGGTCTGACTGTTGCGGGATATGTTTGATCACCAGTTCCAGGCAAATCCTGGAAATAAATTCAAATCCGGTCAGGGTGGGGCCGAGTTTTTTACTCGCCTCATTCAGTAATAATAAGGCGGCTTCCGGGCTTTCCAGTGCCACCATGGCAGTCATCTTGGCTAATGGTGCCGGATACAATTTGAGGGTCGCGGCGGTAATGATGCCGAGAGTTCCTTCAGCTCCGATAAACAGATCACGCAGATCGTAACCAGTATTATCTTTACGTAATCCTCGCAAGCCATCCCAGATATCGCCGTTTGCCGTGACGACCTCCAGCCCGAGACATAAATCACGTGCGTTGCCATAACGCAGTACGGCGGTACCACCCGCATTCGTTGAAAGATTGCCGCCGATAGTGCAGCTTCCCTCCGATGCGAGCGACAGAGGATAAAGTCGGTCGGCATTTGCCGCCGCTTGCTGTATATCGCTGAGCAGGCAACCGGCTTCAGCAGTCAGTGTGTTGTTGGCCGTATCAATCGTACGCAATTTGTTTAAACGCCTGAGTGATATGACGACCGACTTACCGCTGTTGTCCGGAACGCTGCCTAATACCAGCCCGGTGTTGCCGCCTTGTGGCACGACAGACACGCCGAAGGTGTTACAAAGAGTGATCAGCCCTGCAACCTCTTGCGTTGATGCTGGCCTTAATACTGCAAGGGCATTTCCGGTAAAGCGTTGGCGCCATTCCTGTTCGTACGCGAATGTCTCGTCTTTATCCGTCAGAACATGACTACTGCCAATGGCGTTACAACACTGGCGGATGAATTCATTCATTCTGATTCTTTCTCACTTTTTTTGCTTCCTTTTTAATCGGACGCAAGTAACCCAGAACACCGGTGACGTAAGCGACAGAGAGCATAACTTCCATCCATGCAAGTTTAACTGACAACAGGTTGATGTCGCTGTAGGCACGGACGATACCTTCCGTGAAATACAGCCAGATCAGCATCGACGTCCATTGCATCGTGTAATTATCCTTGCGCAAAACGCCACGTAAAGGAATGAACAAAGGTAATGCTTTCAGTATGAGCCAGAAGCTGCCCGGCCTGACGGGGGCCAGCCAGGCTTCCCATAAAATACACAGCAAAATCAACGCAGTCAGACTGAGACAAGCCAGCAGATGAAATTGTTTCTGGCGCGCCGTAATCATGATCTTGTATTGAGTTTGACTGCCGTTTCAGCCAGACGACGACCCAGCGCGATCGCGAGGCGCCGGCTGTCTTCGGAAATACTGTTTTTACCATCCAGACCGGACCAGTGCGTCGCTCCATAAGGACTGCCGCCGGTGGATGTCGTCATCAGTTCAGCTTCGCTGTACGGCAGACCGGTGATCAGCATGCCGTGATGCAGCAGCGGTAACATCATACTTAATAAAGTTGACTCCTGACCTCCATGCAGACTACCGGTACTGGTGAATACGCAGGCTGGCTTTCCGCACAGTGTTCCTGACAGCCAGTCGGCAGCAGTGCCATCCCAGAAGTACTTCATTGCGGACGCCATATTGCCGAAGCGCGTCGGTGATCCCAGCGCCAAGCCCGCACATTCCTTCAGGTCTACGAGTTCGACATACGGTGCACCGCTGACGGGAATATCGGATTCGCTGGCTTCTGTTGTCGGCGACACCGATGGTACGGTACGCAATCTGGCATCGCAACCGGGCACGCTGTCGATTCCCTGCGCGATAAATTCCGCCATTTTTCGCGTGCTTCCGTGGCGTGAGTAATATAAAACGAGTAGGGTGAGGTTAGTTGTGTTCATATTTATTATTATATGGGGCTTTATTGTGGCGCTCTCAGTAAAATAGAGGACTTGTAATTTTTTATTTAAGAAATGTATGCATGGACCGTTGTGGAAGCATTTGCAGAATTTGTTTCAGTTTGCCCGCAAGCGATTGCGGGAAGGGCAGTTGTCACAGGTGGCAGGCAGCCTGACGTTTACTACGGTACTGGCACTGGTACCGATTCTGACTGTTGCGTTTGCCATATTCACTGCGTTCCCCCTGTTTAATACTTTCAGGACTTCGCTGGAAGCCTATTTCATTCAGAATCTGATGCCGAAAGGGATTGCCAATACTATCCTCGGCTATCTGACTCAGTTTGCAACCAAAGCGACCCGGCTTTCAGCTGTGGGTGGTATTGCCCTGATGATCACCGCGATCGCAACGATGGCGATGATAGACAAGACATTTAATCAGATATGGCAGGTCAAACGGTCTCGTCCTGTTTTTCAACGTATTCTGGTGTACTGGGCGATTATCACACTGGGCCCTTTGCTGATCGGCGCTTCAATTTCTGTGACGTCTTATTTATTCACCGCGACCAGCGGTGTTGTGAAATCGGTTCCGTTTGTCGGAGGAATTTTTTACACCTCGATTTCTATTGTGTTCACAATGGGGGCGTTCACCTTATTGTATCTGGCTGTGCCTTACCGCAAAGTCAATCTGCGCGATGCTGCCTGGGGTGGTTTGTTTGCGGCATGCGTATTTGAAATTTCCAAACGCGGTTTTGCAGCCTTCATCACCCATTTTTCTACATATACCGTAGTTTATGGCGCGCTGGCTGCCGTGCCTATTTTCCTGATCTGGATTTATCTTTCGTGGCTGGTGACTCTGATTGGTGCGGTGATTGCGGCAGCGCTGCCGATAGTGAAATACGAACGCTGGTGGCATGTGCCGACGCCCGGCAGCGCGTTTGAAGATGCGATCAAAATATTGCAGGTATTGTTTTTTGCCCGTCACAGTTCGGATAACGCGATTGTTAATGCGGCGCAGATCCGTGCGCAAACAAGGTTCGGACTGGATGAGATAGAAGGATTGTTGCAGCGTATGCTGGAAGCAGGGTGGGTGGCACAGGTATCATCACCTGCCGTCGGGCCAGCTTCAACTCTGTGGGCGCGTAACAGCGATGGCGGGGATCTGTGGACCATGGTAGCGAACCCGTCTTTATTGAAAATGGCCGACGTTTATAAGGTGTTTGTATTTGAACCTGTGCAAGGCAGCCGTTTATCCGCACTCGTGGAAGAGGTGATAGAAGTGAGTCTGCAAAAAAATCTGCAAGAATATTTTCTGACACAAGAGCAGACAAATGAAGTTTAGTCAGATCATCGCCGCAGAATTAGATACCGCTCTGCTGATGCAATGGGAGCAGTTGCAGTCGGTATCTCCGGTGTACGGCAGCCCTTATTATCATCCGCACTATTCACAGATCATCGCCGCTGCGAGGCCGGACGTGCGTGTTCTGGTCATAGAAGATGCCGGGCAGGTGACGGGTTTTTTGCCGTATCACAAAATAAATCGTTTACGAGCGGATGTCATCGGCGGCGGTCTTACCGATTATCAGGGGCCGGTCTGTTCTTTTCAGAATTCATTGCCCGTTGGCGAGCTGCTGAAAGCCATGGGTGTCGCATACATGGGCTTTAATCATATGCCGCAGGAACGCTCAGATTTTTCTGCTTATGCCTGGAGTCACAGCCGTTCATTGACACTGAATCTGGAAGGTGGTTTTGCAGCCTATGCTCAACGTCTGAATGATAAGCGTGATGCGTCTTTGTTCAAAAAAATTGAAACCAATGAGCGCAGACTTGCGAAGAAATGTGGTGCGCTGTCTTTCACTATGAATTCTGCAAGCAAGGCGGAATTTGAGGCTTTGTTGTCGGGTAAATCGGCGCAATTTATCAGAACACTCGGAGCCGGACACGATATCTTTGCGACCACCTGGATACGTGAAGTTGTACATCACATTTTTTCGCAGAGTGGCCCCGATTTTGGCGGGATATTGTCAAGCCTGTATGCAGGCGACAAGATGGTCGCCGCCCATTTTGGTATGCGTTGCGGCAAGGTTATGCATTATTGGTTTCCGTGGTATGACACGGATTATGCCGAGTTTTCACCGGGTCTGATTTTGCTGGCATTTTGTGCCAGAGAGGCGCAGGCGCATCAGATTGAACTGATTGATCTTGGTCGCGGAGAGCAGGCATATAAGCAGCGTTTTGCAACCGGATTTATACCTCTTTGCGAGGGGGCAGCGTCTGTGCCGGCCGTTATCAGTCAGACGCAGGGTGCGTACTTCTCGGCCCGGATGCGTCTGAAAGAATCCTCTTTGGGGAAAGTTTTCCGCACATGGAAGAATGCTAAAAAATAAGACCTTACAAAGACCACTCAATAAGCATTTTTGTCGCCAAAAACGACTTTCAGCGTACGCCAGATGATGACGATATCCAGCCAGACCGACCAGTGCTGCATATAATAAAGATCGTAATCAACGCGGGCCTGCATTTTTTCCAGCGTTTCTGTTTCTCCCCTGAGTCCGTTGACTTGTGCCCAGCCAGTGATTCCCGGTTTGATCTTATGGCGGAACATGTAGCCAGTCACTAGCTTTCTGTAGAGTTCATTGTGCTCAACGGCATGGGGCCGCGGTCCAACCAGACTCATCTCACCTTTCAGTACATTAAACAACTGCGGCAATTCATCGAGCGATGTTTTCCTGATAAAGCTGCCAAATTTAGTTACTCTGGAATCACCGACTTTGGCCTGAATGACCGGAACATCTTTCGGTGCTGCCTTCATACTGCGAAATTTATAGACGTTGATCGGTCGTCCTGCAATACCGTAGCGCACTTGTTTGAAAAAGACAGGGCCGGGTGAACTGAGGCGTACGCCGATGGCAATCGCCAGGAAAACGGGGGCCAGTAAAATCAGGCCGATCAGAGCGCCGGTAAAATCCAGTATCCTTTTGGGGAGCGCGGCGAGCCCGATAAATGGCGTTTCAGTGGATGCCAGAACTGGCTGACCTGCCAATTCACGCAGCTGTATGCCCGGCATGCCGAAAATTAAGGACTCCGGAACAAAATAGGTCGTCGCTGTGCTGTCATACAGAACCTCAATAATTTCCTCGAGTTCCGGGGATTCTTTGCTGCTCATCCCTATAAAAACGATGTCGACATTCATTTTTCCGGTTTCCTGATCAACGATCCAGTTCACCGCGTCTTCGATATTACCCAGTTTTTTCAGATCAATCGGTGGACGAAACTCATTCCTGTTGTCAAAAAAACCGATCAGATCAATTGCAGCCAGAGGTGAATCTCTTAACGCCCGTACCAAAGATGAAGAAGCTGAATTTGACCAGATCAGCACCGCTTTTCTGCGACGAGCGGGATTGGAATAATAAGCTTTGGCAAGCGACCGTATCAGCATCGCAACGGTCATCAGAACAAAGGGGGTTATCACCAGCCACAAGAACATGACTTTACGGGAGAGTTGTTCTGATGCTTTGTCGATATACGCGGTCAGTAACACAACCATAAAGACGATAAACCAGCGCCAGCTCAGTTTAGGAAATAAAGGGAGCGCATCTTTGGCCTGAAGTGAGTTAAGTAACTGGTGGCTCGAAAATACGATGGTGCTGGTGAAGCCGGCAATAAGGATACGGATACCAAACACATCCGGATCGGTTCCCTCTACATGATGCAGAATGGCAAACAGCGTGGCACAGACCGCGCTACCGAATGCTATCCCCGTCAGCACAGAAAGCAGATGTGCCGGTTGCGATGAGCTAGCATGCGAGTAAGAATTAAACATAAGTGCTGAATCTTTTATCTGGTTTTACTTTTGAAAAATAAATTTTTGATTTGTGCCAGTTGCCATTGATGCAGGTGTTTCCTGAATTCCGGATTGTCGTATCTGGGCGCATTCTTCAATGCTGCCTGCAGATAGCCGGCAATAATCAGCAAACCGCCGATAATAAAGGGCTTTTCGCGCATCCTGAAGACCCCGGACGCAATTGCATATAGTGGGTGGTACCCCATAAACCAGATTCCCCGGCCCCAGCGCAGACGACCACGATACACATTTTTATCTGACGACCCCATCAGCCTGTGATGCATCAGAATCGCTTCCGGATGATAAAAACTCAGCGTATTCCATCCCTTCATTCTGGCGGTGTGCACATCGATTCCGTCCCACAATACTTCTTCGACAAATCCTCCGATCTGCTCGAAAGCCGACCGCCGGTAAAGCTTGAACTGACCTGCAACATGTTCGTCGATGATGATTTCTTCGATTTTCTGACTGCCTTCTTCGCGAAAGACTTTGCCGGAAACGGCGGCTAATTTTTCATCCTTTGCAAACTGATCAAACATCAGCTCGAGGTAGCGCGGGCCGAACGACATGTCGCCATCCAATTTCGCGATGTATTCATAATCCTGGTGTTTGATCTGCGATACGCCGTACTTGAAAGCGGCAACCACGCCGCCGCCGACTTTGCGGAATCCCCGGTCTGGTCTTTGCACCAGACGGATGAAATCATATTTTTCTGCATATTCACGAACGATGTCTGGTGTTGCATCTTGTGATCCGTCATCGACGATGATCCACTCAACAGGACGTATGGTCTGACGCACCATCGAGTCCAACGTTAAACGGATTAAATCTGCTTCGTCGCGGACAGGCGCGATGATGACCAATGGTACGGTCTTGTAGCTGACTGAGCCGGCACTGGTATTTGTATCGAAAAGGGAATGCTGCGGGACTTGCTCTGTTGAGGATGGCACCATAATTTGCTTTCATTCATTTTGTGCAATATTAACGTAGCAAGTGTCGCGCTAACAATTGTTAATGGTTAATAATTGTTATGTTTGTGTTTTCAGTCGCTGCAGTTGACGAGGGATTTTAAACTCACGATATTTTGTGTCTATGACAAAAATTTGCATCTTTATTTACTCTGGCAAGATAAAATAAAACCGTTTTCTCTCTCAGTTCAGGTTTAAATGATTTTTACTTCTATTTTGAAATTCAATACAGGATTTTTCGGGCGCCTATGCGCTGGAATTCTGCTGATTTCAATATTTGCGAATGTTGTTGCGCAGGAGGCTGAGCAGGGTATCAGCGCAAGACTGAAGTTTGAAAACAAATTATCCAATTTACCTCCGGAGAAAACGCCTGCCGCCGGAGAGGAACAGCCTACTGCATCTGCAGTTGAATCTTCTTCAGATCTGGTCGGTGAAGGCGACCAGTTGCTGATTACCGTATTCGGGCAACCTGATCTGAGTGCTGATGTGATTGTTGGCCCGACCGGGATGATTACTTTGCCTCTGGTGGGGACGATCAGCATCAAAGGAAAAACTGCCAATGAGGTTGCCAGTATTTTTTCCGGCAAACTCGAGCAAGGGCAATATTTACTCAATCCCAAAGTATCGGTCAAAATCAATCAGCAGATCAGTCGCAGTTTTTCCGTGATTGGTGAAGTGCTGCGTCCGGGGCGTTTCCCGCTGCAAGGACAGATGAGTATCGTCGAAGCACTGAGTCTCGCGGGTGGGGTGACTCCCAGAGCGGACAAACATCTGCGGGTATTACGCCGCGCAAATCAGGGCGGACAGAATGAGTTGCGCGAATTTACTTCTCTGAAGCTGGATTTTGACGATGAGAAAAGTAATGACAGCCTCATGCAAAAAATTCTTCCGAACGATGTGCTGATTGTTGGGCAGCAAAAGAATTTCTATGTGTACGGTGAAGTCCGCCGGCCAGGTATGTATCCGATGGAAGATGATCTGAATGTCGTGCGCGTCTTGTCTATCGGTGGCGGCATTACTGATCGTGGTTCCGCTTCGCGGATCATCATTCACCGGAAATCAGAGAATGGAGAACTGAAAGAGATTCCGGCAAAAATTTCCGATCCGGTATTGCCAGGGGACGTGGTCATGATCAAAGAACGGATTTTTTAATGACTAAGACGAAAAATCCTTCGGTTGAGTTGATCCTGTCATTTACCCAGATCGGCGCGATGCTGCGTGCCAGGCGCTATTTGATTTTCATCGTGGCGGCGATCGCCGTCGTTGGTGCAGGAATTACCAGCGTTTTACTGCCCAAAACTTATGTTGCGACGGCTGATATTTTTATTGATTACCGTGTCAATGATCCTATCGGCGGCCGCCAGTTTCATCCTTTGCAGGATGAAAGTTATCTGCAAACTCAGTTTGATGTGATTAAAAGTGTGCAAGTGGCAGAGCGCGTGATTGCCCAGTTGCACCTGCAGGATTCTGACGAAAGCCGGCGCCTGATTGCCCGATACGGTGAGCAGGGCGGCTTGCGTGCGCTGGCAGAGTCAATCGCAAAAAATATCGACGTTGCCCCGCACAAGAACAGTCGCGTGATCGGGATACAGTATTCTGCCGGCACTCCTCAGCATGCAAAAGAAGTCGTGAATGCAGTGGTGAAATCCTATATTGATCTTTCATTAGAAATGATGAATGCACCGGCACGCGCGCGCAAAGATCAGTACAACGCGCAATTGGAGACTTTAAGCCGGCAGATGGATGAATTGCAAAAAAAACTGACGGCATATCAGGAAGAATTCCAGATTGTTGATGTAGATGAGCGTGCTGATCTGGAATCCCGTCAGATGGCTGCATTGAGCGCGAAACTGATGGAAACTCAGTTGCAAAAGCTTGAGGCACAGGCCAAACGGCAATCTTTAGAAAAGTTGCTGAAACAGGGTAATCTTAATTCTGATATACCTGAAATTGCCGGTATCGGTCATATATCCGGCCTGAAGGCAGCTCTGATTTCTCTCGATACGCAACTGGCAAATGCGAAGACCACGCTCGGTGCAAGACATCCCCGTTACATCGCGATTCAGGATGAGCGAAAAGCGCTGATGGATAAGCTGGAAAAAGAGTCCGGCACTGCTTTGCAATCCCAGTTGGTTGTCGAGAGCAGACTGGCGCAGCAGGAAAAAGTGATGGAAGCGGAATTAGCTGCCTATCAGAAAAAAACATTTGAAAATAAAAAACACCGCGATGTCATCAGTTCTTATCAGCGTCAATTGGACAGTGTTCAGAAAGTTTATAACGCGGCGATACAGAAATTTGATGAATTGCTGATGACGAGTAACGTTGTAATCTCAAATGCGACAGTCATGCAATGGGCTGAGCTGCCGGAAAGACATGCGAAACCTTTGTTGAAAAATAATCTTATTTTTGGTCTGATCGCCGGACTGATGCTGGGTTTTAGTCTGGCGTTTTTACTGGAGCTGATGCACAGAAAAGTACGTTGCCGCGAAGATCTTGAACGTGAATTCGATGTTCCTGTGATGGCGCAGGTCGGCTTTTATGAAAAGCTGCTGGATAAAGATGAGAGTGCCGGTCGTATTGCTGAGAGGAAGACCCATGCCTGAACTGAATGAGACACCATCAGGCGCAACAAAAATCGGGCGTCTTGGAGAGTTATTTTTACAGAAAGGCTTGCTGACCGAAGCCCAGGTTGAGCAGATATCTGTCGAACAGAGAGAAAAAAAATTGCGTTTTGGTGATGCGGCACTGGCTCTGGGTTTGCTGAGTCAGGCTGAAATTGATTCCGCTCTGGGTGAGCAATTTGGTGCTGGCAGCAAGGATTTATACAACGGTAGCGCAGACAAGAAACTGCGTTTTTTTCATGCGCCTTTTTCTAAAGAATCAGAAGAAATCCGTGGATTGCGGAGCGAATTATTGCTGAAATATGGTGCGCAGGAAAAAATTAAATTTGCGCTGATCAGTCCCGGCACGGGTGAGGGTAAGACGTATATGGCTGCCAGTCTTGCGATTGCGTTGTCGCAGGTTGGTCGAAAAACCTTGCTGATCGATGCAGATTTGCGTACCGGCGATTTACACGAGCTGTTTTCGCTGGGAATCCGTGATGGTCTGTCGTCGGTCCTGGTCGGCCGGCTACCACTCAATGATGCCCTGATTCCGTTGATGCCGAATTTACACATTCTGCCCGCCGGTCCTCGGGCGCCGAATCCTCTGGAAATCTTGCGGGTTCCGAGACTGCGTGATTTGCTGGAATCATGCCACGACCAGTTTGACGCGTTTGTATTTGATACTTGTGCGGCTTCTGAAAGTTCGGATGCCCAGATGGTTGCTCATCAGATTGGCGATGCTTTGCTCGTTGCGCAGAAGGACGTCACCGAATTAAGCGATTTGCGTCAGACCAGAAGCGATATGCAGGCGGCGGGTGTGAATGTGATAGGGACGATATACAACCAGTATTCACCCCGGGCGGGCGCTGGTCTGCGGGTCAGCATCTTGTCTGCCCTGCGCCGGCTGCCATTCTTCCGGCGTACGGCTTAAATTACGGACGATACACCAGATGATCGATGTCAGCGTCTGTATTTGTACTTTTCGTCGCCCTCAGTTATTGCGCCGCTTATTATTTGCTGTTTTTTCGCAGAACATCCCGGATTGCCGGATTGAGGTCGTCGTTGTCGATAATGACCCGCAACAGTCAGCAGCAAGTGCATTGGCGGAATTTAAAGCAGAGCATCACGATCAGTTGATCGTGCTGAATTTAAGTCAGCCGAATATTTCCCTCGCAAGAAATGCAGCCATCCGCGCTTCTCGTGGCGAATGGATATGCATGATCGATGATGACGAGCTTCCCCGGCGTGACTGGTTATTGAATTTGTTCAGCGCGCAAAAAAAATACGCAGCAGACGTCGTGTTTGCACCGGTGTTGCCCGAATATCAGGACGGTGTGCCTGAATGGATCAAAAAAGGTGGCTACTTTGACCGGCGTCGTTTAGCGACTGGAACCGTGATCGATCATCGTGATGCCCGTAGCGGCAATGTGCTTGTTCGTCGCTCGGTACTTACGCAGATAACTCAGACACAAGGCGGTACGGAGGGGCCGTTTGATCCGGCGTTTGGCCGCACTGGTGGCGAGGATTCCATGTTATTCCGTCGTCTTGATGCGTCCGGTAGCCGCATGGTCTGGTGTGACGATGCACCGGCGCTTGAATTTGTGCCTGTGGATCGTGCCAGGGCAAGATGGTTGTTGCAAAGATCGTTTCGCACCGGGCAATTGTTTATGCGGACAGAGTTGGCAATGTGCCCGCCGTCGGCACGTTCAGGGCGTGCGCTCTGGTTGTCTTTCCGTGCGCTTGTGCAGATGACTATCGCGTCAGTTTTAGTGATTGCACTGATGCTGTTCGTTCCTCCGAAAGCGTTTCATTGGGCGCGGGTCGCAGCTTCTCAATTAGGTAAGCTCAGCCATTTCCGTGGCAAGGTATCAGAGGCTTACGGTGGTTAAAAAATAAAGTAGCGGGTTTCTTATGAGTGCTTCGTATCAACAGCGGCTTCTGGCATTAGATGGCCTGCGTGCCGTATCAATCTTGCTGGTGCTGGTGTCACATGCCTGGCTGGGGCACATCGTTCCCGGCGGTTTAGGCGTCACGATTTTTTTCTTTATCAGCGGCTTTATCATTACCCGCCTGATGATTGCCGAGTGGGATAAGACGGGTACGATCAGCATTAAGAAGTTTTATATACGGCGCTTTTTCCGCCTGATGCCAGCATTGATCGTATTTGTTGTTCTCTCACTCATCACGATGCAGTTAGCTCATGTTGACTGGACGTGGACAGAGCTGAGTTCGGTATTTTTTTATTTTGCGAACTATTTTGGTATCTTTATTGGCTTCAGTGGCGAAGTGTTGCCGCCGCCTTTGTCGATTACCTGGTCACTGGCGGTCGAAGAACATTTCTACATGATCTTCCCGGTATTTTTTCTTGCGGTAATTGCCGTACCCAAGCGCTTTTATCGTGTCGCAATTTCTCTGCTGATCGGCGTGCTGCTCTGGCGCATCTATCTGGTCTATGGCGTCGGGCTCGACAATTTGCCGCATTACCGTATTTACAAAGCGACCGATACCCGCGCAGATTCGATCGTGTACGGCACCTGTTTTGCGTTTTTACTCGCACGGACAGAGTGGGCCTTAGAATTTTTCAGTCAAAAGAAAGTGATCATCGCTGGTGCTGCGTTAATGCTGTTGTCGCTGTTGTTTCGTGACGAAAATTTCCGCGAAAGTTTTCGTTACTCGATACAGGGTGTCGCTTTAATGTGCCTGTTTCCGGCATTGGTTTTGAATACCTCCTTGGCTAGTCGCATCCTGAGTACGCCGGTATTTGTGTATATCGGGCGCGTCAGTTATTCGCTTTACCTGTATCACTGGCTGGTTTTTGGCATCATCACCATGTGGCTGCCTGATCTCAGTTTTGCGGTGAAATTTCCAATGATGATCGTGCTCTCGTTCATTCTTGCAGACTTGTCGTGTCGTTGGGTGGAAACTCCGTTTCTGCGCTTGGGGCGCCGGTTTACACATTAAGAAACAGTAGCCTGATTTGATGCTGATTCCGTTTCTGCATCAGGATGCTCTTCATTCTGATTCAGCCTGCGTGTGGACGATGTGACCGCGACCAGTGCAAAGATAAAAAATACATTCTGAAAACCGAATCCGCGGAACAGACTGCTTTCCGTAAAATTCGTCACCACCACAACCAGCAACATCGCGCTCCAGAATGCGGCTTGTGTTCTGTCTTTATGTGATAGCAGAACCAGCATTCTGATCTGCACCAGTAAAGTTAATATACAGAGCGTCAGTCCTGTCAGCCCTTGTTCATTTAAGATATCGAGATAGCCGTTGTGCGATTGCAGGGGAATCCAGTTCAGCGCGTCAATCACGAATTGCGAGAGACTGTCCGGCCCTAACCAGAAAGCGCCGTAACCCAGCCCAAGCACCCAGTGCCGCTCAATTTCCAGCCAGACCAAGTCCCAGATATCAGTGCGCCCGGTCAGATCCGAGCCTTTGCCGAAAATACTTGCGATCGGCGCAGAGATTTCCGGCCAGGTCGGAAAGCGCGATTCCTGCATATAAAAAATATAGACCGCAACCAGACACACGCAAAGCAGACTCAGCAGCACGCGGGTGATCGAGTAATCAGAACTCAAGCGGCGTTTTCTGAGTAAATGAAAAATAGCGCTGGTCGATAAAGTAATGATCATGCTGGTTGAACTCTTACTCATCACCAGCATAAAAAAACTGAACAGAATCACGAATAACAGCAGCTTGAAATCGACCTTTTCCAAACATGCTTTTACTTGCCACAACAAGATAGACATCGCGGCAACCTGGCCTAATTCATTTTTTTGTGAGAGTGCGCCACGCCACGCGCCCCCCAGTTCATAATCAATACCTATGCTGGGCACGGCCACCGCCATCACCAGTGAGAGTGCCAGCATGCTCATCAACGTATAAATTAAACAATTCACAATCAGATACAAAGGGCGTGGTGCAAGCTGTATGCTGAGACCGATCAGAACGATGCCGTAAAGTTGTATTGCCCGTTTGAATGTGACAGCAGGTAAGGGCGACCAGATACTCGACAGCACGCACCAGATCAGTACCAGCACCAGAAAAGGATTCAAAGCACGCAGGTCTTTCAACACCTCCGGCAGATGTTTTGATATGACGAACAAGGCAACCAGAAACAGACTGCCCCATTCTAATTTTGTCGTCAGCGAGCCTTCCATCGTCAAGGAAGATGTGCCAACATAATCCCAGGAAATACCGTAAGGCAGCAAAGAAAAGACCGCAAATAAGACCACCATTGCTCTGATGAGCAGGATTTCATAGTCTTGCATGGGCTTAAATTGTTCTGAAACCGGCGGAATTGTCATTGACTCATATCTTTGTCATTTGTTTGTGCGATATTCTAATGTCTTGCTCTGTTGTCGCGATTTATTTCATGAACTATTTTCTGCTTTTGGCCAAACACGCCTGGCGCTCACTGACTTTTCAGTTAACACTGGCGCTTGCCGTGTTTTCTATTCAGGCAAGTCCTGTCTTTGCCGCAGATGCAGAGTGGTTTCCGTTCAGCGTGAATGAAGATCAGCTCTCTGCGGTGACGGATTTCAGTGCGATGAATAATCCGCTGACGCACAGCGATCGTTTGTTTGTGAAACAGGCACACTTTTATCGCATCGGTGCCGACAACAAAATCAATACCGCAGATGATCAGCGCATACGCCTGTTCGGTATCAGCCTCAGCGGTGCTGCGAATTTTCCACCGGAAGAAGATGCCCCGAAAATCGCACGGCGTTTGCGGCGTCTGGGTTTTAACGCAGTCAGATTACACCATCTCGATTCTGTGCTGAGCGATAGCGACGTACAGCCGCAGGGCATATTAAACAGCGGTGCGTTTCCCAGCTTTAATCCGGTTGCTTTGCAGCGCTTGCATACCCTGATCGAAGCGCTCAGGCAAGAAGGTATTTACGTTAATCTGAATCTGCATGTCGGCTATACCTTTCGTTATGCAGTTGACCGGCTGACGCCGATGTTGCCGGGTGAAACCATGCCTTACGCGAGCCACCCGCTGCACGTATTCGAACCGCGCATGATCGCGTTGCAAGTCGAATATGCGCAGCAGTTGATCCGGCGTTTGCAGCTCAATGATGACCCCGCGCTGGCCATGATAGAAATTAATAACGAATCCTCGCTGGCAGGCGCGTGGCAGCGCAAAGAACTCGATGGTTTATCCGGCGAATACGAACGTTTGTTGCAGCAACAATGGCAGCACTGGATTACGCGCCAGCATGGCAGTCTGAAGCAGGCGTGCGAACTCTGGCGCAGTTGCGGTCTCACCAAACAAGGTGCCTTACTCGTCAAAAGTGATGAGGCGCGTGTTCTGGCGCACGGCGAAGGCTGGTTTGCGCGGTTTAAGTATTTTTTGCAGCGTGTTGCCAGTAAATTAGGTTGGTCTTCGTCTGCGTTCTTTGAGCAAGAGTATGAAATTCATGAGCAGGGTGCCGGTCGTCGCGTCCTGGATTTCACCCGCTTTCTGGTCAAGATGGATAAGCAATATCTGGATGCCATGCGCAAAGCGATACGCGCAGAAGTGGGCCCGAATCTGCCGCTGACCGGCACGCAAGTGTACTTTGGCGGATTACTGAATACCGATGCTCAGCAAGAGATGGATTACGTCGATGAACATTTTTATGTCGATCATTACGATTTCCCGCATCAGGCCTGGGACAGAAATGACTGGCGCATCCGCGATCATTCCGCCATGCGTGAAGGCTGGGAACCCTTGTTGAAAAGGGCGTTTTATCGCGATGCCAGAAAACCATTTGTGGTCAGCGAATTTAATCAGGCGTATCCGAATCGCCAAAGCGCAGAAATTATTCCCGTCATGACCGCGATCGCCAGTGCGCAGGATTGGGATGGATTATTTTTCTTTCACTACGCCGACGGCAATAGCTGGCAAGCCTTGCCGGATAGTTTTGGCCTCAGCGGGCAGAGCGGGCAACTTGCCACGGTGGGCATGTCGGCCGCCATGTTCCGTTATTTTCAGATTCCGGTTTTGCGCGAACAGTTGCGCATACCCATCAGCGCAGAACAGCGGCAACTGTTTGGTGCGCTGGGCGATGGCGTCTCGTCTGCGGCGTACACCGACTATTTGAAAAGCAAACGCAACATCGATATCAAAGAGGCTTTTTCCAAACGCATTACCGTCAGCGATGCGCCGGAGAACAATGAGCAGGCCTCGCAGTCGAAAGAAGAAACCCAGGCATCGTCAACGGATAATCCAGCCGTTTGGTCTGCCGCTGGTGGCGCTATGCAGTTTCATGCTGATGGCCCGAATTTGCGCGTCACGACGCCATATAGCGGTCTGTTTGCCGGGTTTGGTGTGGCAACGGATAAGCCTGTCGCAGAACAATGGATGTCGCCCGTTTTTGCCAAAAATACGCGGCAGTTTGGCGTGATGCTGGCGATGAGCAGAGACGGCAAGCCTTTAAGCGCATCGCGCCGTGTCTTGCTGAGCCTGAGCGGCGCAACGATGGGCAGCCAGCCCGATGAAATACCCACCCGACCAAAAAAACTGGTGCCGTATGCCGGTGACCATCAATGGTGGACGCTGGAGCCGGACAGCCGCAATGCTGGCAAACCCTCAGGCCCGCGCGACGCAATCGGCCCCGTCTGGCAGGAACGGGTTGCTGCGACCATTTTTTATCCGAGCAAGGCACATAAAATTCAGATTTACCCACTCGACGGCCAGGGCCAGCGCCTGAGCGCCATTGCCGCAAACGACATCAGCCGTGTCGCTGGCGGCTTTCATATGAGGCTGGATAAACCGACCGTGTGGTATGAGGTATTGATTGAGGGGCGGTGATGGGTAGTTCCGACTTAAATGGCCGGGTCTAATTTATAGTTTTACTGCTGCGACTTGTTATGTGTTTTATTGAAGCCTGCATTTTTATCAATTTGGCTAATGTCAAAACCCAGCATAAACATAGCTTTATCTAGTTTCCTAAAATTAGTTTGCTCTTGATTACCATATTCTAAGGTACAGATATATCGAAGAAACCAAGAGGCGACCTTATTGGCAACAAAGCTTTGCGTGTTGTTACTTGATTTTAATTTAATACCCAACGCCTCTCTGCGGTCGTGGTTTAAACATCGAGCACGATCTTGCGTTCCAGAAAAAGAAAGCAGCTTTTCAGTTATTGTTTCAAGTTTCTTTTTGTCTTCATCATCAGTTAATGAGTCGTGAAATTTAACTAAAATATAATTGATATACGCAGCAACTCTAGAGTCATAGATTGTAGTCACGTTAAACATAAATGAAAAAATTTTTGTCCAGCCACTAGGGTCTGTTGACGTTTGAACGTAAGCCTTTGAAAAAGAAAGGCAAACTCGTATTGTTAAGGTTTTCACACCGATCCAACACGAGTTTGCCATGCCCCGATTACTGCTCGTATGGTTCTTTCTTTTTGCGAGGTTTTTTCGTGGTCATCGTATCGGTCATGGCAAATCCCTTTCGGTATTATTTCATGACCCCGGTTCACACAGAAATTCTTACAGGCTCCTTTGGGCCGATTCAACGATAAGGTCATCAAACGCTTGTTCTGTCCAACCACATAGTTCTATTAGCGCCAATTTGCAATAGAAATTTACAATTTTGGACGACGAACCCGAACGCGACGCTGCATCGTATAGAGACGAGAGAACAAGGAGAGAATCGTCGATATCTTGAACTGGTAGCATTCTAATTCCCCGAGAAAATCCTCTGGGCATCGTTTAGTCGATTTTCTACTTTATCTTTCCTAGATAAATCATCTTTTAATTCATCCGACGAAAAACTAGGGCTGTCCCTTAGTTTTTCCAGCCTTTTAAGAAGCTCTTCTGTTTTGACCGTTTCTAATGAGGAAACATTTGTTCCTACGCCATGCATTACAGCCTCTAGTATCGTTCTACTCCACTGAGAATCTGCAAGTTCCTGTTTTATCTTTTGCACGATTCGAACTGTCCGGATAAATGTTTCAGTTTTTTGGTCGCTAATATCGGTTGATATATTTCTTAAATCTGCCATGTAGTCATTTAGAAAACCAGATAAGCTCCCGGAATACTTGTCTAGTCTTTCCATAAATCCAAAAAAACGCAATATCTGTTCAATCCATACATATCGAGTTCTGGACGATTTGCTCTGTTTTGTTATGCTGATCCAGTCTTTATTCTTGTTCAGCATTTTTAATAAATCATTGAAAGATCCTTGATAAATGCAGTTTCTGATTTCTTGGTTGTTTAATCGGACACCACCAGTATTGAGACGATGAAATACGGTAAACAGATACGATGTGTGGTCTGGCTTTGAATAATCACAGCGGAGAACTGTGATTGGAATGCTCATGTTTTCGACGCGCTGCAAGTAGGTCTTCAGCGGGCTTTCCGGTTTTCTGAATTCTTCGACCTTAACACCTGAGAGAAGCGGATCAACATCTTTCAATTTGGACAGTGTCCATTCTGAATCCAGATTCAGAAAATCAATAATGCTTGAAAGACGTTGCAATCCATCAATTACTTGCCACTTTTGAGTTTTGTAGTCCAAGCTGAAACACATACTCGGAATAGGTAATTGCTTGATTAATGAATCTATAAAGCGTGTTTTAGCCGGTGGAGACCACACAACATCACGTTGGAAATCTGGTTGAATATTGAGAATTCCTTCTCTATACATACGAACTAAATCGGCACACGAACGTAGTTCGTTATAAGCCACGATATCTGGTGGAGGCACAACGATGGAGTCGTCTATTTCAAATCCTTCAAGTTCCGCGCTTGATATTTTCGCCATACATGCTCCTAATTTATTTTCTTAGTGTCAAATTTTGCGGGTAAAGCTATTCTCCGCGTAAAGATGAAATGATTTGAATCTATCACCAATTTGCTATTACTTCCCCCAACTATCCTTCAACGTCGTCACCCTATTAAACACCGGCTTACCCACGACAGAATCCACACGATCCGCGACAAAATAGCCGTGGCGTTCAAATTGCAAACGCGTATCCGGTGTCACGTCTTTCATGCCTGGTTCTACGTAGGCTTTGACGATTTCTAATGCGTTTGGATTGAGCAGTGCCATGAAGTCTTTGCCGCCTGCATCCGGGTTTGCATCGGTAAACAGGCGATCGTACAGGCGGACTTCGGCTTCAAGGGCATCGGCGGCGTTGACCCAGTGGATGTTGCCTTTGACTTTGTAATTCGCGCTGCCTTCGGTGCCGGATTTGCTGTCGGCGAAGTAGTTGCAATGCACGGCAATCACATTACCGTTTTCATCTTTATCGCAACCGGTGCATTCAACGACGTAGCCGTAACGCAGGCGCACTTTGTTGCCGGGGAACAGGCGGAAGTAACCTTTAACGGGTTCTTCCATGAAGTCTTCCTGCTCTATCCAGAGTTCTTTGCCGATGGTGAATTCGCGGTTGCCGCGTTCCGGGTGGTGCGGGTGAACGGGGGCGCTGCAGGCAATATTTTCGCCTTCAGGGAAGTTGTCGATGATCAGTTTCAACGGGCGCAGCACGGCGGTGGCGCGTGGTGCTTTCGGGTCGAGGTCTTCACGCAGGCAGCCTTCGAGCGTGCTGTAATCGATCCAGCCATCAGAGCGGGTGACGCCTATGCGTTCGCAGAAAAGCTGTATGGATTCTGGTGTGTAGCCACGGCGACGGATGCCGACAATGGTAGGCATGCGCGGGTCGTCCCAACCACTGACGATGTTTTGTTCTACCAGCTGGCGCAGTTTGCGTTTGCTGGTGACGACATAGGTTAAGTTCAGGCGCGCGAATTCGTATTGGCGTGGTACGGGTTGTTTGAAGAAACCGCCTTCGGCTGCGCGGGCGATGATCCAGTCGTAGAACGGACGGTGATCCTGGAATTCCAAAGTACAAATCGAGTGCGTGATGTTTTCGATTGCGTCTTCGAGCGGGTGTGCGTAATCGTACATCGGGTAGATGCACCATTTGTCGCCGGTGTTGTGGTGATGGGCGTGGCGGATGCGGTAGATTGCCGGGTCGCGCATATTCATATTCGGTGACGCCATGTCGATTTTGGCGCGCAGGATGTGGGCGCCATCAGCAAATTCACCGGCTTTCATGCGGCGGAATAAATCCAGCGATTCGCTGGCTGTGCGATCGCGGAAAGGCGAGTTCACGCCTGGCCGTGAGAAATCACCACGATTGGCTGCCATGTCTTCAGGGCTTTGGCTATCGACGTAGGCATGACCGGCATTGATCAGGTATTCGGCAATCGCGTAGAAAGTGTCGAAATAATTGCTGGCGTAATACAGGTGATTGCCGCCGCCGTTTTGTGCGGAGGCTTGCCAGTCAAACCCCAGCCATTTGACGCTGTCCATGATGGTATCGACGTATTCCTGATCTTCTTTTTCTGGATTGGTATCGTCAAAGCGCAGATGGCAAACGCCGTTGTAATCGCGGGCTAAACCGAAATTGAGGCAGATCGATTTGGCATGGCCGATGTGCAGGTAGCCGTTGGGTTCTGGCGGGAAGCGGGTGATGACGGTTGGCATGCCATCGCGCTTGTAAGTGCCTGCGGCGTTGTCGTTATCGATAATGGCGCGTAAAAAATTGGAAACGGGTGCGGCGGTTTCTGCTGCTGCTGCCTTATTTTTGTTGTCGTTGCTCATAAATTAAACCGATAAAAATAAAATGTTGGATACGAGACCGGCGCGCTGGTTCGTTGACAGGCAGGCAGATGGCAGGCGGCGTCTGGTGAATTGCTTTACGCAGGTGATGCGCAATGGGCGCCCAACCTCATCTGTGCTCATGAGCGAACATGCGCTTCAGTGCTTCCATAATGGGATAACAAGCATTTTACCGTAGCGCAGCACAGAAAGCGCATTTGTTTGAGGGCGGTTTGTGGTGTGGGTGTTGGCGTTTGGCCTATCAGTTGCCGGGCGCAGAATCCAGTGGTAACGGCAGGGCAGGGATTGACGATAAAACAGCATGCGCAGGTCAGCTTGTTCTATGCGGGATGACGTGGACATAGTACCGGCATTACCCTGATTTAATTTGCTGATTCAGATATCGATGCCGGCGCAGGGCTGAGATCGCTCAGACATTACCGTTGAAAACTGTCTTTGTGCCTCTTTCACACTCTCAGTCTTCTTTGTATTCGACGCGGTTTCTGCCATTGTGTTTGGCGATATACAGGGCGTTATCTGCGCGCCGTATCATTTCTGAGATATTGTCAGGATGGCGGTAAGCGGCAACGCCAAAGCTGGCGGTGCGTTTGCCTATAGTTTCAAATTCGTAGGCTTCGATCGCAGCACGCAGTTCTTCAGCAACCGCAATCGCGTCTTCTGCGGTAGTTTCGCGGAAGATAACGATAAATTCTTCGCCGCCCCAGCGTCCGACCGCATCGCTGCTGCGCACGTTTTTCTGCAGGATTTTGCCGATGCTGATCAGTACCTGATCGCCGACCTGATGTCCGTAGGTGTCGTTGACGGATTTAAACTTATCGACATCAATAATGGTCAGTGCAAAATCGCTGCCATAGCGCTGACTGCGCAGATGTTCTTCCTCAAGTATTGTTTCGAGTTTGAAGCGATTGTATAAGCCCGTCAGGCGGTCAGTATTGGAAAGATATTCGAGATCCTGATTTTTCAGTTCGAGCTGGCGGGTACGTTCACCGACCATTTTTTCCAGATTGGCGTTGATTTCCAGCATTTCATCGTGGCTGCGCTGAATTTCAGACGCCATATTATTGAATCCGTCTTCAAGTTCCTGAATTTCACCACCGGAATTAGCGACGATGCGGGTACTGAAATCGCCTTGTGCCATGCGGTGTACACCATCAATCAGGCGCGACAGCGGGCGTGTCAGATCATTACTCATCCGCAGCGCCAGTACGGATGCAAAAGCAGTACCGATAATGCCGATCAGCAGGCTGACAATCGCAAACAGGTTTTTACTGCGTTGACTGGAGGCGGTACTGAGCTCCAGATACACATACCCCAGCAACTTGGCATTTTCTGATTTTTCTTTCGTCGTGCTGTCAAATAAATCAAACGCGTCGCCTTCGGTATTGCCCTGGTAAATCGGTGCACCGAAAATCAGACTGCCTTTGCCTTTGGAGATACGGCCTTCCATCGCTGCGCGCTGGTGTTCTGCAGTGAGTGCGTCGGGTTTGCCGCTGATAGCGAGAATATGCCTTTCGGTGTCCGTAATAATCACTGCCTGCGAGTCATCTTCTTTCATGATCGCTTGCGCCATTGATTGCAGCACTTCACGGTTACCCGAAAACACGCCGTATTCGCAGGCGGGAGCGAGGTGTCGGGTAATCAGTGCACCGCGTGCCTTCAGCGCGCCATCGATTTCAGTAACACCAACGACAACGATCAGTATCGTTAGCAGAATCATGATGGCCCAGACAGGCACCAGGGCGATAAAGAGGATACGTTTTGAGAGCTGCCAGTTTTTCATTGTGCCAGCTCCGACAATTGCCTGAGATGGCGTTGAATTTCACTCTCAGAATCGATACTGAGGCCCAGCGAGCGTGCTACTTGTGGATTCGTATTGACGGAAAAATAGCGCGGGTATTGCGGCGCGGGCAGGCTGCTGGCAGAGGATAAATTGCTGATGATTTCTGCCACCTGCTGTCCGATCTGGGCTGGAGAGCTATAGACCGCCGCGAGTGCGCCTGCCTTGACGTAGGATGCGGAGAAACCGAATAAAGGCACTTGCTGACGATAACTGGTCAATAAAATGCTGGAGATATTATTGCGGTTGTAGATCTGCGTATCAGGTACCGCGAGTATCACGTTGCTGCTGCTCAGGAGCCGGCGCAGGGCATTCAGTAAGTCGGCATCATCGTTGACGGTTTCAATATTCAAGGTCACATCGGCTTCTTTTGCGGCGCTCTGCAGGCTAGCAATATGTTCGCTGGATTCTTTGCCCAGCAGTATGCCGACTTTCGGCTTTGTCGGCATTGTCGTGCGTATCAGCCGCAATTGGCGCGTCCACGACTGATCCATATACACGGCTGAGAAACGCCGGTGATCCTGGCTGCGGTTGTATTGCTTTGCCGTCTTGATGAAAGTCGCACGCGGTACCAATACGTTCAATACTGCATTGCTGGCGGGTTTTTGTGCCATCGCCACCATCGCCGGCGTGCCGACGGCGATCACCAGCTGGTTGTTATTGGTACGGGTGAAGTCGTCATTTGCGACATTTTTCAGCGAAACTAATTTGACGGAGGTTTTATTCGCTGGCTGCAGAAGACTGTTGAAATGACTGGCAAATTCTTCGTAGGCTCCGCCTTCATCACTGAGGACGACGGTGATGCTCTCGAGTGTGTATGCCGATGCGCTCATGCCGGAAAATAGCATGAGCGCTGCTCCGAACAGGCCGACCAGCCATGTACGTCGCCAGTCGGCGCTGACCAGAAGGTGCCAGAATCTCATGATGTAATAAGCATGATTCAAAAATCGACCTTCAGTTTCAGTCTGGTTAAGCGTCCTGGAAATTCATTATCGTGGCGATATTCAAAATAATGCGCATTGGCAATGTTTTGTATGATCAGTGCGAGTTCGGCCTGATTGCCGCCCATTTTAAACTGGTAGGCAAGGCGTCCGTCGAAGCGGCGATTGCCGTCGACGTAATAGCCGCGATTCATAACAGGATTGTAATCAGTCGCATTGAATTTGGTTTTTGCTACCTGATAGGCGACCAGACTGCCTTGCCATTGCTCATTGAATTTATGACTGAGCAACAGGCTATGGTTGTATTTAGGTAAAGAGTCGCTGTAAATCACGCCATTCACATCGTCACTTTTGACGGTGCCGCCGGATAAACCATACACAATGCGGGTTGATTCGCCTATCGGCGCTTTGACTTGTAATTCATAGCCACGCATTAATGCACGACCCGCATTTAAATTACCGCTGGCGGCTGATTTTTCTTTACGGACATCTATCAACTCGCTGTAATCATCATAAAAAATACGGAAATCGACATCCGCTCTGGCGATTTTCCCCATATAACCAATTTCTGTAGATTTGACGCGTTCCGTTTGCAGCGGTGGCAGATTAGGGTACATATCGGCACCGCGCCAGTAACCTTCGTACACCTTTTCATACACAGATGGTGAGCGGGTTGCACGTGAATGACTGATTCTGAATGTGTGTTCAGGAGTGGCATGCCAGTTCAGCGCAATCCGCGGAGTGACATCGCTGCCGGTATAGGTATTGCGTTCTGCCATTGCGCCTGCGTTCAAGACCAGATCAGGAGAAAAGCGCCACTCCAGATTGCCGAACAATCTTTGCAGATGATAGGGAAAATCGCCGTAAAGATACTGGTTGTCGCCGACACCAAGGTAATACGGCGCATATGTGTTGTCGTAACGGATACTGCCACCCCAGACCAGGCGGGCATTCTTGAAGGGCGAGAAGGTATGTTGCGCCTCCAGATCGAAACGGCTGAATCTCGCATCACCATCGCTGATGCCATCAGAGTCCTGCAACTTTGCGTTGACTCTTTCCTGGGTGTGAAACGCTTTCACAGATAACTCACCACCAGATTCCAGGGCACGACGCCAGTAAAGCATTTCAAAATGATTTTCAGCTTGCCGGGTAAGAGCTGAGACGTTTTTATATTCGCCGACTTCACGCGGGCCACCATTGTAGCCAAACTGAAACTCCAGCGTGTCGCTGGCGTTGAGCTGATAATCGGTACGCAGATTGAAAATTTGGATTGTCTTGTTATCGTATTTATTCAGCGTCCAGTATTTATCCTGCGAGGTCGGATGCTGGATGAAGGTATTTTCTCCGTCGTCCTTACGCATACTTGCTGTCAGGCGATAGCTGAGGTCACCACTTTTTGCACTGTAACGGAACACTCCCTCAGAGCGGCTGTCGCCATAAGAGAGTGAGACCGATGCGCCGCGCGACTCTGCTGCGTGCTGGGTGATGATGTTGATGACACCAAGATAAGAATTGGCACCATAACTGGCTGAATCCGGGCCGCGTATAACTTCTATGCGTTCAATATCTGCGAGAACAATGGGCACATCGCTCCAGTTGACCCCGCCGAACAGCCCGGAGTACACCGAGCGGCCATCAATCAGTACCTGCATGCGGTCGGAAGTGGTGGTTGTCACCATACCATGATAGGCAACCGTACTGTCTGCGGAGAAATAAGGATCGGCATGATAAGCGACATACATGCCGGGAACCAGACGGAAGATTTCAGACAGATCCCAGGCGCCGGAATCCTTGATCATTTGCTTATCAATGACGGTGACCGCCGCTGGCGCTTCATTAATAGGTTGAGATAAGCGCGAGGCAGATAAAACCACGGGAATATCATCGAGAAAAATCGATTCGCCCCGTTCAGCCGATTCTCCGACAACTGCCGCGTGTGCACTCAGATAAGGAAGAGATAACAAAGCAGCAAACAAATGTCTGTATGTGCAGCGTGATCTGTGATGCAAAAATACAGCATCCGACTTGCTAAAAACGGTAGGCAAAATAAGCTCCAGAAGACATCAGTACTTGATTTGAGCTTATCACAGCACTTACACGCAGATGTCGTGCCGATGCAACTTTGCTGCTTATCTGCCGTGGTTTTTTCATAAAACGGAACAGAGAATTTTCTTAAAAGCAAAATTTTTTGTTTCTTCGGCAAAAGTATGGCTGAACAGAGGTGTTTTCATTATCAGTACATGTCGTCTTATCCATATTTGTCGTGCGTAAATTTGATGTGCCGCAGTAGGCTCGCGGTAGAATAGCGGGATGACTACAGAATTAACACTTTCTCCAGAAGCGAACGCTCAAGCAACATCCGCTGCGCCGTCCGATCCAAAATTTATTCATTTGCGCATCCACTCTGAATATTCGATTGTGGATGGTCTGGTACGTATTGATGACGTGATTAAGGCCGCAGCCAAAGACATGCAGCCAGCAATGGCGATTACCGATCTGGCAAACTTATTTGCCATGGTTAAATTTTATAAGGCGGCCCGGGGCAAAGGGATTAAACCGATTGCCGGCTGCGATGCCTGGATTACCAATGAGACAGACCGTGACAAGCCGACACGTCTGATGTTGCTGGTCAAAAATCGCAAAGGTTATTTGCAACTGTGCGAACTGTTAGCACAGGCGTGGCTGACGAATCAGCATAAAGGACGGGCAGAGATCCGCTTTGAGTGGCTGCAGAAATTACATGAGCAAGACGAGGGCGGCGGGCTGATTGCTTTGTCCGGCGCGCATTTTGGCGATGTCGGTGTGGCCATTGATAATGGCAATCTGGCATTGGCAGAAGAGCATGCGCGCCGTTGGGAAAGTATTTTTCCTGACCATTTCTACATAGAAATTCAACGCGCAGGTCAGCCCAACATGGAAAATCATGTGCGGCATGCGGTGGCGCTGGCAAAAAAATTACGTCTGCCGGTGGTGGCGACGCATCCCGTGCAGTTCCTGAGTAAAGACGACTACATGGCGCACGAAGCGCGTGTCTGTATCGCAGAAGGCGACATGCTGGCAAATGGTAAGCGTGTGCGCCGTTTCAATGATCAGCAATGTTTCAAGACGCAGGCGGAAATGCAGGCATTGTTTGCGGACATGCCTGCCGTTTTACAAAATTCGGTAGAAATTGCCAAGCGCTGCAATCTGACGTTGGAACTCGGTAAGCCAAAGTTGCCTGATTTTCCTACCCCGGATGGTATGGATATCAACGACTTTCTGATCCATGAAGCGAAGCGCGGGCTGGAATTCCGGCTACAGCATTTATTTCCGGATGAGGCAAAACGTGAGAGAGAGCGGCCACGCTATGAAGCGCGTCTCAAATTTGAAACCGATACCATCATCAAGATGGGTTTCCCCGGTTACTTCCTGATTGTTGCCGACTTTATTCAATGGGCAAAAAACAATGGTGTGCCTGTTGGGCCGGGTCGTGGTTCCGGTGCCGGTTCGCTGGTGGCGTATTCGCTGCTGATTACCGACCTTGATCCTTTGCAATATAACTTGCTGTTCGAGCGTTTCTTAAATCCTGAGCGGGTATCGATGCCCGACTTTGATATTGACTTCTGTCAGGAAGGTCGTGACCGCGTGATTCAGTATGTGAAAGACCGCTATGGTAAAGAGGCGGTATCACAGATTGCGACCTTCGGAACGATGGCGGCGAAAGGTGCGATCCGCGACGTCGGGCGCGTACTGGATTTCGGCTATATGTTTTGCGATGGCGTATCGAAACTGATTCCGTTCAAACCGGGTAAGCAGGTCACGATTGCGGAGGCAATCATAGAGGAACCTTTGCTGGCAGAGCGCCAGGAAAATGAAGAGGAAGTCAAAACCCTGCTCGATCTGGCACAACAGGTCGAAGGCATCACGCGTAATATCGGTATGCATGCCGGTGGTGTGCTGATCGCGCCGGGCAAGTTGACCGATTTCTGTCCGCTGTACACGCAAGGCGGCGATTCGGGAGTGGTGTCGCAATACGACAAAGATGATGTCGAAGCTGTCGGTCTGGTGAAGTTCGACTTTTTGGGTTTGACGACATTAACGATACTTGATCGTGCTGTACGTTATATCAAGATGCTCGACCCGGCGATGGCGGAGTTTGACCTTGCCAAACTGCCGCTTGATGATCGCGCGTCCTACGAGTTGCTGACCAAAGCCAAAACAGTCGCTGTCTTCCAGCTTGAAAGTCGCGGCATGCAGGGCATGTTGAAAGATGCGCGTCCCGATCGTTTTGAAGACATTATCGCGCTGGTGGCGTTGTATCGTCCGGGGCCTATGGATCTGATTCCCGATTTCTGTAAGCGTAAGCACGGTGAAAAGTTTGATTATCCTGATCCGCGTACGGAGGGCATTTTGTCCGAAACCTACGGCATTATGGTGTATCAGGAACAGGTGATGCAGATGGCGCAGGTGGTCGGTGGCTACTCACTGGGCGGGGCGGATTTACTGCGCCGTGCGATGGGTAAGAAAAAGGCCGAGGAAATGGCCGAACATCGCAAAATCTTCCGCGAGGGTGCCGGTAAGAATGGCCTGAGCGAAGAAAAAGCCGACGAAATTTTCGATCTGATGGAGAAGTTTGCAGGTTACGGCTTTAACAAATCCCATGCTGCTGCGTACGCGCTGCTGTCGTATTACACCGCCTACCTGAAAGCCCATCATCCCGCCGCGTTTATGGCAGCCAATATGTCGCTGGCCATGGATGATACGGACAAAGTCAAGATTCTGGTTGAGGACGCGATCGATATCTGCAAGCTGAAAATGCTGCCGCCGGATATCAATTTGTCAGACTACCGGTTCGTGCCGGTCAGTGAACCCGGTAAAAAAGCGACGCAGATACGTTACGGTATGGGCGCTGTCAAAGGCTCCGGCCAGAACGCGATAGAAAACATCATGGCAGTGCGCGAAGCCGGCGGCCCGTTCAAAGATTTGTTTGATTTCTGTAAGCGGGTCGATAAGCGGCAGGTTAATCGCCGCACGATAGAATCGCTGATTCGCGCCGGTGCGATGGATTGCCTGGGCAAAGACCGTGCAGTGTTATTAGCGACGGTATCACTGGCGATAGAGGCAGCGGATCAGGCTGAGGCTGCGGCAAATCAGGTCAGCCTGTTCGGTGACGATGATGATCTGATCCCGCCACCGGAATATATTGAGGTTCCGGCCTGGACGGACAAGAAACGGTTGACCGAAGAAAAACTGGCGCTGGGTTTTTATTTATCTGGTCATTTGTTTGATTCGTATGCGCCGGAAGTGCGTCAGTTCATCAAGACGACGTTAGCGAAAGTAGAGCCTTCGCGTGACTTGCGCCTGATTTGCGGCATCATTACCGGCGTACGCACGCAGATGACGCAGCGTGGCAAGCTGCTGATCGTGACGCTGGATGACAGTACGGCTGTGGTCGAAGTCACCGTTTATAGCGAGATCATGGAAGAGTTCAAATCCTTGTTTAAGGAAGATGAATTTCTGGCGGTATTGGGCAAAGTCTCGGAAGACCGTTTCTCCGGTGGTCTGCGGATTTCTGCAGAAAAAGTCATGGACATCGGTCGCGCACGGGTGCAGTTTTCTCAAGGCTTACGTCTGACCTTGCAAGCCAGTACCGATACCAAAAAACTGCAGGAATTGTTGAAGCCGCATCTGAACGCGGATGGTTGTCCGGTGTTGATCAGTTATCAGAACGCTGAGGCGAGTGCCGAATTGTATTTATCCGATCAGTGGCGCGTGAATCCTGACGATCATTTACGTCTGAGTCTGGGCGAATGGTTGTCTCCGAAAAATGTCACGATCGAATACGCCTGATTTCATGCCGACTCATATCCTCGCTATTACTGATACGCCTGCAGCATATCGGAGTACCTCGCCGGAAAAAAATTGGCGTCAGAAACTACCTGAGCAGATACTGATGTGTCTGCCGCTGACTTTGTTTTTCCCGGTCGGTGTGATGTATGCAGGTATCCTCTTTTTTTATCTCGCTGCGATCGCGTCAGGCGATGGCGTCAGGAAACTGGATAATATCCGGCAAAACCCCATGTTGATGCCGGTGCTGCTGCTGACGGCAGTCAGTGTCGTCATCGCGCTGACGCAACAGCGACCGCCTGAGATGGAAAAAGAGTTCTGGCCCGGGCTGATGCATTACCAGACCTATCTGTTGCTGCTGCCGTTTCTGGCGCTTGATGCGGGAGAGTGGCAGCGCAAAGCAGTCTCGGTTTTTTTTGCCGGTGCCGTGATGGCTTCGACCTTATTCGTTGCGAATTTCTTTCATTTCTTGCCGGATAACACGCTGTTCCACAGTTATGTTTTGTATCAGGGGAATAAAGCCATTTTGCTCGGCGTCTTGTTAGCGATCGCGGCGGGCTGGATGCTGCATGAACTGCGTTTGCGACAGAATCATTATCTGTTGCGCATTCTGGCGTTGTTGTACGTGGTGGCGGCATTGGTGTTGCTGTCAAAGACGCGTACCGCGAGCCTGATGTTTTTCCTGATGGCCGGGATGATTTTATTACGCAATCTGCGATGGAATTTACGCAGCCTGTTGTTACCGTTGGTATTGTTGATCACCATCGCAGCTTGCTTGAAATATGTCGCAGACTTACCTCGTCCGGCGAATTGCGTTGTGAGTCAGGTGCAACTGCAGCCGTGGGATATTGCGAAATTACGCGCCGTTTGCACAATACAACAAGTGAACGATTTTGCTCATGGAAAAAAAGCGGCGGATGATGACGGCATGCGTGCTGAGATTTACAGAATTACGGCTGGCATGATTGAGGAAAAACCGTGGAGTGGGCATGGCATTGCATCGTGGATGCCGAATTACCGGCAGCGTTCACAAGGTTTGAGCAGCAACGGCATGACGACACCGCATAATGACTACTTGCTGTATGCAACAGAGTTAGGTATGGCGGGCGTTGCGGCCTTGTTGTGGATCTGGTTCAGTCAGTTCAGAATCGCCAGAAGAATGGCGCTCAGTAAGGATAAGTCAATCAAAGACAAAGCCATGCTGCTGAGCATGTTAACCTTGGCGATGATCACAGGGGCGATGTTCAATGCGATTTTGCGCGATGCGGTGTTCGGTCTGGCCTTCATGATTTTGCTGGCGATTCCACTTGCCGGTTTGCGTCAGAATATGCTCAGAGATAAAGCAAATCAGGCCTGAAGCAATTGGTGCCGGTTGCGTTGTGGCGATAGGCTTGAATGCACAAGGTGTGCTGGAACAGTTTTGATTGGGAATATTTCAGAATGAAAAAGAAATCCCATATATCTGCTGCGCCTGACAGGTCAAAAATGCCTGAAGACCCGCATAAAATATAAGACATTATAAAAATATGAGTTTGATTAATAAAGAAACGATCACAGTATTTCAGCGGCTATGGATATCGGTACAGGCATATCGCTCGCGGATTTTGCTGGCATTGCTGACGATGCTGGGCACCGCGGCGACCGAAGTCATGTTTCCGAAAGTGCTGGGTTATCTGCTCGATCACGGCTTTAAAGGTGAACAATCGCATATGGCTTTATGGAAAATTCCGGTCGCGATTATCGGTATTTTTCTGGTGCGCGGCTTGTGTACCTTTACGACCAGCTATCTGATGAGCTGGATTTCCACCAAATTGCTGAACGAATTACGTGCCAAAATTTTTGATCGTATACTGAACGTGCCGGTCAGTTTTTATCAGGCAGAATCCAGTAGTCGCATCATCAACACCATCATGTTTGAAGCGCAACAGATTGTGGAAATGCTGAAGGTATCGATGACAACCCTGTTCCGCGATTCGCTGACGGTACTGGTATTGCTGCTGGCCTTATTGTGGCGCAACTGGCAACTGACGATCGTCGCGTTGGTGCTGATACCGGTGATGGCGGTGCTGGTGCGCGGCGTCAGCAAGCGCTTGCGTAAGCTGAATCAGAATCAGCTGAATGTGAATAATGAACTGACGCAAGTGATAGAAGAGGCGTCGCGCGCGAATCAGGTAATCCGCATTTTTGGCGGTCAGCAATATGAGCAGCAGCGTTTTGAAGAGAAAAATGAAAAACTCCGTGGCTATGCGATGCGAACCACGGTGGCGGTGGCATCCACCACGCCGCTGACGCAGCTGGCAGCCGCTTTTGCAGTTGCTGTGGTGATTATGATCGCGGTGTCGCAGGCAGCAGCAAATCAGACCACGGCCGGTAATTTTGCGGAATTCTTTACCCTGATGCTGTTGTTGCTGACGCCACTCAAACGTCTGGCGGATTTGAATGGTCCCATGCAGCGCGGGCTTGCCGCATCTGAATCGGTGTTTGGTCTGATTGATACTCCACCGGAAACAGACAGTGGTGAAAACCTGACGGCGCGCGCGCAAGGAAAACTGGAATTCGTGGCGACCAGTTTTGCTTATCCCGGACAAGAACAGCGCGCCTTGAACGATATCAACCTCAGCATACAACCGGGCGAAACCATTGCGCTGGTTGGCATGTCGGGCGGTGGCAAGACTTCGCTCGTGAATCTGGTGCCGCGTTTTTATACGCCTGTGAGTGGCGACATTTTGCTGGATGGACGTTCACTGAGCGCAATCTCGCTCACCAGCCTGCGCCAGCAAATAGCGATGGTGAGTCAGAATGTGGTGCTGTTCGATGATACTGTCGCTGCCAATATTGCGTATGGTGACCCGCAGCCTGATCCGGCGCGCATTGCTGCTGCGGTGCAGGCGGCGCATCTGAGTGATGTCGTGCGTGATTTGCCGGATGGCTTGAATACCACTATCGGTGATAACGGCAATCGCTTATCCGGCGGTCAGCGTCAGCGTCTCGCAATTGCCCGGGCAATCTATAAAGATGCGCCTATCCTGATTCTTGATGAAGCGACTTCTGCACTTGACAGTGAATCAGAGCGTGCTGTACAGGAAGCTCTGGATGAACTGATGCAAGGGCGGACGACGCTGGTGATCGCGCACCGTTTGTCGACGATAGAACGTGCCAGTCGGATTGTGGTTCTGGTGGACGGACAGATTGCTGAAACAGGTACGCATACAGAACTGTTGACCAGAGACGGCGTGTATGCAAACCTGTATCGTTTGCAATTTGCTGATTAAATCAGACAAGGCTTGATATAAAACGCATACCGGCTTGATGAGCTTGCATGCAGCTGGCATCAGTTTTGCGTCATTGTGATGACATATTAGGTACTATGCCGTAAAACATTTTTTGAATCCGGACGATGGGCTCTTTTTCATGGAACAAGTAGCACGATGATGCAATCAGTTTCACCACCAACGCCGCGATTACTGGTGATCGCTCCGAACTGGATAGGTGATGCAGTAATGGCGCAGCCATTGTTGCAACTACTCCGGCAACAATACCCCTTGCATGCAATCGATGTGCTGGCACCGACATGGGTGGCGCCCGTACTGCGCGCCATGCCTGAGGTTGCCACGATCTTGGAAACGCCGTTTAAACATGGCGCATTGCAGTTACGTGAGCGATGGCGCTTTGCCCGCTTATTGCGCAGTCGTGGCTATGATGCTGCCTACGTGTTACCAAATACCCTGAAATTTGCGCTGCTGCCGTGGATGGCAGGAATCAAAAAACGCGTCGGTTACAAAGGTGAAAGCCGTTACGGTCTGATTAATGTGATGCACTTTGACGATAAAGCGCATCCGCGTCCCATGGTAAGGTTTTATGCGGCGCTGGCTTTTGCGCCTTCGCTGCAGTTGCCGCTGAATCTGCCCAGACCGACGCTGACAGTCAGTACCGCGCAACGCGCGGCGGCATTACAGAAGGCCGGTTTATCCGGGGAATACCCTGTGATCTGTTTTGCTCCCGGCGCAGAATTCGGTCCTGCGAAAAGATGGCCAGCCAGCCATTTTTCTGCATTGGCCAACATGGTACTGTCCAGCTGTCCGCAGGCACAGGTAGTACTACTGGGATCGCCGAAAGATGCGCCGGTCTGCGATGAAATACAGGCGGCTTGTCCGCAGGTTCATCATCTGGCAGGAAAAACCTGCCTTGATGATGCAGTGGCCCTGATGTCAACCGCGATCGCGATGGTGGGAAATGATTCGGGACTTTTACATATCGCCTCGGCACTGAATCGCCCGGCATTGGCTATTTACGGGCCGACAGATCCTGATCATGCGCCACCGTTTTCAGATATTGCACACTCTTTTTCCCTGCGTCTAAAATGCGCGCCGTGCAAACAGCGTGAATGTCCACTGGCGCATCACGATTGCATGCAAAAATTAAGCCCTGATATGGTCTGGCCGCCTTTGCAGGCGATTATGAAGGCGGCATTTGAGCGTGGTTAAGGAATTGGGCGAGATGCAGCAAATCAAGGATTTACTCGAACGTGCCGCTGGCAGTACATTGCCGGACTGGGAGGTATTACGTTCATCGTATCAGTTACGTCAGTTCAGTAAAGGCGAAAACATTTTTGGTGCCGGCGAATGGCAACCTTATGTCTATGTCGTCCGTTCCGGCATCGTGAAACTGACTTATCTGAGTGAAGGCGGGCAGGAGTGGATTAAATCATTTATCGGTGAGGCAGATTTTTTTGCCTGCCCGAATGTACTGCTCGCTGGTTTGCGTACGGATTACTTTGCGACGGCGGTTGAGCGTTGCGAGATCGAGCAAGTCGATTATTCCGAAATCAATAAGCTGATCGCACTGCACCCGGACTGGCAACGGGCGGTGCGTCAGTTACTGGAATGGCACATTGTGCGTAAAGAACAGCGCGAGCGTGAACTGTTGACGATGAATCCTGAAGAGCGTTATCAGTCTTTTTTAAAAAGCTATCCTGCGATTGCTTCGCGCATACAGCTGCGAGATGTTGCCCATTATCTGGGCGTGACGCCGGAGGCGCTGAGCCGTATCCGTAAGCGCATACAAACCTGACGTCATTACTGAGGATACTCGGACTGCCAGTGAAAGATTTTTCATGGCAATTGATTGATTCCCATACTTCTGTGGTGATTTGAATTCATTTTTAGAGGACAGGCAATATGGCCGGAGGAAGTTTACTCGCACTGTTTGATGATATCGCCACAGTGCTGGACGATGTCGCGGCGATGACTAAAATTGCTGCGAAAAAGACGACCGGCGTTCTGGGCGATGATCTAGCCCTGAATGCAGAGCAGGTGGCGGGCGTGCGCGCGAATCGTGAACTGCCCGTCGTATGGGCGGTTGCACTGGGTTCTATGAAAAACAAAGTGATACTGGTGCCGCTGGCTTTGTTACTGAATGCACTCGCACCGTGGGCGGTAACGCCTTTGTTAATGCTGGGCGGCGCCTATTTATGTTTTGAGGGATTTGAGAAGCTGGCGCATAAGTATCTGCACAGCTCAGAAGAAGTCAGCAATCAGCAGGAACAGTTACTGGCGGCGGTGGCCCATGATGAAGCAAGTATCATGGCGTTTGAAAAAGAAAAAATCAAAGGCGCAGTCCGTACGGATTTCGTGCTGAGTGCCGAAATCATCATCATTACGCTGGGGACAGTGGCATCTGCTCCGTTTGCATCGCAGTTGACAGTACTGGCGATGATCGCTGTGATCATGACTATCGGTGTTTATGGTCTGGTTGCTGCGATCGTGAAACTGGATGATGTGGGTCTGTATCTGAAACGAAGAAATGTGACCGGTATTGTCAAAGGTTTGTTCAGCGTGACGGGTAATGGCTTGCTGGCATTTGCACCCCGGCTGATGAAATCTTTGACGGTGATCGGCACTGTCGCTATGTTCATGGTGGGTGGCGGCATCCTCACACATGGTATTCATGTGGTGCACGATCTGATACAGAATGTCGCACAAGCCAGCGCAGATCTGCCACTGATAGGCGGCGTGACAGTGGCTATTGCGCCATCTTTGCTGGATATGCTGTTTGGCGTCGTTGCCGGTGGACTGGTTTTAACGCTTGTGAACTTCGCTGAGAAGATCAGAAATAAGTTCAGACGGCATGCCGCCTGAGCACGTGAGCAGGCTGACTGTTAATGCTTGAAATAAGGTGTGGATAGAAAAAAAGAGACAGATTTTACCTGTCTCTCTTTTTATTCAGGTTTTACGGATTGATCCGGACTGATCTGACATCTGACGATCACGCCATCCTGTTCAGGTTTCAAAAATATATTGCCCCGGAGCGTCACCGAGATCAGGATTATGGCGTGGCTGCGAGGCTTTGATTTGTGTTGCTGATGAATGTCTGACCAGCCATTGCTGCCAGTACGTCCACCACGAACCCTGTTCTGTCTGCGCTTCCTTCAGCCAGACATTCGGATCTTCATAACTGGCTCCGTGTCCCTTGCTTGGTAAAAATTGATAACTGCGATGAGCATGACCCGGCTCTGAAACAATACCTGCATTATGTCCGCCGGACGCCAGGACGAAGTCTATGCTGGTATCGGTCAGGACATGAATTTTGTAGACCGAACGCCAGGGTGACACATGGTCTTTTACCGTTCCTACGACAAACATCGGTATTTGTATGTCTCGTAGTGCCACCGCATGTTGATGGACTTCGTAATGGCCTTTTGCGAGGTCATTATGCAGGAATAGATGTTTTAAATATTCGCTGTGCATACGGTAGGGCATACGGGTTGTATCAGCATTCCATGACATCAGATCATTCGGCTTATTGCGCAGCCCGAGCTGATAGTCGCGCATGATTTTTGACCATATCAGATCGCGGGAATTCAGTAACTGGAAAGAACCAGCCATTTGTTTACCATCGAGATAGCCTTGCTTCCACATCAGGGCGTCCAGCATGGCTAACTGGCTTTCATCGATAAATAATCCGAGTTCACCGGGTTCGCTGAAATCGGTCTGCGCAGCGAGCAAAGTGATGCTGCTGACCATGGTGGCGTGCGGCTTTTCACCGTGCATTTTTTGTCCTGCCAGTGCCGCAGCACCAATCGCCAGCAAGGTACCGCCGAGGCAGTAGCCGACTGCGTGCAGTGGTTTTTTGGAAATAGCGTGAACTTCTCTCAATGCAGTAAATAAGCCACTGTCGAGATAATCATCCATACCGAGATCGCGGTCTTCACGCCCCGGGTTACGCCAGGAAATCATGAAGACGGTATGACCCTGCTCAACCAGAAAGCGCACCATGGAATTATGTGGTGACAGATCCAGAATGTAATATTTCATGATCCAGGAGGGAACAATGAAAATGGGTTCTGCATAAACCTTTGGCGTTTGCGGAGAATACTGTATCAGTTCAATCAGGTGATTGCGGAAAACCACTTTACCCGGCGTGACGGCAACGTCCCGCCCGGGTTTAAACGGAGCCTGCTCCTCATCATTATCTTTGTACTCACCGGACGGCAGATTGATGCCGACATCTTCAAGCCAGTGCATGAAACCTGACAGGATATTTTTTCCACCGCTTTGCTGGCTTGCCTCTATGACTTCAGGATTCGCCCAGGGAATATTGGATGGTGATGCCATATCCAGAAACTGTCTAGCCATGAAATTGACGATATCTTCATGATGTGCAGTGACGCCGCGTATGCCGGTAGTCGCGGTGTTCCAGAAATCCTGCGTCTGCAGAAAGGCTTTTGACATCGCATTGAAAGGCCACTGGGTCCAGCCAGCATGAGAGAACCGGGTGTCGGACGTACTCGCCGGTGTAGCATACGTCGGAGTCTCCGTTGTTCCAGTCGTTGCCGCTGCAGTTGTTGCAGTTGCTGCGTTATGATTGAGCACAGTGGTGCGTATGAATGCGGGCCATTCGGCAGCTTGCTTTTGCAGCAGACCGACTAATTCCATCTGTTTGCCCGGTGTCGCTGCCAGATGCATGGCCCAGTCAGCCCACGCCAGATTGACGCTCGCTGGAGAGATTCCACCGGTCAGTTTCGCAATGTGATTTTGCAGTGCCATGTCCATGGGATTAACCGGCGCTTCTTCTCCGGTCAGATAACAAATCTGATCGTGATGCTCTTTCTTTGCTGGCGGGGATGTTATCTTATCCTGGGAGGGTTTATTTGTACTCATCTGACTTTCCTTTAGCGGTAGTTCTGATTGTCACAAACTTCAAACAAAGGGGAATTGATGCAAATCAATTTGATTGTGCACTATTATCAATATACTGCGATGACTATTGTCTGGTGCTAATATGAAACATTCTCTTTTCCATCTTCAATTTTTGCCATTATGCACTTGTCCGGCAAACCAGGGCAGAGTGAAAAAGAGCCTTTATTCGTTAAAAAAACAGTGGCTGACCGTCAGTTTAGTCTGCCTGCAATGGCTGGCGCTGAGCAGTCCGACCTGTGCGGCGGAATCGCTGGAGCAGGCATGGGATATTGCTCTCAAGCGTGATCATGTGCTGGCTTCTGCACAATACAAAGAACAGGCAGCACAACATCAGCTCAGCTCTGCGCAGGCGAATTACCTGCCTAAGCTTGCAGTCGAGGCGGGGTATTTAAGAACAGAATTTGAGCCTGCCGCCAAAATTAATATCCCTGCTTTGCCAATGCTGAAAGGCGCCAGTCTGCCGTTTGCACAAGATTCCGCCTATTTTGGCGGTGTAACGGTGTCCGCACCGCTGTATACCAGCGGTAAAATTTCATCCGGGGTGGCTGCGGCACAGGCGCAGGCCGAGGCCAGCGAAGCCCGGACCAAGCTGACCCGCAGTGAATTAAAACTGGCAATCGCGCAGTCGTATATCGCCGTGCTGCGGGCCGAACACGCGAACGAGGTTGCGAAAAGCCATATCAGCGCGGTGAGCAAGCATGTCAGCGATGTGCAGGAATTGTTCCAGCAAGGCTACGTGGCTAAACATGATTTACTGGCTTCTCAGGTTGCCCTTGCAAATGCGCAGCAACTCGGCTTACAGGCAGCGAATGCACTGGAACTGTCGCGTGCCGCGTACAACCGCTGGATGGGGCGTCCATACGATCAGACCGTGGAGTTGGTCGACATAGGCCTGGCAGGTCAGGCACCGGCTGAAAGTGATCTGAATACCTTATTGCAGACCGCCAATACTCAGCGTAAAGAATTGCAGGAACTGACGATGCAAAGTACTGCTTTGCAAAATCAGGCTGCCAGTGTGCGTGCCGGGCATTTGCCGCAAATCGGTGTCAGCGCCGGCTATAGCAAACTTGAAAATCGTTATCTGGCCGAAGATAAAGCCTGGTGGGTTGGCGTCGTCATGAAATGGGAATTGTTTGACGGCGGGCTGATCAGGAATCAGGCGTCACAACTTGCGGTCAATGCGCAGGCCGTGCGCGAAGCAGAACTCGATGTCCGGGAAAAGATCGCCTTGCAGGTGCGTCAGTCCTGGTTGTCTCAGCAAGAGGCGAACGCCCGCATGCAACTGGTGTCAAAAGCGGTTGAACAGGCCGATGAAACCTTATTGTTGGCGCGGGAACGTTATCGCTCCGGCCTTGCGCCGAACAGTGATGTGCTGGATGCGGAAACGCGTCGTTTGCAGGCTTACTCGAACCGGGATAATGCCTTGTACGACAGAGCCTTTGCGCGTCTGCAATTGCAGCATGCCGCCGGACAGCTTTGATATGAATACGCTTCAGTCGTCGTTCATTCAGGTCCTGATTGCGAGCAGTCGCCGCGCACTACAAGCGCACTCAGGCTCGTCTCTGCCTTGCGCCCCCCTTTATCAATGTGAGAATACAGATGGAAAAAAATCGTAAGTTGATCGGCCCGGCATTGCTGGGTGTTGCCGCCATCGTGATTGGCGTTGGATTTTTTTATTATCTTGCCAGCAGCCGGAAACTACCTGAAGGGCTGATCGCCGCCAGCGGCCGTATCGAAGGTGATCGTATCGTCGCTGCCGCTAAGTACCCCGGCCGTATCAGCAAAATATTCGCCAGAGAAGGGGACACCGTGGCGGCTGGTACGGTGGTCGCTCAGCTGGAAGACACCAGTTTTCAGGCGAAGGCCGAACAGGCAAGGCAGGCGCTGAATGCCACTGATGCGCAATTGAAAGCGGCACAAGCAAATTTGGATATTGCGCAGCGTGAAGTGCCGATGGGCGTCAGTGTTGCTGATGCCGGCGTCAGTCAGGCACAGGCGGTGCTTGCTAAGGCCAGCGCTGTTGAACAGCAGGCACGGCGCGATGCGCAGAGACACAAAGAACTGTTTGAGCGCGGTGTCATAGAACGTCATCGCTACGAGCAGGCTGATCTCGCATGGCAGGTCGCGCAATCGGATGTGAAAGCGGCTCAGGAAGCAGTAAGACGTGCGCAACAAGGTTTATCTCAGGCCGGGCTCGGAACAGATAAAGTCAAAGCCAGACAACAGGAAGTGGAAGCCTTGCGGGCGCAACGCGACAGAGCGGCCGCCGCTGTGACGGAAGCCGATTCTGTGCTCGGTGATTTGCTGATCAAGTCACCTGCAAGTGGCATCGTCCTGACGCGTCTGCGGGAGCCGGGCGAAGTAGTGTTACCAGGCGGTGCAGTCGTGGAAATGGTCAATCTGGATCAGTTGCATTTAAAAGTTTATGTGCCTGAATCAAAAATCGGTCAGTTGCGCCTGGGCTTACCAGTACGTATCTATACCGACGCGCAACCTGATCAGTTTTATGAGGCGACCGTCAGTTATATTTCATCGCGCGCTGAGTTCACTCCTAAAGAAGTGCAGACGACGGATGAGCGCGTGAAACTGGTGTATGCGGTCAAACTCGCGATTGCAAAAAATCCTGAACATAAGCTGATGCCGGGTATTCCAGCCGATGCAGTTATACGCTGGAAAGAGAACGTCACCTGGCAAAAGCCACGCTGGAAATGAATTTGTCTGTGCTAATGAAATCTGATCAGCAGCCAGACGCGGATAGTGCTCCTGCATCTTCTGCATCGTCCGCACCAGTGGTGGATGCGCGCGAACTCGCTAAACGCTATGGTGATACCGTTGCCTTGGATGGCATCAGTCTGCAGGTGCAGGCCGGTGAAATTTACGGTTTGATCGGGCCGGATGGTGCGGGTAAAAGTAGTTTGCTCAAAGCCGTGGCAGGTGTGCTTGCCCATGATGGCGGCGACTTACGGGTATTCGGCTGCCTGATCAATTCTGAAAAATCCAGTGAGCAGATTAAAGACCGCATCGGTCTGATGCCGCAAGGGCTGGGACAGAATTTATATGGCGATTTATCCGTAGAAGAAAATATTGATTACTTTGGCGGCTTGCGTTTACTGAGCCGTGAAGAGCTGCGTACGCGCAAGGAAGCCTTGTTACGCAGCACCCGGCTTGAGCGTTTCCGTGACCGTCCGATGAAGAATCTTTCCGGTGGCATGAAACAAAAGCTGGGTCTGGTCTGTACCCTGATCCACGAGCCGAAACTGGTCATTCTGGATGAGCCGACGACGGGCGTTGACCCGGTGTCCCGACGGGAATTCTGGAGCATTCTCTCCCGGCTGCTGAAGGAAAAAGGAATTACCGCGCTGGTATCAACGGCGTACATGGATGAAGCCAGTCGTTTTCATCGCGTCTCTTTGATGCATGCAGGGAAAATTCTGGCTTCAGGAGAGCCGGAAAAAATCAGAACGCTCGCGCAAGGCGCTATTGTCAGCAGTGTCTGTGCTGATGCCTCGCAGCAGGTGGATGCGGTACATCGTCTGACGCAGACGTTCCCGCAGCTGGAAGTGCTTGGGCAAGATATGCGGATTTTTGTCGATCAGCCAGATCCTGCGTCAGCAAAAGCGGAAGTCGTGTCTTGTCTGCAAGGCATACCGCAGCAGCGGACCGAGGTGCTTGAGCCCGAACTGGAAGATGTGTTTATCGCCTTGCTGAGAAAAAAAGAGCTGGTCGGCAAAGATGAAAAAAGTAACGCAGTACAACCTGCGGCACAACGGCATCCAGATAATGGTCTGGCGATAGAAGCAGTGAATCTGAGTCGGACTTTTGGTGACTTTAAAGCCGTTGATCAGGTCAGTTTTCAGGTGCCGCAAGGCGAAATTTTCGGTTTGCTGGGCGCGAATGGCGCTGGAAAAAGTACCGTCATCAAAATGCTGACTGGAATCCTGAGTCAGACCGATGGCAAGGGGCGGGTCGCTGGTGCTGACATGCGCACTGCCGGGCGCCAGATACGCGAACGTATTGGTTATATGTCGCAGGCATTTTCCCTGTATCTGGATTTATCAGTACTCGAAAACATACGCTTATATGCCGGCATCTATGGTCTGACACGGCAACAAACAGCTGCGCGTATGGATTGGATACTCGACATGGCTGGTTTGCGCCCCTTCGGTAAAGCACTGGCTGCCAGTCTGCCTATGGGCTTGCGGCAACGACTGGCGCTGGGATGCGCGCTGATACACCGGCCACAAGTGCTGTTTCTGGATGAGCCAACGTCGGGTGTGGATCCTATGGGACGACGGGCATTCTGGGATGTGCTGTTCCGTCTTTCGCGCGAAGAGAACGTAACTATTCTGGTCACGACGCATTACATGTCGGAAGCCGAGCATTGTGATCATCTGGCGCTGATGTATGCAGGTCGTATCGTTGCGGATGCTTCCCCCGATGAGTTAAAAGCCGATGTCGAAAAAGAAGCGGGAAAACTTTATGAAATTCACACCGGCGATGCGCAGGCAGCCTTGGATCGTTTGCAGGCCGCAGGTTACTCAAGTGCTGCTTTGTTTGGGTCACGAGTCCATGTACTGATGCCTGACGATGAGCAGGCTTTGCGTCAGATGACGGAAGTGATTGCAGATACCGGCGTGCTGAAAGTAGCACCGAAACGTCTGGCGATGGAAGATGTGTTCGTGCATATCGTGACGCGTCTTGAAGCGGAAGATGCGAAAGCCAGAGGAGAAAAAAAATGAATCTGCGCCGTATCCGGGTTGTCGCATATAAAGAGTGGCGCGAAATCGTTCGTGACAGGCTATTTTTTGCGCTGGCATTTTTTGTACCGTCTTTGCTGATGCTCTTGTTTGGTTATGGCCTGTCGCTGGATGTGGAAAATATTCCGCTGGCGATAGTCGATTACGATCAGTCTATCACTTCGCGTGACTATGCACATCGTTTTACAGATTCCCGTTATTTCTCCTTTCAGGGGTATGCCAGACATGAGAAAGAGGTGGAAAAGCTGGTGATCGATAATACCTTGCGGGCAGTGATTGTGATTCCGCCGCAGTTCGGACAAAACCTGAAAGCCGGGCGTTCAGCAGAAGTTCAGACCTGGATAGACGGGACGTTTCCGTTTCGCGCTTTGACCACCAAAGGCTATGTGACGGCGATCAACGCGGCGATTAATGTGGAAAACTTATCGGCACATTTTTCCGCGATGACGGGTATCAGTCAGGAAAAGATACGCAGCAGTTTGCAACCAGTCAAATTGGAAACACGTTACCTTTACAATCAGGAGGTTAAAAGTATCTGGTCGGTTGCGCCGAAATTAATCATGGTGATCCTGATGTTATCACCGCCATTTCTGACCGCGCTGGGGGTGGTCAGGGAAAAAGAATCCGGCGCGATCTATAACGTGTATTCCTCGACCTTGTCGCGCGGCGAATATCTGATCGGTAAATTGCTGCCGTATGTCGGTATTTCTATCGTCAATGCCTTTGCACTGAGCGGATTTGCGCTGCTGTTATTTGGTGCGCCGTTTAAAGGTGATCCGCTGTTTTTCCTTATCTCCACGATACTGTATGTGATCTGCACAACAGGTATCGGTTTGCTGGTATCGGTGATGGTGAATACGCAGGTAGCAGCGATGGTGGGAACAGCGATAGTGACCGTGGTACCGGCGGTGCTGTATTCGGGAATGATTATTCCTATCCCATCGTTATCGGCCATTGCTGCGGTGATTGCACATCTTTTACCCGGTATGTATTACGCCGAAATTACGATAGGCAGTTTTCTGAAAGGCGTTGGTTTTGCCGCGTTGTGGATGGATTTGCTGATACTGACTCTCTATGCGGCCGCCTTATTTACTGCCGGATTTCTGGCGTTTCACAAACGTCCGGATAATTGAGTAACGAGGAAACTGACATGCTATTTCTGTTTGACCGGGTCTGGTGGAGCCGTTTGCAGGCGATGATCTGGAAAGAGTTATTACAACTCTTACGTGATCCTGTATTGCTGGTGTTTGTGCTGTATGCATTCTCGGCGGATATTTATAACGCGGCTTCCGGCGTTTCGTTTCAGTTGAATAATGCGGCATTGGTGTTGTTTGATCTTGATCGCAGCGCTGCATCACGCGAACTCGCCGGACGCTTTATGCCGCCGGAGTTTCGCTGGGCAGGATCGATCGATCATGCAAAGCAAGGACAGCAGTTGCTTGATGATGGCAAGGCGATGGCTGTGCTCGATATTCCTCCGGGTTTCGGCGCAGCGCTGACGCGCGGTGATAACACTTCTGTGCAATTGCAGATTGATGCGTCGAATTCTGTGCTGGGTTTTTTAGCTGCTGTTGATGCGACCCAGATTGTGGCCCGCTACGGGCTGGAGCAGGCGGCAGGCAATCTTGGTTTCAGTGCTGATTTATCCGCGCTGGATGCGCCGGTGATCAACAATAACAGCCGGGTCTGGTTTAATCCGAATCAGAACGACGCCTGGTTCATGGGTATTTCAGAATTGCTCAACGTGGTGACCTTATTTTCTATGCTGCTACCGGCAGCGGCGATGGTCAGGGAAAAAGAACGCGGAACGATAGAGCAATTGCTTGTCTCACCGTTGTCACCTTTGCAGATTATGATTCCAAAAATTGTGGCGATGGTGGCGGTCTTACTGGGCGGAACAGCACTGGGGTTGTTTGGCATTTTAGTCCCGATCTTTTCTATTCCGGTCAGCGGTAGCCTGCTGTTATTTTTTGCGTTAACCACTCTGTATGTCAGCACGCTGGCGGGCATAGGAATCTGGATTGCAACGCTGACGAACAATATGGCGCAGGCCGGTATGATGGTGATCCTGATACTGGCACCGATGATGTTTTTATCCGGAGCCTGGACGCCGCCCGAAGCGATGCCGACGCTGATGCGCTGGGGAATGTATGTGTCGCCGCTGTATTACTACATCAATGCCAGTTATGGCATTTTGATGAAAGGGGCTGGCATCAACATATTGTGGCCTTTGTTTGCAGGCATTCTTGTCATCGGTTATATTGTCAGCGGTGCGACCATATTACGTTTCAAAAAACAGTTTGGTTAGAACGTATTTGAAGACTTGTGAATAAGAACAGGAATGACGATGATAAATACAGGCGGTAGTTTTTCACTGGCAGGAAAGCGGGGCTTGGTTATCGGCCTCGCCAACGAACACAGTATTGCTTATGGTTGCGCGGCGGTGTTAAAAAAATTGGGTGCCTCGCTGGTTGTCTCCTGTGTCAATGAGAAAGCTCAGACGTTCGTTGCACCTCTGGCGGCAGAGCTGGATGCGCCGCTGATAGTCTGTAATGTTGAGCAGGATGATGCGCTCGAATCTCTTGTAAATGCCAGCGTGAGCCATCTCGGACAAATCGATTTTCTTATCCATTCCATTGCCTGGGCACCGAAAGAAGATTTGCACGGCAGGGTGATCGACAGTTCTGCGACCGGCTTTTTGCAGGCCATGAATATTTCCTGTCACTCTTTCGCCCGCGTGGCGCGTTTATGTGAACCGCATTTAAGCCAGAGTGCGAGCCTGATCACGATGAGTTATCTGGGCGCAGATGAAGCCGTTCCTAACTACGGGCTGATGGGGCCGGTCAAAGCAGCGCTGGAATCGCTGGTACGATATCTGGCGATGGAATTGGGGCAGAACGGTCACCGTGTTCATGCAATGTCACCCGGTCCGGTACCGACCCGTGCCGCATCAGGATTGCAGGATTTTGATGCACTGATGTCCAAAGCTGTGGCACGTTCCCCGTTGCGGCGTTTGGTGAGTCTGGATGAAATCGGGCAGCTTGCCGCATTTCTGGTCAGTGATGCCTCTTCAGGAATGACAGGGCAGACACTGTATGTCGATGCTGGTTATCATATTGTAAATTGATCGTTTCTTGTATCCGTCTGTTTTTTTGTTTCCACGTTTATCTCTTTCTGGAATGCCACTATGAATGACCGCATGAATAGCGATACCAATGTGCCTGACATGATAGTCAATGTGATCTATGACGAATTACAGATCGGTCAGACCGCCAGTGATATCAAGACTTTGAGTAATGCAGATATACAGGCATTTGCAGCGATTTCGGGTGATGTGAATCCTGCACATCTCGATCCTGAGTATGCCGGAAAAACTTTATTCCACGGAGTGATTGCGCATGGTATGTGGGGCGGGGCGCTGATTTCTAGTGTACTCGGTACGCAGTTGCCGGGACCCGGTACGATCTATCTCGAGCAGGATCTGCATTTTGTAAAACCTGTGCGCATCGGCGATACGCTGACGACGACGGTGACGGTAGCCGCTAAAGATGATGAAAAAAAACGCGTTACGCTGAGTTGTGAAATCGTGAATCAGCATGGCGCGCGAGTGGTGTTCGGAAACGCGCTGGTGATCGCACCTGTCGAGCGGGTCAGTCGCCCGCGCGCGCATTTACCTACAGTGACTATGTTCGATCTGGGCGCCCGTCAGCAAAAATTGCTGGACAGTGTGCGCAGCCTGGATCCGGTACGTTGTGCGGTGGTGCATCCGTGTGACGCCGATTCTCTCGCGGGTGCGCTGGACGCCATGAAACAAGGGCTGATCGTGCCAGTGCTGGTCGCACCGTCAGCCAAGTTGAACGAAGTCGCCGAGTTTGCTCAACTCGATATTTCTGGTATCGAAGTGATCGATGTACCGCACAGCCATGCCGCTGCAGAAAAAGCGGTTGCGATGGCTGCCGCAGGTGAGGTGGAAGCCTTAATGAAAGGTAGTCTGCATACCGATGAATTAATGGCCGCTGTTGTTCATTGCCCCGCATTGCGTACTAAGCGGCGGCTGTCTCATGTTTTTCACCTTGATGTTCCCATGTATCACAAGGTCTTATTACTGACCGATGCTGCCTTGAATATTGCTCCTGATCTGCTGGAAAAGGCCGATATTTTACAAAACGTGATTCAGCTCGCGCATGCACTGGGAACGGCCGAACCTAAAGTGGCGATCTTATCGGCCGTCGAGACTGTCAATCCAAAAATTGCCTCGACGCTCGATGCGGCGGCCTTGTGCAAAATGGTGGATCGCCGCCAGATTACCGGTGCGATTGTGGATGGACCACTGGCATTTGATAATGCGATTTCTGCAGATGCAGCGAGGATCAAAGGTATTACGTCTGTGGTCGCTGGTCACGCAGATATTCTGATGGTTCCTGATCTTGAGTCCGGCAACATGCTGGCGAAACAATTTGAATATCTTGCCGGAGCATCGACGTGTGGTGTGGTACTCGGTGCACGGGTACCGATTGCTCTCACCAGCCGTGCTGACGGGCCTGTTGCCCGGGTTGCTTCTGCGGCGCTGGTTAAATTGCTGGCGCATGAATACAGAAAAAACACGCCATGAATAAGAGCGCGATTTTATCGGTGAATTCCGGTTCATCCACCATTAAGTTTGCTCTGTATCCTCTGCACGATAGTCAGGTCGATACTGCCAGTATGTCCGGCATCGTAGAGGGGCTGGAGCCAGGTGGACAGCCCCGTATCCGATTTGATACCGACGGCGTCAGGCAGCAGTTCATGCTGACAGATCTTGAGCCGGATGAGGATGGTGACGCGTTTGCCGCCGTACTCAAAGCCTTGCGGGAATTAATCGACCAGCATAGTGCTGGCATACGTATCTCAGGCGTCGCACACAGGATCGTGCATGGTGGTGCCCGCTACGCGCAGTCAGTGTTGATCGATGATGACGCCATGACTTATCTGCGGACGCTGAATACGCTAGCTCCGTTGCATCAGCCGCACAATCTGGATGGTGTACTGGCGTTTCAGAAAGCCTATCCCGAAGTGCCGCAGATTGCCTGTTTTGATACCGGTTTTCACGCTGATATGCCTCAGACTGAACGCACGATAGCTTTGCCGCAACGCTTACGTGATGAGGGTATTTGTCGTTACGGCTTTCATGGTCTGTCTTACCGTTATGTGGCCGGTCGTCTGCGCCAGAATTCAGAAAAGGCTGACCAGCGCGTATTGATGGCGCATCTGGGCAATGGCGCCAGTATTTGCGCGATGAAAGAGGGTCGTAGTATCGCGACGACGATGGGCTTTTCTGCATTAGACGGACTAATGATGGGAACCCGTTGCGGCGCTCTTGATCCCGGTGTCATCCTGCATTTATTGCAGGCGGGATGGAATGCGAAACAACTGGAAAAGACTCTCTACAAGGAATCCGGGTTGCTGGGCGTTTCCGGTATTTCGGCAGATATGCGAACCTTGCGCAGCAGCGGACAGGCGCAGGCCCAGGCTGCGATAGACTTATTTACGTATCGCGTCATTCGTGAAGCTGGAGCATTAACTGCATGCCTGAACGGCGTCGATGTATTTGCGTTTACCGGCGGTATCGGTGAGCACGATGCGATCTTGCGTCAGCAGGTCGGTGCAGGGCTGGAATATCTTGGTGTCAGGATAGATCTGGATAAAAATCTTGCCGCGCGAGGCGATGAAATCTGCGCGATACATGCGAGTGACAGCCGGGTTGAGATCTGGGTTATCCCAACTGATGAAGGGCGCATTGCTGCTATGGACGCTTTTGCTTTGCTATTTCCCAGCTAAACGTACTTTCAAAGATAAGCCCGCTGGTGGCATGAATAAATAACGTAAGCCGTATAACTCTCTTTTTTTGGTCAACTGATACACGACGACCGGTATCAGTAATCCTGCCAGGCTGCCGGTGATTAAATGTGGGGCTGCGCTTTGTATGTGCAGTAATTTGCTTAACACTATCCTGACGCCGCTGCCGGTCAGGATATGCATCAGATAAATCGGCATTGAGCAGTATCCCAACATCGCCAGCCATGTTATCCACTGTTGATTGCATTGCGCCAGTAACACCGCTGCGCTGCAGATCAATACAATGCCAGCGATTGCCAATGCCAGATTCAACGCAGACTTATCGGTATAGGCCAGATGCAGCTGTGCATGAAACAGATATTCCAGTCCCGTGAAAATCCCTGCTGCGCATAGAGTTGTTGTGAGTGCATGATTTTTGAGTATATCTTTCCAGTGCAAGGCGCGGGTCCCCAATACAAAGAAAATCAGATAACTGGCGATGAAATCCAGAGGGAATGGGAGTTGTACAAATAGCTGTAAAAACCAGGCGGCAAGCGCTGTCAGAGGTAAGACCCAGGTGGGAACAGTTTCGCGGTCGCGATATAGAATTGCCATCAAAACGAAAATAGCAAATAACACATACAGAAACCAGAACTGCGCCCGTGGCTGCCAGAACAGCGATAACACTTCGCCAGTCGTTGTTGAAGACGTGGTATATCCGGATAAAAAAACCTCGATAAAACCCTGCAACAATGACCAGAGAATATAAGGGTACAGCACGCTGTCCACTTTGTCGGCAATTAACCCGGTGCGGCCATATTTTTGCAAGGACGGCAAAAAAAACAGTCCCGACAAAAAGAAAAACAAAGGCATGTGGAAGCTGTAAATGACGCTGTCAACCAGCTTGAACAGCTCTGCATCGACCTCGATGCCAGCATTAAATACACCGCGACTGACATGCCCGTATACCACTAACAGTATGCCCAGGCCTTTGGCGTAATCAACCCATTGATCGCGGTTTTGCATGAAATAAGCAGAAAAATTACATCAGGATGATGTCGTATTGTTCCTGATGGAACACGTTTTCAACCTGCAGTGAAATCGGTTTGCCAATAAAGTCACCGAGCATGGCCAGATGTTGTGATTCCTCTTCAAGGAACATATCGACCACGACCTGCGACGCCATGATACGGAATTCACGCGGATTAAATTGTTTCGCTTCACGTAATAATTCGCGCAAAATTTCGTAGCAAATAGTGCGGGCCGTTTTGACCAGTCCTTTCCCATTGCAGGCAGGGCAGGTTTCACACAATACATGCGCCAGGGATTCACGTGTGCGTTTGCGCGTCACTTCAACCAGACCCAGCGCAGAAAAACCGGACACGGATAATTTGGTGCGGTCACGCGATAAGGCCTTATTCAACTCTGACAGTACGGCTGCTTTATGCTCTTCGTTCTCCATATCGATGATATCGAGAATAATGATGCCGCCCAGATTCCTTAATCGCAGTTGTCTGGCGATTGCGTGCGCTGCTTCCAGATTGGTCTTGAAGATGGTGTCGTCAAAATTGCGTCCAGCGACAAAACTTCCCGTGTTCACATCAATCGTGGTCATGGCTTCTGTCTGATCGACAATCAGATAACCACCAGATTTCAGATCGACACGACGGCCTAAGGCGCGTTCAATCTCTTCTTCTACACCGTACAAATCAAACAGCGGGCGTTCACCTGTGTAGTGTTGAAGCTTGGTCAGCACAGAAGGCATGTAATGCCGCGCGAATTCCTGTAGCATCAGATAATTTTCGCGTGAATCTACCTGAATATTGTCGGTCTCTTCATTGACGAAATCACGCAAGACTCGTTGCGCCAGATTCAGATCCTGATACAGCAAGGTCGTGGGTGGTCTGGTTTTGCCAAGCTGAGTAATCGTGGACCAGGTGCGGCGTAAATAATCAACGTCGGCTTTCAAATCTTCTTCCGACGCGTCTTCCGCCATCGTGCGGACGATGAATCCGCCTTTTTCATCGGGTTGTTGCAGACTCTGTACTTTACTGCGCAGTGCTTCACGCTCTGCTTCATTTTCAATTTTCTGTGAAATACCGATATGTGTGTCCTGCGGCAGAAACACCAGCATGCGACCGGCAATCGAGATCTGGGTGGACAGGCGTGCGCCTTTGGTTCCTATCGGATCTTTAATGACCTGAACGATGATGGCCTGCCCATCGAACAGCAGCTTTTCTATCGGCGTCAGCGGCGCATTCATATTACCTTCCTGCGGTCGCGCATCCCAGATATCGGCAACATGCAAGAAAGCCGCCCGCTCAAGACCGATGTCAATGAACGCCGACTGCATGCCGGGCAGGACGCGTACGACTTTGCCGAGGTAAATATTGCCGACAAGGCCGCGGGATAAGGTTCTTTCTATGTGCAATTCCTGCACAGCACCCTGAAAAATCAGGGCGACGCGGGTTTCTTGCGGAGTGATATTGATGAGGAGATTTTCGCTCATGAAGTTCAGAAATTAAGGGATAAAAATTCCAGACTGACGTAATACCTGGCAAGTCTCAAACAAAGGCAAGCCCATGATGCCAGAATAACTGCCATTGATGTGGGAAATAAAACGTGCTGCAGCACCTTGTATGCCATAGCCACCGGCTTTATCGTAGGGTTCAGGTGTGTCGCAATAAGCCTGGATTTGTTGTTCGCTTAAAGCGGCAAAGCTGACTTCTGACACCTGTGTTGCCGCGATAAGACCATGCTCATGCCGGACCGCTATACTGGTCAGTACTTCGTGCTTCTTACCAGCCAGCAGCGTGAGCATTGAAACGGCTTCATCGCGGCTTGCCGGCTTGCCGAGTATCTGCTGATTGATTACGACGGTGGTGTCTGCTGCCAGCACCGGACGCAGCGCTAGTTTGCGCATAGCCATGACTCTCCATGCCATTTCGGCTTTTTCTTGGGTGACACGGCGGACGTAATCGTGTGGTAATTCTCCGGGTAACACAATTTCAGTGACGTCCGGGCCACGCGGTGGCGCATCTCTGAGCAGAAGCAATTCATACGCTATGCCAACCTGGGTCAGCAACTCGCGGCGGCGCAGGCTTTTTGATGCGAGGTAGATTTTATTTTCTTGTTGCATTGTCTTACTTTACTCAAATTACACCCTATGATACGGGTGATTTTGTGTGATGGACCACGCACGGTAAAGCTGTTCTGCCAGCACGACTCTGACCATACCGTGCGGTAATGTCAGACTGGAAATTCTGATCAGTGTATCTGCTTTTGCTTTGAACTCTGCATCCAGGCCATCAGCTCCGCCGATGACAAATACCACGTCCCGCCCGTCCTGTTGCCATTGACTCAGATTTTGTGAGAGGGCGACGCTGGTCCAGTCTTTACCGCGCTCATCCAGGGCGATGACTCGCGCGTTTTTGGGGATGATGGCTTCGATTTTCGCGCGTTCTAATGCCATGACTGTTTCCGCTGTTTTACTGCCGGAGCGTTCCACAGGCTTGATTTCTTTCAGGTGAATCCGGCACTCAGGCGGCATTCTTTTTGCATATTCCTGAAAAGCCGTTTCTATCCACTCCGGCATTTTATGACCAACTGCAGCGATGATGAGTTGCATGATATTTTTTAAAACTGAGATGAAACGAATAATCTGACCCAAACAAATGGCTGCACAAGGCAGCCATTTGGGGTTCAGAACAGCGCTGATTACTCGGCTGTTTTCTTACGGGCAGGACGTTTGGCCGCGGCTTCTTTTGCCGATGCGACTGCAGTTTTCGTTGCTGCAACTTTGACTCGACCGCCGGTAGGAATTTTGGGGGCTTTCACAGCTCCGCCATCGGCTGCTTTGCTGGCAGCAGGTTTTCGTGCGGGTTTTGTTTCACCATCCGCTGTTTTTACGGTACGGGGTTTGCGTGCCGGCTTTTTCTCGTCATCGATTGTGGTCTGAATCGCCATCATGTCGTGAGTGACTTCCAGCGGTGCTGCTTTGCCCGCAGGTTTGCGTGTGCGTTTGGGCTTTTCTGCAGTGTCAGCAGCGCTTGCTGGTGCTACTGCTTTTGCCGTACGTTTTGCTGCGCCGAGTTTGACCGGTTTGTCGCCCCAGATTTCTTCGAGACGATAGTAGGCGCGGATCGCAGGTTGCATGATATGCACAACCATGTCGCCCAGATCGACCAGTACCCATTCGCCCGTGGTTTCGCCTTCCATGCTGACGATAGTGCCGCCATTTTCTTTGACTTTATCACGCACAGAAGCGGCCAATGCCTTAGTCTGACGATTCGATGTACCTGAAGCGATCAGCACACGGTCAAACAGGCTGGTCAGATGCGTGGTGTCAAACAATTGTATGTCTTGTGCTTTCACATCTTCGAGAGCATCAATGACGAGTGTTTGTAATTTTTTAATATCCATTATTTTTGATAAATTGAATGTTGTTGTATGTAGTCTAGCACCTTGTGAGTGACTAGCAATCTGATTGTCGGGTTATGCTGTTTTAATTCTTTGCGCAGTTCGGTCGCAGATACATCAACCGCCAGACTTGCGTCCAGATATGTTCCACCGGCAGCACTGGTGCGCATTTCTTGTGGACTTATCAATCTTTTCTGCCATTCTCGTGTTACTTCAGGGACGGCGAGGTTGATATCGAATCCGGGACGACTTGCCGCACATAAATGCGCGACGCTGAATAAGTCTTTCCACTGATGCCATGTGTGCAGATTCAGCAATTGATCTGCTCCCATAGCAAAACAGATAGAGGCTTGCGCCCCCAGTTCTGTCCGCAGTTCGCGCAGCGTTTCTATGGTGTAACTGGCGACATGGGCTTCTGCGCGTCGTATTTCCTGCTCATCAATGATCAGCTTACAGTCTGACCATGCTTCAAAAGCCAGTTTCAGCATGCTGACTCTTTGCTCTGATGTAGCCTTCAGAGCGGATTTTTGCCACGGCTGTCCAGCCGGGATTATGCGTAATTCATCCGGTTTAAGTACATTGCACAGATGCTTTGCCAAAGCGATATGGCCAATATGGACAGGATCAAAACTACCACCCAGAACCAAGGCGCAATAAGGATCTCTGCTATTTAAACCCATTCCCTGTGCACCAGAAAATGATTGGTTAATTGCGCCTCTGCACTGTCAGTTTCCGGAGTCCAGTTGTAACGCCATTTCACTACCGGAGGCATGGACATCAGGATCGATTCTGTTCTTCCTCCTGATTGCAGGCCAAAATGTGTACCGCGGTCAAACACCAGATTGAACTCAACATAGCGACCACGACGATATGCCTGGAAATCCCGCTCGCGCTCACCGTAGGAGAGTACTTTGCGTTTTTCAAGAATCGGCAGGTAGGCAGGGATGAAGGCGTTACCGACCGATCTGGTCATCGCAAAACTTTGCGCAAAATCTAACTCGTTGAAATCGTCGTAAAAAATGCCGCCGACACCGCGTGCTTCTTTACGATGTTTTAAATAGAAATACTCGTCACACCATTTTTTGAAGCGCGGATGTAAATCACTACCAAACGGCGTTAATGCGTCTTTACAGGTCTGATGGAAATGGCGGGCATCCTCCTCAAAACCGTAATACGGCGTCAGATCCATACCACCACCGAACCACCATACGGCATCTTTGCCTTCAGCGTGGGTGGTGAAAAAACGCACATTAATGTGTACTGTCGGAGCGTAGGGATTGCGCGGATGTAACACGAGGGAGACACCCATGGCTTCCCATTTTCTGCCTGCCAGTTCCGGGCGGCTGGCAGCCGCCGAGGGCGGCAAATTATTGCCCATGACGTGGGAGAAATTAACCCCGCCACGTTCAAATACCTGACCTTCTTCGATGACGCGGGAAATACCTCCACCTCCATCGGGGCGTTCCCAGCTGTCGCTGATAAACTGACGGCCATCGGCAGCCTCAAGCGCGGCAACAATACTTGCTTGCAAGGACAGTAAATAATTCTTAACGGCTTGTGTATCGGTCATTATTTGTTGAACAGGGTGATCTTCAAAAAGCAAGACGGGCTGGACTTAGTCCAACCCATTCATTGTTACTCAGGGAGTGCTCGCCCGAAGCGGCATTAATGCTTACGGTTCAGTGCACGCCAGCCAATGTCACGACGGTATTGCGCCCCGTCGAAATGAATTTTTTCAACAACATCGTAGGCATGTTTTTGCGCAAGTTTCACCGTGTCACCCAGGCCGACCACACACAAAACCCTGCCGCCATTGGTGCTGAGTACCTTGTCGTTCAACACTGTGCCAGCATGAAATGTAACACTGTCAGGCGTTTCTGCAGGAATACCCGTAATTTTGTCACCTTTACGCGGGGCATCGGGGTAACCGGCGGCGGCCATCACGACGCCCATCGCTGTACGTCTGTCCCACTCAAGTTCGACGGTGTCCAGCGTGCCGTTGACCGCATGTTCCATTACACTGACCAGATCGGTTTTCAGGCGCGCCATGATAGGCTGAGTTTCCGGATCACCCATGCGGCAATTGAATTCCAGTGTTTTCGGTGTGCCGTGCTCATCAATCATCAACCCAGCATACAGGAAACCGGTGAACACGATGCCATCTTTTGCCATGCCCTGTACTGTCGGCACAATGATTTCGCGCATCACACGGGCATGCAATTGTGGCGTAACGATTGGTGCCGGAGAGTACGCACCCATACCGCCAGTATTCGGGCCGTCATCGTTATCCAGCAAGCGTTTATGATCCTGACTGGTTGCCAGCGGCAAAATATTTTTACCGTCCACCATGACGATGAAACTGGCTTCTTCACCGGCTAAAAATTCTTCTATGACCACGCGTGCGCCTGCGTCACCGAGCTTGTTGTCGGACAGCATCATGTCAACAGCGGCATGTGCTTCATCCAGGTTCATCGCTACTACAACCCCTTTACCGGCAGCGAGACCATCAGCCTTGATGACGATAGGTGCGCCTTTGGCTTTGATGTAATCATGCGCAGCCTGAACGTCAGAAAAAGTCTGATATTCAGCGGTTGGGATCTGATGACGATGCATAAACGCTTTAGCAAAGTCTTTCGAGCTTTCCAACTGGGCAGCTTCTTTCGATGGACCAAAAATCTTCAGACCACGATCACGGAAAATATTCACGATACCGGCCGCCAGCGGAACTTCCGGTCCAACGACCGTCAGCTCAATCTGCTCTTGCTGAACAAAATCAGCAAGTGCGGAGGGATCAGTGATGTCGATATTTTTGAGACGGATGTCCGTTGCCGTTCCACCGTTACCAGGGGCAACGAAAATCGTCTGTACCCGCTCAGACTGCGCGAGTTTCCAGGCAAGTGCATGTTCACGGCCACCAGAGCCGACAACCAGAATTTTCATATTATTCTTCTATGATGGCGTTGGTATAAACTTCTTGTACGTCGTCCAGATTTTCAAGTGCATCCAGCAGTTTCTGCATTTTGATCGCATCTTCACCGGTAAAGACGGTTTCTGTCGCAGGCTTCATGGTAACCTCGGCGACTTCTGGTTTAAAGCCCGCTGCTTCGAGTGCGGCGCGTATATCTGACAAGTCAAATGGTGCACACAATACTTCGATACCGCCTTCGTCATCAGTGATGACATCATCGGCACCAGCTTCCAGAGCCGCTTCCATCAGCGCGTCTTCATTTGTTCCCGGTGCAAAAAACATCTGACCGCAGTGTTTGAACAAGAAGGCAACAGAACCTTCTGTGCCCATATTGCCACCATATTTATTGAAAGCATGACGCACTTCTGCGACAGTGCGGACACGATTGTCCGTCATACAGTCAACGATCAGTGCGGCACCGCCGATACCATATCCTTCGTAGCGGACTTCCTCATAGTTTGCGCCTTCCAGAGTTCCCGCACCGCGCTGTATCGCACGCGTGACGTTTTCTTTAGGCATATTGGCATCGGCAGCTTTATCGACGGCGAGGCGCAGGCGTGGATTGGAATCGACATCTTCTCCGCCCATGCGCGCTGCCACGGTAATTTCTTTAATCAGACGCGTCCAGATTTTGCCGCGTTTCGCGTCGGTAGCCGCTTTTTTATGCTTGATATTGGCCCATTTACTGTGTCCTGCCATGGTCGTTCTTCCCTGATTCGGCAATTGCCGATCCATTCGGTCAGCAGTTATGCCTAGCTTAGTTTGATATTAAAGACGCGCATTTTATCATACTGGCATGGCGGAAAATGGCGAAATCGACAGTCCTATCGGCATATAGACACACCCGTTGTCTGCCTGAATAATTCGCGAAAGTAACACTGTCACGACAAGGACATAACACGGAATCTTATGCATGATCAGCTGCGCTGAGTAAACGTTCTCTCAAGCCGAGGCAGGTATTGTCTCTTTTCCGGAATAGTTTTGACTAGCCGAGTAAATCGTCCTGTGTTCACTGCGTAGTTGATATGACCGAAAGATATGAATGCTTTCCATTCCTGCATGCTGTTTCAGTGTTGCAAGTTACCGACAATCAACAAGTCTTTCCTTTTTGAAATTATCGGTAACCCAGTCTGAACGACGTAAATTCAGGATACGGACTTCCTACTATTTCTTCAGATGGCTTTACAATCCGGTTTATGCATCCTCAACAAACGAACACTCATACGCGACGCCATTATCTTGGCGGACTCGCAATCGCCATTGCCGGCGCCATTCTTTTTTCAACCAAAGCCATCGTTGCCAAGCTGATATACCGGTATCAGGTTGATGCTGTGACCCTGATTACATTTCGCATGGCTTTCTCTTTGCCTATTTTCGCAGCGATTGCATTCTGGCAGATGAGGAATTCACCTCCGCTGTCCTCCTCTGACCGCTGGCGGCTGGTAGGACTGGGCCTGGTGGGTTATTACCTGTCGTCGTTTTTAGATTTTCTTGGGCTGCAATACATCACTGCGGGGCTGGAGCGACTGATCCTTTTCCTCACTCCTTCATTTGTGCTACTGATGTCGGCCATGTGGTATCGCCGTAAAGTATCTATGCTGGAATGGGCGGCGTTGATCGTCAGTTACTTTGGTATCGTTCTGGTGTTTCTGCACGATCTTCAATTCGGCGGGGATGATGTCTTGCTCGGGTCGGTAATGGTGCTGGGGGCGGCCGCTTCTTATGCCGTATATCTGATTCAGTCCGGACAAATGGTTCGTACATTGGGTTCTCTGCGACTGGTCTCTTATGCAATGTGCGTCTCCAGTGTCGCCTGCATAGGCCAGTTCTTTGCGTTGCGCCCGGCTTCTATGCTGCTGCAGCCAGCACCTGTCTATTTTTTGTCGATTGTTAATGCAATATTTTGTACAGTACTGCCCGTGTTTATGACGATGATGGCAGTACAGCGTATAGGTGCGGCAACAGCCTCGCAAGCCGGGATGATAGGCCCGGTATCGACCTTGTTTTTAGGTGCGTTTTTTCTTGCGGAACCGATTACCACATGGCAGATGGCTGGCACGGTATTGGTTATGGGGGGGATGTATTTGTTAACCAGAAAAAAAATGTAGGAGGAGATATGGTCAAAGCAATCAGAATGCGCAGTGTAGGCGGCCCCGAAGTGATGGAATATGTGGATGTTGATTTAGGTGTTCCGGGACCGGGTGAAGTTATTGTCCGGCATAAGGCATGCGGTCTTAACTATATCGACGTTTATTTTCGTACAGGTTTATATCCGCACCCCCTTCCTGCTGGTTTGGGGATGGAGGCTGCCGGTATTGTTGAGGCGGTCGGCGCAGGTGTTGTGCACGTAGCAGCAGGTGACAGAGTTGCGTATGCAGGGCGGCCGTTGGGCGCATATTCGGAGGCACGTGTCATGCCGGCTGAACAATTGGTGCGCCTGCCTGACGGCATTTCATTTGAGACTGCGGCGGCCATGATGTTGCAGGGACTCACGGTGCAGTATCTGTTTCACCGTACTTATCCGCTCAAGGGAGGAGAGACAATACTTTTTCATGCTGCGGCCGGAGGCGTGGGCCTGATTGCCTGTCAATGGGCTCGTGCGATCGGAGTCAATATGATAGGCACTGTGGGGTCCGACGAAAAAGGCGAACTGGCGAGAGCACACGGATGTGCCCACGTGATTAATTATAATAAAGAGAATTTTGTCGAGCGGGTAAGAGAAATTACAGGAGGTAAAGGCGTCTCTGTCGTTTATGATTCTATCGGCAAAGACACATTTATTGGTTCTCTCGATAGCCTTGCACCTCTGGGGATGATGGTGAGTTTTGGCAGTGCTTCCGGCCCGGTTCCCGCGTTTTCACTGAGTGAGCTTGCCTCGCGGGGCTCTTTGTTTATTACCCGGCCGAGTCTGATGAACTACACTGCTGACAGAGTTGATCTGGAACAGATGGCGGCGCATTTGTTTGCGATGGTTGAAAGCGGAAAAGTTAAAATCGACATCCGCCAGCGCTATCCCTTAAGTGAAGTTGCCCGTGCGCATCAGGATCTGGAGGCACGCAAAACGACAGGGTCGAGTTTATTGATTCCATAGGCGCTTGAATATGCTTCCGAAAAATAAAGAAATACCACCAACAGATGATGGTCGTCCGAAGTTCGGACGTTTACTGCTGGTTTTGTTCGCTGCTGTCATGGTGATCGTCGTAATCACGCTGGCGACGGAGGCTTACTACACGAATTAATTGCTGGCTGTTGCTGACGTGACGCTTGCTTATCTGAATTTTCTTGCTGTCTTTTTTTACAACTAGTCTCGAATTATGGATACTGTTCCTTTAAATACCGCCAAAACCAGTGAGTTTTCGAGTTCTAGTCGTTTGCTGATGTTGCAAAGTCTGGTGCCTGTCGCCACCAATCTTATCTCGTCTCAATTAGAGGCTTTTTCATCCCGCTTGACGGATGCCTTATTTAAAATCTCTGATCAGACATTGCAACCAGAAGAAGCCGCGCGCAGTTTTGAGGCGTGTCAGTTACTGAAGCGTAATCAGACCACTTTTTATCGTCTGATGGCGTCGCATATCTCTGCGATGCTGATGAAAGAAGTCAGCGTGATTAACACGCGTAAGCGACTCAAAGATAATCACGATATCAAGGATATTTCTCTCGTTACTTTCGAGGAAATGGAAAATAAAGTCCTGACGAATAATCTGACAAAGTCACTCGAAGTTAATAACGCAGAAAAGCTGGTGGAGCTGAATTGCCGTATCGGTTTGGTGATGAAGCGCACGCCGATCACTGTCTCGCAAAATCCTTTTCGGCCAGAAATATTTGTCAATGCGGTATTACAGGCGTGGATGGAGCTTGAATCAACAACAGTGACGCCGCATCTGATCATACGGATCATGCAGCCGGACTTGTTTCTGAACTTAAGCACGGTATATCAGGGACTCAATGATGCGTTGGCCGAACGCGGCATCGTTGTCGATACCGATGCCGTGAAGCGGGAAAGTAAAAAACGTCATGCACCGCTCAAGAGTGAAGATCTGGATGCGCGCGATCCGTATCTGCAAAATAAATTAAGAAATATTTTCTTTCCGCAGGCATCTAAAGACAGGAATCAGCCTGGAAGTATTGGGGCGTTTGCTCAGAGTGGTTCCGGCTCAGCGGGACAAGGTTCATCGTGGTCATACGGAGACGCAGGTGATGTGGCGGACACAGTGACGATAGATCGTCAGTTCTTTGATTATCTGACCGGATTGCAGAAGCAGATACTGCAAAGCCAGCCGGAGCAAGCGGAAGTGCGGTCGCATTTGCGACGCCTGTCACAAGAAGCGCCTCCGGGAGAGTTGACTCACATTGATCAGAATACGATAGAGCTGCTGGCCAGAATTTTTGATTACGTCTTCAGTGATGCCAGTATTCCGGAAGAAATTAAAAGCCTGATCGGACAATTACAGATACCTACGCTGAAGGTCGCTCTGCTCGATAAAGACTTCTTTTTTAAAGAAAATCATCCTGCGCGGGTATTGATCGATACCCTGGCAAAATCCAGCGTGCTGTTGGGCAACGACGCGAGTAACGACGATCCTTTATTTCAGATGATAGAAGGAATTGTTGACCGGGTTCAGCAGGACTTTGATCAGCAGATTGAATTGTTTTCAGATGTGGTTGCCGATCTGGAGGCATTTCTCAAGAGTGAAGAAGAGCAGGCCGAACAGGCAATTTCCGAGCCGGTAGAACAAGCGCTGAAGCAGGAAAAAATGCGCTTGGCACGCGAATTCGCTGAAAATGACGTGGCGATACGTACCGATACGGGAGAAGTTGCCGGGTTTGTTGAAGAGTTTTTGCGTAAGCAGTGGATACGTATTCTCACCATTGCGCACAACGTAAAAGAAGAAAAGCCGAACGCACTGGAAAACGCGCTGCGGACGATGGATGACCTGATCTGGAGTCTGAAGCCAAAAAATACGTCGGAAGAACGTAAAGAGCTGGTGAGCAAATTGCCGGCAATGCTGACTTTGCTGAATGCCTGGTTAAATGCGATCAAATGGGATGAGCCGGACCGCGTCTTGTTTTTTTCCAAGCTGGCGGAGCGTCACGCTGCGATTGCACGCGCGCCTCTGGAATTATCACCTCGCCGTCAACTCGAAATTGCCGTCAATATTGCGCAACGGGCGAGTGAGAAAAGGCTGAACCGCCACATGGTCGATCAGAGTGAACAGGAAACGGATGAGTGGGTACAATTAGTTGAGGAGCTTGAGCGTGGCGTCTGGTTTAACTTTACAACCACTGCAGGTGTCACGAATCGATTCAAACTAGCTTGGGTAAGTCCGAAACGTACCCGTTATATTTTTACGAATCGTCAGGGGCACGATTCATTTTCGATTTCACGTGAAGAGTTGCTGGTACAGTTGCGTAATGGCGATGCAACTGTCGTGTCCGCTGAATCCGTGGTGGATCGCGCATTGGTTGAAGCCTTGCGCGATCCGCCAAATTAAACAGGCTGCTCTATTTTTTCAATGGCAGTTCCACGGTTCTGGTAGTGCCATTGGTTCCCGGGAAATCCTTCAGGGCACTTTCTATCAGATAAGGCATGTGTTCAGAAATCTGTTGCCCTAATTGTTCTGAGCTCACTTTGATGTCAGCCAGTTTCTTTCCATTCTGGAAATCGCTGATGTTTATTTCAAGCTGATGCAGATAGTAACGCCTGACACTGAAATCAAGGTTTCTGCCGATATAGTAGGGGCCGCCGAAATAATACGGTGAATAAGGCCAGAACCGATAACCGCGACTGAAGTGCGTTTGCCAGAAGGGGTCATACATCGCTGGTGCCCACGGCGTTGAGACCTGAATTTCACTCAACGCTGTGCCGTATTGCATACCTATTTTTAATGCCGGCGTCGCGTCGGCCCGGACTTCCTGAAAACCGTGTAAACCTAATTGTTTTCTCAGTTCTTCTTCATACAATTTGTATTCGGGATTGTTTTCCTGAGATGGCGATCTTTCCACGATATAAGACCTTGCCTCTTGGTTTCCTGGCCATTCGTGAAATACACTGACCTGGCTGGTGAATGTGCTGGCACATCCGGTTAGCAATGTACTGATAAAGATGACGCTCCAGGATAAGAAACTTTTCATAACTATGCTCCAAATCTTCCGATGGTTTCATGATAGCGGTGATTCGGCGTCATTGCAGAGATTTTTGTATTGATTTGTATATGAAAAATGTCGCATCCGGATTACGTATGCCAGCTGTTTTTGTCTCCATTTTTTGTGGAAGAGATGGTTGCGCCAGGCATCGGGACAAAAGCAATTTTGTATTTATTGGACTATCTTTGTCCGGTTTAGCGTGCGCTGCTTTTTGTCTTGGTAAAATGTCGGTCTCACAAAGTTCATAAGACTTTGATTTATATAATTTTCGCGAGATTCCAAGGCCATGCGTAACGATACTGTCATCACTCCTCAAGCCATACTTCGTCAAGATTACGTTGCCCCGGGTTACTGGGTTGACACCGTAGAAATGGGTTTTGATCTGGACCTGAAATCTACCGTGGTCGCCAACCGCATGGTCATGCGACGCAATCACGCGAGCAAGGAAAAAGATCTCGTGCTGTCGGGTGAGTCCTTGAAATTAGTACAGTTGCGCATGAACGGCGTGAAGCTGAAGAAAGCGGACTACCAGATTGATGGCGAGACGCTGCGTATCCCCAATGCACCCGATGAGGTCACGCTGGAAATCACGACTCAGATACAGCCTTTGAAAAATACGTCGCTGTCTGGTTTGTATGCGTCCAAAGGAAATCTCATCACGCAGTGTGAAGCTGAAGGATTTCGTAAAATCACCTGGTTTCCTGATCGCCCCGACGTGATGGCCAAATACACAGTCATGCTGCGCGCAGATAAAAAGAAATTTCCTGTATTACTGAGCAATGGCAATCTGATTGATGAGGGAGAGCTTGACGACGGACGTCATTTTGCGAAGTGGGAAGATCCATTTAAAAAGCCCTCTTATCTGTTTGCACTGGTGGCAGGCAAGCTGGTCTGTCAGGAAGAAAAGTTCAAGCTGAAATCGGGACGTAAAGCCTTACTGCAAGTATGGGTGGAAGAGGGTAATCTTGATAAAACCCAGCATGCGATGGACTCGCTGAAAAAAAGCATACGCTGGGACGAAGAACGTTTTGGGCTGGAACTCGATCTCGACCGTTTCATGATAGTCGCTACCGGCGACTTCAATATGGGCGCGATGGAAAACAAGGGCCTGAACATTTTTAATACCAAGTACGTATTGGCGAATTCCAGCATCGCTACTGATGTTGATTATGCCGGTATTGAATCCGTGGTCGGACATGAGTATTTCCATAACTGGACCGGTAACCGGGTCACCTGCCGCGACTGGTTTCAGCTTTCCTTGAAAGAGGGACTGACCGTGTTCCGCGATCAGGAATTTTCGGCTGATCTGGTTGGTACGGCGACAGGGCGTGCCGTTAAGCGCATAGAAGACGTGCGTGTACTGCGGCAGGTGCAGTTTTCAGAAGATGCCGGCCCTATGGCGCATCCGGTACGCCCAGATTCCTTCGTTGAAATCAATAATTTTTATACGGTGACGATTTACGAAAAAGGCGCCGAAGTCGTTCGTATGTATTACACCTTGCTCGGCCATGAAGGCTTCCGTAAAGGAATGGATCTGTACTTTGCGCGCCACGATGGTCAGGCGGTAGAGTGCGATGATTTCCGCGCGGCGATGGCAGATTCCAGCGGCCGCGATCTTACTCAGTTTGAGCGTTGGTACAGTCAGGCTGGTACTCCGCGTGTCAGCGTGGTGACGGCGTATGATGCTGAAGCGCAGACATACGATATCAAGCTGACGCAGTCTTGCCCGGCAACTCCGGGCCAGGAGAAAAAGTTACCGTTCCATATTCCGGTTGCGATGGGTTTGCTTGATACGGAGGGGAAAGATATTCCTTTGTATTGCGATGATTACCCTGAGCAGGCGGGCACCACGAATCTGGTACTTGAACTGACGGCGGCATCACAAACCTTCCGGTTTAATAAAGTCGCCAGAGAGCCTGTGCCATCTTTGTTGCGTAACTTCTCGGCGCCGGTTGTTCTGGATATTGATTACACCGATGAAGAACTGGGATTGTTATTTGCTAGCGATAGCGATCCATTTAACCGTTGGGAAGCCGGGCAGCGCCTCGCGACACGCCGCTTGGTGAAATTGACCAAGGCGATACAGGCGGGCGAAGAACTCTTGCTTGATGATTTGTTCATCAATGCTTTGCGCTCAACACTGAATGATGAATCTCTCGATCCTGCATTCCGCGAGCTCATGCTGACGTTGCCATCCGAAGCGATGATTGCGGAAGCGTTTGAGGTGGTTGATCCGCAGGCGATACATGCCGCCCGTCAGTTTGTGCGTGCGACGATCACCCACCATTTGAAAGCAGATTTGCTGCATGCCTATGAAACTCATCAGACACCGGGTAAGTATCGTCCCGACGCCGTATCGATGGCAAAACGCAGTCTGAAAAATTTGGCACTTTCGTACTTACTCGAATGGGCAGATGAAAGCACTTTCGATCTGGCATATTTGCAGTTTAAAGAAGCTGCAAACATGACAGATCGTCTGGCAGCATTGGCAGCGCTGACAAACTTCAATGGTACTGAAAAGCAAAAGAAAAAATCTGAGAAAGCGCTGCGCCGCTTCTTCAAAGATTTCAAGAAAGAAGATCTGGTGATCGACAAGTGGTTCATGTTGCAGGCAACAGCACATACGACAGACGTGGAAAAAGTAAGAGAATTAATGCAGCATCCGGCTTTCACCTTATCGAATCCAAATCGCGCGCGCAGTCTGGTGTTTAACTTCTGTAATGCCAATCCATCGCAGTTCCATGCAGCTGATGGTAGTGGCTATGCGTTGTGGACTGAATTAGTGATTGCGCTGAATAAAATTAACCCACAGGTGGCGGCACGTCTTGCACGTAGCCTCGACAGATGGAAAAAATATCCGGCTGGCTTGCAGGCGCAAATGAAAGCGGCTTTGCAAAAAGTAGCAGCGACGAAAAAATTATCCAAAGATGTGGCTGAAGTCATCAGTAAAGCATTGGCCGCATAAGCTGCTTTCTGATATCTGGATTACTCACCTCGTCAACATGCGGGCTCTGGGCCGGAAAACAGCCAGAACCCGCATCAAAGCTTCGCTATTTCAATATTGAAATTTAGTTTTTAACATAAGGAACATCATGAAACGTGTCAGTCTGACCCAGTATCTTGTTGAAGAGCAGCGTCTGAACAACTCTATCCCCGCCGAGTTACGCTTACTGATTGAAGTTGTCGCTCGCGCCTGTAAAACCATCAGTCATGCCGTCGGTAAAGGAGCGCTTGGCGAGGTTTTGGGAAGTGCCGGCAGCGAGAATATTCAGGGCGAAGTACAAAAGAAACTCGATATCCTCTCGAATGAGATTTTGCTCGAAGCGAACGAGTGGGGCGGTCACTTAGCCGCAATGGCATCGGAAGAAATGGAAACGATCCACCCGATTCCGAATCGTTATCCTATGGGCGAATACATGCTGTTATTCGATCCGCTTGATGGCTCCAGCAACATCGACGTCAACGTGTCTATTGGCACGATTTTTTCAGTTCTGAAAGCGCCGGAAGGAATGGCCGCGCCGACTGAACAGGATTTTCTGCAGCCGGGTAACAAGCAGGTTGCAGCCGGATATGCGGTATATGGCCCGCAGACTGTGCTGGTGCTGACAACTGGCAATGGCGTCAATTGCTTTACGCTGGATCGTGAAATGGGCTCCTGGGTACTGACCCAAAGGAATATGCAGATTCCGGCGGATACCAAGGAATTTGCCATCAATGCGTCGAACTCGCGTCACTGGTATCCGCCAGTCACGCGTTATGTCGATGAGATGCTGGCTGGTGTGACTGGTCCGCGTGAAAAAGATTTCAATATGCGCTGGATTGCTTCCATGGTGACCGATGTCCACCGTATTCTGTGTCGCGGCGGTATTTTCATGTATCCGGCAGATAAGCGCGATACTGAGAAGCCAGGTAAGTTGCGTCTGATGTACGAAGCGAACCCTATGTCATTCATCGTCGAGCAAGCCGGTGGCGCCTCGACCGATGGCAAACAAAGGATGCTGGATGTGCAGCCGACCGCTTTGCATCAACGTGTTGCAGTTTTTCTGGGCTCTAAAAACGAAGTGGAGCGCGTGACCCGTTATCATCAGGATTAAGCGGTTTTAACTGTGACTATCAGAAAGCGGAGCAATAATATGCTTCGCTTTTTGCTATCACAGTGCTGAAGAATAACGATGTTTATCCGTCAATTTCCTGATTTTTGCAAAAAATAAGGCGAATTTCATGGAGAGGTTTATAATTTCACTATGTGCGGTATCAATTTAATCTTTCGCCCACGAAATCTCAGACTGATTGGAACTAATCCAGTGCTGGCGAATCATAAAAGGTTATGAATCAAGTTTCTACTTCAGCTTACCCGGGAAACATCCACCAATCTGAGGCGGTTAACTGGCGTCCAGTTGTGCTGGCGGCGCTGGTTCACGTTTTACTGTTAGGCTTTTTGTGGATCGGAGTCAGCTGGCAAAATAAAGAATCGACCGCAGTCGAAGCCGAAGTCTGGGATATGACGACGCGTGAAGCTGCACCCGTCGCTGTTGAGATTCCTCCTGCGCCGCAACCAGAACCAGAACCGGTCAAATCTCAAGATATTCCTCCTCCACCTCCCGTAGTAAAAAACGAATTGCCAAAGGAAGATCCTGAGATCGCTTTGCAGCAAGAGAAAAAACGACTGCTCGCGGAAAAGAAAAAAGCCGAAGAACATCAGCGTGCGCTGGCTGAGGAAAAACGTCAGGCAGAGCAAGAGCTGCAGGCGAAAAAAGAGAAAGAGCGTGAGAAATTACGCAAAAAAGAACGTGAGCAGGAAAAAGAGCGTCTGAAAGAAAAAGAGCGCGAAAAAGAGCGAGAAAAAGAAAAAGCCGAGAAACAAAAATTAGCGGATCAAAAAGCGCAGCAGGCAAAAGAAAAAGCCGCCAGCGACAAATTGTTCAAAGAAAATATGCAGCGTTTATCAGCGCAAGCCGGTGTCACCGGTAGCGGAGGCACAGGTACAGCCGCGAAATCGACCGGCAATAATCGTGGCGATCCGAGCTACATGGCAAAAATTGCGGCGAAAGTGCGCTCGAACACAATTTACAGTGGCGTTGAATCTGTTGCTGGTAACCCAACGGTAGAGTATAGAATTGAACTGATTCCTGACGGTTCTTTACGCGGAGCCGTTAAAAAACTGAAGTCGTCCGGTAATCTGGCGTTTGACGAAGCGGTAGCAAAAGGGATAGAAAAATCTGCTCCTTTCCCTAAAGATAAAAACGGTCAGGTCCCGGCAACCCTGGATTTCGCTTACAAAATGAAGGAAGAGTGATAGGTAATGATGTCTTTTTTGAGAAAAATTATTGTTCGTGTCGTACTCGCTTCCGCGACTGGCAGCGCCTTGATTGCACCGGCCAGCGCACAGCTACGTATTGAAATTGCAGGCGTCGGATCGAGCCAGATTCCGGTGGCGATTGCCGCATTTGCGGACGAAGCGATGACTCCGCAACAAATCACCAGCATTATCAAAGACGATCTGAACCGCAGCGGATATTTCAAAATTATCGAGGCTGGTGCCGTCATCACGGAAACCAGTCCGGTCAATTTTGATGAATGGAAAAAGCGTGGTGCCGAAGCACTGGTGGTTGGTAGTGTGCAGCGTCTTGCAGATGGCCGCTTTGATGTTCGCTACAAGTTACTCGATACTATGAAGTCCGCGTCTTTGTCGGGCTTTTCGGTGGCTGCAACACCTGAGAACACGCGTAAGACTGCCCACAGGATCGCGGATGATATTTATGAAAAGCTGACTGGTGTCCGTGGCGTATTCTCAACAAGAATCGCTTATGTGACCAAGGCGGGACGTGAGTATCGTCTGGAAGTCGCTGATGCGGACGGTGAAGGCGTCCGCGTTGCACTGCGTTCAAATGAACCGATTATTTCGCCGTCGTGGTCTGCAGATGGTACTAAGGTTGCCTATGTGTCATTTGAGGCAAAAAAACCTGTGATCTGGGTACAGAATCTGATGACCGGTGAGCGCAGGGTGATTGCGAATTACAAAGGCAGTAACTCGGCTCCGGCCTGGTCGCCGGATGGCTCAAAGTTAGCGATTGCATTGTCACGTGATGGTTTGACGCAGATTTATTCCGTCAATGCCGACGGCTCTGGATTGCAGCGCCTGACCAGCAGTAGCGGTATCGATACTGAACCGCAGTTTTCTGCAGATGGACAGTCGATTTACTTTCTGAGTGATCGTAGCGGTGGTCCCCAGATCTATCGCATGAACAGTAATGGTGGCGAGGCGAAGCGTGTGACGTTCAGCGGGAGTTATAATATTACACCGCGGATTTCGCCGGATGGTCGCACATTAGCTTACATCTCACGCCGTGACGGTAAGTTCCAGTTGTATGCACTTGACCTGGTCAGTGGTCAGGAACAGAGACTGTCAGATACAAGTAAAGACGAATCTCCAAGTTTTTCGCCAAATGGCCGTTACATCATGTACGCAACTGAATCTGGTCGTCGTGGTACTTTGGCCGTAGTTTCAGTTGATGGTAAGGTTAAGCAAAAATTGACGGTGCAAGCCGGAGATATTCGGGAGCCCACCTGGGGTCCTTTCATGAAATAAGTTGTAATCACTTTTTTTTAATCAGGAGAGAAAATGCGCTTCACATCCCAATCCAAAACTCTGGCTATGCTGGTTTCCAGCGTTGTTCTGATGACTGCCTGTGCTTCTAAAGTACCGCTCGAAGACAAAGCAAAAATCGAAGAAAAACCTGTTGCAACAACGCAGACTCCGGCTGATCCTAATGCAGTTAAAACAGTCAATACTGGTTCTGTCGATCCTTTGAATGATCCAAAAGGTGTATTGGCGAAACGCAGTGTTTATTTCGACTTCGACAGCTATGTTGTTAAAGATGAGTACAAGTCCGTTGTTGAAGCGCATTCCAAATATCTGAGCACAAACAAAGGCCGTAAGATCCTGATTCAAGGTAATACGGATGAACGCGGCGGCAGCGAATACAACCTGGCTCTGGGCCAGAAACGTGCTGAAGCTGTTCGTAAATCCATGACTTTGCTGGGCGTTTCTGAAGCGCAGATCGAAGCCGTCTCTTTGGGTAAAGAAAAACCAAAAGCAGAAGGTCACGATGAAGCTGCATGGGCAGAAAACCGCCGTGCTGATATCGTCTATCAGTAATAGCTGCGTAGTTTAAAAGTGCCTTTGATGGTCTTTTGAGCTTATCTGACGCCGGATTCCTTATGCAGGATATCCGGCGTCTTTCATTCTATTTTTGATTCCTATGACATTGATCTCTATTCGTCGTTCTTTCGCTATTGCTGCTATATCTGCGGCTTTTTCTACTGCCTTGATCCCGTCGCTGGCGTCGGCAGGCATTTTTGATGACGATGAAGCGCGTAAAGCGATTCTGGATTTACGTGCCAAAGTAGATGCCCTGAATCTTCGTTTGGATAATAAGCTTGATACCAAGGCAGACAAAGGTACAGCACTGGATCTGGCTAATGACAATGAACAATTGCGTGCCGAAATTGCCAAGTTGCGCGGACAGGTGGAAGTGCTGGCGAATGATGTCGCCAATACTCAGCGTCGCCAGCAGGATTTTTACGTGGATCTGGATAATCGTCTGCGTAAGATTGAACCTAAGCGTCTGACTGTGGACGGTAAAGAGGCGACTGTCGAACCAAATGAGCAGCGTGCTTACGATAATGCACTCAGTTTATTCAAGGCTGGTGATTATAAAAATTCCGTGACCTCGTTCAGCAGCTTTCTGGCAGCGTATCCGCAGTCCGCATTTGCTGGCTCCGCGCAGTACTGGATGGGTAATTCCTATTATGCGCAGCGTGATTGTAAAAACACGATTGTGGCTATGCAACAACTGGTGAAAGTGTATCCGGATCACCCCAAGGCGCCTGATGCATTGTTAAATATTGCTGGTTGCCAGACTGAGATGAAAGATAAAAACGCGGCTAAGAAGACGCTGGAAAGCCTGATTGCGCAATATCCGGAAAGCGAAGCGGCGCATGCGGCGAAGAACCGCATGACATCGGCGAAGTAAGTCTGACAAGGATTTAATCCTGTTCATGCCATTGACAGCGGCCTGAAAACACCATATAATTTCGGTCTTTCGGGTCGTTAGCTCAGCTGGTAGAGCAGCGGACTTTTAATCCGTTGGTCGCAGGTTCGAATCCCGCACGGCCTACCACGAATACAAAAAAGACTTATGTCATGTAAGTCTTTAATTTTTTTAGCAAGTTTTGGGTCGTTAGCTCAGCTGGTAGAGCAGCGGACTTTTAATCCGTTGGTCGCAGGTTCGAATCCCGCACGGCCTACCAAAACAAAAGGACTCAGGTGTATGCCTGAGTCCTTTTTTGTTTTTCCAATCATGACGAGAGAAGCCGTGACCGGCACAATGCAAACTTTTGTATTGTTCTCCCATCGCCTGTGAATTGGAATTATCATTCCTGATTAGCTTAGCGGACAGTCCATCATGAAAAAGCCTGAAGTCAAAAAAAGCAAACAAAACAAATCAGACGGGCAACGCGGGCAGGATGCAACTGATCACAACGAAAAACATGAAATCCGTCCCGGTCAGTCGCTGGAGTTACTCAAAGAGCTGCATATCCTCACGCGCGATGGCAAACTGAATCAGGATAGTCGCCGCAAACTCAAGCAGGTTTATCACTTATATCAATTCATTGAGCCCTTGCTGGAAACCCTGCAAAAAGACCATGCTGATATCAGTTTGGTCGATCACGGGGCGGGTAAGTCTTATCTCGGCTTTATTCTGTATGACCTGTTCTTTAAAGTCGGCCAGTCGCAAAGTAAAGCGCATATCTATGGGATTGAAACCCGCGATGAACTGGTGCAGCGATCGACAGAACTTGCCCGGCGCCTGGATTTTCCCGGAATGTCTTTCCTGACTTTATCCGTAGCAGATTCGATTACCTCAGATCAGTTACCGGATCAGATTGATATCGTCACCGCATTGCATGCATGTGATACCGCAACGGATGATGCGATACAGTTCGCCTTGAAAAAGAAGGCTAAATTCATAGTGCTGGTACCTTGCTGCCAGGCGGAAGTTGCTGCTGAATTGCGCAAAAATAAGGGGGATGCTGTTCGCAATAATCCCTTATCTGAAATGTGGCGTCATCCCATACATACACGCGAGTTCGGCAGCCAGATCACCAATGTGTTGCGTTGCCTGCAGTTAGAAGCGCATGGCTATCAGGTCAGGGTAACTGAACTGGTAGGATGGGAGCATTCAATGAAAAATGAATTAATCATCGCGGAATACAAAGGTCTGCCTGCGAAACGCCCCGCAGAACGGCTGGCAGAAGTGCTCAGGACGACCGGGCTGGAATCGATGCAGCGACGTTTTTTCGTCACACCGTAAATCTGGCGTCACTTGCAGGTCATAAAAAATGATTAATATCATTTTCATTCTGACGTGCTGTACTTTCTCATAGTATTGATAGTAAAGGATAGAAAACATGCTGGCCGCCGTTGACCTTGGTTCCAACAGTTTTCGTTTGCACATCGGTCGTCATGAAGGTGACGTGATCCGTGTTGTTAAAAGTGCGCGTGAGCCGATACGGCTGGCAGCCGGGCTCGATGCCGATGGCAATCTGACGCCGCAGGCGATACAGAATGCGGTAGATTGCCTGGCCCGCTTCCGTGAAATTCTGAATGCTTATCCGATCGATAGTGTCCGTGTTGTTGCAACCAATACGATCCGTATCGCAAAAAATTCTGCGGCGATTTTACCGCGTGCCGAAGCGGCGATCGGTCATCCCATTGATGTGATTTCCGGCGAAGAAGAAGGCCGCCTGATCTACATGGGCGTATCGAATGCAATCCGTGTCCCGGATGAGCGCCGGCTGGTGATGGATATTGGTGGCGGCTCAACGGAAGTGATACTAGGGCGCGGCCATGAGATCATCAAGGTGGAATCGTTCAGCATAGGAACGGTCAAGCACAGCGCCAGTTTTTTCCCGGATGGACGCCTGACGGAAGCTGCTTTTGAAGCGGCTATTTTGTCCGCCCGATCGATGTTTGAAGACGCTGCGCCACCGTATCAGCCGCAGCACTGGCGCAAGGCTTACGGCTCGTCTGGGACGATGCGGGCGATTGCCGATGCCATCATCAATACTGGTCTTGGCGATGGCAGGCTTACCCTGAAGAGTCTGAATGCGCTGAAACAATACTGTATCCGCAGCGGACAACTCAGCGAGCTTGAGTTGAGTGGCATCAAGCCTGAACGTGTCGCGATGGTGATAGGCGGGCTGGCCATACTGATCGGACTGATGGAAGAATTCAACATCGAAGTACTGGCGCCGGTCGAGGCAGGATTACGTATGGGCGTCATGTGGGATCTGTACTTGCGCGCAACCAAGCGCGACCGGCGTGAGGTATCGGTACAGAAAATCGGCCAGCTGTTCCATATTGATATGTCGCGTGCGAATCGCGTTGCGGAAATAGCAAAATCGATATATCAGCAACTCAAACCGGCGAAAGATACCTATCTGCGTCTGCTGTACTGGAGTGCGATTCTGCATGAAGTGGGCATGGTCGTTTCTCACACCGGTTACCACAAGCACGGTGCCTACATGATAGAGAATGCTGATATGGCGGGATTTACCACCAGCGAGCAGAGAATCATGAGCAAGCTGATTCTGAGTCAGAAAGGTAATTTGCGCAAAATCAGTGAAGGTCTGGGTGATACGGATTTTGCCAAAGCGGTGCTGGCATTGCGTCTGGCCGTGATGCTGATGCATTCGCGGGCAGAAATTGACTATGAAGATATTCGCCTCAAAATGAAAAAGAATATCGAACTCGACATGCGTCGCGACTGGGTTTCTCTGCATCCGACGGTGGCTTACTGGTTGCAGAAAGAAACCGAATGCTGGCGTGAGGTGGGCATGGATTTTCTGGTCCGCGCCAATGTCTGATCCGGCAGGTCGCTAAACTGAGCGATAAAGACAGACCGATAAAACAGGCAGTAAAAAAGGCCCGCATTTGCGGGCCTTTTTTTAATGATGTGTTAGCCGTTTTTCGCAGCGACTATGCTGTGTCGTCGTGACGATAAGTGCATGTCTGGATGCTTAAAACTCTTCCCAGTCTGAGTTTTCTTTGTTTGCTGACGGTTTTGCAGTTTCCGCGCGTTTTGTCGTGGCCGCAATTTTTTTCAGCGGTTGTGGCTGACGCGTACCGGCGTTACGCGGTACTGCCTTCGCGGGGGCAGGGCGCGGTGTTGCAAAAGAAGCGCTGACGGCGCTTTGTGACGCATCGAGCTTGAACATGCTGACCACGCTCGCCAGATTTCTTGCCTGCTCTTGCATCGCGGCGGAAGCGGCGGCGGCCTGTTCTACCAGTGCAGCATTTTGTTGTGTAACCTGATCCATCTGGATAATGGCCTGATTTACCTGTTCGATACCGGATTGCTGTTCATGGCTGGCAGCCGTGATTTCGCTCATGACATCGGTGATGCGATTAACACCATTCACAATTTCCTGCAGCGCTGCGCCGGCCTGGCCTACCTGCTGAGAACCCAGCTCTACTTTTTCGACGGAATCGTCAATCAGCGTCTTGATTTCCTTGGCGGCGGCTGCCGAGCGTTGTGCCAGATTGCGGACTTCTGAGGCGACGACGGCAAACCCGCGTCCCTGTTCACCTGCGCGGGCGGCTTCAACAGCCGCATTCAGTGCCAGAATATTGGTCTGGAACGCAATGCCGTCAATCACACTGATGATGTCAACAATTTTCTTGGAGGAGTTGTTAATCTCTCCCATGGTATTGACGACCGTTGTTCCTGCATCGGTACCTTTGGCAGCCATGTCTGCGGTTGACAGCACCAGCTGATTCGCCTGACGTGCATTTTCTGCGTTTTGTTTGACAGTCGATGTCAACTCTTCCATGGACGCCGCTGTTTCTTCGAGTGAACTAGCCTGTTCTTCAGTACGTGCAGACAAGTCCAGATTGCCGGAAGCGATTTCACTGGAAGCAGTTGCGATCATATCGGTACTTTGGCGGACTTCCCCGACCACTTTAGCGAGGCTGTCACGCATTGTCTTCATTGCAAACAGCAGGCTGTCTTTATCGTTTTCGCCGGTTTCCACATTGACCGTCAGATCGCCGGCAGCAATACCTTTGGCGATGTCGGCAGCGTATTCCGGTTCACCACCGATGGCGCGCTCAATATTACGTGCAACAACCACGATGATGAGGCTCAGGACGATACCAATACCGATCAGCAAGATGACGGCACTCCATAAATCCTTGATAAACGCGTCTGTCAGGTCATCGAGGTACAAGCCGGTAATGAAAGTCCAGTCCCACGGTTTGTAAGTCAGAACGTAGGCGCCTTTGGGAAATACCTGCTTAGGATCTGCATTACCTGGTTTGGTCCAGACATATTCTATCCAGCCTTCTCCTGCACCTTTCGCAATGGTGGCGACATTGCGATAGAAAAACTGACCGCCAGGGTCTTTAAAGTCTGTGACATCTTTACCGATGAGTTCGGCTTTGATCGGATGCATAATCACCGTAGGGTGCGAGTTGATCACGGTGTAGTAACCATCTTTGCCATAGCGCATCGCCTTGAGACGTGCCAGCGCCTGTTTCTTGGCTTCTTCCAGCGGCATCGCGCCGGAATCTGCCAGTGCAGCATATTCTTTGACCGTTGACATGCCGACGTCAGTCGCAAAGCGCAATGCAATCTGCCGCTCTTCAAAACGATGTGCTTTATTCTGCAACACGTTGACCGTGCTGATACCGAGCAGGCAAAGCCAACTGATGATGAGTGGTAAATAAAGTTTGCTGCGAAAGCTGAGTTTCATGTCTCTTCCTATCGTGGTAACGGAAATTCTTCTTAAACGAGGTATGGCCAATCCGGGATACTCTGAGTGATCTGAGGTCGCAAGGGTAGAGCACCTCATTGTTCACGAGTTGTACTGACTGATTCAGCTTAAATCAGGACAGCTTTACGCTTGTTTTCGATAAAGATGGGGTAACTTTATCCAAACCGATTCAGACTATCAAACCGATCAATTCAATATCAGACACTATGTTAATATAAAAACCTTGATTTATATCAACATTATGGCAATAACAACAAACACAATTTGTCCGCATTTTTCGCTTTACTTTGGATTTATCGCGCTGAAAAACAGGTGAGCCAGTATTTTCCTGTTTAGTCACTTTGTGCTGTTGATTGAGACTCCGCTATCTTCACATTGGTTTGCGCTCACCCTGCAATCCCTGTACCCGCAGCCTGTGTTTGTATAAAAAACGGGGAGTATGCTGAATTTTCGCTGTTATCTCATTGAATACAGTGGCTGTTAAAAAATACTCCCCCCAGTATTTTTTTGTCAAAAATGCTCTTGGGCCGCCGATGTGAGGCGGGTCATCGTCTATTGAGTCAATCCGGCAGAGAGGTAATCGGTCTGCGAATAAAAAAACGACGATCGCCGTGGCGTATCGTCGTTGTTGTTGCCGGAGATTCTTGGCGCGCTTATTTACCGCGTCAGTGCGGTTCAGGCTGACGCGAAATACAACACCACAGAATCAGAAGTCGAACTGTGCAGACAGTTTGTAAATCCGCGAGGCGCCCGGCAGCAAGTAACCGCCGAGGGACTGCGTGACATCGCGCCAGTAGAATTTATCGAATACATTGTCGATATTGAAGCGCAATGTCGTTGCGGTGCCGCCTACGCTGGTCACATAACGCGCACCCAGATTCACGACCTGGTAGCCGGGCACAATTACTGCGTTGTCGGGGGAATAGGCTTTATTGCCGGAATATTGCCAGCTCGCATTCAGATTCAGACCTTTGATTTGCGCCACGGCGTAGTCGGCATAGATGCTGGATTTCAGCTTAGGTACGTTCAACACGCGCTTGCCATCCAGCGCGGCATTTCCCGTGTCTTGCTGTTTCGCTTCGAGTGCGGTGATGCTGGCGCCGAGGTACAGTTGCGAACTCAGCTTACCCTGCGCTGACAGTTCCAGTCCGGTGTGTTGCGCTTCGCCATTCTGTACATAAACGTTGACACTGTTTGTGTATTCGAGGGGTTTCTGAATGCGGAAAACAGCCGCAGTGATGCTCAGATCGCGGCTCAGATCATTCTTGATCCCGAATTCCAGTTGTTTCGAACGTGCCGGATTTAGCATCACATTCTGATTGCTGGTACCGAAAGGCGCAATGCCGCCATGTTCCAGCCCTTGCGCAAACGAACCGTAGAGAGACATGGTTTGTACAGGCTGATACACCAGCGCTGCATTCGATACCCAGGTATTGCGGTCGTAACCGGGATTATCGAGCTGGCTGCGTGTTATATGCAGGTGACGCACGCCGGCGTGCAGTTTCCAGCTGTCGCTGAGGCTGATAATGTCTTGCGCGAAGACAGACCATTCTTTATCGGTACGACGTAAGCTGGCCGCACCAGGCTGATTTGGCGATGGTGCAACGGCGACCGGCTTATACAGATTGCTGGTGCCAACGAAGTCGTAAATGTAATCGCCAAAATAATCTTTACGGCGCGAAGTCGATAAACCCGCTGCGAATGCATGAGCAAAGACGCCGGTACTAAATTTACCGCTGAGCAGTGCCTGCGTGCCGGTCATCGATTTCGACTCATTCAGGCTGCGATAGTCATACACATCGTAATCGCCGTTCGCGCAGTAACCGGGAAACAGATTGGTAGAACTGCAGCCATACGGAAATGCGGTGTAATCGTCACGTTTGAATTCATGCTGATTGGCGGCAAAGCTGGCGTTCCAGTCAGCGTTAATTTTGTATTCAAAACGCAGGCCCACATTGGTGTTGCGGGTATCGACCGGTTTTGCCCACGGCTGTTGATTCAGCATCATATCGGCGCTGATATTGCGCGGCAGATCGGTGCCATTCGTGAGCTGGAAGCCCGGCACGGAGAGCTGTGATTTGTGCTGGTAATCGAGATCGAGTTGCAGTAAAGCCTGCGACGACAAATGCCAGTCGAACGCACCGGAAATGAACTGACGCTCACCATTCGCTCCTTTGACATACGAGCGCAGGCGTTCGCCGGCGGCATTGATGCGATAACCGAACTGACGGTCGGCGCTCATACCGCCCAGATCGGCACTGCCATACAAGGTGCCGCGTTCAGAGATTTCCGTGGTAATGCTGCGCAGCGCGGAAGCAGTCGGGCGCTTGGTCACGTAATTAATGATGCCGCCCGGCGTGGCAAAGCCAGACTGAAATCCGGAAATACCTTTGAGGATTTCAACGCGTTCTTTATTTTCCAAAGGGATCGAGGCATCGCCCGGAATCGCAAAACCATCTTTGCGATAGCTGCTGGAATTATCCAGCGCAAAACCGCGAATCGAGAATTGCTCGGCATAGCCGACAGCGTTATAGGCATCATTCACACTGGCATCAAATTTCATCGCATCGGTGGTCTGGCGTATGCGCAAATCCTGCATTTGCAGCGTTGTCCATGCGGTGACCGAAAACGGCGTCTCGATCAGTGCGGTATCCAGAAAACCGGCGGCTTTGGTGCGCTCGGCTTTGGCATCGCTGAGGCGGTTGCCGCTGACGACGACTTCCGGTAATTCTTTTTCAGTCGATTGCGCGTGCGCCGTGTTCCATGCGAATGTCTGAGCCACGGCAAGCGCGATCAGCGATAAGCGGCGTGGATGAAGATGATGTGCAGATGGTTTTTTCATGTTGTACTCTCGGTTGCGATGAAGTACAGCGCGGGAGTACACAAAAGGACGTGGCAGAGGCATGAACTTTGCGCTTCCCTTCGCTGGCATTATCCAGATCAGGTATAAGGGACTCTCTCACCCGGAAATAAAATTCCCAGGACCCCTAGCGAAGGCGCTACTTTAACATGAATCGTTTTGCACCATAAAAAAAAGCACACCAGGTGTGCTTTTTTGCCTCAAATATACCGGGGGGAGTATCTTAAAACCCCCAGCAAATACGCTGAGATTTGATGCAAACAGGCTCATACTCCCTGTTTTTTTGCTCCCAAGCTGATCCACATGCCTTCCATCGAATACACCAGCAGCGCCGCCCAGATTGCGATAAAGCCGAGCAGTTTATGGTGATCAAACGCTTCGTGAAATACCCAGATGCCGAGTAAGAGTTGTACGCTGGGGGCGATGTATTGCAGCAGACCGAGTGTCGTCATCGGAATCCGGCGCGCACCGGCTGCAAACAGTAACAGCGGAATCGCCGTGATCGGGCCGCTGAGTGCGATCAGTATCTGCATGTGACTGTTTTGCGTCATAAACGCATTTTGCCCGTGCACAGTCAGCCAGGCCAGATAAGCGAAAGCGAATGGAAACAGTAAAATTGTTTCCAGCGACAAGCCTTCCAGCGCGCCCAGCGCCGAGGTTTTACGCAATAAACCGTAAGTGCCGAAGGTGATCGCCAGCGCTAAGGCGACCCAGGGCAGATGGCCGGTCTGCCAGGTCAGCCAGCCAACGCCGAGCGCGGCAAAGGCAACAGCCAGCCATTGACCGGGACGCAGCCTTTCCCGCAGCACTGCCGAGCCAATCAGAATATTCACCAGCGGCGTGATGAAATAACCCAGACTCGCATCCACCACATGACCATCGTTGACCGCCCAGATATAGATAAACCAGTTGCTCGACAAGAGCAGGGCGCTGAGCGTAAAACCGGCAATCACTTTCGGCTGACGAAAAGCCGCGCTCAGCCATGACCATTGCTGACGCCAGGCGAGCACGCCGGCTAAAAACAGCAGCGACCATAACATGCGATGGATCAAAATTTCTAAAGAGGGAATGCTTTGCAGTGCTTTGAAATACAGTGGAAACAGGCCCCAGACGATATAAGCCGAGCCTGCCAGGAAGATGCCTTTACGCATGTATCATATCCAGAAAAAAACCGCACAGCGGCTGAGCTAAGCATTATCCCCGCAAAGACGGAATCATGCTTGAGAGCAAATTATTTTTGCACACCGACAGAGTACATCGGCTGTCAGCTCGCAGACAAACTTGCCTTCGCAACGTCTTATTTTTCTCTGGCTGCGGCAATGTGTTTGCAGAGTGCCTCGGTACCATCGAGTATGCGCGGCCCGGCGCGGTTCAGCCAGTCGCCATTGACGGCGTACAGATGATTTTTCTTTGCTGCAGTCAGCACAGAAAACTGCCGCCATTCATTCAGGCTGTCGGTGTTGCTGCCACCGGTGATGATCGCGTCCGGGTTTGCTGCCAGCAAAGCTTCCACTGACACGGTGGGACTGATTTCTTTCAGCGCACCAAAAACGTTTTTGCCGCCGCATAAGCGTATAGCTGCCGAGACCATGTGCGTATCATTCAGCGTCATCAGCGGCTTGCGGTTGACCTGATAAAAAACACTGACAGGTTTCTCGCGAGCGCTCTGATATTGTTTCTGAAGGTTGGCGAGCCGCAAACGGAATTGCTCCGCGGCCGCTTTGCCTGCTGCAGGCGTGCCAGCCAGTATCGCCAGTCGTTCCAGCGAGGTGGCTACCATCTCATAATCGCGTGGCTCGCTTTCAAAAACGGTGATGTGATTGTCGCGCAATTTGTTGACCAGCAATTTACCGCTACCTGTGCCCCAGACGACAACGAGATCAGGTTTGAAGGCCAGCAGTTTTTCCAGGTCTAAGGCAAAGACATTGCCTACCGACGGTAATGCTTTTGCGGCCGCCGGAAAATCGCTGTAATCACTGACGGCAACGATGCTTTTTGCTGCGCCAGCTTCAAAAAATAATTCGGTCGCATGCGGCGCCAGACTGATGATTCTTTGCGCCGGTTTGCTGAGTGTGATCGTGCGATCAGCATCATCTTTGACACTGACCGCCGCCACACTGCTGGCGCTGACCAGCAGTGCAGGCAGTATGCAGACGCTGCCTATCAGCATGCGCAGCGATGTCATCAGATTTCCAGATTGTCGATCAGACGGGTATTGCCGAGCTTCGCAGCTGCCAGCACCACCAGCGGCGCGCCTTGCGCGATATCGCCAGCCGACGGTGGCTGCAGATCAGCACGTTTGCGGATCGCGATGTAATCCGGTTTCCAGTGGCGATTTGTGAGGCCGGCCATCGCTTTACGTTCGAGTTCAAACAGATCCAGGTGGCCGCCACGGACTTCTTCTGCAACCTGATTCAACGCCTGATACAGCGCTGGTGCTTCGGCCCGTTCTTCGGCAGACAGATACATATTGCGCGACGATAAGGCAAGGCCGTCCTCGGCACGGAAAGTATCGGCTGCGATAATTTCGGTTGGTAAGGCAAATTGCTTGCTCATATTTCTGACGATCATCAGCTGTTGATAATCTTTCTTACCGAATACGGCAACGCGTGGTTGTACGCAAGAGAATAATTTCAACACCACCGTGGTCACGCCAGTGAAAAAGCCGGGGCGGAATTCGCCTTCGAGAATATTGCCGAGATCGTCCGGTGGACGAACGCGGAATTCCTGCGGTTCCGGATACAGATCTTTTTCTGTCGGTGCGAACAAAATATAGACGCCTTCTTTTTCCAGCTTTTCGACGTCAGCCTGGAAAGTGCGCGGATATTTGTCGAAATCTTCGTTCGGTCCGAATTGCAGACGATTGACGAAAATCGAGGCGACCACCGGGTCGCCGTGTTTTTTCGCCAGTCGCATCAGCGACAGATGACCTTCGTGCAGATTGCCCATGGTAGGCACAAATGCTGTGCGTAACTGACCGCTGAGATGGTCGCGTAATTCTTCAATGGATGAAATGATTTTCATGATGAATGAGTGATGTTTCGGTTATCAACAATACTCAGACTGGCGAATAGGCGAGTCTGACGTAGATGGGCGCGAAGGCTTCGGCCTGCGTGATTTCTATCAGTGTTTCTTTTGCCAGTTCGAGCAGGGCGACAAAATTCACAACCAGCACCGGTGCGCCGCGGGACGGGTCGAACAGTTCGGAAAATTCGACAAATTTAGTCGATTGCAGCTTGCGTAAAATAGCGGACATGTGCTCGCGTACCGATAGTTCCTCGCGGCTGATTTTATGATGGGCGACCAGCGTTGCCCGCTTCATGATGTCGGCCCAGGCGGCTTGTATATCAGCGACTTCCACGTGTGGCCAGTGCAATACCGTGTTCTGCTCGACGAATACCTGCGCATGTAAAAAATCGCGGCCTAACTGCGGAATCGCATTTAAATCGTAAGCGGCCAGTTTCATTTGTTCATATTCGAGCAGACGCCGCACCAATTCCGCACGCGGATCTTCGGCCTCATCGTCGGCATTGCTTTTGGTTGATGGCAGCAACATGCGCGATTTAATCTCGATCAGCATCGCGGCCATCAGCAGGTATTCTGCTGCAAGTTCCAGATTGTGTTCGCGAATCTGATCGACGTACTTCAGATACTGCAAGGTCACTTGCGCCATCGGAATGTCGAGAATATTGAAATTCTGTTTGCGGATCAGATACAGCAATAAATCCAGCGGCCCTTCGAATGCTTCCAGAAAAACTTCCAGCGCATCCGGCGGAATATATAAATCATTCGGCAGCTTGAATAGAGGCTCACCGTACAGTCGCGCAAACGCCATGCCATCAACGACATCGGGCGTGCTATCAACGGCACCGACCAGAGGTAACTCTGTCGAAGGGAGTTCAGAAGTGGTCACAAGCAGGGTGCTCTGACAGGATCTCAGCCTTTGTTTTGGTAAACGTAAGCTTGTTGCGGTACGCGGGATTCCTGATTGCGTTTTTGCATCTCCAGATCAACTGGCGCTTTATCCCACAACAACGCGCGGCCATCACGCTGGCTCTGTTCCAGCTTAGGATTCGCAGTTTTTAAGCTTTTGAGAAAGCTGGTTGCTTCAGATTCGTACAGGGAGAATTGCTTGGAGAATTTCATAGCTTTGAAATAAACACGTAAAGAACGGACGAAGCGGCATTTTACTCTGTATTTCCCGGAAAACCGCATTCGCCAGGGCAAGGATGATAAAGTATTCTCAGTCACAGATACTGTACTGCGTCACATCTGTGACTGAGCAGAGATGGATTACAAGTCCGGCTTATCTACCCATTTGCGTACGTGTACAGGTTGATATGTGCTGAAATGCTGTAATAATTCTGCCGGATCACTGCTGGAATAGAGTAACTCCAGATGTGCGGAGCGCAAGAAACCCTGTTGCTGGGTATTCTTTAAAAATGCCAGCAGACCGTCGTAGAAGCCTTCGACATTCAGTAAGCCTATCGGTTTGTCATGAAAACCCAGTTGTGCCCAGGTCATGACCTCGAACAGTTCTTCGAGTGTACCTATGCCACCTGGCATGGCAATAAAACCATCTGATAATTCAGCCATCATGGCTTTGCGCTCATGCATATTTTTGACGATGTGCAGCTCGCTCAGACCGCGATGACCGACTTCTTTATCCATCAGGGCTTTGGGAATAATGCCGGTGACGTTTCCGCCAAGTCGCATGACTTCGTCGGCGATGATGCCCATCAGGCCGACGTTGCCGCCGCCATAGACCAACCCCAGTTGTTGTTTGACCAGATTTGCTGCCAGTTGTCTGGCACCCGCTGCATAGGCGGGCAGAATACCTGCCGCTGAGCCGCAATAAACGCAGATTGCTTTCATGAGTGATTCATTTTTTGCAGATAATTCTGCGACATTTTTTCAAAAACCTGTTTGGTTTCGCCGCGTAAGTAAGGGCTGATCAGTACTATCACCTGATAACAGCCGCGCGCCAGTGATTCTGACATGGTTTGCAGCTCTGAATATTTACGCGGATTGCGCACATATTCATACGACAGCCAGTAAGTGGCGACTACTACCATGTTGGTCGCGAGTGCATCTATATCCATATCGGTTGCTTCGAATTCACCGTCGGCACGCAAGTCGTGGCAGAGATCAGTGGCGACTTTGATTTTGTGCGACAGGATTTCTTTAAAATTGAGTTCCAGCTTACGGTTGCGCGACAGTAAATCGCTCAGATCGCGGTAGAAAAAACGATAGCGCCAGACCAACTCAAAAGTCAGGTGCAGATAAGTCCAGATATCCTGGATATTGGCTTTTCTGCCTTGGGGGAAGGCGAGCTTTTTATTAATTTCCGCCTCAAACTGCGTAAAAATGGAGTTGACAATATCGTCTTTATTGCGGAAATGGTAGTACAGATTGCCGGGAGAGATGTTCATCTCTTCGGCAATTACCGTAGTCGTGATGTTTGGCTCGCCAAATTCATTGAACAAGCGGAGGGAAAGTTCGAGGATGCGTTCGCGGGTACGGCGAGGAGCTTTGTGTTGCATGTGATTCTTCTCGAAAAATTATTTCATTAGAATAACATCGTTCTGTTTAACAGCAAAACCTCTCTCTACATCGTGGCAATTTTCTCGTTCTCAGTAGAAACGTGGAATAAACGTGTTTTAGCGAGTTTATCGTGTAAGAATTGACCATTTGCATCGAAGCGGGACGTCATAGCCCAGCCGGCGATACCGAGCGCGAGAACGATCACCATCATCCATTCTTTGAGGCCAAGCTGGTAGATGATTGCCATTGCAGGAAGAAACCACATCCATGCCAGGCAATAGCGGACGATCGCCTTGATTAAGGGAAGCCTTTTACCGTCGGTATCCGCGACACGGATGCGCCAGGTTTGCATCGCAAGTGTCTGCCCGCTGCGCGTCCAGCAAAAGACAAAATAGATTCCGATAATGACGAACAGCCAGAGCTGCCGGAGATGACGCAAAGTCAGTGCGTGCTTGCTTTGCGTGATGACATCAAACAAAAAACCCGCAGCAAACACGATGCCGAAGACCAGCAGAGCTTCATAGACCATGCAAATCAAACGGCGACGTAAGGTAGGAGTGGTTAAAGCGTTGTTCACAGATTATTTCGAGATGACCTGGGATGCAGAAACTGCAGCCGGAGCGATGGCAGGTTCACTGACGGCCGGTACGCTGCCGGAAGCCGGCGCTGGTGCGGCGATTACTGCTGCCGATGCCGGCGCAGGCGTTACCGGCTTTGCCGGAGGTTTGGGGCCCAGCTTGATCGGTGCCAGTATCTGTGGATTTTTCACCAGATCAGGCGACAAATTGGTCACGCTTTTTTTCTTTGCATGTTCTTGTGCGAGACGTTGTTTTTCTTCAGCGCTGAGCTGCTGATATTGTTGCCACTGAGCTGATTTCTGCTCAGGCTTCACCAGTGAGCTCTTGGCGAAATTTTCACGTGCTGCCATCCGTTGTTCGGGCGTCAGTTTCAGCCATTCGCGCATTCTTTCCTGAAGCCGGACCTGTTCCTCAGGCTTCATCTTCGCGTAGCGATTACTGATTTCCAGCCATTTTTTCTTACGACTTTCCGGTAATTTGTCCCATTCGCTTGCCAAAGGTGCCAAAGCTTGCTTTTGTGCCGGATTCAGTTCCGACCACAATGGTCTGGCCTGTTCAGCCGGTGCCAAAAGCGCGACGGCCGGCTTTGAGGCCGGAACAACACTGCTACCGCCTGCCAGTGCAAAAGGCAGTCCGGTACCAATAAGCAGGAAAAACGCGCAATGACGTAAGTTGAAAAACGCCACGTTTACTCCTCCGCTTTATTCAGGTAAGCGCTGAAACCAGTATCGACATAGGCTGCGGGAGGTAACTCGTCAACGAGCACAGCGGCATCAATATCCGCTAATTCGCTGATATTTTGTTGCTGTTCATACTCGTAAATACCAAATAATCCGGCAACCAGCGCCAGCATAGGAAGCACTAATCCCACTTTGCCAAACCATGAACCCATGCCTTGCGATGAAAAGCCATTCACCCCGGCGAGGACGTTCTTGACTGCGAACACGCTGACCGTTGCTTCCGGCTTTTTACGGGCAAGAGCCAGCTTGCGCGCTTGCGCCAGCCTCTCCATTGCCGGAGACGGAATGTTTTCTGCTGATTCGTTCAGAGCTCGTTTTACCTTGTAGGCAAAATCCAGATCCCTTGATTCTTTTGAGTAGTTCATAACTGTATTCCTTTAGCCTTGAGGTTGGCGGCCAGTGCGTGGGTTGCACGAGAACAATGCGTTTTGACGCTGCCTTCTGAGCAGCCCATTGCTGCGGCTGTCTCGGCGACATCCATGTCTTCCCAGTAACGCATGAGGAACGCTTCCCGTTGACGCGCAGGCAGCTTTTTTATTTCATCATCAATAATATTCAGAACCTGTTCACGTTCTAATTTATCAGCAGTCGATTCTGCGGCTTCCGTACCTTCTTCTGCAGCATAACTTTCGAGCAAGTCAAAGTTATCATCATCTTTGTTGTTGCCGGGGATAATGCTGGAAAACAGGCTGACCCAGGTATTCCGTACTTTCTCGCGCCGGAAAAAATCCAATATGGTGTTCTGTAATATTCTCTGAAACAGCATAGGCAACTCATTTGCTGGCTTGTCGCCATACTTTTCAGAGAGTTTAATCATTGCTTCCTGGACAATGTCCAGCGCTGATTCTTCGTTCCTGACCGTGTAGACAGCATGCTTGTACGCACGTCTCTCTACATTTTCGAGGAAATTCGATAATTCTTTATCAGCAGCCATTGGTGGCGATATTCATATGGTGATAGTGCTTTTATTTATCAATAGCGGCCTTCGCCGTTAAAAAGCTGCCTGCTTTTAAAATTGCGCATATCCTAGCAAAAATAGCCTTACGTGTCCCAAATTTTGTCATACGACGAATTTTTTAGGATGAAATAGAACGTGGATAAAAACAGAAAGGAATAATTCTGCTTGACCAAAATGCTGCAACGCATTACCGTGTAAGTCCACTTCAAAATCTCGGAGTGTCAAATACTTGTCAGGAATGACCCACAATGTTATTGCCAGCAAGTGCGCTTTAATGAAGCTGTTTGTTCTGACCCATGCCACAAGCGTGAGAAACTTGTCGTTGTAAAGCCTTAACACTGATTGAACGAGTACCTTAAGCATTTTCCGGTACCACGCCCAACGGGGGTGTAAAAGAAAATGTCGCGGCACAAAAAGGAATATCAGCTCGCCGGATTTGCATGTCGGTTTCGCCAGGAAAGAACATCCGATCAATTTCCTATGGACCTTGAAAGGACAACATAATGAGTTCAGAATTAACCGGCGCAGAGATACTGGTCAAGTGTCTTGCCGAAGAAGGTATTGAGCATGTTTTCGGATATCCGGGCGGCGCAGTACTTTATATCTACGATGCAATCTACAAACAAGATAAGTTTCAGCACGTCCTCGTTCGTCACGAACAGGCTGCAATTCACGCTGCTGATGCTTACTCACGTTCCTCGAATAAAGTAGGCGTGGCTCTGGTCACATCCGGACCCGGCGTTACCAATGCGGTGACTGGTCTGGCAACTGCTTACATGGATTCGATTCCTATGGTGGTAATCTCAGGACAGGTGTCTAGTGCTGTTATCGGCCAGGATGCTTTCCAGGAGTGCGACACGGTAGGTATTACACGTCCCTGCGTGAAACATAATTTCCTGGTCAAAGATGTCCGGGATCTGGCAGAGACGATCAAAAAAGCATTTTTCATCGCAACAACCGGACGCCCCGGTCCTGTGCTGGTCGATATTCCTAAAGATATCAGCATGCACAAAACGACTTACAGCTATCCACGTGAAGTTGAAATGCGTTCATACAAACCTGTCGATAAAGGGCACGCTGGACAGATTCGTAAAGCGGTTCAGTTATTGCTGCAGGCAGAACGCCCGATGATCTACACCGGTGGCGGCGTTATTCTGGCGCATGCTTCCCCGGAACTGAACAAGCTGGTGGATGAACTGGGATTCCCTTGCACTAACACGCTGATGGGTCTCGGTGCATATCGCGCCAGTGACGAAAAATTTGTCGGTATGCCCGGCATGCACGGCACTTACGAAGCCAATATGGCGATGCAGCACTGCGACGTGCTGATTGCGATCGGCGCGCGTTTCGATGACCGCGTGATTGGTAATCCTAAGCATTTTGCGTCGAATACGCGCAAAATTATTCATATCGACATTGACCCTTCTTCAATATCCAAGCGCGTGAAAGTGGACATTCCTATTGTTGGTAATGTCAAAGACGTATTGCAAGAGATGTTGTCGCAGTTAAGCGCAGTTGAGACCCGTCCTGATCCCAAGGCACTGGCGGCATGGTGGAAGCAGATCAACGAGTGGCGTGGCCGCGAATGTCTGAAATACACACCGTCTTCTGAGCTGATCAAGCCACAATCTGTGGTTGAAAAAGTCTGGGAAGTAACCAATGGCGATGCCTTTGTGACTTCCGACGTGGGCCAGCACCAGATGTGGGCAGCACAGTACTATCGTTTCGATAAGCCACGTCGCTGGATTAATTCCGGTGGCCTGGGAACGATGGGCGTCGGGCTCCCTTACGCGATGGGCGTACAGATGGCGAATCCGGATGCGACCGTCGCATGTATTACCGGCGAAGCCTCGATACAAATGTGTATTCAGGAATTAGCGACCTGTAAGCAATATCACCTGACACCCAAGATCATCCTGTTGAACAACCGCTTCCTCGGCATGGTCAGACAGTGGCAGCAAATTGATTATGGTTCACGTTATTCCGAGTCTTACATGGATTCACTGCCGGACTTCACCAAACTGGTGGAAGCTTATGGTCACGTCGGCATGAAAATTGAAAATCCTGCAGACGTTGATGGTGCCGTACGTGAGGCGTTCGCAATGAAAGACAGACTGGTGTTCATGAACTTCATTACCGATCAGACTGAAAACGTCTGGCCTATGGTGAAGGCGGGTCAGGGCCTGACTGAAATGCTGCTTGGCTCGGAGGATCTGTGATATGAGACACATTATCTCCATCCTTCTGGAAAATGAAGCCGGTGCTTTGTCCCGTGTGGTCGGATTATTCTCTGCCCGTGGTTACAACATTGAGACGCTGACGGTCGCGCCGACCGAAGACTCGACCTTGTCCCGTATGACTATCGTCACCAGTGGTTCGGACGACATCATCGAGCAGATCACAAAACACCTGAACCGTCTGATCGAAGTGGTGAAGGTGGTTGATCTGACAGAAGGCGCTCATATCGAGCGTGAACTGATGCTAATTAAGGTAAGGGCAGTGGGTAAAGAACGCGAAGAAATGAAGCGTACGGCAGATATTTTCCGCGGCCGCATCATTGACGTGACCGAAAAAACCTACACCATAGAATTGACGGGTAACAAAAGTAAGCTGGATGCATTCATTGATTCCATCGATCGTGCGTCAATTCTGGAGACTGTCAGAACAGGTGGTTCAGGTATAGGACGCGGCGAACGCATCCTCAAGGTATAAGCAAGTATTCATCTGCCTCTGGCATATAAAAATCATTCAAATTAAATAGGATAAAAAATGAAAGTTTTCTACGATAAAGATTGTGATCTGTCCCTGATCAAAGGTAAAAACGTTGCTATCATCGGTTATGGTTCACAAGGCCACGCACACGCTCAAAACCTGAACGACTCCGGTTGTAACGTGACAGTCGCTTTGCGTAAAGGCGGCGCATCATGGTCTAAAGCCGAAGGCGCTGGCCTGAAAGTGGCAGAAGTCAATGAAGCAGTGAAAGCTGCTGACGTCATCATGATTTTGCTGCCGGATGAAAATATCGCTCAGGTGTACAACGAAAACGTTGCACCTTACGCCAAGCAAGGCGCGGTACTTGCGTTTGCACATGGCTTCAACGTTCACTACGGACAAGTTGTGCCACGCGCTGATCTGGACGTCATCATGATCGCTCCGAAAGCACCAGGCCACACCGTACGCGGTACTTATACTCAAGGTGGCGGCGTGCCGCACCTGATCGCTGTCTATCAGGATAAATCCGGCTCTGCCCGCGACATCGCTTTGTCGTATGCAATGGCGAATGGTGGCGGCCGTGCCGGTATCATCGAAACCAACTTCCGCGAAGAGACAGAAACAGACTTGTTCGGTGAACAGGCTGTGTTGTGCGGTGGTGCGGTTGAACTGATTAAGGCTGGTTTCGAAACGCTGGTCGAAGCTGGTTATGCACCTGAAATGGCGTACTTTGAATGCTTGCATGAACTGAAGCTGATCGTTGATCTGATCTATGAAGGCGGTATCGCTAACATGAATTACTCGATTTCTAACAATGCAGAATACGGCGAATACGTGACGGGCCCACGCGTTGTGACTGAAGACACCAAAAATGCGATGCGCCAATGCCTGAAAGATATTCAGACTGGTGAATACGCGAAGAGCTTCATCCTGGAAAACAAAGCAGGCGCGCCTACCTTGATTTCCCGTCGTCGCCTGACTGCAGAACATCAGATCGAAGAAGTCGGCGCAAAACTGCGTGCGATGATGCCTTGGATCGCGAAAAACAAATTGGTTGATCAATCGAAGAACTAATCTTCAAGATCGCCGGGCATCATCCAGCGTGCGCTTGCAAGCGCACTCAGCCCGAAGGCTAAAAGTCGTCCACTGGGACGACTTTTTTTTACGCCTACGAGTGCGCTTGGATTGCGAAAAATAAACTGGTTGATCAAAGCAAAAACTAATTGCTGAGATCGCCGGGTATCATCCAGCGTGCGCTCACAGGCGCACGCAGCTCGAAGTCTAAAAGTCGTCCACTGGGACGACTTTTTTTACGCCTACGAGTGCGCTTGGATTGCTAAAAACAAACTGGTTGATCAAAGCAAAAACTAATCTTCAAGATCGCCGGGCATCATCCAGCGTGCGCTTGCAAGCGCACGCAGCCCGAAGGCTAAAAGTCGTCCATTGGGACGACTTTTTTTCGCCTCAAAATATCTGTTGTTTGTCGCTAAATTGAATAAAACAGGGGAGTATGTTTCATTTTCACCTATATGTCCTAATAAAATAAAGGGGATATAAATATACTGGGGGGAGTATTTTTGTGGCTGAAAACGGGGTGGGAAGCTGATTTAGCTTTGAAACACAAATCCTGTTGGAGTCATTGCAGGAATATTGGATGGGTGAGAACGCTGAAAACAAGGTATCTTAGCAACTTGAATCAAGAAGACTTGTCTGAATCAACAATACCAACATTTCCGGAGAATGATCATGAAAAAATTACTTGGCTTTACTGCGGCTTGTGTGCTGGCAATCCCCGTTGCCGCGCAGACGCTTACCGGTACCGTCATTACCGTCTCAGGATCGGCAGATGTGAAGGCTGACAATGATCAGGCAGTGCTCAATTTTTATATCGAAGAGCAGGATAAAGACAAAACCGTGGCCGCGTCCAGGGTCAATCAGAAAATGAAATCCGGTACTGAGCTGATCAGGAAAGAAGACCCGCAGGCAGAGTTACGCACGCGATCTTATTATTCTTATCCCATCTATGCTGAAACCCCGGTGAACGCAGCAGGGCAGCCAGTCAAGCGCCAGATTACAGGTTGGCGCTCTGGTCAGTATCTGGAAGTGAAAACGACCAATCTTGCGCAGCTGTCCTCGACTGCGGCCGCAGGTCAGAAAGTGCTGGCGCTGAACGGTGTGAATTTCGGTTTGTCTGATGCCGCGATCAAAAAATTCGAAGCCGCGCGGGTTGACGCTGGTTATCGTCAGTTTTCTGAGAAAGTCAAAATGATTGCAGCTACGATGGGAAAAAAACTTGATGATATTGCGATCGAGTCCCTGGATTTCGATAACGCCGGTAGTGAGTTGCGTCAGTTTGAGGCTGCACCCATGATGCTCAAGGCAGCCAGAGCTGATGCGGCGGCAACGGAACCCAGCTTTGAGCCGGGATTTACTTCCCTGAATATAAAAATCACCGGGAAACTGCGCCTGAAATAGACCATACAGTCAGGCTTGCGGGTTTGCCTGACTGATAAACAGGGTTATACTTCCAGCGCAAAGTGCTAGGTTCCGCCCGACATGTTCGGGCTATTTTATTTCTTCAGATTCACATGCCATCTTTTAATCGACGCAAACCCAAAGGTAATTTCAAGCTTTTCCCTAAAGGCGTACGTAAAACGCAGCAAAGAGTCGATGCCGACAGCGTGGCTTTGCCTGTGAAAACGGCGGCGCGCGGACGTGGCATTTATTTGTTACCGAATGCATTTACAACCGCTGCTTTGTTCTGCGGGTTTTACGCCATTGTTATGGCAATGGATCAGCGTTTTTATCAGGCAGCGCTGGCGATTTTTATTGCGATGGTACTGGATAGTCTGGATGGCCGGGTTGCCCGGATGACGAATACCCAAAGTGAATTCGGTGCGCAGTACGACAGTCTGTCAGACATGATTTCTTTTGGTGCTGCACCGGCACTGGTCGTGTATGAATGGTCGTTGCGCGGTATGGATAAACTTGGCTGGCTGGCCGCATTTGTTTATTGTGCCGGCGCCGCGTTGCGACTGGCACGCTTTAATACGAATATCAGTATTGTTGATAAACGTTATTTTCAGGGCTTGCCAAGTCCGGCCGCAGCGGCGCTGGTCGCTGGTTTTGTGCTGTTGATGGATGATTTGCATTTTGCTGGTGGCGATCTGCGCTGGATTGCCTGGGGCATCACCTTGTTTGCGGGTCTGACGATGGTGACGAACGTGCCGTTTTACAGTTTCAAAGATGTGAACCTGAAAAAAAGCGTTCCTTTTATTGCGCCTTTGTTAGTGTTACTGGTGTATGTGGTCGTGGTCAGTGATCCGCCTAAAGTGTTATTTGGTTTGTTTGTGTTGTATGGCTTATCCGGTTACGTTGTGTTGCTGTGGCGCTGGCGCAAAGGTCGGCCGATCAGCATCATCCAGACCAGCGTGGAAACGCACGACGATAAATAAAATTTTGTTTTAACGCAGAATCGCCACAATGTACAAAATGCATTGTGGCTTTTTTTCTTTTCGGATTAATTAAATTAGAAAGATGCTGCTATAAATTCTTGCACTTTTCTGTGTTCGCGCTTATAGTCGAATGCATGAACTTTTCAGTCACATCCCTCACATTAAAAACTGTAGCAGACGCATCCCGTCTGCTATCGCTATTTGCATTTCTGCTAGTGCGGTAACGCGCTAAATCCCCTATACCCACAATTTGAGTAATCTCTTACCCCTGTGTGCGTTGCAAGGGTGGGGCGGAGAATATTCAGCATTTTTATCGATTCATTTTCAATCTCAATCATTCTTTTCAGGAGAAAATCATGGCAGACAAACTCATCATATTTGATACTACTTTGCGCGATGGCGAGCAATCACCGGGCGCATCGATGACGAAAGATGAAAAACTGCGGATTGCGAAACAACTGGAGAGATTGAAAGTCGATGTGATTGAGGCCGGTTTTGCGGCAGCCTCGCCCGGTGATTTTGAATCGATCAAAGCTATTTCTGCGACGATTAAAGATTCCGTGATCTGCTCTTTGTCACGCGCCAATGACCGCGATATTTCCCGTGCAGCGGAAGCCCTGGCTGCTGCGCAGCGCAAGCGTATTCACACTTTTATTGCGACGTCTCCTTTGCACATGGAGAAAAAATTGCGCATGACTCCGGATCAGGTATTGGAACAAGCGATTCAGGCAGTACGTTTTGCGCGAAATTTTACGGACGACGTTGAATTCAGTCCGGAGGACGGCAGCCGCTCGGAGATGGACTTTTTATGCCGCGTGATCGAGGCGGTAATTAAAGAAGGTGCAACGACGATTAACTTCGCTGACACGGTTGGCTACGGGGTGCCGGAGTTATACGGCAATATGCTGAAAACCTTGCGTGAGCGTATTCCGAATTCTGATAAAGCGATCTGGTCGGTGCATTGTCATAATGATCTGGGAATGGCCGTGGCGAACTCGCTTGCGGGTGTGATGATTGGTGGTGCACGTCAGGTGGAATGTACGATTAATGGTCTTGGTGAGCGTGCTGGTAACACTGCGCTCGAAGAAATCGTGATGGCGGTGCGTACGCGTAAAGATTACTTTAATCTCGATCTGGGTATTGATACGACGCAGATTGTTCCGGCATCGAAGCTGGTGTCGCAAATTACCGGCTTTGCAGTGCAGCCAAATAAAGCCGTGGTTGGCGCAAATGCGTTTGCCCATGCGTCCGGCATTCATCAGGATGGCATACTGAAAGCGCGTGATACCTATGAAATCATGCGTGCCGAAGACGTGGGCTGGAGTGCAAATAAAATTGTTCTCGGTAAGCTCTCAGGTCGGAATGCCTTCAAACAGCGCCTCGAAGAGCTTGGCATCATTCTGGAATCTGAAGCAGAAATCAACGCCGCTTTTGCCCGTTTCAAGGAACTGGCTGACCGCAAATCTGAAATTTTTGATGAAGATATCCTTGCTCTGGTGTCAGACGAAGAACAGGCCAATGACAAAGAAGCATACCGCTTTGTTTCGCTGGCCCAGCATTCTGAGACCGGCGAATCACCGAAGGCAAAAGTGGTGTTTGCTTTTGCCGGTAAGGAAGTGACTTGTGAAGCAAAAGGAAATGGACCAGTGGATGCAATCGTGAACGCGATTGAATCCGAGGTTAACAGTGGCGCTGAATTGCTGCTGTTTTCAGTCAATGCAATCACGACCGGCACTCAGTCTCAGGGAGAGGTAACGATGAGGTTGCAAAAATCCGGACGTATCGTCAATGGTGTCGGTGCTGATCCTGATATCGTTGTGGCATCTGCGAAGGCTTACTTGTCAGCGCTGAATAAACTCGAATCCAAGTCAGAAAAGCTGAATCCACAAGTTTGATTCATTGATTATTTCTGTGCTATAGTATCGGCTCCCGTCATTTTGGCGGGAGTTTATTTCACGATAGTGATGGTTTTGTTACTCAACAACTGTTGCTATCGCATGTAAAGGAAAAGTTATGTCTATCGAAAAAAGTACAAAAGCCGCTATCGTAGCGGATAACGCCCGTGGTCAGAACGACACAGGTTCTCCAGAAGTTCAGGTTGCTTTGCTGACAGCCCGTATCAATGATCTGAACGGTCACTTTAAAGCCCACGGTAAAGATCACCATTCCCGTCGTGGTCTGATTATGATGGTTAACCGTCGTAAAAGCCTGTTGTCTTACCTGAAAGGTAAAGACCTGAATCGCTATCGCGCTCTGATCGAAAAACTCGGCTTGCGTAAGTAATTCTTGCTGAATTTAGCAAAAAATTTATAGCAAAAAGCCTGCGTCAGTTGACTGTCGCAGGCTTTTTGTTTATCTGATGTTTTGGTTTTTCGCGAAATTTTTAGCAAAATTTGTTGGAAATAAGTGAAAAACTGGCAAAAGGCAATCCTGACGGATTGCACGTGGTGAGGTGAACGACAGCGCCTGAAAATCTGTCGGCAAAATAGAAAGGACACATTGTGTTTAACAAAATTACGAAAACTTTCCAATATGGTCAACACCAGGTGACATTGGAGACCGGTGAAATCGCACGTCAGGCTTCCGGCGCTGTGATGGTGTCGATAGAAGATACCGTGGTGCTGGCAACGGTTGTTGCAAAAAAAGATGCTAAACCTGGTCAGGACTTTTTTCCTCTGACCGTGGATTATATGGAAAAAACTTACGCTGCAGGCCGCATTCCTGGTGGTTTCTTCAAGCGAGAAGGTCGTCCATCAGAAAAAGAAACATTAACTTCACGTTTGATCGATCGCCCGATTCGCCCATTGTTCCCAGAGGGCTATCTGAATGAAGTTCAGGTGATTGTGCATGTATTGTCCGTCAATCCTGAAATTGATCCGGATATCGCTGCGATGATCGGCGCTTCTGCAGCGATTTCTGTTGCTGGCATTCCTTTTAATGGCCCTGTTGGTGCTGCGCGCGTTGGTTATATTGACGGTCAGTATGTATTGAATCCAACGGCAACGCAGTTGAAATCTTCCAAGCTGGATCTGGTTGTTGCGGGTACAGAGCAAGCTGTGCTGATGGTGGAATCTGAAGCGCAGCAATTGTCTGAAGAAGTCATGCTTGGTGCGGTTGTGTTCGGTCATGAGCAAATGAAAGCCGTGATCGATGCGATTCACGAATTGGTACGTGATGGTGGTAAGCCTGAAGTGCAATGGGCGCCTGCACCGAAAAATGAAGTACTGATTGCTGCTGTTACTGCTGTTGCAGAGCCTTTGTTGCGCGCTGCTTATCAAATCAAAGAAAAGCAAGCTCGTACTGAGCAACTGAAGGCAGCAACTTCTACAGTGACTGCAGCGCTGGCTGAGCAAGCTGCTGCTAAAGGCGAGGCTGCTCCTGACTCTGCTGAAGTCGGTAACATCCTGTTTGATCTGGAAGCGAAAATTGTTCGCTCGCAAATCCTTGAGGGTGAGCCACGTATCGACGGTCGCGATACACGTACCGTACGTCCCATCACTATTCGTACCGGCATTTTGCCACGCACGCACGGTACAGCCTTGTTCACCCGTGGTGAAACTCAGGCGCTGGTGATTGCAACGCTGGGTACTGCCCGTGATGAGCAAAAAATTGACGCGCTCATGGGTGAATACTCTGACCGCTTCATGTTGCATTACAACATGCCTCCGTTTGCTACTGGTGAAACAGGTCGTGTTGGTACGCCTAAGCGTCGTGAAATTGGTCACGGTCGTCTGGCGAAACGCGCTTTGCAGGCTGCATTGCCTGATCCGGAAGATTTCAGCTACTCCGTCCGTCTGGTTTCTGAGATTACTGAATCCAACGGCTCCTCTTCTATGGCATCCGTCTGCGGTGGCTGTCTGGCTTTGATGGATGCGGGTGTGCCGATGAAAGCACATGTTGCAGGTATCGCCATGGGTCTGATCAAAGAAGGCAATAAGTTTGCTGTTCTGACTGATATTCTGGGTGATGAAGATCACCTTGGCGATATGGACTTTAAAGTTGCCGGTACTGCCGAAGGCATCACTGCGTTGCAAATGGATATTAAAATCCAGGGTATCACTAAAGAAATTATGCAGGTTGCTTTGGCGCAGGCGAAAGAAGGTCGCGTCCATATTCTGGGTAAAATGCAAGAGGCGGTTCCGGTTGGTAAGACCGAGTTGTCTGATTTTGCGCCACGCCTGATTACGATCAAGATCAATCCTGAGAAAATCCGTGATGTGATTGGTAAGGGCGGAGCAGTGATCCGCGCGTTGACGGAAGAAACAGGTACTCAGATCGACATCAGCGATGAAGGCGTTGTTACTATCGCTTCTGTTGATGCGGCTGCCGGACAAGAAGCCAAGCGCCGTATTGAAGAGCTGACCGCGGAAGTTGAAGTGGGTAAAATTTACGAAGGTACGGTATTGAAGTTGCTGGACTTCGGCGCGATTGTGCAAATCATGCCAGGTAAAGATGGCTTGCTGCACATCAGTCAGATTGCTAACGAACGCGTTAATGCAGTTGCTGATTATCTTAAAGAGGGGCAGCAAGTGCGTGTCAAAGTGCTGGAAACGGATGATCGTGGCCGCTTCAAGTTGTCCATGAAAGCTGCTGTTGTCGAAGGCGATGCGCAAGCACAATCGCAAGAGCCGCAAGCAGCACAGTAAGCGCTGGCTTTAGTTAAAATGTTGCATTAAAAAACGCCCGTTCAGACGGGCGTTTTTTTATTGGCATACTATGACTTTTTTTATTTAACTGGTGATTTTTATGCGTGCAATTGAAATTACAAAATATGGGGCGCCCGAGGTCCTGCAGTTGTGTGAGCGTGAGGTTCCGCAGCCAAAAGCAGGTGAGATATTAATTAAGGTGCACGCTGCGGGCGTGAATCGTCCTGATGTGTTGCAGCGACTCGGCTATTATCCGGTGCCAAATGGTGCTTCTGATTTGCCGGGTCTGGAGGTTGCGGGGGAAATCGTCGGTGGAGATTTGTCGGGGACTGCGTTTCAGTCAGGTGATGCTGTCTGTGCCCTAGTGCAGGGTGGCGGATATGCTGAATATTGTGTTGCCCCGGCAGCACAATGCTTATCGGTGCCGAAAGGTCTGAGCATGTTGGAGGCGGCTTCATTGCCTGAAACTTATTTCACTGTATGGAGTAATGTCTTCGATCGGGCCAAGCTGAGTGCTGGTGAGACCTTGTTGGTGCAGGGCGGTACATCTGGAATTGGTGTTGCAGCTATTCAAATTGCGAGTGCGCTTGGTCACCGGGTTTTTGCGACGGCTGGTACGGATGAAAAATGCCGAGCAGCTGAAAAGCTTGGTGCTGAGCGGGTCATCAACTATAAGACTGAAAAATTCCCTGAGGTTGTTAAATTACTGACGGCAGGTAAGGGGGTGGATGTGATTCTCGATATGGTGGCAGGAAGTTATATACCGCTGGAGATTGACAGTCTGGCAGATGACGGTCGCATTGCGATTATTGCTTTGCTGGGTGGTAGTCGTGGGGAGTTAGATTTTGGGCAGGTATTACGCCGACGGCTGACCATAACCGGATCAACTTTACGTCCACGTTCAGTTGAGTTTAAAGCGCAAATTTCTGCGCAATTGCAGCAACGTGTCTGGCCCTTACTTGAAGCCGGGAAGATCAGGCCAGTCATTCATCAGGTAATCCCCTTGAGTGATGCGGCGCAGGCACAAGCTTTGATGGAAGATGGTCGTCACATCGGTAAAATTATGCTGCAAGTAGTCTGATTTTCCATGGTCTGAGTGACGAGATTGAGGGAGAGCGGATCTTGGCGTGTCAGTATGATCATCGGTATGCAGGATGAATGAGTGGATATCTGGGTGGATATGATCCTCCTGCTATTTCATGGCTTGTTTGTTTTATGTTGGCTTTGTTTGACCGGGTATTATCAGCGGGATACAATAGACGGTTATTTATATTCTGATCTCTTATGCGACGTACTCTCATTGCTGGTAACTGGAAAATGAATGGCAGCTTCGCTGCTAACCGTTCCTTGTTATCTGAAATCGTAGCCGGTTTATCTGTGTCTCCGGATTGTGATGTGCTGGTATGCGCTCCAGCGCCCTATCTTGCTCAGTGTGCGGAGCTGCTGAATGCAAGCTCTGTCAAGTGGGGTGCGCAAGATGTCTCTGAGCATGCGCAGGGAGCGTTTACCGGTGAAGTTGCTGCTTCGATGCTGGTTGATTGCGGTTGTCGTTATGTGATCGTCGGGCATTCTGAGCGTCGTGCATATCATGCCGAGTCCAATGCTGTCGTTGCAAAAAAAGCGCTGCGTGCCATGTCTGAACAGTTGATTCCGATTGTCTGTGTCGGTGAGACTCTGGAGCAGCGTGAGAGCGGGCAGACTGAAGAGGTGGTTGGTGCGCAATTGCAGGCTGTGCTGGATGTTTTGGATGCGACTCAAATCGCTCGTCTGGTTGTTGCTTATGAGCCTGTGTGGGCGATTGGTACCGGTAAAACAGCAACGCCTCAGATGGCGCAGGATGTTCATGCCTTTTTGCGTCAGCAAATTGCGCTGAAAGACACGGCGGCGGCTGCGACGGTTCAGATACTTTATGGCGGCAGTATGAAGCCGGATAATGCAAAAGATTTGCTGGCGATGGCAGATATTGATGGTGGTCTGATTGGTGGTGCTGCGTTGAAGTCGGCAGATTTTCTCGCCATTGTTGCTGCAGTTTGATTGTTTGACTAAAGATTGAAGATTAATTTTTTTGGGTGTTTTGAATGCAAACTTTTTTTACATTGGTAGTGGTTGTTCAGGTGATCTCTGCATTGGCAATTATCGGCCTGGTTTTGCTGCAGCATGGTAAGGGTGCTGATATGGGCGCTTCTTTTGGTTCGGGGGCATCCGGTAGTCTGTTTGGAGCAACAGGTTCCTCAAATTTCTTGTCCCGTTCTACAGGTATTGCGGCAGCAATATTTTTTGCGGCAACTTTAGCGCTGGGTGTTTTTGGTGGTGAACGCAAACCTGCAGGTGGTGTAATGGATAATTTGCCAGTGACAAAAGCTGCTCCTGTTGCTGTGCAGGCGCCTGCTCCAGCTTCTGCTGCGGCTGCTTCATCGGCGCAGCCAAATCAGATTCCAAAATAAATTTATATTTCCCGGTAAAAATTCTTGAATTTCCTCGATTGTGCGTTGAACAATGAGGTCATTCAGGGTAGAATGCTGGGCTTAGGCCGACGTGGTGAAATTGGTAGACACGCTATCTTGAGGGGGTAGTGGCGAAAGCTGTACGAGTTCGAGTCTCGTCGTCGGCACCAAAAAACAAATCAGTTTTCCTTGCTGGTTTTGTCGAGGAAGCGGTTATTTCTGATGCTGTAATTCAAAAGTAATTTGCTTCATATGGCGTTCAATTACAGGTAGCCTAACGTGAACCTCGAAAATTATTTCCCAGTTCTTCTCTTTATTCTGGTTGGTATCGGAGTTGGTGTGTTGCCTCAGGTTTTGGGGCGAGTCCTCGGTCCGTATAAGCCAGACTCTCAAAAAACATCTGCATACGAGTGCGGCTTCGAAGCATTTGAAGATGCGCGTATGAAATTTGATGTGCGATATTATCTGATCGCGATTCTCTTCATTCTCTTTGATCTTGAAACAGCATTTTTCTTTCCGTGGGGCGTAGCTATGCGTGACCTTGGATGGGCTGGTTTCTTGATCATGCTTGGCTTTGTGCTCGAATTTGCTGTCGGATTCTGGTACATCTGGAAAAAAGGCGCTCTGGATTGGGAGTGATGGAAAATGGCTATTGAAGGTGTGTTGAACGAAGGCTTTGTTACGACAACGGCTGATAAGCTGATTAACTGGACTCGTACCGGGTCGATGTGGCCGATGACGTTCGGTCTGGCTTGCTGTGCAGTTGAAATGATGCATGCAGGTGCGTCGCGCTACGATCTTGATCGTTTTGGTGTTGTGTTTCGTCCTTCGCCGCGTCACTCAGATGTGATGATTGTTGCGGGTACTTTGTGTAATAAGATGGCACCTGCGTTGCGCAAAGTCTACGATCAGATGGCAGAGCCCCGTTGGGTTATTTCTATGGGGTCTTGTGCTAATGGTGGCGGTTATTACCACTATTCCTATTCCGTGGTTCGTGGCTGTGATCGTATCGTTCCAGTTGATATTTATGTGCCTGGTTGTCCGCCGACGGCAGAAGCGTTGCTGTACGGTGTCATTCAGCTGCAAAACAAAATTAAACGTACAAACACCATCGCGCGCTGATTGCGTGATTGCTTAGGCAGCTTTTAACTATGACGATCAAATTAGAAAAACTCGAGCAGGCATTAAAAGCAGTCTTGGGTGAGCGTATTCTTGAGCTGAAAAATGCTCTCGGTGAGTTGACGGTTGTTGTGTCGGCAGCTGAATACTTGCAGGTCATGCGCGATCTGCGCGATCATCCGGAGACATGCTTTGAAGAGTTGATTGACCTGTGTGGTGTTGATTACTCTACTTATGCGGACGGTGCCTGGGATGGTGCTCGTTACGCAGTTGTCTCTCATTTGCTGTCGATTAAAAATAACTGGCGCCTTCGTGTCCGTGTTTTTGCGCCGGACGATGAAATGCCCCTGGTTTCATCTCTGATTGACGTGTGGAACGCTGCCAACTGGTATGAGCGTGAAGCCTTTGATTTGTACGGTATATTGTTTGATGGTCATAACGACTTGCGTCGTATTCTGACCGACTATGGTTTTATTGGTCACCCATTCCGCAAAGATTTCCCTGTATCTGGCTATGTGGAGATGCGTTACGATGCGGAGCAAAAGCGCGTTGTCTATCAACCTGTGACTATTGAGCCACGCGAAAATACGCCACGTATTATTCGTGAAGAAAATTACGGGATGAAATAATGGCTGAGATTAAGAATTACACACTCAACTTTGGTCCTCAGCATCCTGCTGCGCACGGTGTTTTGCGTCTGGTGCTTGAATTGGATGGCGAAGTTATTCAGCGTGCTGACCCGCATATCGGTCTGTTGCATCGCGCGACAGAAAAGCTGGCCGAACAAAAGACATTTTTGCAGTCCGTTCCTTACATGGATAGGCTCGATTATGTGTCGATGATGGCAAACGAGCACGCCTATGTGATGGCTATTGAGAAAATGCTCGGGTTGGAAGTGCCGTTACGCGCCCAATACATACGGGTGATGTTTGATGAAATAACGCGTCTGCTGAATCACTTGTTGTGGATTGGTGCGCATGCGCTTGACGTTGGTGCTATGGCGGTGATGTTGTATGCATTCCGTGAGCGTGAAGATCTGATGGACTGCTATGAGGCGGTGTCCGGTGCGCGTATGCATGCGGCTTACTATCGCCCGGGTGGTGTCTATCGTGATTTGCCTGATGAAATGCCTAAGCATAAAGCATCTTTGCTGAAGAACGAGAAAACAATGCGTTTTCTTAACGAAAATCGCCAGGGTTCTTTGCTTGATTTTATCGAAGATTTTACAAATCGCTTCCCGAAATACGTCGACGAGTACGAAACATTGTTGACGGATAATCGTATCTGGAAGCAGCGTTTGGTCGGTGTTGGCGTCGTGTCGCCTGAGCGCGCGAAAGCGATGGGCTTTACCGGTGCGATGTTGCGTGGCTCTGGCGTTGAATGGGATTTGCGCAAGAAGCAACCATACGAAGTATATGATTTGCTTGATTTCGATATTGCTGTCGGTGTCAATGGTGATTGCTATGACCGATATCTTGTTCGTGTAGAAGAAATGCGCCAATCAAACCGTATTATTAAGCAATGTGTTGAGTGGCTCAGAAATAATCAGGGTCCTGTCATTTCAGATAATCACAAAGTTACCCCGCCGCATCGTGTTGACATGAAGTCGAATATGGAAGATTTGATCCATCACTTCAAGCTGTTCACCGAAGGCTTTCATGTTCCTGTCGGTGAGGCATATGCTGCGGTTGAACATCCAAAGGGTGAGTTTGGTATCTATCTGATGTCTGATGGTGCTAATAAGCCTTACCGTTTGAAGATTCGTGCTCCGGGATACCCTCATTTGCAAGGTCTGGACGAAATGGCGAAGGGTCATATGATTGCCGATGCGGTAACGATTATTGGTACTCAGGATATTGTTTTTGGTGAGATTGACAGATAAAAGAACGTCGTCTGACGTTTATTAGAGGCATTAGCTATGGTGTTATCAGAGCAGGCATTTAAAAAAATTGACCGTGAACTGGCAAAGTTCCCTCCTGATCAGCGGCAGTCTGCTGTGATGGCCGCTTTGGCCATTGCACAGGATGAGACTGGCTGGATCTCCCCGGATGTAATGCAGACTTTAGCTGACTATATTGGTATGCCTGCCGTTGCAGTTCAGGAAGTGGCGACTTTCTACAATATGTACAACACGAAGCCGGTCGGTAAATTCAAAATTACCGTCTGTACCAATTTGCCTTGTGCTTTGTCGGGCGGAGAGCGCGCGGCTCATCATCTGAAACAGAAATTGGGTATTGATTTCAAAGAGACGACCGCTGATGGTCGCTTCACTCTGGTTGAGGGTGAATGCATGGGAGCATGCGGCGATGCGCCTGTTATGTTGGTCAACAACAAGCGTATGTGCAGTTTTATGTCGAACGAAAAAATCGATGGACTGGTGAATGAACTGAAAGAGGCGGGTAAATAATGACGAGTCTGCACAATCGCCATATCAAGCCTTTGATTCTTGCCGGTCTGGACGGCAAAAACTGGCACTTGCAAGATTACGTAGCGCGCGGTGGCTATGCTTCATTAAAACGTATTCTTTCTGAAAAAATTCCGCCTGAGCAGGTTATTGCGGAGCTAAAAGCGTCGTCTTTACGTGGGCGTGGTGGTGCAGGCTTCCCGACTGGTCTGAAATGGAGTTTCATGCCACGTCAGTTTCCAGGACAAAAATATCTTGTCTGTAATACCGATGAGGGCGAACCTGGTACGTTCAAGGATCGCGATATTATTCGTTATAACCCTCATGCTCTGATCGAGGGTATGGCGATCGGTGCCTACGCGATGGGCATTACTGTCGGTTACAACTACATCCACGGCGAAATTTTTGCTGACTATGATCGTTTCGAGGAAGCGATTGAGGAAGCGCGCGCAGCGGGGATGCTTGGTAACAATATTGCGGGCTCTGAATTTAGTTTTCAATTGCATGCGTTCCATGGGTATGGTGCCTATATTTGCGGTGAAGAAACTGCATTGTTAGAATCGCTGGAAGGTAAAAAAGGCCAGCCGCGCTTTAAACCACCGTTCCCGGCCAGTTTCGGCTTGTATGGTAAGCCGACAACAATTAATAACACCGAAACATTTGCCGCAGTACCGTTCATATTTGCCATGGGTGGTGAAAATTATGCTGCCCTTGGTAAGCCAAATAACGGTGGTACAAAGATATTCTCTATTTCAGGTGACGTTGAGCGGCCTGGTAATTATGAGATTCCGTTGGGTACGCCATTTGCCACGTTACTTGAGTTGGCGGGCGGCATGCGTGGCGGAAAGAAAATCAAGGCAGTGATCCCGGGCGGCTCTTCCGCACCGGTGATTGTTGGTGATGTGATGATGAATACGGATCTTGATTATGATTCGATTTCCAAGGCGGGTTCTATGCTTGGATCCGGAGCCGTCATCGTCATGGATGAAACCCGTTGTATGGTCAAATCGCTGGAACGTCTGTCGTATTTTTATTTTGAAGAGTCGTGTGGGCAGTGTACGCCTTGCCGCGAAGGTACAGGCTGGTTGTATCGTCTTGTTCACAGGATAGAAAATGGATTAGGTCGTCCAGAAGATCTGGATATGCTGAATTCCATCGCTGACAACATTCAGGGTAAAACGATTTGTGCGTTAGGCGATGCTGCAGCGATGCCAGTACGTGCGTTCGTGAAGAACTTCCGCGAAGAGTTTGAATATCACATCGAGCATAAGCATTGCTTGGTTCCCACTTACCTGTAAGCCAGCTTCGGTTAGCACACTTAGAGTAGACCATGGTTGAAATCGAAATAGACGGCAAAAAAGTCGAAGTCCAAGAGGGCAGTATGGTGATGGACGCTGCCAATAAGCTTGGCACGTATATCCCGCATTTTTGTTATCACAAAAAATTATCTATCGCGGCCAATTGCCGCATGTGTCTGGTAGAGGTTGAAAAAGCACCTAAACCGTTGCCGGCCTGCGCGACGCCAGTCACACCAGGCATGATCGTGCGCTCTCACAGCGATAAAGCGGTGAAGGCGCAAAAAGCAGTAATGGAATTTCTGTTGATTAACCATCCTCTGGATTGCCCGATTTGCGACCAGGGCGGTGAATGTCAGTTGCAGGATTTGGCGGTTGGTTATGGCGGTACAACTTCTCGCTACGAAGAAGAGAAGCGCGTTGTTTTCCACAAAGACGTCGGCCCGCTGGTGTCGATGGAAGAAATGAGCCGTTGTATTCATTGCACACGCTGTGTTCGCTTTGGTCAGGAAATTGCCGGTGTGATGGAATTGGGTATGCTGAATCGTGGTGAGCATTCCGAAATTACCTCTTTCGTAGGCAAGACTGTTGACTCAGAATTGTCCGGTAACATGATTGATCTGTGCCCGGTTGGTGCGTTGACGTCGAAACCATTCCGCTATTCCGCACGTACTTGGGAGTTGTCCCGTCGTAAATCAGTCAGCGCACATGATGGTTTAGGTTCTAACCTGATTGTTCAGGTCAAAAATAATAAAGTAATGCGCGTTGTTCCTTTCGAAAACGAAGAGATCAACGAGTGCTGGATTTCTGATAAAGACCGCTTCTCTTATGAGGGCGTGAACAGTGCTGAGCGTCTGACTAAACCTATGATCAAGCAAGGCGGTCAATGGCAAGAGACTGATTGGCAGACAGCGCTGGAGTATGTTGCCCATGCCATGCGTAATATTCGCCATGAACACGGTGCTGATTCTGTAGCTGCGGTCGCAGCACCAAATTCTACAGTGGAAGAATTATTCCTGCTGCAACGGATAATCCGCGGCATCGGTTCTGATAATGTTGACTTCCGCTTACGTCAGTCTGATTTTGCACTGAATGGAAGTATTAAACCTTGGCTGGGAACTTCCATAACTAAATTCGCCCAGTTGAAGAATGTATTCGTTATCGGTTCATTCTTGCGTAAAGATCATCCTTTGTTGGCCGCGCGCCTGCGTCAGTCTGTAAAGTCGGGCACGAAACTCAGTGTGTTGAATGCAACCGATGATGATCTGCTGATCAAGTTAGCAAACAAAGCGATTCTGGCACCTTCGTTATGGGCTCAGTTCCTTGCTGAGGTAGCGGTTGCCGTAGCAACTAAAAAAGAGATTGCGAAACCTGTGGGCCTGGAATTTGTCGATGCTGGAGCACTTGCTCAAAGTATCGCGGCGACCCTGTTGTCTGGCGACGCCGGCGTATTTTTAGGCAATACCGCTTCGTATCATCCGGAAGCCTCACGCCTGCACGCGCTTGCACAGTGGATTGCCGAGCAAACTGCTGCAGATTTCGGTTACCTGACGGAAGCTGCAAACACCGTTGGTGGCTATCTTGCAAATGCGATTCCAACTAACAACGCTAAACCAGTATTTAGTGAAGGAAAGAAGGCGTACGTTGTACTTCACGCGGAGCCAGCTTTAGACAGTGCAAATCCGCTTCAGGCAGAGAAAGCCTTGTCCGCGGCTGATATGGTTGTAGTTATGTCACCGTTCAAGCACGGAGCTGAATACGCAGACGTTTTATTGCCAGTCTCTCCATTTACCGAAACGGCGGGTACGTTTGTCAGTTGTGAAGGACGTGTTCAGAGTTTCCATGGTGTAGTCAAGCCACTGGGAGAAACACGCCCAGCATGGAAAGTTCTGCGTGTCTTAGGCAATTTGCTTGGCCTCGATAATTTTGACTACGAAACTTCAGAGGCCATTCGCGATGAAGCTTTGGGTGGTAGCGACGTGATTGAGAAACTGAGTAACACTTCTGCTTTGAAACCTGCGCTGGCGACTGCGTCTGCGGCAGGTCTGGAGCGAGTCGCCGATGTCGCCATTTACAGTACTGACGCTATCGTAAGAAGAGCGGAATCATTGCAAAAAACGGCAGACGCACGTACGCCTCAGGCATGGATCAGCAAGGCACAGGCAGAAAAAATCGGTGTATCTGCCGGTGATATGGTGAAAGTGACGAAGGCCGGAAGTATTCTGTTGAATGTTGGCATCGATGGATCTTTACCTGAAAATGTAGTCCGGGTTTCAGCAGGTTCGGTACTGACTAGTAAGCTGGACGGTATGTTCGGTGCTATTAATGTGGAGCGTGCATAATGAATTGGCTGCTCACTGTACAAACTTTCGGTCAGGGTGTCTTTGGCTACTTCTGGCCTCTGGTCTGGAATCTGATCAAAATTATTTGCGTCGTTGCTCCTATCATGGGTCTCGTTGCCTATCTTACTTTGTGGGAACGTAAGATGATAGGCTGGATGCACATCCGTCTTGGTCCTAACCGCGTCGGACCAGCAGGTCTGTTACAGCCGATTGCTGATGCGGTTAAGTTGCTGCTGAAAGAAATTGTTGTCCCGGCAAAAGCTAATAAGGTACTTTTTATCCTCGCACCTATTATGACGATTATGCCAGCGCTGGCTGCGTGGTCTGTCATTCCTTTCGGCCCTGAAGTCGTGCTCGCGAATGTCAATGCGGGCTTATTGTTGATCATGGCGATCACCTCAGTTGAGGTGTACGGCATTATTATCGCTGGATGGGCATCTAACTCGAAATACTCGTTCTTGGGGGCGATGCGTGCATCCGCTCAGATGATTTCCTACGAAATTGCAATGGGTTTCGTTCTGGTCATCGTACTGATGGTCTCCGGAAGTTTGAATCTGACGGACATCGTTAACTCGCAGACAAAAGGTCATTTTGCTTCGATGGGCTTGAATTTCCTGTCCTGGAACTGGTTGCCATTGCTGCCGATGTTTGTTGTCTATGTTATTTCCGGGATTGCTGAAACGAACCGTCATCCGTTCGACGTGGTCGAAGGCGAATCAGAGATCGTCGCAGGGCACATGGTTGAGTACTCAGGTATGTCTTTCGCCATGTTCTATCTGGCGGAATACGCCAATATGATCCTGATTTCGACAATGGCATCCCTGATGTTCCTGGGTGGTTGGGATGCACCCTTGAATTCCATCGTATTTAACTGGATACCAGGTTGGATCTGGCTCGGTCTGAAAACATTTGTTGTCGTTTCGATGTTTATCTGGGCTCGTGCTTCTTTCCCGAGATACCGTTACGATCAGATCATGCGTTTGGGTTGGAAAGTGTTTATTCCCTTAACCCTGGTGTACCTGGTATTTGTCGCCGCATGGATACAAACTTCATGGAATATTTGGAAGTAAGAGGCTGAAAAGATGGAAGCAATCAAAGATTTTTTTGGCAGCCTGATGCTGCGCGAACTGATAAAAGGACTGGCATTGACAGGTCGCTACATGTTCGCCCGCAAAATTACTGTCCAATTTCCAGAAGAAAAAACGCCGCAGTCACCACGTTTCCGTGGTTTGCATGCATTGCGTCGCTATCCTAATGGAGAAGAACGTTGTATCGCATGTAAATTGTGTGAAGCCGTCTGTCCTGCGATGGCAATTACGATCGAATCTGATCAGCGCGAAGATGGCAGCCGTCGGACGACTCGCTATGACATCGATCTGACCAAGTGTATTTTCTGCGGCTTCTGTGAAGAGTCCTGCCCGGTTGATTCCATCGTCGAGACACATGTATTTGAATATCACGGTGAAAAGCGCGGCGATCTCTATTTTACGAAAGAGATGTTACTGGCAGTAGGTGATCGCTATGAACCACAAATTGCAGCCGCTCGTGCTGCTGACGCTGCATATCGCTAATTAGAACGGTTTCAATATGGAATTTACTACTGCATTATTTTATATTTTCGCAGCGATTCTTGTGCTAGCTGCGACGCAGGTGATTACCGCCCGTAATCCAGTGCATGCTGCATTGTTCTTAGTGCTGTCGTTTTTCTCTGCTGCGGCAATCTGGTTATTGTTGAAAGCCGAGTTTCTGGCCATTGTTTTGGTGTTGGTGTATGTCGGTGCGGTTATGGTTTTATTCTTGTTCGTGGTGATGATGCTGGACATCGATATCGATAAGTTAAGAGCCGGATTCTGGGGACACCTCCCTTTGGCAGCGACAATCGGTGTCGTCATCGTCCTGGAAATGTCTGCTGTTTTATGGCGTGGATTCTTACGTCCGGATAACCATGTACCAGCTGCTGCTGACACCATAGGCAACACAAAAAATCTTGGTATCGAAATTTTTACCCGTTATACATTTGCGTTTGAAATTGCTGCGGCAATTCTATTGCTTGCCATCGTTGCAGCCGTTGCATTGACTTTACGCCGTCGCAAAGACACTAAATATTTTGATCCGGCAAAAGCTGTAAAAGTGAGAAGTGCTGATCGCGTTCGCGTTGTAAAAATGAAAGCAGAATCCGAACGTAATTTAACTTCATCGACAGAAAAGCAAGAGGGCTGATATGGCTTTGACACTGACACACTATCTGATACTTGGCGCTATTCTGTTTGCGATTTCTATCGTTGGTATTTTTTTGAATCGAAAAAATATTATCGTGTTGCTGATGGCGATTGAATTGAATTTGCTGGCAGTGAATATGAATTTCATTGCGTTCTCTCATTATCTGGGTGATGCGGCAGGGCAGATCTTTGTATTTTTTATTCTGACAGTTGCTGCAGCTGAGTCTGCGATTGGACTGGCTATTCTCGTGGTCTTGTTCCGTAATCTGGATACGATTAATGTAGAAGATCTGGACGCTCTCAAAGGATAATGTTTCATGGGGGCGGAAGCAGTATGCATCTTCCTCATCGTTCGCTGGCGATTTAAAAAAGTAATAAGCTAAAAAAGGGTCATCATGGCGGGGCAACTTAACCCACAACTACTATTAGCAGTACCTCTGGCTCCATTGGCAGGATCTGCCATTGCCGGTTTACTGGGCACCAAATTTTTTGGTAACGTCGTAGGGCGTAAAGTTTCACACACCGCGACTATACTCGGTGTGCTGGTTGCATTCATTATTTCGTGCATGACACTGAACGCTTTGATGAATGGTGCGCCAGTTTACAACGCTACCTTGTATCAATGGATGCAGGTAGCTGGTTTGAAACTGGAAGTCGGTTTTCTGGTTGATAATCTGACTGCAATGATGATGTGTGTGGTGACCTTTGTGTCGCTGATGGTGCATATTTATACCGTTGGTTACATGGCCGAAGATGAAGGCTATAACCGCTTTTTCTCGTATATCTCGCTTTTCACTTTCTCCATGCTGATGCTCGTGATGAGCAATAATTTCCTCCAACTGTTTTTCGGTTGGGAAGCTGTCGGTCTGGTATCTTATTTGCTGATCGGTTTCTGGTACACCAAACCGACGGCTGTCTATGCAAACATGAAGGCATTTTTGGTTAACCGTGTCGGTGACTTTGGTTTCATACTTGGTATCGGTTTGTTGCTCGCCTATGCCGGTTCGATGAATTACACAGAAGTTTTCGCGAAAAAAGAAGAACTTGCGAAACTGATTTTCCCTGGAACTGACTGGATGCTGATCACGGTTGCATGCATCTGTTTGTTTATCGGAGCGATGGGTAAATCTGCGCAGTTTCCACTGCATGTATGGCTGCCTGATTCGATGGAAGGTCCAACCCCGATTTCTGCGCTTATTCACGCAGCGACCATGGTTACTGCTGGTATTTTCATGGTTTCTCGTATGTCGCCGTTATTCGAATTGTCGGATACTGCTTTGTCATTTATCTTGGTGATCGGTTCGATAACTGCGCTGTTTATGGGTTTCCTCGGTATTATCCAGAACGACATTAAACGCGTTGTCGCATATTCCACATTGTCGCAGCTCGGTTACATGACAGTTGCATTGGGCGCTTCTGCGTACTCGGTTGCTGTATTTCATTTGATGACACACGCTTTCTTTAAGGCACTTCTGTTCCTTGCTGCCGGCTCTGTCATCATTGGTATGCATCATGATCAGGACATCCGTAACATGGGTGGATTGCGTAAATACATGCCGATTACCTGGCTCACGTCATTGTTAGGCTCGTTAGCGCTGATTGGTACTCCTTTCTTCTCAGGGTTTTACTCCAAAGACAGTATCATCGAGGCGGTTCAGGCGTCTCATATTGCTGGTTCTGGCTTTGCTCAGTTTGCTGTCTTAGCAGGTGTATTTGTCACAGCGTTTTATTCCTTCCGTATGTATTTCCTGGTATTTCATGGAAAAGAAAATTTTGGCCACGCACATGGCCATCATGACGCACATCACGCAGCGGATGATCATGATGAGCATCATCACGGATTAGCTCCGGGTCAAAAACCTCATGAATCACCTTTCGTCGTCTGGTTCCCGCTGGTGATGCTGGCAATTCCATCAGTCGCCATCGGTTTTATAGCAATAGAACCTATGCTCTTCGGCAGTTTCTTTAAAGACGTTATTTTTGTCAACGAAGCTCACCATGCGATGGAAGAGTTAAGACATGAATTCCACGGTCCTGTCGCAATGGCAACTCATGCTTTGACAACAGCTCCATTCTGGCTGGCGTTGGCGGGTGTGGTCACTTCCTATTTCTTCTATATGGTGAAGCCGTCGATACCGGCCGCCATCAAGAAGAATGCAAGTGCTGTCTATACTTTGTTGGATAACAAATACTACATGGATCGCTTTAACGAAATCGTGTTTGCCGGCGGAGCACGTTTCCTTGGGCGCGGGCTGTGGAACGTCGGTGATAAGGGATTGATTGACGGACTGGTCGTGAATGGTAGTGCAAAACTGGTAGGATGGTTTTCGAAGCTTGTTCGCTTATTCCAGAGCGGGTACATCTATCACTATGCTTTTGTAATGATATTAGGCGTGTTGGCATTCCTCGTGTATTTCATGCCATTCCCTTTTGCTAAATAAGTGACCTCGGCTAAAAAAATATAATCATGATGCAGTCAACTTCCTCCTTACTCAGCCTGGCGATCTGGTGTCCAATCGCATTTGGTATTTTTGTTCTGGCTTTTGGCCGCGATAGTAACCGTGGTTTAGTTCGCGGCGTCTCTCTGCTTGGTTCTTTGGCCAGTTTTATCGTCACTGTGCCGCTGATTACTAACTTCAATAATTCAGCACATGGTATGCAGTTTGTTGAAAAGTTTGCCTGGATAGAGAAATTTAATATTTTCTACTCACTTGGTATCGATGGCATCTCTCTGTGGCTGGTGCCATTGACGGCGTTTATTACTGTCATTGTAGTGATTGCTGCGTGGGAAGTTGTCGAGAAACAGGTCGCCCAGTACATGGGGGCTTTTCTGATTCTGTCTGGCCTGATGATCGGTGTTTTCTGTGCTTTAGATGGCATGTTGTTTTACGTGTTCTTTGAAGCGACACTAATTCCGATGTATATCATCGTTGGTGTCTGGGGTGGTCCGAACCGCGTTTATGCGGCGTTCAAGTTCTTCTTGTACACATTGCTTGGTTCTTTACTGACACTGGTTGCTATCATTTATCTTTATATTAAGGCTGGTCATTCATTTGACATCCTGGTCTGGCACAAACTGCCTCTGCCGATGTCGACTCAGATTGCGATCTTCTGCGCGTTCCTGATGGCGTTCGCTGTGAAGGTACCGATGTGGCCAGTGCACACTTGGTTGCCAGATGCACACGTTGAAGCACCGACAGGCGGTTCTGTAGTGTTGGCTGCAATCATGCTCAAGCTTGGTGCTTACGGTTTCCTGCGTTTTTCGTTGCCGATCGCACCGGACGCAAGCCACTATATGGCTGGCTTCATGATCACTTTGTCTCTTGTTGCTGTGATTTATATTGGCCTGGTTGCACTTGTACAAGCGGATATGAAGAAGCTGGTCGCGTATTCATCCATTGCGCACATGGGTTTTGTCACACTGGGTTTTTTCATGTTTAACGACATGTCTGTTCAGGGTGCGATTGTGCAAATGATTTCACATGGTTTTATTTCAGGTGCGATGTTCCTGTGTATCGGTGTGTTGTATGACCGTGTGCATTCGCGTCAGATTGTTGACTACGGTGGTGTTGTCAATACCATGCCTAAATTTGCGGCGCTGTTTGTTCTGTTCTCAATGGCGAACTGCGGCTTGCCAGCAACTTCAGGCTTTGTTGGTGAGTTCATGGTGATTCTTGGCGCAGTAAAGTTTAACTTCTGGATTGGCATGCTGGCCGCAACAGCGTTGATTTTCGGTGCAGCGTATTCTTTGTGGATGGTCAAACGGGTTGTCTTCGGCAAGATTACTAATGATCATGTTGCTCATCTGAGCGATATTAATGCACGTGAATTTTTTATGTTAGGCGTATTGGCGATCGCTGTGATCGTAATGGGATTGTATCCAGCACCATTTACCGACGCGATGCAAGTTTCCGTGACTGATCTTTTGAAGCATGTGGCGACGTCAAAGTTACCGCTTTGATTGAGGATATAGACAAGTAAGCCCGTCGACAATTTTCGTTGCGCTAATTGTGTGACAGCAGATTAATGCTAGTAGAACTGAATAATATGAACTTCACACCACTTTATCCTGAAATATTTTTGCTGCTGGCAATCTGTACTATTTTGCTGGTTGATATGTTTTTGCCTGATAACAAACGTAATCTGACATATGTCATGAGCATACTTGCGTTGTTTGTTTGTGGTGCGCTGACTATCTCGACTTCAAATAGCGACGGCTCAACTTATGTTGCGAATAACATGTTCGTTTCCGATCCAATGTCGACTTTGCTGAAGTTGTGTTCTTACGTAGCAGTGGGTGCAACTTTCATTTATTCGCGTCAATACGTATCCGATCGCGGTATGACAAATGGAAAGTTGGGCGGCGAGTTTTATGTCTTAGCTTTGTTTTCGTTGTTAGGCCAAATGATCATGATCTCGGGGAATAATTTCCTCATCATCTATCTTGGCCTGGAACTGATGTCCTTGTCTCTGTATGCACTGGTGGCGTTGCGCCGTGAACATACTCAATCAACCGAAGCGTCAATGAAATACTTCATTCTGGGTGCACTCGCGTCCGGTTTCATGCTCTACGGTATTTCCATGTTGTACGGTGCGACAGGTTCTTTGGAATTAGCAGAAGTCGCTAAGGTAGCGAGTTCTCCGACTGCAAATAAGACAATTCTGGTATTTGGTATTGTCTTCCTCGTAGCAGGTCTGGCATTTAAGTTAGGCGTTGTTCCGTTCCACATGTGGGTTCCCGATGTATATCAGGGGGCCCCTACGGCAGTGACATTGTTACTGGGTGGTGCGCCGAAATTAGCAGCCTTTGCTATGACATTCAGGTTATTAGTCGAAGGCTTGTTCTCTCAGGCGGTAGATTGGCAGCAAATGTTGGTTGTTCTGGCTGTACTGTCTATGGCAATTGGTAATCTCACTGCTATAGCCCAGACCAATCTGAAGCGTATGCTCGCTTATTCTACGATTTCACATATGGGCTTTTTGCTGTTGGGTCTGTTATCCGGTGTTGCTCACGGCAATACCACTCTTGCTGCGGATGCTTACAGTGCCGCGCTGTTTTACAGCATCACCTATGTGCTCACCACTTTGGGTACCTTTGGCGTGATCATGTTGCTGGCACGCGCAGGTTTTGAGGCAGAAAATCTGGATGATCTGAAAGGGCTGAATAAGCGTTCACCATGGTTCGCTCTGGTTATGTTGTTGTTGATGTTCTCGCTCGCTGGCATCCCGCCATTGATGGGCTTCTACGCAAAGTTATCTGTATTGCAGTCTGTCATGGCAACTGGTCAGGTATGGTTATCAGTCGTCGCTGTGTTGTTCTCTCTGATCGGAGCGTTCTATTATCTTCGTGTTGTTAAACTGATGTACTTTGATGATGCGACTGATAGCGCTTTAATTAGCCCTAGCGTAGATGTCCGCCTCGTACTGAGTCTGAATGGACTGGCTGTTTTGATTCTTGGAATTGTGCCAGGTGGCTTGATGACTGCATGTTTGAATGCAGTTGTAAAGACACTCGCATCATAAGGTTGGTTTCTTTTGACTAGTCTGACTTCCGTCTGGCTCATCGTATTGTTGGCAGTGATCGCTGCCAACATACCCTTTGTGAATGAACGCTGTTTCGCAGTTTTTGCGTTACGGCGTTTTTCTTTTATTAAGCCATTTTGGGTGCGTTTGCTTGAGCTGCTTATTTTCTATTTTTTGATTGGTGCTGTCGGCTTTTTTTTGGAAAGCAGAAGTGGTAATCGCTTCCCGCAAGGATGGGAGTTTTTCGCAATAACCGCTTTTTTATTTCTGGTTTTAGCGTTTCCCGGATTTGTCTTCCGCTATCTGAGGCGGCAGCGTGACTGATAGACTTTCAGGGGAGGCGCATTTGCGTGAGGAAAAGATCAGCGGTGGTCTGGTTTATGCCGGTGATTTTCTGAAGGTCCAGAAGGACACAGTGTCTTTGCCTGATAGCAATGTTGCTACCAGGGAGTTTATACGTCACCCGGGAGCAGTCGTCATCATCCCCGTATTTGATGATGGCAGTGTTTTGCTTGAACGTCAGTTCCGCTATCCGCTGAATCGTGTTTTTATTGAATTTCCAGCAGGTAAAATTGATGCTGGCGAAGATCCATTGATTTGTGCAAAAAGAGAGCTGCGTGAAGAAACTGGTTATAGCGCGACTGATTGGCGGCATATCTTTACTATCCACAATGCAATCGCGTATTCGGATGAAAGGCTGGAGATTTACGTTGCACGTGGATTAACAGCCGGGCAGGCGTCTTTAGATGATGAAGAATTTTTGGAAACCTTTACAGCCACGCCAACGGAAATGCTGAAATGGGTGAGAGAAGGCAAGATTACCGATGTAAAAACAGTGATAGGTACGTTCTGGCTGGAAAAAATACTGAACGATCACTGGTAAATGAATTATCAGGTATCGAAAATAAAAAAAGCCGGCTCAATTCTTGCCGGCTTTTTTCGCTTTTGAATCAGCAGGATTGTTTATTTAAATGCGCTGGTATCGATTCGAGCTTCGGTTTTTGCGACAACTTCGTCTACACTGATACCGTGAGCAAGTTCAATTAACTTGAAGCCGTCAGGCATTACATCAATCACTCCCAGGTCGGTAATAATCCGGTTGACGACGCCAACGCCGGTTAATGGCAGATTGCAGGATTTCAGCAGTTTATGTGCATTGTCTTTTGCGACGTGCTCCATCAAAACCACGACACGACCGACACCAGCGACAAGATCCATCGCCCCACCCATACCCTTGACCATTTTGCCTGGTATCATCCAGTTAGCGAGGTCACCGTTTTCGCTGACCTGCATTGCTCCTAAAATAGCGAGATTGATTTTACCGCCGCGTATCATTCCGAACGAGTCTGCCGAGCTGAAAATCGAAGATCCCGGCAGCGTAGTTACTGTTTGCTTTCCGGCGTTAATCAGATCCGGGTCAACTTCATCTTCGGTTGGAAATGGGCCAATTCCCAACAAACCATTTTCTGATTGCAACCAGACCTCCATGCCCGCTGGCACATGGTTGGCCACCAATGTAGGCAGACCTATGCCGAGATTGACGTAAAATCCATCTTGCAACTCCAACGCTGCGCGCGCAGCCATTTCATCACGATTCCATGCCATATTCGTTCTCCTGGTATTTTATTTAGTCGGACGCACAGTACGTTGTTCGATGCGTTTTTCCGGATGCGCATTGACAACGATACGATGCACAAAAATACCCGGAGTATGAATTTCGTCCGGATCCAGATCGCCTGTTTCTACCAGTACTTCGACTTCCGCAATAGTGACTTTCCCTGCCATGGCAACGTTAGGATTGAAATTACGCGCCGTTTTACGATAGACCAAGTTGCCGGCCTTATCTGCTTTCCAGGCTTTAACTAACGAGACGTCAGCAACCAGGGATCTTTCCATCACATATTTCTGACCATCGAATTCACGAATTTCTTTTCCCTCGGCTACGATAGTACCGACGCCGGTTTTCGTAAAAAATGCTGGGATACCGGAGCCACCAGCGCGCAACTTCTCTGCCAGCGTTCCTTGCGGAGTAAATTCGAGCTCTAATTCACCAGCCAGATACTGGCGTTCAAATTCTTTATTTTCACCGACGTACGACGAGATCATTTTTTTGATCTGGCGTGTTGTCAGTAATTGACCAAGTCCAAAGCCATCGACTCCGGCATTATTAGAGATCGCGGTCAATCCCTTGACACCAGAATCGCGCAAAGCTGCAATCAATGCTTCTGGTATGCCACACAAACCAAAACCACCTACCGCAATCGTCTGCCCATCTTTGACTACATCAGCCAGGGCGGCCTTTGCGTCAGGGTATTCCTTATTCATTATTTGTCTCCTCGCAGATATTCAGTGAAATACTTATCCATTTTTTTTCGCAACAACACGAATAGCGGTTGATTGCATATTACTTTTTTCAGATTAGAGCTCAGCATAAGATGCTGCGCTATACTCCGCAATACCGTAAAACTACCTGAATAAATTTACCTTATCCATCTGAACAAGAATAGCCATATGATAGAGACGCACACGATTGATTTTGAGATTATTTTCCAACAAGCACCGATAGGAATGTGTGTGTCTCAAAACCGTATAATTTGTGCCTGTAATGATGATCTTGCACAGATGTTTAACTATGAGAAAAACGATCTGATCGGGCAGTCTTTCCAGATACTTTATCCCAGTCCTGATGAGTTTGAACGAACCGGCGCACGCATCACACCCATCATGAATGCGAAGGGGTCATATTCTGACGAACGCATCATGAAGAGAGCGAATCAGGAGTTATTCTGGTGCCATGTAACGGGACGAGGGTTGCAAAAAAATGATCCACACGCGGCAGGAATATGGACATTTGAAGACCTGAGTGCAAAGCGCCCTGTAAGCGCGGAACTGACACCAAGAGAAAGAGAGATTGCAGCTCTTCTTGTTGAGGGGAAAACTAGTAAACTGATCGCCAGACAGATATCACTTAGTCCGAGAACCGTTGAAATGCACAGGGCTAAGCTGATGAGAAAATTTTCTGCCGCAACATCAAGTGAGCTCGTGCATAAGCTGTTGGGGATTATGCGTTGACTTACTGTGATGTGTGCTGGATCAGCATCTGCTTAATAGGTGCTGCTTACGTACACTTTCCAGGTGCGGGGAAGGTAGTTTTGAAGTTTTATTCAGCGACCATCGTTTAGCGCTTCGCATGTTGACAATGTATGGGCAGGTTACATCCACTGACAGTATGCTCGTGTCTGAAATGCCCATTTTTGCTATTCCGGTCTCAGTGATGATGTTGAAATTTTTCGACTCATATGGTCAGGAGTGTTGTCCTGCTCATACGAGTTCACTGACAGAGATATAGCCGGTAACCGGTATCGGTTATTGCACACTCATTCCATCATCTGCTGTGACGATTGCGCCGTTCAGGAAGCGCGACTCTTCTGCAGCCAGCAATAACAACAGTCCATCCAGATCTTCTGGTGTTCCGACACGCTTGCGCGGCAGTATGTCTATCAGTTTTTGCCCCTGTTCAGTGTCGAAATATTCCTGATTGATTTCCGTCGAAATATATCCGGGGCAAATCGCATTGACATTAATGCCGTATTTTCCCCATTCAACTGCCATTGCCTTCGTCATGTGTATGACTGCGGCTTTGCTCATGCAGTAGATGCCAATTTGTGGGAGTACGCGCAGCCCCGCGACTGAAGCAATGTTGATAATGCGGTGTTGCTTCCGTTGATCGCCTTTATATCTGGTGATCATCCGTTTCGCGGTTTCCTGTGCTACAAAGAATGAACCCCGTTGATTGGTGTCCATCACATAGTTGTAATCATCTGGTGTGACATCGACCAGACGTTGTGTCGTTGAGACACCTGAGTTATTGATCAGAATGTCGATAGGTCCAGCTTCGGTTTCAGCATGGGCGATCGCTGATTTGATGCTGGCATAATCTGTTACGTCCAATGCGACGACGTGAGCTGCACCGCCATCGGCTTCAATTTCAGCGCGTAATTCTTTCAGTCTTTCGACGCGCCGGGAAGCCAGTACCACTTGCGCACCAGCTTTCGCCAGCACTTTCGCAAAGCGTGCCCCCAAACCGCTGGATGCACCTGTAATCAGTGCGATTTTTCCTTCAAAATTAATTTCTATTCCCATCATGATCTCCTGCAAAATTTTGGATAAGTTCAGTATTCTGTCTGATGCACTATCATGACATACAGTGTCCTGCTGTGTGGCTGAGAATGTAGCGCGCGCCTCTTTTTCATCAATAATCCGAAGAGATTCGTCGTTTTAATTGGTGCGGGCTGAACACTGCTCTGCGATAATTATCTTTCGCCAACACTAAGAGTCAGTTTTTCCGCAATGGATGTCTTCGTCTAATCGCTTGCTTGCGCATTGGCAGTCCAACAGATAACATGCGGTGATTAATTTAGCACGTTCGTTCGAAAAATATTTTAAAGCGATTACAGTCATGACCCAAAACATTCTTGAACAGTACGGTCCCCGCGATGCGATGGAGTACGATGTCGTCATTGTCGGCGGCGGTCCTGCAGGCTTGTCTGCCGCGATCAAACTCAAGCAGCTTGCCGCGGAAAAAGGAAATGAAGTTTCCGTTTGCGTGCTGGAAAAAGGCGGTGAGCTTGGTGCGCATATTCTCTCCGGAGCTGTGATGGACCCGACAGCGCTGGCCGAACTTTTCCCTGACTGGAAAGAACTTGGCGCACCTCTGAATACTGAGGTGACAGAAGACCGGTTTTTATTCTTATCTGAAACTAAAGCGTATAAAACACCGAACTGGATGCTGCCTGCCTGTTTCCAGAATCATGGAAACTATGTAATTTCACTGGCGAACGTAGTGCGCTGGCTGGGACAACAGGCGGAAGCATTGGGCGTCGAGATTTTCCCGGGCTTTCCGGCAGCAGAAATCTTGTATAACGACGACGGATCTGTAAAAGGCGTTGCAACCGGCAATATGGGCGTGAACCGCGAGGGTGAGCCCGGTCCGGCATTCCAGCTCGGCATGGAGTTGCACGCAAAATATACTTTGTTTGCTGAAGGCGCACGCGGACATCTTGGTAAGCAACTGATCGCAAAATATAAGCTGGATGCGGGTAAAGACCCTCAGACTTATGGTATCGGGATTAAAGAGTTGTGGGAAATTGATCCGGCAAAACATCAACCAGGCTTGGTAATTCACACGGCCGGCTGGCCGCTGGATAACGCGACCTACGGCGGTTCTTTCCTGTATCACCTGGAAAATAATCAGGTTGCAGTCGGTTATGTGGTCGGGCTTGGATATGAAAATCCTTACCTTTCTCCGTATGAGGAGTTCCAGCGTTATAAGACTCACCCCGAAATCCGTCAGTTCTTTGAGGGGGGGAAGCGGATTGCTTACGGGGCGCGTGCGATTACAGCCGGTGGTCTGCAGTCATTGCCTAAGCTGACTTTCCCGGGTGGTGCATTAATTGGTTGTGATGCCGGTTTCCTGAACGCCAGCCGCATCAAAGGCAGTCACGCTGCAATCAAGACCGGGATGTTAGCTGCAAATGCGGTATTTGATGCGCTGGGTGAAAATCGCCAATACGATGAAGTTACTGCGTACAGTGCAGCATTTGAAGCCTCCTGGTTGCACGAGGAGTTACACAAAGCACGGAACTTCAAACCGTCCATGAGTAAAGGTCTGGTACTGGGTACGCTGATGGTTGGTATCGATCAGGTCGTTTTTGGCGGTAAAGCACCGTGGACGCTGAGACATACACATGCTGATCACGAATGCCTGCGTCCCGCGTCTGAGTTTAAACCTATTGTTTATCCGAAGCCGGATGGCAAACTGACTTTTGATCGTTTGTCTTCTGTGTTTATCTCTAACACGAATCACGCGGAAGATCAGCCTATCCATCTGACTCTGAAAAATAGTAATGTCCCGGTTGAGGTGAATCTGGCGAAATATGCCGGGCCGGAAGCGCGTTACTGTCCCGCCGGTGTGTACGAATTTACGAAGACCGATGATGGTAAGGATCGTTTGCAGATCAATTCACAGAACTGTGTTCATTGCAAGACCTGTGACATTAAAGATCCGACGCAAAACATCGTGTGGGTGACCCCGGAAGGTGGTGGTGGACCAAATTACCCTAACATGTAAAACTGAAATAGCCGCTGTTTCCTGACAGCGGCTTTTTTTATAAGGGGAAAAAGCTGCTTATTGTGCGGCCCATCCACCATCCATGTTCCAGGCGACGCCTCTGATCTGACTAGCGGCATCGCTACAAAAAAATACTGCCAGAGCACCAAGTTGTTCCGGAGTCACGAATTCTCCTGAAGGCTGCTTTTCTGCTAGCAGCGCTTTTTTTGCTGCTTCATTGCTGATGTTATCCCGCTCGGCGCGGGCATCGACCTGTTTTTGTACTAAGGGTGTCAGTACCCATCCCGGGCAAATCGCGTTACATGTAATTCCCGTTTGCGCGTTTTCGAGCGCTGTTGTCTTTGTCAGTCCGATCAGGCCATGTTTAGCGGCAACATAAGCAGATTTCTGTGCTGACGCAACTAGCCCGTGCACGGACGCTAGGTTAATGATGCGCCCCCAGTTTTTCTCTTTCATATACGGTAATGCCAGCCTTGTCGTATGGAAGCAGGAGGTCAGATTAATCGCAATAATGGCATCCCATTTTTCGACCGGAAAATCCTCAATATTGGCAACATATTGAATGCCCGCATTATTCACCAGTATGTCGACACCACTAAATGTTGTGCTGGCAAATGCCATCAAGGCGGTAATCTCGCTGGCTTTGCTCATATCGGCATTGTGATAAGCCGTTTTGACGCTGAATTTTTCTTCAGTGGCTTTCTGAATTGCCTGAATCTCATTCGGATCACCAAAGCCGTTAAATACAATGTTTGCGCCCGCGGCAGCGAGAGAGTGTGCAATACCCAAGCCGATTCCTGAGGTTGAACCTGTTACCAGGGCTGTTTTCCCGCGTAAAAAAGATGCTTGCATGTTGACTCCTGACATTAGTTATATAAAAAAGCATGCGTAACAAAGCGAATGTGAATGATTTTAAGCTTAACGATCGGTAAAATGTGCGTTACCAGCAGTAGTAAAAATACTATCTCAGAGGAATGCCTCATGCAGCCAAGGCGTAATACCGTTCAATGCTTGTCTCCGTCGGGACTGCATACCATGTCCTACAAAGAGTGGGGTGATCCTGAAAATTCCAACGTACTGATCTGTGTACACGGTGTGACGCGGGTTGCCGATGATTTTGATGCCGTCGCTTTATCTCTGTCTTCCCATTACCGGGTAGTCTGTCCTGATGTTGTTGGGCGTGGCTGTTCTGGCCGCCTACGCAATCCCTTGCACTATCAGTTGCCGCAATATGTCAGTGACATGGTGACTTTGTTAGCACGTTTGCAGGCAACAACTGTCGATTGGCTCGGTACCTCGATGGGCGGGCTGATAGGAATGGGAATTGCTTCGTTGGAAGGTAACCCGATACGTAAGCTGATCTTGAATGATGTTGGGCCTGCGCTAAATCCTGAGGCTTTGTCACGAATCGGCACTTACATTGGTGAGGATTTACAGTTTCGTACTTTCGAAGAGGCTGCTACGTACATTAAAACGATTTCGCTCTCATTTGGTGAGCATACTGAAGCGCAGTGGAGTAAGCTGGTGCGAGATGTGTTGCGACAGACGCCCGATGGTCATTGGCGCAAGCATTATGATTTGTCCTTGGCGGAAGTGTTTAAGGCGACGACGCCGGAAATGATTGCAGCGGGCCAGGCAATGCTCTGGGCTGCGTATGATGCGATTCGTTGTGAAACCTTGCTGGTACGCGGTGCTGAGTCTGATCTGCTGACAGCAGATACTGCGCTTGCAATGACCAAGCGCGGCCCGTGTGCTCAGCTGATTCAAGTGCCTCACGTCGGACATGCACCAACTTTTGTCAGTGAAGAGCAAATCAAACTGGTGCGTGATTTTTTGTTAAATGATAAACAGAGTGAATGATGGAAATAAAGAGATTGCACGTTGGTAAGCGCTTATCTGAAGTGGCGATATGTAATGGCATCGTTTATCTGGCCGGGCAGATACCGGAAGATGTGAGTCAGGGCATCGCCGGGCAGACAAGAGAAGTACTTGGTCACGTTGATCGTCTTTTGTCAGAAGCTGGCAGTGATAAATCTCGGATACTCTCTTGTCAGATTTTTTTGACTGACATCCGTCAGATTGGTGAGATGAACACCGTCTGGGATGAGTGGGTTGCAGAAAATAATTCACCACCACGCGCGACCGTAGAAGCCCGGCTGGCCAATCCTGACTGGTTGATAGAAATCGTTGTAACAGCAGCGCAAAAATAAAGAATTGTATGGTATCGACATCCGTTGCCGCATCAGAATCGCAGTTATTGGAAGGGCTTTCTGAGGCAGAGAAAGACCGCCTCATTTCGGCACTTGAATTTGTCACACCGTCTTACGCGGAAAGAGAGGTTGTGACCGGACAGAATGCGCTGCAGTTTGTTCGCGGGGTTGCCTCCACGCTGGCGATGTTGCGTACTGATATCGATTCTCGTATCGCCGCATTATTATTTGAATTACCTGAATTAAGCCCGGTCGCGGCTGAGCAAATCGAGGCCCGTTATGGTCGCGAGATTGCTGATCTGGTCAGCGGCATCCGGCGTCTGATGAAACTCCGGGAAGCAGCACTGACCCATCATGCTGTCGGTCATGGTAAAGATGCTGCCGAGAAAGCCGCAGCGCAGATGGAGACGCTGCGTAAGATGATGCTGGCAATGGCTACTGACATGCGGGTCGTCCTGATCAGGCTGGCGTCAAGGGTCACAACCCTGCGTTATTTTGCTGAGTGTAAGCGTGAAGACAGCGCGACGCAGCAATATGCCAGCGAAACGATGAACCTGTATGCGCCGCTGGCTAACAGGCTGGGCGTGTGGCAACTGAAGTGGGAACTGGAGGATTTATCGTTCCGCTTTCTTGAACCCGCACAATACAAACGCATTGCCAAGATGCTGGAAGAAAAGCGTGTCGAGCGTGAGAGTTTCGTTGCGACCGCACTGGCGCGTTTAACTTCTGAACTGAAAAATGCAGGGATTAAAGGCGAGGTGTCTGGCCGTCCTAAGCACATTTACAGTATCTGGAAAAAGATGAAGGGTAAGTCAGTTAATTTTGACGAACTCTATGATGTGCGTGCGTTCCGGGTTGTTGTTGACGATATCAAAGACTGTTACACAGTACTTGGACTTGTGCATAACGTCTGGGCACCGATACCGAAAGAATTTGACGATTATATTTCCCGCCCAAAACCCAACGGTTATAAATCCCTGCATACGGTCGTTGTGGTTGAGGATGGCCGGCCACTTGAGGTGCAGATTCGCACGAAAGAGATGCATCAGTTCGCAGAATACGGCGTCGCTGCGCATTGGCGTTATAAAGAGAGTGGCGGCTCTAACTTCACGGCGCAAGAGTATGACGAAAAAATCGCCTGGCTGCGACAGTTACTTGCCTGGAAAAGCGAGGTTGCTGATGCGGTCGTTGAGCATGAAGATATACAAAGAGAGTGGGTGGAAAAACTTAAATCTGCGAGTCTTGATGAGCGGATTTACGTGCTGACACCACAGGCGAGAGTGATCGAGTTGCCGCGTGACGCGACACCGGTAGATTTTGCTTATCAGCTACATACGGATGTTGGCCATCGTTGCCGTGGTGCTAAAGTTGATGGCGTGATGGTGCCTTTGAACACGCGTCTGCAGAATGGGCAGACGGTCGAAATCATCACGCTGAAGGCAGGATCTGCTCAGTCCGGCCCATCGAGAGACTGGCTGCATTCCGAGTATTCTGTCAGTACACGTACCCGTAGCAAAATACGGGCGTGGTTTAATGCGATTGATCAGCAGGAAACCCTGGCATCTGGGCGGGCAATGGTTGAAAAGACTTTGCAGCGTGAAGGTAAAACCGCCGTCAATCTCGAAGAGTTGGCGCGGAAGCTGGGATTTGCCGCGTTAGATGATTTGTTGCTGTCCGTCGGTAAAGAGGAGTTTAGTCTCAGGCAGATAGAAACCGCGCTCAGGGATAGTCCGGTTGAAGCTCCTGTTGATCTGAATATCACGAACAAGAGTCGTGCATCGAGTGTGACGCTGGGTGCAAAGTCCGGTGTGCTGGTCGTCGGCACAGACGGATTAATGACGCAGCTCGCACGGTGTTGTAAGCCTGCACCGCCGGACGATATAGTCGGATTTGTTACGCGTGGTAAGGGTGTTTCGATTCACCGGCTGACCTGCAAAAATTTCGCAGAAATGCGTAATAAGGCACCCGAACGGGTGATACAGACCACCTGGGGTGAACACGGAAAGGACACTGTTTATCCGGTTGATATTTTTGTACTGGCGCAGGACAGGCAGGGTTTGCTGCGCGATATTTCAGAGGTCTTTTCTAAGGAAAAAATTAATGTAGTCGGTGTCAATACGCAGAGTGCAAAATCTCAGGCACGCATGTCATTCACGGCAGAAATAGGCGGAACCTCACAATTACAAAAAGCCTTAGCAACCATTCGCGAAGTGAGTGGTGTGCTTGAAGTCCGGAGGCAATAAAGCTTGAGAGTGATTGCAGGTGCGCTGCACGTGTGTGCTGAGATGGTAAAACAGGTAAAACACACCGATTACTGTCTGCCTCACAGAAAAAGTTAGGTTCAGGACTAGCAATTGTCCGTAGGACTCTGCTATACTTCGGTTTCTTTAGACGCGTAGCTCAGCTGGTTAGAGCACTACCTTGACATGGTAGGGGTCGTTGGTTCGAGTCCAATCGTGTCTACCATCGAATTCAAGAAGTAAAATTATTTTTAGATAAGAGCGAGAAAGGCATCCTGGTTATGACACCGCGAACTACCACGCAAATGGTTTGGGAGCGACTCTAGTCGAGGATCTTTTTCGTCTGTATCAATTTTGAAAAAGCACGGCTAGCCGTGCTTTTTTTTCGTCTTTAATTTTCTCATCGCAAATTTCGGCAAACTTCTGCCACTATGGAGAGTGACATGGTCTCAGTAAAACTTCCTGATGGTTCACAACGTCAATTTGATGCACCTGTAACCGTGGCGCAGGTAGCTGCCAGCATCGGTGCTGGTCTTGCAAAGGCGGCGCTCGCGGGCAGAGTTGATGGTAATCTGGTGGATACCTCATTCCTGATTGAGCGTGATGCTGAGCTGGCTATTGTGACCGACAAAGATGCGGATGGGTTGGATGTGATTCGTCATTCGACGGCGCATTTGCTGGCTTATGCGGTAAAAGAATTATTTCCAGATGCACAGGTGACAATTGGTCCTGTGATCGAAAACGGCTTCTATTATGACTTTTCTTATAAGCGTCCGTTTACGCCGGATGACTTGCTTGCAATAGAAAAGAAAATGACTGAGCTCGCTAAAAAAGATGAGCCGGTTGTTCGCAAGGTGTTGCCGCGGGATGAGGCCGTTGCTTACTTTAAATCGATAGGTGAGGCCTATAAGGCAGAAATTATTGAGTCTATTCCTGTTGATCAGGAGGTTTCTCTTTACACGGAAGGTAAGTTCACCGATTTGTGTCGCGGACCGCACGTGCCTTCGACCGGTAAGCTGAAAGTCTTTAAGCTGATGAAGCTCGCTGGTGCATACTGGCGCGGCGACTCTAAGAATGAGATGCTGCAGCGCATTTACGGTACTGCATTTGCAAAAAAAGAAGATCAGGAACAGTACCTGCACATGCTGGAAGAGGCTGAAAAGCGTGATCACCGTAAGCTAGGGAAGGCGCTTGATTTGTTTCATTTTCAGGATGAGGCACCGGGTTTGGTGTTCTGGCATGCGAAAGGCTGGACTATCTGGCAGCAGGTAGAGCAGTACATGCGTAAGGTTTATCGGGACTGTGGCTACCAAGAAGTGAAAGGGCCACAGATTCTTGATAGTAGTCTGTGGGGAAAAACCGGGCACTGGGATAACTACAAAGACAATATGTTTATCACTGAGTCGGAAAATCGCTCTTACGCGCTGAAACCGATGAATTGTCCGGGGCACGTACAGATTTTCAATTCTGGTATGAAGAGCTACCGCGATCTGCCTCTGCGGTTTGGTGAATTCGGTCAGTGCCATCGCAATGAGCCTTCCGGCGCTCTGCACGGAATTATGCGTGTGCGAGGCTTTACTCAGGATGATGGACATATTTTCTGTACTGAAGAGCAGATTCAGGATGAGGTGATCGCATTTCATCCTCAGGCCATGAAAGTTTATGACGACTTTGGTTTTAAAAATATTGCTATCAAGCTGGCTTTGCGGCCAGAAAATCGTATTGGTAGCGATGAAGTATGGGACACTGCTGAAGAAACGCTGCGCGCCGGCTTGCGCGCCTGCGGTGTGACGGAGTGGGAAGAATTGCCGGGTGAGGGTGCATTCTATGGTCCGAAGATCGAATATCATCTGAAGGACAGCTTGGGACGCCCGTGGCAAGTCGGTACCATGCAAGTTGACTTTTTCATGCCGGGACGTCTGGGCGCTGAATATGTAGCGGATGACAATAGCCGTAAAGTTCCTGTCATGCTGCATCGTGCTATTGTTGGCTCCATGGAGCGCTTCATCGGAATTTTGATTGAAAACCATGCTGGCGCTTTGCCTTTGTGGTTGGCTCCTGTGCAAGTTTCTGTGCTGAACATCTCTGAATCTCAGGCGGAATACGCAAAATCTGTTGCTGAAATCCTGAAGAAACAAGGGTTTAGAGTGAACACGGATTTGCGTAATGAGAAAATTACCTATAAAATACGCGAGCACTCTATACAAAAAATGCCTTACATAGTAGTCGTCGGTGATAAGGAAAGAGATGCAAATACAGTCGCTGTGCGTACGCGTGGCAATCTGGATCTGGGGGTAATGCCTCTTGATGCCTTCATAGCTCGTTTAAATAACGAAGTAGAAAATAAGGTTTAACAGATCAGTCCGCTATCTTGCCTGGGGCGAGATTGCATGGTAAAGATTTAATTTTTTAAAGGAAACTGCAATAGCTACCGAAAGAACACATCGTATCAACGGAGAAGTAACTGCGCCGGAAGTGCGCTTGTCTGGCGTTGATAATGAACCTCTGGGTATCGTTAAACTGAGTGAGGCATTCCGTTTGGCCGAAGAGGCTAATGTGGATTTGGTGGAAATTGCACCCACTGCCCAGCCTCCTGTCTGTCGTTTGATGGATTACGGCAAGTTTAAATATCAGGAACAGAAAAAAGCTCACGAAGCCAAGCTGAAACAAAAAGTTATCTTGGTGAAAGAAGTAAAATTCCGTCCTGGTACAGATGATGGTGATTACAACATCAAGCTGCGTAATCTGATCAAGTTTTTGGACGATGGCGATAAGACAAAGATCACTTTGCGTTTTCGCGGTCGTGAGATGGCGCATCAGGAAATCGGTATGCGTGTGCTTGAACGTCTGAAGCTTGATTTGGAGCCTTACGGCCAGGTAGAGCAGTTTCCAAAAATGGAAGGACGCCAGATGGTTATGATTCTGGCGCCGAAGAAAAAGAAATAAGTATTTTGTAGTACCTGTTTGGTACGGGTATTACGAAAGATCTGTTTCGTCAGGAACAGATCACAATAAGTGAGAAGTAGGCATCCAAGAGCAGCGTTTATTGCTGCCACCTACCATCATATAAAACCGGAGCTGTCGTCAACGACAGATAGTGTTATGCCAAAAATGAAAACAAAGAGCTCTGCTAAGAAGCGCTTTCGTGTACGTCCAGGTGGAACAGTGAAGAGTGGCCACGCTTTCAAGCGTCACATCTTGACTAAAAAGACCACAAAAAACAAACGTCAATTACGTGGTACACGTAACATCAATGCGTCTGATGTGACATCAGTCATGCGCATGATGCCTACCGCTTAACCTCATACTCACTATTTTAAGGAGTTATTATGCCTAGAGTAAAACGTGGGGTTACCGCTCGTGCCCGTCATAAGAAAGTTCTGAACCTTGCTAAAGGTTACCGTGGTCGTCGTAGTAAAGTATTCCGTATTGCTAAGCAAGCAGTTATGCGTGCTGGTCAGTACGCATACCGCGATCGCCGCAACAAAAAACGCGTATTCCGCGCATTGTGGATTACTCGTATTAACGCAGCAACCCGTCAACACGGTATGACCTACAGCGTGTTCATGAACGGCTTGAAAAAAGCTTCCATTGAACTCGACCGTAAAGTACTGGCAGACATGGCTGTGATGGACAAACCAGCATTTGCTGCGATTGTTAATCAAGTAAAAGCCAACCTGGCTGCGTAATCAAAGTAATTTGTAGTCGTTGCGATGTGTTACATCGCTATATCAAGCGGGGCAGAGGTTGAATCCTATGCCCCGTTTTGTTTTCAGCTCATTATTTCAGCTTCAGAGTAAGCGGGAACAACGCATGAACCCATTAGATCAAATCGTCAGCCAGGCATGTGCTGATTTTCTCGCGGCACCGGATGCCGCTGCGCTTGAAAACGCGAAGGCATTGTATCTGGGCAAAAGTGGCCAGATTACCGAACAAATGAAGAGTCTGGGGAAATTGTCTCCGGATGAGCGCAAAGTGCAGGGCGCGGTGATTAACGCAGCTAAAGTCAAAATCGAAAATGCTTTAACTGAGCGCCGTGACGCTTTGGCTGATGCGCAATTGCAGACGCGTTTAAATGCCGAAGCGATCGACGTGACACTGCCTGGGCGTGGCCGTGGTATCGGTGGTATTCACCCTGTGATGCGTACCTGGAAGCGCGTTGAAGAGATTTTCCGCTCAATTGGTTTTGACGTCGCCGATGGTCCTGAAATCGAAACCGACTGGACCAATTTTACTGCTTTGAATAGCCCTGAAAATCATCCAGCCCGCTCTATGCAGGACACGTTCTATATCGATGGCAAGGATAGTCAGGGCAAGCAATTGCTGCTGCGTACGCACACCAGCCCGATGCAGGTGCGATATGCGCGCATGAGCAAACCACCGATCAAAATTATTGCACCTGGCCGCACGTATCGTGTTGACAGTGATGCGACACACTCCCCGATGTTTCATCAGGTTGAGGGCTTATGGATTGCCGAAGATATCAGCTTCGCGGATCTGAAAGGTGTCTATCTGAATTTTGTAAAAGCGTTTTTTGAAACAGACGATTTACAGGTGCGCTTCCGTCCTTCTTATTTTCCATTTACCGAACCATCCGCTGAAATCGATATCGCTTTCGGTAGCGGGCCTTTAAAAGGTCGCTGGCTGGAAGTGTCGGGTTCCGGCCAGGTGCATCCTGCAGTAATCCGCAACATGGGACTCGATCCTGAAAAATACATAGGCTTTGCGTTTGGTTCTGGCCTGGAGCGCCTGACGATGTTGCGTTACGGCGTTAACGATCTGCGTTTGTTCTATGAAGGCGATTTGCGCTTCCTGAAGCAATTCAACTAATTTTTTTGGGCAATCTGAGCCCAAGCATCTAACAATAGACGGCTGAATTATGCAATTTTCTGAAAACTGGCTCCGTACCATGGTCAATCCGAAGATGACTTCGGATGAGTTGTCTCATCTGTTGACCATGTCAGGTTTGGAAGTCGAAGAAGTGGAGCCTGTTGCTCCTCCTTTCAACAATGTCGTGGTTGCGGAGATTCGTGAAATCGTCAAGCATCCCGATGCTGATCGTTTAAATGTGTGCCAGGTTGATGTCGGCACCGGCACATTGTTGAATATTGTTTGCGGAGCGCCGAATGTCCGCGTTGGCATGCGTGTACCTTGTGCAATGGCTGGCGCTGTCTTACCTCCGGGAGCTGATGGCAAGCCTTTCGTGATTAAAGTGGGCAAGTTACGCGGCGTTGAATCACAAGGCATGTTGTGTTCTGCTCGCGAACTGAAATTGTCTGAAGACCATGGCGGCTTGATGGAATTGCCGTCAGATGCGCCAGTGGGCCAGAATTTCCGTGATTACTATGAGTTGAATGATCTGAAGTTTACGATCAAGCTCACACCGAACAAGGCTGACTGCTTATCCGTCTTAGGTGTTGCAAGAGAAGTGTCAGCCCTGACCGGAACGCCTTTGCAGATGCCAGCGACGGACGTCATTGCACCATCCTTACAGGAGGTGTTGCCGGTGAAAGTATCCGCGCCGGATCTGTGTGGCCGTTTCTGTGGGCGGGTGATTCGTGGCGTCAATGCGAAAGCACCGACTCCTGACTGGATGAAACAGCGTCTGGAACGTAGCGGACAGCGTTCTATTTCTGCACTGGTTGATATTTCCAATTATGTGATGCTTGAACTCGGACGTCCATCTCACGTCTTCGATCTCGATAAAATTCATGGCGGACTCAATGTGCGCTGGGGTAAAGCAGGCGAATCGCTGAAACTGTTGAACGGTAATACCGTTGAGGTTGATGAATGGGTTGGCGTGATTGCCGATGAAAAAGAGATCGAGTCCCTGGCTGGCATCATGGGTGGCGATTCAACCTCTGTGTCTCTGGATACGCAAAACATATACCTCGAAGCTGCTTTCTGGTGGCCACAGGCAATTCAGGGCCGCAGCCGCCGTTTTAATTTCTCTACCGATGCCGGTCATCGTTTTGAACGCGGCGTTGATTTTGAAAACATCGTCGAACATATCGAACGTATCAGTGCTTTGATCGTTGAGATTTGTGGTGGCTGCGAACAGGTCAAGCTGGGACCGGTTGATGACCAGATCATTAATCTGCCACAACGTTTACCGGTGAAATTGCGCACTGCACGGGCACAAAAAGTCATTGGCGTACCTTTGACTGATGAAGTGATTGCCGATATTTTCAAACGTCTTGGCTTGCAATTCACGCAGCAGACAGGTGAATTCCTGGTGACGCCACCATCCTATCGTTTCGATATCGAAATCGAAGAAGATCTGATTGAGGAAGTCGCGCGCGTCTATGGTTTTGAGAATATTCCGGCTTTACCGCCCGTTGCCGCTAATTCCATGTTGATCGCGCCGGAAAATCAGCGTTCCCTGTTTGATTTACGCGGGCTGGTCGCTGATATGGATTATCAGGAAGTAGTTAACTACAGCTTCGTTGAGGAAGCCTGGGAAAAAGATTTTGCCGGTAATGATCAGCCTGTGAAGTTACTGAATCCTATCGCCAGCCAGATGAGTGTGATGCGTACCAATCTGATCGGTAGCCTGGTAGCCAATGCCCGCTATAACCTGAACCGTAAAGTCAGCCGTATTCGCGTGTTTGAAATCGGTGCGGTTTACCTGCCGGATTCTTCGGTGCAGGATGGTCCGCTGGAAGTCGCGGGTTACCGTCAACCTAAGCATCTGGGGGGACTCGCTTATGGTCCCGTCGTCGAAGAACAATGGGGCGTCGCAACACGCAATGTTGATTTCTTTGATGTGAAAGCGGATGTGGAGGCCTTGTTTGCGCCAAAAGTTGTGCGTTTCATCAAAAATGAACACGTTGCCTTGCATCCGGGGCGTAGTGCCAGCATAGAATGTGATGGCAACATTGTCGGCTTCATCGGCGAACTGCATCCGCGCTTGCAACAAAAATACGATTTGCCGCTGGCACCAGTGGTGTTTGAAATCAATACAGCCGCTTTGCAATCCGTCAAGGTACCGGTGTATCAGGAAATATCGAAATTCCAGGCAGTGAAGCGCGATCTGGCGCTTGTTGTTAAACAATTCATTTCTGTGCAGGAAATGATCGACGTGTTTAACGCTGAAATAGGCCGGAATGAAGCCTGCAAAATTGTGCAAGCGATTGTTTTGTTTGATGAATATCGCGGTAAGGGGCTGGAGGCTGATGAGAAAAGCCTTGCTTTCCGCTTTAGCTTACAAGATACTCAAGCTACATTGCAGGATGACAAGGTTGAGGCCGCTATGACTGCACTGACTCAGGCCGCAGGCTTGAAGTTCGCTGCCAAGCTGCGCTAAGATGATTGGCTCACGCCCTTATAGACGAGATGAGTTTGATAATGAATGACGTAAATTCCGCAGAATTTCAATCGGTGTTAGATGCCGATTTAAATCGTGCGATGCTGGAAGCAAGGGCGCGTTCTCAGGCGGAAAAAGAGTTACCCACTTTAACTAAAGCGGAGTTGGCCGAACTGTTGTTCGAGCAGGTTGGCCTGAATAAGCGCGAAGCTAAAGATATGGTGGAAACCTTTTTCGATGAAATTCGTGATGCGCTGGAACGTGGCGAAGCGGTGAAGTTGTCTGGCTTCGGTAATTTTCAGTTAAGAGACAAACCTCAGCGTCCGGGACGTAATCCCAAGACCGGCGAAGAAATTGCGATCACTGCCCGTCGTGTCGTCACCTTCCATGCCAGTCAGAAATTGAAGGGCATGGTCGATGATATCAGCGGTCAACCATTGGCTCACGCTGCTTAAAAGATTCTCATGACTGAAATTAAAATCGAAACAGTGACCTTGCCACCGATTCCGGCCAAGCGTTATTTCACGATTGGAGAAGTGAGCGAATTGTGTGGTGTCAAGCCACACGTGCTGCGTTATTGGGAGCAGGAATTTTCACAACTGAAGCCGGTAAAACGCCGGGGCAACCGCCGCTATTACCAGCATCACGAAGTGCTTCTGATACGTCGTATCCGCGAACTTTTATATGAGCAGGGCTTCACGATTAACGGTGCCCGCAATAAACTCGGCAACGCTGCCGGGCGTATCCATGACACGGATGAGGTCGTGGAAGCACCCGTGGATCTGCATTACATCCGTGATGAGTTGCGTTCAATACTGAATTTGCTCGCACCTTAACTCTCACACCTTAACAAATACTCAGGGGGCATTGATAGTGCCCCCTGAGTATTTGTATTCCTGATTGTACGCAAACTTACTACGGCAGATTCCATCCGGGTTTCTGCGGTTTTTTTTAAACCATTTTGCCGCTTCTGTTTTCCAGCTTCAGCCTTTGTTCCTGACCGTGATATGCCGTATCAGGTGCGTCCTGGTAAGTTTTAAAGACACTGACCGCGTCTATCAGTGCAGATGCTTCATCTTCCAGACTTGCGGTTGACTTCGCTCCCTCATCGGCCAGACTGACATTGTGTTGCGTGATCTCGTCAATCGCTGCAATCGCCTCATTCACGCTGGAAATGCCCATGCTTTGCTCACGGCTGACGTCTGCGACGTGCCGGATCAGAGCGGTCACTTGGGCGATATTGTCGGCGATGCCCTGCATCGTTTTTCCTGCCGAATCAATCATGTTGTTACCGTGTTGTACTGCTTCGCTTGATGTGTTGATTAAGGACTTGATTTCTTTCGCCGCATTCGCGCTGCGCTGGGCGAGATTTCTGACTTCACTGGCCACGACCGCAAAGCCACGTCCCTCCTGGCCGGCTCGGGCGGCTTCCACTGCGGCGTTGAGCGCAAGGATATTGGTCTGAAATGCTATACCATCCATCACACCGATAATTTCCGCAATTTTGTGCGTTCCTGAGGTGACCGATTGCATCGATACGATGGCCTTATTCATGACCTGTAAGCCGTGTTGTACGTGTTCTGCGGAAGTATTGGCGAGGCTGCTGGCCTGCGCCAGATTACCGGCATTCTCTTTGACGGTACTGGTCAGTTCCTCAACGGAGGTCGCAGTTTGTTGCAGAGAGCCGGCCTGCGTTTCAGTGCGGCTGGCAAGCTCTGCATTTTCATTATGGATATGATGGGCAATGTTGCTGACGTTTTCCGCGCCGGTGCGGATATTTTGTACAAGATGACTCAAGCCCTGATTCATTTTTGTGACCGCGTTAATCAATTGCGCCAGCTCATCCTGGCCGGTGCGCAGCGGCATCTGTATCAAATCTCCTGATGCGGTTCTCTCGATATTTTCAGTCAGTGTTTTGATATCTCTCGACAGCGCAAAATAGATTCCGAACAAAAAATAACTCGCAATCAGTACCAGCAACATGAGTGCGGAAAACATTTTGGCTATTTTCTGATTCAATTGTTGTGTGTGACGCGTCAGGCGCTGATCAATCAGCGTGGATACGTTATTACTCGCCGCATTCAGATTCGTCAGCGTGTCATCACCGGCTTTTAAAAATGCGTTTCCTGAGCTTTGATTGACGGAAGCCAGCACTTCATCTTTGGCTCTTTCCAGATATTGTTCTGACGTAGCGATCGCGGCTTTTATCGGGCTGAATTGCGTCTGATAAGCGGGATTGCTTTTTTCCAGAGAATCCACTCTCTGACGCAACTGCACTAACTCATATTTCGCCATCAGTTGCAACGAATTGAGCATCACATCTTCGCCAGCTTCAAATAAGCCAGTGTCGATATATGCTGCGCCACGGGCTGACATGACCGCGATTTTCTCTGCGATGGAGGGAATACCGCTCAGATAGATATTCGCCAGTTCATGCGTGACGAAATCGCTGTCGAGAGCGAGCTTGGAGGCATAAGCACGCTCCTGAATCTGCTGATTCAGGCCCTCGGATAATTTTGTGTATTCGGTAAAACTGGCGGCAGATTTTAAGCTTGCTTGCTGCCCGATCAGATCTTGCCAGCGCTTTTTTATATCGTCGCTAACGTCCTGCTTTTTCAGCATCTCAGCAATTTGCTGCTGATTGGTGTTGATCGCGTCGGCAACTTGTTTATTGCCATTGATCTGCAGGTGCTGTAATGCCCTTTGTTTTCTCAACAGCGTCAGCAGGTTCTGGTGTCCGTGTATCTGCTGTATCGCCAGTTGCTTTTCATGTGTGATGCCAACTTCTGTCCGCATTTCGATGAACAGCAGCGTCAGCACGATGAAAAGAGGAATAGAAAAAGCTGCGCCGATGAATGCGACTTTATGTCCGATACGGAAACCTTGCGTCAGACGAACGGCAGGAGAGAGGAGTTTGAGCACGATTTGCTTTAGGAAAGATGCGTGGAGGAAACATTTGACGTGAGAATAGATCTTAAATATGACCTCGTTATGACCTTACTGAAACGCATTCCGCCGCATACGGCTTAGTCTGGCGGGCGTGGTATATCTCTGTGTTCATGAGCTGCACAGCTAAGCGGGCAAGGGGTTTCGGTGGATATGCTGAGTGCACACGATTTTGGATATTTGTGTAGCATCTCTGTGGCGGATGGGGATCTGTGCATCTGCCGGAGTGATAACTTTTCAGCGATTTCCGCACAAACAGATGACGGCCGCGCGGGTAGTTTGCGGGTACTGTCAACAGGGGACAATGACATCTCATCGTCCCCTTGAAACAGACTTTTGTTAAGAAATGTGGCCGGTTTAAATCTGCACCCGGGTGCCCAGTTCGATCACGCAATTATTCGGCAGATGGAAATAATCGACGACACTCAGTGAGTTACGCGACATCAGTGCGAATAAAATTTCCCGCCAGTGCGCCATCCCCGTGCCTTTGGTTGGCACGACGATTTCGCGGCTCAGGAAATACGAAATCTCAAACATATTCAAGGTCAGGCCATGTGCCTTGCATAACTCCAGCGCTTTCGGAATGTCCGGCGTATTTTTAAAGCCATAGTTCAGTTTCACTTTCCAGAAACCCGGTGCTAAAGCTTCGACCTGTACCCGTTCTTCAAACGGCACCCAAGGCACGTCATGAAACTTCACCGTCAAAATAATATTGCGTTCATGCAGCACCTGATTGTGCTTCAGATTATGTAATAAGGCTTGTGGCACCGTATCTGGGTTCGCGACGGCATACACCGCTGTGCGTGATGCGCGCGGCGTGTTGTCACCGGATAAGGCGGTCACGAACGGTAATAACTCAGGGTCACCTTTGCGTATGCTGTCGATCAATAATTCGCGGCCACGTCTCCAGGTCGCCATCACCAGAAAAATCGCAACGCCCATCGCCAGCGGAAACCATCCACCCTGCAGAAATTTCAGCGAACACGCGACGACCAGCAAGATATCCAAAGTTAAAAATACGCCGGTCGCTGTGATAGCCAAAGCGAATGGCATTTTCCAGCCGTGATGAATCACGAAAAAAGTTAAGATGGTCGTAATCATCATCGTCACCGTCACGGCTATCCCGTAGGCAGCTGCCATCGCGGAGGAGCTGCCAAAGCCGACAACGGCAAGCAATACGCCAACGAGCAGCAACCAGTTAACGCCGGGCATATAAATTTGCCCCATTTCTTTCGCCGAAGTGAAGTTCACCTGCATGCGCGGCAGCAGCCCTAACTGAACCGCCTGCTTGGTCATCGAATACGCACCTGAAATAACCGCTTGCGAAGCGATGACAGTGGCGATCGTTGCCAGCACCACGGCGGGTATTAAAAAATGCTCTGGGAATAAGCGGAAAAACGGGTTTTCAATCGCCGACGGATCGCGCATCAGCAAAGCGCCCTGTCCCATGTAGTTGATCGCCAGCGCAGGTAAGACCATGCCTGTCCAGGCTAACTGAATCGGACGTTTTCCAAAGTGCCCCATGTCTGCATACAGCGCTTCGGCACCCGTAAAGGCGAGCACAATCGCACCGATCACAATAAAAATATGCCAGCCTTGCGAGCTTAAAAAACGAATCGCGTTCAGCGGATTCAGTGCAGCAAGAATCGCCGGTTGCACAATGATTTCACTGATTCCCGCAACGGCCAGCACAGCAAACCAGATCACAATCACCGGGCCAAACAGCTTGCCAACCACCGCTGTGCCGTAGCGCTGTACGGCGAATAAAGCAATCAGCACGGCAATCGAGATCGGCAAGACATAGGGCTTGAATCCCATGGAGACCACCTCTAATCCCTCGACCGCGCTGAGTACAGAAATGGCGGGCGTGATAATGCTGTCGCCATAAAATAAAGACGCACCGAATACGCCGGTCAGCAACAGAATTAAACGCCGCTGCCCCGTATCACCAGCCGCTTTCGCAGCTAATGCGGTGAGCGCCATGATGCCGCCTTCACCGCGGTTATCAGCGCGTAATATCAGCAGAACATACTTCAGCGTCACCACCATCATCAAGCCCCAGAAGATAACCGATACCGCACCGATCAGATGCGTGGTATCCAAAGGCACACCCGTCGCGGGGCTGAATACCTCTTTCATGGTGTACAAAGGGCTGGTGCCGATATCGCCATAGACCACGCCCAGCGCACCGAGGGTGAGGGCAGCAATGCTTTCGCGGCCAGAATGTTGACTCATACAATTCCTGAAATTCAATGAACAGGGATGCACTATGCCGCGGCGGGTATCAGGAAAGCATAAGGAAAAATCAGGAATGAATCAGTCGCTGCGTCAGGCGTGCGCTTTTGCAACACAACACAGCCCACATCGCAGCGGAGCAGCTTTGGGCTAGGTGCGCGGATTTGCGCCTGTCAGTCTTTCTTACACCAGCGAGCGGCGCAATGATCAGGCAAATTCCATGTCGGCACGGAACGCAATAGATTCCACATTAGATGCCGGATATACGACTGCTGGCTTATTCCACGCGCCAGAACTATTGATTAATTTCTTGTACTTTGGGGGGAGTCCATATACGAAGGGTTAGGCCATGCTCTGGCCTTCATTGCGCTCTTTCCACCGCCGCGCGGATCTCGCGGACGACCGGCTCAACTGCATCCGTGGCGGAGCCGTACTCAAAGTGCAGGAAGTTGCCGGATTCTGACTCGACAAATATGTACTCAACGTCGCAACAGCCGTTTGGCCAAACACCGATGTTGCTCAAGCACTTGGGGCCATCAACGCGGACTTGCAAACCACTCTCGGCAAGCATGCGAATTTCCAGCAGCGGCAGATGTTGCGCTGGAAGACGGGCAGTGATCGCAGTGTGGAGCTCGGCAATGTCGATCATGAATTGCGTGGCCTAACGTTTGACATGAGAGGCTCGACCCGGCTTGCCGGGGCGAGTCCTCTCGATGGAAGGGTTAGGCCTAAACGCGCCTTGTTTCGATGACGTTTCCATCTTTGTCTCGAATGGTGATCTCGAGGCTCTCGGTAACGTTTAGGTTTACTGTGTCTGAGAACCCAAGACAAACCCGGTTCAGTAACTTCAGAACATAGTCCGTTCGCGTGGAATCTTGATCAAGAAGAACTTCATGAATGCCTGCGCTTGCGGCAACCTTCTTTGCGCCATCTTGAAGACCGATGGGCGAGACGAGGATTCCACCAGAGCCACCTATGTCTTGAATGCTCCATGCCAACGCGCCTGTAATCGCTTGACTGATTCCAGATTTGGTGTGGCGCTTGCACTCAACTACGACAAAGTGACTGCCGTCGGCAGCGCAGCCTTTTGCATCAATTTCCCATTCGGTTCCACTTTGGCCGGCGACGATCTGCTTTCCCTCAAACCGGCCGAGTCCAAAGTGTTCGGCAAACTGGTTGAGAAGATGGGCTGCTACCTCTTCATACGACTCCCATTGCTTCGCGGACATGGAGGCTCCTTTTAGGCCTAACTTGTTTTAAAGTGCAAATTGGCAAAATATCAGATAGGTGAAAAATAAGCAACAAGTTCCAATGCCTCGCAAGCCCTTATCTGGTATAGCTTTTTTTCGTTATACGGATTAAAAATACAGTGCAACAACAGGAGCCTGCCTGCGTTCGTCGCAGGCTCAAATACGTCGAGGCATCACATCAGTTAGGCGCACAGACGCATGGGCCCAAATCCGTGGGGAAAATGCTCTCACTGTACATACTCCCCCCCTGTTTTTAATAAAACACCCTTAATCTCTCCAGAAACATTGGGCTTGTAAACATACTCCGGGGAGTATATTTTTGGCGTTTTGAGGTTGTGAGACGCGGTGGAGTGTGAGCCTGACTCTGGCTGGATAATGCTGGTATCAGTTGATTGGCTTGTGAAATTGTTACATTAGAAGAGCATCAAGAACAATTATCCCACACACCTTTTCCAGAATTCCTTCATTTTCTGGCAACATGCATTTTCTTACGAATTCACGGTAGTCATCTTTTGTTTCAAGTAATACGGCAGACCACTCAATTTTGAAGTCAAAATTTCCGGCTAAACGCCATTCTCTTTCGTGAGACCAGTCGATAATATTTTTTGTATTTGTTAAATCAAACGCAACGAGCCGGAAAAGTTCGCTTTCTTTCAAGTATTTCTTTCCTTCTTCTACACTGTCGTAGATTACAGGGCGACACTTGTTTTGATACAGATAATACTTTGAAAATACTAAGCCACAGCCGGAATATCGATGACGACCACCATTCGCTTCTGTAAGCTCTTTTTCAAATTTAAGATTTTGGGCAATGGAATATAGTAGGGCGTCTTGAAAGCAAACAGCAGTTCGATTTCCACGAATGAACCCTTTTTCAGCCGTACTTCCAATAATTTTTTTATCTCTCAGTATTTTTAGTAAAACGTCAACGGCAGAGAATTTGTTTCCCTCAAGTTCTGCCGGTCTAGTCAGATGTACAAGTGAGGATGATAAATCCTGTCTCTCACTCATTCGCAATTTCCATTTCTTATAGTCGTAGGCCATATTTGGATTCGATTTGACATTCCAGACGAGAGGCGCTGCTAGTTATTTCGCGGCTTCCAGCACGCGAAGGGAGGAATTCTTAGCCATAAATTGCCAGCTCAGTGGCGCGCCTTTTTATATCGTGATCAACAACGCATGCCACGGCCTCGATCAAAGCGACATAGCTCTCAGGAAGACCGATTGCTTTTGCTCCACGCACGACATGTTCTTTGTACCAATCGAATGGGAGCAAAGATGAATCGCACTTGGTTGCTAAGTAGGTTGTTGCCTCTATGTTGCCGAGACTCTCGGTAATCAATAAAACGGATTTTCGATCATATCCAAAGCCTCGGCCTTCGAATGTATCGAGCCGCAGCAATTCACTTTCGAGAATTGAAAATACCGCGCCATACACGCGGTCAGCACTGTTTCCAGTTGATGCGGCATCACACTTTGCCGAACCATCCTTGCTTGGTTTATGAAACTTGAGTGAATGTCCAATAAGCTCACCAATGCACACGAACCGAGCGGATGGCACTCTCGCGCTCAGCCTCTCGGCTGCCATGTTTGAACCATATGCGAAATAGTACGGGCGATTGCTCATGCAGCAAATTTGATTTTAGTTAGTAAGATTGCATCTTAACGTAGCATTGAAAAATTAACCATTCCCTTGTTGCACTTTTCAACTGAAGTCGCACGTATCGGACAAACATGAGCTTTCCTCGGTAATTAGTTCGCCATTAGGTAAATTTCATGCGGCCAGATTCTTTTAATGTTGTTTCCACAGTTATACGTTTGACGGCTATTTCTTTAAACTCGGTTGTACAAGCTTTTTTCGGCATCCTGTTCTTTATTTGTCTTTCCAAAGTGTCGTTGATTTTAAGTCCTCTTTGGTGAACTATTTCTGGTGATTATTTTCGACAAGCTGTTCGTTTTGCATCCTGATGGCTCTATTTTTTAATTGAAACCATTGATCACGATAAAAGCTCGAACGAATAGCTTCTCTTTCTTCGTATGAGAGTCGTTGAACTTCCTCTTGTTCACGTTTACTTTTGTACCACTCTTCAAGTTCAAGTTCCTGCTTCTTGAGCCACTTTTCCTTATGTCCTTCCATGTCCTCGAAATTCACTGGTGGAAACTCTAATGACTTTCGATTTTCGTTCACCAAGGCGCAGTGCATTAGGTACAAGGCATCACCAGAAATCATGAGGTCTGAAAATTTAATGATATTTTCTAAATCAGGAAGATTCTCGATTGAGCCAATTATTGAATTACGTTTTACTTTTGATTCTATTGCACTCTTGTGGAAATCCTTCAGTGCGGCATGCCATGTTTCTATCACCAAAGATAGTGCATCGTCGTCGTAAGGGTCACTAAAATTTTTGGCGCTCAACTCAAAAATATAATTTTTCATCGCGGCCAACAGCAAGTTGGCTTTAGTTTCCTTGATGTCTGAAGACAGTGCCATCGTAGTACCTCAATATTTTTAAAAGAAGTGTTTGTAAATTTCAACTTTGAACAATAAGATTCTCGGTTTTCATTGATTATTCAGGCCATCGAAATCAGCATAACCAGCAGACTATATCGATGGAATCATCGTAACCTAGTAGGTTAAGTTTCTCTCGGAAACACAAGTTCCTGCTTAAGCAAATTGTCTTCTACCAGAATACCGTTCACGAAACTTAGAACTCGCCATTGTTCATAGTATGGTGAATAAATCTTGGATTTTTCTGGCAAATACTTTCCAGCGGGACAGTGTAGATACCCTGTGTACCAACTGGCAGGCACACGTTCTACCCCAAACGAAGCTAGCATATTCGCAGCTTCAGTTTTGCCGAGGGGATTACATTCCTGAGCAACTTCAACAAGGAATAGCTTTCTATCCTCAACTAGCCATGTCGCTACGTATCCGCGTCTGCATGATGTGGTGCGAATAGGGAAGATAGGACGAGTCGCACATGGCAAGAGTATTTCTTCCCATGTGGGGCTAAGTGACTCGAGCGGGTAGTTACGAGAGCCGTATGTACGATCTTCTATCAAAACTCGATCATATGCTTGTGAGGTCATAGTTTAATAATTTACTTAGGTGCCGATGAGGTTACATCGACTTTGAAAAATAGGCTAGCGACGTGTTGGAGTATCTAGATGTACTGGGAAAGGTTGCGTCAGCCAGCAATGCCGGCGCTAGATGGCGGCCAGGCGATAGCCGACGCCGGTTTCTGTCAGCAGGTAGCGGGGTTCGGTCGGGTTGTCTTCGATTTTTGCGCGCAGCTGTGCCATGTAGAGTCGCAGGTAATGCGTGTGGTCGATGAATTCTTCGCCCCAGACATCGACCAGCAGCTGGCGGTGTGTGACGACTTTGCCGCTGCTGCGCACCAGACGTGCGAGTAAGCTGAATTCGGTTTTGGTCAGATGCAGAACCTCACCGTGGCGTTCGACAAGGCGGGTGCTCAGATCGATGTGTAAGCCATCCAGCGTGTACTCGGTCGTGGCGGCGGGCACGTTGGTGCCCCGGTGGCGCAAGGCGACCCGGATGCGCGCCAGCATTTCGCCGACGCTGAATGGCTTGGTCAGATAATCGTCTGCACCGGCATCCAGCAGGGCAATTTTTTCGGTTTCCTGATGTCTGGCTGAAACGATCAGAATCGGCAGATTGCTTTGCTTGCGCACATGGCGTACCAGGTCTGCGCCATTGCCATCGGGCAGGCCCAGATCCAGCACGACGACGTCTGGCAGCGCGTGTTTTAAGATGGCGCTGGCTTCGCTGATAGAGACAGCGGTCTGCACGGTAAAACCTTCGACAGACAACGACGCCTGTATCAGTGAGCGTATCTCTTTGTCGTCTTCCACCACTAACACACGGATGCTCATGACAGCTCTCCTGCGACGATGGGGGGCTGTGCATCCAGCGGTAACTGCAAACTGAATTCGCTGCCGCCTTCCTGCGGTTGGTTCAGCACCAGATTGCCGCCATGCACGGTTGCGATGGCTTTGCAGACGGCGAGCCCGAGTCCTGAGCCGCGCTGGCTGCTGCGATCGGTGTGATCGCCACGCACATAGGGTTCAAAAATACTGAGTTGTTCGTGTGCCGGTATGCCTTTGCCGCTGTCTTTCACCGAGATCCACATCCATTGCTGATGCTGATCGGCATTGTGTTCATCAGAACCTTGTGCGCCCTGAACGCTGACGTGCAGTTGTATGTCGCCATCGGTATATTTCAGGGCGTTTTCCAGCAAATTTGCCAGCAGTTGCGAAATCAACACCGGATCGACTCTGACCAATGGCAGGCCTTTCGGAAGCTGAAGCTGAATGCGTTTGTTTGTGTCATGTTGGCGCACCCGTGCCAGTACGCTGCCGATGATTTCTTCTATGGATTCCCAATCCCGCACCAGTGATTGCGGCGTGTTTTCCAGGCGCACCAGTTGCAGGGTGTTTTCTGTCAGCGCTGATAAATATCCGGCTTCTTTGATGATGCTGTCGAGCAGGTGTTCTTGTTCGGCTGTGCTGAGTTTGGCATGCTGAAGTTGCAGCGCGGATGCGGCACCAACGACGACGGCTAAGGGTGTTCGCAAATCATGCGAGACCGCCGCTAAAAATATGCCCTGTAATTGCTGGCGCTCTGTTTCGCGTTGCGCGGCCAGAATGCTGGCGTTCAGCCGCAAACGCAAGAGCGCCTGCGCCAGTATCGTACAAAGCGCTTCGGCATGCTGACGGCCGCTGCTGTCATCGCGCGCAACGGCTTGTATGCACACGGCGCCCAGCATTTGCCCGTGCGGGTGTTGATCGCCTATGGGTAAATACCACGCATCCAGATCAGACCAACGGTTGGTGCCAGCGCCGATCACGCTGCCTTCTTTCATGCAGCACACCATGCCATCACGGATGGTCGCGGGCAGCTCATCGCGGCAGTGTAAGTTGCCGCTGGCATCGTTCAGGCACAGCAGATTCGGTCCGGCAAACGACGCGTCGAATGCTTGTTGCCCCAGCGCTGAAATATCTTCGGCGGTCTTGCATGCGGCGAGTTGCACCGCCAGATGTTGTAACTGGCGTGCGCGTTGCTCGTTCAGATGCGCGATCTCGGTTTCGCGGCGTAAACCGGATGTCAGATGATGGATCACCAGGGCCAGTACCATCATCGTGATCAGCGCAATCAAATGTTCCGACTGATCGATGCGAAAGGTCCAGCGCGGTGGTACAAAAAAGAAATTCAGCGCAGCGACTGCAGCGAGCGCGCAGCTGACCGAATAAACCCAGCTCAACCGGTATGCCGCAATCACCACCGCCAGCACATAGATCATGGACTGGCTGGTGAGCGAAACATAAGGGTCAATCAGCGCATTGACGCCGCTGGCGGATGCCAGCAGTAAGAGGACGGAAAAACTATCCTTTAACGGAGAATGTGATCGCTGCAGGAGGGCGGTGAGTTTGTTCATTCGTCCAGCGTACCACAGCCGATATTAAGAAAGCATCAGGATTTTTTGCTGTTGACTGTGTCAGTCTCAGCGCTAATTCTTGCGACGGGATTGGCGCAAGCCGGTTTCCGGGCCGAAAAAAATCAGACAGAAGAGGGAGCTGCCGGGCTCAGAAGACGCCGGACTACGCCATCAATCCATCCCACAATAGTTTGACGCCGGATAGCCCGAGTGCGGCGGTTGCGAACAGATAAAACGGACGCTCCGGTATGCGTGTCAGTAATCGCATACCTATCCACACGCCGGCAGGCACCAGCGGCAGTAGTATCGCCGACATCTTCAGTGTGTCGATGCTGAACAGGCCGAGCGCGATGTAAAAAGGCAGCTTCGCCAGATTGATGACGGAAAAGAAAAAGACTGTGGTCGCGACAAAGGTTTCCCGTGGCTGCCGCCATGACAGCAGGTAAATCATCACCGGTGGCCCGCCCGCATGCGCCAGGGTGCTGGTAAAGCCGGCGCCGATGCCGCTGAACCAGCCGAACATGCGTGGCGGACGTTGTTCTGTTGTTGCCTGACCGCGATGACGCAACAGCCGGTCGAGCGTGAAGCCGACGGCGATCAGCCCTATCATTCCTTTGACCAGCCGGTCAGACATGACGCCAAAGGCCAGCGTCCCCAGCACAATGCCGACAATGGCACCCGGTATCAGCACTTTCAGATCGCGCCAGTCGGCTTTGCCACTCCAGGCGCGGATGCCGACCATATCCATCGCGATCAGGATAGGCAGCATGACCGCTGCAGCGTCACGCGGTGAAATCCACAGCGAAAGAAATGGGACAGCCAGGCCGCCCAATGCACCACCCAGCCCGGATTTGGAGATACCGGTGATCAGCACAGCAAAGGCGGCGACCAGCCAGCCGGCGGTGTTCATGTGTTCCATGTATTTTTTTATTTCTTGGCAGTTCTGTTATCGACATTCACTTCCTGTATCGCTTCAGCGAATTCAGAGATGTCTTTAAAACTCTTGTAGACAGACGCAAAACGGATATAGGCGATTTTATCGAGGCGTTTTAATTCATGCATGACCAGCTCGCCCAGATGAACGGACATGATTTCCCGTTCGCCGCTGGAGAGTAGTTTCTCTTCTATGCGCTGAATCGCGCTGTCGATCGCTTCTGCGGAAACCGGGCGTTTGCGCAGCGCAAGCATAAAGCTGGCGCGCAGCTTATTTGATTCATATTCGGTACGGCTGCCATTTTTCTTGACGATGACGGGCATCACCAGTTCCACCCGTTCATATGTGGTGAAACGCTTATCGCAATGTGCGCAGCGACGACGACGACGGATAACATTGCCTTCTTCGGAAACGCGGGTATCGACGACCTGAGTATCAGGATGGTGGCAGTAAGGACATTTCATGAATAGAGCCGTAGTGGTTGAGCTGCGCTGTCAGGCAGCGCAAATTAAAAAAACGCCACTCAGCAGAGTGGCGTTTTAATGACGAGCAGAAATTACTTCGCGTACACAGGGAAAGCGCTGGTCAGTTTTTTCACTTCTGCTTTAACGCGTTCTATGGTAGCCGCATCATGTGGATTATCGAGTACGTCAGCAATCAGATGACCGACTTTGATTGCTTCCGCTTCTTTGAAGCCGCGGGTAGTGAATGCCGGGCTGCCAAGGCGGATACCGGAAGTGATCATCGGTTTTTGCGGATCGTTAGGGATACCGTTTTTGTTGCAGGTCATGTGCGCAGTGCCGAGAATCGCTTCTGCTTCTTTACCTGTCAGACCTTTAGGACGCAGATCCACCAGCATCACATGAGATTCAGTATGACCGGAAACGATGCGCAGACCGCGTTCTGTCAGTGTCTTTGCCAGCGCAGCAGCATTTTTAATCACTTGTTGCTGATATTCTTTGAACTCTGGTGACAGCGCTTCTTTGAACGCCACGGCTTTACCAGCGATCACATGCATCAGCGGGCCACCCTGAATACCAGGGAAAATAGCGGAATTGATTTTCTTGGCGATGGTTTCGTCATTGCTCAGGATGATACCGCCGCGTGGACCGCGCAGGCTCTTATGCGTGGTGGAAGTGACGACGTCAGCAAACGGCACCGGATTCGGATACATGCCAGCGGCGATCAGGCCCGCATAGTGTGCCATATCGACCATGAAATACGCGCCGACTTCTTTGGCGATTTTGCCGAAACGTTCAAAATCAATACGCAGTGCAAATGCAGAAGCACCGGCGATGATCAGTTTTGGTTTGGTTTCGCGCGCCAGCTTTTCCATTGCATCGTAATCGATGTCTTCCTGTGCATTCAGGCCGTAAGACACAACATTGAACCATTTACCCGACATATTCAGCGGCATGCCGTGCGTCAGGTGGCCACCTTCAGCGAGGCTCATGCCCATGATGGTGTCGCCTGGATTTAACAAGGCAAAAAATACGCCCTGATTGGCTTGTGAGCCTGAATTTGGTTGCACGTTGGCGAAGTTGCAGCCGAACAGTTGTTTCAGGCGGTCAATCGCCAGTTGCTCGACGACATCGACGTGTTCGCAACCGCCGTAGTAACGTTTGCCAGGATAGCCTTCGGCATATTTGTTGGTCAGCTGTGAGCCTTGTGCTTCCATCACGGCTGGCGAAGTGTAGTTTTCAGATGCGATCAGCTCAATGTGATCTTCCTGACGCTGATTTTCTAATTGTATCGTCGCGAACAATTCGGGATCGATATTGGCGAGCGTATGGTTTTTTGCAAACATGGTTTTCCTGATTATCGTGAGGGTGAGTCGAACAAGTGAGTAACGAGTTAAACAAACGGGATTGGTGATTGTCTTCAGCGAGGTGTCAGTCTGACGCGGACGAAGAGAGGCAGCCTCACTACTTTTACCATCAGGCTACCCAGGCGCACGGCTGGGGTTAAGTTACATAACAACCCCGACATCTCACGCTTCCCGATGGATCTCCATCTTTTGCCGTTGCCTGTATCAGGATCAACCACAATTTCGCCAGTCACGTGAGACAAAATGGTGCTGAGATTTTACGTGATGCGCTCTGAATGGGCAAGCCACTCATCCGCAGATCAAAGGCATGGTTATTTTGCTAAAAAACGGGCGCTTTCGATTGCCTGAGCACGCGTATGCCCTGACCTGCAGCACAAAAGCACTTAAAATAGATAACTGACAGATATTTGTTTTCAACGACAGTACACACGGCAGACAAGCGCATTTTTTATTCAATGGCATAAAGGATTTCAGCATGATCGTATTAATTACAGGTGCAAGCTCAGGTTTTGGTGAGGAAATGGCGCGTAAATTTGTACGCGAAGGTCATCGGGTCATCGCCGCCGCCCGCCGGCTCGAACGTCTGTCTGTTTTACATGCAGAACTGGGCGACAAGTTATTACCAGTGACGATGGATGTGACGCAAAAGTCGTCGATACTGCAGGCGCTGGCGGATTTGCCTGCGGACTGGAAAACGATCGATGTGCTGATCAATAATGCCGGTCTGGCATTGGGAACCGAACCCGCCCATCTGGCGTCGCAGGAAGAGTGGGAAACCATGATAGACACCAACACCAAAGGTCTGGTCACAGTCACGCGGGCGATTCTGCCGGATATGGTGGCACGTAACAGCGGCATGATCATCAATATCGGCTCCATCGCCGGCTCGACCCCGTATCCGGGCGGCAATGTATACGGCGCGACAAAAGCCTTTGTCGATCAGTTCACCAAAAATCTGCGGGCAGATATGGCGGGTACCGGCGTGCGTACCACGAATATTGCACCGGGCTTATGTGGCGGGACGGAATTTTCGAATGTACGTTTCCGTGGCAACGATGATGCCGCCGCGAAAGTCTATGAAGGCACGGTGCCATTGACCGCGGTTGATATCGCTGAAACGGCATACTGGATCGCCACTTTGCCGGCGCATGTCAATATCAACTATATCGAGATGATGCCGACCTGCCAGGGCTTTGGTCCGTTGAATATCAAGCGCAACCTCGTTTAAGCGGATTTTTGCTGAAATAATACTGGGGGGAGTATATTTTAAAGTCCTTTGTCGATGCTGACGTTAAGGCGAAAAAGGCAGATACTCCCCCTGTTTTGTAAAAATTATGCAGTAAATTGCGTGATAGAAATCACGTCATACGAGAGAAGAAAGCCGAAACGGCGGTTGATGATGAAAAATTTTAACTGGAATGTGCGTGTGTATTACGAAGACACGGACGCTGGCGGTATCGTTTTTTATGCGAATTATCTGAAGTTCTTTGAGCGCGCCCGTACCGAATGGCTGCGCGCCACCGGCATTCACCAGCAGGAACTGAAGCAGACGCATGAGGTAATGTTTGTCGTCAAAGCAAGCACAGTCGAGTATCATGCACCCGCCAGACTCGATGATGAACTCCGTATCACTGCCGTGGTCGAAAAACTGGGACGGGCATCGATCCTGTTTGCGCAGGAAGCCTGGTGCGGCGAGCGTCTGCTGGCCAGCGGTACGATCAAAGTCGGCTGCGTCGGTGCAAACAGCCTGCGGCCCGCAGCGATTCCGGATGTGGTCGTTGAAAAAATCCATACCTGATGCGGTTGACGGCATAGCCCGGCCGGCGGGATAGTTTTTTTACTCTTTGTTATTTGTTGTTCTCAACTGTGATTCATTATGAATGTTACTCAAGACCTTTCTTTTTTCAGCCTGATCAGCAATGCCTCTGTTCTGGTGAAACTGGTGATGCTGATTCTGCTGGGCGTTTCTCTGACCAGCTGGACGTATATCTTCAGCAAAATGTTTGCGATCAAAAAGGCGCGTGCGCAGACCGAGGTGTTTGAGCGGAATTTCTGGTCCGGTGGCAATCTGGTGGAGTTGTATCAGGATGCCACCAGCAATCGTCGCGGCCGTGATAAAACCGGTTCACTCGAACGTATTTTCGAGGCCGGTATGAGTGAATACCACAAAGTCAAAAACGCCAATAAAGCTTCGCTTGATGCCAGCGCGATGCTCGATGGCGCACGGCGTGCGATGCGCGCCGCGTATCAGCGTGAAATGGATATGCTGGAAGCGCATTTATCTTTCCTCGCTTCGGTCGGTTCAGTGTCGCCGTACATTGGTTTGTTCGGTACCGTCTGGGGGATTATGAATTCTTTCCGTGGTCTGGCGAATGTGCAGCAAGCGACGCTGGCAGCCGTGGCACCGGGTATTGCCGAGGCGCTGATTGCGACGGCGATCGGTTTGTTTGCTGCGATTCCGGCGGTACTCGCGTATAACCGTTATTCGCACGACATTGATCGTCTGGCGATTCGCTTTGAAACCTTTATTGAAGAGTTCTCGAATATTCTTCAGCGTCAGTCACGCTAATACAAAGTGAGTCAGCATGAGTTATCTGCGTGGCGAACGTAAACGCAAATTCAAGGCCGAGATTAACGTCGTGCCTTACATCGACGTGATGCTGGTGCTGCTGGTGATTTTCATGGTGTGCGCGCCGATGACAAATCCCAGCGTAATCAATTTGCCGACGGCCGGTCAGTCAACGCAGCCGCCGTCTGAATATATCGAAGTCACTTTGCGGCCGAATGAGCTTGCCACCATCAGCATCAACAGCAAGAACGGCAGCAACGGTAATAATCTTCAGGAAAGCAAAGAGCAGGCGAAAAACCGCCAGCAACTGCTGTTGAAATTACGCGAATATCACGAGGCAAAGCCTGATCTGTCGGTGCTGGTTTCTGCGGATAAAGGCATCATCTATGACGACGTGGTGCAGGTGATTTCCGAGGCAAAAAAACTGGGTATCAACCGCGTCGGGCTCGCAACAAAATAAGTCAGCATGATACCTATTCGCAAATGCCTGGGTTTTTCCGGCTGGCTGCTGTACGCGGCAGCTGCGGCGGCCGCACCTGCTCTGGCGCAGGAGCCAGTAGCGTCTGCGCTCTCACCTGCAGCGCAGGTGCCTGCGGCGACCGCAGGAGCGGAAAATAACAAAGAAAACGAAACGGAACCATTCGTCCGCAGTATCAGCGGACGTTTTCGTTTACAGGCAGCAAAGACTGACTGGGCGGATTTACTGCGCGAGCATATCGCCGAGTTTTCCGGCAACAGCGAAGCGCAGAACATTACGCCCGCGCTGATCCGTCGCTTGCGCCAGGATATCAACGGCATTCTGGCAACCGAAGGTTATTTTTCGCCGAAAACAGAGTTCCGTAATCTGAATCTCGACGATGCTGATAACACTGCCATATCCGCGGATGCGGCAGAGGCAAGCGATGCCGGCGTTGCCGGAAAAATGATCGAAGTGATGGTCGATGCCGGGCAGCGTACGCTGATAGAAAATGTGAATATTACTTTTCAGGGCGACTTTGCCGCGACGCTGGCCGCGGGCGACCCGCGTGCGAAGCAGCGGCATCAGGCACTGATTCAGGACTGGGGACTCGGTGTCGGGCAATTTTTTCGCGAATCCGACTGGCGCGAGGCCAAAACCCAGTTGACCGAAACGCTGCGCTCAGATGTCTATGCGGCTGCGCAGATTACGGAGAGTGCAGCGAATGTCAATGCCGATCAGTACCGCGCTGATTTACAGGTTGACGTTGACAGCGGGCCGCCATTTTTTCTGGGCGAATTAAGGGTCACAGGCCTGCAGCGCTATCCGCAATGGTTACTCGATCGTTACCGGCCACCGCTGCGCGGCGAAGCGTATTCACGCAGCCGCCTGCTTGAGTTTCAGCGTAATTTACAAAACTCACCTTATTTCGGAACGGTAGCCGTATCGATCGATGCCGATCCTGAAAAAGCCAGCGCCGTACCGGTTGATGTGAATCTGATTGAGCGTAAAGCGCGTGACCTCAGTTTCGGTGTCGGTTACAGCAGCAACACCGGTTTTCGTGGTGAAGTTGCTTACCGCGACCGCGACATCCTTGAGCGAGCATGGGATCTGCGCAGTGCGATACGGATAGAGCAGAAACGCCAGCTTGGTTATGCCGATATCTATTTGCCGCCTTACGACAATAAACTTGATTCGTTCGGGGTGATTCTTGACAGGCAGGACGTATCCGGCGTCAATTCCCTGCGCAATGCAGTCGGGATCAAACGTACGAATACCCACGGCCATATCGAACAAAGACTGGCGCTGAAACTGATACGCGAAAGAAAAACAGTGGACGGCGAAGACGATAGCGTCAGCAAGGCACTGGTTGCCAGCGTGGGCTGGACCTGGCGTGATATCGATAATGCGTTTGCACCACGCCGCGGTGAGATTTATCAGTTCGATCTGGATATTTCGGAAAAAGCCTTGTTATCGGATCAGCGTTTTATCCGCAGTTACGGCAAATACCATCGCTGGATACCGGTTGGCCGCAGTGACAGTATTATTCTGCGGGCCGAAGCCGGGCAGGTCTTTTCGCCCAAAAATGAAGGTATTCCGGAAGATTATTTATTCCGTACCGGTGGCAGTTCAACGGTGCGCGGTTATGCCTACCAAAGTCTGGGTGTTCAGCATCCGAGTGCGGTTACCGGTGGTCGTGTGATGGGTGTCGCCAGCGCTGAATATGTGCACTGGCTCAACAGCACCTGGGGTATCGCCGGCTTTGTCGATGCCGGTGACGCTGCTGACAGCTGGAAGGATTTCAGTTTGCGTAAATCGGTCGGTGCCGGTGGCCGTTATCACACACCGGCGGGGCCGATCGCGCTGGATCTTGCTTATGGTCTGCAGACCAGAAAAGCGCGTCTGGATTTTTCTATTGCGATCGCCTTCTGATATGAACGACACCGGACACCAAGAGCCACAGACCCCAGCAGAGCAGACGACTGCAGATACTCAGCCAGCACGCCGGCGGCGTTCATGGTTGTCGCGTCTTTTGGTAACGCTGGTGTTGCTGTTACTGAGCGCTGGTCTGCTACTGACCTGGCTGGTAAAAACTGACAGCGGCAGTCGCAGTCTGTTTGCGCTGATCGATTATGTAAGTCTGGGCAGTTTCAAAGCCAGCGGTGTGCAGGGCAGTATCGGCGACGATATTCAGATTGATGAGTTATCGCTGAAAACCTCAACGCTGGAGATCAGAGCCAGTGGTGTGCAATTACGCTGGCAGCCTGCCGCTTTGTGGCATCAGCAAGTGCTGGTCGATCGCTTACAGGCCAGTTCTTTGCGGGTCGCGACAGCATCGAGCAACACGCCTGTAAGCTTACCCGCTGATCTTGGTTTGCCATTTGCATTGCAGGCGCGTGAGCTGGCGCTGGGGCGTTTGGTGGTGGCCGATATTCTCGCTGGTGGCAAACAAAAAGAAATCGTGACGCTGACCGCGCTGAAGGGAACTTTAGAATTCGTCGCGCAACAGTATCGGGCGCAACTGGCACTGAGTTCGCCGTGGGGAAATGCCAGCGTGACAGACGCAACGATGGCAAGTCTGCGCCCATTTGCAATCAAGGGCAATGCACTAATACAGGGGCAGGTCAGAGCCGACGTACTACCAGTCGCGGCGCAGCTTCAGGTCGCTGGCAGCCTGCAGGAAATACAACTTGCTTTGCAGGCAAAATTACAGGAAAAATCCATTCCGCAGGGACCTGCCAGCGATGCAGAAAAAAAACTACTGACGAATAAAAAGACAGCTCATCTGAATGGCTCCGCCAGGGCTGTGATTGCACCGTTTGATGCGCAGATATTCAAAAGCGCCCACGTCGATATTCAGCATTTCAATCCGGCTGCCTGGGCCAGTGCAGCACCGGCAGCCGATTTACGTCTGCTGGCAGATCTGCGGCCACAGACGGCGCAAAAAGTGCAGCAAAGCACACCTCAGAATACTGAAAAAAATATTGCGGAAGCGAAGGTAAAAAGTAGCATTAAAAAAGACGCAGAAAAAAATATTGCTCCCGCCGCCGACCTTGTGGAAGGCGACGTTTCCATCACCAATGCCGCCGCCGGTCCGCTTAACCGGAATGTGATACCGCTTCGTTCTGTCAGTGCCAGACTGAAATGGCAGGGGACGCATCTCGATGTCAGCCATCTGATGGTGCAAGCCGGTAGTCAGGGCCAGATCCGTGGCGATGCGAGTCTTGAGCTACAGGCGGGAGCCACCCGGGCGCAAGCGCAACTGAGCCTGACGAATATCGATCTGAAACAAATCGATCAGCGCTTGCACAGCACAAACATCAATGGCAGCGCAAAAGTACAGACCGCGCCAGATCAGACCATACTGACGCAGGCGCAACTGACTGATGCTAAAGCAAGGCTGAACACCGAACTCAGCTACGATCTGAATAAATTGGTGCTGAGTCTGAGCAAATTTGAATTGCAGGCGGAAGAATCCCGCCTCGAGGCGAAGGGGGAGATTGCTTTCAGCGGCAATCAGGTATTTCATGTTAAGGGGCATCTCAGCAATTTTGACCCGGCGCGCTGGGTCGCGGCACCTGCCGGACGCTTGCAGGCGGAATTCAGCAGCGATGGACAATTGCAGCCGCGTGTGCAGTTACAGTTCAGAATGCCTGCCTTGCAAGGGCAATATGCAGGACAGCCGGTGCAGGGAAATGTCGATCTGCAATGGCGTCAGGATCAGCAGCTCATGTTGCGGCAGATGGATCTGCGCTGGGGTAAAAATACGTTGAAAGGGCAGGGTGCCTGGGGGGCTGCGGGCGACCTCCTGACGCTGAATCTGGATGCACCGGAATTATCAGAACTCAATAGTCTGAATAGTCTGTTTGGCAGCGGATTACTCGCCTTCGGTGGCAAATTAAAAGCGGATGTGCAATTGCTGGGACGTTTCAACGATCTGGCGGGCAGCGTGAGCACCGATGCAGAGCAACTCAGTTTTTCACACAATAACAAAAATTATACCGTTGCCAGATTATCCGGCAAGCTCAGCCTGAGCAAAGGACTCGACGGTCAGATTGAAGGGGATATCAGTGCACAGCACCTGGGCGGCGATTTGCCTGCGCTGAATGATACCGATCTGACCGGAGTTGTGCAGGCCGAAAAAATACGGCAGTTGCAGCTGCAGCTCAAAGGAAAAAAAGCCGCCCATACTTTGCAGGCGGACATATCGTTCAGCGGCAAACAGCAGTTGCATCTGGCAGCAAATGGCGCGCTCAGCGCAGGCGCTAAAAATGACCTGAGTCATTGGGACTGGAAAGGACAATTGCAGTCGCTGACGCTGGCGGGGAAACCGGATTTGCGTTTAGTGAGTCCCGCCAGTCTGCAGATCACGCCGGATTCGGTGCGTCTCGGCAGTCTGCAGTTACAAAGCGAACTGGCAAAGCTGACCTTGGATCAGTTTGAATGGCTGCCTGGCACGCTGAGCACGAAGGGCAGTATGACCGATGTGCGTCTGCTCGATATCATTCACCTGTTCCGGCCGCAATACACGGTCACCGGAAATCTGAAACTCAATACCAGATGGGATCTGCAACTGAAGGACAGTGTGCGCGGGGATATCCGTATCGAGCGGCAAAGCGGGGATTTGCGCTTCAATGATCCTGACGGTACCGGTACTCCGGTTCCTTTAGGCATACGCAATGTACAGATGCAATTACGCATGGGCGGTCTGGTTGCCGGCACGGATGGCGAACGCCTGCAGCTGTCGGCAACCGCTGATGGTGCCCGTCTCGGACAGTGGGAAATGAACGCGGATTCTTTCCTGAGCAAACAGGATGGGCGCTGGATGATTTCGCCCGGCGCAGCATTGAACGGACGCATCAAGGCTTTGATCCCGGATCTTGAATGGCTGGGGCCATCCATTAATCCGGGACTGGTACTGAAAGGAAAATTAAGCCTCGACGGTGCGCTGGCTGGCACGATGGGTAAACCGCGTTATCGTGCCGATGTCAGCGGGCGCGATCTGGAACTCGCGTTCGCTTCTGAGGGCCTGTTACTGCCTCATGGTTTGCTGGAAGCGCATATCGAAGATAATCGTCTGACGCTCAGTCAGCTGCAATTTTCCAATACAGTGACCATGCTGCCGCCGCATGCACAGTTTAAAGGTACGGACATGCTGGGCAAGCGCGGGGAATTCAATGCCAGCGGCGAGATTGACATCGGTAAAGAAACAGGATCGATACAGGCGCAATGGCAGCAATTCCCTATGCTGCAAAGAAAAGACCGCTGGCTGGTGGTGTCAGGTCAGGCCAGTATCATCGAGTCGAAAAATATCTGGAGTCTGACCGGAAAAGTGCTGGCCGATGGTGCTTATTTCAAATTGCCTAAAATGCCGCCGCCAAGTTTATCGGACGATGTTCATGTCACACGGAAGTCGGATAAACGTGAGGCTAAAGCAACGGATGCCGTACCAGTCAAAAAAGGCCTGAAAACCCGCGTTGATGTCAGCTTTGATATGGGGCCGCGTTTCGTATTCGTCGGTCGCGGGCTGGACACCGGGCTGGCGGGTAGCTTGCGTATGCGCTCAATTGATGGCAGTCCCTTGCAGGCGACCGGAACGATCAACACGGTCAAAGGTGTGTACGAAGGTTACGGACAACAGCTGGCGATTGAGCGTGGCATCCTGAATTTTCAGGGGCCGCCGGCGAATCCAGGCTTGAATATCCGCGCCTTGCGTCAGGGCTTGGCGGTCGAGGCCGGGGTGGAAGTGGTGGGCAGTGTCGCCGCACCGCAAGTGCGGCTGGTATCCGAGCCTGCAGTGCCTGATGCTGAAAAATTATCCTGGCTGGTACTGGGACGCGGTTCTGATCAGCTGGCCGGTGGCGATGCATCTTTGCTGATGTCGGCGGCGACCGCGATTTTTGGGGGCGATGGCAGTCGTAATATCCCGCGCGATATTGTGCAGGGGCTGGGCTTCGATGAATTTTCGATTGGTGCTGCCGGACAGAACTCATCGTCCCACGTTCCGGTTCAGACGGTTGCCGGTGCGACCGGTAGCGGCAATGGTTCTTCCAGTAGCGATCAGGTGGTCAGCGTAGGAAAACGTCTGATGCCCGGTCTTGTGCTTTCCGTCGAACGCGGCCTCGGCGATGCCAGCGGCGCAATTCGTCTCAGCTGGCAACTGACCCGCCGTATCACAGTGATAGGCCGCACGGGCAATGAGTCTGCTGTGGATGTGACTTACACTTTCTCGTTTAATTAAGACTGATTTCAAGCTGCGCTGAAGGCACGGTATGCCGTGCCATCTCCCTGCGGTGCCAGCTCTCAATTTGCCCGGCTGACGTGGGAGGAACTTCAGCTTAAGCATCGCGTTCGCCTGCCGCACATCGGTGGCTTATCTCAGTTCAGTTTTTTTTTACCAGTCCCAATCTTGATCCAGATCCAGTATTCAATAAATAACGTCAGGCTGTTGTTGTAAATTGTTCTGAGCGAACAGCGTGACAACATAAGCTTGAGAATGATCAATGGTGAGCAATTTACGCAATGCCATGATGGCGGGCTATTTTTTTCCCTCTTTCAGTTTTTGTTGCATGTAAAGGTTTGCGTATGTCTGACTATGTTGCACCTGTTGGTAAAGAGTATGTCTTGCAGGATCATGAAACCATCGTCTCTAAAACAGATATGAAAGGCCGGATTACCTATGTGAGCGATGATTTTGTACGCATCAGTGGCTTTTCAGCCGAAGAATTAATCGGTTCTCCGCATAACATCGTTCGCCATCCAGATATGCCGCCAGCGGCTTTTGCCGATTTATGGGCGACGATCAAAAGCGGACGCGCGTGGTCCGGGCTGGTGAAGAACCGCTGTAAAAACGGTGATTATTACTGGGTCGAGGCGACTGCCGCACCCCTGATGCACGATGGCCGGATCGCCGGTTTCACGTCAATAAGGGTGAAGCCCGATCGTGAGCAAGTCCGTACGGCGGAAGCTGCCTACGCGGCGTTAAAGAATGGTGACCAGTCTATCCGCATCAGCGGTGGAGCCGTGGTTCGGGCGCCCTTGTTTAAAGCAGCCGCTTATTTCTCTGGCCTCAGCGTGCGAGCCATACTTAATTTGTATGTGACCGCGATGCTGGTATTGCTAAGTGTGATCACAGTTCTGAGCCTGGCACCGGATTTCAGTGGTACAGATTATCTGATCGCCGGATTAAGTGTGCTGGCAGGCGCTGCGACCATAATGATATTGCAGCGCCTGCGAAAGCAAGTAGTGCAACCTCTGCTGATGCTGGATGAATGCATACAGACCATGACGTCCGGCGATTTATCCGTCACGATCAGGGCTGGTGGTGCGAATGAAGTCGGACGCGTGACGCAGTCATTGCGTGTCCTGCAAACGAATATCAAGTTACTGATAGGCCAGATCAAGCAAACCACCGAGCACGTTCGCAACGGTGCCAGTCAGGTGGCGGCTGGTAATGCCGATTTGTCTTCCCGAACCGAAACGCAGGCCAGTTCGCTCGAAGAAACCGCGTCGTCCATGGAAGAGCTGACTTCCACTGTCAGACAAAACGCCGATAATTCCAAACAAGCCAGCCACATCGTGATGTCTGCTGCGCAAGTGGCGGAAAAAGGCGGTGTCGCAGTGGCGAATGTGGTCAGTACGATGGGCGCGATTAAACAAAGTTCGGGCAAAATAGCGGACATCATTACCGTGATGGACGGCATCGCGTTTCAGACAAATATTCTGGCGTTAAACGCTGCTGTCGAAGCTACCCGCGCCGGTGAGCAGGGGCGCGGCTTTGCCGTGGTTGCCAATGAAGTGCGACAGCTGGCCCACCGCAGTGCTGACGCTGCGAAAGAAATCAAAGATCTGATACAGGATTCGGTGTCTCAGATCGAACAAGGCGCTCGTCTGGTGGATGAGGCCGGGCATACGATGGAGGAAATCGTCAGCAGCGTGAAGCGGGTCGCCGACATCATGCATGAAATTACCAGCGCCAGTCAGGAGCAAAGCGCCGGGATTCATCAGATCAATGATGCCGTGACGCAGATGGATGATATGACGCAGAAAAATGCAGCGCTGGTCGAGCAGGCGGCAGCATCTGCCGATGGTTTGAAAGGGCAGTCTCTGACCTTAATTTCGCTGGTGAATTCATTTAAACTGGTCAAGACCGTCGGGCAAACAGACGCTGCATGAATATGTGGATGCAGCATCCCGGCAGACTCCTTTGATTTATATGATTAAAGTATGAATAATCATCAAATTTAATATTTGACATATATAACGCCGGAGTGCACTCTGGCATTTCCACATCTGATTCTGCAGGAGAAAGCTATGCCGCAATACCGTTCACGTACCACCACACATGGCCGCAATATGGCGGGTGCCCGCGCACTCTGGCGCGCCACTGGCATGAAAGACGGCGATTTTGATAAACCTATCATCGCTGTCGTCAATTCATTTACCCAGTTCGTGCCTGGACATGTGCATCTGAAAGATCTGGGGCAACTGGTTGCGCGTGAAATCGAAGCGGCTGGCGGTGTCGCCAAAGAATTCAATACGATCGCCGTGGATGACGGTATTGCGATGGGCCACGGCGGCATGCTGTATTCATTGCCTTCGCGTGATCTGATTGCCGATTCTGTTGAATACATGGTCAACGCGCACTGCGCCGATGCGATGGTCTGCATTTCCAATTGCGACAAAATCACGCCCGGCATGCTGATGGCAGCGATGCGCATCAATATTCCTGTGGTGTTTATTTCCGGCGGTCCGATGGAAGCGGGCAAAGTGCTGAAGGTGGTGGATGGCGCGAAAAAAGTGATCAAGCTCGATCTGATCGACGCCATGATTAAAGCCGGTGACAGCTCGGTCAGTGATGCGGATGTGGCCGAGATCGAACGTTCAGCGTGTCCGACTTGCGGTTCCTGTTCCGGCATGTTTACCGCGAATTCGATGAACTGCCTGACCGAAGCGCTGGGTCTGGCCTTGCCTGGCAATGGCACTATTGTTGCAACGCATTCGGATCGCAAAGAATTATTTTTACAGGCTGGTCGCCTGATCGTCGATCTGGCGAAACGCTATTACGAGCAGGATGATGCGTCGGTTTTACCGCGCAGCATTGCCTCGAAAGCGGCATTTGAAAACGCGATGGCACTCGATGTATCGATGGGCGGTTCCACCAATACCGTATTGCATTTACTGGCGGCGGCAAATGAGGCCGGTGTGGCATTCACCATGGCAGACATCGACCGTATTTCACGCAAAGTGCCTTGCCTGTGCAAAGTGGCGCCGATGACGGATAAATTCCACATTGAAGACGTGCATCGTGCCGGTGGCATCATCAGTATTCTGGGCGAACTGGCACGTGCCGGTCTGCTTGATACCTCACTGCCGACGATACACAGCAAAACCTTGGGTGACGCGATTGCGAAATACGATATCGCCGTCAGCAAGGATGCAGCGGTTCAGCAATTGTTTCGTGCCGCGCCGGGCGGCGTGCCAACGCAGGTCGCGTTTTCACAATCGGAGCGTTTTGAGCAGAACGACACCGACCGCAGCACAGGTTGTATCCGCGATAAAGCGCATGCCTATTCACAAGATGGTGGCCTCGCGGTGTTGTACGGCAATCTGGCTGAAAAAGGCTGTATCGTTAAAACGGCGGGCGTCGATGAAAGTATTCTGAAATTCACCGGTAAAGCGCGCGTCTTTGAAAGTCAGGATGCGGCTGTTGAAGCGATCCTCGGCGATACGGTGCATGAAGGCGATGTGGTCGTGATTCGTTACGAAGGACCGAAAGGCGGCCCAGGTATGCAGGAAATGCTGTACCCGACTTCGTATATCAAATCCAAAGGTCTGGGCAAAGCCTGCGCTTTGTTTACCGATGGTCGCTTCTCCGGCGGTTCGTCTGGTCTGGTGATCGGTCATGCATCGCCGGAAGCGGCGGAAGGCGGCGCGATCGGTCTGGTCGAAGAGGGCGATATCATCGAGATCAATATTCCTGAACGCACTATCCATCTGCGTGTCAGCGATGCCGATCTCGCCGCCCGTCGCAGTGCAATGGAAGCACGTGGTGATGCGGCATGGTTGCCAGTCAATCGTGACCGCTATGTCTCGCAGGCCTTGCAGGCATATGCGGCACTGGCCACGTCGGCAGATCGGGGTGCGGTGCGTGATTTGTCGCAGTTAAAACGCAAATAAATGTGATGCCAACCGGCTGTAATACGTATTGTCAGACACAGCTTGTATCTGTCCCGTAATGGGGCAGCACCGGAAACAGTGTCGTATGAAAACAGGGTCACAGCCTTTGCTGTTGCCCTGTTTTTTTATCGGATTCATGCGCAGGACATCTTATCCGGTGGTCCGTCTGATGCCGCAGATCCCTCATAACCCTCATAGCCGCCAGGCAGTCCGTTGTAAATTTTCCTCAGATGCCCGTTGGCGCGGATGATTAGAGGAATCGCCCCCAAATGTTTTTAAAAATATCATTTCATGGTATGCCGGAAACGCAATCTATGTTGCCGTCTGGCGCAGACCGCAGATAAATAGCTGCCTCACTATCAACAGGGCGAAATTTGTGCGCTCGGCAGATATTGTTCATAGAATCATTCTTTTTTCTTCTGATATTTTTTTGATAAATCCGGCAGCTACGACGATCTGCCGGTTCACGTTATCATTCGGGTCAGGCAGCACGCCTGTTTGTCTGAACTATTTTTTTTACATCATTTGCATCTGCTTTTCTTTTGCGGAAAAGCACGAACGACTAATCGCGATTTCCGCGATGACACTCACTTCTGCAATTGAGCCGATCCGTATCGGCGACCTGATCTGCGCTTGCATCGTCATGACATCAGGTTCAGTGCACCGAAATAGTTTTTCTGCATGTCGTGTTTGGTATTCCCACAATAAATTCGGATCGATCGTGATGGCTGACTTCAGACCACTCTGAGGCAGCGCATTGGCAATCGGTCGTCGTCATCAGGAGAAAAAATGAAATTTCCTCAGTCCACCATGCGCCGTGTTGTGCTCAGCACCGTCTTGTTTGGCGTGTCAGGCTTTGCTTCGTTAGCGCAGGCGGCAGAAAACAATGAAGTGGCCGTACCTATGGGGTTCTGGAATCTGGACTCGGCGATTCTGCCTTTATCCGGCACTTACGGGCAAGTGTTGCTGGCGAACTATCGTGCCGACAGTGTGAAAGGCAGCGACGGCAATGACATCGCCTTCCATAAAAATATCAGCGGCATTCCGGTGACCGTGAATGGCACAGTCAATGCGAAAATCAAAGTTGATGGCATTATTCCCAAGCTCAATTACATCAGCGAAGAAGCAATACTTGGCGGGCGTTATGGCGCCTATATCGCAATTCCTTTGCTGAAAAAATCGCGCGATGTGGTGGTATCGGTCACAACGCCGCTGCCTGCTGCGCTTCAGCAAAAAATCGGTGCGCAGGCATCCGCAGCGGCCAGTGGCAGCACCAGCGGTCTGGGCGATATCGAACTCGCTGGTTTCATCGGCTGGAAATATGAAAGCCTGTCGATTGTGGCCGCGATGAATGTCGATTTGCCGACCGGTTCCTTTGACAGAAACAGTCAGGTGAATCTGGGCATGAATTCGTATTCATTCCGTCCGTTGGTATCGGCTGCCTGGTCAACCGAATCCGGTTTTGATTTTGCCGCATCCCTGGCTTACAACATCAGCACTGCGAATCGCGATACCGACTATAAATCCGGTCAGTATCTGCATCTCGAATACGTCGGCAGCTACCAGTTTTCCAATAACGTCAAAGCAGGCCTGCACGGCTATTACCTGAAGCAGACGACCTACGATAAAGATCCGAACGGCACCAGCGCGCTGCCACTGATCAATGGCAATAAGGCGCGTGCAGCGTCGTTCGGCCCGGTGATCAGCTATCAGACCGATGATCTGAAAACACAGGTGGAATTCAAGTATCTGAAAGAATTTTCAGCACGTTCACGTCCGCAGGGCGATTTGTTTCTGCTGACGCTTAGCCGGATGTTCTGATCGCCAGCGCTGGCAGAGAATGACTAATCTGAGGAGTAATTCATGAAAGCAGTGAAACACCTGAAGCACATGATGCAGATCGCACGCATGATGCTGATCGTGGCAGGGCTGGCTGGCGGCTTATCGTCAGCGCAGGCGGCCAGCGAAGGCGTGTCGCAGGTATTGGAAGAGTCGGTGCAGATCGACGGACAACGTTTGAATCTGAATGGCAGTGGCACGCACATCATCAAGCGCGTCAAGATTTTCAATATCGGCCTGTACACTACTAAGCCGAGAAACAATACGGCAGATCTGCTGGCGTCACCCGGTCCGGTGCGCCTGAAACTGGTGATGGTGAAAGAAGTGGAAAGTGAATTGATGGGGCGGCGTTTTCTCGCCGACATCCGTTCCAGCACAACCAAAGAAGAACGCAATCAACTCGTTTACCAATTGATGGCAATGGGCGAAGGTTTTGCCAAAATGGGCGACTGGAAAGTCGGCGATGTGATGACGATAGACTGGAGCCAGGGTAAAGGCACCGTGTTCCGCTCAAACAACCGGCAAATCGGCGAAACGCTGAAAGACGACCTGACCATGCACGCGATTCTGAAAATCTGGTTAGGCGATAACGTCGCCGATAACAAACTGAAGCGTTTATTGCTGGGCGATAAAGAGTAAAAAAACTAGAAAAGGCGGCGGTCTGGGCATCGCGTCCAGATCGCCACTATCAGGAATGCATGACGATGATTTGATCGTTGCGCATTCCTGATTTTTTTTGTCATGTGCCGACAGCGCTGCACAACTTGTATTTTTCCACATCATCCCTATTTATTTGAGCAAGCAAAGAACGTCGCTAACGAGAGCCATATCGGGTATGCCAGACGCATCCGCCTCTGGTCGTTTATACTCTTGGTCTTCGCTGTATCAGTAGTTGTATTAATACTGATCGACAGACGCATTTACCGCAACAGGATAAGCGCAATAGACGGCTATTGCGTTGCCCCGCAAGACGGGAATCCACTCAACAGAATTCGCGAGCACTGTATGTCAAGCAACAATCCGCCTGTAGAACAAGAAAAGCTGGCGCTGGAATACGTCGATTCCTGCAACTTACCGACGACCTGGGCAAACTTCCGCATGCATGCGTTTGTCGAACCTGCGACCGGCAAAGAACACATTGCCCTGACGCTGGGCGATGTCGCCGATGGCAAGCCAGTGCTGGCGCGTATCCATTCCGAATGCCTGACCGGCGATGCCTTGTTCAGCCTGCGCTGTGATTGCGGCCCGCAACTCGAAATGGCACTCAAAAAAATTGCCGACGAAGGCCGTGGCGCTTTGCTGTATCTGCGTCAGGAAGGGCGTGGCATAGGCTTGCTGAATAAAGTCCGCGCTTATCATCTGCAAGACGATGGCGCCGATACCGTCGAAGCCAACCAGAAACTGGGCTTCGCCGCCGATCTGCGCAATTACAGCCTCGTTGAACCGATGCTGCAACATCTGGGCATCCATTCCCTGCGCCTGATGACGAACAACCCGCGCAAACTGTCAGCGATGGAAGGATTAAAAGTCACAGTCGCCGAACACGTGCCGCTGATCATCGAACGCAACCCCTACAACGACCGCTACCTGAACACCAAGGTCAGCAAACTCGGGCACATGCTGTCACCGGAACTTTGAACAGCCGGATAAAAAATACAGCGGATAAAAAATACAGTGGATAAATAGCGGTGGATAAAAGACTGCGCCTAAAAAGCAGCTAAAAAGCGCAACTGATCTGCGCTGATTTGAAGTTTGCCGACATCGTATTCCTACGAGCGGAACTGCAACAGGTTCCGCTTTTTTTATGCCTGTAACGCCAGTAGTGCGCAAAAATGGCTTCGGGAGCAAAAAATATACCCCAGGGAGTATATTTAAAAGCCCTTTGTTTCTAAGGAGATGAATGCGTTTTTGGCGCATACTCCCCTGAAAATGCCTTTTTCAGGGGAGTATCGCGGTGATCTTGTGGCGATATTGTGAGTCGCTGTTTTGTGACTGTTTTGTGCGCTGACGCAGGCCTTATCAAACATCAATCTGCTGTTTCAGCTTGTTAAATTCGTCACCGGCTTCCTGCAGCATCTGATCCAGCGCTTCCTGATCCAGCCCGAGGCTGTGCCACGATAGCGCGGTGATTTCGGGGGTGGTGTGATCGGCGCTTTCGGTGACGTTCAGGACGTGGGCGATACCGTTGGCGACGTGCACGATGGTGGCCAGAAAACCCAGCCCCGGTTTGTCCGGCTGGTGATGACCGGCAATCGCGTTTTTCATCTGATCGGAAAAATTCCAGTATATCGCCAGCTCTTCGCCGACGGCGGCGTGATCGATGCCGAGAATTTCTCTTTCGGCGTCAAATTGTGTGCACTGGTGTTCGGTTTGCCAGGCGATGACGTGTTCGTATTCGGCGCTGTGGTAAGTGACCAGCACCAGCGTGCCGATATCGTGCAGCAAGCCTGCGGTGAAGGCGACGTCCAGACTCAGGTTCAGACGTCGTGCGAGAATTTTTGCGACGATGGCGACGGCATTTGAATGACGCCAAAAATCTTTGTGACTAAAGCCCTGACAATTGTTTTCGGGGAAGCAGCCGGTCAGCGCGGCGGTCACGATAATTTGTTTAACGGTGGTCATGCCGAGCAGAGCAATCGCCTGCTGTATGGTGGTGACTTTGAATTGTGTGGCGTAATAGGCGGAATTGGCGAGCCTCAGGGTTTTCGCGGTCAGGGCAATATCGCGTGTGACTTTGTCGGCTAGTTCGTGGGTATCGACATCTTCTTTGTCGATGTTATTCAGTATCTCCATGACGACCGCAGGCAGGGTCGGCAAGTCTTTGACTTCTTCCACAATCTGATGAATAGCTATTCGGTTCATGTCCCGCTCCTTTTTTCGGAGTATTACTCAAAACGACAGGATATGGGCATGCTTGATGCAAAATTTACACATCGTTAGACATGGCGCAAGCGCGTTTCAGCGATGAGCCTGGATGATGTTGCGAGAAACCTTGCCATCCGTGCTTGTGGCGACTACCGCAAAATGGACGCGTGCGGTGGAATAGTATTCAGCCCGCTTTAGGTACAAGACGTTTTTCACTGATGCTGGCTTTGGCCCGTTCCAGCATATCGATAGCCGCCGGGCCGCGCAGTAAAGTGACGGCAACTGCCAGCGCATCGATATAGGTCAGATGGGCGAGGCGGGATGTCATCGGCGTATAGATATCCGGGTCTTCTTCCACGTCCACGCTGATGTGCACGTCTGCCAGCTCTGCCAGCGGGCCGCCACTGGCGCACAGCACCAGTATTTTCGCGCCGGCTTCTTTTGCGAGTTGCACGCTATTGATCAGGTCGCGTGTGCGACCGGTGCGCGAAAATGCGACCACGACACAATCGCTGTTGAGCAGGGTGGCCGATTGCGCCTGCAAATGGGCATCGCAGAAAACTGTGGTGGGTATGCCGAACCGGAAAAACTTGAGTTGTGCATCAATCGCCAGCGCGCCGGAATAGCCTAGCCCGTAACATTCTATCCTGCGGGCTCTGGCAAGTAATTGTACGGCGGCTTCAAAGGTGGTCACGTTCGCATTATTTCTGGCTTCCATCAAAGCGGCGATGGTGCGGTCAAAGACTTTGGGCAACACATCACGCACATGATCAGCCTGATTCACATCCAGATGCAGATACGGAATGCCAGTGGCTAGACTTTTGGCAAACGCCAGTTTGAATGATTTGAACCCATCGAAACCCAGACTTTGCGAAAAACGCGCGACCGTCGGTTCGCTGACATCGCAGGCTTGTGCCAGCACGCGTATCGACATTTCCAGCGCATCATGCGGCTTTTGCAGTAAAAATTCGGCAACCTGACGTTCGGCGCGGCTCAGCGCGGTGCTGGCGACGCGGATGCGGGCCAGCAAACCTTTTTCCGTTGGTGTTATCGAGGAGGGGGGGGTATGTGAATGTGCCATAGTTTTCTATTTTTCAGGGACACCAGAAAACATCAATAGGGCAGCCCGCATCGCGCAATAAGGCGCTGATCGGTAACTGCTGTTGTTCGGCGTCTTCCAGCACGCGGCGTTTTTCTGCACCGCTGATCAGCAGCCAGATCCGCTCAGTATGGAGCAGGCGGGGCAGCGATAATGACATGCGGCTTTGCTGGGTTTGCGGATGCAGGGCAGCGAGGCAGGTGCGCTGATCCTGCTGCACCGGCGCGCCGGGAAACAACGAGGCGATGTGACCATCTGTGCCCATCCCCAGCAATACCGCATTGAAAGTCTGGGGCAATTGTTCACGCAGACGGGCATCAATTGCAGCAGCGGCTGCGGCCGGAGTCGGTGCTGCATTTTTCAGTGACAACAGTTGCCAGTGCTGCTTTGCTGCAGATAAAGGCAGACAGCGACGGAACAAGCCTTCATTGCTTTGCGCATCGTCGTCATCGACCCAGCGTTCATCGGTCGCCACCAGCGTGATTGGTTGGTGCGGTGTTGTGCTTGCGCTCAGCAAAGCATCAAGCCGCCGGTACACCGGTGCCGGCGTGGTGCCGCCTGCCAGCGCAAAACTGAGCGGTGTTGTGGCGCTGTGGATGGCGTCCAGCCATTGCTGGCTCAGACTGGCACTCAGCGTATTGATGTCATCGAAATCGTGGTAACGGATGGTGCTCATGGCTTCAGCTTTCAACGTATTCTTCGCCCCACGCAGCACCGTGCTGCGCCAGCAGGTAACTGGCCGCTGCGGGGCCCCAGCTACCGGCGATATACGATTTCAAGCCTTCGCTATCGTTCTGCCAGGCATTCATGATCGGGTCTATCCATGACCATGCCGCATTGAGTTCATCATCGCGCACAAACAGCGTCAGGTCTCCATGCATGGCATCGAGCAGCAAACGTTCATACGATTCGACGCGGCGTAAATTCGATGCTTCGGCAAAATCCAGATTCAGTGCCACATCGGATAAACGTATGCCTTCGCCGGGTTCTTTGGCCTTCATGAACAACTGCACGCTTTCTTCCGGCTGCAAGGTAATCACCAGACGATTCGAGCGCATAGGCCCTTGCGACTGACCGAAAATCGAATACGGTATCGGTTTGAAATTGATCGTGATTTCAGCGCTGCGGCTTGCCATGCGTTTGCCAGTGCGCAGATAAAACGGCACGCCAGCCCAGCGCCAGTTGTCGATTTCTGCGCGGATCGCGACGAAGGTTTCAGTGCGGGACGCAGGCGGTACACCGGGCTCCGCCTGATAAGCAATGACAGGTTTGCCATCAACCGCGCCGGCGCGATACTGCCCGCGCACGGTTTTTTTGCTGACTTCTTCCGGTGTAAATTTACGCAGTGCGCGCAAGACTTTGACTTTTTCGTCTCGGATCGCATCCGGATTCGCATTCACCGGTGGCTCCATCGCAACGATGGACACCAGTTGCAGCAAATGGTTTTGCACCATGTCACGCAGCGCGCCGGTGTGATCGTAAAAGTCACCGCGCGATTCGACGCCGACTTGCTCTGAAATTGAAATCTGTACGTCCTGTATCCACTTGCGGTTCCACAAAGGTTCGAGGAAGGAATTGGCAAAACGCAGTGCGAGCAGGTTTTGCACCATCTCTTTGCCGAGATAATGGTCGATACGGTAAATCTGATGTTCATCCAGATAATTACGCAGCGACTGGTTAATTTCTCTGGCCGATTGCGCATCGCGCCCCAGCGGTTTTTCGACGACGACGCGCGCGTTGCCTTCCACCAGACCGTGGTTCGATAACTGCTCAACGACAGGAATAAAAATATCCGGGCCGGTCGCCAGATAAAACAGGGTGGCATTGCTTGCCGAGGTATGCAGGCTGTTTTTCAGAATCGCGAAATCTTCAGGTACCCGCGCATCGATTTTGGCGTAATCCGTACAAGCGAGGAAAGCGGCGAGTTTTTCGGCGCTGCCACCGACTACTTTTCCGGCGTACTGGCTGATGCTGTCGCTGACACGCTGACGGAATTCCTCATGCGACAAGGCTTCACGCGCCGCACCGATAAATTTGAATTCGTTGTCGAGCCGGCCATTCACAAAAGCGCTGTACAGCGCTGGAATGATTTTGCGTTTGGCGAGATCGCCGGTGCCGCCAAATAAGACAAAAGTGGTCATGCTGACTCCGTGAGGTGTTCTGATTAGTTGCCTGAATTAATTGCCTGAAATGTGTTGACGCATACTTCGTTGTTCTCATTGTTACCGGTGATGCTGATAAGTTGATGAATGCAGTATGGACAGCCTGATTATGCCAGAAAAGCTACAAAAATGTAGTTTCATTACGTTAATAAAGAACATTTTTCATAAAAAAATGCTTTAAAAATGAAATTATGAAAGTTTGTTACAGAAATTTATGATTTATGGTATCTTTCTACTCATTGTATTCAGGCGGCCTTCTGGTGGTCTTGTGTGTGCGCTGAAGCAGATGCAGAACATCTGCAATGTCACTGCCTCGCTGCCTGATCAGCACGCTTTACTATTACGCCCTCAGGGCATCAGGTGAGTTCAATGACGACATCCTCTTCATCAACATCGATTGCGTTGCATCCGGTTATCGCTCAGGTGACACAACGTATTATTGAACGCAGCAAACCTCTGCGTACTGCCTATCTTGAACAATTGGAAAAAATGCGTGGTCGCGGGCCGCGCCGCGCCAGTTTGTCGTGTGCGAATCAGGCACATGCGAATGCGGCGATGGGCAATGGCACCAAGATCTGGTTGAATCAGGCACAGAAGCCAAACATCGGTATCGTCACTGCCTACAACGATATGTTGTCGGCGCATCAGCCGTATGAAACTTATCCGCAACAGATACGTGAGGCCGCGCTGCGTTACGGCGGCACGGCGCAGGTGGCCGGTGCGGTGCCGGCGATGTGCGATGGCGTGACTCAGGGGCGTCCGGGTATGGAATTGTCCTTGTTTTCGCGCGATGTGATTGCGCAGGCGACAGCCGTGGCCTTGTCGCATGATGCGTTTGACGCGACGCTCTGTCTTGGTATCTGCGACAAAATTGTGCCGGGGCTGCTGATCGGTGCACTGGCCTTTGGGCATTTGCCGACGATTTTTGTGCCAGCCGGGCCTATGGGTTCTGGTTTATCGAATAAAGAAAAAGCCGCTGTGCGCGAACGGTATGCGCAGGGAAAAGCAACGAAAGAAGAATTGCTGGCCGCCGAAAGCGCCGCGTATCACAGTGCCGGCACCTGCACATTTTATGGCACCGCGAACAGCAATCAGATGCTGCTCGAAGCGATGGGCTTGCATTTGCCAGGCGCGGCTTTTGTTCATCCGTCCGATCCTTTGCGCAGTGCGCTGACCGACGCGGCGGTGGAACGGGTGCTGCAACTGACGGAACAAAGCGGCAACTACAAACCTATCGGTCAGCTGGTCAATGAAAAAACCATCGTCAATGCCATCATCGCTTTGCTGGCGACGGGTGGCTCTACGAATCATACCATCCACTGGATTGCGGTGGCACGCGCCGCTGGCATCCTGATCAACTGGCAGGATTTTGATGAGTTGTCTTCCGTGATTCCTTTGTTGACGCGGGTCTATCCGAACGGTACGGCAGATGTGAATGCATTTGAAGATGCCGGTGGCCCGACCTTTGTGATCCGCGAATTATTATCGGCAGGTCTGATGCATGGCGACGTGATGACGGTGTATGGCGAAGAGGGTTTGCATTCACATACCGTGCGCCCGGTGCTGAACGATGCGGGGCAACTCGCATGGCAGGCGCAGCCTGCATTATCGACCGATACATCAGTGGTCAGAAATGTCAGCGAGCCATTCGCCCCGACTGGTGGTTTGCGTCTGCTGCAAGGCAATCTGGGGCGGGCAATTGTGAAAGCATCCGCAGTGCCGGAAGAGGCGTGGATCACCACAGCACCAGCCAAAGTATTTGAATCACAAGAGGCGCTGGTCAGTGCGTATAAAGCCGGCGAGCTGAATATGGATTTTGTGGCCGTCGTGATTTTCCAGGGGCCACAGGCCAATGGTATGCCGGAGCTGCACCATTTCACGCCGGTGCTGGGCAGCCTGATGTCGGCTGGTTACAAGGTGGCGCTGGTGACCGATGGCCGCATGTCCGGCGCGTCCGGCAAAGTACCGGCTGCCCTGCATGTGAGCCCGGAAGTGGCGCAGGGCGGGCCACTGGGTAAGGTGCGTGACGGCGATCTGATCGAGCTGAATGTGCATACCGGCGAATTGCGTGCACTGGTGAGCGAAGACGAGTGGGCGCAACGTACTGCACGTGGCTTGAGCAAAGAAAATATGGCGGGCTATGGTCGCGATCTGTTCGCTGCACAACGCCGTGTGGTGACGGCGCCAGAACACGGCGCTTCGACCATATTCATCGACTGACATTCATAGAAACGAATATCAAAGCTAAGAGATCGCGGTGTGCATTGGTAATGCGTACACCACGCAGACAACACAAACACAACAGCGCGCATCAGCGCCAATGACAATCAGCAGAGGACAACATGAGTTTTTCCAGACAAAGCATCATTGCCCAACTCGCCCAGGTGCGCGTTTTACCGATACTGGTTGCTGATGATGTGGAACAGGCGATCCGTTGCGTGACAACGCTGGCAGAAAACGGTTTGCCCGCCGTTGAAATTACCTTACGCACGCCGAATGCGCTGAACGTGCTGCGCGAAGTCGTGAACGCCTGCCCCGGCGTGACGGTCGGCGCTGGCACGATACTGACTGCTGCACAACTCGCTGCCGTTAAGGAAGCGGGTGCTGCGTTTGGCATCAGCCCCGGCATTACACCTGCCTTAGCCAAAGCCTCCGCAGAATCCGGTTTGCCGTATTTTCCCGGTACCGGCGGTGCAAGCGATGTGATGCTGGCGCTGGAACATGGTTTTGATGTCGTCAAACTGTTTCCGTCAGATGTCGTCGGCAGTACCAAGATGGCGAAAGCACTGGGCGGCCCGTTTCCCGATGTCCGTTTCTGCCTGACTGGTGGCGTCACGCTGGAATCTACGCCAGTGCTGTTGCAGCAGCCGAATGTTTTATGCGTCGGTGGTTCCTGGATGTGTCCGGCGAATCTGATTCAGAGCAGTGACTGGACAGCGATTGCGCAGCTTGCGGCAGCCGCAGCGAAAGCTGCCGGGGCTGGAAAATCTGGCAGCCAGTGATGTTCCCGTCACCGTCTGCGATGCGATTGCTCCGCAGAAGGTGAGACCAGATGCGGCTGTAGCGCTTAATTTAGGCTGCATTTGGTAAAAATATACTGGGGGGAGTATTTTTTAATCGCCTTTGTTTTCAATGATATGAAGGCGAAAATGAGGCATACCCCCTCATTTCTTTGTTTTTCCGGTATCCGCTAAGGTAAAAAAAGCACGCTCATGGCCACTTCTGTTTCCCGCACACCGATCTGGTGTCTATTGCAGCAACGCGCAACGAATCTGCCCAGCCTGAAAGAATTGTTCCGCGCTGATCCGCAACGCTTCAGCCATTTTTCCGCTTCCGCCTGCGGCATTCTGCTCGACTATTCGAAACAGCGCATCGATACCACGGCAAAACTGAATCTGCTGGCACTGGCGCGGCAGCAGGATGTCGAAGCGCGGCGCGATGCGATGTTGCGCGGCGAAGCCATCAATCTCACCGAAAACCGCGCAGTGCTGCATACCGTGTTGCGCCTGCCGAAAGGTGAAAGTTTTTATCTGCATGGCGACAATATTGCTGCCGATGTCCATCAGGTGCTGGCGCAGATGCGCAGTTTCAGCGATGCGGTGCGCGGCGGACACTGGCGTGGTTATAGCGGCAAGGCGATCCGCACGATTGTGAATATCGGCATAGGCGGTTCTGATCTTGGGCCGCAGATGGCATGCATCGCACTCGCGCCTTGGTCACAGAAAAATCTGTCGCTGCATTTTGTGTCGAATGTCGATGGTCGCCATGTGGCTGATGCGCTGGCGAATGCTGATCCGGAAACGACTTTGTTCGTGGTCGCTTCTAAAACATTTACCACGATGGAAACCCTGACCAATGCCCGCACCGCGCGGGAATGGATGCTCGCGCATGGTTGTCCGGCCGAACAGATTCGTCAGCATTTCGTGGCTTTGAGTACGAACGTCAAAGCCGCCGCCGATTTCGGCATTGCGCCGGAAAACGTCTTTCCATTCTGGAACTGGGCCGGCGGACGTTATTCGATGTGGAGCGCGATCGGCTTGTCGATTGCCTTGTATGTCGGCATGGACAGGTTTGAAGAAATGCTGGCCGGTGCGCATGAAATGGATCTGCATTTTGCGCAGGCACCGCTGGAAAAAAATCTGCCGGTGCTGATGGCGCTGATCGGCGTCTGGAATATTAATTTCCTTGGTTTGCATGCCTTGTCGATTGCGCCTTACCACCAGCGCATGACACGTGTGCCAGCGTATCTGCAACAACTGGAAATGGAAAGCAACGGCAAATCGGTGACGCGCGAAGGCCAGCGGGTCGATTACACGACTTCGCCGATTCTGTTCGGCGAAGCGGGTACCAACGGGCAGCACGCATATTTTCAGTTGCTGCATCAGGGCGCGACGATTATCCCGACGGACTTCATTGTCGTTGCCGACGACGATGCCGGCTTACCCGGACACAATCAGGCCTTGCTGGCGAATTGCTTTGCACAATCAAAGGCGATGGCGCTCGGTAAAAATATGGAAGAAGTGCGTGCTGAACTCGGTGATTTACCGGAAAAAATGCTGGCACCGCGCGTGTTTGAAGGCAATCGCCCGACCTCAACCCTGTTGCTCGACAGTCTCACGCCGCGCTCACTGGGCGCGCTGATTGCGTTGTATGAACACAAAGTATTCGTGCAATCGGTGATCTGGGATATCAATGCATTCGACCAGTGGGGCGTTGAACTCGGCAAGTCGCTTGCGCAGCAATTGATCAGCCTTGATCCGGCAGCCGTCAAAGAAGACTACGACAGTTCGACCAAAGGTTTGTTGCAGGCAGTTAAACGCAGTCAGAAGCTCAAAAAAGCTGCCTGAAATCAGTTATGAACGATCTGGCTTAACGCGAGCGGGGCGGTCGCCGCGCTTTCGCTCTGTGAGCGACGACAGACATCGGTGTGTTGTAAGTCTGCCGTCAAGCTCGCTGGGTAAGCTTGATCTAACTGATCCTTTTCTGATGTGTGTTGATATTGTTCAGAAAAGACGACTGTATTGACTATCGGACGCTGCGCATGGCTTCGCACAAAGCTTGCAAGATTTTTCATCTATCGGCTGACCCGGCTCACGTACAATTTTCCCAGCACGCATTTTCACTTCCATTACTAACTCAACATGACTGATAAAGACGATGATAAAGACCAGCGCCTGCGTGACGATATTCGCCGGCTGGGGCGCCTGTTAGGCGATACGGTAAGAAATCAGCACGGCGACGACGCTTTCGAGCTGATAGAACGGGTGCGGCAGAACTCGATACGCTTTCGTCGTGATGCCGATCAGGCCGCACGCGTCGAGCTGGAATCTACCCTGAATACGCTGACCAACGACCAGACCACGCAAGTAATCCGGGCGTTCAGCTATTTTTCACATCTGGTCAATCTGGCCGAGGATCAGCATCATATCCGCCGTTCGCGTGCGCATCAGATCGCCGGTTCGGCGCCGCGTCAGGGTAGTCTTGCGTTCACGATCGACGCTTTGTACAACACTGGTCACAGCACGCAGCAGTTACTGGATTTTTTTGAGCATGCGCAGGTGGCGCCGGTGCTGACTGCACATCCGACTGAGGTGCAACGCAAGAGCATACTGAATTGCCAGATGGTGATTACCCGTTTGCTGGATGAACGTGATCGCATGCAACTGACGCCGGAAGAATCGGGCGCCAATGAGGAAGCGCTGGCTCGCGCCGTGCTCACGCTGTGGCAGACACGCATGCTGCGCATGTCCAAGTTGTCGGTGCTCGACGAGGTGGAAAACGGCCTGAGTTTTTACGACTACACTTTCCTGCGCGAATTGCCGCATCTGTATGCGGGGCTGGAAGATTTGCTGGCATCCAAAGATCCGTCATTGCAGCAAATGGAATTGCCGAGTTTTATGAAAATGGGCAGCTGGATAGGTGGCGACCGCGACGGCAATCCTTTCGTGACCGCCCCCATTCTGGAAAAGACACTGGCAATGCAGGCGACGCGTGCATTCAAGTTTTATCTTGAAGAGATACACACGCTGGGTTCGCAGTTGTCGATGGCAACTTTGCTGGTGAAAGTCTCAGACGATTTGCTGGCGCTGGCCCAGCGTTCTCCCGATCATTCTCCGCATCGTGCCGATGAACCCTATCGCCTGGCGATCAGCGGTATTTATGCGCGTCTGGCAGCGACTTATACACAATTGCTCGGTCTATTGCCGGCGATACCGCCCAGTGGTGACGCGGCGCCGTACGCGTATGCCGAAGAGCTGGCGGCGGATCTCGATATCATTCACCAATCCTTAATCAGCAATGGTTCGGCGGCGATCACCAGAGGCCGTCTGCGCCATCTGCGTCGAGCGGTGCGGGTGTTTGGCTTTTATCTGGCGCCGCTCGATTTGCGCCAGAATTCCGATGTGCATGAACGCGTGGTAGCCGAGTTGTTACAGGCTGCCAATCAGGAAATCGATTACCTGTCTTTGAATGAAGATCAGCGGATTGAGTTGCTGGTGAAAGAGATCAGTTCAGCGCGGCCTCTGGCTTCGCCGTACCTGACTTATTCCGAAGAAACGCAATCGGAACTCGCGATTTACCGCGCTGCTGCGACGGCAAAACAACGTTACGGCGATGGCGCGGTACCGAATTGCATCATCTCAAAAACGGATGGTGTTTCCGATATGCTGGAACTGGCTTTGCTGCTGAAAGAAGCGGGTTTGCTGCATCCGGCAGAAGGGCGTCTCGATGTGAATATTATTCCGCTGTTTGAAACCATCGAGGATTTGCAGAACAGTGCGCCGGTGATGGACAGGCTGTTTGCGATTCCTGCTTATGCGCGTTTGCTCGGTAGTCGGCAGCAAGCACAGGAAGTGATGCTCGGTTATTCCGATAGTAATAAGGACGGCGGCTTCCTGACTTCCGGCTGGGAATTGTATAAAGCGGAACTTGATCTGATTCAGGTCTTTGCGCGGTATCAGGTGCGTTTGCGTTTGTTTCATGGCCGTGGTGGCTCTGTCGGTCGTGGCGGTGGCCCCAGCTATCAGGCAATCCTGGCACAGCCTGCCGGTGCAGTACAAGGGCAGATTCGTCTGACCGAACAAGGCGAAGTCATTACTGCCAAATACGGTAATCCGGAAGTCGGTCGCCGCAATCTGGAGGTGCTGGCGGCCGCGACGATGGAAGCCAGCCTGCTCGCACATCAGGAAGCGCCGCCACGTCCGGAGTTTTTATCGGCAATGGAAGAGCTGTCTGCGCATGCCTTTAAAGCCTACCGCCATCTGGTCTATGAGACTGAAGGTTTTGAGCAGTATTTCTGGGAATCGACGGTGATTTCTGAAATTGCCGGTCTGAACATTGGCAGTCGTCCGGCGTCACGCAAAAAATCGACAGCGATTGAAGATTTGCGGGCGATACCGTGGGTCTTCAGCTGGGCGCAATGTCGTCTGATGCTGCCGGGCTGGTTCGGTTTCGGTGCTGCTGTGCAGGCGTATTTACAGGCACATCCGGATAATGGATTACAGACCTTGCAAGCGATGTTCCGCGACTGGTCTTTCTTCAGCACGGTGTTGTCGAATATGGAAATGGTGCTGGCAAAAAGTGATATCGGCATTGCCAGCCGCTATGCGGAACTGGTGAAGGATGACAGCTTGCGCCAACGGATATTCCCACGCATTCAGGCTGAACATGCTTTAACGATAGAAGTATTGAAGTCGATTTCCGGGCAGGATGAATTGCTGGCCGCGAATCCTTTACTGGCGCGTTCGATACGAAATCGTTTCCCCTATCTGTCGCCACTGAATCACGTACAGGTCGAGTTGCTCGAACGTTTCCGGCAGGGCGATACGGACGAACGGGTGCGCCGTGGCATACATTTATCGATTAATGGTATTGCAGCTGGTTTGAGAAACAGCGGCTGATCCGTTGATCGATGCGGAAATAATGGATGCAAAAAAAAAGCCTCTCGATTTGAGAGGCTTTTTTTATACACTGGCAGCCTGAAAGGCGTAAGTGTCGTATTTGTAACAACACGAAGATCAGAACATCAGACCACCGCCTTTGCGGAACAGGGCGATATCAACATAGCTGGACATCCGGTAGCTGCCATCATGCGGGGTCAGAATGATGCCGCCGAGGTCTATGCTTGACTTCTGATTAGCGATTGTTTGCAGGCCGTCTTTGCCCGGTTTGGATAACTGAATCGCTTTCGCCAGTGTTTTGGCAACGACAAAGCCTTCAAATGTCAGTGACGACAAATCTTCGTCACGGAATTTTTTCATCATATTGCTGTGCTCAAGCTGCACGATGGATTTCTTTCCCTGAGGATTCGGGATTACCTGAGAAAACACTGTCCATTCCAGCGATTTGGCACCGGCAACCTCCGCCAGCGTATCGAGATTCGTCAGCGACATGCCGGCCACGAATGTTCTTGGCGCATGCTTACGGAACTCTTTTAAAAACAGACCGGTACTCAGGGTATCTGCCACGACGATGACGATATTCGGATTCGCTTTCGATAAGGCGACCGATTCACGTTCAATATCGGCAGGAGAATTATTGATATGCACAATACCGCTCAACTGCATCTTGCGTTTTTTAACTTCGTTACTCACGTACTGGAACATATCCTGATTGACACTGTTTTCCTGCACCGCAATACCGACACTTTTGATGCCGAGTTTGTCAAAGTACGAGAAGATATACTGCATTTCCTGCTCAGGACTCGGGCGCCAGAACAGGACGCGGTTACCATAACTTTTAACCGCACCGATCAGTGGTGCAAACAGAGTTTGTCCGCTTTGTGCAAATTTAGGCGAGCTGACGACAGCATCCGTCACAGGTGCACCTATGCCGCCCAGCAAGTATTCTGCTTTATCTTTTTCTAATAATTCAGCGACTGCTTTGACCGATTGCGCCGGGACACCCTGATCATCTCTGGCGAGATATTTGACTTTGCGTCCGTTGATACCACCGCTGCTATTAATACTATCGAAATAGGTGGTGATACCAGCAACATAGTCGCGGCCGATACTGCCGTTCGGACCCGATAAATCAATAGCCTGCCCGATAATAATCTGATTATCCTGAGCATAAGTCACAGAGATGAACAGATTGCAGATAAAAAGAACGAAGATGGCAAGTTTTCCTGAGAAAGTTCTCATATTGATTTTTGTCTATTGTTGCGGTGCACCGAAGTTTGCCACCAAATTGTTACTGTATGACTACATACCCGGTTCGTTATCGTGCTGAGGCGGATCAGCGATGACGTTTTGTTTGTTACAGATATGTTTATACTGGCGACAGGATTATTTCGGGGCGCGGTAAATGTCACAGAACATCATGGGTGTGGTTGGTTGGTCAGGCAGTGGAAAGACGACTCTGCTGGAATTTCTGGTGCGAGAATTGTCTGCTCTTGGTCATCGGGTGAACGTCGTCAAGCATAGTCACCATGACATCATTATTGAGCCGCCACAAAAAGACAGTGCGCGCTTCAGGTCTGCCGGTGCAGCTGAGGTTTTGTTAGTGTCGCCATACCGCTATGTGATTACGCGTGAACTGCGTGCAGAGGATGAGCCAGCGCTGATGGATATTCTGCCAAGATTGTCGGGATCTGATCTGATCTTTGTCGAAGGCTATAAATGGGAACCCATTCCAAAAATCGAGGTGTATCGCCCCGCGCTCGGTAAGCCGGCGATTTTTCCTGATGATCCGCATATTATCGCTGTGGCTTCCGATGCGGCTGCACCGGAGAATATCCGCCCCGGTCTGGTCTGGCTGGACTTAAATAATACGACGGAGATACTTCAATGGATGCTGACAGAACTTCGTCAGAAAAAATTTTCAAGATTTTGAAAATAAAAATTAAAGTAAAGCTTGTCTTCAGCCGTTAAAGAAGATGTTTGATAAGGAGAATTGTCATGGACGTTACAGGTATAGCAAATGTTGCAACGACACTCGCAGATGTTGGTACCAGCCAGGCAGTGAATATTGCTGTATTAAAAAAAGCAATGGATCTCCAGACTGAAAACGCAACTGCGTTAATTCAGGCGATTCCAAATCCAAATAAGGTGCAGAATCTTCCGCCGTATCTTGGTCAGAATATTAATACCACTGCTTAAGTTATCGTATCTGACGTATCGCCCGTTAGTAACTTGCTCAGTTAATACTTTTCTCGAAACAGCGCACTTTTAAGTGCGCTGTTTTCATTTGTAAGATGATCTTTCGCAAGCAAGCTTTGAGCTGATCAGCCATAATCTTGCAACTTCACTGCAATGGAAAAAACATGACACAAAATACCTGGGGTTGGTCAGACCGGCTGAATTTAAGTTATGCACCGATGGATGAGATTCATCATGAATTCGTTGAGTTATGTGCTGCCTTGTCTGAAAATAATCCTGATACATTTATTCGGCGCCTTGACGCACTGATTGCTCATTCAGTTGATCATTTTGAGCAGGAAAATCGCTGGATGGAAGAAACGGCATTTCCACCCGCCGGCTGTCACCGGCAGGAGCATGAAGCGGTACTGGAAGTGATGCGCGAGGTTCGCCGCCGCGTGGAGGAAGAGGGTGATCAGGAGCTGGCGATGCGTCTTGCTGAGGAGCTGCCGCACTGGTTCGAGCATCATGTTGACACGATGGATAATATGCTTGCGCGCTTTATGATGAGTCTGGCGGCAAATTCTGTGCCCGGCGATGTTCAGGAAAAAGTCTCAGTCTGATCAGTCTCAGTCGGCAAGGACACGTATTTCCACGTCACCAAGACGGACAACCTGACCTGCGCGGATCTTGGCTGTTTTCCGCAATTCCTGTTGCCCGTCAACGCTGACATCACCGCTGGCAACGATGACTTTACCAGCGCCGCCGCTTTCGCAGATGCCGACTAATTTCAGTAACTGATTTAATTCCACAAATTCGCCATTCAGGCTGAAACTCAGTTTTTGCATAGGATCTCCGGTGAGGCATTCAAAAAAAGGGCGCAGCATACACTAATTTGATGCGTAGCCGGAAATGCGCCTGATCCGGTAGTATTTGCCACGCACAGCTGAGGTATTGCGCACAACTTCAGGAATTGTACACGTCCGTCAGATATAAAATGCGGACAGTGTCAAACATTGTCGTGATCATGATTTGATTTTACTATTGCCAGAGTTGACGACCTGCACTGAAATTTGATTCAAATATGAGAATTTTTTATTATTTTCAGTCAGGCAAAAAGCTTCAGTTGCCGGATTAATGGCAGCATCCTCCTTAATTCAGAGCGTACTTACTTTTCAGGACATCAGAATGAATAATAAAGCAATAATTACAGCAGCTCTTGCCGGTTTAATCGGTACTTCCGGTGTGACTGCGGCGGAACCTGCGAAGACTGAAAAATGTTACGGCATTGCTAAAGCAGGTCAGAACGATTGTTCGTCGAAATCAGGTACACATTCCTGCGCTGGCCAGGCGAAGAAAGATAATGATCCGGATGAATGGAAAAAAGTACCCGCAGGCACCTGCGAAAAAATGGGGGGTAAAACTGATGCCCCTAAAAACTCTTAATCAGGCATCCGGTTAACTTCGTTAGCGCTGTTGCAGATATGTCGGGAAATTTTTCAGCACCAGATGTTCATCCTCCGGTTGGCGCCGGTATCGGTCTGCGAACGCAGCACTATCAGGAATTTCTGGCAGCACCGGTCAAGGTCCAATGGCTGGAGGTGCATGCGGAAAATTACTTTGGGGATGGCGGTTATGATCGCCATGTTTTACAGCAATTGCGTGAGACATATCCTGTCAGCTTGCATGGTGTCGGTCTTGGACTTGGCTCGGTACATGGATTTCAGCAGGAGCATATTGCAAAACTCAGACGCCTGATCGACGATATTCAGCCCTGCCTGGTGTCCGAGCATCTGTGCTGGGGGGCGACGGCAGGAAGAAGCCTGAATGAACTGTTACCTATGCCTTTGACCTCGGAATCGCTGCATCTGTTTTCTGATCGTGTCGATCATTTACAAAATCAGTTGCAGCGCCGGGTGTTGATTGAAAACGTTTCTGCTTATGTACGCTTTCAGCATGATGCGATGAGCGAGGCGGAGTTTTTGTGCCAGCTGGTCCGGGCTACGGGATGTGGTATTTTGCTCGATATAAATAACCTGTATGTGAATCAGATGAATCACCACGAGAGCGCGATGTCTGCTCTCGAATGCTTTGCCTCATTGCCATCCGGCTCTGTGGGTGAGATACATCTGGCAGGACATTTGCAGGCTGATGACTGCCTGATAGATCATCATGGCTGTTGCGTTGCAGAGCCAGTGTGGCAATTATATGAGAAGGCTTGCGAGATGTTGGGTGCGGATATTCCGGTACTGATCGAGTGGGATACCGACGTCCCTGCTTTGTCTGTTCTGGTCGGTGAAGCTGAAAAAGCAATGCTGATTCAGTCGGAGTCAACCAGGTTATTTCAGACTAATGACAAGTATGAAACCACCTGACCTCGCGAGCTTGCAGGAGCAATTTACATCGGTTCTGTTGCGACAAACAAGCACAGTCAGCGACGAATTACCCTTGTCAGCTTTATCCCAAAGCCGCTTGTCGTACTACCGTGGTAACTTGAATGCAATTTGGTATGCAGCTCTGAAAAACGCTTATCCAGTGTTACACAAACTCGTTGGTGACGATTTTTTCCGGCAGATGGCTCGCGAGTATGGTGAAACATATCCTTCCGGATCAGGCGATCTGAATCAGTTTGGCGCGGAGCTGCCGTCCTATCTGGATATCTCGGAGAGTTGCAGCGATTATCCGTATTTTGTTGATGTTGCAAGGCTGGAGTGGCAACTGCATTGTTCGTATTATGCAGCGAATGTCCCCGTTTTGCGCTTGTCTGAATTGATTACGTCTGCAGCGTCACGCAGCCTGGATTTATCGTCAGTGATATTGCAGAAGCATCCGGCCGTGAGTCTGTATGCCTCTTCCAGATGTGGACTTGATATCTGGCTGGCGCATCAGCAGCCAGGTCCGGTTATTTTTCCATCGCAGACAGACATGCAAAACTACGGTCTGATTGTCAGGCCTGACTGGAAGCCAAAAGCGATCCGCTTGCAAAAGACGGAGTGGATGGTGTTAAGTAAGTTGTTTCTCGGTGAGTGCCTTGAAAATGCATTGGACTATGCTCTTCGGCAAGAGCAGGAATTTCCAATTCAGGCCAGTTTGAACCGTTGGTTTCAGCTGGAAATATTTTCGGCTATTGTCAGCTTTTGTGACGAGGAATGATCATTTTCCCTGGCTGAAGGTCATTATGAATTTATACTGTCATTTCAACTACATCTGTTACCGGTTTTAAGGTGGAAATATTTTAAGAATGTTTCCTCTAGATTTATCAATGTAGCTATTAATACATCAGCACAGATGACATACTACGCGTCTAAGTTTTTAGAACGCTCGTTCCTTTATCTTAACATCGGCGTTTTTAGTAACTTATACACAAATTCTTATAGGAGAGAGACACTCATGCGTCATTATCACATTGCGCTCAGCCTGTTGTCCGCAGCCATTTTATCGGCTTGCGGTGGCAGTGGCAGCGAAGGCCCTGCTATCAACACCTCCGTTGCTCGCGGAACTTTATATGCGAATCCACCGATTCTTGTTCCTATTCCGCAAGAAAATGGACCAGCTGTAACAAAACTGGACCCGGTAGTTTTTAAAGCCATGCTGGAAGCCAAAAAACCCGGTCTGACACAGGTGACGGGCGTTCCGAAGTGTGAAATCTCCACGTACTACATGAAGTATGCAACTGTTGGCGGCGCAAACGAGCCAACTGATGCAACAGGTGCGATCCTGGTGCCATCAGGCAGTGACCCGGCATGTACAGGTCCTCGCCCTGTATTGTTATATGCTCACGGTACAACGGTTGAGAAGTCTTTTAACATGGCAAACCTGAGAGACAACTCCGAAGCTTCTCTGGTTGCTGCAATGTACGCTGCTCAGGGCTTTATCGTTGTAGCATCTAACTTTGCCGGTTACGATGTTTCCTCTCTGCCTTATCATCCTTATTTGAATGCAGATCAACAAGCGGATGATATGGTTGATTCTCTGCGTGCTGCACGTACTGCGTTCCCACGTATCAATGCGCAGGATTCAGGTAAGCTGGTGATCGCTGGTTACTCACAGGGCGGTTATGTAGCGATGGCGACGCAACGTGCCATGCAGCAGAAATATGCATCCGAGTTTAAGGTTACTGCTTTAGCAGGTATGTCTGGTCCATATGCACTCGCTTTGTTGGGTGATGCAGTTTTTGCGGGCAGCCCGAATGCAGGCGGAACCGTATTTTTGCCAATGTTAACAACGGCATGGCAGAAGTCTTACGGCAACGTTTATGCGTCTGCTAATGAAATTTATGAAGACAAATACGCAACTGGAATTGAAACCTTAATTCCTGGTTCATTGACGATGACGGATTTGTTCACCACGGGTAAATTGCCTTCCTTAGCCTTGTTTGCGAAAGATTCCCTGCCTGGTCCTTCAACGCCTGCATTCGGCGGCTTTTTCGGTGACGGCAATCTGATCAAAACGAGCTATCGTAACGCTTACCTCGCTGATGCTCAGAAAAATCCGTGCGGCACCAATCCTGCTGATCCGCTGAACTGCTCCCCAGCAAATGGATTCCGCAAAGCCGGCGTCAAAAACGATTTGCGTAACTATGTTCCAAACGTGCCGGTCATGCTCTGTGGTGGTGGCAGCGATCCTACCGTGTTTTTCGCAAGCACACAGGCAACGGCAGGGTTTTTCCTCGCGAAGGGTTTCCCGAGTGCATATCTGACAACGCTTGACGTGGATACCAATCCAACGAGCGCAGCCGATCCTTTTGCTGCTGCGAAAGTTGGTTTTGCTCAGTCTAAGGCAGGTGTTATTTCTGCAGCGATTGCGGCTAAACAAGATCCGGCTACTGCTGTTGCAAGTGCCTACCACGGTACTCTGGTTCCACCGTTCTGTAACGCTGCAGCGCGTGGTTTCTTCCAACAAGTTCTGGCTAAATAACAGGGAGACTGACCATGAAAAAAACTAAATTGATTGCTGCATTAGCGCTGACGCTGTCTGCTACTTCTGCTTTTGCTTATGACAATACGGTGAAAGCTGGTCTTATCGGGCTCTGGATTCATTCTGATTCACCGGATTTCACAAGTAACGGACCGGCTTATCTGACACCGCAACCAGCAGGTTTAACGGTTGGTGACAGTAAGACCCTGATGTTTGGTTTTACACGTAAGCTGACCGATAATTTTGATCTTGATTTTACTGCCGGTCTGCCTCCTGAGCATAATGTCTATGGTCGTGGAACGATGGCGCGCTACGGCGTTATTGCAAAGGTGAAACAACGGGCGCCAACCCTGTTTGTGAACTATAACTTCGGTGCTCCGTCTGAAAAATTCCGTCCATTCGTAGGGCTTGGTCTGAACTACACGCAGTTTTTTGATGCTACTACCACTGCGTCAAATGATATTGCTACCGGTGGTCCGACAAAACTCAAACTGAAAGAATCATTTGGTCTTGCCGGTCAGATCGGTATCAGATATCAATATGATGACCGCTGGTCTGTTACTGGCGCGATCGTTACTGCAAAAGTAAAGACTGATTTGACGGCGGTAACAGGTAGCATTGAGCGTAAAACGACGATTGATTTCAGACCAGTTGTCGTCACTCTTGGTGTTGGTTACAGCTTCTGATGACGTCAGTGGTTTAAATAAAAAGGGTTCGAACATCGAACCCTTTTTTTCATCTGTAAAAAAGTCAGACGGCGACTTGATTCCGACCTGCATCCTTGGCGCGATACAAAGCGGCATCTGCAACTGAAATCAATTGCAGGAAATCTTGGTCGGCCTCAAGGGTTGCGACGCCAAAAGAGCCTGTAATATGGGGCAACGGCTTTGCGGGATCAGGGAATACTTTTGTTTTGCTTAAGCGCGAGCACAAACGCTGTGCGACCCCTATTGCTGCTTTTTGAGTCGTGCCCGGCAAGATGACCATCATTTCTTCTCCACCATAGCGCGCCGCAAAATCGGTCGGTCTTAATCCCGCATTTAATACCTTGGCTGCCGTCTGTAATGCATCATCGCCCACCAAGTGACCATGTTCATCGTTGAAGCGCTTAAAGTGATCCAGATCGACCAGAATGATACTGAGTGGATTACCGCTGATGTGAGCGTGTTCTATCATCGGCGGCAATTGTGCATTGAGCCATGCTCTGTTATGCAGCCCGGTCAATCCATCGACCATCGATAACTGCCGGTAAAATTCGCCGACCTTTTGTCTGCTGCGGATCTGTGCATTAGCTGTGCGTATTCTAAACGATAACAGTTGCAACAGATTACGTGCCACACCGTTAGACTGATCGATCAGTTGCCATAAGGTATCTGCTTCAATCACAAGCAGGTCGCTGTCTGATAATGCGGAAATTGTCGCGGAGTGAATTTCTTCATCCAGCACCGATATTTCTCCGACACATTCGCCAGGCAGGTACTGTGTGATGGAATTTTCTATATGATTGTTGTCTTCATTGAGCTTGGTGATGCCTAGAGCGCCATTGAGCACAATAAACAGGCGGGAACCAGAACTGTTTGCATCCAGCACAACTTGTCCGGCTCTTGCTTTGACGACTGGGCAATCTTTAATGATGTTGCGGATGAGCTTAAGATGATCATCTGTAATGTCGCGAAATAAATGGATATCTTCAATCCGGTATTTCGCATCCTTAAAATACATCAGTTGTTCCAAAATCGTTTTATCCAGATACATGAGTCGGTTATCGTGTTCAAATTAAAATCTGATTCAGCGCCTCTACCCGCATTTCGGTCTCGCGGAATATGCTGAGGCACTCTGTTTCGCTAAGGGCAAGCGTATCCCAAGCATGGGGCGACAGCAAGGGGACAATGTCATTTTTTTCATCTGCGAGATCGAGTGCATGCACCATAGCATCGGCAACGTGAACGACAGACGCTAACGGATGTATGCCCGGTATATCCGGACGATGGTGCCCCTTGATCGCATGTTGAATTGCTTCTGCAAATAGCCATTGCTGTGCCAGTGCCACGCCCGCATCGACGTGGTCTATGCCCATGATTTCACGTTCCGCATCAAGCAGGTAACAGTCTTTCAGTTGGCGATATCTGATGACTTCGGCGTATTTGTCCGGATAATAGCTGACCAGTACCAAGCGTCCGACATCATGCAAAAGTCCCGCAGTAAATGCGAAATCATGTTTCATATGGAGTGCGCGGGAGATTAATTCAGCACATATCGCGGTTGCGACGCTGTGCTGCCAGAAAGCCTGAAAATTAAATCCCTCGCAATAAGAGACAGAGCTGCGGTTGGAAAGTATCGTCAGACGCACCAGATTTTTAATCTTTTCAACGCCGAGTAAGGCTGTTGCCTGCTGAATAGTCACTACCCTGGAATTAACGCCGAAATGCGACGAATTCACCAGTCGCAATACTTTGGCCGTAATTGCATGGTCCATTGCAATTTTTTCGTTGATCAGATCCAGACTGCTGTTTTCATCCTCCAGAACGGAGACCAGTTCACGTGCAACCGCCGGCAGTATTGGCAGGTCTTTTATACGTTTGATGACGTCAAGCAAAAGCGCATTTTTCTCGGCATCCGTTTTCATGATGCGCCTCCTTCTCGGTAATGCTGTATGTATTGCTGTAGCAAACAGACTGGCTGTTCAGCGGGATACTTACGGAATAACAACTGGATCCGTTCAATCTTCATCTGACGTTCTTTAAGCTCTTCCGGAGTCGGAGTGGCATCTGCCTCTATGCATAACTGACTGACACCGTGTGCCGTCAGGGAACGCAGCATGTTTTCGCTCAGTGCTGTCCCGGCGGGAAGCAGAATATGGCCCACCTTATCAAGCAAATCATCTGCCAGTATCATTCCGGCAGTAACCTTGTTCAGTGTCAGGTAATGACTATGTTTACTCATGTTACAGGCTCCCGATTCAGGTGCTCAACGCATCACATATATTGCCGGATATTCAGGTGCGCTAGACGCTTAGGTTGAAAAAAACCGACATTTGCAACAGGATGGCAATGTTCCTTTTGTGCTCATTCAGACCAATCACTTACCTCACTGGTTATACTACACCTCGTCTGAAAAGTTTCTATTGATAAACGTTCAAAAATAAATATAAAGATAAAGGCTGGAAAGAGTGAGTAATCTTCTGTTACACAGACCGCGCCTGGTGGCTACTTTTCTGATCGCAGCCATCGTATCGGTGGTTTTACCCAACGACTGGGCCTTTTCAACGCGTGCGCTATTTTGCTGGAATAGCGGTGTGTGGTCGTATCTTGCCCTGATGGCGTGGCTGATGACCCGGGCAAAGAACTATCATGTCCGCGAGATAGCGATGCAGGAAGATAACAGTGCGGTCGCAGTACTCGCGTTATTGTCATTTTCAGCGACGATCAGCCTGGTCGCGATAGTGATAGAACTAACGGGTACCCGGGCGCTGGCACCAGACCTGAGGGCGCTGAAATATCTGTTCGCAGGAATTACCGTACTTGGTTCCTGGGCTTTGCTAGGCGTAGTTTTTTGCTTCCATTACGCATTGTTGTTTTACAATTCTCCGGAACAACAGCGGGCATTGCGTTTTCCTGATAATGAGCAAATGCCGGATTATTGGGATTTTCTGTATTTCTCATTCACGATTGCTGTCGCCGCTCAGACTTCTGATGTCTCAGTCTCCTCTCATAGCGCCCGTAAAACGGTGTTAGCGCAATCCGTGCTGAGTTTTTTCTTCAACCTCGCCGTGCTTGGCTTTTCTATCAATGTCGCAGCCGGACTTGCCGGTAACTGAGCCGGATCTCAGTCTTCCCGGTGGTGATGTCGGTGACGTTCTTTCCATTCATGTCGGTCATCGCGATCTGAGCGCCAGTTCTCGTGTTCACGCCATGGACGGCCATAGCGTTGTTCCACATACTGATGATATACATAGGGACGTGCTGAGCTCAGAACTACGGGAATACCGCCGAAACGCGCGTCAATACTGATAAAGTAAGGAAGTCTGTTATTCGCTTCCCAGCCGCGGCCATCTGACCAGTACCATGTTTGTGATTGTGGTGAGAAATATACTTGATGCGATGGGTAGTAAATATAGTTGTAATTCCGGACTGGCTCCGGGTCATATCTGTCGTAATACTCGCGACGCCATCCATGATCGTGAGCTTCCGCAACCTGACTGATACCCGCAATGAGCAAGCTGGCGACAATGGCGGCAATGGCGTTAATCCTGAAGTGAGCAGACATATCATTTCCCTGAAACGAAGATGATCAGAAAACGCACGGCGATACACGTTCGCTGACAAAATAAAATAAATACGCAGGAAAATACTGCAACAAACTGTTACTGCTATACCTGCTACTTATACCCGGATCCGAAAAAATCATTCGTAGCTGATTTGTTTTCATGTTAAAAAGATTTCACTTGTAATCTCAACTTTTGGCGCTATGGCACTTAATTACATTTGGATAGGTTTTTTTCTGATCAGCTTTATCGCCGCTTTAGGGCAGTGGATTTTTCTCGGCGATGTTGAGGTATTCAAACGGATTATCGATGGTACTTTTGACTCTGCGAAAATAGGTGTGATGGAAATCGCCTTACCCTTGGCCGGTGTCATGACCTTGTGGTTAGGGATCATGAATATTGGTGAGAAAGCAGGTGCCATCAATTTATTAGCGAAAATTATCGGACCTTTTTTTGCCAGAATTTTTCCAGGTGTTCCGCAGAGTCATCCGGCTAATGGTCACATGGTGATGAATTTTTCGGCGAATTTGCTCGGTCTCGATAATGCTGCGACGCCGTTTGGTCTGAAAGCGATGGAGAGCCTGCAAACACTCAATCCAAAAAAAGACGAGGCAAGTGACGCGCAAATCATGTTTTTGGTTTTGCATACCTCGGGTCTGACTCTGATTCCTCTGGCGATCATGGCGCAGCGCGCGGTACTCGGAGCAAAAGATCCGTCTGATATTTTTATTCCATGTTTAATTGCGACTTATGTCGCAACTGTCGTCGGTCTGATCGCGGTCGCTATTTGTCAGCGAATCAATTTATTTAACCGGGTAGTGATGTCCTGGCTCGGTGGCATCAGTGCTTTTATTATCGGCATGGTCTGGTATCTGAGTCAGCACATGAGCCGCGCAGAAATTGAGGTTTTCTCCAAGGTCAGCAGTAATTTGCTGTTGTTCTCCATCATTGTGGCGTTCATTCTTGGCGCTATGCGTAAAAAAGTGAATGTATACGAGGCATTTATTGAGGGCGCAAAAGGGGGGATGCAAACGTCGTTGACGATTATCCCTTATCTGGTCGGGATGTTAGTGGCGATCGGAGTGTTGCGAAATTCCGGCGTTTTAGGATTTGTGGTCTCCGGTTTTAACTGGTTTTTTACTCAGATAGGCGTTAATACGGATTTCACGTCTGCATTGCCTACTGCCTTAATGAAACCTTTGAGCGGAAGTGGTTCGCGGGCGATGATGGTCGATGCGATGAAAACCTACGGCGTAGATTCTTTTGTAGGGCGTCTGGCCTGCATTTTCCAGGGATCGGCCGATACCACCTTTTATATCGTAGCGCTGTATTTCGGTTCTGTCGGTATCCGTAAAACCAGATATGCAATTTCGGTGGGATTGATCGCCGATTTAGCAGGTGTCATTGCTGCGATTTTTGTTGCCTATTTATTTTTCCATTAATCTGATCCGCTTCAATGAATGAGGAATGTAAGTCCTCATTCATTTCACGCTTTATTTAGGAAAGGTATTTGTCTTCACGACCGGGTATTGCTGATAGCGCTGATCCCAGGATGAGTGACGACGGGCAAAGAACTCTAAGCGCGCCTGAGGATTTTTCGCAAACTCAGCATCGTCTTTCAGTTTTTTTTCAAAGACGGCCCTGAGTTCAGGATTGGCAGCCAGCTGTTCACGTGCAACATCTTCTGCGACGTACGCTTCCATATATTCTTTTTTCTCGAATGCATTATTAAAGAATCCCCATCTGACGAGCGCATCCGGTGCCTGCGGTTCAAATAATGCGGCGACGAGTGCTGCTTTGGGCTGAGCTGCAGGGACGAATAAAGAACCTTTACCGAATGAAGCCTGATCAGCGGTCCATTCTCCTTGTAACTGCAGGGTTTGATGGCTCTCCGTTGATTGTGGCGACAATGTCGCTTTCGTTGTGCTAAACCGTTGTATTGCCAGATTGTTGACTGCGGTCGTCAGTGTTTGGAATTGTATTCCGTGAACCCGTAATTTCTGAATAACGATTCTGGCATAGGATGCTGGAATTAAATATCCCGCTTGCGGCAGGGAGATGTAGGTATCCGGAATAATTTCGTCGCGCAGTTTAACCTGCCATATTTGTGGCTGGCTTTCATCATATCTTGTCATCAAAGCACCGGAAATATCTGACGGTTTTCTGGTGTAGGCATAACCCCGGAAGTTGATCAGATGCGATTTATCCGTTGTCTTATAAGTCACGGGGATGGCTGTCCCCGCCATTTTTATTGAGCGTGAATCTGCGTCTGTTGCTATTTTTTCCCACTCATTACCATATTGCGCGACTTGCTCCAGGATGGAGCTGATCGTGTTTTTAGTAATTCGGACCCGGGTAGCGTAATTTTTCCAGGAGTGCGTTTCCACCAGGATGCCAAAGCGATTTCTCAATTGAAAATATCCATGTGAAAAGCGCGGAGGTGGCACGCTGTCAACAAAACCTGATACCGGGTCATCTTCCTTTTCAAACGACATATAAAACGGTTGGGGCAGCGAGCCAGTCTTAGCCAGATCAGCGAGCACATTTTCCTGCAGTTTTTTACCCGCCGCTTTTAAACCTTCATCTCCTGCATGCAGGGGTTCCACCTGAATTGAAATATCATGCTCGAATTTTGCGCCATCAGTAACGTGCAGATCAACGCTGATCAAAGGATCCCATTGATTGATGAGGCGCAGCATTGATTGCATTTCGACCGTATCGGCTTTCACGTAATCGCGATTCAGATTGTAGTTTTGTGCGGTGGTACGCCACCCCATCTCTTCCGGACCGCGCTGGTTGGGGCGATTCCATCTTCCAAATCTTTCGTGTCCATCGACGTTGAACACAGGAATAAAAATAAATACCTGCTTATCTAATGTATCTTTCGCTGCCGCATTGTCAAGCATCTCTCTTAAGACCAGAAATCCCGCATCTTTCCCGTCAATTTCTCCCGCATGTATTCCACCCTGAATCAGGGTAACGGGAATATGTTTTTCTTTCGCCAGATACGGGGTGAAAGCATTGGTTTTTGTCGCAATAAGCGCCAGTATCGGACGTCCTTCCGGGGTTCGTCCGAACTCTTGGCAGCGGACAAGTTTAGGATAATTTTTTTGAAAATTGCGACAAAGGATTTCCACTTCATCGTAACGGCCAGTCTTTTGAAAGTTACTCTGCTCCGCAATTGTCATCAGATTTTCTGCTGCAATGCTGATGCTGCTACTGAATAAGAAAGTGAGATAAATTGGTAAACGTTTCATTATGAGCGGGAGTAAAAGATAAGCGGAATGGTTCCTGTGAAAATATGCAGGGGCTCATTTCTCAAAAACACGGAAGAATTCACGTCCGTATTTTTATAATTAACTTGTTTCAGAATAACTGGTCAATCATCGAGTATGCGTGCCTGCCACCACTTTGCTTTTGCGAGTAAATCTGACTCTGCCAGGGTTTTTAATTGACGATTTTCCATTAAGCATTGCCCGTTGACCCAGACATGGCTGACTTGTTCCCGCCCTGCGGCATAAATAATCTGAGAGACCGGGTCGAAAACAGGCTGGGTCTCAATCGACGAGAGATCAATAGCGATAACATCGGCCTGTTTTCCGGCAATCAGACTGCCGATACGGTCTTCCATCCCCAGTGCCTTGGCGCCGGAAAGGGTTGCCATCTCTAGTGCTGAGTGTGCATCCAGCGCGGTCGGGTCATTCGATTGCGCTTTGGCGAGCAACGCTGCCAAGCGAAGATCACCAAGCAAGTCGAGTTTGTTATTGCTGGCAGCACCATCAGTGCCGATTCCAACGTTGATACCTGCTACCCGCATAGCCTGGATACGTGCGAAACCTGACGCCAGTTTTAAATTGCTGGCCGGATTGTGTGCGATGTGAACGCCAGTCTTTGACAGCAGGACAATGTCATCATCGTCAGCATGCACCATATGCGCTGCAATCAGGCGATTACTTAATAAGCCGAGTTGATACAGACGTTGCAGCGGTCTCATACCGTGTTGTTTCAGGCTGTCATTGACTTCATCCGCTGTTTCATGGATGTGGCAGTGAATGCCCATATCATATTTTTCTGAGAGTTCAATAATTTTTCTGAAGGTATCATCTGCAACAGTGTAGGGCGCATGGGGGGCGAGTCGGAAATCAATACCCTCCTGATTCGCAAAAGCGGCTTTTGCTTCAATCGCTTTGATCAGATATTCACCCGCATTTTGAGCAAAGCCTGTCGGAAATTCCAGAACGCTACAGCCAACGATTGTGCGCATTCCTGCTTGCAGCCCCGCTTTCGCAACGGCCTGATGGTGGAAATACATATCATTGACAGTGGTTGTTCCGCCACGAATCATCTCTGCCATTGCATACAATGTTCCGTCAAGCACAAATTCGTCGGAGACATGTTTTTTTTCAGCCGGCCAGATGTGATGATTCAACCAATCCATCAAAACCAGATCATCAGCCAGCCCGCGTAACAGACTCATTGCTGAATGAGCATGCAGATTGATAAACCCGGGAGTCAGTGCATGTTCTTTCAACTCAATGTGAGTGGCATTCTGATAGCGCAGGCGAGCCTCTGCTTCGGGAAGTAAGGCGATGATTTTCCCGCTCTGCATGATCAGGGAATAAGCAACTAATACAGTCGCTTTCGGCTCTACTGGAATCAGGTATTTGGGATGTAAGCAGGTGATAGAATTCATGGCATTCCTCTGAAGGGGAGCGCCATTATATCGGGCGGATAAGCTTCGCTCAATTTCCAAAAGGACGATCTATTTCAAATACGCACAATGAAGTGGTAAAAACCGGCTTGAGGAATACTGAAGTGAACGAGAAAGACGATAAGATAAAAAATGCCGTCAGCAGGACGGCATGTCATTTCAAGAAGATATTTAATTCGGCAACTGCTTTGACGGAATTTTTACATCTGTCAGCGTATCGTTTAAAACAGAAATCAGGAGCGAGCGGGTCAGTTGTGATTTCGTGGTGTATCCGTCAATCGCAAACTGATTACTGACTTTTTCTTCCGGTGCATAGCCCGGCTGACCGGTACGTAAGATAATTCTTATATCATTTTTACCTAATTCACCTCGAATGACTTTGACCAGTTTCAGTCCCGCATCCACGGTTTCCATGACAACATCAAGCAAGATCAGGGACAGATCTTCGTTCTGGACTATCAGTTCGTGAGCCTCTTTGGCAGAGTAAGCATGCAGAAATTCCAGTGGGCGGCCATGAATACGCACACCATTTAACGCAAGGACAGTCGTTTCGTGAACGTTACTGTCATCATCGGTAATCAGTATTTTCCAAGGGTGAACAGCTGCTCCCAAAGAAAAATCTTGTTCATCTTCCTCAAGAAAGTCGATGATGTCGTCCTGAATCGCGTCAGAGGATGAGGCATCTTTTCGCGTGCAATAAGAAATGAAAAAATCAATATTGCATATCGAAAGACGATCTGGCGTCTGCCTGTTGCCCATACCGTAATCGGTGCTATCTTTTCGCAAGCCGGGCATGTGACTGTGATGTTGTTCCATCAGTGCTCTCCCTGGTGCTTGAAAATATCTGTTTCCAGTTCTTATCTTATGTGAAGAGGCGATCTTTATCAATACTCTGATCGGATGATGTTAATTAAGACGGAACATGTTGTAATCAGCCATTTATTTTTCTGGTGTTACATTGCAAATGATAATATGCAAAAGATTTAATACCGATTCAGTGCACCTCGCATCGGCACATTGTGATGACCGCCGGGAAGCTCAGATGGTGTATTCCTGATCTGTATTAAAGGATTGTGACGATCTCAGGGAGGATGCCTAGTATTTTATGTTGCCGACATACATTTTCTCCTTCAATGGCTTCTCAATCATTTTGTTTTTGTTGACGTCGCTGATCCTGATTGTCCCGAAACCATCTTCAACACTGCCGCGTTTTCAGTTGTATTGGTGCGCAGCGTTCATATGCCTTGCCTGTGCTCAGGCATTCAGCTTCTGTCGCACCTTACCAGTGCTTTCCGTCGTTCTTGGGAAAGTTTTTTTATCGGGCTTTTCATTTCTTTTTTATCTGGGGGGGCGTATTTATACGCAGAAAAAAAGCAATGTCTTACCGCTCCTGACCGGAGTTGTTTTTGCTGGCATTTTCCTCTTTTCCTCTCAATTTTATTTGTCATCCCCATTTGCCATCTCGTTGTCAGAAGCTATTTTGCCTGTCTTACTCATGTGTCTGTCAGCCTGGTCACTGCTGGCGATATACCGTCGCTTCCGGCCTGGGGACAGTCAGGGAAAGCTCATCGTATGTTTTTTGTCGGGACTATTTTTTGCGGAGGCCATGCTTTTGCTGAGTTCCGTGTTTTATTCAGGACAGGCAGATCGACAGCTGATAGTTGAGAATGTACTTCTCAGTATTCAGCTTCTAATGGCATTGACGACGATACTACTGCTGTTAAATCAATCTCGTCCGCTAAACGCCAGGGATGAAGATTTACAGTCAGAAATACATCGTAGTTTCGATGGAGGAACGAGATCTCAGAATCCTGCAGCATTGTTTGAAACCGTATTTCAATTGGTTCCGGACACTTTGACAATTACCCGGCTGGATACGGGGCAATACCTTGATGTGAACCGTAACTGGGAGCCGATGTCAGGATACTCGCGCGAAGAAGCCATCGGACGTACTTCGACAGAGCTGAATTTATGGGTGAACCCGGAGCAAAGAAGCGAACTCGTTGCGCGTGTGGCGCATGAGACTGATGTTAGAAATCTTCAGGTGGCATTCCGTCATAAGGACGGACACGTCTTTCAATGTCGTATTTCGGGAGCGCGTTTCAATTTACACGGATGCGACTATCTGATGCTGATCTCTCGTAATATTGACATGGAGATAGAGACGGAAAGTGCGCGTCTGAAAGCCGAAACGCTGTTGCGTGAAAATGAGAAAAAATACACCACGTTATTTCAGTTGTCGCCACTTCCTTTGGGATTAATCGATGTCAGTACACGTCAAATGATGGAGGTGAATGATGCCTGGCTGACGCAATTTAAATTCGCGCCACATCATATTTTCACCGATTCCCAGATGCATGATTTCTGGGGGAGTTCAGAGCAGCCCGATGCTGCGATTCAGTCTCTGCTGAATCAACAGGAAGTCAATCAGATTGAGGTTGTGGTGAAAAACAACCTTGGTACCGAGGTCATCTGTCTGATGTCAGCGCGTCTGCTGGACATGAATGCTAAGACGGTTTTTATTTTTTCTTTAATGGATGTGACGCGGCAGTATCAGGTTGAAAAAGAAATCCGGGAGATGTCAGCTGAATTGGAAATTCGCGTCAGACAGAGAACCAAGAATCTGGAGGATGCGAACGCAGAACTGGCTTCCGCAGTGGAGTCATTGCATCGTGCACAGGAAAAACTGATTCGCTCAGAAAAAATGGCGGCACTCGGTTCCTTAGTTGCAGGCATTGCACATGAGTTGAATACTCCTTTGGGAAACAGCGTCACCGTTGCCAGTACTCTGCAAGATCAGACTACAGAGTTTTCTCAGGCGCTCACCAATGGGCAACTGAAACGTTCGGCACTCAATCAGTACATTGAAGTAGCAACCCACGGAACTGAATTATTAATGCGTAATTTAAGTATCGCTCGTGATCTGATCGCCAGCTTTAAGCAGGTTGCCGTTGATCAATCGAGTAGTCAGCGCAGGGTATTCGATCTGGCTACAGTGCTCAATGAAATTATTGCGACACTGTCTCCTATGTACAAAAAGGGACCTTACATTTTAAAGACGAATTTTGCCGGACAGGTAGAAATGGATAGCTATCCGGGACCGTTAGGGCAGATACTGACTAATTTCGTGACAAATGCGTTGATACATGCGTTCGACCACAGAGATCAAGGTGAGATGTCGATCACTAGCCGTCTGTCCGATGAAAAACATGTTGAGATCGTCTTTGCAGATAATGGTGTTGGTATTTCTGATGCAGACCAGAAGCGTGTTTTTGATCCTTTTTTTACCACCAAGCTCGGACAAGGTGGATCAGGCCTGGGTATGCATATAGTTTATAACCTCGTCACTGACGTCCTCGGTGGTGAAATTCGTCTGCAAAGTACACCGGGCGCAGGCACCAGCTTTACTCTGCGAATCCCCCTCGTCGCCCCTCATATATCACCTGAATCACGTGAAACTGATCTCATTACTAACGTGTGACAGGTATTTATCTGTTTGTGAGCATGCAGTTTAAGACAAAGATATGCAATTTATCTTTGCGCTGAACTTTATTTGTTGATAATGGTCAGAGCAGTACTTTTTTATTTACCGCTTCCTTAATTTTCCCTATTTCTATGCGTACTCCAGGTTTCCCATTAAGCATTATTGCTGTTTCTATTTTGTTAGGTTTTCACACCCTTGCCAGCGGCCAGGAAACTGGTAATGCTGCCCCGGAGTCCGATTCTTCCAGACTGCCTAAAAAAGCACCGGTCAAAGCCCCGGAGGCGCCTGTACAGAAGGTGGAAGTGCAGGGGGCTCGCAATTATGATGAGCGTCGTCAGGATACCGCGACCAAAATCGTCGTCACGCAGGATGACATTGTTCGTTATGGAGATACTACGGTCGGTGATGTGTTGAAACGCTTACCTGGCATCACCGTCGGAGGCGTGCAGGGACGTGGCGGCGAGATCCGCATGCGGGGGCTGGGCTCTGGTTATACCCAGATCATGCTCAACGGAGAACCCAGTCCACCGGGGTTTTCGCTGGATTCGATCTCGCCGGATCTGATCGAACGCATAGAAATTATTCGTGCCGCGACGGCCGAACTCAGTACGCAGGCGATTGCAGGCGCCATCAATATTGTACTGAAGCGTGCGGTGCAGACCGCACAGCGCGAGATTAAGTTTGGCGGATCGGAGGATGGTGGAAAGTTTGCCGAGAATGTGAATCTGCAAATTTCGGATAAATCCGGGCGTTATTCTTATTCTGTATCCGGTAACTTCAATCATGGTCAGTATGAGCGGCCATCGACGATAGTAGAGTCAGGTACGGATGTCAGCGGCAAACCGAATAAGCTGACCAGAACCGATCAGCTGGGGTGGGGAACGTTCAATGGCATAGGCCTGTCGCCGAGAGTGAATATTTCGTTGGCGAATGGGGATACGCTGACCAGTCAGAGCTTTGTGAATGCCAGTCGTTTTGCAGGCTACACCAGCGAGGTAAGTCAGCCTTTACTTGAGAAGTTACCGACTTATTTCAGTGATTTACAGCGTATAGAGTCCGATTTTGCAATGATCCGTAGTGATCTGAACTGGATACACAAACTGGCTGACAGCGCTAAACTTGAAGTGAAATTTGGCGTGAACGTTAACCGCCGTAATTCCGACGTTGGCTTGCTGGGATATGACAGGAATAAAAATCAGATATTGGACAGGAAAAGCACATCCGATGCGTCGGATAAAGGGCTGACTTCGAGTGGTAAATATTCTGCTCCGTTCATTGAAGATCATGCGTTTGTTTTCGGATGGGATGGCGCTTACAGCAAACGTAATGAGCATCGCCTGCAGAAGGATGTCGTTACACCCGGCAGCGGTCTGGTCGCTTTGCCGCTGAATGAAAATTATGATGCAGATGTGACGCGTATAGCCTTGTTTGCACAGGATGAATGGAATGTGACGAAACAATGGTCGGTCTATGCCGGCTTACGCTGGGAGGCAATCGAGACACGAAACGAGGGAACAGGCTACGCTGAAGTTACAAATAAATCGAGTGTGGTAAGCCCGATATTGCAAACTCTGTGGAAAATTCCGGGTAGCAAAAATGATCAGGTACGTTTAGGGCTGACACGTACTTACAAGGCGCCAAGCAGCGGTCAGTTAATTCCACGTCGCTATCAATCCAATAACAATAGCGAGACCAGTCCCGACAGCATCGGTAATCCAAATCTGAAACCTGAGCTGGCATGGGGTATTGACGCTGCGTTTGAACACTACCTCACTGATGGCGGAATGCTGAGTGCCAGCGTTTACATGAGAAAGATTGACGATATTATCCGCACCAAACTGGATCAGATCAATGGGATCTGGTTTACGTCCCCTGCGAATGACGGGCAGGCGACGACAAAGGGAATAGAACTCGATGGTAAGTTTCCATTACGCTCTTTGATCAGCGATGCGCCAGCGATCGATTTCCGTGCCAATCTCTCGCTGAACTGGTCAGATCTGAAAACTGTACCAGGGCCGAATAATCGTCTGGACTCACAAACGCCTGTCAGTGCAAATATCGGGATGGATTACAAATTATCGAAAGTGCCTCTGACTATCGGTGGTAACGCCAGTTATCAGAGCGGCGGAACGGTGCGGGTATCTGCGGAACAGACCAGATACTCTGTGCCCAAGCGGGTACTGGATCTGTATGCGTTATGGAAGTTTGATCCTAAGACCAATTTAAGAATTTCGGTAGCGAACCTGTTGCATCAGGATAACGTTTCATCCAATACAGTGGTTAACCAGTTGAGCGGAACATCACAGCAAATCACATACACGCCAACGACGGTCGCAGTCCGTGCGATGCTCGAGCATAAGTTCTGAGGGCGCTAACGATCTGAATTTGCTTTTGTGGAGAAAAACGCCGGAGTATTTAGTCGGCGTTTTTTATTTTGCTCTACTGCGGCAAATCAGGGGCAGATATTGTGTCGGCAGCGTTGTTTTGTCTGTGCCTTTGACTATCATTTTGTCAGGTGCCTGTGCATTGGCGCACACCCAGGTCACCGGAACGACATGTGCATCTTCAACGACAGCCGGGCGCAAGGAGAGCACCTTACCTTTAATAGAGTTACTGGCACGATTACCGAAGGTGATGTGAACGACACCATCTTCGACACTGACGGCGCTGACGAAATTATTGACGATTTTGTCGGAGGACGGTAAGCCTGCGGCTGCATTATCCGCAGGGAATTTCTGTCCGGCCAGCCATGCCAGTTCTACCGGTTTTTTTGCCACATCAGCCAACGGCATCGCTGCATCGATTTGTTCACGGATGACTTTGTATAAATACGATGGGGCGGCCATCACTGCAAGTATGCCGATGATCGCAACAACGGCCAGAACTTCTAACAAGGTGAAGCCAGATTGTTTTTTCATATTGCATGACAAGAAGGATTTTTCAGCAATATAAAGGAAAAATGCAGATCCGCGTGATGAATTCAAGCCTGATCACGGTATTTTTATGTTTTTGCCTGATCAGCATGACACAAATTTTTCTATCGTTGATAATGCGGGCTCTTATTCATAATGAAGTTTCTCCTGCCTATGAACGACGCTGTGCAGTTTTTTGGTTTGACGACAAGTTTGCTTGAGCTGCTGTCGTTCATCTTGTCGGTGATGACTGTTGTGCTGAACATTCGTCAGATACATTGGGCTTGGTTATTTTCAATCTTATCTTCAGGGTTGTACGCCAGCGTTTTTTTCGAAGCCAGGTTGTACGGAGATATGGGTTTGCAATGGGTCTTTATCATTGTCTCCGTTTGGGGCTGGTTTTTGTGGTGGCGCGGTATTGACGGAAGCAGCGAGTTACCTGTATCTGCGCTGGCGAGTCGTGAGCGCGTGGTTGCGCTGATTGCATGGGGGCTGGGATTCATTGCCTTAGCGTGGTTTTTAAAGAAATTTACGGATACCGATGTTCCTGTGGCGGATGGTTTTCTTACCGCTGGCAGTTTGCTCGGGCAAGTTTTGTTATCCAGAAAAAAAATTGAGAACTGGCTTATCTGGATTATTGTCGACGTCTTGTATGTTGGTTTATACCTATATAAAAATCTGATGCTGACAGCAGCCTTGTATGCGGTCTTTGTCATCATGGCAATCATGGGGCTGCGTGCCTGGAGTAAAACATGTCAGAAGTAAAATCAAAAGTCCAGCGTGTCGCTATCCTGGGGGCAGAATCTTCTGGCAAGTCTGCACTGGCAGAGGCGCTGGCGCAACGCTATCAGACCTTATGGGTACCCGAGTATTTGCGCGAGTTTGTTGAAACTCAGCAGCGCGTTCCGCGTGAAAGTGAACAGATAATGATTGCACGGACGCAACTGGAACGGGAACATGCGATGGCGCTCAAGGCGAATGGCTGGTTGTTTTGCGATACGACGCCGTTAATGACGGCCATCTACAGTGAATACTATTTTTCGGCTGCCGGTGATGATTTGCTGGCACTGACAGATCAGCACTATTATGATTTCACTGTGGTGACCGCACCCGATTTGCCGTGGATTGCTGACGGCTTGCAAAGAGAGTCACCGGCAGTTCGTCAGGCCATTCACGAGCGCGTCTTGGTGGAACTGGAAGAGCGTGACATCTCCCATTTGCTGGTTGAGGGCAGTCTTGCCCAAAGAATAGAACAGGTGGAGTTCGCTTTGACTTTTTTGATGGCATAAAAAATGCCGCTGGTATCAGCGGCATTTTTCCATGTAACGTCTAAGGTATCAGTACCTAAACCAGGTACTACTTACTGATTTTCCATCAGACCTTTCAGGTGTTCGGCTTTTCCGGGATGGCGTAACTTCTTCATTGCCTTTGCCTCGATCTGGCGTATCCGTTCGCGTGTGACTTCAAATTGTTTACCGACTTCTTCCAGGGTAAATTCACTCGCGGTTTCAAGGCCGAAACGCATACGCAATACTTTGGCTTCACGCGGGCTTAATGAGTCCAGTGCTTCTTTCAGTTTTTGCTGTACAGAGGCCTGCATTGCCGCAGCCATCGGTGACATCGTCATACTGTCTTCAATAAAATCGCCGAGCTGTGAGTCACCATCGTCACCGATAGGCACATCCAGAGAAACAGGTTCTTTGGCGATCTTCAGAATCTCGCGTACTTTTACTTCCGGCAAACCCATTTTCTCTGCAATTGCGGCTGGCTCAGGCTCCAGTCCGCTGATTTGCAAGAGCTGACGTCTGACGCGGTTCATCTTGTTGATGGTTTCTATCATGTGTACCGGCACACGTATTGTCCGCGCCTGATCCGCGATGGCACGTGCGATTGCCTGACGTATCCACCAGGTTGCATAAGTGGAAAATTTATAACCGCGGCGGTATTCGAATTTATCCACTGCTTTCAGCAGACCGATATTACCTTCCTGAATCAGATCGAGAAATTGTAAACCTCGGTTCACATATTTCTTTGCGATGGAAATCACCAGACGCAAGTTCGCTTCCGTCATTGCGCGCTTCGCTTCGCTGGAACGTTTTTCACCGGCGATCATCTGTTTATTGATGTCGCGCAGGGAACTCAACGGCAGCTCGACACGCTCTTCCAGTTGAATGAGCTTTTGCTGTAATTCTCGGGCAGCGTGGATGTGACGTGATAAGGCAGTGGCGTATGGCTGGGCCGATTGCATTTCTTGTTCGAGCCAGGCAGTATTGGTTGCATGTGTACGCAGCATCTCGACGAAATACGCACGGGGCATACCGCATTTATTCACCAATAATTCCAGCATCTGCTTTTCAGTATTGCGCAGATCTTTCATTTGCTTACGCAGCGTGTCGCAGAGTTTTTCTGCTGTTTTTACCGTAAAACGCATTCCTTGCAGTTCGCGGGAGATCGCCTGTTGTGCTGTGACATATGCAGCTGAGCCATAGCCGTCTTTGGCTCTCGCTGCCTGCATATCATCAAAGCGCTTCGCCACAACTGTGAATTTTTGCAGCGATCCGGTCTTTAGCTGTTGTAATTGTTCATCGCTGATACCACCAACGTTGTCACTGACAGAGTCATCATCGTCATCGACTTCATCCGTGTCATCGCTATCGTTGATCAACAAGACCGGAGCTTCATTTTCTTCAGGACTGATCAGACCATCAATAATGTCGTCTATCCTTACTTCGTCTTTTTCAATTTTGTCTGCAATCTGCAGAATTTCCTTGATCGTGCCAGGACAAGCGGAAATCGCCTGTACCATGTCTTTCAGGCCGTCTTCTATGCGTTTTGCGATTTCGATTTCACCGGTTCTGGTCAGTAGTTCGACGCCACCCATCTCGCGCATATACATACGAACCGGATCCGTCGTACGACCGAAGTCAGAGTCCACCGTCGCCAGCGCTGCCGCAGCCACTGATTCAGCTTCATCATCACTGACGACGATCGTGACATTATCAGTCAGTAACATCATTTCAGCGTCAGGAGCTTTGTCGTACACCGCAATGCCCATGTCATTGAGCGTGCTGATGACATCTTGAATCATTTCCGGATCAGCGACTTCTTCCGGTAAGTGATCGTTAATTTCAGCATGGGTCAGATATGAACGGTCTTTACCGAGGCGGATTAACTTGGTTAACTGCTTGCGATAATGTTCCAGTTGCTCTTCATTGACAGCACCACCTGATTTTTTACTTTTTGCTCTGGCCGCCCGTTTCAATTCTGCAGACTCAGCAGCATTCAATGCCTGAATTTCATCATTTTCAAACTGAAATTCTGATGGCTTACGCCCCCTCTTTGCAGGTTCTTTGCTGCCGGACAGGACATAAGCTGAGGTATCGATATCGCTGAATGGGGTCGCGGTATTGGCCGCCGGCTCTGATTTTACCGGTGCAGGAGCTGTCGTCGCAGGCCGGACCTGAACCGGTGCTGCAGACACATGAGCCTGACGTACCGGGGACGTTGCGACTCGCGATGCATCAGCTAAGACAGGCTTGTCAGTAATACTGGCTGCGCGCGCAGCAATAGCCACGGGTGCTGGAGCAGGTGCGACGGGCTTCAGTGTTGTGACAGGGGCCGCTGGTGCAAATTTTCCCGAGCCTATGCGTGCTTCGCGTTTGACGGTCGCTACTGCAGGTTTTGTACCGGGCTGATCTGATAGCAGTAACTTCTTTGCGACTTTCGGTTCTGTTTTACGAATGACAGCCGCGCGCGGCTTTGCGATGTCGGCCCCCGATAATGTTTGCAATCCGGCTTTCAAATCAGCACGAATCTCCGTTTTCACTTCTGGCTTTACCGGCGTTTCTGCTGTTTGCCCTGTTTGTTCAGTCAGGGCTTCTGTGTTTTCACTGACGCTCAGTGATTCTGTGACGACGTTCGCGTTATCCGGTGTTGTCTGCGCAGTTTCATCGAAAGGCATATTACTCATCGCCTCGATATCTTCTGCTGTTAAGGCTTTTGCGGGGGCGATAATAGCCTCCGCTATGATGGGTTGCATGCGTGAACGACGTTTCGTCACGACCATGACCGGTACTGCAGTTGCGCTAGTTTGAGGTTCTTCCATTTTTTCCGCTGTTGGCGTCGCGGGCGTGTCTGCGTTGGATGGCGCAGCCGCCGCAGCACGATTCAACTGCAGGGTCTTTTTACCCAGAGTGAGCGTGGCGCCAGTTTTTTGAGCGGGAATAGTTGAGTCAGTTAAGCTGGTTTTCATGTAACAAAGTCGATTGTGACAACAAAATCTTGTCAATAGTGTATGGCGATGGCAACGGTGATAGGCTGTTGATTATCTGCATGGTTAATCAATGGCATCCCGGATGAAAAAGCCCGCTGGTAAAAGCGGGCTACGCTGGTGAAAGCGATTCAATCATGTTTGCTCAAACTGGTTCTCGGAACGAGACGCGAGGGCGAGATTATCCTCGGCTTGGCACCGCTTGACAAGTTTTGTATGCGTTTCCTGAAAATAAAAATGAGGTGCGCATTGTAGCGTTTAATTTGTACATCATGGGGGAGCCTTATGAGTAAAGGCTTTGCGGATGGGTAAATAAAATGAAGAAAGAAAAATCAGACATATTTTTTAATTAATACTGATAATAGAACTGCAGCTTTATGAGGTCTCAGGGCAAGCGGAAATACGAAGTGGCCGGCATGCGGCTTAAGCATAAAAACGATGACTAAACTATTCAGAGATACATCATGTTCAATCACCGGAATTTTTTAAATTGCATTTTGCTGGCGGGAGGAATGGTTTCGTTCTCTTTGCAGGCGCAGAACATTCCCGACACACTTACTCAGCGTTTGAAAGCTTGCACTTCGTGTCATGGAGCACAAGGCAAGGCGACAAGTGATGGCTACTATCCGCGTATCGCCGGAAAGCCAGAAGGATATTTACTGCATCAGCTTAAAAATTTCAGAGACGGCAAACGCCGGTATCCATTGATGAATGCCTTGCTCAGCAACATGAGTGATGATTATTTAAAGGAAATTGCAGCTTTTTTTGCAGATCAGCATCCGCCTTATGCACTTCCGCAGAATACCGATGCCAGCCGGGTATTAATGGCACGCGGACGTGAGCTGGTAATAAGCGGTGATCAGCAGAAAAAGTTACCCGCATGTATGTCGTGTCACGGTGAAAAGCTGACCGGGGTTGCGCCCTATATTCCCGGTGTGCTGGGCTTGCCTCGGGATTATATTGTCGCCCAGCTTGGCGCCTGGCAGACGGGAAGCCGGCGTGCGAAGACGCCGGATTGTATGCAGCAGGTGGCAAACAAACTGACACCGGTTGACATTGCGGCTGTGTCGGCCTGGCTGGCCTCTAAAACGGTGCCGGACAACGGGATTGCGATAAGTGTCGTGAATATTCCTCAGTTTCGCCTGCCGATGCAATGTGGCAGCGTTTCTGATATGCAGTAAATTAAATCCATCCCTCCGCCTGTTGAATTGGTGATTGGCGAACAATGTCGGATTCCGCGTTATGTATCATTGAATGCTAAAAAATACTCAGTGAAATTGTGACTGGTATTGAATATGACAAGATATAGACGAGATAGCTCACTTATTTGCTGATGCGTAATGTTAAAGCTGTCCCGGAGGTCAGATCTGAATGAAGAGAATGTTTATCAGAATTTTTGTTTTCACACTGTTTCTGCTGATCGGAGTCAGCTTATACGCATATTTTTTTGGTTACAGGGTTGATGAGGGGGCGTCGTCACTTTCTGCAGTGAAGACCAGAGATACTGCGTCGGATCAGGCGGCACTCATCAGGCGCGGTGAGTATCTGACCCGCGCTGCAAACTGTTTCGGCTGCCATACAGCCAGAGGTGGCGCAGCCTATGCCGGTGGGCGGATATTGCGTTCGGAATATGGCAATTTTGTTTCGCCGAATATTACCCCGGATATTGTGAGTGGCATCGGAAGCTGGACGGCGGATGACTTCTGGCTTGCTTTGCATTTTGGTAAGGCGAAAGATGGTCGCCTCTTATATCCTGCTTTTCCTTATCCGAATTACACCCAGATACGCAGGCCAGATGCGGATGCGATGTACGCTTATCTGAAAACGATTCCTGCGATCTCTCAGAAAAATCGGGATCATGAATTACGCTTTCCCTATAATCAGCGGCGTTTGCTGGCATTCTGGCGTGCCATGTATTTTAAGCCTGCGGAATTTGCAGAAGACAAAACAAAATCACCGGAGTGGAATCGTGGCGCTTATCTGATACAAGGATTAGGGCATTGCAGTGCATGCCATAGTCAGCGCAATAGTTTCGGGGCAAATGGTGGTACCAGCGATTTTTCCGGTGGAGAGCTCGCACAGATGCAATGGTACGCCCCCTCATTACAGCACGCCAGCGAAGCGCACTTGCTGAACTGGACGCAGAATGAGGCGGCGGCTTTGCTCAAAGCCGGCGTTAATCGCAACGCTGCCATGAGTGGGCCGATGGCAGAAGTGGTTTTTGACAGCCTGCAATATCTGACTGATGCAGATATCAGCGCTATGACCAGTTATTTGCGAGCCATTCCCGTGAAGAAAGCGGGTGAGGACAGCTGGCTTGACCAGATCTTGAGCACGGCGGATAGTAATGAAGCGATGCAAAAGGACATCATACTACAGGGTGGTGTGTTGTATAAAACCCATTGCATGGATTGCCACGGCAGTCAGGGTGAAGGATTTGCTCTAGCTTATCCATCACTCAGAGGTAATCACAGCCTGCAGACGAATTCGATTACTAATTCATTGCGGATTATTCTTGCTGGAGGGTTTGCGCCAGCAACGCAGTTAAATCCCAGGCCTTACAGTATGCCGCCGTTTGGGCCTGTCTTAACGGATGCAGAAATTGCCGCTGTTCTCAGTTATGTAAGGAATAGCTGGGGAAATAAAGGCGCCATTGTGACGTCGTCAGAGGTGAATCATTACAGAACCGTGCCTTTGGATTAAGCATGCCCCCGCATCAATCCTCTGTTGTTTTAATAAAAAGAATGAGACTAAAGAGTATGAAACTGGCGTCTTCACATGAAGTGATTATTGAAAAATGAGTATGCTGCGTTCTTTTCTCTTATTCCTTGCCGTTGTGATCACTGGCATTCCTGTTCTGCATGCGGAAACGGCTGATCAGGTGGGGATCATGCGTTCCAGCGCTGCCGGTAAAGAAATCAGTCTCGATACTACGCTGAATGCTCGCCAGATCGTCAGTGCGATTCCTGCCGAGTTTTTGCGTGAGCGCTTTGAGGTCATTGATACGAAAGGCCATACTATTGCCTACATGGCTTTAACTGAGGGTGATATTGGTGGTTTGATTTTTGTGGACAACAAACTGAGTGCGCAGGTATCCAGACAAGATGCGATGGCATTCTACAGTTGCCGCGGCTATGCAACCGCGGTTCAGCACCATTGGGGCAAGGATGCTGACGGCTGGACGGCAGGTTTGTTGCAGGCCAGTACTCCGGTCAGTACGGTTGAGCTGCATTTCACCGGTAAGTCCAGTCTGCGCAGTATCGTTGAGGTCGTCAATGATCCTACGCTGTCACAGGTAAGTTCTCTGGTGGATATGGGGACTAATCCTCTGAGTATTTTTAAGAAACTAAGTTCAGCCTGGGATTCTTCAGTCGATCGTGAGAATTTTCAAAAGACCTTGTTGCGCTTAAAAAATGTACTGACCGGAGCGACTGAAGCTGAGGTTGCAGAGATTGTGAAACCAGAGGATGTGTCATTTGTAAGCGGAGGACTGGTGATGGCGTATCCTCGATTTTCGCTGGAATATTTTGTCAGTAATGGTGTGGTGAAGGTAGTCCAGCAACCCTCTTTTTATCATTTGTCGAGAACCCAGGCAGCATTGTTTTACGCCCCGAACGTGCGCTGGGAGTTATGTACTCCTGCAGACTGGCGGAAGGCGATGCCTGAATTATCCCTTTCAGAGAGTGGCACAAAAAAATAAGCTGATAATCATGATTAAAGACAGCGACCTTGTTTGTGACTTGTCATCAAAAGAACGCTGATGCCAGCAGTTATCAGACATGTCGCATATCGGTAATGCCCTTGTCATGTCCGGAAGTTATTCTTTACCTTTCTTGTTTAACGATATATTGTTTATATTATTTTTTTAAGTATTTAATGGGGACTGAAATGGCAACGGTTACATCTAAAAAAGCAGTAAGTACTTCGCGAACCTCTGTTACTAAGAAAGTCCCGGTACAAAAGCTCGCTGCCGCAGCGACAGTAAAGAAAGCGGTGAATGTAAAAGCACCCGCAAAAGCAGAAGCGGTAACGCTGCCAGTGAAAAAGCCAGCGACAGCGAAATCGCTACCGCCGGTAGAAGAAAAATTGAAAAAGCCGAAACTGGTACGTGACAGTTTTACCATGCCAGAGGTGGAATACGCCGTGCTCGGTCAGGTTAAAAAAGCCTGTCTGAAGGCTGGTATTGAAGTCAAGAAGAGTCAGTTGTTGAGGATAGGTCTGGTTTTACTCAATAATACCGATATCCCCAGTCTCAGAAAACTGATCAATGATTTATCTCCTTTGAAGGCAGGACGCCCTAAAAAAGAGAAGTAATTTCTGCTTCTGGCGGACGATTTCCCCCTTTTTTCTGAGTTGAGCAGCGCTGAAGATGACAGGTTTGTCTTCAGCGCTGTTGTATTTTTGTCTGTCATAAAACCGACATCTAACTGTCATCTTGTTGAAGTAATCCTCCTCTATTCTTCGTTCGTCGGATGAATGACATCTTGAGACTACACAAGGACGAGGAATGCGATTACTCACGATACCAGCGGATGCTAATCCCAGCTTTTCTAAACTCAATCTGAGTTTGGCGACGACCGCAGAAGAGGTCAAAGAAGTTCAACGTTTGCGTTATAAGGTATTCATTGAAAGCATGGGCTTGTCGGCGTTGTCCAATCCCGAAGGGCTGGATAAAGATGAGTTTGATGCCTATTGCGATCACCTGATTGTTCGTGACAGCAAAACGCTGAAAGTCGTTGGTACATACAGAATTCTTGGCCCAAATGCTGCACGCGAGATGGGACGTTATTACTCCGAAACCGAATTTGATTTATCGCGTTTGCAGCATATCCGCAGCAGTGTTGCAGAAGCCGGGCGCGCCTGTATTCACCCTGACTACCGCAGTGGCGCTGTTATTATGATGTTATGGGCTGGGCTGGCCGCTTATATGCGCCGTGAACGTTGTTCTCATCTGATCGGCTGCGCCAGTATCAGTCTGACTGATGGCGGTCAGAACGCGGCAGCAATTTACCGTAGCTTATCAGCAGGTGATTTCTGCCCGCTTGAATACCGAGTGACTCCGCATGTTCCATTTCCTTTAGATGAAATTGACACCAGCAATGTTGTCGCCAGAATTCCTCCGCTGCTCAAAGGGTATTTGCGGGCAGGTGCGTGGGTATGCGGAGAGCCAGCCTGGGATCCTGATTTCCACAGCGCAGATTTGTTTGTGATGCTGCCATTGTCCAATCTGGATAATCGCTATGCTCGTCACTACGGTACTGAGGAGTAAGCAGATTGAAACCCGCTGACCAGTTCCTGAATAAGAAATTACATCATACGAAAAAGCGTGATATCAAGCATTTCCGCACGATATGGATTTCAGATCTGCATTTGGGAACTAGCGGCTGTCAGGCGGCAAAACTCCTGGAATTTTTAAAAGCGACAGAATCAGAAACACCCTATCTGGTTGGCGACATTATTGATGGCTGGCAGCTGAAACGACGCTGGTACTGGGATCAGACGCACAATAATGTCGTACAGACTGTATTAAAAAAAGCGCGTAAGGGAACAAATGTCATTTTTGTTCCAGGTAATCATGATGAATCTATCCGTCAGTTCATTGATCTGGATTTCGGCGGTATCAAGGTGCGCGACGAACTGGTACATACAACGGCGGATGGCAAACGTATGCTGGTTTTGCATGGCGACAGATTTGACGGTGTGATCGCTTGTGCCAAATGGCTTGCGTATGTTGGCGACAGTTTGTATACAGTGATTTTGAAGTTCAATCAGGTCTATAACAACTGGCGTGCCAGAGCCGGGCTGCCATACTGGTCACTGTCGCAATATCTTAAATTAAAAGTCAAAAACGCGGTAAGTTATATCACTCAGTTTGAAGATGCTCTGGCTGATGAAGCACGCAGAAACGGTGTCGATGGCATTATCTGCGGACATATTCACAAACCAGAAATACGAGATATCGGTGGTATTCTGTATTGTAACGATGGTGATTGGGTTGAGAGCTTATCTGCTTTAGTTGAAGATGCAAAAGGGGAGTTACGCCTGATTACCTGGCATGACGTGATGCATCCGACAGATACTGATGCAGCAGAACATATCGACAATATCCAGCTCGATGTCAGCGTGACGAGTGTAACTGCCTGATGAGCTGAGCGTCGATTGTCGCTGTGATAATTACTGCTTCCCCTCGGGATATTTATTCACTCATCATTTCATTTATTTGACAACCAGATCAGGCGACATGATCGCCTTAAGATAGGTCGTCACTTCTTCTGCTTCACGTTGTTTCTGTGACAGCCACCACACATTTCCTTTTCGTATGCTGTATCCCGGTGAAGTTTGACCCAGTACCTGGCTGACGACTTGGCCCAGACATGGTTGATGAGCGACGATGACGACCGGTTCCCGGCTATTTGGCCAGTTGGCAATACGCAGAATATCCTGCGCTGAAGCCTGTGGCCCTAATTCGGGAATAATCTTGATTTTTCGGCCGCGCGAAACAAGGGCATCGGCAGTATCTCTGGTACGTATGGTCGGGCTGACGAGAATGCGGCTTGTTTCCGGAAGCGTACTATCGAGCCAGTAAGCGATTTTGCCAGCCTGTTTGATCCCTTTGCCTGTCAGTTTTCTGAATTCATCTGTTATTTCTTCAGTCGCCTGTTCGGCTTCTGCGTGACGCCAGAGTATTAAATCCATTATTCATCTTCCGAAGCTGACAATGAACCAAGTTGTTGCATCAGGTATTGTTGCGCACCGAAACTGGCTTGCTTGCCACGTGCCTTTTTGCGTTCATACTGACCGTCAGAGTCAAGTATCCAGGCGTTGGTGTTGTCTTTTAAATAGGGATCAAGTCCCTCTGAAATAACGCGTTTTTTCAGAGATTTTTCCAACACAGGAAATGCAACTTCAATGCGCCGGAATAAATTACGGTTCATCCAGTCGGCGCTGGCGAGGTGAACATCATGCGCGAGGTCGTTACGGAAATAGTAAATCCTGCTGTGTTCAAGAAAACGTCCGATGATGGAGCGAACGCGAATATTCTCCGATAAGCCGGGTACTCCCGGACGCAGTGCGCATGCACCGCGGATAATCAGGTCAATTTTTACGCCATCTGCGGAAGCAGCGTAAAGGGCGCGTATGACAGATTCGTCGAGCAACGCATTCATTTTCGCGATAATGCGCCCCGGCCGGCCTTCGCGTGCAATACGCGCTTCGTTGCGAATGGCTTTGATAATTTGTGGTTGAAGGGCAAATGGTGCCAGCCACAGGTACTCGAGTTTTTTTGGTTTGGTCAGACCTGTCAGGTGAATGAATACTTCGTTCACCTCTGCAGCGATGCCCGGATGCGCAGTCAACAGACCAAAATCAGTATAAAAGCGGGTGGTTGAAGGGTGATAATTGCCTGTCCCTAAATGCGCGTAATGTCTGAGTGTGCCGGCTTCCTCACGACGGATGACCAGAGCCAGTTTTGCGTGCGTTTTTAATCCCACTACGCCGTACACCACCTGCGCGCCCGCACGTTGCAGTTTGTCCGCCCAGTTGATATTCGCTTCTTCATCAAAACGCGCCATTAATTCGACAATGACAGTCACTTCTTTACCTAAACGGGCCGCTGTGATCAGCGACTCCATCAGATCTGAGTTCATGCCGGTACGATAAATGGTTTGCTTGATCGCGACCACATTCGGGTCCAGAGATGCTGAGCGTATAAAATCAATAACAGTCTGGAATGGCTGAAAAGGATGATGCAGCAAAATATCCTGTTTGCGCAGCAAGGTGAAGATATCTGTGTGGGAATACTTACCGATAGCTTTTGCGGAGAATGGCGGAAAGCGCAGACTTGGTTGTTTGACATGATCGACAATTTCTCCCAGGCGAACCATATTCACTGGCCCATCAACAGGGTAAAGCCTGTCATGGTCGAGAGAAAATTGTTCGAGTAAAAAACGCGACAGATCTTCAGGGCAGTTCTTTGCGACTTCCAGCCGAACTGCTGCGCCAAATTGTCTGGTTTGTAACTCGCCCTGTAAGGCCTGACGAAGGTTTTTCACTTCTTCTTCATCTACCCATAAGTCGCTGTCGCGGGTAACTCGGAACTGCGAATAATTGATGACATCTCTGCCATTGAATAAATCCGCAATGTGGGAGTGAATGACGGAAGAAAGCAGACAAAACGACAGTCCATCGACCGACAATTCATCCGGAAGTTTAATAATGCGGGGTAAAACCCGTGGTGCTTTCACGATGGCGATGGCTGTTCCGCGCCCAAACGCGTCTTTGCCTGCCAGCGAGACAATGAAATTCAGACTCTTATTGACGACCTGAGGAAAAGGGTGGGCCGGATCCAGACCTATTGGTGTCAGTAAGGGACGAACTTCACGCTCAAAATAAGATTTCACCCACGCTCTCTGCGCTTCATTGCGCTCGGAGTGGCGAAGCAGATGTACACCTTTTTTGGATAACTGCGGCAGAATTTCCTGATTCAGAAGTTCATACTGCCGCTCAGTTAATTGGTGACATTCGGAACTGATCCGTTTCAGTGTTGACAGAAAAGCAGGGTGCTGGACCAGTTCGCCGTCAATTGTATTTTGTGCCAGCAAACTGGCGACCCTGACTTCAAAGAATTCATCTAAGTTGCTGCCGACAATACATAAATATTTGAGCCGCTCAAGTAATGGAATGCTTTTGTCTTCCGCCTGGGCCAATACACGCCAGTTGAATGCAATCTGCGACATTTCCCGGTCAAGAAAAATCGCGGTTCTGGCAAGTTCAGAAGAGGCGGATTTGCCTGTACGGGCAATCCGGGGCAGTTTTGTACCCGGAGCAGCGTTTTTCAGAGGATTGACTGTACTGGCCTCGTTTGCATCACCGTCATCTGCGGAGTTAATTACATCTTGATTCTGCATGTCGTTTGCATGTCATAAAGACTGTCTTATATATGTAATTTCTGATTCTATTGGAACGGTATTACAAGTTTATGACATAAAATCACTGCGGAATTAAATATTTCAGCGTTATTTTTGTAAGTCATTATCTTGTCATAATTCGATTGTAAAGTCCGTCTCGTAGTAACGAATACCTGTTATTTAACCTTAGAGGTGAACATGCAAATCAATCGTGTCATTAAATCCCTGGTCGCTGCAGTTGGTTTAGCTGCGACATTCTCCGCTGCTCACGCAGCTGATATTACTGGTGCGGGCGCTACATTTCCTTACCCAATTTATGCGAAATGGGCGGAAGCTTACAAAAAAGCGACTGGCGTTGGTCTGAATTATCAGTCCATTGGCTCTGGTGGCGGTATCAAGCAAATCAAGGCAAAAACTGTTGATTTCGGTGCCTCTGATATGCCTTTGAAGCTCGAGGAACTGGACGCAGAAGGTTTGATGCAGTTTCCAGCGATCATCGGTGGTGTTGTGCCTGTCGTGAATATCGACGGTATCGCTCCTGGTAAATTGAAGATGACCGGCGATCTTCTCGCGGGTATCTACATGGGAAAAATTACAAAATGGAATGCGGCTGAAATCGCTGCGGTTAATCCAGGTGTGAAATTGCCAGCGGAAGACATCACAGTCGTTCACCGTTCTGACGGTTCTGGTACTACATTCTTGTGGACTGATTTCCTGAGTAAAGTGAATGCTGAGTTCAAGACCACAGTTGGTTCATCCACTGCAGTTAAATGGCCAGTTGGCTTGGGTGGTAAAGGTAATGAAGGTGTTGCAGCCAACGTTCAGCGTATTAAAAACTCAATCGGTTATGTTGAGTATGCTTATGTGAAAAAGAACAAAATGACTTACACCACATTGAAAAATGCGGAAGGTCAGTTTGCTGAGCCTGATGATGAGAACTTCAAAGCAGCGGCTGCTGGTGCGGACTGGAGTAAAGCGCCAGGTATGTATCTGGTGTTAACAAATCAGCCAGGTAAAATTACATGGCCTATCACTGGCGCATCTTTCATCCTGATGCACAAAACTCAGGCTGACGCAGCCAAAGGCAAAGAAGTGTTGAAATTCTTTGACTGGGCGTTTAAAAACGGTGGTGCAATGGCCGCTGAGCTGGAATATGTTTCTTTGCCAGCGCCGGTTGTTAAGTTGATTGAAGATAGCTGGAAAGCGAAAATCAAAGACGCTTCTGCAAAAGCTATCTGGTAATTTACGCAGTAAATGAAGTAGTTCAGGTTCACTGATTCGGTTGATGAATCAGTGAACTATTTTAAGTGAGGCGATCCTGCTTTTCTGCGGATCGCCTTTCGGTGGAAAGACACCTATGCCTACACCAACGATTTCCGTCAATATGACAGCACCATCATCAAGCCAGAATATATCGAACGCTGAGAGCACTCAACCAGCACAACTGAGTGCAGCAAGAATGGCGGCAGTTATGCGTCGTCAGCGCTGGCAGGATTTTTTCTTTCACAAGTTGACTCTGGGTTTTGCGGCTCTCGTTTTAGTCGTTTTGCTCGGTATTATCGTCTCCTTGTTTTTGCGTGCGATCCCTGCCATGCAGGAATTTGGTTTCGGATTTATCACCACGGTAGAGTGGGATCCTGTGAACGATAAATACGGCGGTCTGATTGCTATCGTCGGAACCCTGGTTACCTCGGTTATTGCGCTGCTGATTGCTTTTCCCGTTAGTTTCGGCATTGCACTGTTCCTCACTGAAATATGTCCTCCATGGCTGAAGCGCCCGCTTGGTACTTCAATTGAACTTCTGGCCGGCGTGCCTAGTATCATTTACGGCATGTGGGGCTTGTTTGTTTTTGCACCTTTGTTTTCCGAATATATACAACCTGCGCTGGCCGCCACTCTCGGTAAATTGCCAGTGATTGGTGTTTTGTTTTCCGGGCCTATGATAGGCCTGGGTATCTTATCTGCCGGTGTCATCCTGGCGATCATGATTATTCCCTTTATTTCTTCCGTGATGCGCGACGTTTTTGAAGTTGTTCCTCCGGTACTGAAAGAGTCAGCATATGGACTCGGATGCACGAAGTGGGAAGTAGTCAGAAAAATCGTTTTGCCTTACACAAAAATCGGCGTTGTCGGCGGTGTTATGCTGGGCTTGGGACGCGCGTTAGGTGAAACGATGGCAGTGACTTTTCTGATCGGTAACGCACATAAACTGTCATGGTCCTTATTTGCCGCTGGTAACAGTATTGCCTCGACGCTGGCGAATGAATTTGCAGAAGCTGAGACAGTTCTGCATACATCCTCTTTATTTCTGTTGGGTTTAATTTTGTTTGTGATTACCTTCATCGTGTTATCTGCTGCTAAATTGATGTTGCTCGGTTTGAGCCGGAAAGAAGGTACAAAATAATGGATATGTCTAAAGCTCAGGCAGCGCAAAATCCTGTCTATCGCCGTCGCTTACTGGTACACCGGCTTGGTATTACCTTGTCTTCCATTGCGATGGTGTTTGGCGTGTTTTTCCTGATGTGGATACTCTTTACATTGTTAATCAAAGGGTTTTCTGCAATTAATCTCCCTATGTTCATCGAGTCCACGCCGGCCCCGGGCAGCGATGGTGGTGGTTTGATGAATGCGATCGTTGGTAGTTTTCTGATGGTTGGTTCGGCAACATTGATATCCACTCCTATTGGTATCCTCGCAGGCATTTACCTTGCTGAATACGGTGATAAGAGCTGGTTTGGCGGTCTTACTCGGTTTGTGACCGACATTATGTTGTCGGCTCCTTCTATCGTGATCGGTCTGTTTGTTTATGCAATTTATGTTGCTAACGTTAAACATTTTTCCGGTTGGGCTGGCAGCGTGGCGATTTCACTGATTGCGATTCCCGTCGTCGTTCGCACTACCGACAATATGCTGGGACTGGTTCCGGCAAGTCTGCGTGAAGCAGCATTCGCACTGGGTGCGCCGCGCTGGAAAGTCGCGCTGCTGGTCAGGCTGCGTGCAGTGAAGGCTGGTGTTGTGACTGGTATTTTGCTTGCTGTGGCCAGGATTTCCGGTGAGACCGCGCCCTTACTTTTCACTGCGTTGAATAACCAGTTTTTCAGTGCCAACATGAACAGTCCGATGGCAAATCTTCCGGTCGTCATTTATTCGTTTGCAATGAGTCCCTACGATAACTGGCGTGAGCTGGCGTGGGGCGGTGCACTGCTGATTACGTTCAGCGTTCTGCTTCTGAATATTTTGTCGCGTACCTTGTTTAACCAAAAGACACAGCATTAATCCGAGTATCGATATGACAACCACTACAGCAAATACACAGAAAAAAGCAATCGAGATCGACGGGCTGAATTTTTACTACGGCGCCACCCGTAGCCTGCGCGATATTAAACTGAATATTTTCGATAAAAAGGTCACTGCATTTATCGGACCTTCCGGTTGTGGCAAATCAACTTTGTTGCGTACATTAAATCGTATGTACGATTTATATCCTGGTCAGCGCGCGGAAGGCAGAATCATTTATAACGGTAAGAATATCCTCGACCCTGATCAGGATATTAATTTGCTGCGCGCTAAAGTTGGCATGGTATTTCAGAAGCCGACTCCTTTTCCCATGTCCGTTTACGACAATATCGCTTTCGGTGTGCGTTTATATGAAAACCTTTCCAAAGGTGAGATGGACGAACGCGTTGAATGGGCTCTGAAAAAAGCGGCGATCTGGACAGAAGTCAAAGATAAGCTGAATAAAAGCGGCTTAAGTCTGTCTGGCGGTCAGCAACAGCGTTTGTGTATCGCACGTGGCGTTTCGGTTAAGCCGGACGTACTCTTACTTGATGAACCAACTTCTGCGCTCGACCCGATCTCAACTGTAAAAATCGAAGAGCTGATCAATGAGTTGAAAGAGGAATACACGATCGCCATCGTTACGCACAACATGCAACAGGCGGCACGCTGTTCCGACTATACCGCATACATGTATCTGGGCGAGTTGGTAGAGTTCGGCGAGACGGATCATATTTTCATGAATCCGGTGAAAAAAGAAACTCAAGACTATATTACCGGTCGTTTCGGTTAATTACATCCATAGCGATTACAAGAATTCAGGAGAAACCTGTGACAGGCGAACACTCTTCAAAACAATATGACAGTGATCTGGAAACAATCCGTTCCAAGGTCTTGTTGATGGGCGGTTTGGTAGAAAGTCATTTCCATGATGCGATATCATGTTTTCGTACAGGCAATGCAGAACAGGCTGAGATCGTGATTCAGTCTGATCTGGAGGTGAATCGCTTAGAGGTTGCACTGGATGATATGTGCAGCCAACTGATTGTGAAGCGTCAGCCTGCGGCAAATGATTTACGTACTGTCGTCGCTACCGGCAAGGTGATTACCGATCTTGAGCGCATTGGTGATGAGTCGACAAAAATCGCCCGCATCGCAAAAGAAGGCCAGCTTAACAGGCGCAGTATTCCTATGTTCAACGGCTATGACACCGTGCGTGTACTGGCGGCCAGCGTTGCGGACATGCTGCATCAGGCGCTTGATGTTTTTGCCCGTCTTGATGGCGAGAAAGCGGTCCAGTTGATCGCTCAGGATGAAATCATTGACAATGATTTCCGCTCCATTATGCGTAATCTGATTACTTTCATGATGGAAGATCCAAGCACAATTTCTTCGGCGCTTGATACTTTGTGGGTCGCAAAAGCGATAGAGCGGATTGCTGATCACGCAAAGAATATTGCTGAATATACGGTCTACATCGTTGAGGGTAAAGATATCCGTCATTCAGACTACGTCGCCGTCAAACAAGATCAGAAAAACTGATAAACAGATTACAAATAATGGCTGCTGATACCACAATATTAATTGTCGAAGACGAACCAGCAATCGTTGAACTTGTCAGCTTTACTTTGCGTGCGGCTGGCTGGAATACTTTTGCCGTCAACAACACAGCTGAAGCTTGGGATTTTATTCAACGCCGGACTCCTCAGTTGATTCTGCTCGACTGGATGCTGCCCGATCAGAGCGGTTTGCGTTTACTTTCCAAAATCCGCTCTGACCGCCAGTTCAATGAGATTCCTGTCATTATGCTGACGGCGAAAAGTATGGAGGAAGATAAGATTGCAGGACTGGATCATGGTGCAGATGATTACATCACAAAGCCATTTTCTCCACGTGAACTGACCGCACGGATGAAGGCCTTGTTGCGTCGCAAGAGCCCTGAGCATGCACAAACCGCGCTGTCAGCAGGTAACGTCGTACTGGATCCGGTCAGTTGTACCGTCAAAATCGATGATCAGAAGGTCGATATCGGTCATGCCGAATATAAATTGCTGAAGTTTTTCATGGCGCATCCCGAACGCGTTTTTTCACGTAGCCAGTTGCTTGACAAAGTCTGGGGTGATCACGTTGTGATTGAGGAGCGTACTGTCGATGTACATGTGCTGCGCCTGCGTAAAGTATTGAAATCTGCGGAATCACTGATTAAAACGGTACGTAGTGTGGGTTACATGCTGTCTGAAAAGTAATATGCTCTTGTTGTGGCAGCAGTACTGAAATATAAAAACAACCACATTCAAGATGTTATGGATGTGGTTTTTTTATGTTCAGATGTATTGGTGTCAGAGATCAGTATACGTTTTGACCGGCTTGAATATTGCTCGCCATAATTTATACCCAAAATTAAAAAAATATCAGGGATTTTCATGTCTCCACGTCTCATCTTCTGGATTTCCAGCTCTGTTCGCGCCTTACTTATTGTGATGGCTACTGGCGTCGCCGCATATCTGTGGGGACCGGTTATTGGATTATTACTCGGCTTTATTGCGATGTCCGGGCTGGTTCTGCTGCAACTGTTTTATCTGCAAAGGCTGGCAGACTGGCTCGATAACCCCAGCAGCTCCCGTTTGCCGGATGGCTGGGGCGCGTGGACGGATATTTTTTCACGACTCTACAAATCACGGCGGGGCGATGAAAAAAATCAGGCAGAGCTGACGGAATGGCTGGCACGTTTTCGTCAGGCGATGACATTGTTACCGGATGGCGTTGTCATTATGGACGACGTTTTATTTCTGGAGTGGTGTAATCCTGCAGCCGAAAATCATCTGGGCCTGAGTCTGGAGAAAGACAAAGGCATGCGTGTTACGAATCTGGTACGCACACCTGAGTTTATGGACTACATTATTCTGGGCCGTTACGAAACGCCGCTGACTTTGTCATTTCGTGACCGCAAGCTGATCGCACATATTATTCCGTTTGAAAACCGTCGCCAGATTCTGGTAACGCATGATATTACCGAATCTGAACGTATTGATATGATGCGTCGCGACTTTATTGCCAATGCATCGCATGAGCTACGCACACCGTTAACTGTCATTAACGGTTTTTTAGAAATCGCTTCTTTACAACCGGATCTGGACATCACGATCCGGCGTTCGCACCTGAAACTGATGACGGAGCAGGGTGAGCGTATGCAGCGTCTGGTTGAGGACATGCTGACGCTGACACGTCTGGAATCGATGGACTATCTGTTACGTGTCGAAACCGTTGATATGCGTGGCTTGCTGGAGCAGATTTTGCAGGAAGCAGAGGCGCTTTCTGCTGGACGCCATCAGATTACGCTGGAAATTGATGGCCCTGATATCCGTGGCAGCAAAGATGAGATACGCAGTGCACTGACCAATCTTGTCACTAACGCGATCCGTTACACACCGGAAAAAGGGACGATTCAAATCAGTTGGATCAACACCCCGCAAGGAGCCAGATTTTCTGTCACGGATAATGGCATAGGCATTAGTCCGGAGCATATTTCCCGTCTGACAGAGCGGTTTTACCGGGTTGATAAAAGCCGCTCGCGTGAAACGCAGGGCACCGGTCTTGGACTCGCTATTGTTAAACATGTATTGTTGCGACACAAAGCGCAACTGCTTATCGATTCCACACCAGGTGCTGGCAGCAAATTCACTGTGCAGTTCCCTGCAAATATCGCCATTGAAGAGTAGCAATCTGTTTGCTTTTGTCGTCTGAATTATTTATCCCGTGAAAGGATAAATTTTGTTATTCCCCATTTGTCCTGAGGACAGATAAGTTAAACTCGTCTGTATTGCTGCTGACATAAGTTTCGCAGAGGGTTTACTGACCAGATATGCTCTGGGGGGATGTTGAATGGAAATGAACGTATTGGTGCTGGATGATGCACAAATCAACGTTACATTGCTGTGCTTGCTATTAAAAAAAATAGATAAATGTAAATCGGTGAGTTTCAGTGAGCCGGAAGCTGCGCTTGCATGGTGTACCAGTAATGTGCCAGACCTGATTATGGTCGACTATATGATGCCGGACATGAATGGCATTGAGTTTATCCGACGTTTTCGTGAGTTGGACGGATGTCACGACATTCCCGTCCTGATGATCACTGCCAACAATGAGCTGGAATTACGCTACCAGGCACTCGATGCCGGAGTGAACGATTTTCTGATCAAGCCGATTGATAAAATAGAATTTCTCGCCAGAACCCGAAATATGCTGGCCTTACGCAAAAGCCAGCGTTTTCTCGAGGATAAAGCGATCTGGCTTGATGAGTCAGTAAAAAAAGCAACCGCTGAAATTCTGGAACGGGAAAGAGAGACGATTTTTCGCTTGTCAAAGGCAGCGGAGTCCCGCGATCCGGAAACTGGTGCACATATTGTCCGTATGGCCAATTACTCGAAAATCATTGCCGAGCAATTAGGTCTTTCTGCGGCTGACCAGCAGCTCATTCTGGAAACGGCACCGATGCACGATGTCGGTAAAGTCGGTATCCCGGACAGCATTTTACTGAAGCCGGGCAAGCTGACAGCAGATGAATTCTCTGTTATGAAACAGCATACCCGTCTTGGTTATGAAATTCTGGCGGGAAGCTCCTCGAACTTATTGACCGCTGGTGCCGAGATAGCATTGGCACATCATGAAAAGTTTGATGGTAGTGGTTATCCCAATGGACTGGCCGGTGAGAATATTCCGCTGTTTGCGCGCATCGTTGCTGTTGCTGACGTCTTCGATGCGTTGACATCTGAGCGTCCGTATAAAAAAGCATGGGGTAACGAACAGGCGCTCGCCCATTTGCGGGAAGGGGCTGGCAAGCATTTCGATCCATTATGTGTCGATGCATTCTTTGCCGGATGGGACAAGATATTAGAGATCAAGAATCTGTATCAGGATGACCAGTATTAGGAATCAATGTTTTTACACGGCCACATGCTCGATGCACAGTTGCATTAAAAATAGCGGTCAATGTTTATTTCAGAAAAATACTGTTCTACCTTTTCAATAAAAATTTCCCGGATCCACAGTCAGATCATGATCAATACGGCTATCGCAGAGAGCATTTGATGCGACATCAATTATCTTTGCTTCAATATAAGAACTCGCTTGGCATACAAAGTGAAGAGCAATTAGAAAAACTGCTGACGGAACTGGAGCAGTTATCGCAACAGTCTGATTCGTCCGTGATGAGTGACAGCACGAGACAGGCATTGCGCGGGATGAGGAATTTATTTACCCAGATTGATCAGGCGTATCAACGCTCAGAGCAGGATTTTTCAGAGTGCAGACGCAGGCTCGCGTCAAGTTCAGAAGCGCTGAAGCTGGCGAATGATCATTTTCATCCGGGGAATGGTGAGCGTGATCATGTGCTGGCAACCCTGAAAGCAACGACAGATCAGCTGCTTTTCTCTCTCGGAAAAACTTCTCAGGAAGAAATTACTCTGGATAAACTGAGTTATTTATTATCCGATCTGGTTTCTGAACTGGTGGCTGCCAGAGCGGATCTGGAATCAGCCCTGGCGAAGCTGCAGAAACAGAAGTTTGCTTTAGATCAGCATGCGATAGTCAGTGTCGCAGATGCGAATGGCGTGATTTTGTACGCCAATGAAAAATTTTGCCAGATCAGCAAATACAGTTCCGCTGAACTGGTCGGGCAAAATCACCGTATCGTGAACTCTGGTCTGCATACCCCCGCTTTTTTTCAGAATATGTGGGATACGATTACCAGTGGCCGTGTCTGGCATGGCGAAGTGCGTAATAAAGCGAAGGATGACAGCTTTTACTGGACGAATGCGACGATTGTTCCTTTTTTGGATAACAGTCAGCAGCCATATCAATATATTTCTATCCGCACTGACATTACAGAACAACGACGCTTACGTGAAAAGATCGAATCCAGTCAGTCTCTGATGGAAAGCATGATGCGTAATATCGGGCAGGGCGTGTACACATTGGATGCGCAAGGAGTGTGCACGTTTCTGAATCCTGAGGGAGAGCGTATTCTCGGACGAAATCTGGTCGATTTAAAAGGAAAAATACTGCACGACCTTGTGCATTCTATACGTCCTGACGGCGCGCATATCAGGAATCACGATTGCCCTATAAATAACGCTATCTTATCCGGTGAAGTTTTTCGTTCTGATCTCGAATACTTCCAGCATCAATCAGGTAGTTTGTTCCCGGTTTCGATTGTTGCCTCTCCGATTGTTGACCAGGGAAAAGTGGTCGGTTCCGTTGCTGTTTTCCAGGATATATCGGAACGTCTGGCAATCGACAGGGCGCTGCGCGACAGCGAGGCAAGGCAAAGAATGTTGCTTGATAACGCCGCCGATGCGGTGTTTGTTGCTAACGCGAATCAGCAATTAGTTTATGTCAATGATCTCGCTTCTGACATGCTGGGCTACTCCAGAGTCGGGCTGCTGGGCAGCAGCATGTATCACTTACTACCTCTGGCGGATCGGGATCTGGCGATGCAGAATTTTTTATGCCATATCCAGGAGGAGAAACGTTTCCGCGCCGAGATTGCCCTGCTGAAAAAAGACGGTGATACCGTTCCTGTTGAATTGAATGCCGCGCTGTTGCCAGATGGCAGCATTTACGGATCTTGTCGTGACATTACTGAGCGATTGCGGTTTGAGACGGATTTACTGCAGGCGAAGAATGATGCGGAGGCAGCGAATAAAGCCAAAGGTGAATTTCTGGCGACCATGAGTCATGAAATCAGGACGCCGATGAATGGCATTATTGGCATGACTGAGCTGACGCTTGATACCGATCTGAGCAGCGAACAGCGGGAATATCTCGAGCTGGTGAAATTATCTTCTCAGTCTCTGATGAGTATCATCAACGATATTCTGGATTTTTCCAAAATTGAATCGGGGAAAATCGAGCTGGAAAAAATCGAGTTTTCTTTGCGGGAATTAATTGCTTCATCCTTGCGCGCACTGTCAGTCAGAGCATCGGAGAAGGGTATAGAGCTTGTTTATAAAATCGATGCAGCAATTCCGGAAATTATCGTGGGAGACCCCGGTCGCTTGCGTCAGATCATGACGAATCTGGTCGGTAATGCGATTAAATTCAGTGAAAAAGGTGAAGTGATCATCGATGTCCAGCTCGCGCATGAGAGCGCAACCCGGCTGGATATTTATTTTGCCGTGACGGATCATGGCATTGGTATTCCAAAGGCAAAGCAAAGCAGTATTTTTGAAGCTTTCAGCCAGGCAGACACATCGACAACACGTAAATACGGAGGCACAGGCCTCGGTCTGACAATTTCTTCCCGGCTGGTACAGTGCATGAACGGTCTGCTGGCACTCAATAGTGAACCCGGAAAAGGCAGTACCTTCTATTTCACGATAGGATTGGCAAGAGCCGAAAAAGACAATTCTGCAAAACGGCCGATGGATTTTTCCGGCGTAACGGCACTGATTGTTGATGATAATGCCGTCAACCGCTTATTTTTTTCCGACACATTAAGAAAATGGAAAATAAAACCAATCGTTGCCACATCTGCCACTGAGGCTCTGCAGTTGCTGTCGCAGATGCAGTCGGACGGGATATACATCGATTTGATTCTTCTCGATGTTTGTATGCCTGGTATGAGCGGATTTGAGTTTCTGAACCGACTGGCCCCGGAACATGAAAAATTAAAGTCAAAAACTGTCTTGCTTTCGTCTGCCGGTTCGCGTGAAGACTTCCTGCATTTGCAGGAACTCGGGATGAAAAATTACGTTTTAAAGCCGGTGAACCAGTCGGAACTCTATGATGCCATTACGACAGTCGTGAGTGGTAAGAAAAAAATAATGACGCATGACACTCAGGTCTGGCCAGATACGCGACAATTTACAGCGGCGTTACGAATCTTGGTCGCAGAGGATAATCCGGTGAATCAGAAACTGATTCTGGCGCTATTGAGTAAGTGGAATCACGTTGCAACTTTGGCGGAAAACGGACTGGACGCGCTTAAGTATTTTTCACGAGAGCCGTTTGATGCCATTCTGATGGATATGCAGATGCCCAAAATGGGAGGTATCGAGGCGACGCAACATATCCGCGAAGCGGAACGTGCGCTGGGCAATGGCAGACGCACGCCGATTATTGCAATGACCGCCAATGCTATGCCAGGCGACTGGGAACGATGTCATGAAGCAGGTATGGATCATTATTTGTCCAAGCCGATCAAGGCAGAGTTATTGCGTGAATTGCTGGAAAAGTTAGCGCAGAATACCGACCTGACCTCAGATGGTCTGAAGCCAACTGCAACGACTGATATGAATAACCCACCTTTAAAGACAGATATGTCGACAGAAAACACATCATTCGATTATTCGGCCGCTTTGCTGAATGCCGACACAGAGATCGTCAGTATTATCGGACATTCTTTTCTTGATGCCTGCGATCAGTATAAGGACGAAATTGCCGATGCGGTGGCGCGGCAGGATAGCGAGTTGCTCTACCGTTCCGCACACACTATGAAGGGGCTTGTTGGTAATTTCTGTGCAGTTCCGGTTGAGACGCTGGCAAGGGAGCTGGAGCATTTCGGTAAGACCAATGATTTGAGTCTGGCCGCAGCAAAGCAAGCGGAATTATTCGTGCAGTTAGAGCAGATGAATGCGGCGCTGAAAAAGTTTCTGGCGTCAAATTAGCCTAAAAAAGCGGAGTACTGTTCACCAGATAGTTGATGGCGGCTCCGCCAGCGACCAGCCACAGCCACAGGCTCATGGCGAGCAACACGGGTTTTATTCCCGCTTGCCGCACGCTGCTGATATTGGTAGTTAAGCCCAGAGCAACCATAGACATTGCAAGTATAAAATTGTCCGTGCTTATCAGCAGGGTTCTGATTTCTGCAGGGATATGTAATGCAGTGTTGAGTAAGGCGGTAGCAATAAAAATGAACGCAAACCAGGGAATCGTGATTTCTGTTGTCTCATCCATGTCTGCTTGCAACGATGGCTTGTCATGACGCTGTTTCAGCAAGCGCATTACCATTGGCAGTAGTAGCAGAAATGGTGCCAGCATCATGACCCTGAGCATTTTTGTGATGACAGCAGCATCGCCCGCAGTATCACTCACCGCCTTGCCGGCCACGATTACTTGTGCAACTTCATGCATAGTTGAACCAACATACATGCCGAAACTGGATGTTGACAGCGGAATGAATTGAACATGCTTGTTCCATTCAAAAACAACCGGATAGAGCAGCATGCTCAGCGTGCCAAATATCATTACCCCGGAGATTGCAATACTTGCGTCATCTGATCTGCTTTTAATTACGGGGCTCGTTGCCATGATTGCTGCTGCACCGCAGACAGAACTGCCTGCGCCTATCAGGATAGTTAATTTATTATCCAGTGCAAAGACTTTTTTACCCAGAAATAAGGCAATAGCAAACGTTGTGCTGAGGACGAGCGCATCAATCGCGACAGCCTTAGTACCAAGCTGTTGAATGTCGTGCAAGCTCAGACGCAGGCCATACAGAATAATTCCTGTTCGTAATAAGGCTTGCTTGGATATCGACATACCATGCTCGAACCGATGATGCTGAAATACAGAATGGCTGTTCCCGGCGATTATACCCAGCAAGATGGCCGTAGTCAGACTGCTGAATCCATGTGTCTGCATCCAGCTGTGTTGGCTGAGTAACATGGAGATGACTGCCAGTAATGCACATAAGAGTAAGCCGGGAAGATAGCGACGCAAAGAAATTTTCATGGACGGGATTGTGGAATTGTAGTGGCTCATCATGTTCTTTTTTTTTGAAGTGAGCGCAGCATATCGATTTTCAATAAACTAATAAAACGAATTAATTTTGTATAATTAAGCAAAAAAACAGGTTAATTTATGAAAATCAGTCTGCGTCAATTACAAGTATTCATTGCTGTCGCCGAACAAGGCAGCACGATGATGGCGGCGAATGTCGTGGCTCTCTCTCAGTCGGCAGCCAGTGCTGCGTTGAATGAACTGGAAAATATACTTGGTACGCAGTTATTTGATCGTATCGGTAAGCGCCTGCTGTTAAACGATAATGGTCGCTTATTATTGCCACAGGCACGCCTGATACTCGATGCCGCACATTCGATAGAACTGCAGTTTTCATCGGCGGACACCAACTGGTCCTGTATCCGGATCGGAGCCAGCACCACGATAGGTAGTTACTGCCTGCCGGCTTTGCTGGCCGCCAGACCTCTGGCAAATATGCAGACATCATCTGCTCATCAGGCGATGTCTCATCCCCAGATGACAATTGCCAATACAGCCGATATCGCCAGCGCTGTAGCGAATTACGATGTTGATTTTGGCTTCATTGAGGGACCATGTCATCGTGCAGACTTGATGGTCGAGCCCTGGTTTGAGGATGAAATGGTAATTGTCTGCTCGCCGCAGCACACGTATGCCCAAAAAGATGGTGACGTCAGCATCAAGGAGTTGCGATCTGCAACCTGGTTGCTGCGGGAACGCGGTTCCGGTACGCGGGAAAATGTCGAGCAGGTGTTACTACCGCATCTGAAAAACTTCAAACTGGCGGGCGAGTTCGGCACATCGGAAGCGATCAAGCATGCCGCTGCTGCGGGTCTTGGCATCGCTTGTCTGTCACGCGTGGTTGTTGCAGACTTGCTGGCGCTGGGCAAGTTGTGTGAATTAAAAACGAAACTTCCGCCATTGAAGCGTCGTTTTTATCTGATTTACAGTCCGCACAAATTACTGTCCCGACATATACAGGATTTTTTGCAGTTTTGCCGTGGTTGGCGACCCGGATAAACGAAGGCCACATCATCTGACGTGGCCTCCATTCTTCATATTCAGGTTTTATTTACTGATTGCCTTGGTGCGCTCTTGCAGCCAGTTGAGCGCCGCACCGGTGACTCTCGATGCCAGTCGCGCATACACCGTCTTATGATAATCATTGAGCCAGTCGATTTCGTCATCACGTAACAAATGAACGAGAATGCAGCGTGTATCGATAGGACATAAAGTCAGGGTTTCAAATTTCAGATACTCCCCGAATTCGGTTGTGATTGCAGGTACGGTCAGTAAGAGATTTTCAATTCGTACACCCCATTGACCTGGACGGTAAATACCCGGTTCGTTGGATGTGATCATGCCGGCTTCCATTGCGGTGTGCGCCTCCGCTAATGCACCTGAAATTGATTGTGGCCCTTCATGCACATTCAGGAAGTAGCCGACTCCGTGACCAGTTCCGTGACCGTAATTGATGCCTTCCCGCCATATCGGTGCGCGCGCGACGGTATCCAGCATAGGGGAGGGCGTACCGCGAGGGAATTGCATTTGCGACAGATTGATCATGCCTTTCAGTACCAGCGTGAAATCACGCTTTTGCGCTTCCGATACCGATCCTATCGGCATCACCCGCGTGATATCCGTAGTGCCATTCAGATATTGCCCGCCTGAGTCAATCAGCAATAAACCATCACCTTTTATTTCAGCATGCGATTCTGCTGTTGCGCGATAGTGCGGCATCGCGCCGTTGGCATTAAAGCCGGCGATCGTACCGAAGCTTGGTGAGATGAAATGGGGCTGACGAGCGCGTGCCGCGCAGATTTGCTCGTCAATCGTGATTTCTGTGATCGTTTGTTTGCCCAGACTGGCTTCGAGCCAACTGAAAAATTCACACAAAGCGGCACCGTCCTGCTCCAAGGCTTCTCTGACGAATTGTGCTTCTTCCGCTGTTTTTCTCGACTTGGCAAACACCGACGGATTAATTGCTTCCACAACGGTGACGGAAGCCGGAATCGCTTCACGGAAGCCATATGTGATACGGCGCGGGTCGATCAGTATGCTGTCTGTTGCAGGTAAATTCCGCAGGGCGTTTTGAGCCTCGGAATATTCTGCAATTTCTATGTGATCAAGCGCCAGAACCGCAGCCAGATCAGGGCTGATCTTTCCGTTAGAAACAAACAAAGTCGCTTTGTCTGTACCGATCAGGGCGTGTGCAACAAACACCGGATTGTAACTGACGTCGGCACCGCGTAAATTGAATATCCAGGCGATATCATCAACCGTGGAGACAAAATGCCAGTCGGCCGCTTTCAATCGCATTTGTTCGCGTATCTGCGTCAGCTTAACTTTACGGCTGATCACAGCAAATGGTGCTTTGTGTTCATATACTTGTGAGAGCGGCAAGGCGGGGCGATCCCGCCAGATTTCTTGCAGCAGGTCTTTGCTAGTATTGAGTCTGATCGCTTTTGCCTGGAGTGCCGACGTCAGCGCACGGGCGGTTGCCAGCCCGAGTACGAAGCCGTCTGCACCGACGGTTTGTCCGCTTGTCAGGTTATTTGCCAGCCACTCAATATGCAAGGCAGACGCGGCAGACGCGATTTTCATCATCTGTATGCCTGTTGGTACCAACTCTTTTTCGGCCTGACTCCAGTAGCGGCTGTCGACCCACAAGCCAGCGAAATCAGCCGTGACCACCAGTGTACCGACAGAACCCGTAAAGCCTGAAAAATAGGTGCGGCTTTGCCAGTGTTCGGGCAGGTATTCGGATAAATGCGGATCGGCAGAAGGGATGATGTAGGCATCGAGACCATTTGCCTTCATAGCGCTACGGAGTTGTTGCAAGCGTGCCGGAACCGGGGAAATTATTGTAGATGCTGGATTGCTGCTTGTGCTGATGATGCTGTTCATGAAGTTATTTCCGGGTAGGGAGATGTATCAAGACATCAGATATTGGTAAAAGTTCTGAATTGGCATAGTTAAACGCGGTCAGCTCTTCAAAAAGCGACGCATGACATAAGGTGCAGGTTCGTTGGGATTCGCATGCGCATAATCGAGTTCAGGTGCCAGCTCGAATTCGTATGCCGTGTACAAATCCAGTAAGCGTGGCTGATCGGTCCTGACGCCTAATCTGAGTTCAGTGACGCCAGCGTTTTGCGCGGCATGAATGACTGCTTCCAGCAGATGTTGTGACAGCGACTGATTGCGAAAGGCAGGCAATATGCCCATACGCCGGATTTCCCATACATTTGTATCGGTATCGAGAGCCGTCCAGCGCACGGAGCCAACTGGATTATGATCGATTAACAGCAAAAAGCCGCCACCATGGCAAAGATCAGCAATTACATCTTCTGTATTTTCATGGTGGCCGGCAGAGCTGACGGCGACTTTATTTGCCCAGCAACTACGGGTCAGATGCGCAATCAGCTGCGCATCTTCTGGAACTGCTTCACGTAGGGCTATATTCATGCTCGCAGAAAATTAACGTACGCGCATTCCTGGTTGAGCGCCCGGCCAGGCTTCAAGAATATACAGACCGGGATTAGCTTTTTCATCAGCCGCTGAAGCTGCCAGCACCATCCCTTCGGAAATACCGAATTTCATTTTTCTTGGCGCAAGATTTGCCACCATGACAGTGAATTTGCCTATCAGTTGTTCTGGCTGATAGGCGGATTTGATGCCGGAAAACACATTGCGGGTACGGCCTTCGCCGACATCGAGCGTCAGTCGCAGTAATTTGTCTGAGCCATCAACGTGTTCGCAATTAACGATTTTAGCGATACGCAGATCCACTTTGGCGAAGTCATCGATCTTGATTTCTTCTGCGAGTGGTTCGATAGCGGATGCGGTGGTGGCGGCATCAGTGGTCGTAGCTGGTGGATCGAACAGGTTGTCGAACACTTTAGGATCAACACGCTGCATCAGGTGTTCATACGGATTGATCTTGTGCTGATCCGGCAGCGGACGGCTGACATCCGCCCATTTCAGCTCGCCGATATTCAGTTGCGCTTCGACCTTCGCCGCCAATGCAGGCAGTACCGGTTTCAGATAAATTGTCAGGATACGGAAGGCTTCCAGCAGGCGGCTGCAGACTTCCTGCAAGCGTGCATTGTTGTCCGGGTTTTTGGCCAGTTCCCACGGTTTGTTGGCGTCCACATAGGCATTGATGTAATCAGCCTGCTCCATCGTGGCGCGCAGGGCGCGACCGTATTCACGGCCTTCATAGTACTGGCGGATATCGGCAGCAGCGCTGCGGACATGGCACAGGAATTCATCGCTGTCGCTTGCCCAGGTGCCTGACACTGCTCCGTCGAAACGCTTGGTGATAAAGCCGGCGGCGCGGCTGGCGATATTGATGTATTTGCCGATCAGATCAGAATTCACGCGTGCTACGAAATCGTCCGGATTCAAATCCAGATCTTCTACCTTGGCATTCAATTTTGCTGCGAAATAGTAGCGCAGCCATTCTGGATTCATGCCGATGTCGAGGTAACGCAAAGGTGAAATACCGGTTCCGCGTGATTTCGACATTTTTTCACCGGAAACAGTGACGAAACCGTGGGCATACACATTATCCGGCGTTTTGTAGCCGGAAAATTTCAGCATCGCAGGCCAGAACAAGGTATGGAAATACGTAATGTCTTTGCCGATGAAATGGATTTGTTCTGTGGTCGGATCGGCCATGAACGCATCGAAATCGCGACCGGTTTTGTCGAAATAATTTTTCAGCGATGCCAGGTAGCCGACTGGCGCATCCAGCCAGACATAGAAATATTTACCCGGCTGATCAGGGATTTCAATCCCGAAATACGGGGCATCACGGCTGATATCCCAGTCACCTAAACCACCATCGCCCTCCAGCCATTCTTTACATTTATTGGCGACCTCCGATTGCAGGCGATTATCTTGCAAAGCCCAGCCACGCAGGAAGTCCACGCATTTTTGATTCGATAACTGAAAGAAAAAGTGCTCGGATGATTTCATCACCGGCGTCGCACCAGTGAGAGTGGAGTATGGGTTTTTCAGTTCAGTCGGCGCATACACAGCACTGCAGACTTCGCAGGAATCGCCGTACTGATCCTTGGCGCCACACTTAGGACATTCGCCTTTGATGTAGCGATCCGGCAAGAACATGTTTTTGACCGGATCATAGAATTGCTCAATAGTTTTGCTGATGATGAAGCCCGCAGCCTTTAGTTTGCGGTAAATGTCCTGTGAAAAAGCATGATTTTCCGGGCCGTCAGTTGAATGCCAGTTATCAAACCGAATATGAAATCCATCGAGATATTGCTTACGACCAGCCGCAATTTTTCCAACGAACTCTTGTGGCGAAATACCGGCTTTTTCTGCCGCAATCATAATCGGCGCACCATGCGCATCGTCAGCACCGACGAAATGCACTTCGTTACCCGACATTCGCTGATGCCTTACCCAGATATCAGCCTGGATGTATTCCATGATGTGACCAAGGTGGAACGGCGCATTTGCGTAAGGAAGGGCGGTGGTAACGAAGAGCTTGCGAGTCATGGTTGATGCACTTTTTTAATTTACGGACAAGGACATTATTCTACCAGCGAAACTCTGGCTGAATGCGGCTTTGCCGGAATGCATACGGAGCCTGAATGTATTTTCGCGTTCGTTTCGCTGCATCCGGGCTTACCGGCATTCTCATTTTCAGCTAATTTTTGCCGAGACGGGCCGCTATTGCTGATTATGTGCCTGCCTGGTCAGACGACCCAGGTGCCATCCCGGTACACCTCCTCATCGCCAAGTCTGACTGATTCGGTAATGGCGAATACGTCAACGTGATGTCGTCCCTCGCCCCGTTTGATATGCGGCTTTGCATAGCTGCCGTGTTTGGAGCCTAAGGAGAGATGAATGCCGCGCATACGTTCATAGGTCCCGATGTCACGTACGGTGCGGTCTTTAGAAAAAGCCGGGTTCATGCCCAGGCCTAACTCTCTGACCCATACTACGCCATCGTCAGCACGTATATTGGCTAATACTCGATCAAATTCCGGCGTGGAGTCAAGCGCATCGATGACCTGACCTTTGTTGATAACGAGCGTGATCGGTTTTTCCGGCCGGTTAACAGTAAATGTGGTGTCTCCGAACACAAAAATCCGCACACGTCCGTTCACGGCTTCGAGATCCACGGATTCCGTGAATACCTCACCGATAGGAAACTGTCCGCCGATATTTTTCATCTCACGGTAGTCGCCGATATTCATTTTTGCTGGTTCAAACTTGCCACTGAAAATAAGTTGTTCGCCACCACTGTCAATCACGCCACCAGCGGCTACGTCAATTTTTGCCTTGAGCGCAGGGCCGACCATCCGGTAATAGCCGGGGTCGTATGCCAGAGAGTCAATGTAATAATCCACTTCTTTACCATCCATGCGTCCCAAGTGCGGATGTTCTATCACTTTCAGCCCTTTTTTAAACAGCTCCACACGCAAACGGTAAGCTTCCAGCCGGAAATTTGTTGATTGAATCAAAATAACCAGATCCGAAGCCTGCAAATGTTCCAGCGTTTCTAAAATAAATGCCGGTGCAACCGCGTCAAAGTTGATGCAGGTTGCCGTTGGCAGGCATGTACGGTAAGCCTCTGTCAGTATGCTTGCGAGGGCGGAGTTATGGTCGTAAACGATGACGGCGGTGTGTGCCGGGGTGTGCTCAAACGCAATGGATAGGATATTTTTTAAGTGGCTGGCAGCGATATTGACAGCGCTAATCAGCGAGAGAGGCAACGTGGACGGAGTAGACATAAATTTGTAGCGACAATCCGGCGCTAATGTGTGCGTCCGGTGTGGTGAGTGCGTATGAATGGCGTATTTTAGCAAGCTGCCTGCATCCTCAGCATTTTTTCCGTTTGCTTTGCAACAAACCGGTGTCAATTATTTCGGGGTAGAAAAAAATCCTGCTTTTTTTGCCGGCGGCAATATTACCGGCACCGTGACAAGGTATGATCACGTCTCTCATGAGACGCTTCTATCTAATATGCCGCGAGGTCGGTGATAGTCCGGTGCGCGAAGCTTAATAATGACATCAATAACAAAAAATATACTTTATCTTGTTTTTGTACAGGGCTTGATTTATCTGGCGCCACTGGTGACTCTTCCTTATCTGACGAGGGTGTTGAGCGTGCCGGATTTTGCAGCTCTGGGTTTTGCGCAGGCAGTCATACAGTATTTTATTTTGATTACCGATTATGGTTTCGGAATCACTGCGACCAGACTGATTGCAATCAACAGTGGTGACAAGTTCACCGTGTCTGGTGTTGTAGCCAATACGCTGGCCGTGAAACTGATTTTGTCTGCCGCAGGTGGCTTGGCTTGTCTGCTGCTGATTCTTATTTTTGCAGACGTGCAGCAGCACGCAGTGTTGTTTCTTGCATGTTTTATCGGCGTTTTAGGCAATGCACTTTTTCCGACCTGGTTATTTCAGGGCTTAGAGAGAATGCGGGCACTCGCCTTGATTACGGCAGCATCGCGCCTGTTGCCTTTGCCACTGGTTTTTATCTTGGTGAAAACCAGCGATGATGTGGTGATCGCGGCTGTACTGCAAAATATCCCCGGCTTGATTGCCGCTCTCATGTCTTTTTACTATGCCCGGCAGACCCAGATTCTGGTTCGTGCCAGAATCAGTCTGAGCAGCATAGGTTCTATGCTGAAAGAGGGCTGGCCCGTCTTTTTGTCGAATATTTCCACCAGCTTTTATACGACGATCAATATCATTTTATTGAAGTTATTTGCCGGTGCCGATCAGGTCGCTTATTTTGCCGCGACCGATAAAATCCGTGTCGCCGCACAAGGATTCATTCAGCCTGTTGCTGCAGCATTATTTCCGCGTATCGCTGCACTGCACCAGGAACCCGGTAAACGTGAAGAGTCGCGCTCACTGATACTACGCGGCTCCTGCATGCTACTGGGAGTACAACTGGCAGGAGGCCTTATCCTGTTTTGTTTTGCCGATGTCATCGCGTTGCGCTATCTTGGGGGCAGCTTTGCGCCGGCAGCAATATATCTGAAAGCACTGGCTTTCCTGCCACTGGTCATTGGCTTTGCGACGATTATTTCGCAGTGGCGTTTTCTGGCGATGGGTGAAAGTCGTGTTCTGAGTAAGATCTACCTGATCGCGGGGCCGCTGCATGCGCTGTATGCCTGCTATCTGACCTATCACTATCAATCGACAGGTTTAATTGCCAGCCTGTATTTAACGGAGATTCTGATCACCGTCGCGATGATAGTCGCAGCGAAAAAAAAGGGCATAGACTTATGGTGATGCTTTTCTTACGGATGCATCGCTGCACCTTAGTCCAGTCGTTGTTTGTTGATTTCACCTCACCCCGCGCCGCCTTATGCCGACGATAGATATTGCTTTAGCTTCTTACAACGGAGAGAAATATATCTCTGCACAGATTGCTTCAATTTTTGACAACGATGTATCCGGTGCGGAAGTCTCGCTCGGCAAACTGATTGTCTCCGATAATGTTTCGACCGATAAAACTGCAGAAATCGTGAGTGACATCTGTTACGCTCACCCTGAGCTGCGATTACACATTAATCACCGGCGTGGTGTCATTCATAATTTCAATTATGCTCTGGCGCAGACGGATGCGGGCTATGTCATGCTGGCAGATCAGGATGATGTCTGGCACAACAATAAAATCGCCCTGAGCTTACAGAAAATGCAGGAACTTGAGCGTCAGTTCGGCACAAACGTACCGCTGCTGGTATTTACTGATCTCGCGGTCACGGATCATCAGCTTACTGTAATTTCATCGTCTTTTTTTGCGTATCAGAAAATTGATCCGGTCGCTTACGTCAGACCTGAGTCCTTGTTTCTGTATAACGTGGCACCGGGTTGTACCATGATGTTGAACCGGCGCTTATTGGAAATGGCTTTGCCTGTACCTGATGGTGCCGTGATGCATGACTGGTGGCTGATGCTGGTGGCGGGCGTTTTCGGACATATCGGCCATGTCGGTCAGGCGACGATGTATTATCGGCAGCACGACAATAACCAGATCGGTGCCAGTGTCAGCAGTTTTTGGGAAAAGCTGTTTTCTCCGCGCAAAAAATTACAACTGGCACAAAAAAATTTACAGGATGCGGTGCGCCAGGCACGGCTGTTCAGCGCGCAATTCCCGGTGATTCCTGTGGAATTTTCATCGACACTCGGATTTCTGACTGAATTTAATCATCTGTCTCGCTGGCGGCGTGTGCGAGGATTGATGCAGGAAAAAATGATCAGCCCGACGTTCTGGGGGCGAGTCTTACTCTATGCAGTAGCGGTATTTTCTCCGGTTCTCAGTCGCGTGTCGCAGCGATGATGCGTTGCATTCAGCTTGCCCGTCTCGTGCCGCTTTGTTATTGCATGTCCTGTTTTACTTCGCATTGATCATTTTTGCAGCGACGGCTGCGTTTTTCCGCACGTCTCGCAGCCATCTCGAATAAGTATCCGGTAGCGCGGTTTGAAAGCCGGTAACGATTGTCTGCAAAGCGGAGATACAGCCAGTCAAATAAGGGCTTCAGCAGTGGCCATCCGGTTGGTGCGATGATCCAGCCCAGCCCGATAGCTTCATAAGCCAGCCGGAACACGGCAACCCCGGTCACGATGCTGTTATCAGGTTTTATGGCGTGGATAATCCGCATTAGTTCTGCCTGTGGTATCCCGTAAGTGCGGGGGTCGAAATCTTTGCCGGAGATATCAACAAATCTCAGCAAATTTTTTTCATTACGTGCTCTCAGATTATCGATTTCGAGTTTGCATAAAGGACAGGATTCATCGTATAGCAAAGTCAGCGGGTAATTGCTCATCGGCTTCTCAGTGAAAACGGATTTGTACTTTAAATGCGCTAAGCATACCCTTGATCAGTTGTATCTGCAGAGCAAGCGCATCTACTCCTTCCTCACGAATTTTTTAAAAGAGTTTTATCTTTAAACGGGATTGGGCAAGAGCGCGAAAACTCAGTCTCTGCGCAGGGCTATCCGCAGTCTTTTCCCGTTTTGCGCTAGACTTGCGGACATTGAATGGAGAATCACATGACACTTACTGTTGAAGATATAAAAAATGCTTTATCAAAAGTTATTGATCCTAATACTCAGCTGGATCTGATCAAAAGCAAATCCGCGAAAAATATCAAGCTTGACGGCGATGCTGTGAGTCTGGATGTGGAGCTCGGCTATCCTGCGAAAAGTCAGTTTGATCTGATACGCAAAAACGTGATTGCTGCGCTGCGTGCGTTGCCGGGCGTAGGGAATGTCAGCGTCAATGTAACATCGAAAATTGTTGCGCACGCGGTTCAGCGCGGTATCAAACTGATGCCGAATGTGAAGAACATTATTGCGGTAGCGTCAGGCAAAGGCGGTGTCGGTAAATCGACAACGGCAGTCAATCTCGCGCTGGCGCTGGCTGCAGAAGGCGCTGCAGTCGGTATTCTGGATGCGGACATTTATGGGCCGTCACAACCGATGATGATGGGGATTAACGGTCGCCCTGAGACGGTGGATGGCAAAACCATGGAGCCTCTGGAGAATCACGGTCTGCAAGTGTCATCCATCGGTTTCATGATTGATCCGGATGAGCCTATGGTCTGGCGCGGCCCTATTGTGACGCAGGCTTTGCAGCAATTGCTGGAGCAGACCAACTGGCGCGATCTGGACTATCTGATTGTCGATATGCCACCAGGTACTGGTGACGTGCAACTGACCTTGTCGCAGAAAGTACCCGTGACCGGAGCCGTGATAGTGACAACACCGCAGGACATCGCGTTGCTGGATGCGCGCAAAGGTTTGAAAATGTTTGAAAAAGTCGGCATTCCAATTCTGGGTATTATCGAAAATATGAGTACGCATATCTGCTCTAATTGCGGACATGCTGAAGCGATTTTTGGTGAAGGTGGCGGGCAAAAAATGTGCGCCGATTACGGTGTTGATTTTCTGGGCGGTCTGCCATTGACGATGGCGATACGCGAACAGGCGGATTCCGGTAAGCCAACTGTGGTTGCTGATCCTGACGGAAAAATCGCGCAGATTTATAAAGAAATCGCCCGTAAGCTGGCCGTGAAAGTCGCTGAAAAGGCGAAAGACATGACCAGTAAATTTCCGAATATCAGCATTCAGCACACCTGATCATATTGGTGACGATGGATGTCTTGTGTAGATAAACAAACTGACAGGTACTGGCTGGAAGTGGCGCTGGATCTTGCTTCCCGCGCCACGATAGAGACTTCGCCGAATCCTAAAGTTGGCTGCGTTATTGTGCGCGACGGTGTTGCCATTGGACGTGGCTGGACGCAACCAGTGGGGCAGGCACATGCAGAAGTGCAGGCCTTACGCGATGCTGCTGCCAATGGCATGGATATTCGCGGTGCGACGGCGTACGTCACGCTGGAGCCTTGCAGTCACTTCGGGCGCACGCCTCCGTGTGCAAATGCGTTGGTTGATGCCGGGCTGGCGCGGGTCGTTGCAGCGATTAGTGATGCCAATCCGCAGGTAGCTGGACGCGGGCTGGCGATCTTGCAGGCTGCGGGCATTGAAGTAGAGTGCGCGACCCACGCTGACTTAGCAAATCGTGCCCGCGAGATGAATATCGGTTTTTTTACACGCATGGAAACTGGCAAGCCTTGGGTGCGCATGAAGGCGGCCGCAAGCCTTGATGGGAAAACAGCATTGCCGAACGGTCAGAGTCAGTGGATTACTGGAACGGAAGCCAGACACGATGGCCATGTCTGGCGTGCTCGGGCAGATGCGATACTGACGGGCATAGGCACGGTATTGAAAGATGATCCCTTACTCAATGTGCGCGGCATTGATACGCCGCGTCAGCCCTTACGCATCGTGCTGGATTCGAATTTAAGAATCCCCGTATCTGCAAAAATATTGCAAGGCGGTGTGCTGGTGATCTGCGCTATCGACGACCTGCCAAAGCGTCTGGCGCTGGAGGCATCGGGAGCGGCAGTGCTTTGTCTGCCAGATTCCAGCGGGCGGATTAGTCTGCCCGCATTGATGCTTGAGCTGGGGCGACGACAAATCAATGAATTGCATGTGGAGGCTGGAGCAACACTCAACGGCGCGATGATTGCGGCCGGTTGTGTTGATGAATTGCTGGTCTATCTGGCGCCCAAATTATTAGGGCAGGGTGCTGCTATGTTTGCGTTGCCGGTGCTGACGCATGTAGATCAGGCATCCCAAATGGTCTTTCATGATGTCAGCAAAGTAGGCAAGGATGTGCGCCTGCTGGTCAGATTTTCAAAATAAGCGCTTACCGCTCAGTTATCTGATTTTGATCTATCGAGAAACTCCGGACCGGGAGTGAATAGCAACTGAGAGTGGTTGTTAATAACGCTGTTTTCAGTTTGCTATTGAGTTTGTAGCTCAATAAAAGCGAAATGCAAAAGAAAAAAGGATCGCCGAAATTCAACGATCCTTTTTTAACTGGTCGGAGTACAAGGATTCGAACCTTGGACCCTCTGCTCCCAAAGCAGATGCGCTACCGGGCTGCGCTACACTCCGAAAAACTGAACTGCATATATCTTTTTGCTGACAGGTTAATATTGTCTGCTTGAAGATGAAAAACCAAATATATGATTTTTAAAATTCTGGTCGGAGTACAAGGATTCGAACCTTGGACCCCCTGGTCCCAAACCAGGTGCGCTACCGGACTGCGCCACACTCCGAAGACCAACATATTAGCCTTGTGACGCCTTGATGTCAATAGATTTGTCCCTGAGAGACTATCCGTTGCATGCTTAAAGTTCTCGATGGCTGAAGAATTCGCGGTGTTCGCCTGTTAGTGGATCATCAAAAGCGATGCTCTTTGCCAGTAATTGCAAAGGTGTAGAGAAATCGTCGCCTTTACATGCTTGTGCAGTCGGATAAAAGCTGTCATTGCAGATCGGTGCTCCCAGGCTTGCCATGTGGACTCTTAGCTGGTGTTTCTTGCCGGTGACTGGCATTAGCCGGTAAAGGTTAATGTCGCCGCGCTGCTCCTCAATGTCGATCAGGGTTTCCGAGTTGATTTCGCCTTCGCTTTCACACATCGTGAAAAAGCGTTCACCCTCTGTCATGCAACTTCGGTGGATCAGAGGAAATGTCAGGGCAGGTAAGGCTGGTGCCAGCGCATGGTAGATCTTTGTGATGCTGCGTTTCTGAAATAGTGACTGATAATGTCCCCGTGTTTCCGGGTTATGAGAAAACAGGATGATGCCAGCGGTTTCCCGGTCGAGCCGGTGAATGGGGGTCAGATGTGCCAAACCGGTCTTCTTTTTTAGCCGGACCAGCAGTGTTTCGTGCAAAAATCGTCCGCCTGGCGTGACCGGTAAAAAATGCGGTTTGTCAACGGCAAGTAAGTGTTCATCCTGATGCAAGATCTGCTCTTCAAATGGAATAATGCTTTCGTTATCGATTTCGCGATAGTAAAAAATACACATTCCACGCTTGGCTGAACTGTTCTTCCGTAATGGGTTACCATGCGCATCGACCACTTCATTTCTTTCCATGCGGGACAGCCAAGTCGCTTCCCCGATATCAGGGAAATGCGAGGTCAGGAAACTGATCATATTACTCCACTGGCCTTCAGGTAACCATAAATAACTTGGCGCGATGCCATCGCGCACGGGGAGTGGTGCTTGCATGGAAGATGATGGGTCTTTATTCTGGAAACTTAACTCTGTTTTTCTATAATACCAGCACGATGGAAAAAAATACCGAGCTACCTTTTACGCTGAGTGTGATCATGCAGCGTGTGCCGATGAATAATCGGTGGCAGCCATATCAATGGAAACCACTGGAAATTCTGGCAGACACTCCGGGCGCCAGAATACATCAGTTGATGAGTGGTGATGGTGAACAGCGCTGGCTGTTTCCAGGTTTTTCCGCAAGCCTGCATGTTGATGAGACACCCGGGTATTTTCTGAATCTCAGTTCTGAAACGCCATGCTGGTTTGTCATGTGGCGCATGGAAGAGATAGATGGTGTCGAGCTGGCTGTGCCTAAATCCGTTTCCCTTTCGTACGATGAGGCTGCGCGCCAGATTGATGGCGGCGAACAGGTAGATATTTTGCCTTTGTCAGAAGATGTGGCCGCCTGGCTAGCAGAATACACGCAACAGTATTTCCGATACGAAGGCAAGAAGCCCCGAAAGCGTCCTTCGTTTGAGGGAGGTGAAGGCGTACAGAAAATGGCTCTTGCGGAAGCGGCTTTGCACAGGAAGGCGAACTGATATGGCAGCCAGCGATTTTTTCAGCCGCTGGAGTAAGCGTGCTGCTGAAAAAGAGGCGCCACAGGAGCCCGCATTGGACGAGCCTGCAGAACAAGTTGTCAGACATCATGACGAGGCCAGTACCGCTGCTAGCATACCTGACAAGGTACCGGATATGGCTGATGTGGCGGCCTTAAGCAATGAATCTGATTTCTCGCGCTTCTTGGCAAAAGATGTGGACGAGTCCGTGCGACGTTCAGCGATGAAAAAACTGTTTTCGAACCCGCATTTCAATATTATGGACGGCCTCGACATTTATATTGATGATTACGGGAAAGCCGATCCTTTGCCGCCAGGCATGCTGGAATCTCTGACCCATGCAAAGACTTTGCTGAATCCTTTGGCGCATCTGGAGCAAGATCTGCAGCGTTTGCTTGATCCTGATCCTGTCGAGGAGGAGGTGGCAGGTGGTGAAGCAGAGAGCGGAGCAAGTGCGTCGGCGGCAGAACCTGTGATTGATGCAGAAAATATCAGATTGCCCCAGTCAGAAGAAATGCCGCAGTTGCGGCAAACCAGCGTTTTAAATCAGCAAAAAGACGCCGTAAAAAATGATGAGAACGATCAGAATGAATCCACAAATAAAAATCTGTAGTTGCAATAAAACCCTGCCTTTAAATTCCACGGCAGCCGCGCATTTGGCGCAGGCAATTGGTGCGGAACATGTGCAGGTCAGTGACATGCTATGCCGCCGCGAAGTGGGAAATTTTTTAAGCGCGGTGGAAGGCGTTGATGACGTGATCGTCGGTTGTACTCAGGAGCGTGCTTTGTTTTCTGAGTTGGCGCAAACCAGTGTTGCACCGATAAAATTTGTGAATTTACGTGAGAGTGCCGGCTGGTCCGAGGAGAGTAAGCAGAGTCTGCCAAAAATGGCCGCCTTGCTGGCGGCGGCCAGCTTACCCGCGCCCGAGCCAGTACCCACTGTCAATTATGAGTCGCAGGGAAATCTGTTGATTATCGGTTCAGCAGATGTTGCTTTGCCTTGGGCGCGTCGCTTGTCTGTTCAAATGGCGGTGAGTGTGTTACTGACAGACGGCGCGGCACATGGTGAGCGACTTGCAGACAGGACATTTCCGGTCTGGTCCGGTAGTTCGATCAAGCTGCGTGGCTTTCTTGGTAAGTTTGAAGTGAGCTGGCAGCAAAGCAATCCGATTGATCTGGAGACCTGTACCCGTTGCAATGCCTGTATTGATGTTTGCCCGGAAAATGCGATCGACTTCAGTTACCAGATCGATCTGGATAAATGCAGTAATCACCGTGATTGCGTCAAGGCTTGCGGTGTCATCGGTGCGATTGACTTTGAGCGTATGGCTGTCACGCGAGATACTGCGTGCGATCTGGTATTGGATTTGTCACGACAAGCCTTGTTGTCAATGTCGGATAAACCGCAAGGATATTTTGCGCCGGGCAACGATGTGGCGGCGCAGTTTGATGCGGCATTGAAATTATCACAGTTGATCGGTGAGTTTGAGAAACCAAAGTTTTTTGTCTATAAAGAAAAACTCTGCGCGCACAGCCGCAGCGGCAAGCTGGGATGTAATGCCTGTCTCGATGTTTGCTCTACGGATGCAATATCGGCTGCGGGCGACAAGGTATCGGTCAATCCTAATTTGTGTGCCGGATGCGGTGCCTGCACCACGGTTTGTCCTACCGGAGCGATGAGCTACGCCTACATGCGGGCGCCGGATACCGGTCTGCACATCAAGACCATGCTGGCAGCGTATACCAAAGCGGGTGGTAAGGAAGCGGCAATCCTTTTTCATAGCAAAGAAGCTGGCGCCGATTTATTGCAGCAGACGGGGCAATCTGTGCAGGCGGGCGGGCGTGGTTTGCCCGCGCGGGTGATTCCTATGGCGTTGCATCATACGGCATCGACAGGCATTGAAGTCTGGTTGTCCGCGATTTGTTATGGCGCGACTTCCATCGTGATTCTGATGACGGATGAAGAAGCGCCGGAATACAGGCTTGCCCTGCAAAAGCAAATACAGATTACGCAGACGATTTTGTCCGAGCTTGGTTATCGGGGGCAGCATATTCATCTGTTGGAAGCAAATACGTTTGCTGAGTTATCGTCGTTTTTGTATGCGTTAAAGCCGGCACAAGTGCCGCCGCCGGCATTATTTAACGTCGCTCAGGATAAGCGGGTCAGTATGGACTTTGCGCTTGATCATTTACTCAAATATGCGCCGGAAGCAGTGCAAGAGGTCGGGTTACCGGCTGGTTCTTTATATGGCTCGGTTGCGATCAATAAGGATGCCTGTACTTTGTGCATGTCATGCGTTGGAGCATGTCCTGCTTCGGCGTTGATGGATAACGCGAATTCTCCACAGATACGTTTTATTGAGCGCAATTGTGTACAGTGTGGCTTATGTGAGGATACCTGTCCGGAAAGTGCGATAACACTGACGCCAAGATTATTGCTGAGCGATGCTGCCAAGCAGGTGCGCGTGTTAAACGAAGCGCAACCATTTCACTGCATACGCTGCAGTAAGCCGTTTGCAACAGCACAGATGATAGAGAATATGCTGCAAAAACTCGGCGCCCATAGCGCATTTGCGGGGCATCTCGATCGTATACGCATGTGCCCGGATTGCCGTGTTATCGATATGATGAAAAATGCTGAATGACAGTGTCCATACTCAACGTGGACGATAAACGGAAATAGATCAATGGAAACACAGATTAAATTTGAAACTGCAGATCAGGGTGAGGAGACAGCGAGAGCTGATTTATACGGCTTGCTCGCGACCCTGATGTATGCGCCGCCATCACAAGATTTACTGCACGTGCTCAGCAACGCAGAAACAAATGGCGAGGGAGTGCTGGGTGAGGCCTGGACGCATTTCATTGAAACTGTAAGAAAGTCCGATGCAGACGAGGTCAGGGATGAATATGAGCAGTTGTTTGTTGGTACAGGCAAGCCTGAGATTTTGCTTTACGGATCCTATTATCTGAGCGGCTTTCTGATGGAAAAGCCGCTGGCGGCATTAAGGACTGATTTACAGAACCTGGGCCTGGAGCGTGCCGAGAATATTGTCGAATCTGAAGATCATATCGCTTCGCTCTGTGAAGTCATGCGTTACCTGATTGCTTCGGACGACATATTGCAGGCAAATCTGGCAACACAAAAACAGTTCTTTGCAACCCATATGCAAAGCTGGGTTGTGACAATGTGCGACATCATTATTGATCATCCACAAGCCGTTTTTTATGCAAGTCTGGCTCAGCTGGCAAAAGTTTTTTTTGATGTGGAGATGCAATCTTTTGATATGGAATAAGGGTTACTACTTATTTTTCTGGTGTAATCAAAAGTTTTTGCGTCACGATTGTTAAATTGTATTAAATATTGATTTTCCTGCCGGGAATCTTTTTTTGGGATAGAGTAGACTACTAAAAGTTCGGAGACGCGCGCACTTCATTTGCTCCAATTCAAAGAGTAAAGAAGCTGCGAAACTGGTTGCAGTATTTTTTACCATACCGGTTTCAGCGATCAGTGTTTGATCGCCTTTCAATCAGTCTCCAGGTTTAGTTGTCGACATCGGAGACGAACATGGATCAAAAAATTAAACGTCGTAGCTTGCTGGGTGGCTTAGGTGTAGCTGCAGCAGGCTTGTTTGTGCTCAAAGCTGCGCCAGTGGTACAGGAAAAGGTCGAAGCGCTTGCTGCTCCGGCTGAGCCTGAAGGCACAGGCTACCGCCTGACCGAGCACGTTAAAAAATACTACCGTACCACGACCATTTAATCCTGAGGTGAAGATATGTTGTTAACTCGTAAAGGCGATGCGGCGACGCGCGCGCAGACACGTTTTTCTTCCGGCCTTGCAGATTCCCTCGCCCGTGCGTTACCTACGATGGACAGACGCGGCTTTCTGAAGCGGTCAGGGATAGGCGTTGGTGCAGGCATTGCGGCATCACAGTTAGGCCTCATTAAAAAAGCCAAAGCATCCGCTTCCGGTGCTGCATCTGGTGGAAAAATTGAAGTGCGCCGCACGGTTTGTACTCACTGTTCCGTTGGCTGTGCAGTCGATGCAGTGGTTGAAAATGGCGTATGGGTCAGACAGAATCCGGTATTCGATTCACCGATTAATCTTGGCGCGCACTGCGCGAAAGGTGCGGCTCTGCGTGAGCATGGTCATGGTGAATATCGCCTGAAATACCCTATGAAGCTGGTCAATGGTAAATATCAGCGTATCAGCTGGGATCAGGCATTGACTGAAATCGCCGACAAATTGCTGGAAGTTAAAAAGACATCCGGTCCGGATTCGACTTTCTTTGTCGGTTCATCGAAACACAACAATGAGCAGGCGATGTTGTTGCGTAAGTTTGTGTCTTTTTACGGTACTAATAACACCGATCATCAGGCGCGTATCTGTCACTCGACGACGGTTGCAGGTGTCTCGAACACCTGGGGCTATGGCGCGATGACCAATAGCTACAACGATATGCAGAATGCCAAGGCTGCGCTGTATATCGGCTCAAATGCGGCAGAAGCGCATCCAGTGTCAATGCTGCATTTGTTGCATGCGAAAGAAAACGGTTGCAAAGTCATCGTAGTCGATCCTCGCTATACCCGCACTGCGGCAAAATCAAATCAATATATCCGCATTCGTTCCGGCTCAGACATTCCGTTTTTGTACGGCATGATGTACCACATTTTCAAAAACGGCTGGGAAGATAAGCAATACATCCATGACCGTGTGTACGGCATGGAAAAAATCAAAGAAGAAGCGCTGAAGTGGACGCCGGAAAAAGTAGAAGAGGCATGCGGCGTACCTGAAGATCAGGTTTACAAAGCGGCGGAAACGATGGCCATGAATCGCCCTTCGACCGTGGTCTGGTGTATGGGGCAGACTCAGCACACTATCGGTAATGCGATCGTGCGCGCATCCTGTTTGCTGCAGCTGGTGTTAGGGAACATCGGTAAGGCTGGTGGCGGTACGAATATTTTCCGTGGCCACGACAACGTGCAGGGTGCGACAGACGTTGGCCCAAATCCAGATTCGTTACCGGGCTATTTTGGTCTCGCAACGGGTGCCTGGAAACACTGGTGTAATGTCTGGGGTGTGGATTACGAATGGGTCAAGAAGCAGTTTGCTTCCCAAGCCATGATGGAAAAATCCGGGACCACGGTATCGCGCTGGATTGATGCGGTTCTGGAAAAAAATGAACTGATCGATCAGGAAAACAACGTCAAAGCAATGGTGTTCTGGGGTCATGCTCCGAACTCCCAGACCCGTGGTCTGGAGATGAAAAAGGCGTTCGATAAGCTGGATCTGCTCGTTGTGATTGATCCTTATCCATCTGCGACTGCTGCGATGGCTGCGATGAAAACGGAAGATCAGCAGCTGAATCCTAAGCGTCAGGTTTATCTGCTGCCAGCAGCAACGCAGTTTGAAACATCGGGCTCTGTCACCGCATCGAACCGTTCGATTCAATGGCGTGAAAAAGTCATCGAACCTCTGTTCGAATCCCGCACTGACCACATGATCATGTATCAGCTGGCAGAAAAACTTGGCTTTGCAAAAGAGCTGGTGGCGAAGCTGAAAATGGTGCCGGGTAAAGGTGGCATGATGGAGCCGGAACCAGAATCCATGTTGCAAGAGATTAACCGAGGAACCTGGACGATAGGTTACACCGGGCAGTCACCTGAACGCTTAAAGGCACACATGCGTAACATGCATCTGTTCGATGTGAAAACGCTCAAATGCAAAGGCGGAAAAGATCCGGTCAGCGGTTACGATATGACGGGCGATTATTTCGGTCTGCCATGGCCGTGTTACGGCACGCCGGAACTCAAACATCCGGGCTCGCCTAATTTGTACGACACGTCCAAGCATGTGATGGATGGCGGCGGTAACTTCCGTGCGAACTTCGGTGTTGAGCGCGAAGGCGTCAGTTTGCTGGCAGAAGATGGTTCACATTCTCTCGGTGCTGAGATCACGACCGGTTACCCGGAATTTGATCACATCCTATTGAAAAAGTTGGGTTGGTGGGATGACCTGACAGAAGCAGAAAAGAAAGCAGCAGAAGGTAAAAACTGGAAAACTGACTTGTCCGGCGGTATTCAGCGTGTGGTCATGAAAGTGCATGGTTGCCATCCTTTCGGTAATGCGAAAGCACGTGCGGTCGTCTGGAATTTCCCCGACCCTGTTCCTCAGCATCGCGAGCCTTTGTTTGGTACGCGTCCTGATCTGGTTGCGAAATATCCTACCCACGATGACAAGAAGGCGTTCTGGCGTATGCCGACGCTGTATAAGTCTGTGCAGCAGAAAAACATTGAAGCAAAACTGTATGAAAAATTCCCTATCATTCTTACTTCAGGTCGTCTGGTGGAGTACGAAGGTGGTGGTGAGGAAACCCGTTCCAATCCGTGGCTGGCTGAGTTGCAACAGGAAAATTTTGTTGAACTCAATCCGAAAGCAGCGGCTGATCGCGGTATCCGTAATGGTGAATATGTGATTGTTTCCACGCCGACAGGTGCGCGCATCAAAGTCAGAGCATTGGTGACACCACGTGTAGATGAGGACACGGCGTTTATTCCATTCCACTTCTCAGGCTGGTGGCAGGGCAAGGATATGAAAGAGTTTTATCCGGAAGGTGCGATGCCTATCGTGCGCGGTGAGGCAGTGAATACAGCAACGACATACGGCTACGATTCGGTCACGATGATGCAGGAAACCAAGACCACGATTTGTAATATCGAACGGTTTGCAGCGTAATTTCACAGGAGAAAAAAATGGCAAGAATGAAATTTATCTGTGATGCAGAGCGCTGTATCGAATGCAACAGCTGCGTGACAGCATGTAAGAATGAACACGAAGTACCATGGGGTGTTAATCGCCGCCGTGTGGTAACGGTTAATGACGGTGTGATTGGTCAGGAAAAATCGATTTCCGTCGCCTGTATGCATTGCTCTGATGCGCCTTGTATGGCGGTATGTCCGGTCGATTGTTTTTACCGTACCGACGAAGGCGTGGTTTTACACAATAAGGATATCTGCATTGGTTGCGGCTACTGTTCTTATGCCTGTCCGTTTGGCGCGCCGCAGTTCCCTTCGAACGGAACTTTTGGTTTGCGCGGCAAAATGGACAAATGTACTTTCTGCTCCGGCGGACCAGAAGAAGACGGCTCTGAAAAAGAGTTTGAAAAATATGGTCGTAATCGTCTGGCTGAAGGTAAGTTGCCTTTATGTGCGGAGATGTGTTCGACCAAAGCCCTGCTTGGTGGCGATGGCGACGTGATTGCCGACATTTTCCGTACCCGTGTGGTCAAGCGTGGCAAAGGCAGTGAAGTCTGGGGTTGGGGCACCGCTTATGGCAAGGGCAATAATCCAGAAGCGAAACCTGAGTTGCAGCCAGCTACGGAGAAATAAATCATGAAAAAAACAGTGATGATTATTTCAGGTTTGCTTGCGCTGATGAGTTTGTCCGCCTGTGGCGAACGTGATCAGGCAAGCACGACCAAACGTGGTCTGGTCGATGAAAAAGCATGGAAGGGTGCGCACAACGAGTTCGTTGTGAAAGAGTGGACTCCCGGCGATAAAACGGCATGGGAAAATCAGATCCGCGCCCGTAATCAATACCAGAACGAGTATGTCAAAACCAATTAAACCAAGGAGTTGACATGAGATCTTTGATTCTTTCGCTGACCTTGGCACTGACAGCAGCAGTAGCATCTGCCCAGACTGCCGGGCAGGCTGCAGCACCGGCAAATGCGGCGGCAACTACGGCGCCGGCAGAAAAATTGCCAGGCGTTGAGTCGGTCGATATCCTGAAACAAAATCAGGCCGAGCGCACGCAAACACAACCCGGCAATCTGGCGCCGACATATCGTCTGGTGGCGGATGGCACCAAGCATTATTCGAGCTTGCCAGCGCTGGAAGCGGGTGTGCTGATACAGGGGAAAACGCAATTTCCCGGTCAGGCACGGGCGACGACAGCAGGTGAGGCTTGGCGCCAATATAGGAATGGCCCGCTGACGATGATAGGCGGTGGCATTTTGCTGGCGGCGTTAGCCGCAGTGGCGGCGATGTATCTGACTCGCGGTCAGATTCGTCTCGATGGCCCGCGCACCGGTCGCCTGATTGAGCGTTTCACACCGACCGAACGCACGTTGCACTGGAGTATGGCACTGAGCTTCGTCACGCTGGCTCTGTCCGGTATTGTGATGCTGTTCGGTAAGCATATCCTGTTACCAGTCTTCGGACTGACGCTGTTTGGCTGGCTGGCCTTTTTATGCAAGAACATTCATAACTTTGTCGGCCCCATTTTCACTGTGTCCATCATTCTGTTTTTTATTAAATTTGCCCGCGACAATTTACCGTCGGCATCTGATATTAAATGGATGTCGAAACTCGGTGGATTGCTGAGTGGTTCACACGTGAGTTCGCATCGTTTTAATGCGGGTGAGAAGATCATTTTCTGGGGTGGTGTGGTCGGCCTTGGTCTGATCGTCAGTGCGTCCGGCTTTGTGCTTGATAAACTGGTACCGGGATTTGAATACACCCGTGCTTACATGCAGATTGCAAGTGTGGTGCACATTGCCGCTGCTATGCTGGCAGCCGGTATGGTGATTGGTCACATCTATCTTGGTACGATAGGGATGGAAGGAGCTTATGAATCCATGCGTACCGGCTATGTTGATGACGTCTGGGCGAAAGAGCATCACGATCTCTGGTATGCCGATATCGAGCAAGGAAAAATTCCGCGCGTGCGCAGTACAACTGCGTCGCCGGAGTCGAAGGCGACCGTGGTTAACGCCTAGTTGAGTGGGAGAGAAAAATGAAGTCAAAGAATGTATTGTCTGTTTCATCGCTCTGCATAGCGCTGCTGCCATGCTTGTTGGCAACGTCCAGCTTCGCTAAATTGCCTGAGCCTTCTGCAGAAGCCAAGGCAAAGGCTGCTGAAGCGAAGGCGAAGACTGCCTGGTCTGATAAAGTGGCTGCATATCAGCTGTGCAAGGCGCAGGATAAAGTCGCTGCAGCTTATCTGAAAGGAAAAGACACCAAGGCGGTGGTGGCAACACCAGCATGTACCGATCCTGGTCCGTATGTGCCGGAAGTTGCTGCGGCTCCAGCCGGAGCATCTGCTGTTGCAACGACAGCGCCTGCAAGCACTGCTCCTGTTGCAGTCAAGAAGTAAGTCCTGCCTTATAAAAAACACATACTCCCCCTCGAAAATGGCATTTAACCCTTAACGTCCTTATAGATGTTGGGCTGCCAGACATACTCCGGGGGAGTATATTTTTACCGATTTATGCCCTCCTGGCCGGAAAAAATAATGTCTGACCATCCGTATATGCCAGTACTGTCCAGATCGTCCGTCGCGCTGACCAAAGAAGTGCAGGTCACCGATGAGCGTGGTCGCGTTAATCTGATCTCCATTCCTGCTGAGCGCCCGTTAACCGTTTATCTTGATAAGCGTGAATTGGTGACGCTGATGACCATGGGCGGCAACCCGGAAGCATTGGTACTTGGTTATTTGCGGAATCAGCGTTTGCTGCGCCGGATCACTGATATCGCCTCGGTACAGGTGGACTGGGAAGTGTCTGCGGCGGCGGTCGTCACGCATACTGGCGTGACCGATATTGAAGAGCGCACATCGAAACGTGTTGTGACGACGGGGTGTGGTCAGGGCACCGTGTTTGGTGGGCTGATGGATGAGGTTGATCAGATTGTGTTGCCGGACCACGCCCGTATCCGCCAGTCCGCACTGTATAAAATCATCGATACCATCCGCACTCAGCAGTCGGTGTATAAAAAAGCCGGCTCGGTTCACGGCTGCGCTTTATTCTCGAATCAGGGTGAACTTTTATACTTTGTCGAAGATGTCGGTCGTCATAATGCAGTCGATGCGATTGCTGGAAAAATGTGGCTGGACAGGGTTGATGGCGGCGACAAAATTTTTTACAGCACCGGTCGTCTGACTTCTGAAATGGTGATTAAAGGAGCGCAGATGGGTATCCCCATTTTATTGTCGCGTTCCGGAACCACAGAGATGGGGCACCAGGTCGCTTCGCAGATAGGCATGAGCTTGTTTTCCCGTTGCTCTGGGCGACATTTCCTGTTGCTGACGCATCCTCATCGCCTTGAGTTCGAGCCGGAATTGTTTGCTGATACAACGCCGGCTCCCATTTCTGCCTGAACCTAAGGCTTCCTCTTCAGTTTTTGAAGCGCGGCGCGGCCGTTGCCGGTATCCTCGTTGCGCTGAAAACGGTAAAATGCTGGTTTTAACTTTATCCGCATACTGGTGTTGCTTCTGCGATCAGCAGATGCTGCACGCGGTGCAATTCATCTCATGACTGTCGTCCGTACCCGTTTTGCTCCCAGCCCGACTGGCTATCTTCACGTTGGCGGTGCCCGTACCGCTTTGTTCAGCTGGGCGTTTGCGCGCCATCATGGCGGCACCTTTGTTTTACGTATTGAAGATACCGATCTTGAACGTTCCACTCCGGAAGCGGTGCAGGCGATTCTGGATGGCATGAACTGGCTGGGTCTGCAGCATGATGAAGGTCCGTTTTATCAGATGCAGCGTATGGAGCGTTATCGTTCAGTGCTGGCGGAAATGCTGGCCAACGGCACAGCCTATTATTGCTATTCCTCACCCGAAGAAGTCGAGGCGATGCGCGAGCGTCAACGTGCTGCCGGCGATAAGCCGCGTTACGACGGTACCTGGCGTCCGGAAGTCGGTAAAACGCTGCCAGCGATACCGGCAGACCGTAAGCCAGTGATCCGTTTTAAAAATCCGCTGGACGGCGAAGTCAGCTGGAATGACGTCGTCAAGGGAACGATCACGATCAGCAATAAAGAGCTGGACGATCTGGTCATTGCGCGTCCGGATGGCACGCCAACTTACAATTTTTGCGTCGCTGTGGATGACTGGGATATGCAGATTACCCACGTCATTCGTGGCGATGATCACGTGAATAACACGCCGCGTCAGATCAATATTCTGAATGCGCTCGGTGCGACACTGCCGCAATACGGGCATGTTCCTATGATTCTGGGGACAGATGGGCAAAAGTTGTCCAAGCGCCGCGATGCGGTCAGCGTGATGGATTACTTCGACAAAGGTTACCTGCCTGAGGCCATGCTGAACTATCTTGCTCGGCTGGGCTGGAGTCATGGCGATGATGAAATTTTCTCGATGGAGCAGATGTGCAGCTGGTTTGATCTGACCCACTTGTCGGGTTCTGCGGCGCAGTTTAATCCTGAAAAACTGGCCTGGATTAATAACCACTACATTAAAGCAGCTGATAATCAGCGCCTTGCTGATTTAATTCGTCCACAGATGGAAAAAGATGGCGCCGTGTTTACTAATGCGCCGGCTTTACCTGCAGTGATTGCCTTGCTGAAAGAGCGCGCGAATACCACGGTAGAGCTGGGGCAGGCAGCGATGCTGTTTTATCGCCAGCCAGCGGCGGACGCTGCTTTAATGGCGCAGCATGTGACTGCTGCAGTATTGCCTGCATTGCGTCAGTATGCGGATGCTTGCAAAACAGTCGAATGGAATAAAGCTGCTTTGTCTGCTGCACTGAAGCAGGTGCTGGCAGATCATGCGCTGAAGATGCCGCAACTTGCGATGCCATTACGTCTGCTGTTAACCGGGCAGTTGCAGACGCCATCCATTGATGCTGTTGTCGAATTGTTTGGTCGCGAAGTTGTTTTGCAGCGTCTTGCTGTGATCGCTGCTGATTAATCGATAGTGAGAGTGGGTGAGGGCTTTACAATAAAGCGTTCATCCCCTATAATCTCGCTTCTATTCTGTGTCGGGGGTATAGCTCAGCTGGGAGAGCGCTTGCATGGCATGCAAGAGGTCAGCGGTTCGATCCCGCTTACCTCCACCAAAAAAGTGCACTGTCATTAGGCAGTATGCGAAACAGAAAATACTTGCTGTCCCCATCGTCTAGAGGCCTAGGACATCACCCTTTCACGGTGAGTACAGGGGTTCGAATCCCCTTGGGGACGCCAATAAATTTAGTATGTTTATTGTGGGCAGCAAGTAAAGCAGTATCAGGTCAGTAACAAGGACAGAATATGTCCCCATCGTCTAGAGGCCTAGGACATCACCCTTTCACGGTGAGTACAGGGGTTCGAATCCCCTTGGGGACGCCAGCTTTAAATCTACTTCCTGTTGTCAGGTAAGTGCGGGTCAGTAACAAGGACAGAATATGTCCCCATCGTCTAGAGGCCTAGGACATCACCCTTTCACGGTGAGTACAGGGGTTCGAATCCCCTTGGGGACGCCAGGTAGAAGCCAGCTTAATCAATTAAGCTGGTTTTTTTTGGAATTTACCTGCACGCTGAAGGTTGGGCGTGCACGGATGAACCGTATCCTCCTCTGTCAAAAAAGTTAGTACGGTTATGTACCTTGGTTTGCATAGTCCACCGCAAACACAACACTGATTCGGCCTTACACCTCCGACATATTCAGTCGCTGTGCGTCAGTATGCTGCGGCATTCCTGCGCGTAGTATCAATCTCCGTCCGGTAAAACAATGTCTGCTTAGTTCAACACATTGTCTATAGTAGTTCTATTGATGTATATCGGGTCCAATCCGGGGTCATTAAAATCATTTTTACAGAATTGAAAATTCCGCCGTGAAACTATCTGGAAAGAAGGAGATAGGTAATGTCCGCATTTGCAAATTTAAAAATAGGTGTTCGTTTGTCGATCGGTTTCGGCTTGCTGATTTTAATGATGCTGGGCATGGGCGCAGCGGGCTTGCAACGTTTTGCAGAAGTCAATGCTGTCAATACCCGAATCATTGAAAAAGATTGGGTAAAAGCCGAGGCAGCGAACGTCATTAATGCCAGTACGCGGGCGAATGCGCGAAACACTATGGAGCTTCTGATCGCTGAGGATGCTACTCAGGCGGGTAGAGTCAAACAATCCATTGAGACGAATAAACAGGTCATCAGCGCGGCGCTCGATACGCTAAGGCTGTTGATTTATTTGCCTGAAGGCAAAGCGTTACTGGCAACTCTGGCGGCGCGGCGCGGGATATATGTTGCGTCGTTTTCTAAAGTACTGAAACAAATTGACGCTGGAGATAAGACCGGTGCAATCCGGACGATGAATACCGAGACATTGCCTGCATTGGATGCACTGCAAGAGCCTATCGTCGCCCTGACAAATTTACAGAAAAAAATTGTGATCAACAGCAGTGCAGAAGTGCGCGATCGTATTGCATCTGCGACGGCAATGCTGACGTTGCTGATCGTTACCGGCCTATTTGCGGGTATTGCGCTGACCTGGTTTATCTCGCGCTCGATTACCCGTCCACTCAGCGAGGCGGTACGGATTGCCCGTACGGTAGCATCCGGCGATTTAACAACAAAAGCACAGACCTGTACAAAAGATGAGTGCGGGCAGTTGCTGCAGTCTATGCAGGAGATGAATGATAGTCTGGTACGCATTGTCAATCAGGTACGTGGCGGCTCTGATCTGATGGCGGCTGCTGCGCATGAAATCGCAGACGGGAATATGGAGTTATCTTCCCGTACCGAAGAACAGGCCAGTGCGCTTGAGGAAACAGCTGCTTCGATGGAGCAACTGGCATCGACAGTAAGAGATAATTTTGAATCGGGTATGCATGCAAACCGGCTTGCCGAGTCGGCCGCTCAGGTTGCTGCAAAAGGTGGTGCTGTTGTTGGTGAGGTGGTGCAGACGATGGAAGCCATCAATGTATCCTCGCGCAAGATTGCGGACATCATCAGCGTCATTGATGGCATTGCGTTCCAGACGAATATACTGGCACTCAACGCGGCAGTTGAGGCCGCCCGCGCGGGTGAGCAGGGGCGAGGCTTTGCGGTAGTGGCATCGGAGGTTCGTTCGCTTGCAGGGCGATCTGCGAATGCCGCAAAGGAAATCAAAGCCCTTATTTCCACCTCAGTGGGAAATGTAAGGGATGGCTGCCGATTGGTGGAGCAGGCTGGCAGCACGATGGATGAAATCGTTGTGCACGTACGCCGTGTGGCCGATCTGATGGGTGAAATCACAATGGCAAGTAAAGAGCAGACGACAGGGATTGAGCAAGTGAATCAGGCCGTTGCCCAGATGGATACGGTGACTCAGCAAAACGCCGCATTAGTGGAAGAGGCTGCAGCAGCAACACAGTCACTGGATCATCAGGCGAAGTCTTTGGTGCAGGCTGTCAGTATTTTTAAGCTGGATGCCTCACATTCTCCGCTTGCTTTTAGAGCAACCTCACCTGCGTTGCTCAACGTTTAGTCTGGATACAATATGGCATATTTTGAATGGGCCGACGATATGGTGATCGATAACGGGCCTATTGATGAAGATCACAAAAAATTAGTTCATCTGGTCAATGAATTGCATACTGCGACCAGCGTAGGGCGTGGTCAGGAGGTAATAGAGGCGATCATGAGTGAGCTGATTACCTATACAAAAGACCATCTTCATCGTGAAGAGCAAATGATGGCCACACTGAAGTTCCCGAATCTGGAGCGCCACAAGGTGGGACATCATCAATTTACGGAAAGACTGAATCAATTGCAGAGCCAGTATGAAGCTGGCAGTATTACCGTAGCATCGCAGTTGTCTGCTGTGTTACGGGACTGGTTATCTATACATATCCGTCGTTCCGACAAAGAAATGAAAGTGTTTCTGCAAAAAAGTAAGAAAAATTCCTGAGGTGTGAACGCGTTGATTTCAGGATATCGCGATGCTTATCACTAAAAAAATAAGCCCTGCTGATGCAGCAGAGCTTATTGGCAAAAATGTGTTTGTTAATTTATTTTTTGCTTTGATAGAGTTTGTCGAATTCAGCGCCATCATCAAAATGCTTTTTCTGTGCCTGTTTCCAGCCACCGAATACTTCGTCGACAGTAAAAAGAGTGATAGGTTTGAAGTTGGCTGCATATTTTTTAGATGCGACTTCGGAGCGCGGGCGGAAGAAGTGTTTGGCTGCAATTTCCTGGCCTTGTTCGCTGTACAAAAATTGCAGATACGCCGTTGCTACTTTGCGTGTACCGAGTTTATCAACAACTTTCTCGACCACGGCAACAGGTGACTCTGCAAGTATCGATATTTTGGGATAAACGACATCATAGTGATCGCCAAATTCCTGTTTAACCAGTTGCACTTCATTTTCAAAAGTGACTAAGACGTCGCCGATTTCTCTTTGCGTAAAAGTAGTGGTCGCGCCGCGCCCGCCGGCATCGAGTACCGGGACATTTTTAAACAGACGATCAACTAACTGTCGCGCTTGTGCTTCGTTGCCACCGCTTTTAATGACAGAGCCCCACGCAGCGAGGTAGGAATAGCGTCCGTTGCCGGAAGTTTTGGGATTGGGAATGATCACTTTGACGCCAGGTTTGCCAAGATCGTCCCAACTGGCGATGCGTTTAGGATTCCCTTTACGCGCCAGGAACACCATGGTCGAATAAAATGGCGCGGAGTTATTGGGGAATGATTTTACCCAGTCTTGCGGAACCAGACCTTTCTCCGCAAGGATATCGATATCGTTTGCCTGATTCATCGTAACTACTGAAGCTGCCAAGCCGTCGATGACAGAGCGTGCCTGCTTGCTGGAGCCGCCATGTGACTGATTAATCGTAATGGCTTCTCCGGTTTTCTTTTTCCATTCTGCGATGAACGCTGGATTAACTTCTTTAAATAATTCACGGGTGACATCGTAAGACGCGTTCAACAGTGGCTCGGCAGCCCGTGCACTAAGTGAGGGCGCAAGCAGGCTGGCACCAAGCATCGCTGCGATTGCGGCTATGCTTAAACGGCGTTGCGCTTGTGAACCGGTATTCGTTTTCATGTGCGATCTCCCAAATATAAGTTACCGCTATCTTCCATAAATTAAGTACGGAAGGAAACGATAGTATTCTTCTTTACTTAGATGAAAAATGCATTTGTCGATGAAGGAGCAATGATTTTTCTGTATATCGTTTCTTGAAAACAATCTAAGTGCTCAGTCTTTTTGAGTCGAATTTGTTCATATTATTTTGCTACACTCAACGCCTCATTTGTATTTTTACTTACTTTATGAAAACAAATTCTTCATTCTCTGTCCGTACGCTGGCCATGCTGATGTCCATTGCGTTGGCTGTACCGCTGGCCGTAGCACAGGAAAAAACCGCAAGTGCCTCTGCGCATGCTGCGCAAGCGGGTGGTATCGAATGGCGCAAAGATAATAATGTGGATGCGGCTTTCGCGTTGGCAAAGTCCAGCAAAAAACCTTTATTTCTCTACTGGGGAGCGGTCTGGTGCCCGCCTTGCAATCAGGTCAAGGCAACGATATTCAATCGCCAGGAATTCATTGATAAGTCAAGGCATTTTATTCCCGTCTATCTGGATGGTGATAGCCCGGGAGCGCAGAAATTCGCTGCACAATTTAAAGTACGCGGCTATCCGACAATGATACTGTTCAGACCGGATGGCACTGAAATCACCCGTTTACCCGGCGAAGTGGATTCTGAACGCTATCTTCAGGTGCTGACGCTGGCATTGAATACCTCGGCATCGGTGGCGGATTCCTTAAAACTGGCATTAGCGGGAAATAAGTCGCTGAAGCAGGATGACTGGAGCCTGTTGGCGGATTATTCATGGGATGATCCTCAGCAAAAGCTGGTGAGCAACAAAGATTTGCCAGCGACGTTATTGCGTTTGTCCGAGTTAAGTCCGGCTGGATTAAATGCAACGCGTCTGTATTTGAAAGCCTTATTTGCGGCTGCCAACGCCAGACCCGGGCAGACAGTTCCTGCCATCGACAAACAGCAGGCAACTGAGCGCTTAATCAAGTCGCTTGCAGATGCGAAAGTTGCGCGTGACAACCTTGATCTTGTCGCTGGTTCGGCGGCGGAGCTGACGGAATTTTTAACTTCCGCAAAATCAGAGCAGCGTGGCAAACTCACTGCTGCATGGAATGTCGCCCTCAGTAAGCTCGCTGACGATAACAGCATATCGAAAACAGACAGACTGAGCGCCATCATTGCGCAGATCGCGCTGGCTAAGCTTGATAATGCTAAACCGTCGGCAGCCTTGCAAAAAGACGTGCAGAAGCGTGTGTCGCAAATCGAGCAGGCCACCAGCGACGCGTATGAGCGGCAATCGGTGGTCAGTTCCGCTGCCTATGCATTAGGCAATGCAGATTTGCTGGATGCATCGGATAGCTTGCTGAAAGCAGAATTAAAACGCTCGCATTCGCCGTATTATTTCATGTCAACCCTGGGCTCGAACGCGAAGAAGCGTGGCGATAAACTGGCTGCAGTGAATTGGTATGAACAGGCATATAACGCAGCAAAAGGGCCTGCAACCCGCTTGCAATGGGGTTCGAATTATGTGGTCGGTCTGATCGAACTGACGCCAGAAGACGATGCGCGTATTGAAAAAGCAGTTTCAAGTGTCTTTTCTGAATTATCGAAAACAGAAAATGCTTTCTATCAGCGAAATCATGCATATCTTGAAAAAATGGGTAAAAAATTAGGCGAGTGGAATAAAGATGGAAAGCATCAGGTGACTTTCCAAAAAGTGCATGCACAGCTGGATAGCATATGTGCAAAATTACCGGCAAACGATGGCCAGAAAGCGACTTGTCAGGGTGTCTTGTCGAAATCCTGATTTTCGTTAATCGCAGAAAAAATGCGGCTGAGGCCGCATTTTTTTTTTTTTGCTACGTTAATCTTGAATAAGAATTTCTGAAGTACTGGAAACACGCGATTGCATCTCTTATACGAATTTTTGTATATACAAGTTACTTTATATGATTGGAGCGAATTTGGTATCTTCGATAAAATCCATCATTCGTTATTTATTGGTTTGAGATTCAGTGATTCATATTGAACAATTAGAAAAGCATTACTACGTTGGTGGGCGCGAAGTGCATGCGCTGCGCAACATACATCTGGCTGTTCGCAAGGGACAGATTTTCGGCATCATCGGACGTTCAGGCGCAGGCAAGAGCACGTTGCTGAGGGCGTTGAATCTTCTTGAGCGACCAAGCAGCGGCAAGGTGCTGATTGAGGGAGAGGACATCACTCAATTTAATTCAGAACAGTTGCACAGCTTACGGCAGCGTATCGGCATGGTGTTTCAGCATTTTAATTTGTTGAACGCAAAAATCATTGCTGAGAATATAGATTTTCCTCTCAAGCTCGCGGGTACTTACAGCAAAGATGCACGTCAGAAGCGCGTCGATGAGTTACTGGAACTGGTCGGGCTGAGTGATCAGCGACATAAATTTCCATCGCAATTATCGGGCGGGCAAAAGCAACGGGTAGGTATTGCCCGTGCGCTGGCAAATTACCCGCATCTTTTGTTGTGTGACGAGGCAACCTCGGCGCTTGACCCTGAAACGACGCAGGCTATTCTGCGCCTGCTGTCAGACATTAATCAGAAACTGGGATTAACGATCGTGCTGATCACGCATGAGATGCAAGTGATACGTACGATCTGCGATCAGGTTGCGGTGATCGATGCGGGTCAGATTGTTGAGAGTGGCGATGTTGCTGACGTGTTCCTGCATCCGCAACATGCGGTGACGCAAAGTCTGGTCGCAGAAAATCAGGCACTTGATCTCGACCTGTTACAGAGAATTCAGCGTCATGATAACAGTCAGTTGCTGCGTCTGACCTACGTCGGAGCAGCAACGCATGAACCGATACTGAGTCGTATCGCGGCCCAGACCAAAGCAGACATCACGATTTTGCAGGGAACAATTTCCCGCATCAAGAACACGCCGTATGGTCAGCTGTTAGTGGAATTGTCGGGAACACCGGATCAAATTGCGGTGGTATTGAATTTGTTGCGCGACCTCGATGTGCGTACAGAAATCATTGAAGGAGCGCACTGATGGATTTTTCAAACATAGACTGGGAAGACATCGCGCAGGCGACACTGGATACCTTGACGATGACGGGTTTCTCTTTATTTTTTACCGTGCTGTTGGGCTTACCTCTGGGGGTATTGCTATTCCTGACCGGTAAAAATCAACTGTTAGAGCAACGCGGTGTTTATGCATTGCTGTCGTTTATCGTCAATATTCTGCGCTCGGTTCCTTTCATCATTTTGCTGATTGTGTTGATCCCGTTCACGCTGTTTCTGGTGGGAACTTCGCTGGGCGTGCCGGGCACGATTCCGCCGCTGGTGATAGGGACTGCACCTTTTTTTGCGCGTCTGGTAGAAAACGTTTTACGTGAAGTCGATCGCGGCATTATTGAGGCCTGTCAGGCGATGGGGGCGAAAACACATCAGATCATTATTCACGCTTTGTTACCCGAAGCCTTGCCTGGTTTGCTGGCTGCTGCAACCGTGACCACAATAACCCTGGTGTCGTATGCCGCGATGTCGGGTGTGATCGGTGGCGGCGGCCTTGGTGATCTGGCTCTGCGTTTTGGATATCAACGATTTCAGACCGATGTGATGGTCGTGACCGTAACGATACTGATCGTGCTGGTGCAGTTATTACAATTCTTCGGAGACAAGTTGGTTTTACGATTTACCCGTAAGTAATTCATTTGTATAAATTTAAGGATAATAAATTATGGCTCTTTCTTTTAAACGTCACTTCTCTGCTCTGCTGGCAACAACGTTCAGCGCAGCCTTGTTTGCTTCCGGCGCAGCATCCGCTGCCGATACTCTGACTATCGCTGCAACACCGGTTCCCCACGCGGAAATTCTCGAATTTGTGAAACCACTGCTGGCGAAAGAAGGTGTGGACTTAAAAGTCAAAGTATTTACTGATTATGTACAGCCTGCCGTTCAGGTCAACGAAAAACATCTGGATGGGAATTTCTTTTTACATCTGCCTTATCTGAATGAGTTTAAAAAGAGCCACAAAAACGACATCGAAGTCGCTGTCGCCAAGGTGCATGTCGAGCCGTTCGCAGCTTATTCTGCCAAATATAAAAAAGTAGCGGATATTCCGAATGGCGCGACTGTTGCAATTCCGAATGACCCGTCCAATTCCGGTCGTGCGTTGTTGTTGCTCGCTAAGCAGGGATTGTTGAAATTAAAAGATCCAGGCAATATTTCTTCGACCAGAAAAGATATAGTCGAAAATCCTAAAAATCTGAAATTTAAAGAATTGGAAGCAGCGACGCTGCCACGTGTGTTGAATCAGGTTGATCTGGCGCTGATCAATACAAACTATGCGATCGAAGCGAAACTCAATCCTGTCAAAGATTCCTTGTTTATCGAAGATGCCAATTCACCATACGCGAATTTGCTGGTGGCCCGCGAAGATAATAAAAACAGCCCGGCATTTAAAAAACTGATTGCGGCTTTAAACTCGCCAGAAGTGAAGAAGTTCATTGAAGAAAAATACAAGGGAGCGATTGTTCCTGCGTTCTGATTTGTGATCTCAGTTTCCTGTGCTGCGTCAATCTAGTCCGGAAGCTGAGAACAGCTGTCTAAGGCGAAAAAAAAGCTACTCAATGAGTAGCTTTTTTTGTGGTTATGACTGAATTAGTTACGAACGATACGTTTGTATTCGTTTGTACGTGTATCGATCTCGATAACGTCATCCTGGCTGACGAACAGCGGTACTTGTACAGTATGCTGATGCGCTTCGATCGCGTTTTCGATCTTCGCTTCTTTCAATACGTTACCGGAAGTATTGCCTTTGACCGCAGGCTCAGAGTACACAACCTGACGTGCAATCGTCGTTGGCAACTCAACAGAGATCGCTTTGCCATCGTAGAACACAGCTTCGCATTCCATGCCGTCTTTCAGGTAATGCAATGCATCGCCCAGATTTTCTTCTTCGATTTCATACTGTTCATAGTCAGCATCCATGAATACATACAATGGATCAGCGAAGTAAGAATAGGTGACTGGTTTTTTGTCGAGAACAACAACGTCGAATTTGTCGTCGCCACGGAAAACGCTTTCCAGTGGGCTGTTTGTCAGAAGATTTTTCATCTTCCATTTGTAAGTAAAGCCAGTACGGCTTGAACCGTTAACATCAGAGCGCAAGACGATCATAGGCTTGCTATCGACCATAATAATGTTGCCAACACGAATTTCTTTTGCAGGTTTCATAGCGAATAATTATAAAAAGTAGGTTGCATAAAAATCATCTGTCGCCTACTGGCAGAATGCCCCGCAAGCCCGTTTGATTCAATTTGAAAAACACACTAAAAAATAACCGCATATTTTACCTTATTTTTGTTCATTATTGACACTTTGCTGATGAACTGTGTGAGCAAACTTCAGTAAATTGGATGTCATGTCGCCATTCGCGATCAATTGTTGTTGCCATTGAAGCGCCAGATCTGCAATTTGTGGCATGTCTGCTGCGAATGCCTGCCATATGCTGTCCCACTGGATAGGGAGGCTTGTCACGCCATTCCACGCAAGCATCATTGCGGCAAGATGTTCTGTATTAGGCGTGTAGCATTTTAAAAATGCATTTAGCTTTACATGATGTAAATTTTCATCTTGTGGGTAAATATGCCAGACAAATGGTTTCGCTGCCCATTGTGCACGGACAAACGAATCTTCTCCGCGGACAAAATTCAGATCGCATGCCCACAGCAGTTTGTCATAGTCAGGTTGCGGTACAAACGGCAGTACGCGTATGGTCAGTGTACCGATGGTGGTAACGCTGCCAGCTTTTGCGGGTTGGCCTGTGAATGCCTGAACCGCTTCCATAGCAACGCCTTCCGGCACCAGGCAGGTGATGGGCGTTGCATTTTTTTTCCATGCCTCAAACAAGGCAGTGACCGGAGCATGTGGGTAGCAGAACAATGAAATTTTCAGCGCGTCAATTTCATTTCTGCTTAATCCTAAACCGGATAGAAACTCCGCGATCGTCGCCGGGTCTGAAACAAATTGCTGACGCTGTTGCTCTAATTCTGACTCTATCAGTAGGCCGCCGGTTTTGCTATTAAAACCTGGGAAGAAAAAATATTTTGTGACCGGAAGTGAGCCGTGAGGCGATGACAGCGTATGGCAGCCTTCCACCCATGCTTCCGCACTTAAGCCCTCCAGATTCAGCCATACCGCACGAGGCTGTCGTTGCGCCATTGCCTGAATGTAGGAGGGGGGGATGTCACAGGCGAAAAATTCAATGACGATGTCGCTGACATCTTCCGGCGTAAATGTACCGTTCTGGTCGCGCCAGTGATGCACGATGACGCCGGCGACGTTCTGTGTATTGATATTCAGTTTCACATCAGGACAAATCCGCTGAAAGCTGCGCAGATCATCGACCCACAAGTGGACGTCGATGTGATGTTCTCGCTCCAGTTGTCTTGCCAGACGCCAGCAGATACCAATGTCGCCGTAATTGTCGACGACCTTACAAAATAAGGTCAGGGATTTTAAGGATTGAACTTGTTCAGACATGAAAAATCAGTAACGTTGTTGAAGCCGCACTGAGTGCTAGATGCGGCTTCTCGATATTGTCGGTAATTATCGGTAATTGTTTTTCCACTCTCGCAATGCGGCAAAAGTGGAAGCATCATCTTGATGGGCAGATATTTTTCCGGTACTCAGTAAGCGTGCAATAACAGCAGGTTCGCGGCTGCGCAAAAACGGATTGCTATACTTTTCCAGTCCTATCTGTCCCGGCACGGTCGGTATGCCTTCGTCTCTTTTGCGTTGTTCGCGGAGTAAGCGTTCTGCGATGGCTGGATTATCTGGTTCAACTTCTTTGGCAAAGCGTAAATTAGACAGAGTGTATTCATGCGCGCAATAAACCGCCGTATCATCGGGTAGGGCAGCCAGTTTATCGAGTGAAGACAACATTTGTGCTGGCGTTCCTTCAAACACGCGCCCGCAACCACCTGCAAACAGTGTATCGCCGGAAAACAACCAATGCTGCGCAGATGCAAAATAGGCGATATGGCCCAGTGTATGTCCCGGCACCGCGATTACTTGCAGCGCCCAGTTCATCTCAGGAATATCAACGATGTCGCCTTCTGCTAATCGATGACTGACAGCCTGAATGCCATCATTTGCAGGGCCATACACTGGCACGTTAAAGTGCTGCAATAACGCAGGAACGCCACCGATATGGTCACTATGATGATGCGTCAGTAAAATGGCTGACAATGTCAGTTGATGTGCTTCAAGAGTCTTTAAGATCGGGGCCGCATCTCCGGGATCCACGACTGCCGCATGTTTGCCGTCGTGGATGACCCACAGATAATTGTCGTCAAAAGCGGGCACAGTCAATATACTCAGGGAATTCGTCATACGCACGTATGGAAGCTGTGGAAAAGAACATTATAGACCTCGATACCTGGCTGGAGTTACCTGCGGGACGGTATATTCGCGACTGGGAAGAAGCCTTGCTGGCGAAAATCACGGTCGATATCTTTGGTTTTAATGCATTACAGATAGGCTTGCCACAAATTAACGCGCTCGCTGCAAGCCGCATGCCGCATCGATGGTGTTCGAATCCTGATTTGACGAATCTGACGAAAGAAAATGCGAGCAGGGTCGTGGTGACGCATGATTTTTCTGAGCTGCCTTTTGAAACGCAGAGCATAGACCTCATCGTTTTGCCGCATGTACTGGAATTTGCTGCTGAACCACATCAGATGTTGCGCGAAGTAGAACGGGTGTTGATTCCTGAAGGCAGGTTGATCGTGACGGGTTTCAATCAGACTAGTTTGTGGGGCGCAAGACAATTTGTCGGGCGTCTGAATAAAAACTATTATCTGCCGCATGAAGGCGAGTTCATTAGTCCCGCCCGTTTGAAAGACTGGCTGAAATTATTAAATATGGAAATCGGGCAAGTGCATTTCGGTTGTTACGCGCCGTCGTGTCGTTCAGAAAAATGGCTGCATCGTTTTAAATTCATGGAAAAAGCCGGACAGCGATGGTGGCCGTATTTCGGTTCAGTCTACGTCATGCAGGCAATTAAGCGGGTGCGCGGTATGCGCATGATAGGACCTGCATTGAAGCAGAAGCGCGTTGTACGCGGTGCCGCTATTCCGGTCGCAAATAAAGCAAAAAAATAAATATGGATAAGATAGAAATTTATACAGATGGTGCTTGTAAGGGCAATCCGGGTGTCGGTGGTTGGGGTGCTTTGTTGGTTGCAGGGACGAAAGAAAAAGAGTTATTCGGCGGCGAACGGGAAACCACCAATAATCGCATGGAGTTGATGGCGGTAATCCGCGCGCTGGGCGCGCTGAAGCGACCATGTCATATCGTTTTGCATACAGATAGTCAGTATGTGTTGAAGGGGATTACAGAGTGGATTACCGGTTGGAAAGCCAAGGGCTGGAAAACCGCATCGAAGGCCCCGGTTAAGAATGTCGATCTTTGGCAGGAACTTGATGCGGCACAGATGACGCATCAGATTGAATGGCGCTGGGTACGTGGACATACCGGTCACCCCGGCAATGAACGCGCTGATCAGTTAGCGAATCGTGGTGTTGATCAGGTCTTGTCTGGTGGGGCTTGAGGCATTTTGCGATCCATCCATTCCCATTCCTGATGTGTCTGTTGAAGCCGGTGCTGGCGGGTACGGGCTTGTGCCTCACAACAGCCCGCATGGAATACAGGCTGTTGTGAGGCATGCCTGAATTATGCCTCTGGTAGTTCGTTCATAGCCTGTTGCAACCGGCTCAGAAATTGATGGATGTGGTAAGCGTCAACTAGTCCGTGATGAACGAAGCTGGCAATAGGCAGCTGCATTTTTCCATTTTGCAGATGACATTTTCCTGCTGATATTTTCGGGACACTATCCATGCCGTCATGACGGCGCGCATGTGTGATGCCCGTAAAATGAATCCAAGGCATCGCAGAAAAATGAATCGCATCGTTGCGTTTGCATTCTTCTGTAAAACATAGTCCCGAACTGTTTTTGACTATCTCCATTGCGCTGCCGGCATGTGTTGAAAATGCCGCGAAATCCTCATCAAACTGTATCGGGCAGAATCCGAATGTATGGTCTTCGCGACTGATAGTGGCGTTCGCGTGTATCTTTGCATACTCAACGACTTGTCCTTCTTCAATGCGATAGCGCATCGCATCAGTATCGTTAATCGCCTGTAAAACGCGGTGCAGATAAAACAGGAAGAAGGACGTTTTTGTCTGCTTGCAATAATGATAGGCAGCGTCACAGTCAATATCGGCGACGATGCCATGGAATGGTTCATCGCAGCGGGAAAAGAAAGCAAAGTGTTCGCGCCGGTTCCAGCTCGTCAGTTCAATGACTTTTTTCATACAGATATCGATATAAAAACAGGGATAGAAAATTCTATCCCTGCGATGGTTTTGTTGCTGTGCTGTAGATCAATAATGAACAAGAGCGCTGCAATAATCATTCAACTTTCGTTCAGCTTTTCGCACGTGCAATACGCATGTTAAAGCGCCGATGTATTTTCAACGTAGCGCCGCAATCATTTGTTCCAGCTTTACCGTATCTGCGCAAAATGCACGTATCCCTTCCGCGAGTTTTTCGGTTGCCATCGCATCTTCATTGAGTTGGAAGCGGAATATTTTTTCATTCATACTGATTTTTTCCAGATCAGAAGAGGCCGCCATTTCTGCGCTCAGCTTTCGTGTGATGACCGAGTTGGTATCAGCCAGCTTTTGCAGCAAATCCGGGCTGATCGTCAGCAAATCGCAACCTGCAAGTTCGAGAATTTGCGAAGTGTTGCGGAAGCTGGCACCCATGACTTCGGTCTTGTAACCAAATTTACGATAGTAAGTGTAGATTTTTTTGACGGATAACACGCCCGGATCATCGGCACCAAAAATTTCCTGACCGGTTTTTGCTTTGTACCAGTCGTAGATACGGCCGACAAATGGTGAAATCAGTTGCGCTCCTGCTTCTGCACAGGCAATCGCTTGTGCCAGTGAAAACAGCAAGGTCATATTGCAGCGTATGCCTTCTTTTTCGAGTATTTCCGCGGCGCGTATACCTTCCCAGGTCGAGGCAATTTTAATCAGTACGCGTTCGCGTGATACGCCAGCGGCTTCATACAACGCGATTAACTGGCGGCCTTTAGCGACGGTTGCTTCGGTATCAAAAGAGAGGCGGGCATCGGTTTCAGTGGAAACACGACCAGGAATTTCGTTCAGAATTTGCAAGCCGAATGCAATCAACAGGTGGTCGATGGTTTCATCGATGGATTTGCCTGCCGTATCTTTGACAGCTTTTTCAAGGAGGTGTTTATATTCCGCTTTTTGAACAGCCTTCAGAATCAGCGATGGATTAGTGGTGGCATCGCGCGGAGTGTAGGCTTTGATTGCCTGAAAATCACCGGTATCGGCAACGACAGTCGTATATTGCTTCAGTTGTTCTAATTGATTCATATTTTCGGGCTATTCAAAAAAATCAGGGGTTAACGTCAACTGCAGGTAAGCCTGCAACAATATCACCAATGACGGCCGCTTCAAAGAAGCCACCTTCACGGAAAATCGTTAAAACCGCATCTACCGCAGCCGCGTCACAAGAGACCAGCAGGCCGCCGGAGGTCTGCGGGTCGGTCAGTAAGGCCTGTTGTGCTGCACTGATGCCGGCATGCAGCCGGACTTCATGCCCGTACGCAGCCCAGTTTCTGGCAGACGCGCCGGTAATAAAACCTTCGGTGGCAAGCCGCTCTACTTTGTTCAGCAGAGGAATGTTCTGCATACTGAGTCTGGCCGTGACATTGGCACCACGGCAGACTTCCAGTAAATGCCCGAGCAGACCAAAGCCTGTGACATCGGTCATCGCGTGTACACCATCGAGCTTCGATAACTCTTGCCCCGGGCGATTCAGTTTGGTGGTGCTGCTGATCATGCTGGCATAACCAGCCTCATCCAGCGCTTGTTTTTTGAGTGCGGCAGACAAGATACCGACACCAAGTGGTTTGCCAAGGATGAGCTTATCGCCAACTTTTGCATCCGCATTGCGTTTCACTTTTGATGGATGTATGAGACCCATGACGACCAGACCGTAAATTGGTTCAACCGAATCTATCGTATGGCCACCGGCAATCGGAATGCCGGCGTCGGCACATACGGATTCTCCACCCTGAATAATTTTGCCGATGACATCAAGCGGCAGTTGGTTGACCGGCATGCCGACCAGTGCCAGTGCCATGATCGGCGTACCACCCATGGCATAGACATCTGAGATGGCATTCGTTGCCGCTATGCGGCCGAAATCAAACGGATCATCGACGATGGGCATAAAAAAATCGGTGGTGGCGATCAGCGCTTGCTCGTCATTCAGCTTATACACAGCCGCATCGTCGGCAGTTTCTATGCCGACCATTAAAGCGGGCGGTACCGGGAACCCACTGGATTTTTTGAGAATTTCAGCAAGCACACCGGGAGCGATTTTGCAGCCACAACCGCCACCGTGAGAAAACGATGTCAGGCGTACAGCAGGTTCATTGTTGGAGGTCATAGATCATCAGAAGAGTGCGTTCATCAAGCCGATGATTATACGCCGGGGGACTCAGTATAAAAAAAGCGACCACCGCAGTGATCGCTTTTTTGTGATATTGCTTATCCGGCAAAAGCTATATCAGATGAAACAGGCAAACGGAGCGCGCTGTTCCCTGATCAGTTTTTTGCGCCAGCCGGTGATTAATAGTCGCCAAATGAGCGACGTGTGCTGCCTTCGGTGGAACGGCTGCCTTTGTAGCCACCGCTGCCTTCTTTGCGTGGGGCGCCAGTGCCTGCACCAGCAGGTTTGCTGAACGAGCGTTGACCTGGTTTGCTGTTACCAAAGCCACCGCCTGATTTGCGGTTATCGCCCGGTTTCCAGCCGCCCGGTTTGCGCGCAGCTGAACGTGGCGCAGATGCTGTTTTCTTAGGTTCAAAACCTTCGATCACATCGACAGGAATCAGTTGTTTTGTGAAGCGCTCGATACGTTTGACATGCATACCTTCCGCGTGGTTGACCAGGGAAATAGCCAGACCTTTGCGACCTGCACGGCCCGTACGGCCAATGCGGTGTACGTAATCTTCAGGAAATTTAGGCAAATCGTAGTTAAACACGTGAGTAATGCCTGGCACGTCGATACCACGGGCGGCAACATCAGTTGCAACCAATACGCGGATCTGACCACGACGCAAGCCGTCGAGTGTGCGGTTACGTGCGCCCTGATGCATATCGCCATGCAGTGCTGCAGCCGCAAAACCAGCGATATTCAGACGATCTGCAATCGTATCTGCATCACGTTTAGTTGCAGTAAACACGACAGCCTGATCCAGCGATTCATCCCGCAGCAAATGGTCGAGCATACGGTTTTTGTGGGACAGATCATCCACGAAATGCACTTTTTGCTGGATGTTTTCATGTTTGCTGGCGGAGCTGGCAATCTGAATCACCATAGGGTCTGTCGTGATGCGTTTTGCCATGTTGCCGACAACGCCGTCGAGCGTCGCAGAGAACAGCATGGTTTGACGAGTTGCCGGAGTGGCAGCAACGATTTTTTCGATATCGTCGATGAAGCCCATGTCCAGCATACGATCTGCTTCGTCAAGAACTAACATTTGCAATTCGGAGAAATCGATCTTGCCGGATTCCATATGGTCGATCAGGCGACCAGGTGTGGCGACCAGGATTTCAGGATTGCGCGACAACAACTGCATCTGTTTCGGGTAAGGCATACCACCCAGAATGGATACGGCTTTGATACGGCGTGAATAGGCGCTGTATTTGTCGGTTGCGGTTGTGACTTGCAAAGCGAGTTCGCGTGTTGGAGTCAACACCAGCATTTTGGGTTTTGCTGCGACGAAACGAGGACGGTCGCCGCGTGAGCGGGCGGATTGGCGTTCCTGATTGGGCGTTTTACCGTTGGTATAGCTGACGACTTCAGCCGTTGCTAATTTGTGCAGCGCAGGCAGCATGAATGCCGCCGTTTTACCAGAACCAGTCTGGGAAGAAACGAGCAGGTCGCGTCCGTTGATCGCAGCAGGAATTGCCTGCTCCTGTACCGGCGTTGGCTTAGTGTAGCCTGCATCAGTCAGGGCGCGGATGATATTGACGTGGAGACCTAATTCTTCAAAACTCATGGAATACTTTCGTAAAAATTTAGCGCGATGAGAAACTAACGCGCGCAAAAATGCAGCGCCAACCAAACGAAATAAACACAGAGAATCCAACAACGGACGACAATGAGATTTCGGCACAAAAGCTTTGCGCCAGGATGATGTCTTTGATGCGACCAGACATGCAGGGCGGGAGGGCTTTTACATGCTAACTCCACTACGGAGATGCACAGGCTTGCGATGCTACAGTTTTATTGACCGCGTTTTATTGCAGTGCAAAAATGAAATGATACATGATTTTACGAAAATTAGCACCCGTTTTTAACAATTCTAGTCGCTGGCCTCTCGTCAGGTTATTAATTTCATGAGGTGCAGGCAACTTATCCTGATTTTTTACAGGCTTTCTGCCATGCCATTTCTGCCTTGCCTTTTGCAGAAAAGACGTAGCGCTTTTCGCGCCATCCCAGCGCGAATAAAGACAGCACTTGATCGTAATACGCATCGGCTTTGATGGCTTGGGCCTGCAGTCGCAGTTCCTGCTGTTGAAGCGCTTTACTCGCCTTGGCTGCCTGCAGGAAGGGCAGCAGCGCAGCGGAAAATCCGGATGAGCCCGGGCCTCTCACTTCGCCACTCTGGATGTTGATGTATTCCGGTGGATAACCCTTGGTCTCAGTCAGTTTTGCCATCGGCAGCAATGTTTTGATTAAGGCGGCGCGATCCGGATCGCGCTCATGCATCATGCCTGCCCATAAATAAACACGGATGGCGTTGTAGCCGCCATCGCCTTTTTCTGCACCGTTGATGTCAGGGGTAAAGCCTTTGTCAGGATGAAACAGTATCCAGTCTGCGGTATAGCCTTTCGGTGACGAGCCGGAAATAATTTGCATGGATGAAGCCAGCAGTTGCTTCCAACGCGGATCTTTCTCTGTGTGATCAAACCAGCGCAAGACTTGTATCGGCAGATAGCTGGCATTGAGTTTCCACGACTTGTCAGCGAGTACAAATCCTGTCGGCGCAGGCAATAGCGTCAAGCCAAGTTTAGGGATATCTGCCGTTTCTTCATTCAGGATACGTTTCGCGAGTAATGCCGAGAGCGCCGTGTAGCGTTTTTCATTCCAGGCATCACCTGCCAGACTGAGTGTGTATGCTAACCATAAATCGGCATCGGATGCCGGGTTTTTGTCAATGATGCCCCAACTGTCATCGGCACGTTTGCCCCATTGCCAGGCGGGCAGATGGGCGGTCAGATCACCATAGGCGAGATTGTTTTCGGTCCAGCGCAGGAGCGAGTCAAAACTGGCTTTGTCGTTGGCAATCAGTGCGAAAAACAGTGCATATGCCTGGGCTTCCGAAACGGTAGGTTTGATGCTGCCACTGTGATCAATCACGCGACCGTCGGCGGTGATAAATGTCTGTTTGAAATTCGACCACGCCGGCCATGCGGGATGACAAGCATCGCTCTGCGCCTGTGCATGATGACTGCTGATAAGGCTGGTCAAGAAAATTATCAGGCTGGTCAGTAACAGAGTCAGTTTTTTTGGAGTCTGAGAGACGGCGCGCATGGTATTGAAGGGATACATTGCGAGTAATGAATAAGGGGACCGCATTGAATCCGGCTAAGTGTAATCGATAGTGAAAGTCTTGTTGAGGTGGATTATCGGTATTTGCTTACCCGGGTGTGCTCTTAACCGAGCGTATGAATCATCACGATATGGCGGACGATAAAAAAGGTGCAGTCATTGCACCTTTTTAAATGTCAGCGAACCTGTCAGCTGAGCGCCTGTAATTGCTTGTTTATAGCAACTACTTCCAGCAATTACAGATGATAAGAATCGGCATTCAGACCCATCACATGCGAGAAGCCGCCATCGACGTAAGTGATTTCACCCGTGATGCCGTTCGCCAGATTCGACAACAGGAATGCTGCCGTATTACCGACATCTTCAATAGTCACATTGCGGCGCAGTGGCGCATGGTCAGCAACGAAGCCCAGCAGCTTACCGAAGTCTTTAATGCCGGATGCTGCCAGCGTTTTGATCGGGCCGGCAGAAATACCATTGACGCGTATGCCTTTTTTGCCGAGATCTTCTGCGAGGTAGCGCACGGAGGCTTCCAGCGATGCTTTAGCCAGACCCATTGTGTTGTAATGCGGGATCGCACGTATCGCACCGAGATAAGACAGCGTCAGCAAGGCTGAATCTTCGCGCAACAGTGGCAGTGCCGCTTTTGCCATTGCCGGGAAACTATAAGCAGAGATGTCATGCGCAATGCGGAAGGCTTCGCGTGAAAAACCGTCGAGGAATTCACCGGCAATCGCTTCGCGCGGTGCAAAGCCGATTGCATGAACCAGACCGTCAAGGCGGTCCCAGTGCTGTGCCAGATCTTTAAAGGTAGCGTCGATTTGTTCGTCGCTGGAGACGTCACAATCGAAAACCAGTTTACTGTCAAATTCTGCTGCGAATTCTGTAATTCTGTCTTTAAAGCGATCGCCGACATAAGTAAATGCGAGTTCCGCGCCTTCGCGTTTGCATGCCTGTGCGATGCCGTAAGCGATAGAACGATTCGACAGTAAGCCGGTGATCAGAATTTTTTTGCCTTGCAGAAATGCCATGTTGACTCCAGGTATTGTCGTAATGCAGATGCGGCTGATAGCCTGAAATGCCCTGAAAGGCCGCATCAATATTACGATGTGGTTTTCGGTCATTTTTAAAAACCTGTTTTTCGTTGAAGCAGGTTTTTAAAAATTTCCCTTTACTGATTGCTGACGCCAGTTTGATAACACTGGCTGTTGTTGTCTTCCCGACAGTGGGCGGTGACAACAGGTCGGAATTGTAGTTGCTTCGCGCGAATCGGGCAAATACTAACTTTCATTCCGCAGATGACAATTGTGTGACAAGGAAGTGCCGGATAAATGTCACGCTGCGTTATCTTGCTCCATGCTGCCTGGGCTTTCTTGCTGCAGTGTAGATAACGTCCCGCTTTCACGCTGCTTCATCAGCAGAGTTTGTGATAACGTCGTCTAACATGCCAGCCTGATGCTGATGGGAAATATATGCCGTCAACGCGTATTTTTGCCGTAATTATACTCCCCCCCAGTATGTTTTTTACCCCCTGTATTTATTCGGACTATTCATCTGTTTTTAAACATACTCCCCAAAAATTCATAATTTACAAGGATGTGCGCTGAAATCTGCCGGGCGTGGCATGGTCACTCAGTCGCCAGATCAGAGGATAGCGTTCGCATGCCCGTGTTGCAGCCCGCGCGGTATCGCTTGCAACAGGGTCTGGGTGTAGGGCTGTTGCGGATGCAGATAAAGTTCGTCCGAATTCGCCAGCTCCACCACCTTGCCTTTATTCATCACCATGACCTGATCGGCGATGTATTTCACGACCGCCAGATCGTGCGAAATAAAGATATACGACAAGCCGAATTCTTCCTGCAAATCCTGTAGCAGATTCAATACCTGCGCCTGTACCGAGACATCCAGCGCCGATACCGATTCATCGCAGATCAGCACTTCGGGTTTCATCGTCAGACAGCGCGCAATCGCAATCCGCTGACGCTGGCCGCCGGAAAACTCATGCGGATAACGATGGAAAGCGGCGGCAGGTAAGCCGACCTTGTCGAGCAACTGCATCGCCATCGCTACTCTTTCATTGTTGTTCGCACCGATCTGATGTATCAGCATCGGCTCCATCAGGATCTGTCCAATCGTAAAGCGCGGATTGAGCGATGCGTAAGGATTCTGAAAGATGATCTGGATCCGGCGCTTGTACGGTAAAAACGCTTTGTCTGACATGGACAGGATATCTTTGCCATCAAAGATGGCTTGTCCGCTGCTGGCCTGATGCAGGCGCATCAGCGTTAATCCGACCGTGGTTTTACCGGAACCGGATTCGCCGACCACGCCCAGCGTTTTACCACGGGCGAGTTTGAATGAGACATTCTCGACGGCTTTGAATTCTTTTTTGCCAAACAGACCTTCTCGGGTATAAAAACTTTTCCCCAGATTGTTAACTTCCAGCACGATATCTTCCGTACCATCAATGCCACGTTTTCGCTCTTTTTGCTCAGGCAAGGCGCCCTGATGGTGGATGAAATCGGCGATCACCGGCAAGCGCCACGGGCGGGTATCGAGCGAAGGGCGGCAATGCAGCAGCGCCTGCGTGTAAGTGTCTTTCGGTTGCTCGAATATCTGTTGCACCGTGCCGGCTTCGCGGATCACGCCATGCTGCATGACGATGACATGATCCGCAATTTCACCGACCAAAGCCAGATCGTGTGTAATAAACAGCACTGACATTTTGTGTTTCACCCGCAGCGTATCGATCAGATCAATGATTTGCTTTTGTATTGTCACATCCAGCGCGGTGGTCGGTTCATCGGCGATCAGTAATTTAGGCTCGCAGGCAATCGCCATCGCGATCATCACGCGTTGTTGCTGACCGCCCGACATCTGGCTGGGATACGCATCGACTTTCGATTGCGGGTCGGGAATGCCGACTTCTTCCAGCAGCGCAATGGCTCTGGCTCGCGCCTGCTTGGCATTCATGCCCATGTGCAGGCGCAGGACTTCGGCAATCTGAAAGCCGACCGTGAAGACCGGATTCAGGGAAGTCATCGGCTCCTGAAAAATCATGGAGATATCTTTGCCGCACAGCTCGCGACGTTGTTCCGTGCTGAGGTTCAGCAGGCTGCGGCCTTCAAACAGAATTTTGCTGTCAGGTGCAATGCTGGAAGTGTCCGGCGGCAGCAAGCCCATGACGGCCAGTGAGCTGACCGATTTGCCGCTGCCCGATTCACCTACCAATGCGACGGTGGCGTTGTGCGGAATCGTAAAGGACACGCCTTTGACGGTTTCCACGCTGTCTTTTTTATTGATGCGAAAAGAAACGCGTAAATTTTCGACCTGAAGTAATGGCGAAGTAGAGTGAGTCATTGTGCTTCCTTATTTCAGCTTAGGATCAAGCGCATCGCGCAGAGCATCGGTGAACATGGAAAATGCCGTCACCAGCACCGCCATTGCGGTCGTCGCCGCCACCAACTGCCACCATTTACCGAGAATCAGTTCATTCTGAGCTTCATTGAGCATGCTGCCCCACGATACGGTGCCGACAGGAACGCCGAAACCGAGGAAGCTCAGTATCACTTCTGATTTGATGAAGCCGACCACCAGTATCGATACCTGTACCAGCGCAACGTGGCTGACATTCGGGAAAATATGGATGAACATTTTGCGGAAATGCGTCGCACCGATGGCATCGGCAGCCCACACGTATTCACGCGCTTTGTGCTTCATGTATTCGGCGCGCATCAGGCGGAAAGGACCAGTCCAGCCGGTGAAGGCCAGAATCAGGATGATGGTGGAAACGCCTTTCTGCTGCAAAACGGCTGCCACCGAAAGTACCAGCAGCAAGTATGGAATAGACGTGAAGATGCTGTAAAACCAGTTAAAGAAGTCGTCAGTGCGTCCGCCGAAATAACCGGCAAATGCACCGAACAAAGTGCCGAGTAAGGTTGCCAGTACAGCCGCAATCAGGCCAACTACGATCGAGGTCTCTGCACCTTTAATTGTTTTCTTGATGATGTCGTGTCCCCATTTATCGGCACCAAATGGCAGAGTATTTGCCCGTTCTGCGACGGTGGTCTTGCCTGATTTTGCCAACTCGGCGTTGATGTCGGCCATCTCCTTTGCCAGCGGATCACTGATGCCGTAGAAATCCAGCGGTTCAGTTTGCCCTGCTGTATTTCCTGCTGCTGTCTGGCGCAATTCACGCAAGACATCCTTTAACGGATCGAGCGGGTTTTCTGTCGGGCTTGCCTGAATCGCGTCCGCTTTTTCTGCTGGTGCATCAGCGCCGATAAAGTGCGGCGGCGCATAGCTGACACCGGTTTCCTGTTCCCAGTCTGCGGCAATCATGCCGCTGGCTGACAAAATGAGCATCAGCAAAAATGCCGCGACGATCGCCAGAGAAACCATGGCAATTTTATCGGCACGTAAGCGATGCCATGCGAGCGTCCATAATCCCGGGGAAGTCTGAGTTTGCATAGTCATCTTGTGTGATCCTTATTTCAACTGCACGCGTGGATCAACCGCCTGGTACAGCAGATCGGTCAGTAAGTTAAAAATCATAGTGGCTGCGGCGACATAAACGGTAATCGCTTTGATGACGGGGAAGTCGCTGCGTTCGACCGCCAGTATCACTTCGCGGCCGATGCCCGGAATCGAGAAAAAACGTTCGATCAGAAACGCGCCTATCAGCAGGGCAGGTAAGTTCGACATGACATGGGTGATGATAGGAATCGAGGCATTCCGCAGCACGTGTACCCATTTCACGCGCCGTTCCGGCACGCCCTTGGCACGTGCGGTACGCACATAATCCTGATTCACTTCGTCGAGAACAAAACTGCGGAATAAGCGCAGATTCGGCGCGACACCGACGGCCAGTGCAATCAGAATCGGCAGGGCAGAGTATTTGAATAAATTTTCGCCAAAGCTGTTACCCCAACCTTGTACCGGAAACAGGCTTAACTGATACGCGAAGAAATACTGGCCGACGATGATGTACACCAGAATACTGATGGACATACCTACCGTGCACGCAATCATGACAGTGCGGTCAGTCAGCGAGCCGCGTTTAAATGCGATTCCCAGTGCGAGGGCTATCGCGATGACGGTTTCCAGGATTGTCAGCGGAATCAGCACTGTCAAAGAAGGCCCGAGGCGACTACCGATAATTGACGATACGGCTTCGCCGGTACTCCAGCTGTTACCGAAATTAAACGTCAGAATTTGTTTGATGAAAATCCAGAGCTGCACGTAGTAAGGCTGGTCTATGCCAAGCTGGGTGCGGATATTCGCAATTTGTTCTACGTTCGACATTTTGCCTGCCAACAAGTAGGCCGGGTCGCCGCCGACCCAGTTAAACAAAAAAAATACCAGCAGAATCACACCCAGCATAGTGGGTGCCATCTGCCATAAGCGGCGCAGGATATAGGCGGTCATAAGATGTCCCGGGAAAACGGATGAGGATGGTGTGTTATTTGTTTTTATCGATGTCGATATAGGTCCATTCGACATGCATTACAGGATGCTTTTTATAGCCGATGACCCGCGCCTGCGAGAGCATATTTCGGTAACGTGCATAGCCGATTCTCTGCGCCGAATAAACTTCCATTACCCGCGCCATTTTGTGATATAGGGCGTCACGTTCTTCACCTGCCGGTAATTTTTGCGATGCTTCATACAGCTTGTCGTATTCAGGAATCGCAGCGCAGCCATTGTTATTCATGTGAATATTCTTGCTGTAAAACAGCTGCATAAAATTATCGCCATCGGGATAATCAGCAATCCATGGCGAAATACGTTGTGTGAGCTGGCATTGCTTTTCTGCTTTCAGAATTTCAGCAAAGGGCCGGAAATCGACTTTCATACGTATGCCAAGGCTGTCGTAAGTTTTTTTCCAGACTTCCGCCTGCAATTTGCCGCGTGATTCGGTTTGTGCTGTATAAGTGATTTCCAGAGGCTGACCATCTGGCAGGGTGCGGTAACCGTCTTTTCCCTTTTTGTAGCCAAATTTGTCGAGCAGGGCGTTTGCTGCTGCCGGGTTATATTGAATGCTGCTGCGGTATTTCGGGTCGTGCCCGACCACACTCGGGGGGATAGGATATTCCAGCGGAACAGCCTCACCGTTATCAACAATGCGGATTTCATCCTCGACTTTATGCGCCATCGCAACGGCGCGACGCAGGGCGATTTTTTCTTTACTCAGACCGCCCCAGACCGGATCCTGCATGTTCCAGTAGTAGATTGTCAGCTCGGGATCGATAATGCGTGAGAGTTGTACGCCTTTTTTTTCAAATTCCGGTTTCAGTTTGCCGTTTTTCATGACTTGCGGCGCAAGTCCGCCGTAAAGCTGGAATAAATCGACTTCATCTTTCTGAAACGCGAGCAAGCGGGACTGATCTTCGAGGATGACGTTGACGATGACTTTGCCGATTTGCGGCATACGCTTACCTTTCATCGCCTTAACAATTCGCTGGTCCGCGGGATCGGCGCTGGCGGCATAGTCCCAATAGACTGAGCGATAGTCCGGATTTGCTTCCAGTACCATTTTCGAGCCGCGCACCCATTCTGTTAACTTATACGGACCGGTACCAACCGGATTGGCCATCGCCAGACCTTGTATGTCCTGATATTTTTCTATGACTTCCCGTGCGACTGCCGACATTGCGGCATACGATAAAATCATCGGTAAATTGAAATCAGGGCGGCTGAGATGAATGCGTAAGGTGTACTTGTCGACGATTTCCAGTCCCGGAATTTTGACGTCGTAGTCGAATTTCCCGGTTTTCTTCGCTTTGGCGGCATAGGCGTCGAGACCAATAATCTTATCTTCCAGTAACCAGCGGTGGCTGGACGCGATTTTCGGATCCATCAGACGCTTGAAAGAGTAAACATAATCCTCCATTGTCAGCTCGCGCTTTTTTCCTTTAAATGCGTCATCCGGCGTGAAGTAAATGCCTTTTTTCAGACGTATCGTGTAGTTTTTTCCATCGGCAGATATTTCCGGCAATTCAGCAGCCGTTTCCGGGACGACTCTGGCCGGGCTGGCGAGGTAGTCGTAACTGAATAAACGTTCGAATACAACTTCGTTAATTGTGTTGGAGTACAAGTCGCGCGTTGCGGCGGGGTCAAATCCGGTCTCGGCAACAGGAAAGATGGTTCTTAGCACTTTTGCCGGGTCGGCGAAGCCTTCGTCTTTGGCCGGCGTAGCGGCGGTGCTGATTTCACAGCTAAGAACAAAGAGAAAAAAACTACCAATGGCGCAAATTCTTTTGCATCTGAGCAGATCAATAGCTACGGCAGATTTAATTTTTGCGAACGTAAATTTCATAAAGCAATGTCTCCGACTTCCAGATATGAGCAACCTGAGCAGCACTGATTCTCGCCACCTGATACAGTGATTTGTTAAAAAGATAAAAAGGCAGAGGAATTTATTTTCAGTGCGCCGTAACCTTATCTTAAGTTTCTGAAAATAAGGAGAAGGGAAGAAAATTTTTATCGCTTTTTATTGCACCTTAATGGTGCAATCTGACTGATTTACGAGCGGTAGTCGTGATTTGGCTGCAGCAGGATAAAAAATTTTTGCTGTTATGCATTAAAAGTCCCACAAAAATTGACGCAACTTTTGTGGGATTTCGGTCCGTATTTGCGGGGAAAGTAAATTTTATTCAGTCGGGACTATTTGCCGGCAAATAATTCTGTGAAAGTTTTTCAGAGGGGAGATGGTGCACTAAATTTATGCTGCGAAGCACAAATTAATGCATTTCCTTTATTTTTCTTTTTTTGGCAGAATAATTGCTGTTGTTTTTCTGTGGAATACTATTTGCTAGCTATTGACAGTTGATGGTGAGAAATGGTTTTATGCGCCTTCGGAAAATTTTGGCGGATAAATTTACATATTTTTCTGTAAAATATAAGTTTATTTACACGAAGTTACCGCAGATAAAAATATTTACATGAAGTTGGCTTTTTTACTTCACAGTCTGATAAATTGATTCATGTAAATGTGTAATATTTTTGAGCAACGGATGCTTGGATAGTCGCAGTAATTCGCTTTATCTGAACGCGGACCTGCAATCGCATAAGTGATCAACCGTAGTGGCGGCAGTTGAAACTGCATAACGGGTTAAAATTCTGGTCTCTATTTTGCTTAAGAAAAATTGAGTACGCCCTGTGTCAGGTCTTATTGGCCACAGGCTGTATTTATAATCGTTTTTGTTTGAACCGTTTTGACGTGAGTCAATAGTAGACCTTGTGGGGTTGGAGGAGTATTAATGGATTTTTCAGATCGCCAGCAAGAGCCGGGCAAGAAGTTCCTGGGCATAGGGCTGGTCATAGCGTTTCACGTAGTGCTGGTGTACGCACTGCTCAATGGCCTGGGTACTATCGGGCGCTGGCAACCCGGTTTGATAAATTGAAGCGAAATTATGAAAGTGTCGTCGCCATGGCCTGTGCTTTTTTATGGCTGCCTATGTGAAACGTCAACAGACCCTAGCAGCATCGTTAGGTTTAGGCATGTAAACAAATACCCAAATTATGTGTCGCTCAACATTAAGGGCTCGTGCATCAACAACCCATCCCTTTAATACGCTAGTTTTAACTTCAACCTTAATTGAACGACCGAGCTTTCCGTCTATGACAAAAACATCGGCACTTTTGCTATTCCCGTAGGTCAATGAGGCCTGTATTTGACGACGACAAAGCTCAGACACAACGCCAAATTCCCCAGATAGTTGCGTGAATTGTTTTTCTTCGTATGATTTAGCCATTTTCAGTAATTGAAAGAGTGTTAATTGTCAAAGTGCCTAACATGATTTAATTTTCATTTTTGAAAGATAACCGACCGCCTAAACAAATGCAATTTTTTTAATCCTTTTGAAGCCTGTACGACGCTTGATTGCTTTTGCTGGTACCTGATCAATAGCAGGTACCAGCAGATCGACAAAAAGTGCAGATCAAATTGTCTCAACACGCATCGTGTCAGCACTGGGCAGGCAGAAAAAAAAGCAGGCAAAGCTATCAGTTCTCATCAAACCAAAAATCAGAATCTGACATTGCCCGGCGTAGGGGGAAACAGAGCTACATCACTCTTCAAATCATGCCATTTTTGAAAAAAGGGGGAGTATCTGCCAAAAACGCCTTAATCTCTGAATAAAATAAAGGGGTTTTAAATATACCCCACCCAGTATATTTTTATCCTCAGCAGGAAAAAAGAGGCAAAAACAGGCAAAGCTGGTCTCAGTGTTCCAGCGATGTCAGCAATTTAGGGACGGGGGAAATGCGGCTTTGGGCGAGTGTGGTTTGTGGCGTGACGCCGATTGACGCGATGCGCGTATGACCGCGGCGATGGCTTGTTTTATGGCGACATTCAGTCGTGCCAGATCGTCCGCTTAATGTGAGGTGTAGCTGTGGGCGCGGTGCAAGTGGTGGCCGTGGGCATGGATGGCGGCGTGTATCTGGGCGCGCATGGCTTCGGTCAGCACGGCGCGGCGGCGATATTCGCTGCGTTTGTTGGATGGCCGCGATTCTATGGGTTTTTCATCCTGCGTATGCGGGATTTCAAAATTCCCTCTCTGATTCTGACTGCCGCCGGCGAGCAGCCACAGCTGGTCGTATTCGGCATGAATACATTTTTTCTGGCGATAGCGCCAGGCGCGGTAGATGTGGTTTTGTTTACTGACACATTCTATTGTCGTGCAATTGATCTGCGCGGCAAGATTGCGTAACACTTCAATCAGCAGCAGGCGCGGCTGAATGCCATGCAAGGCGCTGGTGGCTGTGCGCGCCAGTTGGCGGCAATTACCACGGTTGGATTGTATGCCGCCGACCCTGATTGCATTGCCGTAGCGATTTTTCACGAGGGTAAACGTGACATACAGCAGTGCCTGCTCATTCATGCTCAGTGCCAGTGTGATGCCGCCCTCGCGTTTGAAGGCATCATCGCGCAGCAGATGAATGGTGAAGTGCTCGTCATTTTTCCCGGTGAACTGTGATAGTAAAAAGCGATGACCACTGACAATGTTCGCCGTAGTTTTTGTACCGAGCAGAGTATGCAGTAATTCAAAATGGCAGACGAGCATGTTCACCCGCTCCATGGCGCTGGTGTTGCGGTCAAAGAAAGGGCGATGAATGACGTCGAGCAGGTTGGCATCGTTGCCGACAAGTGGCCGTAAATAGCTGCTTCTGACAAATTGATACCACGATACGCTGGGTTTTAAATTGAGCAGTGTACGTGCGACAAATTTACTTTTTCGTTCCAGGTTGACCGTGTTTGTCACCGACGTCATTTTGTACGCCCATGCCAGGCTCGTTGCGATCTCATTTGTCCACTGACAGCATCGTTTCAGATGGGCAAAAAGACCGGGCGTCAATACAGTGGGAATGTTTCGTTCAACCTGAGGCACAGCGCTACCTATTCATGCAACATAATGCACCTGATTGGAACTCAATGTATCTGCATCGTAATTGGAACCATTCTTCGGTAACGAAGAGAGCGCTGCACAAACCGGTCTGATTTCTGATGATTTAACAATATTTATCTTTTTGAGGCACTTGCGCAGTTGATCAGGGATGCAGCCAGAACACCCCGTATCTGCCCCGGGGCGACCCGCGCCGGCGTCAGCCGGACTTGTTCAGCCGATGGTATCTGCATAAGAAGACAAGCGTGCCGGCGTTTTTGCAACAACGCCGCACGCTGGTTATCTGTGTTGACAGCGGGCAGGTATCCCGCAATTTGAATGTGAAATGACTTGTGCGATTACTGGCCTGGCGGCGGTTGCCACAGTTCGACTTTATTTCCCTCGGGATCAATCACCCAGGCGAATTTTCCATAGTCGGAGTCATCTGTCTGATCAAGCACGTGACAGCCTTCTTCCTTTAAAGCCCTGACTAATGCGTGCAGGTCTTCCACCCGGTAATTCACCATGAACGGGGCAGAACCCGGCGCGAAATGATCGCTGTCTTGCGGATGTATGGCCCATGCCGTAGTGCCAGCAACTGGCTTGCCATCAGCATCTGCCCAGTCAAAAGCTGCGCCGCCCCAGACCTGCACATCGATTCCCAGATGTTGCTTGTACCATGCCTGCAATGCCGGTGCATCTTTGGCTTTGAAGAAAATACCGCCTATGCCTGTGACTCGTTTCATAACAACTCCGCTGTGATGGTTGAAAAAGAAATGGGCTGATGATGGGGGTATCTGAGAAAACAGAAACCTGAACGCAGGGAGAACAGCCATCGGGCGTGTCCAGCCGTTGTGAAGGATACTTGCCGTGCGCTATTTCTGCAACAATACCGCGCTCAGGCGGCAGCAATCAGGGCGACGATTTTTGCGATGGCGATCAGCAAATCCTGGCGGTCGGCATCGTCGCTGATGGCGGTTTGTATGGCTTTCATTTGCGCCAGTTCTGCATCGCTGGTGATGGTGCCTGCTTTCAGCAAACGTGCCTGATAGTCCCCGTAGTCTTGCAGCAGTTCTTTGAGTGGCGTGATCAGCACTGCCTGATCGTCCAGCGTCGCAGCGCGATACCGGATTTGCAGATCGGTGATGGTGTTGCCCATCACGCGCAGCATGTCAGCATCATTGTCTTTGACAGGCATGGTGTCTCTCCCTCTGGCAGCACATTATTTCTGGCTGACGACGGCATCCAGCAAAGGACTGAGCGCCGGGTCATTTTTCAGGTTTGCTTCTACGCGGTTGATACTACTGATAGCGCTTTGTGCTGTGGCCGCTCGGCTGGTGATGCTGCCGTACAGGGCAGAAAATTCTCTGAGTGATTCCAGTAAATCCGCCACTGTCATTTGATCGTAATGGACGCTGGTTTTTGCTAGTTTTTCTCCGAGTACCGTCGCTTTTGCAAACTGGCTGAGGATGAGGTCACGGCTTTGCGCCTCGTTGGTTTGATTCTGCAGGATATCGTCGGCAACGCTGCCGAGCAATGCGGTACGGGCTTTTTCGTCAGCAACGGCCATCGTTTTGCTGTGGGCTTCGATAATGCGGATGCGGGAAATATTATCGCGGCCGGTTGACGGCAATTCAGCAAAGATGTGGCCCAGTCTGGCAAAACGTGCTGTGACATTGACCGCGAGTTTCTGCGCTTTTTTTACATCATCCGCTGCCAGCAGATAGCCACGCGGCAGATCGATGTACATGGCGGCGAGCTGCCGGTGCGCCTCACAGGCCTGATTCAGCGCGCTCAGCGCAGGTGCGTTTGCGCTGTCGGTGATGCTGTTGTCGGCATAGATTAAATCGAGCTCAACAGCGCCAAATTTCTTTGCCTGCGCCAGTGATGTGGCAATGTCTGAGCGGGTAAGTGCTGGCATTGCCACAGCCGCTTGCAAGCTATCGGCACCCATCTTGCAGGCGCGGTCTGCTTCATTACTGAATGTGGTCGTGGCAAGCTGCAAGGCCTGTGCTTTTTCCTGATTGCACGCAGAAAGACAACAAACGGTGAATAAGATCAGGACGCATTTGATCTCTGGCAGGGTATTCACATGTGACTCCTGTTGAGAGAGGTCAGGCGGGCAGAGAATAACTGTTAGCAATGTAGCAGCAGGACTGGGAATGTCAATAATTTAATAATACAGCGGGTATGACGGCATACCAGGCGTCGTCATAAAGCGAAATCCGGCGCAATCAAGCAAGGAAGGCATAGACGTGATGCGCGTTTGCGGCTGAAACGCTGCCAGCAGGCGCATTCTGACTGGGTACGTGTTGAACGCGGTCTATTTTTTTAACGCGGGCAGATTATATTTGGCGCGGCAGGATTGGCGCATTTCCATTTCCTGTTTCAGGGTTTCCTGCAACGGTGTCCGGCTGGCTCCGGGTTGGGATTGTATTGCTCGGGTGAGAAATTTATCGGCAAAACATTTGCAATAATCATCCAGCTTAGGATTGTCTTTGAGGTCACTTTCCCCAGTCGGCATATTGACCGATTTTTTGCACATATCAGCATAAGCATTCGATGCCTGCACGAGTTGTGCGGCGGTCTGCGCGGATACGGTGACACTGAATAATGTGGCGGCAATGCAGGCAGAAATGATGGAAGCGATAGAAGTGAGATGACGAGCTGAAGGGTGGCTCATAAAGTTTCCTGCTGATGTGTTTTGATATGAATAGAAGTTTAATTTTAACAATGCATGCTTTTTATCTCTTATTAAAAGTGTAAGTAAATGTACGTGAGGCGACAGCTCGGCGTGCTGTGTATATCGTGTTGATGCAGAGCTGACGCAATGATTAAGTCAGCGTTTGCTGTATGACCCAGGCGGGATCGTCGAGTGGCAGGTCGTGTCCGGCATCGGGATGAATGCGTAATTCGACCTGCCAGTGGTGAGCCAGAGTGGCGGAGCATTGCGGGCTGACCAGCACGTCCCTGGCGCCGGCCAGCATCAGTAGCGGCACTTGAGGTGCCTGTGCGGGTGCGCGGTAGCGCATCGCGGCAACCAGTTGACGCAGGATATTGCGGCGGCGGATAGGGTATTGCTTCGCGTAATGAACCCAGTCGTTGAGCAGTTGTTCTGCTTGAGGGGCATCGCTCTGATGGCTGGTCAGGCGCAGGATCAGTTGCTCGCGCTGACGCTGTGTTCCTGTCAGCATGGTAGCGATGATGGCGGGGTAATTGGCAGGGCGCAGGCGCTGATAAAACGGGTTGTGCGGCGCGAGGCTGGTGTTGATCAGCACCATGCGTTGCAGCTCTTGCGGATAGCGTTCTGCCCATGCCACCGCGACCATGCCACCGAGCGAGATGGCGAGCAGTTTGATCTTGTCTTCGCTTTGCTGTTGTTGAAGTTGTTGTTGAACTTGCCCACGCGCCTGCTCGACCATCGCGCCTATGCTGGTGGCGCTGGCTTGCTGATATAAAGCGCCATTGCCTGCGAAATCGAGAGTGATGATGTGTTCGTGCGGATGGGCTTGTGCAAACTGTTGCGTGAAGTTGCCCCAATGCCGTTGTTCGCGCATCAGGCCGCGCAGCAGTACCCAGGTCATGGGCGATACCAGCGTTGTACGGCGCGTTCCTGCAGGCGCAGGCGGGTCGGGCCTTGCGCCAGCCATTCCTGATGACCGCAGGTGGCGCGCATTAAAAAATCCAGCCACGAAGTATGCCGCCGCAGCACACGATGCAGGCGATGCTCTGCCACCGGATTGAACATGCCGTGACGCGAAAATAATTGACGCGGATTTTTTTTGACCCACAGCCACGAGCCCATTTCCAGCGTCAGCGGCAGAAAGGTTTTGCCAGGTTGTTCTTGTGATTGCAGGTACAGATAATCCCAGATGTCGCCATGCGTGCGGTATTGCAGGCTTTGCGGCTCAAACAGGTAGCGATGATTCGGATGCGTTTGCTGGAACAGTTCTTCCAGCGACAAAATATCGGCCAGATGCGGAATCGGATGCACGCTGTGCGCATGCGGAAACCAGACGCGGTCGCGCAGACCAAAACCAGAGTGGCAGTCGATGGCGATACTGAACTGACGTGACAATAATTCCTGCTGCACGGTGCGCACCAGCGCCTTGTTTTCAGCTTCCATTTCTGCATTAGCAGGCCCACGATACCACGGCAAGTGTTTGCTGATGCGATGCCCGCCGAGCAGGAACGGTACTTTTTCGGTTGCTTCTACCGGTGCATTGCGCATCAGATCAACACCATTCGGATTAGCACGCGTTGCCTGCCACATGCCACCGGGGTTCACCAGTGGCATGAATACCAGCCGCACTTCATGTAGCATGTGTTGCAGGCTTTTATCCCACTTCAGGCGGGTCAGTAATCCGCGCAGAAAAGACAGCAGCACTTGCGAACCTATGCGTTCCAGTCCGTGTATACCGCCAAAAAAACCGATCGCAGGCAAAGACGGGTCGGGGTTGCCCAGTGCCAGTTTGTAGACTGGAAAGCGCTTGTGCTGGACATCGATTTCGCACAGTACGTCAACCTCCAGTTGCGGCTGTCCGAGTTGAATGATGCGTTCGAGTTCTTTTAATTCAGGCAAGGCGGGCATGGAGATGTGCTTGAAAATGGACTGTGCCATGCTAGGGGAGTGGCGGCAAGAATGCAAGAATATCCTTGCGCAGTGCGCATGGATCAGACGCTGACAGCCGATGGCCGTTGGTGCTCAGAAAAATAGCTGCCGGGCGACGAACTGATGTGTTTTGTATTGCGGTATTTTCTGAAAAATATTACCGGGCGAAAAACTGGCATTTGCATAAGTGTTCTGGCTACAATGCCGCTCGCTGTGTTTTGCACCGGTCAACCTTTTTTCATCAGGAAAATTCATCATGGCAATGGACGTTATTGATTATCAGATTTTCGGCGACGACATGCAGTTTGTCGAAATTGAACTCGACCCGAATGAAGCGGCTGTCGGCGAAGCCGGTGCGATGTTTTACATGGAAGACGACGTCCAGATGGAGACGATCTTCGGTGACGGCTCTGCTGCACAAAGCGGCATTTTCGGTAAATTGCTCGGTGCCGGTAAGCGTCTGGTGACTGGCGAATCCTTGTTCACCACAGTATTCATGAACGGCGGCAGACAAAAACGCAAAGTCGCATTTGGCGCCGCATATCCCGGCAAAATCATTCCTATGGATCTGGCACAACTGGGCGGCACTTTGCTGTGTCAGAAAGATGCTTTCCTGTGCGCAGCAAAAGGTGTGGCGCTCGGTATCGCATTTCAGAAACGTCTGGGTGCCGGGTTCTTTGGCGGTGAAGGTTTTGTGTTGCAAAAACTCGAAGGCGATGGCCTTGCATTTATTCACGCCGGTGGCGCGATCATAGAAAAAACTTTGCAACCCGGCCAGACCTTGCGCGTCGATAGCGGCTGCGTGGTCGCCTTTACGCAAGACATTGATTTCGATATTCAGTTTGTCGGCGGTGTGAAGACCGCCTTGTTTGGTGGTGAGGGCATGTTCTTTGCGACTTTGCGTGGCCCGGGCAAAGTCTGGCTGCAGTCGCTGCCATTATCTCGCCTCGCTAACCGCATCGTCGGTGCTTCCAAAATCGGCGGTGGTAAAGGCGCAGAACAGGGCTCAGTACTTGGTGGCCTGGGTAATCTGTTTGAGGACGAATAAGTCGTTCTGTCTGAATAAAAAAGCCGCCAGCAGTCTCATTTGCTGGCGGCTTTTTTAATATTCATCAAATCAGCATTGCTACATAATCAGCTTTCGCAGCACAACTGACTGGATGTGCGGGAACGGTAATCGGTGATGAATTCATCAAAGCTGCCGGTTTGCGACCGCTCCATTTCTTCCTGTTCGGCGACCGAGGCTTTGGCCAGTTCTTCGAAGTAGCGGCGCTCTTCTGCGCTTGGCGGGCGGGTGCGGAATTGTTCTGCCAGTACCTTGCTTTGTTTCAGAGCAAACTGATAAAACGAATTATTTTCGGCACGAATTGCGGCTAAAACCTGCGCCGATGGCGTCAGATCGGGGTTCTGCAATTTTTCGCGCTGTACCTGCAGCGAATCAGCATGGACATGATCGCCGCGTTGTGCATCCAGCAGTGCGGCTACCGGAGCAATTTTTTCCAGTAATTCCAGCCCCCAGTTTTGCAGGGAAATTTCTTGTCCGCCACGACGCAGCATCAGGCCGGGGCGGCGTCCTTCTTTGACTGTCAGTGCAAAATTACGGGTATTTTCCTCGCCTTCAGCCTGATCGGTGAGCGGGCTTTCATCCAGTGCACAGAATAATAAAAACGCATCCAGAAAACGCGAGGTTTCCAGATTAATCCCCAGCGGGTCAAATGGATTCACATCCATGCAACGCACTTCGACATATTGCACACCACGTGCGCAAAGCGCTTCAATAGGGCGCTCGCCGGTATGGATCACGCGTTTCGGGCGTATGGTCGCGTAAAACTCATTTTCAATTTGCAAAATATTGGTATTGATCTGTACCCATTCGCCATTGATTTTGGTGCCGATTTTTTCGTAAGCAGGATAAGGTTTGCGAACAGCGATGGACAAGCTGCGCATGTAATCCATCAGGCTGTTATACGGCGGAACCAGACCATCCTGCGCATTATTCTGATAACCCAGATCGCTCATACGCAGGCTGGTCGCGTAAGGCAGATACAGCGTATCTTCCGACAGGCTTTGTAACTGATGCGTACGGCCACGCAAAAACGATGTTGCCAGCGCTGGCGAGGCACCGAACAAGTACATCAGCAACCAGCTGTAACGCTTGAAGTTGCGGATCATAGCGATGTAATTTTCCGACTGCACATACATCGCATCGCCGCTGGTGTTTTCTGCTTTTTGCAAAACTTTCCAGATGTTTTCAGAAATCGAGTAGTTGTAATGAATACCGGCAATGCATTGCATGCTCTTGCCATAGCGTAGTGCCAGACCGCGCCGGTACACATGCTTGATCATGCCGATGTGCGAGTTGCCATACCAGGCGATCTGTATGTCTTTTTCGTCCGGCAAAGGGCAGGGCATGGAATGGCTCCACAGCATTTCGTCGCCCAGTTCTGCATAGGTGAATCGGTGAATCTGATCCAGTTTTTCCAATGCCAGCGAGATATCCTGTTCTGCCGGCGTAATGAACTCCATCAGTGACTCGGCATAGTCGGTCGTAATCTGTGGATGGGTCAGCGTTGCACCCAATGCGGCCGGGTGTGGCTTCGGCGACAGGTGGCCGTCTGCATCAACGCGCAGGGTTTCACGTTCGATACCACGCAAGCCCTGTCCGAGCAGAGGGCGGTACGTGTCGTTATCCAGTAGTGCCAGTCGTCGGTTTAACAAGTTGCTCACGAGAATTCCTTCTAAATTACGGTGTTTTGCATCATCTGCATCAATTTCCGAGCAAGCATAGCCGAAATTTGGATTTGGCATCGTGACCCGCATCAGTATTTGCTTTGCAGGCACTGATATACACAAAAAATAAAAGAGCAAAGAATTGTAATTTTGATTATATTGTAATAATGCTGCTCAGAAATTGTACGGTGGATTTATTGCAGCTATATTTTTCCGGACAGAATCTGTTTTTTTTCGCACTAGCTTTATCCCATATTCACGGAGAGTCAGTTGATGCACTTTGCCTACACAATTATTTATGTACCTGAGGTCGCCGCTTCGCTCAGTTTTTTTGAAAAGGCTTTTGGCTGCCGTCGCCGCTTTCTGGATGATTCCGGTATGTATGGCGAACTCGATACAGGTGCGACGACGCTGGCATTTGCAGCGCATGAGATGGGTACATTCAATTATCCCGGTGGGCATGTCGAAGCCCATACCTCTGTAAAACCGCTGGGTTTTGAAGTTGCATTTGTGACCGATGATGTGTTCAAGGCACACGCTCATGCATTGCAGAGCGGTGCCGCCGAGCTCGCAGCGCCGGCACAAAAGCCATGGGGACAGACGGTATCTTATCTGCGCTGTCCCGATGGGATCATGGTTGAGTTATGTACCGCACTGCCAGTCTGAATCAGTGTATATTTCCTGCCCGGGACTGCTTAAAAAACTTGCAGAACTTGGGCGGTAGTACAGAATACATGGTTACCTTTGCCTAACATTTTCAGTCGGAGTCTGCCATGATGACCGTACCTATTGTGATTGCGTTCGAAGCCTCGGGTTTTGGCAGAGGCAGTTATCCGGTTGAAGTCGGTTTTTCTCAACGTCACGGCGAAGGCTGGTGTAGTCTGATCCGGCCAGAACAAGACTGGAATCTGTGGGATGAGATTGCTGCGGGCTTGCACCAGATCCCGCGTGAAATTCTGGTGGCGAATGGTAATCCCGTACGGATGGTGGCTGAACAGCTTAATGCGATGCTTGATGGTTACACCGTCTACACAGATGGCTGGGTCCACGATTACATATTGATGGCCCGATTATTTGAGGCAGCAGCATGTTCGCCGAATTTCCGGCTCGCGGATCTGCGGGAAATCATTTCGCCACAGCAGGAGTCTATGTGGCAGGCAACCAAAATAAAGATCGAGGATGAACTCAATCTGGAGCGCCATCGGGCCAGCAATGAGGCGCGTATTCTGCAATTGACATGGTTACGTACTTTTGATGCCTGTCGCGTACTGCATTAATGAGCGCCAACTTGCAGTGGCGTTCATTAGTCGGTCTTGCGGCTCAGATCTCTATTTTGTGTACAGCCAGTGCTTCTCGCAGCAGATCTGTGGCACGTGAAAAGTTGAAATCGTGTATCGCAGATGCAAGCGCCGTATAGCGCTCTCCGAGTGCTGCCCTCATAAGAGCCTCGTGCTGATCGAAGGTATCGCTGCTGGCAAAATCATCGGCAGCCAGTTCCGCTGCCAGCTGTGTACCTGTCCTGCGCAACTCCTGCAGATCGATATTGGTAGCAGCCTGTACTGACTCTGCTGAAGGAAAGCGCTGATTAATTGCGCTGACGAGTTCTGCCAGAGGACCAGGAATGATTTCCAGTGCCGCTGTTATTTTCTCAGCCGGTTCGCCGTCTCTGATACGCTGCTCCAGAGACTCTGCCATCAGGCGTAAAGCTCCGGCACCGATTTGTCCGCATAAACCCTTGAAGGTATGTGCCAGCCGTTCTGCAGAGACCAGATCATTCTGCTTCATGGCTTCTTCCAGTCGTTCCGGAAAATCTTTCTGACCGTCGCTGAACTTGCGCAGAAATGAGATATACAGTGCTTCTTTTCCCAGCGCGTGATGTAAACCTGCCTTCACATCAAGACCCGCAACAGGCGCTATCGTCACAACCGCAGTTTGCTCAGGTAAAGCCTGGATCACAGCAGACGCAGTCGTTTCCCGCAGGGGTTTAATCCAGCGCCGCAGTGTTTTCCATAACTGATCAGGGTCGATAGGCTTGACGAGGTAATCATTCATACCGGCTTCGATACAGCGATCACGGTCGCTCGCCATCGCATTGGCTGTCATCGCGACCACAGGTAACGCTGACCATTTAGCCTGTTTGCGAATTTCACGTGTCGCAGTGATCCCATCCATGACCGGCATTTGCATATCCATCAGAACCATATCGTAGTTCTGGTCCTGACGGTTCAGCATACTGAGTGCAACCTCACCATTGTCAGCAACATCAACCATAAAACCGGCCTGCTGCAGTAATTCTACGGCGACTTCCTGATTCAATTCATTGTCCTCAACCAGTAAGATCCGGGCCCCGGTCACTGCCGACAGATCCGTTCCCGGGGTAGCGTTTTCTGCAGTGTATAACTGACTGGTCGGCGTTGTACCGAGGATGCGCATCGCCGTGTCAAACAACAAAGACGAGGTTACAGGCTTGATCAGTACATCATCAATTTTGGCGTCGTCTGCTGCTTTCATCACTTCGTCGCGCCCATAGGCTGTGATCATCACCATGTGCGGCGCATTGTTTGGCATACTCTCGCTGATTTTTCTGGCGGTGGCGATGCCGTCCAGAACTGGCATCTGCCAGTCGAGAAACACAATTTCATAGGGCTCTCCAGCATCTGCCGCGCGTGCGATTTCGGAGATACCGGCTAAGCCTGACGATGCGAGCGAAACGACAAACGACATATTGCTCAACATATCACCAATGACCTCGCGCGCGTGATCATTGTCATCCACCACCAGGACACGGCGGCCGCGCAGATCCGGTGCCGGTATCAGTTGTATTTGTTTTTCCTCACGATGACCGAGGGGCACCGTGAACCAGAAAGTGGAGCCAATGCCAAGCTTACTGTCGACACCGACTTCGCCCCCCATCAGGCTGACCAGCTGTCGTGAAATCGCCAGACCCAGACCGGTACCGCCGTATTTACGGGTCGTCGAGGAATCTGCTTGTTCGAAACTCTGAAACAGCCGGCTGCGTTGTTCTTCATCCAGACCAATTCCGGTGTCGCTGACAGAAAAACTGAGAACAAGCTCGCTCGGAGAGGAGCGTTCAACCGCAACCCGGATCGCAATATCTCCCTGCTCTGTGAACTTGACAGCATTATTGGCATAGTTGATCAGCACCTGACCGATACGCAAAGGATCGCCGATCAGACTGTGGGGCACGTCTTTGTCAATTTCTACGATCAGTTCAAGATCTTTGGCGGCTGCTTTTTCAGAAATCAAACCTACGACATTTTGTAATACATGATCCAGTTCAAAGTCGATAGATTCGACAGTCATTTTGCCTGCCTCTATTTTCGACAGATCCAGAATATCGTTAATGATGCCGAGCAAATGCTGACTCGACCACTGTATCTTTTTCATGTAATCACGCTGACGCGGCGTCAGTTCAGTTTTCATCGCCAGATGCGACATGCCTATGATGGCGTTCATAGGTGTACGGATCTCATGACTCATGTTGGCGAGGAAGTCTGATTTCATACGCACGGCGTTCTCAGCCAGAATTCTGGCCGCACGCATTTGCTCTGTGGCAGCGCGTTCGGTGGTGATGTCTTCGAAGACAACGACGTTGCCACGTGTCAGATCAGCAGGGTCAATGGCGCGGCTGAAGGTGCGGCACCAGAATGAGCTGCCATCTTTACGTAACATATTCATTTCACGGACAACGATTTCTCCGTCGGCAATACTCTTATAGATATCCTCACCTGCATTGTTGTAGCTGAGATCATCTGGGAACCAGATGCGGGTCGGTTGCCCGATCTGCTCGCCGAGCGCATACCCGAATATCTCATCCATACGCCGGTTGCAGCGCATGATGATTCTGTCTTTCAACAAGGCAATACCGGTACTCGCCGCGTCGAACAGCGCATCCCGTTCGTGTATCGTGGTATTTAATTCGGCAGTTCTTATCTCGACAAGCTGCTCAAGGTGTTCACGATGACGTTCAAGTTCACCGGCCATCGCTTTTTTCTCGGTGATGTCTTCCTTGATCGCCAGATAGTGAGTAATTTGACCATCGGGTTGACGGATGGGCGTGATTGTGGCGAATTCCACGTATTCGCTGTGGTCTTTACGTCGGTTAATAAGTTCGCCGCGCCAGACCTCGCCTTGTGAAAGTGTTGCCCACATATCGTCATAGATTGCTCTCGGCGTCAGGCCAGACTGCAGGATACGCGGATTGATGCCTATCACTTCTTCGCGGGTATATCCGGTGTTACGATGAAAGGCTTCGTTGACGTATTCGATACGTGCATCGATGTCAGTAATGACGATGCTTTCGGGACTTTGCTCTACCGCAAGAATCAATTTACGTAATTGATTTTCCTGTTGTTTCCTGATCGTAATATCTTCTTTGATCGCGACATAATGAGAGAAGCTGCCGTCCGGTTGTCGCAGCGGCACGATAATCGCCAGCTCAGTCTGCTCTTGCCCGGCTTTATTGCAGTTAATGAATTCGCCGCGCCAGGCTTCGCCGCTTGTCAGGGTTTGCCACATAGACTCATAGACAGCAGGCGGAGTCTTGCCAGATTTGAGTAAGCGTGGGTTTTTGCCCAGTACGTCCTCGCGTTGATAACCTGTATTCCGGGTGAAGGCATCATTCACATACTCGATGTGGCAATCCAGATCGGTGATGATGATGGAATTCGGGCTTTGTTCGATGACCAGCGATAGCTTCCGTATTTCTGCCGACGCCGCATTCTCGGCCGTAATATCGCGCCAGATTGCCACCAGGTAATCGCGCTCTTTCTGACGTATCGCCTGCACGTTGACACGAACATCAAGCATCCTGCCATCCTTACAGCGATGATGATTCTCGAACTCGACGCTGCCGTGGTCTGCGATATTTTTTCTGAGAGCGGCGAACTTCTCATCAGAGTCCAGCATTGTCTGCATATCGGTGACACGCATGTTGAGCATTTCTTCACGCGAATAGCCAAGTAGTCGGCAACTGGTAGCATTTGCTTCGATAAAGTGAAGTGTTTCCATGTCTACGAGTTCAATGGCGTCAGGGGCTTCGGCGATCACAGCATTAATCAGCGCTCGCCGGTCAGCTTCCGCAGCAGCGACGCGGTGTCGTTCGACCGCCGCTGCCATGTGCGTAGCAATGCCTTCGAGCAGGGTCTGTTCCTCAGCAAGGAATGGTGTACCCACATCGGCAGGCAATGCTCCGGTATAGACGATGCTCACCTGTGCATGCTGTCCGTCAATTCCGGTGAAGGAGGCACTCAGCTTTTCACCTTCGGCCAGTTGACCGTAATGTTTGTCGCCGCAATCGATAAATCCGGTGGCAATCTCAGGGAAACGCATAGCTGCCGGCATTCGCGCTGCAACTAAATCAAACATAGCTTCAATACTGATGTCATCACGGACGGTAATGCGCAGAATGTCGAACAGGCAGGAAAGTTCTTTCATGCGCTTGCCAAGGTCATACTGTGCTTTGCTATGCGCCAGAGTAGTTTCATGAAAAGACAGCACGGCTCTCGCCAGATCGCCCAGCAAACTCCCCCTGTTCTGAGCGATTACCCGCACATCGGGCAGCGTTTCCGGACCCATCACACCTTCTGAAAGACGATCCAGAGCCAGGGTTAACATTGACAAACGATTGCTCAGACGCAGTATCACGCGCAGCCAAAGCAGGATCAAGATCAGTAACAAGACGCCACCGGTCACAAGGTTGCGAATCGCATGTTCCTGAAAATTTTTCTCGCGTGTTGCGTTGCGTTCTGCGATTTGTTTGTTGATGCCGGCAGCGATCGTACGCACTTGCTGCGAGATATGGTGTTCGCTGACGGTTGCCAGATAAGCATGACTCATAGCGGAAGATGGATCGGTCACAGCCTGACTGGTTGCGGCAAGAACGGCGCTGCGATAATCCTGAAAGTGTTGTTGCAGATCCAGCAGATTCTCTTTGTCCAGCGCTTCTTCTGCCTGCATCAGCTGTTGGTCCATTTCGCTCAGCTGATTTGCCAGCTGTGAATGAATACGGTCAGCGACAGATTGATCGATCTTCTGCAAGCGTGCTTGCTCCATCAACGCTGCCAGCTGCACCTGAACTGCAGAAATTCCGTTGTTGATATTCCGGTTGAGACTCAGTTTCTTTTGATCGTGTGCTGTCTCGGCAAGCGCAGCCTGATGATCCTTGCTCAGTTCACGGAAGGACAAGAGATTAAGCGTGCCTGCAAGCATTACAAACAGCGCTACCGGCAGGAATATGCCCATCATGTAAGAGACTATCGGGCTACGCAAAAGCTTCATTTGTCATCCTGACGTTCATTGATGAGGTGTCCTGGTTATTGAAATCTCGGCAAATTTTATGCTTTTAATTTCTGGCTGCCTGATCGTATTCATCCAGACCCTGGATGGCCAGACTGTCCGCTGTCGTCAAAGTCATACAGACCAGAAATATTGTCTGACACATGTTCATGAAAATATTCCCAGCTCAGTCGTGCTCCGTTAACGGATCGGCGTAACGCGCAGCAATTTCGGCAAAGCGTTCGCGGCATGCGATAAAAGCGTCAACGACTGCTGGATCGAAGTGCTTACCCCGGCCATCCACGATAATTTTTGTCGCTTCATCGAGTGTCATCGGTGGTTTGTATACACGTCGGGTCATCAGCGCATCAAAAACATCTGCCAGTGCCATCAGCCTTGCCGACACCGGAATCGCATCTCCGGTAAGACCGGCGGGATAACCGCTGCCATCCCATTTTTCCTGATGGCTCAGTGAGATTTCACGCGCCACCTTGAGAAACGCGAAGGCACTACCTGCCACTTCGGTCATCGCATCATCGGCTCCGGCCAGAGCTTGCTCCATCGCTTTGGTAATCGCATCGGCACCGATTGTCGTATGCGTTTTCATAATCTCGAATTCTTCGGGAGTCAGCCGACCTGGTTTGAGGAGGATCGCATCCGGTATGCCAACCTTGCCTAGATCGTGCAGCGGCGCTGCTTTGACAATCATGTTCAGTCTGGAGCCGGCCAGCGCATCGCGGAAACGCTCATGTTCAGCCAGCTTGCGGGCCAGCAATTCGACGTAGATCTGGGTGCGCACGATGTGCTGTCCGGTCTCGTTATCCCGTGCTTCGGCCAGACAAGCGAGAGCCCGTATACTCAGATCCTGTATCAGCAGGTTTTCGCGCATGCGGCGCGCCACCTCGCGCTCAAGCCAGTCGTTTTCATCTGCCAGGCGGTCGCGCGCACGTTTGAGTTCGAGTTGCGTGTGAACACGCGCCAATACTATTGAGGGATTGAAGGGTTTAGTAATGTAATCAACCGCACCGAGTTCCAGACCAAATTCTTCATTTTCCGCAGTTGCCATAGCGGTGATGAAGATGACCGGGATATTTTTTGTATCATTTTCAGCGCGCAGACGGCGTAATACTTCGTAGCCATTCATTCCCGGCATCATCACGTCCAGCAGAATGAGATCAGGGCGTGGATCAGAGTTGGCTGCATGCAAAGCCCGCTCACCGGAGTTGGCTGCGCGGATATGGTAGTCGTGCTTCAGCAGTTCGCCGAGCACCTTGATGTTTTGCGGAGTATCGTCAACGACCAGAATGGTGGTGGGTGGCACAGAGTCCGGAAGGGAACTTTGCGGTATGCTTTCGTGCATGACATTATTCTCTTGTTTCAACCGGCGGTTGAGGGGAGTTTAAGTTCAGTATATCTGAGATACCGTGCTCTGGAAAGCGCTGTTTCCACGGTGTTTTATGGATGTCAGATTGCTTCCGCCGTTCACTCTGACGGCTGTTATTTTCAGCGTATTTTTTCTGACCGGCGTGACTATTTTTCACAATTCCGTCTGCCGTTTCTGCATTTCATTCCCGGCTTTTGACACGCTGTCGCATGGTCATCGTGTCTTGCAGAATAAATCCGTATTCTGCCTCCATCACATCCGGAATAAGAGATCACGGGAGGTAACTGAATATGACAAAAACTGATTACATGAATGCGCTCAGGCTGGCTTTGCAGGATTTGCCGGGAGATATTCAGGAAGAACTTTTGTGGAGCTACGAGGGAAAGTTTATTGACGGCATGGTAGCCGGCAAAAGCGAGCAGGAAATTATCTCTCAGTTACCCGCACCGGCGTTGGTTGCAAGTCAGCAAAAAGCGGCCATGCATTTCCGTCAGTTTAAAAGCAAGGTCAGCGTCGGTAACCTTGCCCGCTTGATCGTCGCCTTATTAGGACTGGCGATTTTTAACCTGCTGATGCTGATTCCCGCGATTGTTTGCTTCGCTATGTTAAGCAGTGCTTTTGTTATGGCATTGTTTTTTTATATTTTCGGTATTTTGCTGACCGCCGGCGGTATTTCAGGTGTCGATGAATTACATATTTATGATGCTCCGCATCGTGTCACTGTCGGGCACTCACCGACGCTTGATAACGGTCAGATAAAGAGGCCGGCGGAGCTGGAGATTTCAGCATCAGGGATAGAGGCGAATGGTCAATCTGTTCCAGAGGGTGGACACCAGGCTGGACGGACGCGGGTCGCAGAACCACTTGATATTCACATCCGCCTTGGTAAACAACAGGGCCTTTACGATGTATTGAAAGGCATCGTCATGATCATAGGATCGATCTTGTTGCTGATGCTGAGTATGTTTCTGAGCAGACTCAGTTTCCGTGGGTTCAGACAATATCTGCGTTGGAATTTTTCCCAGCTCAGACTGACGCCGGTGGCCTGAACTACTGCGACATCTGCTCAATATTATTGATCAATCGCGCGTCACAATTAACCTTAACGACTGAAAGGAATTCCCAATGAAACTGATACTTCGCACCGGAGCGGTCATGCTGGTGCTGGCAATCATCCTGACTGCCGTGTCCGCTATGTTCATGAAAGCGCATGCAGCCGTCATAATGACAGAGGCTGCTGCCGGTCATTTTTTTTCAGGGGACAGCAACGATAACCGCCCGGTGACAGCGCAGGTGACGCAGGTAGTGTTAAGTGGCCCGGTTGATTTATTGCTTCAATCCTCAACGGTACCATCTTTATCGGTGAAAGGCGATCCTAAACTGGCTTCACGGGTGACCACCAGGGTGGACGGCAATACTCTCTACATTGCGACGCGCGGCATTTTCATCTCGTTAGGTAAGTCCGAAGCTATCAGGGTGGAACTGAATTTACCTGTGTTGGAGAAATTGCAGTTATCCGGCAGCGGTGACGCGAATGTTAAAGGCTTTAAGGGAAAGCGGCTGGAGTTCAGCATGCGCGGTTCTGGTGATCTGTTGTTTGATGGTGATTTCAGCCAGATACTGGGAGCGATGAGCGGTAGCGGCGACGCCAATTTATCACTCTCCAATGCCGAGCAGCTTACCTTAACTATGCGGGGATCGGGTGATGCAATTCTCAAAGGTCAGAGTAATGTGCTCAACGTCAGAATGTCGGGCTCAGGGGATTTGTACGCGGAAGCGTTGAAAGTCAAACGGGCACTCATCGAATCCAGCGGCTCTGCAGACAGCAAGATTTTCGCGACAGAAGAAGTGAACGCGCGTCTGACGGGTAGCGGTGATTTGTCTGTAACCGGAAATCCCTTGCGGCGGCATGCTGAACGACTGGGCTCAGGTGACATCATCTGGCAGTAAAAGTTGAAAACATCCGAAAAGTGTTGCAAATTCAACTCAAAAATTGCCTTCTTTTAGTGCAAAACAAAATTTTGATTGGTGCATTGAATTTTACGTAATTCAAAATATTGTTTAGTTGCCTATATGAAAAATTAAATTGTATTTCGTGGAACTTGGTGTTGAAACTCTATTTATCTGGAAAAAATTTCTGCAATAATCGTTTCGGAAATGTAAATATTTGTTTCAATTTAATTGATGCGACAACAAGTAATACAGGAGCCTGACATCTCACGATTGTTTCTTCGCGCAAGAGCAGTTGTTGTGTTGAGTTTTGTATGATCTTCGTTGTTGCCATCCGGAAAAGATGAAATGTCCAGCTGCGTAATAATTGCGCAGTGTCGTTTTTAACCTGACCAACCAAGAACCATGACTGCTAAGCTAAGTAAATGCCTGACCGTGTTGTTTGTTGTGTTTAGTTTCATCACTGGCGCGACAGCCCAAGAGAACCCTGTGCAATTCATGAGCCGTGCCAATGCGAAAGTGGCCCGCGCCGCAGCATTGAAAAATCGCTGGGAAGGCCCGGCAGATGGCCCCCGGATTCACAAGAAAAAGAAAATTATTTTTATCGCTGGCGATATGAGTGATGCTGCGATTGCCGGGGTTTTTCACGGTGTCCGTGAAGCCGGTGCGGCGGGTGCCTGGGAAATTTTATCGATCGATTGCCGCGGCCGCTGTAATCAGGGCGCAGCCATTATTTCTCAGGCAATTGATATGAAAGCAGACGGCATTATTCTGGCGGGTGTCGATGCTGCGACACAGACCAAAGGAATTGCTGCTGCGGCGAAAGCAAAAGTGCCTGTCGTTGGTTGGCATGCTTCGGTCAAGAGTGGCCCTACCGATGGTTTATTCACGAATATCACGTCGAACCCGAAAGAAGCTGCGCAAGTGGCGGCCTTATTTACGGTTGTTGAGTCAAACAGCAAAGCCGGTATTGTTGTGTTCACCGATTCCGGTAATCCTTACTTGGCGGCAAAATCGGCGGCGATGATAGAAACGATCAAGCAATGTGATGGCTGCCGTATTCTGAGTGTGGAAGATGTGCCACTTAGTGACGCCTATCTGAAAATGAAAGGCGTGGTGGAAAATCTGGTCAAACGTCACGGCACCAAATGGACACATGTGATGGCCGTGAATGACTTTTACTTTGATTTGCTGGATGCATCCAGTATCGCACCATTGGTGGCCTCCAATAAACTCAGCGGTATTTCTGCCGGAGATGGTTCTGCGACTGCTTACCGCCGTATCCGTAGTAAAGGAATACAAAGTGGCAGCGTTCCTGAGCCTCTGACTATGCATGCATGGCAACTGGTGGATGAGCTTAACCGGGCATTTTCAGATCAGCCGCCGAGCGGTTTTGTCACACCGGTACATCTGGTGACATCGCAAAATATCGCCTATGACGGTGGCGAGAAAAATACTTTTGATCCTGCCAATGACTATCGCAGTCATTATCAGCATATCTGGGGGAAATAAGCCGCAGATACAGAGGCGCAGTTTCCTTTGTAAATGAAAAAAGGCAGCCGGGGCTGCCTTTTTTTATGCTGCATTTTTTTCTGATATCAGTCAATCGCCCATAACTTGTGGGCATCCAGTTCCAGGCGGGCGTGGGCGAACAAAGCATCGATTTGTGCGGCTTCGGCGGCGAGTGTCGCATCAATCGCATTGCGACGGATTTGCAGCGTATCGCTGAGGGAAACCTCGCCCAGTTTATACGCCGTCAGCGCGGTTGCCGCCTGCGCCTGACTTTGCTGCTGTACCGCGTACATGGTTTTCCAGATGTGATACAGCTTCTGACTTTCCGATACTACACGCTGCGCCTCGCGCGTTACTTTGAGTCGCGTGAACTGGTATTTTTCTTCTGCCATTTTCGATTTCAGTGCCGCGGCACTGGCATCTGCTTTGCGTGCCGTGCCTGATAATGGAATGGAGATACTGATGCCGTAGATACGTTCCTGTCCGCTGCGTTCGCGTGCTGCACGGATACCGACGGTCGGATCCGGCATCGTTTCGGCAGCAACGCGCGATGCCTGCAATTTTGACAGCGCCGCTTCTGCTTCGGCCAGTTCCAGTTCATGATTGTCGTCGAGAATCTGATGCAGCCAGTCAGTCTGACTTTGTTCCGTATTCAGTGGCACCGGCAATTGTGGCAGGTCGATGATTTGTAATCCTGAATACAAAGTTGCCAGCGCCTGCTTCTGCTGTTCTTCACGCAGCTGTGCCTGCTGTAATTGCGCCTCTACCCGTTTTGCTTCGGTATCGGCCAGCATCAGTTCGAGTCTGGCGGCATCACCTGCTTTCACCCGTTTTTCTGCCATACTGCGCAGTTGTGAGGTGATATTGGCTTGTTCCTGCAGACGCTGGCGATAGGCAACAGTGCGCAAGGTATCGAACCAGTCATTAAGCAAGCTGCGACCTGCCTCATGCCAACTGTCGGCATACGCAAGTTGTGCCAGATCGACGGTTTTGTCGCCGATCGCGGCATCTTTACTGGCCTTACCAAACCAGCGCACGGGGCGTTCTATGGCAATTTCCTGATCGCGCAAACTGTCACCGCTTTGTTCGGTACGACGTGCCTGCGATACCCGCATGACCCATTCGTGACTACCCGCTTCCAGGCGTTGCTTGCTGGCTTGTGCCAGTTCTTTATTCAGCGCACCGGAACGCAATTGCGGTAAATTTTCCAGCGTTTTCCGCACCACTTGCTCCGGTGGCAGAACGGCGGCGATATCTGCCGGCGTTGCAGCTGGCAGCGCATTAGTGGCTCCGGCGATTGCTGAATAGCTGGCGATACCGATCAGAGCCAGACGTATGGCAGTAGCTAAGATGTGATTCATGACAGTCTCCCGAATTGCAAAACGGGGGTAATCCAGTAACTGATGTCCTGGCTTTTAATTTCCAGCGACAATTCCTTTAACAGCTGGCGCAGTTTTTCCTGCTCGCCGACGACCAGGAACAGCTTGCGTTTGCAGCGCCCCTGCACTTGTTCCATGGAGCTCAGCAGGTTCGCGCCTTGCCCCATGCCTTGTGCTGCGACGATAGTGAAGCCGCTCGCCAACGCAGGGCGGAGTAATAAGAAGTCAGCAACCTCGTCTTCGAGTGTGACCGGGATCGCCAGATTCAGCAGGGCGTCCATGATTTTTTCAGATTGAGTCATGCCATATCCGTTCAGTTTTGCTTAGCGCGCTTGTCGGCAGGAATGCCGAAACGCTGAAACAGTATCGGTAACAGGATCAGGGTCAGCAGTGTGGCGGACACCAGACCACCGATCACCACGATCGCCAGCGGTTTCTGAATTTCAGAACCGGGGCCGGTCGCCATCAGCAGGGGAATCAGGCCAAAACCGGTGATGCTGGCGGTCATCATGACCGGGCGGAAGCGGCGTAATGCCCCTTCAGAAACCACTTCTTTGAGGGCAATACCGCGCGCCACCAGTTGATTGAAATAGCTGATCATGACCAGACCATTGAGCACCGCAATCCCCATCAGCGCAATGAAGCCGACCGATGCCGGTACCGAAAGATATTCGCCAGTGATGGCCAGCGCAATCACGCCACCCAGCAACGCAAACGGGATATTCACGAATACCAGCAAAGCCTGACGTATGCTGTGCAGGGTAGTAAACAGCAACAGGAAAATCAGTGCCAGTGCGACCGGTACCACAACCGTCAGGCGCGCAGCTGCCCGTTGCTGATTTTCAAATTGCCCGCCCCAGCTCAGGCGATAGCCAGCTGGCAACTTCACCTGTTGCGCCACCTTTGCTTTCGCTTCATCGACGAAGCTGACCAGATCGCGATCACGGACATTGGCTCGGACGACAGTCAGACGGGAAGAATTTTCGCGTTCGACTTTGACCGGCCCTTCAACCGTGCGCAGACTGGCAACTTGTGACAACGGGATAGACAAATTGTCGGTTACTGGCAGACGCAGTTGCTGGAACAGTGACGGTGAAATCTGCATCTGATCGCTGCCCCGTATCAGTAAAGGCAGGCGCTGCCCTTCCTGTATCACAACACCGCTGATCTTACCTTCCACCAGGGTACGCAAGTCATTTTGTATCTGTTCGACACTCAGACCTAAACGGCCTGCGGCTTCGCGGTTAATATCGACTTGCAGGTACTGCACGCCTTCATTTTTGACGCTGAGTACATCCTGACTGCCGCTGATACCCGAGACGACTTTCACGATCTGTTCTGCCAGCCCACCCAGAATCTGAGTATTCGGGCCATAAATTTTAATCGCCAGATCACCGCGCACACCGGACAACATTTCTGAGGTACGCATTTCAATAGGCTGGGTGAAACTGAAGTTCACACCGGAAAATTCTGCTGTGACCTTCCGTAACTGATCGATCAGTTCGTCTTTGCTGTTGACCTTCCAGCTGGCGCGCGGTTTCAGGACCAGAAAGGTATCGGTCTCGTTGAGCCCCATCGGGTCCAGTCCAAGTTCATCGGAACCGGCGCGGGCGACAATGCTGGTCACTTCCGGTACTTTTTCCAGAATACGCTGTTGTACCGCCATGTCGATGCGGGCGGATTCCTGCAGATTGATCGAAGGCAGTTTTTCTATCTGCATAATGATGTCGCCTTCGTCCAGCGTCGGCATGAATGATTTACCGATGAACGGAAACAGACAGGCGGTCAGCAGCAGGGCGGCAACAGAGGCAATGGCGACTTTGCGTCCGTTCGCCAGCGCTTTTGTGAGTATCGCGCGGTATGCCGCTTCCAGTTTCTGTACCAGTTTAGGTGAGCCGCTGTGACCGTCTTTCAGCAGGAAAGAGGACAGCACAGGAATCACCGTCAGCGACAAAATTAATGACGATGCCAGTGCAAAAATAATCGTCAGCGCGACTGGTATAAATAGTTTTCCTTCCAGCCCCTGTAACGATAACAGTGGCAGAAACACGATCATAATCACCAGCATACCGGCGGTTACCGGCACCGCGACTTCCTTCACTGCGCGATAAATCACATGCAGCCGGCCCAGTTTAGGCTGACCGTGATTGCCGCTGTGCGCTTCAATATTCTCGACCACGACAACTGCGGCATCGACCAGCATACCAATCGCGATTGCCAGTCCGCCCAGCGACATCAGATTGGCAGTCAGTCCGAAATTTTGCATCAGCAGGAAAGTACCGAGTGCCGATAAAGGCAGGATGCAGGCTACGACCAGTGCCGAGCGTACGTTACCGAGGAACAGATACAGCAACACAACGACCAGGATGGTTGCTTCAGCGAGTGCTTTGGTGACCGTCGAGACTGCGCGTTCGACCAGATTACCGCGGTCATAAAAAGGCTTGATACTGGTGCCGGCCGGCAGCGTCTGATTGATCGTGACCAGGCGTTCGCGGATATGATCAACAACCTGTTGCGCATTCGCGCCGCGCATCGCCAGTACCAGCGCTTCTACCGCTTCACCTTTACCGTCTTTCGTGACAGTACCGTAGCGCGTCAGCTGGCCTATCCTGACCTGTGCCACATCGCCGACTTTAATCGATATACCATCTCTTTGCGCAATCGCAATCGCCCTGACATCGTCGAGTGTGCGTATATTGCCATCACTGCGCACCAGTAATGATTCTTCACCCGACGACAGACGCCCGGCACCGTCGTTACGGTTATTTGTCTCCAGTGCTGTCTGTAACTGCGCCAGTGAGATACCGCGTGCAATCAGCGCGTCGGGATCCGGGACGATCTCAAAACTCTTGACCATGCCGCCGAGCGAATTCACATCTGCGACACCGGCGATATTACGCAGCTGCGGACGTATCGTCCATTCCAGCAGACTGCGCTTTTCCATCAGCGACAACGGACCTTCGATGGTGAACATGAAAATTTCACCGAGCGGCGTGGTGATCGGTGCCAGACCGCCGCTGACAGATGCCGGCAGATCTTTCATTACATTGCTGAGGCGCTCGCTGACTTGCTGGCGGGCCCAGAACACATCGGTGCCATCCTGAAAATCGAGTGTGATATCGGCAATCGCATATTTGGATTGTGAGCGCAGTATGGCTTGCTTTGGAATACCCAGCAATTCCTGTTCTATCGGCGCGACAATACGTGCTTCGATTTCTTCCGGTGTCATGCCCGGCGCTTTCATGATCAGCTTGACCTGCGTCGTGGACACGTCCGGAAACGCGTCGATAGGTAAGCCCTTAAAGGCCTGATAACCGGCCGCGATCATCAGTATGCTGGCAACGATGATCAGCAGGCGCTGAGCGAGTGAAAATGCAATCAGTCGGGATAACATTATTGAGCTCCGCCTTCATCCGCACCAAGTCCGGCACGTGCGCCTTTGAGCTGAATAATGCCCTGAGTAGCAACCTGGCTGCCGGCTTGCAGTTTCGGATTACTGCTGACCCAGGCATGTTGCCCGACGGTGCTTAACAGCTTGACTTTGACCGCTTCAAATCCCTGCGCATTTTTGACAAACACATAGTGTTCATTTTTGCTCTGGATCAGGGCTTTGGCAGGTACCCCGATGCTATTGACCGGTATCACGCCACTCTGGTGGCGCGCATCGACAAACTGATTGAGTTTCAGACATGGATTGCCATCGATGACCTGTGTGCGTATCAGTGTGGTCTGGTTACCACTCTGAATCTGAGAAGAAATCGCGGTGACTTTGGCACTGGCGCAGTTATTCACCTGTATCAGATCGCCGACACGGATGCTGGATGCCTGCTGTGCCGATGCCTGCAATTCGACCCAGAACGCGCCGTCTTTGCTGATGCTTGCGATTGGTGTTCCGGCTTCTATCCGCTGACCCGGCTTGACATTAATTTCCGTCAGTATGCCGTTCGTGTTGGCGCTGATCCGGACTACCGGAGTCAGGTTCTGATTGCTGAGTAACTGACGAATCTGGGTCTCGCCCATACCCGCGCTGCGCAGCGCCTGATAGCGCTCTCTGGCGGCGACATCGGCCTGTACCGCCGCGGCACGACTGTCTTGCAGACGGCTTTGGGCGATGATGCCTTCATTAAATAAGCCTTCATCCCGTTCGCGTTTTTCTTTCGCCAGTCTGGACTGGGTGGCGAGTTGTACGTATTCGCGCTGCATCTCCATCAGTTGCTGACTGAAGATAGAGACAATCGGGTTACCGCTGCGTATCGGCTGCATAGACTGGTGCTGCACTTCCTGTACAACGCCGCTGACTGTACTGCTGATCATGCTGACCGCATTGGGCGGGGCCACGACCGTACCGGATAAATGCTGACCTTCGGTCGCACTTGTTTTGCTATCGCTTTTGGCGGTATCTGCTGCGATCGCCGCTTCGGTTTTAATCCCTGCCCGCAACAGCTGCTCATTGGTCAGTTTAATCTGGTTACTGGTTTCTGCGACTGCAGCGCCGCTGCTTAACAGCGCTGATAAAGTACAGAGAATCAGTTGTTTGCGGACGCCGCTGCGGTGTTGCATTTGTCGTTCTTTCTTGATCATCATGATGTACCCTTGGCTTGAATAGACGTATTCTGGAATGAATATCTTAAGAACTCCTTAACAACTCGCCGTTACAATGAATCCGACAGTTACAGGAGGCAATAGGAGGCATGCGGTGCGCATATTATTAGTGGAAGATGATCCTCAGTTAGGGCGGGCGACGCAGATCGGTCTGGATCAGTCCGGTTATGCTGTTGACTGGGTGCAGACAGCGGACAGTGCCTTATCGGCGGTAAAGACCCATGAATATGCATGTATTCTGCTCGATCTCGGCTTGCCTCAGGTTGATGGTATGGTTGTTCTCACGCGGCTGCGGGCGTCCGGATTTGCCGGAGCGATACTGATCGTCACGGCACGTGAACAGATTGCTGACCGTGTTGCAGGGCTTGATGCCGGCGCCGATGACTTTATTATAAAACCTTTCGATCTTGATGAGCTCGCGGCGCGCATCCGTTCTGCATCCCGCCGTAGTGGCGGCCGTACCCGCGAAGTGATTCATCATGGTGACATTGTGATGGATATTGCTGCCCGTTCAGTCATGCTTAAAGGTGTTCCTGTTGTCCTCACTGCCAAGGAGTTCCGGGTATTGCTGATATTGTTTGAACATATGGGACGGGTCCTCACCCGCGAACAATTGGAAGAGACGCTGTATAGCTGGGGTGAAGAAATCGAGAGTAATGCGATACAGGTACATATTCATCATCTGCGCAAAAAACTCGGTAAGCATCTGATCCGTACGATACATGCTGTCGGTTATGTGATCGATAAGCCGGGGGCGGGCGGCACTGAGGAACAGCAATGAATATAAGAATGCCCGCGCGCTGGTCTTTACGCCGCACTTTGCTGGCGCTGGTACTGACGCTGACAGTCAGCATCTGGTGTTTCAGTGCAGTGGTTGTGTATCTGGATGCGGATACCGAAAGCCGCGAACTTTTCGATCAGTCATTATCCGAAACCGGACATCTGTTGCTGGCACTGGCCGATCATGAACTCGAAGAACATGTGGACACGGCAGCACCAACGCTGACCGAAGTACACGATGGCAAGCACAGCAAATATCTGTTGTTTCAGATCTGGGACGGAGGCCACCGGCTGATCTACCGCAGCGCCGGTGCGCCGGAAACGGCGTTCACCTCCGTATCGCCGGACAGCGATAATCAGTTTGGCTGGATAAGCATGGGCGGGCAGGAGTGGCGCACCTACAGCAGCTGGAATGCACGTCAGAATATGCAGATACAAGTGGCAGAACCCAGCAGTCACCGCAAGGAGATCAGTGGCCGCTTTGCGTATAAATTAATGTTGTTCGCCTTGTTGGTGGTACCTCTGCTTATCATTGGTCTGTGGTGGAGTGTGAATCGCGTCTTCCGTAGTCTGCAAACCGTCGCGAACGAGGTTTCTCAGCGTATGCCGGGTGATTTGCATCAGTTGAACCTGCGTGGGGCACCGACAGAAATTCACCCTTTGCTGCATGCGATTAACCGATTGTTTGAACGCGTCAGCCAGACGCTGGAACGAGAACAACGATTTACTGCCGATGCGGCACATGAGCTGCGCACGCCGCTGGCTGCCATCAAAACCAATCTGCAAGTCATTCAGCGCGCACGTAACGATGATGAGCGAGCCGAGGCCGCAGCGGGCTTAGGCTCCAGCGTTGATCGTGCGACCCGGCTGGTCGGGCAATTGATGACGCTGGCAAAGCTGGAGCCGCCCTATGACAAAAATCTGGTGTTGCAGGAAACCGATGTGGCACATTTGCTTCAGCCTCAGATGACGGAATGGCAGAAGCAGGCTGAAAAAGCACAGATCAGCTTGACTGCAGATCTGCAGTCCGGCATCGCCCTGTTACATGCGGAAAGCATACTGATTTTATTCCGCAATCTGATGGACAATGCCCTGCGCTATACGCCGGCGGGCGGGCGCGTGCAGGTTACCTGCGGACTGGCAGAACAGGGCATGAGTCTCTGTATTGCCGACAATGGTGCTGGCATACCGGCAGAGATGCGTGAACAGGTATTTCAGCGTTTCGTGCGCTTATCCGACGCAACGATTCCGGGCAGTGGTCTGGGCTTGTCTATCGTCAAAAGCATCGCCGACAGTCACCATGCGACGCTGCGTCTGGCGGAGGGGCTCGATGGCCGGGGCTTAAGTGTGACACTGCTGTTTCCCTTAGCCGCTGCAGCAGCCGGATCTGCAACAGCGGTCACATCACAAGCAGCATCGCAGCAAACATAAGCGTTCGTGCTGCCCGCACACTAATCGTGTTCGCGCAGGCATATCCGGCGTAAAATGTCGCCCCGTTCTACTTTTTATGCGTCGCGGTGTCTGTCTCTAAGACGCCGCGCCTGTTCTGCCCATTCATGTCAATCAGATCTGCTCCTCCTTCCACCAGTTCAACCACCAGCAAGCGGACACCTCATGTGATTGTGATCGGTGGTGGTCCTGCAGGTCTGATGGCGGCAGAAACGCTGTCGCAGTGCGGTGTGCAAGTGGATCTGTATGACGCCATGCCGTCGGTGGGACGCAAATTTTTGCTGGCGGGTAAGGGCGGCATGAACCTGACCCATTCAGAAGAATTTTCTGCGTTTATCCAGCGTTACGGCAGCCGTGCCGCCGATTTGCAGCCACTCTTGCAAGCGTTTGATGCGCAGGCGTTACGCACCTGGGCGCAAGGGCTGGGTGTAGAGACTTTTGTCGGTAGTTCCGGCCGGGTGTTTCCTGTGGATATGAAAGCCGCACCTTTGCTGCGCGCATGGTTGCATCGCTTACGTGAACAGGGCGTGCGGTTTCACATGCGCCATCGCTGGACAGGCTGGGGCGATGCGCCGCAGTCCTTGCGTTTTCAGACGCCTGAGGGTGATTTGAATGTCAGCGCCGATGCAGTGGTACTGGCGCTGGGCGGTGCCAGCTGGGCGCGGCTGGGGTCTGATGGCGCCTGGGTGCCATTATTGCAGCAACGTGGCGTTGAGATTGCAGCTTTGCAGCCGGCCAATTGCGGCTTTGATGTGCCGTGGACAGATTTTCTGAAAAACAAATTTGCCGGTCAGCCTTTGCTGACGGTGGCTGCCCGTGTCCATGATGCCGATGTATCCACCGCCATGCGCAAAGGGCAATTCGTGATCACGACCGGCGGTGTTGAAGGCAGCCTGATTTACGCCTTGTCTGCAGCCTTGCGCGAGCAGATCAATCGTCGCGGGCATGCGGTGCTGGAACTCGATCTGCTGCCCGATACAAGTGCTGAGCGTGTGCTGAGCGAAGTCAGCGCTGGGCGCGGTTCACGCTCATTATCGAGTCATTTGCAGAGCAAGCTCGGGCTCGATGCATTGAAAATCGCCTTACTGCATGAAGTGTTGAGCAAAGAGCAAATGCAACAGGCAGACGTTCTTGCCAGCGCCATTAAACAGCTGCCACTGCGCCTTATTTCACCGCGTCCGATTGATGAAGCCATCAGCACTGCCGGTGGCGTTCGTTTTGAGGCGCTGGATGACAGCGCCATGCTGCGTACCTGTCCCGGTGTTTTCTGCGCCGGTGAAATGCTCGATTGGGAAGCACCGACCGGCGGTTATCTGCTGACCGCCTGTTTCGCCAGTGGTCGCCATGCTGCGCAGGCGGCGTTGCGATATCTCAGCACCCGCTAATACCCTTGTCATTAACAAGGGCGTCGCCAGCTTCTTTCTGATTCATTGTTACAATTCAAAATCATTTCCCAATAGTAATTTTTATATCAGCTGCATTTTTTATGAGTGAAGCCAGAAATACCCCGCGCCTTGTTGTCTCCTGGCGGGCTGCAATTCAAGTTGTTCCAGGTCGTATCGTTCCTGCCAAAGTGGTCAATTTTTCTGCTGCCGGCATACAGTTACAGACAGGCGTGATGCTGAAAGAAAAACAGACGTATCAGATGATGATGGAAGTGCCCAGCACCAAAGATGCATCCAACCGTACCCAGGTCGTCTGCAAAGCGAGTTGCGTGTACACGATACTGAGTGGCGATGCTTATCGTGCCGGTCTGAAGTGCATCGATTATCCGCCCGAACACCGCCATTTACTGGAGAGCTGGGGCGGCTGACAGATTACCCTTGCAACGCATTTCTGCGCGTATACCCGGCAACAGCATTGCCGCTGTGTTATAAACATGGCGTGTGAATGACAGAATTTTTCAGAACCGATGACTATGAGTACAGAGACTTCTCTTCCGGATAGCGCCCAGCGTGTTGCCGGCTTGTTACGCGAATTAGGCCATGATCAGCCGGTCGTGATGTTGCCCGAAAGTGGCAGAACATCCGCCGAAGCGGCAGCCGGATTAGGCTGCAGCGTTGCCGAGATTGCCAAATCTATCGTTTTTCGCCGGGTTGCTGATGATGCTGCGGTGATGGTGGTTGCCAGTGGCAGCAATCGGGTTGACGAGAAAAAAGTGGCTGCAATCGTCGGGCCGCTGGCGAAAGCCGATGCCCGTTTTGTCCGCGAAAAAATCGGTTATGCGATTGGCGGCGTGTGCCCCGTCGGTCATCTGCAAAAAAGCGTGATGCTGATCGATCAGGATTTATTGCAATACCCCAAAGTCTGGGCGGCGGCTGGTCATCCGCATGCGGTATTCAGCCTGACTCCGCAACAATTGCTCGCCATGACCGCCGCACCGGTGGCCGATATCGCTTTGCAAGCATGAGTATTCTGTACGATTACGATCCGGATGCCGCCAGGCCTGAGCAGGCAGTTCCCTCGCCATGCGTCGGTGTTTGCCGCATGGATGAAAAAAATGCCTGGTGTGCCGGTTGCTTTCGCACGTTGGACGAGCTGGCCGGCTGGAGCACCGCCAGCACTACGGTCAAACTGCAGATCTGGCGCCGGGTGAAAGAACGGATGTTTTAAGCCTGCCAGGGAGAGAGTTATATGCCAGACAAGCTGATGCAACTTCCTGTCACTATGCTTGTATTTGAGCGCGGCTGGCTGTCGTCGAACAATATCCTGTTCATGGATGATGATGCGGCCGCGCTGATTGACAGTGGCTACGTGACTCATGCACCGCAAACGCTGGCGTTGTTACAGCATGCTTTGCAAGGGCGCGCACTCGATTTGCTGGTCAATACTCATTTACATTCAGATCATTGCGGCGGCAATGCCTTGCTGCAGCAGACTTACGACTGCCGCACCCTGATTCCCGTTGCCGATATGCCAGCAGTGGCAGCGTGGGATGAGGAGGCACTCACCTACGCCGCAACCGGCCAGCAGTGCGCGCCTTTTCGTTTTGACGGCAGTATCGCGGATGGTGATCAGCTGCGTCTGGGCGGGCTGGACTGGCAGGTAATGGCGGCACCCGGCCATGATCCGCATTCGATGATTCTGTATTGCCCGCAAGAAGGCATACTGATTTCTGCCGACGCATTGTGGGAAAACGGCTTTGGTGTGATTTTTCCTGAGCTCGAAGGTGAATCCGGCTTTGCTGAGCAGGCGGCTATTTTGCAAACCATCAGCGAACTCGATGTGCGGCTGGTGATACCGGGTCATGGTGCGCCATTCTCCGATGTGCAGGGAGCTTTGGAACGCGCCCGTCAGCGGCTGGATTATCTGAGCGCCGACCCGCAGCGTAATGCCCGCAATGCGCTGAAAGTCCTGCTGGCGTTTATTTTGCTCGACACGCAAAAGCTGCACCTGGATCAGGCATTATTGCAATTTAACAGCAACCGTCTGATGCGTTCTGCCGCCCGTCAGCTAGCCATGCCTGCGCAGGAATTGCTGCAACAGATCGCCGCCGAGCTGGTGCGTGCCGGCGTCGCCCGCCTGGAAGACGGACTGTTGCTCAATAATCGCTAAGATCTGAAGCTGACTTATTTCAACTGATAGTTCGCTTCTGTGAATGGATGCAGCGGTGCCAGATCACCAAATTGCGTCGCGCGTCCCTGCTGTTTTGCCATAAACGCCTCCATCAGATTTGCACTTTGCCAGATACCCGATTGCAGCCAGCCCATTTGTTGCAAGGCATCGTGGGTAGAATGATCGCGGGCATAATGTATCGCCTGCTTGCTGCCCCAGATCGCGACCGGTGGCTTTTCAGTAATTTCTTTCGCCATTTGCTGCGCAGCTTCCAGCATCGCTTCCTGCGTATCAAACACCTCGTTTACGAGCCCCACCGCCTGCGCGCGCTGGGCTGGTAAACGGCGTCCGGTGTACGCCATTTCATGCACGATACCTTCCGGGATCAGTTTCGGCAGGCGTTGCAACGTACCCAGATCGGCGGTCATGCCGATATTGATTTCCTGTATGCAGAAGAATGCGTCTTTGCTGGCAAGGCGGATATCGCTGGCGCAGATCAGATCGACACCTCCACCGATACAGCCGCCCTGAATGGCGGTGATGACAGGCATACGCAATTGCTCGATCAGGTTGAATGACTGATGCATATCCTGCAGCACCAGTGCAATATTGGCGCGGCCAATTGCATTGTTATCATCCAGCGTGATGCCGTTACCGGAAAACACATCCAGTGCCATGCCCGCAGTGAAATGCTTACCAGTGGATGAAATAATCAGCACTCGCGCCGACGCTTCTCGCTGTAATTGTTGCAGTATCTCGACCAGCTCGCGGAAAAAAACCGGTTGCATGGTATTGAGGCTGTCGGGGCGATTAAAGCGCAGATGGGCGATTTTCTGATCGATGCTGAAGTCAAAACACTGATAAGTCATAAGAGTTCCTTGTTTGAAGGCTGGGGAGATTGCAGAGAAATCAAAACGGCACTTACAGCAGACTGGAACAGCGCATCAGCATGTTCCTGTTTCAGATAAAACCCTTTCAGTTCCAGGCTGATGACGCCATGCATGGCAGCCCATAACAGACGCGCCGCAGCACTGGGGCTGGATGGCGGCAGGCTACCGGTTTGCATGCAGTGTTCAAATTCGTCTATCAGCGGCGTGAACGATTCCCATGCGGCCTGGCGCGATTCCGGCGGCGGCACAAAACCGGCAATCGCATCGCCAAACATCACCATGTAATAGCTGGGATAACGGCGCGCAAACGCATGATAATTATTCGCATACAGCCATAAGCGCTGTATGCCACGGACTTTCTTTTCTACGGGGAGCGTCGCTTCGTATGCCAGAAATTCCTGCTTAAAGCGCTCAAATCCTTCCAGATACAGCGCATTGGATAAACCGTCCTTGCCACCGAAAATCGAATACAGCAAGGTCGTCGAGCAATTCACCGCTTCGGCTACTTTACGCACCGTCAGCGCGGCAGCGCCTTCGGTTTGCAGCAAATGACTGGCGGCATCCAGCATTCCTTCGCGCAGCGAATGGCGCAGGGCTTCCTGACTCTGGCGGAAATCAACAACTTTCGGTTTCATCGGTATCACTTAATAGCGAATGGGCTTGCTTCTGAGTTGGTTCACGCTGATGCTTGTGAATAACAACGTTTTTTCTGATAACATCATATCAGGCTTATAAAAAAATACCAAAAATAGGACTAGCGCAAAACCGCCCCAGCGGCGTTATGGCTCCTGGCCGTACTATTCGTACTGTCTTCGTCGCCATGCCTTGCCGGCGCAACTTTGTGCCAGTCCTACAAAAAGCAGCAACATATCCACCACGATCTGCTCAACGGAGACCACAGCATGACCAGTACATCTCATCTGCCGAAAGCCTTACAAAATCTGGCTTTACCTGTTATCGCCTCGCCGATGTTTATCGCCAGCGGCCCTAAGCTGGTTGCCGCACAATGTAAAGCGGGTATCGTCGGCTCGTTCCCCGCGCTGAACGCCCGTCCGGCAGAATTGCTTGATACCTGGCTGACTGATCTGCAAAACGAACTGGCTGCCTACAAAGCAGCGAATCCTGATGCGAAAGTTGGCCCGATTGCTGTGAATCAGATCGTGCATCAGTCGAATGACAGGCTCGCGCATGATGTCGAAGTCTGCGTCAAGCATCAGGTTCCTATCATCATTTCGTCACTGCGCGCGCCGCCGAAAGAGATGCTCGATGCGATACACAGCTATGGCGGCATCGTTCTGCATGATGTGATTTCTATTCGTCACGCCCAGAAAGCGCTGGAAGCCGGTGTCGATGGCCTGATTCTGGTGGCGGCCGGTGCTGGTGGTCATGCCGGTGGTTTGTCACCGTTCGCGCTGGTTGGTGAAGTGCGTAAGTTCTTCAAGGGACCGGTTGCATTGTCCGGTTCGATTGCGACCGGCGACGCGATTCTGGCAGCGCAGGCGATGGGCGCGGATTTCGCTTATATCGGTTCACGCTGGCTGGCAACGCAGGAATCGAATGTCGATGATGCTTATCGTCAGGCGATCATCGAGTCGAACGCGGCGGACATTATCTACACCAATCTGTTCACCGGTGTGCACGGCAACTACCTCAGAAAATCCATCGTTGCGGCCGGGCTCGACCCCGATAATCTGCCGGTATCAGATAAATCCAAAATGAATTTCGGTTCCGGTGGTAACAGCAGTGCGAAAGCCTGGCGCGACATCTGGGGCGCTGGTCAGGGGGTCGGTATGATGGACGATGCCCCCAGCGTTGCCGAAGTCGTACAACGCCTGAGCGCCGAGTATCAGGCTGCAAAAGCACGCCTGCTGGCGCTGTAACGCGGTCATCCGGTCACACCAGGCAGATTGCCGTCTGCCTGTTGTGGCGCAGGTGTTGCAGTTGTGGAGGCTCTGGCGGCTGTGGCGGATTGTTAAATTGCCTGAGGGAATTCAAGTTTAAACAGCATGGGCCGTAAACAGACTATCCTGACCTGATACCGTCTAATTATGCGCCGCTGCTCTGCTCTCCTGATTTCCCTGATGCTTGCGATCTCCGCTCAGGCGAATGACGCATCAACACCTCCGTCCAAGCCGATCAAACAGGCATCCGCTTCTGCCAAAGAAGAAGTGTCCGCGCCGAAGGAAAAAGAAAAAGAGACGCGCAAATCTTCCAAAGAAAAAGAGTCGAAAGAAAGCAAAGACGCTGCCAAAGATACCATGGCTGCTGATGAGCTGGCGGTCAAAATTGCAGAACGTCTCGCCCTTTTGCGTAAAGAAAAAGACGATGTGGCACGTGCCTCAACCCGCGCCGTTGTTCGTTCTCCAGCGTATGTCGCGCCTGCCAGAAAAGTCACGCCAACCAAACCAAAAGAAGGAAACGAAACCGGTTCTTCAGCGATTATCGCCGCGATGGGCGGACATGGCGCCTTGCACTGGAGTTATGACGGTGAAGGCGGGCCGGCTAACTGGGGTAAGCTCAATCCGGCAAACGCGAAATGCGATAGTGGCGAGCGCCAGTCTCCAATCGACATCCGTGACGGTATCCGGGTTGACCTCGAACCGATCGCTTTTGATTACAAACCGTCTGGTTTCAGCGTGATTGATAATGGCCATACGATACAGGTGAATGTGGCGGCGGGTAATTACATCAGCATCATGGGCCGCAATTATGAATTACAGCAATTCCATTTCCATAAGCCATCCGAAGAACGTGTCAATGGCCGGAGTTTTGACATGGTCGTGCATTTGATGCACAAAGACGCCGACGGTAAACTGGCGGTGGTCGCCGTATTGTTAGAACGCGGCAAAGCGCAAAACATCGTGCAACAGATCTGGAACAATCTCCCGCTGGAAAAAAACCAGGCGCTGGCTGCACCAACCGCAATCGATATTAATCAGCTCTTGCCAGAGAAGCGCGATTACTACACTTATATGGGCTCGCTCACCACGCCACCTTGCAGCGAAGACGTATTGTGGATGGTGATGAAAGAAGCCGTGGAAATGTCGTCTGAGCAGATCGCGATTTTTGGTCGTCTGTATCCGATGAATGCCCGCCCGCTGCAAAAAACGGCAGGCCGCCTGATTAAAGAATCGCGCTGAAATCAGCATACTCCCCCCTTATTTTAGATAAAACGCCTTTACCTCATTAAGAATAAAGGGCTCTAAAATATACTGGGGGGAGTATATTTAGTGCCGTCCCGCATGTTTCAACTGATAAGCGGGTGGCGGTGGCACCGTTCATGTTCATATCTTTCCCGCCCGGATCCCGTCCATGATGCTCATTTTTAAACCGCGGTCCGCATGCGCAGACCACTGGAACAAGTAAAGCGTGCATGCTACGAATGCTTATTGATGGTGCTCTGCTGAACCCCGTCTTCAAGAACTGGTGTAAGCGGTCTGATTGCCTTGCATGACGGCAGCGCTGAATCGAAGTACCACATTAGCAGTACCATATGGCATCAACGCATTTATCGCCTGATTGTTGCTTTGCCCTTTCTCCAGAAATAATAGGTTAAACATGAATTTGCCTCCTCTTAAGCAGAGTAACTCGACGCCAATTGGTTGCCAGAAATGTAAAGAAGATCAGAAACTCGGCTTCGACATTGCTTTTGCTTACCAGCCCATCGTGAATCTGAGCACCCGCACGATCTTTGCCCACGAGGCGCTGGTGCGCGGGCCGAATGGCGAGTCGGCGTTTTCGGTGTTGTCTCAGGTGACCGATGAAAATCGCTATTCTTTCGATCAGGCATGCCGGGTAGAAGCGATACGGGGCGCAGCAGAACTCGGCATACAGGAATACTTGTCGATCAATTTTCTGCCGAACGCGGTCTATCAGCCCGCGGCCTGCATACGCAGCACGTTTGAAGCAGCGCGGCGCTATCAGTTTCCTATTGAACGCATCATTTTTGAAGTGACAGAAGGTGAGCGCGTGGATGACAGACCGCATCTGGTCAATATTTTCCGTGAATATAGCCGCTTTGGTTGCCGCACCGCCATCGACGATTTCGGTGCTGGTTATGCCGGCCTGAATCTGTTGTCTGAATACCAGCCGGATATTGTGAAGATTGACATGGAGCTGATTCGCGATATTGATACCAGCAAACCTAAGCAAGTGATCGTGAACGGTATCGTGGCGATCTGCGCAGGTCTGAATGTGCGGGTGTTGGCTGAAGGGATAGAAACCAGGGCAGAGCGGGATTTCCTGCGCGCTGCCGGCATCGAATTAATGCAGGGATATTTATTTTGTAAGCCGGCATTCCGGGCGATAGGCGAGATTGATCCTACGGCCTGGGATTAACATTGTTTGCTGCTGATCCGGTTCGTGATCTGATTTGCAGCCACCTGGAAAAAAAGAAGCGGATCGATAAAAAACGGCGCATGACTCAGAGAGTCGATGCGCCGTTTCTTTTTATCTCATCAGCGTTTTACCGCGCGCGAAATATCACCACAAAGATTGGCTTATTTATAAACGCCGCAAGCGAAAACCAGGTCGCCGGCTTTTTCATAATAAGTGGATTTCTGTTCGATTGCCTTGGTAGTCGGATTTGGCCATTTGTAGTCAACCCAGCCTTTGCCCTTGCTTGCAACACCTGCCAATACTTCTTCAATAAATGCCTTGTTATCGACATCACGCAGACTACGCAAATCTTTGCCGACCAGACGCGCATTCGCGCCATGCGCAATTGCTTTGCCGTTCAGTTCAGCAACCCAGATATACAAGTCACGATCAACGAAACTGCCTTTAGGATTATTGAATTCAGCCAGTGCTTTTTCCTGACCATTCGCCTTCAGATAGGCAATCGCTTTTTTAACCAGCGCTTCCGCCTCTTGCGGTGTTCCATGTTCTGCTGCCATGACTGAGTGGCTGATGAACAAAGAAAAAATAGCAAAGTTAAAAAATTTCAATAATGAACGCATAAACTTGTCTCCGGTTTTGAAAATATAAAAATTATTTTTATTTAAAACGCTGTGCTTGTCATCGCGAGCAACAGCGCATGGATGATCTTACTTCATGTCTCGTTGTTATGGCTCTTTTTTTTCCTGATCAATATCAGATTTTAGTAAAGTAAATATGTCACCGGATGGAACTGAATTTAACGTTCAAGGTGTTGGTGATTTCACATAGAAAACGGCGCATCGCTGAGTCAGACGATGCGCCGTTTTTTTGCAGAAATCAGGCGTCGATGCGGTCCGCCTGATATTGATGGAAGTATGCTTTATGCGAGTTTAAAAGGCAGTTCGCGTAAGCGTTTTCCATTCAGGCGTGCCAGTGCATTCGCAAATGCCGGTGCGAGCGGAGGCAGTCCAGGTTCACCCATGCCTGTCGGTGCATCGGCGCTTGGCACGATATGCACGGCAACTTTTGGCATGTCGGTAATCCGTGGTACGACATAATCACCGAAATTACTTTGTTCAACCACGCCGTCTTTGAGTGTGATTGCTGCACCCGGCAGACACATGGACAAGCCCATTAACGCGCCACCCTGTACCTGTGCTTCCACGCTTTTAGGATTGACGGCCAGATTGCAATGCACGCCAGCAGTGGCGGTCAGCAGTTTCGGCACACCGTTTTTGATCGTGGCAGTAACAACATAGGCCACCACGGATTCAAATGATTCATGTACCGCAACGCCCCAGGCCTGACCAGCGGGCAACTTCTTTTTACCATAGCCGGATTTTTCCACCGCCATCTGCAGCGCTGCCTCGTGACGCGGATGTTTGCCTGCCATCAGTTTCAGGCGATAGGCGACCGGGTCTTGTTTTGTGGTGGCAGCGATTTCGTCGATCAGGGTTTCCATTACAAATGCAGTGTGGGTTGAACCGACGCTGCGCCACCACAATACAGGCACATTCTGTTTAGGATGATGCACGGTCAGGCGCATCGGCATGGTGTACGGTTCTTTCATGCCTTCAACCGCGGTGCCATCGATACCGTCTTTGATCATCATGGATTCAAACAGGGTACCGGCAACGATCGATTGTCCGACGATCACATGATCCCAGCCGAGGATATTACCGTTGGCATCAAAGCCCAGATGCGCGGTGTGCAGATGCGCAGGACGGTAGTAGCCGCCTTTGACGTCGTCTTCGCGGCTCCATAAAGTGCGTACGGGTGCTGTCAGACCTGCGCTCTGTGCGGCCTTGGCAACCTGACAGGCTTCGCTGACATAATCGCTGGTGGTGACGCCACGACGACCGAAGCCACCACCTGCCATCAGCGTATGCACCAGCACTTTTTCAGGGGCGATACCGAGTATTTTTGCTGCCGCCAGACCATCGAAACCCGGCATTTGCGTGCCTGTCCACACTTCAGCGCTGTCGCCTTTAATCGCGACGGTGCAGTTCAGCGGCTCCATCGGCGTGTGTGCCAGATAAGGAAAAACGAATTCTGCTTTGATCTGATGCGGCGCGGTTGCCAGCGCAGAAATATCGTCTTTGTATTTCTGATTGCCGGCTTGTTTTGCCAGCGCTTTGTAACTTGCTAATTGCGCCACGCTGTCGACTTTTTCAACTGCGCTGGTATCCCATTCTATTTTCAGCGCATCGCGGCCTTGCTTTGCGGGCCAGTAGCCATTCGCAATGATGGCGACAGATTCGCCACCACGGTCGGCCGGAATACGCAACACTGCCTGCACACCTTTAATTGCTTTGGCTGCACTGTCATCGACAGATTTTATTTTTGCGCCGAAGACGGGTGGGCGGGCGATCAGTGCCGTCAGCATACCTGGCAGATGGACGTCAATACCGTAATCCTGTGTGCCGGTGGACTTGGCTCTCGCATCCAGACGACCGACAGGTTTGCCTATCAGCCGGAATTGTTTCGGGTCTTTCAGTGTCACGGTTTCCGGTACGGCCTGTTGCATCGCTGCTTCAGCGAGTTCGCCGTAGCTGAGTTTTTTACCGCCTGGGCCGATGACGACACCGTTTTCAGTGACCAGACGAGCCGCATCGACTTTCCATTGTGCTGCAGCGGCATTGACCAGCATTGCTTTAGTACGGGCGCCGAGTTCGCGGTACTGGGTGTATGAATGTTTGATCGAAGTTGAGCCACCGGTCAGATGAATACCATAGGCCGGGTCTGCATAAGCCGGGTTATTAGTACCGTGGATGCTGCGTACTTTCGACCAGTCGGCGTCGAGTTCTTCTGCCAGAATCAACGGCAGACCGGTTTGCACGCCCTGACCAAAATCGAGACGATTAATGGTGACGGTGACGATGCCATTTTTGTCTATGCTGACAAAAGCGCCGGGTTGCTGCGTCGGTTTCAGTGTGCTGGCCGCCTGTGTTGCTGCGTCTGTCTTATTATCAGCTGCGCATGCCAGCAATGGATAACAACCGAGCGCAAAGCCGGAAGCGCCGGCCATTTTCAGGAAAGTACGGCGCGGTAAATTGTCACTTGTCGCCTGGTTTTTTTCTGTGAGTGCCAGTAAGTGTTTCGGCAATTCCAGCTGGTGAGATTCAAAATGCATGGTCTTCTCCTGATTAAGCCAGCATGCTGGCAGCATCGTGAATCGCAGCGCGAATACGCACATACGTGCCGCAGCGGCAGATATTACCTGCCATGGCTGCATCAATATCAGCGTCCGCCGGCTTTTTATTGGCTTTGAGCAGAGCGGTGGCGCTCATGATCTGACCGCTCTGGCAGTAGCCACACTGTGCGACATCATGTTTGATCCATGCTGCCTGCACCGCCTTGCCTACCTTATCGTTGGCTATGGCTTCAATTGTCGTGATTTTTTGTCCGGCGACAGCAGATACCGGTGTTACACAAGAACGGGTCGCCTGTCCATTAACGTGGACGGTGCAAGCGCCGCACAGTGCCTGACCGCAACCGAATTTCGTGCCTGTCAGACCCAGTGCGTCACGTAATGCCCACAATACGGGCGTGGATGGATCAACGTCCACCTGATGTTGTTTGCTATTAATATCGAGCGTCGTCATGGAATGTGTCTCCGGCCAGTTGATGGTAGGGAATGTGAAAACGGGCAAAAAAGCGTTCCGTGCGGATGCGCTTTGGGGTGCACTATAGAATATTTTCAACTTTTCTGCGCGGGAGTGAAAAAAAGGGCGCCATTCAGCGCCCAGTACAGGTGAACAATCGGTGTTGTGAGTCTTAAGTCCTGCGTCATCAGCAGTTCAAAGCACCTCATTCATAGCGACGTGTATCGTCGATGACTTTGCCATCATTCGGCAGACTGCCTGCTGCGACAAACAGCACCTCGCCACGCAATTTGGTCACATCGCGCAGACTGGCGACGATACTGGCTTGCAGTGCGTCGCTGTCATCGGCTGCTTCGCAATGGAGGGTCATCACATCGTTTGCCATCTCACCGCTGACGACCAAACGCGCCTTTTGCACTTGCGGATGGCGTTTCACAACTTCCGCGATCTGCGACGGATGAACGAACATGCCTTTGACTTTGGTGGTCTGATCGGCACGTCCCATCCAGCCCTTAATACGTTGATTGGTGCGGCCACAGGGTGAAATGCCGGGCAGGATCGCTGACATATCGCCGGTGGCGAAACGTATCAGCGGGTAATCCGGGTTGAACGAAGTCACGACAATTTCACCGACTTCACCTTCAGCGACCGGATCGCCGGTGCCAGGACGTACGATTTCGAGAATGATCTCTTCATCCAGCACCATACCGGGATTGAGCACACCATCGCTCATGGTTTCATAGGCGATATTGCCGATATCGGCGCTGGCATACATCTGTAAGACATGCGGCACGCCGTGATCTTTCAGCCATTGGCGCAATGAAGGCGGTAAAGCTTCTGCACCGACCAGCGCTTTTTTGATACTGGAAATATCGGTACCGCTGTCGATGGCTTTTTCCAGAATGATTTTTAAAAAACTCGGGGTACCGATATATGCATCCGGACGTAATGCCGCCATCGCCTGCACCTGCATTTCTGTCTGGCCTATGCCCGCCGGAATCACGGTGCAGCCGAGTCTGGTAGCCGCGCTTTCGACCATGAATGCCGCAGGTGTGAAATGATAGGAAAAGCAATTCTGTATCAGATCACCGCTGCGTAAGCCTGCTGCATACATAGGTCGTGCAAAGCGCCACCAGTCCGTCGATGTTCCCTCAGGATCAAAAATCGGGCCGGGTGACATAAAAATCCGGCCGAGTGCGCGAGGCTCTGTCGTTGTCAGGCCACCGAATGGCAACTGTTGCTGCTGCAAGGTTTTGAGGTCGGACTTCCGTGTAACAGGTAACTGCGCGAGTGCCTGCCGTGAGTTGATATCATTTGCCGGCACATCTTTCAGTATCGCTGCCCATCCTGCGGCAGTCTTTGCCTGTGCAATCAATGAAGGCAGCCGCTGCATCAGCGCCTGCTCGCGGCTGTGCGGGGTGCGGGTTTCCAGCGCGTCCAGATATTCCATCATGACGTTCTCTTTGTAATAGGAGTTGGTGAAGCCGGTTTTATGCGATGTGTTGCGACGTATTTGCCGATTGTTGTGATTACAGCTATGCCAGCCAGCGCTTGCGACGGCGATAGAATTTCATGTCGCGGAAACTCTTACGACCCGCACCTGAAACACCGAGATAAAATTCTTTCACGTCTTCATTACTGGAGAGATCACTGGCATCCCCCTCCATCACGACGCGGCCGTTTTCGAGGATGTAACCGAAGTCGGCATAGCGCAGCGCGATATTGGTGTTTTGTTCGGCTAGTAAGAAGGAAACCTGTTCCTGCTGATTCAGGCTTTTGACGATCTCAAAAATTTCTTCCACCAGTTGTGGTGCAATACCCATCGATGGTTCATCCAGCAAAATCATGCTGGGCTTGGCCATCAGTGCGCGGCCGATTGCACACATCTGCTGTTCGCCGCCAGAGGTGTAGCCCGCTTGCGAATGGCGGCGTTCACGCAGGCGCGGGAAGTAGTGATAGACCTTTTCCAGTTCGGCTTTCAGCTCGGTCCGGCTGAGCGCGCGCGTGTATGCGCCTGTCAGCAGATTTTCTTCCACGCTTAAATGGCCGAAACAATGGCGTCCTTCCATCACTTGCGACAGACCACGTTTCACCAGTTCGTTTGGCGTCAGATGATCGACACGTTGTCCCTGAAATGTAATGTCACCCTTGGTGATATCGCCGCGTTCGTTTTTCAGTAAAGTGGAAATAGCCTTCAGCGTGGTCGATTTTCCGGCGCCATTCGCCCCCAGCAGTGCAACGATTTTTCCTTGCGGTACTTGCAGGGAAATGCCTTTCAATACCAGAATCACGTGATCGTAGATCACTTCGATATTGTTGACGCTGAGATAGGCGGGGTTGTTGATGGCGCTCTCAGACGAAATGGAATGTATGCTCATAATATGCCTGTATTGACGGTCGGCGTAACAGAGATATCCGTTGCCGGATATCTCCTGATTCAGGAAAAATTACTTCAGACAAGCCGGAGTGATTTTTTTCTCTGCGGCATATTTGTTTGACGATTCTTCCAGCATCGCGCGGGTCAGCGCTTTATCACCGACGACCCAGTTCGGCGTGATGGCTTTCCACTTATCGCCTGTCCATTGCTGCACTTTGACTGCACCTGAGCCTTCATGGTCTTCGCAAGAAGTTTTCACTGGCGGGAACATACCAAGTGCACCGAGAGCTTTCTGACGTGCTTCATCGACATTCAGATTTTCAAAGCCCCAGCGTATCTGCTCGGAAGTCATCTGTTTGCCTTTACCGTATTTTTCCTGCGCTTTCAGAATCGCTTCTGACCACAAGATCGCGGCAGTCACACCACGCATGTGATAAACAGAACCGATACGGGATTTGTCGCTGAGATTACCTTTACCCGCCGCGTACACCTTACTGCGCAATTCATCGAGTACAGGATAATTGCCCGGCGTGTTAAAGGTCATTGAGGTATAACCTTTTGCTGCATCACCTGCAGGCATTGCATCTTCCTCAGAGCCTGCCCACCATACGCCCAGCATTTTTTCACGCGAATAACCATTACGCTGCGCCGTTTTAATCGCGACCGCATTCATCACGCCCCAGCCCCACAGAATCACATAATCAGGATTAGCCTGACGAATTTGCAGCCACTGTGATTGTTGTTCGTTGCCCGGATGTGCGACCGGGATTTTGATCAGCTCAAAGCCATATTGTTTGGCCTGGGCTTCGAGGACAGGAATCGGTTCTTTACCGAACGCAGAATCGTGATACAGATGAACGATCTTTTTCCCTTTAAGCTTGTCCATTCCACCGGATTTATCACCCAGATATTTCGTCATCGCTGCTGCCTGATTCCAGTAGCTTGTGATCAGCGGGAAAATATACGGAAACACTTTACCGTTAGCAGCATCGGAACGGCCGTAGCCCAACGTGGTCATCGGAATTTTATCTTCGGCAACGCGGTCCAGAATGCCGTAAGCAATGCCGGTGGACAGCGGCTCGACTAATGATGCGCCACCTTGTGCTTTTTTCAGTCGTTCATAGCATTCAACACCACGCGAGGCATTGTATTCAGTCTCGCACTCTTCCCATGTAATCTTGACGCCATTGAGTCCGCCTTTGGCATTGACCAGATTGAAGTAATCAATGACACCGCCGTAAAAGCCGGAGCCACCCGCCGCGTAAGGGCCGACGCGGTATGAGAGCAGTGGAATGTACTGGTCATCTGCCTGTGCCACATTCACCGCACCTATCATTGCCGATGCCAGTAGTATTGATTTCATCAGTTTCATGTTGTCTCCTGTTGGTTGTATGGGTAGAACGACGCCTTCATCATGGCGTTCTGTATTTATAAAAACGACGACAGTAAAAACTTAATGCGGGAAAGGCCATAATCTCAGTTTTTCTTTCGTGATCTGCCACAAACGTGCAAGGCCATGTGGTTCAACAATCAGAAAGAAAATAATCAGCGCGCCGAATACCATCAATTCAAGATTCGACGCGATGTTGGTCGGTAACGATAAAAAATGGGCGATCAGATTCAGAAATACCGGCAGCAAAACGATAAATGCCGAACCAAGAAATGAACCGAGAATAGAGCCGACGCCGCCGATGATGATCATGAACAAAATGCGGAAAGACAGATCGAGGTTATAGGCTTCCGGTTCGACCGTGCCCAGATAAGCATAGGCATATAACGCACCCGCGATGCCGCAGTAAAACGAAGACACGGCAAACGCCAGCAGCTTGGTACGCATCAGCCGGAATCCGATCACTTCTGCGGCAACGTCCATATCACGCACTGCCATCCACGAACGACCAACGTTTGAACGCACCATATTCTTTGCCAGTAAGGCCATCACACAGACGATGCCTAAAGTCAGCAGATATTTTTTGACCGGTGTGTTGAAGCTCATGCCCATGATCTCAATTTCCTGTGCGGTGATTACTCCGGAAGCACTGTAATTGGTGAACCATTGGATTTTAGTCAGACACCAGACCACAAAAAACTGCGTTGCCAGCGTCGCGGCAGCCAGATAAAAACCACGTATGCGCAGCGACGGTAAACCGAAAGCGATACCGACCATTGCCGCTGAAATACCGCCGAGGACAAATGCCAGCAAGATTGGAATACCAGGTATACGCAGCATGAAATTGTAGGAAGCAAACGCACCGACTGCCATGAATGCAGCCGAACCCAGCGACAATTGCCCGGCGTAGCCAGTCAGGATATTTAAGCCCAGTGCCGCCAGTGAAAAAATCAGAAAAGGAATAAAGATCGCGGAAAAAGCATAATCAGAGGCGAGCAATGGTACCGCAAAAAAAGCGGCGCACAGCAACAGGGCAACGCCGATTCTGTCCTGGCGCAGTGGAAATATCTGGTTGTCTGCCTGATAGCTGGTTTTAAATTGTCCTGCTTCACGATAGAACATAGTGTTTCCTTAAGTCTTAATACAAGTCTTAGTGTAAGTCTTCGTATTCATGCGCCTTACCAGCCATTTTTGTCTGGCAAGGCAGAATATGATTGGTGGTTGCTCAGAACAATGTGGTTTAAATCCTGCGTATGATTTTTTCGCCAAACAAACCTTCCGGCCGTACCAGCAGAAACAGCAATGCCAGTACATACGGGAACCAGCCCTCGATACCGCCACCGACCAGAGGGCCGATATACACTTCTGCCAGTTTTTCTGAGGCACCGATAATCAGACCACCAACGATTGCGCCGGGTACCGACGTGAAACCGCCCAGAATCAGCACTGGCAGCGCTTTCAGTGCAACAAACGTCAGTGCAAACTGCACCCCATTACGTGCACCCCACAGCAAACCTGCCACCAGTGCGACAAAACCGGCAACCGCCCAGACGATGCCCCAGATTTGTTGCAACGGAATACCGACTGCCAGCGCGGCCTGATGATCGTCCGCAACTGCCCGCAGCGCGCGTCCGATTTTTGTTTTGGAAAACAGCAGTGCCAGACCGATGACCAGAACAGCACAGATCAGGGCGGCAATCACGTCAAACTGCGACACCAGAATATTGAATTTTTCCATCAGAAATTCGATAGGCACGTCTTCGATCGGTAAGGTCAGCTTGTGCGGTTGTGAACCCCACAGTAATTGCGCCAGCCCTTCGATGAAAAAGGTCAGACCGATGGTGGCCATGAAGAGCGTGATTTCCGGTTGATTAACCAGTGGTCGCAAGACGATTTTTTCGATTGCCAGACCCAGGACGATCATCACTGCCATCGTCAGCGGTATGGCGACCCACATCGACAGATCAAATTTTTCACTGAGACCAACACAGGTCAGGGCGGCAAAAAACACCATCGCCCCTTGCGCGAAATTGAATACGCCGGAGGCTTTGTAGATCAGCACAAAACCTAGTGCAACCAGTGCATACATCACGCCGGACAGCAAGCCACCGATGAGCACTTCAAAGAAAAAACTGAGATTCATTTTGTTTTCCTCAAGACGGTGGTGTCAGTGTGCAACGCCAAGATAGGCATTGATCACTTCCTGATTTGCCAGCACTTCAGCCGGTGTGCCGTCGCCGATTTTTTTACCGTAATCCAAAACGACAACCCGGTCAGAAATATCCATCACGACGCCCATATCATGTTCGATCAGAACAATAGTGGTGCCGAGCTGATCATTCACGTCAAGGATGAAACGGCTCATGTCCTGTTTTTCCTCGACGTTCATACCGGCCATCGGTTCATCCAGCAATAAAATCTCAGGTTCAGCGGCAAGCGCACGACCGAGCTCAACCCGCTTTTGCAAACCGTAAGACAATCGTCCGACCGGCGTTTTGCGGATGTGCTGAATTTCCAGAAAATCGATGATTTCTTCGACTTTTTCACGGTGAGCAATTTCCTCTCTGCGCGCAGGCCCCAGATACAGTGCCTGCATCAGGAAATTGGATTTCATCTTCAGATTTCGCCCCGTCATGATGTTGTCGAGCACGCTCATTCCCTTAAACAGAGCGATGTTCTGAAACGTGCGGGCGATGCCGCTTTTCGCCGCCGCATAGGTATTCATATCTTTGCGCTGGCGGCCACGGTAGGTGATCTGCCCTTCCTGCGGCCGGTACACACCATTGATTACATTCAGCATCGAGCTTTTACCTGCACCGTTTGGGCCGATAATCGCGCGGATTTCGTGTTCTCTGACGTTGAACGAAATATTTGTCAGCGCTTTGACGCCACCAAACGACAAGGAAATGCCTTGCAAATCAAGAATGACTTCACCGGTTTTTCTGTTATTGGTCATTGCTTTTCCTTATGCCGCATGCTGCTGGGCAGCAAATGTCTTGACATCACTGATGTGCAGGTCGGCACTGACAGTGCCCTGGCGACCATCTTCAAATTTGACTTGCGTTTCTATGTATTGCGAGCGTTTGCCTGAATACAGCGCTTCTATCAGTACCGCATATTTTTCTGCAATAAATTTGCGCCGGACTTTGCGTGTACGGGTCAGCTCGTCGTCGTCCGGATCAAGCTCTTTGTGCAGGATCAGGAAGCGATGTATCTGTGTGCCTGCCATTAGGGTTTCATTGGCCAGATCAGCATTCACCTTTTCTATGCACGACATGATGAGCTGATAGGTTTCAGCTTTGGCAGCCAGATCGGTATAACCGGAATAGGCGATGCCGCGGCGTTCTGACCAGTTGCCGACGGCTTCCATATCAATGTTGATGAAGGCGCAGACATGGTCTCTGTCATGACCAAAGGCGACAACCTCTTTGATGAAAGGGAAAAACTTGAGTTTGTTTTCGATGTAGTTCGGTGCAAAGATATCACCATTGGTGAGCTTGCCGACATCCGCGGCGCGGTCGATGATTTTCAGATGCCCTTCTCCGTCAAAGATACCGGCATCACCAGTATGGAAATAGCCCTGTTCATCGATGACTTCGGCGGTCGCATCCGGTCGTTTGTAGTAACCGGTCAGCATGGCGCTCGATTTCACCAGCACTTCACCATTCTCTGCCAGCGTCACTTGCACACCCGGTGCAGCCTGACCGACGCTGTCAAATTTGATGTTGCCATCCGGTTGCAGGCAAACGTAGGCACAGGTTTCGGTGGAGCCATACAACTGCTTCAGATTGATGCCGATAGAGCGATAGAAACGGAACAGATCAGGGCCAATTGCAGCACCCGCGGTATACGCGACTCTGACACGCGATAAGCCGAGTACATTTTTCAGCGGCCCGTAAATCAGAAATTCGCCGATGCGGTAATTGAGTCTGGCGAGGGCTGAAACCGGCTTGCCATCAAGAATGTCGGCACCATACTGCCGTGCGATTTCCATGTAATACTGAAACAGATGCTGTTTGACAGCGCCTGCATCTTCCATGCGTATCATGACGGTGGTCAGCATGTTTTCAAACACGCGTGGCGGTGCGAAATAATAGGTAGGACCAACTTCACGCAAATCAGTCAGCACGGTTTCGCTGGATTCCGGACAGTTGACGGTAAAGCCTGTGACCAGCGCCTGTGCAAATGAAAACAAGTGATCGCCAACCCACGCCATCGGCAGATAGGAAAGTATATCTTCGCCGGCGCTCAGTTGATCAAAACCTGCACCACCGACAGCAGCGGTCATGAATGAGCGATGGCTCTGGCACACGCCTTTGGGCTTACCGGTTGTGCCCGAGGTGTACAGCATGACCGCGGTATCTTCAGGTTGCCCGAGTCCGATCTGCTGTAAGAAAAATTCAGGATGGGTACGGTCATACATGCGCCCGGTTTCCTGCAAAGCTGCATAGGAGATCAGCTCTGGCTGATGATAATGCCGCATGCCGCGTTCATCTTCAAAACAGATGTGCTGTATGCCGGCATAGTGCTGTTTGATGTCGAGTAATTTATCGACCTGCTCCTGATCTTCGACAACGGCAAAAGCAATTTCTGCGTTTTCCAGCACATACGCCATGTCGGCTGCCGGCGCATCCTGATACAAAGGCACCGGAATACCACCGAGGCACTGTGCTGCCATCATCGCCCAGTATAGGCGCGGGCGATTATCACCGATAATCGCGAGGTTCATGCCGCGCTGAAATCCCTGTGCTGCCAGACCACAGGCGAGCGCGCGCACTTCTTCGTTGACCTGTTGCCAGTTCCAGGTTTGCCAGATGCCCAGATCTTTTTCACGGAACGCCGGATGCTGCGGACGTGTTGTTCCGTGTTCCAGCAACAGTCGCGGGAACGTTGTGTTCTCTGTCTTTGTCATGTCTCCACCACCAGCCTTATTTGTTTTGGCCTGTCTGGTCAGCTGTACGATACTCTGATCGTTCAAGCAGCCAGTATGATTGCTTCTTTTTTTATGAGTTTCTGTACTGCGTCTTACATCAGACTTACTGCGGTTGTTATCTGTGGCTACTGCAAGCTGGGTGGCATTGTCGTTACCGTTGAATACGTAAATCGAAACGGTGTTTAAGTGGCTGGATTATGTGTCAGCTCGCTTACAATGTCTCCATCAGGATGACGGTCATGTATTCCGGCGGTCGGTGTATTGAGGCCGGATGATAATCTGTCGATCCTGAATAATTATTTTTGTTGATCAGATACTAGTTGCTTGTATCAGCTGCGGCTGTCGTTTGACTGACAATCTGACGGAATGAACCAACTTTCGGTGGTGCGTTGCACAAATATGGCGAATATAAAAAGTGAACTGAAACAAGGCTTGGCAAAGACAATGTGGGCGCACATGCTGGCGCCGGATCACATGCAAAAAGTCGAGGAAGAGGTGGTGGAGCGCTTTATTCCGGCCGGTGGTTATGTTTGCCGTAAAGGCGATCCTGTCGATCATTGGATGGGCGTGCTCGACGGCTTTCTGAAAATGAGCAGTATTTCGCCGGAAGGAAAAACGGTTACCTTCAGCTGTATGCTGGCGGGCGGCTGGTTCGGCGAAGGCTCCTTATTAAAAACTGAGCCGCGCCGTTATGACGTTGTTGCCTTGCGTGATACCCGCGTCGCGTACATGCCGCGCAGCACCTTCACGTTTTTGCTGGATAACAGCATTCCATTCAATCGCTTTCTTTTGCATCAGTTGAACGAACGGCTGGGCTTGTTTATTTCTCTGGTGGAATATGATCGCATGCTTGATCCTGATACCCGCGTCGCGCGTTGTCTGGCGGCGATGTTTCATCCTTATCTGAATCCCGGCAGCAGTATGCAATTGCAGATATCGCAGGAGGAGATTGGCTATATTTCCAGTGTGTCGCGGCAAAGAGCGAATCAGGCTTTGCAACTGCTCGAAAAGAAGCAATTGCTGTCCGTTGATTATGGCGGCATCACGATACTGAATCTGGAAGGTTTGCGGCGTTATCCTGAACCGGTGGTCGCATGAAGACGATGGCGATAGTCGGTGCCGGCAAAGTCGGTCAGGTATTTGGGCGCTGCTTTCAGCAACAGAACGTATTTTCTGTCACACAGATATTGAACCGGACATCTGCCAGCGCCCAGGCTGCCCGGACGTTTATTGGTGCCGGTGCTGCACTTGCCAACTGGCAGGAATTAGTTGCGGCAGATGTCTGGATGCTGGCGGTCGGCGATGATCATATTTCCGATGTTTGCAATGCTTTAAGTGAACGAGGACTGATCAATGAACATACTATCGTGTTTCATTGCAGCGGCTCGAAGGCATCCACTGAACTTGTTGCGGCTGCCTCATCTGGCGCGGTGGTGGCCAGCGTGCATCCGGTACGCAGCTTCGCAGATCCGCAAGCAGTAGCGGATCATTTTTCCGGAACCATATGCAGTCTCGAAGGTGATCGCCGGGCTCTGGACGTATTATTGCCGGCGATGCAGGCCATCGGTGCGCAAACGGTTGAGATCAGCGCTGAATCGAAATTGTTGTATCACGCAGGTTCGGTGTTTGCCAGCAATTATCTGGTGAGTCTGATGGACGTTGCATTGCGTGCTTATGAGTCGGCTGGGATTCCACCTGAACTGGCGCGGGCAATGGCGCAGCCGCTGGCACGTCAGTCACTGGAGAATGTATTTCAGCTCGGAGCACCCGCAGCACTGACCGGGCCGATCGCGCGCGGCGATATGACAACGGTCAGCCGGCAGCAGGCGGTCGTTTCTCAGTGGGATCAGGCAGCGGGAGAGTTGTATCAGGCGTTTGTCACTCCCACCGTTGAATTAGCGACCCGCAAACATCATTCAGAAAAATAAACACTGTTCCGTCCGTTGGCTTTGGCCTGATACAAAGCCTGATCCGCGCGTTCAAATACGCTATCCTCGGTTTCGCTGGTCCGGCATTCTGCGACACCCATGCTGACTGTGACAGACAGTGGTGTGCGGGTGAGGTCGGTCGTGCGTGAAAAATCGTTATTGGCAATGGTGTTACGTAAGGTTTCAGCGATGGAAGTTGCTTTTTCCAGCGTACAGTTTTTCAGCAAAATCAGGAACTCTTCGCCACCCCAGCGGCAGATAACGTCACTTTCCCGTAAAGAACGTTTAGCGATTGCAGCGATTTCTTTGAGGACGTGATCACCGATCAGATGACCGTGTTTGTCGTTAATTTTTTTGAAGAAATCAATATCCAGCAGAATCGCACACAGAGGCTGGCGTGTGCGCTCGCTGTCGAGCAGACTTTGCTGAAAGACGAAATCAAAAGCATGCCGATTCAGCAGATTTGTCAGGGAATCCGTCGATGCACATTTTTCCAGGCGTTTCTGGTAGCGGCGCACAGTGAGCAGCACCATCACCATGATCAGAATCGTAATGGCAGCGCTGAGACCAATATTGAGCAAAAAAACATTGTGCACGGGTTGCATGCCGGAACTGGCATCCTGTTCTACCAGTAAATGCCAGCCAAGCTCAGGAATATAGCGCGAGTTGACGAGCACCATGCCGTTATTGCCCTGATAGTCCAGGTGCATGGATTCGCTGCTGTGATTCGCCAGAATTTTCGCAGAGATGCTGCCTATGCCATTGATGGTCTGAATATTTTCGCCTTGTTTGCTGAAGTTACTGCCAGCCAGAGTGATTCTGCCTTGCCTGTCAGCAAAGTAAATCTGGCGATCAAAGCGTTTCTGGTAGCTGTCAATCAGATGCTTGAGAGTATTGAGCGTCAGTCCTATGCCGGTGGCGCCGATAAATTGTCCCTGGTAATCAAAAATCCGGTAGTTGACGAAGATCGTGACTGCATCGTGGTTGGCGAGATCCAGATCGACATTGGTTTCGTAGGAAGATTTGAGATTTTTCACACGGAAAAACCAGGCATCACGCGGTTCGCCTTCTTTGACCTGCTTTAACAAACCGTCAGCGTAATAATAGTTGCGGGATTTATCTGAAATCAGAAAACTGGAGATCGCTTTATTTTTGAGTTTGATTTCTTTCAGATATTTGGTGATCTGTTCCTGATCATCTTCGCCGTTGATGATCCAGTCGCGGACAAAAGTGTCATGAGCCATCTGTGAAGACACGAATACCGGCCGCAGTATGTCTTTTTGAATCTCCGAATAAACATTATCCCCGGTGATAGGCAGGGTCTGTTCAGATATCCCCTGTTGTATCGTATCGCGCGAGACGATGTAGCCGGCAACGGTGGTGAAGACAAAACCGGCAATCAGTAACAGAGAAAGCCATACCAGCAGACCGTATTTTTTTAACATGTTTTTCATGGACTGGAGACGGAGCGTATGCATAAAGTTTGGCCGTGATCATACTATAAACCCATGTGATTTCGGCCGGATATGCGCCGGAAAATACTTTCCATGTGGAAATGAAGACGAAAAAAATGCCGCATTTAGCGGCATTTTGTATTCAAGCAACGGTATTTAGCCGTTTCTGATCAATTCTTAAGGACGAGGTGTCAGCGAAACATGTAAGCGCAGACGTGAACCCGGATCATAAGGCATGACCGAGGTATAAGTGCGGCCGTTGTACTCATAAGTGACCGCATAGCCATTGTTGCGGGTCTGCCAGTTGTCAACGGTTCTGCATTGACGAACCGGACGACTATCGTAGCCTTGCTGACCATTGTAGCCATTATTGTCCATACGGTCGCCGACGATAGCGCCGGTCAGCGCACCAGCTGCTGCTGCTGCGATCCGGCCATTACCGCCACCAACCTGACTGCCGAGCAGACCGCCGGCGATACCACCAATGATGCCGCCCGAATTACTGCGTTCTTGCGGACGCTGGATAGTCTCGTATTCAGTCCGGCATTCCTGACGCGGCATATTGACTTGCTCGACTTGTGGGGTGACGTTGATGACGCGTGCATAATCCTCAAAATCTGCAGCCTGTGCGATCGAACCGACGCTGGTGAGCGCCAGCACAGCAGCGGCAGCGGAGAGTTGTTTCTGTGTGAATGTCATATTTACCTCGATGCAAGTGACCATCAATTCAGTTTAGTCCTCATTTAACGCTTCAGGTTCCGATACGGACGACAAGAAAGATGTAAATCTATGTTTCAGCCATGTTTCTGAACTTTGCCACAGACTGCCGCTACTCGCCAGATCGCCTGTGCCGCCGCTGCAAAGGATGTCGCCGGGCTGATAATCAACGCCGATCAAATATCCCTGTTTTTACCGTCGATGTATTTGCCTGCATTATGGTTAAATGTGCGCGTATTGTGGCTGTAACAGCATCAGGTTGTTGGTTGTCTGACTCACGGGGCTGATCACTGTCTGATGTTGATGATGGCAACTGGCCATCTCTTATAAAAAGGAACTCGCGTGATGGTAACTCCCAAACTAAGTGCTTCAGTGTATGCATCGTATATCGTGGCGGCAGTCGGTTTATTTTTAGTGTTGAAAGCGGGCTTATTGCTAGCCTTATTTTCCGGCTTGCTGGTGTACTCGCTGGTACACATGCTGACACCAATGATTGCACACAGGCTCAGTCATCGACAGCCGCGCATGATTGCAGTGGCTTTATTGTCTGCCATTTTAATCATCAGTTTGCTTTTAGCAACCTGGGGTTGTCATGTGTTTTTGCGCAGTGATGCAGGGAATTTGCATAATCTGCTGCAAAGACTGGCTGATATTCTGGAATCATCGCGCAGCCAGGTACCGCAGTGGATGAGTGCCAATATTCCGGAAGATGTTGATGCGTTACAGACGATGATCACACACTGGTTGCGGGAGCACGCGGGGGAAGCAAAGTTGCTGGTGCCGGAAGCAGGCCACCTGATCGTACATTTATTGCTGGGGATGGTTATCGGCAGCATGGTAGCCTTGCGCGATGCCAGTGGCGACACTAACCACAAACCGTTTGCTGCTGCCTTACATCAGCGCGTTGCCGTCTTTGCGCAGATTTTCCATAAAATCGTCTTTGCGCAATTCAAAATCTCTCTGATCAACACCGTATTGACAGCGATTTATCTGCTCGTCATTCTTCCGTTAGCCGGTGTGCATCTGCCACTGACCAAAACCATGATTGCGATTACTTTTCTGGCAGGTCTGATTCCTGTTGCCGGCAATATCATTTCTAATTCTGTGATCGTGATTGTTGCTTTATCGCACTCGCTGAATATGGCAATTGCTTCACTGGTTTTTATGATCGTGATTCATAAAGCTGAATATTTCCTCAATGCCCGCATCATCGGAGAGCAAGTCAATGCGCGGGCCTGGGAGCTGCTGACGGCCATACTGGTGATGGAAACCCTGTTCGGGGTGCCGGGTGTGGTCGCTGCGCCAGTGTTTTACGCCTATGTGAAGCGGGAATTGAGTGAGCGGGGGCTGGTCTGATTTACGCCCGATTGGTGCCATAATAGAACACGCAACAGATATTTCAGACATTCCATTTTAAAGAGCCAAACATGATTCTCGAACTTGCCGACATCCGTATTCATCCAGGACAACAAGAACAATTTGACGCCGCGATTCAGCGCGGGCTGGATGAAGTCATCTCTAAAGCCAAAGGTTTCCGCGGTTTTAAAGTGAATAAGGGAATAGAGTCACCGGAACGCTATGTCCTCATGATTTTTTGGGAAACACTGGAAAATCACACCGTTGACTTCCGTGAGTCGCCTGCCTTTTTGCAATGGCGCGCGATTGTCGGTCCGTTTTTTGCGGCGCCACCAACCGTCGAACATTTCAGCCTGCTGACAAAATCATCCTGAATTCCGTAGGGATATTCACAGGCTTGACTTGATTCTTTTCGTTTCATCCCAATCTAAGAGAGTCTTAAAAAAAGCCGGCACGCTGCCCTGATATTGGCGAAAGTTGCCGGTGACTCAGGCAGCTTATCAAAAAGGTCACTATGGTTCCGCATCTTGTCACGGCTCTCAACGGGCCACTGCACGATCTCGAAAAGAAAATTCTGGAGGCTACGCCTGCCATTGAGCGCTGGTTCCGCCTCGAGTGGCAGGAACACACTCCGCCATTTTATTGTTCCGTCGATTTACGCAATGCGGGGTTTAAATTAGCGCCCGTGGATACCAATCTGTTCCCCGGTGGCTTCAATAATCTGGCGACAGAAATGTTACCCTTGTCCGTGCAGGCAGCGATGGCGGCGATAGAGAAATATTGCCCGGATGCTAAAAACCTGCTGCTGATCCCGGAAACCAATACACGTCATCCCTTTTATCTGCAAAACATTGCCCGCCTGATGCAGATTTTCCGTCAGACTGGTCTGAACGTGCGCCTCGGTTCTTTATCAGCCGACATCACCGAGCCGACGCCGATTGATCTGCCGGATGGTAGTCAGCTGATACTTGAACCGCTGGAGCGTTCGGAAAATGGCCGACGTCTGGTGCTGAAAAATTTTGATCCCTGCACGATTGTTCTCAATAACGATTTGTCGGCAGGCATACCGGCCATACTCGAAGAACTGAATGAACAGACACTGCTGCCGCCATTGCATGCGGGCTGGTCTGTGCGCCGCAAGAGCAATCATTTTTCATCGTATGATGAAGTCGTGAAAAAATTTGCCAAGCTGGTCGATATTGACCCGTGGATGCTTAATCCGTTTTTCACCAAAGTTAACGGCATTAATTTTGACGATGGCACAGGGGAAGATGCGCTGGTGGCCGCGGTCGATACGATACTGGCGAAAATCCGTAAGAAATACAAAGAGTACGGCATTAAAGAAAAACCGTTCGTGATCGTCAAGGCGGATGCCGGAACCTATGGCATGGGCATCATGACGGTGCATCATTCCGACGAAGTGCGTGAGCTGAACCGTAAACAGCGCAACAAAATGTCCGTCAATAAAGACGGGATTGCCGTGACGGATGTGATCGTGCAGGAGGGGGTTTACACCTTTGAGCAGATCAAAGATTCCGTCGCTGAACCGGTCGTCTATATGATCGATCGCTATGTCGTCGGCGGCTTTTACCGTGTGAATGAAGAGCGCGGTACTGACGAAAACCTGAACGCCCCGGGAATGCAGTTTGTACCGCTGGCATTTGCGCAGCAACATGCGGTGCCGGATATGAAGGCAAAACCCGGCACGGCAGCGCCGAATCGTTTTTACATGTATGGTGTGGTGGCGCGGCTGGCATTACTGGCTGCCTCACTGGAACTGGAAAAAACGGATCCTGATCCTGAAGTTTATTAACCGGCATGCCGGCTTACTCCCGGTGTACCGTCATTTTCAAAAAAATTATCATGAAAATCGCCTTTCTGACTGACCCGCTGTCGCAATTCAAGACTTATAAAGATTCCACTTTCGCGATGATGCGCGAAGCAGTCAGACGTGGTTATACGGTGTATGCGTTCGGTCCGGCAGACATGGCGCTGGAAGGTGGCAAAGTCATTGCCAGCATCAGCAAAATCACGCTGACCGGTGACAGTGAAGACTGGTATCGCGCTGATGCGCCGGAAGCGTTGCCGCTGAGCGCCTTTGACGCGGTATTGCAACGCAAAGACCCGCCGTTTGATATGGAATATATCTACGCGACCTATTTGCTGGAAATGGCAGAACAGCAGGGCGCACGCGTTTTCAATAAGCCGGCGGCGATACGTAATCACAACGAAAAACTGAGCATTGCGCAATTCAGTCAGTTCACCGCACCGACGCTGGTGACGCGCGATGAGCAGCGTATCCGTGCTTTTCACCGCGAACATGAGGACATCATTCTGAAGCCGCTTGATGGCATGGGTGGTGCCGGCATTTTCCGGATTCGTGCCGACGGCATGAATCTGGGCTCCGTGATCGAAACCCTGACGCTCAACGGCAGCCGTACCATCATGATCCAGCGTTATATCCCCGAGATCGTCAATGGTGACAAACGTATTTTGCTCATCGGTGGCAAGGTCGTGCCCTATGCGCTGGCGCGGATCCCGCAAAATGGCGAAGTGCGTGGCAATCTGGCCGCGGGTGGGGTTGGCGTGGCGCAGGAATTGTCGGCACGCGATCTTGAGATTGCGCAGACTTTGGCGCCGCAGCTTTATCAAAGAGGCTTGTTGCTGGTAGGATTAGACGTCATTGGCGATTGCCTGACCGAGGTCAACGTGACCAGCCCAACCTGTTTCCAGGAAATTACGCAGCAAAAAGGCGTGGATGTGGCTGCGATGTTTATCGATGCGCTTGAAACGGCAGTTTCCGGGCATTAATATACTCCCCGGGGTATGTTGTAACCCCCTTATAAAATCAAAGGGATTAAGTGTAAATTGACACATACTCCCTCTATTTTGAGAAATTATGGTTGGAATACTGTTAATGACTCACGCGCCTTTAGGCTCGGCATTTATCCAGGCGGCAGCCCATGTTTTCCGCGGTATGCCTGAACGTCTGGAGGCGATAGATGTCATTGCCGACCAGGACACGGACGATGTTCACCGTCTGGCGCTGGCAGCGGTTGAGCGTCTCAATGACGGTTCCGGCGTGCTGGTGATGACGGATATCGTTGGGGGAACGCCATCGAACTGCTGTCGCCAGCTCGGCGAGCCGGATCAGGTCGCCACCATTGCCGGTATCAGCCTGCCGATGTTGTTGCGGGCGATTACTTACCGTAATGACACACTGGATGTGGTCGTCGAAATGGCGCTGGCAGGAGGACAGAATGGCGCGCTGCGGATAGATAACCGTATCCGGCTGGCACCGAATTAATCAGAGAATCAGAGAGTTGAAAGTACAGCATGATCCAACAAGAAATTGAAATTGTGAACAAACTTGGTCTGCATGCGCGTGCATCGGCCAAATTTACGCAACTGGCAAGTAAATTCAAGAGTGAAGTCTGGGTGACCCGCAATGGTCGTCGTGTCAATGGCAAATCCATCATGGGTGTGATGATGCTGGCAGCGGGCAAGGGTAGCAAAATCATGCTGGAAACCGATGGTGCCGATGAGCAGGAATGCTTTGACGCAATCGTCGGCCTCATCAACGACAAATTTGGTGAAGGCGAGTAAAAGGGGCTTTCCGCTCAGACCATAAGCAGCGTTCCGGGTGCGATGGTCTTGCAGCGTTGTCGTCTTCATTCATTTGCCTGCCGGCGTAGTGGATGAAGGCAATCTAGAACATTAGGGACAAGGCATGGCATCATTTACATTGCAAGGTATCCCGGTTTCACGCGGAATCGCGATAGGGCGTGCGCATTTGCTGCGTCCGGCCGCGCTGGATGTGAAACACTATCTGGTTGCGCAGGAATTAATTGAAGCGGAAGTGCAGCGCCTGCAAGACGCAATTGCGCAAGTTCACGTCGAGTTACAGGAGATCTGGGCAGAATTGCCACAGGATGCACCGACTGAGCTCGGAGCATTTCTCGATGTCCATGCCCTGATTTTATCCGACCCCATGGTGTCGGAAGCACCGCTCGATATCATCCGTACTCGTCACTACAACGCCGAATGGGCACTTGTGACGCAGGTCGAGGAACTGTCGGCGCAGTTCGATGAAATTGAAGACGATTATCTGCGCGAACGCAAAGCCGATATTCAGCAGGTTGCCGAGCGGGTGTTGAAAGTGCTGACCGGCTCTTCAAGTCAGGTTCTTTCTTCCGACGGTATTGATGAACGCACCGCTAACATGGTGGTGGTCGCCAGAGACATTTCTCCGGCAGATATGATGCAGTTCCGCGATGTCGCCTTCACAGGATTCGTCACCGATGAAGGCGGGCAGAATTCGCATACCGCCATCGTTTCACGCAGTCTGGGTATTCCCGCTGTTGTCGGCATGGGGAACGCGTCGCAACTGATAGAGCAGGACGACTGGCTGATCATTGACAGCGATGCCGGCGTGGTCATCGTTGCGCCGCCGACGATGGTGCTGGAACAATATCGTGAACGCCAGGCGCAGCTGCTTAAACAACGAAAAAAACTTTCCAAGCTCAAAAAAACACCGGCGGTGACGCAGGACGGTGTTGAAATCACCCTGCTGGCAAACATCGAGTTACCAGGCGATACCGCATCGGCGCTTGAGGCGGGCGCCAGCGGTGTTGGCTTGTTCCGTTCCGAATTCCTGTTTATGGAGCGCAGTGGCGAACAGCATCAGTTGCCAAGCGAAGAAGAGCAGTTTGATGCGTATCGTAAGGCAGTACTTGGCATGAAAGGCCGTCCGGTCACCATCCGCACCTTAGACGTCGGCGCAGACAAACCGCTGGAAGCGGCTGAACACAATATTCTCAATCCTGCCTTAGGTTTGCGCGCGATACGCTATTGTCTGGCCGAGCCGCAGCTGTTTCTGACGCAATTACGGGCCATTTTGCGCGCATCTGCATTTGGCCCGGTGAAAATTCTGATTCCCATGATGGCGCATGGATTTGAAATTGAGCAGACCTTGCAACTGATCGTGCAGGCCAAGAAAGAGCTGACGGCAGAAAAGAAAGAGTTTGATGCGAGCATTCCGGTTGGCGCGATGATAGAAGTTCCTGCAGCGGCGCTGGCGTTGCCGATGTTTGTGAAAAAACTCGACTTTTTGTCTGTCGGCACGAATGATCTGATTCAGTACACGCTGGCAATTGACCGCGCGGATCATGAAGTTGCGCATTTGTATGATGATTTGCATCCGGCGATTTTGCAGCTGTTGCAGATGATCGTCAGTACCGCAGAAAAAGCCGGGATTCCCCTGTCAATTTGTGGCGGTATGGCGGGTGATCTGCGTCTGACCCGTTTATTGGTCGGCATGGGGTTCCGGGAATTATCCATGCCTGCTGCTTTGTTGCCAGAGATTAAACAGGCGATTCTGAATACCCGGTTTGAGAGTTTGCAGCCATACGTGAAAAAGATTCTGCGCAGCTATGATTCTGCTGTCATACAGGAAACTCTGAGCAATATGGAAGCGCTTGGCAAAACGCTGCACTGAATCCTGAACTGGTTTGACGATGAAGCTGGAGTTCGTTATCCTTATCGACTTATTCCAAAGCTCATTAAATACGATAACGTCGTTGCTGTACCCTTGCCGTGCTGAAGCACTGTCTGCGGACACGCGCCTTGTTCTCCTATTTAATCAGAATTGGAATGAAATACAGGCGCCGATTTGAAAATCAGCTTGCGGGCGCGGTCTGGAAAACTTCCGGACAATAAATACGGCTAAAGCGAGCTTGAATGCAGCTTGCCTTCCTTCACATTCAGCCCTTCTTTTAGCCTTCCTTAGTTTTTGAACGAGAATTTTCTCGATGGAAGAGTGTATGTCAGTCTTACCTGGATCCGTTGGTGCTGTGACACCACAGGCGTTTCACTTTGAGGCACCGTTGTCTTTACAGAGTGGCGCATCAATTGCCGGTTATACCTTGATGGTAGAAACCTACGGCAGCTTAAATGCAGACAAATCGAATGCCGTCCTTATTTGTCATGCCTTGAATGCATCTCATCACGTCGCAGGTTACTACGCCGACCAGCCCAAGAATATAGGCTGGTGGGACAACATGGTCGGCCCAGGCAAACCTGTGGATACCAACCGTTTTTTTGTCATCGGCGTCAATAATCTTGGTTCCTGTTTCGGTTCCACTGGCCCCATGCATACGAACCCTGCTACGGGCAAACCCTATGGTGCCGATTTTCCTGTGGTCACCGTAGAGGACTGGGTCAACGCGCAGGCACGTCTGGCAGATGTTCTGGGGATACAGCAATTTGCTGCGGTCATGGGTGGCTCACTGGGTGGCATGCAGGCGCTGGCATGGAGTATTCTGTATCCGGATCGCTTGCGGAACTGCGTGGTCATCGCATCGACCCCCAAACTGTCGGCGCAGAACATCGCCTTTAATGATGTTGCGCGGCAGGCGATACTGACCGATCCGGATTTCCACGGTGGTGATTTCTATGCACATGGCGTCGTTCCGCGCCGTGGCTTACGGGTGGCACGGATGATAGGGCATATCACGTATTTGTCGGATGACGATATGGCCGAAAAATTCGGACGTGATCTGAGGTCGGATGACTACCAGTTTGGCTATGGTGTCGATTTTGAAATTGAATCTTATCTCCGCTATCAGGGCGATAAATTTTCAGATTACTTTGATGCCAATACCTATTTGCTGATCACCAAAGCGCTGGATTATTTTGACCCCGCCCGCCATACCGGTGGCGATCTGACCAAAGCGCTGGCGTCAACCAAAGCACAGTTTTTACTGGCATCATTCACCACCGACTGGCGTTTTGCACCTGAGCGCAGCCGTGAAATAGTGAAAGCCTTAATCAGCAATAAACGTACCGTCAGTTATGCCGAAATTGATGCGCCGCACGGACATGATGCTTTCCTGCTGGACGATTCCCGTTATCTGAATCTGGTCGCCGCGTATTTCGATCGTATTGCGGCAGAACTGAAAGGAGTGTCAGCATGAATTTTGCAGAATTAAACCAGTTGCGCCCCGATCTGGCATTTATTGCCGACTGGATACAGCCACGTTCACAAGTGCTGGATGTAGGCTGCGGCGATGGGGTCATGCTTGATTATCTGCAAACCGATAAGCAATGCAGTGGTTATGGTATCGAAATCGCGGACGACAAAACGCTGGCCTGCGCGAAGCGTCACGTTAATGTGATACAGCAAGACATGGAAAATGGTCTGGGCATGTTTGATGACAATGCTTTTGATACCGTGTTGTGTTTATCGTCGTTACAGATGATGAAACATGTGGAACCTTTGTTGCGTGATATTGCCCGCGTCGGTCGTGAAGCCATCGTCTCTTTTCCGAATTTTGGCTACTGGCCGCACCGTACCGCATTATTGCTGGGAAAAATGCCGGTATCGAAATCCTTGCCGTATCAGTGGTATGACACACCGAATGTCCGTTGTGCAACGATTTATGATTTTGCCGATCTGGCCAATGAAGTCGGTCTGGAAGTGATGCAATGTGTTGCCCTGCACGAGGGACAACCGGTGCACTTCCTGCCCAACTTACGCGGCAGTCTCGCGGTCTTTCGGTTGCGTAAGCGTCAGGCGTAGTTTAATGACCCGGTTTCTGCGACATACAGCATTTTTTATTGCCGTATCTTTAAAACCGGGGGTATGAGTACCATTTCTGCAGGTAACTTGTTCACTGGCTTAGATTATGAAACTGCATACACTTCTGGCTGCTGCTTTTTTCGCGATAACAGGCCCGGTATTGGCACAGAATGGCACTCCGCAAGATGGCGTGAAAATTGGTGGAAATTCGTTTTTAAGTAAACTTGCGCCGGTTGGCTCACTCGAAAATCAGTCGGCAATGCAATATGCACAAACCATGCAACAGGCGGAAAAGCAGCATGCGCTGGGTCCTGATAATCATCCGCAGGTAGTACGTCTGCGAGCAATTGCCAATAAGCTGATTCCCTATTCTTTGAAATGGAATGAGCGGGCGAAGCAGTGGAAGTGGGAAATTAATTTGCTGGGGTCCAAGCAAATCAATGCTTATTGCATGCCCGGCGGCAAGATCGCGTTTTATTCCGGGATTTTGGATACTCTGAAACTCACGGATGACGAAGTTGCGATCGTGATGGGACACGAAATTGCGCACGCCTTGCGTGAACACGGCGCCGAAAGAATGGTGAAGTCGAGTGCGGCCAATCTGTTCGTCAAAGGGGTAGAGATTTTTGCCGGAGCCAAAGGGTATGATCCGAATATCGCTGGCTCGATTGCAGGTGGCGCCGCGAATGTCACCATGCTGAAATTTTCCCGCGATAACGAAACGGAAGCCGATATCGTTGGCCTCGATATTGCTGCACGCGCAGGCTATGACCCTCGCGCCGGTGTTGCTCTTTGGCAAAAAATGGGGATGGTGAATAAAGGTGCACCGCCGCAATGGCTGTCCACACATCCCGCCGGTCAGAACAGAATTGCTGAAATTCGTCGTCATTTGCCGGAAGTGATGCCTTTGTATGCGAAGGCGAAAGGAATTTCTCTGAATGGGATAGCGCCGTATCAGACGAACGTCAAGGGTATTGAGCCAGTTTTTTACCCCTAGCTTCCTGCAAAAGCAATTTGTCACAGCCTTGTTTGCCCTATTTTGAAAGAAAAATTTCTTTCAAAAATATTTTGCAAATAAAAATCAAGCATAATTTCACCCAAAGAACGCATGTTTGCCCAAAAAAAGCGCGTCTGTTGTGCATTTGTGACATTTTCATGCATATAAAACCAAGATGTCATCGTCCTTTCATAATTGGGTGTAACACTTTGTAATGTTGAAAAAATTATGTGATAGACTATTTTCACATATCAATATACCGCTGATTAATCCGAATTTTTCTTGTTCATTCAGCACAAAAATCAACAGTGTTATACAAAAATAGACGTCAGAATATAGCGTCTTTTTTTTGAAGTTCGCAAGAGCAATCGTTTGCGTCTCAGCTGATTTATGATTTTTAGCGTTAGCAATCGATTGCTTTTTGAAATCAGGCATAAAAAATGCATGCCCGCCTCACCGGCAGGCTTTTTATGTGGTGGTTTGCAGCTTGAGTTTTTTATAAAGCCAGCAGGTTGGCGATAAAGTGTGGTGATGGAGATGTCATCAAGCGGTGTTAAATGCTTGAGATGATGAACAGGATTCAGCGCAATTTTTATTTTTTTTACCGTAATTTGATCCGGGAGCAGTCAATGAAACAATCTACGAAGCCTTCAGCGTTTCCGTCACGTTTGTCGATGGTCGCGATTGCATGCCAACTGGCATGTATGGGCATTTCCACTGCGCAAGCACAGGAAGTCAGCAACGAACAAACAAGCTCAACACAAGTGACTATTACCGGCAAAAAAGTCGGTATGGGTCTGATGGTGCAGGAAAATGCGCCAAAAGCACGCAGTACAATTACTGCAGAAGAGCTGGCAAAACAACGTCCTACCGGTAACGCGTACGAAGCGCTGGAGCTGATGCCTGCGGTCAATAGCTATAACTACGACGCAACTGGTTTGTTTGGCGGTGGCCTGACTCTGCGTGGCTTTAACAGCGACCAGATCGGTGCGACAATCAATGGCGTACCTGTCAATGACTCAGGTAACTTCGCTGTTTATCCACAAGAATTCGTCGATCAGGAAAACACTTGCACACAGTTTGTGACACAAGGTTCTACGGACGTTGATTCTCCACAAATCGGTGCGACCGGTGGTAACTTCGGTATCACAACATGCGATCCGTCTAAAACAAAACGTTTCCGCGTAATGCAGACCGTTGGCGGCCTGAATCTGTCTAAAACATACCTGCGTTACGACACCGGTATGTTGTCAGATAACCGTTCCCGTCTGTTTATTTCTTATTCTCATGCTCAGGCCGACAAATGGAAAGGCGAAGGCGGCGCGAAACGTGATCACGTTGATTTCGGTTTCCGTACAGACTTTGATAAATTCAATTCCGTCAGCGGCGTTGTACTGTATAACCGCGCAATCAATCAGAATATCAGTTCGTTCAGGCTGGCTGATCTGAACAAAAACGGTTACTACTATGACTATTCCACGAAGTTCATTGGTCATGTGACACCGACCAAAGGTAAAGCTGACAACGATCCTAGTCAGGCAAACGCAGACTCTTTCTACAAGCTGACACAGAATCCGTTTGAAAACGTGATTGCTTCTGTCACTGGAAAAATGCGTATTGGTGAAAACACAGATGTGAAAGTCATTCCTTACTACTGGTATGGCTACGGTAACGGTGGTGTTCAGCAAAAACTGGTTTCTGAAGCAGGTTTCCTGAATCCAGCAACTGGTAAAAACACAGCTGGCGTTGACCTGAATGGCGATGGCGATACACTGGATAAAGTGATTGTTGCGAATGCGAGCGTGACACGTACAAACCGCCCTGGTATCACAGCGTCCGTTACTCATAACGTGGACAACCATCAGTTGTTAGCCGGTTTCTGGTACGAACGTGCTACACACGAGCAATTCGGACCTATGGTGGCAGTGGATGCCAACGGTAATGCGGTTGATATCTGGCTGAAAGACGGTCGTATTAACCGTCCTGACGGAACGCCATACCAATCCCGTGACTGGAAAACTATCAGTACTGGCTATCAATTCTTTGTACAAGACACCATCAGCCTGTTGAACGACAAATTGCAAGTCAACGTTGGCGTACGTGCACCAACGATGAAGCGTGATTTCACGAACTACGCAAATGAAGGTGCTGGTGTTGGTTACAATATCAGTAAATCCTACTCTGAGGTATTGCCACAGCTGGGTGCCCGCTACCAGATCGATAATAACAATCAGGTCTTTGCAAGTCTGGCGAAAAACATGAAAGCACCGCCAAACTTTGTTTACGCGACATCCGGTAACGTCGTTCTGGTGAACGGTGTGCCAACGATGCCAGTAGATGTAAAAGCTGAAACCTCGTTAAATCTGGATCTTGGCTATCGTCACCAAAGCGATAAGCTGACAGCGCAAGCGACTGTGTACTCTATTGACTTCCGTGATCGTCAGGCAACTGCTTACGATGTCGTCAGCAATACCAGCAGTCTGACTAGCGTTGGTAAAGTAAAGACTAATGGTTTTGAAATTGAGCTGGGTAATACACCAGTCAACGGCTGGTCTTTCTACAGCTCAGTTGGTTACGCTAAGAGCGAAATCAAAGACAACCTGACCGTAAGCAAAACAGCTGTATTGCCAACAGCAGGTAAAGAAATGACACTGACACCAACCTGGAAAGCAGGCCTGAGTGCTCAGTATGAAACAGCAGTATGGTATGCACGTCTGAAAGCGAAATACACAGGCAGCCAATGGGCAACAATGACCAATGATGAATTGGTACCTAGTTACACATTGCTTGGCTTGGATGCAGGTTATCAGTTCGCGAACACCAGCTGGTTGAAAAAACCAACCGTGCGTCTCAGCATCAGTAACCTGACAAATGAGAAATACCGCAATCCGTCCAGCTTCAACGTGACAAATGCTCAGGCATACGGCACAGCGGCTGCGAAGACTGTGTTCTACTACCTCGGTGCTCCACGCTTCACATCTGTTACATTCTCTGCAGATTTCTAATCTCATGAATGTGCAGTTGCTGTAATCGGGCTTTTACAGCAAAGCAAACCAATGCAGACCTGCAACGATTTTTTGTTGCAGGTCTTTTTATTTGATAGTGGCAAATATATGAATAAATTCAAACTCATCAGTCTTGCAGTTCTTGTCGTCATTGGTGGTTGCTCGACAACGTCAGACAAGAATGCACGACTCAGCAACATCACGATCTTCAGTATCAATGACTTTCATGGTAATTTGCAATCCGATCAGCCTGTGCCTTACCTGGCAAGCAAGTCGGATAATGCCAATCCGGGTAAAACGGTAACTGTTCCAGCTGGTGGTTACGCTTATCTGGCAGCGAAGTTGAAAGAGCGTCGCGCAGCGGTGCCGTCCAGCATCCTGGTCGGGAGTGGTGATCTGATGGGGGCATCTCCTATGGGTTCGGCATTGCTGAAAGATGAACCAGTGATCGAAGCCTTGAATCAGCTTGACCTGACGGTGACAGCAGTCGGAAATCACGAATTTGATTCCGGCACGGCTGATTTGATGCGTAAAATCAAAGGCGAATGTGCTTCCTCCGGCTGCGCGTATGCGGATTTTCACGGTGCTAAATATGCGTATCTGGGTGCTAATGTGTATGAGCAGGGCAGTAATACGCCGTGGCTGACACCCTATGTGATACGTCAGGTCGGGGATGTGAAGGTCGGGTTTATCGGTGCGGTGACGTCCGATGTCCCTAATCTGGTGGCTGGTGACGCGATCAAACGTCTGCGTTTTGATGATGAGGCGGCATCCATTAATCGTTATGTGCCTGAGTTACAAAAGCAAGGGGTGAATGCGATTGTTGCATTGATTCATGAAGGCGCAAGTTACAAAGGTGCGGAAAACGATCCGAGTTATCGCTGTGAAGGTCTGCAAGGACCGATTATCGACATCACTAAAAAGCTCGATAAAGCCATATCGTTGGTGGTCTCCGGTCATACTCACCAAGGCTATACGTGCAAAATTGATGGTCGTCTGCTCGTACAAGGCCGTAGCTATGGTGCGTTTCTGACAGAATCCACGCTGACCATAGACCGTAATACCAATGCGGTAGTGAATGCGGTGGCTGTGAATCATCTGATCGATCAGCAGCAGATTAAAGCAGATGCGACCGCCCAGGTGCTGGTTGACAAAGTGGCGACACAAACGGCAGCCATGCGCCAGCGTCCTGTGATCACGATCGACAAACCCATGTTGCGCTCCAGTGAGGCTGGTCGTTTCGACAGCGCGTTAGGGAATATGATTGCCGACGCACAGTTGCATTACGCCCAGCATCATGGTGGCGCTGATATTGCACTGATGAATGCGGGTGGTATCCGCAGCGATTTACCGTCTGGCAGCCAGAAGGCGCCTGTCAATGTCACGTTTGGCGACTTGTATGCGGTGCAGCCATTTGGGAACAATGTTGTGCGAATTACCCTTTCGGGTGCGCAATTATTACAGGTACTGCAGCAGCAATGGGCCGGTGGACGCCCTGCAGAGGAGCCGAAAAAACTGTTTGTCTCGCACGGTCTCAGCTATGTCTGGAATCCTGCAGCGGCGACAGAGCAGCGTATCACCGACGTTAAGATCAAAGGTAAAGCGCTTGATCCGACGCAGCAATATAAGGTGGTCGTGAATAATTTTCTGGCGGATGGCGGCGATGGTTTCAGCGTGCTGAAGCAGGGAACGGATCGCCAGCTGATCGGGCGCGATCTGGATGCATTTGAATCGTATATCCGCGAGCGCGGTGATCGCATTACCGATGTGCAGCTGGATAGGGTGCAACGCCGTTAGTAGAACGGCTACCTAAAGGAGCGTTGCGAGAAGTTTAAACCACTTCTCCTAATATCCGTGCGGGTTCCCAGTCATTATGGCTTGGAAACCCGCATTTTTATTAAGACTATCGAATTAAACGTAGTTGATAATCAGGGGTGAGTGGTCAGAAAAGCGCTGTTCTTTGTATATCGAAGCATTCTGTGCTTTCGCTGCTATGCCCGGTGTTGCGACATGATAGTCAATCCGCCAACCAACGTTATTCGCCCAGGCTTGACCACGATTGCTCCACCAGGTGTACGCCTCGCCTGTTGTATCGGGATGCAGACGACGATAAACATCGATCCAGCCCTGCTCATCAAATAAGCGTGTTAGCCATGCACGTTCCTCTGGCAAAAAGCCGGAATTTTTCTGATTACTTTTCCAGTTTTTTAAATCAATTTCCTTGTGGGCGATATTCCAGTCGCCACAAATCACCAGTTCCCTGCCTTCAGCCATCAGCGTTGCCAGATGTGGAAAAAATTCATCCATAAAGCGGAATTTTGCTTCCTGTCTTTCCGGTGAAGAAGAGCCGGACGGGCAGTAAACCGAGATAACAGAGATATCATCAAAATCACAGCGCACATAACGTCCTTCCGGGTCAAATTCTGCACTGCCGAACCCGATGTGCACGGCATCCGGTTTTTTCTTACTGTACACGCCTGCGCCTGAATAACCCTTTTTCTCAGCGTAGTGAAAATGGCCGTGATATCCGTGTGGATTCAGAAACTCAGTCGTCATGTCCGGTGCCTGTGCTTTTAATTCCTGTACACAAACAAGATCCGGGCTTTCCTTTTCCATCCATTCAAAAAAGCCTTTTTTTGCTGCAGAGCGCACGCCGTTTAAGTTGGCCGAAACGATTTTGGTCATATTGTGACGATCAAATTTTTAAAAATTAAGAAATGAGACCCAGTTTTTTGGAAAAAACTGATGTGAGAATTCCGACGATATGGCTCATGTATAAGACAATCGTACTGTATGTGACAAGATTGCAATGCCCTTTGGAGCATTCTATAAGAGCGAACAGGTATAATTCATGTTCTAAATTACTCGAAATGTTCGTACATATTATCTGGTGGTGTTGATAATTCCAATAGAGCACTAATTAAATAAGAAAATGTAACTTCTCTTGTATGTTTAGTGTTTGGTAAGCACCCTGTTCGATAAATTCGATCATCTGAGTAATGAACCCTATAAAATCGTGCGTTTTGAAAAATATCAGGCCATTTTATTCAAAGCGCGTCTTTACACCTTAATGACTAAATTTCCAATTTCTCCGTTTTTTGCACTGAAATCTCTCTGGTTGCATCGCCGTCTGATTATAGATATGGCGAAGCGCGATGCTTTGGGTAAGTATAAAGGCTCGTTTTTGGGTGTGTTCTGGTCTTTATTAACGCCGGTGTTTATGCTGGCAATCTATACTTTTGTGTTTAGTGAGATTTTCAAGGCGAGGTGGACCGCTGCCAGTACATCAAAGACCGAATTTGCCATCGTTTTATTCGCAGGCATGATCATGTTCAATTTATTTGCCGAGATTGTTAATCGGGCTCCTGGTCTGATTTTAAGTAATCCTAATTTTGTAAAGAAGATCGTTTTTCCTCTAGAAATACTCTCCTGCGTTAATCTGTGTTCAGCGTTATTTCATCTTCTGGTCAGTGTTATCGTTTTACTGATATTTCAATTTATTGTGTTTGGTCAGATTCCATGGACCGTATTAATTCTGCCCGCAGTGATTTTTCCACTGGCACTGATTTGTCTTGGATTGAGCTGGTTTTTGTCGGCTATTGGCGTGTTTCTGCGTGACGTTGGTCAGACCATAGGTATTTTTGTTACTGGTTTGATGTTTCTTTCACCAGTTTTTTTCCCTTTATCAGCAATACCGGCGGATTGGCAGACACTTGCCAATTTGAATCCTATGGTTTTTCCGATTGAGATGGCGCGCCAAATTCTGGTCTGGGGAAACCAGCCTGATTGGTTTAATTGGTTTTTGTACCTGTGCTTATCAATTTGTATAGCGTGGGCGGGTTTTGCCTGTTTCCAAAAAATTCGCCGGGGATTTGCCGATGTCATCTGAGTTTGCTATCAGTGTCAGAGGGGTGAGTAAGTGTTATCAGATTTACGACCAACCGATTGACCGTTTAAAACAAGGAATAATCGGTTTGCTTGCCAAGGTCTGCCCCAGCCGAAAAATCAGAGATCGCCTTTCAGGCTGGGCGCAGAGATATTCCAGGCACTATTGGGCGCTCGAAGATATTAGTTTTGATTTAAAAAAAGGCGAAACCTTCGGTATTGTTGGTCGCAACGGATCTGGTAAAAGTACCTTACTCCAAATTTTGTGCGGAACATTAAGTCCTACTCAAGGCGAAGTGCAGGTCAATGGCCGGGTAGCGGCTTTATTGGAACTTGGGTCGGGTTTTAATCCCGAATATTCTGGCCGGGAAAATATTTATATGAACGGCCAGTTGCTGGGATTGAGCAGACAAGAGGTCGATGAGCGGATTGACGATATTGTCGAATTTGCGGATATTGGTGACTTTATCGATCAACCAGTTAAAACATATTCAAGCGGCATGTATGTACGTGTTGCTTTTGCTGTTATCGCTCATGTGGATGCAGACATATTAGTAATTGATGAGGCATTGGCGGTAGGTGATGCTTTTTTCACGCAAAAATGTATGCGTTTTTTGCGTAAATTTATGAATAGCGGCACCATATTGTTTGTAAGTCATGATACAGCAGCAGTTAAAAACTTATGTCAACGCGCTATTTGGCTGGAAAAAGGGCGAATACAGGCAAGTGGTTCCGCAAAAGAGGTGTCTGAACGTTATTTGCAGGCATTCTATGAAGTGGCGCAGGGAAAAAGTAGCTCAACCAAAATGCTTACAATACCCCCAGTACTTCAGGACGCAAAAACGCCGAAGGAGAAGAGAGATGCACGTTTAGCCTGGATTAATCAGAGTAATTTAAGAAATGACATTCAGGTTTTTGAATTTGATCAAAATGCAAGCAGCTTTGGAACAAAAGAAGCCAAAATCAGTGCAGTTGAATTTTTTGATGAAGACGGTAACCCTCTAAGCTGGATTGTCGGTGGAGAAACAGTTCAATTGCACATCAGTGCGTTTGTGACTCAGGATATTTTCTCCCCCATTATCGGCTTTTATATCAAGGATAAGTTAGGTCAGATTCTGTTTGGCGATAACACCTATCTTACTTACCATGATGCACCACTGAGTGTTGCTGGCGGTAACGAAATAGAGGCTGTGTTTAGTTTCACGATGCCTATTTTGCCAAAAGGCGATTACTCAGTTTGCGCTGCAATCGCCGTTGGCACGAATGAAAACCATACCCAGTTAGAGTGGGTACATGATGCGATGATTTTACGTTCAGAATCGTCGCATGCGACAACAGGTTTGGTTGGTGTGCCCATGCAAGGAATTGAAATTAAAGCAATTTCTTAAAATATATTATTTAAAGTTAAAAATATGCATACAAGTTCAATGGATAAAATGAGGGCATTTAGAGATAAATACCTCGCAGCAAAAAGAAATCAAGAAATCAGTATTCTTGATATTGGTAGTCAGGAAGTTCACATCAATGGCAGCTACAAACCTCTGTTCAGTGACGAGCCGAAATGGAAATATCAAGGCTGTGACATGGTCGCGGGCAACAACGTTGATATTGTTTTGACGGATCCGTACAACTGGAGTCAGATACCATCGAATTCAGCAGACGTCGTCATTTCCGGTCAGGCATTCGAGCACATAGAGTATTTCTGGATCACGATGATGGAAATCGCAAGAGTGCTTAAACCAGGCGGCTATGTTTGTATTATCGCTCCCTCCTCCGGCTACGAACATCGTTATCCGGTTGATTGTTGGCGTTTTTATCCTGACGGCTTTACTGCCTTGGCCAGATACGCCAGATTGAATCCGCTTGAGTCCTATACCCAATGGGAGGATTCTCCGCTCTATGATGAGCATACCAATTGCTGGCATGACTCTGCTTTAATTGCGCAAAAGCCGGCTAGCTCTGCTATCCGGGATGGCTTGAGAAGATTTTTGATTCAACTTAGCCGCAAGTTGTAGAAAAATTCTGCAGATAAGCAAATAACCGATTATGTAAGACGGCCAGATAGATTTAGTGGTAATGGAAAATCATAACAAATACAGCAGAGATGTCATTCCTGACACGGAGGAGTCTCTTTCAAAGATCGTTGCACAAATTCACGCAAACTCTGTTGTGTTGGATATTGGCTGCTCCAGTGGGATGTTGGGGCATTATCTGGTTTTGCAAAAAGAATGTGTGGTCGACGGTGTTGATATTGATCAGGGGGCATTAGAGGTATGCAGTCCCGTTTACCGGAAAGTTACCATCAGGAACCTCGAAACGGATAGTATTACCGGCGATTTCGTTCCTGAGTCTTATGATTACATTATCGTTGCGGACGTCATTGAGCATCTGAATAATCCGGATAAACTTTTGGCACAACTGCGTTTGCTGGTCAAGCCACACGGTGCCATTATTTTCTCTGTACCAAATATCACTCATATTGCCGCATCTTTAGAGTTACTTGCAGGGCAATTTAGCTATACACAAAATGGCTTGCTTGATAACACACATCTGAGATTTTACTCATACCAAAATCTGATCAAGAAATTAGCTGATTCTGGAATTTATTTATGGGCGTTGGATACGGTTCAGCGGAATTTGACTGAAACCGAATTCGCAGACGTGCAGACCAGGCTTTTCCCTAAACAGTGGCTGGATGCGATGATTGAAAGTCGCCCGGACGCGTTGGTATACCAATGGATAGTCACGACCAAAATATATCCAAGTATGCATGCGGTACCGGATATTTCCAGACTCAAAAAAAAGCTGACCAGTCCTATTTTTACGACGGCTTTGTATTGGCAGAGCTCACAAACATCAGGATTCAACGAAACGAATAAGCTCCCTGGATTTAGACACGATAGTGTACTCAACGAATTTGTAGTGGAGTTTCATTTTCCAGCTTTAGAAGATGAGTGTATCAGTAAAATACGCATTGATCCTGCATCGGAAATGAAGTCGATCTGGATTAAGAATGCGTACATCGCTGATGCACAGGGTAGTGTTTTGTGGCAATGGTCAGGGGCAGGTTCTGATGCTGATTTGATCAACGCTTTCTGGAGTGGAATCACTCCGGCTGAAGGCCGTATATTAATGGCGGAAAATAATGACCCTCAATGGTATCCGGATGTGCCATCTGATGTGTTAGCTAGGTTAAATAAGGGCTATAAATTTGCCTTTACTCTTTGCGACGACAGTGCAGCGATAGACGCGCTGCTAGAAATGATTTGGGGACAGCGACTTGAGTTGAGCGCAGAGGAATTAAGGCAGATGTCTGTAAAAGTGTCACAAACGGAAGACTTGGTTTGTAAGCTTGAAAAAAACAATGCACAGAAAGCTCAGGAAATTAATGAACTGACAGAAAGTAATGCTCTGAAAGCTCAGGAAATTACCGGCTTGATCGAAAGTAACGCTCAAAAAACTCTGGAAATTAGTGAGTTAAATCAAAGTAACGTTCAAAGAGCTCAGGAAATTAGTGAGCTTAAACACATATTGAATGAAAAAGAAGCTTACCTGCAATCTATCATTGATAGCAAATCTTGGAAGATAACCAAACCATTGCGATACATCCGGCGAAAAATGAGTACATCAATAATAACAAGAATGCGCCTGTTCACATTTGGTAGTTTCAGGGTTTTTTGGCGAATACTTCCCCTGCCACTGACGTTAAAAAATAAGCTGAAAGCCGCATTGATTAAGAATTTCCCATCGCCGTTTCATCAATACAGCAAATGGATTACTGCCGGCCAGCACAATACTCAGCAAGGTGACTCAGCGTCGGCTTTGTCCATTTATGAACCAGTATCTACAGAAGTGGAAACTGTGCATTATGTTGCGCGCTTGAACGCCACACCTTTAGAAAACAAGCCAGTCAGATTAATTTGCTTTTATTTGCCACAGTTTCACGCGATCCCACAAAATGATGCATGGTGGGGTGAAGGATTTACAGAATGGTCAAATGTCAGACCTGCACAGCCACAGTTTCATAACCACTATCAGCCTCATGTTCCGGGTGAGTTGGGCTACTATGATTTACTTGATACTCAAGTACAGCGTCGTCAGATTGAATTAGCGAAGTTGTATGGAATAGAAGGCTTTTGTTTTTATTTTTATTGGTTTGGTGGCACACGTCTTTTAGAAAAACCCATAGAAAACTACCTGAATGATCGTTCGTTGGACTTGCCATTCTGTCTCTGCTGGGCCAATGAAAACTGGAGCCGTCGTTGGGATGGCTTGGATCACGAAGTTCTGATTGCGCAACAACACAGTCCCGAAGATGATCTTGCATTTATTGAACATGTTGCCAGGTACATGCGTGACCCGCGCTATATCCGCATCAGTGGCAAACCGCTGTTGCTGGTTTATCGTCCAGGATTATTGCCCTCTCCAAAAGAAACAGTAGCCCGCTGGCGCGACTGGTGTCGTCAGAACGGGATTGGCGAAATTTATCTGACGTACACGCAATCCTTTGAGGCGCTTGATCCTGCAACGTATGACTTCGATGCTGCCGTTGAATTTCCACCGAATAATTCGGCGCCGCCAGATGTGACGAATACAGTGACTCCGCTCAGCGCAGATTTTTCCGGCAGGGTATATGACGCGCGTATCTTTGCTGAAAGAAGTGAAAACTATCAGCAGCCTCCTTATACCTTATTCAGAGGAGTATGCCCGTCCTGGGACAATACAGCCCGCAGAAAGAATAAGGGGACGATTTTCCTCCATTCCAGCCCTTTGGTATATCAGCGTTGGTTAGCGAATGCAATCAGGGATACCGTACAACACCGTAGTAATCAGGATGAACGGCTGATCTTTGTGAATGCCTGGAATGAATGGGCGGAAGGTGCGCATCTTGAACCTGATGAACGCTATGGCTACGCTTATTTGCAGGCGACCCGAAATGCGATCACTCGCAGTACCTCATACCCAGGAAAGTCCGTACTTCTTGTTACGCATGATTGTCATCCGCACGGAGCGCAATTTTTGATTTTAGAAACTGCAAAGCAATTGAAGGAATGCGGTTTTGATGTGACGATCATGGCTTTGGATGGAGGAAATTTGTGGGACGACTTTAATCGGGTCGGTAAAACCTTCAACATAAAAAACCGCCATTCTGAAGAGGTGTATGCTTTTTTAGAAAAATTGAATGCAGTGGGAACCGTAGATGCAATTACCAATACTGTCATTTGCGGAAGTGTTTTGCCTTTATTGAAACACACGGGATTTAAAGTGTTAAGCCTGATTCATGAAATGCCAGGTGTTATTCGTGACATGAAGCAAGAGGAAAATGCCAGAACGATTGCACAACTGGCGGATAAAGTCGTATTCCCTGCTGCGTTAGTGCATGAGCTTTTTAATGAAATTGCTCCCGTCAATCCAAATAAGATTGTTATCCGGCCACAAGGCGTATTACGCAAGAACCCATTTAAAGGCCGCCGAGTTGAGGCACATAAAGAAATTTGCGAATTACACCACTTACCGTTGAATTCGCAGATTGTTTTGGCAATCGGATATCTGGATATGCGCAAAGGCGCAGATTTATTTGTCGAAGTTGCTGCAGATGTCATTCGATGCAATCCGAACGTTGTATTTATTTGGGTAGGACATGCAGAAGCTATTTTTGAGCAAAAAGTAAAACTCAGAGTACGTGAATTAAAGCTGACGGATAAAGTGATTTTTGCCGGCTTTGTACGTGATCCTATGGCGTATTATGCCGCGGCATCTGTTTATGCACTTACTTCTCGCGAAGATCCATTTCCCAATGTTGTTTTGGAGTCGGCAGAAGTCAATGTCCCTGTTGTTGCTTTTAAAGGTGCTTCCGGTACGGAAAACCTGATTTTAGAATGTGGTGGGCGCCTGGCGAATTACCTCGAGTCCGGCGATTTTGCAGAGCAGGTGTGTGCCTTGCTCAATACGCCAGTTACAACCCAGAACAAACCTGTTTTATCGCTCAGACAGTATTCGTTAGATCTGATGCATCATCTGAATGCTTGTCCTCGTGTGTCTGTTGTTGTGCCCAATTACAACTATGCACATTATTTAGCTCAGCGCTTGGAAACTGTTTGTACGCAATCATTTCCGATTTATGAGTTGATTATTCTCGATGACAATTCCAGCGACGACAGCGAAGAAGTGGTGCAGTCTTATATGCGGGAGTGTCCGGTAGACTGCACGTTTGTTGTGAACCCTGAAAACTCCGGGTCTGTATTTTTACAGTGGAAAAAAGGAGTGGATCTTGCCAGAGGTGATTTGATCTGGATTGCTGAGGCAGATGATCTGGCCGATAAAAAATTTCTGGAGGCATTAATTCCCGCATTTTTTGACCCATCAGTGGTGCTTGCTTTTACTCAATCAAAGCAAATTGATGAGCATGGGAACCTTGTTGCCGAAAATTATTTGGACTATACAAAAGACATTTCAGATGATTGGAGTCGTAGCTATTGCCGTGATGGTGCCGAAGAAATTGCAAAAGCAATGAGTATAAAAAACACGATTCCAAACGTGAGTGGTGTTCTTTTCAAGCATCAGACCTTGAAAAAGGTATTTGATGAGATGGGTGATAATTTAACCCAATATAAAATTGCAGGTGACTGGCTGATTTATATCCGGGTTTTATTGGAGGGAAAAATCTATTTCAATCAGCATCCCTTGAATTTACACCGCCGTCACACAAACAGCGCGACGAATACTTTGAAAGCCAATCTGCATTTGCAAGAAGTGATCGCCTTGCAAGAGGTCGCGAAATCAGTAGTAACGCCGGGTCAGGACATATTAAACAAAGCTAACCTGTATATAGAGTATTTGCACCATCATTTTGGTTTGCCTTTAAATAAAGAGAAAAACAGTTAATGAGCTTGCCAGCACAAAAATATAAAAAAGCGTTGATACTCGGTGCTGCCGGATTTATTGGCATTAATCTTGTGAAGGAACTGGTGCGCGCGGGATTTGAAGTTGTTTGTTTCGATATAGTGATATCAAAACAGTGGCCTGATGGTGTCCGTGCGATTGTGGGAGACTTTTTGCGACCACCGGCTGAACTGTTGGCTGAAATGGATCAGGCATATATTTTCCATCTGGTCAGCTCCTGCCGTCCTTCGCCGAGCACTACGCAAGCTGCGAATGAGGTCAGCCGGGATTTGGTCTCTACCATTAACTATCTTGAGCACACAAAAGATAAAGATGTCCGCTGGATTTTTTTATCCTCTGGCGGAACCGTTTATGGACAAAAAGATGCGGGACTTATTTCTGAATCCAGTACGACAGATCCCATCAGCTCATACGGGCTGGTGAAGCTGTCTATCGAGCGCTATTTTGATTTATATAGAAAATCATACGACCTCGATTTTATCGTGATCAGGCTAAGCAATCCTTACGGCCCTTGGCAAGATCCTCAGCGGGGGCAGGGGATTGTCGCTGCGCTGATATACAAGGCACTTACGCATCAGACAATTGATATTTGGGGAGATGGCTCTATTGTCAGAGATTACATCTATATAACCGATGCAATAGAAGGCATTTTACAGGCGGGCATTCTTGGCACATCCGGTGACATTTTTAATGTCGGGACGGGGATTGGCACGTCCATCGTTGAGTTGGTAGAAAAGATCAGCCACAGTCTTGGTATACCTATCTCTGTACAACACAGCGCCCCGAGATTCGTTGACGTTCAGAGTAATGTGCTTGATTCACGCAAATTATTATCGAAAACTTCATGGTGTCCTTCGACTAACCTTGATGTCGGGATTTCGTCGACGGCGATGTGGATGAAAAATACTTTTTTGCAGAGTCATTCATCATCTGCTGACCGCTAGCCGGATTCCGCTACGTACATCAGCGATTTCAACTTCAGTTTGTTTTCAGATTTAATTCAATGACACTAAAAGATGTACATTTACCACCTTTGAAATATCGGTCTGACATCGACGGATTGCGGGCCATCGCTGTTATTGCGGTCGTCGTCTTCCACGCATTTCCAGATTTACTTCGTGGTGGCTTCATTGGCGTGGATATTTTTTTTGTTATCTCTGGGTATTTAATATCGACGATTATTTTTGAGAACTTAGAATCAGGAACTTTTCGTTTTTCTGATTTTTATACTCGGCGCATAAGGCGCATCTTTCCTTCGCTTCTTCTTGTGTTATCAGCGTGTTTTGTGTTCGGATGGTTTGCTTTACTGCCAGACGAATATAAACAGCTGGGTAAACACATGGCCGCTGGTGCCGGTTTCATCTCAAATATCGTTTTGCTGGGAGAAGCAGGTTACTTTGATAACGCCGCAGAGACTAAGCCCTTACTGCATTTATGGAGTCTGGGAATAGAAGAGCAGTTTTATATCGTCTGGCCGCTACTGCTGTGGTTTGCATGGAGGCGCAAGTTTAATCTCCTGACGATGACCGTTTTCTTTACCGTCATCTCATTTTTTTTGAATTTCAAGGGCGTCAGACAAGATGCCATCGCAACTTTCTATTCGCCACAAACACGTTTTTGGGAACTGTTGTTTGGCAGTCTTCTGGCATGGCTGATGTTATATCAGAGGCAGAAATTGAGTCATATCGCCAACAAGATTGATGATTTTCTTGTTGCCGTTCTTTATACGGAAAAGCAGAAAACCCAGGGACAAACTCTCGCCAATTGTTCGTCGCTTCTAGGTTTGCTATTGCTCACTTATGGGTTATTACACATAAATAAAGAACTCCGGTTTCCCGGTGAGTGGGCATTGATACCGGTCACCGGCGCGGTGTTATTGCTTGCTGCAGGTCCTGATGCAGTCGTTAATCGAAAAATTTTATCCGCGAGATTACTTGTTTGGTTCGGTTTAATCAGCTTTCCACTGTATTTGTGGCATTGGCCGCTCTTATCTTTTGCCCGGATCGTTGAGAGTGAAGTACCGAGCATTGAAATTCGTTTTCAAGCTGTTGTCTTATCAATAGTACTTGCTTGGCTTACTTATTTTTTGATTGAACGTCCGATGCGTTTCGGAAAATATGGCAGGGCTAAGGTTATTACTCTCGTTTTTCTGATGATTGTTATCGGATATGTCGGGTTCAATACATACCAACGAGATGGATTGAAATTCAGATTGTTAAGCAGTAAAGCCCAAATTGGAAATATAAACTCTGCAGATTTGTTGAACGAATCTATCAATAACTGTCATGCGTATTTCCCTGAATGGGATAAAGTGACTGATAACCCTTGCAGGTTTCAAAGAAAAACCAAGAATACCATCGCAATTATTGGCGATTCCCATGCCGGTCATTTGTATGCTGGATTAAGCGAGTCCGTTGATTCTGGTGATGGAGTCATCGCTTTTGCTGCAAGTTGCGCGGCGCCATATATTGATATCGCAAGCGCCACCAGCGACATCAATGCACGCAAAGTCAGGGAAGGAGCTTATAAGTTAATAAATGCCGCCTACGACTTTGTCATTCATGACCCGGACATTAAAACAGTCATTCTGGCGCATAACCCTCTCTGTTCTTCCGGAGATGTAAAAGACATGGCGAATCCCGGAAACAAGGATGAGAATCGTGTGTTGAAAGACGGGATGATAAGGACTTTTCAGGCTTTAACAAAGGCGAATAAAAAAGTAGTCGTATTATTTGACAATCCTTTTCTGCCATTTGAGCCGAATTTATGTGTTAACCGGCCGTTCCGACTTACTAATAATCGGAACAAATGCTTATTCCCGCGCGAGGAATTTGACTCTCTGACGCCTTTTTCAAATTATAAGTCCGTCGTAAATGCGGCTCTGAAGGAGTTTCCGCAAATTCGTACGTATGATCTTGCCGATCCGTTTTGTGATGCTCAGTATTGTTATCTCGCAAAAAACAATATGCTACTTTACAGGGACAGAGGTCATTTAAACGACAGTGGCTCACGCTACGTTGCTCCTTACATCATGAATATGATTGGAAGCCCTAAGAAGTGAGTACACTGTGTTTATGTTTTCTCAGGCACCTGCCAGACTCAGTACTTCTTCAACGGTGGTGATGCCCTGCCATACTTTAAGCATGCCATCATCGCGTAAGGAGCGTACCTGGTTCTCTCTTAAATATCTGACGATCTCTGCCTCACTCGCATGGGATAAGATCTGATGCTGCAGCGTTGCATCGACCTCGAATAATTCATAGATCGCAACACGTCCTGCAAAGCCGGTATGGTTACAGGCACGGCAACCGACCGGTTGCCGCAACTGTGGTTTCTCCACTAATTTTTCTTTCCAGTGTCTGACGCCTTCTAGTAAAACACGATGCGTTTCCTGACTAATTTCGGCCGGCTGCGCGCACTCTTCGCATAAACACCGTACCAGACGTTGCGCCATCACTCCTTTTAAGCTGGAGCCAAGTAAAAACGGCTCAATACCCATGTCAACCAGTCGTGTTACAGCACCTGCAGCACTGTTCGTATGTAAAGTTGAGAACACCAGATGCCCGGTCAGCGCGGACTGGACAGCGATGGAAGCGGTTTCCTGATCACGGATCTCACCGATCAACACCACATCAGGATCATGCCGCAGGATAGAGCGCAGAGCGGATGCAAAAGTAAAGCCTATATCCGCATTCACCTGTACTTGCGAGATACCTTGCAGACGATATTCAACCGGGTCTTCAACCGTGATAATTTTATTTAAACCATCGTTCCCGATATCGAGTGCCGTGTAGAGCGTGGTGGTTTTACCCGAACCGGTCGGCCCGGTTACCAGCACAATACCATTCGGCATCTTGATCCAGCGTTTAAATAGTGCGGCATGGTCAGGCATCATGCCCAGATCTTCGAGATGATAAGGCTTGCGATCCTGGCGCAGCAAACGCATCACCACAGATTCGCCCATCGCACTAGGCAATACCGAGACACGGACATCAAATACCTCGCTATTGACGCGTGCCGTCATACGGCCATCCTGAGGCAGGCGGCGTTCCGCGATATCGAGTTGCGACAAAATTTTGATACGGCAAACGGTAGCGTCAAATTTATCCAGCGGAAAGCGGCTCAGATCCTGCATCACGCCGTCGACCCGCAGCCGAATCGCGAATTCATATTCGCCCGGTTCGACGTGAATATCAGAAGCACGCCGTGTCACTGCCTGTGATAGCACCGTATTGACCAATTCGATAATCGGGCCTTCTTCGGCCAGTTCACGCAGATGCATGACGTCGCCGCTCATCGCCATCTTTGGTTCGCGGCGTTCCTGTGCGGCGTAGAAAGCCTCAAACGAAGACGGACGCATCAGCGCAAACAGCAAAGGCTTTCCATCTGCAGGTGCTTTTAAACGTAATACCTCCAGCACGCTCGCATTCAACGGCTCTTTGGATGCGCAGCACGTGACGCCGGTTTCTTCGTTATGCCAGATCATCATGCCTTGTGACTGACACCAATGCGGAAGAATTTCCCATTGGGTGATCGTGGCGTGAAATGTCGTTTGCGCCTGATGCAGTTCGTCATCGGTCAGCAGAGGCAAACCGGTGTAATCTGACAGGTGCTGATACAGCACCTCCTCGGATAAAGCGCCCATCCGTACCAGCAGCGCCGGCAGCGGAGTGAATTGCTCAAGCTGAAGCAGGCGGACATTATCGAGCACCTCAGCCGGAACGAGGTGATGGGTTTGTAAATACTGATCGAAAGATAATTTTGTGCTCATGGATCTGAAAGAGGAATACAAGCGGCAAAGGCAACGGGCAGAGATGAAAACGGGCAGCTGATGTGCCTGCCCCGTACTCAACAGGCAGCTTATTTGGTCGCAATTTTGATGTCATTGGCGACGCTGTACCAGCGCCCGCCAGCTTTGACCACCAGAAGTAAATCGGCGTTTTTACTAAATTTGGCCTTGATTTTTGCTTCGGCTTTGCCTATGCCCGGTGTCGAGACGGCGGTGATGAACATCGGCTCTTTATCTGCCGGCGTCTGGTTAAACAGCATGAAAAATTCAGTGCCCGGTATTTCGCTGACCATGCGTATAGTCATGATGCCGGGAAGTGCGATAGTGGGTGAGTCCAGCAGCAGATAGTCGGATTTGATTAATGTGGTTTTACTGACGGGGGGACGCATCATCGCCAGTACGGCATCGACTGTGCCTGCTTTGGTCATTTCCGGTATCAGGTCTTCGATGTTATTCACCACTTTGGTCGGAGCGGTCTGTGCCTGAACAGTCGGAGGAGTGACGCCGGCAAGCATGGAGAGGAAAAACAGGCTTAACGCGCAAATATAGCGGAACAAGCGACGAACAGAAAATTTATGCGCAGACATACGAATCCAGTAGTGAAACAAGAATAAAGCAGCGGTATCAGCAAAATATGACGCAACATACATCAGCCCTAGGCAAGCCAAAGCGAGGCCGCAGCCTGACTTTACAGCATGAATTGCGGTACTGAATCAGTTTCGTCATGAGAAACCGTGATATTGAACAACATATCACAAAGAAAGCCAAGTGTTGAATCTCGGTGTTGAATAATGTGTTGAACTTGATCGCTGATGATGAACTTGCATCATCCGGTATGCGGACATAAAAAAAGGGAGGCTTACGCCTCCCTTTTTAATCAGTAAAACTAATTGGTAATAACCAGAATTACTTAGCCAGACCGCGTTGTGCGTCTTGATCGTTCAATTGAGAATCGTATGCACGATCTGTTGAAGAATCAAAGTCAACACCTTGTGAAGAGGAAGCTTCGAAGAAGTTACCGTTAGTTGTGTTCAACAGGTAGTTCTGTACTTTCAATGCACTTACGCCTTCAGCTGTAACACGCAGACGCTCACCCAGATTTTGAGTTACTGGAGTAACGCCACCAGCTACATAGCCTGTACCGTTAGTTGCTGGAGTACCTGTCAACTTAGCATCGATGTCTGTTGCAGAGAAGTTAGCAGCAGCACGTGGTGCCAGTGTAGTGATCTGGCCCCAACCACCGTAGGAACCATCAGAGTGGATCAACTGACCGTAGATCGTCGCTGTATTGGTTTCACTTGGGTTGATCAAGCGGATGTAAGATGCAAAGCCACTGTTGTTTTTAGAAGTAGCGTAGTTACGAACGTCCACTTTCACGCCACCGACCAGACCTGCCAATGGTTTTGTGCATGAGTTGTTTTGTTCGTTCAGGTATGTTGTTGTACCTGGTGCTTTTGTCAGAGTCGCAGTAGCAGAGAATGTCGATACTGGGATTACTGAAGTACCTGGTACTGTGTAGAACACATACAGAGGTGCAGACAATTCAGCGGTTGTCAGCGTTGTGTTGCTGAAAGTGATCGTGTTGCCAGTAGCAGCAGTGACTGCTGGAGACAGGATCGCGCCAGATACTGGTGCTGTGTATGTATCACGAGTTGTGGACAGACCAACAGTCGAACCAACTGCAAAACCTTGGCTTGCAGTGATAGCGATATCGTAGGATTTCAACTCGATCGCACCAGTTGTTTTTGTCGCTGCACTTGCAACGAAGCTTACACCGCCAGTTGCCAGAGCATACGCTGTGTTAGAACCAGAGTCAGAGCCCAGTGCGTCTTGGTTAACTTTGATGTAACCCAACTGAGCAACTGTAGTAGAACGGAAACCGTTCAGTGTTGCGTCAGATACGGATGCTGCTGCAGTACCTTTGAACAATGTGTTGCCTGTTGATGGATCAACACGAGCCAGGTTAACAGTAGAAGCTGTCAGACCGATAGACAAGTTCGTTGGGAAAGAGAACAGGATACCGTCGTTAGTGCTGCCCACGCGTGTGTGTTCATTCGCTGCGTTAGGATTCAACACGTCAGTTGCTTGTGTGGAAGCGGAAACGTTTGCGAAGTGCTTAACAGATACGCCCAGTGTAGGAACGTTGTTTGTACATGGCTGAACTGCACCAACAACTGTGTACAGGCCAGTTACAGTAGCAGCAACACCTGCTGTACCTGTACTTGTAGGACCTGCAGGAGCAGCGTTAGACACTGTATCGTTGAAACGAACAGCTGGTGTAACGAAAGTAGAACCAGCTGCTTGTGGGAAAGAGATGTTAACAAACAATACTTTACCGTCTGCGCTCAGAGTTGGAGTACCAACTGTGTATTTAGCTACAGGAATCAGGTTACCAGAGTTGTCAACCATAGTGATTGCATCTTTAGTACCAGCTGTTTTGAATGTACCGTTAGTCAGTACCAGTTGGATCTGGAAAGACTGAGCAACCAGAGTCGCGTCGATATCACCAGCGAAACGATAAGAAACTGGAGGAGCGGAAACAGCTTGTGCGTCGTTAACGATAACTTCGTGAGCGATAGCAGAAGATGAAGATTGGATTTGACCTGCGGAAGCTACGTTAGCAGCGAAAGCAGCAACCAGGCTAGCCGCCAGGATACTTAATTGTTTTTGTTTCATTTGAATAGCCTCTCTAGAAAAGACATTAAATTGTTACGTAATAAATGTACAACGTACGTTTGCTACAAGTACTTGTCATACGAGTACTCATATGACTAGCCGATGAAGATTAAAACATGTTTTTTCAATTGCAGCAAGTTCCCATGTGCAGTTATGTCGAAAATATAACTTTCTCTTCTCTCGCCAGGCATATTCCTAAGATCGACAACGATATAATACGTAGCGGCGTGATTCTGCGCTGTGTTTCTTACGTTTGTACACAAGTGTGTTGTGTATAGGATACACTTCCGGACATTAAGTTTGATTCATTCCGGATTTTGGCTTGCTTTCTCATTCTTTTTCAAAATGCGGGAGGCGGTGAAGCGACTTTGACTGAGCGGATATCAGTGTTTCACTATTGTTGTATTCCGTTGTCTTATACAATCCGTGCACGTCTCCTGCGCCATGCCTTGTCAGCCTGGAACGGTTTTTTTTCGCTATATATATATACTGAGTTTTTAATTTCCCCTTATGCCGGAATTTCGTTATCAAGCTACTGACGCGCAAGGTGCGGTGGTGAAAGGCGTGCTGACTGTAGAAGATCAGGCGGAGGCGATGATGCAATTGCAACGTCGCGGTTTAATGGTATTTGACATGCAGGAAGCCGCAGCTTCCCGCCGCAGCCGCATCGCGCAGCCCAAGCGCGCCGGTCGCGATGCCATATTAGTGGTGCTGCAGGAACTCGCTACTTTACTGGATGCAGGTGTGACACTGGCAGACGCAGTAGAAAATGTTGCCAGAGGGTATCAGGATTCGCCACTGGGTCTTGCCTTTAATAAAATCTATTCACAGCTGCGTGGTGGTATTGCTTTTTCTAAGGCCTTAGTCGATGCAGATTTGCGCCTGCCTAATTATGTGGTCGAGCTTTGCCGCGCCGGTGAATCCACTGGTAAATTGGCGGGTTCTCTGCGTTCTGCGGCAGAGCAGCTGGAATTAGAACAAAACTTCCAGCGCGAGGCACGTAACGCACTGATTTATCCTATGGTGCTGATAGTTAGTGGTTTTTTGGCAACATTGCTGGTGTTTGTTTTTGTGGTGCCGAAGTTCGCCAATATTCTGAGTAACCCAAAAGCGGATATTCCTGCGGTTTCGCTGTGGGTACTGGCGACGGGGATGTGGCTGACAAAAAATAAACTGTTGCTCGGTGCCTTGTTGGCAGGTATCGCTGGCAGCGCATTCGCTTTGTTGCGGCAGGAAAAAGTGCAGCAAAATTTATGGAACTGGGCAGCAGGTTTGCCGGTCATCGGTAGCTGGATTATGCATACGGAAATGGCGCGCTGGAGTTCTATGTTCAGTGTGTTGTTGCAAAACCATGTTTCGATACTGGAGGCGCTGGCGCATGCGCAGAATGCCTTGCGCGGTGACGTGTGGCGGCAAAAAGCAGCATTGATTCTGAGTGATGTCCGCGGTGGTAAGACGCTGGCGGAATCTTTGCAGTTGCATCAGTTTATTGATGCAACCGGTGTAAATCTTGTGCGGGTGGGCGAACGTTCTGGTGCTCTGGGTAAGACGACTGCTTCACTGGCGCAGATGCATCGCATGCACAGTCAGCAGCAGATGCGCCAGTTTTTAATTTTGCTGGAGCCTGTCACTATTTTGCTGGTGTCGGTGGTATTGGGCGGCATTATGATTTCGGTCATGCTGGCGATCACCAGCCTGACGAATGTGATTTAAGGCAAAGGCCGGCATCGTCCGCCCTGACCGGGGCAGATCGCTGTCATGTACTCAGTCACTTATATTGATTTTATTTTTTAATACGAAGATTACTTTGAAAGGTTGTGCTATGTATCGCAAGCAACAATTACAAACAGGGCTGCTGAAGAAACACGCAGGTTTTACGTTGCTGGAAATGCTGGTGGTGATGGTCATCATCGGCTTGCTGGCGGGTCTTGTCGGGCCGCGTATTTTTGGTAAGGTCGATACTTCCAAGGTGCAGACCGCACAAACGCAGATCAAGATGTTGGAAAGCGCTCTGAATATCATGCGTCTGGATGTGGGGCAGACGCCGCCGCAGGATCAGGGCCTGCAATGGCTGGTGACTGCACCTCAGGACCCAACGCTGCAATCCTTGTGGAAAGGCCCGTATATTGAGGGTTCCGTGCCGGTTGATCCGTGGGGAAATCCTTATCAGTACAAAACTCCTGGCGTTGATAACAAGGCATTTTCAGTCTATTCGTTTGGCGCTGATGGCAAAGCTGGTGGCGAGGGTCTGAATGCGGATATCGGTTTAGGGGCGAATGCCGCACCGGCGACGAAATAAGCGATATCGTTACTCTGAAGCGCTGCGCCAGTTTATTTTGTTGCTGATTTTGTTGAATCCTTTGTACTCTCTATTCCGTATGTACGGGCGATTCGCTCGCCGCCTATTACTCCCTCCGCAAACGGTGGCGCGAATGTTACGTCCGGCAGCGGCGCGTGAACATGGTTTTACGCTGATAGAAATGATGGCGGTACTGACGCTGGCGGCATTGATGGCGGGTGTTGCTATACCAGCCATGCAGCGTTGGTTTGAGTCTGTCTCTGAGCGGGCGCAACTGACGGAAGTATCGATACAGTTCCAGCGTCTGGCCTCGAGAGCGGCTTTATTATCGCAAACCGTGAAACTCGATAAACAGAGCTGGAATACTAAGTTGAATGACGGCGAACCTGCATTGAGTCTGCCCGAGGGCTGGACTGTCAGCAGCGACAAGAGCGTTATTTTTTATCACAGCGGTGTTTGTGCCGGCGGCGAAGTTGATCTGACTGCGCCGCAAAAACGCCAATTGCGACTTATGATTGCGCCGGTGTCCTGTGATGTCAGTATTGTCAAACGCTAATCCATGAAGAGTCTCCGTTTTCAGCGTCATCATTTATCTGCCGGACAGCAAGGGTTCAGCTTGCTGGAGATGATTGCTGCGCTGACGATTCTCACGATAGGTTCTGTCGTGTTGTTTAGCTGGCTGGGACAGACGATGGGACAACTGACACGGTTTCAATTGCAGGAAACCGAGTCCATGGCGCGCATACAGGCGGTGCAGTTCTTGTCAAATCAGAATCCGGCAACGGCGCCTTCGGGTAAGCAGTTATTTGATCAGTTTTATCTGGAGTGGACTTCGTCACCCATATCTGAAACGCGTGATTCGGTCTCTCCGCAAGAGGGGCTGGGTTTGTATCAGATCACTTTATATAACGTACAGTCCAGGGCATTTCACCATGATGGACGTGAGTGGTTTGCTTTTTCGGTCAGGCTGGCGGGTTATAAGCAGGTTCGTAAACCAGCAACAGAAAAGCCGTTTTAATTGTGAAAATGATTTTCCCTGAGTCTTTATTCAGAATGACATCCCGAGCCGGTTTGCAGAGGCAGGCAGGGTTGACGCTGATTGAATTATTAGTCAGTCTGGTGATTTTGGGTTTTGTAGTTACCATCATGTCGGGCGCTTTTTCCCAGATGGCACAGGTAGTTAGAATTGCCGAAAACGTCAATGGCAATTTTCAGGGTCAATGGGTCAGACTCAATGCGCTCAGGGATTTGGTGGCAAATTTAACTTTGCCTAAAAATATCGAAAAACCGTTTTCCGGTAATGACACTGGCTTTGAAGCCTACACTCTGGCGATGCCTCAGGGAGACTGGGGGCAAGTAACCCAGGCAACGGCGACGCTGAAACCGAATGCGGATGGTGGTACTGACTTGTCCGTCAGTGCTGAAAATATGCAGCCGCTGATAGTCGCTTCCTGGAAAATGCCGGTGGTGATGGAATATCAGACGATACAGGGTACGACCGAATCTATCTGGCCACCGATGTCGGGCAAGGCAGAGGATGTTTTGCCGAGAGCGGTTGTGATTCGCGCAAAATCAGGTGAGCAGCGTGTACAGATGTTAGCGGTGTACGAAGGAAACCGTAAACCTGAAGCAGACGGAACAAAGGATCTGGAACGCTTGTTGGGAATAGGATCAAAATGATCGCGTATCGCATACGTTCAACGATGGAGCAAGGTTTTGCGCTGGCTGCCGTGTTGTGGCTGCTGGCAGGCTTTACGATACTGGCAGCGATGATCAGTCAGTCTAATCAGATACTGGCTGAACGCCAGGCAAAGCTGAAGCAGCGGGCCGATGCGGAGCAGGCATTTTTGTCCAGCCGCAGCGAGGCGTTGTTCTGGATATCCACCAGCCGCGCCACGAAGGATGGGTTTGGCTGGCCGGGAACATATTTGCAAGTGGATGGGCGTGGCTATGCGGGTGCTGAAAAAAGTACAATACAGTTGCAGGATATTAAAGGCTTGCTGTCTTTTAACCGGCCAGACCGGGTGAAGCTGGCGCGCTTACTGGTGGCATGTGGCGCTGCGGAAGCAGATACCGATGCACTGATTGATGCGCTGGAAGATTATCAGGAACCTGGCAAGCTCAAGCGTGTCAATGGTGCGAAGGATTTTGAGTATGCTGCAGCGGGTATGCCACCACCACGGGGTGCACCATTACTGGCGGAGCCTGAAATCTGGCGCGTCTTTGGCTGGGCAGCACTGGAAAAAAGCTGGACTGAACGGGGCTGCTTCGAGGATGTCACGGTATTCGGTGACAAGTCTTTCAATCCGACCACCGCGTCGCCGCGTGCACTGGCTGCGTACGGCCTTACCGCAGAGCAGGTATCCGAGGTTGAACAAGAGCGCGTCAAAAATGAATCGACTTTAATCAACCGGATACAGCAGGCAAATGATGCCGGTGGATTTATGGGCTTCGCGACGAGCAGGGCGCCATCCAGGACTTTGCGGATCACGCATACCGCGCCGGATATGCCGTGGGCTCTGAGATATGAATTAAAAATAGCAACAAATGCAGAGGGCGTGCCGTGGTACATTTTTTCACCACGCAGATTGCCTCTGGCATCGGTTATGATACCGGCTGGTCGCGCCGAATGGCCGAGAATTGACCAAATATCTGAAACGGACAAGAATGCAATTACGCAACCGATTTTACCTTTCTGACATTGCTGAACCAAAAGCAAAAGAAATTATTGCAAAGCAGAATGCGCGAACTGCCTGGTTCAAGCCGCTTTGGATTCTGCCAAGATCATGGTGTGTGACGACTTCGCTGCAGGCGAAGGGCGTGCCCTCTCACAAAACGCAAGCTTTTGTCCAATTACATTTGCATCGTCTGGCTCCTTTTGCTGACAGCGGTGTGTATGCCTGCCGTTCCGGTGACTGGGTACATTTATGGTTTTGGGAAAACCGTAAGGTCAGGGAGATCTGCGAGAAGCATGGCCTTGATATCAATCATATGCAGTTTGCACCGGAAAGCGTCTGTTTCCCTAAGCGCAAAGACGGTGCTGTACTGATTCAGTGTCAGCAAGGTGTGGAAGCACAGTTATGGCATCAGGGTTTATTAGTTGACAGCGCCTGGTGGCCGGAGCGTGTCAGCAACGATGAGTGGCAGGCTTGGCGTCCGGGCTCTGCGGCAATGACAGGCGCACTCGCGCAGATAGCATCGTGGCCGGAACAGGTGCCGGCGCATGTGCAGTTATCCGAATCCAGTCTGAAAGATCCGGTCTATCGTCTGGCGGAGCCATGGGCACGCAATCTTCTGGGCGTGCAATGGTGGCATGCGCTGAAAAATTTCCGTGGTGATGTGCTGGCGGTGATCGCTGTGGTGATACTGGCTTCGTATGGTGCTTATCTCGGAGCGCAATGGTGGTCAATTGATTCGCAACTGAAATCGACCGATCAGGAGATCGAATCTTTGTCTGCCAAAGTCGAACCTATCAATACTGCCCGTAGTCAGGCAATGGCCTTACAGCAGTGGACCACGAAACTGGCGGCCTTGCGCAGTCGCGATGAAGTCAGGGCGTTGCTGAAAAACCTGCGTCCATTATTGCAGAAAGAGGATGCTGCTCTGCGCGAGTTTGAATATCAGGATGGCGAGGTGCGTCTGATGCTGGTTCCGGTGAACACAGAGCTGAATATCGTCGGTGTGACGCAGGACCTGGAGTCGATGAAATTGCTCAGCAATATACGTCTGTTGTCGGATAGCGATGCCCGGCTGATGAAAGTATCGGCCAAAATGGCGCCGAAAATCGTGAAGCCGGAGAGCATTGCGAGCGAAACGCCACAAGCAAAAACAATGGCGACGCCGGCAGCACCTAAATCAACAGAGCAGAAAAAAACAGAACAGATGGATTCTTCGGTAATACCGCGCAGCGGCAAGCGGGAAAAGGGCGAATAAGATGCAAACAGGTGAACGTTTCTGGCAATTGGTTGGTGCTGCCATCTTCATACTCTGCGCCTACAGTCTGGCAGAATTATTCGATAGTAATGCTGCCCGCCAAAAGCAACTGGCGAATCAGCAGCAGTTGTTAGTGCGTCAGCAGGCGGCGTTAAAAGAGAGTCGCTGGGATCAGAAGCTGAAGGACGCTGAGCGTATTCAGAAAGCCTGGCTTGCGTATCTGCCGGCTGAAAAATCTGCGACTTTTGCCAAAGCACGTTTATTGAGTGACGTGCGGAAACTGGCTAAAGACGCGGGCATTGTCGGCGTGACCGTGTCAGCGCAGGATGCAGAAGGCGGTGAGAAGACCGACGCGGCGTTGACCAGTTATGGTACTAAGAGTGCTCAGGATAAGACAAAGAGCAGCCTGCCATCGGGTGTACAGATGATTAAAGTGACCCTGATCGGCCGTTTTGATCCTACGCCTTTCGGGCGTTTGCTCGATACGCTCGAAGATCAGCAGAAATTTACAGTTGTAGAACGCGTGCTGGTACGCGGAACGCAACTGGAAGTGAATATACGCTGCTACTGGCACCTGGATGCGGGAGCGGATCAGTCAGTTGCAGCCACGACAGATGCCGCGCCGCTTGCGAAAGGTATCTGAGCCATGAATATGAAGTTTAATTTCAAAAAAATATCGAGGCAGCAGTTGCTTGCTGCGGGCGTGATTCTGGTCGGTGTTATAGCGGGGGCTGTTGCCGGTTTTTTCTCAATTTCTACTGCCAATATGGTGCAGCAAAACAGCGCAGATGAGACGGCCCAGAAAGATGCCCCGTTTGTCTTGCCCGCTGCCCCGCCGGAAAAAAAAGCAATTGTTCCTGTGAACGAGGATGCGACACCGCAGGCAGCGAAGAGCGCGCAAAAAGCAGAAGAGGAATTAGCGGATCAGCGTATGTGGGAAGTCACGGCGAAGCAGCCATTGCCACCGCGTAAAGAACCTATGACGCCGCCACGCTGGCGTGTGGTCGGTATCACCTCGGTAGGATCAGTAAAAAGCGTATTGCTATTGTTCGAAAATCAGCCAGTTACAGAGGCGAGAGGAATCGGAGATAAGCTTCCTGGTGGCGCAAAAATTGTCGACATCGCTCAAGACCATTTGAAGATTGTGCTCAATGGTCAAACTATGAAATTGAATTTACGTAAGCAATGAAAAAATTTCCTTTTGGCCGTCAAGGCAATAAATCTTTGTACGGTGCCTTGCCCGTCTCTGCACTGGGGCTGATGCTGGCACTGAGCGGATGCGTGGACACGAAACTGGTTGTTCCTAAACGCATCGACTTTGAGCGCAGTCCTCAGACGGATACTGCTTCGTTGCTTGGCGATCAGCAGATGAAACGCACCTATTCTGAGACAGACACACCGAAAATGCCGGCGACGATCAGCGGTGAAAAACGGGCTGCACAGGATCAGCCTGCTCCTGCTGGTGGCAAAGCGGATCTGACGGTTTCATTCGATCAGATGCCTTTACCTACTTTCATTCAGGCAGTCTACGGCAGTGTGCTGAAGGCAAATTATTCTATGGACGGGGCAGTGGCGGCGCGTACCGACCTGGTGACTTTCCATATTCCACAGCCAACGACGAATGCTGAATTATCGCGTTTATCACGCATGCTGCTCAAGAGTTACGGCGTGGCTGTCCAGGATTTTGGTGGTGTGATTCGCATGGTTCCGGATAATGCTTCCAGTAGTTATTCGCCAGCGATACGACGCGGTCGTGCCAGCCCGGAAACGCCGCAGAGCCTGCGCCCTGTCTTTCATTATGTTGAGCTCGATGCGGTACGGGTCAATGATTTCAGCAGCTTGCTCAAAACCATGTTCGGCGCCAAAATTCAGGCGACCGACGATCTGGGTAAGAATGCGATCCTGATCAGTGGCCAGCCAGACGATGTGGCCGCGGCAATGGAAGTGATACAGGTATTTGATCAGCCTGCTATGCGCGGTCAGCGCACCAAGCGCGTCAGTCCAGTCTTCTGGACCGCTGAAGAATTCAGTAAGCGCCTGGTGGAAGTGCTCAGTGCGGAGGGGTATGCCGCCAGCACCAGTGTCAATTCCGGTTCGCCAATTCTGATATTACCGATTCCTCCTATCAACAGCGTGATTATTTTCTCTTCGTCTGAAAAGATATTAAATCACGTTTTGCAGTGGTCCAAAGAACTGGATAAGCCTTCTGAGAGTCAGGCCGGGGGTGCCTTTTTTACCTACCCGGTAAAATATGCTGACGCTCAGGCACTGGCTAAAACCTTGTCTGAACTGATAGGTGGATCAACTTCATCCACGCTGCCGGCAGCGACCGGCCCCGGCGCGAATGCAGCGGCAGCGGCGACCGTGACAGGCAGCCGTGGTGGTTCCAAAATTGTTGTCAACAATGCGACTAACAGCCTGATTATTCAGGGTGGTGGGGCTGATCAGTATCGTCAGTGGATGTCATTATTGGCAGAACTGGATAAACCGACTAAATCGGCATTAATTGACGTGATGGTTGCTGAGGTGACAGCAGGAACCGCGAATACGCTCGGCGTGGACTGGAATTTCCGCAATGCTAAAACCGCGGCTGGCGGCGTATCAGGGACCGTTACCTCTGGCAATGCTGGTTCAGGTTCTGGTGGTCTCACGTTCAGTTTCCTGAATTCTGCAGGATTGATGCGTGCTGATATTTCTGCTCTGGCGTCAAAAAATGATGCTCAGATTTTATCTAGTCCTAAGTTGGTGGCGCGTAATGGTGAGACAGCGACGATACAAGTAGCAGATGAAGTACCTATTCTGACCAGCACAACAACTACACCGGGCTCAATCATTTCAGGTGCGACAACAACGAATACAATTCAGTACCGCACTGCCGGTATGATTTTAAGAGTCAGACCGGTCATTAATTCCGGTAACCGGATTGATCTCGACATTTCTCAGGAAGTGAGTAATGTGAAATCCCTGAGTAGTGGCGCGATCACCTCACCGACGATAGGCACACGTAAAGTCGATACCAAACTGACTTTGCGGGATGGCAGTACGGTCATGCTTGCAGGTCTGATTTCTAATGACAACAGTTCTTCCGATGCGGGCGTTCCTTTACTCAAGGATATTCCGGGCGTCGGAAGCCTGTTTAAAACAGAAACGACTAATAAGAATAAAAAAGAGCTGATTATTCTGATTACGCCATACATCATCAATGATGATTTCGAAGCTGAGTCGATCAGTAATGCGTTTCAGAGTTCGCTTGGTGACTGGGCTAAGGACTTGAAAGAACGCACTGATCTGAATGCACTCAAGCGCGCACCGGTTAATCCGGAAAACGCAAAGCCCGGGACTGAAATTTCTGCTCCGGTACGTGAGCCGAAACTGGTAAGACCGGTCAAGGAAGTGACATCGGCACCGGAACAGCAGGAGCCTGCGCCTGCGACATCTGCGGAGCCGTCTGCCGCGATGCCGGAGGCACCGGCCAAGGATGCACCGAAGAAATCCGATACGGAAGAGCTGGGAGGTGTGATTATGAGCAAACCTGTGCCCGCCCCTGTACAAAATCCTGCTTCGGCGACAAGTGCTGCGGGGCAGGACAAGTCCGCTACGAAACCTGCAGCCAAATCTGCACCGGTGAATAAGCCATCCAACACAGTGATGCCACCGATTCCGGGTGCAAAGGTGGTTGACGATCCTGATCTGTTGGAAGAGCTGCGTCGCGCTGCAGGCTTACCAAAGCGCTGATGTAACGATCGGGCGTGAAGCACGCATGTAAAAAAAGGATGCTGATGGCATCCTTTTTTATTCCTGACGGTTGGTAACGTAAGTCAATCAGAATCAGATCGCTCCGTAACGCTGGCGGTAAGCGGCAACGGCGTCTTTGTGCTGAGCCAGCTGAGCGTCAGCGCCTGCCGCGGAAAGGTAGTCAAACAAATCATTCAGGTTACCAATAGAGACGACAGGCATGTTGTAAGTCTGACTGACTTCCTGCACTGCGGACTGTGCAGAGAGGGCATCATCCTTGCCGGAGCGTTCCATGCGGTCAAGCGCGATCAGCACAGCACATGGCGTTGCACCTGCTGCGCGTATCATTTCCACTGACTCGCGTACGGAGGTACCCGCAGAAATCACGTCGTCGATGATAACGACCTTGCCTTTCAGCTCGGCACCAACGATGGTTCCGCCTTCGCCGTGGTCTTTGGCTTCCTTGCGATTGTAAGCAAACGGTACGTTACGCCCCCGCGCCGCCAGCGCTACGGCGGTTGCGCTGGCCAGCGTGATGCCTTTGTAGGCGGGGCCGAACAGCATGTCAAATTCGACGCCGGAATTAATCAGGGTGTCCGCATAAAATGCGGCCAGTTTGCCCAGATTCGCGCCATCATTGAATAAACCGGCATTAAAAAAATACGGAGAATTACGTCCGGCTTTGGTGACAAAATCACCGAAGCGGATAACGCCGGCCTTGACTGAAAATGCAATAAATTCTTGTCTTAAATTGCTCAAAATAATCTCACTTGATAAAACGGGGATAGAGCGTGCGATCAGCCCGCCAGTTTTTTCTTCAGCAATTCATTCACTTGTGCCGGATTGCCTTTACCCTTGGTTGCCTTCATCGCCTGACCGACCAGCGAGTTGAACGCTTTCTCTTTACCGGCGCGGTATTCATCCACCGATTGCTGATTCGCTGCCATCACTTCATCGATAATTTTTTCGAGCGCACCGACATCGGAAATTTGTTTCAGGCCTTTTGCTTCAATGACCTGATCTGCCAGATTGACGTCTGCCGATGGTGCCTGCCACATTGCGGCAAACACTTCTTTAGCGATTTTGTTCGAGATGGTGCCGTCCGCAATACGCTGCAACAGGACTGCCAGTTGCGCTGCGCTGACAGGAATGGCGCTGATCTCAACACCTTCGCGATTGAGTGTGGATGCCACATCGCCCATCATCAGGTTCGCAGCCGGTTTTGCCTGAGCAACACCTGCCGCTTGTACGATCGCTTCAAAATAAGTTGCGATCCCTTTTGATTGGGTCAGGATGGTGGCATCGTATTCAGGCAGGCCCAATTGCTCAATGAAACGCTGACGCATTGCTGATGGCAGCTCTGGCATGGTGGCACGTACTTGTTCGACCCACTCACGGCTGATTTTCAGTGGTGGTAAATCAGGATCGGGGAAATAGCGATAATCCTGAGAGTCTTCCTTGCTGCGCATAGAGCGTGTTTCTTTGCGATCAGGATCATATAAACGGGTTTCCTGCACTACGGTACCGCCGTCTTCGATCAGTTCGATCTGACGACGGACTTCGATGTTGATCGCTTCTTCGAGAAAGCGGAACGAATTCAGATTTTTGATTTCGCAACGTGTGCCGAATTCTTTCTGGCCGACCGGACGTACGGAAACGTTGGCATCGCAACGGAAAGATCCTTCCTGCATATTGCCGTCACAGATATCGAGCCACATCACCAGCGAGTGCAATGCTTTTGCATAAGCGACTGCTTCCGCAGCGCTGCGCATGACCGGTTCAGTGACGATTTCCAGCAAAGGTGTTCCGGCGCGATTGAGATCGATACCGGTCATACCCTGATAATCTTCGTGCAGGGATTTGCCTGCATCTTCTTCCAGATGCGCGCGGGTCAGTTGGATTACTTTGACTTCGGACTTCCCATCTTTTTCAACGACGCATGAAACTGAGCCACCCTGAACGACCGGGATTTCAAACTGACTGATCTGATATCCTTTGGGCAGGTCAGGATAGAAATAGTTTTTGCGGGCGAAAATTGATTCCGGCGCGACGACCGCACCGACAGCGAGACCAAACTGGATCGCTTTTTCTACCGCACCTTTGTTCATCACCGGCAGCACGCCCGGCAATGCCAGATCAACAGGGCTGGCCTGGGTATTGGGTTCTGCGCCAAATTGTATTGAAGAACCACTGAATATCTTGGAGTTTGTTTTGAGTTGCGCGTGCGTCTCAAAACCAATAACGACTTCCCATTGCATAATCATTCCTTGTTTCGTTGTTGCATGTGGTGTCAGCAAATGCGCGACACACTTCATCCATCAATCGGATGCTGCCGTTGGGGCTGGTTGATGTACCAGCGGCAGCAATGTTTGCCTATTACTTTTATGCCGCTTATTCCGGTGCGCGCTGATGCCAGTCAGTGACTTGCTGATACTGATGCGCGATATTCAATAAACGTGCTTCATCAAAGTAATTGCCTATCAGTTGCAAGCCGACCGGACGTTTTGCATTTTTGTCGCCCTGACCGAAACCGCAAGGGATGGACATGCCGGGCAAACCGGCCAGACTGGTCGATAAAGTAAAAATATCGGCCAGATAGTTAGCGACCGGATCATCGGATTTGGAACCCAGATCCCATGCCACAGTTGGCGCCACCGGTCCCATAATGACATCGCATTGTTCAAATGCAGCAGCAAAATCCTGTGCGATCAGGCGACGGATTTTTTGCGCCTGCAAATAGTAAGCATCGTAATAGCCATGCGATAACACATAGGCACCAACCAGAATACGACGTTTTACTTCTTCACCAAAACCTTCGGTACGCGATTTTTTGTACATATCGTTGAGGTCTTTGTAATCAGCTGCGCGGTGACCGTAACGCACACCATCAAAACGACTCAGGTTTGAAGATGCTTCTGCCGGAGCGATAACGTAATACACAGGAATTGAAAGCTCGGTTTTTGGCAGGGAAATATCCACTAAAGTCGCGCCGAGTTTTTCATATTCGGAGAGCGCCGCACGTACCGCCTGTTCCACATCCGGCGCCAGACCCGCGCCGAAAAATTCTTTCGGCACACCAATGCGCAGACCCTGAATTGATTTGTTCAGGTCGCGATTGAAATCTTCCGGTTTGCGATCCAGCGAGGTGGAATCTTTTTCGTCAAAGCCGACCATGGCATTGAGCAGCAGGCCACAGTCTTCGGCTGTCTGGGCCATTGGCCCACCTTGGTCGAGAGATGAGGCAAACGCGATCATGCCGTAACGGGAAACGCTGCTGTATGTGGGTTTGATGCCGGTGATGCCACAAAATGCGGCGGGCTGGCGAATCGAGCCGCCGGTATCTGTGCCCGTGGCTGCGGGTGTCAGCCGCGCTGCGATCGCGGCAGCAGAACCGCCGGACGAGCCGCCCGGAACGGCGGTTTTATCCCATGGATTTTTGACTGCGCCGAAATACGAATTTTCATTCGCCGAACCCATCGCGAATTCATCGCAATTCAGTTTGCCCAATGTGACCATGCCTGCTTCAGCCAGTTTTGTGACAACCGTTGCATCGAACGGACTGACATAGTTCTCCAGCATACGCGAGCCTGCAGTCGAGCGCAGATCTTTTGTGACAAAAATATCTTTATGAGCAATGGGGACGCCGGTCAGTGCTGTCGCATCGCCTTTAGCAAGACGCGCATCGGCAGCGGCAGCCTGTTGCAGCGTCAGTGCGGTATCAACGTGCAGAAATGCATTCAGATCACTGGCCGCGATACGTTGCAGAAAGTGCTGTGCGAGTTCAGTCGCAGAAATCTGCTTGCTGTGCAGCAGTGCGGATAATTGGGCAAGAGTTTTGGTATGCATAGAATCTTTTCCGTGAAGCTTATTCAATGACCTTAGGCACCAGATACAGACCATCCTGCGTTGCCGGTGCTGGCTTTTGGTATTCGTCGCGATGATTGGTTTCCGTAACCACATCCTCACGCAGACGCAGTGCGAGTTCGGGCAGCAGGGCGCCGATAGGGTGGCTCAGTGGTGCGACGCCAGTGGTATCAACGGCTTTTAATTGTTCCGCCAGTAAAAAAATACCATTCAGCTTATCAAGCGTGGAGTTCGCTTCGGAATCGGAAACTTCAAGCTTTGCCAGATTCGCGATGCGGGTAACATCATTAAGTGTCAGTGACATGATTTAAGGGCGCGGCAAGGCGCAAAAGGGTGTCAGAAATAATGCAAAAAAATACAATTTCCGATACTGTATTTTTAGGTGTTGGTATCGGGTAAATTTAAGAAGATTATAAGGTAGAATGGCGGGTTAATGCCCTATAAGGTGCGCTAAATCCCCGAAGTTACCGCGGTCTGGCCTTGAATATGAGGATCAGCTTGATGCAGACAGGGTCAAATTTTGATGAAATTCAGTGGAACAGCGATCTGCTTGAGACGCTGTACACATAATTGTTAAATACAGGACAATACATGTTTGGTTTTTTACGTAGCTATTTTTCAAATGATCTGGCGATCGATCTCGGTACTGCAAATACCTTAATTTATGTCCGTAGTCAGGGCATCGTGCTGGATGAGCCTTCGGTAGTGGCGATACGTCAGGAAGGCGGCCCTAACGGTAAGAAAACCATCCAGGCTGTCGGTAAAGAGGCGAAGCAGATGCTGGGCAAAGTGCCTGGCAATATCGAAGCAATCCGTCCGATGAAAGATGGCGTGATTGCTGACTTTACGGTGACTGAGCAAATGCTCAAGCAATTTATCCGTATGGTGCATGACACCAAATTCTTTAAACCTTCCCCGCGCATCATCATTTGCGTACCGTGCGGTTCGACACAGGTAGAGCGCCGTGCGATCCGTGAATCCGCACTCGGCGCGGGCGCTTCTCAGGTATTTCTGATCGAAGAACCGATGGCAGCGGCAATCGGTGCCGGTCTGCCGGTTTCTGAAGCGACTGGTTCCATGGTGGTGGATATCGGTGGCGGTACGACTGAAGTTGGCATTATTTCGCTCGGTGGTATGGTGTACAAAGGTTCTGTACGTGTCGGTGGCGATAAATTCGACGAAGCGATTGTCAACTACATTCGTCGTAACTACGGCATGCTGATCGGTGAGCAGACTGCGGAAGCGATCAAAAAAGCGATAGGCTCTGCTTTCCCAGGTTCCGAAGTCAAGGAAATGGAAGTGAAAGGGCGTAATCTTTCCGAGGGTATTCCGCGTTCTTTCACTATTTCCAGCAACGAAATTCTGGAAGCGCTGACCGATCCGCTGAACAATATCGTTTCTGCCGTGAAAAACGCACTCGAACAGACACCGCCAGAACTCGGTGCGGATATTGCAGAAAAAGGCATGATGCTGACCGGTGGTGGCGCCTTACTGCGTGATCTCGATCGTTTGCTGATGGAAGAAACGGGTCTGCCGGTGATCGTTGCCGAAGACCCGCTGACTTGCGTGGTGCGCGGTTCGGGTATGGCGCTGGAGCGCATGGATAAGCTGGGTTCCATTTTTTCCTACGAATAAAATGAGGTGCGACGGGGATGACATGTCACTCCGTCTGTACAACCCAGAGTATGAGCAATATGATCCGGCAAGACGTGAGAACACAATGTCTGTGAATGTAATGCACTGCCTTGTCGGGGATAAGCATCAGTTCTGCAGGTAGCAGAGTCGGCATTTATGTCGGCTTTTTGTTTTTTGAGCGCATGCGCACAGTTTTGGCTGGTGCTGCGGATAGGTCACCGGTTTCTGACGATTGATATAGTATGGATTACAGTCCGCCACCCCTCTTCAAACAAGGTGCATCTGCACGTGTCAGAGCCATTTTTTTTACCGTTTTTGCGATTTTCCTGCTGGTTGTTGATTCCCGTCTGAATACCTTGACGTTTGCCCGTCAGGTTGTAGGAACGGTGTTGTACCCGGCGCAAATGCTGGCTGCAATGCCAGCGGACATTGCGCGGCAGGTGTCACATTATTTTGTGACGATCGCTGATCTCGAAAAAGAAAATTCCCGCCTGAGACGCCAGCATATTATTAATGCTGATTCTTTGCAGAAAACCGCACAGTTACAGTCGGAAAATAATCATTTGCGTAACCTCCTCGGTGCGCGTGAACGTCTGCCGGTGAAATCAGTTATGGCTGAAATCATTTATGACGCCCGCGATGCCTCGACTAAAAAAGTTATCGTTGACCGCGGTATTAAGGATGGTATCGCGCTGGGACAACCGGTCATTGATGACCTTGGTGTGGTTGGACAGGTGACGCGGGTATTTCCGCTCACTGCGGAAGTGACCTTGCTGTCGGATAAGAATCAGGCGATTCCGGTACAGATACTCAGGAATGGTCTGCGCAGTGTGGCGTATGGCCGGGGTAAGTCCTCCTATCTTGATATGCGTCTGACTTCGAATGCGGATGTGAAAGTCGGCGATCAGCTTGTGACATCCGGTATTGATGGCATTTATCCTGCCGGACTGGCGGTCGCGAATGTCGTACAGGTAGAAAACAAGGCGACAACGACACTCGAAAACATTTTATGCGCGCCAGTTGCAGGTATCGATAAAAATAAGCAGCTACTGATTCTGCAAGTATCGACGACGAATCTGCCGCGCCCCGATACTGAAGATATCCGTGCAAAAAAAGAAAAAATCAATCGCAAAGTAACGCGTGATACCGCTCCGCAGGGTACCGACATGAAACCGGTCGATCATCCGGCCACCACCCGGACAGAGACTAAAGAGCCGGCGAAGGAAGAAAAACCGGAAGATAAAAAGGATGCTGCGAAATGAATCAGCCCCACTACATTTTGTTGCCAGTCAATTCGCTGTTTATTGCCTTCAGTTTTATTGTGGCTTTTTTTCTGAATTTCTTACCCTGGGGCGGTATGGCCGGTGTGCCGGATTTTGTCGCACTGGTTCTGGTTTTCTGGAGTATTCATCAGCCGCTCAAGGTTGGTATCGGCGTTGCTTTTGCGATGGGACTGGTGATGGATGTGCATGATGCGATCTATCTCGGTGAAAATGCTCTGGCTTATACCTTATTGTCGTATTTTGCGATCACCATACACCGGCGCGTATTATGGTTTCACCCTGTGACGCAGTGTCTGCATGTATTTCCTTTGTTTTTATTTGTACAGGGACTACAGATGGGTGTCCGTCTGCTGATCGCACCGGAGGCGCACTTTCCGGGCTGGCTGTATTTTTCCCAGAGTCTGGTGACAACTTTATTGTGGCCGGTTGCGACACTGATTTTGCTGGCGCCACAACGAAGAGCCATCGATAAAGACCATAACCGTCCTATCTGAAACGCTGATGCAGCGCGTCAACAGTGTGCCGCATGATGCTGAGTAAATGAAATAAATCATGACTGAACTCAAGAATACCGAGCGCGAGCTTTATCTTTTTCGCCTGCGGCTGATTTTTCTCGGCATATTTGTGCTCGCCTGTTTTTCCGCGTTGATCACACGTTTTGTCTGGTTACAGATAATCAAGCATGATGATTACGTTTTACTGGCGGATGAAAACCGTATCGACGTTGTACCCGTGGTGCCTAACCGTGGTCTCATCTTAGACCGTAACGGCGTCATTCTTGCCAGAAATTATTCAGCTTACACTCTGGAAATTACCGCTTCCAAGATTAATCAGGACATGGATGTGCTGATCGACGAGTTGTCTGCACTGGTTGATATTCAGCCCAAACATCGTAAGCGTTTCCGTAAATTACTGGAAGATTCGAAGAGCTTTGAAAGCGTACCTATCCGCACTCGCTTAACTGATGAAGAAGTCGCCAGGTTCACCGCACAGCGTTTTCGCTTTCCCGGCGTGGACATACAAGCCCGCCTGTTCCGCCAGTATCCTCAGGGAGATGTGGCTTCGCATGTGATCGGTTACATTGGCAGGATCAGTACTAAAGATGCTGAAATGATTGATGGTATGGAAGACAGTGCGAATTACAACGGGACAGACTATATCGGTAAGGAAGGGCTGGAAAAGAGTTACGAAAAAATTTTACACGGAAGCACCGGGTTTGAAGAGGTCGAAGTATCTGCCGGTGGTCGTGCCGTGCGTACCTTATCGCGCACACCGCCGACCTCCGGTAAGAACCTGATTTTGTCGGTCGATATTGAGCTGCAGAAAGTCATTGAAGAAGCCTTTGGCGATCGTCGCGGCGCACTCGTGGCAATTGAACCAGCGACCGGCGACGTGCTGGCATTTGTATCAAAGCCGACCTATGACCCAAATTTATTTGTCGAAGGAATCGATCAGCAAAGCTGGAATGAACTCAATACTTCCGAAGACAAACCACTGTTAAACCGGCCACTGACCGGAGCTTACCCGCCCGGCTCAACCTACAAGCCATTTATGGCGTTGGCGGCACTGGAACTGGGCAAACGAACCCCGACACAAGCGATTGCTGATCCGGGCTTCTTCGCCTTCGGCAATCATATTTTCAAAGACGATAAACCTGGTGGTCACGGTATGGTGGACATGTACCGCTCGATCGTGCAATCGTGCGATACCTATTACTACATGCTGGCTAACGACATGGGTGTCGATGTGATGCATGACTTTATGAAGCCTTTTGGTTTCGGACAAAAAACGGGTATTGATCTTGAACATGAGCGTACCGGTTTGCTACCGTCGACGGCATGGAAACGTGCTGCATTTAAAAAACCTGCGCAGCAACGCTGGATTCCCGGTGACACGATTTCACTGGGCATAGGACAAGGTCAGAATACGTTTACACCTTTACAGATGGCACATGCGATTGCCACTCTGGCGAATAACGGCGTTGTGATGAAGCCGCATCTGGTGAAGATGACGGAAGACCCACAAACCCGCGCCCGTACGCTGACAGTGCCAAAAGAGAGTTTCCGTATTCCGTTGAAGCAGGAAAATATTGATTTCATTAAAAATGCGATGGTCGGGGTGGTGAAAGAGGGAACTTCCGCGCGTGCGTTTGCTAATGCGGAATATGTCTCAGGTGGTAAGACCGGAACAGCGCAGGTGATCAGTATCAAGAAAAACGAGAAGTACGATGCTAAGCGGATGGCTGTCAGACATCTGGATCACTCGTTGTATACCGCCTTCGCACCGGCTGATCAGCCTAAAATTGCATTGGCCATTATCGTCGAGAATGGCGGGTTTGGTTCTGAGGCTGCGGCACCGATTGTGCGTAAGGCACTCGATTACTATTTGCTGGGTAAACGACCTGAGGTCAAGGAAAACAAAGAACCTTCCATGCCGGTGCCGAAAGCGCAAAGCGATATGGCGCTGTACCGCTCTGATGCCGAGGTGAAAAATCCGCCCGAGCCTACACCCGGCCCTAAACCCGGCGGTGAAACAATTGGGAATAAGGACTGATCATGCATAATTTTGGTGTCTACTGGCGTTCCTTACGTTCGCGCATCATGGTATTTGATGCACCGCTGGCCATCATCATTTTTCTGATTTTATCCTGCGGCGTGGTCACGCTGTATTCCGCTGGTATCGATTTTCCCGGCAGACTGGAAGATCAGTTGCGCAATATCGTCGTGTCGTTTGTCATTATGTGGATAGTGGCGAATATCCCGCCGCGGACGCTGATGCGTTTTGCGATTCCGATCTACACATTCGGCGTGGCTTTACTGATTGCTGTTGCAGTGTTTGGTATGGTGAAAAAGGGTTCACGTCGCTGGATCAATGTCGGTATTGTGATCCAGCCTTCCGAAATGATGAAAATTGCGACACCGCTGATGCTGGCCTGGTACTTTCAGAAAAAAGAAGGTGCCCTGCATTTCAAGGATTTTGTCATCGCGACGGTGATACTCGGGGTACCGGTTGGCCTGATTGCAAAGCAGCCCGATCTGGGGACCGCTTTACTGGTGGTAGCAGCCGGATTTACCGTGATTTTTCTGGCCGGATTGTCGTGGAAGGTTTTATTGTCGATCATCGCTTTTGTTGCCGTAGTGACGCCGACAGTGATCTGGCCATATCTGCTGCATGATTACCAGAAAGACCGGGTACTGACGATGCTGGACCCGACGCGCGACCCTTTAGGCAAGGGCTTTCATATTATTCAATCGACGATTGCCGTTGGTTCAGGAGGGCTGACTGGTAAAGGTTTACTTAAAGGAACGCAAGCCCACCTGGAGTTCATTCCGGAACGGACAACGGATTTTATTTTCGCCGTTTTTTCCGAAGAGTTCGGCTTTATCGGTAATGCGATTCTGGTTACTTTGTATTTTTTACTGATTGTTCGCTGCCTGATGATTGCAGCGAATGCGCCCACGATGTTTTCCCGTTTGCTGGCAGGTTCTGTGTCTATGATATTCTTCACTTATGCGTTCGTGAATATGGGCATGGTGAGCGGCATTTTACCGGTGGTCGGCGTTCCTCTGCCTTTCCTCAGTTACGGCGGGACTGCGTTGGTGACCCTGGGAATGGCGGCAGGAATTATGATGAGTGTGCAGCGTAATCGTAAGCTGGTGCAGACATGAAAATCTTCTTTTCTCATACAGGCAGTGTCAGACCACCGGGCTGGTTACTTGCTTCGCTATCCTCTGCATTGCTGGTCGCCTGCGGCTCTGCACCTAAGCAATCCATCATCATTGCTGAACATCCCCGCCCTGCATCAACAAATAAATCTGCCACGACGGCCGCTCCTGTTTTGCCAAAAGCCAATTCGGGTAAGGGCGGCTATTATAAAGACGATGGTCCCGGCGATAACCCACCGGAAGGACTGGAGTTTACGGTCGATCCGATTCCAGTCGTCGAAGATTTTGCGCGGGGAGCTAACAAGCCTTACGTGGTTTTCGGAAAAACCTATACGCCTATTGTCGATACGACCATACCGTATGTGCAGCGTGGTATCGGCAGCTGGTATGGCAAGAAATTTCACGGGCAGAAAACATCGTCCGGTGAGTTGTACGATATGTACAAAATCACGGCGGCACATCCGACCCTACCTATTCCGTCGTATGCCAGAGTGACTAATCTGTCGAATGGCAAGCAGATTATTGTGCGCATCAATGACCGTGGACCATTTCATTCCAGCCGCATCATTGATCTGTCGTATACCGCGGCGCTGAAACTCGACATTCTTGGTAAAGGCAGCACTCAGATTGAAGTGGAGCGCCTGCTTCCCGCCGACATCGAGCGCATGGCGGAAAACCGCAAAAATCAGTCGCAGACAACGACAGTGGCTGTAGTAAGTAATGACAGCATGGTCAGACCTGCAACTGTGGTTCAGGCGAATTCCGCTCCGGCCAGCAATCAGATCACGATAGAAGAATTGCTGGCGGCACAGGATAATCGTCCGGCAGAAAAGCTCACACCGCAGGTGCCGGCAGGCAGCGCTTATTATCTGCAATTTGGCGCTTACGCGATCCGTTCGAATGCTGAATCCATTATGGCGCATCTGAAAAGCCGCGCCGAAGCCCGTTTGCCAGGCTTTGATATTGTGCAGCAAGGCAGTCTGTATCGCCTCGTCAGCGGTCCTTTCAGCAGCCGATCCGAGGCAATGTCGGCGATTGCACAAGCGGGTGATCTGGGTGTCGGACGCCCGCTGGTTGTACAGCGTTAGTCTTCGGCTTTCATTTCCAACGCCAGCTGGTACAGGGTATTTTTTTTCAGTCCGGTCAGTTGTGCCGCTAATCCGGCTGCCTGTTTGACTGAGCACTCTTTCAGCAAAATACTGAGTACACGGCGTGCTTCGCTATCGTCGTTTCCTTCTGCGACTACCTTGGCATCGACCAAAATCACATATTCGCCTTTTTCGCGGTGGCTGTCGGCTCTCAACCATGCCGGAGCCTCATTCAGGGCGCAGCGGTGGATTTCTTCAAATAGTTTGGTGAGTTCGCGCGCCAGTACGATTTGTCGCTCACCACCAAACACCGCGAGCATCGCTTGAACTGTCTCAGTAATACGATGCGGTGCTTCGTAAAAAATCAGCGTTGCATCCGTGTTTTCAAGTTTGTGCAGCATGCTGTCGCGTTGTCCGGCTTTTGCCGGTAAAAAGCCGACGAAATAAAAGCGCTCATGTAACAGTCCGCTGGCGGACAAAGCACTGATGGCGGCCGATGCGCCAGGTAAGGGCGTGACATGAACTCCGGATTGCTGCAGCACTTCGATGATTTTTGCGCCGGGATCAGAAATTCCCGGCGTGCCGGCATCAGACACCAGAGCGATACGTTCGCCGGCTTGCAGACGTGTCAGTATTTTTTCAGCGACTTCGCGCTCGTTATGCTGATGCGCTGCAATCAGCGGCTTGTTGATACCATAGCGCGAGAATAATTGCGCTGTATTTCGTGTATCTTCACAGGCAACGGCATCGACCAGAGACAGCAGATGCAGAGCCCGTAAAGAAATATCGGCGATATTTCCAATCGGTGTTGCGACTACATATAATGTGCCGGCCGGATATTGTTGCCGGGTGACGGCTTCAATAATAGTGTTGCTCGTGAACAGTGTGGATTCTGTGTTATTCATTCCTGTTCATTCCCGTTTAATCAAAACCAGATTGTACGACAATGAAACGTGCGCCGACGCAGTCAGATGCTGACCAGGATAAACGTACCAGTCGCCGCCGTGCCGGTGATGATGGTGAAATGCAGGCGCTGCGGTACCTCGAGCAAGCGGGTCTGCACTTGATACAAAAAAATTTTTTGTGCAAAGGCGGTGAGATTGATCTCATTATGCGCGATGGCAGCAGCGTCGTATTTATCGAAGTCAGAACGCGCACTTCCATGCAGTTTGGCGGCGCGCTTGCGAGCGTCACTCCAGCCAAGCAAAAGAAAATGTGGCATGCTGCCGAGGTTTTTCTGCTTCAGCACGGTGGGCAGCCTGCATGTCGTTTTGATGTCGTTGCGATTGATGCAGGTAAAATCCATTGGTTACAAAACGTAATTCTAGGCTAGTCCCTGCCTTATAATCTGACACACTATGACAAACCAACTAAACCAACGTATTTTGGCGCACTTTCAAGAAAGTGCTGAATTAAAAAACCAGGCGGCCAGTGAACTGGCTGTACCGATTTCACAGGCAGTGGAACTCATGTTTCTGGCACTGTCTAACGGTAACAAAATCCTGGCATGTGGTAACGGCGGCTCGGCTGCAGATTGTCAGCATTTTGCGGCCGAGTTAGTTGGGCGGTTTGAGCGTGAACGTTTGCCGTTGCCGGCGATGGCACTGACAACAGATACTTCCATCATGACGGCGGTTGCGAATGATTACAGTTTTCAGGAAGTATTTTCCAAACAGGTGCAGGCGTTTGGTCAGTCCGGTGATATTTTGCTGGCGATTTCCACGTCCGGCAATTCAGCCAGCGTGGTGAATGCGATCAACGCTGCCCTTGAGCGAGATATGCGTATTATTGCCCTGACCGGAAAAGGCGGTGGTGAGATGAAGAAGTTATTAAGCGAGGCAGATGTACATATCTGTGTTCCGCATGACCGTACCGCGCGGATTCAGGAAGTGCATTTGTTAACGATACATTGTATTTGCGATGGCATTGATGCCGCGCTATTTGGAGGTGATGCTGATGATTAAAAAAAACTGGAACGGAGCAAGTCGGACTCTCGCCACTGTCAGTCTGTGCTGCGCAGCAGCGATGAGCTTGCAAGGCTGTGTTGAACTGGTCGTTGGCAGCGCGGTGATGGGAACTTTTGCCGCAAGTGACCGTCGGACATTCGGCGCACAGACTGAAGATAAAGCGATCGTCATCAAAGGTGAAACACGCCTGGCCCGTTCTCTTGGCGATACTGCGCATGTGAATGTGAATTCTTTTAATCGCCGCGTTTTGCTGACAGGCGAAGTCGCTGATGAGCAAACGAAAGCTGCCGCCGAGCGCGAGTTGCGCGGAGTCGAAGGTGTGCTGTCGGTGATGAATGAAATTCAGATCTCCGGTATTTCCAATTTCTCGGCGCGTTCAAACGATGCCCTGATTACGACCAAAGTAAAAGCGTCTCTGGTTGATACCAAAGATTTATATGCGAATGCATTTAAAGTCGTTACTGAGGGTAGCGTGGTGTATCTGCTCGGTCGCGTGACTCAGCGTGAAGGCAATCAGGCGGCCGAGGTTGCTGCCAGTGTCAGCGGTGTCCGTAAAGTAGTGAAAGTGCTGGAATATATCAGTGAAGATGAGCTCAAAGCGATGACAGTTCAGCCGAATAAAGACGGACAGAACAGAGTTGACTGATGAAGTGAGACAGACCGGCGGATTTTCGCTGGTTTTTTATTTTTATCCGGAGAAATTATGATTGCTTTGCTCGTTTTGCTGGTTATTATTGCGGTTCTCGTCTTCTGGGTGATCGGCGTGTACAACCGTCTGGTCAGTCTGCGTAACCGTTTTAAAAATGCATTTGCGCAGATTGATGTGCAACTCAAACGCCGCTACGATCTGATCCCGAATCTGGTCGAAGTCGCTAAAGGATACATGAAGCATGAGCGGGAGACGCTGGAAGCCGTGATTGCTGCGCGCAATCAGGCAGTGACTGCAAATAGTAAAGCGGTGGTGGATCCATCAGATGCTGCGTCAGTACAGCAACTCGCTGCAGCGGAAGGGACGCTGACTGCCTCGCTCGGAAAAATGTTTGCCTTGTCAGAAGCCTATCCTGATCTCAAAGCGAATGAGAACATGATACAACTGACGGAAGAGCTGACCAGCACGGAAAATAAAATCGCGTTCGCCCGTCAGGCCTATAACGACAGCGTCATGCAATACAACACCGGCATAGAGCAGTTTCCCGGTTCCGTGATTGCAAATTCATTCGGCTTTAAAGCCGGTGAATTATTGCAGGCAACCGAATCCGCAGAAGAGCGTAAAGCGGTCAAAGTTTCTTTTTAATTTCATATCGCCCGGCTCGCAACGGATATGGATTTTTTTGAGCAGCAGGACCAGGCACACCGCCAGACCAGAAAATTACTGTTTCTGTTTTTACTGGCGGTGATTGCTATCGTTATTACTGTTAATGTCAGTCTGGCGCTGATCTGGTCATGGGGTTTTGGCGGAGCGCAAGGCTCGGCTGCTCCGGCATATCCACGTGGTTTTTTTCTCGTCAACACCTTTGTGACCTTGCTGTTTATCGCCGGGGGAACCTTGTTTGAAACCTGGCGCCTGCGCGACGGCGGCGATGCGGTTGCAAAAATGGCTGGCGGCAGATTGGTGATGCCATCGTCGACCGATGTACGGGAACGCCGGTTGCTGAACATCGTTGAAGAAATGGCATTGGCATCAGGCATCGCCTGTCCGCGAGTGTACATTCTGGATAACGAAGACGCGATCAACGCGTTCGCCGCTGGCTATCACCAGAATGAAGCGGTCGTTGCTGTGACGCAGGGGACCTTATCCCGCCTTAGCAGGGATGAGCTGCAAGGCGTCATAGGACATGAGTTCAGCCACATTCTGAATGGCGATATGCGCATGAATGTCAAACTGATCGGTATTCTGTTCGGCATACAGATGATTGCTGGTCTGGGGCAGGAATTGTTGTATTGGGGCGCGCGCTTCGGCAGTTCCCGTAGCCGCAACGATAAAGGTCCGCCGCTGCAAATCATCATGCTGGCGGTGGGCGCTGCACTGTTTGTAATCGGTTACGTCGGTATTTTTTTTGGACGCCTGATTAAATCTGCGGTATCACGCCAGCGTGAATTTCTGGCCGATGCAAGTGCAGTGCAGTTCACGCGTAACCCCGAGGGTATAGGCGGCGCCCTGCGCAAGATAGGTGGGCTGACGGCTGTCAATCAATGCGGTTCGCGCATTGATAATCCTCATGCGGAACAGCTGTCGCATCTGTTTCTTGGGGCAGCAAGACCGCAGTTATTATCCGGCTGGTTTGCAACGCACCCGCCTCTGGAAGAGCGTTTAAGACGTCTCTATGGCAGGAACGTCACCTTTCTTGATGCCAGCGCGAGATCAGAAGATATTGATACTCAGGCAGAGTTACCGCAGGGCGTATTTGGTTTTGGTGCTCGCAACGTCGAGGCGATGCGGCAGTCGGAAAAGTCACCACAGGCAAAAACAAATATAAACGGCACTCAGCAGTCCGGCATTTTCTCTGCACAGACTGATGAGCGGCCTAAGATGAACTTCAGCCCTGTCTTGCTGCAGGCCGCACGTGACAGCCAGTCTGCCAGCGCTCTTGTGTATGCGATGTTGCTTGATCGCAATCAGCCTGAAGCTTTTGCGATTCAACAGAATCTGATCCGTCAGGTCGCGACTTCCCAGGAAAACCTGGCGCAGCAATATCTGCTTGAAATCGAAGCGATGAAAAACAGCGTTCGTCTGCCTTTGCTGGATCTCGCGATGCCGGCATTAAAACTGCTGACGACGCCGGAAAGAGCGCAGCTGTTGTCAGTCGCGGCCAAGCTGATCGCTGCCGATCAGCGTATGACGCAGGCAGAGTTTGTCGTGCTGGCTGTACTGGAGCGTCGCCTCGGGCCGCAGGCCGGGCGCTCAGTGCCGGTGCGCTATACGAATGTTGCCGCGTTGCGTTCTGAGGTGCGTTTGTTGTTATCGCTGGTGGCTCACAGCCACGGCACGCAAAGTGTCGCGGAAACAGCGTTTTTGCGTGCCGCCGCAATGTTGCCTGAGCTGGAATTCAATGCAGCGGACTTACTGGTCACGGCCTCTTTGGATTTCTTTGATGTCAGACAGGCACTCGAAAAAATACATCAGCTTGCCCCACTCGCCAAACCCTTCCTGATACGCGCGATGCTGGCTGCTGCGGCGCGTGCGCCGGATGTGCATATAGAAGCCGGAATTGCGGATTTATTGCGCGGTGTCTGTGCTGCGATTGATGCACCTGTGCCGGAAGCGGTGGTGAATGCCGGTGGTACTTTTCACTGATAGATAAAAAAGCCGGTCAACGTGCTCAGGCAACATTGACCGGCTATTCCGTCTTGGTGTAAACGCTTAATGCGATGACTAATGCGATGACTTCAGGTGCGTCCGACGATCGACGCCGTCGCCATTAATTCATCGATCAGCGACAGCAGCATTTTGCCTGACATACCGTGGGGATCTAGCACGGGCAGCGGAGAATATTTCAGCAGAATGGATGGGTTAATTTTGCTCATATTCGCCTGTCCCATCGTCCAGCCGGCATAACGACGCTCTGTGATTTCTTCGTAATCGAGCAACATCACATCTTTGTGGCGAGGATCGCGCAGGATATGCCCGTACAAGCTGTTGACAGCTTCACGCCCGCCTTCCAGTACTTGCATGAACACTTGGTCAGTATGGCACAGCACACCGGTGATGCCGTTCGCCGGATTATGCTGTCGTGACTGTTGCATAATCAGTTGGACGGTATCGCAAGTTTTTTCATCAACAGCGCGGCTGGCGTATAGCAGGCGGACTAACATAATCTTTCCTGTCTGGATTAACGTTTAATGAGAGATAAAAATTCGCGGCGCAGATTCGGGTCTTTCAGAAACGAGCCGTGCATGACGCTGTTGATCATCTTTGCCTCGGTGTCTTTCACACCGCGCCAGTGCATGCAGAAATGATCTGCTTCCATCACGACCGCCAGTCCGTCCGGCTGCATTTTTTCTTGCAGCGCATCCGCCAGTTGTACAACAGCTTCTTCCTGAATTTGCGGGCGACTCATGATCCATTCTGCAATCCGTGCATACTTGGATAAGCCGATCAGATTGGAGTGCTCATTTGGCATGACCCCTATCCAGACTTTACCCATAATCGGACACAAATGATGTGAGCACGCGCTGCGTACGGTAATCGGACCGATGATCATCAGCTCATTCAAATGCGATGCATTCGGAAATTCAGTCACCGAAGGCATGGGAACGTAACGACCACCAAACACCTCATTGATAAACATCTTGGCGACACGGCGACCGGTGTCCTGAGTATTGTGGTCACTTTCGGTATCGATCACCAGACTCTGTAAGACCGCTCGCATTTTTTCCTCAACTTCCGCCTGCAATTCCGCAAGCTCGCCGGGTTCAATAAAGCTGGCGATATTATCGTTGGCATGAAAACGCGTTTTGCTCGCCTGTATCCGTTCACGGATGCGTTGCGAGACCGGGATATTGACCGCCTTGTAAGCGATGGACGTATCGTTAGACATTGCAGTATTCCTATCAGGAAGGCTGATTACTGGAGCGCATATGGTAACTGAATTCATCCAAGCTTGTTTTTTCGCTGCAATTTCCGCTTTCCATAGCGGCAGACATTCTGGGCATAAACAACTGGCGTCGGCAGGAATTGTGCCACCCGGAAAATGAGAGAAATCAAGCGGTGGTAAGGCTGTGCACCAGCATTCCTGTCCTGTGTTGTCGGCAAGCGCGCAGGTGAATTCGCGGTGACAACGTTGGCAAATGCTCATGGTGATTTTCCTTTTAACAATGGATCTGTTGGCAAAGTCGTATATTCAGGGCTGAATTGGCCATCGGTTTGCCTGCATAATCCTGTAAAATTCCGGCTGACCGAATAAACTTTCATGACCTCCAGGATACCGTCATTATGAGCGATTTGAACGCAAACCCAGCAGCAGAAACAGAAGATAAATTAGCCGGTGTCGAGCCAGTGATCAAAGCCGAAATTCTGGCTGAGGCGTTGCCTTATATCCGTAAGTTTCATGGCAAAACCATCGTCGTGAAATACGGCGGCAATGCGATGACAGAGGAACGTCTGAAACATGGTTTTGCCCGCGACGTGATTTTATTGAAACTGGTTGGCATGAATCCTGTGGTGGTGCATGGTGGTGGTCCGCAAATTGACAACGCCCTGAAAAAAATGGGTAAGCAGGGTACCTTTATTCAGGGTATGCGGATTACTGATGATGAGACGATGGAAGTGGTCGAGTGGGTACTCGGCGGTGAAGTGCAGCAGGATATCGTCATGCTGATTAATCATTACGGTGGTCAGGCTGTGGGGCTGACCGGTAAAGACGGTGGCCTGATCCGTGCCCGCAAAATGATGATGGCGGATCGCGAAAATCCGGGTGAAATGCTGGATATCGGCTTTGTCGGCGAAATCGAGGCGATCAATCCAGCGGTTGTTAAAGCCCTGCAGGACGATGCCTTCATCCCGATTATTTCTCCTATCGGTTTTGGTGACGATGGTCAGGCATACAATATCAATGCGGATCTGGTTGCTGGCAAGATCGCTGAAATTCTGAAAGCAGAAAAGCTGATCATGATGACCAATATTCCTGGCGTACTCGATAAGCAAGGGAATCTGGTGACCGATTTGTCGGCTCGCGAGATCGATGAAATGTTTGCGGACGGCACCATTTCCGGCGGTATGTTGCCAAAAATTTCTTCTGCGCTCGATGCCGCCAAATCCGGCGTGAATACAGTGCATATTATCGATGGCCGTATCGAACACTCATTGTTACTGGAAGTGCTGACTGAACAGGCGTTCGGTACCATGATCCGCAGCCATTAATAAAATGACGGTATTGATTCTGACTGGTCTCCGGCTGTGCACATGAAGAAACACGCATCAGACCGGGTCTGGTTGTTTGATCTGGATAACACACTGCACAATGCTTCGCATGCGATTTTCCCGCAGATTAATCTGAACATGAATGCCTACATTGCCCGTTTGCTGGGTGATGCAGGCGAACAGGCGGACGAGGCGACCGTCAATGCCCTGCGGCTGGATTATTATCAGCGTTACGGTGTGACGATGATGGGACTGGTCAGACATCATGGTGTGCGGGCAGAAGAGTTTTTGCAGCACGCACATACTTTCCATGATTTGCCCTCGATGATCCGCTCACAGCGGGGGCTGGCCAGACGTTTGCGTACTCTTCCTGGTAAGAAAATTCTGCTGACCAACGCCCCGGCGCATTACTCCAGCCGGGTATTGATGCATCTGAATTTACACCGGCAGTTCATACAGCGTATTCCTGTCGAGCAGATGCGCGTTCATGGCAAACTGCAGCCTAAGCCATCACGTCCTTTTTTGCGAAAATTTCTGGCAAAAAACCGCCTGCGGGCGTCTCAGTGTATTTTGGTTGAAGACAGTATTGATAATCTGCGGGCCGCCAAAAAGGAAGGATTGCAGACAGTCTGGTTACACGGCTATATACCTTCGCGCCAGCGTAAAATCGCACATTTACGACCACGCGCGGCCTGTATCGACGTGCAATTGCGTTCGGTTTCCCAATTATTGAAATGCCGGCAGTTGCGGGCATAGACATGGCAGTCATGTTGCGGCACTGTGTTTCCGGTTCAGTCTGATCAGGCGGTATGACCGGTTTTTTTATAAGAGCTCGTTGACGCAGATCTATCACTGCAAGTGTAAACGAGACCGGCCGCTGCCACTGAGTGATGGACAAAAAGCTGTACAAAAAGTCAGTTGTCAAGAGTATTTGAGAAATTAAAGTTTCCAAGATTGCTTCACATGAGCAGCGGGTTTCACATAGAATCTGACTCCCGCTGTCGTTCATCGGCAGCGCATAAGTAAGCACGCAAGATCATGCATCTGCACGGTGCATTTTGTACTTTTGTACCTTTCATTCAGATCAGAGAAAAATGGCTAGTACCAAACCGGGCGAGCGTAAGCACCAAATTTTGCAGACGCTGGCAGCAATGCTGGAAAATCCTAAAGGCGAGAAAATCACCACTGCAGCACTGGCGGCAAAGGTGGAGGTGTCTGAGGCTGCTTTGTATCGTCATTTCGCCAGCAAAGCACAGATGTTTGAAGGCCTGATCGAGTTTATCGAGTCATCGATTTTTGGTCTGATCAATCAGATCAGCGAGCAGCAGGAAGATGGTTTGCTGCAGGTGCAGGCGATTGCTCAGATGCTGTTAAATTTTGCAGAACGGAATCCCGGTATGACACGGGTACTCACTGGTGATGCACTCGTCAACGAGGATGAGCGCTTGCAGTTGCGCATGAATCAGCTTGCCGAACGTATAGAAATGGCGTTTCGCCAGTCTTTCCGTCTGGCTGCCAGCCAGGGCAATGCGATTGAGACGGAAGCGCAGGCGCGTGCCAGCCTGTTATGTAGTTTTATTCTCGGGCGCTGGCTGCGTTTCGCAAAAACAGGATTCAAAAATTTACCCACCGAGCAGGCGGCACTGCAGATCGCCATGATATTGCATTAATTCTATCGCTCTTGGTATTCCACAGATTTCCAAAGTATGATGCTGTACGCAGACAGCGCAACAGATGCTGACTGCTGACAACATCATATAAAAATCGACAAAGCATATGCTGACCTCCCGGAATCTCTTTCCGAGGAGGTGAGCGAAATGACGAATATCTGGAGACAACATGGAACAAACCCAAACGCACGCCAAGCGCCGGCAAGTGGACATCTTGCTGGCCAAATATGCCGAAAGTCATTTGCATCCGGTGAATGAAATCATTCATTGTATTTGCGTACCTGCTATCGTATTTTCTTTCCTCGGACTGATTTGGGCCGGGCACCCGCTGGCGGCATATGCTGCGGTGATGACCAGCCTGATTTACTACTTCTTTTTATCACCGCGATTTGCGCTCGGCATGTTGCTGATGTCGGCGCTGATACTGGCAGTTTTACAGTATTTGCCACAGGACCGAATCTGGCAGATTTCTCTGGTTGTTTTCATTGTCGCCTGGATAGGCCAGTTCATTGGTCATAAGATCGAAGGTAAAAAACCCTCATTTTTTGACGACATCCGTTTTTTATTGATAGGTCCTTTGTTTGTGCTGGGTTTTCTGTACCGGCGTATCGGCATCCGCTATTGATTTCTGCCGGCGGAATATTCATTCACATTCACTGAAGATTACCGTTGCGGCTCTGTGATGAATCAGAATGCATGTTCTGCCCGTCGTTTTTCTTTATTGACCTTCTGATGTGAGCGATAGCTGAGCGGGCTATCGTTGACTGCCATGATCCGGCAAGTTCGTGACATCTGCAAGACGGCTCATCTGCGGTTAAACTGCGACTCTGTTCTATGTTGAAGTCTGACCGTGTCTGATATTTTCCCACCCAATTTTTCTTTATCCCAGCTGTTGCATTCCGCTCAGCCCTTTGCATTACTCGATGATGCCCAAGCGGATGCGGCACAGTCGCGCCTGTATTATGGTTTACAACGAGTAGCGGTGTGCAGAGAGTTATCGGACTGGCCAGGTTTTATTCATACGCTTGAAACAGCGTTGCGGGACGGGTATTACGGCGTGGCTTTACTTTCGTATGAGACTGGCGCGCAGTTACAGGACATTACACCGCACGATGGTGCTGCAGTTTCCAGAGTGGCGATTTTCCGGCATTGTCTGAAGCTGAACAGTACACAGGTAGCACAGCTGTTAAGAGAAATTCCGGCATCTGTGGCTGGCATCGCAGATATCCGTCCTGACATAGATGAGTCTGCATTTTGTGAGGCGATAAAAAAAATACAGACCTATATCGCTGCCGGTGACACGTATCAGGTGAATTACACGTATCGCCTGCACTTCGATGCCTATGGTGACCCGCTTGCTTTATACCGGCGTTTGCGCGAGCGCCAGCCTGTGCCCTACGGTGCGCTGATATGCATGCCCGAGGGTGATATCGTGATTTCCATGTCGCCGGAACTGTTCATCCGCCATCAGCAAGGCAACTTATACGCTAAACCCATGAAGGGAACGGCTGCCGCCACGGGCGACACGCTGCGTGATCAGCAACTGGCTGCCGGGCTCGCAGCAGATACCAAGAACCGTGCCGAAAACCTGATGATCGTCGATTTGCTGCGCAATGATCTTGGCCGTATTGCTGAGACGGGCTCGGTACAAGTGCCGCAATTATTTGAAGTGAATCGTTTTTCCAGTGTGCTGCAGATGACCTCGACGATACATGCGCGTCTGCGTGCTGATCTGGGGCTGGTTGACATACTCAATGCGCTGTTTCCCTGCGGTTCTATCACCGGTGCACCTAAACGCAGAACCATGGAAATTATCCGCGAGATTGAACCTGCAGCACGTGATTTATATACCGGTGCGATAGGCTGGTTCGATCCACCACAGCATACCAATATGCCGGGTGATTTCTGTTTGTCGGTACCTATCCGTACTATGCAATTGCAGGTACCGGACACGGATGCCGGGCCAAGTACCTCTGTACGTAAGGGCGTCATGGGGGTAGGTGCCGGGATAGTGTATGACAGCCGCGCCGATGAAGAATTTGCCGAATGTCAGTTGAAGGCAAAATTTCTGACTGGATTACCGGCACAATTTGAATTGTTCGAAACCATGTATGCCACGCGCGAACTGGGTTGTCGTTACTGGACACGCCATTTGCACCGTTTACGCGGGTCTGCACAGTATTTCGGTTTTGTCTGGAATGAAGCAGAGATCATCGGCGCAGTCCAAGGCTTCTGTGCCAATTTGCCTCCATACACCGCATACCGCTTACGTTTGGCAGTGAATACGCAAGGTCAGGTGGCGATGACGTCGGGTGTGCTGACGCCGCTTAGTGCCGATCCTCGTGCCATGCTGGCGCAACAGACGACATCCAGTGACGAATTATTTTTGCGGCATAAATCAAGCATCCGGCAAAGCTACGACGAAGCCTGGAAGGCGGCGGAAGCTCACGGTGCTTTTGATATGCTGTTTTTCAACGAGCAAGGCTATCTGACCGAAGGTGGCCGCAGCAACGTTCTGATTCAGAAAGACGGTATCTGGCTGACTCCGCCCTTATCCGACGGTGTGTTGCCAGGAGTAATGCGTTCCGTATTGCTGGAAGAGCCTGAGTTTCAACAGCAATACAATGTGCGTGAACAATCGCTGACCCGTGCTGATCTCGACAACGCCGATCAGATCATGTTGTGCAATGCCTTGCGCGGCGCATTTACAGTCAGACTCTTACAACGATAGTGCCTGCAATATTGCCTGTTGAAATCATTACGGGTTGTGCCGCAGGTCGCTGACGGGTTACACTCGGAACGGTGGCAGCAAGTATATGCTGATCAATTCTAACGACAAACAAGAAACAGAAAAGATCATTTGCATGATCTCAACAGGAGATGACCGATGAAAAAACACCACGTTCTCGCAGCTTTGCCCGCATTGATTGCCCTCATGTTCAGCGCCAATGTCGCAGCCCAGATTAAAGTCGGCGTGAATGTTTCCGCTACGGGTGCCGGTGCCTCCATGGGCATACCGGAAAAAAATACTTTTGCTTTGCTGCCGAAAGAAATTGCTGGCAAAAAAGTCGAGTACATTATTCTTGATGATGCCTCCGACTCGACGACCGCAGTCAAAAATGCGCGCAAGCTGGTATCCGAAGATAAGGTGGATTTGCTGATAGGTTCGACCATAGTGCCGACTTCTCTGGCGATGATTGATGTGGCGGCAGAGACTGAAACGCCGATGATATCGATGGCTGCCGCCGCTTCTATTATTTCGCCAGCCGATGCAAAACGTCATTGGATATTTAAAACGCCGCAAAACGATTCGCACATGTCAACCGCGGTCATCAGTCATATGGCCGATGCCGGCATCAAGACCGTAGGGTTTATCGGTTTCAGTGATGCGTATGGTGAGGGCTGGTACAAAGAATTTTCCAAGCTGGCGGAATTACGCAAAATAAAAATTGTGGCAAACGAACGATTTGCCCGCCCGGATACGTCGGTTACCGGACAAATCCTGAAAATTATCGCCAGCAATCCCGACGCGGTGTTCATTGCTGGTGCCGGTACACCTGCTGCCTTGCCGCAAAAGACCTTAAAAGAGCGTGGTTACAAAGGGAAGATTTATCAGACACATGGCATCGCCAACAATGACTTCCTGCGCGTTTGCGGCAAAGATTGTGAAGGTACCTGGTTACCCGCGGGTCCATTACTGGTTGCGGAACAGTTGCCGGCAGATAATCCGGTAAAAAAATCTGCTTTACGTTATAGCACCGTCTATGAAAAAGCATACGGAGCAGGTTCAGTGTCAACTTTTGGCGGCCATGCCTGGGACGCCGGATTATTGCTGGAAAACGCAGTGCCAACCGCATTGAAAAAAGCCCAGCCGGGAACTAAAGAATTCAGAGCAGCGTTACGTACGGCGATAGAAAACACCACGAATTTGGCCGTTTCTCATGGCATCGTCAATATGAATAGCGGCGATCATGTTGGCCTGGATCAGCGTTCCCGCGTGATGGTGCAGATCGCCGGTGGCAAATGGAAACTCGCAGGGCAGGCGAAGTAAGCCTCAGTGTTCATCATACAAGGGAGCTGCGGCTCCCTTTTGCATGGTATTCCGGTTGTCTTAGAAATTTTTATGTAAGTCAGTGACGGTAGTTCAGTTTGTTTCAGCGAGAAAGTTTTTCCATGGATTTTTCGATTGCCGCCATCCTCGCGCAGGATGGCATCACCAGTGGTGCGATATATGCGCTACTGGCTCTGGCGCTGGTGCTGGTGTTTTCCGTTACCCGCATCATTTTTATTCCTCAAGGTGAATTTGTCGCTTTTGGCGCACTGAGTCTGGCGGCGATACAGTCAGGGCAATTTCCACATTCAGTCACATTGTTGCTGGGCTTGGGAACATTGTGTCTGCTCAAAGAAATTTATCAGCATCTGCGCGCGTCGCAGCGAAGCAAAAATGTTTTACGTGCATTGTTTCCGGCAATAGCAAAGCTGTTGCTGTTGCCTTTGCTGCTCTGGGTGTTGATGCGCTATCTGCCATTGCAGCAATTACCCATGCTGGTGCAGGTTATGCTGACCTTGTTGGTGGTGATTCCTATGGGGCCGATGATGTACCGGCTCGCCTATCAGCCGCTGGCGGAAGCTAGTACGCTGGTGCTGCTGATTGTTTCTGTCGGGCTGCATCTGGCGCTGACGGGGCTGGGTCTGGTGATGTTCGGCGCTGAGGGCTCAAGAACTGCTGCTTTCAGTGACGCACAATTACAGCTGGGTTCACTGATGATCTCAGGACAGAGTCTGGTGGTGATTGCCGTTTCTGTCACGCTGATGATCGCTTTGTATGTCTATTTTGAGCGCAGTTTGTCTGGTAAAGCGTTGCGGGCAACCGCCGTCAATCGTCTTGGTGCGCAACTGGTCGGTATAGGCACGACGCAGGCTGGCCGTCTGGTTTTCACGCTGACGGCAGCCTTAGGTGCCTTGTGCGGCGTCTTGATTGCGCCAATGACGACGGTGTATTACGACAGCGGTTTTCTGATCGGGCTGAAAGGCTTTGTCGGTGCGATTGTCGGCGGTTTGTTCAGCTATCCGGTGGCTGCCGCTGGTGCCTTACTGGTTGGTTTGCTTGAATCGTATTCTTCGTTCTGGGCCAGCGCTTATAAAGAGGTGATCGTGTTTACGCTGATTATCCCGGTACTGCTGTGGCGTTCTCTCAGCAGTAAACACAATGACGAGGAGGAATCATGAGTCACCTCCTGCGTTATGGAAAATACGTATTGCTGGCGCTGGTGTTCATTTTTCCGGCATTACCGATTCCCGAATTCTGGATCACTTTATCGAATTACATAGGCTTGTATGCGATCGTCGCGCTGGGTCTGGTTTTGCTGACCGGTGTCGGTGGTCTGACCTCGTTCGGGCAGGCGGCGTTTGTCGGTATCGGCGCGTATGCTACTGCTTATCTGAGTACGACGGCGGGCTTATCACCGTGGCTGGGTTTGCTTGCCGGTTTGCTAATCACTGTTGTGGCAGCTCTGGCAATCGGGATGATTACGATGAGCTTATCCGGCCACTATCTGCCACTGGGGACGATCGCCTGGGGCTTGTCCCTGTTTTTCCTGTTCGGCAATCTCGAATTTCTGGGGAAATACGATGGCATCAACGGCATTCCGTCGATTGCGATCTTCGGCATCAGGCTTGATAGCGGCCGCAGCATGTATCTGCTGATCTGGGCCATATTGTTGCTGGCAACGCTGGCGCTACAGCATCTGTTGCAGTCGCGTCCCGGTCGTGCGATACGTGCGCTCAAAGGGGGCGGTGTGATGGCGGAAGCGATGGGGGTGAATACCGCTCGCATGAAAGTCATCGTTTTCGTGCTGGCAGCCATGCTGGCGAGTATTTCCGGCTGGTTGTACGCCCATTTACAGCGCTCCGTGAACCCGACACCATTTGGCCTGAATGCCGGTATCGAATATTTGTTTATGGCCGTGGTGGGTGGCGCCGCACATGTGTGGGGCGCTTTGCTGGGCTCGGCATTGCTGACCATCCTGAAAGATAAACTGCAAGCGATACTACCCGCGTTGTTAGGCAGTAATGGTAATTTTGAAGTAATCGTTTTTGGCATCCTGCTGATACTGTTACTGCAAACAGCGCGCGACGGTGTATGGCCCTATCTCAGCCGTGCTGCGAAAAATATATTCCAGCCGTGGTTAGCGACAGAACCGGCTATCGTGATCAACATTCATAGTGCGCCACTCGCTAGCCGTATTAAGCCAGCCAGTGGTAACGTGATTTTAGAGATCGTGCAGGCGCGCAAAGAGTTTGGTGGTCTGGTTGCTGTGAATGACATGCAGTTCAGTGTCAGCGCAGGGCAGATTGTTGGCCTGATAGGGCCGAATGGTGCCGGTAAATCGACGATGTTCAATCTGGTGACGGGAGTATTGCCGCTGACCAGTGGTGCAGTCCGTTTTTATAGCGATGGCCAGTTACAGGACATTACCGGTTTTGCGTCGCGCGACATTGTCAGACTCGGTATCGCCCGCACGTTTCAGCATGTACGTTTGCTGGCGAATATGAGTGTGCTGGAAAACGTGGCGATAGGCGCGCACCTGCGACATAAGCAGGGTGATGTCAGCGAAGTGTTCGCCAGTATTTTGCGTCGCGATCGTAACATCGAAGACAGTTTGCTGGCCGAAGCAGCACACCAGATTGAACGGGTTGGCCTGGCACATCTGATGCATGAAGATGCGGGCAATCTGGCGCTGGGTCAGCAACGTATTTTAGAAATTGCACGTGCACTGTGCTGTGACCCTGTTTTGCTGTTACTCGACGAGCCTGCTGCTGGCTTGCGTTATAAGGAAAAACAGGAACTCGCAGAATTGTTGCGAAAATTGCGCGCCGAAGGGATGAGTATTTTGCTGGTGGAACACGATATGGATTTCGTGATGAATCTGACCGATCATCTGGTCGTGATGGAATTCGGCAGCAAAATAGCCGAAGGTTTGCCGCAAGAAATTCAACAACATCCGGCGGTATTGGAAGCGTATTTAGGTGGAATAGACTGATGACACAAGAAAATTCTCAGGCAAATTCACAAGCGCTGCTGTTCACCGATCAATTGCAGGTGTTGTACGGCAAGGTCGAAGCCTTGCAGACGACGAATATCCGGGTGGAGCGTGGACAGATCGTCACCGTTATCGGCCCGAATGGTGCCGGTAAATCAACGATGCTCAACGGCATCGCTGGTGCTTTGCCTGCCAGCGGTAGCCAGCGTGGGCAGGTCCTTTTTAACGGGCAGGATTTACGCGGCATCAGCATAGAAAAACGCGTTTCTATGGGAATGTCGCTGGTGCCGGAAAAACGTGAATTGTTTGCCAGCATGAAAGTGGAAGACAATCTTTTGTTAGGCAGTTATCGGCGTTATCAGGCAGGGGAAAAAAACTATGCCGATCAGCTCAGCGTGGTGTTTGATTTATTTCCGCGTCTGAAGGAGCGGCGTCATCAGGAAGCGGGCACCTTGTCCGGCGGCGAGCGACAGATGCTTGCGCTGGGGCGTGCACTGATGGCAAAACCGCAGTTGCTGATGCTCGATGAACCTAGTCTTGGTCTGGCGCCATTGATCGTCAAAGAAATTTTTCACATCATTCAGCGGCTCAGGCAAACCGGCGTCGCCATATTGCTGGTTGAACAGAATGCGCGTGCTGCTTTACAGGTGGCCGACTATGCGTATGTGCTGGAAACCGGCGCGATCGCACTGCAAGGCAATGCCGCGGAACTCGCCCATGATCAGCGCGTGATTGATACCTATCTGGGGCTGATGAAGAAATCTCACTGAATGTGGCATAAGCATAATGAGGGAACGCGATGCTATCTCATGTATTTATTGGCGTGAATGATTTTCAGCGCGCTTTTCACTTCTATTCTGGAGTGATGACTGAACTGGCATTGCAACTTAAATTTTCAGAAGAAGATAAGGCGTGGGCAGGCTGGGTTGCAGCAGATCAGCCGCGCCCTCTATTTTTGATCGGCAGACCATTTAATGGAGCGCCAGCCTCGGCAGGAAATGGGCAGATGATTGCGTTGCTGGCGTCTGATCGGGCGATGGTCAGACGGGTGTATGCAAAGGCAATACAACTGGGGGCGAACTGCGAAGGTGTTCCGGGACTGCGACCGCAATACCATGCAGATTACTACGGTGCCTATTTCCGGGATCCGGATGGCAATAAATTATGCGTCTGTTGTCATACGCCGGAGTGACAACAGACTGACAACAGACTGACAACAGACAGGCATCACTGCCTATCCTGCATCCAGGCTTTTAACCCGTTAACCCATTTCGCTGCCGGCAATTTCATACTGAGTCTGATCTCCGTTGCCCGCTCATACAGCACATCAAAATCGACTACCGGTGCCTGTTTGAAGGCGATCGCGACGGTGTTCGCGTCATGCACCATCGGTAGCCAGACGACCGCATCAAAGGCTGCGTTCAAGGCATCCAGATTCGCATTGCAATTAGCTTCGTAGTGTTCAGGATCCCCGAATAAATTGACCGTCAGCATGCCGTCATCAGTCAGACAATCGGCGCAAGCCTGATAAAACTCCGGGCTGCTGAGTGCCGGTGCTTCGGCGGCGGCATCGTACAGATCGACCTGCATCACGTCGGCTTTGCCATGATGCGCGGTATCGGTCACATAGGTCATTGCGTCCATAGCGACGACATGCAGCCTGTCGTCGTTGGGGGGCAGGCGAAAATGCTGATAGCAGGCCGCGATCACATTCGGATTCAGCTCGATCGCAGTGACTTGCGTATCTGAGAACTGACGGTAACAGAATTTGGTCAGCGCTGCGGCCCCCAGTCCCAGCTGGATGATATGTTGCGGTGTTTTCTTGAACAGGAGCCACATTATCATTTGCTGCACGTATTCCAGTTCAATCTGATCCGGCATGGCCAATCGCATTGAGCCTTGTATGGCGTCCGATGACAAATGCAGGGAGCGCACACCGTTAAACTCGGAAATACTGACTTGCGGATAAGCGGCAATCTGGGTCGCAGTGTACAAACCGACCGGATTACTCATGCTGTCTTATCCTCAGGCCAGATATCGACGCCTTCTATTTCCATCATTTTTTTCCAGCTCGGGCGATTCGTAATCAGTTGCACCAGATGATTCAGTGCCGGCCATTCCGTTGCCGGATGTGGCATCTTGCGCGACCAGCGCATCAGCACTGTCAGATAGAGATCTGCGACCGAAAATTGCGAACCGAGAAGATAAGGACCGTGCGTGCTCAGACGCTGATCTAACTGATCCCATATTTTTTCTATACGCGCCTGCAAGGCATGGCGTACTTCATCGGGATGTGTTGCGTAACCGAGTTCAGAAGGATAAAACCAGAAACGATAGGTGGCCTGCAGATTGTGACTCAGATAAACCATCCACTGACGCCATTCATCGTATTGTTCCGGCGTGCCGGCCAGACCTGCCGCCGGATGGCGTTCTGCGAGCAGCATCAGTAAAGCAGCCGTTTCTATATATGGCTTGCCATCGCACATGAGCGTCGGCACGACCCCGTTCGGATTCAGACGCAGGTAAGCGGGATCTTTCTGCTGGTTTTTTTCAAAATCGACCAGTTGCAGTTCATAAGGCGCAGCGGTTTCCAGTAAAGCGAGATGTACCGCCATGCTGGCGGTCGAAGGGGAGTAATAGAGTGTGTACATGATTTTCTGGTGAAAATAGGGAGACAACACTTGTCGCTAAAAATTAATCGGGCGAGGAAATATGTGTGCTACCGCATACAGGACAACGCGGATTTTTTTTCATGCCTATCGTTGTCCATTCCATGTTCATCGCATCCAGTAGCAGCAAACGTCCTTGCAGAGATTGTCCCGTTTGCATGATCAGCTTCAAGGCTTCGGCTGCCTGCATGGTGCCGATGATACCGACCAGTGGCGCAAAGACACCCATACTGGAGCACCGGACTTCCTCGAATTTCTGATCCGGTGGAAACAGACATGCGTAGCAAGGCGATTCAGCATGCCGCGCATCGAAGACGCTGATCTGACCGTCAAATGCAATGGCTGCACCGGACACCAACGGTATCTGATATCTGACACAGGCAGCGTTGACTGCATGGCGCGTGCTGAAATTGTCACAGCAATCCAGCACAATATCCGCCTCTTGTATCAGGTCTTCCAGCCTTTGCCCCTGAACCCGTTCCTGCAGGGCGATGATTTGAACATCAGGGTTGATCTGTTGCAGCGCAGCCCGGCCAGAGAATACCTTTGCCATGCCGATACGCTCAGTCGTATGCAGGATTTGTCTTTGCAGATTCGTCAGATCGACGTTGTCGTTATCGACCAGAGTGAGGTTGCCGACACCGGCGCTGGCCAGATACATCGCAGCGGGGGAACCGAGACCACCGGCTCCTACGATCAGAACTTTGGCTTCAGTAATTTTTTGCTGGCCTTCTATGCCTATCTGCTCAAGCAGAATATGGCGCGAATAGCGCAGGAGTTGATTGTCGTTCATGAGATAAAAAAGGCCGCTGTGCAGCGGCCTTGTGAAGGTCAGATTATTTTTTCTTGTGATCAGATTTGCCGTCTTTGTCGGTTTTTTCTGATTTTTCCGCACCATCTTTTGCTGCGTCTTTCGTTTCTTTCACTTCTTTTGGTTCAGTCACTTTGACTGGCAAGCCTTTCAGATGATTCAGCGCTTGCGCTAACTGGAAATCTTCTTTGCTGCCGTATTCCAATGGTTTGCTTTTCTTGGCCAGGGCCAGCAGGCGTTGCTCTTCTTCGAGTTCATCGACTTTCGGGCGGACAACTTCTTTTTCTTTATCGTTCGTGAGATGCTTTTGTAAATCTGCTTCACGTGCGCGGAAACTGTTGAAACCATCACCTTCGGCTGTTTCTTCGACATTCAGATCTGGCACGATGCCTTTTGCCTGTATTGAGCGGCCGTTCGGCGTGTAATAGCGCGCAGTCGTCAGTTTGACTGCTGTATCAGCAGAAATCTGGCGTATGGTCTGTACAGAACCTTTACCGAAACTCTGGGTGCCGATCACCGTTGCACGTTTGTAATCCTGCAAAGCACCGGCGACGATTTCCGATGCGGAAGCCGAGCCGGTATTGATTAACACGACCATAGGCACGGTTTTAATGGCTTCCGGCAATTTAGCCAGCGGGTCACCCATTGCGCGGCCTGCGTAATATTCGCGTTTGGCATAAAAGGTGGCTTTTGAGTCCGGCAACTGACCATTGGTGGAAACCACCGGTACATCCTTAGGCAAAAATGCAGCGGAAACGCCGACTGCGCCTGGCAGTACGCCGCCCGGATCATTACGCAAATCCAGTACCAGACCTTTGATGGCAGGGTCCTGCGCATACAAAGCCTGAATTTTCTTCGCCATATCTTCGACAGTCGGCTCCTGGAACTGCGAGATACGCAGCCATGCATAACCGGGTTCAACAATCTTCGCTTTGACACTTTGCTGTTTAATCAGTTCGCGTGTGATCGTGACGATGATTGGTTTATCTTCTGTTTTACGGGCAATCGTCAGCGTGATTTTTGTGTTCGGTTCACCGCGCATTTTTTTGACAGCTTCATCAAGCGTCATGCCTTTGACTGGCAACGAATCGAGACGCGTGATCAGATCGCCGGGTTTCAAGCCGGCACGGTATGCAGGGGAATCTTCTATCGGGGATACGATTTTGACATAGCCGTCTTCCATACCGACTTCAATACCGAGGCCAACGAATTTACCTTGTGTGCCTTCCTTCAATTCTTTGAAGGACTTTTTATCCAGATAGGCAGAGTGCGGGTCCAGCGATGCCACCATGCCAGAGATCGCCTCTGTCAGCAGCTTGTTATCATCGACAGGTTCAACATAATCTGATTTGATCAGACCGAAGACATCCGCTAACTGACGCAACTCTTCCACAGGCAGGGGGCTGCCGGCATTTTTTTGCGCAAGAGCGGAAAACTGCATGGAAACCGCCACACCGGCGACCATGCCTAAGCCGATTAAACCGAAATTCTTAAATTTACTGCCCATGATTCACCTAAAGCCTATTTAACGACGATCCAGTTCAGTGGATCAAATGCCCGTCCCTGATGACGGATTTCAAAGTATAAACCTGATTCTTCGTTGCCGCCGCTGTTGCCCGCACTGGCAATAATGTCGCCCGCTTTGACGCTGTCGCCGACATGTTTCAATACTGCCTGATTATTGCCATAGATGCTCATGTATTGATCACCATGACCAACAATAATCATATTTCCGTAACCTTTATACCAATCTGCAAAAATGACCTTGCCTGGGGCAATGGCTTTAATTTCACTGCCTTCACTGGCTTTGATGAACAAACCTTTCCAGCTCGGACCATCACCGCGCTTGCTGCCAAACTTTGCCAGAATCTCGCCTTTGACCGGCAACCTTAGCTGTCCCTTGAGACGATCAAATTCTCCGGGGGGCGGTGCTTCCGATTTTGCCTGTTTTGGGGGCGGTTCATCTGCATCAATCGCATTCGGGTTAGGTTTTTTACCGGCTTTCTTGTCCAGCGCTGCTTGCTTCGCTCTTTCCTTCTGCGCTGCAATTCTTTCCTGTCGCTGTTTCTCTTCCTGTTCCGCGCGCAGTTTATCGGCTTTCAACTGCTCTTCTATCAGTTGGTTCAGACGTGAGACAAGATTACTCAGCCTTTGTTCATCTTTTTGCAGATTATCTGCCTGTTTTTTTTGTGCGTAGAGTTTGTTTGATAACTGTCCGACCAGTGCCGCGTGCTTTTTCTTTTCTTTTTCTAACGCGATCTTGTGATCTTTTTCTTCCTCGGCAATTTCATCAAGTTCGGCTTTGGCTTCTTGTGCATCCTGCGTATTTTTTTCTGCGGCTTTCAGGCTGCTGCGCAGACTTTCTATCATTTTTGCCTGCGTCTGCGAGACATAGCCCATGTATTGCAGGTCGCGGTTAATTCGGTTCGGATTGTCGCCAGACAGCAGCAGCTTGATACGATCACTGTCGCCGTGCATGTATTGCCGGCGCAGGAAGGTTGACAGTTGTTTCTTTTGTTTTTCTATCTGAGCGCTTAAAGCTTGTTGTTGCTCGGTCAGCTGCCGGAGTTTTTCTTCAGTCTGCGCTTGTTCGTTCTGCAAATCGCGTAAAGACCGGTTTGCTTCCGAAATCGCTTTTTCAGACTCGGCGAGCGCATCGCTGGCCTGATCTTTGGCACTCTCGGTCTTGTTGATGTCTGTTTTCAGTGCTTTGAGTTTTTGCTGTAACTCTGCGCGCTCAGCTTCTGCTTTGCTTTTTTGCAGGGCGCGCGAGTTACTGGCGGCAAAACCGGATACTGCTGTGCTTGTGATAGACAGGCACAGCAGGCTGGAAAGCAAAAAGCGTGTGTGTTTTTGCATCTAGAATTACTTGGATTTACCCTGGCTGGCAACGGCTTTCAGCGCGGCTTCAATCGCCGACTGATCGCCGAGGTAATAATGTCTGATCGGTTTCAGATCGGCATCCAGTTCATAGACCAAAGGCTGACCGTTAGGAATATTCAGATTGACGATATCATCGTCACTGATGCCATCGAGCATTTTGATCAGCGCACGCAGACTGTTGCCGTGTGCTGAGATCAGGATGCGTTTGCCAGAGCGGATCGCCGGGGCTATGCTGTCTTCCCACGCCGGTACGACACGCGCGACGGTGTCTTTCAGGCATTCTGTCAGCGGGATCTGTTTGCGGTCCAGACCGGCATAACGCGGATCATTGAAGGATGTACGCTCATCGTCTTCTGCCAGTGGATTCGGTGGTGTGTCATAGCTGCGACGCCAGATCAGTACCTGATCATCGCCGTATTTTGCTGCAGTTTCTGCTTTGTTGAGCCCTTGCAGTGCGCCATAGTGGCGTTCGTTCAGACGCCAGTCGTGCACGACCGGTAGCCACATCAGATCCATTTCATCAAGTGTGCCCCACAGCGTGCGGATCGCACGTTTCAGAACAGAGGTATAGGCCAGATCAAATGTCAGACCGGCTTCTTTGAGCAATTTACCTGCCTGCGTTGCCTCTGCGACGCCTTTCGGGGTCAGGTCAACGTCGGTCCAGCCGGTGAAGCGGTTATCGAGATTCCAGGTGGATTCACCATGCCGCATTAATACGATTTTGTACATAATGGTCAGTTTAAGTCGTGGTTAGTATGCATTTAAATATGTTCGCTGCATCTATTTTATAATGACGGGCTTCTGATAACCATTTTTACTACTGGAAACCTGTGAAATTCATTCTTGATAATATTTTTCTGATCGGTATTGCGTTGATTTCTGGTGGTGCTTTGTTACTGCCTTTGTTGCAACGCCGTGGTGCCAAAGTATCGCAATTACAGGCGACACAGTACATCAATCAGGGTAAAACCCTGATACTGGATGTGCGCAGCGCGGACGAATTTGCGACGGGTCATTTGCCGAATGCAAAAAATATCCCGTTGCCGGAAATAAATAATCGCTTGAAAGAAATCGAAAAGTCCAAAAATGCAGTGGTGATCACTGTCTGTGCGACGGGCGTGCGTTCATCGAATGCTGTTTCTGTCTTGAATAAAGCCGGATTTGCGCAGGTATTCAGTCTCGAAGGTGGCACCGAAGCCTGGAAAACCCAGGGTATGCCGATTGTTAAGTAAGCTGTAAAGTAGCAGGAGAAGTCTATGAAACCGCAAGTTCGTATGTATAGCACGGCTGTTTGCCCGTATTGCACGATGGCTGAACGCTTGTTGAAATCCAAGGGTGTCGAGGAAATCGATAAAGTGCGCATTGATCTTGATCCTGCCCAGCGCGAAACGATGATGCAAAAGACCGGGCGCCGCACCGTACCACAGATTTACATCGGTGAGACTCATGTCGGCGGCTTTGACGATCTGTCCGCACTTGACCGTGCCGGTAAGCTCGACGCTTTGCTGAACCCCTGAGCAGAAAATCCGGCTTTAACCGGATTTTCTACGGGCTGGCGATGAAGTGTTTGCATAAGTGCCTGTGAAGTTGTGATTTTTGCAGTCTCCTTGCTACAATAAGGCGGCGCGATCTTGAAATGGCCGGAATTGGCCCTATTTGCTCATCTCGCTGTTCATTATTAATCTTTTAGAATTTTAGAAAGTCTCACATGTCTGACGAAAATCTGCAGCCCGTATTCCAAATCCAACGCGTATATCTGAAAGATTTGTCGCTTGAACAGCCAAATTCTCCGGCGATTTTCCTGGAGCAAGAAGCCCCTGGCATCGAAGTGTCTGTTGATGTCGGTAATGAAAAACTGGCCGATGGCATTTTTGAATCCACAGTGACAGTCACTGTGACAGCGAAAATCGGCGATAAAGTCGCTTTCCTGGTGGAAGGTAAGCAAGCCGGTATTTTTGAAGCGCGCAATATCCCCGAAGATCAGCTTGATCCATTGCTGGGTATCGGTTGCCCGAACATCATCTATCCATATCTGCGTTCTAACGTAGCGGATGCGATCACCCGCGCTGGTTTCCCACCGATTCATCTGTCGGAAATCAACTTTGAAGCTTTCTATGCGCAACGTCTGCAAATCGCAGCAGAGCAGGCTAAAGCAGCTGAAGCACCTGCAACTATCCAGTAATTTTTCCTGATACCCGCCGGATCGCAATCTGATTGACGATCCGCGCTGGTGAAGAAAGACGTCCATGCGCGGCTTGATTTCCATTTCTGCCCTGAGTCTGCTGGCGACGCTGGTGACAGCGCCGGTGCAGGCTCTTGAGTTCCGTTCGGTCGGTGCATCGCCCGTCATCATGTACGACGCACCATCGGTCAAAGGTGGCAAAGTCTATGTGGCACCACGCGGCATGCCGGTGGAAGTGATTTTTACCTCGGGTGCGTGGAGCAAAGTCAGGGATATGGCGGGTGACCTGAGCTGGGTCGAATCCAAGGATCTGATCACCCGCCGCAATCTGATTGTGCGGGTTGCCAATGCGAAAATCCGCGCCAGCGCTGACGATAGCGCCGCACTGGTATTCAGCGCTGAGAAAAATGTCTTGCTGGAAATGGCCGAGCCTGCTTCTGCTGGCTGGGTGAAAGTCCGGCATCGCGATGGCCAGCTTGGTTACGTGAAAGTGAACGAGGTCTGGGGGTTATAATTTCACCCTGATCGCTGGTTTGACGGCAGTAATTCAAAAGAGGACAGCGTGCTGTCCTTTTTTTGTGTGTGACACAAGATGACCGATGGTATTTGCTGGCATCAGGTTGGCCGAACTGATCACCGGAGGCAGCCGGTATTTCAGGGTGAAATTCGCATACTCCCCCTGTTTTTATTAAAAATCCACCGATTGTCGGCATAAATAAAGGGCTTCAAAATATACTGGTGGGAGTATATTTGAGCCGTTTCTGATGAATTTCATCGTAGGTAAGAGCATGAATATCAGCGTATTAGGCGCAGGTGCCTGGGGCACAGCAGTGGCGATTGCCCTGACAGCAAAAAACAAAGTGTTGATGTGGGGTAGAAATCAGGCTGCGATGCAGGAAATGCAGGCGCAGCGCGAGAATGTCGCTTATCTGCCGGGTTTTCCCTTGCCTGAGAATCTGGAAGTGACTGCCGATTTTTCCGCTGCCATGGCGCATGTTGCGGGGAAAGACAGTTTGCTGGTGATCGCGACTTCGGTATCCGGCTTGCGCCCGACCTTAGAGGCCTGCCTCCCGTTTGCACCCCAAAATGTGATCTGGTTGTGTAAAGGCTTTGAAGAATCGACGCAGTTGCTGCCGCATCAGATTGCCCGCGAAATCTTGGGCGACGCGGTGGCCATCGGTGCTTTGTCCGGCCCGTCGTTTGCGCAGGAAGTCGCGCAGGGATTGCCTTGTGCGCTGACGATCGCCTCAACTTCGCCAGCGCTTTGTCAGCGTGTGGTGCAAGCCCTGCACGTCAATGCGATGCGGGTGTATTCCAGCGATGATCTGGTCGGTGTTGAAGTCGGCGGCGCAGTCAAAAATATTCTGGCGATTGCCACCGGTGTGGCTGACGGATTGGGTCTTGGCCTGAATGCCCGCGCGGCTTTGATGACACGCGGTCTGGCAGAAATCAGCCGGCTTGGCGTTGCGCTTGGCGGCCGCGCAGAGACTCTGATGGGGTTGACCGGTGTTGGCGATCTGATCCTGACGTGTACCGGGGACTTGTCGCGTAACCGCAAAGTCGGTCTGGCGCTGGCACAAGGAAAGTCGCTTGCAGTGATCATCGAAGAGCTGGGTCATGTCGCCGAAGGTGTGCGTTGCGCGCAGGCGGTGCGCAGTCTGGCAGCGCGACTGGGCATCGATATGCCGATTACGAATGCGGTGGCGGGCGTCTTATTTGATGGCGTTTCTGCCAGAGAAATGAGTATGCGCTTGTTAGCGCGCGATTCTAAGCAGGAAGTCAGCTGAATCAATAACGGCGGCGTTGCGCCGGATATTCCAGCACCCGCGTGATCACCGGTTCGGCAATTGCGTGGCGTAGCATCAGTTCTCTGATTTTTGTCTGTCCCAGAATGTCCAGATAGTGCAGGCCGATATCCACCAGCAAGCGGGAAATCACATCTTTGCGCCGTGATGGCTGGCGATATTTATATATAGCTTTACGGCGGCGGCTTCCTGGCATGGCGGGCTCCGGCTGGTAGTATGAGCCGAGTATAAAACCAGCTATGCACATTTGGCTACTTACATGTAGTCAAATGTGCAAAGACTTTCATGCAGCCTGGTGTACCGACTGCCCAGAGTGCCCGATCAGATTGCAGGAAAATCTGTAGCGACAACGAATTCCGCCAGCAGCGCTTCCAGCCCTTGCTGATCTTCCGCAGAAAAACGGTTCAGATGAGGGCTGTCGATATCAAATACGCCAACGACCTGACCCTGCACCATCACCGGAATCACGATTTCAGAATTCGATGCAGAATCACAAGCGATATGACCTGGAAACGCATGCACGTCTGGCACCAGCACTGTGCGTTTTTCCGCTGCCGCAGTACCGCAGACGCCACGCTTAAATGGAATGCGTGCGCAGGCGACTTTGCCCTGAAACGGCCCGACCAGTAAATCATGTGGAAATTCTTCTGTGGGGTTTTTGGCTGCTGCGCACAGATAAAATCCGGCCCAGTTCAGCCCCGTCAGGCTGTGATAAATAAAGGCTGAAAATTGCGACGCGTTAGTGCTCAGATTGCGTTCGCCTTCTAAAATACTGCGGATCTGTTTCGCCAGTAAGGCGTAATCCGGTTGTTCACTCGCGGCCGAAGTTTCAAACATGATGTTTTCTCTTGAAATTAAATGTTGCGTTGACTTACTTTTGGTAAGGCAATAAGGCAAGCGTGATAAAAATGCCCAGGCTTTATTCAGCCTTGGCCTTTAGCCTGGGATTTGCTTTTGTTTTTGCTGTTGCGTTCGCTGTGACCGGTGCTGGATGCACTTTTGGCTTTGTGCTGTATGCCAGCTTTGTCGGGAGATGTTGTGCTAAGTGGCGACCGACCTGCGAAGGCTCAACACGGAATTGCATACGCTGCCGTGTTGCCAGTGCTTTGTTTGCCATGTTGAACCCCGCAGAATGATCAGGTACGCCGCTTACAGCACGTAGCGCGACAAGTCTTCATTCACCGACAATGCGCCGAGCCGCTCTTCGACATAGGCCGCATCGATCGACACCACTTTCCCTGCGTTTTCGTGTGCTGCGTAAGAGATTTCCTCCAGCAGTTTTTCCATTACGGTGTAGAGTCGGCGCGCACCGATATTTTCGGTCGTTTCATTGACGGAATATGCGATGCTGGCGAGTTTTTCCACGCCTTCCGGAGTGAAGTCCACCGCAACATCTTCGGTTGCCAGTAAGGCCTGATACTGACGCGTCAGGCAAGCATCGGTGCTGGTCAGTATGCGTTCAAAATCAGCAATCGATAAGGATTCAAGTTCGACGCGGATAGGGAAACGGCCTTGTAATTCCGGGATCAGATCGGACGGTTTGGCGAGATGGAACGCACCGGAAGCGATAAACAGAATATGGTCGGTTTTGATCATGCCATATTTGGTATTGACCGTCGTGCCCTCAACCAGCGGCAGCAAATCGCGTTGCACACCGGCGCGCGAAACTTCGGCGCCACCGGCTTCTGAGCGCGACGCAATTTTATCGATTTCATCCAGAAAAACGATACCGTTCTGCTCGACGTTTCTGATCGCGTCCTGTTTCAATTCTTCTTCGTTAACCAGTTTTGCCGCTTCTTCTTCAATCAGCAATTTGAAGGCGTCCTTGATTTTCAGCTTGCGGGTTTTTTTGCGGCCATTACCTATGCCCGAGAACATGCTCTTGATCTGCTCGGTCATTTCCTCCATGCCCGGTGGCGCCATGATCTCCATGTGTGTCACGGCTTCTGCGACTTCGAGTTCGATTTCTTTATCGTCCAGCGCACCTTCACGCAGGCGTTTACGGAACGTCTGGCGTGTCGCGTTATCAGAAGCTGGCGCAGCTTCACTGCCTTCAGGATGTATCCCGAAATCGCGTGCCGGTGGTAATAAAATATCGAGAATGCGGTCTTCTGCCGCATCTTCTGCGCGCAGGCGCACTTTACGCGTTGCCGCCTCGCGGGTCTGTTTGATACCGATTTCGACCAGATCGCGGATGATGGTATCGACGTCGCGCCCGACGTAACCGACTTCGGTGAATTTCGTCGCTTCAATTTTAATGAAGGGGGCATTCGCCAGTTTCGCCAGCCGGCGCGCAATCTCAGTCTTACCGACGCCGGTCGGGCCTATCATCAGTATGTTCTTGGGTGTAATTTCATGGCGTAAAGGTTCTTCGACCTGCTGGCGACGCCAGCGGTTACGCAGGGCGATAGCAACTGCCCGCTTTGCTTTGGCCTGACCGACCACGTGTTTATCGAGTTCAGAGACGATCTCTTGCGGAGTCATATTCATGCTGTTTCCTATCTGCTTCTCAAATCCATGCCGGCGCCGCAGGCGTACATCAGGCATGGTGAATCAAAATTATTCTAGGGTTTCTATGGTGTGCGACAAATTGGTATAAATGCACAATTCACCTGCAATCGTCAGCGATTTCTTGACGATGTCGACCGGCGACAAATCGGTATTTTCAAACAGGGCAATCGCGGCTGATTGTGCAAAGGTGCCGCCAGAGCCGATCGCGCCTATACCCTGATTGGGTTCGAGTACGTCGCCATTACCGGTGATGACCAGGGTCGTGTCTTTGTCTGCGACCAGCAACATGGCTTCCAGCCGACGCAACATGCGGTCAGTACGCCAGTCTTTGGCGAGTTCCACTGATGCGCGCATCAGATGCCCCTGATGTTTTTCCAGCTTGGCTTCAAAGCGCTCGATCAGGGTGAATGCATCTGCAGTACCGCCGGCAAAGCCTGCCAGCACTTTATTGTGATACAGCTTGCGTACCTTACGCGCTGTGCCTTTCATAACGATGTTGCCAAGGGTGACCTGACCATCGCCGCCGAGGGCGACGACATTGCCGCGCCGTACCGTCAGAATGGTAGTGCCGTGAAATTGTTCCATAAGGACCTCATAAATGGTTGAAACTATGTCGCGAAGCGTCGCAGGCTTGTACCGGCAGACATTGAATCAGAACGGCATTGCGTACTGAAAGAATCTTGTTACGTGAGTGCTTGCTACTGCTGTGATCGTTTTGCAATGGTCTTTATCAGACTGAATATATATCAGTTCAAGAAGCAGCAGCGGCAACGCACAGGCGATGGCGCATCGGAACCCGAAAGAAAATGGGGTGTTTCGGCAGAATTACAAGAAGTCTAGTGCTTACGCAGTGAGATGCTGGCGATATTTTTTAAACCCATCGCGTTAAATAACATCATGACCAGATAATTCACTTCTTCAAAGCGGATAGTGACGCCAGGTTTGCCGACGATAGGTGCGAGACCATTTAATAATTCAGCCGAGGCACTGAATTCCACGCGGTCCAGTTTTGAGCAATCGATGATCAGCGGCTGGTGCAGTGCTGCTTGTTCAGCAATTTTTTTGACCAGCGCATCGACGCTGCCTTCCACTGTGGTGGGCATGAAAAAGCGATCAGAAGGTGCTTCTTCGTCTTCGTGAAGCAGTTCGGGGAAAGCATCCGTGACGTTATTCTTGGGGGCCTCGAAAGACGGAGGTGACACTTCAAATGTAATGCAGTAATCGATGCTGGTTTCTTCGAACGCTTTTTCAAAGTGCAGCAATTGGAGAATTTCCAATAACAGCAGCCACGGTGCTTCTGTCTCATCACGCCGTCCGACCTGCAAAATGGCGCGAATTTTATCTGTCAGGCTTTGTGCGCCGACCAGCATCAGATCATGCCCGGTCTTTTTCAGATTTTTGAGTGTCCGTAACAATAAGCCGCAGCCGACAGGATCAACTTCTTTAATTTTTGAGAAATCCAGACGCAGGCTGGTGCTCTTTGCGCTCGCAGTATTAATTTTTTCCAGTACTTTGACAATCGTGGCGTCAAGTTTGACCGGGAAAAGTATGCTGGGTCGTGATGCATCTTTAGGGTTTGTCTCGGCTTCAGGCTGCGGCGTATTTTCCGGCCATAGCGGAGGAGAGGTTTCAAATTTGTTTGCGTAGTCGAGCGAGAGGCTTTCAAATTTATGCTGATTATTTGTGATCCGGTATAAATCAAACAGCATCTGCCAGCCTATTTCTGTTGCCATTCCTAAATGCTGATGATGTACTGCGGCGTCCAGCATTTGCTCTGCCACGGTATTTTGTCCGCTTGCAAACAAAATCGCAGCTTCTTCGAGCACAGGTACAGATTCACTGTAAGCAAGCGCCGAACCCGGAATCTCGGTGTTATGTCCGAGCAGGTAATCTGAGGGCATAGGCATGGGCAGGGTCGTCTGAAAATAAGCAACTGGAACAGGGCTGGTCAGTGGCTGGGTGTTTTCGGACAGACTTGGTTTCTTACCCTCGTTTTTTTTGGGAAAGTCAGTTTTCGTGAAGGCAGGTGGGCGCGTCTTGACGATATCGCGCGACATTTCAAATTCTATGGCATCAATTTTTCGTTCAGTAGCCCGAGCGACGTGCCGCTGTGCAATGACAGAATTACTGAAAACTTCGCTGTCATGGAAACCTGTAATCACAGTGTTGCCAGATTTTGAGCGAGCTTTTCTTGAAGAAGATTTCTCGGTGGAGCGATCTTCTTTTTTGCCACCTTTTTTACCGAAAAGAGAAAAAATCCCCACGCTATTCCTAAAAAAATACGTCTTAAACGAGTGAAAACTATGCTCGCTAAGTATATTCTTAATTGAGCATAAATAGTAAGCAGCGCTTTTTGGACTTAACAATCTCTTATTTTTTTGAAAGTCATTTTTTTCAAAAAAATATCAGAGAAGTCGACATATTAAGCTTATATAAGAAAAAATGGAGGCTGTTAGCCTCCATTTCATATTTTTCCGTGTTGCTCTTATGCATGTATTTTTACATTTTGTAACAAGCCCGGACTTAAAAGCTGGTTCGGACTCCGGCGATAAAACTGCGGCCCGGTTGCGGAACACTTTCTCTGAGTACTGAAGTGGACAGGCGGATATCCTGATTGAATAAATTTCTTGCCATCAGGAACCAGGTAATTTGCTGTCCCTGATATGGGTGCGAGTAGCTGAGGTTGACATCAGCCCTGGTGTACGACGGCGTGATGTAATTTTCAAAACTGGCCAGCCGATCTTGGCGCTGTGCGTGCAGGATATTCATTGAAGTGCGCCATGGCCCTTGTTTATATCCCAGATCCATGCCTATCCGTGTTGCCGGTTGCAACGGCAAGTTGCCAAGATCAGTTAGGGTGCCGCGCGAGAGATCGGCAAAGGCGCGTGCTGAGAAGCCTTCTCCCAGATGGTTATAACTGATTTCGGCTTCACCGCCATGAATCCTGGCCGTTGCCTGTGACCAGTGACGTAAAGTAAATTCAGCATCGGTCTGAGGGATGCCTTCTGCATCGACTCTGGTGCCATCAGTGTGGCCGTAGATGTAGTTGCTGACCTGATTCAGGAACGCATTCAGTTTCCAGCGCAATAAGCCAGTCGATTTTTGCAGGGTGAATTCGAGATTATGGGAAATCTCTTTCTTCATATTGATATTGCCGATATCAAAAGTCGCTGTCGATTCGTGTGGTCCCGCTGAATACAATTCTTCTGTCGCAGGAGCCCGTTGCGCGAGCGAAAAACTCAGGCCGGCGCTGTATCCCGGGGTAAATTGCCATAAACCGCCGGCCGATGCGGAATACAGATTGAAGTTTCTGCGGGCGAGTGTACTGATTTCATCCGGTTCGCGGCTCACATTTTCAAAGCGGACACCAGCACTGCCGAGCACCTCGCCAAACTGACGTTGCTCAAGGATAAAGGCGGCGACTGAGCTTGATTTTGTGGTTGGAACCGTATCTGCACGACCGCTGGTGGCGGACAATGCAGAAAATCTGGTTTGTTCCGTCTGCAGTCCCCAGCTGCCTTGCCAGCCTGACCAGTTTGCATGTGACAGGACGATGCGGCTTTCCAGCATTTTGTTTTTAAAGTTTGTGACCAGCGTACCATCGTCCGCTTTTTCTGTGTGCTGATAATCGGTGCCGCTGAGTTTAAATTTCAGACTGTCAAAACCTTGCAGTGGAGAATGGAGCTGACCTTCCAGATCCAATCTGTTTTGTCGCAGATCGATAAATGACTTTTCTGCAGTTGGAATGCCGTAACGATCGTTCAGCGTTTGTAATGCCGCACCCAGATAACCCCATGACTGAATCAGAGAAGCGCCTGCTGCAAGGCTGTTGGAGCGGCTGAAACTGGAGGGTAGTTTGCCATCTGCTGAGGCCGGATCTGACTGGTTTGCTTTGCCTGGAATATCATAGTTGCCGGTTTCACGGCTGTTTCCGTCCAGATGCAATCCTATGTTGCCACTGGCACCATCCACGGAGAAGGAGCCACTTTTTTCCTGATTCACAGTGCCGTATCTGAGTTCTGCTTCACCTGTTGCCTTTTTGTTCAGCATTGTAGGAATCCGGTTGTCAATCACGTTGATCAGGCCACCGATGGCACCACTGCCATAAAGCAGAGCAGCCGGGCCGCGCAGAATTTCAATTTGTTGTGCAGTTGAGCTTTCGCTGGCGACGGCGTGATCATTGGACAGACTGGAGATATCCGCGACGGCCATGCCGTTTTGCAGAATTTTGACGCGTGGACCTTCCAGACCGCGGATGATGGGGCGGGAGGCACCGGCACCAAATCCGGATGCGGAGACACCGAGTTCATTACCCAGCGTTTCACCAAGTGAAGTGCCGATTTTTGTGCGCAGCTCAGGGCCGGACAATATCTTTGCCGGTGTCAGCACCTGCATATCTTCGCCGTTTCCCAGTGGGTTAGAGGTGACAGTGACGGTACTGATTGCCTGTGCGTTGGCGTTGTAATGAGCAAATGCGGAGAGTACAGCGGCGGCGGCAATAGTGCGGTGAAATTGCATGATTTTTCCTGAAACATGAAAATGAACAAAGCAGACCGCTCATGCGAGCGATCTGAAAATTGAGCTGAGTGCCGGTCATAGGATTCCGGCTGAGATTTTCAATGCTTCAGAAAAGGCGGGGCGCGTGATGAGAATGGAAGCTGTATGCTGGCGAGCCAGATGGTGCTGGCAGCAAACGCGTTGATGAAATCGGATGCCCTGAGGAGCGATAGTGCCGGTACGCAGGCGTCAAGATAATCTGCAGCCACGGTCGCGTCGAATAAAGCGCATGAATGCAGCGCTCTTTCGTCGGAATCTGATGTGACTTGCCAGAAGGTATAACTGGTGCTGAGTGCGGTAACTTGTGCTTTGCCACTTGGCCAGCCTGCATGTGCCAGTTTATGAGAGAGACTGACCCATTGTGCCAGCAGTAAAGCGGGCAACAGCAGGCACAGCAGCCAGTGGCTGCTGCGTCTGTGTCTGTATGGATAAGATGCGCTCATTTGTACGGCAAACCGGGCTGTTGATTGTTATTGGCATCGCGTTGTAAAAAGCCAACATTCTTTTGTTGAGCGATAACGCAAGGCGCGGTTTTGATAGCGAACTATCTATAAAGTTCCTCATCAATGCAACATTGTTGCAGTTTCCTGATTAAAAAAAGCGTGTAACTGATTACACGCTTTTTACTTTAATGCATTTTTGTGACAGCGGAATTAATCGCCGTACAGTTTTTGTTTCATTTCACGTCGTTGTTGAGCTTCGAGAGACAGTGTTGCTGTTGGACGTGCCAATAAGCGCGGAACGCCGATAGGCTCGCCTGTTTCTTCGCACCAGCCGTAGTCGCCTTCATCAATGCTGGCGATAGCTTGCTGAACTTTTTTCAGCAATTTGCGTTCGCGGTCACGGGTACGTAACTCAAGCGCGTGTTCTTCTTCGATCGTGGCACGGTCTGCCGGATCGGGAACTAAAACGGTTTCGCGAAGATGCTCGGTAGTTTCGTCGGCATTCTTCAATAAATCCTTTTCAAGCTGTTGCAAACGGGCCTTGAAAAATGCCAGTTGTGCAGCGTTCATATAGTCCTTCTCTCCCATCGCGAGGATTTGTTCCTCGGTGAGCAGGGCTTCGGGGGCGCTGACTGTAGCAGTCGATTTAGATGATTTAGTTGCCACTTCGCTTACTTTCGATACAACGGGTTTATACATAGAAAAAGTCTGAAACGATGAAGTTTTCAGATAATTTATCCTCCCCTTACTGATATGAAAAGCAGCATTTTCACTCATGCTACTTGCACAACAGACAATGCCTTATATCAGTAGCCCGACAGTTTATACTAAACAATGCTCCAGACCTTGAATAAATATGTCTTTTGGTAGATTTTTGCCAATAAACACCATTTTGCTTTCTTTTGTCTCTGCATCACCCCATTTGGCACCGACGTCAGTCCCCATGATCTGATGCACGCCCTGAAAGATTACTTTGCGGTCAGCGCCCTGCATGTACAACACTCCTTTATAGCGCAGCATACGCGGACCGAAAACCTGAATCAGGCCACCTAAAAATTCGTCAAGCTGCCCTGTATTGAATGGGCGTGTACTTTTAAACACAAATGCAGCGATATCATCAGAATGATGCGCGTGATGATGATTATGCGCATGTTCATGCCCGTGCTCATGCGTGCAATGTTCATCGCAGTGTTCGCCGTGATGTTCGTGTGCATGATCTTCTTCGCTTAAAAATTCGGGATCAAGATCCAGTTTTGCGTTCAGGTTAAAGCCTTTCAGATCCAGCACTTCAGCAATGGCAATGTTGCCGAAATCGACGGTGCTGATTGGTGCGCGTGGATTGATATGCATCAGACGCGAGCGCAGGATTGCCAGTTGTTGTGCATTCACCAGATCGGTCTTGGATAACAGAATTTTGTCGGCGAAACCTACCTGACGTTGTGCTTCTTCATGTTCATCGAGTTGCTGCATGCCATGACGTGCATCGACTACGGTCACGACAGCGTCGAGCATGTAGTAGGTACCGACTTCTTCATCGACGAAGAAAGTCTGCGCCACCGGGCCGGGATTGGCGAGACCTGTGGTTTCGATAATCACGCGGTCGAAATCTATCTTACCTTCATTCTTTTGCTGTATCAGCTTCGTGAGTGCGAGGATCAGATCGCCGCGTACAGTACAGCAGATACAGCCGTTGTTCATCTCAACGATTTGTTCATTACTGTCCTGTACCAGAATTTCATTGTCGATATTTTCCTGGCCGAATTCATTTTCGATCACGGCGATTTTATAGCCGTGGTTTTCCTGCAGGATGCGGTTGAGCAGGGTCGTTTTTCCTGCGCCCAGAAAGCCGGTCAGAATAGTGGTGGGAATCAGTGCCATAGCGTCAGAAAGAAAAGTTAATCGGAACAGTCAGCACACCAGCCTTTGATGGTCAGCTCAATGTCATGACTTTGAAAACCACGCCCCAGTGTTGCTTGCAGGGTCGCCTGCAATTGTTCGTGTAAAGACGCGGGCTGTTCTGCGTCATCGAGACAAAACACGCGGGCGCAGCGGGTACATTTGAAATGACCGTGCTGGTGTTGAGTCACCCCGGTTTTTGACTCGCCAGACTGTTCACTGCCGGTGCTGTAGCGGAAAACACGGTCGTCGCCGGAGATTTTATGCGTGAGACCGGCTTCAGTCAGACAATCCAGTGCACGATACAAGGTGACCCGGTCCATCTCAGGCAGCGCATCCTGTACTTCCAGATGCGACAGTGCCCGTTTGGTATCGAGTAATACCGACAATACCCCCAGCCTGGCATCGGTGACGCGGACGCCGCTGGCCCGCAGCAAGTCCGAGGCTTGCGCCTGGTCGCTGACAGTGTGACTGTGATGCGCAGATTTCATATCGAATGCAGGAAAGAATAAGCAAGAATAAGCCGGCATTATGCCTGAAACTGCAATTCAGTTGCAAAAGTGTGCCTGTTCAGAATCACGGCACAAAAAAGCAGTAATTAGCGCCGCCTTTTTACTCATCGTTTCCATTCATCGTCTTGTCATATTTGCTTTTTAAACTGCGCGGCGGTGAATCCGCGGATGCGCGCTGTTCTGCGTAGCTGGTTCTCACTGAATTTGTGCGCCGCGCATCGCTGATGCCCTTGTTTTGATGTCATTCACTCTGGGATTATTCTTATGTCAGATCAACCTCAATCAGGTCGCCGCAAGGCATTAAAATTCCTCGCTGGTGCACCGTTGTTACCGCTCGGTGCGATGTCCTCGGCATCACTGCTGTCTGCCTGCGGTGGTGGCTCGACGATTGCAGCGTCGCCGGCGGCTTCGGTCGCTAATTTTGTGTCCGCAGACTTTACCGCGATGGCTGCACCGGCATTGTCAAACGCTGCTGCGATGGCTACCACGACGCTGGCTTCCAGCCTGAACGTCACGTTCAGCGACAATTCCACACAAACATACAAACTCGCTTATCAGCCTTTCTTCCTGACCGGCGATATGGTGCCGAACGGTAATGGTGGCACAGTGCTGGCCGGCGGTTACTACGATATAAATAACAAGCCGATTATCGATGCGACTGTCGCCGGTAAAGAGCGTCAGTACTTCTCCGATTCGCCGGATGGCACTTCCCTGTTGTCGCTGCCAAACCCGACAGTCAGCGGCATCAAAGGCAAGGCAGTATTTGCAGTCGTGCAGTTCGAGTACACGACCTGGGCACAGGACGGCAAAACTGATATGTACGGTAAATTGCCGTCACCGATTGCGGTACTGACGCTGGATCAGGATCAGACAACCGGTAAATTAACTCTGGTGAAATACCATAACGTTGACACTTCCAAAGTGAATGGTTTGTGGATTACCTGCGGTTCCAGCCTGTCGCCGTGGAACACGCATTTGTCGAGTGAAGAGTATGAGCCGGACACATTCACAATCAGCTCAAACACGATGTTTGCAGCGTACAGCACGAATTTGTACGGAGATCCGACCAAAGCAAATCCTTACCACTATGGGCATTTGCCAGAAGTGACGGTCAATCCCGACGGTACCGGTTCAATTAAAAAGCACTATTGCCTCGGCCGTATTTCGCATGAACTGATACAGGTTTTCCCGGACAACCGCACGGCACTGATGGGTGACGATGCAACGAATGGTGGCTTGTTCATTTTCGTCGCAGACAAGGAAAAAGATCTGTCTTCAGGTACTTTGTATGTTGCTAAAATCGGCGCGGGTTTCTCACTTGATCCAGCCGCTGCCGGCGCGCCGCTGAGCTGGATTAAACTCGGCTCCGCAACCAGTGCGGAAATCGAAGCGCTGGCAAATAAGCTGAAACCGACAGACATCATGGATGTCTCGAACACCGATCCTAAAGATCCGACTTACACCAAAATTTATATCGGCGGAAAAATCCAGTGGGTACGCGTCAAAGCCGGCATGGAAAAAGCCGCGGCTTTCCTCGAAACCCATCGTTACGCCGCCCTGATGGGCGGCAGTATGGCGTTGACGAAGCTGGAAGGCACCACCGTCAATGCGAAAGATAAGATTGCGTATTCGGCTCTGCAAAACATGCAAAGTTCCATGGTGCGTGGTAATGCGGCATGGAACGAAGCCTTCGGCGTGACGCTGGAAAAAGCCCTGAACGCGGGTGGTATTCTGGCGCATACGCTGACAGGCGGTCAGAAAGATACTTCCGGTGCGCCGATCAACAGTGAATGGGTACCGACGGTCACCAAGACTTTGCTGATCGGTGAAGATATTGCAGCAGATGCTTTGGGCAATACCTGCAATCCGGATAAAATCAGTGCGCCGGATAATCTGAAATTCTCAGAAAAACTGCGCACCCTGTTCATTGGCGAAGACAGCGGTTACCACGTGAATAATTTCTTGTGGGCTTACAACGTCGATACCAAAAAATTATCACGTGTTGCATCGATGCCTGTCGGTGCCGAAGCGACCGGTTTGTCGGTGGTGGATAATCTGAATGGCTGGACCTACATCACCAGCAATTTCCAGCACGCCGGCGACTGGGGCGGCATCCACAATATCGTTAAGCCTGCGCTCGATCCGTTGGTGCGTGCGAACTATAAGGATCGTTTTGCCTCCGCGGTGGGCTATCTGACCGCTGATGTCAGCAGTGTCAAACTGACGAAATAAAGCTGACGAGCGGAACTTCCGGCACAAAGCTGACCGGAAGTGCAATTTAGCTTTGAATAAAAAAGGACAGATCATTCTGTCCTTTTTTACGTTCAAATATACTGGGGGGAGTATATTTTGAAGCCCTTATTTGATAAGGACGTCAGCGGTATTCATGGCGCAGAAGCGGGGAGTATCTGATCTCTGTGCTGCACGTTCATGCATAAACGGGCGCGCCCAGAGCGCGCTTGATCTGCATGCAAATCAATCAAGAAAATCCGCATATTCTTTTTGCGCATAGCCTTTTAAATTCTGCCATGGCAGCTTAGTGCTGAGCGGAGACTGAAGCTTGACTTCGACGCGTCGGAAGAAGGTACCCGCTTTATCACCGCTCTCGATAATCAGCGGAATTTGTTTTTGCTCATCCCATAATATTCTCTGGAAATTGCCATTCATTTCGCGTTCACGCCATTGAGCACCGCTGACGGTCGGAGTCTTCTTTGACAGTGGCATGGATTTGACGAGTTTGGGATCAACCAGATAAAACGCGTTTTCCCACGAGCCGTCGAAATTCACGTTGTCGTATTCGGAAGCCGGAATCGCGATAATTTCTTTATCTTTGGCATTCACAAATTCGATCTGGGTCTTATTACCCTCCTGAAACACATGACGAGGAAGCACTACATGGTTGAAGTGTTTATGTTTTGCTTCCTTCATTTTCTTATTGTTGCTCTTCTCATCAGCATGATCGCCATCGGCGTGGTCATGCATGCCAGCCGGTAATACGCGGGCGATCCAGACATGTTTCGCGCGGCGTAACAGGGTTTCTTCGTAGCGTGCTTCGCGCGTCACGCCTTCCGGGGTTAACACCCGGCTGTAATTTTGTATTTTCAGATCCAGATCCGGCGCTGTCGTCTCAGGCGTCGCTGGCGCTGCCATTACAAATTGGCTGACGGACAGAGCCAGGCCAAGTGCGGCGATAAGATAGTTGAATTTCATTTTTAAATAAGACTTTCGTGCTCGTGAAGATTGCAATATCAGACGATCTGCGCGGATCGCCGTAAAGATGAAAAAACCAGAGGGCAGTACCCTCTGGTTTTTTTAGACTCAGCGACGGTTCAATCAGAAGCCGTAAGCTGATTTCAGCAGTGTGAATACTTTAGTGTTATCCAGCGTGCCTTTAAATGCTTTTGCACCTGCACCGGTGGCAAACAATTTTACGTCACCGCCGCCGTGGGTTTCACTGGCCAGACGCACGCCGGTTTCTTGCAAGTAGTTATCTGCCAGTACCGTTGCACTATCGAGATTCGAGCGCAGGTTAGGACGGTTAGGACCATTACCGAACACCAGAGTAGTGTAGGTATTGCCATCCGCATCTTTTGTCGGCTGACCTGTTTTGTAATCGCGGTTAATGTCCAGAATAGGATTGCCGCGTTTACCGTAACCATTGAATGCCAGCGTATGGTCATGGTCTGCCGTTACTACGATCAGCGTATTGGCCAGCGTCGGGTCGGTCAGTTTTGCTTTATCTAACGCAGCTTTCACAGCATCATCAAATGCGATGGTGTCGGTCAGTGCGCGTTTCGCGTTTGTGCCGTGCAAGGCATGATCGATACGACCGCCTTCGACCATCAGGAAATAGCCATTGGAATTCTGCGACAGAATATCCATTGCTTTGGTCGTCATTTCCGCCAGACTAGGCTGATTCGCGCCTTCGCCAACCGGTGGTGTTGCAGTACGGTCGAGCTCATATTCCAGATGGCTTTTGCTGCTGTACAAACCGATGAATTTTTTATTCGTCGGGGCTGCCAGCATGTCTGCTTTTGTCGCCGCAACGGTGTAGCCTTTGGCTGCGAATTCATTCAGCAGATTGCGGCCATCGGCACGGCCGAGTTTGCCGATGCTGGTGCTTGCGTCGTAAGGCAGGAAGTGGTTACGGCCGCCACCCATCAGCACATCGACACCGTCCAGCAAGGCACTGTTGTAACCTGCGCCACCTGGTACTGCCTGTGCCGCAATCGCGTATTGCGCATTGCGGTTACAGATGTGTGAGTAAGTTGCTGCTGGTGTTGCGTGCGTCAGTTCGGTGGTGGTGATAGCACCGACTGCTTTACCTTTGGCTTTTGCCAGTTCCAGGATCGTTGGTACCGCAGTGCCGTTACCGGTGGCCGCGCAATTGTTGATACCCAGATTGCCATTCGCATCTTTACCTGGATTCGTGGCAACGGTGTCGGCAGTCATGGAGATGACTTCGTTATTCATCTTCACGCCTGTCATGTAGGCGGCCATCGACGGTGCGCTGTCGGTTGTCTGCGCATCGTTTGAGTAAGTCTTGATACGGGCTGTGCGTTCCAGCTTATCCATATTCAGGCTGCCGTCCTCGCCGTATTTATAGATACGCGATGCCGTGATCGTTGACGGGCCCATGCCGTCGCCCAAAAAGAAAATAATATTTTTTGCTTCGCCTGCAGCGTTTGCAGCATTGGCAAAAGTCATCGCCAGTGTGGCGGCTAAAAGTGTGCGTTTCATAATCAGTTATCCGTTCTCAACAATATTCAATAATCACAAACCAGAGGCCGATTTCACCAGACCGAAGACTTTCGTGTTATCGATCGTACCGAGGAAAGTATCGGCGCCTTTACCAATCGCACCGAGGAATACATCCGTACCGCCGTGTGTTTCGCTGCCTGCTGCCACGCGTACCACCGCTTCCTGATGGTAAGTATTGGCGCTGGTGGTGGTTTCATCGAGACTGATCATGCTGCTGCGGCTGCCTTGTGTGCGGTTTTCACCATTACCGAAACCGATAATCGAATACGGTGCGCCATCCAGATCTTTTTCGACTGCGCCAGTCACATAGTTTTTCACCACGCCGAGCACACCCGGATTACCGCTAGCCGTTTTACCGGTACGTTTGGCGTAGCCGTTCAGTACCAGCGTATGGTCGTGGTCAGCAGTAACGACGATGAGTGTGTTTTTCAGATCAGGGTCGCTGATCTTGGCTTTGGCAATCGCCGCTTTGATGGCGTTATCGAATGCCACTGTGTCTTGCAGTGCCTTCTTGGCAGTTGTTTCGTGCAAAGCATGGTCAATACGGCCACCTTCCACCATCAGGAAATAACCTTTGGAATTTTTTGCCAGCACGTCCATTGCTTTGGTCGTCATTTCTGCGAGGCTAGGTTCTTTGGCCGGATCGCGATCAAGGTCGTAGCTCATATGGCTGGAAGTGAACAGGCCGAGCAGACGATCTGTTTTGGTGCCGTCAATCGCATTGAACTCTGCAGCGTTGCTGGCATAAGCGTAGTTTTTCGCTTTCATTTCAGCGACTAAGTCACGGCCGTCAGCACGTTTGCCACCGTTTTTAGATGGTGTGAAAAATTGCAGACCGCCGCCCATCAGTACGTCCAGACCTGTTGCGCCCAGCGCAGTGTTGTAGCCGGCACCGCCAGGAACGGCAGCAGCAGCGATATCATTTTCCAGATCGCGGTGGCAGATATGTGAGTAAGTGGCCGCTGGTGTTGCGTGGGTAACGCGCGTGGTGGTGACGACGCCGGTCGATAAACCTTTGGCTTTCGCCAGTTCCAGTAAGGTCGGTACGCTGCTGCCGTTTTTCGTGCCGCAGTTATTTCCGAGTTTGTTGCCGTTCGCATCAGCGACAGGATCAACCGCAACGGTGTCCGGTGACATGGAAATCACTTCATTATTCATTTTGACGCCGGTCATGTAAGCCGACATCGACGGTGCGCTGTCAGTGACCTGTGCATCGTTAGAGAAAGTCTTAACGAAAGCGGTTTCCGGCAGCGTATCCATAGTCAGGTCGCCATCTTCACCGACAGAGTAAATACGCGCTGCTGTCATGGTTGTCATACCCATGCCATCGCCCAGGAAAAAAATTACATTTTTCGGTGCGTCAGCAACAGGTGCCGGATCGTTTGTGCTGGTGCCGCAACCAGTGACCGAGAGAGTGAGTGCGGCGCCGAGTACAGCGACGTAAAGAGCCTTGAATTTCATTTTCGTTCGTCCAGAGGGGTTAAAAGTATCCCAATGTAACAAGGCATTATTACGCGTCAGTGACCTGGCCCGGGAATGATACGGACTGCCGTATCCGGTGTGGCTTTTTTGATGCGGAGGAAAACAGGAGACCGTACATGCGCTGCTGACTCGAGCAGGCGTCAGAGGCGGTTTCAGCTGATAAATAAGCGCTAAATATACTGGGGGGAGTATATTTTAATGTCCTTATTTTATATGGACGTTAAGGGGGAAATGATAAAAACAAGGGGGAGTATGCTATTTCTTGGCGCGCGGATGGGCCTGATCATAGACTTTTGCCAGATGCTGAAAATCGAGTGAGGTATACACCTGCGTTGCGGCAATCGAGCTGTGTCCCAGCATTTCCTGTACCGCGCGTAAATCGCCGGACGATTGCAGTACATGTGACGCAAAGGAATGACGCAGCATGTGTGGATGCACGTTGGCAGGGATGTCCAGACTTTGTGCATGGGCTTTGATGCGCAACTGCACCAGACGCGCCGAAATTCGTGTACCGCGCTCGCTCAGAAACAGCGGATGCGGATCGGCTTTGACGAGACTGCCGCGGATGGCCAGCCAGTCGCGTATGGCTTCCAGCGCTGGTGCGCCGACCGGCACAATGCGTGGTTTGTTGCCTTTACCGGTGACGTGCACTTCGCCCTGATCCAGATCGATCCAGCCCGCCGATGCATAGCCAGGCTCTTGTACCGCGGCGACATCCAGGCCGACCAGTTCGGATACGCGCAAACCACTCGAATACAAGAGTTCAAACATGGCGCGATTTGCGCGTGGCGTGGCCTCGTCGCCACCGCGATACGACACCAGACGCACGGCATCATCGGCGCCGAGTGCTTTGGGCAAAGGCTTACTTTTTTTCGGAGCGCGTATGCCTTCGACCGGGTTGCTGTTCAGGTTATGCTGCTCCATCAGCCAACGGTAAAAGCCGCGCCAGCTCGACAGTTTGCGTGCGATGCTGCGGGCATTTAAACCCTGGGCATGGAGTTGAGATGTAAAGCGGCGGATTTGCGCAGTGCTCAGTTCTGTGATCGCCTGTGAGCCGGCGTATTGCTGCAGTTCGCGCAGATCGAGGGCATAACCACTGATCGTGTGCGGTGACAGCTGGCGCTGACTGCGTAAGACTTCCAGATACGCATGCAATAGATTGTCGCCAGCGGCAGTCGTATCCGGCAGGTGAGCTGGCGTTGCCATGGCGACTCCGGTCTGGCGTCAGTGAATTAAATATCGATCAGGCAGGTCAATGCCGCGCTGCTGGTATCGGCGATGTTGACCAGAAAATCGGTAGCCATGTTTTTGGTATAACGCGCCGGATCGGGCGAACCCAGTACCAGCAAACCAAAGGCTGGTGATGTTGGCGACAGACGCAGCGGCAACATCGCGATGGATTGCACCGGCGTGCTGGTTTCTATCCAGCTGGCTGCTTCAAAATCCTGATTCGGACCGCAAAACGGCGTTGTCAGGCCTTTCGCAAACAGAATGGCATCTTCGCTGGCGGGTGCTGCAAACCAGGTGTGAGAAAACTCAGGGGCGACATTCCAGAGGCGTAAGGTGGCGTGCGGCAGCTGGAAAATATCCTGCAGACCCTGCGTCAGAACAAACGGCAGATCAACATCATTGCGCGCCAGCAGCAGGGCACGCGTCCATGCCTGAAACTTTTGGCTGATGTCGTGATTTTCTTCCGCGATCCGCATTAATTCGGACAATCTGAGTTCCAGCGCGCGATACTTTTCACGCACGACTTCCATTTGCCGTTCTTGCAGAGAAATAGTACGGCCCATGACCGGGCTCGTCAGTTTGACCGCACTCAGTAATTCTGCGTGCTCTTCAAAAAAATCCGGATTCTGGATCAGGTAGGTTGCGATGTCAGTTGAATTCATTACATTGATCAGAGATTAATTTCGCCTTCGAAGACCGTGACTGCCGGGCCGCTGAGCATAACAGAGCTGCCTTCGCCTTGCCACGCGATAGAGAGTTCGCCGCCATGGGTGGTGACGCGCACCGGGCTGTCGAGCAAGCCGCGCCGGATGCCGGCAACCACGGCAGCACAGGCACCGGTACCGCAGGCCAGCGTCTCACCCGCACCGCGTTCATACACGCGCAAGCGGATGTGATGACGATCCTTAATTTGCATAAAACCTGCATTTACGCGTTTCGGAAAACGCGGATGATGTTCAATCACAGGGCCATCGGCTGCGACCGGAAACATCTCGACATCATCAACCACCTGCACTGCGTGGGGATTGCCCATCGAGACCACAGAAATCGCGACTGTTTTGCCATTCACATCGATTGGCCATAACACATCATCGGACTGGGGAAAGGCAGTCAGCCCGGAATTGTCGAAAGGAACTTTTGCCGGTTCCAATACCGGTGCGCCCATATCAACGGTGATGCTGCCGTCGCTTTCCATGCGCGGAGCAATGATGCCGGACATGGTTTCAACGCGGATTGTCGATTTGTCGGTCAGTTTTTTTTCAATGACGAAACGCACGAAAGCGCGTGAGCCATTGCCGCACTGCTCGACTTCGCCGCCATCGGCGTTAAATATGCGGTAGCGAAAATCGACATCCGGCTTGTCTGATTTTTCGACCACCAGAATCTGATCGGCACCGATGCCAAAACGGCGGTCAGCAATATGCTGCCACTGTTCGCGGGTGAATTGTATCTGCTGGTGAATTGCATCGATCACGACAAAATCATTGCCGGCGCCATGCATTTTGGTGAATTTGAGTTTCATGAGCGCATTATATCGCGGGATACGCGCGATGATGCGCCCGCCGCGAGGATTTAGCTGCCGTCGGCTTTATATACGCCGCACCCGATAACGATGTCGTTTGCCACTGCTTCGATATACGAGGTTTTACCTTCGACCTGATTCGAGACAGGATTCAGTATGGTGTAATCGACCCAGCCACCCGATGCCGGCAGGCTGAACGCATCTGCCACCAGTTTGCGGCCGTCGAGTCCGCTCAGGTGAAACAGATTCAGCTTCAGTTTTTCCGCATTGCCGCCAAAAGCCAGATACTGACCTTCGCGGTTGAAGGCAAACACATACATGTCTTTATGGCTGAATTGCCGGTCTTTATCGCTGGTGATTTCTGCCAGTGCTGCTTTGCCTCTGCGTTGGAACAGCTCGACCGCTTTCTTTACCATCAGATAGGCTTCGTCGGCCGTTCCTTGCCTGAGGTGAAAACCGGCAACGGCTTTGGTCAGATAGGTAGCGCGCTGTTCCAGATGAATTGCCATGCTGCGCGCTTGTTCTGCCATGCCACCATTGCTTTGCGTGATTTCATCCAGATGCTTGAGTGCTTCAGAAATCTGCGCCAGACCATTGCTTTGCTCGTCTGATGCGCTGGATATTTCATTAATGTTGCCCGCCAGATCGCGTATGCCGGTGACGATGTTACTGAGTGTGGTGTTGACATCGTTGATCTGACCGACGCCATGCTGTACCTGATGAACAGACTGATCGATCAGATCGCGGATCTGTTTCGCCGCATCGGCACTGCGCTGCGCCAGGCTGCGGACTTCGGTTGCCACTACCGCAAAGCCGCGCCCTTGTTCACCGGCACGTGCCGCTTCGACCGCTGCATTGAGTGCGAGGATGTTGGTTTGAAAAGCGATGCCGTCGATCATGCTGATGATTTCATGCATCTTCAGCGCACTTTGCTGTATCCCCTGCATAGATGTGACTGCCGCGTGCATCGCATCACCGCTGGAAGCCGCGATCTGGCTCAGGCTGGAGGCCAGATGATCTACTTCACGGGCGTTTTCAGCATTTTTTTTTACTGTGGCCGAGAGATCTTCGACGCTGGCGGTGGTTTCTTCCAGGCTTGATGCCTGCTGCTCGGTTCTGACTGCCAGATCACCGATATCACTGGACAGATTCTGACCGAGTTGCGATACCTTGCTCGCATTCGTACGTACATTCGCCACCAGCCCTGACAGGTTCAGATTCATTGTCTCCAGAGTGTTCCCGGTTTCTGCCAGCTCGTCTTTGCCATCGATATGAATTTGTCTGGTCAGGTCGCCGGAAGATACTGACAATGCAGACTCACGCACTGCGTGCAGTGCCTGCATAAAGCCGCGATAAAACCCCAGTAACAGATAAGCCGTCGTCATAAATAACAGCAGCAGAATGGAAAAAATCAGATTTCTGCGCAAACTTTGTTTGTCCACGCGTTCACTGAGCAGATCATTCAGGCGCTGATGCAATTGTTGCTGCAGCCTGACGGCTTTTTCTATCGCTTGTGTCCCTTGCTCAAAATAGCTGCCGGCATCACCGCTGATAGTGTCACCCAGTAAATTCTGTCGCGCCAGCGCGGCAAAGTCTTCGCTGGCTTTGATGCTGGCCTGTTGTTCAGCCGGGACGATTTCACCAGCTCGTTTCAGTTGTTGTTCCAGATCGTTGACTGCCTTGATCGCAGATTGCAAAGCACTCAGACGCGAGATGATCGCCGCTTTACCAGAGAAATCTATCGTCCCGGATTTAATGTAACCGGCACCGAGCCCTCGCAGCAGTGCCACTTGCTCTATCCAGGTCGGAATTTTGATGACGGCCGCATCCATCAGAAAATAGGTGGCAGCTTCAGGGTCAAAGAATAAGCCGCTGCGCTCACTCGCATACAAGGAGAAATCCTGGATTCTGGCGATCAGACTGGTGTGCTGAGCAAGGCTGGCGGCAGATGTTTCGGCGACCTGACCCGCGGCTAACTGGCGTAATTCAGCTTCCAGTGGCGTCCAGTTGTCGCTGAGCTGGAATTCCGGATTATTCGAAATTTCCAGGCGTAGTCGTGACAGACTGTCTGACAAGGCTTTTCTGGTGATCGCAAGATCGGCGTCGATATTCCCACCGGATAACTTCAGATTAACCTGGCCGCGATGTTTTTGCGTCTGGATCATCACATCCATGAGTTGACGGTTGATTTGTATGCCACTCAGCTCATTTTGTGCGATTTCAACATCTGTCTGCATCTTCGACAGCATGTACATCACCAGCAGCAGCGTCGGCAGCATCAGGATAATAAACATCGACAGCAGTTTGGTACGCAAGCTGAGCTTGCTCATCATGGCAGCGCTCGGCCGCATGAGTGTGTTCAGCAGTTTGTCTCTTGAGGCTGGCATAGTTATTTTTCGTTGGAGTGAACGCGCCATGGAACGTTGTTGCATTTTCCCAGAAAAGAACCCTCGGATCATTGTACTCAGTATATAAAAACAACAATAACAACAATATAGATCGGGGTCATAGAAAATGGCTATATCATTTCTATTAGTCAACAGTACACTTTGCCGCACTGTCAGTCATACTGTACTGGTGTTTTTGTGCGTGACTGTGCATGGGGGCGTACCATGCTGCATGCTAATGTGCGGCCAGAATTAAAAAGTATATGATTCACTCACAAGGTGATTCTGTTTATTGGCAAATACCAATGCCATACAAAAAAAAGCACGGAGACCCCATGAATGCACCTCTCAGACCCGAGCAGCAGGCGCTGATCGACAATTCTATTTCCCTCGACGATAAATTCACGCTGGAGCGCGGACGCGCTTTTATGACCGGCACCCAGGCATTATTACGCCTGATGATGTTGCAGCGGCAGGCTGATGAAAAAGCCGGGCTCAATACCGCTGGTTTTATTACCGGCTATCGCGGTTCGCCTTTAGGCAACGTCGATCTGACCGCCAGTAAAGCAAAAAAGTATCTGGAAAAAGCACATGTGAAATTTCATCCAGGCGTGAACGAAGATCTGGCCGCCACCTCGGTATGGGGAACGCAGCAGGTGAATCTGTTCCCGGGAGCGAAATACGACGGCGTGTTTGCAATGTGGTATGGCAAAGGCCCGGGTGTTGATCGCTGCGGTGATGTGTTTAAACATGCGAATCTGGCCGGCACATCAAAGCACGGTGGTGTACTGGTCATTGCGGGTGATGACCATGCGGCCAAATCGTCAACCGCGGCACATCAGTCCGAACACATTCTGAAAGCCTGCGGTATTCCGGTGTTGTATCCGTCGTCGGTGCAGGAATATCTGGATTACGGTTTGCATGGTATTGCTTTGTCACGCTACACCGGGCTCTGGGTGTCGATGAAATGTGTGACTGAAGTGGTGGAATCCGGTGCCTCAGTGGAGATTGATCCCGAGCGTATTAAACCGATTATTCCCGGCGATTTCCAGATGCCGGCCGATGGTGTCAACATACGCACGCCTGATCCTGTGCTCGCGCAGGAAGCGCGCATGATTAATTACAAGTGGTACGGAGCATTGGCTTATGCACGCGCCAATAAACTGAATCAGATCATCTGGGATAGTCCGCGTGCCCGAGTCGGTATTATCACCGCAGGTAAGTCGTATCTCGATACCCGTCAGGCACTGGCGGATCTGGGCATTGATGAGCAGGCAGCCGCCGACATTGGAATCCGTTTGTATAAAATCGGCATGACCTGGCCGCTGGAATCGCAGGGTGTGCGCGAATTTGCCAAAGGTCTGGATGAAATTCTGGTGGTCGAAGAGAAGCGTCAGATTCTCGAATACGCGCTCAAAGAAGAGCTGTACAACTGGCAGGATGATGTACGTCCTCGCGTGGTCGGCAAGTTTGACGATACAGGTGAATGGAGCGATCTCGATCATAGCGGTCATGGCGACTGGCTGCTGCCTGCGACGTATGAACTGAGCCCGGCGCAGATCGCCCGTGCGATTGCATCCCGTATCACCAGGTATTTTTCCGGCCATCCTGTTGAACAGCGCGTCAAACAGCGTGTCGCTTATCTGGAAGCCAAAGAGGCAATGCTGAACGTCGCGGCTAAACCTGATCCCAACAAAGATCGCGTTCCGCATTTCTGTTCAGGTTGCCCACACAATACCTCGACCAAATTGCCGGAAGGCAGCCGTGCTTTAGCGGGTATCGGTTGCCATTACATGGTGACCTGGATGAACCGTGAATCGACAATTTTCAGTCACATGGGGGGAGAAGGCGTGACCTGGGTAGGTCAGGCGCCGTTCACGAATGAAAAGCATGTGTTCAGTAATCTGGGTGACGGCACCTATTTCCACTCCGGCTTGCTGGCGATACGTGCAGCAGTTGCCGGACATGTGAATATCACCTACAAAATTTTGTTTAACGACGCCGTTGCGATGACAGGTGGTCAGGAGTTTGACGGTCCGCTGGACCCCGGCATGATTTCGCGCCAGATTGCGGCAGAAGGTGTCAAACCGATTATCGTTGTGACCGATGAGCCGGAAAAATATCCGGCCAATTACAACTGGGCTCCCGGCGTGACAGTGCGTCATCGCAGTGAACTCGATGCAGTACAGCGTGAGTTGCGTGAAATTGAAGGCGTCTCCGCGATGATTTACGATCAGACCTGTGCGTCTGAAAAGCGTCGCCGCCGGAAAAAATTTGACAAAGATGGCAAGCCAGGTTTCCCTGATCCGGCCAAGCGCGCGGTGATTAATGAAGCTGTCTGCGAAGGTTGCGGCGATTGTTCGGTGCAATCAAACTGCCTGTCGGTCGAACCCCTGGAAACCGAATTCGGACGCAAGCGCCAGATCAATCAGTCGTCGTGCAACAAGGATTTTTCTTGTGTGAACGGCTTCTGTCCAAGCTTCGTCACCGTTGAAGGCGGCAAGCTGAAAAAACCAGCGAAGGTGAAAGCAGAACAAGGAACTGCGCTCGATGTTGCCAGCTTGCCTGCACCGGCTTTACCTGCAACGAAAGAACCACTGAACGTACTGGTGACCGGTATCGGCGGCACCGGCGTGATCACGATTGGTCAGATCATGGCGATGGCAGCGCATCTGGAAGGCAAAGCCTGCTCCGTACTCGATATCACTGGTCTGGCGCAAAAAGGCGGCGCCGTTATGTCGCATGTGCGTCTTGCAGACAATGCTGCCGATTTGCATTCCACACGTGTCGGTACCGGCATGGCGGATCTGGTGATCGGTTGCGACGAAGTTGTGACAGCCAGTCGTGATGCCTTATCGCGTATGGGCGAAGGCCGTACCCGTGCGGTCGTCAATTCCTCTATTTCACCGACCTCGACATTCATTAAAAATCCGGACTGGACTTTCCCGGGTGAGAGTGCGGAAGCGGAAATCCGTCACTCTTGTGGTGAAGACCGCGTCGATATGGTCGATGCCACACGGATGGCAACGGCACTGATGGGCGACAATATTGCTTCAAATATGTTCATGCTGGGTTTTGCATGGCAAAAAGGCTGCGTGCCTCTGAGTGAAGCTGGGTTGATGCGTGCAATTGAACTCAATGGTGTTGCGATTGATTTCAACAAGCAGGCATTTAACTGGGGGCGCATCGCAGCGCATGATCTGGCGGCGGTGAAGAAACTGGTAGCTCCGGCGCAGGTGATCGAGCTGAAGCGCGCACCGACCCTGGATGACATCGTCTCCAAACGGATTGCTTTCCTGACGGATTATCAGGACGCTGCTTATGCTTCTCAGTACAGTGAATTCGTCAATAAAGTCAAAGCGGCGGAGGTTGCGATTGCCGATGGTAAGCCATTACGCCTGACCGAGGCAGTGGCGAAATATCTGTTCAAACTGATGGCGTACAAAGATGAATACGAGGTCGCACGTTTGTACACCGATGGCAAATTCCAGAAAAAAATTGCCGATATGTTTGAGGGTGATTACGCAATACATTTCCACCTCGCACCACCATTGTTTGCCAAACACGATGCTCAGGGACATCTGATCAAGCAGCATTATGGACCGTGGATGATGAAAGTATTCGGTGTGCTGGCGAAAATGAAATCTTTGCGTGGCAGTATGTTCGATGTATTTGGATATACAGCAGAACGCAGAACCGAACGTGCGCTGGTGGTTGAATACAAGCAGACGATACAGCAACTACTGCCTTTGCTGAATACGGGCAATCTCGCCAGTGCGGTTGCGGTTGCCAGTGTGCCCGAAGATATCCGCGGTTACGGCCATGTCAAAGAACGTCATTTGCTTGCCGCTAAAAATAAACAAGCGACATTGCTGGCGGAATTTAATACGGTCGCGGCGCCGCAAAAAGCAGCGTAGTTCTGACTACTTAAAAGAATGGTCGACGCAAGTCGGCCATTTTTTATTTCCTGATCCGGAAAAGAGCAGGATGCCAGCGCTCTGCTTTACAATGCAACCGACATTCAAAGGAGCACATTTTGTCCACGATTAAACAAAAGCTTGCCAATATACCTGAGGGCTCGGCAGCCCTGTTTTTCATTCAGATATTTGCAACACTCGGTTTCGCGGTGTTGTATTCGACGCTGGTGCTGTACGCAACCAAGAAGCTGAATTTTTCAGTCAAAGAAGCCACCGCCATCATGGGAGTGTTTGGCGCGTTCAATTATGGTCTGCATTTATTCGGCGGTTACCTCGGCGGACGTTTCATCAGCAATCGCAATCTGTTTGTCGGCGGTATGGTATTGCAGGTGCTGGGCTGTGGTTGCATTTCACTCGGCAGTGCGGAGCAGTTGTACTGGGGGCTGGGATTGTTCCTGACCGGCAGTGGTCTGAATGTGACCTGCATTAACATGATGCTGACCCAGCGCTTTAAGCCAGAAGACGACAGACGCGAGAGTGCGTTTCTGTGGAATTACGCGGGGATGAATCTCGGCTTTTTTGTCGGCTTCAGTGCTGCCGGTCACTTTCAGCTGCTCGAAGATTATGCCGGTCTGTTTGTTTTTGCGACGATAGGCAATTTTATGGCGATTGTGCTGGCGCTGTTGAATTGGAAGCGGCTGGTCGATCTGAATACGCCATTGTTGCAGGTAACGCCTGTGGAATTCAAAAAACGTCTGGCGGTCGGGCTGGCGATTTTGTTTGGTCTGGTACCCGTGATTTATTTCATGCTGCATAAAGCCGAGCTGACCGGCAATCTGGTGCTGATCATCAGTGTCGGTATCGCTTTGGTCATCGCCTATCTGACATTCAGACACAAGGATCAGCGCGAACAGCGGAATATGTCGGCATACATTCTGCTGACCATAGGTTCACTGGTGTTCTGGACTTTGTATCAGATGGCACCGATGGGCTTGCAACTGTTTGCGGTGAATAATGTGGACCGCATGGTCTGGGGTATAGAAATCGCACCGCAATGGATACAGAACATCAATAGCTTCGTCATTATGGTCGGTGGTCCGCTGATGGCGATACTGTTTAAAAAATTACGCGATCAAGGCTGGCAGATTGATGTACCGGTGCAGTTCTCTGCCGCTTTACTGTTGATTGGCGTCGGCTTTCTGGTACTGCCGCTGGGCATAGGTTTCGCTGCCAGCAACGGTCTGGTGGCATTCCGCTGGATATTCATCAGCTACCTGTTGCAAAGCGTTGCAGAGTTGCTGATTTCGCCGGTCGGTTACGCCATGATAGGTCGCCTCACACCGGCGAAGTATCAGGGTGTGATGATGGGCACCTGGATGCTGACGACAGGTACCGCATCAATCCTAGCGAGCTATTTTTCCGGCATGATTCCTGAGGCCAGTGAAGGCATGGCCACTTCCACGAATCCGACGTATCAGCATATTTTTTCTATGCTGGGTTGGGGCGCAGTCGGCGTTGGCGTCGTATTGATTTTACTGATTCCTTTCCTGCGCAAACTGATTACGAAAAGCGCAGATCATGAGGCAATAGCATGAGACCCCATCACTGGATCAGTATTGCCGCGTTGAATATGTTGATTGCAGTCGGTGCCGGGGCATTTGGTGCGCATGGGTTGAAGTCGGTGCTGAGCGCCGACATGCTCGCGATATGGCAGACGGCGGTGCAGTATCAGATGGTGCATGCACTGGGTTTGCTGGGGTTAAGCTTGTTGCAGACACAGTGGAATGAGCGTTTGCTGGGGTATGCGGCATGGGCGATGTTGTCCGGCATCGTTATTTTCAGTGGCAGCCTGTATGCGCTGGCGTTGTCTGGTTTGCGCATCCTCGGTGCGATTACGCCGGTGGGTGGCGTCGCATTTTTGCTGAGCTGGGCAATGCTGGCGTGGTGCGCTTACCGCCGCCAGCATTGATGTTTTGCGCTGTCACAATCTGGCTGCCGGATAGCATGTCAAATTGTGACCGGCTGATAGTGCTTGCTAAGACTGGCGGGTGAAGCGGCAAAGCTTACTCGCCATTTTTTTCGACCGCGCGTTGGTAGGCAGGGCGTGCTTCTATCATATCGACAAAACGCGTCAGATTCGGAAACGCTGCGCGTCCGGCACTTCTGACGCCGATTTGCACCACAAAAGACAGCTGGACATCTGCTCCGGTGAGTTCATTACCGACGAAGAAATCGCGCCCTTCTAATTCTGCATTCAGATAGCCAAGATGATTGGCGATTTCGCTGTTGATACGCGGATGCAATGGCGCACCTGCTTCGCCGAGCCGACCGACGTAGAGCTTCAGCAGCAAAGGCAGCATGGCCGATCCCTCGGCATAGTGCATGAATTGCAGATAGCGGTAGTAATCCGGCGTGCCTTTTTCCGGTACGAATTTGCCGTTGCCATATTCAGTGATCAGGTATTCGAGAATCGCGCCGGATTCGATCAGAATTTCTTCTTTATCGCGCAGCACCGGCGCTTTTCCTAACGGATGAATTTTCTTGAGTTCCGGCGGCGCGAGCCGGGTCTGCGGATCGCGGTCATAGCTGATCACCGCATATTCCTGACCTAATTCTTCCAGCATCCAGGTGATACGGCGTGAACGGGATTCTTTCAGGTGGTGAACTTCAATCATATTAATTCCCAGTGTAAAAAGAGAGTGCTGATTATGCCGATATTTCGGCATCCTCGTTGGTGTCAGCGTGAGATGGCTGAGTCTTTGTTCATTTTTTTTCTGGCATAGGGTAGCTGGCGACGCTGATATTGCCGTCTGTATCGACGGCCTGTACGCCAAAGAAATAATTGTCCTTGGATTTTCCTTTAACGGTATAGGAGAGCACATTCCCCACCATCATACTGCCCTGCCAGACGCTGCTGGTCGTGTCTCGCCAGACAATGCGGTAACCCGCAAGATCGGCTTCAGTATTGGCATTCCAGCGCATGCTGGTGTCATTTTCGAGTTGTGAGGTTTTCATCTGTACCTGTGCCGGAGCCGCCGGAGCCAGCGCCAGGCTGGCTAATGCAGCCGCGTTAACGCGGGCAACATTTGCGGTGTAATCAGCATCGACAAATTCCGGTAAGTCACCCATCTGCACGCCATTTTCTATACGGACATTCTGATGCTGATGATTGAAATCTTCATTCGGTTCAGTAAAGCGCAGTGCGGCATAACCCTGTTCGAGGAAAGGAATATGATCGCCACCGCGCAGATAGCGGTCGCGCCGGTGGATGATATTCACAGTAAAGCCGGGTACATAGCGCTCACCGGTTTCTTTGACGTGGCGCGCCAGCTGGCGCGAGAGCGAATCGCTTTCACCACCGGTGGCAATCAGATTGCGGGTCGCGTCCGGTATTTCTTTGACAGCCGGTATTCCTTCTGCAAACAGGCGCACCGATTTGTTATCGACCTCACCGTGTTCTGAACGTGAACTGCCAATAATGTCATTCGTGAACATACCGGCGATATTCATCTTTTTTTCTCTGGCTTGTTTTGCCCAGTGCGTGGCGCCGTACAAACCTTGCTCTTCCGCCGCGACTGCCATGAAAACGATGTTCGCATCAAAACGATGTTGTGCCATTACACATGCCATTTCCATGACGGCTGCAGTGCCCGACGCATCATCATTCGCGCCGGGCGCAAATGACGTGGCATCCATCACATCAGTAGCGCGTGAATCATAGTGCCCGCTGACGACGTAATAACGGCCGGGGTCTGTTTTCCCCTTCAGGGTCGCAACCACATTCACAATCTCGGTTGGTTTGTTGATGCGGCGGCCACCTGCTTCGACATAGCTGTCGAATTGCACGTCGAGCTGTCCGTTACTGCAGCGCTCCAGTTCCGCTTTGATCCAGCGTCTTGCAGCACCGATGCCTACGGTATCAGACTGTGTTTCTGACATCGTATGGCGGGTATGAAAACTGACTAACTTACGAATGTATGCATCAATGCGCTGTGCAGATATCTGCTGCACGATTTCCTTGATCTGTGGTTGTTGCTGAGTATTTTTTTGTTCGGCAAGCTGCGCACCCGCAGGTAAGGCTGAAATCAGTAAACCGGCATAAAACAATATTGAATAGGAAAAAGACTTCGTGAACATAAGGTGTATTCCTGAGAAAAATGACAGCAGGCCAATAACTCACATACCTGCGAAGGCTGATGGATATTACATGAAGTCGCTTTGACAAGCAGATCATCAGGTTCTTTTGCGCCAGCACAAATTTGGTGCAAATGTCGTTCGCATGACTGCGCTGCAACATGAATTGACGTTAACATGGTCACGAGCAGGAGACCAACTGATTAACACCTTAGAGAGTGCCAAACCATGATGTCTGTACAGGAGTTGTATCGTCAAAAACATCTTTCACCGGAAGACGCCATCCATCAGGTGAGAGATGGTGATTTCATTGTCGTACCAACCGGTGTCGGTGAGCCACCGGCTTTATTGTCTGCCTTATCGGAACAACGTCGCCGCTTCCGCGATGTCAAGGTGGCGCAGATTTTACCGATCAGAAAATTTGGCTATTTTGATCCGTCGACGGCGGAACATGTCCGCCATGTCGCATTCTTTTTCGGCGCAGCATCGCGTGCCGGTGGACAGGCTGGCGATATCGATTTTATACCCAGTTATTTTTCAGAAATGCCGATGCTGATCGAGCGTGGCATGATTCCCTCCGATGTCGTGTTTACGCTGGCTTCTCCTATGGATGAGCATGGCTATTTTTCCCTGAGTCTGGCAGCTGATTACACGATGGCAGCGATTGCCAAAGCGCGTGCAGTGGTGCTGGAAGTGAATCCCAATGTGCCGTTTGCGAATGGCTCCTGTCATATTCATATTTCCCAGGTCGCGGCACTGGTGGAAAGCAATGAAGCCGTCACTGAAGTCGGCCTGCCGGTGATAGGGCCAGTGCAAGAGGTGATAGGCAAATATGTGGCCGATATGATTGATGATGGGTCGACACTGCAGATCGGTTACGGTGGTATTCCTGATGCGGTGGTGATGCAACTCACGAACAAGCATGATCTTGGCATTCATACGGAAATGATCGGCGACGGCATCATGACACTGGTGGAAAGTGGCGCCGTCACTAACCGCAAAAAGACATTCATGCCGGGAAAAATGATCGCCACTTTTGCACTGGGCTCAAAAAAACTGTATCAGTTTATTCATCGCAATCCGGCACTGGAAATGCATCCGGTGGACTTTACCAATGATCCGTATCTGGCGGCCAAAAATGACAAGCTGATCGCGATTAATGCGACCTTGCAAATTGACTTGCTGGGACAGTGCGGATCGGAAAGTCTTGGGCCTGTACCGTATTCGGGCACAGGCGGGCAGGTCGATTTCGTACGGGCGGCGAACCGTTCCCGCGATGGCAAGGCGTTCATCGTCTTACCCGCAACGGCGAAAGACGACAGCATCACCCGTATCGTGCCGACACTGACTCCGGGCACTCATGTTACGACCGGTAAAAATGATATTAACTATGTTGTTACCGAATTCGGCGTTGCACAGTTGCGCGGTAAATCGGCGAAGCAACGTGCGCAGGAAATGATCGCGATTGCTCATCCGGATTTCCGCGCGGAATTGACACAGGAAGCCAGACGCTTGCATCTGCTGTAATGATGATGGCGGTGTGATCTTACTTGACAAGAGTCCACGATTTTATGCGCCTGCTGGCATGAAAATGCTTTGCAGGCCTTATTTTATGCGGGCTTTTTTTAAGAGATGCGCGATTGCAAAATTTGCCCTGATTATCCTGATTTCGGCAGAGAGATGGGGTGCATAGTTTATAATTGCTTAATTTTTAACAAAATGAGGTGTCCGTCCGGTTTGCCGGCGTACGCTATTCGCGGCGATGCGCGCATCCTGCAATATATCAATCAGGTAACGAGAATGAATAAATTACTGAGTGTTCTGGTGTTGTCTCTGGCTTTTCCTATGATCAGTGTGGCGCAGACGCCGGTGTTCAAATGCGAGGTCGATGGCCGCGTCGTCTGGTCGGACAGCCCATGCAAAGGTAAAGGTAAAGTGGTGCAGGTGAAATCTGTTGCGTCGTCCGAAAAGAAAAAAAACGGTGAAGCTGCCGAAGCCCCGCCGTCCGCAAGAAGATAAGCTGATCTTGGTATGCGATGTGCTGGCTGCAAATTTGCCGTGTCGGATAAGCGGTAGTCTCCTTCCGGCATCCTGGCTGTTGGCGAATGATCTCTGACCCGGAATCTGCTTTTCGCTGCAGTCACATGCGGCTACACTGTCGCTCTTTGTTTTGCTCATTTTGCCGGAGCCCCTCCTATGAAAATTTCATCATTACGACGTACCGTTATTGCTGCTGTGTTGCTGGCAACGACAGTGCCTGCGAGTGCCGGTTGGCTGGATTTTTTTCGCAAGGGAAAAACTGTCACTGGTTCCGGCAATATCCAGAAACAAGTCAGAGCGGCCAGTGGGTTTAATGAAATTGCACTCAATATTCCGGCATATCTGGAGTTGCGGCAGGGAGAAAAAGAAAGCGTCGAGATCGAGACCGATGATAATTTACAGAGCCTGATTGAGGTCGCGGTCGAGAGCGGTGCCTTACAAATACGACCGCAGCAGAAAAACGTGTATCCGGACAGCAAGACACTGAAGATTACCGTGTATCTGAAAAATCTGGCGGAGCTGAAAATCAGCGGCTGGGGCAAGGTGAATGCCGAAAAACTACAGATTCCCGGTCTGCATATTGCGATCAGTGGCTCTGCTGATGTCCGCGTACAGGATTTGCGCACTGAAATACTGGAAATCGATATCAGCGGCAGCGGTAGTTTCAGTGCCGCAGGCGCCTCAACCGAAATCAGCGGAAAAATCGGTGGCTCCGGTTCGCTGTTGATGGAAGCGCTGGAAGCCAATGACGTACGTATCCGCATCGGCGGCTCCGGCCATGTCCGCACCTGGGTGCATCATAAGCTGGATGTGACTGTCGGCGGGTCCGGCGAAATCGAATTCTATGGCGATCCTGTCGTTACTAAAACTATCGGTGGTTCTGGTCGCCTCATTCGTCTGGGCGGCGCACCACAGTAATTCTGTTGCACTGCCGGGTTCTTTTTCAGCGAAGAAACCCGACAGGCAAAAGGCGATGCGTCCTATAATCTTGCTCTTTTAATGAATTGTTTTTTTCTGTCATCAATGAGTGTCCGTCATCGCGTTTCTCTGGCTGTCCTGAGTCTCTTTATCTTGTTAGCAGGTGCTTTGTTTCTGGGTTTGGCGATCGCCTGGGCACCAGACAAATCAGTCGATGACCTGAAACAAAAATGGGCACCCGCACCTTCAAAATTCATTGATGTTCATGGTTTGCAAGTGCATGTCCGCGACGAAGGCTTGGCGGATGATCCCGTTCCGGTGATGTTGATCCATGGCACCTCATCCAGCCTGCATACTTGGGAACCGTGGGTGAAAGCCCTGAAAGCAGAACGCCGCGTGATCACCATGGATTTACCCGGTTTTGGTCTGACCGGGCCGAATCAGGAAGGTGACTACAGCACGACGGCGTACGTGCGTTTCATTCTGGATCTGATGGATAGCTTGCATCTGTCTAAAGTCGTGTTGGGTGGTAACTCGCTCGGTGGCGAAATTGCCTGGGAAGTCGCTGCCGCTGCACCGGCGCGGGTCGATAAACTGATTCTGGTGGATGCAGCAGGTTACGCGTTCACACCAAAATCGATACCGGTTGGTTTTCAGATTGCGCGCATGCCGATGATGTCGTGGGTGATGGATCACTGCCTGCCGCGCTCTATGGTTGAATCCAGCGTCAAGAATGTTTATGCGCGTCCGGAAAAAGTTACGCCAGCCTTAGTTGATCGCTATGAAGCGATGATGCTGCGCGAAGGAAACCGCCCCGCTTTACGTCAGCGCATCAGCCAGCTTGCCATCGGCGATCATGCTGAACTGATCAAAACGATCCGTGTACCGACCCTGATACTCTGGGGCGGCAAAGATCAGTTGATACCGCCGGAAAACGCAGAGTGGTTTCAGCGTGATATTGCTAACAGTAAGCTGATTATGTTTGATGAACTCGGCCATGTTCCGCAGGAAGAAAATCCCGTCGTCACCGTCGCTGCGGTTCGCATATTTTTACAGTAATCTGAGGAGCCTGTTATGCCTGCTTTTCGCCTGTATATTTCTTGTGGTCTTGTCGCACTGAGTTTGCTTGGTACCGGTATTGCGGGCGCCGAAGATGTAATAGCCGAAGGAAAGAAAATCTTCAATCAGAAAGCCGAGCCGAAATGTGCAATGTGCCATAGCCTGAAACATGCAGATTCGTATGCAGAAGGCGGCCCCGACCTGGACGAGCTGAAGCCGGATGCGGTACGGGTGGAAAAAGCAGTGCGTAACGGCATAGGTGAAATGCCGGTGATTACCGGATTGACTGATGCAGAAATCAAACTGGTGGCGCGCTATCTGGCGGAAGTCGCTGGTAAGAAATAAGCTGGCAAAAAATAATTCAGTGCAATCTGCACAGACGCACAAACCTTATATCTGCGCTCGTTCTGATCGGCTAAAACAAAAGCGACAGACAACAAAAAGCCCACCATGCGGTGGGCGATCCATTCATTGCAGTGACTCGTCAGCAACCCATGCTATCTGCGTGGTGCCACTGACTGTAACAATGCCCGTGCTATCTGCGCGGTGCTTGTCGTGGTGAGTCACTTTTTTTCTGTGTTGTCAGTCAATACTGGCAACCTCAGAGGGCAAAACGAATGCGTACCTTCGCAAGATCGACCAACGCATTTTTTCATGATGCACACGCATCAGTAAAAAAGAGATGGACGATTGCATAGCAAAAAGCAGATGCTTTCCAGTAAAACTCACTGATCAACTACACCATTTTCCGATAACCCATACTATCTGTATGGTGCCACCAGCCGGTGAGAATTGATTGCCGCCAGAGTGCACTGCGTGAGAGCAGCGTACCGGTATGCGAAGGTTTGCTGTAACGGTCAGACTTTGTTCATCAGCAACCCATGCTATCTGCATGGTGTCACTGGCCGGTATTGCAGAACAAATTTTTCATCACAGCAAAAACGGTTGGCGCTGTTCTGGCAAGCATCGCCTGCCGGAATATGCCGGGAGACTTTAAGCCAGAATCTGGATATTGCCTGCTTTGTCGCCTTTAGGGCCTGTCGTGCGTTCAAAAGAAACGCGCTGATTTTCGCTCAGACTTTTGAAGCCGCTTGATTGAATGTCCTGAAAGTGGGCGAACAAATCTGCACCACCTGCATCAGGAGCGATGAAGCCGAAGCCCTTAGCGTCGTTGAACCATTTTACGATACCTGTTTGATTACTCATTTTTATTCCTTTACGTGAAACATAGGCGAAATTGCCTTCGAGGCACTTGAAACCAAGAAATAAAACCGGAGGAGAAAAAACAGAACAGCCAGAGGATACAGCTATGCGGAATTGGGACCAACAATATAAGGACTTGATGCAAGTACGAGACGGAATATACACGGTAAAACAACAATCACCTAATTTTATTTTCGCTACCTGTCAGTGCTGAGTGCGAAAAATTGACGCGTCGCACGACCAAAAAACCAGCGGTTTTCATAGACAAAAAAAGGCTCAGAGACGGGTGTATAAGTGCTTGTTTTTATTGCGAAAATAAGTCGAAAATATTTTTTATCATCTGGGTTTTATATGATTCTTTCGTGGCTTTTTTCATATTCCATATATCTTTTTCATCTTTTCTAAGTAAAAAAAGGTCGTTGGGCAGCCAGCCCTCAGCACGTAGCATGAATCTCCATCGCGGCAATTTTTTCAGGCTGCATGACAGGTTTTTGTTTTTTCAAATATCAAAGAGGTTATTCATGCGTGCGCAACACACTGTTTCTATCCCTGTTCCCCGTCGTTCCATCAGTTTGCTGATCGGCGCATTGTTTTGCGGTCTGGCAGCTCCGGCTGTACATGCCCAACAAACGCAGCTTGCTGAGGCCGATACCGTCATCGTCACCGGCACGCGCAGCATCAAGCGCACGGTTTCTGATTCTGAAGCACCGATCGATATTCTGAGCAGTAAAGATCTGCAGGCCAGCGGCACTGGTGAACTCGGAACGGCATTAAGCCGCTTGCTGCCTTCCTTGAATTTTCCGCGCCCTGCTGTCGCTGACGGCACTTCTGCGAGTCGTCCGGCACAATTACGCGGCTTGTCGCCGGATCAGACGCTGGTGTTAGTCAACGGCAAGCGCTGGCACACGACAGCGATTGTCAATGTCAATGGCACCGCCGGGCGCGGCTCTTCACCCGCAGATCTGAATACCATTCCGATTTCTGCAATTGAAAAAATCGAAGTGCTGCGCGATGGCGCCGCAGCGCAATACGGTTCAGATGCGATTGCCGGTGTGATCAATATCATCCTCAAAAAAGGTGCGGAGGGTGGCGAGCTGCAGGCCAGCGGCGGACAATACAGCAAAGGCGATGGCACGCAAGGTGCGCTGAGTGCCAACTTTGGTACCCAACTGGGTGACAAAGGCTGGGTACGTTTTACCGCGGAACAAAAATATCAGGGCGAAACCAACCGCGCGGGTGCTGATCTGCGTAATCCGGCCGAGCCTTTGTATGGCAAGGTCACGCAGAAACAAGGCGACCCGAAAGTACAGCAAACTAATCTGGGGCTGAATGCGTCATTGCCGCTGAATAATGATCTTGAACTGTATGCGTTTGCAAACGTCAGCCAGCGTGATTCAGATGCGGCGGCGACCTGGCGCACGGCTTACACCAGCGGCACGACCTTGCGCACACCGCTGTATCCGCAAGGGTTTTTACCGAATGAAGCGGCGAAAAATACGGATGTATCCACTGTCGTCGGAATCAAAGGTCGGGTCGATGGCTGGCGCTGGGATGCGAGTGCGAATTACGGATCAAATGAATTCAGCCTCGATGTGAATAACAGCGTCAACCTCAGTTTAGGTGCGGCCAGCCCGACCAGTTTTTACGCTGGTAAATTGAAAAATTCGCAGACACTGGCGAACTTCGATGCGGCCAAAGAATTTGAATTTGCCGGTCTGGCAAATCCGCTGACACTGGCGGTTGGTGCCGAATACCGGCGCGATCAGTATGAGATCAGCGCCGGTGAGCCGAATTCATATTTCGGCAGCGGTGCGCAAGGTTTCTCCGGCTTCCAGCCATCGAATGCAGGCAGTTATAACCGCCACAGCACATCGGTGTATGCGAACGTTGAAGCCGAACTGACTAAGCAACTCAGCGCCTCAGTCGCTGTGCGGCATGAAAATTACAGCGATTTTGGCAGCGTCACTTCCGGCAAATTATCGGGCCGTTTTGCTGTGACACCGGAATTTGCGTTACGCGGTGCGGCGTCTAATGGCTTCCGCGCACCATCGTTAGCACAACAGAATTACACGATCTCAACTACCAATCTGATCACCATTAACGGTACGTCGCAACTGGTTGATACCGGCACTTTCGGCGTTGCCACGGCAGCCGCAAAAGCCTTAGGTGCGAAACCGCTGGAAGCTGAAAAATCGCGCAACTACAGTCTGGGCGCGGTATTGCAGCCGAATAAAAATGTCTCGCTGAGCGTCGATGCGTATCAGATCGATATTGATAACCGCATTTTGTATTCCGGTAATCTGGTGTTGCCCGCCGCCTTGCAAAGCGTGCTGGCGAAGCAGGGCGTGCTGGTCGGTGCGGCGCGTTATTTCACGAATGCGCTGGATTCACAAACACGTGGTGTCGATATCGTCGGCACTTATCAGCTGAGCCTGACTGGCAGCGATAAACTCGGGCTGACGCTGGGTTACAACCACAACAAAACCACCGTCAGCCATGTGGCAGCAAATCCGGCGGTGCTGGCACAAAATAACCTGTTGCTGATCGACCGGCAATCGTTGTTGCGCGCGACGGATTCGGCACCAAAAGACAAGCTGACTTTCAGCGCTGATTATGCAGTCAATCAATGGACGGCGCGCGCGCAGGCAACCCGTTACGGCAGCTTCGTTTCGCCGCAAAATAATGCAACGCTGGATCAGACTTATGGTGCGAATGTGGTGGTCGATATTTCTGCCAGCTATCGCATCGGTAAGTGGACGCTGACCGGTGGCATCGATAACCTGGGCGACAAATATCCGGATCAGGTGACGTCGAACGGCAACCTGAATACCGGCGGCACTTTGCCTTACAGCACCTTCTCGCCTTACGGTTTCAATGGTCGTTATTTCTATGCGAAAGCCGCTTACGCCTGGTAATTTTCAGGTCAGCAGCCAGAACGAAAAAAGCCGGAAAAATTTCCGGCTTTTTCTGCATTTTTATACATTTAGGGGGAGTATATGGCGATTTGGCATTATTCTCAGCGTCAATGCTGGGCTTAAAAATATACTCCCCCCAGTATTTTTAAGACAAAAAAGCCGTTTTTGAGCCTGTTTTCAGCACATTTTCTAGCTGGTCCGTGACAAAAAATCGCGCAGATATTCCAGCAAAATTTCCGGCTGTTCGAGTGGCGACATGTGGCCGCAATCGTCGATGATGCGGAAAGTCGGATCAGGCAGCGCGGCGACGATATCTTCGGCTTCCTGCAAGCGCCGCATCTGGTCTTCGCGGCTGGCGACGACCAGCACCGGACAAGCAATCTGCGCGCAATCGGCATGTCCATCTTGCCGGATGATGCTTAACTGCTGCATAAAAATATCTGCGCCCAGTGTCAGTGACATTGTTTGCAGATGTTGCAGTAACAAGGCTTTGTCGCTACGCGCCGGGTGCAGTGCGCGCTTCAATGAGGTGATGGTCTGACCTTTATACGGAAAGACCTTGAGCATCTTGATTTGCTGCTGATTACGGGCGATTTCTTCGGCGCTGGTGGCGCGCGCCGAGGTGTTCAGTAACACTAGCTGACTGACGCGTTGCGGCGCTCTCGCAGCAATACGGCGGGCGACATAACCGCCAAGAGAAAAGCCGATCAGCACACATTTTTCGGGCAGATCCGCAATGATACGATCCGCCATCGCGTCGATGTCGGTGCCCTGATTCAGATCAGCAAACGACATCGTGCCGAGTTGCTGCAAGCCGCCCAGCACTTCCTGCCACAGACTGGCATCGCACATGAAGCCGGGAATCAGCACGATATGACGTGGCGTTGTGGCGGTGTTTTCTGAGTTGTGCGTGATGTTTATTTCTGAGCTTGTCATGACTGCGATTTCATTTCATTCAATGCGCCTGCGGCAATGTCGTTTACCGCGCCGAAGGTATAACGCTGTATAAGTTGAAACGGTGCGCCCGGTGCGCTTTCTGTGAACAGCGCAAGGTCGTTCAACTGCAAAGGCGCATCGATCGTAAAGAAGCTTTGCGCAGCCTGCCAGATCGCCTCTGCCTGATCCGTATGAGCTGACTGATGCAAGGCATCGGTCAGCGTCATATGAAAACGGAACTCTTCTTCGGTGTACGGATAACCCCAGCGCTGCAAGAGTTGTATTTGCCGCTCGCTCAGTGGATGCCGCTGGCGGCGGGCGATGTCGGCTGCACTCAGCGGTGCGCGGAAACGGTCGAAGGTACTGACGCAATCCATTGCTAACCGATTGACCGCGCTGACGTCGCCATGCGGACGCAGCGCCAGAAAATTTCCCATCCATTCGACTCGCGGTGCCGGAATCATCAGGCTGTGCTGGTGCTGGCAAAATGCACGTAAGGCAGCATCGAGTTGCGCGGCTGTGCTGCCTTCAGCCAGCCTGAACGGTGCTTTCAGCGTCGCATGAAAGCCATAACGGCGGGCGTCGCTGGTCAGGGCTTGAAATTCTGCGACAGTCACGCCGTCGAACGCAGGTTGCGGCAGTGCTTGTGCCAACGCTGGATCACGCCCGAGCCAGCGGCAGCCAGCCTGCCACCACGGGCTGTCTGGTTCCGGCGCAAAATACAATGCGTAACGTGTTTGCGGAGGGTGGTTGTGACTGGTCGTGCTCATCGGTTGTTTTTTCTCAGTGTTTGCATGTTCATTTTTTTTCATCCATCCGCACCCGGCGCGCAGCCTTGTGGTGTGATGATGACGGCTGATCTGGCGGCCGTTTGGCGAATTTCTAAAATTTTTCAAATTTCTCAATACAGAAAATCAAAGCCTGCGCCTATTCCAGAAGAATATTTTGTGCCTGATATGACATAGTATGAGGTGAATGCGTTGTCATTCAACATTCTTATTCCATAGGACAGACGCAGAGTTTCCCCAGCAAGGCAAAAAAGCTTTTTTCTGCTTTGGGCGACATCGCTGTTAAGCGATGTCCGTTTCGCCAGCAGGCAACATGTTGCCTGAAACCCTGGCTACACCATGGCGAGGAAGACAGTACGCAGAGTACGACTAGGAGTCATAACGCTGTTGGGGCAGCTTTACGTAAGTCCTGTATCTGAAAACCGGGAGAACTCATGATAGATCACCTCAGCACTTATGCAACAGATTATCCGGCAACGAAAACATTTTATGCCGCCGCTTTTGCCCCATTGGGATATACCTTGCAGACAGAATTTGTCGCTGAATGGAACCCCGGTTTTCCGACACAGCGGATGTGCGCGTTCGGTGTGAATGGAAAGTCGACATTCTGGATCATCGAAACTAAAGAAAAATCGACGCCGCGGCATGTTGCCTTCAGCGCTGCCTCGCGCGATGCTGTCGATCAGTTTTATGCAGAGGCGCTGACGCACGGCGGCAAAGATAACGGACAACCCGGCCTGCGTCCTCATTATCATGCCGATTACTACGGTGCTTTCACGATAGATCCTGATGGGAATAATGTCGAAGCCGTGTGCCACGCACCGCTGTGACGCAGGCAGTCAAGGAATAAAATGATTTCACGAAAAGCAGTGCTGCGGGTGGCGCGACCCACCGATCATCTGAGCGTGATCACCAGAATGTACATCGACGGCCTGGGATTTGTTTTGCTGAGCCAGTTTGCCGATCACGACGGTATTGACGGTGCAATCATCGGGCATCCGCAGCACAACTATCATCTGGAATTTACTCAGCATGCCGACTCGTATGCATGTAAGGCACCGAGCCAGGATCATTTGCTGGTCTTTTATCTGCCTGATGAGGCAGAATGGCAGCATGCCTGCGAGCGCATGCTACAAGCGGGCTTTTTGCCGGTGCGATCGGCGAATCCTTTCTGGGATGTGACCGGAAAGACGTTTGAAGATGCCGATGGCTACAGGGTGGTATTACAACATTGCGCATGGACTTTGTGACGATCTGATCGCCGCAGCAAAATCGCAGATATAACCGGGTTTTTTTCCCGGATTTTTAGATGGTTCACCGTTTTTCAAGGATGCAGTACTTCATGAATTTTGCTTCGCATACAGCGTTTTCTATCCGCAATGCGCGTGTTGTCACCGCGGATCGGGTGCTGACAGGCGGTATCGTCGTCAGCCACGGTCGTATTGATGACGTTAATTCAGGCGCGGCAATGCTGACCGGGGCTGACTGGGAGGGGGATTATCTGTTACCCGGTCTGGTGGAATTACATACCGATAATTTAGAAAAGCATCTGATGCCGCGCCCGAAAGTGAGCTGGCCGGTGCTGCCTGCCATCATCGCGCATGACGCACAGATTGCTTGTTCCGGTATCACGACAGTGCTGGACGCGATTGCCATCGGCGATATCGACCCCGACAGCATGCGTACCCAAATGATGCAGGCCAGCGTACAAGGACTGGCCTGTGCCAGGCAGGTGGGCGTACTGCGCACCGATCATTTTCTGCATCTGCGACTGGAGCTGGCAGAGGCGCGTTTGCTGGAATTATTTACGCCGTTTTTAAATGACGAACACTTGCGGCTGGTGTCACTGATGGATCACACGCCGGGGCAACGACAATGGACTGACCTTGAACATTACCGCGTCTACGTCACCGGTAAACGCGGCTGGACGCACCAGAAAGTCGATCAGATGCTGGAAGTGCTGAGCGATCGTCAGCAGCAGTACGCAGAACAAAACCGGGCGCAGATCGTCAGGCTATGCCGCGCTCAGGCGCACGGTATTCCACTGGCGACCCATGATGACACGACCCACACTCACGTGCTTGAAGGCGTGCGTGACGGCGTGACGATTTCTGAATTCCCGACCACGCTGGAAGCAGCGCAGTTTGCGCATCAGCATGGCTTATCCATCGTCATGGGCGCGCCGAACCGGGTGCGTGGTGGCTCACATTCCGGCAACGTCTCGGCGAGTGAATTAGCGCGCCACGATTTGCTCGATATTCTGTCGTCAGATTATGTTCCCGCCAGCTTGCTGCACGCCGCTTTTTTACTGCAGGACGATGGTTACTCTTTGCCGAAAGCCGTGTCCACCGTCAGCCTGCAACCCGCACAGCAGATAGGTCTGCAGGATCGCGGTCAGATCGCCCCCGGACTACGCGCTGATTTTATCCGCGTCCGCATCATTGAAGGCATCCCCGTTGTGATGGGGGTCTGGAAGCAAGGTTATCAGATTGCCTGAGCGTGTCTGACTGCGTTTCTGTCATTTAATTTACCCCCGCTCTTTTTCCTGTCGCTCGCCTGTACCATGAGGTGCAGGCGTAATTTGCTTCGGTGAAACGCATTGTCCAGTCGGAATCGTGTGGTCATCAGCATGTCAAAAAAATGTGTGAAATTACAACAGCTGAGCATTTATTTTTGATGGAAGAAAAACCTGATGGTCAGGCTATTTTGGAGCCATGCGAGAAATTTTCTACAGTGCAGGTAGTGATGCGTATTGTGTTGCGGAAATTTTAAGTCATCGATTTATGTTGAAAATCAAGAAAGCATTTTGTTTTTTAATTTATATTTCCAATTGACAACTAAATGGTGCGCAGTTACGTTCTCAGCACGAGAAAATCTGCCCTGTTGTTTGCGGTATCAGGATACCGGGGTGTTTATATAATATTGGAGATAAAAATGCGCTTACGTTCGCTACTGACTGGTCTTTTATTGTGCCTGAGCGGCGCAGTACACGCGGAAGAACCGCCGATCCGCATCGGCGTTATTGGCCCTTTCACCGGTAAATCATCGACGGATATGGGGGAAAGTATTCGTGGCGGAGCGCGTGTTTTTCAGGCTGATCTGAATCAGATTGGTGGTGTGCTCGGACGCAAAATTGAAATCATCGAACGCGATGATCAGGCGAAGCCAGAGTTGGGTGTGGCGATGGCAAAAGAGCTGATAGAAAAAGAAAAAGTCGTAGCGGTGGTTGGTTATGCTAATACCGGCGTGGCATTACAAGCAGCGAAGGTATTTCAGGACGCAAAAATTCCTCTGATTGTCAGTGTGGCGACTGGTGCTGGTCTGACTAAGTTCATGCCGCCTGCAGTTCCGCACAGTTATGTGTTCCGCTTATCGGCCAGTGACAGTATTCAGCCGGTTGCGATGCTGCACGATGTGGTTGATAAACGTAAGCTGACGCAGATCGCGATTCTGCATGACGACACGCCTTATGGTCAGTTCGGTAAAGATAATCTGGTTGCTGAGCTGCAAAAACGTAAGCTGGCACCAGTCAGCGTGCAGAGTGTGAAAATCGGTGAGCAGGATATGACCAGCCAGATGGCACAGGCGAAGCAGGCTGGTGCACAGGTCATTATCTTGTATTGCCTGTCTTCGGAAGCAGCAGCGGCCGCGAACAGTATGAGCAAGGCGAAAGTGAATCTGCCCTTGGTCGGCAGCTGGATTTTGTCGCAAAAGAGTTTTGCTGATACTGCCGGTGGCAATGCGGAAGGTGCGCGTATGCCAGTGACATTTATCGAAAGTGATTCCACACGCAGCAGCAGCTTTTCTTTATCTTATCTGCGTCTGAATAATGCCAAACACATCCCATCAGCTGTGGCTGCGGCGCAGACCTACGATGCCTTGCGTTTGCTGAGCCTGGCGATTATGCAGGCAAACTCGACTGAATCGGAAAAGATCAAAGACGCACTCGAAGACATGAAATATGAAGCAACCTCGACGGTCGTCACGCGCTATAAAAAGCCTTATACAAAAACAGATCACGAAGCGATTACACAATCCATGATCGTGATGGGTGAAATCCGCAAGGGCAAAGTTTCTTATGCGTATAAAGAGGATGCAAACAGCGGCCTGATGGTACGTACTAAATAAGTTCAGGGAGTTCCCGGTTCTTTTGTATAGGCAGCGGGCAGCTATTTTTCTGCGGTTTTGACGACCGTCACAGTGCAGGCTGCCTCTGCTACCACCTGCGCGGAAACGCTGCCCAGATAACGGCGCAGCGCAGAGGTACCGCGCGAGCCGATGATGATGTGATCGACATCGTTGTTGTGCGCATATTCGATGATCGCCCCAGCGGGATCCGGTGCTTCAATCACGTGAAATGTGATTTTATCGGGGCTGATATTCAAGGGTCTGGCCCAGTGCTTGAGCTCAACCAGTTGCTTAACATGGATGTTTTCGCCTTGTTTGATTAGGCTGTCATCCATGCCGATACGACTGGTTTTGCGTATGGTCAGACAGGCGAGTCTTGCTCCCGGCTCGGTCTGTAGCATGCGCCGTGTGATATTGCGCAGGTTTTCTGCCAGCGCTTCTGAACCTCGCGTCAGATCCAGCGCAGCAACGATAATCGGTGCCTTGGCTAACTGTTCCGAAATACTGTGTTGTAAAACCGGTTCTATGCCAGAGGCTTTCAGACGCCGTTTAATCACAGACAGATAACCGTCTTGCTGCTTTTTTTCTGCACGCCCGGTCAGCGTCAGTTGATCCGGGTATTGCAGCAAAAACGCTAACTGTGCCGCAGTGTCAAAGCGCGCTGCCGGTTCTACTTCCAGACAACGCAGGATAATTTCCTGCAGCCATGCTGGTATATCCGGGCGGTGGCTGCGTGGCGGAACCGGGTCGCGGTACAGACGCTTCTTTAACCCTGAAACCGAGGTCGGATGACCGAAAGGTCGCTCGCCCGTCGCCAGATGGTAGAGTAAAACACCGAGCGAAAATAAGTCACTGCGCGGCTCATTGCGCACACCCAGCACCTGTTCCGGCGAGATATACGGACCAGTGCCCATAGGCAGACGGAATTCTTCGTCCAGCAGATCCGGCAGACGATCATGACGTGATAATCCGAAATCGATCAGCACTGCCACACCCTCGCGGAACATGATATTGCTGGGTTTCAGGTCAAGATGAATCACATTCTGCCGGTGCAGATCCTGCAGGGCATTCGCTACTTTAATCCCGATATTGACAACTTCGCTGATCGGTAACGGTGCTTGGGCGAAACGACTGCGTAACGACTCTCCTGCAATTTGCTCCATCACGATATACGGTTGCGCATCAAAATCACCGGAGCCAAAAAAACGCGGCACGTGTATGCCTTTCAGTTTCGGCATGATCATCTGCTCGACTTCAAACGCAACGATAGCGGTAGGGTCGTCAGAGGAAAGCAGCAGCGGTACTTTCATGATCAGTGGCGGCACACCGTTTTCCAGCCCCGGTTTGCCGACATGACGCTGGCGCAAATCGGTGACGCGCCAGAGCGCCGCCATACCACCGGTATGTAATTTTTCTTCTAAGCGGTAACCATCAAATTCCATGCCGGCTTGCAGGCTGTGCGGGCTCATCTTAATTTCCTGTCAGCAGACGGGATGCCAGCGCGGCAGGCAGACCAGCACGCAGAATTTTGGCGGCAGCAGTTTCGTGATCGTAGGGAACGCGGTAATAGGTCAGTTCCAGTGTCTCGGTATCAAAGGTCGCGTAACACGCCGCTGGGTTGCCGTCACGCGGCTGGCCGACGGAGCCGGGAATCACCAGCCAGCGCCGTTGTTTGCTGAGCGGTATGCCATTTTCCGGCGTCGGCAGAAATTCTCCGGTTTTTCCTGTCATCGTCATGTGATACAGCGTCGGTACATGCATGTGCCCGCAAAAGGTGATCGCTGCTTTGGATGCATGCATGCTGCGCATGGCTTCCATAACGCCGTCGATATATTCCCATTTTTCCGGCGCCCAGGCATTGGCATGGACTAACAACAGATCCTGTAATTCAATCCGGTAGGGCAGCTTTGCAATAAAAGCGATTTGTGCCGGATTCAGCTGTGCACGTGTCCATTCTATGGCTTCGCGAGCAGTCGGATTCATACCTTGTTTATCTCCCTGCAGTATGGCGATGTCGTGATTGCCCATCAGCACGTAAGCGCCTTTGCTCACATAGTCCATCACGGTCTGTACGACCCAGGCAGGATCGGCACCGTAACCTATCAGGTCACCCAGGAAAGCATAGCGCGTTACGTTTTGTTGTTCTGCATGTGCCAGACATGCGGCAAATGCTTCGCGGTTCGCATGCAGGTCGGTCATCAGCGCGAGCAGCATAGGTCTCTTCCATTTATATAATTAGTTTTATCTGTCTTGCGGATATCATTTTAAATTAGCTGGCTAACGGCCAGCTTACAAGCTGATTTTTAAGATTATTTTTGCAATGAGGCCTGATATTGCCGGTAGCCGCGGGCACGTAATTCACAGGCCGGGCAGGTGCCGCAACCATGGCCCCAATCGTGCAGTGCACCACGATCACCCAGATAGCAGGTATGGGTATCGGCGCGGATCAGATCAATCAGGCTTGTACCGCCGAGCTGTCCCGCAAGTTCCCAGGTTTGCGCCTTATCTATCCACATCAGCGGTGTTTCCAGTTTGAGACGGGTTGCCATGCCCAGATTCAGCGCGACCTGCAGCGCTTTCATGGTGTCGTCACGACAATCCGGGTAGCCGGAAAAATCGGTTTCGCACATGCCACCGACCAGTACATTCAGGTCGCGGCGATAGGCGAGCGTGGCCGCAACCACCATGAACATCAGATTGCGCCCCGGTACGAAGGTATTCGGCAAGCCGTTTGCCTGCATTTCTATGGCAATATTTTCCGTCATTGCCGTATGGGATAATTGCGAAATCAGTGACAGATCTATCATGTGATCTTCGCCCAGGCGCGCTTCCCATTCTGGCGAGAAACTGCGGATTTTCTCCAACAAGGTCGGACGTACCGTCAATTCGATCGCATGGCGCTGGCCATAATCGAAACCGATGGTTTCCACGTGGGCATAACGCGACAATGCCCATGCGAGACAAGTGGTAGAGTCCTGCCCTCCGCTGAACAACACCAGCGCACGGTCGTTATTACTAAATTTATTCATTTTGCAAACTAAAAAATTGGATGGATGAAGCAGGGAGAAACCCTTTGTACTTCATTCTGTCATGATGGTAAGGTTCGTGTGAGATGAATGTTATCGCAAGCCCATGAGTTTTCCTAAAAAATTTCTATCCTCCTCGTTTTTGTCCGTCATCGATCAGGGCATGCTGAGTGCCCTGAACTTCTGCATCGGTGCTTTGCTGATCCGCCTGGTTGATAAAGACGATTATGGTTTGTATGGCCAGTTATATGCGGGCGGGTTGCTGGCGGGTCTGATCGTCGATTCCTGGATAGCCGGGCCGTTGACAACGGTCGCCAGCGCGGTGCATGAAAATACCCGCAAGCTATTGTTGCGCCGTTACTGGCAGCGGCAGATATTCTGGACGGTGGCGATGGGTTTAGCCGCGTTTCTGATCGTCGAATTTGTCCCGGCTGCCACGCATCATAGTAATAAAAACTGGCTAATGGCGGCCGCGTTCGGCTTCTACGTGATCGGCAATGGCCTGCGCGAATATGGTCGCACTGTCGGCTTTATACAATCCGACATTCACAGCGTATTGCGGCAGGATCTGGTGTACGTCGCGGCGGTGTTGGCAGGGATGCTCAGTTTGTATTTATTTGAAGTGATCAATGTTGCCCATGTCTTTATCGTGCTGGCCGCATCCTCATTTCTGTGTGCGCTATTTGGTCGCCATCGCATCATGGATCGTACGGCAACGCAGGTCAGTCAGGTTGATGCGGAAGACGCTGATATTCTGCACGAGCATCAGGAAACCATACGCGGCCATGGTCGCTGGGCGGTACTGGGAGTCATCGTTGGCTGGCTGTCGAATTACAGTTACGTCTATCTTTCCGGCGCCTGGCTGGGTCTGGCTGCGATTGCCGACTTGAATGCATCGCGTTTGTTGCTGATGCCGATTCCGTTGGCGGTGGCAGCCTGGTCCAGAGTCGCACGACCGGAAGCAAGCCGTCTGATGGCTGAACATAACTGGAGCGGCTTGCGCAAGCTGACCATTGTTTCTGTCTTGGGCATCGAACTCGTTGTGTTTGCGTATGTGGGCGCGATGTTGCTGACTTTGCCGTGGCTGGAAGCGTATGTGATCGGTAGCAAATACAGTGGCCTCGGCCCTCTGATTATGCTGTGGGGTGGCTATTTCGCAATCAATTCCGTACGTACGATAGGAACGTCATGGCTGATGAGCGGCGGCGCTTTTCGTTCTATGTTCTTTCTGGGGACGGTCACTTTGCTACTGGTGGTGCTGATTACCTATCAGGCGATTCCGTATTGGGGCGCTGCCGGTGCGATCTTTGCGCTGATCGCTGTGGAGTTGTTTGAAACGGTGATGGTCTGGAAATTTATTCTGCCTGCTTTACAGAAACGCCCTCAACCGCAATCACCTGCATAAACAGTGATGTTACGACTGCTGCATCGGTGTGGACGGCATTCTGAAACATTTTTCTGACCGGCTGGAGACCCAATAAATACGCGGGGTTCCAGCGGTCACCCCGTCCATACTCATCGCCTTATTTCTTCACGCTTTCTATGATCTGATCAACATAGTCGCCATCGGCATCACTGAATTTCAGGCGTACAGGATACCAGTCCAGCGCCGGTGCGAGCCAGATATCAAGTGTCTGATCTTTAGAATCCGGTGGCGGTGCTTTACTGATATGAATAGTGGCGAATTCACCCAGCGGCGTGCTGGTTTTTTCTGTTGCCAACACTTTGAAACTCCAGGACTCGGCGTCGCGACGTCCGGCGACAAACATTTTCCATTCGCTGCCCGGTTTGAACTTATCACCAGCGGCACGCGCATACGCAATCAGTTGCCAGGTGGCGCTCGTTCTGTCCTGTTCGCCGCCCTTCAATGTGTAGGTTTCATCTGAGGCGGTAAATCGCAGGATTTTGTTATCGTGCTCGAAGCTGGTAATCGTTTCTGGCTTGCGAAAACGTTTCTCGACAAATTTTTCCGGTGCCAGACCGTAATCACTGATATGACCCTGACTGCTGGCATCGAGGATTTTACCGACCAGCATCGCGCGTGTTTCTGTCACGATGCTGTATTTTTTTTCACTGACTTCCCATTTAACAGTCGCCGCCCCACCCAAGGGAATGCCGCTTTGCTTTGCCTTGATGGTGTATGAAAGTTCTCCTGCCGGTGGCAGATTAAAGGCCATCTTATTGAAATGTTCCGTCGTACCCGCGTTTGCCAGCGTGTTGCCCAGCGCTGCACAGGTAAGTACAGCGGCGATCAGGCGAAGATAAAAAGGGTGGGCCATATCATTTTCCAGAAGTGGATTGAAGTTCGATTTTACTGACCGTCTGTGTCGTGACGGCGCCGTTCGTTTCAGTATTGCGGATTTGTATTGGGTACCACTGATACGCGGGTGCGAACCAGAGTTCCAGCGTAGAGTTATACAGTCCTGTGCGCGGCGGGCGCTTGACGTGCCAGGTCATGACTTTGCCGAGAGGCGTCTCAATTTCTTCCTGGCCGATAACGACAAAGATGAACTGGTTCGCATCGCGATCTTCGGCGACCTGCACCGAAATTTGTCTGCCCGGCTGAAACTGTTCCGGCGAGGCGATTCCTAATCCCGCCAGTTGCATGAAGATTGTCGCCCGGTCTTGCGCACCTTTGCTCAGCTCGGTGTTTTTATTCGATGACGAAAAACTGAGTTGATTGGCATCGTAATCAAAATGCGTGGCCGTTTCGCTGCGCCCGCGCCGTGTTTCGTTCATGCGCTTAGGTTGTATGCCATTGCCTGAGATACTGCCTTCGCTTTGCAGTTTGTACAAATTCAGACTGGTGAACAGCAAATCCAGCGATGCCTGCACCTGCATCTGATATTGGCCGTCCTGCGCTTGCCAGCTGATTTCACCGAGGCCATATACCGGGTTCATGTTCGGCGAAATACGTACGACTTTCATATGCATTTTGCCGGATGGCGGTGCGGTGATTTTCAGCCCGGCTAATTCGGTCACCGGATTATCCGCATTATTGGTGCTGGCTGCCGACGCTGCGGCTGTTGCTGGTACTGGTTCTGGCGCAGATATCTCTTGTGCCGGAGATGCAAGCTCCTGATTTGGCGCGGGTTCGGTGACCGCTGCTGTCGGCGGAGTTTCCGCATCGCTTGCTGCCGTGGGCGGCGTGTCGTTCAGTGTTTGATCCGACTTGACTGCTGTGGTCGCCGGTGTTGCTGTCTTTCTGCGTGCCTGTGGTTTTGGCTTTACTTTTTGGGGAGCTTGAACAGCGTGCGCGATGGTAGCCGGGGCTTCTTTTAACTGAACTTCTATGCTGGTGGTTACCGGTGTCGCCGCTGGCTTTTCGGTAACAAGGCTTCCCGACAGTAAATGCCATAAAAATAGGTGAAAAGCGATCGCCATGCCTGTAAAGATCAGGGCGCGAGAGCGGAAGCGGGCAGGTAAAGTGGAAAGGGTAATGCGATTCATGGCGACAGTGTAAACGCTTGCAGGTTTGGCTGCGATGACATTGCAGGAATTTTATACGGCGTAGAATGCAGGACTTTGCCTCAGTTTTACTTTTGATTATTTATTTCTGGTTATGACATTTTTTCTCCGCATCATAATTGCAGCATTCCTGAGCCTGCCGTTTTCCACATCCTTTGCCGTAACGTCTAAAGAACCTTTGCCACCGATACGCATTGCGATGATCGATGGGATGAGCGCAGCGTTCACGAATGCCGGCGAAGCGGTGCAGCGTAATCTGCAAATCGCGATCGACAACATCAATGCGCGCGGTGGTGTCCGCTTGCCGGATGGCCAGCATGCGCTGAGCCTGAGCGTGTTTGATAACAAGCAGGGGGTGGAAGAATCCCTGACCTTGTTACGGCAGGTGACTGATCAGAAAATTCCTTTCGTGGTGCAGGGCAACAGTTCTGCGGTTGCTGCGGCGCTGATCGATGCGATCAATAAACATAATCAGCGCATGCCTGATCACCGTGTATTGTTTCTGAATTATTCTGCCGTTGACCCCGTGTTGACGAATGAAAAGTGCAGTTTCTGGCACTTTCGTTTTGATGCGCATGCGGATATGCGTATGAACGTGCTGACCGAGGTCATTAAAGACGATAGCCGCGCTAAAAAAGTGTATCTGATCGGGCAGGATTATAGTTTTGGGCGCCAGGTTGGGAAATCGGCACGCGCGATGCTGGCGCGCAAACGGCCGGATATCAGCATCGTCGGCGAAGATCTGCATCCGATTGGTAAGGTCAAGGATTTCGCGCCGTATGCTGCAAAAATCAAAGCCAGCGGTGCGGATACCGTCATCACAGGTAACTGGGGCAATGATCTGACTTTGCTGGTGAAGGCAGTTAAAGAAGCCGGGATGAATGTCAAGTTTTACACTTTCTATGCAAACGGCCTTGGTGCGCCTGCTGCGATTGGCGATGCCGGTATCGGTCGCGTGCGTGCGGTCGCTGAATGGCATCCGAACGTCGGCGGCAAAGCGAGCGACGATTTTTATCAGGCATTCCGTAAGCGCTATCCTTTGGCAAAGGATGATTATGTCCATCTGCGTATGCAACTGATGATGGAAATGCTGGCCAGTGCGATAGAAAAGGCGAAATCTACCGAAGCGACGGCAGTAGCGCGGGCGCTGGAAAATGCGAGTTTCAGCAATGGTTTTCACCAGGCACTGATGCGTGCGGAAGATCATCAGTTATTGCAGCCTTTGTACGTATCCGTCATGCAGAAAAAAGGCGAGGCCGGAACGCGTTTTGACAATGAAGGCAGTGGTTACGGTTTTAAAACCGAGCGATTCTTTGAATCCGGATTGACTGCACTCCCCAGCTCATGCAAGATGGAGAGACGTTAGCAGAACGCTATTCAGTCTTCACATGCAGTGTCATCATGGCGTGCAGACAGCGCCTACATAAGGAGTACACCGATGAGCAATCCTTTTTCTGGTTCTGATATTCCCGGCATGAATTCTATGGGTGATCCGCTTGGGTTCATCAAAAAACTCTGGGGCAGTATGAATGTTCCGGGCATGGTCGCGCCACCGATGTCGGTCGATGAACTGGATAAAAAAATTCAGGATCTGAAAACCGTAGAATCGTGGCTGAATGTGAATATGAATATGCTGCGTGGCACGATACAGGCGCTCGAAGTCCAGCGCGCCACGATTGCGACATTGCAATCGCTGGGTGAAAATTTTGCGCAGCACATGCAGCAGGCAAGTGCACAAGCCAGCGCACAAACCAGTTCGGAACCCGCAGATATCCCGAAACCTGCATCATCGAATGCTTCTGATCATACCAGCTGGCCTATGCCACCGGCAGCAGAACCGGTGTCGCAAGCATCTCCCGAACCTGTCCCTGAGCCCGAACCTGAGAGCGTCTCGCCGCAGGTAACGGAGACCTCAGAGAAACTGGCGAGCGCCGCTTCAGATAAAGATGCCGGCACGCCGTTTGCGAACCCGGCGGCCTGGTGGAATTTACTGCAGAATCAATTCAAACAAGCGGTCAGTCAGGCAATGGAAGGGGACGGCCTGGCAAAAGAAACACTGGGCTCAGTGACGGCGACAAAGGCCAAAGTGAATGGCCGCGCTGGCAAGTCTGCGGCAGCAGCAAAACCAGCGGTGAAAGCAGGCACGGCAGCTACCGGATCAAAAAATAAGACAGGTACAGGCAGTAAAACGGCAGGCAGAGGCGTGCCAAAAACCGCTGCAAAAACCGCTGCAAAAACTGCTACGAAGCCAGCCACAGCAAGCGCTGCAAAAACGCCAGCCAAAAAATAAAGGTCCTGCAATCCGACGCGAAAATCCAACCTGAAGTGACATCATGCGACATATAGAACGACACAAAACGCACCGCATAGGCTGGCTGCGCGCCGCCGTACTCGGAGCAAATGACGGTATTGTCTCCACAGCCAGTCTGGTACTCGGTGTGGCAGCGTCCGGCGCGGGTTCCAAAGATATTCTGATTGCGGGTGTTGCTGCGCTGGTAGCAGGCGCAATGTCGATGGCAGCGGGGGAATATGTTTCAGTCAGCTCGCAATCGGATACCGAAACCGCGGATCTGGAACGTGAGCGCAAGGAACTGGCGGCCGATCCTGCGCATGAACATGAAGAATTGCGCGATATTTATATTGCGCGTGGCCTTGATCCCGAACTGGCGGCGGCGGTGGCGACACAGCTGATGGCACACGACGCACTCGGTGCGCACGGACGCGACGAGCTTGGTATTTCCGAAGCGCTGGCAGCAAAACCCGTGCAGGCCGCATTGTCATCGGCTGCCACTTTTGCTGTGGGCGCAGTGTTACCTTTGCTGGTAGTTTTTTTGTTTCCCGCTCATGGACTGATGTGGTCAGTGGCAATCAGTTCGCTGCTGTTTCTGGCTTTGCTGGGATCGGTCGCCGCTTATGCCGGTGGTGCGGCGGTGACAGTGGCCGCCGCCCGCGTAAGCTTCTGGGGAGCGCTGGCGATGGCACTGACCGCCGGTGTTGGCGCCTTGTTTGGCGTTGCTGCCTGAGACAGCCGACCAGCAGGTTTGCCTCATTACGAACTATATAACGCACACCGGCGGTTTATATCGTAACGGGTAATTCAATAAGGGGAGATGGAATTCATTTCCGTCTCCCGCTTCCTTCATGGCCGTATTCAGCTTCGTGCGCTGCGCAGAGCGCTCTGCACGTCTGTATCACTCCAGTTGACAGTGCGTGATTCACTGGTCGCACTGCAACTGATTTTTACCTGATTGTTGGCCAGCATCTGCACACCGACATTCACACAGCTGGTCGTAGTGCCACCGACGGCAACATTATAGGAGCCGCTTGCAGGACGGTTCGTCATGCCGCTGGTATCGCTGCTGAAGATCAGATTCTGTGTCGTGACCACGCGACTGGCCGCAGCATTGCTTTTGCTGTAGAAAAAGCCAGCATTGCTGTTGAGACTACTGCCATTATTAACTGCGGTACTGCCAACCGATGTCACAGCGTAGCTACTGGCCGCGCCCATGACGAATGTGGCACTGCCGTTGCCGATCTGGCTGGTATCTCCGCTTCCAGTATCGTTGTCGGTACCGTTGAAGCTGGTGTTACTCATTACATACTGCGTCACAGCAGGGTTATCGCCCGCATTGACGTTCAGGTTGCCGGCACTCTGGAAATTCAGGCTTTTCACTGAGCCAGTGAATACTGGTGTGCCACTGAAATTACCGAGATAGGCATTATCTGCTGGGAAGCGCCGCACACAGTTGCTGAGACTGGTTGTGCTGCCGTTAAAGCTGACGCTGCCGCCTTTCGGGCAGTTACCGTTGTTGCCGGCCATAATCAGCAGATCGTGCAGATTCAGCACAGCCTGCATACTGATCCAGCTTTCTGCAAAAACTTTCATTGCTTCCGTCATTCCGGATGATGTACTACCCGTCCCGCTAGTACCTCCGGTGCCACCGGTACCACTGTTATTGCCGGAATTGCTGCCGGAGCCTGAACTGCCGCCACCACATGCACTGAGTGCGCTGATCAGACTCATTACCAGAAGAGCTTTTTTCATGCCGTATCCTTATAAATGAAAAGAAAAACAGGTCGCTGCACCATCGTATTGACAGGCAGGACGACGCTTCCTTTGTATGAACGGAATTCTTTTGAAAAAAGCGCCACGCCGAGGCATTTTTTTTAGAAAGCAGAATAGAGAAGAACGACAGACGTGTTACGCTTGCCCCGCTTAATGCCTGGCTGGCGCTTGCCAGCGACAGGCGGGATATTGTCTGCAAATGGCGTCTGCGCGCTGCCGTAACTGAGCAGATTGCACGGAGTCTTCAGGCTGAATGGCGTCAGCGAGCCGCAGCATGGTCAATGCATACCAAATACCATTGCGGGTATCGTCGGCCTGTTCGCGTATGGCGAGTGCTGCTTTCATTGCTTCTTGTGCGGCTGCAGTCTGGCCTCGCGCCAGATAGACATTGCCGATAGCCTCGCGCATGCTGGCTTCAAATCCTGCCCAGTAGTCGCGCTGGCCCGGCTGCAGGAAAAATTCCAGCTCAGCCTGCATCTGGGGTAAGGGCAGCAATGCCTGGTCACTGCCGGCCAGCAGTGACAGACCAAGCCAGGCCTGAGTGCGGGCGAAATGATTTTTTTTTGCCGCACTGGTCAGCACTGCGCGGTATTCGCGGATAGCTTCGTCACGATGATGTGATGCTCTGGCAATTTCGGCATTCAGCAAATGTATGCCGCTGGCTCTGCTGGGTTGTTGCGGCCAGTGTTGTTTCCATAGCGCGAAATTGTCACGGGCAAAGCGGCGTGCGGTCTCTGTATCTCCGAAATACAGCGCAACACTACCGCAGTGGTTGAACATAATGTTGCGCAGGATGGGATAGCGAATCGGTGTTTTCCAGGGGAACTGGTCGCAAACGCTGCGCATTTCCTGCAGATTACCGCTGCGGTACAAAATTTTCAGATAGCTTGCGCTGGCATTTTCCAGATAATCCAGTTTCTGATTACGCCAGTCAGGCAGTAGCATAATTTCATAGGCCGCCCGCGCATAGGCAAGACCCTCCGGTCGGCGCAGGGCATCGACCAGCATATCGGCCAGATAAGCTTTGCTTTCCGACACAAAATAATGATTTTTGCCCCAGATATCTTCCATGCTTTGTAATGCCTGCAGGCGCGCTGCGGCAGATTCTCCGGTCCTGCCGAGAGTATCCAGCGTGATGGCAACACTTTGCAGCGATTCTGCGGTTTGCCAGGCATGTGCACCATACAGTTGTTGCCGCAGTTGCAGGGATTCGTTAAAGGCCGTTAACGCGTTCTCAGGGCGGTCAGAATTCAGATAAGCGAGCCCCAGATTTTCCAGCGCAGACGAGAGTTCTGCGCGGTCTTTTGCGGTCCTGGATAAACGTACTGCCGTTTCCAGATACTGAATATCTCTCGGAAATCCGGCGGGGTGCAGGTTGACACCGCAATGTCCGGCCTTGCGGTAAGCGACCGCCAGTTTTTCGTCGGGGGCATGGTGACGCCGGTAAATTTCCAGCGCCCGGTCTGCATACTGGCAGGCTTCCTGACTACGGTTATTTCCGCTCAGCCATTCGACCGCATCGAGTAAGACGCCCGCGTATTCATTGCTGTCCTGACCGTATCTCTGCCTTGCCTGTTCCAGACTGACTTGATAAATACGGGCGGCTTCATCCTGCAGTCCCAGTTGTATCGTCAGCTGCCCCAGGTCGTGTAACAGTTTTGCCCGCTCCTCCGGGTGTGCCTGCAATTCGTTAATGAGCCGGTCAGTACCTAGGCGGACTAGATCTTTCAGTGTCATCTGGCGTCTTGCCAGATCCAGATCCGGCTTCTGATCTGGATTGAACAGACTGACGACGAACTGATACATTGCTTTCGCTTTGATTGCTTCGGTCTTGGCAATACGCGCCTGATGCAGGGAAACTGCGGTTGCTGCAAACAGAAAGCAAATCAAAAACAGGCCGCTGGCAGCAATCCAGCGGTGTTTGAGCAAAACGCGGCTGCCGCGGTACCACAGGCTATCTGGCCTGGCACTAACAGTGTCTCACCGCAGATAGCGCTTCAGATCGGCCGATAATGCATCGACCGTGGTGTAGCGCTCCAGCGGTGATTTTCGTAGTGCTTTGAGGATGATCGCATCCAGATCACCGCGCAGCAGACGGCGCTGTTTGTTTTCCTGCAATCGCTCTGAAGGCGGTGCCACCGGATCATGCAGAATTGCCTGCTCCAGCGCGGCGCGTGAACGGTTTGCCAGTTGATATGGTGAGACGAATGTGAGTAACTCATAGAAAACGATACCGAGCGAATAAACGTCACTGGCAATGCCCGGTGCTTCACCGCGTATCTGTTCCGGTGAAGCGTAGCGCCAGGTGACCGGGCCTGTACTTTCTCCGGTCGGTGCCGGCTGAATCTTACCGGCATTGTTACCACCTTGCAGAATTTGTGCGATACCAAAGTCGAGCAGGCGCACATAACCCTCTTCGGTGACCAGAATATTGCTGGGCTTCAGATCGCGGTGTACTACCAGATGCGAGTGGGCATATTGCACCGCTGAACACACCTGCACCATCAGTTGGATACGTGCGTGCAAATCCAGCTTTTGTTCGCGGCACCAGTCAACGATGTGTCTGCCCCTGACGTATTCGAGCGCCAGCCATGCCTGTTGTTCGCTGCTGATCCCGGCATCATATAAGCGGGCAATATAGGGATGTGTCAGTTGCGAGAGGATGTCGCGTTCACGGATAAAGCGCGAGACTATCGTTCCGTTCAGCGTATCCGGATAGGGCAGTTTTAAGGTAATTTCACGTTTAAATTCGCTGTTTTTCTGAACCGCGAGCCAGACGCTGGCCATACCGCCCTGGCCGATTTTCTTGCGCAGTTCCCACGGGCCTATCGTCATTCCTTCTTCATATATCACTGGCAAAGGATTGCGTGTACCCTCATCCAGCGTGATTTTCGGCGTGGTCAGCAGAAAAGCATGTTCTTCCGCTTTGTCATGTGCTGCGAGTAGCTGACAAAGACGACGATGGTGCTGCGGATTCTCAGTCTCCAGCCTTGCCAGTCGTTGTTGTCTTTGCGCCGGGTTCAGATCTATGACTTCATCAAACAGCACCGATATCAGATGCCAGTCTTCACCGGGAAGTACCACCGAATGTCTCCAGAAAAAAAGGGATGCTGATCAGAACGATGAAATCATAGGAAAAGCGTCATCGGATTGGTCAAACGCTTCAGCACAGGGCTTCAAACAGTAAGGCTCTTGCCTTCAGCCAGTCTCGTTGTACTGTGCGTCTGGCAATGCCGAGAAAGTCGGCGGTTTGTTCTTCACTGAGTCCGGCGAAGTAACGCAGTTCCACGACTTGTGCCAGACGCGGGTCGATCTGCTCCAGTTCATTCAGCGCATCATGTACACGTAAAAGCTCAGATTCATCGGGGGCACTGAGATCGGGCTGGGAACTGAGTTCGACATGTTCTGCACTGCCGCCATGGCGTTCCGCCTGACGGCGGCGCGCATAATCAATCACGATAGAACGCATCGCACGTGAGGCATAACCGAGAAAATAATGTTTTTCTGCGAGCTGAAGCTGGGTGTTGGCATTCAGGCGCAGCCACATTTCATTAATCAGGGCGGTGGTATCAAGCAAAGTCAGATGACCGCTCTGGCGCAGACGCGCACGCGCCATGATGTGTAATTCAGGATAGATTTTCTGCATGAGTTGTTCTGCTGCAAGCGGGTCTCCTGCCCGTGCGCGCGTACACAAAGAAGCAAAATCATCCATAAGCGAGTCATTTATCCGGTTCGGGAAAACGGCTATTTTAAAGGACGCTGTCTCTTTGTCAGAGGAAAAAGTATCCAGGATGTCAGGCACTTAGCTTACTGTTGTTGTCGCAATGTGGTCAGTGCCTGTTTTGTCCATGCGACCCGGCTTTCTTCAAAATTGATACCAGCCTGCAAAATCAGATAATGAATTTGTGCTTCACGCGACAAAGGCCTGTGACTGAAATCGCGTTGTTCTATTGCCTTGTAATTTTCTAATTCCTGTTCATGCAGTTTCAGACGACGCTCCATTTCTTCTATCAGGCCGGGCGCACCGACGGCAGCGTCGGCCCTCAGTCGCACCAGCATATCGTCACGCAGGCGCATAGGCGCTGTGCTTTCTGCTGCCCAGCGCTGCAATTCAGTGCGTCCTGCTGGCAATACCTCGAATCGCTTTTTACCCGCGCGGCCACCTTCGACCTCAATCGAGCTGACCCAGCCGTGTTCCTCCATACGTGCGAGTTCGCGATAAATCTGCTGATGCGTCGCATGCCAGAAATAGCCGATGGATTTATCAAAGCGGCGCGCCAGTTCATAACCGGAACAGGGCTTTTCTATCAGCGAGGTTAATAAGGCGTGGGGCAGGGACATAGCAGCACTAGAGTCATTATTCGAGCTTGGTTAGCGACATTTTATATGCAACCAGTTGCATATATAAAGTTGTTTCGTTATTCTCTCGCTATCCCTTGCATCGTCAATTTAACTGACTGCTACTGTTTTTCTCCTTCTTCTATAAGGAAACGCCATGTCTTTCTATCCTCACCTGAGCAAACCGCTTGATCTGGGTTTTACCACTTTGCCGAATCGCCTGTTAATGGGTTCCATGCACGTTGGCCTGGAAGAAGTCGACAATGGTTTTGAACGCATGGCAGCCTTTTATGCTGAACGTGCACGCGGCGGCGTTGCCCTGATCGTGACAGGTGGTATTGCGCCGAATGAGCGTGCGCGTCCTATGCATGGCGGTGCGATGCTGACCACCGAAGCAGAAGCGGCGCATCACCGTATCGTGACTGATGCCGTGCATCGTGAAGGCGGTAAGATCGCGATGCAGATTCTGCATTTTGGTCGCTATTCCTATCAGCCGACGCTGGTTGCACCCAGCGCGATCAAGGCTCCGATCAATCCGTTCAAACCACACGCACTGACGACAGAGGAAGTTGCGCAGACGATCGATGACTTCGTTCGCTGTGCCGGTCTGGCGCAGTCTGCAGGCTATGACGGCGTGGAAGTCATGGGCTCGGAAGGTTATCTGATCAATGAGTTCATCGCTGCGCGTACCAATCAGCGTGACGATGAATGGGGGGGCGCGTATGAAAACCGCATCCGCTTTCCGGTCGAGATCGTACGTCGTATCCGCGAAAAAGTCGGCACCAATTTCATCATCATCTATCGCCTGTCTATGCTCGATCTGGTCGAAGGCGGCTCGACGCTGGAAGAGGTAATACAGCTTGCCAAGGCAATTGAGGCTGCTGGCGCGACGATTATCAATACTGGCATAGGCTGGCATGAAGCGCGTATTCCGACGATTGCCACCAAGGTGCCGCGTGCGGCCTATGCCTGGGTGACCCAGAAACTGAAAGGTCATGTGAACATCCCGCTCGTGGCGACCAATCGTATCAATACCCCGGAAGTGGCAGAACAACTGCTGGCCGATAATTTCTGCGATATGGTCTCGATGGCGCGTCCTTTATTGGCCGACCCGTTGTTCATGCGCAAGGCAGAACAAGGTAAGGCAGATGAGATTAACACCTGCATCGGTTGTAATCAGGCGTGTCTGGATCATACTTTCGGCGGCAAGATCACATCCTGTCTGGTGAATCCGCGTGCGTGCCATGAAACCGAGCTGGTGAATGCAAAGCTGGATAAGGCCAAGCGTATCGCTGTCGTTGGTGCCGGACCTGCTGGTCTGAGTTTCGCAACGACTGCCGCCAGCCGCGGGCACGACGTCACCCTGTTCGACGCTGCTGCCGAAATCGGCGGGCAATTCAATATTGCGAAACAAGTACCTGGTAAAGAAGAGTTTTATGAAACCCTGCGCTATTTTGCAAAACAGATCACGCTGACCGGCGTCAAACTTCGATTGAATACGCCAGTGAAGGCTGATGAATTAAGCGCATTTGACGAAGTCGTGCTGGCAACCGGCATTACACCGAGAGTACCTGAAATTGAGGGCGTGACGCATCCGAAAGTGTTGAGTTACCTTGACGTGCTGCGTGATAAGAAAGTCGTTGGTAAGAGTGTGGCAATTATCGGCGCCGGTGGTATTGGCTTTGATGTGGCGGAATACCTGAGCCATAGCGGTACCAGTCCTAGTCTGGATCCGAAAAAATTCTTCGCTGAATGGGGTGTCGATACGACCTATCAGACGGTCGGCGGCCTGACAGATGCTCACATCGAGACACCTGAACGGGAGATTTTCCTGTTACAACGCAAAACATCGAAAGTGGGTGACGGACTCGGGAAAACCACAGGCTGGATACATCGTACCGGATTGAAAAACCGTGGAGTCCATATGTTTGCCGGTGTCACATACAACAAGATTGACGACGCCGGCTTGCATGTGACGATTGATGGTCAGCAAAAGACACTGCCAGTTGATAACGTCATTCTGTGTGCAGGTCAGGAACCGCGCCGTGATTTGCAGGCGGCTTTGGAAGCAGCAGGAAAAACCGTGCATCTGATCGGCGGCGCTGATGTGGCTGCCGAGCTGGATGCAAAACGGGCGATTAATCAGGGCACACGTCTGGCAGCAACGATCTGATAAAAAAAGGGAGGAGACACTGATGAATCAACTGCACCCACTAGCAGCGGCATCTTTACAGCGCTGGCATCAGATGATTGCTGAGCGTGATCTCAACGGACTGGCGGAGATCGTTCACCCTGAAGCGGTATTCCGTTCCCCGATGGCGCACCAGCCGTATGCCAGTGCGCAGGCGGTCGTGTTGATTCTGGGTACGGTAATCCAGGTATTTCAGGACTTTACTTATCATCGTGAATTCGTGTCTGACGATGGGCTCAATGTGGTGCTTGAATTCAGTGCCAGGGTTGGCGACAAGCAGCTCAAGGGGATTGATATGATTGCTTTCGACGATGCCGGCAAGATACGCGATTTTGAAGTGATGGTCAGACCTATGAGTGGCTTACAGGCGCTGGGACAGGAAATGGGAGCCAGACTGGCGCAGTATTTACCTGCCTATAAAACTGCAAAAGCGGCAGAGTGATACAGGCAAAAACCGGATACTGCAGCAGATGTTACAGCATGTCCGGTATTTGCTTACTTGTTTGCTGCCCGCTTTAAAAAACGCATCAGACCGCCGAGTAACGGGAGTTTTTCGTACAGATCTTCGGCGGCATCCCAGTAATCCCTGTGCATGGTGACGCGGCCATCTGTCGCAAAGCAGATGTGGGTGGCACCGCGTATGCATTGTTCTTCAGTGCTGAAACGCTTCATCGTGAACAGGAAATCCCAGCATAAAAATGCATTGTCGCCTTGCAGTACGGTAGAAGTCACCAGAAAGCGCGGCTGATTTACCTGCTCAAACATATGCAGAAAAATCCGTTTTATATTATTTGAGCCGCGCACTTCATTAAACGGGTCTTTGAAATACGCATCTTCGATATAAATCCGGTCAATATGATCGACTCCGTTGAGGCTGATCGTTTCAAAAAAAGTGACCAGTCGGTCCAGGCTGGCCTGATGTTGCTGAGGGCTCATTTATAGTCCTGTCACTTTGTGTACTAGATAAAAATAACCGCGGTACGGCAACAGACGTGCCAGCCGCAGCCAGTTCGTAAAGCGTTTCGGGAAATGGATATGAAATTCACCTCGCTCCAGACCCCGCACCAGTGCTTGTGCTGCAGCTGGCGCTGTCATTAAGGCCGGCATCTCGAAATCATTCTTTGCCGTCATCGGTGTGGCGACAAAGCCGGGATTAATCATATAGACCGCAATGTTCTTCGGATGCAGATCCACATACAGTGATTCGCACAGATTGATGATGGCTGCCTTGCTCGGTCCGTATGCCAGCGCTTTTGGCAAACCGGAATATCCGGCAACTGAACCGACGATGCCGATACCGCCGGCTCCCTGTTTTAGCAAGCTAGGCAGTACAACCTCCAGACACTGATAGACCCCACGTACATTGATGTCGAGAACATGGTTGGCGTCGGCGAGATTAAAACTGTCTGCCCGCATTTCATTATAGGCACCAGCCACGATCAGAACCAGATCAATTTGTTGCCATTCTGCGATTAACTGCGCATGTGCTGTTTGCAGACTGACGATATCGGTTACATCGAGTGGCAATGCCCGTGCGGCCGGATAGGCTTGCGCAATTTGCAGCAGTTGCTCACGGTTACGTGCTGACAGCGCCACTGTCGCGCCTTTGGTGAGCAGCAGCCGGGCTACTTCGGCGCCGATTCCGGTTGATGCGCCGATGATCCAGACACGCTTTCCTTGCCAGTCACGTATGCGTGGATTCATTTTGTCTGTCCATCGCGTTTTGTGAACGACAAGGTAACACTGCCGAGATCAACGCCGAATTTGCGCATGATCGCCCGGTTCAGCATGACTTTGTCATTCATCAGCACCATCACATCGTCAAAATCAACGTGATACACGGTGCCGTCAACCGGGAGCGCCAGCACGTAATTCCAGTGCAGTGTGTTACCGGAAACGACGCCCTGTGCTTCGCCTATCACATCCGGTGCCGTCCCTGTAAAGCGGTCCGGAGCGGTCTGTTTCAAGGTCCAGATACGCTTTTGTTTTGTGCCATCAGAGTAGGTAAAGTCTTCGTCGAGCGTGCCGGTATCGCCATTCCATTGACAGCGCATGACGACCGTGAAGCGTTTAACTATTTTGCCGGAGCGATCCTGAAACATGCCCCAGGCGTCAAGCGTGCCATTAAAATAGTACTGCAAAGAAAGCTGCGGCTGCTCTTTCGCGTACAGCGCCGGATCGTATTTGCTGGCACAGGATGCCAGCAGCAGACAGGCAGCCAGCACGACAATATTTTTAAATACGTGATGGAGTTTCATAGTGTCTTTCTGAAGAGACTGTCAGTCATTGATAGGTTTTTTCCAGATTCCCCAGCAGCTTGCTGCGCAAATCCGGGGCGGAGGTTTTTTTGTCCAGCCAGATTGCAAAAAAAGAACGCGCAAATTCCGGGTCGCGAATTTCTCCAAGGAATTTCCCATTCAGATAAAAACGCGCCGCCTCATTCGGAATGTGTATGCCGGTAATCCGGCTGCCTTCTCTGACGTCCGGAAATATTCCTTTCATCTGCAGTAACCATCGCTGCCTTTGTTCAGGCGTGCCGAGCTTCAGTTTGTCGATTTCATCGATGCTGGCTTCCGCGATTTTGTTGCCGTATAAATTTCTGGCGTAGGTCAGGTCGAGCGCAAAGCGCTGCCGCGTGTCAGGATTGCTTCCGGCTGGCAGCCACAGGGCAGCATCGTAAATTGTCAGACCAAACCAGCGGTAAGTTCCGGTTCCCTGTAATACAGCCTGCGGAATTTCATCGCGTATTGGCGGCGGTGCCTCATTTGCTGCACCCCGTACGCTACTTGTCAGGCAGCAGGCGCTGAGCAAGAAGGCCGACAGAAAGCAGCGAGCAGGAAAGGTGATCATTTTCTGACCAGAGTGAATTGCGCCACATCGATATTTCCGGCGCGGAATCCGGCTTCGCAATAGGCAAGATAAAATTCCCAGGTGCGCAAAAACTCTTCATCAAATCCCTGCGCTCTGACTTCCGCCAGTTTTTCCATGAATGCTTTACGCCACTCCAGTAAAGTGCGCGCGTAATCAAGACCGAAAGTAAATGTATCTATCACCTGCAAGCCGTGTTGTTCCGCTAGCTGATGAAATTTGCCTATCGATGGCAACATGCCGCCCGGGAAAATATATTGCTGAATGAAATCGGTGCCTTTGCGATAGCGCTCAAATAATTCATCGGCAATCGTGATACTTTGTATGCAGGCTCGTCCACCCGGTTTCAGATTGCGTTGCAGACAGTCGAAATAGCCTGGCCAGTATTCTTCACCGACTGCTTCAAACATTTCTATCGACGCGATGGCGTCGTAGTCACCATGGGCATCGCGGTAATCCTGTATCTGCAGATCGCTGCGCGCATGCAGGCCTGCCCGCTGCAGACGTTCGCGGGCGAAATGCAATTGTTCGGTTGAGAGCGTCAATCCTGTCACGTGGGCTTGTGCATCGCGTGTTGCCATCTCGGCGAATCCCCCCCAGCCACAGCCGATTTCCAGTACACTGGCTTGTGGCGGCAACTGCAATTGTTGCAGGATGCGGCGGTATTTCATCTGTTGTGCATCGTGCAGACTTTCCACCTGATCCGAAGAAAAGATGGCGCTGGAATAGGTCATGGAAGGATCCAGCCACAGACGATAAAAATCATTGCCGATATCGTAGTGTGCATGGATATTTTTTTTGCTGCCTGCTTTTGAATTTCGGTTCAGCAAATGTTTAATGCGGTATAAAAGATTGCCCCACCATGTGCCGTAGATGACCGATTCCAGTTGAGCGCGGTTACGTGTGATCAGCTCGATTAATCCGGCCAGATGTGAGCTGGTCCAGTGGCCGGCAATATAGCTCTCAGCAAATCCGATGTCGCCTGATTTCAGTACTGCCCGATAAAGTTGCCAGTTCTTCAGTTCCAGCGTGACATGCCGGTTACCGTCATCTGCCCGGCCAAAACAGGCTGTTTGTCCATCAGGGAATTGTATGCTCAGACTGCCGTGCTCAAGCTTGTTGAGTAAGCTGATAACAAAACGTGCTTCTGCCGGAAAATGCGTGGTATTCAGTTGTGTCGCCTGACTGTTGACAGGTAAGAGTGTGGGATGCGTTGTGCTCATCGGCTGACCTCTTGCGATGGTGGAACAGGTTTGGAAAAAAAAGGAACGCGTTTTAGCCACAGACGTAATGCCTGCAGATGAATACGGACAACGACGCCGGCGGTCATCAGCGGATAGCGCAGCATAACTTTCAGAATCTGCTGATCTGTCATGGTTTGTTCTTCACCGGAGATACTGGTGAGCAGCACAGGTCCTTGCTGATCATCGTAATCAATTCGGGCGACGTGGCGGATGCTGTGTTCTGCATTCCGTGGCTGCGTCTGCAGAAAACGGAAACGGTATTTGCCTTTGACTTCGCAAAAAGGCGAGACATGGAAGATTTTTTGTGCCTGCATTTCTTCGCCATTGCGCAGTGCGTCGCCGTGCTCAAGTAAATACAGATGCTTCTCGCCGAAGGTATTGCTGACTTCGCAAACTATCGCTCTCAGAGTGCCGTCGCGGCGATGGCAAAACCAGAATGACACCGGGTTAAATACATAGCCCAGGACACGCGGAAAACATTGCAGCCAGATTTCACCGTCAGCGTCATGGATACCCTCGGCATGCAGTAAATCATCGATCCATTTGGACAACGATTGCCGACCATCCCCGTGATCTTTGTCGAAGAAAGAAAGCAGGTTGAAACGATTATGCGAAAAAAAACGGTACGGCAATGACACGGCCTGTGCCGTCAGGGCGCGTACTGGGACGCGGATAAAAAATACGCCATAGCGGAACGCATTTTTGGCCGGACGCAATCGTTTATGCAAGACTTCCCCTGTGCATAAACGGATGCGCAGCGCTGCGGCCTGTGGTTGTAGAGGGGCGGTGTTTGGCTGCGTCATTTTTATGCGGCAAGGACGAGAGGTGATGTCAGCGTCTGACTGGCGATGATATTTTTTGCGGCACGTAAGCCGGATTTCAGACCATCCTCGTGGAAGCCATAACCTGTCCATGCACCGGCGAACCAGATCTGCCTTTGCCCCTGTATCTGATTCAGCATGGCTTGCGCTTTTACCGCTGCTGCGTCGAATACGGGATGAGCATAATCGAAGCTGGCGATGACTTTCTCAGGGGCCGGTTCTTCAATCGGATTCAGACTGACGATGACCGGGGTGGTGAACGGTAGTGGCTGCAATTGATTGATCAGATAATGTACGCAGACTTGCGGTTCTTTTCCATTCGCACTCTGATAGTTCCAGGCGGACCAGGCTTTGCGGTTCTCCGGCAAAAAGCGGGCGTCGGTATGTAGTACGGCGCGATTGGGCTGGTATTTCACCGCAGACAGCACTTGCTGTTCTGCGGTGGTGCTGTCTTTCAGCATTCGCAGCGACTGATCGCTGTGGGTCGCGATGACAACGTGATCAAATTCTTCCGTTCCTCTTGCTGATGTGACGCTGACCCGTCCTGATGCACTGCTCTTTACCGAGCTGACCGGCGCATGCAGATAGGTGTGCGCGATATGGGGCAGTAGCTTGTTGACATAATGGCGTGCGCCGCCTTTGACGGTACGCCATTGCGGTCTGTCGTTGACCTGCAATAAGCCATGGTTGTGGCAGAAATTGACGAATGAGGATAAAGGAAATTCCATCATGGTCGCAGTCGGGCAAGACCAGATGCAGGCAGCCATCGGCAACAGATACCAGTGGATAAACTCGTCGCTGTAACGATGCTGCTGCAAAAACTGACCGAGTGGAATGTGGAAATCATTTGTTGCGTCCGCTTTTGCCATCGCGGTGGTCTGCTTATTGAAACGCAGGATGTCGCGCAGCATGCGCAAAAAGCGCGGGTTCAGCAGATTGCGGCGCTGTGTAAACACCGTATCCAGATTGGCACCTGCCCACTCCAGAGTTTTGCCTCCCACCGGCATTTTGACCGAGAACGACATATCCGTGGCGACGGTTTCTATTTGCAGATCCTGAAATAAGCGAACCAGATTCGGATAGGTTTTATGGTTAAACACCAGGAATCCGGTATCGACGCCATAGGTCTTTTCTTCCAGTGTGACGTCCACCGTATGAGTATGTCCGCCAAAGTAACTGTCAGCCTCAAACAGGCTGACTTCGTGCTGCGCACGGGACAATTCATAAGCGCAGGAGAGACCGGAGATGCCGGAACCGATGACCGCAATTTTCATCATTTTTTAACGATTAATTTTTTTGTAATGAATGCAGCCCAATCAGCTTGCATTCCCGATTTACGCTTATTTCCGGCATATTCTGTTACCAATCTGACCGCAAGGAAATGCAGATTCCTGCCCGATGCCGATACGCTTGAGTTAGAATGTGACCTGATATTTCATTTCGTGACTGATCAGTCACGAAATATACTACAAAGTTTAAAGTTGTACAGAAAAAAATGATAAAGCTAAAAATTCCCTTTAAAAAACAGCAGTTTGACGCGCGTGAAGAAGCCATTATTGATGCGGTCAATCATCTTTTATCCGATAAAGGGTATGACCTGATGACGATGGATGATGTTGCTGACGCGGTTGGTATCGCGAAAGGTAGTCTGTACAAACACTTTTCTTCGAAAGAGAAACTGGCCGCGGCCGCACTGACTCGTCTGCTGAAAGCGACACTGGAAGAATTGGACACTCTGCCGGAAGACATGCCGGCAATAGATAAAATCCGGCATATTCTGGCCTGGTCCTTGCGTTTGCGTTTGCAGGGAGGCGTGCCGCATTTGCCATCGACGAGCCGCGCTTTGCAACGCAGTCTGATGCTCAATTTTGATTATGTAACAGTCGCTTTACGGATCAATAAGCGTTTTTATGCGCTGGTGGCCACCGCGCGTGAACAGGGGGCTTTGACAGCCTTGGTGCCAGATGATGTGCTGGTGTACACCTTGTATTCGCGCGCCTGCGATCCGACGATGGAATTCCTGGTGCGTGACCAGCGTCTGAGTCACGAACAGATCGTTGACGCTATGGTGCACGCCACCATAGGGGGATTTTTGTCAGAGCAGGCGAGAGTACCGGTGGCGTAACATACGCTCTTTTCTGGTTGTTCCTGTACTCCGTGTACGACATCATAAAAAAAGGCTGGAAGCCCTTATAAACAGGGGCTTCCAGCCTTTTTATTAATGGTGTTTGTCTGTAGGTCGCGGGCTTATTCCGCCAGCGCTTTTTCTATATCAGCAACCAGCTTTTTATCGTCAGGTTTAGTCATGCTGCTGTAAGCGCCAACAACGTTGCCTTTACGATCGATCAGATATTTGTAGAAATTCCATTTCGGTGTCGTTCCGGTTGCTTTGACCAACTGTGCATGCAGAGGATTGATGTCTTTGCCGGTGACAGATGACTTGGCAAACATAGGAAACTTCACCCCATAGGTGTTGTAGCAAAAATCGGCGATTTCCTTGCTGTTGCCCGGCTCTTGTTTGCCAAAATCATTCGACGGAAAACCGAGTACCACCAGACCTTTGCTGCTGTACTTGGCATAGGCTTTTTCCAGTCCTTCATACTGATTGGTAAAGCCGCAGTAGCTGGCGGTATTGACGACCAATGCAACTTTACCTTTGTACTGGCAAAGATCCTGCGGAACATCGTCTTGCAGGCGATTGAATTTGTGATTCAGGATGGCCGGGCAGGCTTCTGCCTCTTCAGCAAAGGCCGGGCTGCTGATTGCAGCCAGACTGCCAATGACGGCGGAACAGACAACAGAAAAGACAACAGAACGTCGCAGCATGGAGGTCTCCTTCGTGAAAGATGCACATAGTAGCCTAGGCGAAAAAATGCTGCTGAAACAGGTCTTTATATGAAAATTGAATATAGATCGTAAAAATACTTCGTTTTCAAATATAAAGTCGCGAATTATTCTGAGATCCTCATTCAACACTGATTCCAAGGATTACAGATGAAAGCAAAAAAACTCCTGCTCCTCGCCAGCTTCGCGTTTGCCAGTGCGATTCACGGCGCTTCCCAAGCTGCAGACATCACGCTGCTCAATGTTTCCTATGATCCTACGCGTGAGCTGTATCAGGATGTGAATCAGGCATTTGCAAAACAATGGCAGGCAAAAACGGGCGATAAAGTCACCATCAAACAATCGCATGGTGGTTCAGGCAAACAGGCGCGTTCGGTCATAGATGGACTGGATGCGGATGTGGTCACACTCGCGCTGGCGTATGACATCGATGCGATCGCGAATGCCGGTTTGCTGTCGAAAACCTGGCAAAAACGACTGACTCACAATGCTTCGCCTTATACATCCACGATTGTTTTTCTGGTACGTAAAGGCAATCCTAAAGGGATTAAAGACTGGGCCGATCTGATCAAGCCTGGCGTGTCCGTGATTACCGCGAATCCGAAAACTTCCGGCGGAGCACGCTGGTCGTATCTGGCAGCGTACGGCTATGCGCTGAAATTACCCGGCGGTACCGATGCCTCGGCGAGAGAGTATGTTCACAAGTTGTTTAAGAACGTGCCGGTACTCGATTCCGGTGCGCGTGGTTCAACCGTGACATTCACTGAGCGCGGTATCGGCGACGTGCTGTTGTCGTGGGAAAACGAAGCTTATCTGGGACTCAAAGAATTCGGTGCGGATAAATTTGAAATCATCTCGCCGTCCATCAGTATTCTGGCGGAGCCACCATTGTCCGTGGTCGATAAAGTGGTCGATAAACGCGGCACGCGCAAAGTGGCAGAGGCGTATCTGAATTACCTTTACACCGACGAGGCGCAAGACATTATCGGTAAAAACTTCTACCGCCCTATCAGTGAAAAAGCAGAGAAAAAATACGCCGCACAATTCTCCAAAATCAAGCTCTTCAATATTGATGACACCTTCGGTGGCTGGACTGTTGCGCAGAAAACCCATTTTGCCGATGGCGGTGTGTTTGATCAGATTTATCAGCCGAATAAAAAATAATGATGCTCAACAGCGCATTGAAGGAATCACGATGACTATTCTTTTGCTTTCCGGTAGCCCGTCTTCACCGTCGCGCTCCACTCGTCTGCTCCAGTATGCCGGTGAGAAGCTCAATGTGCTCGGCCAGCGTACCGTCAGTCTGCATGTCCGCGATCTGCCGGCGGAAGCGCTGATGAATGCGGATTTTTCCGACACCGAACTGAATGTCGCCAGATTACTGGTCGAGCGTGCCGATGCACTGGTGATTGCCACGCCGATTTACAAAGCAGCTTACAGCGGTCTGTTAAAAGCATTTTTAGACATACTGCCGCAAGACGGTCTGAACGGAAAACTCATTTTGCCTCTGGCAACGGCGGGCAGCCAGTCGCACATGCTGGCGCTCGATTACGCCCTGCGCCCAGTGCTGACATCGCTGTCGGCAAGGCATGTTCTGCCAGGCGTTTATGCAACCGATGCCCAGGTTCAGTGGCACGAACAGCAAGGCTTGCAGTTGGATGCCGCGATAGCGCAGCGAATTGCTGACGGTGTGCAGTTGCTGACTGAGAGCCTGCATTCCCTGCGCCATGCTCATGCGTCGAAAAATCCGGCAATCAAAGAACTGATGTGTTGTCGCGCCTGATCTGTTCCTGTTGTTGCTGGCGCGGTGCATAAAAATTCGTTGATGAATTTTAAACCGTCGCTGTAGCAGATTTGTAAATCCAGACATTAAGCAGCAATCCCGTAAGCGTTACCACAATGCCAGATTTCCGGCAGGGGTAAGTCTTGCCTATCAATCGAGGAAATGAAATGAGTGAGCATCAGAATAGCAATTCACATCGCCGCTATACACGTTATGTTGAGCAGGTGAAAAAAACCAATGCGCTGCGCCGTCGTGTGCTGACGGGCGTGCTGACATTGGCGGCACTCGTTGCCGCTGGTGGTCAGAACATCGCGCATGCACAGAACAGTGCAGCGAAAAGTGTGCTGCGTATCGGTTATCAGAAATACGGCACGCTGACTGTACTCAAAGGTAATGCCAGTCTGGAAAAACGCCTGGCACCACTCGGTGTGGAAGTGAAATGGACAGAGTTTCCGGCTGGGCCGCAATTGCTGGAAGGTCTGAATGTCGGCAGTGTCGATTTCGGCACCACCGGTGAAGCACCACCGATTTTTGCACAGGCGGCTGGTGCCGATTTGCTGTATGTCGGCAATGAACCTGCGGCACCTGCGGGCGAAGCAATCGTCGTACCGAAAGGCTCTGCACTCAAATCGGTGGCGGATCTGAAGGGCAAAAAAATCGTGCTCAACAAAGGCTCGAATGTGCATTACCTGCTGGTGAAGTTGCTGGAAAAAGCCGGGCTTGCGTATAAGGATGTGGAAGTCGTGTTTCTTGCCCCAGCCGACGCGCGAGCCGCATTTGAGCGCGGTAGTGTTGATGCCTGGGCGATCTGGGACCCGTTTCTGGCGGCCGCTGAAAAGCAGCTCGGCGCGCGCGTGCTGGCCGATGGCAAAGGCGTTGTCAGCAATCACCAGTTCTATCTCGCTTCGCGTTCGTATGCACAAAAACATCCCGCCATCATCAATGTGATTCTGGAAGAGATCGCCAAGACCGGCGAGTGGAGCGCGAAGAACATCAAGGCAACCGCAGCAATTCTGTCGGTGCAGGTCGGTCTGGAACCAACTATCGTTGAACTGTCCGTCGGCCGATTTTCTTATGGTGTGAAACCTTTATCGGAAGCCGTGATTCAGGAACAGCAAAGCATTGCAGATACCTTTGCCGATCTGAAGCTGATTCCGAAACGCATCAGCGTGCGCGATGCAGTTTTCCAGGCAAAGCGCTGAGGCTGATATGCGAATTCATTCGTCCCACCGCCGGCTGCTTTTGTCGCTGACAGCAATGGCTTTAGTGCTGTCAGCCGGCAATGTTGCAGCTGGCAATACAGCAGTCGGCAATGCGGTGCAAACTGGCAGCAGGACTGCCAGTTTGCCGAAAGAAATCCGCATTGGCTTTCAGAAAAGTTCGGTCAATCTGACTTTGCTGAAACACCGTCGTGCACTTGAACAGCAACTTAAAGGCGTGAAGATCAGCTGGTTTGAATTCACTGCTGGCCCGCAGATGCTGGAAGCCTTGTCGGTCGGCAGCATCGACTTTGCAACGACAGGTGAACCGCCGCCGATTTTTGCACAGGCAGCCGGTAGTACGCTGGTATATGTCGGTGCCGAACCTGCGAAACCGGGTGTCAGTGCGATATTAGTGAAACAGGATTCCGCTATTCGGACACTCGCAGATCTGAAAGGCAGAAAAATCGCTTTTCAAAAAGGCTCCAGCGCGCACTATCACGTATTGCGAGCTGTGCAACAGGCAGGATTGCAATGGTCGGATATCACACCGGTTTATCTTGCACCTGCCGATGCCAGAGCAGCGTTTGAACGTGGCAGTGTGGATGTCTGGGCGATCTGGGATCCTTACTGGGCGGCGACCGAGCAAAGTCTCAAGCCCCGCGTACTGGCGAATGGTAATGGGCTGGTGAACAACCTGTCGCATTATTTATCGACTCGTCAGTTTGCCGATCAGTATCCCGGTGTGATCCGGCTGCTGTTTGAAGAACTCACTCGCAGCGACAGCTTCGTACAGAGCAATCGCGCCGAAGCGGGTGCGATCATCGCTGGCAGCACCGGCCTGGATGCTGCCAGCATCGCCAGTTTTCTGGAGCGGCGTCCACGCTCGCCAGTGGTTTATCTGACGAACAACATCATCGAAGAACAGCAACGTGTTGCGGACAATTTTTATCAGCAAAAGCTGATACCTAAAGCCGTCAACATCCGCGATGCAGTCTGGCTGCCGCCAGCAGGCAAATAATTCATATTGAGAGAAATGAAAGAAATTCTATGAGCTTGAATATTTTCTGGTTTATACCTACCCACGGCGATACGCGCTATCTCGGCACCAGCCACGGTGCACGCGACATCAATTACGACTATCTGCGGCAAATCGCGGTGGCGGCAGACACGCAGGGTTACGACGGTGTGCTGCTGCCCACCGGTCGTTCTTGCGAAGATGCCTGGGTCGTTGCATCCAGCCTGATCAGTGCGACGAAAAAACTGAAATTTCTGGTGGCGGTTCGTCCCGGACTCAGCAGCCCCGGGCTAGCGGTACGCATGGCATCGACCTTTGATCGCTTATCGAACGGGCGCTTGCTGGTCAATATCGTTACCGGTGGAGATCAGGGCGAACTCGAAGCCGATGGCGTTTTTGCCGACCACGAAAAACGTTATGAAATCACCGACGAATTTTTACGCATCTGGCGCGCATCGCTGGCGGGTGAAGGTGGTGATGCCGGTTTTGATTTCAACGGCAAACACCTGACCGTGAAAGGTGCGAAGACTTTGTATCCACCGGTGCAAAAGCCGCATCCGCCTTTGTATTTCGGCGGCTCATCGGCACCGGCGCACGAGCTCGCAGCGGAACAGGTTGACGTCTATCTGACCTGGGGCGAACCACCTGCTGCCGTGGCTGAAAAAATCGCCGACATGCGCGCCCGTGCCGCTAAGCATGGCCGCACTTTGCGCTTTGGTATCCGCCTGCATGTGATTGTGCGCGAAACCAATGAAGAAGCCTGGGCAGCAGCGAATGATCTGATCCGTTATGTCGATGATGAGGTGATTGCGCGGGCGCAGAAAGCGTTTGCGAAGATGGATTCGGTCGGTCAGCAAAGGATGACGGCGCTGCACGGCGGCAAGCGCGACAAACTCGAAGTTTCACCGAATCTGTGGGCGGGTGTCGGGCTGGTGCGCGGTGGTGCCGGAACCGCGTTAGTCGGTGATCCGGAAACGGTGGCGGCACGGATTAAAGAATATGCGGCGCTCGGTATCGAGACCTTTATTTTTTCCGGCTATCCGCATCTGGAAGAATCGTATCGCTTTGCCGAACTGGTCTTTCCGCTGATAGGGAAATCGGTACCGCGTGTGACGAGTTCGCTCACAGGCCCATTCGGCGAAGTGATCGCGAATTCGATTGCACCGCAGGTTTCGCAAAGCTAGGAGCACAGTATGGCGTCGCCGCTGACAACTGAAATCAATGAGTTCAATGAATTCGCCGGGCTTGCAGACGACTTGTCGCAGACCTTCCGGCGCCGCGAATCGGCGCGAACAGCCACGCCATGGCATCTTCATGCCTTGCGCATTTTGCGTGCCGTGGCACCGTGGGCGGTACCGCTGTTATTGCTGGTGATCTGGCAGGTGTCGGCGCAACAGGGCTGGTTATCGAGCCGGATTTTGCCGGAGCCGCTGGCAGTCGCGAAGGCGTTCTGGAATCTGAGCGTTTCCGGCGAAATTTTTATCCACGCAAAAACCAGCCTGTGGCGTGCGGTGTCGGGTTTTGTGATTGGCGGCGGTCTGGGCTTGTTGCTCGGTTTGCTGACCGGTACTTTCCGTACCGCTGAAACCCTGCTTGATACCAGCCTGCAGATGATACGCAATATCCCGGCGCTGGCGCTGATACCGCTGGTGATTTTATGGTTTGGGATCGATGAAACGGCGAAGCTGTTTCTGGTATCGGTCGGCGTATTTTTTCCGGTGTATCTGAATACTTTTCACGGCATACGTTCCGTTGATCAGGGCTTGATAGAAATGGCGCGCAGCTACGGCTTGTCGGGCTGGGCTTTATACCGCGATGTGATTTTGCCCGGTGCCTTGCCTTCTATTCTGGTCGGCGTGCGTTTTGCGCTGGGGCTGGTGTGGGTTTTGCTGATCGTCGCTGAAACCATTTCAGCGCAGGCGGGTATCGGTTACATGACCATGAATGCGCGTGAATTTTTGCAAACCGATGTCGTGCTGGTGGGGATTCTGCTGTACGCCCTGCTGGGAAAAATCGCCGACGTCTTATCGCGTGCACTTGAACATTACTGGCTGCGCTGGCATCCGGGTTACCAAAGAAAGTCTGCATGATGCCGGACATTTTATATTCACCTTCACCTGCGGTGGCGCGTATCGCCGCGCTCAGGCAAGAGCTGGACGATGGCGTCAGTCATGCCGGCAGCGCGGATGGCATGCCAGGGCAGAATCCTGCACATCTGCCGCAGCGCGCGCCGCAAGCAGGCACCGCGATTCATGTCCGGCATTTACAAAAATCCTATAACGGCCGCAGTGTGCTGAAGTCGTTGCAACTAGATATCGAAGCTGGTGAGTTTGTAGCGGTGATCGGTCGCAGTGGCTGCGGTAAAAGCACCTTGCTGCGCCTGATCGCCGGTCTGGAAAAAGCCGACAGCGGCAGCCTGGAGTTTGCGCAGCAGGATGGGCAAAACAACAGCCGTCCGGAAACCCGCGTGATGTTTCAGGATTCGCGGCTGCTGCCGTGGAAAACCGTGCTCGATAACGTCGCCCTCGGTTTACGCGGCCGTCGCAGCGATGCGCTTGCGGCGCTGAACAAGGTCGCGCTGGCTGAGCGCGCTGGCGAGTGGCCATCGGTGTTATCCGGTGGTCAGCGTCAGCGCGTTGCGCTGGCAAGAGCGCTGGTGCATGAGCCGACCCTGTTGCTGCTGGATGAGCCACTGGGCGCGCTCGATGCGTTGACGCGCATCGAGATGCAAAGCCTGATTGAGCAACTCTGGCAACAGCGCGGCTTCACCGCTTTGCTGGTCACGCATGATGTGCAGGAAGCGATTGCACTGGCTGATCGTGTGATTCTGATTGAAGACGGTCAGATTACGCTGGATCAGAAAGTCGATCTGCCGCGGCCACGCGCGCGTGGCAACCCGGTCTTTGCCGCGCTGGAAGAACAGATATTGGCGCGGGTGTTGCAGCGTCCGGCGCAGCAGCCGGATGCGGAACTCGGCGACGTGTCGCTGCTCCGCACGGTCAACCAGGTGACCTGGGCGATTTAGGTCTCAGCTCTGCTGGCAGCTTCAAATCAACTTCAAATCAGTATCAAATCGGCATAAAAATACTCAGGGGGAGTATGTTTTAAACCCCAATGAATTCAAGGATGTTAGGGGTGTTTTATTAAAAAAGAGGGGGAGTATCTGTTTCTCGGGATATTTTCCGCATCCAAATCCGCATCACAAAGGAAGAAAAATGACAATTCAGGCGATTAATGTACGTAACCAGTTCCGCGGCAAAATCAAAGCGATTATCGAAGGCGATGTCGTTTCCGAAGTTGATGTTGAAACCCCGGCGGGCATCGTGACATCCGTGATCACGACGCGCTCTATCCGCGATCTGAATCTGGTGGTCGGCAGCGAGGTGGTGGCGCTGGTGAAAGCAACCGAAGTCTCGATCGCGAAACTGTAACTGGCAGCGTCCGGCGCATCACACCGCGTGGCCGCTGAAAGGAGGAAGCATGCAACATCCGAAATTACAGAATTATCTGAGCCGCCTGCAGCATTCTGTTGGCAGCAGTCATCTGTGGCTGGACGAAGAAGGGCGCGCGCGTGGCCGCTATTTCAATGCCAGCCTGACCAGCGCTTTTCAGGCGATACGCGCGGGCGATGACCAGCGCATCCTTGCCTACGAAGCCTATGCCCGCAGCTATGATCCCGGCGATCAGGGGCTCAATATCTGGAAACTGCTGGAATACGTGGCGAATGATGATGAATCGGTGGAGTTGGATCGTCTCTGTCGCTTGCTGCATACGCTGAATTTTTATCGTCAGCAGCCAGAGTCGGGGCTGGATTTGTATCTGAGCGTGCACAGCCGCTTGCTGGCTGCCGTGGAAGGCAATCACGGCAACGCATTTCGCCGCATACTCAATACACTGGAAATACCGCATGAACAGATTATTCTGCAACTGCCGCTGATCACGCCGAGCCAGCGATGGGTGCTGACGCATGTCGCCGAAAATTATCGCCGCAATGGCTTTCGCATCGGCGTGAATGCCAGCACCTTGGAACAAGCGGGTGATTTACTTGACCGCATACGGCCTGACGCGATCAAAATCGACATCAGCGCGGCTAATCATGCGCCAGCGCAGATCAGTTTGCTGCAACGTGCCGATCAGGCGCAGTGCAATATCATTTTCCGGCGCATAGAAAATGAAGCGCGCTTGCTATCGCTGCAACAGGCGAACGACACGGCCAGTCCGTATCTGGTTCAAGGTTTTTTGTTTGACTTACCGAAAGCAACGCTGGTCGGACCAGCAGTGGTGCTGCCAGCGGCCGCATCCCATGCAAGCACGACCGTTGCAGCTACGGGGGCGGAACTGCCGGGCTGAGCCGCATTGTTTCGGTTGCCTCGGTTGCTGCCGTCGTCGCAGTCGCCATGGTGACTGACTTCGGCCTTGCTATATGTGTTTATCATCTAAAGACATAACAAAAAATTCGTTTTTCTTATATCAAAATCCTGCCAATATTTGCCATCTTTAGTTGAATCAGTAATAAAGGCTGACTATGGCATCTGCTGCAATTTCAACAGGCGGTCAACCGACCAGTAAACGTGTGCTTCCCGGTTTTCATCTGTCGCTGGGATTTACCTTGTTTTACCTCGCGTTGATTGTCTTAATCCCACTTTCCGCGGTCTTTCTCAAAACCTTCACCATGACCTGGCAGGCGTTCTGGGAAACCGTGACATCGGATCGTGTCATGGCATCGTATCGCCTGACTTTCGGTGCCTCTTTTCTGGCAGCGCTGATCAATGTGCTGTTTGGCGGTATCGTGGCATGGGTGCTGGTGCGTTACCGCTTTCCCGGCAAACGGCTGATCGATGCACTGGTCGATTTGCCATTTGCCTTACCGACCGCTGTTGCCGGTATCACGCTGGCGACCTTATATGCACCGAATGGCTGGATAGGCAAATTGCTGACGCCGCTCGGCATCAAAGTCGCGTTCACGCCTTTAGGCATTTTGATCGCCCTGACATTCATAGGCTTACCTTTTGTGGTGCGCACGGTGCAACCGGTACTCGAAGAAGCCGAAAAAGAACTCGAAGAAGCGGCGCTGAGTCTGGGTGCCAGCCACTGGCAAGTGTTTACACGGGTGATTTTCCCGACGATATTGCCTGCGATGCTGACGGGCTTTGCACTTGCGTTTGCAAGAGCGACCGGCGAATACGGCTCGGTGATTTTTATCGCTGGCAACATGCCGATGATTTCAGAAATCACACCGCTGTTCATGATCACTAAATTGGAACAATACGATTACGCCGGTGCGACTGCCATTGCGGTTGTGATGTTGTTGCTATCGTTTGTTTTGCTGCTGTCAATTAATGCTTTACAGGCCTGGACGCGCAGCCGGCAGGGAGGAAAAGAATCATGAGTACGACCAGTATTGCAGCACCTTCAGCGGTCTTGGCACAACGTCGCGCAGAGCCTGCGATCAACCCGACAGCCACGCTGGAACCTTTATGGATACGCGTCACGCTGACACTGATCGCTTTCGCGTTTCTGACACTGTTTTTATTTGTACCGCTGGCGGCGGTGTTTGCCGAAGCCTTGAAAAAAGGCTGGCAGGTGTATCTGGAAGCCATCGTCGAACCGGATGCCTTGTCGGCGATTAAATTAACGCTGATTGCGGCGGGCATTGCGGTGCCGCTGAACCTGATTTTCGGTGTTGCCGCCGCCTGGACGATTGCCAAATTTGAGTTTCGCGGCAAGAGCGTTTTACTAACGCTGATCGATTTGCCGTTTTCCGTGTCGCCCGTGATTTCGGGTCTGGTGTATGTGCTGCTGTTCGGCGCGCAGGGCTGGTTTGGCGAATGGTTGCGCGATCACGATATCAAAATTCTGTTCGCAGTTCCCGGCATTGTACTGGCGACGATTTTTGTGACTTTTCCGTTTGTGGCGCGCGAACTGATTCCGTTAATGCAGGCGCAGGGCAGTGAGGAAGAAGAGGCCGCGCTGGTACTGGGTGCATCAGGCTGGCAAACCTTCTGGCATGTGACTTTGCCGAATATCAAATGGGGTTTGCTGTATGGGGTGATCCTGTGTAATGCGCGGGCGATGGGTGAGTTCGGCGCGGTGTCTGTGGTGTCCGGCCATATTCGTGGCGAGACCAACACCATGCCTTTGCAGGTCGAAATTTTATACAACGAATACAACTTCGTGGCGGCGTTTGCGGTGGCTTCATTGCTGACCTTGCTGGCCTTGCTGACGCTGGCATTAAAAACGATCGTTGAATGGCGCACCAATGAGAGTCGCGCCCCCATTTCTGAAGAATAAGCTGGAGCGAAAATTATGAGTATCGCCGTTCATCAATTAAATAAACGTTTTGGCCAGTTTACCGCGCTGAATAATGTCTCGCTGGATTTTCCCGATGGCGAACTGACCGCCTTGTTGGGGCCATCAGGCTGCGGCAAAACAACTTTGCTGCGCATCATCGCCGGTCTGGAATTTGCCGACAGCGGTCAGGTCTTGCTCGATGGTCAGGACGCGTCGCAACAACATGTGCGTGATCGTCAGGTTGGCTTTGTGTTTCAGCACTATGCCTTGTTCAAACACATGACGATATTTGAAAACATCGCATTTGGTTTGCGGGTGAAGGCAAAAAACGTGCGGCCTTCTGAAGCGCAGATCAAAGAAAAAGTCACAAAACTGCTGGAACTGGTGCAACTGGACTGGCTGGCAGACCGTTACCCGCCGCAGTTGTCCGGCGGTCAGCGGCAGCGTATTGCGCTGGCACGCGCGCTTGCCGTGGAGCCGCGTGTGCTGCTGCTCGACGAGCCTTTCGGCGCGCTCGATGCGAAGGTGCGTAAAGAGCTGCGACGCTGGTTGCGTCGTCTGCATGACGAATTGCATGTGACCAGTATTTTTGTCACGCATGATCAGGAAGAAGCGCTGGAAGTCGCTGACAAGATTGTGCTGATGAATCAGGGACAGGTCGAACAGGTCGGTGCGCCTGCCGAGGTGTATCAGCATCCGGCCACACCGTTTGTGTATGGATTTCTGGGTAACGTCAATCTTTTCCGCGGCCGTATTCATGAAGGCATACTCGATGCCGGTGGTGTGCCGTTTGAAGCGCCGGGCCATGCAGACACCAAAGATGCATTTGGCACGGCCTATGTGCGCCCGCATGAATTCGAGATCGACCGCTACGCGCCGGGTGCCGAGGGATTGGTTGTGCAATTGCGGCGCGTGCACAGCATAGGCCCGCTGGCGCAACTGGAAATGGAACGCGACGATAACGGCGATCTGGTCGAAGCGATGATATCGAGCGAGCGTTATCTGCAATTACAACTGAAAGTCGGTGAGGCGCTGGTGGTCAGACCTAAGCGTTTGCATGTCTTTGTCGATAACAACTGAGCCGAGATATACCATGAACTTTCAACAATTACGCTCAATCCGAGAAGCATCCCGACGCGGCTTTAATCTGACTGAAGTCGCCAATGTGCTGTTCACATCACAACCGGGCGTCAGCCGTCAGATCCGCGAGCTCGAAGAAGAGCTGGGCGTGGATATTTTTGAGCGCAATGGCAAACGCCTGACTGGTCTGACTGAGCCCGGGAAAGGCATCCTTCCCATCATAGAACGTCTGCTGCTGGAAGCTGAAAATCTGCATCAGGCAGGCAGTGAATATTCGGATCAGACCAAAGGCACGCTGGCGATTGCGACCACGCATACGCAGGCGCGCTATGTGTTGCCGAAAGTGGTGCAGCAATTCCGTCAGGCGTTTCCGGAAGTACGCATCGCTTTGCAGCAAAGCTCGCCTGAACACATCGCCGAATGGGTGATGTCAGGCAAAGCTGATATCGGCATTGCGACTGAGGGTTTATCGCAATTCAAGGATCTGGTGTCATTTCCGTGCTACGAATGGAATCACGTGATTGTTGTGCCGGAAGGTCATCCGCTCTTGCGTAAAGAAACGCTGACGCTGGACGATCTGGCGAATTATCCGCTGATTACGTATGACGTCGGCTTCACTGGTCGAGGCCATATCGATGCCGCCTTTGTCGATGCCGGTTTGCGCACCGACATCGTGCTGACGGCGATGGATTCTGACGTGATTCAGCAATATGTCGCGCTTGGACTAGGCGTGGGTATTGTGGCGTCAATGGCGATAGAAACCAATCGTACCAATGGCTTGCGCACGATCGCCGCTGATCATTTATTCACGCCGAATGTGACGCGGTTGGCAGTGCGGCGCGGTGCGTATTTACGCACCTACACTTATGATTTTATCCGCCAGTTTGCGCCAGCGCTGAGTAAGGAAGACATCCGCAAGGCAATTGCAGACGCTGACAATAACTGATTTGCCGCAAACGCCGCTTGCGCCGCACGCGTAAAAACGGATATGGGTGTCTGAAGCGTGAAGGCTGAAAGACGCCGTGTACAATGGCCGCTTTTCCGAGCGGCTATTTTTTCGTCGCTCTTTTCTGAATGAACTCGTATGCCTCAATTTGAACAAAAGATCTGTACCCGCGCTGCATTGGCCGAACGTGTTGCGGCATTGCCCAAACCCGTGGTGATGACGAATGGCGTTTTTGATATTTTGCATCGTGGTCATGTAACGTATCTGGCTCAGGCTAGAGAACACGGTGCGTCGCTGGTGGTGGCACTGAATACCGATGCTTCGGTCAGACGTTTGGGCAAGGGCGATGACCGCCCGGTGAACACCTGTGCTGATCGCATGGCCGTGGTTGCGGCATTAGAAGCGGTCAGTCTGGTGGTGGATTTCGATGAAGATACCGCGTTGGAAGCGGTACTCAGCGCGCATCCGGATATCTATGTCAAAGGCGGTGATTACGACATGAGCGCGATTCCGGAAGGGCAGGCAGTGCTGGCGTATGGCGGTCAGGTGGCAGCGATTGACTTTGAACACGATCGTTCGACCAGCAAGTTGCTGGCGAAAGTGCGGGCGCAGACCTGACACCGGCGTCCGGCATTTCTGTAACGCCAGACACCGTTTTTTAAAGGTCAGGCGCCGCCGGCAAAGCCGTTTTGGCGCCAGGCTTCATAAATAACGACCGCTACGGTATTCGACAGATTCAGGCTGCGATTGTCTGGCCGCATTGGCAAGCGTATGCGCTGACTCAGTGGAAAAGATTCACGTAGTTCAGTTGCAAGTCCGCGGGTTTCTGCACCAAAGACGAAATAGTCGCCGGGTTGAAAGGCGACGCTGGAAAATGCCGTCGAGCCATGCGTGGTCATGGCAAACATTCTTTGCGCATCAGGTTGCTCACTCGCCAGAAACGCGTCCCAGTTTTTATGCACTTTCATCGTCGCATAATCGTGATAATCAAGACCAGCGCGTTTCATCTTGCTGTCATCGAGAGGAAAACCCAGCGGTTCTATCAGATGCAGCTGGGCTCCGGTGTTTGCGCATAAGCGGATGATGTTGCCGGTATTCGGCGGAATTTCAGGTTCTACGAGGACGACGTGAAACAAGGCGTTTCCTTAATAAGTATGATGTGGAGTGCGGGCAAAAACATAGTTGCTGACTTTGCGTGCGCCAAAACGTTTCAGCATTGTAGCGATTTCGTGCAGGGTCATGCCAGTGGTGATGACATCGTCGACGATACCGATATGCCTGCCTTTGATGGTTTGCAACAGTTGATCATCGGGAACAAAGGCATTTTTCACGTTGCGCATCCGTGCATCGGGCGCCAGGCTGCTTTGTTTGGCGGTTTCCCGGGTTTTGCGTAATACCTGCGGATGTAAGGGGATACCCAGATGTAGCGACAGTGGTCTGGCTATTTCCAGTGCCTGATTGAATCCGCGCTCTGTCAGCCGGTTTTGGCTTAATGGAACAACGCAAAGCCAATCCGGCAACTCCTGATGCGGCTGGCGCAGAATCGCATCGCGCAGCATCGCTGCAAACACCGGGGCGAGCGCCAGATGATGGCCGAATTTTAACGACAGCACCAGGCGGTCTTGCGGTGCTTCATAATCACAGGCGACGATGGTGTTGTCGAAGGCTGGTGGATTTTGCAGGCAGTCACCGCAACGCGGCGTATTGGCGCCCGGCGGCATGACTAAACCACATTGTTCGCAGCGGCAGAGGCCGCGCGGAAAATAGCTGGTCAGGCATTGTTCGCAAATCACATCCCGGTTCTGGGCATGACATAAAGCACAACTGCACGGTAACAGTTGTGTCAGGGAAGCCTGCCAGCTTTTACGCCATATGTGCTGTAAGTACATCATGCGTTTGCGCCTTCATGCAGCGGCCATAATCACAAGCGTGTAAACTCCCGCATTATCTCATTCAAACAGACGTCAAGATCGTTTTCCTTATGCTCAGTGCACCTATCGACACACGGCTGGTTCGTCAGCTGTTTTCCCATCCGGCAAAAATCGCGGGATCTGATTTTTTACGTCGGGAGATCGCCGGGCGTATGCGCGAAAAGCTGGAACTGGTGCGGATCACACCTGCGCAGATACTCGACGCTGGTTGTGGCGTTGGCGCTGATGTCGCTGAGTTTCAACGCATGTATGCCGGAGCGCAAGTGCTGGCACTGGATGCGGCACCCGCGATGCTGGCAGAAATTCAGGAGCAACAACGGGCAGCGATGAGTGCGGTTGGTCGTTTGTTTGCAAAATGGACGCCGGTCGCCTTACGTGGTGAGCAGGGCGCCAATCTGATTTGTGGTGACTTTGCCAAATTGCCTTTGCCATCGCAGTCACTGGATCTGATCTGGTCGAATCTGGCGTTGCACTGGCATCCGCAACCCGATCTGGTGTTCGCAGAATGGCGCCGGGCCTTACGCACCGATGGTTTGCTGATGTTTTCATGCTTCGGGCCGGATACTCTGAAAGAATTACGCCAGGCTTATGCGGATGTCGACGAATTTCCACATACTTTGCCCTTTGTCGATATGCATGATTTCGGTGACATGCTGGTGAATGCCGGTTTTTCCACGCCTGTCATGGATATGGAAAAAATCACGCTGACGTATCAGGATACAGAAAAATTGCTGGCTGACGTGCGGGCGCTTGGCGGCAATCCACTGCTGAGCCGTCGTCAGGGTCTGACCGGAAAACACGCTCATCAGGCAATGTTGAAAGCATTAGAGCAGCAACGTGCTGCCGATGGCCGTATTGCCTTGAGTTTTGAGGTGGTTTACGGGCACGCTTTCAAGCCAGTCAACAAGAAAACAGCTGCCGGCGAATCCATCGTCCGCTTCGATTTGCCCAAAAAACGACCTTGATTTTGTTTGATCTGGATTAAAGAAGCATCTTAAAGTGATAAGCAAGCGCTATTATTCGTTGTTTCATTTGCGCCAGATCATTGATTTCTTGTTTGTATTCTGCTTGATATCCTTTTAAGTTACACCTTATACTCACGACGTTGTAGAAGTTGCCAGCACGCACTTTGTAACAATATTCCGCGTCCTGGTACGACAAATTCATAAGAATTCTAAACGGGGTTTTGGGGATATCATGAAACATGGAAAGCGATTAAAGTCGTTCATGCTGGGTGCCTCGCTCCTGGCGGCAGGACTGCCCGCGTGGGCAGTGGTCGACAGCCAGGGTGGACCGGCAGTGCGCCAGTTAAATTTACAAACACCTGTCACACAAATAGCGGAACAAATTTACTCGATACATAACCTGATGCTGGTTATCTGTCTGGTTATCTTTGTCGCAGTCTTCGGAGTCATGTTTTACTCCATCCTGAAGCACAGGAAATCTCTCGGCCACAAGGCAGCTTCCTTCCATGAAAGTACCACTGTTGAAATTGCCTGGACTGTCGTTCCGTTTCTGATTGTGATTGGGATGGCGCTGCCCGCGACCAAGACCGTCGTGGCGATGAAAGATACTTCAAACGCCGACATCACAATTAAAGCCACTGGTATGCAGTGGAAATGGGGTTATGACTACCTCAAAGGTGAAGGTCAGGGCATTTCCTTCTTATCCACCTTGTCCACGCCCCGCACACAGGTTGGCTCTCCCGGCGTTGCTCCGACCGAGGCACGCGGCGACAACTATCTGCTTGAAGTCGATAATCAGGTCGTGGTTCCTGTGAATAAAAAAGTACGCATTATTACTACTGCTAATGACGTGATTCACTCATGGACAATTCCTGCTTTCGGTGTGAAGCAGGATGCGATTCCCGGTTTCGTTCGCGATACCTGGTTCAAAGCAGAAAAAATTGGCGTCTATCGTGGTCAGTGCGTTGAGTTGTGCGGTAAAGAACACGCATTCATGCCTATCGTCGTGAATGTGGTCTCTGACGACGACTATAAAAAATGGGTTGATACTAAGAAAAAAGAAATGGCCACCAAAGCGGATGACCCGAATAAAGTCTGGACGGTCGATGAGTTAAAACAGCGTGGCGAGAAAGTCTATGCCGCTAATTGTGTGGCCTGCCATCAGGCGACCGGTAAAGGTGTTCCGGGCGCATTCCCTGCGTTAGACGGATCGCTGATCGTCAATGGCGTCAAAGCGGATCAGGTCGGTATTTTGTTAAACGGTAAAAATGCGATGCCATCGTGGAAATCCACTTTGTCTGACACAGAAATCGCCGCCGTCATTACCTATACCCGTAACAGCTGGTCTAATAAAGCCGCTGAAAATATCGTCCAACCAGCTGAAGTTCTGGCTGCGCGTAAGTAAACGTACTAAACGTACCGGAAACAGGAGACAAGATGAGCACCACAACTGTTGATCACGCTCACGATCATTCGCACGACCACGCGCACGACCATCCTCATGGTTTCCGCCGCTGGTTATTTGCTACCAATCATAAAGATATCGGTAGTCTGTATTTATGGTTTGCCTTCACGATGCTGTTATCAGGTGGTGTTCTCGCCCTGATTATCCGTGCTGAGTTATTTCAGCCCGGGCTGCAACTGGTGCAACCGGAATTCTTTAACCAATTGACGACCATGCATGGTCTGATCATGGTGTTCGGCGCCATCATGCCGGCATTCGTTGGTTTCGCCAACTGGATGATTCCGCTGCAAATCGGCGCATCCGACATGGCATTTGCGCGGATGAATAACTTCTCATTCTGGTTGATGCCGCCCGCTGCAATTCTGCTGGTGTCGTCATTCTGGGTGCCGGGTGGTGCGACCGCTGCAGGCTGGACGCTGTATGCACCGCTATCGACACAAATGGGACCTGGTATGGACATGGCGATTTTCGCAGTCCACATCATGGGTGCATCGTCGATTATGGGCTCGATCAACATCATCACTACGATTCTGAACATGCGCGCTCCAGGCATGACGCTGATGAAAATGCCGATGTTCTGCTGGACCTGGTTAATTACTGCTTACCTGCTGATCGCGGTGATGCCGGTATTGGCTGGTGCGATCACCATGACCTTGACTGACCGTCATTTCGGCACGTCCTTTTTCAACGCGGCCGGTGGCGGTGACCCTGTGATGTATCAACACATTTTCTGGTTCTTCGGACATCCAGAGGTGTACATCATGATTTTGCCAGCGTTCGGTATTATTTCTCAGATCGTGCCTGCGTTTGCGCGCAAGCCTTTGTTCGGCTATGCATCGATGGTGTATGCAACTGCATCCATCGCGATTCTGTCGTTTATCGTCTGGGCGCATCACATGTTCACAACCGGTATGCCAGTGACGGCGCAGTTGTTCTTCATGTATGCCACCATGCTGATCTCGGTTCCTACCGGTGTGAAAGTATTTAACTGGGTGGCAACGATGTGGAAGGGCTCGATGACTTTTGAAACGCCGATGTTGTTTGCGGTTGGTTTCATTTTTGTCTTTACCATCGGCGGCTTTACCGGGCTGATACTGGCTGTGACGCCGATTGATATTCAGTTGCAGGATACCTACTACGTGGTCGCGCATTTCCATTATGTGCTGGTTGCCGGTTCGCTGTTTGCCTTGTTCGCGGGTTACTACTACTGGAGCCCGAAATGGACAGGCTTCATGTACAACGAAACACGCGGTCAGATTCATTTCTGGTTGTCGCTGATTACCTTCAACATCACTTTCTTCCCTATGCATTTCCTGGGATTGGCCGGGATGCCACGCCGTTATGCTGATTATCCGGCGCAATTTACGGACTGGAATACGGTTGCTTCAGTCGGCGCGTTTGGTTTCGGATTGATGCAGGTGTATTTCGTTCTGGCAGTCGTGATTCCTTCGATCAGAGGTGGAAAAGCTGCACCAGCAAAACCATGGGAGGGTGCAGAAGGGCTGGAGTGGACAGTGCCAAGTCCGGCACCGTTCCACACCTTCGAAGAGCCTCCTGTCGTTAAATAATGAATAAAGGCAGAGGTGCCGGATAATTTTCCGGTACCTCTGAATAAAAATGAACAACGACAACAAACCTAACAACTTACGTACTGCATTAATCCTGCTATCTGTCGCGTTGATCTTTTTTATCGGCGTGTTTGTTAAGCAGGGTTTATTGCGGTGAAGCGGAATACCTGATGTCCGGATCAGACGAATACACGAAGACCGAAGCGCATCAGCTGAATGCCAGAATGTTTGGCAAACTGCTGCTGATCGCAGTCATGATGTTTGGTTTTGGCTATGCATTGGTACCGATTTACAAACAGATTTGTGAGTTGACCGGTGTGAATATCCTGACGCCAAAAGATATTTCGTTAAAGGAAGTCAGCAATTCTCAAATCGACAAAACGCGTGAAATTACTGTTGAGTTTGATGCAAACACACAAGGGCCCTGGCGTTTCCGCCCTACGGTTGCCAGCATCAAGGTGCATCCTGGTGAAATGACGCAAGTTGTTTATGAGGTGGTGAACAAGCAGCCTTACAAGATGGACGCGCAGGCAATACCGAGCTACGCACCTCAGCAGGCAAGTAATTATTTTAAAAAGATGGAGTGTTTTTGTTTTCAGCAGCAGACGCTGAATGCGAACGAGGCACGACAAATGCCAGTGGTGTTTTACATCGATCCGGCATTACCGAAGGATGTAAAAACCATCACCTTGTCATATACGTTTTTTGAAGTCGGTGGTAAGAGCAAGGTAGCAAGTTCTGGCACACAAGGAAAAACATGAGTGATCTGAAGCAGGCGACGCAACGCAAGGTATCGTTTCTGGCGACGATGAAAGCGGTGTTCTGGTCGTTTCTGGGTATCCGTAAGAAAAACGATTACGAGCAGGACGCTGCGCATCTGAATCCTGTGCATGTGATCATCGCGGGCATCATCGGCGCCCTGATCTTCATTTTTGTGCTGGTGCTGGTCGTCAAGTCTGTCGTCGCAAAATAATAATTCGAGTAGTACATTCAAATGTATCGGGAGATGAAAATGAGTACTTCAAACGCGAAAGCCCCTTATTACTTCGTGCCTGGACCGTCAAAGTGGCCAGTCTTGGCGGGAGCCTCCTTGTTGCTGACCATGATAGGCGCATCTGCCTGGGTGAATGCGGTAAGCTGGGGCTCGTACGTTAACTTTGCGGGTGTTTTTCTGACGCTGGTCGTGTTGTATAACTGGTTTGGTGACGCGATCGCTGAATCCGAAAGCGGTAAATACAGCGCCCGGATTGATGTCTCTTACCGCTGGAGCATGAGCTGGTTCATCTTTTCAGAAGTTATGTTTTTTGCTGCTTTTTTCGGCGCACTGTTTTATGCCCGCAGTATTTCCATGCCTTGGCTGGCTGATCTGGATCACAAAGTATTATGGCCGGATTTTTCAGCGCAGTGGGGGAATGCCGGCCCTGCCGGTACGGTCGAAGCATTTAAAACGATGGGACCATTTCCTATCCCAACGATCAACACTGCATTGTTGCTGACTTCCGGCGTGACACTGACGATCTCGCATCATGCCTTGCGTGCAGGTCATCGCGGTACAACAGCATTCTGGCTGGCTGCCACAATATTGCTGGGTGCGGTGTTCATGGGCTTCCAGGTCTATGAGTACATGCATGCTTACAGCGAACTGAACCTGAAACTGACCTCCGGCATTTATGGTTCGACTTTCTTTATGCTGACCGGCTTCCACGGTTTCCATGTCACGATGGGCGCGATCATGTTGTCGGTAGTTTTGTTCCGCGTCCTGAAAGGACATTTCACTCCTGAACAGCATTTCGCTTTTGAAGGTGCCGCATGGTACTGGCACTTTGTTGACGTGGTCTGGCTGGGCTTGTATGTCGTTGTTTACTGGCTCTGATTCGCGCAGCAGACTGAGCTGATTCGTTTTTAAATAAAAAAGCCGCACACTTGTTGCGGCTTTTTTATCGGTAAAGCTGTCGCTGAATTATCTGATGCCGGTTGGTTGAATCAACCCGAAATGATTGGCCAGTAATATCAGGATAAATAAGCTGATGGAAAAGCCGACACGGAACGCGAGTGCTTTGACAGTGCGGTTGCTGCGCCCTTTGTCCTTCATCAGATAAACTAATGCTGATCCCATGCTGAAGATGATGAGGAAAAAAGCAATGGCGACGAGAATTTTCATACTGATTCTTTGACTAAGTGTGATGCCGGATTGATCAATTTCTTATTGTAATGCTTTTCATGCCTGTTTCTTTTCAATTCAGACTATTACCTTTTATTGCTACCGTGGCTGTGGTCGTTCTCGGACTGAATCTGGGTCTGTGGCAAAGCCGGCGTGCTGCGGAAAAAGAAGTGATTGCCGCAACGATGGCGGAACGCATGCACGGCGCTGCCAAGCAATGGCGCAGCGATACTCCGCAAGAGCAATTGCAGCCCTACAGCAAGGTGATGTTACGCGGTCAGTTTCTCGATACCTGGCCTATGTATCTGGATAATCGCCCCATGCAAGGCAGGGCAGGCATGTATGTATTGATGCCATTTAAGCTTGAGGGCAGCCGGCGGCATGTACTGGTTGCACGCGGCTGGCAGGCACGCAACCCGCAGGACAGAACCGTGTTGCCGCGCTTGCTCACACCGTCAGGTACGATAGAAATTCAGGGTATTGTCAAAGAGCATCTGGAGCGTGTCATGCAGCTGGGGCAGCCAGAACCGTATAAGCCTGGTGCGATTTTGCAGAATCTTGAGATCGCCAGTCTTGAAAAGGAAACCGGGTTAGCATTTTATCCTTTGATTGTTGAGCAGACGTCGCCATCGGAAGACCATCTGCGACGCGACTGGCCTGCGGCTTCGCTGGGAATTGATAAACACAAAGGATATGCTTTTCAGTGGTATGCCTTGTCATTGATGGCAGGGATTTTTTTTGTAGTGACAGGAATACGTCGTGGAAAAAACGCAGAATCAAAAAACGCAGAATCAAAAAACTAAAGGACGCTGGAAATTATTTATCGTGCTGGCCGTCTGTGCCGCACCGATGATAGCGTCTTATCTCGCTTACTACGTGATCAAGCCCGAAGGCCGAACCAATTACGGCACGATACTCGATCCGCGTCAGTATCCTATGCCGGAGCTGCATGCACGCTTACTCGGTACGACGGATGCGGATAAGGCGGATAAACAGAACGGCTTGACGGCGTATCGCGGTAAATGGATCATGCTGACGATCAGCAGCGGTTCCTGCGACGCCGGATGTCAGAAAAAGCTGTATGACTTGCGCCAACTCAGACTCGCTCAGGGCAAGGAAATGGACCGAATCGAACGGGTCTGGGCAGTCATTGACGAGCAGCCTGTCGATACATTGTTACTGCGCGAATACGATGGCATGCATGTGCTGAAAGCCGATGCGGATGCGCTCAGAAAATGGTTGCCGACCGAAGATGGCAATCAGATCAGCGAACACATTTATATGATTGATCCGCTCGGAAACCTGATGATGCGTTTTCCGAAAAATGCCGATCCGAACAAGATTAAAAAAGATATCAGCAAGCTGTTGCGTGCGTCGGCGATAGGGTGATTCATGTTTTTACAACTTGCTCTGATAGGTTTGTGTGTCGCCATTTTGCCTTTGTCGGTCGTATTCTGGTCGCGGGACACCAACAAACACCGCAAGCTGATTGCGGTAACTGTGGCGCTGACGTTTGAACTGATCATGTTCGGTGCTTTTACCCGGCTGACGGATTCCGGCCTCGGCTGTCCTGACTGGCCCGGTTGCTATGGTCAGGCAAATCCTTTGCAATCGCATGCCGATATCCGCGCTGCAGAGGCAGCGATGCCGCATGGTCCGGTGACCTTGCAAAAAGCCTGGATAGAAATGATTCACCGTTATCTGGCGATGAGTGTCGGCGTTCTGATCATCGCTCAGGTTGTTCTCGCGTGGTGGCGACGTCATGTGACCGGCGTTTCGCCGTGGCTGTCCAGCTTTTTGTTCGTGTTTGTTTGTCTGCAGGGGGCATTCGGTGCGTGGACGGTGACGTTAAAACTGCAACCCGTGATCGTGACCACGCATCTGCTACTGGGGATGGGCTTACTGGCGCTGTTATCGGCGTCGCTCGAGCAGCATAGTCAGGCGCATGTCATTCAGACGGCGCAGGTATCTGGCTTGCGCTGGCCCGCGATGCTTGCCCTAGTCTTACTCTTCATGCAGATTGCCTTGGGGGGCTGGGTCAGTACTAACTATGCAGCCTTGGCTTGCCACGATTATCCCTTGTGTAATGGTGCGGTGATACCGACGATGGATTTTGAACACGGATTCAGTTTGTGGCGCCAACTGGGGCAGACTGTGAGCGGCGATTATCTGCCATTTACGGCTTTGGTCGCTATTCATTGGGTACACCGCAATTTTGCTCTGCTGGTTGCGCTTGTGGTCGCTGCAGTTGCGTGGCGTGCTATGCACTCACCGGGAGTTGAGCGTCTGGGGCTCCAACTCATGCTGGCGATTGCCGCGCAATTCGCGATCGGTGTGTCGACGGTCTTTTTTTCCTGGCCCTTGTTGCTGGCGGTATTACATAACGGCGGAGCGGCTGTCTTAGTGCTGTTGCTGACCATGTTAAACTACCGGGTCAGGCAGACGAAACTGGCTGCCACATACTGATTGATATGACTACATTAAGCCTGACTTCCAACCGTTTTGCTCAATACTGGGCGCTGACCAAACCGCGAGTAACACAGCTGGCGGTGTTTTGTGCCGTCATCGGCATGTTTCTGGCCACGCCTGATTTACCCGACTGGCGCGTCGTGGTTGCTGCGACCATAGGTATCTGGCTGTTGGCGGGAGCCGCCTTTGCGGTGAATTGTCTGGTGGAGCGTGAAATCGATTCGCGCATGGCACGTACCGCGCGTCGCGCCACTGCGGCCGGTGAAATCAGCGTATCGCAGACCTTACTGTTTTCAGGTGTGATTGGCGGTGCCGGTATGTGGGTGCTGTACACACTGGTCAATCCGCTGACGATGTGGCTTACATTTACGACTTTTGTCGGTTATGCCGTGATTTATACCATTATTCTGAAACCGGCGACGCCGCAGAATATTGTGATTGGCGGCTTATCCGGCGCGATGCCGCCAGCACTTGGCTGGGCCGCGGTAGCGAACGATGTGCCTATGCAAGCGTGGTTGCTGGTGATGATCATTTTTGTCTGGACACCACCGCATTTCTGGGCACTGGCGATGTACCGGCGTGATGATTATGCGCGCTCAGGTCTGCCTATGCTGCCGGTGACGCATGGCCCCGAATTTACCCGCTTTCATATCTGGCTGTACACGATTGCTTTATTCGCAACGACGATGCTGCCTTATGCCGTGCAGATGAGCGGTCTGATTTATCTGGTTAGCGCCGTCATTCTCGGGGCCATCTTCCTCTGGTATGCGTGGCAGATTTATCGCAACTACAACGATATTCTTGCACGTAAAACATTTGCTTATTCGATCATTTACCTGTCGCTGCTGTTTGCGGCGCTGCTGGTTGATCACTACATACGACTATGAGCTTACTCAAAAAAATATTCGCCTGCATTCTGATCGCAGGGCTGGCGGCTTGCGGCAAATCCGGAGAGAAATTCAATAATACCGACCTCACCGGGCTTGATTACGCAAAGGATTTTGCCCTGACCGACCACAATGGCAAGGCTCGTACACTGAAAGATTTCCGCGGTAAGCTGGTGGTCATGTTCTTCGGTTATACCCAGTGTCCTGATGTCTGTCCAACCACGATGGTGGAGATGGCGAACGTGATGCAGAAACTCGGGCCGGACGCAGATAAGGTGCAGGTGCTGTTCGTCACGATAGACCCAGAACGCGATACGCAGGCATTGATGGCGGCGTATGTGCCGAACTTTGACCCGCGCTTCCTGGGTTTATATGGCGACGCTGCCGCGACGGCAAAAGTGGCGAAAGACTTCAAAGTCTATTACCAGAAGGTTGCCGGAAAAACGCCGACCAGTTACACCATGGATCATACGGCAGGTAGCTATGTCTTTGACACCGAAGGCCGTATCCGTTTATTCCTACGCCATGGACAAGGTGCGGAGCCTATCGTGCATGATTTAAAGCTGTTACTGAAGTAATTTTGCTGAACAGCTGGCGCGGGCATATAAAACGGCCTGCTGAGCCTTAAATATACTGGGGGGAGTATATTTTAGTGCCCTTTGTTTTCAATGACGCTAGATGCAAAATGGCAGATACTCCCCCGATTTTCATATTTTCAGGGAATAAACAATAAAAAAGGCACTCCGCAGAGTGCCTTTTTTTATGTGCGGTCTGATCAGGAAAAGCTGACCAGCGCACCTTTCATTTTTTTCAGCGCCGCACTTTCAATCTGACGGATACGTTCGGCTGAAACACCGTATTCATCTGCCAGTTCGTGCAGCGTCGCACCAGAACCATCGTCATTTTTCAACCAGCGCGATTCGATAATGTGGCGTGAACGGGCATCCAGTTTTGACAACGCCGATTCCAGTCCTTCGCTTTGCAAACGGTCATACTGGCGCGATTCCAATATTTGCGTAGGCTCTTCTGATTCCGTTTTCAGATAAGCGATCGGTGCGAATTTATCGTCATCGTCATCGGTAGGTGCATCCAGCGCGATATCGCGACCAGACAAACGCATTTCCATTTCGATCACTTCTTCGCGTTTCACATCGAGGGTCTTCGCCAGCGCATCAATTTGCTTAGGCGACATGGTTTCCAGACCTTCTTTGTGGCTGCGCAGATTGAAAAACAGTTTGCGTTGCGCTTTAGTCGTCGCGACTTTGACTAAACGCCAGTTTTTCAGAATGTACTCGTGCATTTCAGCTTTAATCCAGTGCATCGCATACGACACCAGACGCACACCCTGGTCAGGGTCAAAGCGCTTGACTGCTTTCATCAGGCCGATATTACCTTCCTGAATCAGATCAGCATGTGGCAAGCCATAGCCAAGATAACCGCGGGCGATCGATACCACCAGGCGCAGATGTGACATGACCATCTGCTGCGCCGCTGCGAGATCATTGTTGTCACGCAGGCGTGTCGCCAGGTCGATTTCTTCTTCATGCGTCAGCATAGGCAGACGGTTGACGGCTGAAATATAGGCGTCAATATTTCCCAGCGTGCCGCTGAAGCCCAAGGCCAGCGCAGTGCTGTCTGATGCCGGAATAAGTTGTCTTGAAGTCATTATGTTGTTCCTCTCAAATACTGCGGTCCGAGCAAAAATAACTCTGAACAAACGTACTATTTCCCTATATTAGCACTCTCTTGCGAAGAGTGCTAATTCTCGTGAAAATGATCTTTTTAATATGATGAGGCCAGGTGAGAAAGCTGAAATTCCAGACTGCAGCCTGTTGTATCAATAAGCTTTTACCAGGGCTGGTGATACAGCTGACTTTCCCGGTTAATTCCAGCAAGCTTCTCAATTTGCTTACCTTTACTGATTAGACCTGCGATTCCGGGGAAAGTTGCAGATAACGATGGATAACGCTTAGTTTGCTCGTGCCAGTTGCCGGCGGACAGAGAGATAAGCACCGGCCAGACCCAGCAGCATGCTGACACCGAGCAGCAGCAGACTGGGGATCAGCCCCAGCGGTACCAGCCGGAATTCGGACGCATACAGTTTGGCAAATTCGGCAATGGCCTGATTCAATGGCTGCAGAGAGGCAGCGATGGCAGCCAGCGCCAGGCTACCGGCCAGCAGACCCAGTAGCGCACCAGTGTAATAGTAGGGGCGATGAATAAAGCTGTTGGTCGCACCTAATAAACGGGTCACGGAAATTTCAGCCTGATGCGAAATGACTTGCAGACGGGTCGCGTTAAACACGACCACAATCACGACGACTCCGAGTGTCGTTGCCATAAACAGCAAGCCTATCTGCAATATCTGTACGAGTGCAGCCAGTCGTTTTACCCAGGCTGAGTCAACCTGCACCACCTCAACATCGGGCAAGGCCTGGAGTTGCTCGACCAGTTTATCGAGTTTTGCTGCATCGTTATTTGACAGCGAAAGCACATAAGCATCCGGCAGGGGATTACCGCCCAGTGTCGATAACACCTCTGCCAGACTGGAAGCATCCTGCATCGCTGCCAGTGCTTTTTCTTTAGGCGTGAAGCTCAGTTTGCCGCTGATGTTGCTCTCTTTCAGAAGACGCTTGATTGGTATTGACAATGCAGTTGCATTTTCACGCGCGGTATCAGTCGTCAGAAAAATACTGATTTCCGGCTCTATCGATAATTGTGAAGAGACCGGGCGGATATTTTCTATCAATGTCAGACCAGCAATCGGCAGCGCCAGTGCGATGGCGACCACCAGTACATTGAAGATGAAATTTCCGGTGCCGGCGCGCAAGTGGGTGAATGCGCTTTTCAGTGCAAACAGATGTTCACGAAACCAGATGGTCATAGGTATTTCCTTGAAAGCGTAATAGCAGACGGAAGTCAGGCGGCAGCGCCCGTTGTCCATGAGTCCGAGATTTGTCCATTGCTCAGATAGATCACACGGTCGGCCTGATCCAGAAATTGTTCGTCGTGACTCGATATCAGACAGGTGACGCCAGCACTCTGGAATGCTTTCAGCGCGCTCAGCACTTTATTCGCATTATCTCTGTCCAGAAACGCTGTTGGTTCGTCGGCCAGAATGATTTTGGGGCGATTCACGATTGCACGCGCAATCGCAACACGTTGTTGCTCGCCGCCGGAGAGTTCCAGCGGCAGGGCATTGGCTTTATCCAGTAAGCCGACTTTTTCCAGTGCGACGCAGGCGCGCGATTCTGCTTCACCCGAGGCAGCGCCAGTCACAATCAGAGGCAGCATGACGTTGGCGAGAACGCTGCGGTCGGTGAGTAATTTCTGATCCTGTAAAATCAGACCGAGCTTACGACGTAAATACGGCAGGCTGCCGGTTTTGAGCTTGCTGATGTCCTGGCCATTGACGATCACATGACCGCTGGTCGGTTTTTCTATGCCTGCGATCATCTTTAATAAAGTCGATTTTCCGGCACCGGAAGGCCCCGCCAGAAAAATGAGTTCTCCATCCTGTATGGTCAGAGAGATATCACGTAAAGCGTAGGTATCACGCGAATATTGTTTAGTGACGTTATCGAATTCGATCATGGTCGTTGCACTGACTGTCTTTAATTTTAATTAAACAAGGCGTCGACGAATTCCTGCGCGTTGAATGGTTGCAGATCTTCGATTTGCTCACCGATGCCAATGAAATAGACGGGTATCGGGCGTGTCTTTGCAATCGCAGCCAGAACCCCGCCTTTTGCCGTGCCATCTAGTTTGGTGATGATCAAGCCGGTCAGTTGCAATGCATCGTCAAACGCCCGTACTTGCGCCAGCGCATTTTGTCCTGTGTTGCCGTCAATAATCAGCAGCACTTCCTGCGGAGCGCCTTCCATACCTTTACCGATCACACGTTTGATCTTTTTCAGTTCTTCCATCAGATGCAATTGCGTTGGCAAACGCCCTGCGGTATCGACCATCACGACATCTGTGCCGCGTGCTCGTGCAGACGCAACAGCGTCAAATGCCACCGCTGCAGGATCACCTGATTCCTGCGAAATCACAGTCACATCATTGCGCTCACCCCACACCGACAGTTGCTCGCGGGCTGCCGCGCGGAAAGTATCGCCAGCCGCCAGCAACACGGACTGATGGTGCACCTGCATGTGCTTCGCGAGTTTGCCTATGGTGGTGGTTTTTCCGGCACCGTTGACGCCGGCAATCATCATGACCAAAGGCTGGTGACGACCCAGTTCCAGCGGCTTTTGCAAAGGTGTGAGCAATTCCAGCAACAAAGCTTTGAGCGCTGTTTTGACTTGTTCTGCTTCGGTTAATTTTTCTTCTTTGACTTTCTTTCTCAGCGCATCGAGTAAAAACAGCGTAGCCTCGACGCCCGCATCCGAGGTCAGTAAAGCTGCTTCGAGTTCGTCGTACAGTTCGTCGTCTATGCGTGCGCCAACAAACAGAGTGGTCAGATTCGATGAGGTTTTTGCCAGACCAGCTTTCAGACGACTCAGCCATGAACGCTTTTGTTCAGTTTGGGCTGCTGGCACCGGTGCTGGGACGGCTTCTGTGACTGCCACCGGTGGTGTTGTGACACCCGGCTGCGTTACTGGTTCTGCGATCGTCTGCGGCGTCACAACAGGCGTCGCTGCTGACACCGCAGAAGTCTGCGTAGCAACGACTTCCGGTGTTATTACCGGTTCTTCTTTGGGTTTTCTTTTGAAAAAACTAAACATCGGATGATTTTGTCGGAGAGGGGGAGCTGCAAACTGCTGACCCAAGTATTAGAATGCAGCCATTCTAACAGACCGCGCCGGGTAATTTGACTTACCAGTGTCATTCAACTAATGAAAACCAGGACTAAAAAACCCGTATCTCCTCAAAGAACAGCCCATCAGGTGCGTATCATCGGCGGTCAGTGGAAGCGCAGCCTCCTGACCGTTGTCGATGCCGATGGTCTGAGACCAACGCCAGACCGTGTCCGTGAAACCACATTTAACTGGTTGAATCATCTTTTTGATACGAATTGGGCGCAGGTCAGTTGTCTGGACTTATTTGCCGGCAGTGGTGCGCTGGGATTTGAAGCCGCCAGCCGCGGCGCGCGTTTGGTCACGATGGTGGAGTCGCATACGCCGGCGTTTAAACAGCTAGAACAGGTGAAAGCCAAGCTGGAAGCAATCCAGTGCCAGTTGCTCAGAGGTGACGCCGGTAAAGTGATGACGAATGCTGCTGCCGAAGGGAAAAAATTTGATCTGATCCTGCTGGACCCACCATTCGGGCAAGGCTGGCTGGCAAAAATTTTGCCCGTTTGCCGTGACGTGCTGAGTGACGATGGGTATGTGTATGTCGAGGCAGAATTTCCGCTCGAGGAGCAAAGCAGTGCCCCTGAGATGCAGGAATTGCTGTGCGGATGGCAGGTGATACGGGCGGATAAAGCCGGAAGTGTGTATTTCCATATTCTGCGACGCAACATTTTGCAGCATAATGCGCACGGAAATCAGGCATAATGCCAGATCAATTTAGTGCATATCATTATGCAGATAGCGCAAATAGCGAAAAAATAGGGAGTCAAGATGGTCACAGCCGTTTATCCGGGAACATTTGATCCGCTGACCCGCGGTCACGAAGATCTGGTGCGTCGCGCCTCAGGTCTTTTTGATACTCTGGTGGTCGGTGTTGCCGACAGTAAAAACAAACGGCCATTTTTCTCGCTGGAAGAACGCCTGAGTATTGCGAATGAAGTGCTCGGTCATTATCCGAATGTGCGGGTAGAGAGTTTTTCCGGATTGCTCAAGGATTTTGTCCGGAAAAATGATGCCCGTGTGATCGTACGCGGTTTGCGGGCAGTATCGGATTTCGAATACGAGTTTCAGATGGCAGGGATGAACCGTTATCTGTTGCCGGATGTGGAAACGCTGTTTCTGACGCCTTCCGACCAGTATCAGTTTATCTCAGGCACGATCGTGCGTGAGATTGCGATGTTTGGCGGCGATGTATCAAAGTTCGTGTTCCCTTCGGTCGATCGTTGGCTGAAACAGAAGGTCGATGCGCTGAATGAAAGTAAATGAAGTAAAAACTGCGTATTAAATGCATGCGCAGATGAAATGAAAGTGAAGTAAGTATGGCTCTGATGATTACCGACGATTGCATTAACTGCGACGTGTGTGAACCCGAATGCCCGAATGATGCCATTTATATGGGGCCGGAGATTTATGAAATCGACCCGCATAAATGCACCGAATGTGTCGGTCATTACAAAGAACCGCAATGCAAGCAGGTTTGTCCGGTGAACTGTATTCCATTCAATCCTGAGTGGCGTGAGACACCAGCGCAGCTGCAAGCGAAATATGAGCAGTTACAAGCGGCGCAAGCTAAATAATTCCGGCGGAGCCGCTTTGCTATTCGCAACGTACCTGGTTTCTGCCTGAACGTTTTGCGTCATATAAGGCGCGGTCCGCCCGGGAGATCATCTCTCTTGCCACCGCAGCCTCCTCACCCTGATTGTATTTTTCCGGCACCGTCGTCAGGCCGATAGAAATTGTGGTTGAACAAAGCCCCTTATCTGACAGCACAAACGGCTTGCTGGCAATGCTGCGACGTATGCGTTCTGCGACCAGCATCGCATCCTGCAGATTGGCATTGATCAGCAACACCACAAATTCTTCGCCACCGAAACGGCCCAGCGTATCGCTTAAACGTAATTCTGCCTTGATCCGTCGGGCGACTTCGCACAAAACATCATCGCCGCCCTGATGGCCATGCTGGTCATTAATTTTCTTAAAAAAATCGATGTCCAGATACATGCAGGCAATGCCGTAACACTGACGGCGGGCGCGGGCAATTTCCTCTAAAGTGCGTTGTTCGACGTAGCGACGGTTACTGACATTCGTCAGCGGATCGGTCAGACCGATATAGACCAGACGCTCGTTATTAAGGACATTTTCTAAACAGATCGCAATGATAGAGCCCAGACGTTCAATGAAATCGGTTGCCATCGTCGTCAGAAAGCGCTCAGGACTGAAACTGCCCAGATTAAGATAGCCGATCAGGCGATTTTGCCGTACCAGCGGGATCACTGCAATACTCGCCGGTTTTTTGGTACAACTACGATATAAATTGCCGTACAGATGATCTTGATACTCGCCTAATAAGGGCTTGTAAGATAGCAGTGCTTTGGTCTGTAATTCGTGTTCGTGACGGACAAACAGCAGGCCGGGAAACTCATTCAGATTAATACGCAGATCGTTCAGCATCTGCTGTAAGTCCTGCCGCGGATCGACCAGTGCCAGTGTCACGATATCCAGATCAGAAGTGCTCGCGAGTTCACTGAAAATATAGCTGATCAGTTCCTTGAAATGACTCGCACCGATGATTTTTAATTCGAAATTCTGATGACGCGCGAGGATGCTTTGATTCCTGTGCGCCAGTTCCAATATGTTGTCGAGTTGCGTGCGGAGGGCGTGATTTTCCACCCGGAGATTTTCCAGGCTTTGTGCCTGACGTCTGGCATTCACATTGGCTTTGTCCATACTTCCGTATTGTTCTGGAGAAGGTGATAGTCAGAACGCAATTGGCATGTCGATTTCGTCACCGACGCGCACCATCAGACCCGCACCATGGTCGAGAATAACGTTCATGCCAAACGTAATTTCGCCATCAACAATCGGGTTGGCGCGATAGCTTTGTAAAATATCGAGCGGGCTCTCACCGATTTCACCCGTAACCTGATCGATCGCCGGAATCGGGCAGCGCGGGCAGGGTTTAACCGGACGCAGCTGCAGGCCATTGTCCAGCCGGTAGCTGGCTGCATAGTCTTCTTCAAATGCTTCAACGCCATCAATGACAATATTCGGCCGGAAACGGTTCATCGGCAGCGCATGGCGACCCTGAGCAAGCGCTCTGCGATTCAGGTCGTCGAGTGAAGCCTGTGCAATCAATAGCAAAGGGTAACCGTCGGCAAAGCGGGTTGGTGCCAGTGTGTCGCCAGTCCATTTGGTATTGGCATAACGCTGTGCCTGAGCAGAGAAACGCACCAGCCGGCATTTGGTTGCAAGAGCCTGACTGAACCAGTTGGCAGCAGTGTCGCCGGCATCATCGGCAATAATTTCCGTGTCCCACACCTGAACCTTGATCTGCTTTACTTCCTTATTTGCCGCCAGGGGAATACAGAGCGTTTCCATCTTATTCGTATCGATCTGTAATGTGTCAGCAGCGATTGTGATCCGCAGACATGCCATGAGCGGATATTCGCGTTGCGTAAGGAAAAGCCCTCGTTCATCGACCACCATCCATTCACGGTCGCTGACACCGGCATAACTGAGCCCGCTTGCCGTAATAACGGCTTCAGTCAGTGCGATACCTGCACAGGATTTGACGGGATAAATCGTGAGTTCGGCAATAGAAGGCATGCGGTGGTTCAGAGAGTTGCGACGGGGAGTTGAGCTATTTTAATGCCTTCTGGCAAAAGTAGTCAGCTTAACATCAACGGGTATCGTACTGCAAAGTCAAAACAGACTGCAGAATAAAAAAGCGGAACCAGTCAGAGGTTCCGCTTTTGCTATCTGTTCGCTACTTTGAGAGGATCAGATCAGGATCAGACGTTTGTGCTCAGACGTTTGTGCTCAGACGTTGAACAGGAAGAAAGGGCTGGAAGGCTTGATTTCTCTGCTCATGGCGTCGGGGGCTTTCATAAAGTGCCCCCAAATGTGCCCCCAATTTACTCGGATAGGGGCGAACGTCTGCGTACAGTGGGGGCGGAGTTTGTCTCTAATTCAGGGCTGAGAAGCGAATCCCCCAGCCCCGCCATTTTACCCAAAGATGGCTTGCTCCACCTTTCCAAAATCCAAGTAACGGCCGTGTAGAGCATCGGCGGCCTCGGCATCTCCAATGGCCCGGAAGGCGGCGATGCAGTCTTCCAGTGTGATGACTTGGAAGCCCGATTCTTGGGGGGCTGCAGAAACCAAATGCTCCCGGTAGGCATTCACTCCTACCCGGCATTGGTGGTTCTGCTGGGGGTGGATCACGACAAAGCGCCCGGTTGAATACAGGCCATTGTGAATCATGGATCGGCTAAGCATGTGTTCCCGCCACAACTGCTGCACCGGATTCCCCCGCAAGGCTGGAGCATCCGGGTCTTTGTAGATGCTAGCCTGCCGGGAAAGCTCATTGTAGCGAGGGCGTAGCCCGGCCAAAGGTTCGGCCATTGTTTCCGAATACTTCATCTCGATAGCGATAAAGCCGGTTTCACCATCCGGGGTGATGCAGACGACGAAAACATCAAAGGCGCTGTTGTCGTCTGTGAAGGCAGGATCACCGCGCCCTGGTGAATGCTCGAAGTAAATCCCCTTCACTGCCGCGACAAAATCGGGGAACAGGTGGCGGAAGAACTGATTGGCCTTCTCCGCGTCCAGCTTCATCCGGCCGAACAGGTTGAAACACAAGGGCTGGCTGGAGAGCATGTTGGTCCAGAGCCGTTCCTGTTCGATGACTGCGCCGATTTCCCGATAGACCGACTCGCGGAGTGCCAGCTTGGCAATGTCGGTTGTGAGGAAGTTGCTGCCCTGCTTGGCGCTCTCGGCATCGAGGCGACTACCCAGCTTCCGCCGCTTTCCTTTGGGGGAGCGATGGGTGCCAATTGGCAATCCCCTCTCATCTCGCCATAGCGATTGCAGGAATCGTGCGGCAGCCTTGAATCTGGTGTCGCCGGGTTCATTGACCCGATGCGCCTTGAGGATGGCTGCCGGGACAAGGGGAATTCGGTTTAACTGCATGTGTGGCTCCTTGCGTAGTGAAGGCCAACGGTAGCCTTCTCAGCAATGGATTCAGTGAGCCACAGAATTTCTTTATGGCTTGCCCTTCGCAGTAGCAAGCCGAACGTGTCGCACGGCTAGTAGCGGTTTTGCCGAATGCATATTATGATTAATGACAAAAGCACCATAACTCCTAGTTGCCGGAATGGCGCATCTCTTCGTTTCTCAAAAGGAATTTTATGCTTCCAAAAACAACTGCAGAGCTCGATCAATTAAGAGAAGAGTGTAAATCCATGGTTACAAAGCGGGCAACGCTTTCTGCTGGAACTTCTGCCATACCAACGCCGGGGGTAGATATTGCCGCCGATATCGCAATCCTATTGGAACTTATTCCTGCCATAAACAGAAAATTCGGCCTATCTAGCGAGCAAATAGAAGGTTACGACCCTGTTGTCAAGCAAATGATATATCAAGTTATCAAACGTGCCGGATTGGCAATGGTTGGAACTGAGGTAACAAAACAATTAATTGCACAGTCGCTTAAAAAAGTTGCTGGCCGTGCGGTCTCTAAACAAGTCCTAAAATTTGTTCCAGTTATTGGATGGGCTGTGAATGCAGCCATTGGATTTGGCGCGATGAAATACGTAGGGAATTCACATGTTGATGATTGCTATGATGTTTGCAAAAGACTAATGGCATCTTCGACTGCAGGATAGAAATCCTGTCTTAAATTTTTAAAAATACTAGCGGGGTGTATTTTGGGCGCAATTGTTGTTTTTTTAATTGGCGGATTAGTATCTGTAGTTATTGCGATATATCAATTTATTAATGCGGTTTATGCGGGGCTAGGCTATCTTATGGGTCTCCAGCTCGCATCGTTTTCTGGAGACTTGGTAAAAAGTTCGGCAATCTTTAGTCCCAAGTACGAAACTTATGCGTTACCTGCACTGGGGGTGTTATTTTGCATCACGGCATTGGTTCTCCTCGGAGGATTTAGAAAGTGGGTTTTAATCGCACTCTCAATTTCTACAGTTTTATTGTCGTTGATTGGGCTGGCTTTTGGACAAGAACCGGTAAGGTTTCTTATTGGGTTGGCGTTTTTCATAATGATGCCGTTCGTTTTAAAAAAACTGACATTCTCAATAATACTTTGGCGAGATGATGATGATGATTGGGTGGGCTGCCTTATAAATACAATTTTACTGGGGATTGTATCTGGGCCTGCAGTAATAATTGCTTTTACAGAGATTTTTGTCTTCATTGATGGGAGCAGAAAGGCTGCCGAAGGTTACGTGACATACATTCTTGCGCCGCTGTTATATTCACTTCTCCTTTTTGCTAATCTCAAAAGAAATAAAGTTGTCTAGTCAATAATCCGAGTTGATTAATGTCATCTTCTTTCGAACTAAAAATTTCTGATACATTGAAAGAGTTAATTCGTGCCGAGCGCGAGGAAAAAGCCCGCAATCTGATCGAGTCTGGCGAAATGGGGCACGATCACAAAGGTAGGAAAATGCCACGAATGGATGGTGATGGCCTCTATGCCAGTATTTTTCAGGCAGCAATGGGGGTGACAGAAATTATTCGGGCGGAACATCTCAACCACTTACAGAAAGAGGATGAGGCGATGTACCCGGAAATTTACCCGTGGAAGATAACGGGGCGAACGAAACGGGGAAATCAGCGAGTGACAAATCTTGCCGGGCAAGGTGCTGACCAAGTGAGCCCAACCCACATCACCAAGTCCCAGTTCATCGACCTGTACAGCGCTGTCAGTTTTGCCAATGCTCATGGTGTTGCGATGAATGTTCATATCATCATCCAATGGGGGCGGATGGGCTACACCGATCACGTCGAAGCGGCACAAGTACTACAAGATGATTTCTTCCGCCATCTGAATGGCTGGTATGCCTATAAAAACAAGGTGCGCGTGAAGTCCGGGCAGTCAGCATTTCATCCGCTATTCTGGATTTACACGCATGAATGTTCTAGAAGTGCTGGGTTCCATACCCATATTCTTGCGGGGGTCCCCTTGGAAATCCGGCAGGAATTCAGAGAGTGGGTTAAGAACCGTGTTGCCCCACTGTCCAAGCGGAGCCCAACTCCCAAAGGCATCGTGAAGGTAGTCGGCCCTCCCAGTGATCCTATCGGGCGGCAATGGCGATATTTTCAGTATCTGTGTAAGGGGCTTGATCCTGCGGTGTCGGTCAGGATTCCTCGTTATAAATCTCCGGTGCCAATGTCAGGCTTTATTCGCTATGCCTACGCCAGCCCCGGCCGTATTGAGTGTCGGCATCAGGTTGGCAAATCGAGCAATCTCAGCCGGGCTAAGAGAGAAGAGGCCAAGTACAAGTCTGCACTTGAGTGGAAGATGTTTCATAAAGCTCATCTGTATAGCTCGCTTGAATATGACTTCTGGCACCGACGGAACGCTGCTGGTGGCTGGAATAAAGGGGTAACGCTGCCAGAGGGTCTGTTCTAGGGTCTGTTGACGTTTCACATAGGCAGCCATAAAAAAGCACAGGCCATGGCGACGACACTTTCATAATTTCGCTTCAATTTATCAAACCGGGTTGCCAGCGCCCGATATCCTTTGCCAAAGCTTTCAGTTTTTCTCTATCCATTAAAATGTCCATCGGTAATTCCTCGCTCGAGAGGTTAATAGACCGTGGACATTTACACAAATTTATTTACAGGCTCAAAAAAATAAATTAACTACTTTTAATGGTATTTATTTTATTTTTAACGATATTTAAGAGAAGATAAATTATTTTAATGATTTTTTCTTTTTATCAATACTGGCAAATTCTTCATTCAATTCTTTTTGTGCCTGTTTTATTTTTTCCGCCATCGGCTTTAATTTTGCCTGCATTTGCGTCATGGTTTGCTGCATGATCGCAGGGATTTTCTGTACATAAGCTTTGCCGGCGGGAGATTTATAAAACGCCGTAATGCCGTCAACGTCTTCCTGTGTCAGCGAGCTGGCGTAGATGTTGATCAGCATTGGTTCCATTTTTTCCCAGGACAATTCTTCTTTTTGTATTGCAATAATCTTGTCGCGGAATTTATCGAGCGCTTTTTGCTTTTCTTCGTCAACTTTGGTTCCGTACGCTGCATCACGCATGATGGTGGCCGTCATGTTGTCCGTCTGTGACTGTACCGATTGCAGCAATTCTTTGCTCTGCGTTGCCAGTAACAATTCTCTGATGGACGCATCCGTCGGTTTTGCCGTCTGAGCGTGAGCAACGCTCAGTAAAAGACTGAACAACAGACTGAATGTCACGGTATGCCGGAGTTTCATAAATATCCTCAGAAAAAAAGGAGCACCTATTACAAGCGGTGCTGGATTTCTAAGTAACGGATTCTAAAGGAAATTTTTGCTTGCGGGGGTTTCCGTTTTTTTGCTTGTGGATACCTTTAAAGATAATAACTTTATATATACGTAGTAGTAGTTGTTAACATCTTGCCTGTTCTGTGGATAAGTCAGTAAACATCCACAGAATCAATTATTTAAGCAATTGATAAGGCGGTGCAAAAAGTCTGTATATGCACAGGACAAAATCGGGATAGAAAAATGTCTGAACAGCATTTACTTGTTTACGCACAATATATGCAGTGGATATCCGTGAGCTTATCCACAAAAATATTTTTCAATTTCGTGGTTTTTCTGCTTTTTTATGGCTGTTTTTATAAAAAAGTGTCTGCAAAAACGGGGATTTTCTGTCCTCGCTGTCAGCAGCGTTAAAAAAATCTGACTTTTCAACACGTGTTTTTTGTTTTTCCATTGCTGATTGAAAAAAAAGGCAGGCTTTTTTAAAAAAATACATATTCTTGAAATCCGATTGTCGGAATCCGGATCATTTTTTTTAAGTCCTTGCTAATACCGGATCTGGTTTGAGCAATTTTTCAATCTGACTCTGTTTTTGTTTCACCAACGGCAAAAATGCTGAAAAGTATCCGTAACAGGTTTACTTATATGACTTACTTTATATATACATAGTAGTGATAGTTAACGTCGCACTATTTTGTGGATAAGTCTATATTTATTCACATAAACAAAGACTTATCGACTGTATATCTGTTCTGATAAACCTTGTATCGTTTGATGACAGTTTTGGGATAAATAAATGCCTGGGGAAAACTATGCTGGTTTTCCCCAAAGCATACCGTGGATATACAAGGCTTTATCCACAGGGTTTTTGCGTGATTCTGAGCCGGGTTTGCTGAGTACAGATGAACACAGCACTGGCTAGGCAGCTGTTATCTTTTATACGGACCTGGTCAAAAAATGAGGATGCAGGCTGCTTGATTCATCAGGAATAACGCTTATTCTGATCGCCGCTTGATGGTTGCGGCTGATGACCGGAAAACACATTGCTGAAAAACTGCAGAGAACCAGTGGAGAGCGGTTTTCTGAGAAGATGGCAGATGTTGATCGTAAATCGCGGTATATTCAACAGCAACGCTGCCGTTACCGGGATCTGTTTTCAGTTCAGTTCCCCAGTGCACGTTGAGTTGTTTTTGCTTCGCTTCATCGATGAACAGTTGTTGCAGAATGCGATCGGCGTCTACTGCTGCGGGCAGCTTGTGATCCCATGCCATTAATGGCGCACTAAGCCAGCTGCAGCCTGGCTGTGTATAGGTTCCGAGCACACCGGCCCAGCGCCCTCGCCAGCGCAGACCGGTCAGCCCGGCAAAACCGGTTTCCAGACATAATTCAAAAAATGCCAGACTGAAATCAGCCTGCAGATGATTTTTATGCTGCGCCTGGTGCTGCTTGTACAGCGCATACAATTCGTGCAGGTCATGATCAGTGAGCTGATCATGAGGAACAATACTGACGTCAGCCTCAGCTAATAAATTGCTCTGATGACTTTGCTGCGGGTCCGCCAGCATAACCCGGCGTGTCGCTATCATTTTCCAGCCCAGATTACGCAGATGCTGCATCAGTTGCGGGCAGACTTCTGTGCTGAGATGCTGCATCATCAATGGACGTTGCGGATGGGCTGTCTGCAATTTTTCTGTCATCAGTCTGATATCGTCAGCATTCCAGGCTGGATAAAACGTAACCGGCAGCAGGTAATTGCCAACCAGCGCCGCCTGATCCAGCTTGCCAGTGTGCATGAGTGCCGATAGCGGCCCGTAGATCAGGCAGGACAGCGTATCAACCATACGGGCAACGGCGGATACCGGTGACGACCGGCAGTGACGGTTGACACGCAGTAAGGCAGTACGCGGGCTGGACGCGGCGCATTCCTGCCATTGGCTGTGTTCAAGCAGGCTGACGGGATGGCTGTGGCCACCAAATTCTATGGTCTGGATCTGGCAATGGGCATTACTGACCCAATGATTGCCGCCGCGCGAACGTGCGGTTAGCAACCAGAGGGCATCAGCCACCAGACGTGGTGGGATGGAAGTATTCAAATCAGGAAAAGACTCAGTTTTTTTGATAAAGATGCATGCCGCCATAGATGGCCGAACGGTCTGTCGCGTGTAAAGCACGGTTATGTTCCGTATCGGTATGCCATGTGGATAACAATGCTGTTGGTAATGCCGCTTCTAGTGGAGATGACTGACCCGCCGTACGGAACACGACTCTTGCGCCGGGAGCCGCAGTGCGGTTGACTTCTTCCCACAGACTGACGAGTTGCTGTTTGTCCATCCAGTCCTGGGCATCGTGGAACACATAAGCATCCATCGAGGCACGCGGCTGAGTACGCAGGAAATCCGTCAGTGTCAGATGATGCGCATGCAGGCGGTCGATATTACGGCGCAGGCTGAAAAAATGCGCCTGTTGCAAATACATGGGCAAAGCTGCCTGTCGCCGTATGTCATAACACCGGCCAAACGCCTGTTGCGCGAAACAATTCTGATCGAGTGGAAAATCGCAGGATAAATGGCGCATTCTTTCTTTGAACAAGACATGCAAACCTTCTCCTGCATCTTTTTTTAACGCTGCGAACTGCGAGATTGGTACACCCAGGCTATACAGCGCCAGCGGCTGTTGCGCCAGCAGTTTGAACAAACCTGTATCAAATACCGGGGCAATGTCATGGTCAAATATATCGCGTTGTTCCTGCACGCTGCGGGCTTCGAGCATTTTGCTCATGTCGCCGCCCATCAATCTGACAAAACTGTGGGCAACGCTGATGAAGCGGCCCAGCAAACCATATTGATAAGCCTGATCGGTAAAGTAGTAATAACGAGGTTTGCCTGTAATCGTGCGGCTTTCCCAGAAGTTACTCGCATCTTCGGATAAGTGCTGGCGGATATGACGTTTATACCGTTTCAGATTATCGGCATGATTCGCGTCACCGAGATAGGCCAGCACGGCATCATAATCGGGCAGATGTTTGATTGCGGTCTGTTTGATGTTGAGCATCGCCAGATGGGCGGCGTTCAGATCAACCGCGTGTACGGCTGCCGGTTCAGCAGATAAATACGCCAGCGCGTTGCAACCGCCGGAAGAAATCGTGACGATGTTGGCACCGGGACGTAATTGCAGCGCATGCAGATCGGCTTGCGGGTCTTCCCAGACCTGCGCATGGACGAGGCGGCTGAACCAGTGCGCGAACAGTTTGTCAGCGATGCCTTTACGACCCTGGGTCGTCGAGTTAAACACCGCGCTGGCGATCAGTGCTTTGCTGGACATATTGTTCTCCGATTATCGTTATGGATAACAGAGACTGTAGGCCGGGCAGGTGACAGGCTGGTGACAAACAGATGAAGTTTTGGTGAAAAACGATTTGCGTTCGCCGCGTCGGCGAACGTTACGCTCAGTTATCCTGAATATGCCGCACAGCTAAGCGACGGCGACGGGCAACGATGAACAGATACAACTGATACGCGAAATAAAGCGAGGCTAACACCGGCATCGATGCGACCAGAAAAAACAAACCACCCGATAACGGCACTGGGCCAGACCAGACTTGTGCGGCGGTGATACGAGGAGATTCTTTTTTCTTTTCCGGTTCCGGCATTTTTGGCGTATCGATCACGACGCCGGCAGGTTGTTTTGGCAAATCTTCCGGCGCGACGACGAACACGGATTGGGAAACTGATACCGATGGTGAAGCTGGCGTTGACGGCGCGTCAGCAGCAAAGACTGAGACACTGAATAATTGCATGGCCAGAACCAGAGCGGACTTGAGTTTCATGAGTGGAGAGCAGTAAAAAGTACAGAAAATATAAAATGCTGAGCATCAAATGCTGCGTCAATCGCAGGTGAAGCTACGCTGTGTTCCGCAAAACGAAAGCAGATCCGCTTTGTTCATCGTCATTGCCGATGACGAACCAGCCTCCATTTTATCCATAAACCGTGTTCACGGTGACCTTATCGCTGGCTGACTGCCTTGTGCGTTAATGTTCAGCGTACCCGGTTTACCGCCGTTTCCCATTCAGCCATCAGCGATTGCGCCTGCGTACGGCTCATGGTCGGTATAAATTGTCTGTCCATTTTCCAGGTCGCTGCGCATTCATCCTGATTCGCAAAAATACCGGCACCCAGCCCCGCGAGAAAAGCCGCCCCCAGCGCCGTAGTTTCGGTGACTTTCGGTCGTATGACGGGAATGCCGAGTAAATTTGCCTGAAATTGCAGCAACAGATTATTGGCTGCCGCACCACCATCAACGCGCAATTCTGTGATCGGGGAGACCGCATCTTTCACCATGGCCAGCAACACCGCTGTACTCTGAAATGCAATCGATTCCAGCGCTGCGCGGGCAATATGGGCAACGGTGCTGCCACGGCTGAGGCCGACTATCGCCGCTTTGGCATCGGCCACCCAGTACGGTGCGCCAAGGCCGGTGAACGAAGGCACAAAGACCACACCGCCCGAATCCGGCACGCTGCTGGCGAGTTGTTCGACGTCGGTGGAATGTTGTATCGCCTGCAGCCCATCGCGTAGCCATTGCACAACGGCTCCCCCAATAAAGACGCTGCCTTCAAGCGCATATTGGCTGGTGAGGCCCGTCTGACAAGCACTTGTGCTGATTAAACCATTGTGCGATGTGGCGACTTGCGCGCCGGTGTGCATCAGCATGAAACAGCCGGTGCCATAGGTATTCTTTGCCATGCCGGGTGTAAAACACGCCTGCCCGAACAGCGCTGCTTGCTGATCACCAGCGATACCGGCGATGGGGATGGCGCTGCCAAGTAAAGCGCAGTGACCAAATAGATGGCTTGACGGCGACACGTCGGGTAACACCGCAGCCGGAATATCAAACAGATCAAGTAATTCCTGATCCCATTGTCCCTGATGAATATTCAGCAGCATGGTGCGTGAGGCATTCGTGATATCGGTCACATGCAGCTTACCTTCGCTGAGTTGCCACGCCAGCCAGGTATCGATTGTGCCGAATGCCAGTTCACCGCGTGCCGCCCGCTGGCGTGCGCCGGGAATATGATCGAGCAGCCATTTGAGTTTGCTTGCCGAAAAATACGGATCGAGTATCAGCCCGGTTTTTGCCTGGATTTTTTCAGCATAGCCCTGTGTGCGCAGCTCTTCGCAATACGCGGCGGTGCGGCGGTCTTGCCAGACGATCGCATTGTACAAAGGCTGGCCGGTTTTTCTGTCCCATAACACCGTGGTTTCGCGCTGATTCGTGATGCCGATGGCGCTGATGTCATTTGCCTGTAAAGCGGCGTTGCGCATCGCTTGCTGACAAGTCGCAAACTGACTTTGCCAGATCTCGATGGCATCATGTTCAACCCAGCCCGGTTGCGGAAACAGCTGACGGAATTCTTGCTGTGCCGAAGCGATAATCTGACCTTGCTCATCAAAAATTATGCTGCGTGAACTGGAGGTTCCCTGATCAAGTGCGAGCAAATAAGCCATTGGTGATCCTGCTGTGTGGATATTTTAAAACGACGTAAAACTCAAGCCGGGACAATACCATTATGTTATTTTTCTAAGATTACAAAAAATAAAAGGTCTTATTGTGATGGGATTTGTCAGCTTTTTATTATCTCTGTTGGTCATGCTGTTGTTTGCGGCAGCGACCATGCGTCGGTCTGGTCTGTTAATGAATATTTCTTTCGCCACAATGATATTGTCCGGCCTCATTAACTGGTATCAGTTTGTTTTTCCGCTGGGTCTGGAACCGCTGTTTTTTATTGGAACAGCGGTGACCGTGCTGGCGGTCTCCTGTTTTTTCTATGCGGTGTATACATTCTATCCACCGCAACCGGAAGCCCCGCAAGCTACTGACACCAAGTAAGCACATCCGGTTCAGGATGTGCATCAGCAGAATTTTTTTACCGTATTCCGACTAATTCCACATCAAAAATCAGGGTGGCATTCGGTGGTATGACGCCACCAGCACCACGCGTACCGTATGCCAGCTCCGGCGGAATAATCAGGGTACGTTTGCCGCCGACTTTCATGCCGATAATGCCCTGCTCCCAGCCCTTAATCACTCTGCCTGCACCGACAGTAAAACTGAATGGTGGCCGGCCGGATGAACTGTCAAACTGAGTACCGTGTTCTTTCGCAGCAAGAGGATCATGCAGCCAGCCGGTGTAATGAACCAGGGCATTATTTCCGGTCGCAATTTCTTGTCCTGTGCCGATTTTGATGTCGATTTTTTGCAGTGTGCTGGCCACAACGCTGGTATCACTTTGCATCTGTGCAGTGGCAACGCCGCTTGTGAAAAAAACAGATAAGCCAAAAGCAGCAACAAGCAGATGGGATTTCATAAATAAAACATCCTTTTTGAGTAAATCATGACTGGGATAATAAATAACAGACTCATGATGAGCACGTCATGTGTGTGGATTATTTTTTTGCGTTTTGTAATTTTTGTTCAAATGCCTGATCGAGCTTACTGACTTTTTTAGGCGCCTGTTTTTCGAGAGAATTGACGAAAGAGACAAAGGCATCGATTTCCATCGGCTCGCTTAATCTCTCAGGTGTAGCGGTACCGTCAGAACGGGTCAGAAAAAAGCGGCCATCGGCCATGCTGACCATAGAATAGGCTGCACCCTTACTCCGTTCTTTCAGTCTTTGTACGGCATTGCTTGCTTTTGTTGTGCGTGCCATCAGCGGATTCCATATTTACGCATCAGTTTTTCCATCGTGCCGTCGTTCTCTAAGTCGCGGTTGATTTTGTTAAAGAGATCAATGCGTTGTTTATCCATGCGGATATTACACAGCATATTGAGTTCGATATTTTTGTAACGGGCGGCGCGTACGATGTCATTGGCATAGCCCATTTGCTGTGCCAATGACATACCGTGTAATTCAGAAACCACCCAGTAATCGATACGTTTGTTGACGAGTAAACGCGGGTTGTCATCGTCTTCACTGGCGAAAATGATGTGATAACCCTGTTCGCTCAGTTGTATACCTGTTGCCGCATTTTTGTAGGAACCGATAGCGTAGGGTTTTGCATCTTGAAATTTTTTTAATACGCGGCTATCGTTTTTCCGGCCGTACAGTACCCAGTTATCATTGGTCAGCGGGCCGACCCATTTGAATAGATTTTCACGTTCGGGAGTGCGGCGAAAAGCGAACAGGCAAGTGTTATCGTCGTTCAGTGTGGCGTTCAATCCGCGTGCGAGTGAGGTGCTGCTGATCTCCGTTGTTTCACCTGCCCGCCGCATGATTTCCATAATTTTGTCTGTGACGAAGCCGCGGATTTCACCCGTCTTCGGGTCAGTATATGAAAACGGTGCGTATTCCTGTATCAGCAAACGCAGATCTGCCGCTTGCGCGGTCAGCGGCAGAGTGGCGACACAGGCTGAGAGAAGAATAAGAGTCTGGGTTTTCAAAGCATTTACTTTCTGTACGTCCCTGAAGATCAGCACCAGTGCTGAGATTTATTTTTGTCAGTGGCGGTCTGGAGTGGATTGTATACCTTGTATCAGTTTTTTCTGAAAAACAGATGTCCTTAATGGTAATAAAAATGGCAGATAATAAAAACTGCAAATACTATGTGAATCTGATGTAACGAAATTCGGCTGAATGTTATTTTTTGATCGTGTTTTTGCGCGCTCATCATCCACCCGTACAACAGCTAAATCAGTAATTGCCAGCATTGTTTGATCAGCTCAAAACTGGCGGCGATCATCGCTTCGTTCTTGCGTTTTTCCTGACAAATAATACATAGTTGGGTTTCAACGCTGACGGCATCGGCGATGACCAGACCATGTGCATGTGCTTCCCGTATCGCAATCGAATCGCGGATCAGACTCAGACCAACACCCGATTTCACCAGATCCAGCATCGACGGTTCCTGATCGACCAGAGCGACTTTATTCGGCGTCAGATTGAGTCCGGCAAAGATTTTTGTCAGCAGACGATTGTGTGCCGATTCGGGCGGTGTCCATATCCATGGTAGCTGTGCAAGGCTTTGCCAGCTCTGACCGAGCACGCGCTTATTCCAGCCGCTGGGTGCGACCACGCGATAAGTAAAATTAGTCAGCACCACACTGTAGATAGGTGTTTTAACGTCGTCGGGGGCTTCACCTATGTAAAAGCCGACATCAAGACTACCCGCGCGGATTTGTTGTAACACCGAGCCGGACATCCCTTGTTGCAGTCGTGTGGATAACTGTGGATAAGTTTCCACCAGCCGTTTCAGAAACGCACCGAGGCGGGTGAACTCAGGGTCAAGTATCGTTCCTATCGCCAGTTCTCCACTCAGCGTGGAGTGTAAAGAATTCGATGCCTGACGAAATTCAACGATACAACTTAAGACGCGTTCTGCATACGGCAGTAATTTGGCGCCGTCATTGGTCAGTGTCATGCCGCTGGCACTGCGGCTGAACAGTTGCAAATTCAGGCTTTCCTGCAATGCTTTGATTTGCAGGCTGACGGCGGGTTGTGTGACATGCAGACGTTCGGCGGCGCGGGTCAGATTACCTTCTCTGGCGACAGTCACAAAGGCACGTAATTGAGTGAAATCCATGTTGTCTCCATCAGCGTGGGATATAAACTGGTGTTGATAACACTGGCACGCAGAATTTTTTGAATATTATAAGCATGTCTTATGTTGCTATTGAAAATAATTAATTGGATTTGCTATGGGTAGTCTATTAATCTGCGATTGAACTTCCATTTCTGACTAAGGGTTTCTTATGACATCGTTGATACAGCATTTTATGAATGGCCAGGTAGTAAGCTCGGCCAGTGGCCGTCAGCAGGACGTGTTTAATCCGGCAACGGGCGCTGTGGTGGCGCAAGTGGTGCTGGCGAATCAGGACGAGGTGAATGCGGTGGTGGCAGCGGCCAAAGCGGCAGCACCGGCGTGGGCGGATACCGCACCACTCAAACGTGCGCGCATTATGTTCAAATTCAAAGAACTGCTGGATCAGCATCATAAGGAGATCGCTGCGCTGATTACGCGCGAACATGGCAAGGTCTTGTCGGATGCGATGGGCGAAGTCACCCGTGGTATAGAAATCGTTGAATTTGCCTGCGGTATGCCGCAACTGTTGAAAACCCAGTTTTCCGACAACATCGGCGGCGGTATTGATAACTACAATCTGCGTCAGCCGCTGGGTGTGACTGCGGGTATTACGCCATTTAATTTCCCTTTCATGGTGCCGATGTGGATGGCGCCGCTGGCGATTGCGACTGGCAATACGTTTATTCTGAAACCGTCCGAGCGCGATCCTTCCTGCGCATTGCTGATTGCTGATCTGTTGAAAAAAGCGGGCTTACCAGATGGCGTGTTCGGCGTATTGCAAGGCGATAAAGTCGCTGTGGATGGCTTGCTGCAGCATCCGGATGTGTCCGCAATTTCATTCGTTGGTTCAACGCCGATTGCCGAATATATTTACAGCGAAGGCACACGCCTGGGCAAGCGCGTACAGGCACTCGGTGGTGCGAAAAATCATCTGGTTGTGATGCCGGATGCAAATCTGGATCAGGCTGTCGATGCCTTGATGGGCGCGGCCTATGGTTCCGCCGGTGAACGTTGCATGGCGATTTCTGTCGCGGTGGCGGTCGGTGATGTGGCCGATAAACTGGTGGCTGCGCTGGTACCACGGGTGAAATCCCTGAAAATCAAAAACGGTATGGAAGCCGATGCCGAAATGGGCCCGGTCGTGACCGCCGTGCACAAGGCAAAAATCGAAGGCTATATTGCTGACGGTGTTGCTGAAGGTGCGCAATTGCTGGTCGATGGACGCGGTTTTTCTGTACCTGGTCATGAAGCTGGTTTCTTCCTCGGCGGCACACTGTTTGACCACGTCAAAGAAGGCATGAAAATTCATCGCGAAGAAATTTTCGGGCCGGTGTTGTGCATTGTCCGCGTACCGGATTTTGCCTCGGCCGTGGAGCTGATCAACCGCCATGAATTCGGTAATGGCGTGTCCTTGTTCACTTCTGACGGCAACACCGCACGCGAATTTTCACGCCGCATTCAGGTCGGGATGGTCGGTATTAACGTGCCTATTCCTGTACCGATGGCATGGCATTCATTTGGTGGCTGGAAACGTTCTTTATTTGGTGATCAGCATGCGTATGGCGAAGAAGGCATACGCTTCTACACCCGCTACAAATCCGTGATGCAGCGTTGGCCAGACAGCATAGGCAAAGGTGCTGAATTCACGATGCCGGTAGCGAAGTAATTTCCTCTGCTCTCGGTGCGTTGATGTTGTAAAGACGTGCCGGGAGCAGCCCGAATAACCCTCCGCACCCAGATTACTTCTGCGGGATGGGGGAGTATCTTTCGGTTTGCATCTGATGTCCTTATAAATAAAAGAGATAACGGGTGCAGTAACTCATACTCCTCCCCAGTATGTGAAAGAACCACGATGTTCACGATCAACACCTTATGCCAGTACCCGATTATCCAGGCACCGATGGCAGGCGGCGCGACGACGCCGGAACTGGTGGCGGCAGTATCGGAAGCCGGTGCGCTCGGCTCTCTCGCTGCGCCTTTGCTGACGCCGCTGGCGATCATTGAGCAGGCCGAACATATCCGCCGCCTGACGGATAAACCCTTTGCCATCAATCTGTTTGTACAGACGCGCCCGCAAGTCGATTTTGCCCAGATAGAGGCGGCCAAATTATTGCTGCAACCGGTGTGCGCTGAATTAGGCTGGAGCACCTTGCCGACACCGACCCGCTGGTGCGAGGATTTTGAAGCGCAATTAGATGCCTTGATCACCGCACGACCAGCCGTCGCCAGTTTTACTTTCGATGTTTTGCATGGCAGCCAGGTACAGCGTCTGCACGAGGCCGGAATACTGGTGATCGGTACCGCGACGAATCTGGCGGAAGCCGTCGTCTGGCAAGCGATCGGTGCCGATGCGATTTGCCTGCAGGGCACGGAGGCTGGTGGACATCGCGGCACTTTCATCGGGGCGCAGCAGGATGCAACGCTGAGGACCGCAGAATTGCTGGCCGTTTGCCGCCCGCAGATACAGATTCCGCTGATCGTTGCGGGCGGCATCATGGACGGTGGGGATATCGCTGCTGCCCTTGCTGCCGGTGCGCAATGGGTGCAGATGGGCACGGCATTTCTGACCACGAAAGAATCCGGCATTCATCCGGCTTACAAGCATCGCTTACTTGATGCCCGCACTGATGGCGGAGATACCACGCGTCAGACGCGCGCGTTTTCCGGCCGTTTTGCGCGTGGTCTGGATAACCGTTTCATGCAACTGATGGAATCCGTGGCAGATCAGGTGCCGGCCTATCCTGTGCAAAACGCGCTGACCGGAGCAATACGCTCGGCAGCGGCAAAAGAAAATAAAACTGAATTCATGTCGCTGTGGTGTGGGCAGGGCGTTGCCCGCGCGCGTGATGTGCATGCTGCGGATCTGGTCGCCACGCTGGTGCAGGAAATGCAGGCAGCGACTCGTAAAAGCTAAGGAAAAAATACATGGAATCAGCAGGACAGTTTGATTACATCGTGATCGGTGCCGGTACTGCCGGCTGTGTATTGGCGAATCGTTTGTCGAAGAACCCGGACAAGCGCGTGCTGCTGCTCGAAGCCGGTGGTAAAGACGATTATGTGTGGATACATATTCCGGTCGGCTATCTGTATTGCATTAATAATCCACGCACAGACTGGATGCTGCGTACCGAAGCCGAACCGGGTCTGAACGGGCGCAGCCTGATCTATCCGCGTGGCAAAGTGCTGGGTGGTTGTTCATCGATCAACGGCATGATTTATATGCGTGGTCAGCAGCGTGATTACGATGAATGGGCGGCGTTGACCGGGGACGATAGCTGGCGCTGGGATCAGGTGTTGCCGCTGTTTAAAAAGAGCGAAGATCATTACAGTGGCAATGTGGAATTTCACGGTCAGGGTGGTGAATGGCGCGTAGAAAAGCAGCGCTTGTCGTGGGAAATTCTGGATGCATTTCGCGATGCGGCGGCAGAAGTCGGCATCCCGAAAACCGACGACTTCAATCGTGGCAATAACGAAGGCTGCGGCTATTTTGATGTGAACCAGAAACGCGGCATACGCTGGAATGCGTCGAAAGCTTTTCTGAAACCGGCAGCGACACGCAGTAACCTGACGATTATGACCGGCTGCCAGGTCCGGCGTCTGCGTATTGTTGACGGCGAACATGGCAAACGTTGTACCGGCGTCGAATTTATTGGCGGTGGCCGCGAGTGGTTTGCTGATGCCGTTCAGGAAACGGTGCTGGCCGCAGGCGCGATAGGATCACCCGCGATTTTGCAGTATTCCGGAATTGGCAACGGCAGCCAGTTGCAGCAAGCTGGTGTATCGGTGGTGCATGAGCTGGCGGGTGTCGGCGCGAATTTACAGGATCATTTGCAGATACGTTCTGCCTTCAAAATTTCGGGTGCAAAAACACTGAACAAGATGGCCAACAGTTTGCTTGGCAAGGCGCGTATCGGTCTCGAATATGCATTATTCCAGAGTGGTCCGATGTCGATGGCGCCGTCGCAGCTGGGCGCTTTTACGCGCTCAGATGCATCGCAGGCGACACCGAATCTGCAATACCACGTGCAACCTTTGTCGCTGGAAAAATTCGGCGACCCTTTGCATGATTTTCCGGCGTTCACCGCAAGTGTCTGCAACCTGCGCCCAACGTCGCGCGGCTATGTCAGAATTACCGGAGCCGATCCTTTGGCGGCACCAAAAATTGTGCCGAATTATCTGAGTACGAATGAAGACCGTAAGATTGCGGCGGACTCGCTGACGCTGACACGCAAGATCGTTGCGGCACCTGCGTTAAAAAAATATCAGCCGGAAGAAATGAAACCGGGTGCGCAATTCCGCACGGAAGAAGAATTAGCCAAAGCAGCCGGTGATATCGGCACGACGATTTTTCATCCGGTCGGTACGTGCAAGATGGGCAGGCGAGATGATACCAGTGCGGTTGTTGACAGCGCTTTACGCATCATAGGCATCGCGGGACTGCGGGTAGCAGATGCTTCTGTGATGCCGACAATCACATCGGGTAATACCAATTCGCCGACCGTCATGATTGCGGAAAAAGCGGCACAGGCGATTTTGTCAGAAGAAAGGTAAACGCACTTTATTTTCAGGTCGGCTTGCGTGAAACTACGTACAGTAGTTATACCGTATTGTTGAAAAAACCGTTTGATAGGTACTATCAAAAACTCAGAGAAATGCCGGTGCCCTATTTGTTGAAAGGCGCGTCGCATATAGCTTAAATGCATTGACGTGTGGCAACATCAATATCGGTGACCGGAGCTTTCTGAATAAAATAATAAATGCTTGCTGCACGATCAGTAAGTTTGTCATGTTAAAAATACTGGATCCCCGAAGAGGGCCTGAAGCAAGACAATAAGGAGACGCGATGACCAATGTCATCCTCGAGACTAAGCGCTTGACCAAAGAGTTCAAGGGCTTCACCGCTGTGAGCGAAGTGAATTTGCAGGTGCAGCGTGGGCATATCCACGCGCTGATCGGACCAAACGGTGCCGGCAAAACCACCTGTTTTAATTTACTCACCAAATTCCTGGTACCGACTTCCGGTCAGATTCTGTTTAACGGGCGTGATATCACGTCGGCTAAACCGGCACAGATTTCACGCCAGGGCATCATTCGTTCATTCCAGATTTCCGCTGTTTTTCCGCACATGACCGTGCTGGAAAATGTACGTATAGGTTTGCAACGCAGCCTTGGTACCTCGTTTCATTTCTGGAAAAGTGCGAACAGCCTCAACAACCTGAATGAGCGCGCGATGCAGTTGCTGACAGAAGTCGATCTGACAGAGTTTGCCGATACCAAGACCGTGGATTTGCCTTATGGCCGCAAACGCGCTCTGGAAATTGCCACGACGCTGGCGATGGAGCCGGAGATGATGTTGCTGGATGAACCGACGCAGGGGATGGGGCATGAAGATGTGCATCGTGTGACCGAGCTCATCAAAAAGGTATCAGCAGGACGCACTATTCTGATGGTCGAACACAATATGAGCGTGGTGTCCGGTATCTGCGACAAAATTTCTGTGTTGCAGCGTGGTGCCATACTGGCCGAAGGCACTTACGCTGAAGTATCGAAAAATCCTAAAGTCATGGAAGCCTATATGGGAAGCACCAGCGGCGAACTGGAAGGAGCGCACGCATGAGTGTTGCAACGAATCAATCCGGAAAAGTACCTGCGCTGGAGATCACGCATCTGCAAGCCTGGTACGGTGAATCGCATATTTTGCATGATGTGAACCTGGTGGTGAATCAGGGTGAAGTCGTGACTTTGCTTGGTCGGAATGGCGCAGGCCGCACGACAACGATGCGCGCGATCATGGGGCTGACAGGCGCCCGCAAAGGCTCGATCAAAATTAACGGTGTCGAAGCCATTCATTTGCCGACGCATAAAGTTGCGCATCTCGGCGTTGGCTATTGCCCCGAAGAACGAGGGATATTTTCATCCTTATCCACAGAAGAAAATCTGATGTTGCCGCCGCTGGTGTCACGCGATGTGCAGGGCATGTCCGTCGAAGAAATTTACGACATGTTTCCGAATCTGGCCGAGCGTAAAAACAGTCAGGGTACGCGTCTGTCCGGCGGTGAACAGCAAATGCTGGCAGTCGCGCGCATTCTGCGTACAGGCGCGCGTTTGTTATTACTCGATGAAATTTCCGAAGGTCTGGCACCGGTGATCGTACAGGCTTTAGCGCGCATGATTACCACCCTGAAAGCGAAGGGTTACACCATCGTCATGGTGGAACAGAATTTCCGTTTCGCTGCACCATTGGCGGACCGGTTTTATGTGATGGAACATGGGCAGATAGTCGAGACTTTTGCAGCCTCGCAATTGCAGGAAAAAATGCCTGTGTTGAATGAGTTGTTGGGAGTGTGAATTGGTGGTGGTTCCTGCAGCCATAGCAATGGCGCGGGCGTTTATAAAAACGATAGGAGAAGACAAATGAATACAAAATTTAAAATTGCCAGTCTGGCAGTGGGTGCAGCATTTGCGGCTTTCACAGGTTCAGCAAGCGCGCAGGTATCGGGCGATGTTGTAAAAATTGGTTTTATCACGGATATTTCCGGCTTGTATTCTGATATCGACGGTAACGGCGGTGCAGAAGCGATCAGAATGGCAATCGCTGATTTTGGCGGTACCGTACTCGGTAAAAAGATCGTGCTGGTCACGGCTGATCATCAGAACAAAGCGGATATCGCTGCAAGCCGCGCACGTGAATGGTTTGACCGTGATGGTGTGGACATGCTGATCGGCGGCACCAATTCCGGTACTTCTTTGTCGATGTCTAAAGTTGCGGCAGAAAAGAAAAAAGTATTCATTTCTATCGGTGCCGGTACAGCGCGTCTGACTAACGAAGAATGCACGCCGAATACCATTCACTATGCTTACGATACTGTTGCTCTGGCGAAGGGCACAGGTTCTGCTGTCGTGAAACAAGGTGGCAAAAGCTGGTATTTCCTGACAGCTGACTATGCGTTTGGTGCATCGCTGGAAAGTGACACTGCGAGTGTGGTTAAAGCTGCCGGCGGTAGCGTCGCCGGATCGGTAAAACATCCTTTGTCTGCTTCTGATTTCTCTTCATTCCTGTTACAGGCGCAGGCGTCGAAAGCTCAGATTCTGGGCCTGGCCAATGCCGGTGGCGATACGATCAATGCGATTAAAGCAGCGAATGAATTCGGTGTGACCAAGACCATGAAATTGGCTGGTCTGCTGATGTTCATTAATGATATTCACTCTCTGGGATTGAATCTGACGAGTGGTATGTACCTGACCGACAGCTGGTACTGGAATCAGAATGAAGAAGCGCGTAAATGGTCGCGTCGTTATTTTGAAAAAATGAAAAAAATGCCATCCAGTCTGCAGGCCGCTGACTATTCTGCAACCCTGCAATATCTGAACGCGGTCAAAGCAGCCGGCAGCGATGATACCGAAAAAGTGATGGCAAAAATGAAGTCCGCCAAAATCAACGATATCTACGCTAAAAATGGCTATATCCGTGCCGACGGCAGCATGATTCACGACATGTATCTGATGCAGGTGAAGTCACCAGCAGAATCGAAAGAGCCTTGGGATTACTACAAAGTGGCGCAGACTATTCCTGGTGAACAGGCTTTCACTACGAAAGCCGAATCCAAGTGCGCTTTGTGGAAATAAAGAAAAGATTTCCCTGCGCCTGTAACAGGTGCAGGGAAGTTTAAGCTGCTTGTATTGATACATAAACCGGATGTGCGTGGCTGCGTAATTATCGTGAATTGCAACGCAGAAGCACATCCCTTTCCTGACATCTGCCCGCTGATTCTGTGGGTTATTTTCTAAAGAGTGCCATGGAAATATTTGGTATTCCGCTTCAGGCGATGCTGAGCCAGCTGTTGCTGGGCTTGGTCAATGGCTCGTTTTACGCGATGCTGTCTCTCGGACTGGCAGTCATTTTTGGCTTGCTGAATGTGATTAATTTTGCGCATGGTGCGCTGTATATGATGGGCGCATTTCTGGCCTGGATGGGCTTGAATTATTTTGGCGTCAACTACTGGGTGATGCTGATTCTGGCTCCGGTACTGGTCGGTATATTCGGCGTCATCATAGAAAAGACCATGTTGCGCTGGCTGTATAAGCTCGATCATTTATACGGATTGCTGCTGACCTTTGGTATCACCCTGATGCTTGAAGGTATTTTCCGTTCTGTCTATGGTGTGTCCGGGCAACCGTATTCTGTGCCGGATGCCTTAATGGGCGCAACGAATCTCGGTTTTATGATTCTGCCTAACTATCGCGCATGGGTGGTGATTGCCTCGCTCGCAGTCTGTTTTGCGACCTGGTTTGTGATCGAAAAAACTAAACTAGGTGCTTATCTGCGTGCCGGTACAGAAAACCCGAAACTGGTAGAAGCCTTCGGTGTGAATGTGCCGTTGATGGTGACGCTGACGTATGGTTTCGGTGTGGCGCTGGCGGCGTTCGCCGGTGTTCTTGCGGCGCCGGTGATACAGGTGTCGCCGCTGATGGGTTCTAACCTGATTATTACCGTGTTTGCGGTTGTTGTGATCGGTGGTATGGGTTCGATACTCGGTTCCATACTGACGGGGCTGGCACTTGGTGTTATCGAAGGTTTGACGCGTGTGTTTTACCCGGAGTTATCAGCCACAGTGGTCTTCATTGTGATGGCGATCGTACTGATGATTCGCCCTGCTGGCCTGTTCGGCAAAGAAAAATAATCGGAGCTTCTATGAATAAAAAAATTGGCTACGGGATTGCCCTTGCCGTATTGCTGGTGGCACCGTTTTTTGTTTATCCCGTCTTTTTAATGAAGCTGCTGTGCTTTGCTTTGTTTGCTTGTGCTTTTAATTTGCTGATCGGTTTTACCGGCTTGCTGTCATTTGGTCATGCAGCATTTTTTGGTGGTGCAGGTTACATTGCCGGCTGGGCTATCCGTGATGCGGGTTTGCCGACGGAACTGGGTATTGTGCTTGGCGTTCTCGCTGCGGCCCTGATCGGTCTTGTTATGGGGGCATTGGCAATACGGCGACAGGGTATTTATTTCACCATGATTACTCTGGCATTGGCGCAGATGTTGTACTTCGTGTTTTTGCAAGCGAAGTTCACCGGCGGTGAAGATGGCTTGCAAGGCGTCCCACGAGGCAAATTGCTTGGAAGCCTGGATCTGACATCGGATATGGCTTTGTATTACGTGGTGCTGGCAATTGCGATTGCAGGTTTCGCCGTGGTGGTGCGGGCGATTCATTCTCCTTTTGGTCATGTATTGAAAGCGGTGAAAGAAAACGAACCGCGTGCCGTGTCGCTTGGTTACGATGTGGATAAGTACAAACTCGTGGCCTTCGTCTTGTCTGCCGCACTTGCCGGATTAGCTGGCGCGACTAAAACGCTGGTACTCGGTTTTGAGACGCTGACGGACGTGCACTGGACAATGTCAGGCCTCGTGGTGTTAATGACCCTGGTGGGCGGTTTAGGTACCTTGGTGGGCCCGATTGTCGGCGCCATCATTATCATCGCGCTGGAGAATAAACTTGGTGACCTCGGCAATCTGCTGGCGGACTGGACGACGGTTGACTGGTTCCGTAATCTTGGTGATTCCGTCACGATCGTGACAGGGCTGATTTTTATTGTCTGCGTACTGGCGTTCCGTAAAGGAATTGTCGGCGAGTTGAGTGACCGGCTACAGCGCGTACGTAAAGCGAAACTGAGTTGAGCTAGTTCAGATTTTGTCCTGCCGTAAAAAATACCCCGCAAAAGCGGGGTATTTCATTTATGACATCAATTTTAACATAATGTAAAAATAGCAATTAATTTTCATCTTAAGACGAGCCTTCTCTTGCTTATTTCACGTGAAACACGGATGTTATCCACTGCCGGATAAACACAGCTCTTTGTAAAAAACGGATGTCCAATATCCATGATCCCCGCAGCAGGATTATGTAGTGAAACCCACGCAGCTATTCAGTCTTGTCTTTGCTGGTTTTTCAAATAGCTGCAGTTCATAGTGCTGCAGCATAAATTGCCCTTGCGTCGGCGAGGCTGACTTCTCTGGGATTATTTCCCAGCAAACGCGTTTGCAGCATTGCGTCCGCCGCCAGGCGGTCGAGATCGCTCTCAGTAACGCCAACCTGAGTAAGACGGGTTTCGATACCGGTACGCTCAGCGAGGTCTTCCATCGCGGTAATAAGGGCATTGCTGCGTGCTTCTGCGCTGCCCATGGCCTCGGGCGCGATAATTTCAGCGAGTTCCGCATACAGTTCTGCTGCCGCAGGCGCGTTGAAACGCAAGACGTGTGGTAAAACCAGTGAGTTTGATAAACCGTGTGGAACATGGAAGATGCCGCCTATCGGATAGGCGAGCGCATGAACAGCCGCACACGGTGCATTGGCGAATGACTGACCGGCCATCATCGCACCTACCAGCATGGCCTGGCGCGCGGCTAAATTACTGCCATTGCTGCAGGCCTGATCAATGTTATTCCACAATAATTTCAGTGCCTGACGCGCCAGCATGTCAGAAATCGGATTTTTTTTATGGCGCGTTGTATAGGCCTCAATCGCATGCACCATCGCATCAATTCCGGTTGCTGCGGTTACTTTTGCTGGCAATCCTGTCGTTAACGTTGCATCGAGGATGGCGATGTCAGCGTAGAGTTGCGGTGCCACGACCCCCATTTTGGTGGTGTTGCCGGTAGTAACAATAGAGATCGGGGTCACTTCTGAACCCGTGCCTGCCGTTGTCGGAATCTGTATTAAGGGTAAGCGTTCGCCTTTTACATTACCTATTCCATACATGGTCGATAATGGCTGTTCGCTTCCGGCCAGAACGGCGATCAGTTTGGCCACATCCATTGAACTGCCACCTCCGAGGCCGACCACGAGATCGATACCAAGTTTGCGCGCGTTGGCAACCGCCTGCAGGACGACAGCTTCCGGTGGATCGGCAATCACATCCGAAAAAACACTGACCTGGATTTGCTGGCTTTTTATGTTATCGAGAGCCGGTTGCACCAATCCCGTTTTTAGAAATCCGGTATCGGTGACGACCAGCACATGGCGGGCTTCCGGATAGTATTTACGTATGATGTCGCCGCAACGACTGGCCGCACCGGATTCACTGATGAGGTGAGGGACGGTCTGGAATTCGAAATTATTCATGGCACAAGCCTTTCTTGACGGGCAAAAGATAATTGTGTCGGTGTTACCTAAGACTGCGAAGAATTGTTATTCTCCCTAGCTTGCCAGATGTTGTCTGTATTTTGATTAAGGTTAATAAATTTCATGATAGATATGCTTTTGTTGGGACTAGCTGCATTTTTCGCAGGTTTTGTCGATTCGATTGTGGGCGGCGGTGGATTAGTGCAAGTTCCGGCATTGTTTTCTTTTTTTCCAGGCACGACACCAGCAACTTTATTAGGGACAAATAAATTTGCGGGGGTCTGGGGAACGACAGTTGCAGCAAGAAATTATTTGAAGAAGGTGAGGGTGCGCTGGGCAATGTTGGTACCAGCAGCTTTGATGGCTTTTCTTTTTTCTTTTTTTGGGGCGTATCTCGTCACACATATTCCTCCTACCCATTTGCGTAAAACCTTGCCTTTTGTGTTAATCGCTGTTGCTATCTACACGTTTAAAAAAAAGGATTTCGGTTCGGCGGATAAGCCGCTGTTTTCCGGAAATAAGGAAATCCGGTTGGCAATGCTGGTTGCCGCGGCTATTGGGTTTTATGATGGATTTTTCGGCCCGGGAACTGGTAGTTTTTTTATGTTTCTGTTCGTCAGATTTTTTGGCTACGATTTTTTAAGAGCATCGGCTGTCGCGAAGGTATTGAACGTCGCATGTAATGCTGCGGCTTTGTCGTGGTTTGGCTTCAGCGGACATGTCTTGTGGATGCTCGGGGGCTTAATGGCGGTTTGTGGCATAGGCGGGTCTTTACTTGGAACGCATCTCGCTATTAAACATGGTACTGGGTTTGTCAGAAAAATGTTTTTGTTCGTCGTTATCTGCCTGATTTGCAAAACAAGTTACGATGGATTTTTGAGATGATTGTTTCACGTGAAACACAATCTTTGAGATAAAACGAATGTTTATTTATTTAGCCCTATTGTTTCACGTGAAACAGTAGGGCTAAATTTTTTGGCTGTTTTGCTTTGTTAAAAGTGAGTGGGGCGTAAAACAAACTATAATCGAGCCTCGTGCAATCCTTGTTTGTCAGAAGTTAGCTATGTTTTATCCTAAAGAATTCGATGTAATTGTTGTTGGCGGTGGTCACGCCGGTACTGAAGCCGCGCTTGCCTCGGCACGTATGGGGCAGTCCACACTATTATTAAGCCACAATATTGAGACGCTTGGCCAGATGTCCTGCAATCCGTCTATTGGTGGTATTGGTAAGGGACATCTTGTCAAAGAGGTTGATGCACTGGGTGGCGCCATGGCGATTGCGACAGACGAGGCGGGCATCCAATTCCGCATTTTGAATTCATCGAAGGGGCCGGCGGTACGGGCGACACGGGCGCAGGCCGACAGAATTTTATACAAACAAGCGATACGCAGTCGCCTGGAAAATCAGCCTAATCTGTGGTTGTTTCAGCAGGCAGTAGATGATTTGCTGGTGGAGGGTAATCGTGTCGTCGGTGCAGTAACGCAAGTAGGCATACAATTCCGCGCCCGCGCAGTGGTGCTAACCGCAGGTACTTTCTTAGATGGCAAAATTCACGTTGGCCTGAATAATTATTCGGCAGGCAGAGCGGGCGACCCTCCAGCAATTTCTTTATCTGCCAGACTGAAAGAGCTGGCGTTGCCACAAGGCCGTTTGAAAACAGGTACGCCGCCTCGTATTGACGGGCGGAGTATCGATTTTTCTGTGATGCAAGAACAGCCCGGCGATCTTGATCCGGTGCCGGTGTTTTCCTATATGGGTAAGGCCAGTATGCATCCTAAGCAGATGCCGTGCTGGATCACGCATACCAATGAAAAGACACACGATATCATCCGTGCTGGCTTAGACCGCAGCCCGATGTACACAGGGGTGATTGAGGGTGTGGGTCCGCGTTATTGTCCATCTATTGAAGATAAAATCCATCGCTTCGCCAGCAAAGAGTCGCATCAGATTTTCCTTGAGCCAGAAGGTTTGACGACAAACGAGTTCTATCCGAATGGGATCTCCACCAGCTTGCCGTTTGACGTGCAGCTGGATCTGGTACGTTCAATGCGCGGTATGGAAAATGCCTATATCTTGCGTCCGGGCTATGCGATTGAATATGATTATTTCGATCCTCGTGGTTTGAAGTCCTCGCTGGAAACGCGGCAAATTCAGGGCTTGTTCTTTGCTGGTCAGATTAATGGCACCACAGGATACGAAGAGGCTGCAGCTCAAGGGATGCTGGCGGGCCTGAATGCAGCATTGCAAACGCAGGGCAAGGAGGCGTGGGTACCTCGCCGTGATGAGGCTTACCTCGGGGTATTGGTGGATGATCTGATTACTAAAGGTGTACAGGAACCTTACCGGATGTTCACCAGCCGGGCGGAATTCAGATTAAGTCTGCGCGAAGATAACGCTGATATGCGACTGACGGAAATCGGTCGCCAGCTTGGTTGCGTCAGTGATGCGCAATGGCAGATGTTCGAGCAAAAACGTGAAAGTGTTTCACGTGAATTAGAACGCCTGCGCTCAACCTGGGTAAACCCACGTATTTTGGCCGACGCTGAAGCTGAACGTGTCGTCGGTAAGGCTTTAGAGCGCGAATATTCATTGGCAGATTTGCTGCGCCGGCCACAAGTGACCTATGAAAGTCTGATGAGTCTGCAGGGTGTAGAAGGGCAGGCGCTGGCTGGTCCGGGCGTTGACGAAGAGGCCGTCCGAGAGCAGGTTGAGATTCAGATTAAATATGCGGGCTATATTGATCGGCAGGCAAAAGAAGTGGAGCGCCATGCTCATTTTGAAAATCTGAAAATGCCAGTTGGTTTTGATTACATGGAAGTCAGTGGTTTATCGATTGAGGTTCGTCAGAAGCTCAATAAACATCAGCCCGAAACCTTGGGGCAATGTGGGCGTATCTCAGGTGTGACGCCTGCTGCCATTTCTCTGCTGCTCGTGCATTTGAAAAAAAGGGGATTTAAAGAATTTGCGGCAACCCGGGAGCTGGTCGCTGAGGATGCAGGAGACGACGTAGAATGAGTGGTGATTTTTCAGCATTGCGTATGATGCTTGCCAGTGGTATCCAGGAATTAAGTCTCGATTTGAGTGATGCCCAAATCGATAAAATGATTGCCTATTTGATACTATTGTCGAAATGGAATACGGTTTATAACCTGACCGCTATCCGTGATCCTAAAGAAATGGTGAAACAGCATTTGCTGGACTCCCTGTCTGCGGCACCTGCATTTAAAGACGCAAAAAACATTTTGGATGTCGGCGCTGGCGGAGGCTTACCAGGAATGATGCTGGCAATTGCTTATCCTGATATCCGCATTTCCATGATCGATACCGTCAGCAAAAAAACTGCTTTCCTGACGCAAGCAAAAACTGAGCTTGGCCTAAGTAATGTGACGGTCTACACGGGAAGGGTCGAGTCTTTGCAAGTGAAGGAAAAGTTCGACGTCATTACTTCACGTGCATTTTCCGAGCTGTGTAACTTCATTAACTGGTCTGGGCATTTATTGGCTGACGGCGGCGAGTTTATTGCAATGAAAGGCGTTGCTCCTTCAGAGGAAATTGAACGTTTGCCAGAAGGATGGATCGTGACAGATGTGCAAGCGCTGACCGTACCTGGTTTGAAGGCAGAGCGTCATCTGGTCTTTGTCAGGAAAATTGCAGTCTGAAATTCATACGGAACCTTTATGGCGAAAATATTTTGTGTTGCAAATCAAAAAGGTGGTGTCGGAAAAACGACCACCACCGTTAATCTTGCCGCCGGGCTGGCGAAACTGGAACAGCGTGTGTTGCTGGTCGATCTCGATCCGCAAGGCAATGCCACTATGGGAGCCGGCATCAACAAGGCAAAGCTGACAGCGTCTGTTTATGAAGTGTTACTTGGCATGTCCGATGTCGAAACTGCCCGTCAGCGTTCTGAATCGGGCAGGTTTGACGTGCTGCCGGCGAACCGTGAACTGGCTGGTGCCGAAGTTGAGATGGTTGAGCTCGACAACCGTGATAAACGTCTGCGTGATGCGCTTTCTGTCGTTGCCGATGAATATGATTTCGTTCTGATCGACTGTCCTCCTGCTTTGTCTATGCTGACCCTGAATGGTTTATGCGCAGCGCATGGTGTAATTATTCCTATGCAGTGTGAATACTATGCACTCGAAGGTTTGTCAGACCTGGCAAATACCATTAAGAAGGTCTCTGCCAACCTGAACCCTGATCTGAAAATCGTTGGTTTACTGCGTGTCATGTTTGATCCGCGCATGACCTTGTCGCAGCAGGTATCAGATCAATTAGAGCAACATTTTGGCGACAAGGTTTTCAAAACACTGATTCCGCGTAACGTGCGCCTGGCGGAAGCCCCTTCGTATGGTATTCCTGGTGTGGTATTTGACCCTTCATCGAAAGGGGCGCAGGCGTATATCGCGTTCGGTGCAGAAATGGTTGAAAGAATTAAACAATTGGACAAATAAGCATGGTCACAAAAAAACAAAAAGGCTTAGGCCGTGGCTTGGACGCATTATTAGGTGGTGCAGGGGATTTTGCAGAAGCAGTACCCACGGTCAGTGGCGCACCGACGAGCTTGCCGGTAACGCAAATGCAAGCGGGTAAATATCAGCCGCGCACACGCATGGACGAAGGCGCACTGACTGAGCTTGCAGCCTCAATCAAGGCGCAAGGGCTGATGCAACCGATACTGGTGCGTCCGGTAGGGCAAAGTAATGGAGTGATTCGCTACGAAATTATTGCCGGTGAACGCCGTTTCCGCGCCTCACAAATGGCCGGGTTGGATGAAGTACCGGTACTGGTCAAGGATGTTGATGATCAGGCCGCCGCTGCGATGGCATTGATTGAAAACATCCAGCGTGAAGATCTGAATCCTCTCGAGGAAGCGCAAGGCATTCACCGTTTGATTACTGATTTTTCGTTTACGCATGAACAGGCGGCAACGGCAGTCGGACGATCACGCAGTGCCGTGTCGAATTTATTGCGTTTGTTGAACCTGGCAAAGCCCGTACAAACCATGCTGATGGCGGGTGATATTGATATGGGGCATGCACGTTCATTGTTGGCGACGGATGCAGCAACACAGATACAGCTGGCAAATCAGATTGTCGCCAAGCGCATGTCCGTTCGGGAAGCTGAAAAATTAGTTGCAAAAACGACACTTGAGATGAGTTCCGGCGCGAAGCCGCGTGATAAGGCAGAAAAATCGCGCGATATCACCCGCCTTGAGGAAGAATTATCGGATCTCTTAGCGACTCAGGTAAGCCTGAAAATGGGGAGCAAGGGGCGAGGACAGATGTTGATTGATTTCGCCGATCTGGATTCTCTGGATGGCATTATTTTAAAAATTCGTGGTCAATAAATTCAAGATGAAAATTTTTCTTCTGCCGGGTTTGTACAATTCCGGGCCCGGACATTGGCAGAGTTTATGGGAAACATCTTTGCCGGACGCTGAACGTGTCCAGCAAGCGAATTGGGAGCAGCCTGAGCGGGACTTATGGGTGCAGACGTTGTCTACAGCGATTAATGCTTGTGACGACGATGTTGTGTTGGTAGCTCACAGTCTGGGATGCGCGCTGACAGCATGGTGGGTTGCTCATCATTGTAATAGAGATAATTATGAGGGGAAGGTGAAGGGCGCCTTATTGGTCGCGCCACCGGGAGTGAACCGGGAAAATTTTCCTGCACCGAGTTTCGCACCTATGCCTACGGTAAGTTTTCCATTTCCTACGGTCGTCGTTGCCTCTGACGACGATCCCTGGTGTGAAATCGAAGTTGCTGCGAACTGGGCAGGGATCTGGGGGGCTGAATTTCACAATATTGGTGCTTACGGCCACATCAACGGCAGTTCAGGATTAGGCGTCTGGAAGCAAGGTCTGGACTATCTTTCCGGCTTATTGAACAGAATAAAGAAGGGGCAGAAAAATTAAAAATGTCTCATTCTGATGCATTACATCAAACGTTTGACGATGTTACGCACTACCACGTATAATTCCGTGGTTTTGATTGGCGAGGGTTCGCGCTGCCTGATAATATTTTGTGGCTAGCGCTTGAATATCAACAGTCATTTGTAAATAAGCGAGGAAAGCATGGCCCGTATCGTACTGTTGCAGATGGCAACAGCGTTGGTTGTGGCTCTGTTGGCCGGAGTTTTTGGTAACGCTTCACTGGCTTTATCCGCTTTTATTGGTGGAATGTGTTGCTCGCTGCCGAATGCGTTTTTTGCGTTGCGCCTCTATATAGGGACCAAAAAACCTGGTGGAGCAAATCCGATGACATTTTTCATCGGTGAATTTATCAAGATTGCACTGACAATTGCGCTGATGGCTGCGGTTGTCTACTGGTATCACGATGTCAACTGGCCGGCTTTTTTGATCGCCTTCATCGTAGTACTGAAAAGTTATTTTATTTTACTATTTAGACAACGACCATGAGCGCAACTGAGCACGCACCAACCGCGTCAGAATATATTGTCCATCACTTAGGACATTTCTCGACCCATCACCAAGACAAAATCGTTGATTTTTCTATCTTCAATATGGATACCATTTTCTGGTCCATATTTTCCGGCATTGTTGGCAGTCTGCTTTTGTGGCTTGCAGCCCGTAAGGCGACTTCGGGTGTGCCTGGACGCTTCCAGGCTGCTGTTGAGATTCTGGTTGAGATGGTGGAAGAACAATCTAAGAGTATTGTCCACGGTGACCGTAGTTTCATCGCCCCGCTTGCTCTGACTGTGTTTGTATGGGTTGCTCTGATGAACTCACTGGATTTCCTGCCTGTTGATATGTTTTCCGGTTTGTTTGCCCTCTTGGGTGTAGAACATATTTTTACTCACCACCGTGTTGTTCCTACTGCTGACTTGAATGGTACCTTAGGTATTTCTCTCGGCGTACTTGCTCTGATGCTGTACTACAGTGTCAAGATCAAAGGTCTCGGTGGTTTCCTGCATGAATTGGTATCCGCTCCATTCGGTATCAAAATGGCGCCATTTAATCTGATTTTGCAAATGATCGAATTTGCTGCAAAAACCGTTTCTCTCGGTATGCGACTGTTCGGTAACATGTTTGCTGGTGAATTGTTGTTCTTGTTGATCGCTTTGTTGGGTTCGATGGCAACAGTATTTGGTGTGTTTGGTCATCTGGTGGCTGGTTCTATCTGGGCGATCTTCCATATTCTGATTGTGTTCTTACAAGCGTTTATTTTCATGATGCTGACTCTGGTCTACATCGGTCAAGCGCATGAACATCATTAATTGAGTTTTGCAGTAACTGTTTCGATTTGGTTTTTTAGTTTTAGTCTTTTATTATTTTTAACTTTTAAGGAAATGTCATGACTGATTTATCTTTTGTTGCTTTGGCTTGCGGTTTGATCATCGGCTTGGGCGCGATCGGTGCTTGTATCGGTATCGCTCTGATGGGTGGTAAGTACCTCGAAGCATCTGCTCGTCAACCAGAATTGATGAACACATTGCAAACTAAGATGTTCCTGTTGGCTGGTCTGATCGACGCGGCGTTCCTGATTGGTGTTGGTATCGCGATGTTGTTCGCATTTGCTAACCCATTCAAATAATCAGTTTTTCCTTCTACTGCCGGAAGCAATGTGCTTTCGGCTTGATCCATTTAGATAAGGAATTACCGTGAACTTAAACGCAACATTGTTCGTTCAGTTTGGGGTTTTCTTCATCTTGGCAATGTTCACAATGAAGTTTGTGTGGCCGCCACTGATGAACGCTCTCGACGAGCGTGCGAAGAAAATCGCAGACGGACTGGCTGCAGCCGACAAAGCGCGTCAGACTTTGCAAGATGGCGCAAAAGAAGCGCAAGCTGCATTGAACAGCGCCCGTGAAGAAGGCCAGAAGCAGATCATCAACGCTGAAAAACGCGCAGCTCTGATCGTGGATGAAGCCAAAAATACTGCCGCTGCTGAAGCTGCCCGCATTATTGCTGCTGCAAAAGCTGATGCTGAAAACCAGATGACTAAAGCGCGCGAAGAATTGCGTGACCAGGTTGCTACCTTGGCAGTCAAAGGCGCAGAGCAAATTCTGAAACGTGAAGTCAATGCATCCGCTCACGCAGATCTGTTGAATCAACTGAAAACCGAGCTGTAATCATGGCCGAACTCGCAACGATCGCTCGTCCTTACGCAGAAGCGCTGTTTCGTGTTGCCCTGACCGGTAACCTGTCCGCCTGGTCGGATCTGGTTGCCGAAATGGCACAGGCTGGTGCGCATCCCGATGTACAAGCTCTTGCACACAACCCTAAAGTCTCGGCTTCTCAAAAAGCTGAGATTTTCCTGTCTGCGCTCAAATCTCCAGTGACTGCTGAAGCGAAAAACTTCATCAGTACACTCGCTGACTATGATCGCCTGACTTTGCTGCCCGAAATCGCTTTCCAGTTCCATGCATTGAAAAACGCCCACGAAGGTGCGGCAGATGCAGAGGTAACCAGCGCATTTGAATTGTCGGCAGCTCAGTTGAGCGACCTAGCGATTACATTGGAAAAGAAATTTGGCCGCAAGTTGCATCCTACCGTCAAAGTAGATCCTGCTTTGATCGGTGGTGTGCGCATCGTGGTTGGTGATCAGGTGCTTGACACGTCGGTTCGCGCTAAGCTGCAAAAAATGCACTCAGCCCTGACCGCGTAAGAACGTATAAATATTAGGAGTTAGTATGCAACTCAACCCATCTGAAATCAGCGAGCTGATCAAGAGCCGGATTCAAGGCCTTGGTGAAACTGCTGAGATTCGTAATCAAGGTACGGTTATTTCCGTTACCGACGGTATCTGCCGCATCCACGGTCTGTCTGACGCGATGCAAGGTGAGATGCTGGAATTCCCAGGCAATACATTTGGTCTGGCATTGAATCTGGAACGTGATTCTGTTGGTGCCGTTATTCTCGGTGACTACGAGCATATTTCCGAAGGCGATACAGTCAAATGTACTGGTCGTATTCTGGAAGTACCTATCGGTCCTGAACTGCGTGGTCGTGTTGTTAACGCGTTGGGTCAGCCTATCGACGGTAAAGGTCCTGTCAACGCGAAATTGTCTGCACCTATCGAAAAGATCGCTCCAGGCGTTATTGCTCGTCAGTCTGTTTCTGAGCCTATGCAAACAGGTATCAAGTCAATTGACGCGATGGTTCCTGTTGGTCGCGGTCAGCGCGAATTGATCATTGGCGATCGTCAGACTGGTAAAACAGCTGTTGCGATTGATGCTGTGATCAATCAAAAAGGTCAGAACGTTACCTGTATCTATGTCGCGATCGGTCAAAAAGCTTCTTCCGTTAAAAACGTTGTGCGTGCTCTCGAAGCGCACGGCGCGATGGAGTACACCATTGTTGTTGCGGCGACTGCGGCTGAATCTGCAGCGATGCAATACGTCTCCGCTTACTCCGGTTGCGCCATGGGCGAATACTTCCGTGACCGCGGTGAAGATGCATTGATCATCTATGATGACTTGTCTAAACAAGCCGTTGCTTACCGTCAGGTTTCCCTGTTGCTGCGCCGCCCACCAGGCCGTGAAGCTTATCCAGGTGACGTGTTCTATCTGCATTCTCGTTTGCTGGAACGTGCAGCACGTGTTAACCCAGACTACGTTGAAGCATTCACTAAAGGTGAAGTCAAAGGCAAAACAGGTTCATTGACAGCATTGCCTATCATTGAAACTCAGGCTGGTGACGTTTCTGCTTTCGTCCCGACTAACGTCATTTCGATTACTGACGGTCAGATCTTCCTGGAAACATCCCTGTTCAACTCTGGTATTCGTCCAGCGATTAACGCGGGTATTTCTGTGTCTCGTGTTGGTGGTGCTGCTCAGACTAAGGTTATTAAAAACCTGTCCGGTGGTATTCGTACCGACTTAGCGCAGTATCGTGAATTGGCAGCATTTGCTCAGTTCGCATCTGACCTCGATGAGTCCACACGTAAGCAGCTGGATCGCGGTGCGCGTGTTACAGAATTGCTCAAGCAAGCACAGTATGCTCCATTGCCGATTTCTCTGATGGCGGCCTCCCTGTTCGCAGTAAACAAGGGCTACCTGGATGATGTCGAAGTGAAGAAAGTATTGTCTTTCGAAGCTGGTCTGCATAACTACCTGAAGACTAGCCACGCAGCATTGCTCGCTAAGATTGAAGAAACCAAGCAACTCGATAAAGATGGTGAAGCCACTTTGTCAGCAGCTGTTGCTGATTTCAAAAAATCTGGCGCGTACTGATCTTAACTGGAGCTAAACATGGCCTCAGGCAAAGAGATACGTGGCAAGATCAAAAGTGTAGAAAACACGAAAAAGATCACCAAGGCGATGGAAATGGTCGCCGCATCCAAAATGCGTAAAGCGCAGGACCGGATGCGTGCAGCCCGCCCTTACAGTGAAAAAATTCGTAATATCACTGCGAACTTGTCACAAGCGAATCCTGAGTACACGCATCCTTTCATGGTTCAGCAAGATCAGTCCAAGAAGGTTGGACTGATCGTTGTGACAACTGACAAGGGTTTATGCGGTGGCCTGAATACGAACGTATTGCGTTTGGTCACCAACAAACTGCGTGAACTAGAAGCTAAGGGTTCAAAGATAGAAGCGGTCGCAATTGGTAATAAAGGTCTTGGTTTCCTGAATCGTATTGGGGCACCAGTCGTATCGCATGCGGTACAACTGGGTGATACTCCTCATCTCGACAAACTGATCGGTCCGGTAAAAGTATTACTGGATGCTTATCAGGAAGGCAAACTGGACGCGGTTTATCTGAGTTATACCAAGTTCATTAACACCATGAAGCAAGAGCCGGTCATTGAGCAATTATTGCCGCTGACATCGGACAAACTGGCGACAGATAAAAATGCCCATTCCTGGGATTATCTGTACGAGCCAGATGCGGCGACGGTCATTGATGAATTGCTGATACGCTATGTTGAAGCGCTGATTTTCCAGGCAGTCGCAGAAAACATGGCATCTGAACAGTCGGCCCGTATGGTGGCGATGAAGTCGGCAAGTGATAACGCAGGTAACGTAATTGGCGAACTGAAACTGGTTTACAACAAAACCCGTCAAGCCGCTATTACCAAAGAGCTCTCCGAGATCGTCGCCGGCGCGGCAGCGGTCTAAACTGAATACTAATTATTGAAGGAACGAACATGGCTAATGGCAAAATCGTTCAGTGTATCGGCGCTGTGGTGGACGTTGAGTTTCCACGCGACGCGATGCCTAAAGTTTACGATGCCTTGAAAATGGAAGGCTCCGACCTGACTCTGGAAGTTCAGCAGCAATTGGGTGACGGCATAGTCCGTACGATTGCGCTGGGTACTTCTGACGGTCTGCGTCGCGGCATGATGATTTCCAACACCGGCAACCCTATCATGGTCCCAACTGGCAAAGCAACGCTGGGTCGTATCATGGACGTACTGGGTAACCCTATCGATGAATGCGGTCCTGTCAGCCACGCGCAGACAGCATCGATTCACCGTAAAGCACCTGCTTACGACGAACTGTCTCCATCGCAAGAATTGCTGGAAACCGGTATTAAAGTTATTGATCTGGTTTGCCCATTCGCTAAAGGTGGTAAGGTCGGTCTGTTTGGTGGTGCGGGTGTGGGTAAAACCGTGAACATGATGGAACTGATCAACAACATCGCTAAAGCACACAGCGGTTTGTCCGTGTTTGCCGGTGTTGGTGAACGTACTCGTGAAGGTAATGACTTCTATCACGAAATGGCTGACGCAAAAGTGGTTGATCTGGAAAACCCAGAAAACTCCAAAGTTGCGATGGTGTACGGTCAGATGAATGAACCACCGGGTAACCGTCTGCGCGTTGCTCTGACAGGCCTGACGATTGCTGAAGGTTTCCGTGACGAAGGCAAAGACGTTTTGTTCTTCGTGGATAACATCTATCGTTATACACTGGCCGGTACCGAAGTTTCCGCGCTGTTGGGTCGTATGCCTTCTGCTGTGGGTTATCAACCGACACTGGCTGAAGAAATGGGCCGTCTGCAAGAGCGTATTACATCGACTAAAACTGGTTCGATCACATCGATCCAAGCTGTTTATGTTCCAGCCGATGACTTGACCGATCCATCTCCTGCGACAACGTTTGCTCACTTGGATTCCACCGTTGTTCTGTCCCGTGACATCGCTTCTCTGGGTATTTACCCAGCGGTTGATCCACTGGATTCAACATCCCGTCAGCTGGACCCACAAGTGGTTGGTGCAGAACACTATGAAACAGCACGCGCTGTTCAGGGTACGCTGCAACGCTACAAAGAATTGCGTGACATCATCGCGATTCTGGGTATGGATGAATTGGCACCTGAAGACAAACTGATCGTTGCCCGTGCACGTAAAATGCAACGTTTCCTGTCTCAGCCTTTCCACGTTGCTGAAGTATTTACCGGTGCTCCAGGTAAATATGTTTCACTGAAAGATACGATCAAGGGCTTCAAAATGATCGCTTCCGGTGAACTCGATCACCTGCCAGAACAAGCGTTCTATATGGTTGGTACTATCGACGAAGCAATCGAAAAAGCGAAAAAACTGGCTGCTGCTTAATTGTCAGCATCGTGGTGCGACAGAGTTGAATCAACTGAGTCGCACCCCAGCTTTTAGCGAATAAAAAGGGTCGAACATGGCACACACTATTCACGTTGACGTTGTTTCTGCGGAAGAGTTGATCTTTTCCGGTGAAGCCGAATTCGTCGCGTTGCCGGGTGAGGCTGGTGAATTGGGTATTTACCCAAAACATACGCCACTGATTACCCGTATCAAACCGGGCGCAGTGCGCATCAAGGTTCCGGGCAAGACTGAAGACGAATTTGTATTCGTTGCCGGTGGCCTGCTTGAAGTGCAACCAGATACAGTGACTGTTCTGGCAGATACTGCGATTCGCGGTCATGATCTGGACGAAGCCAAAGCCGTTGAAGCCAAAAAACTGGCGGAAGAAGCATTGGTTAATCGTGATTCCAAAATTGACTATGCGCAAGCACAGGCAGAGTTGGCATCAGCGATCGCACAGTTGGCAGCGATACAGAAATTGCGTCAAAAGCGTTAACTCGTTTGCGTTCTTAACTATCGCGACGAAGGCAATACAACAAAAAGGCAGCTTTGGCTGCCTTTTTGTTTTACAGGAGTATGAATGAATTTAGTTACGATCAACGACCCGGACGCTATTTCCGCAATACTTAACTCAAGCAAAAATATTGCTGTTGTCGGCCTCTCCCCCAAGCAACACCGGGCGAGTTATATGGTCGCTGCTTATATGCAAGCGTATGGCTACCGGATTATTCCGGTTAACCCCGTCTATGCTGGCGACATGATACTCGGTGAGCTTTGCTACCCGGACCTGATCGAGGCGGCGGTTGTTAATTCTATCGATATTGTTGACTGCTTCAGAAATGCTGACGATATTCCACCGATTGCCGAACAAGCGAAGACTATATCTGCGCCATGTCTGTGGATGCAATCGGGTATAGTCAATGCCAATATCGCTGCTGAGTTACAGGCAGCAGGTATGTTTGTGGTGATGGACCGATGTTTGAAAATTGAACATCAGATCCGTCACAGCCACCATGCAGATAAATTAAGTGGGTAAATTATGATGATTGCGGATCAGTTCAGGGTGAAATCAGGTTTAGTCCTAAAAGAAACAGATGCGAACCGTAAGCTTCTTGGCGCGGCAGCTACCGCTCAAATTGATGCAAAATCGATAGACAAACTTCAGACATTTAATCTTGCCGAGAAGATTGCAGATTTGCAAAATGTTTTCGTGGCTTCAAAAAATCCCAAATTACTGATCATCTTGCAAGGAATGGATACGTCCGGGAAAGACGGTACAGTCAAGGGTGTGTTCGGACAGATTAATCCGCTGGGTGCGAGGACTGTAGCATTTAAGGCACCGAGTCAGGCAGAGAAAGACCGCGACTATTTATGGCGCATACACCGTGAGGTGCCTGCGAAAGGCGAAATTGTCATTTTTAATCGCAGCCATTACGAGGACGTTCTGATCAGCAAAGTGCACGGCTGGATTGATGAAGCGGAATGTATCAGGCGTTATGCCCACATCCGTGAATTCGAGCGTATGTTGACCGAAACAGGAACCACCATTCTGAAGTTTTTCTTACACATATCTAAAGCGGAGCAAAAAAGGCGACTGGAAGAACGTTTAGCTGATCCCGAAAAACACTGGAAGTTTGATTTACAGGATCTCGCTGAGCGCCAATACTGGGATGCGTATCAACACGCTTACGAGGCAGCCCTCAGCGCTACGGACACCGATGCGGCACCCTGGTATGTCATTCCATCTGATTCCAAGACGCAGCGTAATCTGGCTATCGCCAGTATTGTTCTGGAAAAACTGGAAAGTATGAAGTTGAAATATCCTCCGCCGAATCCCGATTATGCAAAAATCAGGGTCGAGTAAGTCAGGCGGTACAGCAAGGTCATCGTCTGTAATTGAGAAAGGCGCTGTAAAAAGGCGTAAAGCATCCCTGTGATGATAGGTAAGTTTTTTAAAATCTCATTGACAATTGGACTTATGCACAAGCTATTACAAATATGTTTTTGAGGAAATTTTTCTTTATCGCAAGTGATATAAAATAAATCGATTAAAATCAATAAGTTACGATCATATTTTGTTAACTATATTTAACAGTCAAAGCTAAATGCGAAAATAGATAAAGCTATCCACAAAGTTATCCACAATTTATCTCACTGGTATTGCGTAACTATTGCGCCACTTGCGTAAGATCAGATGATGTTCGATGCAGCTTAGGCGATAATGTCAGCTATTCCGAGGTTTCGCAGTGTTTTCGGTAACTTCACAAAATTAAAACAGTGTTCTGAAAGTCAACATGTCCCACAATTTTTCTCCTCTCAAAAACGATACCTTCATCAGAGCTCTGCTGCGCCAGGAGACTGAATATACGCCATTGTGGCTGATGCGCCAGGCTGGACGCTATCTGCCCGAATACCGCGCTACTCGCAAAGGCGCAGGTTCGTTTATGAATCTTGCAAAGAATCCACAATTTGCGACGGAAGTTACTTTGCAGCCGATAGACCGCTTTGCGTTGGATGCGGCTATCCTGTTTTCAGATATTTTGACCGTCCCGGACGCGATGGGGCTGGGTCTTTATTTTGAAGAAGGTGAGGGGCCAAAATTTGAACGGCCGTTAAAAGACGAAAAAGACGTTCTGGCATTAAAAGTCCCTGAAGAAGGCAGCCTGCAATATGTGTTTGATGCCGTAACGCAGATCCGGACTGCACTTGATGGCAGAGTACCGCTGATCGGTTTCTCCGGCAGTCCGTGGACCCTCGCTTGTTATATGGTAGAAGGACATGGGTCACGTGAATTCCATACGGTCAAGACCATGTTGTATAAACGTCCTGATCTGATGCACCACATTTTACGGGTCAATGCAGAAGCGGTCGCCAGCTATTTGAATGCGCAAATCGACGCGGGAGCGCAGGCAGTCATGATTTTCGATAGCTGGGGTGGTGCGTTGGCTGACGCAGCCTATCAGGAGTTCTCACTGAACTACATGCAGGACATCGTCAATAAATTGCAAAAAGAAAAAGACGGAAAACGTATTCCATCGATTGTTTTTACAAAAGGCGGTGGTTTGTGGCTGGAAAAAATTGCGGCTAGCGGTGCCGATGCTGTTGGCTTGGATTGGACCGTCAATCTCGGACAAGCGCGGGCCAAGGTCGGTGATAAAGTAGCGCTGCAGGGCAATCTTGACCCCGCGATTTTATTTGCAGAACCAGAGCAAATTCGTCAGCAGGTTATACAAACACTGGATAGTTACGGTACTCCTGCAGCGGGTCATGGGCATGTATTCAATCTTGGCCATGGAATTTCACAATTTACCTCACCGGATTCCGTGAGCGTCCTGGTCGAGACTGTGCACGACTACAGTCGTAGCCAGCGCCAAAAAGTAGCATAAGTAATGGTATCCAAGTGCTCAATGATTGAAGATGCACTTTGGGTATGCATGACAAAATAAATAGAAAAGCCGGCATTTAAAATTTCGTTTCTTGGATATCCCGGCTGTTGCTGATCAGGTCAGCATGTTGCTTTGCAAAACCTTGTATTCATGCCCTTTTCAAGCCTAAAATCAGTGGAAAACCAAGCCATACAAAGAGATTTATGGCATGAAACCTGGCTTGATTTATCTTACTTATGCACAAATTCAGGGCAATTGGAAAAAACTTTAAAAAATATTTTTAAGTAAGCTAATGATTTTCGTAACTCATTGATTTTAAATGATAAATTAATTTGCCTTCAGAATGAGCATTTTGTTGAAACCCGCGTAAACCTTAGCAAAAAGCGATGTCAATAGACCTTTACCCACAAAGTTATCCACAGAAATTGTGGATAACTGACAAAGTACTCATAAAATCAATGCTTAACGTCATTTTTTACGAAAAAAACTAGACACGTGACAGCTCTTTTCCTGCGTGTCGCGTTAGATACACCGCTTGACACTTTCTTTGATTACCGCTGGGATTCCCCGTCAGATGAGACGAATGTATCCAGTCCTCCACGCGTAGGGCAATTGGTACTGGTGCCGTTTGGTCGCCAGGAAATGACAGGTATCATCGTTGATATCGTAAAAACAACAATGGTGCCAGCAGATAAGTTACGTGATGTGATCGCGGTGCGTAGTGCACTTCCAGCATTGAATGCGGAATGGCTGGCGTTGATAAAGTTTGCGGCGGAGTATTATCAGCGACCCTTGGGGGAAGTGGCTTTACCTGCCTTACCTAAGAATTTAAAAGCATCGAAAACCGTCTCTCTGGACCGCGCACTGAAGAAATTAGCCAAGTTAACGGTTTCTGAAAATACTGTCGCACAAGCGGAACCGGTGCTCAATACAGAGCAACAGGCGGCAGTCGATACGATAACGCACACCCGCGAATTTAGTCCCTATCTGTTGTTCGGCGTGACAGGTAGTGGAAAAACAGAAGTGTACTTGCAGTCAGCAGCCAGAATTCTGGCTGAGTCAGCGACCGGACAAATATTAATTCTGGTGCCGGAAATTAATCTGACACCACAATTTGAGGCCAGGATACGTGACCGCTTTCCCTGCATACTGTTGGCGACTTTACACAGCGGCATGGCTGAGGGCGAACGCTTGCTGCACTGGCTGGCGGCACATCAGGGCAGGGCGCGGATTGTATTAGGCACGCGTCTGGCAATGCTGGCATCGATGCCGGATTTAAGACTGATCATCGTTGATGAAGAGCACGACCCATCGTATAAGCAGCAGGAAGGTTTGCGCTATTCCGCGCGTGATCTGGCAATATGGCGCGCGCATCAGTTGCGAATTCCTGTTGTGCTGGGGTCGGCAACGCCATCGCTTGAGAGTTGGCACGGAGCGCAAAGTGGGCGTTATCGCTTGCTGGAATTACATGAGCGTGCGGTCAAAGACGCTGTGTTGCCAGTTGTCAAAATCATCAATCTGGAACGCGAAAAACCGAGTGAAGGTTTAACGCCAAGATTGATCACCTCTATTTGTCAGCGTTTGGAGAAGGGTGAGCAGTCACTACTTTTTCTCAACCGGCGTGGCTACGCACCTGTGCTGGCCTGTGATGCTTGTGGCTGGATCAGTAACTGCACGCGGTGTACCGCTCATCTTGTGTTACATAAAGGCGATCATCGTCTGCGTTGCCACCACTGCGGGCTGGAGCAACGTATACCCCGTTCCTGTCCGACGTGCGGCAATATCGATTTACAGCCGCTGGGTCGCGGCACACAAAGGTTGGAAGAGACACTGGCAAACATTTTCCCGGAGGCGCGGGTATTTCGCATCGATGCTGATTCGACCCGCCTGAAAGGCAGCGCGGCAGCCGCCTTTGAGCGGGTACATGACGGCGAGGTCGATATTTTGATCGGCACCCAGATGGTTGCCAAAGGACATGACTTCAAACGCCTGACCCTGGTTGCGGCGTTGAACCCGGATGCCGCTTTGTTTTCTCAGGATTACCGTGCCAGCGAGCGCCTGTTTGCCCAACTGATGCAGGTATCGGGGCGTGCCGGCAGAACAGCACAAAAGGAGGGCGGCAGTATCTCTGAAGTGCTGGTTCAGACGCGTTACCCTGATCATCCTTTGTATCACGCGCTGATGGCGCACAACTATCAGAGTTTCGCGACCGATTTATTGCAGGAACGCCAGCAGGCTCAACTGCCACCGTTTATGTATCAGGCTTTGTTGCGTGCGGAGGCGCGTGAGTTAGCGACAGCAATAGAATTTTTGCAGCAGGCTGCAAGCTGCACTCAACATATCGGCATCACGATCAATGATCCGATTCCCATGACCATGACCAGAGTTGCGAATGTCGATCGCGCCCAATTATTGGTTGAGTCGGTTTCGCGTCCTGCATTGCAGGCGTTTGTCAAAGAATGGATAGCGAATTTGCGGGCAATGAAGAGCCGCGTGAAGTGGTCGGTAGAAATCGATCCTGTGGACATCTGAGACCGTTTTGCCAAGCGGTTGCAGTGTCGCCGATTTCATTTTCAGGAATGCCCAGCATACCCGACATTACAGTTATTCTGATCTTTAATTTTCATTAAACCGTAAAGCCATAAAGAAAAAACCCCCGTTATTGCTAACGGGGGTTTTTATTTGAAATACGCATTAACTCAATGCATCAGAAGCCAAAGCGTAAATCCAGTCGGAAGCTGTTATTACGATAAGCATTCGCACCCATCGAACCCAGCCACGCGAAGTTTGCCTGGAAACCCCGGCGGTTTTTGAAATTCAGTCCTAAACCTAAAGACTGAACATCTTCCGGAATACCTGTCACGATCGCGTTATACGTTGGACCGTTCACGCCCATGTCAGTGTAGTACACGGCTTGATTCACATCGCCGCTGGTACGGTGTGACAGTTGCAGTTTCAGTGACGGCGTTACCTGACCGCTGGCAAAGAAGTAGTCTTTAAAGATATCCAGACCACCAGTGACGGTAGAGTTGGTAAAGCTGCTATCTTTAAACGTTAACGCCATCGGACTGCCTTGTTCTGAGTAGCTGTCGAGTTTGACATTGATCACATCAACACGGCCAAACGGATGAACACGGAACTGTTGCAGAATCATTTCACGTGTCAGGCTCAGCGAACCGTAAATGATCTTACCTTTGCGGTCACCAGACAACAGGACATTATTGCTGCTGTCCCAGCGGCGGTTGTCATAGGTCACATGACCGCCACCAAGTACACCATCAATAAACCAACGTTTTTCTGGTTTGTAAGTTGCATACAGCGAGCCAGACCATTGCTTTGCTTTACTTTCGCTACCAAGATTATCAAAAGTAGCGTTGTCTTTAGCGTAGCCGATGGAGCCGCCGGCAATCAACTTGGAATTGACCATCACGTCCATACCCAGCGTCAGACCTGCACTGGAGAATTTAGTACGAGAGCCATCCTGCGCATCCAGAGAGCCGACGTCGATATTGCCCGCAGTCCAGAAACCTGCCGGCATACCGGCAATCCTTGGTACATCATCGCTGATGACTGGTTCCTGATCTGCTTCCTCGTCTTTCGCCATACGTTTTTCTTTCTGATGGCTTGTACCGTCCTGAGCAAACGGCGCTCTTGCACGGCGTTGATTTTCCGCAGTTTTCACTGTTCCGAATTCTCCTGCAAGAACATCTTTCTCCTGGGTACCACTGAAATTATCCAGAATTTTTCCACCCACCAGACGCAACGTATCCAGATACGGCACATTCAGACCTGCCCCGAAACGGTTACGGATATTAAAGTCGCTGTGCAGAATCTGCACATGGTTGTAGATGTTGGTCATCTGCGCCACGGTAAAGCGTTGAGTTGTCGTTGCTTGCGAAACGATATTTTGTTTCACCACCGGATTGCTTACCGGATCTGGTCGGGCATTGACGTTCACAACAATGGCACCGCTGGTGGAACTGGCCAGATTGGCATCACCAGAATACACCACGGTCAGATTGTGGCTGCCGACAGCAAGTGTACTGGTTGACAGATTCGCGATACCGCCGCTGAGACTGACTTTGGCAATCAGCGTTGATCCATCCATAAAGCTGGCAGTTCCTGTTGCCGTACCTGGATTAACCGTCGCGGTCAGATTAACGCTTTGTCCTAACATCGGATTCAGCGAAGAACTAGCCAGAGTGACAGTAGATGTCGCCATACTCAGGATCTGGATACTGACTGTTGCCGTGGCTGCGTTGTAGTTAGCATCCGCCGCCTTCGTCGCAGTAATGACACAGGTTTCTGCAACCGCACCGGCAGTCACCACATTACCAGCAACAGAACAACTACCCGTAGTGACAGCAGTAGTGATGGCGCCGGTACCAGAGCCCCCGGTTGTAGTCAGTGTTGCTGTACCAGTAACTTTAAAGATACTTGATTTATCGCTGACGACACTGAGTGTTGCCTGTGCATTTTTTCCAACCGTCAGTACATAAGTTTGTGTTGCCTGAGCATTCACACCGGCCACAGCAGCCTGTGTTGCCGTGATCGTACTTGTTCCGGCACTGACAGGAGTGATTGTGCCGTTGGCGCTCACTGTTGCCACAGCCGTATTTGAACTACTGTAGCTGATCGTCCCGTAACTACCGCCTGTCAGGGTCGATGTTGCAGGATTGGTCAGCGTGCCGCCCATCACGACTGTTGCTGCATTCGGCGTGCTGAAACTCAGGATACCAACTGGCAGAGGAGCAACCGTCAGCGTATAGGTTTGTGTTGCCTGGTCATTTACACCAGGCACAGCAGCTTGCGTTGCCGTAATCGTGCTTGTGCCGGGGCTGACAGGAGTGACGACACCGGTTGCACTCACCGTTGCCACTGCGGTGTTGGAACTGCTGTAACTGATAGCACCGAAGCCGCCACCACTCAGGTTTGAAGTTGCCACGTTTGTGAAACTTGAACCCATTGTCACCAGAGCTGAGCCGGGTTTGGCAAACGTCAGCACGCCAACCGGCAGAGGATTAATGGTGAATGATTGAACAACCGTTGTCGCCGCTGCGAAGTTTGTATTACCCGCCTGATTAGCATTGATGGTACAAACACCCGCAGAGATAGAGGAAACGACACCGCCCGGGGTAACAGAGCAAACACCGGGAGTTGACGAAGTGAATGTCACTGCTAAGCCGGAAGAAGCGGTAGCTGTCAGTGTCAATGCGTTACCGAGAGTCTGTGTTCCCGGATTACCAAACGTGATCGTCTGCGGTGCTTTTGGTGTGACCGCGGTTGATGCTGTCGATGCTGCGCCGGTACCTGCCAGATTGGTTGCCGTCACTGTGAAAGTGTATGGCGTTCCGTTAGTCAGGCCTGTCACGATCAGTGGGCTGGCTACACCGCTGGCAGTCGCCCCACCGGGACTCGCAGTCACTGTGTAACCTGTGATCGCGCTACCTCCGGTGAAGACTGGTGCAGTAAAGGCGACAGACGCCTGAGCCGCACCGGCTGTGCCCACGACACTGGTAGGCGCACCAGGCACAACAGGATTTACGGTAAATGTTCTGCTGACCGTCGTTGCTGCACCATAAGTGCCGTCTCCTGCCTGATCAGCATTAATCGTACAAGTGCCAGTTGTCACAAACGTCAACGCGCCACCGGAAGTGATCGTACAAACACCGGTTGTGGAGGAGGTGAATGTCGGAATCAGACCGGAAGAAGCAGTCGCAGACAAGGTTGGTGTTGTACCGAAGTTTTGCGCACCGGGATTGGCAAAGGTAATGGTCTGAGTTCCCTTCGGTGTCACTGCCGCAGAAGCGGAGGAGGCAGGGCCAGTACCAGCCAGATTGGTTGCCGTCACAGTGAAAGTGTATGGCGTTCCGTTAGTCAGGCCAGTCACGGTCACTGGGCTGGCCACACCGCTGGCAGTCGCCCCGCCGGGATTCGCAGTCACTGTGTAACCTGTGATCGCGCTACCTCCGGTGAAGACCGGCGCGGTAAAGGCGACTGAAACTTGTCCACCTCCGGCTGTACCAACGGCACCGGTTGGAGCACCAGGAACAACGGCATTCACAGTGAATGTTCTGCCGACGGTAGTTGCTGCCAGATAAGTGCCGTTACCTGCCTGATCGGCATTAATCGTACAAGTGCCTGCCGTGACAAACGTCAATGCGCCACCGGAAGTGATCGTACAGACACCGGTTGTAATTGAGCTGAACGTGGGTGTCAGTCCGGAACTGGCGGTTGCTGTCAGGGTTGGGCTAGTACCGAAGTTCTGTGCACCGGGATTGGCAAAGGTAATGGTTTGATTTGCCTTCGGTGTGACTGCAGCGGATGCGGTAGATGCCGAACCAGAGCCAGCCGAGTTTCTGGCAGTGACGGTAAATGTATAAGCCTGCCCGTTTGTTAGACCAGTGACGGTCAGTGGGCTGGCCGCACCGGTCGCAGTAAAGCCGCCGGGGCTGGATGTGACCGTATAGTCAATGATGGCACTGCCGCCAGTGGAAGCTGGCGCGGTAAAGGCCACAGAAACCTGAGTATCTCCTGGTGTTGCGGTCGCACCCGTTGGTGCACCAGGTGCGACGGCGTTGACAGCAAATGTCTGGCTGACCGTCGTTGCCGCCGTATAGGTGCCGTTACCTGCCTGATCGGCATTAATCGTACAAGAGCCGGCCGTTACAAACGTGAGCGCGCCACCGGAAGTGATCGTACATACACCGGTTGTGGAAGAGGTGAATGTCGGCGTCAGACCGGAAGAAGCAGTTGCTGACAAGGTTGGTGTCGTACCGAAGTTTTGCGCACCGGGATTGGTAAAGGTAATGGTCTGGGTTGCCTTCGGTGTGACTGCAGCGGATGCGGTAGATGCCGAACCAGAGCCAGCCGAGTTTCTGGCAGTGACGGTAAATGTATAAGCCTGCCCATTGGTCAGACCAGTGACGGTCAGTGGGCTGGCCGCGCCGGTCGCAGTAAAGCCGCCGGGGCTGGATGTGACCGTATAGTCAATGATAGCACTGCCGCCAGTGGAAGCTGGCGCGGTAAAGGATACAGAGGCTTGCCCGGCGCCAGCGGCAGCAGTCGCACCCGTTGGTGCACCCGGAGCAATAGCGTTGACGGTAAAAGTTTGCTGGACCGTTGGTGCCGCCGAGTATGTCGCATCGCCTGCCTGATCGGCGTTAATCGTGCAATTGCCTGCCGTGACAAACGTCAACGCCCCCCCGGAAGTGATCGTACAGACCGCAGTTGTTGTGGAGGTGAAAGTCACCGCCAAACCAGAACTCGCGCTTGCCGTCAAGGTCGGGCTGGTACCAAAATTTTTCGTGCCGGGATTGTTAAAGGTGATGGTTTGCGCTGTTTTTGCTGGTGCTTGCGGCGTGGCTGTTGTCGCAGTGCTTTGATCGCTGTCACCTGTCCCATTCGTTGCCACTACAGTAAAACTGTACTGAGTACCGTTGGTTAAACCGTTGACTGTAATCGGGCTGGCCGTACCGGTAACGGTTGCACCGCCTGGGCTGACTATGACCTTATAACCAGTAATCGCACTAGTACCTTTGTATGTTGGCGGGGAAAATGCGACGTCGACCTTTGCATCTCCAGCGGTCGCCGAAGGGAGCCTTGGTACACCAGGTGTGTTGTTGACGGTAACCGTGTACTGCACCAATCCATCATAATCCCAGAAGGAAAATGAATCTGGTAAAGCGTTTCCAGAGTAGTTGGGTGGCGGCGTGTAATAGAACGCATCAATATTTGTGGCAGGTTGACCTGGATTATTAGATACGGTCATAACCCAGACAACAGCCCCTTGGGCACTGGTCGATTGGACATATCTATTACCATCCGTATTGCCATTCGCATTAGGAAAAGCATAAATACCGAGCGCTGATTTTTGTGGAGTAATACCAGTGCTTCCATCCGCTTGCCCGCCCGGATCACAGTTATCGTAATCTGTCTGAGAAAACGTGTATTTATATTCACTGCCAATTTTCGTGACCTGCCCACCTACAGTCGTTGAAAAACTGATATTACAAGCAGCAGACGCTTGCCCATAGGCCAGCAAGGAAAAAATCAGCAGCATCAGTTGAACTAAGCTGCGCAGCATCTGTTTTTGTAAGGTGAATAAAAGCAGGCTGCACCATACGGGATAGCGCATTCTTTCTGCCTGGCTGGCGGGATCATGGCTGGGAGATATCATCATTTTTTCCTCGGGGATGTTCCGTGTTGATTGACTGGTAATGGGTGATGCCGATTGGGATTGAAATATTCTGAAGCAGAGAATCGGATTGCTGATAGTTGCCTGAAATAAACTTTTCCTTGATAAAAAGTGATTTATTAGGCAATTGTTAGCGACGGTAATATTTTAACTATATTGCATAAAAAAAAGGCAAATTAAAACTGAATTGCCTGTAAGTGTCTTCTTTTCGCCCCCTTAGTCTGAATAGATGATTGACGAAAAGTCTTTATCATTGAATCATTCAAAATTGCAAAAGTGAAAATTTGTAAACACTATTCAGCGTCAGCACACTCTTTAAGGAGAACACTGTGGACCCGTTTTTAGGTGAAATTAAGATTTGCGCGTTTCCGTTTGCGCCGAAAGGCTGGGCATTCTGTAATGGTGCCTTAATGAGCATACAACAAAACAATGCCCTGTTTGCTTTGTTGGGAGTGCAGTACGGTGGCGATGGAAAGACGACATTTGCTTTGCCGGATTTACGCGGGCGCGTCGCGATGCACAGGGATGGCAGCACCTATGTACAAGGTCGTACCGGTGGTCAGGAAACGGTTGCCCTGCAGGCCGCACATTTACCTTTGCATAACCATGGCGTTGTCGTCGCCAGTTCGCCGGCAACTTCTCCGCGTGTCGGCGGCACAGCGCAGAACATACTTGCCGCAACGGCGACCAACATCTATGGCGCCGCCACCAATCTGGTCCCAATGGAAGCTGGCATGACCTCGACAATAGGTGCTGGCGCTGCGCATGAAAACATGCAGCCATCACTGGTCATTAATTACATCATTGCCACTACTGGCATTTTCCCATCCAGAAATTAAGGAGAACAGAATGGCTGATCCTTTTGTTGGCGAAATTCGCTTGTTTGCTGGTTCCTATGCGCCACAGGGCTGGTTAGCCTGTGATGGAAGTCAGGTGTTGATTTCAGAAAACGAGATCCTGTTTACATTATTGGGCACCACCTACGGCGGCGATGGTGTCCGCACATTTGCTCTGCCTGATCTGCGTAACCGTTTACCGGTCGGACAGGGAAGTGGACCCGGTCTGACGCCACGCGTTATGGGGCAGACATTCGGGGTGGCAAATGTATCACTGACACAAGCGCAACTCCCTGCGCATAGCCATACGATACAAGGCAGTGCGGATGTTGCCAGTACCGGTACTCCCGGCGCGGCATCTGTGCTAGCAACGCTGGCCAGCGGTACTTTATATGATTCCGGCGTGCCAAATCCCACGCTGGAACGCAAGCTCAGTCCGCAATCAATCCCTGTTGTTGGCGGCCAGGCAGCGCACAGTAATCTGATGCCCACCACGGCACTGAATTACATCATCGCAACAATCGGCGTTTACCCGCAGCAAGCTTAAGGAGAACATGATGGCAGATCCATTTATCGGAGAAATCCGCGCGTTTGGTTTCAATTATGCCCCTTATCAATGGGCATTTTGTGATGGCGCGCTGATACCTATCCAGCAAAATACCCCCCTGTTCTCGATTCTCGGTGTCAATTATGGCGGGAATGGCACAACAACTTTTGGCTTGCCGAATCTGATGGGGCAGGCCGTGATTGGCGCGCAAAATAATCAGGTCGGTGTGCAACAAGGCGACAGCGCGGTGAGTCTGACTATGGGGGAAATGCCTGCGCATACGCATGATCTGGTTGTCAATGCAAGTCAATCCGTATCGGCGGGGCCCGGTGGTCACCTGGTGTCTAAACTGACAAGCGGCAATCTGTATGCCGCCACGACTGATGCACCTGCACCGACGCTGACAACGCTGTCACCACAGGGGATCAGTGTTGTCGGTCAGGGTGCTGCGCACGAAAATCGTCAGCCTTTCAGTGTGTTGAATTTCTGTATTTCTTTGTACGGCGTGTTTCCGTCGCGTCCTTAAATTCCGGCCAGAGCTTGCTCTGGCATTTTTGTTTGTACGTTTGACTATATATGACTTTTACCGCTGCACAATTTTTACCGCATGTCGGTTCCAAATTCACTATTCCATTCGGTGACGGCCTGAGCCTGACGCTGACACTCGATGAGGTCAAAGAAAGCGCGACCACGTCTTCCCCATACCACTTTTTCTCGCTGAATTTTTCCAGTGATGCCAGCACGGCTCTGCCGCAGGGAATCTACGCCTTGCAGCATGCCAGCTTGCCGACGCAGGAAATTTTTCTGGTGCCGTTTTCGAAAACAGAGCGTGGCGTTTCTTATTCCGCGACGTTCAGTATCGAAAAATAAGCAATGCTGTCTGCGATGAATTTTCAGCATCCCCAACTTGCCTTGCGCGCTGTCAGCGACGCCGATTTGCCGTTTTTGCAGGCATTGTATGCGTCGGTTCGTGACGAAGAACTGCGTCCGACAGGGTGGCCTGAGGCTCAGAAGTCCGCGTTTCTGACGATGCAGTTTCAGGCGCAACAACGTGCGTACGCTGCTTATACCGAGACGGACTATTTTATTGTGCAGCGTGGTCAGCAAGACATCGGTCGTCTTTATCTGCAACATCAGCCTGAGGCGATTTCTATCGTCGATATTTCGCTGATGGCCGACACGCGGGGGCAGGGCATAGGCACCGATCTGTTGCAGGCGGTATTTGCACAGGCGCGGGCTGCGCATAAAGCAGTGCAGATTCATGTGGAAAAATTTAATCCGGCGTTACGCTTGTATCAGCGGCTGGGCTTTGTGGAGGTCGAAGATAAAGGCGTGTATCTGCTGATGCGGCGTCCCGCTGAACCGGACTGAGCAGACGATCTGCGCCTTGCATACGCGCAGCGTTTCGCTGTTGGCAGCGCGCAGAAAGCGTCACCACAGGTGTTTTTCAGGCATTTGGGGTTGTAAATATACTCCCGGGAGTATATTTACAGCCCCTTTGTTTATGAAGACATCTTAGCGAAAATGCCGGATACTCCCCCAAAAACAGTAAATTACAGCAATTTTCCGGGCTGCATCGCGACAGTCTTGCGACTTCATGATGATGTGACGATGACGGGGATCACATCGCGCTTAAGCACACATAATTAGACGCTGTCGATCAGGCGCATTTTGAACTGGCGGCCTTTGATATTTGTACGGCTGAGTCTGTCGACTGTTCTGACGGCGACGTGGCGGTCGAGTGCAACGTAGGTCACAAACTCGGAGACATTGATTTTGCCAACCTGTTCTTTTTTCAGCCCAATATCAGCGGTCAGCGCACCGAGTAAATCACCGGGACGCAGTTTGTCTTTTTTGCCGCCCATGATGCACACCGTCATCATCGGTGCCGCCAGAGTTTGTTCCGGCGCTGCGTCGAGTTCGTTGATATCGGCCCAGGTGACGGCTTCACCCTGATATTCCTCAATCAGCCTGACCCATTTTTTTTCATTCGGTGTTGCCAGGCTCAGTGCCAGCCCTTTTTCACCAGCGCGGCCAGTCCGACCGATACGATGGATATGCACTTCGGTATCTTTCGAGACATCAACGTTAATCACCGCGCCCAGCGTCTGAATATCAAGCCCGCGCGCCGCCACATCGGTTGCCACCAGCACCGAACAGCTTTGATTCGCAAAGCGGATCAGTACTTCATCGCGGTCGCGTTGTTCCAGATCGCCATGCAAGGCCAGCGCGCTGATGCCCTGCGCCTGCAATTCTTCGGTCAGCTCGCGGCAGTGAATTTTGGTATTACAAAACGCAATCGTTGATACCGGCTGATAGTGGTGCAGCAAACGCGCGACGGCTTCATTACGTTCTTCCGGTGATACCAGATAAAACTTTTGCTCGATGTGATTGGCCGCATGTTGTGATTCGACCTTGATTTCCACCGGATCGCGCAGCAATTGTTCGCTGGCTTTGCGGATATTGTCCGGGTAAGTCGCTGAGAATAACAAGGTCTGGCGACGCGGTGAACAGGCCGCAACGATGGTGTAGATATCATCGTAAAAGCCCATGTCCACCATGCGATCTGCCTCATCCAGCACCAGCGTCTGCACCGTATGCAGATTGATGGTGCCGCGGCTGACGTGATCAATTAAGCGCCCCGGCGTGCCGACGACAATATGCGCGCCGTGTTCGAGCGAGGCGATTTGCGGGCGCATCGCGGTGCCGCCGCATAAGGTCAGAATTTTCACATTCTCGATTGCGCGCGCCAGACGGCGTAATTCATTCGCCACCTGATCCGCCAGTTCACGCGTCGGGCATATCACCAAGCCTTGTACTGCAAAATACGTGGGATTCAGTTTCGCCAGTATGCCCAGCCCGAAAGCCGCAGTTTTGCCGCTGCCGGTTTTTGCCTGCGCGATCAGATCACGTTGCTGCAACACCACCGGCAGACTTTCTGCCTGAATTGCCGTCATGGTGGTGTAACCGAGGCTCTCCAGATTCGCGAGCATGGCGGCAGATAAAGGTAAGGAATTGAAAGCAGTAGCGTCAGACATGGGGGACTTTTCTTGGAGCAGGTGAAAACAAGGATAAAAAATACGACGGGAAAAACGGGCAGGATGCCAGCGGCTGGCACAGGGTTCATGGCCTGGCTGCTGCGCTCCTTGTTTTGTTCACTTCATGACGCATATTGCGACAAGCGAAGAGCACTTAGGACAAGGGTTGTGTGAACCAACAGGCGCTATTGTAGGCGATCGGGCTGATCACCGCCGAATTGCTTTCGTCGCAAATGCCGCTGCACCGGATGCAGCATAAAAAACGGCACACATCATTACAGAGGTGTGCCGCTGTTGATTATTGCTTACGCTGCTTATTTTGCCGGGTAGCGTATCGTCATTTCTTTCAGCAGATTATCTGCATGATCGACTTCTTTCATCACCCACAGCATGTAACGGATATCGACATGAATCGCGCGTGTGATGGCGCTGTCAAAGTACCAGTCTTTGGTGATCGATTCATAAGTCGAATCAAAATTCAGCCCGACCAGTTCACTGTTTTTATTCATTACTGCTGAACCCGAATTACCACCGGTGGTATCTGCACTCGACAAGAAATTCACCGGTACTGTGCCGAGCACATTGTCTTTGAATACGCCGTAACGTTTTTCTTTAACAGCGGTCAGCAAACTCTCCGGCGCATCGAATGGTGTTTTACCAGTGTGTTTCTCAACGATACCTTCAACCGTTGTGAACGGGCCTTTGCTGATGCCATCACGCGGGCTGTAAGGGGCAACAGTGCCATAAGTCACGCGCAGCGTGGAGTTCGCATCCGGATACACAGGTTTGCCCTGCGATTTTTTCCAGGCGATCACCGCTTGCATATATTGCGGAATCACCCGTTCCAGATTGCCATCGACTTCTTTACGGCGCTCTTCCAGTGACAGGCCGATGTCATGCAGCTTCACTGCCAGACGGATAAACGCATCGTCTGATTGCTGGAATGCCGCCGCATCTTTTTTCAGCCATGCCAGACGCGTCGCTGTATTGCCGAGTTCTGACTGCTGGTACATCGCCGCGACAAATTCCGGTGTCGGCAACAACACATCCAGACCCTGTGGGCGAAGTTTGGCGTCCAGACGGTTATAGCGCTGCAGCGATGCCGTGTAACGTGCCTGATCCACATTGCTGAGATACGACTGTTCCAGACGTGCCAGGCGTGCTGAAATAAACGAGATATCACGTTGCTGATAACCCGCTTTACGCTCTGCATCCGGTTTGGTGCTTTCCAGCGCGAGGCGGTATAAAGTACGTGCCGCTTTCAGCAGATCACTATTGGTGGCGACGCTCCACGCAAACTCTTCTTCATTCAATGCCATGTCACTGGCGATCACTGCATCCAGCTCTTTCAGCAGACTCTGATCGGCACTGTGCTGGCTGAACCAGCTGCGGAATTCGGCATCCTGCGCATCTTTAATCGCTGCAATATCTTTACGCGCAAACCCCGCCAGCAAACCTTCGGTTTTTTTCAGACGGTTGTTGATGCTCTTGACCACGCTTGCATAACGTACTTCAGCATTCGCATTCCCTTGCGTTGCTGCCGCAATCACCGAAAGATCGGATTTTGCCTCGGCCACCCGCGCCGGATAGCTGGCGTCCCGCGCAAAGCGGATTTCTTCCGGTAATTTATAACGGCTGGTCGTGCCTGGATAACCCGCCAGCAAAATCGGGTCGCCATTTTTCAGACCCTGTGCCGACACCACCAGAAAATCTTTGGAGTGATACGGTACGTTATCTGCCGAAGGATCCGCCGGGCGGCCATCTTTACCGACATACGCGCGCAGGAAAGAAAAATCGCCGGTATGGCGCGGCCATTCAAAGTTATCCACTTCGCCGCCATAATTACCGATCTTATCCGATGGCGCATACACCAGGCGCACATCGCGGATCATCATCTGACGTATCCGGTAATATTCCAGCCCGCGATGAAAACTCGGCACCGAGCAACGATACGCCTTATCCTGCTCACAATCCGCGATCAGCGCTTTGATGCGGTTCTGCACATGCTCATGGCGCTGCTTGCCCGACATCGCTGGCGTGATACCGCTCAACACCTGTTCCGTCACGTTTTCCACTTTATCGGTGATATACATGCGCGAATCCGGCCCGGCAGGTAATTCTTCAGCGCGGGTTTTCGCCAGAAAGCCATTACTGATGTAATTTTTTTCGGCTGTCGAATTACGTTGCACCGCGCCGTAAGCACAGTGATGATTCGTCACCACCAGCCCGCTGTCTGACACAAACGACGCTGAGCAACCGCCCAGCGACACCATCGCACTCATCGGGTGCTTAGACAAATCCGCCAGCTTTTCCGCCGGAATCGTGATGCCTATGCGTTTCAGCTCCGCTTTTAATTGCGGCAACTGATGCGGCTGCCATTGGCCTTCATCGGCATAACTCAGCGGGCTGCTGGCCAGACTCAGCCCGGCCAGCGCCAGACTCCATGCATACGATTGTTTCAACTTACTCTCCGTCTATGGTCAAAAGCGCTGGCACAGTGTGCAGCCAGCGCGTTGCAGGTGGGGGCGGGTGAATAGCGCCAAAAAAGTGTCAGGTGCGATGCGAAAACAGTGTCTGGAAAACACCCAGATGCACACACGCAGCAACACGCATCACATCAAAACAGCGCCGTACTCCGCTCATTATTATCGAATTGCGACTCCAGAACCAGACCCGCCGCCGCAGGAAAAGTTCCGGCAAAGAAGGAAATTTGACAGATATCTTTACGACCGTAAAGAAAAATAAGAAAAATTATTTACATTTATGCGGTGTGGTGTTGGTCAGGCAGATGATTGCGGTGATAGCGATGTAGGAGAGCGAAAGCTAAGGTATCTGCTATGCGTACAGTTCTTCCGTGACTAAGCAAAAATTCCGATAAAGCAATCTTCCTGCGTCTGATCGGGTAAACGGGGTTTTGGTGATGTCGGTGATGTTTTTGGTAGTTTATTTATACTGTATTTTTAAGCAGTATAACCAAATACAGCTAATATCCATGCGGTTTTCAAGAGGATTGCAAACTGTTGACAGTTTTATCATCGACGGTTAATGTTGCAAAATGAAAATTAAAACACGTTAGCGGTCATGACACTCACTATCGATTTCAATCTCGCAGGAACTGGTTGGGCAGACTGTATAGTCCAATTCAATGAGACTAAATGTGAAATTTCTGCCTCATATCTTTCTGATGCACTTGGTTCGTTGGTTGTTTGTGGCGTTGCCGTTTTGGCGGGCGTGCATAGCATTTCTGTTGGATTCGATGAAGAGCCTGGCGAATATCGTTGGGCTGTAACTAGTGGCGATGGCAACCAAGTCCGTGTAGTGATTCTTTCATTTCCTCAGTTATGGGGAAATCGCCCTGATTCTGAAGGAGAACCGTTGATTGCCTTCGAGTTGACTCGGCTCGAATTCGGAATTGCCGTTCGTGATGCCGCGTCAAAAGTGTTAGCACAGCATGGCGAGGCTGGTTACAAATCGCGTTGGGTTCAGCATGATTTTCCTACTAGTTCGCTTACCTTATTGAATGATTACATTTCGCGGAGAGAACGTGACCGCTAACACGACGCTCGACACGGAAACTGCGCATGCAGGCATTTCGATGTTCGGCATTTAATCAATCACTTGCTCTTCGGTTTCAGTGCGATGTGCGCAGTTCCGATCAGCTCAGCGTTAGAAGGCTCACAGAAAATGACCTGCGCTAGTTGCGACCAATTCGACATCGAGATTAGCATTCAGTCTCCGATTCAGCTCGCACGAATTTCTGGAAAAATACGCACTGCGATTGCAGATGGCATTCTCGCCTATAACAGTTTCGAGTCTGATCGCGAACTTATTGGACAACCGTCGTTTTTGACCTTAGAGCCGAATGGACCATTTCCAGATGTAATGCGCTATCACTTCCACTGTCCGAATTGTCGCGATTGTTATGGCCTGTTCGTTGAGACATACCACGGAAGCGGTGGCACATGGTCGATAGTGAAAAATCCGCCTTCTAACAGGACGGTCGATCGGGCTGGCCGCAACACGGTTAAGTTTTTTTCTGATTTATGGGCGGCCATCCGCTCACTTTTGCGTTAGACCTCACAACCTATGCCCCGCACCCAAACCCTCCTTGTCGCTCTCTTCGTTCTGCTCGGCCTGTTGGCCTGGTCTGGCTGGCATCCTTATGACCGCGCTACGTGGCTGATGGAGGTGCTGCCGATATTCATTGTCGTGCCTGTGCTGATTGCAAGCTACAAGCGTTTTCCGCTGACGCACTTGCTCTACATCTGCATTTTCGTGCATGCCGTTATTTTGCTGGTCGGTGGCGCTTATACCTATGCCAGAGTACCTTTTGGTTTCCAGATCGCTGAGGCGCTAGGTCTGCATCGCAATCCATACGACAAAATCGGCCACTTCGCCCAGGGCTTTGTTCCGGCGCTGGCGGCGCGGGAAATTTTGCTGCGCGGCGGATATGTCCGTGCGGGAAAAATGCTGGGCTTTCTGGTGACCTGTGTTGTGCTCGCCATCAGCGCATCGTATGAACTCATCGAGTGGGCCGCTGCCATCTCGCTCGGGCAGGGCGCTGACGAATTTCTTGGTACTCAGGGCGATCCTTGGGATACACAATCCGACATGCTGTTCGCGCTCATCGGGGCAGTTGTCGCACAGGCAGCGCTGGCACGAACGCAAGACCGTCAGATAGTGCGCATGTACCCCACTCAATCGAGTTGAATATGACTCCCTATATTTGCATCACAAGATACCCTTACGAAGAGCCGTATCACTTGAATCTGGTGATGTCGGTGTCGAATGGATCGACCTCTAGTGCGCTTGAGTTTTACCTTGGTGCAGATACGCTGACCGAATGGGCGGATGCATACGAGAAGTTTCCCCAGCATGCGCAAAGTGTTTATCTGTGGGAGCTTGGTTCTGAGCGCGCCGAAGACAGGTTTGCCTATTACCTGCGTATGCAATTGTTCACGACCGATGCCTGGGGGCACAGCGCACTGCAAATCCGACTCAATAATAATCAGGATTTGCCGTATCGCGAAATCGTCGATATGTGTATCCGGACAGAACCGGCGCAGATCAATCAACTTGGCGCTTTGTTCAGGTGGTTTTCAAGACTGGAGCATCAGGTTCTTTTTTGGTCGCCTTCAGAAGGCCAACTGTTTGAAACGATAGAACAGGCGGAACAATGTCTTCCGGTTGACGTTTTGCGACCCAGCTAGCGGTTTATTTCCGTCACAGGAGAGGCATAAGTTCGGGGCTCGCACCGTCATCGGGATTTCTGCATGATGGACTTGCTGCCATTGGTGTACCCTGATTCTGATTTCATCGCCGCAAGGCGATGACCGATCGTTTTTATACTCATTCATGAGGTGAACAATGGCTAAAAACAGTGCATCTGAAAAAATTGTATGGCTGCCTGATGTTGAGGAGCATGACTATCCGGCGGCTGATTCTTATCTGAGAATTATCTACAACGATAAGAAGGTCGCTGACATGGTCGCTCGCCTCAGAAAGGCGGCGATCGTTGAGTTTAAATCCAAGGATATTTTCAGGGCGTCACAATTGTCTTTGCTCGGCATCAGTAATTCGCACGTAGAGAAAGACAGAAAGAAAATCGCGAACGGCGTTGCGTTGTCGCCGCTGTTACTGGTCAGAGATGAAAGCAACGGCAAAGTGATTATTGCCGATGGCTACCACAGGCTGTGTGCGATTTATGGATTTGATGAAGATGCGGTTATCCGTTGCAAGATCATCTGACGTGGGCCGGTTCACGACCTTGCTCGAGCTGGCAGTGTTGATTCAGTTATTTGTTTTCCGCCGTTGATGTCCGTGGTCTGCGTGCCACTTCAGAAAAAGGAGTAACAAAATGGGCAACGAAAATCTTTTCCTTCAATTTAATAACGGTACGGCTGCGAGTTATGAACTCGCCAGTCAGGGGGATCTGAAAAATTTCCAGAATGATTTTCTGGCTTATCTGTCCGCTGGAAAGTTACCGCCGTCTGCGCTCAAACGCTATGAAGTAAAGCAAAACGGCGTGAAGCTTTTTCTGGCGATTGATTTGTCGAAGATCACGTCTGTGGCGATTACGGATGATGGTGGTCGCCCTGCATAAAACAAAGCGGCGATGATGTGAAAAAGCGGGCACATCTGAGATGCCCGCTTTTCAGAACTCTTCCTATGGATGAGATGCGTTCCGGTTTTACTCCGCCAGCATTTCGCGTTTTACGCGGCGGGCGATTTCCCAGTCGAGTTCTTTATCGCGCTTTTTTTCCAGCGCGTCGATGTGGCGTAGTTTTTTGCCTTCGACAAATTCACCCGACAAAATCAGGCGCGGTTTGCTGTCGGCAGAGATCATACCTTGCTTTGCCCACGCCGAACGTGGCAGCGTGGAGCCAGCGAAAATGCCGTAGTCTTTACCGCAGTGGATGCCTTTTTCACCGATCACCGATTCACCTGCCTTGATATATTTCGCCGCGTATAAAGTGGCGGCGGTGGCGATCCAGCGCCCGGCGTGGATTTCACCAAACAGGCTGCTGAGTTCGCCTTTGGCGCGGATGCTGCCCCAGGCGCTGATGTCGCCCTGACAGCCGATCGCACCTGCCGCGACGTTGCCCTGACAGACGATTTCACCGGCAAACAGGCTGCCTTCGACTTCGATATTGGTTTCGCTGAACACTTCGCCCTGGCAATTGCAATCACCGGCAACGTGGATCGCGCTGGCAGCCAGATGGCCGCCGACGAATTGCACTTCGCCAGCTTCGAGGTCGTCATCGAGTTGCAGGTTGCCCTGGCAATCGAGATCGGCACAGGATAAATAACCCAGCCCCTGAATATCGCCAAAGCCACCGAACACGTCGTTGTGTTGCTGGCGGTCGAGGATTGCCGGATGCACCAGCAGATCGATAAAGTTTTCACCTTCTTTGAGTTTGCGCTGATCGAGTTCCAGCACACGCGCCATCCATTCGGCATTGCAGCCGGTTTTGACGAGGAATTCGACATCGATATTGCCGCCCGCATCGAGCGTCTGGCCGATGTACAGCGATTGCACTTGAATATCGCCGGTGACGGTGAGTTTGCCGAGGCAAAACACTTCTTCGGCAATCAGATCGCCATCCACCAGCAGATCACCGCCAACGATGAGTTGCGTGGTGATGGTCACATCGCCCTGAATATGCACGTCGCCAGTGCTGGCGAATTGCTTGCGCTTGAGCGTTTTTGCCTGAAATGGTTCGGGTGCTGCCGGAATCTCAGCAACAGGTTGGGCGGCAGATTTGGCGGCACGTTTCATCATGATGAACCTTAGAAGGTGAGGTTGGAAACAGGAATTCGCGCCATTATCCCAGAATCCGGCGGGCAGACGAAGAAATCCCGCCTGACACGCGCAGGCGGGGCAACAAAGGGGATGCGAATTTGGTCGCACGCTGCTTGCTTGTGGGTCATTGCGGCGTTGATGCGGAGTCGCTGCCTTACGCGGTTTTAGCGTTGGTTTATCGCAGCCTGGTACTGCTGATGATGATGCTGGCGACGTTGTTGATAGCGGCGTGTTTTGCCTGTATATACCCAGCAAAAATGAAAAAAATGGGGAGTATCTGCCATTTTGCCCCTTATGTCCTTATAAACATTGGGCTTTAAAATATACTCCCCCCAGTATTATTTGACCTTACAGCCGCGTTTTTGGGTTCGGTGCAGGTCAGCGCAAGCCAGTTCAGGCCAATACAGATCGGCGAGATTGCGGGCGGCGCTTAACTTGGCAAGGCGTCGAGGCGACCTGCTTCGGCAAATTCGCGTATCTGCCGTATCGTGTCGATGTCGGCGGCCTGATAGGCGGAACGGCGATAGTCGTTATACATTTCGTTCTCTTTGTCCTGCTCTTCGGTCGCACCATCGTCGTATTGAAAGCGCACAAACAGCGAGTCTGGCTGCGGTTCTTCTATCGTCATACGCAACGATGACTGGCGTATCTCGCCCTGCGCGGGGACATCGTAATGCACGTGCTCCAGATGCACAAAACGCACGGTGTCGGTGACGCTCAGCTCACCGTATTTCAGGGTGCGCGTCATGCTGGCTTCGGTGCGGTCTTCGATCAGCGCATCGTCAAGGTAAGACACAAACAGCTTCGGTGACTCGGCACGCAGCACCAGCCCGCGCCACAATTGTTCGCGGGTGATGACTTCGGCTAAGGGATTCAGGATGTCGTTAATTTCGATTAAATGTTCGAATTTCATGGCAATGCCTCAATAGTGAATGCACATTAGTTTACTCTTCTTCTCTGATTGGGAAGTCTTATTGATTTGCCGCTTCTTCAAACCCTAGATATAAAAATCTGCTTAAGAGGAAATTGTCTCCCGTATAATGCCATCAGGTTTTTGCATGCCAAAACGAGTTGAAAGTTTAGGACTGATGATGAAAAAATTTTTACCAAAAGACTGGATCAATTCCGCCACATGGATTGATCAGGAAAATGCCAATATTGATGAATACGTTAAACGTCATGGCGATAGCGTTGATTTTGACTTACATGAAAAATTAACGTCCTGGCGGGAGAAAGGATATGTCGCATTTGAACAAGTGGTTCCGCATGACTTAATTGATGCTCTGGTCGGCGACATAGAGTATCTGCGCAAACATTATCGTGATTTCGAACTTTACGCTGAACTCAGAGGCGTGATCAAACCGATTGGCGAGTTTTCTGAAGAGGAATTGAGTCTGGATGGGGTGAAGTTCAACAGCATACAGACAGTTTCTTTGGCTGCTGCGCGGCTCAGTCTGGTAAAAGAAGTATCTTCTTTTTTAGGACATGTATTTCAATCACCTGCCTGTGCTTTGCAGTCACTGACTTTCTACAAGGGAAGTCAGCAGTCGATCCATGTCGACTATCCGTATGTGCGATGCCAGACGCAATTGGCAAAATTGGCGGCGAGCTGGATTCCTCTTGAAGATATTCATCCGGAATCAGGTCCGTTGGTCTACTATCCAGGTTCACACAAAACAGAGATCAGCGATTTTTTTGATTGGGGTGAAGGTAGCATCTTATTCGAGCAAGACAGTCAGCGTCAGCCCCACGAATTATCGGTTTATTTGGCTGAGCGGATGAAGAATGCCGGTATCGAACCAGAAGTATTCTGTCCTAAGAAGGGCGACGTATTTATCTGGCACGGCAATTTATCTCACGAAGGAAGCAAGATTCTGAATGAGGAATTAACACGCAGATCCTACGTGACACACTTTACCTCGCTTGACGCATATCCACCGGAACACAAGCATCCATCTGCGAAAAACGGTAGCGGTGCAGTAGTGGAAAACGGTGGCTATTGCTTTGATTATCCATGGCTGAAACAAACCAATAAATTGCCGAGCTGGACTATCTGACGATCCCGCTGAAGCACTGATGTCGTTTGCTTGTCGAAAATATGATGATTTGTATCTGAGTCTGAGCGTACACAATAATATCTCCATGAAAATTCATGGAGATAATCCGGATATAACCCCATTTTTTCGATGACCACGATGTCCCACGGCCTGAATACTCCCCAGCGCAATGCAGTGAACTACATGGACGGCCCTTGTCTGGTGCTGGCCGGGGCGGGTTCGGGCAAAACGCGGGTGATCACGCAGAAAATCGTCAATCTGATCGAGCTGCATGGCTACGAGCCCAAGCATATTGCGGCACTGACCTTTACCAACAAGGCCGCGCATGAAATGCAGGAACGGATCGCCAAACTGCTGGCGGAGCCGCGTCAGGCCAAGCAATTGACGGTCTCGACGTTTCACTCGCTGGGCGTCAAAATTTTACGGCAGGAAGCGCAGGCGCTGGGGCTGAAAGACCGGTTTTCGATTATGGACAGCGACGATTGTTTTTCGCTGGTGCAGGATTTGGCCATCACCACCGACAAGCAATTAATCCGCCGCATACAGACCGCGATGTCGCTGTGGAAAAATGCGCTGATCACGCCAGAGCTGGCATTGAAACAGGCCAAAGATGACGACGAAGCCACGGCGGCGCGCATCTACGCAAGCTATGTCGCCACGCTGTCGGCGTATCAGGCGGTGGATTTCGATGATCTGATCCGGCTGCCGGTCGAGCTGTTCCGCAGCAACGAGCAGGTGCGCGACAAATGGCAGCGCCGTCTGCGTTATCTGCTGGTCGATGAATATCAGGACACCAATACCTGCCAGTATGAGCTGGTGAAATTACTCGTCACCGGCATCGGTAAAAAGCCGATGTTTACTGCTGTGGGCGACGATGATCAGGCGATTTACGCGTGGCGCGGTGCGACCATAGAAAATCTGAAAACCCTGCAAGTCGATTTTCCGGATCTGGAAATTATCAAGCTGGAACAGAATTACCGTTCCAGTACCCGCATATTGCAGGCGGCGAATGCCGTGATCGGGAATAATCCCAAGCTGTTTGAAAAATCGCTGTGGTCGGAACATGGCCTCGGCGATCCGGTCAAAGTGCTGGGCATGCAGGATGATGAGCAGGAAGCGGAACAAGTCGCGATCATGATCTCGGCGCATCGCTTTGAGCGGCGCGCCAAGTATTCTGATTACGCGATCCTGTATCGCGGCAACCATCAGGCGCGCGTGATCGAACAGGCGCTGCGGCGCGAACGGATTCCGTACACCATTTCCGGCGGCCAGAGTTTTTTTGACCGCGCCGAAATCAAAGACATCATTGCGTATCTGCGCCTGATTGCGAATGAAGACGATGACCCCGCGTTCATCCGCGCAATCACGACGCCGAAACGCGGGGTCGGTCAGGCGACGCTGGAAGTGCTGGGCGCATTCGCTGGGCAATGGCAATGTTCGCTGTTCGCGGCGGTGTTTAAGGGCGGTATCGAAGCGAAACTGACTGATCGCCAACTGCGCCCGCTGCGCGAATTCTGCACCTTCATCAATCAGGTTGAAGCGCATGCCCACCGCGAGGGTCATGCCAGCGAATTGCTGGATGATCTGATGAAGGAAATCAATTACGAAGGCTATCTGTACGACAGCTTCGATGACCGCGCCGCGCAAAATAAATGGCAAAACGTGCTCGATTTTACGCAGTGGCTGAAAACCAAAGGCAGCGGCGGTAAAGACGGCACCGACGATCACCGCAGCCTGCTCGATCTGACGCAGATGGTGGCGCTGATGTCGATGATGGAAGGCAAGGACGAAGAGCCCGATGCGGTGCGCATGTCCACCTTGCACGCGTCGAAAGGGCTGGAATATCCGCACGTGTTTCTGGTCGGCGTCGAAGAAGGCATTTTGCCGCATAAAGGCGACCCCGATACGCCGATAGAAATTCTGGCGGCACGCATAGAAGAAGAACGCCGCCTGATGTATGTCGGCATCACACGCGCGCAGCGCAGCCTGCATATCACCTGGTGCAAAAAGCGCAAGCGGGCAGGTGTGCCCGTACATTGCGATCCGTCACGCTTTATTAAAGAAATGAAACTCGACGAAGGCGACGCCGTTCCCACAGAAGCCGAAGCCCTGACACCAAAAGAGCGGCTCGCCAATCTGAAAGCTTTGCTGAGCCAGCCTAAATCAGAATAAGAGAAAATCTATCATGCCCCTTTTTCATCTTCCGCGCCCCTTAATCAAACGCGCCATTGGCGTACTGGCAGGTGCCGCCATCGCATTTCATGGTCTTGCGCAGGCAGCGGATGAGACGCCTGCGAATGGCATTATGTGGGAAGTGAAATCGGCGACGAATACAGCGTATTTATTTGGCTCATTTCATCTTGCTAAAGCCAGTTTTTATCCTTTGCCAGCCGCAGTGCAAAACGCGTATCAACAAGCCGATACGCTGGCTGTCGAGGTGGATGCTAGCGATACGCAATTCAGCCGCAAGATGATGCCTTTGCTGACGTATGCTGCGCCGGACAAGCTGGAAAATCATGTGCAGAAAGCGACCTGGGAAAGCATGCAGAAATTTTTAGGGGCTTCTGCCGCGCAGTTTCAGAGCCTGAAACCGGCGATGGTGGCGACGGGTCTGATGATAGGTATCGTGGCGCAGCAGGGCTATGATCCGGCGCAGGGTGTGGATCTGCATTTCATCAAAAGAGCAAAGAAAGACGGCAAGCAACTGGTGGAATTAGAAAGTCTGGAATTTCAGGCGCGCATGCTGGGTGGTCTCAGTGATGAAGATGGCGATGCGATGCTGTCTATGACTTTACAAAGCCTGAGTAATGGCGATGCCGCGCGGGATACTGCGCAGATGGTGCAGGCTTGGAAAGCCGGTGACGCCGAGGCATTGGCAACGATGCTGGAAGACACGGCGAATAAGGATGCCGGTTCGCGTAAGCTCATGAAGCTCTTGCTCGATGACCGCAACCCGGCAATGGCAGATCAGATCGTGGCATTGATGAACGCGGGCAAAAAAGTAATGATCGTGGTCGGTGCCGGGCATATCACCGGCAAAAACAGCATTACCGATTTACTCAGACAACGTGGTTTGCAGGTGCGTCAGATGAAGCCGGAAGCCGGCGCATCGACGGTTTCATCCGCAACGACAGCACCAAAAAAGTAAGGAATGACATTGAACGCTATTTCTACAGAAAAAAATTATCCTGATCTGCCGTGGGTTTCGCTGGAATCGGTCAACGATGTCGAGGCCTGGCTCGATTTGTATGATCGCGAATTGCAGCAGCTGGCAGGCAAAAATCCGCAGGCCGGTTATGGCGTGTGTTTTACCTTACTGCACGGTGGCGAAGTCTATCTGCACACCAATAGCGACGGCGATATTTTGCTGGATGTGACGCCGGATGCGGCATGGGTCACGCCGGTACTGACCACGGTAACACAGGTGTCGCCGCCGCGCGGGCAGATCTGGCTGGTGCCGGGGCAGGTGCTGATGCAACTGATACTGGGGTTAAATAGTCTGATTGCTACCAGCCGTCTGGTGGTGCAGCATGAGTACCGGATTGTGAAGCGTTGAACTTGTCATGTGGCGTAAAAAAAGCCTGATCTGATGCGATCAGGCTTTTTCATTTCTGCGTCAGTATCTTCGTTATAACAATCAGCTGACAACGCCGTTGCGATCCACCTTCACCACCCGTGAGCCGCCCGCTTTTTTGACATTCACCTGTGCTTCACAATTGCCGGTGACTTTAACGCTGGCGGTGTCGAGTATTAATTCCTGTGCGTGCAAATCACCGGTACCGCTGAGTCTGGCCACCAGCCGTTTCGCCGTGCCGTCAAGAGTGACATCGCCGCTGCGCGACATAATCAGTTCCGCGAACATCGCATTGTCCAGCGTGGTATGCAGATTGCCTGAGCCGGACAGGTCTGCTTTCAGACTTTCGCGTATGCTGTTAAAACGCAGGTCGCCGCTGCCATGACTTTCGATGCGCACATTATCGGCGCTGAGCTGGCTGGCCTTGACTTCGCCGGAACCGCGCAGATTAAGATTGAGCACGGCGATATGACCACGCAAGATCAGATCACCGGAACCATTGAGCTGGACGTTGGCCAGTGCTAACTGCGGGCTATCGATATCGAGATCACCGGAGCCCGACGCATCGACCTGCAATTGTTGCAGGTCTCCGTGCAGACTGATGTCGCCGGAACTGTTGCGATGAATGTTAGCAGAGGCATTTTGCAGTGCATCGACTTTCAGGCTGCCACTGCCACGAACTTCGGCAACCAGGGCATCGGTCAGCTGATGCATCCTGACTTCGCCGGAACTGTGCATATTGACGTTGGCGCTGCCTAACTGCACTTGCCGCAGATCGATATCGCCACTGCCGCCGACGCTGAGTTCGAGTTGTTTGATGTGTCCGCTGACTTTGATATCGCCGGAAGAACTTTGTGTCAGTTCAAATTTTTCGGCCTGGACATCGTTCAGTTCGATATCCCCGCTACCGGATTGCAACAATTGTTGCAGCTGATTGGCGCTGATGCGGATATTCCCTTGCGGACTGTTACCTAGGGTTACCGTCACATTTTTTTTACGGATGATCAGGCGCTGGTTTTCGACCACGGTTTCGATCTCCGGCAGCAGTTTTTCATCGGCAGTGATCTCGAGTGCCGGTTGTCCGGGCGTAATTACGAGATCAAGAAAACTGCGGTTTTCTATGCTGGTAAAAGCGGTCAGCGTTCGTTTTTCGGTCACGGTTTTACCGCTGCTGATGTGTTTGCCATCAATCTGTATGTCGCATCCGGCGAGCATGAGGATGAACAGGCTGGTCCAGGTGATAGATTTAAGCATGATATGAATGTGATCAATAGTAGAAGTTACATCGGGCTGACATCTGTTCGAGGTCAGATCTCGCAGGATCAAATTTCCAATATTGCTCAGTGTAATGTGAAAACGGCAATGGCCGGGAGCTGTTTGCGACAGAATGCAGAATCAGGATTATCAACGGTCAATTTTGCAGACAGATTCACATCTGCCAGCCAGAGAAGTACACTATATAGAACTCATCCCTATTGATGAAATGAGTTCTAAGAACTTCACCAACGGATTTATCAGGCTCATGACAACCCGCCGCCACATACTCAAAAGCAGTTTAGTTCTGACCACACTTGGTTTATTTCGCGAAACCGCCTTCGCAAACGGCAATGACAGCAATGCCGGGAAATCGACGCAATTAGCACCACCGCCGGATTTATTCGATTCACAGGCACTCGATCTGGATTTCTGGGTCAAGCCGCGTACTCTCGACCTGATACGGCCGCAATCCGGCGAACGCAGTAAATTACTGTACTGGAAAGACGGCGAGATGATTGACTCTGCTTATCAGGAATTGTGTCACTTATTGCGCGATGTGAATGGCAAAAAGTCGGCACCGATGGACCCGAAATTACTCGAAACCCTGTGGGCGACACAGGCATATATCGCGCGCTTCGGCATGACCAAGCCGCTGGAAATTTTGTCCGGCTACCGCACGCCGGAATCGAATAAGCGCCTGATAGAGCAGGGCGTGCCTGCAGCGCGTAAATCACTGCACATGGATGGCAAGGCGGCCGATATCCGCATTTCTCAGTTGCATGAAGAAGTGCTGGGCGGCCTGATCAGCAGCTTCCGTCAGGGTGGCGTCGGCTTTTATTATCGCGCAACGGCAAACGGCGGCTGGATACACACCGACACCGGTTTGCAGCGCAGCTGGAAAGGCTGATTAAAAAAATCCCGGTGCATTGACCGGGATTTTTTAATGTGCTGTTCGTCTTGCCGTTACCTCGCTATTACTTTGCCGCTGCTTTCGCTTTGGCTTCATCCAGCGCAATAAACACGCTGATTTTTGAAGGATCAATATAACGGCGGAATGCGGCATTGACCTGGTCCAGCGTCAGCGCCTGAAGTTTTTCGTCCAGCGCCTGCGCTTCAGACCAGTTCTGCTGGCGATACAGATAGTGAATCCAGTCGCCGGCAATACCGCTGTCGCTGGTACGGCTTTGCTGACGCTTTTGCAGTATGCCGGATTTTGCTTTAGCGAGTTCTTCCGCAGTGAAACCGTCTTTCAGTGCTTTGCTGAGTTCTTCCTGTATCGCCTTTTCCAGTTTTTCCATATTCTGCGGCGCTGCGGTGGCTCTGATGCCGAAACTGCCGACCGGGTCGATATTACCCGCACTCAGGCTGGAACCACCACCATACGATAGACCATCTTTCTGACGGATGCGCTCCATCAGACGGGAATTCAGACCTGCACCGCCGAAGATATAGTTGGCAACACTCAGCGCTGGATAATCTGCATCGTCTTCGCGCAACGCCAGCGTCATTTTGCTGCTGTAAACGGCATTTTCCTTGTCCGGTGTGTTGAATACCTTGCGTATCGCCGGTGGATCAATTCGTTTGCTGACCATGCGGGTATAAGGCGCTTTGCTGACCCAGCGATCAAACATCTGTGCGATCACGGCTTTGGTACTATCGGCATCGAAATCACCGACCACGGACAACTCGCCTTTGGAGGCACCGTAGAATTCTTTATAAAAGGCTTTTACATCGTCGAGTTTCACTGCCTTAAAATCAGCAATGAGTTCGTCTAGTGTTTTTGCCTCACGATAATCGCCTTTCGGATACGGATTGAAATACTGAGACATCTCACGCGAGAGTATGCTGCCAGGTTCTTTGCGCGAAGCTTCCAGATTCACAAGGGCGCGTTCTTTCATCTGTGCAAATTCATTGTCCGGGAAACTGGCCTCGCGCAGCACATGCGCTACCAGCGCCAGTGCTCCAGGCAAATTGGCTTTGGTGGTCTGGAATGAGAAGATACTGCCGCTCATTTTGAGTTTGGACATTTCATCCGAGAGTTGGGCGCGGCTGTATTTGCTGGTGCCTGTGCTTAACATGCTATTGGCGATACCGCTGATGACGGCTTTGCCGCGCAGGCTGGTTTCATCGCCCCAATGCAGGTTCAGCGCGACATTCACGGTTTCGCCGCGGGTTTTTTTCGGTAACAGGGCGATTTGCAGATTGCCCGCTTTGCCTACTTGTGTGCGCTGATTAATATTTGCCGGCGAAGAATCAAACGCCTCGCCGCTCAGCGTTGATGGTTTGGCTTTGAAGTCTCTCATGAATTCTGCTACGTCCGGTGCCGCCGGAATCTCGGCGCGTTGTGGCTTGTCTTCCGGAATGAACATGCCTATGGTGCGGTTGTCGCGCACCAGATAACGTTTTGCGGCTGCAGCGACACGCTCGGCACTCACTGCATCGATTGAATCACGTTCTTTGAACATATAGCGCCAGTCGCCCAGAGCGATCGCTTCGGACATACCGATACCGATGGCTTCGTGGTTGTTCAGGAATTTTTCATACGCATTGATCGAATTGCGTTTGATCCTGTCGATCTCTTCCCTGGTCGGCGGATTATTTTTAAATTCCTCGATGCCGGCCAGCAAAGCCTCTTTGGCAGCGTCGACGGATTCGCCTTTTTTGACGATCGCGCCTATGGTCAGCAAGCCGGGTGCCGCCATCCCTATACTGTCGGAAAATACCTGTACTACTTTGCCGGTTTCCACCAGTTGTTTATGCAAACGGCCATGCGGGGAGCTGGTCAGAATACTGCCCGCAAAACTGATATCGGTGCGGTCGCTGTGCAGACGGGCGGGGACTTTATAGCCGAGCATGACGATCTGAATATCACCGCTGCGGCGCACGACGAAACTGCGTTCACCATCCTGCGTCGGTTCGGTCGTCCAGAATTGCGGCAGTGTGCGGGTTGGCTTGGCGATTTTGCCGAACGCAGCACTGATCCATTGCAACACTTTATCGGTATCGAATTGACCGGCGACCAGCAGCACCGCATTATCCGGCTGGTAGTACATGCGATAAAACGCCTGCAGGTTTTCTATCTTGACGTTTTCGATATCGCTGCGATTGCCTATCGTCGAATTGCCATAATTGTGCCAGTCGAAAGCCACGCTTTGCATGCGTTTTTGCAAGACATTGAACGGTGAATTTTCGCCGCGTTCATATTCATTGCGCACCACGCTCATTTCGGTATCGAGATCTTTTTTCGCGATAAAGGAATTGACCATGCGGTCGGCTTCCATCGTCAGCGCCCATTTCAGATTGTCATCGTCGGCCTTGAACAATTCAAAATAATTGGTGCGGTCGAGCGAGGTCGTGCCGTTCGAGCGCATGCCGCGCTTGTTGAACTCGTCATCGATTTTCGGATTTGTCGGCGTGCCTTTGAATAACAGATGTTCGAGCAAATGCGCCATCCCGGTTTCGCCATAGTTTTCATGACGCGAGCCAACCAGATAAGTCATGTTAACGGTGACGGTGGGTTTGGTCGCATCCGGCATCAGCAATACCCGCAAGCCATTCGGCAGGCGATATTCGGTCAGACCTTCGACACTGGTGATCTGGCTCACACCTTTCGGCAGCGCATCGGCCAGCACGGCGGGCGTGGTGAACAGAACGGCACCGCCCAGAACCAGCGCGCGCAACACCGGCGTGAGTGAAAACGGAAATACAGCAGAACGAGATGACATAGTGATCCTGATAGCAGAAACAACAAAATAAGCGTGAAATATACGGGTTAAATACTGGGGGGGAGTATGTTTCACACGTCCTTTAAATATGAGGACAACAGAGCAATTTTTTTAGAAACAGGGGGGAGTATCTTAAAAAATGGCAATAATAGCCACTAATGGTCATAGTGGCAACGGTGCCGATAATAATGGCAAATCACGCGATGCATTTCAGCATGCATATTTTTTAGCCGATTTTTACGCCGACTGCACGCTGGCTATCAATGTCTGACTTCCGGTCCAGCTGGCACCTGCGGCCAGATGTAACGGTTGCAGAACGGTGGCGGCTTCCACGCATAACATGCGCTGTTCGCCACCGCTTTCCAGGTCACTGAGTCCGGCTGCAGCGTTGCCGGGATTCCATACCACCACGTCGGCGAAACCCTGTTTGCGTATCTGTACATGCTGATGTGGCTGCTGCAAACGGAGAAGGGCAGGGGCATTGGCATAAATGCGGTCGGTTTCGCCGTCGATGTGCAGATATCCGGCATGTTCGACGCAATCATCGGTATTGGTGAGGCTGTCGCGGTAACGGCATCCCTGCAAACCATGCAGGGATGCAGCGTGAATGTCAGTGACTGCCAGATAAGTGTGGAGTGCGCTGGTAAAGCTGAACGGCTGCCCGCCGGTATTGTGGATGGTCAGCGCGATTTCCATGATATTACCTAGTACGCTGACCCTTAACTCTGCACGGAAAGGATGCGGCCACAGCGCCAGCGTGGCTGTGTTGTCCTGCAAACCGAATACGGCAACTGCTGCTCCGTTATCGTGCTGAGACTGGCTTAATAATTGCCATTCAGCGGTACGCGCGAAACCGTGTTTGGGTAAAGGACCGGTACTGGCGAATTGCGGAAAAATCACCGGAACGCCGCCACGGATTGCCACGCCCGGCGCGTAGCCGGAGGTTTTGCTCAGAAACAGTTGCTCGGTACCATGCGCCGGTATCCATGAGCATACATGCGCGCCCTGTGTGCAAATCCGGCTGCTGGCGCCATCGCTGGCTGTCAGTGTATAAAACTCCATATCGCCCCATTCCGTCAGAAGAAAAGAATGGCTATTCTATGCGAAGCCAGCACTGCTGTTGGCAACTGGACCGAGCAATTTACGCGCGCAGTGCGGCCTTGATCATGTCCGCCGCTTTCTCGCCTATCATCATGGTAGGTGCATTGGTATTACCGCCCAGCAGGGTAGGCATGACCGACGCATCGACGATGCGCAGACCATCGACGCCGATCACCTTCAGCGCAGGATCGACCACCGCCATGCTGTCTGTACCCATTTTGCAGGTACCGACCGGGTGATACACGGTGTCAGCGGTCTGGCGGATGACGGCGCGGATCTCATCGTCGGTATGCACATTGGCGGTCTGGTAATCGCTGCTGCGGGCATTCGCCAGTGCCGGTGCATCCATCAGTTTGCGGGTCAGTTTAAAGCCTTTCAGCATGACTTCCATATCGTCCGGATGTTCGAGGAAGCGCGGGTTGATCAGTGGCGCGGCCATAGGATCGGGGTTCGCCAGCGTCACTTCGCCTATGCTTTTCGGGCGCAGCAGACAGACGTGGCAGGAGTAACCATGACCGAGATGTAATTTGCGCGCGTGGTCATCGAGCATCGCCATGACGAAATGCAACTGAATATCCGGCGCTGACAAAGACGGATCGGTTTTCAGAAAACCACCGCCTTCGGCGCCGTTCGAGGTCAGCATACCGCGCCGTTGCGAACGGTAACGCCCCAGTTCACGTAGCAGACGCAGACTGCCAGCGGCGGAAACGCCAAGCAGATCAAGGCTTTTCGCGCGATATTTGAACACGAAATCCGGATGATCCTGCAAATTCTGACCAACCCCGGGCAGGTCGTGCACCACAGGAATTCCCATGCTTTGCAGCGCATTCGCATTGCCGACGCCGGACAGCATCAGTAATTGCGGCGTTTGCAGCGCACCGCCTGCTAGCAAGACTTCATGCCGTGCGCGCAGGGTTTTTTTCTGACCGTTTTGCAGCATTTCGACGCCGACGGCGCGCTTGCCTTCAAACAGAATTCTGGTGACATAGCAGCCGGTTTCCACGCGCAGATTTGGTCGCTTGCCCATGTGCGGCCGCAGATACGCGCGCGACGCACTCCAGCGTTCGCCATTGTGCTGGGTCAGCTGATACAGGCCTATGCCTTCCTGCTCTGCACCATTGAAATCGGTATTGATACGAAAGCCCGCCTGCTTGCCGGCTTCGATCAGCAATTGCTGATACGGGTTATTGGTGCGCAGTTCGCTGACATGCAGCGGCCCGGCGTTACCGTGGTAGTCGTCATGATGGGTTTCATTGTTTTCTGAACGCTTAAAATACGGCAAAACCTCGTCATATGACCAGCCGGTGTTGCCCAGCGCAGCCCAGTGATCGTAATCCTGCCGGTGGCCACGGACATAGATCATGGCATTGATGCCTGACGAGCCGCCCAGCATTTTGCCGCGCGGCTGATAGCCACGGCGACCATTCAGGCCCGGTTGCGGCACGGTTTCAAATGCCCAGTTATTCAGTTTGCCCGGCAGCATCGCAACGACGCCGGCCGGTGTATTCACCACCAGGCTGTCGCCACCGCCACCGGCTTCCAGTACGGTTACGCTGAGATCCGGGTCTTCCGTCAGGCGTCCGGCCACGGCACAGCCGCCGGAGCCACCGCCGACAACAATATAGTCGCTGATATGATTCATCTGTCTCTCTCTTTGGATGAGGCTGCACGCAGGGGCATCGCCGGCGTCAGGCCTGTCGTTTTATTTTCAGGGTGAGTCTGTTTCATAATGCATGACATTTCACATGCTCACCTTGCTGATTTTGTTTTTCCGATGTACGGTATGGCGATATTAGTATGCGCTTTCGCGTAAAGTAAGGACATTTACTGCCACGTTGTCTTGCCATCACAAATGAATCCGTCTGTGTCATCCATATCTGCGCTCTTGTCGGTACAAGACGCGGTCTTTCCCGCTCATCCGTTCAGCGGAGTGCTGGCGATCGCCCGCGAGCAGGACTGGCGCTGGCAGGAGATGTTTCCGGCCTTTGCCGATCATCACGATAACCGTATCAGTTATGCCCAGGCACGCGAAGGCTTGCTGCAGGCGCGATACCGTGGCGGCGCTGATCTCGGGTTGCAATCCGGCGCGCGGAAAGCGCTGCCGCAACTGGGGCAGATGGCTGCCGGTATGCGCGCCCAGCCGACGCTCGCAGAGGCGTTGCAATTCGGTCTCGACTATCAGCTGATCGCCGGTTCCATGGTGCATCTGCAACTGCAAGCTGGGCCGCAGCAATCGGCATTGCTTGCCTCGCCCTTATTCGACGATGCGGAATTGCAGGATTTTCTGGAAGTCGATCATCTGGTCACAGCCATCAATGCGGCGCGCCAGTTGTGCGGCGGCAGTTTTCCTCTGGTTCGCGTCGAACTGCGTTCACCGCCCGGCGCAGGCCTGACGGCATATCAGCAGTTTTTTGCCTGTCCTGTAATTACCGGTGCCGATGTCAGCCGTATCGTTATCGACAATCAGGTATTGCAGATGGCTTTACCGGAACCGGATGCCGCACTGGTCGATGCATCACGCGATGCCTGTCAGGCTGAGTTATCTGCGCTGGGCGTGCTCGGGAGGCAGAGCCTGCTGTGCGCTTTGACTGCACTTCAGTGTGAATTACTCAGCGTCGCAGAAACGGCCTCTGCACTGGGAACCAGTGAACGTTCTCTGCACCGTTTGCTGGCACGGGAAGGAACTTCGTATTTTCAGATCACTGAACATATCCGTACCGGAAGGGCCAGGCAATTATTGCAAACCGGTCTGAGTCTGGAACGCATCGCGGAAGAACTCGGCTATTCCGACAGTCGCAGTTTCAGGCGCGCATTCCGGCGCTGGACGACACAGACACCGGCCGAATTCCGACGGAGTCTCGCCACAACCGGCCTGCGCTGAATCCCGCTCTTCAGCTTGCGGAAGGAGTTGGCGGCAGGTACGCCGGCAAGCTGAACCAGAACGTCGAACCTTCGCCGGGGCAACTCAGGAAAAAGATTTCACCCTGCATTTTTTCCACCAGAGCCTTGGTGATAGCCAGCCCCAGGCCTGTTCCGCCTTGCCGGCGCGTATTGGTGCCATCGGCTTGTGTGAACGGCGCAAACAGCTGGCTCTGGAAATTCAGCGGAATTCCCGGGCCGCGGTCACTGACGGCGATGTGATAGCGTTCCTGTTCCTGGTAAATTCGGACGGTGATGCTTTCACCTTCAGGTGAGAATTTGGCCGCGTTAGAGATCAGATTCGCCATCACCTGCATCAGCCTGTCGTGATCGCCAAGACTCCATGCCTGCATCACCTGCTGTTCCATAATCAGGCCGACACGCAGGGAGCTGGCGTAGGCTTCGTTCGCTTCCATCGCGTTGTGGAGCATCTCGATCAGATCGACAGGCTCAGAACGGATATTCATTTTGCCATTACTCAGTTTGTCGATGTCGAGAATATCGTTGACCAGATTGACCAGACGCTTACTGTTATTGTGCGCAATCCGTATCAGTTGCCGGGCTGATTCGGGCAGACTGCCGGCGACGCCGGATTCCAGCAAACCGAGTGAGCCGCGTATCGACGTCAGCGGCGTACGCAGTTCGTGACTGACCACCGAGACAAATTCGGTCTTGAGCTGATTGATCCGCTGCCGTTCACTGATGTCCATGACAAAAACGACCCACTCACGCGGCGAATTTTCCAGATAACCCAGACCCACCAGCACGGGTATGGCGGAACCATCGGCACGCCGCAGCATGACTTCAAACGGCGAGGTGGTACCGGTGCTGAGCATTTCGGTGTATGCCTGATGCACCAGATACTGATCCGGTTCTGATAACACGACCCGCCACAGAAACTGCTCTGCCAGCAGATGTTCACGTGTGTATCCGGACATCTGACAAAACATGCGGTTGACATCCGTCAGCCTGGGACCGTCACTGCCATACAAAATACCGATCAGGCTGGAATTCATGATGCGCTGCAAGCGGCTTTCGCTTTCGCGCAGCGCATCAAGGGTCTGGCGCTGTCCGGTAATGTCTTCGACCATCCAGACCGCACCCTGTTCATAGGATTCGGCCGGCAGTGCCCGTCCGGCAACCCGGGCCATGAAGGATTCGCCATTGGCGCGGCGCAGATACCATTCCAGCTCTACCAGTTCATCCGCAATCAGGCTGGGTATGACCGCTTCACTGAATGAACGGTAGTCGTCATCGTCATGGTACAGAAACGTGGTTCTGATTCCTATCATCGATTGCGCATCTGGGAAGCGGCATAATTCTGCGAGCGCATCATTGGCGCGGATGATGACGCCTTTGCTGACGAACATAATGCCCACCGGTGCATTGGCGATCAGGATTTCCAGTTCGCGCGCCAGTTCCTTATAGCGGGCATTATTCGATCGCAACAATTCCTGATTCAGACGTAATTGCTCTTCCGTGCGTTTGCGTTCCGTAATGTCGATATGGGTGCCGACAATACGAACAGCACGTTGATTTTCATCCCATTCAACGGCGGCCCCCAGCGACATAATCCAGCGCCATTCACCGGCACGGTTTTTCTGCCGGAACTCGGCGTGGTAATCGGTTTTTCCTTTGGACGCAAAATGAGTCCGATAGGCATTTCTGACAGCATCTACATCATCCGGATGGATACTGTGTTTCCAGAAGTAATCCCAGAATGCAAACGGATCGGCAAACTCGTCGATCGAGTGTTCGATCATGTTGCTGTATTCGGGGCTGAAGGTGGCGGCGCCGGTGTTCAAATTGATGTCGTACAAACCCTGATTTGACGCCTGCATCACGAGGCGTCGCTGTTGTTCGGCGGTGATTAAATTCTGTTCAGTTTTTTTACTCCGGGTCTGATCCATGAAACAGCCGTGCCACAGCAGACTGCCATCTTCCTGGCGTTCCGGGCTGGCCTCGCCCGCCATCCAGCGTTCCTCGCCATTCCTGAGAACGATGCGGAATTCATGCGTCCACAGACGCAGGTCTTTCGCAGCGGTACGCACGCTGAGCATGAATGCAGGCAGATCTGCCGGATGGACTTTGCTGAACAGAATATTGATGTCTGCGCACAGTTCCGCCGCAGTAAATTCAAACAAGCGTTCGACCGCATCGCTCGCGTAATTGAAACAAAAGCGTTCGTCTGAAAAACGCTGATACTGGAAAAAGACTGCTGGCAGAAAGCGCGAAAAATTATTCAGCAAGGTCTGACTGGCCTGCAGCGCTTTCAGCTCTGCTGCCGTGATCTCTGCAGCAAGCGGATTCGGTGGCGGTGGTGTGACAGACATCTGCTTGCTTAAAAATAGACAGAAAAAACGGACAGAAAAAAGGGGCGATCAACGTAAAACCGCTATTCTGCCCCTGACCGGCAACGCCGGCGATGCATGTCTCAGATGACAGCCGCAGTTGTGATTAAGGGTGCTGCGTCACGATCTGATTGAAGAAATCATACACGCCTTGTTCACTCATTTTGCGCGCATTTGATAATTCGCCACCTTTAGAGGCAAATAAGACACTGTTATCTGCTTTTAATACGACAGCAGCAGGAATACCTTTTTTAATCGGATTGCCGTAACTGTTTGCCAGCGTCAGGTTTTTATCAAACTGACCGACGTCCACTTTCACCACGATGAATTTACTGGCGATCAGCGCAGCGCTTTGTCCTTGCATAGAGCGGTCGAGCTCCAGACAATCCTTGCACCAGTTCGCACCGAAAATCACCAGCACTTTTTTGTTGCTGGCCTGTGCCTGTGTCAGTGCCCTGGCGACTGCGGCGGGCGCGTCGGCGGTTTCATCATATGGCCTGGCAACGTCAGCATGTGCAAGGTTGAACGCAAGACCAATAGCGCACGCGGAAATGAGTCTGGAGAGAAAGGAGAAAGTTTTTTTCATGCTGAAGCAGGAGGAAAGGAAAATTCTCAGATAGTGACGTAATTTTTGCGCTTTGTCATCGCTGATCTGGCGCAAAAAAGGTGTAATTAACTGTATGTTTATACAGTTTTGTGACAAAAAACGGATAAAATAGACATATTCAGAACAATGATACGCAGGCTCAAAATTTCATTCATTGAGATTTCAATCAATGTATCCCGTACAGGAAAATCAGATGTCCGGGTTACTGACGTCTTGTCCATCGCAGATGCAACCTTCTTCCTATTGTCATTATGACGCCGACTTCAACGCTGAATCCTGAGTTGATTCATACGCGCCGCATTGCGCATTTAGATATGGATGCATTTTATGCATCCGTAGAGCTGTTGCGTTATCCGGAACTGAAAGGGCATCCGGTTGTGATCGGCGGGCGTCAGGAGTATGCGCCTATCGTTGATGCAGATGGCAGTCGCCGGTTTTTTTACCTGAAAAATTATGCGGGCCGTGGTGTTGCGACCACCTCTACATATGAAGCGCGCGCACTTGGTGTTTTTTCTGCGATGGGTCTGATGAAAGCGGCGCAATTAGCCCCGGATGCGTTTTTATTGCCAGCGAATTTTGATGCTTATCGCCATTATTCGAGGTTGTTTAAAAATGCCGTTGCCAGTATCGCGCCTGAGATTGAAGACCGGGGTATCGATGAAATCTATATTGATTTGAGCAGCATTCCTGAAGAATCGGCGACGCTCGCTGCAAGAATTAAACAAGCGGTCGTCGCGGCAACGGGCTTGTCCTGCTCAATTTGTGTCGCACCGAACAAGTTACTGGCCAAGATCGGTTCCGAGTTAGACAAACCCAATGGTTTGACGATTTTAAATGAGGCCGATATCCCGCAACGGATATGGCCTTTACCTGTAAAGAAAATAAATGGCATCGGCCCAAAAGCGGCGGAACAGTTGCTGCGCCTGAATATCGTCACCATCGGGCAATTGGCTGATGCAGATCCAGAGTTGCTGCAGAATACCTTCGGGCGAAATTATGCGCTATGGTTGTATAACAGTGCGCGCGGTATCGACGAGCGGGAAATCACGACAAGTTCGGCCCCTAAAGTGATTAGTCGTGAGACGACTTTTGAGCGTGACTTGCATGCACATCGTGATCGCGAAACGCTGTCGGTCATCTTTACCGATCTCTGTAAGCGTGTGAGCAACGATCTCAGAAATAAAGGCTATGTCTGTCGCACGATAGGCATCAAGGTCCGGTATGCGGATTTCCGCGTTGCGACCCGGGACATCCGATTGCCAGCGACAACGGCAAGCGCAGAAGTGATCCGCCGGTATGCCGGTGAGTGTGTACGCCGCTTACCTTTGGATCAAAAACTGCGATTGCTCGGCGTGAAGGCCAGCAATTTATCTAAAGCTGGAGCAGATGAAGACAAAACAAAGCAATTGCAAATTGATTTGTTCAACTGATCATCGTCACCTATTCGGATGTATGCGCATCAGACGGCCTGACGAAAGCGCTGTATTGCGGCATTGACCACTCCTTCTGTACTGCCACTTTCATCATATTGATGACGAAGATAATGGGCGTCGTTGCCTTCATGCGTAATTTGTTCCAAATGCGAGAGAGCTTCCTGGCTGCCGAGCGTTGCAGCATAAGGTTCCATGCGTCGCAGACTGGTTAAAATGTCTTCGCGTAATGAACAACCGACATAAGTCTTAGGATGCACCACGGTTCCGTCGAGGCCGAAGCGGCATGCCTGGAAGCGGTTATAGTTGTAGACAAGGTAGTCGTCTTCTTCGGGCGCTGCTTCGCGTTTTTCTAACAAATAGGCGCATAGCATTTGCAGATAGGCGGCCAATGCTGCTGCCCGTTCCACTGTCAGCGGTGTATCGCAGACGCGGAGTTCTATCGTTCCGTATTCAGGTTTTGGCCGGATATCCCAATAAAAATCTTTCATGCTTTTGACGACACCGGTCTTTTCCATTTTCGCGAAATACTGATGTTCAAAATCGTCCCACTTCAATAGAAATGGTGCGCGGCCCGATAAGGGAAACGCAAACACCGAGTTCAGCCTGGCGGAGGTGAACAGGGTATCGCCGCCCTGAACGTAGGGCGATGACGCCGATAACGCGATGAAATGCGGAACATAGCGGCTCAGTGCATGCAACAGGAACAAAGCATTGTCGCCAGAAGTGCAACCGATATGAACGTGCTGCCCGAAAATCGTGAATTGTTTGGCCAGATAGCCATACAGTTGCGAAACCTCTTTAAAGCGTGGCTTGGAATAAATTTTCCGGTCGGTCCATTTTTGAAACGGATGCGTACCGCCACCGCAGATACCGATATTGAGCCGGTCTGCTGCCGTGACGAGTGTGTCGCGTATCTCTTGCAGTTGTTTTTCTATGCCGTTGTGATTGCGTTGAACATCGGTACAAATCTCTATCATGCTTTCCGTAATTTCGGGCGTGACGTTTCCCGGAAACGGCGCACGTTTCAGGAGATGCAATAAATCAGGGCTGGCGGGCGTTAAATCAAAACTCGATAAGCTGATTAATTGCAACTCGAGTTCCACACCGACCGACAAGGCTTCTGAATCGTTGAATATTTCTAATGGCATGTTATTTCTCCGAATGTTCAGGGGTTTCTTGCGCCCAGATCAGTGCGCGTTGTGTTAACAGCGGGCCGATAATTTCCAGCAGTAAGGTCATCGCGGCCAAAGCTGTCAATTCATCGACCAAAGCGATACCCAGATAGCGTGTTTGTTCCAGCATCAGAATGACAAAAACCGAAATGGGTGACAGCGCCAGACCCGTCAGTAGCCCTTTGCGACAGGTGATTCCGCTGACGCGGGCAAACGCCGTACTAATGACGGCTTTTGTCAGCAGACGGGCGCAAACCAGCAGAATACCCAGACCAGCACCAGCCCAGACGCGTGACCATTCCAGTGTTGATGCTGCATAAAAAAACAGCATGACTGTCAGCATATCTCCCAGTGCGCCGAAATTGCGCTGCGCCTGATTCAACGTCACGCGCCGGTGACGCGCCATTAAGCCAAAACTCAGCGTGGCCAGGATAGGTGAGAGTTTTGCGACATGGGTCAGTGCCACCAATGCGATGACGGCAAAGGCAAATGCGATCGTTGCGTCGCGTGCCAGACTGCCAAGCTCACGCAACACCAGCGGCAGTAAAATGCCAAACGCTGCGCCCAACAAAGCGGATAAAACTAATACCTGAAGGCTGCCGGTGATCGCTTGCAAGATACTGCCGGAACTCTGGAATATCCAGAAGGCCACAACTACCTTGAAAGTAAATACGGCGAGCACACAATTAATGGCGGTCAAATGCAATATCCTCTCTGTCACCTGACCCGCGCTGCGCTGTTCGTTGATGACGCGCAGAATCCCGGCGGGAGAGGTGGACATCGCCAGGGCAGCAAGCAATAGTGCGGTGAAGTTAGTGCTCCCGTACCATTGTGCGATGGCAAACACGACGATAAAGCTCAAGCCTGATTCGAGTAGGCCGGTGATGCCTATCCACGGATTGGTACGCATCCAGCGTAAATTAATCCGGTAGCCAAATTCAAACAGAATCAAGCCGAAGGCAACATTGGCCATCAGCAGCAGGGAGCTGTTATCCGGCAGCGTTAAGATGCCCCATTGCACATTCGCCAGAGCGAAACCGCACACACCGTAACTGCTGATGCGGGGTAAGCCAGTCCAGCGATACAGAAATTCCCCGGCCAGCCACGTCAGGGCAATTGCTAAAGGCCACATGAGTTCGGGGGGCATAAAATTGATGTCGGGCATGCTTCCGCCTTTCTTAGGTTTTATGTTGATCGCATCACATCGTTGAACAAATGTTCGGGTATGGATGCAGAGAAAGTTGCCGTGTTTCCAGCAACAAGATGTAGGCGGATCAGCTTGTCGCTGAAGCCGCAGATGTTCCGCGTCTGTTGACCCGAACCGAACCTGGTACGGTACAGATTTGTATCGGATTTCCAGCCAGTGTTACAGCTGCAGTTGCTGTGGTTTAATCCGTTAAACAGAGATGCTCAGACGGGTACTACTGAATTTAACCTTAATGGATAGCAACAGATTGCAATATGGTCTGATGCGCGTTGCACTGACTACCTCGTCGCCAGGGGGACAGCGACGCCGGAACAGACGTCATCTGTCTTTTCAAACGCCTGTGCGACATGATGGATTCGATACGCTCACTGCCAGACACATGTTGTGTGAGAACGAAAAAATACCCAAATACACACAAACGCAGACGAACAGACACAAAATCCTGAAATACATTCGTGCAAATTATATTTGCGTAAATGTATATATGATACACTTTAAATCGTTGGAGGTTCTTGATGACAAAAAAAGCCATGTCAAAAAAGGCAACAGTTTTAGTGGTAGAGGAGAGCGATAGCGATGCGCAGGCGCGTCTTGAAATATTAAAAAAAATGCGCATCGTGATTCGTGCTGCTCAACAGCATTCCTTATGGATAGAAAAGCAATGTGGTGTGAATGGCGCGCAGTTATGGCTGATGCAGGAGCTGCATGAAGCACCTGATTCGCGCGTAGGAGATCTGGCAAAAAAGCTGGCGATTCATCAAACCACGGCGAGCAATTTGCTCGACGGTCTGGAGAAGCGTGGCTATGTGAGCAAGATGCGCGATCCGAAAGATCAGCGGGTAGTCAGAGTCAGTCTGACGGAAGAAGGAATGAATGTATTTATACGTTCGCCCAGACCGGCACGCGGCTTATTGCCGGAAGCATTGCGGCAGCTGGATGCCGAAAAAATCCGGGAACTGAACAGCGGGCTGCAGGGTTTGCTCGACAGCATTGATGCCCTGGATGAAGGATTTGCATTATTGCCGCTGCCTTTTACGATGTAGCGGCGCAAAAAAGAACGCTGGAAAGCCGAATTTTGCTTTCTGTGATCGCCTCCCCTGTAGGGAGGATTTTTTTAGCTTTTTGAAAAATTTGTTAAGCATGGCGCCGGAAAATCAGGGGATGCCGGAGAACATGCTCATTACCCAAAAGCCCCGAATTTACTTCCGAAGGAGATTCAAATGCGCGTTCTTACCCTGGCAAGCAGTTTTACCATCGCGACTGCATTACTTGCCGGTTGCAGCACATCACCGAAAGTGGCAGAAAAACCGGCGGAAGCGCCGGCAACACCTGTGGTGCAAGACAATCGTGCGGTCGCGACAGTCACGGCACCTGTGATTGATCCCTTAGATGATCCAAAAAATATCTTGTCCAAGCGCAGCGTTTATTTTGATTTTGATGCGTATGTTGTGAAACCTGAGTATGCGAATATTGTCTCCGCGCATTCAACTTATATCCGCGACAGCAAAAGCCGCAAAGTCCTGATTCAAGGTAATACCGACGAGCGCGGTGGCAGCGAATACAATCTCGCACTGGGTCAGAAACGTGCGGAAGCCTTGCGTAAGGCGATGGTGATTTTGGGTACACCGGACAGCCAGATTGAAGCGGTGTCATACGGTAAAGAAAAACCTAAGGCCACTGGCCACGACGAAGCATCCTGGGCAGAAAATCGCCGTGATGACATCGTGTACACCAGCCGCTAATTCATCACCGTCCGTGTTTCTAACGGGTCCTCACTGCACTTGCGGCAGTGGGGACTTTGATCTTTAAGAAGGTGTGTTCATCGTGTGCGGTAAGAGTGAGCGTTAAGAGTTAGCTACACGTCGCACACAGCAGCAAATATAAAATGATGCGACTACGATATCTGGTGTGGATTTTCTTTTTTTGTGCAAGCAGCGCTCACGCGAAGTCATTTGATTCAGAACATATTCTGGTGGTCGATGATGCCAGTGGAAAAGTGATACTGGAAAAAAATGCGAATAACATCACACCCATCGCGTCACTTACCAAGTTGCTGACGGCGATGCTGGTGATAGACAGCCATGCCGCCATGGATGAAAAAATCACAGTGGAAGAAGCCGATGTTGATAAGCTCAAGCACAGCTCCTCACGCTTGCCTGTTGGCAGCACGTTAACCCGCGGTGAAATGCTGCAAATTGCATTGATGTCGTCAGAAAACCGGGCGGCTTCTGCGCTGGCTCGTCATTATCCGGGTGGCTACGCGGCGTTTATGGCCGCCGCTGCGGCCAAGGTGAAAGCGCTTGGTATGACGCAGACGGTGATCGTCGAGCCGACCGGTTTGTCGCCGCAAAACGTGTCCACCGCCGCAGATCTAATGAAACTGGCGAAGGCGGCATCTCAATACAAACTGATCCGCGAAGCGACCTCGGATGAGGCTGAGCAACTGCATGTCAGGCGCAGGGATATCGAATTTCATAATACCAACAGCCTGGTCGGCAAAAATGGCTGGAAGATTTTGCTGTCCAAAACCGGATTTACGAATGAGGCGGGCAATTGCCTGATCATGCAGATGCTCATCGCTAAAAAGAAGGCAACGATGGTCATACTGAAGGCCAGAGCCAGATCGACCAGGTTGAGAGATATCGTCAATATTCGTCGCCTGCTGGAAGCCCGCTTTGATGACTGAGCACCGTCTGAATGCAATCTTTGCCTGATTCTGGGCTGAGGGGGCAGGAGCAGCCAGCCCGTTACGATGGCATCGCCGGGTCGATTTACCGGTGATTTGGCCTGAAATATACTGGGGGGAGTATATGTGGAAGCCCTTTAAATATCAGGACATTCGGGATGCTTTAAGAAAAAATGGGGGGAGTATATAAAAATACGACCTGATACAACGCGCCCTCAGGTCGCTTATGTCGTCAGTCTGCTGCTTGGGCAGCGGTGATGTCAGCGCAGGTATTTGTGCCGCAGTTTTTCAAATAAACCTGACTGCTGTACTTTTTCAAAGGCTTTGCGGATTTTTTTGACCAGATCAGGATCGCTGTTTTTGCTCATCGCCAGATAATACTGATTATTGCCATCAATCAGCATCACTGGTTCAAGTTCGTCCATCGCACGATTCTGCGATTTCATTAAAAACGCGGCGCTCCAGTTCTGGAAGATCGCCAGATCAACCCGGCCCAGCAGGAATTTCTTCATATTGGATTCATCTGTCGGCGCGTAATCGACCACGTGCTCAGAAAGCTGACTTTTACGCAGGAACTCTTTTGTGGACGCCATTTCCCGCACCAGCCCGGTTTTATAGGCACCGGCATCACTCAGCGTCTTGATCCGTATGTCTGTGCGCGACTTGAGTTTGTACAGATAAATCTGACGGTTGCTGAGCGCTCCTATCCATTCAAACTGCGCATCACGTTCGGGCGTGCGGGTGATGGAAAAAATCAGGGTATTCGGTTGTTGCAGAGCACGCTGGTAAGCGCGTGCCCACGGTATCAACTCTATCGGTGCCGACAGTCCGGCCTCCTGTAACACTGCCTGCACAATTTCCGTGGAATAACCGGTGACGTTGCCACGCTCTTCATAATTCAGCGGCGGTAAATTTTCAGTGACGACTGACAGCTGACTCGCGCTGACGACTGCAGGTAGCAGACTGCATCCGCACAGCAGAAACAAACAAGCGTGTAAAAAAGAAAAAGTTAAACGAGGCATGTCCTGATTCTAACACCGGCTTATCGCCGAGATTTCGTATCACTGGCTTATTGACAATGTTTAACCTGCAGTACCGGGTCAGCGTCTGGCTGCTCTGATGTACAACGGCGGGCAGTGCGCCCGGACGCAGACCGGGTACAGTCGGGAATCATTGGTGCGTCATCGCATTTTGCCGGGGGGAAATACGATGACGCGTTCTTTATGCGGCGGTGATTTGCTGCATCGCCTTGAGCAAAGCGTCGATATGCGATTCGGGCGTCTGAATTCCGGGTGTGACTCTGAGGCAGCTGCCGGATGCAAGACCATCGCGCGGAACGACAAAAATGCCATGTTGTAAAGCCAGCGTCTTCGCCAGCGCCGCATTCTCTTTCGTGCTGCGTTTTCCTTTCAGACGGAATGAAGTGATGGCGCTGCTGAGTCGCGCATCGGACGATGCCAGCACATCAAGCCCACTGATCTGGCGCGCGCCCTCGACCCAGCGATTGCGCAAATACTGCAGCCGTGCCTGTTTGTTAGCCACGCCAATCGCCGCGTGCACATCGAGCGCTTTCGGCAGACTCAGATAAGCTGCGAAATTCAGTGTACCGGTGTGCACCCGTGTGCTGATGTCATCACCGTCGGGTTCACCCAGATAAGGGGCGATATCGCGCACACGGCCGCGCTTGATATACACCGCGCCGACTCCGACCGGCGCTCCTATCCATTTGTGCAGATTAATGCCGACAAAATCTGCCTGCAAATCAGGGATGCGCATGTCGAGCTGCCCGAAGCCGTGAGCGGTATCGACGATGACATCGATGCCGCGTTCACGCGCCAGCCTTGCGATATGGGCGACCGGTAAGACCATACCGTTGCGGTGATTGACGTGTGTGAGCAGCATCAGTTTAAGACGCGGATTCTGGTCCATCGCCGCCACAAAGGCTGCGATCACGGCGTCGTAACTGAATGGTTCGGGCATATTGATCGCCACAACATTGACGCCACGGCGTTGCTTTAGCCAGCGCATGGTGGTGATCATATTGTCGTAATCGATATCAGCGTACAGCACGCTGTCACCCGCATTCAGGCGCTGATAACCTGCGATCAATACCTGTAAGGCTTCTGTTGCGCCGCGCGTCAATACGATTTCATCGTGATGGACACCGAGCGCATCTGCAGTTCGTTTGCGCGCGCTCTCGAACTCCGCCGGAAATCGCACCCGGCCGTACCAGGCGTTGCCACGGTTAACCATCGCCAGTTGCTGCTGATAATCCGCCAGCACAGACTTCGACATCGAACCCCAGTAGGCGTTGTCGAGCAATACGACTTCATCCGTGATGTCGTATTGTGCTGCAATCGCGTTCCAGTAGGCGTTGTCGCGCGCCAGCGCCGCCGGTGTTATGCCGGCAGGGACGAGCGGCATGGCTGGCAACGCCGCTGACGTCTGGTTTGCGCCACTGACATTCGCTGAAGCCAGCGGCAAGGCGCCGAGCAGCGCCCCCGTGCGTAACAAGTGGCGGCGCCTGGCGTCTATGTTGTTGATGCGTTCACGGCTCAAAATTTCACCTTGTATTCAACGTAAAGGCTGCGGCCATCGGTGTCATAAGGCGCGTTGCGTGAGTAGATCAGGCCACGGCTGGCCTGGAAGGTAGCTTCGTCAGGGTATTTGTTGAGCAGATTATCGATACCGGCGCGTATCGATTGCTTTTGACTGAGCTTGTAACTGAGGGCGACATCGAGAAACTGAATGCCACCAAAACGCTGGAAAATATCGCCGGTTGCATTGCCGGAATTATCGGTCCATGCGCCGTAATAACGGACGCGTGCCAGTGCATCCCAGTTGCCGCTCTCATAGTTACCGCTGATCGTCGCTTTATGGCGTGGCAGACGTTCTTCGAATACCTTACGTTGTGCTGCATTAGTCGCAACGCTGGATTTCCCGCTGTCAACGGTGGTGGTATTGTAGTTATACGCCAGTGTCAGATTGAGTTTGCCGCTACCCAGCTTGCTCAGATGACTACCGACAATATCAATACCGCGTGTCGTGGTGTCGAAGTCATTCGTGAAATAACTGACTGAAGTGTAACGCAGCGGATTCGCGATACCCGCTGGTACGGCAAATGAAGCTGAGGTACTGAAGCGGTCCGTGACCTTAATGTTGTACACATCCACAGAGCCGGAAAAGCCCAGCGCATTTTTCCATGTCAGGCCGAGCGACAGGTTTTGTGATTTTTCGGGTTTCAATGGCTGCGCGCCGAGCAGAATCGCGAGCGGATCATTATTCGCCAGACGTCCGCTGGTGAACAGCAAGAGCGTCTTGGTATCCAGACCCTGGCTGGTACTGTTGGTATTCGATTGCCCCGGCGTCGGTGCGCGGAAACCGGTGGAATACGAACCACGCAAGGCCATATCCGGATTCAATGCATAGCGCGCCGACAACTTGCCGTTGACGGTATTGCCGAATTCTGAAAAATGCTCGTAACGCACTGCCGCACCCAGATTCAGCGCCTTGCTGACGGGCGCTTCGACGTCAAGGTAGGCGGCATAACTGTCCTGACCCCAGCTGCCTGCCTGCCTGTCGCTGAAACCCGGTGCGCCGTTAGAATTTGCATCCAGCCCTACCGCAGCGCCGGGGCCGACGGTATAAGAAGCGACCTCACCTGCTTTGACGCCGTAGGTTTCATTTCTGAGTTCCGCGCCAAACGCGATATTGACTGGTTGCGCCATGGATGCGACTGGTAACTCATAGTTGACGTTCGCATTCAGAATTTTTTCTTCCTGCGACAGACGTCCGAGGTAAAACGCCGTCGGGCTGGCCGGTCCCATCGACGCATTGATGGAATTCGCCAGCTTATAGTCGATGCGGTTGCGACCATAAGAGGCGCTGACATCCCAATTCATGCGTTCACTTGCCTGCCCGCGTATGCCAGCGACGAACTGCATATCATCCTGTTCATTGGAATAGCTGGGGCTGAAGCCAACCGGATACAAACGACGTAAATCCCAGCCGGGGAACACGCTGCTGGTTTTGTATGCACCAGTGCTGGTGTCCGGATTGCGCCAGTTAAAATCAGAAGTGCCGTCACCGCTGCTGTATAAGCCGTAGCTGTACAGCGCTATCGTGTCGCTGAGATTCATGCTGGCATTAAAGCCGACACGTTTGTTGTCGAGTTCCGGCTGGCCCCAGCGTTGTACCGGATTCGGTACATTCAGTTCCGGATGCGCTGCCTGAAACGCAATCGCATCTGCCCGCTGGCGGGTGCGTGAGGTTGGATCAGACTTCGCCAGCGCGCCGAAGATGGTCGCTTTTCCGGCGTCGCCAAAGGTAAAGCCCGTTTTCAGATTTACTTCATTGGTTTTCCCATCGCCTTCGGAATATTGCGAATGGCGAACCGAGATTTCTGTACCCGGCGTATCGTCAAGAATAATGTTGATCACACCGGCAATCGCGTCCGAGCCATATTGTGCAGAAGCACCATCGCGCAGAACTTCTATGCGTTTGATCGCGCTGACAGGAATTTGCGCCAGATCTGCGGCCTGCGCCCCGCGTGAACCGAGCAGTGCACTGCGATGGAAGCGTTTGCCGTTGATCAGTACCAGCGTCTGATCCGGCGACAAGCCTCGCAAAGTGGCTGGACGCACGAACACCTGCCCATCCGCCATCGGCAGACGCTGTACCACATACGATGGCACCAGTTGTGCCAGCACGTTATTCAGATCCGATGAATCGACGGAGCGGATATCTTCCCGGTTAAACACATCGACTGGTGCCATCGTATCAAACTGGGTGCGGTTGCTGCCGCGCGTGCCGGTGACGATCACTGCCTGCGCGGCTGCATCTTCATTACCGGCGGTGGATGGTGTGATCAGATTATTTTGCGCTTGTGTCTGCGGGATCAACAATGCGTTCAGGCTACACAGTAATGCCACGGCTTGCGCGATGCGGGTACGGGATAAAATCATTGGGTGCGTTCTCTGAGTTGAATAAGTCTGTCAGGCAACTCCGCGTGCTTCACAAAAGTCATGAGCCAGTTGCAGCATGTACCGCGAAGTTAATTTTACTCATATTAAAAGCATGTAACTCATGCGAATGATCTGAGGCAGTCAGATACTAAGAAGAGAATGTTTCTCTGGCGTGACACGAGTGACTTGTGTTTTCTGTGAATATGACTGATAGACAACTCTGCCACAGGATGTTCGGGCTTGAACATAAGACGTAGCTAAGCTTGTTGCACATTACCTGTATGGCAGCAGTCCCGCAGAAAGACGGGTACAGACAGTGAGGTGCAGTGACATGAGATGGTTTCCAGTTCTTTCCGGAACCACGGTGTTTGCTGATCAGCGCAGGAAATTAGAAAGAAAGGAAGTGTGGTGCGCCAGACACGAATCGAACGTGCGACCCCAGCCTTCGGAGGGCTGTACTCTATCCAACTGAGCTACTGGCGCGGTGAGAATATTGCAAGGCCCGCATTTTAACCTAATTTCCACCGTTTCTTGTAAATCACTTCGCGCTTTTTGTCGCAGATGATCTGCAGATTCGCTGATACTGATCATAGAAACATCGCTTTTCGTTCCAAACCCTTATCTTTCGCTCTATAATCAAAAACTTTGATACCAGCCACTTCCAGTCGCTGGCGGGCAACCGGAACCACCATTTCATTTGCAACGAGGAAACCATGAGTGACGCGCACGACGAACACGAATCAGCGATTAAGACACCAAAGCAACTTATCGTTGCAATTCTCGCTGGATTTCTGGTCCCTATTATCGCTATTGTTTTATTGGTTCAGTATGTCGCCAATGATAAAAAAGTAGGCGCAGGCTCATCAGCGCAGACCCCCGAAGCGATTGCTGCCCGGATTCAGCCAGTGGCTGATCAGGGTTTTACCTTCAAAGATAACAGCGGCCCTAAGCAATTGCAGTCGGGCGAAGCTGTCTACAAAATGGTCTGCTCAGCATGTCATGACTCTGGTGCAGCCGGCGCGCCAAAATTTGGTGATGCCGCCGCCTGGGCACCACGCATTGCCCAGGGTTACGATACTGTATTGACTCACGCCCTGGGCGGTTTGCGCGCAATGCCTGCGAAAGGCGGCAATCCGGATTTGGATGACGTTGAAGTTGCCCGCGCCGTCGTGCATCTGGCAAACGCTGGCGGTGCTAAATTTAAAGAGCCCGAAGTCAAAGCTGCAGCAGAGGCAGAGGCGTCTGCTAAATAAACTGATGCTTTATTCTTTCACAGCGGGGTGACGTTGCCCGATGTAAAAAAGCCCTCGTTTTTACGAGGGCTTTTTTATTGCGCCTTCTATGGCCGGAGATCAGAAAAAGATTGCTATTCCTATATGTCAGTACAGTTATGGTGTTCAGATATGAACTTCAACTTTGCTCTCGGCTGATTAAATAAATTTATCGCAACAGTCTGAAAATATTACTGTCCCGCTTGAAGTATCAATTTTCCTCAAAATGTGGCAAAAAAATTTTTTGCCACATTTTGGTGCAATTGGGTTGGAAAAATAAAGTTCCGAGGTTTTCTTTCATTTCAAAACAAACTTTTCCCAAAGTGAGTACAAATCAGACTATTTGCTAATTTTCATAACTAGACATGCATTATTCAGTCATCTGCGATTATTTGATAAATAAAATGCAGATTCAACAAAAAACGACAATCGATCAAATCATTTATATTGCTTTGCACAAAAAAGAAGCGTGCCTGTGACAGAGGTTTCTTTACTGAAAAATCGATGTTGTTTTTTTGCGAAGGCAAAGAAAGCATGATTGACACTAAGTATCACCAGATGTTTCTATGGCAGATAATATTTTTTTGACAGAATTATTTACATAAATTAGTTCAATCCAATGGACTAATTTACAAAGAAAAAAAGCACTGCAATGTGTAAAAAAATCTGCAAAAAATATTTATCGGGGTGTTGGTTATTGTGTATCAGAACAAGATAAAGCCATGTTTTATTCAGCATTGATGTGGCTGTTAATTGGAATTGATATACAAAAATGACAAGCGTCAGAAAATGGTTTTTTCAACGTTTGCTGATGCTTATTGTTGAATTGGATACTTAGGAACTCACATGTCTAAAAAAAATCTTGTATTTAAAAAGACACTGGTCGCACGCGCATTGACGCTGGCGTTCGGTGTCGGTGTTGCCTCCTTTGGCTTTACACCAGAAGTAATGGCGCAGTCTAATGCTGCCGGTACTGTCTACGGTACCGTTGCAACTGGCACTGCTACGAGTGTGGTATTGAAAAATACAGATACCAACTTAACCCGTACTGTGACTATTGATGCGAATGGTAAGTACCAGGCTACGGCTTTGCCAGCGGGTCATTACAAAGCAACTTTAATGAAAGACTCCACAGTTCTGTCTACTGCTGAGTTTGATGTGCTGGCAGGTCAGGGTGTGGAGCCAGCGTTTACTTCTGCATCAACTGCAGCAGCAGGTGTTCAATCTGTTGAAGTTTCTGCACGCCGCAGCCGTATCGACGTATCCAGTGCAACAAATGGCGCAACATTTACTGCGAAAGAATTGGCTAAATTGCCAGTCGCGCAAAGCGTTGACGGCATTATTCAATTGGCACCAAATACGACTCGCGCAGATAGCCGTTATGCTGGTGGCGCAAGTTTCGGTGGTGGTGGTGCATCTGAAAATGCTTACTACATCAACGGTTTCCCGGTAACAAACCCATTGACGCAGTTGGGTGCCTCTGAATTGCCATTCGGCGCGATTGGTCAGGCACAAATTCTGACCGGTGGCTTCGGTGCGGAGTTCGGCCGCTCTGTTGGTGGTGTAGTGAATATCACGACAAAAAGTGGTACGAATAACTGGGAAGCTGGCGCAAGTGTGAGCATCACACCTGACGCTTTGCGTTCAAACTATGTCGATATCTACTATCCAAAGACAGGTGCGTCATCTAATGCATCTACCGATGGAACTTTGTATCGCCGCAGACAAGACAATACTGCAGAGACTAAGCGTTATGGCGCGTATGTCGGTGGTCCGATCATTCAAGATAAATTGTTCATGTTTTTGGCTGCTGAGTCGACAAAAACAGACTACAACACAGTGGCTGCCACGACTGCCAGTACATCTGCTCTGAAGGATGGTTATCTGACTCAAAAAGATGTCACTACCCGTTATCTGGGTAAATTTGACTGGAACATTTCTGACGATCATCGTCTGGAACTGACTTTGATTGGCGACAAGCCTACCAGTGATCAGCAGTTGTCTGGATACAATTATGCTACCGGTCAGCGCGTTGGTCCTGTCGTCAGCTCAGCGCATTACACGAACGTTCCTACTTATGCCCCATCGACAGGTGCTGATACTCAAATCCTGAAATACACCGGTAATCTGACAGAAAATCTGACTCTGACAGCACTGTATGGTGAGAGTTTGACGAAGAACATCAATACCTATGACGGTTACGATGTGAATCAGAAGCTGTATCAGGTCGTTGCTGCCGTGTCTGCCCGTGCTCCTGGCATTACTTATAACAATCCTCAGCCGCTGACAGGCAACATTTTGCCACCAGGTGCGCAAGATAAAGTTAAGTCGACACGTCTGGATCTGGAGTACAAATTAGGTAGCCACACAATTCGTGCTGGTCTTGACGATAACAAATTGTCTTCTATCAATGCGGGTGATTTCCGAGCCGGTGGCGGTATTTATCAGTATCTGAAAACAGCAACTCCAAACTCAGCCATCAGTATGTCTGGCGTAAGAAGAAAAACCGCTGATTACGGTGGTTTAGGCGTCGGTGGTTACTATGGTCGTGAGCGTATTTTTACTGACGTAACGAATGCGTATTCCGACCAATCGGCACAATACATCGAAGATCGTTACCAAGTGACTAAAGACGTGTTGGTCACATTCGGTGTACGTAACGAGCAGTTTAAAAACAAAAACGGTGATCAGCAAACTTTCTTGGAAATGAAGAACCAGTTCGCTCCACGTCTGGCTGCAGCATGGGACGTTAATGGTGATTCATCGATGAAAGTATTCGGTAGTGCCGGTCGCTACATGTTGCAGATTCCAACACACTTAGCTGTGCGTGGCGCTAGCCGTTCAACATTTACTGATCAGTACTTCACTTACACCGGTGTTGATCCACAAGGTGTGCCGATCGGACGCGTCAATATGACAACTCCAGTATCGACTAATAATGAATACGGTCAGGCTAAGGACGTCAACACGGTATCCGCTTTGGATATGAAACCAACGTATCAAGATGAAATTACGCTCGGTTTCGAAAAAGCGTATTCTCCATCGATGAACTTCGGTGCTAAGTTCACGTATCGTCAGTTGAAATCTACAATTGATGACTTCTGTGATCAACGTCCGTTTGATAAATGGTTAGCGAAACACCCAGAAGTTAACGCTGATAACTGGGGTGGCTTCGGTTGTGCTTCGTTCAATCCAGGTATTGGTAATACTTTCTTAGTTGATTTTGCTGGTACTCAGAAAAACTACACCAAGGTATTTTTGAGTAAAGAAGATCTGGGCTTTGATTCTGCTGAACGTAAGTACACAGCAATTGACCTGTTTATCGAGCATCCATATCGCAATGGCTGGTACGGTAAAGTGAACTACACCTGGTCTCGCAGCAAAGGTAATACTGAAGGTCAAACTAAGTCTGATAATGCTCAAACAGACGTGGCAGCAACGTCTACATGGGATACAGCTGAGTTGATGCAGTATTCAAACGGCTTGTTACCAAATGATCGTACTCACCAAATCAAGGCTTATGGTTTCTATGATTTGACACCAGAATGGACTGTTGGTGGTAATTTCCTGGCAGCTTCCGGACGTCCGAAGAACTGCTTTGGTAATCATCCGAATCTGGGTGATTCCCCAGACTATGGTTCAGTCTATTTCTACTGTGATGGTAAACCAGCACCACGCGGTACAAATGGTAATCTGCCATGGGATGTTCGTTTCGACGTGAACCTCGCATACAAACCTGCAGCAGTCAAAGGTTTGGCGTTGAAAGTGGACGTATTCAACCTGTTTAACAAACAGACTATTCAGACTATCGATGAAACATACAACGTTGGTACACAAGTATCCGGAACGTATGGTCGCGTCATCAGCTACACAGCACCTCGTAGCGTAAGATTGACAGCTGAGTACAATCACAAATTCTGATTTTGATGATTGCAGTGATGGACTTTATGTATTTACAAAGAAGTCTTAGCTGAGAAATGAAATTGCCCCGGTCTATGCCGGGGCTTTTTTTTTGAAGGAACAGAAATGATTGTCGCGAATAATTCAGATCAGAACGATGGAAAAAAATTTTTGGTGAACGCAGAGAGAGGACGAGAAAGTATGCGGAAAGCTCAATCAATGCCGATTTATGCACATGAATTACAGTTGAATAAGGCTGCTTTCGGTCGTAACAGAAAATACGTGCCAGACTGCAGAAGCTTGGTTAAAGAGTAACGTTTATTGTGCTGGGCTGACGATTTTCCCATTTGCATAAGTCGCTGCAATACTGCGGTCGTCTCCCAATAACGCCAGTGCAAACAGCAATTCTTCCAAAGAATTGCAATTACTGGTACGGCGTTTCAGGAGTGGTGTGGCTTGCGGGTCGAGTACGTTAAAGTCTGCTTCGGCACCGGCCACGAAATTGCCGATACAAGTTTCGAGTTGCATGCTGCGTGCGCCGCCTAAGGTGGCGAGATAAAACATCCTTGTCGCTGACAGATAGGTGCCGCCCATACGTGCCACTTTGTATGCGGCATTCATTGTTTGCAGCATAGAAAACGAGGTGCCGCCGCCGACGTCGGTGGCTAGCGAGAGCGGCACGTTCTGGGCATCTGCCTGTTGGAAATCAAATATGCCACTGCCCAGAAACAGATTGGATGTCGGGCACAAGGCGACCGCGGATCGGGTGGCAGCCATACGCGCGCGGTCTTCATCGTTGAGCCAGATACAGTGGGCAAACATCGCACGTTCCCGCATCAGCCCGTAGCGATCATAAATATCGAGATAACTGCGTGCTTCTGGAAACAGTGAGCGCGCCCATGCACATTCATCCTGATTTTCTGCCACGTGTGTCTGAATAAAGGTATCTGGGTAGGCATGCGCTAACTCACCGGCGAGTTGCATTTGCACTGGGCTGGAAGTTGGTGCAAAACGTGGTGTGATTGCATACAGCTGGCGGCCATGCTTATGCCATTTTTTGATCAGGGTTTCGCTGTCGCGGATACCGCCTTCTGCGGTGTCGCGTAAAAACTCGGGGCAGTTTCTGTCCATTAACACTTTCCCCGCAACCATGCGCAAATTGCGTTTGGCGCTCGCTTCAAAAAAAGCATCGACTGATTCCGGATGTACGGTGCAATACACCATCGCGGTGGTAGTGCCGCAACGCACTAATTCATCCAGAAAAAAGTTGGCTACTTCTCTAGCGTGCAGAGGGTTTTCAAACTGCCTTTCCGCTGGAAACGTATATTGCTCCAGCCAGGGCAACAGCCCTGGTGCCGGTGATGCAATGATGTCGGTTTGCGGATAATGAATATGCGTATCGATGAACCCGGGAGTAATGATTTTGCCGGGAAAGTGTTCAATAACGACATCGGCAGGCAGCGTCGGTTTTAGTTGCTGATAGTCTCCCGCAGCCTGTACCCGGCCATCATTGACGATCAGCAGGCCATCTTGATGCCAATGTGTTCCGTCCGGATTATGCAGAGGGTCATCGGTAAAGTGCAGCAAGCTCGCACGGTAGGCTTGTATTTTATGAATAGTCATCTGTTTCTGTCGGACAGAGATTTGATGCGGCTCGCAGGGTTAATTTGCCCGAAATGCCGCATCAATATTGGGTGATTGTTTGAAAAAATGTACTCTAGATGCGCGTATCTTAATCGCGAATCACATTCACTGCGCGCAGAATTGCCTCACTGGTTGCAGGCGCAGTTAAGGGGGGATGACGCTGATGGTCCGCAACGCTGGCAATCGCATCGCGTATCGCAAAGAATACGGAAAACGGCAATAACAGCGGCGGTTCACCAACGGCTTTTGATCTGTGTATGCTGTCAGCGACGTTCTTATTCTTAAACAGGCTGATGCGGAAATCTTCCGGGCAATCTGATATTGCCGGTATCTTATACGTCGATGGTGCATGCGTGGTTAATTTGCCGCTGGCATTCCAAACCAGCTCTTCCGTTGTCAGCCAGCCCATGCCTTGTATGAATGCGCCTTCTACCTGACCTTTGTCGATCGCCGGATTGAGTGAATTACCCGCATCGTATAACACATCGGCACGTAGTAATTTCCATTCGCCCGTCAGGGTATCGACGACCACTTCAGACACCGCCGCACCGTAGGAGTAATATGAAAACGGATTACCCTTCATCGATTTGCCGTCCCAATGTAAATCCGGCGTCGCGTAAAAGCCGTCAGACCATAATTGCACCCGCGCCAGATAGGCTTTTTGTACCAGTTCAGAAAACAAAACCGTGTTGCCGCCTGAACTGATGTTGCCATCTGAGAAGCTCACTTCGCTGGCAACGCCGCCCAAGGTGGTTACCGCAAATGTGGCGAGCCGATCGCGTATCTGGCGTGCAGCAGCCTGCGCCGCCTTGCCGTTCAGATCGGTGCCGGTTGATGCTGCTGTGGCAGATGTATTGGCGACCTTCGTGGTGTCGGTTGCTGTGACTTTGACGGCGCTCAGCGGCACACCCATTTCGTGCGCCACCACCTGTGCGACTTTGGTATTGAGTCCCTGGCCCATTTCTGTGCCGCCATGATTGACCAGCACAGAACCATCCAGATACACATGTACTAGGGCACCAGCCTGATTCAGATGCGTCACGTTGAAGGCGATACCGAATTTGTGTGGCGTCAGTGCCAACCCTTTTTTCAGTACCGGGCTGGTCGCGTTGAATTTGGCGAGCTCAGCCCGGCGCGCCCGATAGCTGCTGCTTTGCTCTAATTCAGCAACCAGCTCGTGTATCACGTTATCGACGACTTTCTGACCATAGTGAGTAACGTTCCTGCCCTCGCCGTCGTTGCGTCCGTAAAAATTCAGTCGCCGTACATCCAGCGCATCTTTACCAAGACGGAGGGCGATATCGTCGATGATATGTTCTATCAGTATCGCCCCTTGCGGGCCGCCAAAGCCACGAAATGCGGTGTTTGATTGCGTATTTGTTTTGCAGCACATGGCGCGGATATCGACATCGGACAGAAAGTAAGCGTTATCCAGATGACAGACCGCACGGGTAGCGACAGGCCCGGACAGATCGGCGGAAAAGCCGGCGCGTGACAGCATTTGTACCTTGACGCCGAGAATCAGCCCTTCGTCGTTGTACCCGGCTTCATAGTCGTAATGAAATTCGTGGCGTTTTCCTGTGACCAGCATATCGTCGTCGCGATCCGCACGGAGCTTGACCGGTCGTTGCAGTCTGAACGCGCACAGAGCAGCAACACCAGCCCATAACGCTGATTGCGATTCTTTACCGCCGAAGCCACCGCCCATACGTCTGCATTCGACTTGCACACTGTGCGACGGAATGGCTAGCGCATGTGCGACGACGTGCTGCATTTCACTCGGATGCTGAGTCGAGCAGGCAACGTACATGCCATTCGCTTCTAAAGGAATCGCATAGGCGATCTGACCCTCAAGATAAAACTGTTCCTGGCCGCCGACTTGCCATTCGCCGCTAATGCGATTTGGCGCATTAGCGATGGCATGCTGTGCATCGCCACGCGTCAGAGACATCGGTGGCAGCACATATGATTGTTGATCGTGCGCGGCGCGTGGATGCAAGATAGCAGGTAGTGTTTCGTAATCGATTTTTGCTAGCCTAGCAGCGCGGCGCGCCAGTTCATGGCTGCGGGCGACCACGGCGAACAGCGGTTGGCCGACATACTCGACGACACCATCCGCCAGTATCGGGTCATCTTTGATGATGGGGCCGCATTGGTTACTGCCGGGGAAATCACGCGCCGTGAACACAGCTATTACGCCCTGCGCCTGACGCACGGCATCCAGATCCATATGGCGTACCAGTGCATGCGCTTGCGTTGATAAGCCGAGTGCTGCATGCAGTGTGCCTTGCGTTTCCGGAATGTCGTCGGTGTAATTTGCCCTGCCACTGACGTGCAATAATGCGGATTCATGCGGATGTGATTTGCCTACTTCTGCCCACTGTGTTTCGTTTTGCCTGATCATATGGACTCCTCTGCTGAGCTTGTGCCTTCTGCGGCAAACGGATTGAGCGAGGCTGCTGGCAGCGGGCTGTCTGCCCGGGTTTCCAGCCAGAAGCGGCGCAACAGATTTTGTGCGGTCTGCAGGCGATACTCTGACGATGCCCGCATGTCACTGAGCGGTGCGTAATCATCGGATAACGCTAGCATCGCCGCTTGCAATGTCGCTTCATTCCAGACTTGTTGTTCCAGCGCGGCTTCGGCATGCGTTGCCCGTTTCGGCGTTGCCGCCATTCCGCCGAAGGCGATTCTGACTTCTGACAAAATCCCGTTTTGCAACTGTGCTGAAAAGGCGGCACAAACGGCTGAAATATCCTGATCAAAACGTTTCGCCAGTTTATAAGTACGAAAAATTTTTCCGCTGCGTGGTAAAGGAATCCGTATCGCAGCGACAATCTCGTGTGGACCTAAATCTTTATGCTGATAACCGAGATAGAAATCTTCGAGAGCCAGCTCACGTTCGCCATCAGCGCTTTTCAGGACGATGCGACTACCAAGCGCAATCAGCCACGGCATAGAGTCGCCGATCGGTGAACCATTGGCGACATTGCCACCCAGTGTTCCCGCGTGGCGTATCGGTAACGACGCGAAACGCTGCCACAACTCGCTTAATTCCTGCGGATAATATTCACACAATGCGCGATAGGCCTCGTCCAGCGTGACTGCGGCACCGATCTCCAGAACATCATTTTTCTCAGTTACCGAGCGCAACTCTTCAACGTGTCCTAGATAAATAATATCGCCCAGTTCACGGAATTGTTTGGTGATCCACAAGCCAATATCTGTGCCGCCTGCGAGCAGACATGCTTGCGGATGGGCGGCCCGCAAGCGGACTAATTCCGATATTGTTCGCGGCGCAAAAAAGTGTTGACCCTGATAAATATATTCCAGTGTTTCACTGCGAACCAAGCTCGCCAGTATGGCTGCCAACCCGGCCTGATCGAAATCCTGACGCGGGAGTTCTTCCATGCGATGCGCGGCGTCAATGATGGGGCGGTAACCGGTACAACGGCACAGATTACCGGAAAGGGCGATATCGATCTGTTTGCGTTGCAGTGGAGCGGACTCCGGGCTTCTTTGCAAATACAGGTCCCACAGGGACATCACAAAGCCCGGCGTGCAAAAGCCGCATTGTGATGCGTGGCATTCGACCATCGCCTGTTGCACCGGATGTAAAGATTCTCCATCACCCAGGTCTTCCACCGTGAAAATAGCCTTGCCATCGAGCGTAGGCATGAGCTGCAGACAGGCATTCACGGATTTCATTTCGACTTTGCCATCCCGCAACTCGCCGGTGACAACGGTGCAGGCACCGCAATCACCTTCGGCACAGCCTTCTTTGGTGCCGGTGCAATGCAGGTCTTCGCGCAGATGCTGGAGCAGTGTACGGGTAGGTGGCACATGATCTGCCTCGCGAATTTGCCCCTGAAAAAAATAACGTATCAGCCCAGACATGAGAATCCTGTGTAGAAGTGTTGTGAAATTGCACGCAGCAGTCGAGAGTGCTGTGTACCGTGAAGGTTAGCATTCAGATAAATTAAATTTATATCGAAATGATGATGCTGACTATCAACAGCAGAATTTATGCCAGCGAATCGGGGAAAAACAGGGGAATAGCAAAGAAAGTTCAGGCCAGGGGGGATCTCACAAAAGCATAATTAGTTTGCACAAAAACAGGGCAGTCAGGATTAGTTGCCAAGTGATAAATGTCAATGATTTATTTCGCACTCGTTACCAGAAGTCAGTCTAAAAAAAGTGTAAAAAAATGTTTCCATCTGGAAAAATTGCAGTATATTTCCTACCTGATTGTTACAAAGTGCAAGTTGATTCTGAACAAAACCAGGACTTGCAATCAGGGGACAGGCACATAAGTTGCTGAAATTTTCGGCGCTTTTGAATGTTTTAATTCTTTTTCAAAGTAGTGGCGTAAATGAATCTATCAAAAATGACTGTTGGTAAACGCCTGGGGCTGGGATTTGCTCTGGTTTTAATATTTTTGATCGCACTGACGATCGTTGGTGTTTTCCGGATGTCGCAAATTCAGGGGCGTCTTGAAAAAATCGTCAACGTCAGTAACGTCGAAACCCGTCTGGCGCTCGATATGCGGGCAATTGTCTATGATCGTATGGTCGCCTTGCGTAACCTGACCTTGCTCAATGACGAAGCGGATATGGAAAAGGATCTGAAAAATATCGCTGAACAATCCAAAAAATATGCGGAGGCGAGTGACAAACTGATCAAGTTGGCACAATCGGCCGATACGGTTTCGGGCGAAAAGAAAGCCTTGTTCGACAAACTGAAAGAACGCGAAACAGCTGCTGCTTCCTTACCAGAAAAAGCCAAGGCGCTTGGTCTTGCGAATGATCAGGAAATGGCAACCATCACGCTGATTAAAAAACTGCGTCCGGTACAGCAAGCCTGGCTTGATACCCTCGATGAACTGGTTGTATTGGAAGATAAACTGAATTCTGAAGTCGCCAGTGAAGCGAATTCTGCTTTTAAATCAGCGACCAGCCTGATGTTGATTCTGGGTCTGATGGCGTTAGCGGGTGGCGTTGCCGCGGCATTTTTTATCAGCCGTAGTCTGACCAGACAACTCGGTGGCGAACCGGATTATGCGGCGCAGATTGCAGGTCAGATTGCTGCGGGTGAACTGAGTGCACCGATAGAGGTAAGAAAAGGTGATCAGTCCAGTCTGATATTTGAAATGAAAAACATGCGTGACAGTCTGGTCAATATCGTGGCGCAAGTGCGCTCCGGCACCGACACGATCGCCACGGCCTCCAGTGAGATCGCTACTGGTAACCTGGATCTGTCTTCCCGCACTGAGCAACAGGCGAGTTCACTGGAAAAAACGACGTCATCCATGCGTGAACTGACGACTACCGTGAAGCAGAACGCTGATAACGCCCGCGAAGCGAATCAGCTGGCAGCTTCTGCTTCGGAAGTGGCGCGTCAGGGTGGCGAGGTGGTCGCCCAAGTGGTCGAGACTATGGGGGATATTAACGCTTCCTCGAACAAGATTGTGGACATCATCAGCGTGATCGATGGCATTGCATTCCAGACGAATATTCTGGCGCTGAATGCTGCAGTCGAGGCTGCACGTGCTGGTGAGCAAGGACGTGGTTTTGCGGTTGTGGCCGCTGAAGTCCGCAATCTGGCGCAACGCAGTGCCGCTGCTGCAAAAGAAATCAAAACGCTGATTGATAATTCCGTTGAAAAAGTTGAAATCGGCGCGCGCTTGGTGGGGCAGGCCGGCGTGACAATCGATCAGGTTGTCACCAGCGTTAAACATGTGACAGAAATCATGACGGAAATTACCGCGGCAAGTCAGGAACAGAGTGCCGGTATTGAGCGTGTGAATCATGCGATTATCGAAATGGACAGCGTGACACAGCAAAATGCAGCCTTAGTCGAACAGGCAGCCGCTGCTGCACAAAGTCTGCAGGATCAGGCGGCAGAACTGGCGAATGTGGTGAGTGTATTCAAACTCGACAAAAATGAAGGCTTATTATCATTTCAGTCTGCACCACAGAAACCCGCAGCACCTGTTGTCAAGCGCATAGAACCGGCAATGAGAGCGGCGAAATCCAAAGCGAAAGTCAGCCCGGTGAAGTCATTACCGACGGCAAAACCTGCGCCGAAGAAGTCTGCAACCGCCGCGTCTGCTGCCAGCGATGATGGCTGGGAAGAATTCTGATAAGTCAGCAAACTCAGCAGCAAACTCAGCCGCAGAATCAGCAGTAATAAGACATAAGCACCCCATTTTTATATTGATCAGAAATGAAAAGAAATACCATGATGAAATCCTCACGTTCTTTCCTTATTTCAGCCATGTTGTGTGTGGCTGCGTCTTCGGCAATGGCTGCTGAAACAGCGCCTGTTATGGATAACAAGTCCTGCGATCCGCCAAAGTATCCGAAAGCTGCTTTGATGAATGAAGAGAGCGGCACGGTCACCATGGGGTTTCTGGTGTCTGTGGACGGCAAAGTTGTGGATTCGAAAGTTGAAAAATCCAGCGGCTCCCGCAGTCTGGATAAAGCCGCATTGGGTGCGTTAAGCCAGTGTAAATTCAAACCCGGCACTAAAGACGGTAAGCCTGAACAGGCATGGGTGAAAACAGATTTTGTCTGGAAGCTGGAATAAGTTCAGCGAGAAACTGAAAAAAGGGGAAGACATAAGTCTTCCTCTTTTTTATTGTCAGGCAAGACCCGCAGATCCCGCCACCGATCTCACTTATTTCAAGCCGCGACGTAACAGCAGCGGATCAATTTTAGGATCCCGTCCACGGAAGTTGCGGAACGACTCCATAGGATCGATACTCCCCCCGCGTGACAGCAATTGCTGACGGAACCAGTCGCCATTTTTCCGCGTCAGGCCGCCATTTTCCTTAAACCATTCAACGGTATCTGCATCTAGTACTTCACTCCACAGATAGGCGTAGTAGCCCGCCGAGTAACCGCCGCCGAATATGTGGGAAAAATATGTGGAACGATAACGTGGTGGCACCGGTGCAAAATCAACGCCGGCTTCTTGCAAAGCTGCTTTTTCAAATGCAATCGCGTCGCTTGGTATTTGTGCCGGTGTCAGCTGATGCCAGCGCTGATCAAGTAAAGATGCCGCCAGATATTCGGTGGTCGCAAAGCCTTGATTGAACTTGTTGCTGGCGCTGATTTTATCAATCAGTGCCTGTGGAATCACTTCTCCGGTTTTGTAATGCTTGGCGTAGTTTTTCAGGACTTCAGGCCAGGTTGCCCACATCTCATTGACTTGTGAAGGATACTCAACAAAATCACGTGGCACATTGGTGCCGGAGAAGCGTGGGTAGTGTACTTGTGAAAACAGTCCGTGCAGTGCATGTCCAAACTCATGGAACGCCGTTTTCACCTCATCCGCAGTCAGTAAGGTGGGTTCGCCTTGTGGTGGTTGCGGGATATTCAGGTGATTCGCAATCACAGGTTTTTTGTTGAACAGCCTTGACTGATCAACGTATGAATTCATCCATGCACCGCCACGTTTGCTGTCGCGGGCGTACATATCGGCAATAAACAAAGCCATCGATTTACCGTCGGCATCAAATACTTCGAAAACCCGTACGCTGGGGTGATAGACAGGCAAATCTTTACGTTCTTTAAAACTGATGCCGTACAACTGATGCGCGGCAAAGAACACGCCGTTTTGCAATACGCTGTCGAGTTCAAAATACGGGCGTAACTGGGTATCGTCAAACGCATATTTTGCGGTACGCAATTGCTCTGTGTAGTAAGCCCAGTCCCATGCCGCCAGCTTAAAGTTGCCGTGATTTGCATCGATGATTTTTTGCAATTCAGCCGCTTCATTTTTCGCATTGGCGACTGCTGCCGGTGCCAGCTCGCTCAGCATTTTATTAACGGCTGTGGTGGTCTTTGCGGTTTCATCTTCGAGGCCGTAGGCAGCGTAATTCGGATAGCCCAGCAATTGCGCTCGCTCTGCACGCAGACGGGCTAATTGCAGCGCTGTATCGCGGTTATCGAAATCACCACCGTGGCTGCCACGATTGACCGAGGCTTCATGTAAACGCTGACGCACAGCACGGTCTTCGAGGCTGGCCAGATAAGGTTGCCCGGAGGTATTCATTAATGGAATCAGATATTTCCCATCCAGGCCTTTGGCTTTTGCCGCTGCGGCTGCGGTGTTGATTTCACCTTCAGACAAGCCTTTTAACTGCTCTTTATGTTCGACGATGATTGCCGACGCATTGGTTTCTTTTAATACGTTCTGGCTGAATTTCGTGCCTAACGATGCCAGTTGGGCATTGATCGCTTTGAGTTTGGCTTTATCGCTGTCGGATAACTTAGCGCCAGCCCGCACGAAATCGGTGTAGTAGCGATCCAGCAGGCGATTGGATTCGGCGTCTAGTTTCAGTTTGTCGCGCTGACTGATGATGGCGTTGATGCGTTTAAACAGTTTCGCATTCATCAGAATCACGTCCTGATGAGCGGACAATTTCGGTGCCAGATCGGTGGACAGTGCTTCCAGTGTCGGGTTGGTGTTGGTGGCGATCTGATTGAAAAAGATCGTGCTGACGCGGTTCAGCGTCTGCCCGGCGCGTTCCAGTGCGACCACCGTATTCTCAAAAGTCGGTTTGGCAGCATTGTTGGCAATCGCATTGATTTCGGCCAGGTGCAAACGCATGCCTTCTGCAAATGCTGGCGCATAGTGTTCGTTTCTGATCTGATCGAAGGCAGGATATTCATAAGCCAGAGTGCTGGCTTTCAGCAGAGGATTGGCTGCAAGCGCTTTATTCATAAGGGGTTTGCTGGTCGGTGCTGAAGTGACGGAATTATCTGCGGCAACGCTGGATTGTATTGCCAGCGCAGAACACAGCAGCATGAGCATGGATTTGTTCATGGGAATCAGATCTGAAAAATAGGAGTTGAAAAGAATAGCATCAGACTCCGTACGCAGAAAATAATTCCTTAACATTATCTAAACCGATCAGCAGAAGCGATCAGCAGTGCCGATCAGCTCAAGCAAATAGTCAAGGAGTCAGCAAAGCACAAAACGATTGGCGAGATCAAGCACAAACCCCGGCTGCAGATAAGCCAGAAACGCCACTGCCAACACGAGTAGCAGCAACAGGAGCAGAGACAGTTTCAACAATGTCTGGCGCAGTTTCATTATCGTTATGCCGTTGCCGTCTGACGTTCAACCGGGCTTTCATTCACTGGCAGGTTGATCAGTGCCGCAAATATACCGAGTGCCAGCGTAATGCCCCAGACGAGGTTGTAATTGCCCATCATCGTATAGATGTAGCCACCGAGCCAGACTCCCATAAAACTGCCGACCTGATGCGAGAAAAAGACAAAGCCGGACAACATAGAAAGATATTTCAATCCGAAGATGCTGGCGATCACGCCATTGGTCAGCGGTACTGTCGATAACCATAGCAAGCCCATGCCGGCGGCGAATATGTATACCGAGTAGGACGACAGTGGCGCAAGCAGAAACAGGCTGATCACGATTGTGCGCGACAGATAGATCGATGACAGCAGGTAGCGTTTCTGGAACATGCCACCGAGCTTGCCGGCGTAATAGGAACCGAAAATATTGAACAAGCCTATGAGGGCAAGCGCCGACACAGCCACGTTAGGGTCGAGTATGCCTTTGTCCTTCAGATAGGCTGGCATATGCACGCCGATGAAAACCACCTGAAAACCGCAGACAAAATAACCTGCGACTAAAAACAAGAATGGCTTATGAGAGAACGCTTCGTGGATGGCCTCTTTGATACTTTGCTGCGGGCCATGACTGTGATCAATCGCTGGTTCGCGCAGTTTCCACGCCATCGGCAGCATGACGGCGATCAGTAAGCCAGCCAGCAGATAAAACGCAGTCTGCCAGCCGCTGTGAGTAATGAGTTGCTGCTCAACCGGCATCATCACAAACTGACCAAACGAACTCGCTGCGGATGAAATGCCGAATGCCCATGAACGCTTATGCGCGGGTGCCGTGCGCCCGATTATGCTGCTGACAGCACCAAAAGCGGTACAGGCGAGCGCCCCTCCTAATAAAACACCGGAACCGATGACAAACAGCAACGGATGACTCACCGTTGCCATCCACAACAAACCCGCCGCATACATCAGTGCGCCGAAGATCACGACGCGGGCTGTGCCAAATTTGTCGACTGCCATACCGGCGAATGGCCCGAATAAACCCCACAACAGATTCTGGATTGCCATCGCCATCGAATAGGTTTCGCGGGTCCAGCCGTGCGCTTGTGAAATGGGCTGTAACCAGAAACCAAAGCCATGACGCACGCCCATGGCTAGCGTCAGTACAAAGCCGCTGGCGATGAGGACGGTTTTCAGATCGGGAGATTGCTTGACAGTCATGGCTTATGCTTTCTGCACATATATTTATAAGGTGAACGCGCTAGTGTAGTGGAAACGCCGAAAGTATGTGGACTGCCGGTTTTACCATGACGCCTGCGCTGAGCATGGCGCGGGGTCAGCCGGTACTGTGATTATCCGGCTTCCCGGTCAATAATACACATGTCCGGAAATGGCCAGATCCGGTACTGATCAACGCGTATAAAGGGCACATGCGTACCGATAACGACATCACGATGAATACAACAGAGATCCCGCACGGCAGGCTGACGCACGAGGCACATCAGTACTATCGTGCGCTCGCCGCAAAAGACAGCCGCTTTGACGGCGTCTTTTTTACCGGCGTAAAAACAACAGGAATATATTGCCGCCCGGTTTGCGCGGTCAGAACACCGCGTGAAAGTTCCTGCGAGTTTTTTTCGACCGCGGCAGCAGCAGAAGCGGCGGGCTATCGACCGTGTCTGCGTTGTCGTCCCGAGCTGGCTCCGTATGCGATACAACAGAATCTCGCGCATGCGATCTGGAAAAAAATTGCTGACGGCGCTTTGAATGCAATGAGTGTCGAAGTTTTCTCGCAACAGATAGGTTTGTCGTCCCGCCAGCTCAGGCGCGTGTTATTGCAGGAATTCGGTGCCAGCCCGGTCGAACTCGCGCAAACCCAGCGGTTGTTATTTGCCAAAAAATTGCTGCAGGAAACCAGCCTGTCTATGACAGAAATCGCGTTTGCCGCTGGTTTTGGCAGCGTCCGTCGTTTCAATGCGCTGTTTTTGCAGCGTTATCAGATGGCACCCGGCTCGGTGCGACGTACGGCAGATGGGCGTGGCGAAACTATTTCTTTGCGCCTCGCGTATCGTCCGCCGTATGCGTGGGATGCAGTCATCAGCTATTTACGTGGACGTGCGATGCCAGGGCTGGAAGCCGTGATTCAGGAAGGTCAGGACGGTGATCAGGCCGCCTATGTGCGCAGCGTGCGCATACAGGGTATCTCAGGCTGGTTGAAAGTCAGTCATTTACCGCAGAAAAACCAGTTATTGCTGCAACTCGCGCCGCAACTGACGCCGGTATTGATGACGGTGCTGGCACGTGTACGGCAGCAATTCGATCTGGAAGCGAATCCCGCATTTATTCAAAGCCACTTGCAGCAAGATGCTTTGCTGGCTGCGCAGATTCAGGCAACACCGGGTTTGCGTGTGCCGGGTGCTTTTGACAGCTTTGAACTGGCGATCCGTGCGGTGCTGGGGCAACAGGTCAGCGTCGCTGGCGCAACCACCGTTGCTGGCCGTCTGGTGCAGCGCTTTGGTGATCCGGTGGAAACGCCGTTGGCGACGATTACGCGTCATTTTCCGACACCTGAAACGATTATCGGGCTGCCCGTCAATGAATTGGCAGGCATAGGAATTCCAGCAACGCGTGCCCAAACCTTGCAGAATGTCGCCCGCTTTGCACTGGAGGGCGGTTTTGAACGCTTGCCGGATAGCACTCAGGCGACGATGCTGGACAACATGAAAAGCGTACGCGGTATCGGTGAATGGACGGCACAATATATCGCAATGCGTGCGCTGCGTTTTCCCGATGCTTTTCCTGCCGGTGATCTCGGTTTGCAAAAGGCAGCGGCACAATTATCAGGACAGGTAGTGTCGGCTCCACAGACGCGCTGGACAGAGAAACAGTTGCTGTTGCAGGCACAAGCGTGGTCACCCTGGCGCGCCTATGCTGCGATGCTGCTGTGGCAGTCGCTTAACACGGCGGACAGCCTTAGTGAGCGCAATGCAGCAAGCAAAGCGACAGAAAAATAAGGTGTAGCGATGAAATATACAGAATTCAACAGCCCGCTCGGCGTGCTTTGTCTGGCCGCGAGTGACACGGGATTGAGCGGCGTTTACTTTGAACAGCACCGCCATTTCAAAGGCATACAGGGATGGCAAGCCGCACCGGAGCATCCGGCGTTACAACTGGCGACACAACAACTGCACGAATACTTTGCCGGTCAGCGTCAGCATTTCGACCTTCCGCTCGACATATCGTCGGGCACGCCGTTTCAGCAAAGCGTATGGCGGGCATTGCAGCAGATACCTTTCGGGCAGACGTGCAGTTATGGTGACCTTGCCGCCAGTATCGGCAAGTCTTCGGCGGTCAGGGCGGTTGGCGCAGCCAACGGACGCAATCCCTTGTCAATCATTGTTCCTTGTCACCGGGTGATCGCAACGAACGGTGCGCTGACTGGCTATGCCGGTGGCTTAAAAAATAAGCAGGCCTTGCTGCAATTTGAGGCAGGTCTGCCGCTGTATTCAAGTCCGCTATCTATATGAGCTTTAGCCGGAAAAAGTCTGGAAAGCCGCATGGATACTGGATATTCCATTTTTAGGATGATATGATTTACATCATTTTGTTGCATTGCACAAAAAAAGCTTGACGTAGGAATTCTGGGGTGTAGAATCGAACTTGTTGCGGTGCACCATTTAAAGAATTTGTGGAAGGCGCTGCCGATTATTAATCCCCTTTGACGGAGAATGCCATGTCTACATCACCAGAACAATTTATTGCTGCAACTAAAGCCAATCTCGAAGCACAGTTTGCTTCTCTGACTGCACTGAACAAAAAAGCGTTTGAAGGTCTGGAGCAATTGTTTGCCCTGAACGTCAATGCTGCAAAAGCCAGTATCGAAGAAGGTACTGCGACTGCCAAGCAATTGCTGAGCGCCAAAGATCCACAGGAATTTTTCACGCTGACTAGCGCACAGGCACAGCCAACCGCAGAAAAAGCACTGGCTTATGGTCGTCACCTGGCCAGCATTACTTCTGCGACTCAGCAAGAGTTCACGAAAGCAGTCGAAGCACATATTGCTGAAACAAACACTAAAGTCATTTCCCTGATCGACGAAGTGACTAAAAACGCACCAGCCGGTTCAGAACAAGCGGTGACTGCATTGAAATCGATGGTTGGTAACATCAACGCAGGTTACGAGCAATTGTCTAAAACAACAAAGCAGGCAGTCGAAACGCTGGAAGAAAATCTGGCAAAAGCGACACAACAGTTCACACAAGCTGCCGAAAAAGTAACGCCAAAGAAAAAATAAGTAACACGAGGATAAGTTCGGAATGAACTTCGCCTGAATCAAAAAGCTCCCTTTCAACGGGAGCTTTTTTTTGCACAAAATTTACGCAGAAAGCAGATCGCAAGATAAGCTGATGTGAGCCGGATGCTGCCGGATGCTGCCGGATCAGCCGGTATAGGCATTTTTGTCTGATATACCATTTTTAAAAACAGGAGATATAACATGCAAGACGTCGTCATTGTTGCTGCTGGCCGTACAGCAGTTGGTAAATTCGGTGGTTCCCTGGCTAAAATCCCGGCCGCCGAATTGGGTGCGATTGTGATTAAAGGCCTGCTCGCCAAAACGGGTCTGAGCGGCGACCAGATCAGCGAAGTTCTGCTAGGTCAGGTGCTGACCGCCGGTGTAGGGCAGAATGCAGCACGTCAGGCCGTCATCAAAGCGGGTTTGCCTGTGATGGTGCCGGCGATGACGATCAATAAAGTTTGCGGCAGCGGTTTGAAAGCAACGCATTTGGCGGCGCAGGCGATTAAAGTTGGTGATGCTGACATTATCATCGCTGGCGGTCAGGAAAATATGAGTGCTTCGCCACACGTGCTGAATGGCTCGCGTGATGGTTTCCGTATGGGCGATACGAAACTGGTTGACACCATGATCGTGGACGGTTTGTGGGATGTCTATAACCAATACCACATGGGTATTACCGCTGAAAACGTCGCGAAGAAATACACTATCAGTCGTGAAGAGCAGGACGTATTCGCGCTTGCCTCACAAAACAAAGCGGAAGCGGCACAAAAAGCCGGCAAGTTCAAAGATGAAATCATACCGGTCGAAATCGTGTCGAAAAAAGGCACGGTCGTCTTTGATACCGACGAATTCATCAAACATGGCGCAACCCTGGAATCCTTGTCAGCATTGCGCCCGGCCTTCGACAAAAACGGTACCGTCACCGCAGGTAATGCATCCGGCCTGAACGATGGTGCTGCCGCAGTGATCATGATGTCGGCAAAGAAAGCAGAAGAGCTGGGATTACCGGTGCTGGCGCGAATCAAAGCATATTCGTCGGCAGGTGTTGACCCGACTATCATGGGTATGGGCCCCGTGCCTGCAGCGCAACTGTGCCTGAAAAAAGCCGGCTGGACACATGCCGATCTTGATTTAATGGAGATCAACGAAGCATTTGCTGCGCAGGCCATAGGCGTGAATAAAGAAATGGGCTGGGACACCAGCAAGATCAACGTCAATGGCGGTGCGATTGCGATTGGCCATCCTATCGGGGCCTCTGGTTGCCGTATTCTGGTCAGCCTGATTCATGAAATGATACGCCGCGATGCTAAAAAAGGTCTGGCGAGTTTGTGTATCGGTGGCGGTATGGGCGTGGCTCTGGCGATCGAACGTTCTTAATAAATCTGAGGCAGAATCCCGCTAGGATTTGTCGGAAATAGTTAAAAAAATCCCCGCTTTTGGCGGGGATTTTTGTTGGGTCGGATATTCCTGATTAGTGGATACCGTGCATTTTCTTTGCCATCCATTTATTCATCAGCATCAGAACAACGCCGGCAGAAATCGGGATGATGGTGAAGATCAGGAAGAAAGTCGACATCGAATACGTGTTCGAAATTTCGTCAATATAACTACCCGTCAGACCAGCCAGTTTATTCGCAATGGCGGTATTCAGGAACCACAAACCGAACATCAGACCAAGCAAACGCGGAGGTGCGAGCTTACTGATGTAAGACAAGCCGACCGGAGACAGGCAAAGCTCACCCATGGTATGGAAGAAGTACGCCAGAATCAGATAAACCATGCTGATCGAGGCAGTCTTCGCACCGGCCGGAATAGTGGACGAGCCATAGGCCAGCGCCGCAAATCCGATACCAAGCAGAACCAGACCCGTACCGAATTTAACCGGGCCGCTAGGATCCCAGTATTTGTCCCACATTTTGGAAAACATCGGTGCCAGAATCACCAGGAAAAACGAGTTCAGCACACCAAACCAGGTCGCTGGAACGCTGGACTGATCCAGCGCAAATTCACGTTGCAGCATCCACAGGACTAATGCCCAGATCGTGCCCAGACAGACGACTAACAACAGATTAGATACCAAATAATTCTTAGCGGTACCGGCGAACAGCTTCACCAGCAACCAGCTGAGAATCATGGTCGGAATCACCGTCATCAGGCTGTTGATAATTTTAAAGGTAGTACCTGCGGTTCCCACCAGATTACGGTCGGTGTAATCGGCCGCGAAGATCGTCATTGAACCACCGGCCTGTTCAAATGCAAACCAGAAGAAAATCGTGAAGAAAGAGAAAACGGCAATTGCTTTAATGCGGTCAGCGACGATGTTAGCAGCTGGTTCTTCGACGACGACTTCAACAGTATTGGTCGCGGCTTTCTGATCTTTCGATAAACCGATGTTGCCGAAAATGCCTTGTCCCAGATAAAACTGGATCGCGCCTAACAGCATGAATATACCGGCGAGTCCAAAACCATAAGACCAGGAGATTTTTTCGCCAATATAACCGCACAGCAAAATACCGAAAAACGCCCCGGAATTGACGCCCATATAAAACAGGGTATAGCCGGAATCGCGCAAGTGTTCGTTATCTTTGGTGTACAACTGACCGACAATCGCAGAAATATTCGGCTTGAACATCCCGGTACCGGCAACGATCAGTGACAGACCAACGTAGAACATAGCTGGCGTATCAAACAGTAATGACGCATGACCGGCGGCGATGATGAATCCGCCGAGTACGACAGCACGACGGCTGCCGAGGAATTTATCGGCAATATAGCCACCGATGATTGGTGTCAGATAGACGAGACCGGTGTACCAGCCATACAGATTGGCGGCGTCTGCGCGGGTCCAGCCCCAACCGCCTTTGGCCGTTTCTGTGACCAGAAACAAGACCAGCAATGCGCGCATGCCATAATAAGAAAATCGTTCCCACATTTCTGTGAAAAACAAAACAAATAAGCTATCGGGGTGTCCCAAGATAGTGTTCGCCCCGGGATTTTGAATTTTGTCCAAATTGCTCTCCGTTGTTGGTTTTAATTGGATGCTGATTCACCAGCAAATATATTTTCAAAGCTTATGCCAGAATGATTTGAATTGAATCAATTCGGCGCGTAGCTTACCACGATGAAAAACTCATATAGAAAGACATATTGTGCGTCGCAGCAAATGTTGTGCCATCGCATGTAAATGAGGATGGACAAGGCTTTCGTCGCATCATGCAGGGACGTTCCGGGATCGCTTGTTTTCCGTATCACAGGTTTGCCTGGTAACGATTTTGTGCGATCCTGATGCGAACTTGGGTAAAACTGCTCGTTTTGGTGCAGTGTTTAATTGAATAATGAATATCATCATGCTTCTGTCTTCTCAACGCTTTATCCCTTCGCTGCTGGTCGCTGTCGCAGCACTGTTGTTCGCTCCCCATGTCAGCGCGGTCACAACGACGACCAACGGGCATGGTACCGAGGGGAGTTACCGTTTACCTCCGCCGGAATTACAGGCCATTGTTGACGCACCGCGCGGGCCGGTTTTTAAACTCGGACCACAGCGTAAAACTGCATTGCTGGTCAGTTTGCCAGGCTTACCTAGCATTGCCGAAGTCGCGCAGCCGGAACTCAGGCTGGCAGGCTTGCGTATTAATCCGCGCACCCGTGCTGCGAGTCATTTTGATTTCGGTAACAGCCTGAGTCTGCTCGATGTTGCGAGCGGCAAAATCCGTGAAGTCAGCGGCTTACCGGCAAAGCCACGGATCGCTGACACTCTCTGGTCACCGGATGAAAAATGGTTGGCGTTCAGTCGCTGGACCGATGACGGCGTGGAACTATGGCTGCTGGATGTGAAGAAAGCACATGCACAAAGACTGATTGATGAGAAGCTGAACGCCGTCGCCAGTGCCGGATTTGCGTGGAGTAATGGCTCTGAACAATTGCTGGTACGTTTGCTGCCACTTCGTCAGAAGCCGGCACCAAACCTCATGCAAAAACCATTGGGACCGAATACACTGGAGAGCAAAGGCGGTAAGCTGACGCAGAACCGTACTTATCCTGACATGCTGAAAACACCGGCAGACGCCGATATGCTGGACTGGCAACTGCAAACACAACTGGCATTTGTCAGTGTCAGTGGCGACGTGCGCCGCATAGGCCCGGTCATGACGCTGACCAAAGCGCAGGCGTCGCCCGACGGTAATCTGATTCTGACCACACAATTACGTCGCCCTTATTCAACGATGCTGCCAGTAGATCGTTTTCCGCAGCTGATCGAATTGTGGGATGAGAATGGCAGGAAAGTAAAAACCATCGCAGAACGTCCTATGCGGGAGCGCCTGCCGACCGGGAATGATGCGGTACAGGCCGGGCCGCGTGATTTTGCCTGGCGCAACGACAAACCCGCGACCTTATACTGGCTGGAAGCACAGGCTGGCGGTGATCCAGATGCGCCAGTTAAAGTGCATGATGTTCTGATGCAGCAGGCGGCACCGTTTGACGCGCCGCCACAAAAACTGATGGATCTGGCGTGGCGCTTTAATAATATTCAATGGGGTAATGACGGGCTGGCGCTGGTGACAGAAAGCTGGTGGAAAACCCGTGATACCCGCATCTGGCGCATACGTCCCGGCGTCGCCGACAGCAAACCGGAACTCTTGTTTGCCCGTAAATCAGAAGACCAGTACGCCCATCCGGGGCAGCCAGTGATGACGCAAAATCAGTACGGTCGCGCGGTGCTGAGGCTGGCACCGGACGGCAAGTCGATTTTCCTGATTGGCAATGGTGCCAGTTCTGAAGGTGACCGTCCGTTTCTGGACCGGTTTGATCTCAACAGCAAGCAAGCGGTGCGCATGTTCCGTTCGCATGCACCGTATTACGAAGAAGTGCTTGGCTTGTTGAATGACAAAGGCACCAGCATCGTCACCAGCCGCGAATCGAACGAGGAAAGGCCAAATTATTTCGTGCGTGATCTGGCACATAATGACGCAGCGCGGGCGCTGACGCAGTTCCCGCATCCATTGCCGCAACTCAAAGGCGTTAAAAAACAGCAGCTCCGTTATGAACGTGAAGATGGTGTCGATCTGACCGCGACCCTGTATCTGCCGCCGGGCTACGACCCGAAACGCGATGGTCCGCGCCCCATGATTATGTGGGCCTATCCGCGTGAATTTAAAACGGCCGAAGCAGCAGGACAGGTAAATGGTTCGCCGTATAAATTCAACCGGATTTCCTATAACGGTCCGCAAGTGATGCTGGCACGTGGTTATACCGTGCTGGATGGTCCGACCATGCCGATTATCGGTGAGGGTAAGAAAGAGCCAAACGACACTTACCTCGAACAACTCAAAATGAGTGCCGAAGCTGCGATCGACGAAGTTGTACGGCTTGGTGTCGCCGACCGCAACCGTATCGCGATCGGTGGTCACAGTTACGGCGCGTTCATGACCGCCAATCTGCTGACGCACACGCGCTTGTTCCGCGCCGGCATTGCACGTTCTGGCGCTTACAACCGTACACTGACGCCGTTTGGCTTTCAGTCAGAAGAGCGCAATTTCTGGCAGGCGCGCAAGACGTATCAGGAAATGTCACCGTTTAATTTTGCTAACCAGATCAAAGACCCGATACTCTTTATTCACGGTGAACAAGACAACAACCCCGGCACTTTCCCTATCCAAAGTGAGCGCATGTATCAGGCTCTGCAAGGTCTGGGCGCGGTCACGCGTCTGGTAATGCTGCCGAATGAAAGTCATAGTTATCGTGCGCGGGAATCCGTGCTGCACATGTTGTGGGAACAGGATCGCTGGCTGGAAACCTATGTTAAAAATGCGAAAGGCGAAGCTGGCGATAAAGACTGATGATCTGATGATCGCGATGTGCCGGGAGAGCAATCTCTATATGCTCTCCGGCGTAAGCGGATGTGGCTTTTTCCGCCTTTTTCCTCTTACTTAATGTTTTACATTAAAGTTTTGCATTAAGATGCAAATTGCTTTTATCTTGTCAGGTTTTCTATGCTTAAAGCCGTTATTCTGGACGCGAATGCGATTGCCCGCAATTTACTGACTTCCGTACTCAATAACGGCGGCCATGAAGTGATTGCTGACGCTAACCTCGCACCAGCCAGCCTGGCGCGCGTGATCCGGCTCAGGCCGCAGATTGTCTGCATTGATATCGGCGAGGCCAATGAAGCCGGCTGGGCCATCATCACCCAGCTACGCACCGAGCTGCCAAAGTCGCTGCTGTTTCTGGTGTCGTCCGGAATTAACGCGGGGTTGATTCAGGATGCGCAGCAGCGCGGTGTGCATGGTTTTATCGTGAAACCTTTCAACTCCGTCGCGGTTCTGACTTCTATCCGCAACACCATCGTCCGCATTGCCAAACAACAGCGTGCGAATGCAGAAGCCGCCAGCAACGGTGGCGCTGAATCGGCCTGAATCCGCGTGAATCGTTTCATCCGGTACGACACCTGTTTTATCCGCCCTGATCTGCATTCGTCGCATGCTCACGCAATGCGATGACGTCCGCGTAGACTGCCTTCGTCTGTGAAAGGGAAGATCATGTCAGCCACATCTGCAATCGATATGCCGCCATCGGTAAATGAAGAAATATTGCCACCGGAAGTTTCAGCCAGAAGCGAATCCTGGCTGACCCGTGCGCGCAATTATCCGGTGTTTTCACGCACCTGGTATCGCTATCGCGCACGCGCCTGGATGGGTACGCTGATTCCCGCGCTGCTGTTGATTTTTCTGATCGATGCGGCGCGCGGTGCCGACTGGCGTACCTTCTTTGTCGTCTGGATACCGCTGTCTCTTGCCGGTACCACGATGCATCTTGGTGGTGCTGCGCTGGCGGTCTGGGTGCGACAACGCGGCTACGCAGAAAAAAAAGAATGGCGTTGTCTGATCACGGTCTTATGTGCCGGATTATTGTGCAGTCTGTTGCTATTTTTTGCGGCGAGGCAGGCGACACAGCAATTATTGCATTACGAGGCACCGATGCTGACCGCGCTGAAATTGCATTATTCTGGTTCGCCGGATCCTGCAAAAACAACCGCGGCTACGCCTGCGGGAAACTGGTTATCGGAATTCAAAGCCGGATTTGAGCAGGGGTTGCAGGATGGCAGCCAGAACCGCGCGCCACGTCCACCGGATACTGCAGGCTCGGATTTCTGGAAAGGTTTTTATATTGGTTTGGTATTGTCTTCCGTCTGTATTTACCTCAGCGGCGGCTATGATCTCTGGCTGTTTTCTCGCCAGCGCAATATGTTGAAAGTCGCACAGAGCAAGCGCGCCTCAGAACAGGCGCAGGCGATGCAAAGAGAAACCGAATTACGCTTGTCGGTATTGGCCGCGCAGGTGGAACCGCACTTTCTGTTCAACACACTGGCCGGTGTACGTTCGGCGATCAGCACTGAGCCAGCGCGGGCGGTCGCGATTGTCGATCATCTGGTCGATTATCTGCGCGCAACCATACCGCAGATGCGCGATGACGGCGGCTCGGTGCAGTCGCGTTTGAGCAACCAACTTGATGCGGTGCATGCGTATCTGAGTCTGATGCAGGCCCGTATTCCGCGTCTGAGTTTCAGTGTCGAATCACAGATTGCGGACGCCGCGGTGCCGCCGTTGATGCTGATTTCTTTAGTCGAGAATGCGATCAAACACGGCATAGAACCCAAGGTCGGCGCGGCGCACATTGCCGTGAAGGTCAGCGTTATCGCCATCCAGGAACAGCCCATGCTGGAAATGCGCGTCGAAGATGATGGCGTCGGCTTTGGCGGTCACAACAGTGGCTCTGGCATTGGTCTGGCGAATATCCATCAGCGGCTGGCGGCGATGTACGGTGACCGCGCCAGCCTGTTGCTGAAAGCCCGCCCCGAGGGCGGGGTTGCTGCCATCATCACAATTCCTTTAGAAAAACAGACGGAGGCTGCATGATCACCGCCATCATCGCTGAAGATGAAGATTTACCACGTAAAGAATTACGCCGCATGCTCAATGATCTATGGCCGGAATTGCAGATCGTTGCTGAATGCGAGCATGGCGCTGATGCGCTCGATGCAATTTATACCCATCAGCCCGACATCGCATTTCTGGATATCCGCATGCCCGGCATGTCGGGACTGGATGTGGCAAATGCCGTCAAAGGGCGTTGCCATGCGGTGTTCACCACCGCTTACGATAACCATGCACTCGATGCGTTTGCCGCCGGTGCGATCGACTATCTGTTGAAGCCAGTGGCACAGGCGCGTTTGGCGGAAGCGATCGCGCGTCTGAAAGCACGTCTTGCCAGCAAACAAGCCGCACCCGATCTGAGCCAGCTGATGTCGGAACTCGACAAGCGCATCCGTGGTAATGCGGCCGAGCGCATACGCTGGATCAGTGCCAGCGTCGGCGATACGATCAAGATGTTCCCGATAGAAAAAATTCTGTTTTTCAGTTCCGATGAAAAATATACCCGCGTCGTGTGCGGGCATGATGAAGCGCATGTGCGCAAGCCGCTGAAAGAATTGATGGAAGGTCTCGATCCCGATATCTTCTGGCAGATCCATCGCGGCACCGTGGTGCGTGCCGATGCGATCGCGCGCGCACAGCGTGACGACATGGGGCGCTATCTGGTTGAACTGCATGGCAGTCCGGAAAAACTCAAAGTCAGTCAGGCCTATGCGTGGCGCTTCAAGCCCATGTAAATAGTCTTCGCACCTGATGACCGGAAATAGCCAGCGGCGCGCACGCTAATTTGTTAAGCTGAGCGTTTTTCATCGATACGGAAAACCGCATGCGCAGTGTTGATCTTCTTCGCCTTTTATCGCTGGCTGCGATCTGGGGTGCTTCGTTTCTGTTCATGCGGGTGCTGGCACCTGTTCTGGGCGCATTATGGACTGCAGAAATCCGTGTCGGATTGGCGGGGCTTGCCTTAACTTTATTGATGCTGGCAACGCAAAAGCCTGTCGATATCCGGCGCCACTGGCGGCAATATCTGGTGCTGGGTCTGGTGAATTCGGCACTGCCTTTTGCCTTGTATTCGTTTGCCGCGATGCGCATGCCCGCTGGTTATTCCGCGATTGTGAATGCCACGAGCCCCTTATGGGGCGCGGTGATGGGCGCGATTTTTCTGAGTGAACGTTTCACCGGCCGCAAAATGCTGGGCATGTTGTGCGGTGTGGTCGGCGTCGGCTTTCTGGTGCGTCTGGGGCCGGTCGCATTCACCGGTGATTTGCTGCTCGGTGTGCTGGCTTGCGTCGGTGCGACGATCTGTTATGCGCTGGCAGGCATTTATTCCAAAAAAGTATCCGGCGCGATGAATTCCATGCAGATGGCGACGGGCTCGCAAGTCGGTGCTGCGTTTGTGTTGCTGCCGTTTCTGCCGCTGGTACCAGTGCAGGGCGAAATCACCAGCCAGATTTTGCTGCTCGGCGCGGCGCTGGCGCTGTTATGCAGCGCTGTTGCCTATCTGATTTACTTCCGCCTGATGACGGATGTGGGGCCGACCAAAGCGCTGACGGTGACGTTTCTGATTCCCTTGTTTGCCTTGTTGTGGGGACATTTATTTTTGCATGAAGCGATCACCATGAGCACGCTGATCGGCTGCGCGGGCGTGGTGCTGGCGACCTGGCTGGTGGTGTTTGCACCTAAAAGCTCTTGAAAACGCCGCAAAAGCACGAAAATATACTGGGGGGAGTATGTTTTAAAGTCCTTTTTTTATAAGGACAATAAGCATTTTTTGCCACATACTCCCCCGAAAGTGTAAAAAAGCCCGGAAATTCCGGGCTTTTTTTATTGCTACTATCGCTACGTGTATTGCTGAAGATTTCGCTCAGTGTCGCTGCCGGTATCATTCGCCGAGTGCAGGCAACACCTTCACTTTTAACGCACTCGCCTGATTGCTGCTGTGATACACGCGATGCGTGGCCTTAACAAAATCGCTGTCTTTGGCCGCGTAAATATTCGGCACAAAGGTTTGCGGATTGCGGTCGATAAACGGGAACCAGCTCGACTGCACCTGCACCATGATGCGGTGACCGCGCTGAAAGGTATGGAACACATCGTTGATATTGAAGGCGACCCTGGTCACTTCACCCGGTGTCATCGCTTTCGGCGTTTCAAAGCCATCGCGGAAGCGCGCGCGGAAAGGTTCGCCGCGTACCAGGGTTTGCTGATTACCGCGATTGATTGGCCCGTCTTTCGCATCTGCTGGCGACACATCGATCAGCTTGACCACGAAATCGGCATCGGTGCCGGTGACGCTGACAAATAAATCCGCATTCAGCGGCCCCGCCAGTGTCACATCTTTATCCAGCACCTCGGTTTGCCAGGTCAGCACATCCGGGCGGCGGCTGGCAAAACGCTGATCGGCAGCGACATATTGTTTGCTCCAGCCGTTCAGAATCTCGGTTGTGTACGGTACTGGTTTGGCCGGATCGCTGATGTATTCATCAAAGCCGTTCTCGTTTGCCGCCGGCGCTGTGAAACTCAGTTTGCCGTTCGCATGGAAATACAAAGTCTGCTCTTTACTTTCTTTCGGCGGCCAGGCATCGAAGCTACGCCAGCGATTCGCGCCGGTTTCAAACATCCACGCTTCCGGCAACGCCGGTTTCTCGCCGCCTTTCAGATGATGTTTGAAGAACGCGAATTCGACCGGCTGATAATTGCGCACCGTCTTGAAACCGAAATTCGCATCGCCGACTTTATCGCCATCACTGCGCGTCCAGCCGCCGTGCGTCCACGGGCCGATCACCAGCGTATTTTGTATGCCCGGATTCTGCTTTTCTATCGCGCGATAGGTTTGCAGCGGGCCGTATAAATCTTCGGTGTCATACCAGCCACCAACCGTCAGCACGGCTGCTTTAATATTTTTCAGATGCGGCAGCAGATTGCGGCTTTGCCAGAACTGATCGTAATCCGGATGGGCGACGATCTCATTCCAGAACGGAATCCCGTTTTTAAAGTATTTGTCGTTTGCATTCGCAACCGAACCGAGTTCGAGAAAAAACTGATAGCCGTCAGGCGTGCCGTAATTAAATTCTTTCCAGCCGCGTTTGTCTGTCGGTTGCGGGCGCGGCTGACCAAAGCTGTTAAAGAAGCCGAATGCCATCTGCAGATTAAACGCGCCGTTTCTGTGCATATCGTCGCCACGGAACCAGTCCGCAATCGGTGCCTGCGGCGAAACCGCCTTCAGTGCCGGATGCGAATCAATTGCGCCAGCCGAAGTGTAAAAGCCCGGATACGAAATACCCCACTGACCGACCTTGCCGTTATTGTGCGGCAGGTGTTTGATCAGCCAGTCTATGCTGTCATAGGTGTCGCTGCTTTCATCAATATCCGCCGGTGTTTTTTTCACATCCAGATGCGGCCGCATATTGACGAATTCGCCTTCCGACATATTCGTGCCGCGCACATCCTGAAACACAAAAATGAAACCCTCTTTGTCATACTCGGCGGTTGGCCCCAGAGCAGTTTTGTAATTGTCTGCACCATACGGCGCGACCGAATACGGCGTGCGCACCAGCAGTATCGGATAGGTTTTTTTCGCACTCGCATCGTTCGGCACATACACCGACGTGAACAAGGACTTACCGTCGCGCATAGGAATCCGGTATTCGAATTTGCTGTAATGCTCGCGGATATAGTCGGCATGCTGCTTCATCGCATCGGCGCGGTTGTCCAGACTGACGCCGGATTGCTGCGCAGCGGATACCGGCAATGCCGCACCGTTCAATACAAAAGCGGCCAGCAGACTGACCAGCAGGGGGGAGAGTTTCATGGAGAATCCTGAATTAACTGAGGCATGAATAAGATAAGTGCTAAGCCTGAATGAGGTAAGCAGTGCAAGTTTAGTGCCTGATATTCATCATAAGTTCCGTAAGACGTGCAGCAAAATCCCCGCATCTTGTGAATGACAAGTCGCTGGCTTATTGATTGCTTTATCCGTCTTTTTACTCATCGTCTTCCGGATTGTATTCCGGTAGCGGTAATTCGGCTTCCGCGATGCTGTCGCTGCCTTTGGCTTTGGCAGTGTGTAAGGCCGAGGTGGCGCGCGCCAGCATGATGTCTGCGGTGTCTTTGATGGCGTTGGTTGTCAGACCGGTTGAAAACGTCACCTGCAAGCCGGGGGCGACGGCATTCCAGTCGCAGCCCGCGACGCGTTTTTTGAGGCGGGCGATGGCTTTCAGGCTTTGATCCAGCCAGGTGGTTGGCATCACGATCGCAAATTCATTGGCGGCAACGCGACCGAAAGAATCCAGCGTGCGCAGCATGTCCAGCGCTTCTTTGGCGACCATTTGCAATACCTGGCGGGCAACGGCCTGTCCGTGTTGCTCCAGAATTTTTTCGAGATGATCGACGCTGATGACAGCAAATGAAAATGTGTGGCCGGTACGGTAAGAGCGCGCCAGTTCAATGTCGAGGTTGCTCAGCAAGGCGCGCCGGTTCAGTGCGCCGGTCAGTTGGTCATGTTTGCTCAGACTTTCTAACTGGGTCAGCACGGTTTGCAGCGTCGGCAGCAGATTGTCCTGTTTGCCGTTTTCTTTAATTTGCTTGATAAGCTGCGTCAGCTGTTGTCTGGCACTCGCCAGGGGCTGATCGTGATCTGCAGGCATGTACTCTCCAACTTCATTGAATGTTCAGTGCGGCCAGTCCGGCTGGTATGGCCAGTGTGGCGAATGAGCGCCGTGACACCAGTCAGCCCGGATGCTGACACTGGGCGATACAATCCCAGCGAAGTTGAACGCTGCGATTGCCGTTTGCTTTACTATGTCATCGTCTTTGTCGTCACGCCTTGCCAGAGCAATTTTGCGTCAGCCCTGACAATATAATACTTTACCATCCGGCAATAAAAATAATATTGTGTTTTCCGCTCCTTTTTCACCCTGTCAACGCATACACAGCAGCTTGTTTCCGCAAATGAATCTGTGGATCAAGCGCGACGATCTTTTGCATCCGCAGGTCTCGGGTAATAAATTCCGTAAGCTGAAATATCCTTTGCAGGCACTGGCGGGTCAGCCTGCGCATCTGGTCAGCATGGGGGGCTTATGGTCGAATCATCTGCATGCACTGGCGCATGCAGCGGCGATCGCCGGGTTTCCGGCGACGGCGCTGGTGCGTGCTGCGGAAGGCATGAACAGCGCGATGCTGGACGATTGCCGCGCGCTGGGAATGCACATTCGCTTTGTTTCGCGCGAGGCGTATCGCGCTTTGCGGGACGATACTGAGGCGTGGCGTCAGCATCTGCCTGATAGCAGCGCGCAGCATGTCTGGCTGCCCGAAGGCGGCAGTGCGGCGACCGCATTACATGGTGTTGCCGAGCTGGTCGGGGAGCTGGAATTTACTCCTGATCTGATGGTGCTTGCCTGCGGCACCGGGGCGACGATGGCGGGCGTACTGGCTGGATTGCGCGGACAGGGCAACGTGATCGGCGTTGCTGCATTTAAAAATGCGGAGTATCTGCATGCCGAAGTCGCACGCTTATTGACTGCAGCGGGTTACCCTGCACATCAGAATTATCAATTGTTAACTACCTTCCACCATGGCGGATACGCTAAAGTAAGCGCTGAGCTCAGCGCGTTTTGCCAGAATTTTTTTGAAGATACCGGAATATTGCTGGAGCCGGTATATACCGGAAAAATGTTGTTTGCCCTTCGCCAGTTGTGGCTGAGCGGGCAGATCGCGCGGGAAGCGAAAGTGGTGGCGGTGCATACCGGTGGCTTGCAAGGCTTGCGTGGCTATACGCAAGTACCGTGAAGTAAATGGACAGTAATATTCAGAGAGCAGAAGTAGTGATGAAATCAGTGATGCACGCAACACAGCACGTCTTGAAGCCAGTCTTATATTCAGTTTTAAACTCAGTTTTCAATTCAGTTTTGACGCCACTGTTAACCCGGGTTCAGCAGCATACTGTAATCGCAGATGTCCGCTCTTTCTGCCTGCCGATGACACTGGGCGCTATTTTTTGTCTGCCTGTGCAAGCGCAGGCGCAGGACCTGCTCCGGGTTGCCGGCTTTGAGACGCTGAGTGATCCGCTGATTGTTTTTGATAAACGGCATCATGTGGTAGGCGGTCTGCTGAAAGACTATACCGATGCGATTGCCAGAGGGCTTGATGCCAAGCCGGTCTATATTCCGTATTCGCGCCGCCGGATTGAGCCTGCGATTAAAAGCGGTGAAGCTGATCTGGTCTGTTATCACAGCCCCAAATGGGTCGATCATCCCGCTGATTTCGCATGGACTATTCCGAATCTGCCGCAGACAGAGCGTGTGGTGGTGCGCAAGGACACACCGGTACCGCATGAGCTTCCTGAAGATTTGTCGGGTAAAAAAATCGCGACCCAGATCGGCTATCACTATGCACTGATTGAGCCGGATCTGGCTGCCGGACGAACGACCCGGATCGATATGACCGATGTACCCAGTATGTTTCGTCTGCTCGCGCTTGGTGGCGCTGATGCACTGATCACGTCAGAATCTGAAATTGTCGGTTATTTCAAAAAATTCCCTGATAAGCATGCTTCGTTCAGCGTGTCGAAAACCGCTTTTTCAGTGGTATATACGCAGTGCGCTTTATCGCTGAAATCACCGTGGAAGATAGAACAGATCAATCGTATCGTGTTGCGTCTGCAAGAGAACGGCACGCAGGACAAGCTGATGCGCAAATACGGTTTGTCTGAGAAATAAGTCAGCCCACAGACTGCTGACTGCATTTACAAACAGCGATCGAATCAGGCACCAGACCGGCTACAGGATGGCCTGGGGTTGCCGAAAAGAACAGAGTCATTGCACGCTTGTCGCCGGTACTTAGTCTTTTATTCCGTACTTGCCTAAAAAATGAGCAAAATCGTAGCCAGGTTTCTCCCTGAGTCCATGACAACAGGGTACACTACGCCCCAAATCTCGTCGCATCCTGCGATATGAATGAAATAAGCGAGCATCGCATGTCTGAATCTACTTCCCCCCTCACTTTTTCCGATCTGCAACTGAGTGCGCCTTTGCTGCGCGCCTTGCAAGATGTCGGTTACGAAACCCCGTCGCCAATCCAGGCGGCGACTATTCCATATCTGATGGATAACCGCGATGTGCTTGGTCAGGCGCAAACCGGTACCGGTAAAACGGCGTCGTTTGCGCTGCCGGTATTGTCGCGTATCGATATTCGTCAAACTTCGCCGCAAGCCTTGGTGCTGGCACCCACCCGCGAACTGGCGATACAGGTTGCCGAAGCATTCCAGACCTATGCGCGTCACATTCCCGGTTTTCATGTGCTGCCGATTTACGGTGGACAAAGCTATGGCCCGCAATTATCGGCATTGCGCCGTGGTGTGCATGTGGTGGTCGGTACGCCGGGTCGCGTGATCGATCACCTCGACAAAGGCTCACTCGATTTATCTGCCTTGAAAACACTGGTGCTGGATGAGGCCGATGAAATGCTGCGCATGGGCTTTATCGATGATGTCGAGCGCATCCTGCAGGAAACGCCGGAAACGCGTCAGACGGCTTTGTTTTCGGCAACGATGCCATCTGCTATCAAACGTATTGCACAGACTTATCTGAACAAGCCTGCCGAAGTCACGATTGCCGCTAAAACCGGAACCGCAGACAATATTCGTCAGCGTTACTGGCTGGTGTCGGGCATGCATAAACTCGATGCGCTGACCCGTATTCTGGAAGCAGAAACTTTTGACGGCATGATTATCTTTGCACGTACCAAACTGGGTACCGAAGAACTTGCCGCTAAACTCGATGCGCGCGGGTTCTCGGTTGCCGCGATCAATGGTGACATCAACCAGCAGCAACGTGAACGCACAATACAACAGCTGAAAGATGGCAAGATTGATATTCTCGTGGCGACCGATGTGGCAGCGCGTGGTCTGGACGTCGAACGTATCAGTCACGTCATTAACTACGATGTGCCGTATGATCCGGAAAGCTATACGCACCGTATAGGCCGTACTGGTCGTGCGGGGCGCAGCGGTGAAGCGATTCTGTTCATCACACCGCGCGAAAAAAATCTGCTGAAAGCGATAGAACGTGCTACCCGCCAGCCGGTGTCGCCATTGGAATTACCGACGATACAAACCGTCAATAATGTCCGTATTGCCCGTTTTAAAGACCAGATTTCAACTGCATTGGCCGAAGGTGGTCTGGATGAATACACTGCGCTGATTGAGGCCTACGAACAGGAGCACAATATTCCTGCCATCGAAATCGCGGCGGCATTGGCGAAAATGGCGCGCGGTGATGAACCTTTGCTGCTCGATAAAAATCGTCGTGAAGTCAAAAACGATGACAGCTGGCGTGATGAGCGGCCTTCACGCAGTGATCGCGGTGAGCGTCCTTCACGTGATCGTGGTGAGCGCGAAGAACGCGGCGCTCGTCGCGAACACAGCCCGCGCGTTGCTGAACCCGGCATGCAAACCTACCGTATTGCGGTTGGCCATGAGCATGGCGTGAAACCCGGCAATATCGTCGGCGCGATAGCAAACGAAGCGAATATCGAATCGAAATTTATCGGCCGCATCGATATTTACGACGATTACACGATTCTCGATCTGCCTGATGATTTGCCGGCGGAAACACTTGATCATCTGAAATCGGTACGGGTCGCCGGTCAGTCTTTGCGTATCAGTGCCGAAAAAGCCGGTGTCGCCGCTGCACCAGCTGCGCGCGCTGCCCGTAGTGAAACTCGTGCTGAGCGCGCACCGCGTATCGTTGACAGCGCACCCGGCAGTCGCCTGAATCAGGTGGTTGATCGTACTGTTACCAGCAAAGAAGACGACGAGCCACGCCCGGCGAAATCGAAAAAAGATAAGGAAAAAGTCAGCATTCCTATGCAGACGTATCGTATCGAAGTCGGCAAAGCGGATGCCGTCACGCCAGCGAATATCGTTGGTGCGATAGCCAACGAAGCGGGACTGGAAGCAAAGTACATCGGACGCATTGCCATTTTTGATGATCACAGCACGCTGGATCTGCCGGATGGGATGCCCAAGGAATTGTTGCAGCATCTGAAGGATGTCTGGGTTGCCGGTAAGCAGATCCGTATCAGCGCGGTCGGTCCATCCAGCGGCGGTATTGCGGCAGACTTTCCGTCAGGCCCTAAACGCAGTGGGGGGGATCGCCGTGTTGCGGAAAAAGCAGGTGGTAAACCGGGCTTCAAATCGGGCAAACCCGGCGAACGCCGTCCGTCTAAGTTTGATAAAGACAGCGGCACGACGCGCCGTAAGTCAGGAAAATAAGTCTGTCGTTATTGCGATATGAAGGAATAAAAAACCGCCGGTTAAGGCGGTTTTTTTATCGCTGAACAGAAGCGTGTTGCAATTATTTCTTTGCTGCTTCTGCTGGCGCTGCAACCGGTGCAGGTGTTGCAGCCGGGCTTGCTGCAGCAGCGGAAGCTGGCGCGGCTGGTACTACCGCAGTGATTTCAATTTTTGCTTTGGCTTTCAGATCATCAAAAGTCTTTTTCAGATTTTGCTGTTGCAATTGCTGAGTCAGCGGTCCTTTGACATCGTCCAGCGCAGGCACGGCCAATGGGCGGCTGTCATCGAGAATGATGACGTGGTAACCAAATTGCGATTTGACTGGTGTTTCAGTGAATTTGCCTTTTTCCAGTTTCGCGACGGCTTCGCCGAATTCCGGCACCATGCTACGCGGATTAAACCAGCCGAGATCGCCGCCTTTGCCTTTGGAACCAGGGTCTTGTGATTTTGCTTTTGCCAGACCGTCGAATGCTTTCACATCTTTCTTGATTTTAGCGATGATGTCTTTGGCCTCATCTTCGCTGGCGACCAGAATATGGCGCGCTTTAAATTCTGTGCCGCCGGCCGTCGTTTTGAATTTGTCGTATTCCGCTTTCAGCGCTTCATCGCTGACGGTCGCGTTTTTCATGTAGTCTTTAACGTAGGAATTGGCGAGGATAGACAAACGCGCCATGTCCAGTTGTTCTTTGACTTCAGGTACTTTATCCAGACCTTTGTTCGTTGCTTCCTGTGCGACCAGAATCTGCATTGCCAGTTGGTCGATCACCATTTTGCGTGTTTCAGGATTATCCGGCATGCCTTGGGCTGCCTGCTGCTGCATGATCTGATCCAATTGCTTTTTGCTGATCGGCGTGCCATTCACAGTCGCGGCGACTGCTTCTTTGCTCTCAGCGACAGCAGATGCAGAGGCCGATGCTGAAGCCGCTTTATCCTTATCATTACAAGCGCTGAGCGCGAACAGAGCGATAGCGCTACCCAAAACGACACGGGATTTGATCGACATGAAAATTTCCTTAAATGTGAGCTGTGGTTGAAATTCGTTGCGGCTGCAATGCAGCGTTGCCACGATTCTGCAGCAGACGACGATGTCCGCCGCTTCCAGAATAAAATTGCCGCTGAATTTTACCCGCAATGTGTGGTGAGTTGTTGGTTATTCATTTTTCATGACTTTCTCGGGATTTTCTTCTTTGAGCAATGTTCTGCCAACGTTACAGAAATGGGGATAAATCCTTCTATCCTGCAGTGTATTGCTTTCCGGGAGTGCGCCGGGCGGCATACAATGTCAGCTGATTTTATATAGTGAGTTTGTACTATGAGCGATATCAGTAAAGAGACGATTCCTGATAATCTTGCCGACATGCTGCCGGTCGGCATGATTAATGGCGGTGGTACTGCAGCGGCGGCGATGGCGCAAGTCGCCCAGCGCAAGCGTGGTGTACCGGGTTGGGAGGCATTTCATTACGAGCGGATATCACCGACAGAATTTGAAGTAACCGGAGGTGTTGCGGTCAACATAGGTGGGGTGAAAAAATTCCAGAGTATGGACGACGCACTCACTGTGACCGAAGCGGAAGTGCTGGCGGCGATGCGCGCGGCACAGGAAGCCTTGCCGCCCGCGCCGCAGGCTTTACTGGAACAGGATTTACTGGCGGCTGATATAGGTAAAACAGTCCGTAGCGGTGAACAACAGTTTTTGCGCGTGGTTTTCGCTTTGCCTGCCGATGCCGCAGGCCGGCAGAGAATTTTGCAGGCATTTCAGTTACAGGCGGATTTCTTTGGTGCGAAAGTGCAAGCCTGTTCTTTGCATGAAACGCATCCTCTGAACTGAGTTTCAGACTGATGGTCGCGGACAGAAGATCTGTACGAATGTCCGAATAAAATAAGGCTTACAGCCGTAAATAAGGCTGTAAGCCTTATTTATCAAGGGGATTGATTTTGCACAGACTGCTTACTCACTCTCCCTGACACGCAGGAAGCTGGCAAATTTCGGTATGCCATTCGCGTTCAGATCGCGATAGCGATAAGTAACCGTGCTGCCGATGGCGGGTGGTGATTGCCGTTGCGCGTCGCTCAGACCACTACCGAGCCGGAAGCGCTGACCTTCCGGTGTTTGAACCAGTAAGGCACCGAGTAAGCCCTGATATTTTCCACGCCCCGGTTCGTGACCGATCACCACCGCCTCTGCATCCTCATGCAGTTTTAGCTTCAGCAAGACATCTGAACGCCCGGTCTGCCACCGCGCATCCGCCTGATGCAGCATCAGGCCTTCGGCTCCCTCGCTGACGATTTTTTTCAACAGCGCCTGCAGTTCGGCATCATCGCTGACGCGCTGCTGCGGCAATACCTGCAACCAGGGTGCCTGACTAGCCGCAATGCTCTGCCTAAGCGAGACCAAACGTTCGCTGAAAGTGCCGCTGCCTTCGGGGAGTTCATAAATCTGATAACTGATTTGTCGCCATTCGGCATCGTCAGGAATCTGCCGCCGGACTGCCGCAGACAAGGCTTCAAAGCGGCGTCGCCCCATCCATAATTCACCATCCAGCCGATGTGCCGGCAGGGCGGCAATGAACCATGCGGGTGCCTGTATCAGGCGGCCACTACGAAAACGCAATTGCTTACCATCCCAGATTGCCCGCACGCCATCAAGCTTTTCACTGACCAGATACGCCGCCGGATTGATTTTCGCATGATAGTTACGCGCCAGCAGTATCGCCGGTGTCTCAATGTCGGTCGCCGCGACGGTGGTGTCTGGCAGCAACGCCAGTGGCGTGACAACACCGGCAAGACACAGGCTCAGGACGAGCACGCGTAACCGGGGCAGAGGCAAACGTGAAGGCAGATGAGTGCAATACATATTGAGCTTTCTGTCGGATGAATCATCAGTATGAAGTAAAAAAACTGAGAACTGATACAGGTGCCTGACAAGACCGCAACAAGACCGTCAGGCTGTACGGTCTTTTTTCATATTTGCTTTTCCCAGTAGCCGACATCGATCCAGCGACCAAATTTAAAGCCGACTTCCTTGAAGTGAGCGACTTGCGTCATGCCGAATTTTTCGTGTAACGCGACGCTGGCCGGATTCGGCAGGGAAATAGCCGCGATCACCGAATGCATACCGCGTCGTTGCAGATCGTCGATCAAATGATCATACAGTTGTGAGCCTATGCCGCTTTGCTTATGGTCGGGGCTGACATAGGCAGATATTTCAACAGAAAAGCGGTAAGCATGACGCGTGCGCCACGGACTGGCGTAGGCATAACCCAGAATTTTGTCATCTTGCTCATAGACATACCACGGCAAACCCGCCGCAAACACTGTGCTGATGCGCTCTGCCATCGCTGGCACCCGTACCGTCGTATCTTCAAAGCTGATAGTGGTATTGAGGACGTAGCGGTTATAAATCGCGCAGATGGCAGAGGCGTCGTCGGTACTGGCTAAACGAATCACAATTCATCCTTTGACAAAATCAATATATTGCAAAATTAATATTGAAAAAGTGGATGCGATATTTACTTATCAGGACGGATGTCTAATCGTTCCGGTCGCGCCATGGCTCCTCGTCGTGCAATACATAGTGTCGTTATTGCCACGTCTTGCCGGACACGTTGCGTCAGTCCTGTTATTTGTAAAACGCATCAAAAGTCGGTTTGATTATGATATTTATTTATTATTTTGTCTTGTAGCTTTTGCATCTTATTTGTTCTTTGTCATATCTGTTCCGGCCGTTCGCAGCAGGCTTATGTGACTTGGCTGATAATAGGCGTCCAACGCATTGCTTGTCTGAGTCCGGGAATCGCCCGCTGCAAGCTTTGCATGACAGGCAAACGATATGGCTCTTCTTTCTATTCTTGATCTTTCCCCGATTGCACAAGGGACGGAACCTGCGCAATCCTTTAAAAATTCGCTCGATCTGGCGCAGCATGCCGAACGCTGGGCTTATCACCGTTTCTGGCTGGCAGAGCATCACGGCATGCCTGGCATTGCCAGTGCCGCCACAGCTGTCCTCATTGCCCACGTAGCTGGCGGTACGCGGACTATCCGCGTCGGTGCTGGCGGCATCATGCTGCCGAATCACTCGCCGTTGGTGATCGCCGAACAGTTCGGTACGCTGGAATCGCTGTTTCCGGGTCGGATTGATCTTGGTCTGGGCCGGGCACCCGGTTCCGATCAGCGCACTGCCAGGGCATTGCGGCGGAACCTGAGTTCAGATGCCGATGAATTTCCGCAGGATGTCGCGGAATTACTCGATTATTTTTCTGATGAGCCGCATTCTGCCGTGAAAGCGGTACCGGGTGCGGGCCTGCATGTGCCGGTATGGATACTCGGCTCCAGCCTGTACGGCGCGCAACTGGCAGCGGCGATGGGCTTGCCGTATGCGTTTGCGTCGCATTTTGCTCCACAGCAGATGATGCAGGCAGTGGGCATTTATCGTGCCACGTTCCGGCCATCGGCGTATCTGGCGAAGCCGTATGTGATGCTGGGATTCAATGTGTTTGCCGCCGATACCGATGACCAGGCGCATCTGCTGGCGAGCTCGGCGCAGCAGGCTTTCGTCAATTTACGCAGCGGCAGACCGGCGAAAATTCCACCGCCGGTAGAAAATTTCATGCAACAACTGGGTGAAGGCGAGCGCGCATTGCTGAACCAGATTCTGGCCTGTTCAGCCATCGGTTCGCCAGCGACAGTAACCCAGCAGATGCGTGATTTCATTCGTCACACCGGTGCCGATGAACTGATGATCGCCTCGAATATTTTTGATCATCAGGCACGTCTGCATTCGTATGAAATCGTCGCAAAAATAAGTTCTGCTTTATCGTAAAAAAAGCCTGCCAACTTTCGGTTGGCAGGCTGTAAAAAATGCTGGAGGATACTTAGGAGAAAACCCCAGCATCGGGATAGACGTGACAGGCAGTCGTTATTTCATCTGATCTGCACCTGACAGGCTGGCAGTGGCGATGCCGGCACTACCTTTGCGTCCGCTGATGAGCCGCCACAATTTCAACAGGCTGCGATAGATCAGGCGGACAAAGGTCAGTGTGAAAAAAGCTTCCAGCATGGTGACGATAAATGCCAGCGACGGATGATAACGGGTGCCACGTGCATGCATTTTGTCCATCATGCGGTCTTTCGCAATTTCTATGCTGTCGTAGAAGGTAGGTACTACCAGCAAAGTCAGCAAGGTCGAGGTGATGGTGCCGCCGATAATGGCGATTGCCAGTGGACGGTAAAATTCACCACCTTCACCCAGCCCCAGAGCGACCGGCATCATGCCGGCGATCAGCGCAAATGTCGTCATCAGAATCGGGCGCAGACGCACACGGCCAGCCTGCATCAGGGCTTCTTCGCGGTTCATGCCTTCGGCTTCATTTTTACGTGCCGCATCGAGCAACAGAATCGCGTTTTTCGCCACCAGACCCATCAACATGATGACGCCGATCAGACTCATCAGATTGATGGTGCTGCCGGTAACCAGCAACGCGATGACGACGCCGATCAGCGATAAAGGCAGCGACAGCATCACGCCCAGCGGCGCGGTGAACGAGCCGAATTGTATGACCAGAATCAGATACATCAGGCCAATACCGGACAACAATGCAATCATCATTGCGCCGAACACTTCTTCCTGATCCTGACCCGAGCCGGTAATGTTCAGACCGTAGCCCGGTGGATAGTTAAACGACTCCGCCAGCTTCTTCGCATCGGCAATCACTTCACCGTTAGAGCGACCCTGTGCATTGGCAGAAACGGTGATCGTCCGTTTGCCGTTGCTGTGCTCAATGCCGGAAGGGCCTTTCCCCATGCTGATCGTGGCGATCTGATCCAGTGGCACCATCTGATTCGTTCCGGAGATAGCGATTGGCAAACGTTCGATATTTTCTTTGCTGACGCGGTCATCCGGATGCAAGCGGACAGCGACATCGCGGGTTTCACCGGTAGGATCAACCCAGTCGCCAACCTCGATACCGGCAAACGCGATGCGCAATGCCTGTGCTGCATCATTCGATGAGATACCCATAGAATTTGCCAGGCCGCGGTTCAGTTCTATCTTCAGCTCTTTTTTCGGATCTTGCTGCGACAGGCCGATATCGACCGCTCCGGGCACACTTTGCAGTTTCTCCATATAGGCGCTGGTAATTTCCAGCAGCTTACGGGAATCCGGACCGGTGAATTCGATTTGTACCGGCTTGCGGGCACCGTTATTCAGATCGTCCAGAACCGTGTATTCAGCACCGACCAGAGGTTTAATTTTGTTGCGCAATTCAACCGCTATTTCCTTCGCACTGCGTTTGCGTTCCGTACGTTTGCCGATATCGACATAGATACGGCCACCGGCTGGCGTGATATTACTGTTGGTTTCTTTGGTTTCAGAGATCGTGCGCGCAATGGCTGCTGCTCTTTCCATTTTCAGTCGCGCATATTCCAGAGATGACGACGCCGGTGTCCGGACTTCTATCATCAGATTGCCGGAGTCTGCGGCCGGTAAGAAACTGGTGCCCCCCCATTTTGCCTGCAGACCCAGAGCGGTAATCAGACTCACCAGTGCAATGGTTCCCATCCAGCGGCGATGATGCAAAGCCCAGGCGATGACATGGCCGTAGCGATCAGACTGATGGTCAAACCAGTCATTGAAGCGAGCCAGTATTTTTCCCAGACCTTTTTTGGGTGCGGTGTGATGATCTGGCGGATCGCCCCAGTATGCTGACAACATCGGATCCAGCGTGAATGAAATACCCAGACTGACTAATACCGAGCAGGTCACAGTCAGCGCAAACGGACGGAACCATTCACCAGGCATCCCCGGCATAAAAGCGACCGGAATAAAGACAGCAATAATCGAAAACGTGGTTGCTGCCACTGCCAGACCGATTTCCGCTGTACCTTCCAGCGCGGCAGTGCGGCGGTCTGACCCCATTTGCATGTGCCGCACAATGTTTTCACGGACCACGATCGCATCATCAATCAGCACACCAATTGCCAGTGACAAACCAAGCAGGGTCATGAAATTCAGGGTGAAGCCACACAGCCATACCGCGATAAAAGCTGCGACCACCGAGGTTGGTAAGCTGAGTGCAGTAATCAGTGTGGAGCGCCAGGAATTGAGGAACGCATACACCACGAAAATCGTCAGACCGGCACCGAGTACCAGCGATTCAATCACGTTATTCAGGCTGTTCTGTGCATCTTTACCGCCATCGCGCGTGATTTCAAGCTTGGTGCCGGGCTGATCTTTTTCAAAACCGGCATTGATTTCCTTCACCATTTCACGTACAGACGTGGCAACGCTGACAGTGCTTGCCTCACGCGATTTCGTGATTTGCATACCCACATTCGGTTTGCCGCTGCGTATGCTTAAACCATTGATGTCGGCAAAGCTGTCTTCAATAGTAGCGACCTGCGCAAGACGCACAATCTGATCGCCATTCCGTTTGACGACGATGCCCTGAAATTCCTCCGGAGATTCTATGCGTCCCACCAGACGTATGCTTTCTTCATCCAGCTTGCCGCGAATTTTTCCTACCGGTGCATTGGTATTCTGATTCCGCAGAGCATTCACGACCTCGCCGACGGACACGTTAAATTCGCGCAGTTTTTCAGCACGGAGTAAGACCGATAACTCGCGTTTCAGTGAGCCATTCACAACTACTGTGGCAACACCGGGAACCGCGCGGAATTTATCCGCCAGCAGATCCTCCGCGAGTCTTGAAATTTCGGCGTGGGTAAGTTTGCTCGATGACAGCGCCAGGTTGATGATAGGTTGTGCCGACGGATCCCAGCGTTTGATGACAGGCTCCCGCATTTCTGTCGGCATTTTGTAGCGAACCGAAGAAATCACGTTACGAACGTCGTCGCTGGCCTCGATCATGTTCTTCTTAAATACGAATTCAATGTCGAACTCAGCAAATCCTTCATTTGCCGACGAATACAGAGCTTTTACGCCCTGTACGCTTTGCAGCGATTTTTCAAGACGGTTGATAATCTCCCGTTCCGCCGTATCCGGTGAAGCACCGGGATAGGTGATGATCACTGATAAGCCGGGAACTTCGACATCCGGATTCTGATTGACCCGTAATTTGCTGAGTGCCAGCAAACCCAGTGCCATCAGGGCGATGATCATCACGATAGTGGCAATCGGTCGCTTGATACTGAAATCAGATAAAAACATAATCAGTTGCCTCCGCTGGCGGTGGTGGTTGAGGCCGGCAGCTTCGTACTGGCAATAATGTCGGCTCTGGGTGCTGCTGCCATTTCGATTGCCTGTCCGTCTTTGAAACTGGAATTCGGATTGCGCATGACAACATCACCTTCTGCCAGACCGCTGCGTATTTCGTAATTACCAGTGCGCTGATCGCGTTTTCCTACGTTCAGATCAACCCGTTTCAGGGATTTGCCCGCGACACGCCAGGCATAGGATTTATCGCCAGCTTTGACCAATGCACCTTCTGGCAGCGTTAAGGCATTAACTGTGGTGGATTCAATATTGCCTTCCGCATATAAGCCGGAAACACGCGGCTGATTACTGTCGGCAAATGCCACCAGCACTTCCACCTGACGTGTGACGTCGTTGGCCGCAGGATCAACCCGGGTTACTTTGCCGCGGAACTCCTGTCCGCCGTAGCCGTTGATGCGGAAGCTGACGGGCTGACCGATTCTGACCTGGGCAATTTTGTCGGCCGAGACACGTCCGGCAAAACGCATACTGGTCGGATCGATGACTTTGACAAGTTCCTTACCGATGGCGGCGGTATCTCCTGCAGAGACTTTGCGTTCGCTGACGACACCGTCAAACGGAGCCCGTACAACGGTGCGTTGCAATTGCTGACGGGCGGTACTTGCACGGGCGCGCGAAGCAGAGAGTTCACTGCGTGCCGCATTCACCTTGACCTCGGCTTCATCGAGTGCCTGCAATGAAGTCATTCCTGAGGCACGCAGGGTTTTCAGGCGCTGCAAGGCACGTTCAGACTGATCCAGAGCCAGTGCCGCACTGCGGGCGTTATCCTCAGCAGAATTCAGATTGTCACGAATCGCAGTTTCATCCAGTCGTACGAGAATATCGCCGCGTTTGACGACATCGCCGTTTTCTTTCAGCACCTGCAGCACGATCGTTGATACTTCCGCGCGCAGATCTGCTTTGCGTTCCGGTTGGATGGAACCCGTCACCACCGGGCCAGATGCGAGCGCATTGCTTTGCACGGTCATCATGTCTTCGGGAGCAATAATCAGCTTTGTTGCCGCCGATTTATCCTGTTTTTCTGCGCTGCTGGCGGCGACACTGGCAGATGCCGCATTTTTGGGTTTATCTGCTTCTTTATTACCGCAAGCGGTCAGTGCCGAGGCAATACTGAGGACAATAAGTGTTTTTCGTAACATGAGAGGTCTCTTGCACAAGTGAGAGGGACGGGATGATACTGTGCGGGCAGTATTCCGAAATCGCCCTGCTTGGACAAGTAGTAAGGATTTAAGTTGCCATTTTTGATGGATGAAATGCTAATTTCCGGGGATGAGCTGCAAACAGGCGTGAAATGACACTGGGCGCCAGCTGGGTTTTATGCCTGGTCAGGACTGGTCGAAGGGGGCAGCTGATCGCCGGTAAGAGCGTGCCGGATGCCTGTCTGTAGTGAGCGGTGGATGCAAAAACGACTTTTACGGTTTATTTCTGTAACCGCGCGACCAGCCCTTCGGATGCGTCTTCGATGTAATCCAGCACCAGATCAAAGCCGCTTGCGCCGCCATAATAAGGGTCGGGTACTTCTTCTGCCTGCGTATGTTGTGCGTAGTGCATCAGCAGATCGAGTTTGTGCTGATATGCTTCGGGACATGCTGCCTGAAGCAAAGCAAGATTGCTTTTATCCATCGCCAGCAGCAGATCGAAGTTAACGAAGTCTTCGGCTTTGATCTGGCGTGCCCGTTGTTGTGACAAATCAAAACCCCGTTTGACAGCAAAGCCGTGTGAGCGCGCATCAGGTGGTTCGCCGATGTGATAGGCGTGCGTGCCTGCCGAGTCGATAATCAGTTGTTCTGCTATCCCGGCTGCTTTCGCTTTAGCGCGAAATACGCCTTCCGCCGTTGGAGAGCGGCAGATATTCCCCATGCAAATGAAGAGAATCGAGGTGACTTTGGGAGAGTTCATCTTAGCGCAACGGCCAGTAGCTGCAATTTGTATCGAGCGGGGGACTGATGTTAACACGCTGGGAAAGGTAAAAAGCCGTTTGCCGGGCGAGCAAATGTCAACGATTTATAAATTTACCTGTTCCCGCGTTGGGGCGTCGTGATGTTCCGCGAGAGAAACTCCGGAGTATTGTCAGAATACACAGAATAAAATGCCGCAATCACTACGGCATATCGGAGCAAGTCAGTTCTGTACTGCCTATTCGTTACGGTAGATGTACAGGGCCGCGCACAGTATTGTCCCGATGGCATAGAGTAAACGCGTATTGCTGCCGGTCAGGTAAGGGTAGAGCATCAGTGCGATTCCCAGCCATTTACACTTCGTTTGTTCCATCTTTTTGCCGTAGCGATATGCAGCGAAACCGATGATCCCAAAAAGAACAGCGCCGAAAATATAAGCCGGTGTCGGCAACATGCTGAATAAAGTTATCTGTAATTCCCGCTCATCCATTATCTGATCCTGCGATTGAAAGTTGAATCAGGACATGAATAAGATAGCGACATTGACTGCGACACCGGCGGTCCAGACTAGGCTGCGCAGATTGCTCATATTTGCCAGATAGGTCGCAATGTAGATCAGCCGCAGACCAATAAATGTCATCGCCAGCATATCAATCCGACCCTGATCTGCATGCGCTTGCTGTGCGAGGACGACGGCCGCGATAAACAAAGGTAAGGCTTCCCATCCATTTTGTTGCGCGGCATTTGCACGTTGTCGCCAGCCTTCTAATTGCTGCGCCCACAAACGTGGTTCCCGGTTGTTATAACCGCCTTCTTCCGGTTTCAGTTTTGCCGAACCGGCCTTCGCCAATCCTACAGTGATGACAGGTAAAAGACATGCTGCCAGTACACACCAGTTTGCCAGAGTCATTAACTTTCCTTTTTCTGAATTTTCAAATTCGTCACGTACCGTATGTGGCAGATAGTAGCCAAGTTTACCTAAAGCTGCAGGGCGCGCTACAAAGATACGATCAGTAAATGCAGCATCGACGTAGAAAATAAATTCTCCTTATTTTAACGACGTAACAATTGGCTACAATTCTGTGGCAAATATCGTGTCAACAGAAATCAAGCGGACAGCGTTCTTGGCTTACGTAGATTGACTACGCAAACCAAACTCAACGAAAGAACAGGACCTATCATGAAACAAGTTATCGCCGCTATCATCGCAACTACTTTCGCAATGGGTACAGCGTTCGCCCAGACACCAGCAGCGCCAGCTGCTCCTGCCAAAGCAAGTGCGCCAGCCGCCGCTGTAAAAGCTGAAGCGAAAGCCGAAACAAAAGTAGCGCCACCAGCCGCGGTTGCAGAAGCAAAAGCAGCGAGCGCAGCAGCAGAAACAAAAGCATCTGTACCATCAGCAGAAAAAAAATCTAAGCATGTAAAACACATGAAAAAAGAAGCGAACGCAGAAGTCAAAGCAGACGCAAAAACAGAAGTAAAAGCGGATACAACAAAATCGACACCTGCAAAATAATGGTTTGATTTCGTGACCTCTGAACTGAGGTCAACAGCCGGCGTAACATCATAGATGTACGCCGGTTTTTTTATGTGAAAAAACAGAAAAACGAAATGCGGAAAACAAACATTGAGCAGATTTTCTTGATAAAAATAACTGCGACAGAAGATCGGAAAAATAAAAAATAAAAGACTCAATTTTTTTCAAAAACATGTCAACACAATGCAGCAAGGCGGCGTTATTAGCTTACGTAGACTGACTACGAAAACCAAATTCAACGAAAGAACAGGACCTATCATGAAACAAGTTATCGCCGCTATCATCGCAACTACTTTCGCAATGGGTACAGCGTTCGCCCAGACACCAGCAGCACCAGCTGCTTCTGCCAAAGCAAGTGCGCCAGCCGCTGCAGTTAAAGCCGAAGCGAAAGCGGAAACCAAAGTGGCACCGCCAGCACCAGTAGTGGAAGCGAAAGCAGCCAGTGCAACAGCAGAGAAAAAAGTAAAGCATGTAAAACATGCGAAAAAAGAAGCGAAGGCAGAGGCTAAAGCTGATGTAAAAGCAGAAGTCAAAACTGAAGGCAAAGCAGAAGCAGCGAAGACAGCTCCAGCTAAATAATTCAGATCAAAAAAAACGGCGCATATCAGGTGGTATGCGCCGTTTTTTTTTGAGCAAAGCATCTGTGACACGTAATCATCATCGTAATGAAAATACATAATTCAAAGCAGAGATTTTCTGATCTGTATTTTTAAAAATTTTTTCTTTAACAGATTACGGTCTGTTGACGTTTCACATAGGCAGCCATAAAAAAGCACAGGCCATGGCGACGACACTTTCATAATTTCGCTTCAATTTATCAAACCGGGTTGCCAGCGCCCGATACTGCCAATTGGCGTATGGCCTTAAATCGTTTTATGATTGAGTTTGGTGATCGCATTCAAAAATACGATCACTGACTTGTTCCGTGGCATTTACACAGAAATTCTTACAGGCTCTCTTCGAACTGTAAATGAAAATTTTAATTTTGACCCAGATAAACCTTGGGAGTCAAAATACTTTTCAATGGGTTTTCATGCTGTTCGCCTCGAGCCAAATACTTTCGTACCTATAATTTCGATGGCTATGCCTGACATACGTTCGGGGCGAGTCGAGCAGACTCGGTTTGATATCAGTAACGCAAATTTTTTCATATTGAACGATGGAATTGTTTCTGGTCCTTTTAATGCTCAAACTGAGGATGAAACGTGTCTAGTAATGCCAGCAATTACACCTGCTACGATAGTTAATATCTTGTCACTAAATGAAAATCATGTTGCTCAATTTAACTATAGTGACTTGGAAAGTGCGGGATTGATTCTTAAGTGTTCGGTCGATGGATTTGAAAAATTATTCTTTACTTCGCTAAAAAGAGCCAAAGACGAAGTTACCTTCAAGACGAAAGACTACATCTCGGATTCTGCATTAATACGCCAATTTGCGAAGATGGATTACGGTAAGAGTGCAGGCAATTTGTCTAAAGCTGAAGCACAAAAGCTCACGAGTAGTATTGACGAATACAGTAGAAAAAACAAGATAACTAGCCATAATGAACGAAATATTCGAATCAAAGAAGTTCTAAGTCAGTATCTTAATTTTAAAGGTATCGGGGTAGATATTGTCCAAGATTTTCTTGTGACTAAAGAAGGTAAGAAATTTCTTACTGACTATGTTGACTTAAATAAAGAAATATTACTCAAAGATAAGATATCGAGCATTGAAAGGGATTATTTAAAGCAGCAGGAAAAGTTTCAGAGAGAAATTTCAGAAATTCAAACCAAATTAGAAACAAAACGTTCTGAGTTGGAGCAATTTGAATTAGTTATGGAGCAGAAGAAGGAAAAAATCCATAAAGAGATTGACGACTTAAATGCTCAAAGTGAAGAGAAAAAACAAAATGACTTGCGAGATAAAAATAGTAAATTGATGCAGGAAATTGAAGCTAATGAAAAATTGCTTCGAGATTTAAAATTGACTGTTGGATCATATAGCGATCTCCACTCAATGCAAAAAGAGAAAGAAAAATTAGATTCTGTCAATGACCACCTTCGAAATGAGAAACATAAAATTCAAGGGTTAATTGATAGCCAGCTTGCGACGATTCAAAATCCTCACTTCAGCGATAAATTGGTTGAATTCAAAACGATTCAGATGCTTCTTAATGGCATTTCCCCTGAAAATAGCAGTTCCCCGATGACGCCAGTTTTGTTGCAAAAATATGGAGTTGAGGTAACGGGAGAAACAAGAAACAGCTATATCAAAAGCTTGATGCATGTTCTTGATAGCACCTCCGGTCGCCATTATTCCTACGATGAAACAGCAAATTTATTGCTCTGTACATTGCAGTCTTACGTCACTGTTCTTGCCGGTCCACCTGGTACAGGTAAGACTTCGACAGTCAATCGATTAGCTGATGCCCTTGGATTAGTATCAAAACATAAAAAAATGTCAGAAACGGATAGTTTTTTGAGTGTCGCTGTCGGACGTGGTTGGATGTCAAGTAGAGAAATGCTAGGCTTCTTCAATTCTTTCAAAAATACTTTCCAGCCTTCTCGTAGTGGCTTATATCAATTCTTGGAGGCATTTTCTAATTGTCACAATGATGCAGAAAATCCGGAGTACCTGAAAATGGTTCTTATGGATGAGGCTAATCTTTCTAGTATTGAGCATTATTGGTCAGATTTTTTACTTATGTGCGACTCGTTTGAGAATAATCACAAAATTGATTTGGGAATCTCAGGAAAGGGTGAGCGTTATTTGAAAATCCCAAGAAGCCTCCGATTCCTATGCACAATAAATAACGATGCGACTGTCGAAACTCTATCAAATCGTTTTATTGATCGCGCCGCTATTATTTCATTGGGATATGGAGAAAAATCCAGTACAGCTGAACTTCAATCTGGATTATTTAGCGGTGCCGTTCCATATGCCGAGTTAATGAAGGCTTTCAATCCTCAAAGCAATGAAGAGGAGCTTGAAGAAAGGGAATCTGCAAGGTTGAAGTTTGTATTAGATCATTTATCCACTGGCTCGCAGAAGGGAACTCAGATTAATTTTAGTCCTCGGAAGTTGAATGCAATAACTAAGTACTGCTATATCGCAAATCAACTAAATTATGAGAAAAACGAACCGATGGACTATGCAATTAGCCAGCATGTCTTGCCTTCATTAACTGGGCACGGACAAGGGTTCCGAGAGCGGTTGCAAAGATTGGAAGAAAAGTTGGATGAGTTTAAGTATTCAGTCTCTCGAAAAATTGTATCCAATATTATTGAAACGGGTGACGATTTTTCAGATTCGTATTCCTTCTTCTAAGTAGCGTCCAATGTTGCTATTACACATTTTAAATGGACCTCGAAAGGGTGTTGCTTTAAACCTACTTAGTGCCTCTGAAGTTCAGCGGGAGAGAATCGTTCTCTGTGAAGATGACGTGATACGTTTTGAAGTTTCTCTTAACGAGGATTTGAGTAATCTATCATTAGCTTTACACGACAATGAAATTCAATGTACCAACAGATATGAGAGGGACGGTAAGTGGGTATATGAATGGCGACCGAAAGAAACCTTTAATCGAAAAGAAAGTTTTTTCCTGAATTTTTACGGATTAGCAGAGTTGTCCCTAATCGCACGATCTCATAAAGATAATGAAGATTTTGCCTATTTTGTTGAACTCAATCCGATAGAAATTTTAGCAAAAAAAATAAATGCCGAACGTATATCTGCGATGTTACATTTCTTGGCGCGACAAGATGGTAAGGACTTAGCCGCCGCGATTCGAGTGACGCGAATTCGTGCTGGATATAAAGAGGGCGGGCGATCGGAAAATTTTTTGCTTGATCGCATTGAGCATAATTTGAATTTTCTAAAAAAAGTCTTACCAATAATCGCGACTAACGCCATTGCAACTTTCAATCAAAAGTCAAGAGTGGTTATACCCAATAGGGATACATTAATAGACGATAGGTCAATCGGGTGGGTAATCGAAAATCCTGACATTCTATATTCAGCATACTCTGATGAAGCTTTTTTGAATATAGATGGTGAAAATTTTAATGTGAGCAATATCCTCGAGAGTCATATTCAGGCGACTACCGATGTGTATGAAAACCAAGTGCTTCAAGGATTTGTGGCGACACTTATTTCTGCGACCAAGAGTATTCAAATAAAATTGCAGCAGGGTGCGAGGGGGGGAACACAAGTTGTAAATGTTGAAGGCTATGTGTCTTTTTTTAGCCAACTAAATAAATTTTCGGCCGCTATAAATAGAAACAGAATTGATAAATGCGCTCGCCTGATATCAGAGCTGGTCAAAATTTTGAATTGGTTGGAGCGTCGCATTCCAGTAAAAAAGAAATATCTTGGGATTCCTCAATTTACACAAAAAGCAAAAAGCAATCTGTTTTACCAACAGGTCTTTAATCGAGTGATTTCTTGGCATCGCTTTGGTTCTCCGGACTGGGGATTTCAAGAGGAATTGAACTCTATAAAAGATATACCAAAATTATTTGAATATTATTTGCTTTGCGTTGTTAAGAATCACTTGGAGACGATGGGAACTGAAGACAATCCAGTAATTTATGAATCTGAAAATGCTGACGGCGATCATTTCAAATATCGCTGGGGAACGTCAAGTATCACGTTAATGTACGAACCTCAAATTTGGACGGTAGATCATGCACAGAGCACCTCAATGAATATAGTCAATACTGAGGGATGGACGACAAAAAATAACCAATGGGGAAACACGAATATTGAGATAAATAAGCGAGGTAGCTTTGGAGGGCGATCAAATAGATGCCCTGATATTTTGATTGAATGTTCAGCGGAGAATGAGCAAACAAAACATATCATTATTGATGCAAAATATACAGATAGCAAGAGGGCATTTTTAACTTACCTACCTGAATTGACAATGAAGTATATTCACGGAATTCATCAAAAAACCAGCGGCGATACTTCATCGGTAGCACTTATGATAGTTAATCCAGATGAATTTCCGAATACCCGGCATTTTCACAATCAACGTTATTCGATATACGGAAAAATGCCTGTGACTCCAGCTCTCATGGTTACGTCTATTGATGTATCTAACGCTCATTCCATTAGTTCAAACCTTAGAAGTGATTTGTCTAGAATAGTGGAATTAATTTTTCGTGCACCGAATCTATCAAGATGATTTAGGAGAAGGAAGTGGAGCAAACAACACTGCTGTACGACGAACGTTTTCTAGAGAACCATGCGGGTGCGATTATTACCGACCCTGCTACAGCCATTGTTGAACTTGTTGCCAATTGCTGGGACGCCTACGCTACCGAAGTTCGTATTACCTGGCCTGATATTGAAACTGTACGGCAGTTTAAAATTACCGACAACGGTCATGGGATGACGAAGGATGAGTTCCAAAAAATTTGGAGAACTATGGATTACAACCGCCGGAAAAATCAAGGTAGTACGATTGAGCCACCTGGCGATGTAAATGGTCTATTTCGCACCGTTTTTGGTAAAAATGGTAAAGGTCGCTTTGCAAGCTTTTGCTTTGCTAGTGAATACCTCGTCACCTCTTGGAAGAATGGTCAAAAGTTTGTTTATAAGATTAGAACTACCGCAACTGATCCCTTATGTTTGGAGGAAATATCGTTTGAATCTGAGGGCGTCAAGGGACATGGGACCGAAATTATTGGCATAGGAAATATTCCTCGACGAATTTTTAGTGAGGTGCAAGCTAGAGAATTGATTGGAAGTCGCTTCCTTGCTAATCCTGCTTTCAAGGTCTCTTTAAATGGGAAGGAAATTTCATTTAACGATATTCCTGCTCTGCTTTCAACTGAAGAGATTTCAGTTGAAAACTATGGCGTTGTCCGTATTTTGCACATTGATACCAAGAAGGCCGACAAAACAACAAAGCAGCATGGGATAGCTTGGTGGGTTCAAAATCGTGCTGTTGGCGAATGTAAATGGAGTGGAAGTGATTACGAGCGGGTATTGGATGGAAGGACATCAGAAGCGAAGCGATTCACATTCATTGTTCAAGCGGACTACCTAAATCAGAGTGATGCGGTCTATGAAGATTGGAGCGGCTTTAAAGAAGATAACCCCTCATGGATTAAAACCCGTGAAGCTGTCCAAGACAGAATTCGTCAAATTATTTTTGAAAGCGGCGAAACTGAGAGGGATAGTCGCCGGAGTGGCGTAATCAGCAGAGTTGGAAACACACTTAATATGCTATCCCCTGTAAGTAAAGAAAGGGTGAACGATTTTGTCAACGAAGTCGTAGATACCTGTCCAAATTTTGGGGAAAACGAGATAGTTCAACTTACTACTATTCTCGCAAAGTTAGAGCAATCAAAGTCCCGCTATGGACTTCTAGACTTACTGCATAAATGTGAGCCAGACGATTATGACAACCTGCATTCCATATTGAATGAGTGGACGATAGGTATGGCAAAAATGGTTTTGGATGAAATTCAAAATCGTTTGAAGCTCATAGGAGAGCTTCGTACTAAACTGCTGGTTGCTGGAATCGATGAGGTTCATGAACTACAACCTTTGTTTGAGCGCGGACTTTGGATGTTTGGCGCTCAGTTTGAGTCTATTGAATTCACCTCAAACAAAGGCATGACTAACGTTATTCGCAATATCTTCAAAGATGCGAAAGGTAAGGGAACACGAAATCGTCCCGATTTTGTCGCTCTGCCAGATAGCAGTGTTGGGCTCTATGCAAGGTCTTCTTTTGACGAAAATTATGACGAAGACGGAGTTGAGCACCTTGTGATAGTGGACCTAAAGACGACAGGTCTTCCGCTAGGGACAAAGGAAAAAGATCAAGTCTGGAAATATGTGAAGGAGCTAAAAGCTCAAGGCTATATTCGTAAATCTACGCGGGTAGATGGCTTTGTTTTAGGTAGTGAAATTGAGCAAGGTGAGGATGAGCCAACCATGCACGGAGATGAAGTAAAGATTGTTCCAATGCTTTATGAAACTATCCTCATTCGTGCAGAGAAACGGCTTCTCAATCTTCACACGAAAGTAAAAGCTGCACCGTTTTTACTGGAACAGCAGGAAGAGCTTAAAAAATTTACTGAACCCGTGGAGATCTGCCAAATGGAACTGGTTCCAGTTATTTGAGTTTGACTCGTAGATTGAGCTAGCCCCTAAAACTTGAAATAGAAAGCGACTAGATGGCGAATACAATACAAGAATATGCGGTCGAGCGTGGCATTAATTATTTGGTTCACTTCACTCGAGCTAGCAACTTGGATTCCATTCTCAAATACGGACTTGTGCCGCGAGATGCTTTGACTCTTAGTGGGTATACAGGCTTCAACGATCAGTATCGGTATGATGGCACTAATGCTGTTTGTCTTTCAATTGCGTTCCCTAACTACAAAATGTTCTGGGGTGTCCGTCAAGACTATAAGGTCGACTGGGTCATTCTAGTTATTTTTAAAGAAGCGCTGTGGAAGCTGCCTTGCGCATTCTGCGCGACAAATGCGGCTTCAGCTTGTGTTACAGCTGTTCCATTGGATCAACGTAGAGATTTAGCGGCGCTAAAGGCTATGTATGCAGATTGGGGTGACAAAACACGTGTCATGCTGGGCATCCCTGACAATTACCCGACGAATCCACAAGCGGAAGTCCTTATGCTTAACGGTGTCCCGCGAGAATATATTCGTGGCGCGTTTGTGCTGAATGAAGCGACGAAAGTAGCATTGCAAGTTAAATATCCTGAATTAGATGTTAGAGTAAATGCGAGTTACTTTCGCTATCGGCGCGACTACGCACAATGGAAGTAAGGACATTGATATGGCTTCTCGACCAATTTTTACTCCTTTATTTAGTGGCAAGCTGCTTGTCGACACTCATTATGTGGACTTTCAATGGTTTCCTGGAATGGCAAGGAGCCAATCTCAGAAATCCATTGAGTCACTACATATGGAAGCTAAAAAACAGATTGGTGTAAGCACGATTCTTGAAATTTCGAGCAAATCGCCTGAAGAACTCGGCGTGAACCTGAGTGCTTTCAATCTAATGATCAAGACCGTAAAGCGCGCAAGAGAGTTCAGTCTTGAGTGTGCATATCAGGCAAGCAAAGTATTTGAGCGTGGTGGTCCGTTTCTCGATTTACTTGATGCACGGTCAATTGATGCGAAGCGAGATCCAAGGCTGACTCAGCATGGTCGCTTAGTCAAATTTTGCTTCTATGGGGTAGATTGGGAATTAGAGCCCAGAACAGCGTTTTATGACTGGTTATATATAAATGCTCTTCACAAGCGTCCTGAGCTTGCGGCACAAGTTCTGACGTATCGTGCATTTTCGGATATCGCATTCAATCCTGAGCGATCAATCAACTGTCAGGCGTATGCAGCTGCACTTTATGTCTCACTTCATGAGCGAGGATTATTGACGGACGAAGTATTGAAGAGTCAGTCTGCGTATCTAACTGTCATTGACACTGGCGAAGTCAGCAATGCCCACGAAAATACAAATGCGCAAGAACGGTTAATATAAAATTGTTGTACCTCGCATATTCACTCGGACAGGTTGGACATACGGACTCCCAATTTTTGAGTTGTGCTCGTATGCCTTGGCAATCCAAATCATCAATCAGTTAATTAGCTGCCCGACGAACAATAAGATTCTGTGCAGTCGTCGATTGAGCATTGCCGTACAAGGTCGCGAGTACGTCCCAGAATGCAGGGGAGATTGCATCACCAGTTCCAAACCCTTTGAAGTGATTAGCTAGCCCCAATGCGTGTCCAAACTCATGCGTCACCATGTCCTGTGTCACGTCGCAGTGACCATTTCCAAGATTGACGAAGACAGGATTTGATGCAATTCCGTACTCGCTGTTGGGCAGGATCATATTTCCAATACTGGGACCTTCTGAAACATTCGCGCAGTAGCCTTGATAATTTGTAGAACCCTGTGGCACATACGAAGTACCATAGCTGATCTGGATGAAATTCTCATTAGCTGGCTTCACTGAAACTGGTTCTAAAACCAAGACGTTTCTCAACTTCGTGTTAATTTGTACTATGGCATTGTTCACCTTGTTCGCATAGTCCTGTTCTGTCGCATTCCCGATCGTCGGTGCTGGAATATAGACAAGAACATGGCGGCTTGGTGTTGATAGCCACCTCCAAGTTCCTGGGGGTTTTTGCAGCCAAACAAGGATCGAGAAAAAATCAATATTGCTGGATTTGAGATTGGCAATAATCTCGGTATCGCTTGCAGTGGTGGCGGGAGGTTGATTATTACCATTGCCGCTGCCTGAATTGCCGCCGCCACATGCTGACAATGCGGCTGCAAATAGAGTCGCTGTCATGAAGCTGAATCTCATATTGTTATCCTTAAGTTTAAACTAATCTTTGAAAATCGGAGTTGCGATCTGGTGTTAGCTCTTTGATCGCTTCAACTGATCCGAGTCGAGGAAGAAAAATGTTTTGAATTCGCCATCCTTGCGAATACCAAATTCCAGTGCTTCTACCTCGACATTCAGAGCAGCTTCAGAACCATCTTTGCGAAGGAGCGGTGCTTGGTCAGCATTCTTGCCAATAACGCGCCCATAAACACGAATCATTGTTGAGTTACCTGCTCTCAGCGACTCAATCTCCTTGGCTTTTTCAATAGGTAGTTTCACTGTGAGTTGCATATCCCCACGATTGTCGCCTTTCATACCTACCTCGTTAAATACTGGGCGGTAGTACAAGCTGTATCGGTAATTTTTTTGATTTCGATAAGAGACAATGTTGAATTGATTGTTGGGACGAATGAGAAGATAGTATTCGCCAGTGGTGACATCGGGTCCTGCAATGAACAACATCCCCCCCTGCCAGCCATAGACAACATTGAGTTGGTTCTTATCGGCGGGAATTTCAGTTTTTACTTTGTCACCAGCTTCCTGTTTCTTAAACTCATTGGTTTCTTCAGCGATTTCAGGATGGGTAACACCTGCAATCATTTGCCAATCTGGTTTTTCAACAGAAGCTGCCTGCTTGAGCCACGTATTCACATAGCCTTCAAAGGCGGAGTCAGGGAGTTTTTTATATTCATCCTTGGTGAATTCGGATACTTCTTGTCGAACATAATTACTGTATTTGGCTGGAGCTTGAAACAGCGGAGTAAGAACAATACTGCTGACCGTTCCAAACTTTTCGGTTTGCTTGTAGTGCGATGTATTTTCTTCCGCTACTGTAGCACCAGCTACAGTCGGGCTAACGACATCAGCCTTTTTTCCACAAGCGGCCAGCGCTGCAACGGCGCACACTGTGGCAAAAAGTAATTTCGTTTTCTCTTTCATCTTGCTTGCTTTCTTGGATTAAATGGATTGCTCAATAATGGTTACTGGGATAACGGGCGCATGCCGTAACAGGAACTGCTCAACTTTTTTCGAATTTATTTGCGATCGTAATAACCGATGATTTCATCCCTGACAGCTTCTGCCAGCTCTTGTGTCATGTGCCCCGTCAATTTGATTCTTTGCCCCAGTGCGTCCACATAGACATAAGAGGATTGAGCATGCCCTCCATTACCACTGACCGACTGCGTCATAACGCCAAAGTTTTTGATGTCAACCAAGGCGATTTGCTTCTTGCCGCTATCAAATTCAACCCCTTTCGGTTGAATATGAATGCTATTCTTGCGAGCGCCAAAATAAAATCTGAGCAAAGTAAATGGGCCAAGCAGAGCGATAAGGGCAACTTTTCCGATATGCATATCCATAAACCGGTTACCCGACATCTTGATACCTAGGAACGAAATTCCAATGAAGCAGCCTGCATAGACCATGATCAGCAGAAAGGCAACAGGAGCAGGATTACTTGCCATCCCAAACGCACCGGAACGACTACCTTTGACGACCAGCTCCACTGAACCGTCAGGTTTTTGATTCATCTCGTACATCTTCTTAAAAGAACTTTTCATACTTTCCTTTCACTTGATTTGACAGCAAAGTGCCACCGTTAAGTAGTTTACCTACAAAACCAATGCAATATAACTTTATAAGTTATATTTAAATAACGTATTGAGTTATTCAAAGGTTGACGATCATTGTTCGTTTCCGTTGCTGTCCGACATGGAGCGGATTTTATGAGTGTGAAAACATGCAATCCATAGAACACATGTTCTATGGACAAATTGAATTCGAAGGAATGCTTGTTCGCTTGTAGTATGTGGACGTGATGAAGTAGAGATAAAAATGCTTGCATTCACGTCTTGTTATCGTGAAAGGCTCTTCATTATTCTAGCTAGCTCTGCTTTGCCTGAGATTCCGAATTTTACATAGATGTTGTGAGCCTGATTTCTGACCGTCGCTGGCTGATTGCCTAATCGTTGTGCTATGGCTTTATAAGTTTCGTTTTGAGCCAGCATTTCTGCAATCACAAGCTCCGTCAAAGACAATTTTTCAATTGATGTAGTTCGTCTAAAATTCAAAAACAATAAGTCACCTTTCAACTGGGCCGTGACGGTGAATTGCTTGCCAATATAAATTTTTTCCGATGTCGTACCTAACTTCTCTAAAACTTTGGAAGGGAGGAAAGGTGAACTCCAGTCGAGAAATTCGCTATGTAAAAGGTCAGCCGCTGTTTCGTCAATAAAGTGAATTCCTCCCGATAATGAGCAAATCACAGTACCTGAACTAACAGAGTCTTCCATATTTTTCGCATGTATTTGCCGATGAATTGAAAACGCTTGAAAGACGTGAGGCAGGACAATGTTTGCTATTGCTTCATCGGTCGGCGTGTACTCAAAATTTGCTTTACTCCGCCAAAGTGATATGGTTTGAAAGGACTTCCGGTCAGTAGTATTGCCCACCATTGTCAAAGTTTGCAAACTACTGGTTTTGATTCCGTAAGCTGCCACATTAGGCTTAAGCCTATCATTGCCGAGCACACCGAGAGAAACAGACCTGCCTTTTTGTCGAAAGGCTTGTGCAAGTGCAGGATCGTCGGTCGCTAGAGAATTCCGGTTATCGAATTTTTCATAAGTTAAGTATTCTATTCTTGCGCGGAGTTTGTCTTCTACAGAAACATTGTGTGCAACAGCTGACACTAGCTTTAAGCCTGATTGCGGATATTGATTAAAATCGCAAAAACCACCCGAATCAAATTTCACTCGATCTTTGATTAATGGGAAAATTATTTCTGGAAACTCAGAAATAGAGGCTGACTGAGCCGTCTCATAGAGTTGCAACAAGATTTGATTTATTTCATCCAAGAGTCCTCCTCCCTAATTGTAAGGCTGATGATACGGAAATTGCCGTTAAGATAACCAATATTTAAGCATTGAATTAAACGTCATACAAGATGAATATCTAACTTGAATAAATGCCGACATCCTGCTCTAATTTTCATACTACCTATCGGAAATTTACCTGAGTTTTATGTAACCATTAATTGAATTTAACCTATAAGATCAATAACAAATGATTTAATATGTCATTTTATGATGATTAACTTAATCATTCCAAGGTTAATGTAAAAAGATCACACTTCATGCTCCGCTATGGGAGACGTGTCATGCCACAAGAAAAAATTAGCCCAAAAAAGCAATTGGCTCGTGAAGTCGGTGGAATTATTGCGATTCGCAGAAAAGCCAAGGGATGGACTCAGGCACAACTTGCCGAGTACATGGACATAGAAAAAGAAACTCTCAGCAGGATAGAGACAGGTCATATCGCGCCGACATTGGCACGCCTGGCTCAGATAGCCAAATTGCTGGACTGTGAAATCAGCGATTTATTGAAAATCAGCACATCTGATGTGAGTGACCAGGCATTGGCACTGATGAACCGCATGGAAAATTTAAACGAGGGGCTGCAAACTATCTTGCTGGATTTATTCGGTAAGGTTGCTCTGGCGATGGGTAAGCTGAATGCGAAAGATAGGAAAGTGCTGGAGAAATTTCTTGGTGATATTTTGTAAAACTTCTTTGAAAATCGTGTGGACAGCACGAACAGCTTGCGCAAGAATCTCTTGCATCTTGACTAGCAGTGTTCGACCTGTCCAGGTCGTCCAAGTCAATTCTTAAATCTCTTCAATAAAATCCACGACAACACGATCCAAAGTCGATTCCACCGCCCCTCTGTTTTTACCCGTCAATCTATCTGCACCACCTTTCCCCGTCTCGCTAAAAACGCCAAGATTTGCACGTCTGCGAATCAAAACAAGCATTCCCCTTCGGGATTTTCTGCAATCGGTTCTCACTTCGTTGCGACTGCGATTTTGACAAATTGCTTGCATTGCTTCTTGTCCAGCCATGCCATTCGTGGCTTAGGCGAAACGACTCAAAAATGATGCAGATAAACGAGTTGTGAAGTCTGCAAAAACAGAGCAAGTCTTCAATCAACTTCAGGCTCAACCAGCCTAAAAACGATACGAAAGCAGAGAACACCATGAGCACATTTTTCGCACAGCCTTATAACCTGGATGCAGTCGGTTTTTACTTTGACACACTGGAGGCATACATCGAGCAATCGGAAAACCTGCTGGACGCTTTTGGCAACCCTGTGGAAGAGTTTGAAATCCAGTTTATTGATGGTGACGACTGCGAGTTATTTTCAGCTTGTGGGATTAACCAAGGTAATTTGCATACATGGTTTGAAGATGTTGCAGACTTGAGCGATCAAGAAAAAACAGCCTTGTTTTATCTGTGCAGTATTTTGGGCTACAGCTTGGAAAATGCTTTGCACAAGCTGGACGACGTGAATTTGTCCGAAGGTAATTTGAAAGGCGTAGCCGAGACCCTGTTTGACGAATTCTACTTAAACGACGTGCCAGAATCAGTGCGTGCTTACATTGATTACGAAAAGTATGCTCGTGACTGTGAGCTTGGCAGCGACTTATGCGAATTTGATTTTAACGGCACTACCTGGACATGCACGAATGCTTCAAGTGTGTGATTAAAAATGGTCTGATCGGGGAGGGCGCATTGGTGCGCCTCCTTTAAATTGCAGAGCTATTTTCGAGCGACGCCCACAATTTCGCACCGACCTTATGCGGACGAAGGTTTGCATATCGCTTCAGCGTATCCAGTTCAATATGCCCCGTTATTTTTGAGATTTCAATATCTGATAAGGTGCTATTTTCAAAGAACCACGAACAGCCTTCATGCCTTAAATCATGCAAGGTTAAATTCTTTGATTTCGCATTTTTGCAGATGATGCGGAAGCGTGTATAAAAATAGTGTGGTCCTGCCCAGAATGGAAAAATAAGATCATCGTCTGATTTTTTCCATTTCATCATTTGATTCTTGATGAGATGAAATAGCTCTGGGCGCATCGAGGCATAACGATCTTCCGCCCCTTTTTTGTTGGCAGTTTTTTGATGTGCCTTCGGAATGAAAATATATGACTCTTCGGGTTTCTTCTCGTTCAGCTTGATATCCTTCCAGCGGATAAGCATTGTTTCGCCAATCCTGAATGCGGAAAACGTTAGGAATTGGATCAGGCATTTTGATGCTTCTGCATTCACATAGAGTTGTTCGCACGCTTGAACCAATCTGTCTAGCTCACCATCTTCAAGTCGCCTTGTTCGTGGGTTTTCCCAACTTGGTGGTGGGTCTACGTCATCAAATGGCTTAGAGTCAAAATGGTAGTCATTGATTTTGCTATGCCATTTGAGTGCGGTTCTAATGTCGTAGTAGAACTTACGAATGGTGGATGACTTGTAAGTCTTCCTCACTACTTCACCGTTTGCGTTTGTCGTGCGATTTCCGTCGAAACCTTTGTCGTCTTTTTTCTTGGTTTTCTGGTCGGGGATTTCTTGAGCTAGTTTGAAATTGATGTAGTCCTGAAAACCTTTTGTTTTGAAATTGGCTAATGGGACATTGCCAATTTCTTGAGTGATTTTTGCCAGCCGCTGTTTCTTGATTAAAGGCATTGATGGTTCGCCTTCAATGTAGTCCTGAAAAATTTCACCCAAGGTGATTTTCTTCGCCTTCAATGCAGAAACACTTTCACCTTTCAGAATTTTGGAGTCTGTGAGGGTGATGAACTCTTTTGCTTCTTTCAGGGATGCAAAGGTTTGCGAGACATTGACACCATTTTTACGGACTTTGGCTTGAAAGGAGAAGCTACCATTTTTCTTGGCTCGTTTAACGATGGTGCCTGAGCCGACCTTCATGCTTGCTTCTAATGGTTTTGTTTGCAGTCCCATGCTGTCCCTTGCTGTCACTAAATTTCGATTTGTCCCAAATTTGTCCCATTCTAGCATTTGTCTGATTTTTGTGTCTATAACTAATTGATAAATAACGGTAAAATTTTAAAGTAATCTTTCCCTCCTAAGCGTAAGATACAGGTTCGATTCCTGTCGGCGGGACCAGTCTGAGTCCATCTCTGTGTGAAGTCCTCCTCCCTATGTGATTCATGTCGTTGCCGCTCAGCATCGGCGGTGTCATCACAGCAGATTTGACGCCTGCAATATGATTTCTTCAAAGTAAGTTATCATTGCGGACGTTCATTGTTTCTTGTAATCAAGAAATTTGCATTCAGATAAATATAAAAGCGCAACTCTGATGTATCAGCATCAGTCAGTCTTAGCGATGTCATCGCGGTGACTTGTTATATTTGATTTCCTTTCACGCATCGCCATTTTCAGCTGCGTACGCGTCACCCCGCTTGTGTCTGCCCGCGGTTCTGTCCGCGGAGATTGCGCCATCACCTCAGAATCAAAGATATCAAACCGAAAGAGCACTGTCATGAATCAGTCAAGTAACTCCCGTCAGAATGCATTAATTGAAGCGCTCAATCGCGTGCAGGCGATTATTGAATTTGATCTGCAGGGCAATATCCTGCATGCGAATGAATTGTTTCTTGCAACGATGGGCTACACGCTCGACGAAGTGGTCGGCCAGCATCACAAAATTTTTTGCGAGCCTTCTTATGTCAGCGGCATAGGATACAGCCAGTTCTGGAGTAAGTTAGCCAAGGGCGAAACCTACACAGGAGAGTTTCATCGTTACGGTAAAGACGGCAAAACGGTCTGGTTACATGCGTCTTACAACCCCATTATGGGCGATGATGGCAAGCCAGCACGCATCGTCAAATTTGCGAGCGACATCACCGCAGAAAAATTACGACGTGCGAACGATGAGGGAAAAATCAATGCAATCGACCGGGCGCAGGCGGTGATCGAATTTTCGCTCGATGGCAGAGTATTGGCCGCAAACCAGAATTTTTTGCAGATTTTTGGTTACGACATCGAACAAATAAGGGGTCAGCATCACCGCCTCTTTTGCACGCAGGACGAAGCGCGTTCTGTCGAATATCTGAATTTCTGGGAACGTCTCGGGCGCGGAGAATTTGATACCGGTGTGTATCGCCGGCTCGATGCGCATGGCAAGGATGTCTGGATACAGGCGTCATATAACCCTGTATTTGATCCTGACGGCAAGCCTTATAAGATCGTGAAGTTTGCGACTGACATTACAGACTTACGCACCAGACAGGCGGAATCTGAGGGTAAGCAGAATGCAATCTCGCGTTCCCAGGCGGTGATTGAATTTGATTTACAGGGAAATATTCTGTCAGCGAATGCAAATTTTTTACGTACTTTTGGTTTTACCGAACAGGAAATCATCGGCCAGCACCACAAAATTTTTTGCGAAGCCGCGCTGGTCAAATCGCTCGAATATCGCCATTTCTGGGCGGATCTGGCAGATGGCCGGTTTAAAAGCGGTCGCTATAAACGGATAGGAAAACACGACGCTGAAGTCTGGATACAGGCGACCTACAATCCTATCCTCGATCTTGATGGCAAGCCATATAAAGTCGTCAAGTATGCGGTGGATATCACGGAACAAGTGGACAGAGAAAACCTGATTTCAGAGAAGGTCGAATCGATCACGCACATACTCGATGAATTGTCGGCGTCGATAGACAGCATTTCCAGAAGTTCCGCGCATTCGAATGAGTTAGCACAACGCACCCAGCAACATGCCGCTGATGGCAGCGGCGTGCTGAAACGTTCGCAAGAAGCGATACAGGCGATACAGACTTCATCGAATGATATTAACGAAATTATCAATACGATTGCTGATATCGCCAGTCAGACAAATTTGCTGGCGTTTAATGTGGCGATAGAAGCGGCGCGTGCCGGTGAACAGGGACTGGGCTTTTCCGTGGTGGCGGAAGAAGTCCGTAAGCTGGCAGAAAAATCGACGCTGGCGGCACGTGAAATCGCCAAGCTGATCACGCAGACGGTCATACGGGTCGATGAAGGCGGGCGTTTGTCAGAACAGGTTGGTGATTCGTTTGCGCGGATTCTCGATTCTATGAATAACACCACGCAATCGATCGCTGCGATTCACGGTGCAACCAGCGAGCAGGCCGATGCGACCCGCAACGTGGTCAGGCTGCTCAATGAATTGAATCAGTCGACGGAGCGTCTGTGAATTCGACGCCGGCCTTCGCCTCGGCATCGCTGAACCGCGCGGCGATCAGCCAGAACAGCCAGAACATTGCATTCTGCCGGCTCGGCGATCTGCGTTTCGGTGTGCCGCTGACAGATGTGGTACAGGCGATCCGGCAGCCGCCGCAACTGACGCTACTGCCACGTCGCGATCACGCGATCGCCGGAATGTTTGTGTATCGACAGCAGACCATACCTTTAATCGATTTACGGCGCTGGCTGCCGTGGCCGGATGAACGTAGCGAGCTGCCTGGACAGATATTGCTAGTGCGACGCAATGCGCATCTGACCGGTATTGCGATTGATCAGGTAGATGGTTTGCAGCGCGTCCCTGTCAGTCAGATTCAGCGCGTGGTTCAGCGTGAGGATGACGAAGAATTGTTTCACTCGACCGTCAGTATTGCCGCTGCCTCAACCAATACAGTGCCGCATGCATTGTTTGAGCTTGCCGGGCAGGTGCTGGCGATTCCCGCCAGCGATGTTGCCGCTGTGATTCCTATGCCTGTCGTTACAAGGATATTGGGACGTCATCCGGCGTGGCTGGGCATGACCATCTGGCGTGAACGTGATGTGCCGGTCTTGCGTACGATGGCGGCTTTAGGTTTGCCGCCGCAAGCGGAAAGCGGATCAGCACAAGAAAACTTACTGGTGATACTGGGCAGCGAAGGCCGTTATGCCGGTGTGCCGGTGCAGGCCGCGCGCGCGGTGATGCCACTCGATACCAGCGCAGCGCAAACGGCTGCCAGCGCCGGTTTACCTGTCAACACCGTATTAAGCGGCGTGTTCCATACGTCTGCGTCGGAGCGTCTGTTGCTGATAGATGGCGCGGAACTGGTGAACACCTGTTCCCTGAGTGCGCTGAGCCAGAAAGCCGGGACTGACGAACAAGACCAGCAAAACCAGCATTCAGATCAGCGGAGTCAGGCAGATCAGGATGCCGCGTTACAGGCGCATGTTGTGGTGCAGGGGGGACAGGCCTGGGCGCTGGGTATGCGTTGGCTGGAAGCCATCGTTTATTTTCCGGTGCAGTTCGATACGAATACCGCGGGACACCCGGCACAGTTAGGTAACTTTATCTGGAATCAGCAGAGCATACCCTTGTGGGATTTGCGCATGCTGACCAATCAGACACCAACGCCGGACAGCCCGGAACGCCGAGTGCTGATCATGCGTATCGATGGTGTGCTGATCGGGCTGCTGGTTGAGCAGTTGCTGATCCTGCTACCCGCCAGAAGCGGCAAAGTTGCGGCATTCGGGCGACGTCAGACAGGTGTTACTCAGATCATCACCATTCGCGATGACGATCAGGAAAAAACTTACAGCATCCTCAATCCGGCAGAATATGTACCTTTGCGACAAGCATTGGCGTGCTGAGAGCTCACGCACAAGGGCTTTAGACGTGTCCGCCACTGCCTGTTATGAAGCGTTGTTTTCGCTGTGAGCACGACGGCAATATGGATCGTTATGTTCACCAGCTATTTGCAAAAACAGGGGAGTATCTGCCAATTTATACTGATAGTCAGCATGAAATAAGGGCTTTAAAAAATACTCCCCCCAGTATATTTTCAATAAAAAAGCTTGATTCAGCGATCGCCAGAGCCTTGCCGGCACGATGTTAATCCGGTGATCTGGCATCGATGTTTGAGTCAGATCACAACGCTGTCCATTGCTGCTCGACCAGCAGGCTGTCACCGGAATAAATCCTGCCGGTGAACGTTGCGCCGCGTTGCACTGGTCCCACGCCTTTCGGTGTGCCTGTCATCAGGATGTCGCCATCATTGAGGCTCATAAAACTTTGTATCGATGCCAGTAATTGTGCAGGTTTAAACAGCATCAGCGGTGTGCCGCCATGCTGTACGAGCTGCCCGTTGATCAGCAGTTCCAGTCGCAGTGCTTCCAGATTGCCGTCAAAGCGCACGAAGCGGCTGAACACTGCCGAGCCATCAAAGGCTTTGGCTCGTTCCCACGGTAAGCCTTGTTTTTTCAGGCTGGTCTGCACCGCACGACGGGTCAGATCGAGACCGAAGCCGACCGCATCGATTTTTCCATTGTGCAGCAGGAAGCTGATTTCACCTTCGTAATGAATATCGTCGCCATCCGAGTGCAGGTCGTCAGACAGAGCTGAATTTGGTTTGACAAAAATCACAGGTTCGGTCGGGACTTCATTATCGAGCTCGGCGATGTGTTCGACATAATTGCGGCCGGCGCAGACGATTTTGGATGGAACGACGGCCTGATTTTCGCGTATTACGGTATGCATGTTGACTCCTGAATGTCTGCCGTCAGAGCGGGCAGTGTAGATGATGCAAGTGATTTGTTTAGCGCCTTGTACGGCGCTGAATTGTGATGATTTGGCGTGTATCTGAACGATCGCGGTATCAGCGTTGTGCCAGCGCGAGTTTGGCGGCGAGTAAGGCAAACACCGCCGCGGCGCTGCGATTGAGCCAGCGCTGTGCTTGTGCTGAGCGGCGCAAACGCTGACCGACACTGGCGGCGAACCAGGCGATGGTACCGAAGGTGATCAGCGTCGCGACGATGAAAATAGCACCAAGCTGAAAAAACTGCGGCGCTATCGCTCCCCGTTCCGCAGACACAAACTGCGGCAGCAAAGCGAGGAAAAATAACACGACTTTAGGGTTCGTCAGATTCATGATAATGCCGCGTAAATACAGTTGCGCGGGGCGCATAGCCGGTGCGCTGCTGTCTGCCGTATCGCCGACCGGAGCGTGATAAGCGCCCCACGCAAGATAGGTCAGATACGCCGCACCGATGAATTTCAGGACCAGAAAGGCGGTGGCTGAAGCGGCAAACAGCGCGGCCAGCCCCATTGCGATAGCGCAGGTGTGAACAACGATGCCGGTACTGAGACCAAACACCACCAGCATACCGGCTTTGCGTCCCTGCGTTGCCGATTGCATCAGCACGAACAGGTTATCGGGGCCGGGTGTCAGCCCCAGTAACAGCGAAATACCAAAAAAAGTCAGTGCGGTTTGTAAAGTCAGCATGGCATCATCCGGAAAAATGCACAAAGGCAAACAGACATTATCTGCGATTTGCCCTGAACCGGCTATCTGCCGCGATACTGAAATTACACAGAGTGACGGCGTCTTTCGGGATGGGTCAGAACCCGTCCGCTGGTGAGCGGATCCACATCATGTGCCTGCAGGTATTCCAGAGCGCAACTGGTACCATGAGTCTGTTGCAGACGCAGGGCTGTTTCCACATAATCCGCTGTGCGCAGATCGCGACGCTGGGTGGTGATTGTGCTGGCATCATTCAATGGTGAGACAGGCGCAGGAAATGCTGTAATAACATGGTGTTGCATGACAGACTCCATAATCAGACCAGCCGCGATATCTTCCTCATGCCTTGCTGCCGGCATTCATCCTACATACAACTGGCGATAGTAATGAGATTACTGTGAAGGGGCGGATCATTCTTCAGTGGTATCAGTGCCGCCATCGCTATTATAAATCCATCAGTCGCAGTAAGATTGCGCGATATCAACAGTGCAGGCAGCCCCCGGTCTCAGCGCGGTGCTGCTATGCGGCGACGTGGTCGCCGCGGCAGGCGGAACCGGCGCGGCTGTTACAGCGCGGTGCGCAGCGCAAATAATTCCGGAAACAGCACCACATCCAGCATTTTGCGCAGATAACTGACGCCAGCCGTGCCACCGGTGCCGGTTTTAAAGCCGATAATGCGTTCCACCGTTGTCACATGACGGAAGCGCCAGATGCGAAATGCGGTCTCCATATCCACCAGTTTTTCTGCCAGCTCATATAAAGACCAGTGCAGTTCCGGCGCACGATAGACTTGCAGCCATGCCTCTTTGACGGATTCGTTGGATGTCGTCGATTGTGTCCAGTCGGCTTGCAAGCGCTCAGCATCAATCGCCAGCCCTTGCCGCGCCATCAGCATGATGGCTTCATCGTAAATTGATGGCGTGTGCAGTGCATCGCTCAGCGTGGCATGGACCTCCGGTTTGCTTTCATGCACGCCCAGTAAAGCCGCATTCTTATTGCCGAGCAGGTATTCCAGTTCGCGGTACTGATGCGATTGAAAGCCGGATGATGCGCCGAGGTAAGGGCGGATTGCGGTGTATTCACTCGGCGTCATGGTGGCCAGCACATCCCAGGCATGCACCAGCTGATCCATGATGCGGGCGACGCGTGACAGCATTTTGAACGCAGGCGGTAAATCATTATTGCGTATCTGTACCCGCACGGCATGCAACTCGTGCAACATCAGCTTGATCCAGAGTTCGCTGGTCTGGTGCTGGACGATAAACAGCATTTCATTATGATTCGGCGAGCGCGGATGTTGCGCCGTCAGTATCTGATCCAGCCCCAGATAATCGCCGTAACTCATATCATTCGAAAAATCCATTTGCGCGCCATGCCATGACATCGGGCATTTGCCTGCGCTGGTATTGTCGTTACTCATCGTATTCCTCATTTTTTATCGTTGCTGTTGCGTGGTCTGCTGACTTGTCTGCCCAATTGTCTGCTCGGTGTCTTTATCGCCGCTGTGATCAGGTCACGGCATGGCGTTTGGCATGCAGATCGTAATCTTCGCGATCAAGGATATCGCGCAAGCTGGCAACGGCGTCCCAGACATCGACATAACGCACGTACAGCGGTGTGAAACCAAAACGCATGATGCCCGGCTCGCGGTAATCGCCGATTACGCCGCGTTCTATCAAGGCCTGGATAATCGCGTAAGCATGCGGATGATGGAAGCTGGCCTGGCTGCCGCGTTGCTGGTGTTGACGTGGCGTGACCAGTTCCAGCGGATGTGCGGCGCACTGACTTTCAACCAGCGCGATAAATAGGTCGGTCAGTGCCAGCGATTTTTTGCGTATCGCCTGCATCGTGGTTTGTCCGAAAATATCAAGTCCACAGCCGACCAGCGCCAGCGACACCATCGGTTGCGTGCCGCACAGCGCGCGGCGAATATTGGCCGTCGGCTCAAAATGTGGCTGCATCGCGAACGGGCTTGCATGCCCCCACCAGCCAGACAGCGGGTGCTGAAATGCAGCCTGATGGCGTTGCGGTACCCAGATGAATGCGGGCGCGCCGGGGCCACCATTCAGATATTTATACGTGCAGCCAACCGCGAAATCAGCCTGCGCTGCGTTCAGTTCCACAGGCACCGCACCGGCAGAATGCGCGAGATCCCATAAGGCCAGCGCGCCATGCTGATGTATCAGGGCCGTCACCGCTGTCATATCGTGCAGATAACCAGTGCGGTAATTCACATGCGTCAGCATCACCAGTGCCGTTTTTTCATTGATGACCTGCGGCAGCTCGTCAGGAGTATCGATCAGTTGTATCTGATAGCCGCGATCCAGCCAGCGGGTAAGACCTTCGGCCATGTAAATGTCGGTAGGGAAATTGCTGCGCTCGGTGATGATGACTTTGCGTTGCGCATCGCCAGACTGCATCTGCAACGCCGCGCTGATGGCTTTGAACAGATTAATGGAGGTCGAATCGGTGACGACCACTTCATCTGCCTGCGCGCCGATCAGCGGTGCGAGCTGATTTCCCAGTGTGGACGGCAGATCGAACCAGCCCGCTTTATTCCAGCTTTTGATCAGATCGGTGCCCCATTCCTGCGCGATCACTTCCTGCGCCCTTTGCAGCGAGGCTTTCGGGCGGGCGCCGAGTGAATTACCGTCGAGGTAAATAACACCATCCGGCAAAAGAAATTCATCGCGTAACGCGGCCAGCGGGTCTTGCTGATCAAGTTGCTCGCAGGCTGCGCGGCTGTGGGCTAGAGTCATATTCATCTCCTGAAAATAATAGTGAGCGCGTTGATGCGCTCGTGTTTTTTTTGCATCGATTAGCGTGTGGATTTATCGCAGCGCTCTGAGCACCGCCCGCACCGGGCTGGCATCGAGTCCGGCGAGTTTTAAGGGCAGGCAGATCAGTTCGTAATCGCCCTCCGGCACTTCATCAAGAACGATGCCTTCCAGAATCGCCATCTGATGCTGCTTCATGCGCAGATGTGCATCCAGCGTTTTGGATTCCTGCGGATCGAAAGAAGGGCTGTCGATGCCGATCAGCCTGACACCATGCTGCGCCAGCAGATCGATGGTTGCCGGGGCAATACTCGGGAAATCCGCATCCCATTGCATCAGCGGCGCCTGCAGATAGGTGCGGAATAACACGCGCGGCGGCAGATTGTGCAGATAGTTGCTGACGTGCTCGGGCAATACCTGCGCCACGCCCAGACTGTGAATCACGCGGCAGGCACCGATATAAGTCTCCAGCGCGACCTGATCAATGGATTTGCCATCGACATCGTAATGCGAAGGCGCATCGCAGTGCGCACCGGTGTGGGTGGACATCGTGATCTTGCTGACTTTGACCGGACAGCCATCGGCAATTTGCCAGGTGGTTTCAGCGCTGTAAGCACTGTCGCCCGGCCAGACCGGAATGCCCGGTTGTATCGCCGGTGTGATGTCCCACAAGCGGGACATTTCAGGCATTTCAGACAGATCAGACATGGCAAACTCCTTAACAGAACAGGCAGAGATTTTATGCCGGATTGCTTGAATAATTGTTGCAAATCACAATATCAAAAACGGTGTCGGTAGAATATACTGCGAATAAATGAAGTTTATTTGACGGAAATTGCGAATGTGCGTTTGTGCATCGCGCAAATGCACCAGAAAACAGGAAACCCATGCAACTCGACGCGACCGATCTGAAAATTCTCGATTACCTGCAAACCGATGGTCGTATCAGCAATCAGGAATTGGCTGACAAAGTCTTTCTGTCGCCCTCATCCTGCCTGCGGCGTGTGCGTATGCTGGAAGAGGCTGGCGTGATTCATCATTATTGCGCCGTGATCGACACCGAAAAAGTCGGGCTGGAGGTGGATGCGTTTGTGCAGGTGACGATGCGGCGCGATGTCGAACAATGGCATGAGAGTTTTTCGCAGGCCTTGCAGCAGTGGCCGGAAGTAACCGGTTCCTACATCATCACCGGTGACGCCAATTACCTGCTGCGTGTGCGCGCCCGCAATCTCAAGCATTACTCCAGCTTCGTCCTTGAACGCCTCTATAAAACCACAGGCGTGCTGGATATCCGCTCGAACATCGTTTTACAGACGCTGAAAGATACCCAGCAGATTGATACCGCTCTGCTCGCAGAATAAGGCAATTTCAGGGGGGTATCTTTGATTTTCGCCTTATTCTCAGCATAAACAAAGGGCTTTTAAATATACTCCCGGGAGTATATTTTCGCCTCCGGAAGCTGTTTTACAGGTTTATTTACTCTGTAACAGCGCTTTCAGGATTCCTGCTGCCGGGCCCTGATTGTTCCAGGTCTGGGTCAGATCAAGATCACCGTTGGTGCTGACCAGGATCAGGATGTGACCGTTTTGGATATCGAGCAGATTCAGGATGCGCACCCCGGCAATCCAACCCTGGCGTTCGACGATAGTGGTCGGTTTGCGTTCATCGGCACCTTTGAACGGATAGACCCAGACGCCGAGCGCGCCGCCGGTGGCATTCGGTTTCAGCATCTCAGCGCGGGCGGCGGGCGTCAGCAGCTTGCCTGCAATGAAGGCGCGGTCAAAGGCGAGCAAGTCTTGTAACGTGCCATACGACGAACCTGCTGCGCCGTAACTGGCGAAATTCACTTCCGGTTCAGCTTTCCCACCCAGTGTGCCGTGCACATGCGCCGGATTGTCCGGCATCGCAGCGTTGTACATGCCGGCATTTTTCATGCCTGATGGTTGGAATAAACGCTGTTGCAGCAATTGGGCAAATGCTTGCCCGCTGATTTTTTCCAGTAGCGCACCGAGCACAAGATAATCGCAGTTGTTGTAATCAAACGTGCTGCCGGGCGCACTATTCATTGGCCCTGCGCAGATGCCGCTTGCGAAGGCCTGCATATTGTCGCCCTGATTAGCATTGCGCATGTGAAACGTCGGCTCGGCGTTTTCATTGTAAAGGCCGGAATAATGCGTCAACAGCTGCCGCAGCGTGATCTGGCGCGCCTGCGGATTTGGATAATCTGGCCAATACTTTCCCAGCGGCTGATCGAGTTGCAAACGCCCGGCATCGACTTCCTGCAGTATCAGTATCGCTGTCATTTGCTTGGTGATCGAGGCGAAACGGAAGGGGCGTTGCAGATCGCCAAAGTCGGCGCTACTTTTTTGCACCAAGATTTTATCGCCGCGTGCTGCCAGTATCGCACCGCGGAAACCGCTGGCAAACAATTGGCTGGCGGCGGCATCCAGTGCATCAGGCTGTTTCGCTGCGACATTCTGGACGGATAGCGCACTCAACAGACTCAGAACGATGAGGACGCTGCTGCGCAGGAAGTGACTCAGGTGACAGAGGCGGGGCATAGCTCAACTCCGGGAACAGATCAGAATCCGCAGTGTAACAAATCACGATTAAAACGGAAGATTGTGCAGTGCATGAAGGCGCTCGCGATATAATGCCGCACCATGAATTTACTGAAAACTCTTGCTTCTATCAGCGGCATGACGATGTTGTCGCGTATTACTGGCCTGGCGCGCGACATTCTGATTAACAGCCAGTTCGGCGCGAATGCACTGTCCGATGCATTCAATATCGCGTTCCGTATCCCGAATCTTTTACGTCGTTTATTTGCCGAAGGCGCGTTCGCGCAGGCCTTTGTGCCGATTCTGGCTGAATATAAAGTCAGGCAGGGCGAAGAAGCCACCAAGGCACTGGTCGATCATGTTGCGACACTGCTGACCTGGGCTTTGCTGCTGACCTGTGCTGTCGGCATCGTTGGTGCGCCAGTGATTTTGTATTTTGCTGCGAATGGTTTGTTAGACCGTCCAGACGTCTTTAACGCCAGCGTGGTGATGACGCGCATCATGTTTCCTTACATCGGTTTCATGTCGATGGTGGCGCTGGCTGGCGGCATTCTGAATACCTGGCGCGAATTCAAAATACCGGCTTTTACGCCAGTGATTTATAACCTGACCTCGATAGCCGGATCTTTGTGGCTGTCACGATTTCTTGAGCAACCGATCTATGCGCTGGCGATTGCGGTGTTCGTTGGCGGCGTGCTGCAAATGGCGATCCAGATTCCGGCCTTGGTCAACATCGGCATGTTGCCACGCATAGGCTGGCGGCCGCATACCGCATGGCAGGACGAAGGCGTGCGTCGCATTGTGCGCAATATGCTGCCAGCGATACTCGCCGTGTCGGCGTCGCAGATCAGTATTCTGATCAACACCAGTCTGGCTTCCAAAATGGTGGCGGGCAGCACCAGCTGGCTGGCCAGCGCAGATCGTTTAATGGAATTTCCAACCGCGCTGCTGGGCGTTGCTTTAGGGACGATCTTGCTACCGGGTTTGTCCAAAGCGAATGCTGATGGCGACACAACGGAGTATTCGGCGTTGCTCGACTGGGGCCTGCGACTCACTTTTCTGTTGGCGATGCCCGCTGCAGTGGCGCTGGCTACCATTCCCGAAGCGCTGACCGCTACCTTGTTCCATCATGGCAAATTCGATGATCATGCGGTGCAGATGACTTCGCATGCCCTGATTTCTTATGGCATCGGTCTGATTGGTCTGATCGTGGTGAAAATTCTGGCACCGGGTTTTTACGCGCGGCAGGATATACGCACGCCGGTCAAAATCGCGCTGACCGTAATGATCGCAACGCAATTGCTGAATCTGGTCTTTGTGCCTTTGTTTGCACATGCCGGACTGGCTTTATCTGTCGGGCTGGGCGCTTGTGTTAATGCGCTTTTGCTGTTTGTCGGCTTGCGTCGCCGCGGTATATTCCATCCCCAAAAAGGCTGGCTGATGTTCCTGATTAAACTCGCTGCGGCATTAATGCTGATGGCCGCGGTATCGTCTTGGATATCAGATCAGATACCCTGGCTGGCGATGAAACATACGCCGTTGCTGCGCGCCGGTGCTTTGTTCGTGCTGATACTGATATCGGCGGCGGCGTATTTCGGTGCGCTGGCGGTGATGGGATTCCGCCCGAAAGATTTCAGGAAAACAGCGAAGGTTTGAGTGTTTCTCCGATAATAAAAAAGGGATGCCGCGGCATCCCTTTTTTATTACCTCTGAATACAACTTACACGACGAAATGGCAAACGTAATCAAGAGTTTCCAGCGTTTCGATTTCGAAGCTGGAATTGGCAGGTACCTGGAATTGCTGGCCGCCTTCGTAGGTTGACCATTCACTGTCGCCTTTGACGCGGATACGGCATTTACCTGCGTTCAGCTCCATGATTTCAGCCGCACCGGTATTGAATACCAGGCTCGACGGGAAAATCACACCTATGGTTTTTTTTGTGCCGTCCGCCATTAATACTGTGTGGGAAACACATTTGCCGTCGAAGTAAATATTCGCTTTTTTGACGACGCTGACCTGGTCGAATTGAGTTGTCATGTTGTTCTGTTCCAAAAAAACAGCCCGCGTAAAAAGCGGGCTGAGTTGTATTGATAAAAGCAGGTGTATTTCCTGATTACTGACCGCGTTTTGCGCGGGCATTTGCTGCAATACGCATACGCAATGCGTTGAGCTTGATGAAGCCACCGGCATCCGCCTGGTTGTAAGCGCCGCCGTCTTCATCAAAAGTAGCAATGTTCATGTCGAACAGAGAATCTGTTTTGGAATCACGCGATACAGTGATCACATTGCCTTTGTACAGCTTCACGCGTACCCAGCCATTGACCGTTTGTTGTGTGTGATCGATCAGGGTTTGCAGAGCGATACGCTCTGGTGCCCACCAGTAGCCGTTGTAAATCATGCTGGCGTAACGTGGCATCAGATCATCTTTCAGATGCGCGACTTCGCGATCCAGCGTGATCGATTCAATTGCACGGTGTGCACGCAGCATGATGGTGCCGCCTGGCGTTTCATAGCAACCACGGGATTTCATACCGACATAACGGTTTTCCACCAGATCGAGGCGGCCGATACCGTGTTTGCCGCCCAGACGGTTGAGTTCTGTCAGCACTGCGGCTGGCGACATGCGTTTGCCATTCAGAGCGACGATATCACCGCGTTCAAATTCGATGTCCAGATATTCTGGTGCATCCGGTGCTGCTTCCGGGCTGACTGTCCAGCGCCACATCGATTCTTCGGCTTCCGCACTTGGGTTTTCAAGGTGACGACCTTCAAAGCTGATGTGCAGCAGATTCGCATCCATGGAATACGGCGCGCCACCGTTTTTATGTTTCTGGTCGATTTCTATGCCAGCGTCTTCTGCGTATTTCATCAGTTTTTCGCGTGACAATAAATCCCATTCACGCCAAGGTGCAATGATTTTCACGCCTGGCATCAGTGCATAAGCACCGAGTTCAAAACGTACCTGGTCGTTACCTTTACCAGTCGCACCGTGCGAGATCGCATCGGCACCGGTTTCTTTGGCGATTTCGATCAGACGTTTGGCGATCAGCGGACGGGCAATCGATGTGCCGAGCAGGTATTCACCTTCGTAAATCGTGTTGGCACGGAACATAGGGAAAACGAAATCGCGCACGAATTCTTCACGCACGTCATCGATATAAATGTTTTCCGGCTTGATGCCGAATTTGAGCGCTTTGGCACGTGCCGGTTCCAGCTCTTCACCCTGACCCAGATCGGCTGTGAAGGTCACGATTTCGCATTGATAATTGTCTTGCAGCCATTTCAGAATGACAGAGGTATCCAGACCGCCAGAGTAGGCAAGGACGACTTTTTTAATATCGCTCATAGTGTGCTTTCAAAATGTACTATTTAAAACGTGAGTGCTTGATCCGGTTCAGCTGATTTCGCCGACAACCAGATATTCTAATAAAGCTTTTTGTACGTGCAGGCGGTTTTCTGCCTCATCCCAGACCACAGATTGCGGGCCGTCAATAACACCGGCTGAGACTTCTTCGCCACGGTGAGCCGGCAGACAATGCATGAACAGCGCATCCGGATTAGCGCGCGCCATTTTTGCTTCATCCACAATCCAGCCGTCAAATGCTTGCAGACGCGCCTGATTTTCGGCTTCGTAACCCATGCTGGTCCAGACATCGGTATTCACCAGATCAACACCGGCACAGGCATCGGACGGATTGTCGAACAAGGTGTACTGCGATGGATCTGCGCTGACCAGCGACATATCCATGTCATAACCTTTCGGTGTCGAAATATGCAGATGGAAATTGAAGATCTGGGCTGCCTGCAACCACGAATACAGCATATTGTTCGCGTCGCCTATCCACGCCACTTTTTTACCGGTAATCGAGCCGCGATGTTCGATGTAGGTGAACACGTCGGCCAGTACCTGACACGGATGATGCTGGTTAGTTAAACCATTGATGACAGGGACGCGCGAATTGGCGGCGAATTTTTCTATCATCTCTTGCTCGAATGTGCGGATCATGATGATGTCGCACATGCGGGACATGACCTGACCTGCGTCTTCGACAGGTTCACCGCGACCGAGCTGACTGTCGCGCGTGTTCAGATAAATTGCCGCGCCACCGAGCTGATGCATGCCAGCTTCAAATGACAGACGGGTACGGGTGGAATTTTTCTCGAAAACCATTACCAGCGTTCTGTCTAGCAGAGGATGATAGGTCTGATAAGCCTTGAACTTCTGTTTGATGATGCGCGCTCGTTGCATCACATACTCAAACTCGTTAAGTGTGAAATCGGAAAATTGCAGGAAGTGTTTGATAGCCATAAATAAAACCGGCAGCAAGTGAAGCTTGCCGCCGCCTGTTATAACTGCTTCATTATAAAGGATTAAAACGGCTTTCCCATATTAAATTCAGAAGATGAGGGATTTGAAAATAATTTTGTGGGTGCTTTTGCCAATTATTTGCGAAAAATCCGCTTTGTCCTCGTCTTGTGGAAATGTTGTTTCGCTGTGCCTTTGAATGTTAATTTTTGTGAATTAGTAAAAAAAAGTAACTCCACTTGATAATCTTATCGTTCTGACATCATTGGTTCACGGTAAGCTATTTATAATGCTTTTGTTTGCGAAATTGATTTCTTCTGAGAATTTGTCGTTAATCTGCCCAGCGACAATGCTGGCGGATTGTTTGAATTGAGTAACATTTACCCGGATTAACTATTATGAGTGCACTTTTAGCCGGACTGACCGTCCTGATTATTGGCGATAGCCATATGTCCACGCCTGATTATCTGATCACTACTCTGCATGATGATCTGATGAATAAAGGTGCAGTCGTTTATTCATTCGGTGCTTGTGGTGTGGCAGCCGGTGACTGGATGGTGAAGAGTCAGTCTTCCTGCGGCGGCGCAGTCCGTATGAAAGATGGACCGGTTGAAGTGAAAACCGGGCAGGATGCGATGACGCGTCCGTTTAACGAACTGGTGAAAACCTACAAACCAAATCTGGTGGTTGTTGTGAATGGCGATACGATGGCGTCTTATTCTCAGCCTGAACTGCCGAAGAACTGGATCTGGCAACAGGTTTCTCGCCTGACCAAAGGCGTCAAAAATAACAATGTGAGTTGTGTCTGGGTTGGCCCGGCATGGGGTACTGAGGGCGGTAAATTCAATAAGACCTATGCCCGTGCTAAAGAAATGTCCGGTTACCTGTCTGAAATCGTGGCTCCTTGTACTTATATCGATTCGCTGAGCCTGTCTAAACCAGGTGAGTGGGGCACGATTGATGGTCAGCACTTTGACGGTGCCGGCTATAAATCCTGGGGCAGTGCGATTGGTAATGCGATTGCCACACCAGCAATTTTGAATTCAATCAAACGTTAATTCAGCTTGTCCGACAGCGCGCTATCAGATGCTGATCTGTGGCGCGCTGATGTTTTCGGCTGGCATGATGCGCTTTGCATTGTTTGCCCCGCCTCTGATTACATACACAGACTCAAAAAATGAAAAAAATTATCCTTACCTCCCTGGCTTCTGTATTGTCTCTGACCGCGTATGCAGATAATCCTTTGTATGAAACCGGACCCGGTCAGGATTCTTCTTTCGTGCGTTTTCTGAATGCCAGCAGTGACAAGGCGCTGATCGTTAACGGTGCCGCAAAAGTCAGTCTGGATATTAAAAATGAGAGCCGTGTTTCACGTTTTTATCCTGTCAAAGCAGGTGAGAAACTGAAGGCCAGTGTGCAAGTCGGTGCGGCTAAAACCAATGTGGAAGTTGTGGCTAAGCCGGGGGAATTTATTACTGTCACCATCCTGAATAAAGGGACGGCGCTTGAAAGCGTGCTGGTGCGTGAAGCACCAACCGATTTCAACGCCATGCGTTCTTCTATTTCTCTGATGAATGTCGACAGCAGTTGCGCTGCCGCCTCGCTGACGGGTGGCGCTAAATCAGCGACGATTTTTGAAGGTGTCAAACCGGCGACAACACAGCGCCGTCTGGTCAATCCGGTGGCACTGACAGTACAGGCGAATTGTGGCACTGACGCTGCCGGTGCAGCGGTAGATATGTCGCAATTGCAAGCTGGTGAACGTTACAGCATTATCGTGATCCCGGCGAAAAAAGGTCATCAGACTTTTTTTGTACGTGATTCAACCTCCTGATCTGGATCAGGACTGTTCTCATGGTATTCGCTTCTCTTGAGTTTCTGACGCTGTTTCTGCCTCTGTTTTTTGCGTTGTATCTGGTTACACCGCAGCAGTATCGTAATCACACTTTGCTGTTCGGCAGCTGGCTGTTTTATGCATGGTGGACGCCGAAATTCCTGCTGCTGATTATTGCGCTGACCATCCTCGCATGGGGCGCTGCCATTCTGATTGACAGAACCAATGATGAACGCCTGAAAACGCGGGTCATGGTGGCAACTATCGTCCTGAATCTGGCTTCGCTGGTCTGGTACAAATACACCAATATGGTGGTGTCTTCGCTCAACACCATACTCACGGGGCGGCAGATGCCTGTCATACCGTGGGAAAACCTGATGCTGCCGATAGGCTTGTCTTTCACCGTGCTGCACGCGATTTCGTATATCGTGGATGTGCGCCGCAAGACAGTTCCTGCGCAATACAGCTTCATTTCTTTCAGTGCGTATATGGCGATGTTCCCGCATCTGATCGCTGGCCCTATCGTTCGTTATAAAGTGATCGACAAAGAACTACGCGAGCGTGTTTTTTCATTTGAAAAATTCACACTTGGTGCGCGCCGCTTCATGATCGGTTTTTCGATGAAGGTTCTGATAGCCGATACGCTGGCACCGGTAGTGGCACTGGCTTTCGGTTTGAAAAATCCCGGCTTTGGCGATGCCTGGGTTGGTTGTATCGCGTACACGCTGCAGCTGTATTTTGATTTCGCCGGTTACAGTGCAATGGCGATTGGCCTTGGGCTGATGTTGGGTTTTCATTTTGAGGAAAACTTCAATAATCCTTATCTGGCGGTGTCGATACAGGATTTCTGGCGTCGCTGGCACATGACCCTGTCGTCATGGTTACGGGATTATCTCTACATCAGTCTTGGCGGTAACCGTCAGGGACAAATCCGCACCTATATCAATCTGATGCTGACAATGGCAATCGGCGGCTTATGGCATGGTGGTGATAACTGGAATTATCTGATCTGGGGCATCATTCATGGCGGTGCATTGTGCTGTGACCGTGCCTTTACTCAGCGCGGCTGGTCGATGCCAAACTTCGCTTCACGCAGCCTGACTTTGCTGGCCGTGATGTTCGCCTGGACCATCTTCCGTGCCGCAGGTTTCGATAATGCGCTCGACATGTGGGCGGGACAACTTGGTCTTAACGGTATGAGTATCGGTGATGAAATCATTCTTGCTTTGCGCCCTGGTATTTTGCTGACGTTTGCGATCGGCGTGATCTGCGTGATCTATCCCGCAACCCGGATAGCAAAGCAGGGCGGTCTTGGTGTGATGAGCTGGAGTATGGTCTGGCCTGTGCTTACATTTGCTTATGCAGTGATTGTGCTGGCCGGTCAAAAGGCAATTCCATTTTTGTACTTCCAGTTTTAAGAGGAAAACATGAGCGAATCTTTTTCCTTTGATGCAAAAAAAGCCGGGGTTTGGCGCTATGTGCCGGCCTTGTCATTTGCCGCGATACTGACTGCTGGCCTGGTTGCGATGGTTTCGTCTCTGCAAGAGGTGCCTCAGCAGAAGTGGCAAGAGATGGGTGACGTGCAGAAAATTGTTCAGGGAGAGGCGACGCGGATGTTGACGACGCAGCTCAATGAACATTTTTCATGGAGTAAAACCTTTGCTAAATTTGAGCGGGCGGTTCGATGGAATCTTGCGCGCGATGCAGGCCCGAATGTCCGTGTTGGTTGTGATGGCTGGTTCTTTTTGCAGGAAGAGCTGACGACATTTGATGGCGGTGCACAAAACGCCAATGCCCGCGCATACATGGTCGGACAGATTGCGCAAACCCTGAAAAAGCAAGGCATACAACTGGTGGTGGCGGTCGTCCCCGATAAATCCCGTGTGGAACAGCAGCATCTTTGTGGTCTGCACCGGCCAGCGGGCTTTGCCCAGCGTGGCGATGACTGGATTAAGGCTTTGCGCGCAAAACAGGTCGATGTGATCGATCTGTATCCAGCGTTGAACAGTTTCAGTGGCGAGCGTTATTACCGGACCGATTCGCACTGGAGTGAGGCGGGGGCGAATGTGGCTGCGGCAGCGATTGCGAGGCATTTGCAGAGTGCAGGTCTGGTTGATAAGTTCACTGCAGAGCTTCCTGCTGGCGCGGTGAAGACAGTGATCGCAGAGCGTATGGGGGATTTATTCCGTGTCGCTAATCTGGATGGATTGCCGGCTGCGTTACGTCCTGCGATTGAAAAAACGGCGACCAGTACCGTGGCACCGGTTGCGAATAACAGCGACGATTTGTTTGGTGATGCCGGATTGCCCGCGGTGGCTTTAATCGGCACTTCATTCAGTCTGCGCGGTAATTTTGTGCCGTTTCTGAGTCAGCACCTGGTGGCACCGGTGGCGAATCTGGCCAAAGATGGTGGCGATTTTGACGGTTCCGCCACTGCCTATCTTCACAGTAAAGCTTTTCAGCAGGAACCACCCAAAGTCGTAGTGTGGGAGATTCCGGAACGTATGCTGCAAAAGCCGTTCAAGCCCTCCGAGCGCGCCTGGCTGGAAAGCCTGAAGCAGGGCAAGCTGTAATTGCAGCGCTGATTTTTTAGCGCAAAAAATCAGCGCTGAAAAGTCTGCAATCAGTAACCCGCTGTTTGCGCAGACTCATGCACAAGTTGCTCAAACAGCTCATAGCGCATGGGAGCGATACTGCCATCTTTGACTGCCGCCAGTATCGCGCAGCCGGGCTCGGCGTGATGGTGGCAATTGTAGAATTTGCAGTGTCCGAGATGCGGTAAAAATTCCGGAAACGCCCGTTCCAGCATGCCTTCGCTCAGATGATGCAAACCAAATTCCTGAAAACCCGGTGAATCAATCACATACGAATTTTCATCCATCTGATACAGACGGGTGAACGTTGTTGTGTGCTTGCCTGTATCCAGTGCAGCCGAGATTTCACGCGTGGCAATTTCCGCATCGGGAATCAACAGATTGATCAGCGAGGATTTCCCCATTCCTGATTGGCCTATCAGTATCGTGCTTTGGCCGCGCATCAGGTTTTCCATCGTTATCCGTGTGCCTTCAGGATCGGCCTTGGCCGAAACCTCATGTACCGGGTAGCCTAGCTTCGCATACAAGCCGACACGTTCACGCGCTTTCGGCAGTGATTCGGTAACATCCACTTTATTCAGAATCAGATGCGGCTTGATGCCGGAAGATTCTGCTGCAACCAGTGCACGCGAGACCAGATCGTCAGTAAAGCTGGGTTCAGTCGCCACCACAATCAGCAGTTGCGTGAGATTCGCTGCCAGCATTTTTGACTTGTACTGATCTGAGCGGTACAGCAAGGTTTTACGCGGGGTAATGGCTTCTATCACGCCCTGATTTTTCGATGTCAGCGCGAATTCAACCACGTCACCGACAGAGACATCGCTTTTCTTGCCGCGCGTGACGCAATGCAGTTTTAGCAGTTCGCCGTTGATCGTCGCCTGTATCAGGTAATGACGGCCATGTGCAGCGATAACCAGACCTTGTAGATGCGCCATCAGGAAAAACTTTGCTCAAAAATGGCGTCGATTTTGGCGGCGCAGATGAAGTCGTTTTCTGAAATGCCGCCTTTTCCGCCGTTCACCGTATGCGTGTCAAAGCGGATCACACAGCGGTTGTAAGTGACGACCAGTTCCGGATGATGGTCTTCGGCGTGAATCACATACGCAATTGCATTGATGAATGACAGCGTTTCATAATAATTTTTGAACTGATAGGTTTTAACGATGCGCGCACCATCGACTACCCAGCCTGGCGTGGCGGCCAGATAAGCAGGTAATTCCGATTCCGGTAATCCGGTGAAGGTTTCGTGTGATTTTTTTGCGAGCAGGTCGGCAGTTTTAATCATGGTCATTCCTGAGATTATTTTTCACGTTATTCATGAAATTACGCGGCTGAAGATGCTGCCAGCAATTTGTTAATCCGTACAGTCGCTGGTGGATGCGAATCATAAAAAGCAGAATGCAATGGATCTGGCGTCAGGGTAGATGCATTGTCTTCATACAGTTTCACCAGCGCTGCCACCAGATCATTGGCATCGGTATGTTTGGCGGCGAAGGCATCGGCCTCAAATTCATGTTTGCGCGAGCTGATCGAGGTCAGTGGCGAGAACAGGAAGGTGAATACCGGCACGCTCAGCATAAATAAAATCAAGGCCATCGCGTCATTTTTTGCCAGCAGCATAGGTTCAACACCAAGCCCTGTATAAAACCAGATCTGCTCTTTCAGATAGCCCAGCAAGCCCAGGAAAACCAGTGACATGCCAAAGATCACGACCATGCGTTTCACGATATGTTTTAGTTTGAAGTGACCGAGTTCATGCGCCAGTACCGCTTCAATTTCAGCCGGAGCCAGACGCGACAACAAAGTATCAAAAAAGACGATGCGTTTTGATGCGCCAAACCCTGAGAAATACGCATTGCCGTGGGCGCTGCGTTTAGAACCGTCCATCACGAACAGGCCTTTCGATGCAAAACCGACGCGCTGCATCAGACCTTCGATACGCGCACGCAGACCATCATCTTCCAGAGGGGTGAATTTATTAAACAGCGGCGCGATCACGCCGGGGTAAATCAGCATCATCAATAACTGAAAGCCGCTCCAGAATAACCACGCATACAACCACCACAAGGCACCGGATTTATCCATCAGCGTCAGCACCACCCAGATCAGCGGCAGGCCAATCACCGCGCCCAGCAGCGTACTTTTTACTAGGTCGCCGAAAAACAGACCCGGCGTCATTTTGTTAAAGCCGAATCGCTGTTCAAGCACGAATTGCGAGTAATACGAAAATGGCAGTTCCAGCAAACTGCTGATGACGGCAAATGCGGCGATCAGAGCGATCTGATACACCATACCCGGGCCGGTGATCTTGACCAGGGTGACAGACAGCCACTGCAAGCCGCCAAATAAGGTGAAACCCATCAGCACCAGCGCGTTGAATATCAGTAGCACCAGCCCGAGCTTGGTCTTGGCAATGGTGTAGTCAGCGGCTTTCTGATGCGCTGCCAGCGGGATTTTTTCGGCGAATTGCGCAGGCACCTGAGAACGGTGTTGCAGTATGTGGCGAATGTGGCGCGAGCTCAGCCAGAACTGCACCAGCAGTGTGAGCAGCAGAAAGGAAACGAAGAAAACCGAAAAGGCGACTGAAATCATGGGAAAATGTGACATTCGTAAAAAACGCTAAGGAAGAATTATGTCACAAGCGACCGACATTCAAGCAAACACACCGCCTGCACGCCCAAATGAAATGAATCTGATCTGGGTGGATATGGAAATGACCGGCCTGGACCCTGATAATGACCGCATTATCGAAGTAGCCGTGGTGGTCACGGATTCGCAATTGAATGTGCTGGCAGAAGGCCCGGTATTTGCCATTCATCAGTCGGATGAAACGCTGAACAAAATGGATGCCTGGAACAAAGGCACGCATGGCCGTTCTGGCCTGATCGATAAAGTCAAAGCATCGACGATCAGCGAAGCCGACGCAGAGGAGGCCTTGATCGCGTTCCTGAAACCGTATGTGCCAGCCGGTAAATCGCCGATGTGCGGTAACTCGATTTGTCAGGACCGCCGTTTCATGGCGCGCGGCATGCCTAAGCTGGAAGCCTTCTTCCACTACCGCAATCTGGATGTTTCGACGCTGAAAGAACTCTGCCGCCGCTGGAAACCGGAATTATCGACAGGCTTCAAGAAACACCAGAAACACACCGCGCTGGCCGACATCATTGAATCGATTGAGGAACTCAAATATTACCGCCAGCATTTCATCAAGGAATAAGCTGAGTGCGATGCTGCTTCTGCGTAGTTGTGGAGTTGCGGACGTGAGCAGATAGTAGCAGACATAAAAAAGCGACGGTCATTTCACCGTCGCTTTTTTATCGCCTGATTTTTTATATACTCCCAGGGAGTATATGTTTTGGCATAGACGACCTCCTTTGTTTATAAGGAGATGTTCGCTGTTAAATAGGATACTCCCTGAAAAATGGTCAAAAAGGCTGTTTTCAGGCCATTTTCTGCGCAACCAGAAGCTTACACGCCCAGCAGTTCCACTTCAAAAATCAACGTTGCATTCGGTGGAATCACGCCACCGGCGCCGCGTGGGCCGTAGCCGAGGCTGGATGGAATCGTCAGGATACGTGTGCCGCCGATTTTCATGCCTTGTACGCCTTCATCCCAGCCTTTGATTACGTGGCCAGCGCCGAGTGGGAAAGAGAAAGGATCATTGCGGTCTTTGCTGGAATCGAATTTCGCGCCGGCGCTGCCATCGGCATTTTGCAGCCAGCCTGTGTAGTGGACGACAACGTGATTGCCTGCTTTTGCTTCGGCGCCTTCACCGACGATTTTATCTTCGTATTGCAGACCGCTGACGGTAGTAATTGTGCTCATGGTTTCCCCTTCATTTGTCAAAAAGTGGCGCAATTGTAGAGCAAAAACAGAGTCCGGCGCTGTAATCTGCCTAGCGCGCGTTTTTTTCCTGGTTGTACGGAGTTCCCCGTATGAAAGTTGTTGCCTTGATTTTGCTCAATATCGGCTGAAAAGTAAAAAAACAGCAAGCCTGATCTGAGCCGTTGATGACTATGCACGGTAAAATGCAGACTTGATTCATTTATTGGCGGTCTTCTTTCATGCGTAGTCGTTCTTTGTTGGCATCTTTGTTGTTTGGTTTATTGGTTCCTGCGGTTGTACCGGCAGCACAGTCAAATGTGGTGGTCGTGCTGAATTCGCGTGATGCTACGGTCAGTTTGCTGGATCAGCAGACCTACAAAGAAATCAGTACCTTTCCTATCGGTAAAGAGCCGCACCACCTGATGGCGACGCCGGATAATAAATCTCTGATTGTGGCGAATGCGATTGGTGACGAGCTGGTGTTTCTGGATCCTAAGAGTGGTCAGATTCAACGTCGTATCAAAGATATTGCAGATCCGTATCAGATCGGTTTTTCACCGGATCAGAAATGGTTTGTCTCAAATTCACTGCGCCTCGATCGCGTTGATTTTTATAAATTCGATGGTCAGGATCTGAAGCTGGTGAACCGTGTTCCGCTGGCGAAGTTACCTAGCCACATGGCATTTGATGCCGCCAGCACGACCGTGTTCATTACTCAGCAGGGTAGTGATCAGGTGTCGGCAATTGATCTGGCGACGCAGAAAGTGAAATGGACGATTCCTGTCGGGAAGCTGCCAGCGGGTATCGTGATGACGCCGGATGATAAATATCTGCTGGTCGGCATCATGGGTAAAGATTACGTTGAAGTGATTGACTGGCGTACGCAAAAAACCGTCAAGCGTATCAAGGCCGGTGTTGGCACGCATAATTTCCGTGCGCTGGGCGATAAGCGCCATGTGTTTGTGTCTAACCGTACCTCGAATGAAATTAATATCCTCGATCAGCAAACACTGGAAATGGTCGGTAGTATTCCTGTTCCCGGTGGCCCTGATTGTATGGAAGTCAGCGAAGACGGTAAGACCTTATGGGCAACGTTGCGCTGGATTAAAAAAGTAGCGGTCGTCGATATTCCATCCAGAAAAGTCATCAAGCTGATTCCGGTTGGCCGCTCCCCGCATGGCGTTTTCTTTGCCAATCGTGCAGGCAACATCTAAGCACTGCCCTTACATTACAGCCGCACTGGCAGCCCTGATTCTGCCGGTGCAGAGCAGCGCCGCCGCTGCGACCGCGGCTGCTCATTCCGCCGCATGTAAGGGAACGATTTATCTGACCTTTGATACCGGCAGTCAGTCGCAGGCGGAATTGATTGCAGCAACCCTGCGTCGCCATCAGATCAAGGCCACCTTTTTTCTGGCGAACGAAAAAACGGTGCGTGACGATTATTCTCTCGATCCATCGTGGGCATCCTATTGGAAGACGCTGGCCAATGAAGGCCATGCGTTTGGTTCGCACACTTTCGATCACGTCTATGTGATCGGTGATTTGCCCGATGGCAGGATTGAAGTACGCCCGCAGTTCGGCGCTGATGCAGGAAAAAAACTGACGTGGACACCACAACAATACTGCAGTGAATTGCGCCGTGTGAACCAGCGCTTTCTGCAGCTGACCGGTCAGCAACTTGATCCCTACTGGCGCGCGCCTGGCGGTAAGCTGACGCCGAATTTATTGAAAGCGGGTGAAGCTTGCGGCTATCGCCATGTTGCGTGGGCGCCTGCCGGTTTTTCCGGCGATGAATTATCCAGCGAAAAATTCAGTAATGCGTTGCTGTTAAAACGCGCACTGGATCATTTGCGGGATGGTGATATTTTCATGGCGCACCTTGGCATCTGGTCGCGCAAGCAGGCCTGGGCACCGGAAAATCTGGAACCCTTGATTACCGGGCTTGAGCAAAAATCCTTTTGTTTTGCTACGCTACGCGAGCATCCTTCCTATACCACTGGCAAATAATGAATTTCATTGCTTACTTCTCAGATTTACTGACCAACTTGCAATCTTGGATTTTTCAAGCCATCGTGCAGCCGACGATGTTTTATCTCGGGTTGGGCGAATATGTAGAGGATTCGTTCGAGGGCGTTGAGTGGTTTATCTTTGGTGCTTTACAACTGATCATTCTGTTCCTGATTTTACGTCCCCTGGAATCGTGGATACCGGTACATAAAATCACTGATCGTTACGCCCGCTGGAACGATTTTATTTATACCGCCTTGCATCGCCTGGGCGCGTTTTCGATGGTGGTGTTTTTTCTGCTGACACCGGTATTTGATCATCTGACAGCGGTCTTGCATTTGCAGGGCGTCAATCCTTTTAACCTGGAAAATCTGTGGTCAGGTTTCTTGCAATATCCGGCCTTGCTGTTTATCGCATACCTGTTTGTACTGGATTTTTTTGATTACTGGTATCACCGTGCCAGTCATCAGTTCAACTGGTGGTGGGGGTTGCACATTCTGCATCACAGCCAGCGCAATATGAATCTGTGGAGCGATAACCGTAATCATCTGCTCGACGATTTTTTGCGTGATATTTACATGGGCATGATCGCGATAGTGATAGGCGTGGAACCGGGTCAGTATGTAATGCTGGTGATGGCATCGCAGATGTTGCAGAGCCTGCAGCATGCGAATGTGCGTATTCATTTCGGCCGGTTCGGTGATTATTTACTGGTATCGCCACGCTATCACCGTGTGCATCACGCGATTGGACTCGGGCATGAAACGCAGGGCAAAGGCACCTTGGGTGGGCACAATTTTGCCGTGCTGTTTCCGGTATGGGATGTGCTGTTTGGTACAGCCTTATTCAGTAAAGAATACGCCGAGACTGGCATCCGTGATCAACTGCCTGCACCGGATGGCTGCTCCCGCGATTATGGTCGTGGATTCTGGGCACAGCAATGGCTGGGTCTCAAACGCATGACTGGTATGGAAAAGGAAACGCACTCATGAATATTGCTGCGGTGGGTATCGCATGGGGGAGAGCGGTTGCGGCCCAATTACATGTTCACATGCTGCTGCTGACGTTTGCACCGTTTCTGGCTGCGCTGTTGATCTGGAGCATCGCCATGTGGTTTGGTCTGCAGGCGCTGATCGATTATCTGCAACTATGGTTTGCCGATCACAACAGTTTTCAGACTGCCGGCGACGTTCTGGGCATGATAGGCTTGTTTACATTGAAAGCGATGGTGGTGCCACTGGTCGCGATGTGGCTGCTGTTACCGCTGATGGTGTTTACTGCGTTGTTATGCATAGGTTTGTTTGCGATGCCTGCGATCAGCAAACATGTGGGGTCCCGCCATTATCCGCAACTGGAACAACGGCATGGTGGTTCTTTGCTCGGCAGCATAGGGTATTCCCTCAGTTCGTTTGTGATTTTTGCTTTCGTCTGGCTGCTGACATTGCCGCTGACTTTATTTCCCCCTGTGAGCCTGGTTTTGCAACCGTTGCTATGGGGTTGGCTGACTTATCGCGTGATCGTCTATGACGCGTTGGCTGAATTTGCCGATGCGGATGAACGTCGCGCGTTGATGAAGCAGCACCGCTGGTCTTTATTATTCATGGGAACGATTGCGGGTATATTCGGTGCCGCGCCGGGTTTGTTATGGCTGGGTGGTGTGATGGCGGTCATGTTCTTACCCGTGATTGCCGGGTTTGCGATCTGGCTGTATGTGCTGGTATTTGTTTTTTCCGGTCTGTGGTTTCAGCACTATTGTCTGGCGGCGCTGGCGCAACAGCGTGCGGCAGCAGCGTCATCGCCTGCTCTTGTACAATAAGCACATCGCGAATTTCAACTAAGGAACGCACATGGCTATCGGTCTTATTATCATCGGTGACGAAATTCTTTCAGGAAAACGGCAGGATAAGCACTTACCGCAAGTGATCGCCGCGCTGAATGCACGCGGTCTGCAACTGGATTGGGCAGAATACATCGGTGATAACCGCGAACGGATTACCGCGACCTTACAGCGTAGTTTTGCCAGCGGTGATATCGTTTTTTCGACTGGTGGCATCGGTGCCACTCCGGATGATCATACCCGTCAATGCGCTGCCGCAGCGCTGAATCTGCCGCTGGAGTTGCATACTGAAGCCAAAGCACTGATACAGCAACGGATACTGGATATGGCGGCGGAGGCAGGTAAGACCGTGGATCTGAACAGCCCCGATCATTTGCAGCGCCTGAAAATGGGCGAGTTTCCGCAAGGCGCGACGCTGATTCCGAATCCTTACAATAAAATTCCCGGTTTTGCGATACACCAGCATTATTTTGTTCCGGGTTTTCCGGTGATGGCCTGGCCGATGATAGAGTGGGTACTGGATACGTATTATTCCCATCTGTTCCATCAACAGGCAAGAGCAGAAAAAGCGGTGTTGGTGTACGAGGCAATCGAGTCGGTACTGACACCGTTAATGGAAGCATTGGAAGCGGAATTTCCGCTGATTAAAGTCTTCAGCCTGCCTAGTGTTGGTACTGCGACACAGCGCCGTCATATCGAGCTGGGCGTCAAAGGTGATCCGGAACAGGTCGAGGCTGCATTTATAAAAATGCTTGCAGGCCTTGATCATTTTCACTCTGAATACGTGCCGGTACCGCTGAGTTCTGACGCCTGATGCAAAAGATCAAGTTCACCCTGTTTTCGTTGCGCGACCTGATCATCGCGTTTGGCCCGGTGACACTGATGGTGCTGATCGTCTGCGGCCTCGGGTTCTGGCTGGTCGATCCGGCACCTCCGCGCATTATCGACATTTCCACCGGTCCGGAAAACAGTGCTTACGAACGTTTTGCCAAGTTATACGCGGCGGAGCTGGCGAAAAACCAGATTCAGCTGCGCTTTCAGACCTCGCAAGGTTCACAGGAAAACCTACAGCGCATCAGCGACCCAGATTCTGAAATCGAAGTGGGCTTCGTGCGTAGCGGCTCGACTGACCGCACGGATGCGGCGGAAAAAGGATTGATATCGCTCGGCAGTTTGTTTTATGAGCCGATCTGGATTTTTTACCGCGATAAAAAAGAATTCACGACCATCAGCCAGTTCAGAGGGCGACGCATTAATGTCGGCCCCGACGGCACCGGTGTTGGCCGTATTTTTGAGCAGATTTTATCGGTGAATAACATGAGTGCCGGCGATGTCAGTTTCCGGCATCTTGATGATACGCCTGCGACAGTGGCTTTTCTGGCGGGGCAATTGGATGTGCTGGTATTCAGCACCGCCAGCGATGCGCCGCTGGTGCAGATGTTGTTGCAGACACCCGGTGTGCGTTTGTTTGACTTTGTACAGGCCGAAGCCTATACCCGCCGTTTTCCTTATCTTTCGCAAGTGACGCTACCACGCGGCATCGTCGATATTGGTTTGGATTTACCTGCCCGCGATTATCACCTGATCTCACCGACGGCAACATTGGTTGCTCACGAAAGTCTGCACCCTGCATTGACTGGTCTGTTGTTGCAGGCAGCGGCTAAAATTCACAGTCGCGCGGACTGGCTGAGTAAGCAGGGGGAATTTCCTTCCGATCGTTACACCGAAATTCCGGTGTCCGGCGAGGCTGAAAAATTCTATAAGAACGGTGCACCGGTGCTGCAACGTTATCTGACGTTCTGGGTCGCGAATTTTATCGAGCGCATGTGGGTAGTGATCGTTGCGCTGGGTGCTTTGTTTTTGCCCTTATCAAAAATTATTCCCCCTTTATACGTCTGGCGTATCCGCTCCAGAATTTATCGCTGGTATGGTCAGTTACGTACGGTCGAGCAGATCATCGATAACCTGAGCAACTCGGATAAAAGAGCGACGCTGGAAAAACAGTTGAATTATCTTGATGAAATTGAAGACAAGGTGAACCGCATCAGCGTTCCCTTGTCTTATGCGGAGGAATTATATGGTCTGCGCAGTCATATCCAGTTTGTACGAACCCGGGTGCAGTCTTTGCTGAAAAGCAGATAATCCCTGCGTACCATCCATCACAGTGGAGCAACGGGTGACTGTATGCTCGCTGCCAGCAAATCCATAGCCTGGCGCAGAGTGTTGTCATCAATGTTCAGCATTTGATCACCGACATACCATTCAAACATGCAATAGCCCGGCAGCGCTGTATGCACTGCGTTGTTAAATAGCCAGATGCCATGTTCGCTGGCGATGCGGTTACGCAACTGTATCGCTGTGTCTTTGTCTGCCGGCAAATGCAGATGCAGCATATTGCAGTGAGGCGCGGCCGGATTCGTGATGAATGCCGGATAGTTTTTTAATACTTCATAGATTTCTCTGGTACGCTGAAAATACGCCGGCATTGCCGCAATGCGCTGATCGAACTGCATCGCAGCGGCAACGACATACGGTGTGCGCCGGAAAACGTTACCGCCTTGCCTGTGCATCCAGACTCTGGCTTTCGCGATGAAATCAGTGCGACCAGCAAGCATGGCACCGGCAAATCCGCCTATACCTTTGTAAAACGAAACATAGACACTATCGAAGCCTGCTGCGATGTTGTTCAAGGGCTTGTTGAAACCGCTGGCCGCTTCCCATAACCTTGCGCCATCCATGTGCAGGTGAATGTCTTGCTGACGGCAATAGGTTTTTATCGCATTGAGTTCTTCCCAGCCCGGTAATTGCCCGCCGATCTCGCGCAGCGGTAACTCATATTGTGCGGCGGCGATGTGTTCGGGCTGGGCTTGCAGGTCTTGCAGTGTCCACGGACGGTGAGGATTACCGATGTTCAATGCGGTGAAATAATGCATAGCCTGAAAGTTACTGCGTTCGTGCAAAAGCAGGTGTGAGGTCGGGTGCAGCGCAACCAGCGAACTGCCGCGTTCTTCGCAGGCCAGTTTTAATGCAATCACTTGAGCCATGGTGCCGCTGATGCAAAACATCGCGGATTCCGTTCCCAGCAGCCCGGCAATTTTTTTCTCAAAAGACTGTAAAAAATCGCCCTCACCATACACGTCATGCTCAATATTATTCGCTTCGCACCAGCTCGCAATCTGTGCAAAACTCTGCGCCGGGGTCAAGGCTTTATGACCGGGTAGGATGGTATGACAAGTGTTTTTCAGGGCGAGAGTATCGGCGTTATTCACATTTTTCTCCGGTCGGTTTTTTGCTTAATTTTTTGCTGAGATATCGTTCAGTACGCCGCTGACGAAGTATGCCGCGGGTTTTTGTAAAACTGAATGTAAGCTAAAATCGTTGTCTCACTCCACTTTGCAGAAGCCCTGAACATGAGCACGACGCCTACGCTTGCACCGCAGTTCTTAACGCCCTATGAAACCGGTAATCAGAATCAGACAGCCAGTTGGGACGAGTGCATACAATTCTATCAGCGACTTGCTGTTGAATTTCCCCGTACCTTACAGTTTTTTGAGATCGGTAAATCCGATGCAGGAAGACCTATTCATGCGGGTATTGTGACTGCAGATGGTGTGTTTGATCGTAAACAATTACAAAGTGAAGGCCGCCCCGTCTTTTTTAATAACAATGGTATTCATCCGGGGGAACCGGAAGGAATTGACGGCTGTATGGCGCTGGTGCGTGACTTTTGTCTGCAGCCAGAACGTCTGGCGGCATTAGGGCGAACCGTGTTTTTGTTTATCCCGGTATATAACGTTGATGGCTGCGTCAATCGTCAGAATACGTCGCGGGTGAATCAGGATGGCCCGGAAATGTTCGGCTTTCGCGGTAACAGTCTGCATCTCGATCTCAACCGTGATTTCATTAAATGCGATAGTCTGAATGCGCAGGTCTTTAACCGTTTCTTCAGTGCCTGGAGCCCGGATGTGATGGTCGATACGCATACGTCGAACGGCGCAGATTACCAGTACACCATGACGCTGATACAAACCCAGGCCGATAAGCTGGGAAATGGGCTCGGTGATTTTTTGCGCGAGACGATGTTACCTGCAATTTATACACAGATGAACGAACGCGGCTGGCCAACATGCCCATATGTGAATCCTGTGCAGGATATTCCGGATCACGGCATCGAAGATTTTCTGGAAACGCCGCGCTTTTCCACAGGTTACGCCGCGCTGCATCACACGATAGGTTTTATGCCTGAGACGCACATGCTGAAACCGTTCGCTGACCGCTACGCATCGATGCGGGCACTGGTCGAAACCGTGCTGGACTTCACCATTGCCAATGCAGCACAGATACAAACGCTGAGAGCGCAGGCCAGACAGGCTGCAGCAAGCAGCACTCATACTGCAGTCAGCTGGAAGGTAGATCGTAACCATGCTTCCAGTTTTCTCTTTAAAGGTTATCAGGCGGTATATCGTCCCAGTGTGATCGGTCATTACACGCGTTTAGCCTATGACCGCAGTCAGCCGTGGGAAAAGCCGATTCCTTACTTTAATCACTTTGTCAGTGATGTGACTGTTACTCGTCCCAAAGCCTATCTGGTGCCACAAGCATGGCGCGCGGTGATCGAGCGACTGCAATGGAATGGTGTGCAGATGCAGCGCGTCGAAAAAGTACAGATGCTTGAAGCACAGACTTACCGGATTGAATCTGTGCAGTCGCGTCCGAACGCGTATGAGGGGCATCTGTTTCACGACCAGCTGACGCTCGTCAGCCATCAGCAGACAGTGCAGGCTGTACCCGGTGACTACCTGATTGATCTTAATCAGCCACAGGCACGGTATGTGATGGAAACACTGGAGCCACAAGCGCATGACAGCTTTTTCCGCTGGGGATTCTTCAACAGTGTGTTGGAAAAAAAGGAGGCGTATTCCGATTACGTCTTTGAAGATACCGCGGCAGAAATCCTGCGCGACGAACCGGCTACTCTGGCTTTGTTTGATGCCTGGAAGCAGGGCCATCCCGAGTTGCTGAATAATCAGGAAGCAGTACTCGATTTTATTTTCACGCATTGCGAGCGCTACAGAGAACCAGAATGGCGTTGTTATCCGGTGTTGCGGATAATCTAATGTCGGTAACTTTTGCTTACATTTCAGATGAAACCGAATAGAATGTTTTCTTCGAAGTAATGTTGTTAATTTTCATCTGAGAATCTCTATGTCAAAACTGCTGGACTATCTGAATTATCTGGATCAAAACGCTGAAGCACGTGAAGCATTTGCTGCCAACCCTGTCGCTGCAATGGATAGTTTTGGCTTAAATGAAGAGGAAAAGAATGCGCTGCTTTCAGGTGATAAATCCAGAGTGGCCAAGGTGATCGGGATTGATGTGGCGAACCTGCCCACGCTCCAGACAGTTGAAACTACCCACTGATGTGTTTAGCGGCGTGCGCAATAATGAAGGCATTTACGAGGTTTTTATTATTCGGCGTAACGCTGCTCATCTCATTATGTTCGCAATCCAGTCTGGCTGGCACCGAAGAAAAAAACGATACGTTGTTAAAAATTGTCTCCCGGAGCTTACTCAATTCCCCGGGTGAGTCGCTCAGGAAATTAGACGAGCTGACGTCGCAGCAGAAGACTTTTTCTACTGAACAAAGAAATAGATTTTATCTTTTACGCGCGTCGGCGCTCGGTTTTCTCGGAAAACATCGCGAGCGTGTTGAATTTGTTCAGTCCGTTATCCCAGGTATTTCTGATATCGATTATCGTGCCCGATTCTTATACCAGCTATCGGATGGTTACATCAATTTGGGTGAGTACGAAAATGCGCTGAATTATATGAATCAGAGCATAGTAATGCTGCCTAAGCTGAAAAATAAAAATGCCAAGATTGATGTCTTGCAATCAGCGATTACTATCCTGAATTCATTGCGTGCATATGAGGAGTCGATGGAATATGCGCTGCGTCTGCCTGAGCTGGATCTGAATGAAATTCCAAGTTCCGCAAGCTGTCTGGGGATCGGTGATCAGGTTGAAATCAGTTTTTTAATGGGGCATCGTGAAAAAGCTAACGCACTGTTGAACAGTGCCATCGCGACTTGTGACCAGCAAAAGCTATTTTTCATTTCGCTTTTGATTAAAACAATTGCCAATATTGATGTGATTGAATCTGGTAATTATGCTCTGGGTATCAAATCCGGAATACCTTTGCTTGAAGAGTTAAAAAAAAATAGTCAGAGTTCTGATTACTTGATACAGCTGGAAACGGCACTTGCAAAAGCTTATCTAAAAACGGGAAAAACACAGCAGGCTGAGTTATACGGTTTAAACGCATATGCCCGGGCAAAAAAAGAAAATGTCGTTCTTTTACTGGAAAAAGCCAGTGAAATTATGGCGGATATCAAACGATCGCAGGGGCAGTATTTCGCCGCGCTGGAGTATGCTGACACCGCGCTGACTTTAAAAAATAAACTGCTTGATCAACAGTTGCAGAAAAATCTTGCTTACCAGCGTGTTAAGTTCGAGATTCAGGACAAAGCAAATCAAATGCTGGTACTCGAACAGAAAAACAAAATTCTCGATGTTGAAAAAAAATTAGAGAAAAAGAGCAATCAGAATCTGTTGCTGATTATCGCCTTGGTACTGTGTTTTATTTGTGTGCTGGGCGTCTGGTTGTGGAAAGTTATCAGACAGAAAAATATTTTCAAACGTCATGCAGAGCTGGATGGGTTGACGCAGATCAGCAATCGTTCTCACTTTATGAGTGTGGCTGAGGCAGGTGTTCAGCATCGTACCGCCGCAGTCACTCTGATATTGTTCGATATGGATTTTTTTAAAAATGTGAATGACACTTGCGGTCATGCTGCCGGTGACTGGGTGTTAAAAAGTGTGAGTCAGGCTGTTGCAAGCGTATTGCGAAAAAATGATGTTTTCGGGCGTATCGGAGGCGAGGAATTTGCTATTTTTTTACCCGCGACTGAGCAGGAAGCCGGCGTACAACTTGCAGAGCGCTGCCGACACGTGATCAATATGATAGACACCGAATCCCGTGGTATCCATTTTCCTTTAAGTGCAAGCTTTGGCGTGGCAACAATGACGGTTAACGCTGCTGCTGGTATTGATGGTTTCCTAGAACTGATGCAAGCAGCCGATAAAGCGTTGTATCAATCCAAAGCAGATGGGCGTAATCGCGTTTCCGTATTTTCATAAAATTCAATGTCACATAAAAAAGCAGGAAAATTAGTGTGTGTTGGCACTGGTATGCGCATGGCGGGACAATTGACGCCGTTGGCAAAAAGCTATATCGAATCATTTGACGTAGTGATCGCTGCCGTTCCTAACATGTTCACCCGCAAATGGTTGCAAGGTGTGGCGAAAGAGTATGTCTGTTTATTAGATCACTACGACGATACGAAAGTCGATGGCAAGACCCGGCGGGATACTTATCGTCGTATGGCTGATACGATTTTGCATGAAGTCCGGCGGGGGAAAAAAGTCTGCGCGGCATTTTATGGGCATCCCGGTATTTTCGCCTGCATCTCACACATGGCAATTGCTGACGCGCGGCAGGAGGGTTTTGAAGCGCATATGGAGCCGGGTATCTCTGCGCTGGATTGTCTGGTTGCCGATCTAGGAATCGACCCGGGAACCGTCGGCATGCAGTCGATGGAAGCCACGCAATTTATGATTTATCAGCGTCAGATTGATCCGACGGCTTTGCTGATTTTGTGGCAGATTGGTATTGCTGGCGATCTGACACTCAAACGTTTTGAAACAGAACCTGCGCATTTACAGATTATCGTGAATAAACTCATGAAAACATATTCGCCTGATCATGAGGTGATTTTTTATGAGGCTGCTACCCACCCGCTGGAGCAGACCAGAGCGGATAAAATTCGTCTCTGTGAATTGCCACAGGCGGCACTCAAGCAGATCACCACGCTGGTGATTCCGGCTGCAAAAAAGATGCAGATTGATCACGATGTCGTCGATCAGTTGCGAGCCTTGTCAGGTACCATACTTGCCTGAGCTTTAGCTGTACTGTTTTTACTGAAATAAAAAAGCAGCACAAATCAATTGCGCCGCTTTTTTTGTTCGCCAGTTTTAATTTGTCTGTGCATGCTGGCATGATATGAATAGAACGACGGTGTTGACGAATATTGCTGCAACGTAGTCTGGGTCGCGTTGTTTATTTTGTTGCTTGCCGCAGAGGATTCAGCAGTTCCCTGAGATTATTATGGTCAATCTCGTACATCAGTTCCAATAATCTGCCTATCTCTCCTTTTGGAAAACCTTCACGCGCAAACCAGCCCAGATAATGCCCCGGTAAATCGGCAATATACCGGCCTTCATATTTACCGTAAGGCATTTTCAGCGTCAGCAATCGTTGTAGGTCATCTGCCTGCATGGGTTTTTCAAAAGGCAGCTTAATTCCCGGCATTCTTATCGGCGTCTGATTTATTCATTTCTTTGCCCGCCTGATCCGGAGCGGAAGACTGTTCAGGCAGTATCGCTTTAACGGCTACGCTTTCCTTTTTTTCTGTCTCAGCTTCAGCCGGTGTTTGCACGCTATCGAGATAACGTTCGACCAGATCAAAAAACTGGTTATAAAACTGACCGGTCGGTATCGTCTCACTGGCGACTTTAACCATCGCATCATCTGTCGTACCGAACGGTAGGGATACGGAACCTATCGCGCTGACGCCGATACTGGCCGAGGTGTTACTCTTTTTCAGCGAATATCGATCACGTACGGCGTTGGCGAAGATGGTCGTGCTGTTGCTGCCCAGGCTGTTGGCGACGCAAACGACATTGAATTCGATTTCAGCATGGACCTCGGCATCGTGCTGGTATTTACGACGACCTTTGAGGATCGAAGGCTTCCAGTCACTGATCACGTATCCCTGACTCAGCAACGCTCGCCGGGCGGCTTCACACGCAGACTGTTCAGTACCTGGAAAGCTGCGCGTAAATACTCCACTGGCACCGAACTCTTCATGTTGCTGTGCCGGAGATTTAGTGGCAGAGCAGGCACTGACCAGATTCAGTGACAGTGCGACTGACAAGTATAAAAATAAACGACGCATTTTTAATCTAAACTTCATGTGAGCAGAGGCTGGTTTTACTATGATTTATCCTCAAGCGAGCGCCTCTTTTGCTGCTTCTTCCGGACTTAAACCATCAAAAAACAAATCGGTGAACCACTCAATTTGCTCTTCTATATGATCCTGTGCCTGTGCGATGGTCGCACCGCCAGCGACTAAAAAACCTTCGACTTCTGTGCACCATGCAATCAGTGCTTCGGTTTCCGGATCAAGTTCATTCTTTTTTGCCATGGTGTTTTCCTTCATTCAGCCTGCATTTTAACTGCTTGGCAGTACAAGCGTTGTTACAAGACTGTTACCAGATCATGTCGTAACGTATCAGTCCGGTTTTGCATCGTGTCAGCGCGGTTTTTCGATGACGTGTTCGGTCATTTTGTCATTAGAAACTGCCTGTAAACTGGTAGCGTTTTCCTGGGTGCCACATTGTGACAACAGTTGCAATCTTTCCCTTGGAACGGGTTTTTCTGTGCAAAACCAGACAAGTATCCTTGACTTCAATCTTTAACATGGCTGCAATTTGTTTTGACGGCATCATTGCTTCTATACGGTAATCGACGCCCTGCAGCGGTGCTACTGCAACCAGATATTCATTCGGCGTCATACTGGTGAAGTCCTGTTGCTGATAGTCGGGTGCAACACTGGAATTGACCCAGCGGTCTTCGACCTGAATCGCAACGTTGTCTTCAAAGTGGACGATGACTGAATGAAACAGGCGATGCCCGGGTTTGACCTGGAATTCATGCGCAAGTTGCTCGTTCGCCGGAACTTCTTTTAACAGATGTAACTCGCTGCGGTGCGCGTGTCCACGAGAACGGATCTCTTCGGCGATGCTTTTGATTTCCACCAGCGTCGCCTGGTATTTCTGCTGCGCGACATAGGTGCCCGAGCCCTGAATTCTGTGCAGGATCTGTTCGCTGGTCAGTTCGCGTACCGCGCGGTTGACGGTCATACGCGAAACGCCAAATTGCTCTGCCAGCGTAGCTTCGGATGGGATTACATCGCCTTCTTTCCAGGTGCCTGACTGAATTTCTTTCAATAAGTAATTTTTTATCGTCTGGAAAGCGGGGACATTGACTTGTACTTTTGGCACGGGATTCCTGCTGAAATGATGACGCTATTGTCTCACTAAAAATCCGCTTGCAAAAGTTGTATATACAACTTAAACTCAAAAAAACAAATGGGGCGACGCGGGTATGCGTCGCACCCTGCACACAATGTCCGGCGATATTTTCCGCACATCATCTGAGATCAGGAGACACCGTATGTCCGATATTCTTCAAAACGATCCGCGCTGGGATGCCAGCCGTGTTATTCACGCACCGCATGGTGCAGAGAAGGTTTGTAAAACCTGGGTGGCTGAGGCGGCTTATCGCATGATACAAAATAACCTGGACCCGGCCGTTGCTGAAAACCCTAAGCATCTGGTGGTGTATGGCGGCATCGGTCGCGCTGCGCGTAACTGGGAATGCTATGACCAGATTCTGGCTTCGCTCAAAGCGCTGGAAGCCAATGAAACCCTGTTGATACAGTCAGGCAAACCGGTCGGTGTATTTCAGACCCATGAAGATGCGCCACGCGTACTGATCGCGAATTCCAATCTGGTACCGAAATGGGCCAACTGGGAACACTTCAATGAACTCGACCGCAAAGGTCTGTTTATGTATGGCCAGATGACCGCAGGCAGCTGGATTTACATTGGCACTCAGGGCATCGTGCAGGGAACGTATGAAACCTTCGCCGAAGCCGGACGTCAGCATTACAACGGCGACTGGGGCGGGCGCTGGATACTGACCGCTGGCCTCGGCGGCATGGGTGGCGCTCAGCCATTAGCGGCCAGCTTCGCCGGAGCAGTTTCGCTGAATATCGAATGCCAGCAAAGTAGTATCGACTTCCGTCTGCGTACCCGTTATGTCGATAAACAAGCGAAGGACCTGGACGATGCGCTGGCATTGATACAGCATCACTGCGAACGTAAAGAAGCGGTTTCTATCGCCTTGCTCGGCAATGCTGCTGAAATTCTGCCTGAACTGGTTAAGCGCGCTAAAGCGGGCGGCATGAAGCCGGATCTGGTGACTGACCAGACTTCGGCCCATGATCTGATCAATGGTTACCTGCCGATAGGCTGGAGCGTGGAGCAGTGGAAAACTGCTCAGCACGATTCATCGCAACACGCGAAGCTGACTGCAGATGCGGCTCAGGCTTGTGCGGTGCATGTACAGGCTATGCTGGATTTCCATGCGATGGGCATCCCTACTGTTGACTATGGCAATAATATCCGTCAGGTTGCATTCGATACCGGCGTAAAAAATGCCTTCGATTTCCCCGGCTTTGTACCGGCCTATATCCGTCCGCTGTTCTGCGACGGCAAAGGCCCATTCCGCTGGGTGGCTTTGTCGGGTGATCCGGAAGATATCCGTAAAACCGACGCCAAAATCAAGGAATTATTCCCACACAATAAAGGCGTGCATAAATGGCTGGACATGGCGGGTGAACGTATCGCGTTTCAGGGCCTGCCGGCACGTATCTGCTGGCTAGGTCTGGGCGAACGTCATATCGCCGGGCTGGCCTTTAATGAAATGGTCAAAAACGGCGAGCTCAAAGCGCCGGTCGTGATCGGTCGTGATCATCTCGATACCGGTTCGGTCGCCAGCCCGAATCGCGAAACCGAAGGGATGCGGGATGGCACCGATGCCGTCTCTGACTGGCCTTTGTTGAATGCCTTACTGAATACCGCCGGTGGCGCCAGCTGGGTTTCTTTGCATCATGGTGGCGGCGTAGGCATGGGTTATTCGCAGCATTCCGGTATGGTGATTGTGGCTGACGGGTCGGATGCCGCCGCGAAACGTCTGGCGCGCGTACTGGTCAACGATTGCGGTTCCGGTGTGATGCGTCATGCCGATGCGGGTTACGAAGAAGCCGTAGCCTGTGCTAAGCGCGAAGGTCTGAACTTACCGATGCTTAAATAAGCAGATCGTCTGAATTGACAAGAAAATGCCCTCGTATTACGGGCTTCCTGGCGCAAAAATGCCTGAAGAGGCGCACAGGCATTGAGACAATCCATTGCGACATCCTATTAAGAAAGCAAAAAAGAAATGAGCAAGCATCTTGAGATATATCCTGGCGAATTCACCTTGTCGGATTTGCGTCGCATCTGGATCAGTCCGACGCCGCTAAAGCTGGTTGCGTCTGCGTATCCGGCGATACACGCATCGTCAGAAATGATACAAAAAATCGTTGCCAAAGGTGATGCCGCATACGGCATCAATACCGGCTTTGGCAAACTCGCGAAAACCCGGATACCAGACGATCAGCTTGAACTTTTACAACGCAATCTGATTTTGTCGCACTCGGTGGGTTCGGGCGAATTGATTGCCGATGAGGTCGTGCGCTTGATCCTGGCAATGAAAATCGCCAGCCTGGCACGCGGTGTCTCTGGCATCCGCGCAGTGGTGATCGATACCATGATCGCCATGCTCAACGCTGGCATTATGCCGACCATCCCCGTCAAAGGCTCGGTCGGTGCTTCGGGTGATCTGGCACCGTTATCGCACATGACGCTGGCGCTGCTGGGCGAAGGCGATGTGCGCGTCAACGGCAGACTGCTACCGGCTAAACAGGCGCTGGCGGATGCCGGCATCACGCCGGTGGTGCTGGCCGCAAAAGAAGGACTGGCGCTGATTAACGGTACGCAGGTATCAACGGCGCTCGCCCTGCATGGCTTATTCATGGCGGAACGTTTGCTGGAAGCTGCGACCATTACCGGCGCTTTGTCGGTCGATGCGGCCAAAGGCAGCGATGCACCGTTTGATCCTCGCATACACAGCAGTCGTGGTCAGCCGGGGCAGATGGCAACGGCAGAAATTTATCGTAAGCTTCTGGTCGGTAGCGAAATCCGTCAATCCCATCTGGTCAACGATGAGCGCGTACAAGACCCATATTGCCTGCGCTGTCAGCCTCAGGTCATGGGTGCCTGCCTCGATATCATCAATAACGCAGCGCGCACTTTGCTGATCGAAGCGAATGCCGTGACCGATAATCCGCTGGTATTTGTCGACACCGGCGAAGTCATCTCCGGTGGAAATTTTCATGCTGAGCCGGTTGCATTTGCAGCCGATACGCTGGCGCTCGCCATTGCTGAAATCGGTGCTATTTCCGAACGTCGGATTGCCTTGCTGATCGATGCCTCCTTATCTGGTTTGCCACCATTTCTGGTGCCATCATCAGGTCTGAATTCTGGTTTCATGATCGCGCATGTGACAGCAGCTGCGCTGGCTTCCGAAAACAAATCGCACGCGCATCCGTCCAGCGTCGATTCGATTCCGACCTCGGCTAATCAGGAAGATCACGTCAGTATGGCGACCTATGGCGCACGTCGCCTGCATGAAATGGCACAAAATACAGCGACCATTGTCGGGATTGAATTGCTGGCGGCGGCGCAAGGCGTGGATTTCCACGCGCCACTGAAGACCTCGTCTTTGCTGGCTCAGGTGCATCAGACCTTGCGGGATCAAGTTGCGTTCTATGACAAGGACCGTTTTTTCGCACCCGACATTGAGGCCGCTAAAGAACTGGTGGTCTCTGGCCGCATCAGCGCTGAATGCCAGCATTTGTATCAGCATTTGTATCAGCATTTATATCTGGCATGACGTATGTTGATGCAGCGTTGGTCGGAGAGCGATTACCAGACGATGCCCTGGAAAAATGGCGGCGGCAGCACGACGGAGCTGGCGATTTTTCCGGCTGGTGCCGATCTGGATAATTTCATCTGGCGTCTGAGTGCGGCGCAGGTAGCGGTTGATGGGCCGTTTTCCAGCTTCCCCGGCATAGACAGAACGCTAGCCGTGTTGTCTGGCGCAGCTTTGATTTTGCATACGAAGGCTGAGCAGGGAACTACACCATCGGGTGCGGTGCATCTGACGCAAAACAGCGCACCGTATTGCTTTACAGGCGAGCTCGAGGTAGCGGCTGAATTGGCAGAGAGCAGCGTGTCGGATCTGAACATGATGACGCGCCGCGATGTTTGTACTCATACGATGCGTAAGCTATTAAGCGGCCATTATCATATTGATGCGCAGGGTGCCCGGCAAATCTTGCTGTACTGCGTTGCTGGCAATGCCCGCCTGACAACGCCAGAAACAGCGGAGGAAGTATTTTGCAGCGGCGATCTTATGCTGTTGAACGAAACCCATCCTGCATCAGGCATAGCACTGGAGCTGACTGCCGATGAGGGCGCCATCCTGTTTCTGATCACGCTTGAATTTCTCGATAAAGGGGCGGACTGATGTCGCACTGGGACAGTTTGTGGATCAACATCCACCTCGCGACCATGACAAATGGCTATGGCGAGATCAATGATGCAGCGCTTGCTGTTCGTGACGGCAAGATCGTCTGGCTGGGTGAGCGCAATACCTTGCCTGCAAATTATTCGGTCACAACTCAGCATGATGGCGCTGGCTGCTGGGTCACGCCGGGGCTGACCGATTGCCATACGCATCTGGTATACGCCGGTAACCGCAGCGATGAGTTTGAAGCGCGCCTGAATGGCGTCTGTTATGAAACCATTGCAAGGCAGGGGGGCGGCATTCTCTCCACCGTCAGGGCGACCAGAGCTGCGACCGAAGATGAATTATTGCAAGCGACCCTGCCACGTCTGCGCGCATTGCTCAGTGAAGGTGTGACCACGCTGGAGATCAAGTCCGGCTATGGTCTGGATTTACCTAGTGAAGCGCGGCTGCTGCGTGTCGCGCGGCGCATAGGACGTGAGTTTCCGGTTCGCGTCAAGACCACTTTTCTGGGAGCGCACGCCTTACCACCGGAATATGCCGGTCGGCCAGACGATTACATCACGCTGGTGTGCGAGCAAATGTTACCGGCGCTGGTGGCTGAAGGTTTGGTGGATGCTGCTGATGTGTTTTGTGAAAAAATCGGTTTCTCTCCGGCGCAGACTGAGCGGGTATTTATGGCTGCGCAAGCACTCGGTTTGCCGGTGAAACTCCATGCAGAGCAATTATGCGATCAGGGTGGGGCGGCCTTAACTGCGCGTTATCAGGGGCTTTCGGCGGATCATCTGGAATATCTGTCGGACGCAGGGATCGCTGCGATGGCCGCCAGCGGTACGGTCGCCGTGTTGCTGCCCGGTGCTTTTTACTTTTTACGTGAAACGCAATTGCCTCCGGTGCAGGCGTTACGTGCTGCCGGTGTGAAGATCGCCGTGGCGACCGATTGCAACCCCGGCACATCGCCCATGACTTCGCTGTTACTGGCCATGAATATGGGCTGTACCCTGTTTCGTTTGACACCGCTGGAAGCCCTGCAGGGCGTCACCTGTCATGCGGCACAGGCATTGGGTATGGCAGACGTCAGCGGAACATTAGAAGTCGGAAAAATAGCCGATTTTATTTTGTGGCAGATACAGCGACCGGCTGATCTGGCCTATCACATCGGCGCCAATCCGCTGCGGGGCAGAGTTTTCGGCGGTCGCACGGTCGGAATCTGAGAGACTCACCAGCGAGATAGTTGATGGTCAAAGTAAGATGTGTCCTGGCAGGGGAGTACGTCAGGCATCCGGTGCGCAGTCCGCGACTGACCGATACCCATCGTTAGTTCCTGATAACAAAGTCTGCCGCGCTTATGCAGAATCTGTTTCAGATCCGCGTCAATATTCACTGATTCTGAACACACGCTGGTAATCTTTTGACACATTATTTAACCCGCGCAGCCCGGGTTTTGTCCGCTCAGGCGCAGAGCGGGAAGTATAATGCTGGAAAAATAATATTCAATTCAAAAATGAGGCTCTGCAGAGGCTTATTGCTTCATTTTTACCTACGCTCAGAGGTTCACAGTGCCATTACCGCTTATTTCTTTTCCGTCCCGTTTTCAGCGCTGGCGCCCAGGGCACAGGCTTGCCGGGGCAGTGGTATTTGTCGCGCTGTTGGTGTTACTCAGCTATCTATTTCTTCCGGTTCTTGTAAAGCGTATCGCGATAGAGCAGGTACAGCAACAGACCGGCCGTAAGCTGGACATCGGGACGATCAGTTTTTCTCCGTTTTCGCTGGCGCTGACGGCGACCGATATCCGTCTTTACGAAGCCGATCAGAAAACGCCTGCCGTATCAGCGCAGGAACTCAGGGTCAATTTATCCATCACATCTTTATTTCACCGAGCACTGGTGCTTGACGAGCTTTTCCTGACCGCGCCGGATGTGCATCTGGTGCGTTACAGCGCGGCTCAGCCTAGCCGCTATAACGTCAGCGATGTGCTCGATAAAATTGCAGCCTCACCGAAAAGTGATGCGCCGCTGCGTTTTTCTGTTGCGAATATACAGATCAGCAAAGGCACTATCGTCTTTGATGACCAGGTCTTCGGTAAGCAATTTAAACTGACATACTTGCAGGTAGGCTTACCTTTCATTTCCAATTTCCCGAAACAGGCTGACAGTTTTGTCGAACCCAGGTTATCAGCGCATTTCAACGGTGCGGATTTTTCTTTGCAGGCGCGCGCCAAGCCATTTTCTGCAACCCATGAAAGCACGCTGGCGATCGATTTCGATCAATTAGATCTGGCACAGCTGACGCCTTATGTCCCGGTTGCCCTGCCGGTGCAGGTTGAGAGCGCCAGGCTGAGCAGCAAGCTTAATCTGACCTTCAGTCAGAAAAAGCAGACAGAAATTTTTCTGTCTGGCGATGTGCGTTTACACGATGTATTCCTGAAAGATAAACAAAGCCAGCCTTTGCTGAAGCTGGAGGGGTTGCAGGCGCGGATACGTCAGATGAATCTGATGACGGCAGCGACAGAATTGCAACAATTGATTCTGAGTGCACCACAGGTATGGCTGGATTTTGATGCGCAGCATGGCCTGAACTGGGCGAATCTGCAAGCCGCGCCCGTTGGTAAATCAGGGGTGGCAACGACTGCTGTAGCCGGAAAAACGTCCACAACCACACCAGTGGTGACGGCGGCAACAGCGACAGCAAACCCGGCACCGTTGCCACTCGTGCAGGTGCAGGATCTGCAGGTGACGAATGGACAGATACACTTTTCTGACGCCGTGCATGCCAGACCAGAACAAAAACTGGAATTGCAAAACATCAGCTTGAATGCGCAGCAGTTATCGACCGCAAAAGACGTCAAGCCAGCGCAACTGAAACTGAGCCTGGAAACAAAAGCCGATGAAAAAATCGGGTTTGACGGGCAATTGCAGATTTTTTCCTCTACGCTGAATGGCAAGCTTGAGATCAGCGATGTGGCGCTCGCCAATTATCAGGCTTTTCTGAACCCGTTTTTGAAGGCGAACGTCAGTGGCAAACTGGATGCGGAATCCGGCGTTAGCCTGAAGGCCGGCGAATTTCAGCTCAGTGATTTGTCACTCAGACTGCGTGATCTCCTGCTAAAGGGGAAAGCCAGTGACGGTAGCATTGCGCTCAAATCTTTTGCGCTGAATAAATCATTACTTAACTCCGCAAACCGCACGATACAGATGGGAACCGTCGAATTTGATGGTTTGCGGGCCGATATCCGGCGCGATAAATCGGCGGCGATGCTGATGCAGAGCTGGTTGCCTGAGTCAGCTTCCTCTGCGAGCAAAGGCAACGTCGTCAGAACTGCCAACGCTGAATTGCCACCTGCTAAAAGCACAGCAGCTGCGCCGTGGAAAATCAGCCTGAATCAATTTGATCTGAAAAACAGTGAAATCGATTTTCTTGATCAGTCGGTTACTCCGGAAGTGAAATTAAACCTGAACAGCATCAACCTGAATCTGGCGCAACTGAGCAGTGATTTCTCTAAAGACGTCAGTTTCCGTCTGCAATCGAAGCTGAACCGGCGTGCGAAGCTGAATCTGGACGGCAACAGTTCCGCTGGCATGAAAAAAGTGAATGTGAATCTGGATACCGAGAGTTTGCCGATTGCGCGACTATCTTCGTATTTTTCACAATTTCTGAATGTGCAGATCGTAAAAGGTGGTGGCACGGCTAAGGGGAAGCTGGTGCTGACAAATGTACTGGAAGCTGACCGTCAGATTGATTACGACGGCATGCTGAGTCTGAATAATTTTCAGATATTTGAAAATGGAACAGACGAGGATTTTCTTGACTGGAAAGCGATTTCAGCCGAAGGCATGCATGCAAAAATCGGAAAATCCCAGCAACTGATTGATGTCAAAAAACTGAGCCTGAATGATTTTTTTGCACGCCTGGTCTTGTCGGACAAGGCACGCCTGAATTTGCAGAATATTCTGGTCAGTAAAGCTGCGAAAGATACACCTGTTAATGCAGCAGCAACACCGAAAGAAATAACTGCGAAGAGCAGCGCCGTTCTTGCCGGTAAAAATACCGTCACCCAGAAATTGCCTGTGACGGGAACTCCGTCATCGGTCATTATGCGTATAGGGCAAACCGTGATTACCGGCGGTAATGTCAATTTCACGGACAATTTCATACAGCCGAATTACCATGCGAATCTGACTGGCATCAGCGGCAGCATAGGGACGATTTCATCCGACAACCCACAAGTGGCAACGGTGGAGCTGAATGGCAAAGTGGATGATGACGCACCTTTGCTGATCTCAGGCAGCATGAATCCCTTATCGACACCGGTATTTCTGGATATTAAAGGCAGCGCGAATGGTATCGAGTTGACCAAGCTGACGCCATATGCCGCAAAATATGCCGGTTACGCGATAGAAAAAGGCAAGTTATCGGCGCAGGCCAGTTATAAGATAGAAAATCAGCAACTGACTGCAGAAAATGAGCTCAGGCTGGATCAACTGACGTTTGGTGAAAGGGTGGATAGTCCGAGTGCGACCAAATTGCCGGTCATGCTGGCGGTGGCTCTGTTGCGTGACAATCAGGGCCGGATCACGATCAATTTGCCGATCTCAGGCTCTTTATCTGATCCGCAGTTTTCTGTCGGCAGCATTATTTTTAAAGTGTTTGTGAACATCATTACCAAGGCGGTGACTTCTCCGTTTGCTTTGCTTGGTTCGATATTTGGCGGTGGCGGTGAAGAGCTGGCGTATCTCGAATTCAATCCCGGCAGTGCAGCCTTGACGCCGGCAGCCACTGAAAAACTCGATCATCTGGCAAAAGCACTGAAGGAGCGTGCCAGCCTGCGTCTAGATATCACCGGTCGTGTCGAAGTCAAAAGTGATACGGAAGGTGTAAAACGTGAAATGCTGGAAAGCCGCCTGCGTGAGGCCAAATGGCGCGAACTGGGGCGGAAAAACCGCGGTATCAAATCAGAATCACTGACGCTGACCGCAGACGAACGACATAAGTTTCTGCAAGCTTTATATGATGCGGCCAAATTCACCAAGCCACGGAATATGCTGGGATTAGCAAAAACACTGCCGGATGCAGAAGCGGAGCAATTGTTATTGCAAAATCTGACAGTCGATACCGATGATTTGCGGGAACTGGCACAAAGACGTGCTGATGCCGTGCGCGATTATCTCGAAGACGTGGCACAGGTCGGGCGTGAGCGTATGTTCCTGATTGCACCCAAACTCAATGCGGATGGCATCAAAGATAAAGGTGCTCCTAATCGCGTTGATTTTTCATTGAAGTAAGCGGATCTGAACTGAGTAATCTGAGTATTAATTTTGCTGAAGGAGTGGGTATGACATCTGCAAACCTGGTCAACATTTTGTATGTTGAGGATGACCCCGATATACAGACGGTGGCGCAGATTGCCCTTGAGGTTGTTGGTGGCTTTGTGCTGAAGACTTGCAGTTCCGGCAGTCAGGCATTGTCTGAGGTGAATGCAGGGTTTGTACCGGATTTGCTTTTGCTCGATGTGATGATGCCGAATATGGACGGGCCAACGACATTGGCTGAGTTACGTCGGTTACCGGCGACGGCGACGACACCAGTTGTTTTTATGACGGCCAAAGTGCAGACCTATGAATTGGAACTATATTATTCCTTAGGTGCCATTGGTGTGATTGCGAAACCGTTTGATCCTATGGAATTGTCCGCGCAGGTTGCCAAGCTCTGGCAGGAAAGAAAGTAAATGTCCGAAAAAATGGATAGTCTGCAAGAAAAATTGCGTAAATTAGAAGAAGTTTTTTTGCAGAAATTACCCTCCCGGTTTGATGAAATCACGGGAGCATTAGGTCAGTATGTACACAATCCCCATGACAAAGAGTCGCTGGCTGCCTTGCATCGTCATTTGCATACGATGGCAGGTTCCGCCGGTACTTTTGGTTTTGAAGAACTGGGTGTGCAGGCCCGCGTGTTCGAATCCCGTCTGAAACCTTTATTAACTGGCGCAGAGTGGAGTCAGACTGAACTCGACGATTATGCCCGCGATGTCCGCGACTATTTTGCTGCCGCTCTGAATAACCTGAATAAAGAAAATACACTGAGTGACGCCTTGGCTCCTGGTTTGACCGAACCAGCTTCGCCGGAGAACCAGTCGCGGCTGATTTGTCTGGTCAATCAGGACTGCCGGCAAAATCAGGAAATCACGACACAATTAGAGCATTTCGGTTACGAAACCGTCTGCATCGCACAACCGAAAGATCTGGTGTTGGCAGTGGCGCGCCGGCGCCCGGATGCGATCGTGATTGATATGGGGTCTGCTGAAGATGGCACCGGTGGGGTGGAAGAAATAAAAAAAGTCGCACAGTTGCAACGTCTGCGTATTCCGACGATTTTCATTTCGAAATCCAGCAGCTTTGAATCACGCTTACTGGCCGTGCATGCCGGAGGCGACGGCTATTTTACGAAGCCGGTTGATGTGGTCGAGCTGACTGAAAGAATCGACACGATCCTGCAGCGGGATGAAACTAACGGTTACCGGGTACTGATCGTCGATGATGATGTGGTGACGGCGAACTATTACGGCGCGATTTTGCGTAATGCCGGCATGATCGTGCAGTTGCTCAATGAGCCGACCCGGATGTTATCTGTCATGACAGATTTCCGTCCTGAGCTATTGCTGCTGGATGTCTACATGCCGCTGTGCAGCGGGATAGAGTTGTCGCAACTGATCCGTCAGGATAATTCGTATGTGGATGTGCCTATCGTCTTTTTATCCAGCGAAGCCGATCCGCAGAAGCAGTTGGAAGCCGTGCGTGCTGGTGCGGATGATTTCATTACCAAACCGGTTGCGCCGGATTACCTGATTTCCTCGCTGTCCACCCGAGCCGAGCGCTATCGTTCCCTGCGTGCGCTGATTATGCGCGATGGCCTGACCGGCTTATATAACCATACTGCGATCAAGGAGCACCTTGCAGCCGAGATTTTGCAGGCGCATCGTAATGCGACGCCGCTGGCACTGGCGATGATTGATATCGACTATTTCAAGCAAGTCAACGATATGCACGGGCATGCTGCCGGCGACCACGTACTGCGGACACTGGCACGTTTGCTGCGTCAGCGTCTGCGCCGCACTGATATTGTCGGACGTTACGGTGGGGAAGAGTTTGCTGTTATTTTTCCGCATACCGATGCGAGTACCGCACGCCGTGTACTGGATCAGGTCCGTGTTGCTTTTGCGAAAATTCTTCAGCATTCAGAAAGCAAGGAATTTTCTTCGACGTTTTCTGCCGGTATCGCCGACCTGGAGTTATGTGGCGATGTCGATACCTTGTTTGATGCCGCCGACGCAGCGATGTATGTCTCCAAACAAAGCGGACGCAATTGCATCACGATCGCCTGAGACCTGCATAGCGGAGGTGGTGTTACTGGTAAGCGAACACTCAAAATGACCGCTCAATAAAAAAAGCCTGAAGCATCTTCAGGCTTTTTTTTGCTGCGATTGACGAACGCTGCTCAACTCAATTTCTGCAGGCTGCTGGCCTTGATTTTTGCTTCCAGTGGCTTGCCTTTGCGGGCACGTTTGTTGATGTGAATCGTCAGTGCATTGGCGCTCAGATTCACCTCCTGCGCTTTGCCGCCGCGTCCGGTACCGCTTACACGGACACCTTTCTGGCTGATTACCTGTGCCGCAAGCAGGGCTTCTTTGTCTTCGAGTTCCATCAGAATTACGCCGCGTCCGCCGCTCGACAATTGTTTGATTTCATTCAGACCGAAGACCAGCAAACGGCCGTTGCCGGATAAACAGGCAATCGCACTTGCATCTTCGGCGATCACTGACGGCGGCAGTGGCAGATCGTTCTCTTCCAGCGTCATAAACGCTTTACCTGCCTTCATACGACCAACCATGTCGCCCACTTTGGCAGTGAAACCGTAGCCGGCATCCGATGCCAGCAATAAACTTATGTCGCTGTTGCCGGCGAAGTAATGCAGAATTTTTGTGCCGGCTGCGAGATCGATCAGGGTGGTAATCGGCACGCCATCGCCACGCGCGCCGGGCAGGGCGGAGACTGGGACAGAATAGACTCTGCCGTTCGAGCCGAACACCAGTAAATGATCAACCGTACGACATTCAAATGTGCCATACAGACTGTCACCCGCCTTGAACGTGAACTGGCTGGCTTCATGTCCGTGCCCTGTGCGGGCGCGTACCCAGCCTTTTTCTGAAATGACGACCGTGACCGGCTCATCGACGACTTTCTGCTCTACAGAGGCACGAACCGCTTCTTCTATCAGCGTGCGGCGGGCGTCGCCGTATTGTTTTGCATCAGCGTCGATTTCTTTAATCAGCGCTTTTTTCATTGAGGCCGGATTATCCAGTAAATCATGTAAAGCGGCTTTTTCTTTACGCAATTCCGCGAGCTCTTGCTGAATTTTAATGGCTTCCAGCCGTGCTAACTGACGCAGGCGGATTTCAAGGATATCTTCCGCCTGCCGGTCGGATAAGCGGAAAGCTTGTATCAGTGCAGGTTTCGGCTCATCTGACTCACGGATGATGCGGATCACTTCATCGATATTGAGTAAAACTGCTTCACGACCTTCGAGTATATGAATACGATCATCGACTTTTTTCAGGCGGAATTGGGTGCGACGTGTGACGGTCGTGAAACGGAACGCGATCCATTCGCTGAGAATATCGAGCAGCCCTTTCTGGCGTGGGCGACCATCGCCACCGATCATCACCAGATTGATCGATGCCGACGTTTCCAGCGATGTATGCGCGAGCAACATCTGCATGAATTCGGCCTGATCCTGATTTTTCGATTTTGGTTCCAGCACCAGACGCACAGGCGCATCTTTGCCTGATTCGTCGCGTACGGTATCGAGCACCGACAGGATCACTTGTTTTAACGCGATCTGTTCTGGCGAGAGCGTTTTTTTGCCGGTTTTGATTTTCGGATTGGTCAGCTCTTCAATTTCTTCCAGCACTTTCTGTGACGAGACGCCGGGCGGTAATTCGGTGACGACAGCTTGCCACTGACCACGCGCCATATCTTCTATCTTCCAGCGTGCCCGCACTTTCATGCTGCCGCGACCACTCGCATACATCTCGGCAATCGCCGATGCCGGTGTAATGATTTGTCCGCCGCCGGGGAAATCCGGGCCGGGGATATATTCCATCAGCTCCGCGTGTTTCATTGCCGGATTGCGGATCAGCGCGACGGCCGCCTTCGCCACTTCGCCCAGATTATGCGAAGGAATTTCGGTGGCCAGACCGACCGCAATACCGGATGCACCATTCAGCAACACCATAGGCAAACGTGCAGGCAGCAGTTTCGGCTCTTCGGTAGTGCCGTCATAATTTGGCTGAAAATCAACGGTGCCCTGATCGATTTCGTCCATCAGCAATTTGGCAATCGGCGTCAGGCGTGCTTCGGTGTAACGCATCGCTGCGGCACCATCGCCATCGCGCGAGCCGAAGTTACCTTGTCCATCGATCAGCGGATAACGCAACGAAAAATCCTGTGCCATCCGTACCAGCGCGTCATACACAGACTGATCGCCATGCGGATGCAGCTTACCGAGCACATCACCGACCACTGCCGCCGATTTACGAGGTTTGGCCGACGAATTCAGACCGAGTTCGTTCATCGCAAACAGGATGCGGCGCTGCACCGGTTTCTGACCATCGCAGACGTCCGGCAAGGCGCGTCCTTTGACGACGGAAATTGCATAATCAAGGTAAGCACGTTCGGCGAAACTCGCCAGCGTCAGTGCTTCGCCATCACCTGGCGGCGGTGTCTGTTCAAATAAATTCGCTTGTTCGCTCATAGTTTTTTATTCTTTGTGGCATCCGGCAAAGCGCCGTTCTGTTTGCCTTCATCTGTAATTTTCGGGGAGTATGTCTGAAAATACACCTTATGTCCGCATATTCATTGGGGTGTTTATATATACTGGGGGGAGTATTTTTAGACCTTCAAAAGCATTCCAGCGTCTTAAATATCGGCCTCGACAGCATTGCCGTGTTCTTCTATCCAGGCACGACGGGCCGCGGCTTCGCCTTTTCCCATCAGCATATTGAAGCGCCCCTCGGAAAAATCCTGATCGAATTCACCGAGGCTGACCGGTAACAAGCGTCGGGTGTCAGGATTCATCGTGGTTTCCCATAATTGTTCTGCATTCATTTCACCCAGACCTTTGAAGCGGGAAATATTCCATGCGCCGTCTTTAACGCCTTCCTTGCGTAACTTGTCTTCGATGGATGTCAGCTCGGCAGCATCGAGCGCATAGATTTTTTGCGCCTGCTTTTTGCCACGTGCCGGAGCATCAACGCGGAACAGCGGCGGACGCGCAACGCAGATGTGACCACGGGATATGAGTTGTGGAAAATGTTTGAAAAACAGCGTCAGCAACAGCACCTGAATGTGTGAACCATCGACGTCCGCATCGGACAAAATACAGATCTTGCCGTAACGCAGATTCGACAGATCAACGTTATCGTTAGGCCCATGTGGATCAACGCCAATAGCGACTGAAATATCGTGAATTTCATTATTCGCAAACAGGCGATCACGTTCCGATTCCCAGGTATTGAGCACCTTACCGCGTAAGGGCAGAATCGCCTGAAATTCTTTGTCACGCCCCATTTTTGCGGAGCCACCGGCGGAATCACCTTCGACTAAAAACAATTCATTGCGGGTGATGTCGCTGGATTCGCAGTCCGTCAGTTTGCCCGGCAAAACGGCCACGCCGGAGGATTTTTTCTTTTCCACTTTTTGCGCTGAACGCAAACGCGACTGCGCTTGTTTGATGACCAGTTCAGCGAGTTTTTTGCCGTAATCGACATGCGAATTGAGCCACAGTTCCAGCGGTGGTTTGGCGAATGAGGACACCAGACGCACGGCATCGCGAGAATTCAGACGTTCTTTAATCTGCCCCTGAAATTGCGGGTCCAGCACTTTTGCTGACAACACAAATGAGACGCGCGCAAATACGTCTTCCGGCAACAGCTTGACGCCTTTCGGTAGCAGCGAATGCATTTCTACAAAGCTTTTGACCGCGCCAAATAAGCCTTCGCGCAGACCGGATTCATGCGTGCCGCCAGCTGGCGTCGGAATCAGATTCACATATGATTCACGCACCACATTGCCTTCTTCGGTCCAGGCCACAACCCATGACGCACCTTCGCCTTCAGCAAAGCCTTCTGTGTCGGCACTGGCGAATTGCTCGCCTTCAAACAGCGGAATCAGCGGTTCGCCATGCGAATACTGGGCCAGCGCCTCGGTCAGATAGCCGCGCAAACCCTGATCGTATTGCCAGGTTTGTGATTCGCCGGTTTTTGCATTATTCAGTGTGACTTTCACGCCCGGTAGTAAGACTGCTTTTGAGCGTAGCAAACGCTGTAACTCAGCTTGGGGTATATTCGCAGAATCAAAATATTTTGCATCGGGCCAGATACTGACGCGGGTGCCGCTTTTTTTATCGCCGCGGGGAATAGGCTGGCTGCGCAGTGGTTCTATCACCTCACCATCGGCAAAGGTCAGCTGATGCAGGCCAGCTTCACGCCAGACGGTAATTTCCAGACGTTTGGATAGCGCGTTTGTGACGGAGACACCAACGCCGTGCAGACCGCCGGAAAACGCATAGGCTCCGCCGGAACCTTTGTCGAATTTGCCGCCGGCGTGCAAACGTGTGAATACAATTTCGACCGTGGGAACACCTTCGTCCGGATGCAGTCCAACCGGAATACCGCGGCCGTCATCCTCAACGCTGACGCTGCCGTCGGTATTGAGCGTGACTTGTATATGTTTGCAATGACCGCCCAGCGCTTCATCGGACGCATTGTCGATGACTTCCTGGATAATATGTAGAGGGTTTTCTGTGCGTGTATACATGCCCGGTCTTTGTTTAACCGGTTCCAATCCCTTGAGGACGCGGATGGATGATTCGCTATAGTCGGACGGAGTCGTATTTTTTTTAGTGGCCATGCAAATAGAAATCTGTTGTTTTAGTTAAAGTGCAATAATGTTTTGCAATTTTTAAATACGGAATACGTGATTTTAGATGTATTCTTGCATACGTTTTTGCAGCTATTGTAGCTGTAATAGGTAGATGGATAAACGATGTCAATAAAAACTCCAACGATCGCGATCCGACTGCTTGGATTTTCCGCCAAAGAGGAAGAAACATTTTCCGCAGTGCTTGCGGTAGCACGCGAGACCGGTTACCGCTATACATGCCTGAGGACAGGTTGTGTCCAGGATCCGGACATGTATATCGTCAATGCCAGCAACATCAAAGCGATTGCAACGTTGTCCGATCTGAATCCCGGTGAGGCGATGCCCGTGTTGCTGATCGGCAAGGCCGACATCGATTTGCCGTATGAAGTGATGCCAAGACCCATACGCTGGCGCACTATTTTCAGTATTCTCGACGAGCTGGTCAATAAGCGCGATCTGTTACTGAATACTTTAGCCGCGCATACCATCAATTTAACGGTGCATGAGCGACGCACACACAAGCGCATCGATTTTGATCTGACTGATCCTCAGGTGTATCAAAAAATGCGTGATACACCGATGGCGAAGGGCGGTATTCTGGTCGTTGACAAGGATACGCAGTTCCGTGAATACGTTGCCGCTATCATGGATCATTACGGCATCACAGTCACACTGGCATCGGATGAACGCAGTGCCCTGATGCTGGACCGGAATAATCAGCATGCGCTGACCCTGATTAACACATCCACCCCGGATGTTGATCCTTACCGCTTATGTGATGGTCTGAAAAAACAAAATCATGGTCTGAAAACTTCGGTGATTTTTTTGATTGACCAGTCTTTTGACTACAAACTCGGGCTGGCGGAGCGCGTCCATTGCGACGGGTTTCTGGTGAAGCCCTTGTCGCGCCGTGTTCTGCTCCGCACCATTAAAAAATATCTGCACCTATTTAATAAATAAGCCATGCGATTACTTGCTGAGTAATCGCATTCCCCTCTCCAGACCTTCAATAGTGACCGGAAACATGCGGTTACTCATGACCTGACGGATAATCGAAATAGATTGCCGGTATTGCCACAGGCCTTCCGGTTCCGGATTAAGCCAAATGTATTTGGGAAACATCGTTGCAAAACGCTGCAGCCAGACTGCGCCGGCTTCTTCATTGTTGTATTCGACTGAGCCGCCGGGCTGCAAAATTTCATACGGGCTCATGGTGGCGTCGCCGACAAAGATGACTTTGGTATCTGGCGGATATTTGCGCAAGACATCCCAGGTCGGGAATTTTTCTGCGTGACGGCGACGGTTGTTTTTCCACAGATAGTCATACACGCAATTATGGAAATAAAAGAATTCCATATTCTTGAATTCAGTTTTCGCTGCTGAAAACAACTCTTCCGTCTGCTGTATGTGATCGTCCATTGTTCCGCCGACATCCAGCAACATCAGTACTTTGATATTGTTTTTACGCTCGGGCTGCATCTTGATATCAAGATAGCCAGCATTGTTAGCGGTGGCCTTGATCGTTGCATCCAGCGCCAGTTCTTCTTCTGCACCCTGACGGGCGAATTTGCGCAAGCGGCGCAACGCGACCTTGATGTTGCGAGTGCCGAGTTCACGTTCAGCGTCGTAATCTTTGAACGCACGCTCCTCCCATACTTTGACTGCACTGCGGTTACCGCCTTTGCCACCGATGCGTATTCCTTCTGGATTTGTGCCGCCATTACCGAAAGGCGAGGTGCCGCCTGTACCTATCCACTTGCTGCCGCCTTCATGCCGTTCTTTTTGCTCATTGAGCAGCTCTTTGAGTCTGTCCATGAGTTTGTCGTAACCAAATTTTTCTATCGCCGCTTTTTGTTCGTCACTCAGTTCGCGTTCCAGTCGCTTCTTCAGCCAGTCGAGCGGTATGTCGGGACGCTTCTCAAAGATCGTGTCTATTCCTTTGAAATACATGCCGAAGGCTTTGTCAAACTTGTCGTAATGCGCCTCATCTTTGACCATGATCGTACGAGACAGGAAATAAAAATCGTCAAGTGACAACGCGATCAGGTCCTTTTCCAATGCTTCGAGCAGCATCAGAAACTCTTTGATTGAGACAGGAATTTTTGCGTCTTTTAACGTAAAGAAGAAATCGATCAGCACTTGTGTATCTCTCAGTATTTACTTTGCAGATATTGCAAATTCTTTTTCAAACCCGGCCATTCACTTTGCAGAATGCTGTAGACGACCGTATCACGGATACGCCCATCGGGCAGTATCATATGGTTGCGCAAAACCCCGTCACGTTTGGCGCCGAGCCGTTCAATTGCCGCTTGCGAACGCCGGTTAAACCAGTCTGTGCGAAATTCTACCGCGATGCAGTTCAGTACCTCAAACGCATGTGTCAGCATCAATAACTTACATTCCGTGTTGATACCCGAGCGTTGCGCCGATTGCGAGTACCAGGTGTAACCGATTTCAAGACGCTGGTGCTGATGATCGATATTGCAAAAGCGGGTGCTTCCAACAATTTTGTTTTCTGATTTTTCACGGACGACAAAAGGAATCGCTTTTTGCTGTGCTTGCATGGCAAGCGCCGTGTCTAGCCACTGTTGTGTCTGTTCGGGTGCGGGAACCGAAGTAAAAAATAACTTCCATAGTTCGCCATCGGCAGCTGCTTTGCGAATATCTGCAATCTGTGCCTGCTCTAATGGCTCCAGGTTGACGCGGGTTCCCTCTAAATGTAGTGGCTGGCATTCCATACTGATTCCCAGAAGTAGTTATTTTTAAGACTTTTGCACAAAAAGTCCGTGCATATCAGTAACAATAATGAAAAATGGATGAATAAAGTGGGTTTTACGGGTTATAATCTTCTATTCACTCAAAACAACAGCAATGCTTGCTAACGAAAATAAAAGCCGTTATACTGCAAAGCTGTATAGAATTTTGCGGCGTGGCATTTAATCAAATGTTTTGACCTCGTCGCTTTGACCACGTTTAGGAAATCTCATGGCAAATACCGCACAAGCACGCAAACGTGCTCGTCAAGCAGTAAAACAAAACGCACATAATTCCAGCCAACGCTCGGCTCTGCGCACAGCGATTAAAGCTGTTCGTAAAGCAATCGAAGCTGGTGACAAAGCTGCTGCAGCAACAATTTTTCAAGCATCCGTATCGACTATCGATAGTATTGCTGATAAGAAAATTATTCACAAGAACAAGGCTGCCCGTCATAAAAGCCGCCTCGCTTCTGCTCTGAAAGCGCTGGCTTAATAGTTGCTCTGCCTGTCGTTTTTACAGGCAATTTCAGATATAAAAAAACCGCATTTTTGCGGTTTTTTGTTTTTCTGCCTGTCTTTACCGGATATACAGTTTGCTGTATATCCGTATCGAAGCGATTAACGGAGCGGCAGTCCTTCAATTTTGCTGCCTGGTTTAATATTTTTCTGTTTGAACCAGCCTTGATTCATTTCCAGTGCATAGCGGACCGTCTTTTTCGCGCAGTGAGAGTCGGTCGTTTCCGGCTGCATATCCTCAATGTTGATAATTTTCCCTTCCGCATCGATAAATGCAACGGATAGCGGGATCAATGTATTTTTCATCCACATACAGACTCCGGCCGGGGCGCCAAAATCAAATACCATGCCCTCGTTGGCTCCCATTTTTGTTCTGAACATCAGGCCTTGTTCCCGGTCTGCTTCACTGGCAGCTACTTCCGCTTGAATCACGTAAATTCCTGCGGAAAGTTGCTTTACAGGTAGTTTTCTCTCTGCATGTGCGAATGGAATCAGCGTGGTCAGCAGCAAGGCACTCGCTGCCTTCAGTTTGATTGCGGGGGAAATGTTCATCGTCGTTGGTGTATGATAAAAAATAATAATGGCTATGCTACCGCAAATAAAAAAGGCAGGAATATATCCTGCCTTTTTTATTTGTGACAAAGTAATTAATTTTGATTGATTACTTTGTTGTTGATGCAGATGCAGCAGATTCAGCCGCAGCTTTTTTTGCTTTCTTCGTTTTTTTGACTTTTTTAGCTGGTTTGGCGACTTCGGTCGTTGCGGAAGCAGATGCCGGGGTGGAAGCTGCCGGGGCAGGAGCTTGTGCGAAAGCGGCTGAAGCAAACAGACCAGCAATCAGTGTGGCGATCAATTTTTTCATGTTAACTTCCTTTAGGTGATGACGTTGCGATGGATGATTCGACAGGAATCATCTCTATAACGTACACAAATACGGATAAGTTGACATGAGGAGCTGTTAAATAATTAAGCGGTACCTAGTTAAGTGGTGACTTCTGATACTGTAAGGCAATAAAACCACTCAGATGCCGACTTCCATCCATTCTCCCGGCAGTAATGGATGTGATTCTAAGGAAAATCCTCCGATCGCGGTACGTATCAGGCGTAAAGTCGGCAGTCCGGCTGCTGCCGTCATTCGCCGCACCTGACGATTTTTTCCTTCTGACAGAATGATGCAAAGCCAGCTGGTAGGAATCTGGTTCCTCTGGCGAATTGGCGGTGTTCTTTCCCATAACCATTCGGGTGTCTGTACATGCATCACAGTACAGGCTTGCGTCACAAAATCGCCCAGATCCAAAGGGTTGCGCAGTCGTTCCAGGGCGTCCTTGTCGGGGATGCCTTCGACCTGCACCAGATAAGTTTTAGGCTGTTTGTGATCAGGGTGGCTGATACGATTCTGGAGTTTGCCGTCATTGGTCAGCAAAATTAAACCTTCACTATCCGCATCAAGACGTCCTGCCGGGTATATATTAGGAATGTGCAAATAGTCTGCCAGCGTTTGCCGTTCAGGGTGGGCGGAAAACTGGCACATGACGTTGAATGGCTTGTTAAATAAGATGAGTTTCATGGCAATATGGTAAACGCAATTTTGTAAACAGATGGCATCCAGTAAAATACTAGTGCATAATACGAAATGAAGGTCTTGTGTCTTATAGAAGAGTTAATAGCGATATTGACCGCTGTGTTGGCAAGCAAGGCATATTACGAGAAAAGCGTGACCCGCTTGATCGCCTAACTACGGAGAAAACAATGTATCAACATATTAAAGTACCTGCTGAAGGTAAAAAAATTACCGTCAATGCTGACTTTTCATTGAATGTTCCTGATAATCCTATCATCCCTTTTATCGAAGGCGATGGTACTGGTGTTGATATCAGCCCTGTCATGATCAAGGTCGTTGATGCGGCCGTAGCGAAAGCCTATGCAGGCAAACGCAAAATCAGCTGGATGGAAATCTATGCTGGTGAAAAATCTACGAAAGTGTATGGCCCGGATGTCTGGTTGCCAGAAGAAACACTGAAAGTATTGAAAGATTACGTTGTTTCTATCAAAGGTCCTCTGACTACGCCAGTCGGTGGCGGTATCCGTTCGCTGAACGTTGCCCTGCGTCAGGAGCTTGATCTGTACGTTTGCTTACGTCCAGTCCGTTACTTCAAAGGCGTGCCTTCTCCAGTGCGTGAGCCAGAAAAAACTGACATGGTGATCTTCCGTGAAAATTCTGAAGATATCTATGCCGGTATCGAGTTCGCGCAAGGCTCAGATCAGGTTAAAAAGCTGATCAAGTTCCTGCAAGACGAGATGGGCGTGAAGAAAATCCGTTTTCCTGAGACTTCGGGTATCGGTATCAAGCCAGTGTCCCGCGAAGGCACTGAGCGTCTGGTTCGCAAAGCGATCCAATACGCGATTGACAACGACAAGCCATCAGTGACGATCGTTCACAAAGGTAACATCATGAAGTACACCGAAGGTGGCTTCCGTGACTGGGCTTATGCTCTGGCACAAAAAGAATTTGGTGCAGAACTGATTGATGGCGGTCCATGGTGCAAATTCAAGAATCCAAAGACTGGCAAAGAAATTACAGTGAAAGATTCGATTGCAGATGCGTTCTTGCAGCAAATTCTGTTGCGTCCGAACGAATACAGCGTTATTGCCACACTGAACCTGAATGGCGACTATATCTCTGACGCGCTGGCAGCTCAGGTCGGTGGTATCGGTATCGCTCCGGGTGCTAACCTGTCTGATTCCGTTGCTATGTTCGAGGCGACTCACGGTACTGCACCTAAGTATGCCGGTAAAGACTATGTGAACCCAGGTTCATTAATTCTGTCAGCTGAAATGATGCTGCGTCACATGGGCTGGACTGAAGCGGCAGATTTACTGATCTCGTCGACAGAAAAAGCAATCACGCAGAAGAAAGTCACTTACGATTTCGCCCGTCTGATGGAAGGTGCTACACAAGTATCCTGCTCAGGTTTCGGTGATGTCATGATTGAGAATATGTAATTCTCAGCAGACCATCTGTTTCTGACAGAGTCAAAAAAAGCCAGCATAAGCTGGCTTTTTTTATTCTTCTTCGGATTACTGATCAATGTTATTCAGGGCATAGCGAATCAGGTCGGCCTGGCCTTCAATATTGAGTTTGCGTTTGATATTCAGCCTGTGTGTTTCCACCGTCCTGACACTTAAGCCTAAGTCTTGTGCTATGTGTTTGTTTGACTTTCCTGTCGCAATACTTTTAAGAACGCATTGTTCCCGTTGAGTCAGTATCTGAGTTGCGTTGTTTGTATTATTTTGCTTGAGGCCGGAGCTGAAATACCTTCCTCCGGCTCTGACTGTTTCTATCGCATTGATAATATCTTCCGCGGGGGCATCTTTTAATACATAGGCCCGGGCACCTGCTTGTATTGCCTGACTCACATACTCTGCTTTATCGTGCATAGAGAGCATAATGATCGCGATATGAGGATAATCTTGTGCAAATTTTGCGGTCAGGCTGATTCCACTCGCCCCCCCCAGATTAATGTCCATCAAAATCAGATCCGGTGAATGATGCATCACCATTTTCAGCGCGTCCGCTGCATTTCCAGCTTCTCCGACTACGTGAAAGTGGGGAACGCTTTCCAGCCGCGCCCTCAGTCCGTCTCTGACCAGCGGATGATCATCGACTAACAGCAGATTGATCGTCTTTTTGTCCGTCATCATATTTCTCCGTTCGGAATTTTTGCTATCACGCGGGTACCATCTGTGCCCGAGAGTATATCCAGACTGCCGTTCACAGTCGCCATGCGCTCGTGCATATTGCTGAGGCCTATCCCGCGTTTAGGGTGATTCTCTATGTCCTGGATATCAAAGCCACTTCCATCATCTTCAATTGTCAATGTGATGAATTCACCAGTTTCGATGAGCCGTATATCTACGTGGCTGACATTATGTGCATGTTTATGGATGTTGGTCAGTGCTTCCTGGGCTATCCTGAACAGAACTGTATTACTGATTTCTGACAATTTGCTGAAATTTCCTGTCGCAGTGACGCGCACGGGTAAGCCTGATGCATTTTCAAATTCTCCGGCCAGATGTTCAAATGCCGCGACCAGGCCCAGATCATCCAGCATGGCCGGGCGCAAATCATGTGAAATTCTGCGCACTTCGTTAAGTGCCTCATTCAGTTGTTGTGTTGCGCGCTGAAATGGTAATCTGCTTGACTCTTGCTTATGCTGGGCGGTTTCCAGCTTTGCGAGGCCGGACTCGATCTGCAATTTAATTGAGACAAGTAACTGACTGAGACCATCATGTAAATCACGTGACAAGCGGGCGCGTTCGTCCTCCTGAGAGCGGACCACACTTCGTGCGAGTACTTTGAGTTTAGCTTCGGCGATTCTGGACTCGCTGATATTCAGCACTAAGCCGGAAAGGGCGATCAACAGTGCGCAAACCAGAGCGATTACGGTGATCCACAATAAGGTGCCACGTATATTTTTTTCGACCTGCACATCAATTTTATTGAGTGCCGCGTCGACGTCATCAAGATAGATGCCTGTCCCCAGCATCCAGCCCCAGCGCTCAAGCAGGATCACGTAACCCAGTTTTGGCGCAATCTGACCACTGGATGGCTTTTCCCATAAATAGCGTACCGCACCACCGCCATTTTTCGCTTTATTGATCAGATTCTGAATAGTGAAATTTCCCTCGGGATCTTTCAGATTCCACAGATCTTTTCCCATCAGATCAGGTTGTCGCGGATGCATCAGATTATTGCCTTGCATGTCATAGACATAAAAGTAACCATCATCACCAAAATCTAGGGTGGATAGCATCTTTTTCGCAGCTTCCTGATTTTGGGCCACGTCTTTATTACTGTTGTAAAAATGCTGAATTGCCGCTTTTCCCAGGCTGACGTAGTGCTTAAGTTCTGCCTCCTTACTGGCAAGATACGCCTGCTCGACGGTATTTCGCTGTTGCTTCGCCAGGTTTGTTGCCTGATAAAACACTGCTGCTGAAATGCCCGCGAACGAAAGCAAAAGCGGAATGATGGCGAGCAGTATAAATTTATAGCGAAGTTTCATTTCGTCAGAGCTGTCTGTGGTGGTGGTTCAGGCTTATCGGCTATTGTCTACTGACGTCGTTATTTCAGCAAAATAAAAAAACCCCGCTTTCGCGGGGTTTTTCAGAAAATCCAGAATGTGAAAATTAAGGATTTTGAATGTTGGAAGCTTGCTTGCCTTTAGGGCCTTGCGTGACTTCGAACGATACTTTCTGACCTTCTTTCAGGGTCTTGAAGCCGTTCATTTGGATTGCGGAAAAGTGGGCGAACAAATCCTCACCACCGTCGTCCGGAGTGATAAAGCCGAAGCCTTTGGAATCATTGAACCACTTGACGGTACCTGTTGCCATAATGCGTCTTTCAAATAAAAACTAATCACACGAGCCGTAAAAGCAAGAAATCTGACGACATGCCAGCCCTCCCTAAACTTGCCCACTTCATATTGACTAATTGATACTAATGCAGTCAATAAATGTCATTCTTGGCGGAAAAAAAACTAAAGTCAAGAAACTTTTATTTACTCCTCGCCCATTGTTGTATTTTTAAGTAATGTCAGTAAATTCCTTTATACAATTAAGTGGAAAGCCTGCTTTTCACTTAAAACTTGATCTGTGAAAAATGATCACCATCTGTGAGTCTGACAGAAAGCAGGTAACATCTGCTGAGAACGAAAATAAGGTAGTTTTACCTGTTTATTATTTGCCTTTGGAACGAATCAACGTACTAGAATAGACGCATGGGAAACAAGCACGAAAACGGTACGGTACTGGAGCGGCAGGAGCAACAGCTCAAACCGCCGTCGATGTATCAGGTAATATTATTGAACGACGACTATACCCCGATGGAATTCGTGGTCGCGGTGGTTCAGGAATACTTTCATAAAGACCGTGAGACGGCGATGCAGATCATGCTTAAAGTACATAGAGACGGTAAAGGAATTTGTGGCGTATATTCGAAAGATATTGCACTGACTAAAGTGGAACTCGTTTTGACACACGCTCGTAAGGCAGGACACCCCCTGCAATGTGTGATGGAGGAAGTATGATTGCGCAAGAATTAGAAGTCAGTTTGCATATGGCGTTTGTTGAGGCCAGGCAGGCTCGTTATGAATTCATCACGGTCGAGCATTTACTGCTGGCTTTGCTGGATAATCCTTCGGCCGCCGAAGTGATGCGTGCTTGCGCGGTCAATATTGATGACTTACGCAAAACCCTGACAAACTTCATTACCGATAATACACCGACGGTACCGGGTACAGCAGAAGTCGATACGCAGCCGACACTCGGTTTCCAGCGTGTGATTCAGCGTGCCATCATGCATGTGCAGTCGTCTTCTAACGGTAAAAAAGAAGTGACCGGAGCGAATGTTCTGGTGGCTATTTTTGGTGAAAAAGATTCGCATGCTGTGTATTACCTGCATCAGCAAGGGGTCACCCGCCTGGACGTGGTGAATTTTATTTCCCACGGCGTACGCAAAGACAATCCGAATGAGCCACAGAAATCACCTGAAGGTGGTGAGGAAGGGCAGGCAGATGCGCAGGCGAAAGAAAATCCACTTGATCAGTTCACGCAAAACCTGAACAAGGCTGCAGCAGAGGGCAAAATCGATCCTTTGATCGGACGCGACAGTGAAGTCGAACGTGTGATTCAGATCCTTTGCCGCCGCCGTAAAAACAATCCTTTGCTGGTCGGTGAAGCCGGGGTCGGTAAAACAGCGATCGCCGAGGGATTGGCTTTGCGTATCGTCAAAGCGGAAGTTCCCGATATTTTACAAAATGCGGTGGTGTATTCGCTGGATATGGGGGCGTTGCTGGCAGGGACGAAGTATCGCGGCGATTTTGAGCAGCGTCTCAAGGGCGTGCTCAAGCAATTGAAAGAAACACCGAACGGTATTTTGTTTGTGGATGAGATTCATACCATCATCGGCGCCGGTTCTGCATCGGGCGGAACGCTGGACGCATCCAATCTGCTGAAACCTGCTTTGTCCAGCGGACAACTGAAGTGCATAGGAGCGACAACTTATACTGAGTACCGCGGCGTCTTTGAAAAAGATCATGCGTTGTCACGCCGGTTCCAGAAAATTGACGTGAACGAGCCAACGGTCGAGCAAACCGTGCAAATTCTGCGCGGCTTGAAATCGAAGTTTGAAGAACATCACAATGTAAAGTATTCCGCATCGGCATTGACGACGGCAGCTGAATTGTCTGCGCGTTTCATTAACGACCGCCATTTGCCGGATAAGGCCATTGATGTGATCGATGAAGCCGGTGCAGCGCAACGTATTTTGCCGAAATCGAAACAGAAGAAAACCATAGGCAAAGCAGACATTGAGGAAATTATTTCCAAGATTGCCCGCATTCCACCGCAAACCGTCAATCAGGACGATCGCAGCAAATTGCAGACGATTGATCGCGATCTGAAAAATGTCGTGTTCGGTCAGGAACCTGCGATCGAAGCGCTCGCTTCTGCGATCAAGATGGCTCGCGCCGGTCTGGGTAAAACGGACAAGCCGATTGGTTCTTTCCTGTTCTCTGGTCCAACCGGTGTCGGTAAAACCGAGGTGGCGAAACAGCTTGCTTTCACTTTGGGCATAGAACTGATTCGTTTCGACATGTCGGAATACATGGAGCGTCACGCGGTCAGTCGCCTGATCGGTGCGCCACCGGGTTACGTCGGTTTCGATCAGGGTGGTTTGCTGACCGAGGCGATTAACAAGAAGCCGCATGCAGTGCTGCTGCTGGATGAGATAGAGAAAGCGCATCCCGATGTTTTCAACATACTGTTGCAGGTCATGGATCATGGCACGCTGACCGATAACAATGGCCGTAAAGCGGATTTCCGCAACGTCATCATTATCATGACCACGAACGCTGGCGCTGAAAGCTTGCAGAAACGATCTATCGGTTTTAATGACAGTCGTGAAGCCGGTGATGAGATGGCGGATATCAAGCGCATGTTCACGCCGGAATTCCGTAATCGTCTTGACGCGATCATCAGTTTCCGTCCGCTGGACGAAGAAATTATTCTGCGTGTCGTGGATAAATTCCTGATGCAGCTGGAAGAGCAATTACATGAGAAAAAGGTCGAGGCGACTTTCTCTGAGCGCTTGCGCAAATTCCTTGCGAAGAAGGGCTTTGATCCGCTGATGGGCGCACGCCCTATGGCTAGGTTGATACAGGACATGATACGTAAGGCTCTGGCTGATGAGTTGTTGTTTGGCCGCCTGGTGTCTGGTGGTCGCGTCATCGTTGATCTGGACGATAAAGATCAGATTACGCTGGATTTCAGCGAAGGTGATGCGACACCACCTGAGGCTTCACAGGAAATTGTTGAAGTGGAATAAGTAAAAAATTACACAGCGATCTTCAAGGTCGCTGTTTTTTTCAGCCCTGCCATTTGACACTCTGGAGATCGTCATGGGTAGTTTTGTTGCTCCCTTGTATGTGCTGGATTACACGACGAAGACGGTGAATGCGGTCTTATCACCTGCCGCGCTGGAAGGTAAGGAAGTCGAGGTCGACGTCTATGACCGGCGCAACTCCGAAAAAAAATATACGGCAATCGGTCGCCGGATGAAAGATGAAGACGATACGTTCCTGATTTGCGTCGCCTCAGATACCGGTCCGCATGAAGATACCTGGAATTACACCTTGCTGCGCGAATCCGCAGGTCGCAGCCGCAAAATGAAGAAATAAAAACCGGCGCCAGCTCCGGTTTTTGTGTGCCTTGTCGCCCGTGGTGTCATTGCTGATGCCCGTCACCGGCGCATCGTCCTCTGTCGGCTTGTTTATATACTCCCCGGGGTATATTTCAGAGTCCTTATTTTATGCGGAGGTAAAGGCGAAAATTCAAAAAAATAGGGGGAGTATCGTCATTTGACGACCGTTTCTGCTAATGCTTACCGGTGCTGCCAAAGCCGCCTTCACCGCGTTCGCTGTCGCCAAACTCCTCGACGATGTTGAAGCCGACCTGAACCACAGGAACGATGATTAATTGCGCCAGTCTCTCCATAGGATTCAAAGTGAATGCGCTGTGTCCGCGATTCCAGGTCGAGATCATCAGCTGACCTTGATAATCAGAATCGATTAAGCCGACCAGATTACCCAGTACGATGCCGTTTTTGTGACCCATGCCGCTGCGTGGCAGGATCATTGCGGCGTAACCCGGATCAGCAATGTGGATTGCCAGTCCGGTCGGGATTAAGACTGTCTCACCGGGTTGTATTGTGACAGACTCGTCCAGACACGCACGCAGATCGAGTCCCGCGCTGCCGGGGGTGCCGTAAGCCGGCAGTAAATCTTTCATGCGCGGATCAAGAATTTTGAGGTCGATATTTTTCATAAAAATTCAGACAAAGAAAACATAAAAGGGATACGCCGCCGCGCTCATTTAGTGCGGCAAGCGTCGCGCGATTTCAGCCAGCAACTGAATTGCCAGCGTTTGCTTGTCAGCGCGAGGCAGACCGGTGTGACCATGTTCGTCAAATATAACGAGTTCGTTATCGTCTTTGCCGAAAGTATGGTGACCGATATTGCCCACCAGCAGCGGTATATTTTTCTTGATGCGTTTCGCCGCGCCATATTCCAGCAGGTTTTCTGATTCCGCTGCAAAGCCGACGCAGTAGGGCGCGCCGGGCATCGCGGCAACGGTCGCCAGAATATCCGGGTTTTGTGCGAACACCAGTTGCGGCGTGTCATCGTGCTGCGTTTTTTTCAGTTTGTGCTCACTCGCATTGGCAACGCGCCAATCGGCCACGGCGGCGACGGCAACAAAAATATCCTGCTTGTTTTGTGCCAGGCTTTTCAGCACGGCATCATGCATCTGCTGCGCAGTCTGCACATGAATACGGCGCACACCATGCGGTGCTGCAAGCGCAGTCGGACCAGACACCAGCGTCACTTGTGCGCCGGCTTCCCAGGCTGCCAGCGCCAGCGCATAGCCCATTTTGCCGGAGGATAAATTGGTGATGCCGCGCACAGGATCAATCGGCTCAAAAGTCGGGCCGGCGGTAATAAGCACGTGCTTACCGGCCAAGATTTTGGGCTGGAATGCCGCGATGATTTCTGTGAGTAATTGCTCAGGTTCCAGCATGCGTCCCATACCTGTCTCACCACAGGCCTGCTCACCTGCTGCCGGGCCAAGAACCTGTATGCCGTCCTCTTCAATCAGGGCGAGGTTGCGTTGGGTTGCGGGGTTCTGCCACATCTCAACATTCATCGCCGGCGCGATCAATAAGGGGACGTGGCGCGGACGTGCGACGCACAGCGTCGACAGTAAATCGTCGCAAGCACCATGTGCGAGTTTGAACATGAAGTCAGTGCTGCAGGGCGCAATGATGATTGCGTCGGCATCGCGCGTCAGATCGATATGCGGCATATTGTTATGAATCCGCGCATCCCACTGATCGGTAAATACCGTATGACCGGACAAAGCTTGCATGGTCACCGGCGTGATGAACTGCATTGCTGCCTGTGTCATCACCACCTGCACGTGAGCGCCTGCTTTGCTTAAGGAGCGTGTTAATTCGGCGACCTTGTAACAGGCGATCCCACCTGTCATACCAAGCACAATTTTTTTGCCAGTCAATCGCAGGCTCATGTCAGCACTCCTTATTTTTTGACGCGGCGCAATTCATCGAGAATGAATAATGCTGCACCGACACAGATCGCACTATCCGCGATATTGAAAGCCGGGAAGTGATAGATCTCCTGGTAGTGGAAGTCCAGAAAATCAATCACATGACCATAGAGCAGACGGTCGATTACATTCCCCAACGCACCACCCATAATCAAGGCCAGCGCCGTGCAAAACAGTTTTTGTGTAGCGTGGCGCTTCAGCAGATAGGTGATATACGCTGCAGCAACCAGCCCTATCGCGGTAAAGAAATAGCGTTGCCAGCCGGATTCTGCTGCCAGAAAACTGAATGCCGCACCCTTGTTATAGACCAGCGTCAGATTAAAAAATGAAGTCACGCTCAGCGATTCAGCATAGGCAAATAACTTGGTGATAGTGATTTTGCTGACCTGGTCAAGCAGGATAATGATGGTGGCAAATCCTAACCACGGGATCAGGGACGAGCCGGAGTGAACACTGACTGCAGAAAGATTCGTACGTTTTTTGGTAGCCATGAAAAGTCTGCGATGAAGATGAGAATGAACGTCGCCCGCGCCAAAAGCTATGCAGCAAGGCAGGATGAGGAAATTTTACCAGCTTCACCGTATCAGGCCGGGCAGAATAAGCACGGCCTGATACGGTCAGGATGAGCGCTTAAGCAAAGCGGCGCTTTTCACCCGCACCAAACAGATTGCTGACGCAACGGCCACATAGACCTGTGTGTTCCGCGTGGCTGCCGACGTCTGCACGATAATGCCAGCAACGCTCGCATTTTTCATATTTGGATGGTGTTACAACGACGGTTTCTTCAGCCTCGGTCGCTACCTGTTCAACGGTAGCGGCGGAAGTGATCAGCGTGAATTTCAGGTCGTCTTCCAGACTGCTGAGTGCCGCAAATTTTTCGCCTGCAGCCTTGATCGAAACTTCTGCCTGCAGTGAAGAACCGATTGCACCGGATACCCGGACTTCTTCGAGTTGCTTCGTCACGTCGGCACGAACGTTGCGCAAAGTATTGAATTTGGCGAGCAGGACATCAGCATCCGCGATTGCCGGCAACTGGTAATAAGTTTGGGTGAAGATGGTTTCATCACTGCCTTTGTACGCGTCAGCATCAGCAAAGAATTGCCATGCTTCTTCGACTGTGAAAGACAGCATCGGTGCCATCAGGCGCAGCAGCGATTGAGTGATATGCCAGATCGCTGTCTGCGCAGAACGGCGCGCATGCGATGTTGTGCCGCTGGTATACAGACGGTCTTTCAGAATATCGAGGTAGAAGCCGCCGAGGTCTTCTGAGCAATACGATTGCAGTTTGCTGACTACCGGATGGAATTCATAGGCATCGTAGTGAGTGAGTACTTCTGTTTGCAATACTGCCATATTAGCGATCGCGTAGCGGTCGATTTCCAGCAGATCGGTGATAGCGATTGCATCTTTTGCTGCATTGAAATCGGAGGTGTTCGCCAGCAAGAAGCGCAAGGTATTACGGATGCGGCGATAGGCTTCTGTCACTCGTTTCAGAATTTCATCCGAGATCGAGAGTTCACCGGAATAGTCGGTCGATGCGACCCATAAACGCAGAATATCCGCACCTAAGGTGTCTGAGATTTTTTGCGGAGCGACCACGTTGCCTTTGGACTTAGACATTTTCTTGCCTTCGCCATCCACCACGAAACCGTGGGTCAGCAAAGCTTTATACGGCGCACGGCCGTTGAGCATACTTGACGTCAGCAAAGAAGAATGGAACCAGCCACGATGCTGATCGGAACCTTCGAGGTACAGATCAGCAGGGAATTGCAATTGCTCTTTATGTGAGCCGCGCAGCACCGTCTGATGTGTTGTACCGGAGTCAAACCAGACATCCAGCGTGTCGCGGTTTTTGACATACATTCCGGCCTCATCACCGAGCAGGTCGGCAACTTCAATTTTTTGCCAGGCTTCTATACCTTCTTTTTCTACGCGCTGAGCGACTTGTTCCAGCAGTTCAGGTGTGCGTGGATGCAACTGCCCTGTTTCTTTATGCAGGAAAAACGCCATAGGTACGCCCCACTGACGCTGGCGTGACAAGGTCCAGTCGGGGCGGTTGGCGATCATGCCATGCAGACGTGCTTTACCCCAGCCAGGATAAAACGCCGTCTCATCAATGGCTTTCAGCGCAGTCTGACGCAGGGAGTCGCCACCGTTTTTCGGCGTGTTGTCCATGCTGGCAAACCATTGCGATGTTGCACGATAGATGATCGGCGTTTTATGACGCCAGCAATGCATGTAGCTGTGGTCAAACATTTTCAGGGAGAACAGCGATCCGACTTCTCTGAGTTTGTCGCAGATAGGTTTGGAGGCTTCCCAAATCGTCATACCAGCAAAGAATGGCAGGCTGGAGGCAAATTTACCGTCGCCCATGACAGGCGCGATGATGTCTTCGTCTTTCATGTCATGCGCTTTGCATGACAGGAAATCTTCGATACCGTATGCAGGTGCCGAGTGAACGATACCGGTACCGGTTTCGGTGCTGACGTAATCACCCAGATAAACAGGCGAAAAACGATCATAGCCCGCGTCCAGCGAGGCGAACGGATGTTTGAATCTGATTCCGGCTAAAGCAGTACCGGCGCAGCTTGCAATGATCTTGCCTTCGAGTTCGTATTTGGCAAGGCAGTCTGCAACCAGATCCTGTGCCAGGATCAGCAGTAAGGGAGCACCGTCACGAACAGTCTCGACCAGAGCGTAAGTGATTTCCGGGTGCATGTTCAGCGCCTGATTCGACGGAATGGTCCATGGCGTGGTGGTCCAGATGACGCAGTAACCATGCTCATGTGGCAGTTTGTCCAGTCCGAATGCGGTGGCGAGTTTATCTTGTTCTGCGAAAGGAAAGCCGACGTCGATCGACGGATCGCGTTTGTTTTCGTATTCAACTTCCGCTTCAGCGAGTGCCGAGCCGCAGTCGAAACACCAGTTGACCGGCTTCAGACCGCGATAAACATAGCCCTTTTCCAACAAGCTGCCGAGCGCGCGGATTTCATCGGCTTCGTTACTGAAATTCATAGTTTTGTAGGGGTTATCCCACTCACCGAGCACGCCGAGACGGATGAAATCCACCTTTTGGCGCTCGATTTGTTCATTAGCATAAGCACGCGCTTTTGCCTGCACTTCACCGACAGGCAGATTCTTGCCATACAGTTTTTCGATCTGAATTTCGATAGGCATGCCATGGCAATCCCAGCCGGGCACGTATTGCGCGTCAAAGCCTGCCATGTTGCGGGCTTTGACGATCATGTCTTTCAGAATTTTATTGACGGCATGGCCAATGTGGATGTCGCCATTGGCGTATGGAGGACCGTCGTGGAGAATAAATTTAGGGCGACCGGCGCTGGCTTTACGGATGCGCTGATAGATTTTTTTATCCTGCCATTCCTTAACCCATTTCGGTTCGCGTTTAGCGAGGTCGCCACGCATAGGAAAGGCAGTTTCGGTCATGTTGACCGGGTATTTACTGGCAGATTTAGCCGCTTTGTTTTCAGACATGATGAATTTTCTTGTAAATAGAGAGGTGGAAGAAAAACCCTGCGGTGTTTCTTCAAATTCGGTCAGTAGCGTTATTGGCTGGTATGCGTGTCGTCGCGCGGAAATAAGCGCGTGCGTTATCTGCATCACGTTGTATCGCGGCGGTCAGCGTTGCCAGATCGATGTATTTTTCTTCGTCACGCAGTTTCCGTAAAAATTCGATCTGTACGATTTTGCCGTAAGCATTGCCACTGTAGTCAAAGACATGCGTTTCTAACAGGACACGGCCGCTGTCATCCACGGTAGGGCGCACGCCCAGGCTGGCGACCGCAGGCAGTGGCTGTTCGGCAAGACCATGCACCTGTACGATAAAAATACCGGTCAGCGCGGGGCGATGATGTGCGATACGTAAATTCAGCGTCGGAAAACCGATGGTCCGGCCCAGTTTCTGTCCATGCGTCACATGACCGGATATGCGGTAAGGATGTCCAAGTAAAGCCTGTGCTTCCTCGAAATCTCCTTGTGCCAGCGCCGCGCGTACCGCTGAGGAAGAAATTCTGACACCTTTATTTTGTACGGAAGCTAAGGTTACGACCTCAAAGCCATGAATTTTTCCGGCGGCTTCCAGCATCGAGATACTGCCCGCACGTTTGGCGCCGAAGCAGAAATCTTCACCGACCATCAGCCATTTCACGTGCAAACCTTCGACCAGCACTTTTTCTATAAAGTCTTGTGGCGACAGTGAGGCAAAGTGGGCGTTGAAGTGTTCGACGATGACACGGTCAACATTCGCGTTTTGTAGCGAAGTCAGGTTGTCGCGCAGGTTGGCAATGCGTGCAGGTGCTTTTGATAAATCGCCAGCCAGTTTGGCAAAGAACGCGCGCGGATGTGGTTCAAACGTCATCACCGCAGCCTCGATACCGAGACGATCAGCTGCTGCACGCAAATGAGCGAGCAAAGTCTGATGGCCAAGATGCACCCCATCAAAATTACCTATCGCCAATGCACAAGCGGCACGGGAGGCTGCATTCGGAAGTCCGCGGAATACCTTCATTGTGTCCAGAAAACTGCTGCAAAGCGGTAGATTATAAATGCTTTCGCCCGGACAAGCCGTGTAAAACGCGATTTCTGGGCGGATTCAGTGCGATCCTGAGCGTTTTCTACGCATTGATCGTTCGTTTTATACCGCTGCCAGTGCCAATTTTCGTTTGGACTGCTGCTTATTGTTGGCTCCCGCCAGCGCAGGTAAAAAGCTCAAGCGGAATCTGATGCGTGATGACTGCCTGATTGGCAAGTCCACAAATGTCGCTTGCCTGTTGCTGCCGACCAGTATGTTCGAGCGCGGAGATTAAATGGCGAATATGGTCGGCGAACCGCTGTTGACAGATAGTGATGAATTCGTCGCCGGCGTCGGGATGCTTTTGCGCGATGCTCATCGAACCCAGATACACTTCTAACGCCAACTCATACTTTTTCTGATAGTCGTCCAGATAACGGGCGCAAACACTTCATTTTTCCGCTTCGGCCAGTTGCGCCCAAATCAGGTCGTGGACGCTGGCTGCCAAAGCCGGGTGGGTCTCGTGAATCCGGCAAAATGTCTCGAGTGCCGCATCAGACGTGTTCAGGCAACGACAAATACTGAGGTAATCGTGGAAGTCAGAAGTAAGCCCGGTCGCCATGAACTGCTGCAGGCTTTGCTCGCAATGCTGTTCCAGTTTCAGTTGTGCGGGCGGATAATTTCTAGCCAGATCAGCCCACCCACTCAGACAAAACGAAAGCCTGACAGCGCTGAGCGCCGGATTTTCTTCCAATGCATGCTCAAAAAACTGCAGATATTTCTCTAACGCGAATGCAGGTTCCTGCCTTGTAACGGCGGCTTGCGCATCGCTCAGCCATTGTTCTGCTTGTGACGGAGGTGTGGGCATGACTGTTTTGTCCCGTAAATTATCTTAGTGATGATGTGACCAGGTGACGTCATTTGAATTCAGGTAGGACTCGACTGCTTCTTTGTTGCCGGTTGCGTGTTTCATCACTTCACCGCAGGTGCAGATGCCTTGATACGGTTGTATGTGTGAGCAGGCAGAGACTTTTTGCAAAAATACCTGTACAGATTTACTGCATTTTTTACATTTGAAAGTCAGGATACGGGCTGGTTTATTCATGATAGTTGGTGTGCGGACTAAATATAAATCAAGAGTGACGCGGTTAATTACTGATTTTAATTACCGATATGTGATGACAATAGCAGGGTTTATTTTATTTTCAGACGCCATAACGAGGTTACTTCTTTGACCCGTGCCGTATGCAAGGGATCATTGCTGTCGGTGGATTTCGGATGACGTGGTTTGATGTCCATTTTTCCCGCGACGATGAGACCCGCTGCGCTTATCCAGTCCCACAGTTCAGTCTGGGTACGTAAGCCCAGATGTTCTGCAAAATCAGACATGATCAGCCAGGCTTCGCCGTTGGCTTCCAGATGATCAGCAACACCGGCCAGAAAGCCTCGCAACATGCGACTTTCCGGATCATAAATGGCGTGTTCTATGGCCGAATTTGGACGCGCTGGCAACCAAGGCGGGTTACAGACGATTAACGGTGCTTTACCTTCGGGGAATAAATCAGTTTGCTGCAATTCGACTTGTGTTGTTAGTCCAAGCCGCTCGACATTGTCGCTTGCGCAGCGCAAGGCGCGTGGATCAAGGTCGGTCGCGATGATTTTTCTGACGCCACGTTTTGCCAGCAATGCTGAGACGACCCCGGTACCTGTGCCGATATCGAATGCCAGTTCGTTGGACGGCAGTGGCGCTTTTGCCAGCAGATCGAGATATTCCCCGCGTACCGGAGAAAACACGCCGTAATGCGGATGGATTTTTGCCCCTAGTGGCGCAATGTTCACGCCATTTTTACGCCATTCATGGGCGCCGATGATGCCGAGTAATTCACGTAATGAAGTCACAAATGCGGTGTCAGGTGCGCCATAGGCTTCGGTGCAGGCAGTAACAACATCTGGCGCGCGGCGCAGGGGAATACGGTAATCCACCTCGAATGGAATTAACACCATGGCCAGCACCCGCGCGCGCTGTGACTGAGCCTGCCGGTGTAAATGGAAGGCTTCGGCGGCAGTCGTCGCAACGTTCTTTTTTTTGCCAGCCGGTTTTTTGTCGATACGACGGGCGAGTGCCTGCAATAATTGTTTGGCATTCTGAAAATCACCGCGCCACAACAAGGCGGTTCCTTCGCAAGCCAGCTTGTAGGCGACTTCCGTGCTCATGCGGTCATCAGCGATCTGCACCCGTTTTGGCGGCGGTGCGCCGTTCTCTGCATGCCAGCGACAACTGCGTACTTCGTCGTTTTCTGTCCATTGCAATTGTGGAGTAGGTGAGTTCATGCTGAGCCTGTTGTTTGCTGAATGTGTTGAAATATGGTCGCACGCATCATTTCGCGGGCCGGGGCGCGATTGTACCTGAGGCGTATTCGCAAACAAAGATTCGGCGTCATTACGTCATCGTGATTGACCGGACGGGATCACAGCGTGAAGAACGTAGCGGCATCAACGTGCTGAGCAGAGTCATCAGCAGGATGGATACGCTGCTTTGAGAGTGGGGGAAGTATATTCAGATGCCCCTTATTTTACTTAGGGTATGGACTGGTTTTTACACATACTCCTGCCCAGTATATGTAAATAGGGGGGGCGCAGTTTTGTCTGACAATGCAGAGGCAGTTAGGGATATTCTGTATCTCGGAGTGCACTGGCATTCACATCAAAAACGCTGCGTTCAGGGGGACAGCAGCGTTTCTGATGAAATGGATCTTATTTCTTCACTGTTGCGGACGCAGTTGCCGGGGATGACAAACTGACCGTATCGCCAGTCGGTATCCCTTCCGACTGCCAGCGATCGAATTCTGCACGTACTGCTTGCAAAGTGCGCTGGCTGATATCCGGCAGGCTGCCGCCCAGAATTTCAGCTGCTTCCTTGAAGCCTTTTTCCACTGCGTCACGGATTTTCTGTAATTTCGCCGGATCACCACCGATAGCCGCCTTGGCAAAAGTCAGAATACGTTCCGCAGTTTTTTGCGGGCTGAATTCACCGCCATCAGCAATCGCGGCCTGCGCAGCTTTGATATCATCTGCTGAGGCAGTGATTTTCTGTTCACCGCTGACGACCTTGGATAACTGCAAGCCCTGCTGCTGCACCGCGGATTTGATCATATCCGTAATTTGTTGTGCCTTACGGTTGGCTTCTTCGACTACGGCGGCGACGTCCGAGCTTGATGCTGCTCTGGTTCGGGGATCTGCATAGACCGGCGAATCTGTTACGCCGGAGCCGGACGCGAGGCTGACTTTGTCTCCCTGTACCGCATTGCCCGCATTCTGGTCATTACTATCCGTCCGTTTGACGGTCGTTGGTTTTGCCAGTGTTGCCGGCGTGGTCGTGTTGACACCAGATACACTCAGATCCATGTTGCGCTCCCAGTAATAAGGTCAGAGATGACTATCTCCGTTTTCCCTTAACGACAGAAAACGCTGTTTCTATAATTTTATTGTGAGTTATTTTTCAGCAAGTTTGCTTCGTGCTTTTATCGTATTGATGCGGTACTGGTCGTCTATCGTTGCGAACGGGCGTTGCTGTTCATGTTATGAATTCCGGCGAATCCCGAAAATCCGGTTCTGGATCAAGGAAGTATCGTCCGGATTGCGCTAGGATTAGTCAATTGGTGTAAAACCGGTGGCGACGATGGCAAAAAAGTTTCCTGCTCAACCCAAGAACCCTGAGCGCATTTGCTGGGGGTGTGATGAGTATTGCCCTGCTGATGCTATGCGCTGTGGTAACGGCGCAGATCGTACCGCACATCCGGCCGAATTATTTGGCGATGACTGGCAAGACTGGCAACCTGGTGCGGTAATACAGATCGTTCCGGTGGGCGGGGCCGACAAGACTGACGCCACTGACAGCACTGGCGCTGCAGAGGCAGGCGGAGCAACCGATGTCAGCAAGAGTAATGATCATTGATGAATAGCAGGAGTCAGCTTCCTGTTTCTACATTCCGCCCCAGGCAGCATTCAGCGCGGCGATGGCGGCGAGACCGGCCGTTTCTGTACGCAGGATTCGAGGGCCCATTGACAGGGCGATCACGCCCTGGCGGCTTGCAAAGTCTTCTTCCTCTTCGGTGAGTCCTCCCTCAGGGCCTATCAGCAAGCTCACTGCCTGTGGTGCGTGATGTCTGCTCCAATCGGCCAGCGATTGCTCTGCTCGCGGCGACAGCATAATGCGTTGATGTATATCCTGTTGCCCCAGCCATTTACTCAGATCCAGCGGCGCAGACAGATGGGCGAGGCGGTTGCGGCCGGATTGTTCGGCGGCGGCAACGATAATGCCTTGCCAGTGGCTGAGTTTCTTTTCTGCCCGTTCTGCGGATAAACGTACAACACAGCGCTGTGACGCGAGTGGCTGGATCGCAGAGACGCCCAGTTCCATCGCTTTCTCTATGATCCAGTCCATCTTGCTGCCTTCCGGCAAGGCTTGCGTCAGCGTCAGACTGTAAGGGAGTTCAACTTCTTCCGGTAAGAACACTTTTATTTCAGCTGTTGCGCGTTTTTTTGCAATTTCTGCGATGCTGGCAACATAGCTACCGCCTTCACCATTGAACAGTTGTATCGTGTCGCCCATTTGCAGGCGCAGCACAAATAAGTGATGTGCGACCGTTTCCGGTAAATCGATAACAGCACCAATGATGAGAGGGACGGGGCAGAAAAAACGTGGCATAAGTCGGTGCTAGAGCAATACAGGGTGAATGAAGACTTAAATCGAGAGTTACTCAAGAGTTATATGAAGAAATCAGCGGCGATTATAAAACAGTGGCGCGTTGACTCCGTCATAAGAAAATAATCCTGCGCAGAGGGGAGTTATCCATGCTGCTACCAGTCATGCAAAAGTCATAATTGTATTGTGTGGCGCTGTGCTCTGGTAAAATATCGGGCTTTGCAGAGCCATGAATGTCATTTTTTAAAGACGCTCGCTAACATGCTCACTGACCAGTTTCCTCATCTAGACCTTCTATCGCCATGATTTCATCTCTCCAGCCAGCAATAATCACAAAGATGGCAAGCGCAATTCGTGCCTTGTCTATGGATGCAGTACAAAAAGCTAATTCCGGTCATCCGGGCGCACCGATGGGCATGGCAGATATTGCTGTGGCACTGTGGAAGGGGCACTACCGTCATAATCCATCGAATCCGCAATGGATTAACCGCGACCGTTTTGTGCTCTCGAATGGACATGGTTCGATGTTGCATTACTCCTTGCTGCATCTGACAGGCTACGACCTGTCTATGGATGAAATTAAAAATTTCCGTCAGCTGCATTCGAAAACAGCAGGACACCCGGAGGTGCATGTCACGCCAGGCGTGGAAACGACGACCGGTCCGCTGGGGCAGGGTATCACCAATGCGGTTGGCATGGCGCTGGCTGAAAAATTACTGGCAGCCGAATTCAATCAGGATGGTTTGCCCGTGATTGATCACTACACCTATGTGTTCATGGGCGATGGTTGCCTGATGGAAGGTATCTCTCACGAAGCCTGCTCGCTGGCCGGTACGTTGCAACTGAATAAACTGATTGCTTTCTGGGATGACAACGGCATTTCAATTGATGGCCACGTCGAAGGCTGGTTCACTGACGACACGCCTAAGCGTTTTGAAGCCTATGGCTGGAATGTTATTCGTGCGATTGATGGTCACGATGCAAAAGCGGTGGATGCTGCGATTGCAGCTGCAAAAACATCGGCCAAACCAACGCTGATCTGCTGCAAAACCGTGATTGGTAAAGGCTCGCCTAACATGGAAGGCACACACAATGTGCACGGTGCAGCGTTGGGCGATAAAGAAATTGCTGCCGTACGCGCTCATATCGGCTGGGAATATGCACCGTTTGAGATTCCTGCAGATGTGTATGCCGCATGGGATGCGAAAGCTGACGGCACCAAAGCGGAAGCCGAATGGAATACCACATTTGCTGCTTACAGCGCAAAATTCCCGCAAAAAGCGGCTGAACTGACGCGCCGTATGAAAGGTGATTTGCCAGCGAATTTCGATGAAGTGGTTGCGAATGCGATCGCTGCCTGCGTTGAGAAAAAAGAAAACATCGCGACGCGTAAAGCGAGTCAGAATGCGATTCAGGCTCTTGCCCCATCGTTGCCAGAATTTCTTGGCGGTTCCGCTGACTTGACCGGTTCTAACCTGACGAACTGGAAAGAATGTGTTGCCGTTCGTGGTCATCAGGCGGGTAATCATATCAATTACGGTGTGCGCGAATTCGGCATGAGCGCGATCATGAATGGTATCGCTTTGCATGGCGGCTATATTCCTTTCGGCGCGACTTTCCTGACGTTCTCAGATTACAGCCGCAATGCGATCCGCATGGCTGCGCTGATGAAAATCCGCACGCTGTTTGTCTTCACGCATGATTCTATCGGTCTCGGTGAAGATGGTCCTACGCATCAGTCTGTCGAACATGTTTCCAGCATGCGTCTGATCCCGAATCTGGATAACTGGCGTCCGTGCGATACCGTGGAGTCTGCTGCTGCCTGGGCACATGCTGTGAAGCGTAAAGATGGCCCATCGACCCTGATTTTCTCGCGTCAGAATTTGCCATATCAGGAGCGTACAGCACAGCAAATCGCTGACATTCAGCGTGGTGGCTATGTTCTGCAAGATGCAGCAGATGCAAAAGCGGTACTGATTGCGACTGGTTCTGAAATCGAGCTGGCGGTGAAATCCGCAGCAGCATTGGCGGAGCAGGGTATTGCAGTACGCGTGGTGTCGATGCCATCAACGGATGTATTCGATCGTCAGGATGCTGCTTACAAAACTGCGGTATTGGACAAGGGTTTGCCACGTATTGCGATTGAAGCTGGCGTAACGGACTTCTGGTACAAATATGTTGGTCTGGAAGGCGCGGTGGTCGGTATTGACACGTTTGGCGAATCCGCTCCGGCTGGCGTCCTGTTCAAGTATTTTGGCTTTACAGTTGAAAATGTAGTCGCCAAGGTTAAGGCGACACTGGCTTAAGCACGATGACAGATTTAGTTGACAGCACTGTGAGCCTTATCAAAGAAGTCAGTCTGCGTCGTGCTACAGTCGCCGACGCAGAAGCGATCGCCGCTGTGCGTGTGGAAAGCTGGCAAACCACGTATCGCGGCATGATTCCGGATACGTATCTGGATCAGATGCGCATTGAGGATAGCTTCCTGCATTGGAAGCAGATACTGGAAGCCTTGTCGGCTGCGGGTGAGCGCGTATGCGTGTATGTTGCAGAAAGCGAAGGGCACATTATCGGCTTTGCTTCTGGCATGCTGCTGCCGGAACCAAAGCTGGGTATGCGCGCTGAACTGACCGCAATTTATCTGCGTCCTGCGTGGCAGCGTTCTGGCATTGGTCGTCGTTTGCTGCAAAAGGTTGCGCGTACATTACAGGCACAGGGCGCTGATAATTTGCTGGTCTGGGTGATTTCAGGTAACGCAATTGCCCGTAATTTTTACGAAGATCTGGGTGCTGTTTTAATGCATGAACAAGCGTTTACCTGGGATGGCGCCGATTTGAAAGAAGTCGGCTATGGCTGGCGTGATCTGTCTGTGCTGATGGCATCGGTGAACGCGATGCCGACATCGGGTGCGTTGCACTGAGATTTTTGCAAAATAGTTTAATTTTTATTGTTCTTTTATTATTGTTCAGTCCTTTGGAGATAAAAACATGACGATTCGCGTCGCAATCAACGGCTATGGCCGTATCGGCCGCAACATCCTTCGCGCTCACTACGAAGGTGGTAAGTTCAAGAACGAGATCCAGATCGTCGCGATCAACGACCTCGGTAATGCAGAATCTAATGCTCACCTGACACGTTATGACACAGCCCACGGCAAGTTCCCTGGCACAGTCGTGGTTGAAGGCGACTCTATGATTGTCAATGGCGACAAGATCAAAGTATTTGCGGAACGCAATCCTGCGAATATTCCTTGGGGCGAACTGAATGTTGACGTCGTACTGGAATGCACAGGCTTCTTCACGACTAAAGAAAAAGCATCCGCTCACTTGGCTGGTGGTGCAAAGAAAGTCATCATCTCTGCGCCAGGCGGCAAAGACGTCGATGCAACAGTCGTATATGGTGTGAACCACGGTGTATTGAAAGCGACTGATACAGTCATTTCTAACGCATCCTGCACAACGAACTGCCTCGCACCATTGGCTAAGCCATTGAACGATGCGATCGGTATCGAAAGCGGTTTGATGACAACGATCCACGCTTACACCAATGACCAGGTTTTGACAGACGTGATGCACGAAGACCTGCGCCGTGCACGTTCTGCAACCATGAGCATGATCCCAACTAAAACTGGTGCGGCAGCAGCAGTTGGTTTGGTCTTGCCAGAGTTGAACGGCAAGTTAGATGGCTACGCAATGCGCGTACCAACTATCAATGTTTCGGTCGTTGATCTGACTTTCATCGCTAAGCGTGATACGACAGTGGAAGAAATCAACAAAGTATTGAAAGAAGCATCCGAAGGCGCGTTGAAAGGTATTTTGGATTACAACAAAGCACCGTTGGTTTCTGTTGACTTCAACCACAACCCAGCATCTTCGACCTATGACGAAACATTGACTAAAGTTAATGGCGGTCGTCTGGTCAAAGTATCCAGCTGGTACGACAACGAGTGGGGTTTCTCCAACCGTATGCTCGACACGACTGTGGCACTGATGAGCGCAAAATAATTCTGCGTTTTGATAGCAAAAAATACCCCGAACTTTCGGGGTATTTTTTTGTCTCAAGAGTTATGACACTTGATTTATCAAAGTTTAATGCAAGATGGCTGGAACAGTCTTGATTAACGACTGCCTACGCTATTGAAATACGACACAACACAGCAATCGATACATAACAGGAGCCATACGATGAAATTGAAGAAACTGTTTTCACAGAACAAGGGTTTTATCGTTTTCATGTTCGGTATGGCACTGGTACGTGGTGCTCTTGCTGATTATTACCTCGTACCGTCAAGCTCCATGTATCCTACTTTGCTCGAGGGCGACAGGGTGATTTGTGACCGTATTGCATACGATATCAAACTCCCATTGACGGATGTCATTCTCAAGCATGTATCCGATCCGCAGCGTGGCGATATCGTTACTTTTTCATCTCCGGAGGATGGTACGCGGTTAGTTAAACGCCTGATTGCTGTACCGGGTGACGTCGTTGAGATGCGCGATGAACGCTTACTGATTAACGGTCAGAGTGCGAGTTACAAAGAAGCACAGGTTGCTACTCCCGATCAACTGACACCACAACGCGAATATAACGGGTTGCAGCAGGTCTATAAAGAACAGCTCGGCAGCCTCAATCATCACATCATCGTTATGCCTGAACGTGCATCCATGCGTAATTTTGGTCCGGTACGGGTTCCGGAAGGCGAATATCTGATGCTTGGCGATAATCGTGACAACAGCAAAGATTCTCGTTACATCGGGTTTGTTAAAAGAGAACTGATTACAGGACAGGTCAAGCGTTTAATGTTTTCTCTGAACGGTGACGATTATTATCTGCCACGTTTTGAACGTTTCGGCGCAAAACTATAGTAAGGCCGGGCTCATCCGGTGAAGTCGGGCGAGCCTGCCTCATTGCTGTTGCTGAGTAGCTTTTTCTTAGAATGTAGATTTTTGTGAAATCAGTCAAAAGAACGACAGATTTATTGCGCTGCACAGCGACTAAGGCTGGACTACAGACAACAACTCATTAATCATTGGAGCGCTAACGCAATATAACAAACATGCATAGTCAGTTGACACTGTGCTAAATGAGGAGATAAAACATGAAATTAGTAAGTAAGCTGTTTTTGTTGGCAGTAATGGGATTTTTTATGACGACTGCCATGGCAAAAGATGAGCGTGGTTCTACCGCGCAGGCTCAGGCATTGGTCAAAAAAGGAATTGCTCATATTAAGAAGGTCGGAAAAGAAAAAGCATTCGCCGATTTTAACGATGTTTCGAACAAGGATTTTCATGACCGTGATCTGTATCTTTTCGTCTATGATATGAACGGCGTCAACCTGTCGCATGGTGCGAACCCCAAGATGATAGGTAAAAATTTAATGGACTTGAAAGTTGAAGGCAAGCCGATTATCAAGGAAATGATTGCGACGCTTAAAACGAAGAATGAGGGCTGGATTGATTACCAATGGCCTAATCCTGTGACCAAGGGCTTGGAAACGAAATCCAGTTATTTTGAAAAAATTGACGATTATTTCGTTGGCTGTGGTGCTTATAAATAAAACGCTACCGTGAGTTGAATTGGCTCATCGCAATAAAAACAGCGCTGGTCCAGCGCTGTTTTTTTATATATTCCGGCAATGGCTCAGCGTGGTCCTTTATATCCCAGAGCCGCAGAAATCTGGTGCGCGGTTTCCATTAAATTGTTCTTCCAGTCTTCCTGCAAACGATCTGCCGGTGCCGAGATGGAAAGGCCGGCGATCATTTTTCCGCTGTCGTCGTGAATACCGGCAGCCATGCAGCGCACACCGAGTTCCAGTTCTTCATTATCTTTGGCATAACCAGTCTGACGGACTTCAGCCAGTTCTTTTTCCAGTTTGGCGAGATCCGTGATCGAATTTTTATTGTGACCGGATAAACCGGTACGCGTCGCATAAGCCCTGATCGCCTTGGGCTCGTCCAGTGATAAAAATAATTTTCCTGTCGATGTCAGATGTAAGGGTGCGCGACCACCGATTGCACGGACTACTTGCATGCCTGAGCGCTCGGAAAACGCACGATCAATGTAGACGATATCGTCTCCCTGACGCACTGACAGATTGATGGTCTGGTTAGTCTGCCGGTGTAGTGCGCGCATAAATTCCAGCGCGGTTTCCCGTACGTTCAGATGACTCTTGACGATATTACCAAGTTCAAGCAGGCGCATCCCTAACTGGTAATAGCCGGTATCGGCGCGATCAACAAAGCGTGTTTTGACCAGATCATTCAAAATTCTGTGAGCAGTAGAAGGATGCAGGCCGGTTTCTGATGCCAGTTCTTTCAGACTGACCGGATCTTGATAATGCGCAAGCGCATCAAGCAGCGAAACCATGCGTTCTATGACTTGTATGGAAGTTTTTTCTGAGGCAGGAGCGTCGTTTTTCATAATCTTGGTGGTGCAGTGCAATAATCAAGTTATACCACAATGTGAAAAAATCGTCATTGACCCAGCAACGAAAAAAGAGGCTGAAACGGAAATTTAATAAAAAACGATGTAAATTCGCTGCAAACGATATTGGTTTTATGTTGAAAAAATAACTTTTGCAGAGAAAACCGGATTGCATATTGATTGCAAGTGATTACCCGTAAAACGATACCGTCATCATTTTGAAATGGTGTGCGGATGTTTGTCATGTAAAATCCGGCGGCGAGGCGAGAGTCGATCAATGGCTCCGCTGTTTTTTTCTCACAAGGAATGACGATGTCCGAGCAGGAACAACCCATCAGCGAATTCAAAAGTAAGAGTGGTTTGCGGCGTATTTTTTCGGCTTTTTTTTATTCGATTGATGGCTTTCGTTCAGCGTGGATCAACGAACATGCCTTCCGCCAGGAACTAGTGCTGGTGATAGTTGGTGTTATTGTTGCCCTGAGTTTGCCTGTATCCGCAATTGAGAAGCTGATGATGATTTCGGTGTTATTACTGATTCTGGTCGTTGAGCTGCTGAATTCTGCCATTGAAGCGGTGGTGGACAGAGTTTCCCTCGAACGTCACACCCTGTCTAAAAATGCCAAGGACTTTGGCAGTGCCGCTGTACTACTGACTTTTTTTATTGCAATCGGTACCTGGGCTGTTATTTTAGTCAATCGCTTTTACCCATAAGAAAAAACATGTTACCCACAATTTTAACGACACGTGATGCCGCTCTGGAAAGTGCGCTCAGCGATGCGATCAATCACAAAACCAAGCCGCTGGGAAGTCTGGGGCGACTAGAGCAACTGGCCTTACAAATCGGCCTGATACAGCAAACCACTAACCCGGTGCTGCGTGACCCGGCCATTATTGTGTTTGCAGCCGATCACGGTGTTGTTGCAGAGGGAATCTCCGCTTTTCCGCAAGATGTCACCTGGCAGATGGTTGAAAATTTTCTCAGCGGCGGCGCGGCAATTAATGTGTTTGCCAGACAAAATAATATTGAGCTGCAGATTGTCGATACGGGCGTGAATCATGAATTTGGTCAGAAAAACGGTTTGATTCAACGTAAAGTCGCCCCCGGTACACGTAATTTTGCACAGCAGCCAGCGATGACACCGGAGCAATGTCAAATGGCCATACAGAACGGGCGTGAACTGGTTGCTGCTTTACCCGGTAACGTGCTTGGCTTTGGCGAAATGGGTATCGGCAACACGACGGCCGCTGCGGCGTTGATGCATATATTGACATCGCTGCCAGTCGCCGATTGTGTCGGAGCCGGTACCGGATTATCTGCTGATGGCATACGACATAAGCAAAAGGTTATTGAGGCAGCCGTTGCCTTACATGCCGGTGTAAGCGAGCCTCTTGACGTGTTGGCTTGTTTTGGCGGTTTTGAAATTGCGACGATGGCCGGAGCCATGCTGGAAGCGGCTGCACGTCGTAAGGTCTTGCTGATCGATGGGTTTATTGTCAGCAGCGCCTTGCTTGTCACTGCACGACTGCAACCGGATATTCTCGATTACTGTGTGTTTTCCCATCAATCTGATGAAAGTGGTCATGCTCGCTTACTGCAAGCGCTTCAGGTAAATCCTGTGCTGAAACTCGATCTGCGTCTGGGGGAGGGTACGGGGGCTGCACTGGTCTATCCTATGGTGCAGGCAGCGGTGAATTTCCTGAATCAGATGGCGACATTTGGTTCAGCGCAAGTCAGCGAAAAGAGTGCTGGCTGATGGCGCTGTTAGGGCAGCATGCGCTACATCAGCTGCGCTTGTTTTTTATTGCGCTGCAGTTCTTTACGCGCATTCCTATTCCGGGCTGGGTGGGCTTTGATCCTGCCTGGCTGCACCATGCTTCACGTTATTTCCCTGCGGTCGGTTGGGTAGTCGGTGCGGTTGCGGCCAGTACCTATGCGATTGCATCGTTATGGTGGCCAGCCGCTGTCGCAATCCTGATGTCTATGGTGGCAAGTATTTTGTTGACTGGCGCATTTCACGAAGACGGGTTTGCCGACGTCTGCGATGGATTTGGCGGCGGGATGACACCGGCACGGGTACTGGAGATCATGAAAGACTCGCGTGTCGGTGCGTACGGTGCGATTGGCATGTGCCTGATGTTATTGAGTAAATTTATCGTACTGGTGAGCTTGCCGACCGTGTTGGTCATACCCGCTTTACTGCTTGCTCACCCATTGTCGCGTTTGTTCTCCTGTAGTCTGATCTGGCTGCTCAGTTACGCGAAACAGGAAGGAAAAGCCAAGCCACTGGCGCAGAAGATGACCTCAAATGAATTCGGTATCGCTTGCCTGACGGTGTTGCTACCCGCTGGAGCTATTTTGTTCTGGCAGCCTTTGATGACAGACCGTTTGTTGCCCGCAATGGTTTTAATGTTGCTGGCCAGTTTCTGGCTGGCCCGCGTATTTTTCAAAAAAATCGGCGGATATACCGGTGATTGCCTGGGGGCAGTGCAGCAGCTATCTGAGCTCGCTTTTTATCTTGGTGTACTGGCACGCGTTGTCAGTACCAGTCCTTAAGCTGATTTGTCCGGAGACGATGCTGCTGCATTTGATACGTCACACCCGGCCGCTGATTGCTCCCGGTATTTGCTATGGTCAGTCGGATGTTGCAGTTGATTTGTCCGATTGCACGTCGCTCGCTACCCGCCTGAGTCAACGCTGGCCATCGCATGTCCCTGTGTACTCCAGTCCTTTACAGCGTTGTACAAAGCTGGCCGAATTGTTGCATCCGGCACCACGTACCGATGCCCGTATCGTGGAGCTGGGTTTTGGTCATTGGGAAATGCAGGCTTGGGATTTGATTTCACGCGCAGAAATTGATGCCTGGGCTGCTGATGTTGTTCATTATCGTCCCGGGCAACAGGAAAATCTTGTGCAGATGACTGACAGAGTGATTGCATTTCTGGTGGAGTTACATGCGACAGCGGAACCGGAAGCGGTGATTGTCTGCCATGCTGGCGTCATTAAAATCATCTCTGCATGGGAGCACGGCCTTGAAAGTGTCAGCATCGCGCAACGGGCGGCACAGAGCAGAGACGAATTTTCTTATGGTTGTTGCATGGATGTTAATATTGTCATGTAGGATATGAACGTTGGTTTTCCAGTCGGAGTCCGGAAAACCTGTTGCGCATTATCCGGTGACATTATTCTTATGATAGAACTCAGACGAGCCCCGCGTATCAATGTGAGCTGGCGTTGCGGCATCAGGATGCCGGATGGCCATTTGTTGTTGTGCCGGGCAGTGAATATTTCCGGTGAGGGTGTGTTACTTCAGTGTCAGGAAAGTCTGCAGCTGACACGAAGCTATCCGATGATGATAGAAATTCCCGGTATCACCAACAGCAACGATATTTTCCGTGTCGCGTGTAAAGGAGCAGTCCGGCATATCATTCTGACCGGTGGCCATTATCATGCCGGCATGCATCTGACAAATATGTCTGATTTGCATAATGAGCTCGTCAATGCCTGGATTTCCAGAGCAAATAAGTTCGCTTCCTTGTAAGCGCATCTTGCATTCGCAGTAATGTTGTTTTCATCCCCATCCTTGCCCGACTTGTCATCTGCCGATAGAATGGCGGGGTTTTGGTGCTCGTGGACATGTTCATGTCTGCAGTTAAACGGGAAACACGATGTAATTCCGGAGTTGTCCGTCAATCTGTGTGCGTAAGTCGCACGGCATAAGTCAGATTGCGGAATTTCACGATGAAAAGCAAGAGTGTGCTGCCCCCGCAACGGTGTACAAGTTGCTGTATTTCTTTCTGTTGATTATCGCGACCTTGTTACGATAAATACGAGAGATACGGCCAGCCATTTTCCAATACCACTGTGCGTTGATGCATGGGAAGGTCAGATGGTGATACTTGTCAGCCCGGATACCGGCCAGAATAAGTGAAGTGATACAGCTGCGACTTTCAGCAACGGCATGAACCGTGCGGAAAGCTCAGACGTTCACTTTGTTGAATACAGCCTACGGGGAAGTTGGCTGTATGCCTCCTTATTTCTAAATCATGAACTCTGTATTCAAACCTCTTGCCATGGGTTTTGCCGTGGCCGCCGCATTTCCAGCATCGTCTGCGCTTGCTCAATCAATTTCTGTTGCCACCGCATCGAGCGTGATTATCACTGCTGCTCGTCAGCCACAGGCCGCAATTGATGTTCTCGCCGACAATGTCGTGATCACTGCCGAGCAAATTCAACAATCAGGCGCTGCATCCGTCGTCGATCTGCTGCAACAACAACGCGGTATAGAAATCAGTCGCAATGGCGGTCCAGGTAATAATTCTTCCGTATTTATGCGTGGTGGTAACAACACGCAAAATCTGGTGTTGATTGACGGTGTCCGTGTTGGTTCTTCCACAACAGGCGGTGCCAGCTGGTCGACGATTCCATTGAGTCAGATTGACCATATTGAAATCGTTTATGGCCCTTTGTCCAGCCTGTATGGTGCTGATGCCATGAGTGGCGTGATTCACATTTTTACAAAGAAAACGCCGGGTGCGTTGAATGCAACTGCTTCGGTTGGCGCCGGCAGTTACGGTACGCGTAAATTGCAGGCCGGAGTTTCCGGATCCGTCAGCAGTAATCTGAGTCTGGCGCTGAATGTGGCGCATGACGAAGATGATGGTTTTTCCGCAACCAAACCGGGCGCCGGTATCTATTCCTACAACCCCGACAAAGACGGCTACAAACTCGACAGTGTCAGTCTGCGCGCAGATTACGAAGTCAGCAAAGACCTCGGGTTCGGTGCCAAGTTTTTACAAAGTCGCTTACACGCTCAGTTTGATTCCGGTCTTGGATATGATGATTACAATGTACAGAATTTAGAAACGATCTCTGTTTTTGGTAAGGGGCGGATCAATGATATCTGGACTGCATCTCTGACCGTTGCGCAGTCAGCAGACAGAGGTTTTACCGATGCCTCTTACGGTAAGAGTCAGATCGACACAGTGCAGAATCTGACCACGTTCCAGAACGATATCCGTGTTGGTAAAGACGTGCTGCAATTGCTGGCAGAGCGCCGCGAAGAAACCGTATATGCAACGACCCCGGCACTCAATGGTGAGCGTAAAACGGATTCTCTTGCTGCATCTTATATCCTGAAACATGAGGCACATCTGGCGAGTGCGAGCTTTCGCTATGATCGCAGCTCAGTCTATGGTTCCCACACCACAGGCAGTATCGCTTATGGATATAAACTGAATGATGCGTGGCGTGTGAACGCCAGTTATGGCAGCAGTTTCCGCGCACCGACGTTTAACGAGTTGTATTACCCGGGGTATGGCGTTGCATCAAACAAGCCCGAGCAGGCAAAAAATGCCGAAGCAGGTATTTATTATGAGTTCGGTGATACGCAGCTGAGTGCCGTTTTTTATCAGAACAAGGCGACTGATTTGCTCGTCAGCACGAATACCTGCCCTGTGGACGTCAAAGGTCATCCTTACGGTTGTGCGTACAACGTGAACAAAGCCACGATGTCCGGACTGACCGTCGGCGCAAACACCCGCATCGGTGACTGGAGTCTGCGTGGCTCTGTCGATATTCAGGACCCGAAAGACGATACCACCGGCTTGCGGCTTGCCCGTCGCTCCAAAAAACATGGTTCGCTGGCGGCAGAATACACCATAGCGAAAGCCAAAATCGGCGCAGAAACCGTGTTTTCCGGTGACCGTTTCGACGATGTCGCAAACAAAAAGACGCTGGCGGGATACGGCCTGCTGAATATTTACGGCACGTATGAAGTTGCAAAAAATTTGTCGCTGATTGGTCGCTGGAATAATGCGCTGAACAAAGACTACGAGCTGGCGAAAAATTACGCAACTGCAGGATCGAGTGTCTTTGTCGGATTGAATTACGGCTTTAAATAATCAAAGCAAAAATTGAATCATGCATTAAAGCGGTATTCAACATGAAGAAGAATCTGTGTCCGAATGCGGGCACAGATTTTATTTATAGAACTTACGCAAAACCGCCCCAGCGGTGTTATGGCGCCTAGTCGTACTATTCGTACTGTCTTCGTCGCTATGCCTTGCTGGGACAATTTTGCGTCAGTCCTAATTTAAATTAATCGGGCTGTACATGCGCAACAAGTTTCGTTTTTTCAGTTCGCAACCGATGCAGGACGGCTTAATGCCTGCAAGCCGGGCGAAGCAACATGCCGGTCTGATATTTGGTTTTCTGCTGTTTTTCACCTTCGCCAGTATTGTATTTGCTGGCCTCACTGGTTCTGTTGCGCTGAGCTTTTCCGATCTCGCCGATGCGGCGATGGAGCTGATGCACGGCCCCGCCAATTCGCTGGCTGCAAGTTTGCTCGAATTGCGGCTTTCGCGTGCATTCACAGGATTCATCACCGGTGCCACGCTTGCCTTGTCCGGCGTCATGATGCAGGCCTTGTTGCGTAATCCCCTCGCAGATCCTTATGTACTGGGCATTTCCGGCGGAGCATCTGTCGGTGCGCTGGCCACAATCTTATTCTATGGCGCGTTCTGGATGGTTGATCTGGCTGCGTTCGGCGGGGCGCTTGCGGTTGCCTTGCTCTTATTCGGCCTTGCTTATCGTGATTTCCGTGGCAGCGGCAGCAGCGATGGCAGCGCGCCCGTGTTATTGCTGACCGGCGTGATAGTCGCGTCCGGTTGCGGTGCATTGATTACCTTAATGTTGTCGGTAGCACCCGACAGCCGTTTGCGCGGCATGGTGTTCTGGATGATAGGCGATTTATCCGGGGCGCAGTCGCGCTATTTGCCTTGGGTGGTCGGCGCTGGCGTATTTTTGTTTGCGATGCGAAATGCGCGTGCGATCAATATTGCAGCGATGCATGCCGATGTCGCCAGTACGCTGGGCGTGAATATCGGACGTTTGCGCCAGCTCTTATTTTTATGTTCGGCCTTACTGACCGCCAGTGCGGTCAGCACTGCCGGCAGTATAGGATTTGTCGGGCTGATTATGCCGCATGCATGTCGCTTTGCTCTGGGGCCAGACCACCGTTTATTGATCCCAGCTACAACGCTGGCGGGGGGCAGTTTTCTGGTCCTTGCCGACACGATTGCGCGTACCGTGGTGGCACCACAGCAGTTGCCGGTGGGGGTAATTACCGCCGTCATCGGCGTGCCGGTGTTTTTGTTGCAGTTGCATCAGTTGCGCCGCCGCTAACGAGAATGGGACGATAACGATGAAAACCCATCATTTGAATTTAACTGCAGGAAAACGCCTGCTGGTGCAAGAGCTGAATTGGCAGGTAAACGCGGGCGAATGCTGGTGCATTATTGGCCGTAATGGTGCCGGCAAAAGTACCTTGTTACGCACGCTGGCAGGCTTGCGCCCGGTGGAATCCGGCGACATTTTTTTAGATGGCAAATCGCTGTCGGCCTGGCCGCTGGCAGAGCTTGCACGTGAACGCGCTTTTTTATCGCAATCCCGCGTTGATGCGTTCGGTTATTCAGCGATCGAAACGGTATTGAGCGCACGCCATCCCTATCACGATGCTCATTACTGGGAGTCCGGTGATGACATACAGATTGCTTTAGATACGATGCGCGAACTGGACGTTGACGATCTGGCGCAACGCGATGTCCGTAGCTTGTCAGGTGGAGAGCGTCAGCGTGTCGCGATCGCCGCTTTGCTGGCGCAGGATGCGCAACTGATGCTGCTGGATGAACCTGCAAACGCACTCGATCTTGCGCATCAGGTTAGTGTCATGCAATTGATGTCGCGCTGTTGCCGCGAAAAAAATAAGTCCGTCGTCATGGTCAGTCATGATCTGAATCTGGCCCAACGCATTGCCAGTCATGCTTTGCTGTTGATGGGCGATGGCCAGTGGCTGGCTGGCAGTGCGGCCGACATGCTGACTGCCGAACAACTCGGCGCTTGTCTCGGTTATCCGATTGAACGTTTCGAGCATCATGGTCAGATACTTTTTATTCCGAAAAATTAAATAAATATGAGCGAGACTCCCACTACCCCGATTGCATCAGCCATCGAAAGCGACAATATCAACACCCGCCATCAGCGCCGCATGGAACGCAAGAAGGCGCTGATGGATGAAAAAATTCAGCAAGCCCAGCGTACGACAGGTGTATTGCTGATTCATACCGGCAATGGCAAGGGTAAGAGTTCCAGCGCATTTGGGATGGTGATGCGCGCATTAGGGCATGGCATGAAAGTCGGCGTGGTGCAATTCATTAAAGGCGCGATGTCAACCGGAGAAGAAATTTTTCTGCGTCGTTTTCCTGATGAAGTCGAGTTCTATGCGATGGGGGAGGGGTATACCTGGGAGACGCAGAATCGTGATCGTGATATTGAAAAAGCGACGGTCGCATGGGCGCAGGCGAAGAAATTTCTGAGTGATCCCAGCATCGGCCTGGTGGTGTTTGATGAACTCAATATTGCGTTGAAATATCATTATCTGGATCTTGATACGGTGATTGCCGATCTGGATGCTCGTCCTGAAATGCAGCACGTGGTCGTTACCGGTCGCGGTGCATTACCGGAACTCATAGCGATTGCGGATACCGTGACCGAGATGAATGTCGTGAAACATGCGTTTAAAGATGGCATCGTCGCGCAAGCAGGAGTTGAATGGTGATAGCTCAGGCAAAAGTGGTGTTGGTATCTGCGATTGCGTCCGGACAAGGAAAGACAACAACAACGGCAGCGCTTGCCCGCAAATTGCGTGGGCAGGGCAAGATCGTCAGAGTTTTTAAAACCGGGCCGGATTTTATCGACCCGATGATTCTGGAGCGTGCCAGTGGCGCCCCGGTTTATTCACTTGATTTGTGGATGGTGGGCCAATCAGCATCGCAGGCTAAGCTGGCGCAGGCAGCGCTGGAAGCGGATGTGATTCTGATTGAAGGCGTGATGGGTTTGTATGATGGACGTCCCTCTTCCGCCGATCTGGTGCGTGCTTTCGGCGTGCCGGTACTTGCGGTGCTGGACGTTGCTGCGATGGCGCAGACTGTGGGGGCGCTGGCGCTGGGCTTGCGCGACTTCGGCCCGGTTCATCTGGCAGGCGTGATCGCTAACCGGGTCGCCTCTGCCGGACATGGAAAAATGGTGGCCGCGGCGATGCGTGATATTCCTTTGCTCGGATGTCTGCAGCGTCAGGCTGAAGTGCTGCCTGAGCGACATCTGGGGCTGGTACTGCCGGATGAAGTCGGACAAATCGATGCCATACTCGATACCATGGCAGAACAGCTGGAGCTCGATATGCAGGCATGGGATGCCTTGCCTGAGACACAGTTTGAGCAGACTAATCCTGTTGCGATTCCTCGCTTGTTGGCAGACAAAAAAATTGCGGTTGCCCGTGATGCCGCATTTGCATTTATCTATGCCGCCAATCTGGATACGTTGCGTATGCTGGGCGCTGAATTACTGTTTTTTTCTCCGCTTGCCGATCAACCTGTTCCTGTGCAAGCCGACGCCTTGTATCTGCCCGGTGGTTATCCTGAATTACACGCGGCTACCCTCAGCGCTGCGCAGTGCTGGACAGCATCGGTCAGGGCCGCACATGCTGCCGGTGTGCCGATACTGGCCGAGTGCGGCGGCATGATGGCGCTGACCGACGGATTGGTCGATCAGGACGGGCAGCATTGGACGATGGCGGGTTTACTAAGTGGCGAAGTGCATATGCAGAAAAAGCTGGCAGCGCTCGGTGCGCAGGCATGGCATTTTTCTGACGGCGATTTACGTGGACACACTTTTCATTATTCGCGCTTCGAAACGTCGCTGCATCCAGTCGCGCACACCATCAAAAATGCGCATTACTCCGATAGCGATCAGGGCGAAGCGATTTATCAGTGTGGGCAGCTGTATGCCTCGTATTTCCACGCTTATTTTGCTTCAAACCCGATCGCCGCCGCGCGCTTGTTTTTAAGGGATTGAGATGAGTCTCAGTTTGATTTTTGGCGGGGCCCGTTCAGGTAAAAGTGCGTATGCAGAGCAACTGGCGTGTCGTCTATCTGCGAATGGCGGCAAGCAGGTCATTTACCTCGCAACCGCAACGGCAGCCGACAGTGAGATGCAACAACGGATAGCGCATCACCAAAGCCGCCGTCCGGCGGATTGGCTCACCCTTGAGCAGACAACAGCACTGGGTACGGCGATACGGATATACAGCCAGCCCGGAACCGTCTTGCTGATTGATTGCCTGACTGTCTGGCTGTCGAATTTACTATTTTCGGACAATACCGAATTTCCTGAGGTCGGTCAGATTACACCGCCAGCATTATTCGCGGAACAAAGGAGCGACATGCTTAACGCACTGGAGCAGGCAGCGGGCGACGTTATTCTGGTGTCGAATGAGGTCGGTATGGGCATTGTTCCGATGGGGGCGATTTCACGCTGGTTTGTTGATGAGGCCGGGCGTTTGAATCAGGCCGTGGCCGCCAGCTGTGACAATGTCGCCTGGGTCGCGGCGGGCTTGCCTTTGTTTTTGAAGGGGGCTGCATGCTGATGATGACCGGTTTGACGACCGCTTTGTGTTTGCTGTTCGGTGTCGCGCTGGATATGGCATTCGGCGAAGTCAGAAAATGGCATCCATTGGTGGGCTTCGGGCATCTGGCAAACCGGGTGGAACAAAGCCTGAACCGCGCATCGGCAAACCGCTGGACTGGGGCCGTTGCCTGGTTGCTGGTCGTGCTGCCGTTCGTGTTGTTGACCCTGCTGACGTTGTTGCTCGCCCATCATTACACGACCTGGCTGGCTCCTGTTTTGCACGGCATTTTGCTGTATTTTTGCCTCGGCCTGCGCAGCTTACGCGACCACAATTTACCGATACAACAAGCGCTGCAGGATGGTGATATCGCGAGCGCGCAAAGGCTGACATCGTATATCGTTAGTCGCGATACCGATGATGCGAATGCAGAATATCTGGCCAAAGCCAGCGTTGAATCGGTCCTGGAAAACGGTTGTGATGCAGTATTCGGTACCTTGTTCTGGTTTATGCTGCTGGGTGGCGCTGGTGCCGTTTTATATCGTCTGGCAAATACGCTGGATGCTATGTGGGGTTATCGTACCAGCCGGTTTTTACGTTTTGGCTGCGTCGCGGCACGTATTGACGATAGTTTGAACTGGCTGCCCGCACGCCTGACTGCGCTGACTTATGCCATCCTTGGCAACACGCGCCTGGCCTTGCAATGCTGGCAGCAGCAGGCATCACGCTGGCCCAGTCCGAATGCGGGTCCTGTCATGGCAGTGGGAGCCGGTGCGCTGCATCTGACTTTGGGCGGAAATGCCCGCTACGATGGTGAGAATGAAAACCGTCCACTGTTAGGCAAAGGAAAACTTGCGGCAGCGTCGGATATTCAACGTGCATGGCAACTGGTTTTTGGCGGCACTCTGCTGTGGCTGGGCATCGTCATCCTGATCGCATTGTTTTTTAGCGGGATTTTATATGCTTAAACACGGCGGCAATTTACGTGATGCAGCACGCATATTTTCTCGCCCGCTCGATGACTGGCTGGATTTATCGACCGGCATTAATCCTCATTTCTATCCGGCACCTGTGCTTGCGCCAAACGCCTGGCACAGATTGCCTGAGTATTCCGACGAATTAATCAACGCGGCGCAAAACTTTTACGGTGCTCCGCGTATGTTAGCGGTGGCTGGCAGCCAGGCCGCAATTCAGGCCTTACCGCGTTTGCGTTCGCTCTCGCGGGTGGTGGTGTCTGCTCCTTCTTACGCCGAGCACGCCTATCAGTGGCGACAGGCCGACCATACAGTCAGCGAAACCCGTTATCAGGATTTGCACGACGCAGTGGCAAATGCCGATGTGGTCGTCTTGTGTAATCCAAATAATCCTACTGGTGAGGTGATCGCCCCGGCGCAACTTCTGCAATGGGCTGAACAACTGGCTCAGCGCGGTGGTTGGCTGATTGTGGACGAGGCGTTTGCCGATACCCTGCCGGACATCAGTGTCGCAGCACACACACAGCGTGAGGGTTTGATTGTCTTGCGGTCCGTCGGCAAGTTTTTTGGTCTGGCTGGTATCCGGCTTGGTTTCGTCGCAGCCTGCAATTCCTTGCTGGAACGTCTGGCGAATTACCTGGGCCCGTGGACTATCAGTGGCCCGGCGCAACAAATTGCGCTTGCAGCTTTATCTGATACGGGTTGGCAGCAAGATCAAAGGCTGCTTTTACAGTATGAAGGTGAGCGTCTGCGCTGCCTGTTGATGCAACAGAACTGGCAATGTTCCGGCACGGATTTATTTCAGTGGATCTGTGACCAGCACTTACAACAGCAAAGCGAGGCACTGTTTCATTTCATGGCTGAACGCGGTATCTGGCTACGCTGGTTTGAGGCGGGCGTACTCAGGCCGCATGGCGTGCGTTTTGGCTTGCCTGCAAATGAAGCCGGGTGGCAGCGTTTGCAACTGGCTTGCGCTGAATGGACGAGCCGGAGATGACCGCCCATGTCAGTCACAAGAATAAGACAAAAAAGAGAGCAAAAAAGAGGGTAAGAATATGAACATATTTTTCTGTCGTTTTTTCATATCGGGTATCGTTACCCTGCTGTTGGCCACATCGGCGCAGGCGGCAATCAGTGTGACGGATGACCTTGGTCATACTGTCAGTTTAGCCAAGCCGGCACAGCGGGTGATTAGTCTGTCACCGCATGTCACTGAATTGATTTTTGCTGCAGGTGCAGGTGACAAAATTATAGGCACAGTCAAATACAGTGATTATCCCGCAGCAGCAAAAGAGATTCCGCGCATAGGCGATAACCGGCAGTTTGATCTGGAACGCATTATGGCGATGAAACCTGATTTGCTGGTGATCTGGATGCACGGTGCTTTTGAGCGCCAGTTGGAAGTGTTGAAACAATCGGGCGTGCCATTTTTTTTCAGCGATCCGCAAAAGCTGGAACAGATTCCCGACACCATCCTCAAACTCGGGAGTTTGCTTGGTACCGAAAAAGCAGCACAACTTTCAGCGAACGATTTCCGCCAGCAGTTGCAGCAACTGCGTGCGCAGTATCAGGGAAAAGCGAAAGTACGGACGTTTTATCAGGTATGGCACAAGCCTTTGTATACGCTCAATGATAAGCATATTGTCAGCGATGCGATACGTGTCTGCGGCGGTGAAAATATTTTTGGCAAACTGAATGTGACCGCACCTGTCGTCAGCGTTGAAGCCGTATTGCAGGAAAATCCGGAAGTATTAATCAGTGCGGAAAGCCGCAATCAGGCTTCAAATGGTATTGATCAATGGAAAAGCATGACATCGTTGCTGGCCGCAAAAAACAATAATCTGGTACTGATCGATGGCGATCTGGTGAACCGATCCGGCCCACGGATTATTGATGGCGCTAAAGCGATATGTGAAGCGCTGGATCAAGCGCGACAAAAACGCGACAAGGCCGTGATACCACCACAAGGAAAAAAATGAATACAGCCCCTTTGTTTGAGCGTATCGCCTGCTTATCTACCGAAGCCGTGGAAGTTTTATATGCGCTAGGCGCAGAAGATTGCATCGCAGGTATTTCCGGTTACACCACAAGACCAGCGCGTGCCCGTGATGAGAAGCCCAAGGTCAGTGGTTTTTCCTCTGCGCAGATTGAGCGGATACTGGCGGTGAAGCCCGATCTGGTGATTGCCTATTCCAATATGCAATCCGAGATTGTGCGCGAACTGATCAGCGCTGGTATTGAAGTCCATGCGTTCAATCAGCATCATGTTGCAGGTATTCTGCACATGATCAAAGTGTTAGCTGCACTGGTAGGGAAACAGGAGCAGGGTGCGCAGTTGATCGCAGAACTGCAGGCGCAAATCGATGTTATCCACCATCAGGCTGCGCAGTGGACGCACAGACCGAAGGTTTATTTTGAAGAGTGGAATGAGCCGCTGATGTCCGGTATCGGCTGGGTATCTGAGTTGATACAGATTGCCGGTGGCGACGATGTGTTTGCCGATCTGGCCGGTTTTCATAGCGCCAGACAGCGCATCATTGCTGACCCGGCCGAAGTGGTTCGACGCGCGCCGGATATCATTATCGGCTCATGGTGCGGAAAAAAATTCCGGCCGGACAGTGTGGTTACACGCGAAGGCTGGGATGCGATTCCGGCTGTTCGTCATGGGCGGGTATTGGAAATCAAATCGGCAGACATACTCTCGCCGGGGCCTTCGGCAATCCTGCACGGACTTCTGCAATTGCATGTACTGATTGCGGAGTGGCAGGCCTCGCAAACATTGTCTGTAACACGTTCGCCACTCATCCCGGCGGTCGAGACTTAACGTCGTGGAAATGAACAGAGCGGTTCTTTCATCTTCTCGTTTTTCTTTGTGTCTGCCTTAACTTTTTGAGAAAGCATAGTCGTATGCAGATTTCTACTTTAATGGTACAGGGCACGACCTCGGATGCGGGCAAAAGTACGGTGGTTGCGGCGCTCTGTCGCTTGTTGCAGCGAGACGGTGTGCGGGTGGCGCCGATGAAGCCGCAAAACATGGCACTGAACAGCGCCGTGACGATTGATGGCGGCGAGATCGGGCGTGCCCAGGCTTTGCAGGCCATCGCCGCCGGTGTGCCTGCGCATACCGATATGAATCCTGTGTTGTTGAAGCCATCCTCTGATACCGGAGCGCAAGTCATCATTCATGGCAAGGTTCGGGCAGACATGGATGCACGTGACTACCATCAGTACAAAACGATCGCGATGGGGGCTGTGCTGGAGTCGTATCAGCGACTGCAAAATCAATATGATGCAATTATCGTTGAGGGTGCTGGCAGCCCGGCGGAGGTGAATCTGCGTGATCGTGATATTGCCAACATGGGATTTGCTGAAGCGGTCGATTGCCCGGTGATACTGGTGGCAGATATTGATCGCGGCGGTGTCTTTGCCCATTTCATCGGGACGCTGGCGTGCTTATCTGAATCCGAGCAACAGCGCATTGTTGGCTTTGTTATTAATCGTTTTCGGGGCGATATCCGCTTGCTGGAACCGGGGCTGGAATGGCTGGAACAAAAGACTGGCAAGCCTGTGCTCGCTGTCTTACCGTATCTGCATGGCTTACAGTTGGACGCCGAAGATGCGATACAATCAGCACAACAAAGTAGCGGAAAATTCCGCATCATCGTACCTGCGATACCGCGTATTTCCAATCACACGGATTTTGATGCCTTGCGCGCGCATCCCGATGTGGATTTACAGTTTATCGGCCCTGATCATGCTATCCCGCCTGCTGATCTGATTATTTTGCCCGGCAGTAAAAATACCCGTGCCGATCTGGCGTTTCTGCAGCAACAGGGATGGCAGCAAGCGTTGGAAAAACATCTGCGCTACGGCGGCAAAGTGATAGGCATTTGCGGTGGCTATCAGATGCTGGGACAGATCATCAGCGATCCGCATGGGGTCGAAGGTGCTCCAGGCGATTCGGATGGTCTTGGCTTGCTGGATATCACAACCGAGCTGACGCAGGAAAAACGGCTGCAGCAGGTCAGTGGTCGCTGTGCTTTCGGGTTTGCCGCAGACGGCGCACCGGCAGCAGTGCAGGGCTATGAAATTCACATGGGACTGACTTACGCCAGCAATGAAACCTTGCCCGCGTTTCACCTGGATGGCGAGGACGAGGGCGCTCGCTCGCCGGATGATCTGATACTCGGCACCTATCTGCACGGATTATTTGACCACCCGGAAGCGTGCAGCGCCTTGCTGGCATGGGCGGGTCTGCAAAGTGACGCGGTCGTTGATTTGTCTGCATTACGCGAACAGAGCATTGAGCGCGTAGCGGATGCCTGCATACCGCTACTCGACGCTTTGCGCGCCTTATAGCCGGAAGGAGTGACGACCACAGCTGGTGAAAGGATTGTGAGTTTGTGGTCTTCATGCGCATAATGAGCATCTTACCTGTCGGTATTTATGCCGACGGCATGCTCGCTGTTGCCGACACTTAATGACTTCTCACTCTACTATTCGCTCTCACTATCATGCCTTTACGATTTCTGTGTCCGCTTGTTCTGGCTTTATCTTTTTCCACCTCGGTTGCGTATGCGTCTGATGCGCGGCTATTTCAGTATTCAACAATCGATGCTTTGCTTGCCGGTGCGTATGACGGCAATATTACCGTGGCTGAATTAGCCAGACACGGTGATTTCGGTATCGGTACATATAACCGTGTCGATGGCGAGATGATACTGATCGACGGCGTGTTCTATAAAGCGAAGGGCAATGGCAAAGTCGAAATCGTGCCACCGCAAGAACTTTCTCCGCTGGCGATTGTGACATATTTTCAGCCGACGAAAGAAATCAGCCTGGCAGGCGTGGCGACGCTGGCCGAACTGGAAGCCCAACTCGATGCCAGTCTGAGTAATAAAAACGCTTTCTATGCGATACGCATACAAGGAAATTTTGCGGAGATGACCACGCGCGCAATCGATCCGCAAAAGAAACCTTACAAACCTTTGGCTGAAGTCACTAAGACTCAATCCATTTTTAAACTTGGCAGCACCTCAGGGCAATTGATAGGATTTCGCAGCCCTGCATTTGTCAAAGGCTTTAATGTGCCGGGTTATCACTGGCATTATTTATCTTCCGACCTCAGTCACGGCGGACATGTGCTTGCCTTGCAGCTGACGGCAGGCAAGGCAAAAATCGCCACGATTTCTACCGTTGAATTGCAGGTGCCGGATACAGAAGGATTCATCGCTGCAGACCAGTCTAAAGACCGGGCACAGGAATTACACGCAGTCGAAAAAATCCGGGAGTAAAACATCGTGTTTTGATCTGACGATACCTTTGGGTGCAAAAGTTAATACCTTGTGTTTCATGCAATAGATCAGACGGAATTGCATTACACTCATTTTTTTCTTTTGCCTGGGGTAAGCAATGCGTCAATTATCTGTTTGGATGACGGGAGTCTGTGTCGGGTCAGTCATCGCGTCGGTGCAGGCCTCGGAACCGGCGATAATTCCTGCGACAAATCCTGATGAAGTCGCGCCATCATCGGTGCAGATTTCAGCAACCCGCGACCCGGAACTGAAATCTTACCGGCAATTACTCAAGGGTTTAAACGCTTACGAATCTCACCTGTCAAAAGCCCCTGGTTCTGTCTTTCGTTTCCTGTTAATTCCTCAGAAGCCAGATGCCAGTCTGCATGATGTTGGCCTGCGTATCGTCAGCGACGACAGTTCAATACCGATTCCGGTTGCAAACGATGGCGGTTTCACCTTACCGCGTGATAAAAAAGCGGAAGCCGATAATGCCGATTTGCTGACGAATCAGAAGAAGGGGAGCTTTCGTTGGCGGCCGGAAGTTCGCAGCGCCGGATTGACTGCCAACACGCGCCGCCTTGGCGACCTGCGTCTGGAGTGCGAAATACGCTGGGCAGTCGAATACGATGAGTTGCCGTTCCTGCGGCGGAATATGTTTCGTGCGGCTGGCGGCCCATGTCATTCATCAATGATCACAGTCATTTATTCCTCACCGTTTAAAAGCGGTGCTGCCACACTGGTGTCTGGCGAACGCAGGATGGCGCTGACATTAACCGCCGATGGTCAGCGTTATTCAGTGCCATTGCATGAGCAGAGTTGGAGTGATGATGCTGTGATTATGTTTGAACCCGTCAAACAATAATCGCAGGCATCTCTCATAGGAAGGGGAACGTTGAGATTAACGGGGGCGAGCGCATTTCAGCGCATTGATGTTGCGACCAATGAAGCCGGGCTTGGCAAAGCAAACAGGGCTTACCGGAGTAATAGGTTAATCTGTGGAACCAATTACTTTTTCACGGTATTTTTTGGTTTCCAATCGTCCGCCAGCGCTTGTGCTTCTTCGATCTGAGCTTTAGTCATTTTTTTTGCGACGTAATCACGATAGAGTGCAGCATCTTCATAATCTCCCGCAAGCGTCAGCCACTTATAGGCTTCAGTCAGATCAACGCGTGTGCCTTTTCCCTTGAAATACAGCAGGCCGAGCTGGTACTGTGCGCTGGCATTATTCTGTTCAGCGGCGAGTTCAAACAGTTCGCGGGCCTTCTTATAATCGAGTGGTGTGCCGTGACCATTCACATACAAAACACCCAGACTGTATTGCGCGTCAGCATAGCCGAGTTCGGCAGCTTTGGTGAACCAGACGACGGCAGTCTTATAATCGGGAGCGACGCCTTTCGCTTTGGCATACATGCGTGCGAGATTGACCTGTGCGCGCACGTTATTTTTTTCTGCCGATTGCTGGAACAACGCACGTGCTTTCTGATAATCCTGCTCAACACCCTCGCCGTTCAGATACATCAGTCCAAGGTTAAACTGGGCATCCGCATTGCCTTTGTTTGCAGCTGCCTGAAAGAACTTCGCTGCTTCGGTAAATTCCTGCTGCTCATACAAAGTGACACCGTCTTCAAAATCACCGGCACAAACACTTTGTACTGTGAATCCGGACAACGTGATGAAAGAGAACGTAACGAGGAGCTTGAGAGGGCGCGAATTCATATGCAAGCCTTGAAGTAACGGAGACAATAGCGGATACAGACTACGCTATTTTAGTCGGTTTTATTTTGGCTTTGCGACCGTGTTTAAACATTCTTCATATAATCTGAATCCGCCCTGAATTCAGCCTGCCGTTTCCGTGCTGACCTTATCCCAGTCATTTTCATCATCGTATTGAATCAGCCAGTTCACCACTTTATGCCATTCATGGACCGCCACAGCATTCAGACGGCCAGGTATCGGTTTGCCAGTAATGTGGGCGTGGCGTACTGCCCAGTGCATGCGATAAAGCAGATCGGCCCAGTCAAGTAAGACCGTTTTAGATTGCAAATGTATCTGCGAGCGGAGACTGTCAGGATTACGGACAATTTGTTTCCACAATAGTTCTGCGACATCTTCTTTATAGCACCCATCGGGCATACCTATGGCTTTTTGTATGCCGCTGCACCAGGCCAGAAAATGCAGAGCATCCGCAGACATTGCATTAGCTGGTATCGCCGGATCAGCATTGTTCTCCAGCATCAGTCGGCGTTCATTTTCGGAAAAATACGAATCGAGCTGCTGCGTATGAATGACATCGATTACATCGGACCTTTGTGATGCTTGTTGTAGTTGCCAGATTGCAGTTAGTGCGATCAGACGTTGAAAAACGTCTTCATTACTGCGCAATTGAATTTCATCTTCACTCTCGATGAGTGGTAATTGCAGATTGATGCGTATGCCACGTTTGTGCAGCGTCAGTTCTGACAACTCTTTACGCAGTTCCGGAGATTTCATAACAGACAAAAATTGAAAAGGTCTGAGATTGTAACAGTGCTGCGCCGGTGTTTATGATTGTTCCTCATGACCGCCCGGTTTCTGGTTTGGCTGGCAGACATCATCTCCCCCGTCAAAGGCAGACCCGGGCGTACGCAAACGTTACGCCACTGCAGTTAATAATGAGCTGAACAGATGCATCAGAAGGTGCTTACTTCTTCCTGATCTTCAGCGCTATTTGTATCCGTCAGTTGAGCAAGCACCTCGTTGACGCTGATAGCATCGACCCAGTCGCGGCGATGACTTGATGTAATAACCTGACTGTTAACCTGATCGAAGGGTGCCCATTCGGGGTTTTTTTGTCGCATCAGTGCGATGACCGGTACATGTACCGCATTGGCCAGATGCATAACGGCAGTCTCAACAGAGATGATCAGATCGCACCAGCTCAGCATCGCCGGTAGTTGAAAGAAATTTTCCTGGGCTGAAAAAAACTGAGTATTTTTCAGGTTGTATTGTTTTAAAGTTGCCTGCGTCTTAGCCAGTTTTTCTGGCGGTGCACTGACAACAAAACAAGCATTACGCCATCTCTTCATTCTTTGCATGGCTTTGATTAATTCAGCGACTTTGGGCAGTGGCCAGCAGCGTTTATTAATTTTGGCAAATGGATTAATGAAGACGACCTGATGTTTCGTTTTATCGAAGCCCCATTCCTCTAATTGAAAGCGTGCTTGTTGTAACCATTGCTTGGGAATGTTCACATAAGGGAAGCGCTCCGTTTCTTTGCTTTCAATGCCAAATGCCTGATAAAACCAGTCTGCATAAATTGTGCTGATGTGCACTTGCTGCCCCTGAAAACGGTTTTCCAGAATCGTGGCATCTAATTTTTTGTATGCAAAAAGATGATGCGGGCGCAGCAGACTGACTGGATTTTTGATCCCGATGATGAAGCCATCCGGACTGAGTCTGCGCGCCAGCGAGGCATACTGATGGGGACGGAGGATTGATAGCGAAACTACGATGGGATAGTTCTCATCTTTCGCTTCCTCGATACTTTCTGTCAGTAACGCAGGACTGTATGTGCGGCGATACACCTTGTTGAATAATTCGCATTCGCCGACCCAGTCATACAACGCATATTTTTCCAGATAAGGCCACTGACGCTCGTCGCGCGTCCTGCGTAATTCATCGATCCACAAATGCATTTCTATGTGTGGATACGTCTCGGAAAACGCTTTAAAGGAATTTTGTAAATAGCTGAAGTCACCGATAGCGAGCGGAGCGATAAATAATATTTTTTTTGTTTTTTTGAGCAGATCAGCAGGGATTTGTTGCGTTGACATGAAAGGGTGATGCTTTTCAGATGGTGGAATTGTAGCTGTTTAGTTACAGTTTGACACAGTTGGAAGAAATTGGTTCCGTTGCCGATGGGAAAAATGTTCCCGGTAAGGTGCCAGAGCAGCGAACACATTAATGCGAAATCTCATTCCATAGTGTGAAATTAAAGTTGGGGCGACTCAAGATATTTCATCTCATTTTCTGAAAACATGTTTCATATAGCAAAAATATGAATTTAAGTTATTGAATATAAAAGATAAAATTTAAGTTATATGTCTTATATAAGAGTTGGCTTGGCTTCCTAAATGGTCTATCATTAACCCATACAGTTTTGCTTTAACCTGCTGTTTTACCGGTTCGATTCCGAACAGATAGGGCGGCGCACGATATTGTTTCGTTATTGCTTCATTAAATTTTTTTTACTTCTCTAGGAGATTCATATGTCACAGTATCAAGACGACATTAAAGCCGTTTCTGCACTGAAAGAAACACAAGGTAGCGCCTGGGATGCGATTAATCCTGAATACGCTGCACGTATGCGCGCTCAGAATAAATTCAAAACTGGTCTCGACATTGCACGATACACTGCGAAAATTATGCGTCGGGATATGGCTAACTACGATGCTGATCCTTCCAAATACACTCAGTCTCTGGGTTGCTGGCATGGTTTCATCGGTCAACAGAAGATGATTTCTATCAAGAAGCACTTCAACAGCACTGATCGTCGTTACTTATACCTGTCTGGCTGGATGGTCGCTGCATTGCGTTCTGAATTCGGTCCATTGCCAGATCAGTCTATGCATGAAAAAACGGCAGTTTCCGATCTGATCAGAGAACTCTATACATTCCTGCGTCAGGCTGACGCACGTGAACTGGGTGGTTTGTTCCGTCAGCTCGATGCAGCGGAAGGCGCGGCTAAACAAGCAATTCAAGAACAAATCGATAACCACGTGACCCACGTAGTACCTATCATCGCTGATATTGATGCAGGTTTTGGTAATGCTGAAGCGACTTATCTGCTGGCAAAGCAGTTCATTGAAGCTGGTGCATGCTGTATCCAGATTGAAAATCAGGTTTCCGATGAAAAGCAATGCGGTCACCAGGACGGTAAAGTGACCGTTCCTCACGAAGATTTCCTCGCGAAAATCCGTGCGATTCGTTACGCATTCCTGGAACTCGGCGTGGATGACGGCATTATCGTTGCACGTACTGACTCTCTGGGTGCTGGTCTGACAAAACAAATCGCTGTGACACGTGAACCCGGTGATCTGGGTGACAAATACAACTCTTTCCTTGATGTTGAAGAAGTGTCGACTGAATCCATGGCGAATGGTGACGTTGTGATCAAACGTGATGGCAAACTGCTGCGCCCTAAACGTTTGCCAAGTAACTTGTTCCAGTTCCGCGCTGGTACAGGTGAAGAACGTTGCGTACTCGATTGCATCACATCTCTGCGAAACGGCGCAGACTTGTTGTGGATTGAAACTGAAAAACCACATATCGCTCAGATCGGCGGCATGGTTAAAGAAATCCGTAAAGTCATTCCAAATGCGAAACTGGTCTACAACAACAGCCCATCGTTCAACTGGACACTGAACTTCCGTCAGCAAGCTTACGATCGCATGGTTGCAGCAGGTAAAGACGTCTCTGCTTACGACCGCGCTAAGCTGATGAGTGTTGAGTATGACAACACCGAACTGGCGATCGAAGCTGATGAGAAAATCCGCACATTCCAGGCTGATGCAGCGCGCGAAGCAGGTATTTTCCATCATCTGATCACTTTGCCGACTTACCACACTGCTGCTTTGTCAACCGACAATCTGGCTAAAGAATACTTCGGTGACCAAGGTATGCTGGGTTACGTTGCTGGTGTTCAGCGTAAAGAAATCCGTCAGGGCATCGCATGCGTAAAACATCAGAACATGTCTGGCTCCGACATCGGCGATGATCACAAAGATTACTTCAGCGGTGAAGCAGCACTGAAAGCAGCTGGTAAAGACAACACTATGAATCAGTTCTCATAAAACTGATTGGCGAGCCATCTGCTCGCTAATGTAGTGAAAACCAACCCTGAAAATTGCATAGCGGTTTTCAGGGTTTTTCTATGGGAAAGCATTCTATGTGTAACTTACGCTTTTTGCTTTTATAGTCATAGCGCGAATTCGCGCAGATACAGGACAAAAACTTAATGTAAGGGGGCTCTGTCCGGTGCGACGAATGCAAGCCCTTCTTCGAATGAACGTAACACCATATCGACATGCTGATTCACGATAGATTGCTCTGCCAGATGTTCCTCAGAGAGCAGGCGTATGGTGACGATCAGCGCGTGTGGAAGCGAGCTCCGGAGTTCATGAACTATGGGTATCCATGCTGCAAGGGTGGATGCCAGCGGATAGGCGACAAAAACAGTGGACACCAGGTCAGTACCATCTTTGCCCGGATCTTCCTGGCGATCACCGAACGAAAAACTGCGCGCATCAATATGTGACTCTCTTAGCGCGAGCACGAATAACTCGCTCAGTAAATCATCGCGTTCGCTGTCAAAACCGGCGCATAAAACCACCGAACGTGAAGGCACATTCAGAGAGCCTTGCCAACGTCCCAGACGTTTTTTACGCATATGACGTAAATGCGCGCCGACATTTGCATCCAGCATCGAAATAGAGCGGCGTTTGTGCTTTTTATCGCTGTCATAAGATGCCTGACTGACTGTTTCCGCGAGCGTCGCTATCGTGGTGCGAATTTTATTTTGCTGCGTTTTCTCTATTAATCCATTTTCAAAGTCGTGTATTCCTAAAGCCAGTCCCGGAATCAGGATGTGATCACAATATTTCGCAAAGCTGAATTTACGTAAAAATACCTGAGCATCGCTGACGATGGCATCGGTGTCTGCGGCCAGTAATCGATGAAAAAAGCGGTGTGCGTCGTCCACATTTGGCGTATCAGCAAACAGTATAGTGATGGGTTCGAGAGCGCTGATATGACGTCCGGCAACGACCAGACATAAAGTCAGGGGTGTTGACAGCAGCAGGCCGACAGGTCCCCATAACGCCCCCCAGAATAGCGCTGACACCATGACCGCGAGCGGTGACAGACCAGAGCTGTGCCCATACACTTTGGGTTCCACCCAGTTGGCCACCAGTACTTCGGTGGCGCCGAAAAAGGCCATACAGACGATAGCCAGAGTCCAGCCGGGATCAATGGCTGCGACGAATAAGGTAATTATTCCTCCCGCAATTAATGCACCCAGATAGGGAACAAAGCGCAATAAACCGCTCAGGGCTCCGAACAGAAACGCATGCGGCACGCCCGCAGCCCACAAGGCAAGGGCGATGATAATGGCAAAGGCGGTGTTGACCAGACATTGTGAAAAGAAAAAGCGTGATACCCCTTCTGTTGCATCCCCGAGCGCTTTGATCGTTTTGCCCACTTCACTCTGGCCGGTGAGCCGGATCGCGCGGTCGCGTAAAGACTCATGATCAAGCAGGATGAATATCAGCAGCACCAGTACCAGAAAGGCTTCTCCTACCGGCCCGGAAATGGACGATAGCAAACGCGTGATTGTCTCTGTCGGGGTTGGTTGTGGTTTTCGTATCTCAACTGGAATCGGTTGTTTCTGGCTTGATGGTAAGATTTTTTCGTTTTGTAACACAGTTTCGGCCGATGGAAAGCCATTCGATGACACAGCTTTCATTTCTGCTTCTATGTGTGCAAATGGACGTTCTGTGATTTGCCTTACTATTGCCAGCTTCGATTGAATCGCTGCTCTGTACTGAGGGATTTCTGTCGTGACGCTGACTAACTGAGAAGTCAGCACCACGCCAATGCCGATAATGCCAGTCGTGACGAAAATGATGGCAGCGAATGTGGCGCTCACGCGCCCGAGCCCCATGTGACGCATGCTGCGTATCAGCGGTGCGATGATCAGGCTCAGCATTGAAGCCAGCACGATAGGCTCTAAAACATCCCGCCCGAAATGCAGCAGTGCCAGCACACAAACAAGACTGACCAGTGACATCGCTGTTGATCGCGTAACAGTAGGGGAATTAGACATGGATTTCATCCGGAAATGTTATGTTATTTCTCAGCATCTCTGTTGCCTGGTCAATGCAATGTGTGTCGCGATATATAGACCAGTGCAATGTGGGCTCGGATAAGGCTCGAGCAAGATAATCGATGTGAATGCGTTGACTCGCAAAGATCGTATGGGAAATATATTCAGCAACAAGTGCAGGCCAAAAAAAAGCCCTTGATAAGTCAAGGGCTTTTCTGATTCTTGGCGGAGAAGGGGGGATTCGAACCCCCGGTAGGGATTAACCTACGCACGCTTTCCAGGCGTGTGACTTAAACCACTCATCCACCTCTCCTGCTTTTCGCTAATGCGTGATCAGCGAAGCTCGCTATTCTAGCAAAGTATTGAGGCGGATGGAAGTAGGTTTTTAATGTATTTATAAATCATGCGCCTATCCATGGTAAATCACTTGCGCACCAGCCTCCTGTGGTTTTTCTGTGGCCGTGTGCATCTCTGTCTCCTTCAAAGCCCTGCAGGATGTCGAAACACTGCGTGTAGCCGTTGTCTGTGGCGAGTTTTGCGGCGTGGCGTGAGCGGACGCCGGAACGGCAGAGAAAAAGAATGACGGAATTTTTATCTGCGATGATGGCTTCCAGCTGTTGTAAAAAATCAGGGTTTTGCGCACCACCCGGATACAGACTCCATTGCACCGCATAGTGCTGCTTATCGTGAATAGCGACTTTACCAACCCAGTCACGTTCAGCATTGGTGCGTACGTCTACCAGTACGCAGTTCGGGTCTGACTCTAATAGTTCAAAAGCCTCAACGGGAGTGAATGCACCGGCGTACGAAAATGATTGTTCTAGGGCGCGTTGCCGGGCAGATGCGATCAGTTCCTTGCTTGACATAAATAAATCCAGTACAGACAGTGAGTTTGAAAGGTGTATCGCTGATTATGCATGAAGCAATATCCATTTGCATACCATGCTCTTAACTTGTTGCTCCAATAGAGTGCAAAATGAGATTCGCACATTAATGGTGCTAAATATTGCACTATTAATGTGCGATATGTTTTTTCTGTAGTTTATTTTGTTTTTTCTGGTGCGTTATTCGGTGCTTTTCTTCAGGGTTTTTAATTAGTTCTTTAAAAAACAAAGTGTTACGGATAATTACGTCTGGCTTCGCAGATTCTGGAATGTGGCATAGTTTCTGCTATTATTGTTCGCGGAGTTGAGCAGTCAGATGATTGAGCAGGTAGAAAATTAACGACAGGTTTCTTTTGTCAGGATGGCAGAACGAAGGCTCAGTAATCCCCGATTTATTTTTAGCGCTACTTGAGGAGTTTCACATGGCAATGACAGCTGCAGAAGTTTTGAAGATGGTAAAGGATAACGAAGTAAAGTTCGTTGATTTCCGTTTTGCTGATACACGAGGTAAAGAGCAGCACGTTACAGTGCCAGTATCTGCATTCGATATCGATAAATTCGAATCTGGCCATGCATTTGATGGTTCTTCTATTGCGGGCTGGAAGGGGATCGAGGCTTCTGACATGTTGTTGATGCCAGATCCAAACACAGCGAATATCGATCCGTTCATGGAAGAAACCACATTGTTCATGCAGTGTGACGTTATCGAGCCTTCCGATGGCAAAGGTTACGATCGTGACCCACGTTCTATCGCGAAGCGTGCGGAAGCTTATCTGAAGTCTTCCGGTATCGGCGATACTGCCTACTTTGGTCCGGAACCAGAATTCTTTATTTTTGATGGCGTGCGCTGGAAAATTGATATGTCCGGTTGCTTCGTCAAGATTGATTCCGAAGAGGCGTCATGGACAACAGGTGAAAAACTGGAAGGCGGCAATTCAGGTCATCGTCCTACAGTCAAGGGCGGTTACTTCCCAGTTCCTCCAGTCGACAGTTTCCAGGATATGCGTTCTGAAATGTGCCTGATTCTGGAATCTTTGGGCATTCCAGTGGAAGTGCATCATCATGAAGTAGCTGGCGCTGGTCAAAATGAAATCGGCACAAAATTCTCTACATTGGTAGAGCGTGCTGACTGGACACAAAACCTGAAATACGTTGTCTGGAACGTGGCTCATACCTACGGCAAAACAGCGACTTTCATGCCTAAACCTATCGTTGGTGATAATGGTTCCGGCATGCACGTGCATCAATCGATCTGGAAAGATGGCAAAAACCTGTTCGCAGGCGACGGCTATGCTGGCTTGTCTGATTTCGCTCTGTACTACATCGGCGGTATCATCAAACATGCAAAAGCACTGAACGCAATCACAAATCCAGGCACTAACTCGTACAAGCGTCTGGTTCCAGGCTACGAAGCACCGGTGAAACTGGCTTACTCTGCTAAAAACCGTTCAGCATCTATCCGCATTCCTTACGTTGCGAATCCAAAAGGTCGTCGCGTTGAGGCGCGCTTCCCAGATCCACTGGCAAACCCATATCTGTGCTTCTCTGCACTGATGATGGCAGGTCTGGATGGTGTACAGAATAAGATTCACCCAGGTGAAGCAGCATCTAAAGATTTGTACCATTTGCCACCAGAGGAAGATGCATTGGTTCCAACAGTGTGCGCGTCTCTGGAAGAAGCCTTGGATGCACTGAATAAAGATCGCGAATTCCTGACTCGTGGCGGTGTGTTCAGCGACAGTATGCTCGACGCTTACATTGAACTGAAAATGCAGGAAGTTCAACGTATGCGCATGACGACGCATCCTGTTGAATTCGATATGTACTACTCCCTGTAATCGTAAGGGGGACTGTAAAAGCGGGGGTAACCCCGCTTTTTTTGTTTGTTACTGCGCGTAACGTGGAATTGTGAATATACGCGGCATCGCATACACTACACCTCTGTTTTTGACTAGTGATTGAATATGAAGCGACTATTGATTGGTTTTATTTCGTTAATCGCCATCCAAAATATTGCGCACGCGCAGGCAGATGTTTTTTTATGTGTCGACGATAATGGCAAGAAAGAATACAAAAATACTGGCGCAACGAAAGGTTGTAAGAGAGTCGAGTTGCCCGGTATTACGGTTGTTCCTGCACCGGCTTTGCCTTCCGCTCCTAAAAAAACGCAGGCGAAATCTGCCTCCAGTCCTGCTGATTTTCCTAAGGTTGATGAGGGAACACAGAAGGCGAGAGATTCAGATCGCCGGCAAATTTTGTTGGATGAGCTCAAAGCGGAAGAGCAAAAACTGGCCGATCTTAAAAAAGAGTACAACAATGGCGAACCCGAGCGCCGTGGCGATGAGCGGAATTACGCAAAATATCAGGAACGCACTGCAATGTTGAAAGATAGCATCAGCCGCACTGAAAAGAACATTGAAGCATTGCGGCGTGAAATTTCCAACCTGAAATAATGCAAAATCGCAGCTTTTCAGATTCCAAATTGAAGCAGCGGGCATGATGCTTGCATAATAAGGTCGCACGATGCGGCCTTTTTTTATGGATTATGGTGAAAAATTCTCTCTCTACCCTGCCGGCATTTGCCGGACTTGAGCTGCTTAGCTCTGCTGTCATCGTTTTTAACGCTGATGGCAGTATTAAGTTCGCTAATCCAGCTGCGGAGATATTGCTGGATTGTTCAGCGAAATCCCTGATCGACCAAAAGCTCAATGCTTTATTTTTGAACGGGGATGAATTGCAGGCGGTATTTCATCAGGCAGTTGCTCATCATTTTGCCGATAAGCGTCAGGATCTGACTCTGGAGCGTGCAGGCAGAGAACCGTTACATGTGCACAGCATTGTCACCGCATTAGATAATCCCGAGACGCCGGTATTGATTGAATTCCGCGAAAACGTCCAGCAACTCAAACTCGACAGGGAAGAGCGGATGCTGGATCAAAGCAAGGCAAACAAGGAGCTGATACGTAACCTTGCACATGAAATTAAAAATCCGCTTGGAGGCATCCGGGGAGCCGCGCAGTTACTGGAGCTTGAGCTGCCTGAGAGACAGCTCAAGGAACTGCGTGAATATACGCAAGTGATTATTAAAGAAGCGGACCGTTTGCAAACCTTGGTTGATCGTTTGCTGGCTCCGCACAGACTTCCTCACATAGTGGGTGATGTCAATATTCACGAAGTGTGTGAACGGGTCCGTAGTCTGATCGTAGCGGAATTTCCGCAGGGGCTGACTATTCACAGGGATTACGATTTGTCGATACCTGAATTCCGAGGTGATAAGGAGCAGTTGATACAGTCAGTACTGAATATTGCCCACAATGCCGCGCAGGCATTGGCCGAGCGTATTCGTCACGGTGATGCGGAGCTGACTTTTAAAACCCGTGTCGTCCGGCAGATTACTTTAGCGAAGGTCAGATACAGGTTGGCATTAGACTTGCATATCATAGATAACGGTCCTGGAATCCCGCCCGAAATTTTCCATCGTATTTTTTATCCTTTAGTTTCGGGAAGAGACGGTGGCAGCGGACTCGGGCTGACTTTAGCGCAAACCTTTGTTGATCAGCATATGGGCGTGATTGAATGCGAGAGTCGTCCCGGTTGTACTGATTTCAGGATCCTTATTCCTCTGCCCTGAAGCCGGATGGGGGAAACGCTTTATGAGTGCAAGTTAGCGCCTTTGCTAATCAATATGTTCAAACCTGGAACTAAAAAAAATATGAAACCTATTTGGATAGTGGATGACGATGATTCAATTCGCTGGGTGCTTGAGAAGGCGCTTGCAAGAGAAAATCTGACGACCAAGAGTTTTACTAATGCGCGTGATGCCATGACGGCGTTGCAATCGGACACGCCACAGGTCTTAGTTTCTGATATTCGCATGCACGGCGCTTCAGGCCTGGAATTATTGCAAACCGTTAAAGCGAAACATCCTGGTTTGCCAGTGATTATCATGACTGCATTCTCAGATCTGGATTCTGCCGTCGCTGCTTTTCAGGGCGGGGCGTTTGAATACTTGGCAAAGCCATTTGATCTGGATAAAGCGGTTGAGCTGATACGCCGCGCTCTGGATGAGAGTCTGCGAGAGTCCAGCGTCGAACAAACGATTTCTGAAGCGCCGGAAATTCTTGGCCACGCACCTGCAATGCAGGATGTTTTTCGTGCGATAGGGCGTTTATCGCAATCGAATGTGACCGTGTTAATTACCGGCGAGTCCGGTAGTGGTAAGGAATTGGTTGCCCGCGCCTTGCATAAGCATAGTCCGCGCTCGTCTCAACCTTTTATTGCGCTGAATACTGCCGCGATTCCTAAGGATTTGTTGGAGTCTGAATTATTTGGTCATGAGCGTGGCGCATTTACCGGGGCGCAGACGACCCGACGTGGTCGTTTTGAACAAGCAGAGGGCGGTACTTTATTTCTGGATGAAATTGGTGATATGCCATTCGACTTACAGACCAGATTACTGAGAGTGCTGTCGGATGGTCATTTTTATCGGGTCGGCGGCCATCAGCCCATGAAGGCGAATGTGCGTGTCATTGCGGCGACTCATCAGAATCTGGAAACCAGAGTTCGCGAAGGCCTGTTTCGCGAGGATTTATACCATCGCTTGAATGTGATTCGCCTGCGTTTGCCTAGTCTGCGTGAGCGTCGTGAAGATATCCCGGTGCTGGCTAAATTTTTCTTGTCTCAAAGCGCGAAGCAACTTGGCGTTGAGGTTAAGCGTTTATCGGAATCGGCTTTGCAGTTTTTGTCTGGATTGGATTTTCCAGGCAATGTCCGCCAATTAGAAAATCTGTGTAACTGGATCACCGTCATGGCGCCGGGTCAGACAGTGGAAGTGCTTGATTTGCCGCAAGATTTGTTTCCTTCAAGTGAACAAGCTAACGGGGTCGCAGCGACAACGCACAGAACTGAGGCTGAGCTTGGTGTGAGCAGCATTTCTGAGCTGGCTTCGTCGCATCATGTCTCTCTTTCCACTCCTGATCGTCAGCTTTATCCTGCCCAAAGCTGGATTGACTTGCTGGAAGAGGAGGCGATGTCGATGCTTTCACAGGGACAACCGGAAGTGATTGTGAAATTAGGTGATAAATTTGAAGCAGTCGTAATTAAGGCTGCGCTCAAATATACGCATGGAAGAAAAAACGATGCAGCTGTCAGGTTGGGTATAGGACGCAATACGATCACCCGCAAAATACATGAGTTGGGTATCGATGGTGCTAAAGATGATTGAACCTTTATTCTGACGCTGTCTGGTGATGATCAGAATCGAGCAATCTTTGTGTGAGTCAGGTTTCCACGGAATTGCTCGTTCTGATTTTAGTTTGCAGAATTAACCGTTGGCATTGATATCGAGAGCTACTGCTTCAGCGATCCTGATCCCGTCGACACCTGCAGACAGAATGCCTCCCGCATATCCAGCGCCTTCGCCAGCAGGATACAGTCCTTTAGTATTCAGGCTTTGTAAGCTGTCATCGGTTCGTTTAATCCGTATAGGCGAAGAGGTCCGGGTTTCTATGCCTGTGAGAATGCCATCGCTCATTGCAAAACCTTTGATTTTTTTATCGAATTCCGGAATCGCTTCACGTATGGCATTAATCGCAAATTCAGGTAAGGCATCTGCCAGATTGCACAGCGTCACACCAGGTTTGTAGGACGGTATCACCTTACCCAGTTCCGTTGATTTAACCCCTTTAATAAAATCCCCGATAAGCTGGCCCGGAGCATTGTAATTTTCACCACCCATCTCGTAGGCGCGCGCCTCCAGCTTGCGTTGCAGGTCAATCCCAGCGAGTGGATGCCCGGGATAATCTTCCGGAGAAATGCCTACAACAATTGCACTGTTTGCATTGCGCTCATTACGTGAATACTGACTCATCCCGTTAGTCACCACGCGTCCCGGCTCCGATGTCGCAGCTACGACCGTTCCTCCCGGGCACATGCAAAAGCTATACACGGAGCGCCCATTTTTGGCGTGATGCACCAGCTTGTAATCTGCTGCACCCAGAATCTCATTTCCTGCGTTCGGGCCAAAGCGTGCTTTGTCGATGACGGATTGCGGGTGTTCGATGCGAAAACCAATTGAAAACGGTTTGGCTTCTATATAAACACCTTTATCGTAGAGCATCTGAAATGTATCGCGTGCACTATGACCGATCGCCAGTACCACATGATTTGATGCGATATATTCACCATCATTCACCGAGACTCCGCAGACTTTCCCGTCTTTGATATCAATATCAGTTACTTTCTGTTCAAAACGAATCTCGCCGCCAAGTGCTTCAATGTTATGCCGCATCTCTTCTATCATCTTCACCAGGCGAAAGGTGCCTATGTGAGGCTTGCTGACATACAAAATTTCTTCCGGCGCACCTGCCTTCACAAATTCAGTGATTACTTTTCTGCCGTAATGCTTTGGGTCTTTGATTTGACTATACAGTTTTCCATCAGAAAACGTTCCTGCACCACCTTCACCAAATTGCACATTGGATTCAGGTTGTAATTCACGTTTGCGCCATAATCCCCAGGTGTCTTTTGTGCGCTCCCTGACGGTTTTTCCTCGTTCTAAAACGATCGGGCGATATCCCATTTCCGCCAGCAATAATGCAGCGAACAGACCGCAAGGACCGAAACCGATAACAAGTGGCCGTTTGAAATCGCTGTCGGGTGCATGCGCTACAAACTTATAATTAGTATCCGGCGCTGGGCCAATATTGGAGTGTTTCTTCAGACGAGCCAATGCCTGGGACTCATTCTTTAATTCCACGTCAATGGTGTAGATCAAAATGATGGCGGTCTTCTTCCTTGCATCATAGCTTCGCTTAAACACATTGAAGCCGATAAGATCCGATTCAGGAATCGCCAATTGTTCCAATATGGCGCTTCTCAATGCGGATTCTGGATGATCTAAAGGAAGTTTTAAGTCGGTGATGCGTAACATAGATGGGGTCCATATAACTAATCAGTAAAAACTGTTTAGTATTTAATTCTTCTGAAAGTGATATTTTACCTGTTACGGTCAGTGCGACAGTTAATTGTTCCTGCAAACCCATGTAATTAAAAAGTAGTGACACCTATTAATCAAAATAATCTCCCTCACAGATTGCCCGGAGGTGGAGGCTTTGCTATCGTCCGGTCCCGCGCAGAAATGCGGGGAAGAAAGTGAAGCGCTGCAAGTAAAAAAGCAGCCAGACAGTCAACAGACCGAAGCCGAGCCAAGCGATTTGATTGGTGCCTGCACAACGAAGTGAATGCGCTGAGAAGAAAAAGCGGATCTGAAGCGTGAAGGGAGTTGACAGTGAGAGTGAAGTGCTTCATAATCTCGTTTCTCTGCTGCTGACGCACACAACGATGCGAAGCAAAACTCGGAAGAGTTAAGTAGAAAAGAATGTAAGTATTCGCGGTTCTTTAACAATTAACAGTCAATAAATGTGAGCACTTGATGAAAGCGCACCAATCAGTTGAACTGATTGGCATGCTTAAAAAATATCAAATGCTTCACAAGAAATAAAGCAAGACGGATTTCAGAAATGGAATCTGAACTGTCAGTATTTTGAGTGAGCGACATTGTTAAAGAACCGCGAATACTTACATTCTTTTCTACTTAACTCTTCCGAGTTTTGCTTCGCATCGTTGTGTGCGTCAGCAGCAGAGAAACGAGATTATGAAGCACTTCACCCTCACTGTCAACTCCCTTCACGCTTCAGATCCGCTTTTTCTTCTCAGCGCATTCACTTCGTTGTGCGCGCACCAATCAAATCGCTTGGCCTGACTTCGGTCTGTTGACTGTCTGGCTGCTTTTTTAATTGCAGCGCTTCACTTTCTTCCCCGCATTTCAGCGCGGGACCGGTCTATCGCAAAGCCTCTCCGCATTCGCAAGAAATACGGCTAATTATTTTAATGAATATCGGTCCGACTGCAGCAACGACTTTAGGCGTAAATTAACTCTTGCAGATAAAGCAGATAAAAAAATAGCCCTGCGTTCTTTCGAACGCAGGGCTATTTTCAGAAGATCAATGTGAGATTAATCAGCGTTGAGCAAGTGCATCAACCACACACAAGGCTGTCATATTAACGATACGACGGACTGTCGCCGATGGCGTCAGAATATGGACCGGTTTTGCGCAACCCAGCAAAATAGGTCCTATCGCGACATTGTTGCCAGCGGTAATTTTCAACAGGTTATAGGCAATATTAGCCGCATCGATATTCGGCATGACTAATAAATTCGCATCACCCTTCAGAGTCGAATTCGGCATCATTTTTTTACGATAAGCGGAATCCAGCGCGGTATCACCGTGCATTTCGCCATCAATTTCGAGCTCCGGTGCTTCACGCTGAATGATCGCCAGTGCAGCACGCATTTTTTGCGCAGACTCACTGTTACTGGAACCAAAATTAGAATGCGATAACAAAGCTGCTTTTGGCAACAAACCGAAACGGCGCATTTCTTCTGCGGCAAGTATCGTGATTTCAGCGATTTGCTCAGCGGTCGGATTCTCATTCACATGCGTATCAACCAGAACAAGCTGACGATCCGGCAAGACCAGCACATTCATCGCCGCATTGACCTTCACATTACTACGCTTTCCAAGTACCTGATTAATGTAGTTAAGATGCAGACCGGTGCTGCCAAACGTGCCACAAATCATACCGTCAGCATCACCCTTATGGATCATCATCGATCCTATCAATGTGTGGCGACGGCGCATTTCCAGTTTTGCGTACTGCTCAGTCACACCTTTACGGCATGTCATCTCATGATAAGTCTTGGAATACTCGCGGTAGCGCGGATCAAACTCAGGGTTGATCACTTCAAAATCAACGCCTGGGCGAATACGCAGTCCGAATTTCTCGACGCGTTGCGCCAGAATATGCGGGCGTCCCACCAGAATCGGTGTTGCCAGCTTCTCGTCAACAACGACCTGAACAGCACGCAGAACGCGCTCTTCTTCGCCTTCCGGATAAACAATACGCTTACGATCTGCAGGTGCCTTTTTCGCCAGCTGGAACAAAGGCTTCATAAAGGTGCCGCTGTGATAGACGAATTGCTGCAACTTCTCAACATAGGCCTGCATGTCTTTGATCGGACGCGCTGCCACGCCGCACTCTTCGGCTGCCTTTGCAACTGCCGGCGCGATCTTGATCATCAGGCGCGGATCAAATGGCTTAGGAATCAGGTATTCCGGACCGAAAGACAAGTTGCTGATGCCATACGCTGAAGCAACGACGTCAGACTGTTCAGCCTGCGCCAGCTCTGCAATCGCGTGCACCACAGCGATTTCCATTTCGCGTGTAATCGTCGTGGCACCGCAATCGAGCGCACCACGGAAAATATAAGGGAAACATAAAACGTTGTTCACCTGATTCGGGAAGTCAGAGCGGCCGGTTGCCATTACCGCGTCATCACGCACCGCCTTGACTTCTTCCGGCAGAATTTCCGGGGTCGGATTTGCCAGCGCCAGAATCAGCGGCTTATCAGCCATCATTCTGACCATATCCTGTTTCAGTACGCCGCCAGCGGACAGACCGAGGAAAATGTCTGCGCCTTCAATGACTTCTTTCAGGCTGCGGGCAGAAGTTTCCTGCGCAAAGCGTTCCTTATCTGGATCCATCAACTCAGTGCGGCCTTTGTAAACCACACCGGCCAGATCGGTCACATAAATATTTTCAATCGGGAAGCCGAGATCAACGATCAGATCCAGACAGGCCAGCGCCGCGGCACCCGCACCGGACACCACCAGTTTCGATTTTTTAATATCTTTACCAACGACTTTCAATCCATTCAGAATCGCTGCACCCACAATGATCGCTGTACCGTGCTGATCGTCATGGAAGACCGGAATCTTCATGCGTTCACGTAATTTGCGCTCAATGTAAAAACACTCCGGCGCTTTGATGTCTTCCAGATTAATGCCGCCAAAAGTCGGTTCCAGAGAGGTGATGATATCAACCAGTTTGTCCGGATCAGGTTCGTTGATTTCAATATCAAACACATCGATGCCGGCGAATTTTTTGAACAAAACACCCTTGCCTTCCATCACTGGCTTCGATGCCAGCGGGCCGATATTGCCGAGACCGAGCACTGCAGTACCGTTGGTAATCACACCGACCAGATTGCCGCGTGCTGTGTATTTGAATGCGGCGGTCGGATCGGCAACGATTTCCTCGCACGGAGACGCCACACCTGGGGAATACGCTAACGCCAGATCGCGCTGATTTGTCAGTTGCTTGGTTGGTGTCACGCTGATTTTACCCGCCGTCGGGTACTCATGATATTCCAGTGCGGCCTGGCGCAACTGCTGACGTATTTGCTCTTTTTGATCTGATGACGAATCCATGTGGGGCTGCCTCTTTCTATTTTTGCTTACTCAAAACTTACTATCCGCTCATGATTCTAGCAGAGGGAACCCTCTAACTTCATACGTATTTACACGACATTCAGGTTTTTCAGGAAATCACACAGATCAGAATCACCGCAATCCCCTTGGCAAAAATAGCCAATAACTATCAAATAAATAAAAACAATTAAATTTACGAATCAATTGCAAATATCTATCATTGCTACATGTTTGATAGAAAACGTTTTAAAACAACGATCACCAAGGAGAATCATATGAGCACCCAGAAAAACCCTTCCGTCACCATACAAAACCTGGAAGCTGCGTTTGCAGGCGAATCCATGGCGCATATTAAGTACCGCTATTTTGCCAAGCTGGCACGTGAAGCCGGCGCTGAAGATGTAGCACAGGCGTTTGAAGCAACCGCAGATCAGGAAGTGATGCACGCATTCGGTCATCTCGATCTGTTGTATCCGAAGGCGCAACTGACACCACAACGGGCTTTAGAAATTGCCATCGAAGGAGAAACCTATGAATACACAGAAATGTATCCAAAATTCCGCCACCTCGCCGTGGAAGAAGGCAATCACGCTGCTGTCGCCGAGTACGATGAGCAAATCGCAGAATCTAAGGAACATGCTGAAAACTTTAAGCGGACTTTAGCCATCGCTGCCAAACGCTTTGCCGCGCTGGCAAAAGTCGAAGAGCGCCATGCGAACCACTATCGGGCAGTACTCGAAGCCAGCAAAACAGCCTAAGCAGCGGTGCCACGGACATTCCGGCGACGCCGCTCTATCAATGCGGCATCGCTGACACCATCAAAAAAACAAGCAAAGAATCTGAGGACAATATGAAAACTTATCAATGTATCGTATGCGGTTTTATTTATGACGAAGCACTGGGCTTGCCGGAAGAAGGCATCCCTGCAGGCACACGCTGGGATGACATTCCAGCCGACTGGGAATGTCCGGACTGCGGCGTCGCCAAAGCTGATTTTGACATGGTGGAAATCTGATATGAAGCCCGTCGCCATCATCGGTTCCGGTCTGGCGGGCTACACCGTGGCCCGCGAATTCCGCAAACTGGACAAAACCACACCTGTACTGATCATCACCGGCGATGACGGCGGCTTTTACTCCAAGCCCATGTTGTCTAACGCGTTTGCACAAGGCAAAACCGCGAGCCATCTGCGCAGCCAGACGGCGGAACAGATGGCAGCACAAATCAATGCCACCATTCTGACCAGAACACAGGTTCGCGGAATCGATACGACCAAGCAAACGGTTCACACCAATGCAGGGGATTTTGAATTCAGTCAACTGGTGCTGGCGGTTGGCGCGCAGGTGATACGTCTGCCGTTCGCAGGCAACGCTGCCGATCAGGTGTTATCGGTAAATACGCTGGATGACTATGCAATCTTGCGTGACAGACTCAGCGCTGCCGGCGCATCAGCCCGCGTCGCCATCATCGGCGCCGGTCTGATCGGCTGCGAATTTGCCGACGATTTGCGTACCGGAGGCCATCAGGTCACCCTGATTGATCCTAATCCAGCACCGCTGGCGGCACTCGCGCCACCAGTGATTTCTGCGGGATTACAAACGGCGCTGCAAGCGCGGCAGGTGCAGTTCAAGCTGGGCACCACCAGCAGCAGTATCGACCGCACCGACACCGGCTTGCGGATCACGCTGGCCAACGGCGAACACATTGACGTCGATGTGATCTTGTCGGCAGTAGGCTTGCGTGCGGATATCCGGCTTGCACAGGAAGCGCATCTGCAAACCGAACGCGGCATTCTGGTCGATCAGTTCGGGCAAACCAGCGTCAAAGGCATTTATGCGCTGGGTGATTGCGCACAGTATGCGCAAGCTGATGGCAACTGCATCTCGCTGCCGTATGTCGCACCGATCATGGCGGCGGCGCGCGCGATTGCGCAAAGTCTGGCAGGAACGCCGACCGCGATCGACTTTAAACCAGCGCCAGTCTTAGTAAAAACGCCAAGTTATCCGATAGCACTGGTAGCACCGCCGCTGGCAGTCATGAAGCGCGGGCAATGGGAAAACGAGCAGAGCGACAGTCAGCCGGAAATATCCGCCAGTATCTGCCGCTTTATCGACAATGACGGTGTCATGCGCGGCTTCGCGGTGGCGCCGCAGGAAGCGAAAATCCGGAATGCTTTATTGAGCGAACTGGGCACAGTAAAGACCGCAGCGACAGCCTGAAAACGCGCATACCGATGCGTGCAACATGGGTAAAAAGCGTCTCCAAAGGCAATTTGGGCGTTAAATATACTCCCCCCAGTATTTTTCTACGCCCTTTATTTATAAGGACATAAGCGTGTTTTTCTCACATACTCCCCATTTTTCTTAAAAACGACGGGTAAAAGAGGGAAACGTGGGATGCCAACGCAACGCAGAAACCTTGCGCCCATCGGTATTCAATGACCTGTAATTGTTCGTGCGCGTTGATGACGTGTTGAAGGCGCGTTGAAGGCGACTTGTAAGCTGACGGAGTCTCCATTCGGCGCGCGACAAATCCTGCATCACGGTCGCGTCAGGAGTGTCGCGCCGCCGTCATCCTTGGGTACAATGCGCGCATGCTCTCAGAATTCGACTTAATCAAGCGCTATTTTGCGCACCATTCCGCACCGGACGCCGTGCTCGCACTCGGTGTCGGCGATGACTGCGCCTTGCTCAATCCCACGCCTGGTATGCAGATCGCCATTTCCAGCGACATGCTGGTCTCCGGCCGGCATTTCTTTCCGGACGCCGATCCATTTCTGCTGGGGCACAAATGTCTCGCGGTGAATCTCTCGGATCTGGCTGCGATGGGCGCAAAGCCACTGGGATTTACGCTGGCATTTTCCCTGCCCGAAGCCAATCCGGCATGGCTGGAACAATTTGCACGTGGCTTGCTGACGCTGGCAGATGCGCATCAGTGTCGTCTGATCGGTGGCGATACCACCAAAGGCCCGCTGAATATCTGCATCACTATTTTTGGCGAACTGCCGAAAGACAGCGCGCTGCGACGCGATGCGGCAAAGAGCGGCGACGATATCTGGGTCTCAGGCACGCTGGGGGATGCGCGTCTGGCATTGGCTGCGTACTGGAAAGAAGTGACGCTCAGTGAATCAGATCACCAACGCGCAGCGCAGCGCATGCATCAGCCTACGCCCCGCATCGCACTCGGCATGGCCTTGCGCGGCATTGCGCATGCGGCACTGGATATTTCTGATGGGCTTGCAGGCGATCTCGGTCATATACTCGAACGCTCAGGTCTCGGTGCCACCTTGTTTATCGATCAGTTACCCGCCGGGCCAATTTTGCAGCAACAAAATCAGACATTGCGCCGTCAATTCACGCTGACGGGCGGTGACGATTACGAGTTGTGCTTCACCGCACCGGCAGCACGTCGGGCCGACATCATCGCCGCTGGGCTCGCAAGCAATACACCCGTCACCCGGATTGGCCAGATTGAAGCGGCCGCAGGTTTGCGTCTGATCGATGATCAGTTGCAACCCGTTTGCATGACACTCCATTCTTTTGATCATTTCAGCACACCATGAACACGTCAGATACGCCAGACCTGCAGCAATCCAAGATCATTATCCGCCCCGACTGGCGTTTCATGCTGAGTCACCCTGCGCATATTCTGGCGCAAGGTTTCGGCAGCGGCTTATCGCCCGCCGTGCCGGGCACGATGGGCACGCTGTTCGGCTGGCTCAGTTTTAATGTACTGAGTCAGCGCTGGCCGGAAATTTTTACAACCGTGGGCTGGGCGTGGATTATCGTCATCGGCTTTCTGATCGGCATCTGGGCGTGTAAAGTCACAGGAAAAAATCTCGGCGTTGCTGATCATGGCAGCATGGTGTGGGATGAAATCATCGCGATCTGGGCGGTGCTGTTGTTTGTGCTGCCGGCAGATGCGCGCACACAAACCTGGGCATTTCTGCTTTTCCGCTTTTTTGATATGGTCAAACCGCCACCTATCCGCTATTTCGATCGCCACTTGAAGGGTGGATTCGGCGTCATGTGGGACGACATCGTCGCGGCATTTTTCACGTTGCTGGTCATCGCACTCTGGCGCACATGGTGAGAGTGTAGTGCCACCGCCCCAACTTTTGCAGCGCAGTTGTAAGAACTCATGCTTCGATGTTGCGATCAAGCCCGCGTCTTCACTTTCTGCACTACATGGTGGTAAAGTGAACCTGACTTAACAGTCGCAAACAAAAACCAGACGGGAGACCCACCATGCAAAACGCACTTGAACTTGCAGCACAAATCGGCACCGAACTGAAAGCAAAACGGCTGTTACTGACGGTCGCCGAATCCTGTACCGGTGGCGGTGTGGCGCAGGCCATCACCGAAATCGCCGGCTCATCTGAGTGGTTTGACTGCGGCTTCGTTACCTATTCCAATTCATCCAAATCAGAGCTGTTAAATATCCCGGCGGCACTGATTGCCCGGCACGGTGCGGTCAGCGAAGAAATCGCTGCCGCCATGGCCGAAGGTGCGATCGCAAATTCAGAAGGCAATGTGTCCTTATCCACCACTGGCATTGCCGGTCCGACCGGTGCCGTTCCCGGCAAACCTGTTGGCACAGTCTGCTTCGGCTGGGTCGTGGGCGGCGTCACACATACCGAACGACTGATATTTACCGGCGACCGCCACGCGGTACGCGAACAAACAGTCGCACACGCACTGGCGAAGCTGCTGCGTTACTTACAGGAGTTATAAGTTGTCTTTCACCAGCGCCAGAATCCGCGCCCTGATCGCTGCAGACCGTGAAATCGGTATGATATTTGCAGGCATCGCTGTCTGCATCAGCAGCATCTTCCGGTACATATAAAAAAAGTGACGTCAACAGCGTCACTTTTTTTATTTCAGGAACAAAGAACAGGAAACGAATATTAGTGATTTTGCATCAGCAATTCATTGATCAGCACTGAATCGATTTTATCCGTCGCCAGGCTCTGATTCATCTCGGTGCGCAACATTTCACGGACACGTTCAAAACCTTCCTCGGAATGCAGATCTTCTGGATCTATTTTGGCGACCACTATCGGAAAAATATCGGATAAGGCTTTTTTATTCGTTGCCAGCCAGTCCCGGTTTTTATTCTGCACTTGTATTGTGACCTGCAGCCGGATCACTTGTCCGTCAACGTTGACGACGGTTTTGGGCAGCGCCAGATAACTGGGCGTGGTCTCATCTTTATCGATCACTTTGACGTAAAAAATACCGGCAAAAATAATCAAGAAGCTGAGCAAACCGACGATTGCTGCATACATTGCAAAATTATCTTTCCTGTACGCTTTAGCATGCGTTAAAGCAGGCCTGGAAGGTATCGCGGCACGCGGCTGTGTTTTCGGTGACGGGCGTTTCACATCATTTTCCCGCGTATCAGCAGCCGCTTTCGGGGTGGCGTCAGACGGCAAATCAAATTTCAAATCCGCCAATTCAGCATCCACTACTTTCAATGCTTTACCGTCAACGTCTTCGAAGTCCAGTTGAGCACTTAATAAGCTGGCTTTGGATTGACTGGTCGCCATGATCATAAACCCGTAAATGAAATTTTGTGAGCCGCTATTGTAATGCAGGCACAATTTCCACGTGGAAACATTTGCTATTACACGCGACCCTCTTTTACCTTCGCCGAACCAGATTCTACTTTCGTTACAAACTCAGCGTCTATACCAGACTGACTTTCGTTTAAGATGACGGGTTTTTCAATGCGTTCCTGCGTAGCAATGTCTCCCTCTCTTACCCTTGGCAGAAATATCTCTTTCGACAATATCAAAGGCGTATTGATCTTTTTGGTTGTGTTTGGTCATTTCGTCGAATTACACATTGCTCAGGATGCGTTTCTGCGTCCGATCTGGATCTTTATCTATGCATTTCACATGCCTATGTTTGCGTTCGTATCCGGGATCTTCTCGAAAGCGAATCTGGATGAACAGCAATCAGTACAACTGATACGGAATATTCTGGCACCATTGCTGGGTTTTGAGCTGATTTACGAGATCACGGAATACCTGATACGTGGTTCCTTCAGCGTTTACGCCGGGCTGATCGCCCCATACTGGATGCTCTGGTATCTGATGAGTCTGTTGTGCTGGCGATTACTATTGCCCGTCTTTGCACGCTTACAATTTCCCATCGTTCTGTCGCTGGCACTGGCGATGCTCACCAGTTACTCCGAACATCTGGGATATATGCTGAGCGGAGCCCGCACACTGTTCTTTTTTCCGTTTTTCATTTTAGGCTGGAAACTCGGGGCGGATTTTTTCACCTCCAGAGGACGCGACTGGCGTCTGATCGGCATTGCGGCGGTGATCATCGTTGCAGGCAGTATTGCGTGCTACCTGCTGCCAGCCGAATTTGATTATCGCTGGCTCTATGGCAGTTTTTCTTTGCACAGACTGGACATGGCCAATCTCAACGGCTCTGCGTATCAAGCACTGCAATATGGTGCATCGACGATCTTAGGATTAGCCGTCCTGTATTTGCTGAGTCTCAGAGACTGGGGACTGGCACGTGTGGGCCAACGATCCATGTATGTATTTTTATGGCATGGAATGGCGTTGATCGTCCTGCATCAGCTCGGCATACTGAATCGCATATTTCAGATGGGTGACGCGGCACGCTTGTTTATCTCACTTGCTTCCAGCGCTGCGATCGTCTATCTGGCCTCTCATCGCTACTGTGAGATACTTACCAGACAATATATCTTACGCCCACTGCGCTGGCTGCTTGTGCGTCAGTGCAGCGCTTCTGACATGACCGCAATAAGCACCACACAGCAGGTTAACAATATCGCTCAGACAAAAAATAAACAGTGATGAATCCGCATGTCCGCGCAATGACAGCGCGGACGAGCACTGACGTAAAAGCTCTTATCTGGTCTGGATGTGATCTGCACTGAACTGCTGCGGATTTTTCCCCTGAATCCCACTGTAAAACGCTTTGATTTCTTCCATATCCGCAGCAATGTCGCCTGTCGGCATGAACATGCGGCCAATTCCTCCGGCCTTTCTGCCAAAGTCCAGATATCCCAACGCAATCGGAACACCAGCCCCCAGCGCGATGTAATAAAAACCGGTTTTCCAGTGGGTGACTTTGCCACGGGTGCCTTCGGGAGGAACGATCACCGTCAGCCGTTCATTGGCTTGAAATGCATCAACCGTTCCCTGCACAAGATTGCCGGCCACGCTGCGGTTCACCGGAATACCGCCCAGCCAGCGCATGACAACACGAATCAGCGGCGGAAACAGGCTGGATTTCCCCATCCAGTAGACACGCAACCGTAAAGCAAAACACACCATCAAGGTCACAGGGAAATCCCAGTTACTGGTATGCGGTGCGGCAATCAGCACATATTTCTTTTCAACGGGAGTCTGTCCTTCGATGCGCCATCCGGTCAGACGCAATACCACAAGGGAAATCCAGCGCATCAATGTGTTAATCACAGGTGTTTCAAAAATAGTTAAGTGCATGCCGCAAGTCTTTGATATCAAATGATAAATTCTCCCGAACGTCGGGCGACCCGGCATTATATTGATATCTGTGGAAAGCAGAAACTATTTCTTCCTGCAGACTGATCAATCACAAATGTCGCACTGATGAATGGTCTATCCACTGCAAAACAGGCTGCCATTGCTCCAGATCCTTTTCGACCCTGGATGGTGCAACATCCCATAAGGTGGCTCCATGCGCTGCCAATTGTATGTAATTTTGAGTATCTCGCAGATAGCCAAGAACCGGCAACCCCAACTGCCCGGCGTAATGACGCAACTGATCGGCAGATCGGCTGCGGACATTCACCCGCATACCCAGAATACCAACCCGGCAAGCATGCTCGCGCTTCGCCAGTTTGTTTAAAAACTCTTCCGTCGCCAGAATGTCGAAAATAGAAGGCTGCACAGGCACAATGACGGTATCGGCAAGTTTCAGAATGACGTCGAGCTTACTGCCTTTCAAACCGGCGGGGGTATCAAGCACAACATGACTGGTGCCTTTGGGAGGTCTGGCGACGGCATTGTCATCCATTTCCCACGCAGTAATCGCGGGCAAATTCGCAGGACGCAAACCTAACCAGGTGCGGGAGGACTGCTGGACATCCGTATCCCCCAGCATAACCCGCTTTCCCTGTGCAGCAAAATAGCCGGCCAGATTCGTAGCAAATGTACTCTTTCCCGCACCACCTTTAGGATTGGCAACAGCAATAACGCGCATACGGACACCTCGTTCAGAATGAGACAACAGACCATTACAGTTCAAATGCGGATGACAATATTTGCTCGCGTTAATCAGCTTGCTGGCAGGACTTTGCCCCGACCGGTAAGCGATGGGGATCAGCTGTTTGGAATCAGTAATGCCATTTGCTCAGGACTCAGGTAACACCACTCGCCTTCTGCCAGCCCCAGAGAGTTCAGCGTTAACTGACCGATCGCCGTGCGTTGCAACGCCGCGCAGTGATTACCTGCCGCCGCCAGCATACGCTTTACCTGATGGTACTTCCCTTGTTCGAGCACGATTTCAATTTTATGTGTGTCCAACTGACGGCATATCTGCGCTGCCAGCGGGGCAGGCTCGTCATGCAGCTGAACGCCATTTAATAAAGTGTTCACCAGAACATCGGCGACCGGCTCAGCAGTTGTGGCCAGATACACTTTCGGAATATGACGTTTCGGCGATGACTGTGCGTGAATAAACGGCCCGTCATCGGACATCAATAACATCCCGGTCGTATCGTGATCCAGACGGCCGACAGGCTGCACATCGCGCCAGCTGAATTGTTCCGGCAACAGCGTCAGCACACCAGGGTGATGGCTAGGCTTACGTGAACATTCAAAATTAGCGGGTTTATTGAGTGCAATATAAACGTGTTCGCGGTATTGCCAGTCTTCGTCAAAAATCCGGAACACCAGGCCATCAGTCTCCAGCGTTTGTTTATAGTGGTCAACAACTTCACCGTTAATGCTGATCTCGCCGTCTTCAATCAATTCACGACAGTATTTGCGTGTGCCAAAGCCCTGCGATTGCAGGATGCGGTCTAAAGATAATTTACTCATGGTGCGACTGTAGCAGAACTAAGACGGTCAAAGCTAGAGGCCAGGAAAAAGCGATGCGCGATCACTGGCCGTTAGCGACACGGGCGACGCGCGGCAGAGTAATTTTGAAACAGGTTCCCTTACCCAGCTGACTTTCGACCGTGATATTACCGCCCAATACTTCTTTGGTAAGGTTATAGACGATATTCAGACCAAGACCACTGCCGCCCTGCCCCAGACGCGTGGTAAAAAAAGGATCAAATATACGTCCGAGATTCGCAGGAGGAATCCCTTTACCATCGTCCGCGACAAGGATCTCGATATGATCAGCATCAATCAATTTCGCAGAAATCGACACACGGCCACGTTTGTCAGGCTCAAAGGCGTGGATAAATGCATTATTGATGAGATTCGTCATGACCTGACCTAATGCGCCGGGATAACTATCCATCATGAATTTGGGTGGAAGCTCAGCCACAACCGTATATTTGGTTTTACGTATCATCGGCCCCAGCGTTGTGATCAGCTCATCCATCATGCCATCCAGCGCAAAAATCCGCCGGTTGGCACTGGTGCGGTCAACCGCCACCTGTTTGAAACTCGTCACCAGTTCGGATGCTTTGCTCAGATTACGCAACAGCAGATCGCTGCCGAGTCTGGCATTTTTTAAGTAGTCGTCCAATACAGACTTACGTATGCCGTGCTCATATTGCTTCAGAAAATCATCGGTTTGTTGCTGCAAGGTACTGGCAACCGTGACACAAGTACCGATAGGCGTATTCAGTTCATGTGCAACTCCGGCAACCAAAGAACCCAGAGCGGCCATTTTTTCTGTTCTGAGCAATTCCTGTTGCGCACGCTGCAAATTTTCCAGAACAACGGTGAGTTCAGAATTCGCCTCTTCGAGCTCATGAGTACGCTCGAATACACGTTTTTCCAGCGTCTGATTCATATTCCGGATATCCAGCTCATTCTGACGCTTTTCCGTAATATCTTCCTGCACCAGTACTAACAAAGGCTCGTTACCGATGCGGATGATACGACCGGATACCTGGCACAGCAGGTTTTGTTCGCCTGTGCCACAACGGCACCACGCTTCGTATGAATGTATCTCTCCCTCACGCTCAAGAATACGCACGATGCGCTCAAAGTCTTCCGGATTACGCCAGAGCTGTGCTTGCATCTCAGGATTGTCGAGTGTTGTCCCGCGTTCCCATTTGAACTGGCGCAGCCAGGCATCATTCACATCCACGATAGAATAACGCTCGCTTTTCCGTAACACCGTCATCGCGACCGGGGACGACTGGAAAATCGCGATGAATTTATTTTCGGTATCCCGTAATTCCTGCTCAACCCGGGAACGCTCCATTAATTCTTGCTGCAATACCTGATTCTGCGCATCCCGCTCGGCAATCAGCCTTCCCAGATTCAGACGCATCTGATCAAGCCCGTGCGCAAGATTACCGATTTCATCCTGACGCTTCCATTCCAGCGCCTTATTGAGCTCACCGGCAGATAACAGCAGAGTCGCTCTTTGCAACTCTTGTATTGGCCGCACTATCCTGCGATCAAACACGACCCAGATCAGGATAAAAGAAAATATCACCTGCGCCAGCAACGCAAACAGCAGCTTCAGAATATCGTCAAAAACATCGCGGTATACGTAAACGGAGGTCAGCTCAAGCGATACTTTACCTATCACCTTCTGATCCAGTCTGATATCACGCTGCAGACTGACAATATTATTTTTGGAGTGTTGCTCTTTTTCGAGATGAACAAAGACAGTGCCAGCCTCGTCAGTAATGGTAACGCCGTTCACTTCACGGTTACGCATCACTGCCTGCACAAACTGCGCGGCAACTTCTTTATCGACGTTCCATAAGGGAACTTCCATTGCCTTCGATAACATGTCCGCATACTGAGACATGGGACTGTAAACCCGCAACTGCATTTCCCGCTCGTAACGGGTCTTGACCGCAAAATAACCGAATAACATGGCTGGCAGCAAAATGCCGACAGCCACGCCGATAATAGATATTTGTCGCAGCGACAGATTACGCAAAAGAGGTCTCAATCTGAACAATCTCTATTTAGCTTGTTGCTTGCGCCACAATTGAATATTCGATGACACCAGTTTGTTCATCAGATTTTGTTTGTCGAGCTTGTACAAGGCTTTTGCTATCCGCCCACGCAGTTCCGGCGTGTTGCATGGCGATTTATGAGAAATCGTCAGGTATAAATTTTCGTTGGTGATCGGCGGTAACAAGGGCTTGAGATTCTGGATATTCATTTTCGCTATATAAGCATGCCCCGGGTCTTCTTCGTAGATCAGATAATCTGCGCGCGATAATGTCAGCAGGGTAAGCGCCTGCTCCAGACTGGCCACAGTAGCAACCTTAAGCGACTCGCTAGCGTAGCGATCGAAGTCTTCACCAAAGCTGTTGTTGATCACGGTGATACCTCGCTTGCCGACCAGATCCCGCCATCTTTTATAAGTCAGCTGACTGTCTTTTCTGACCCAGATAACAGTACGGGTTTCACGAAACGGCGGATAAAAGTAATCCATGTAATCGAAGCGTGGCAAGGTTAAAAATGCACCTGCCAGCAAATCAACGCGTCCCAGTTTGGCTTCCTCCTGTACCCGTCCCCAGGGGCCGATGTATTTCACTTCGACCGGAATACCGAGCTCTTTCGACAGCAATTGCATGAGATCGGCATTCGCTCCGATCAGATGGGTTTCATCGTCGGGATCACGCCATAAAAAGGGAGGATATTCAGGGTTGCCAGTGGCGATGAGCTTCTTACATGCGTCTTCAGCGAGAGCACCGGAGCAGCCGAACGCGGAGCCAAGAATCATGAGTGTACCTGTAATGCGCAACAAGGCTGCGGTACTAAAGAGGCATCTCATGGTGCAAGAATCTCCACGTCTTTGATTGATCAAGTTTGCAGTCTATCGTCAGTACAGACGCGAAGCAAGAAATCAGTTTCAGTGTTGCAATATTCAATCTCTGCGGGGAAAAGCCATCACCGCGACTTACACAAGCAAAAACGCGGCTTCACCCCACAGATAAATTAACAATTAACGGCGGACTATGCTGTTGCCAGAAGCGCGAACCAGATCGCCAGTCTGATACCCGGGATCATTCTCGAACTGATAATTCTGCTTGCTACCGTTGTCATATTGCACTGTCACATTCCAGATTTTGCTGCTTTTTACTTTTTGTTCAATTTTGTGCCCTGCCATCGCACCGCCTGCAGCGCCGGCAATGGTTGCCAGATCGCGACCAGTTCCACCACCGACCTGATTACCCAGCAAAGCGCCGGCAACACCGCCCGCGATCACGCCCAGAGCGCCGCCTTCGCCTTCTTTTTCACTCACATTAACGGCGGTAACACGGCCGCAATCGGCACATATCTGCTGATTTTTACTGCTGCCTTGTCCATTGCTGTAAGTGTTGTTATACGAACTGGCCTTTTTTGCGCTCTCCAGCGCGCTGTTATAAACCGCCTTCGCATCACGCAGACATTGCATGCGGGCTGTCGAACTGGTTTCTTCTGCACATAATTTCTTATCATCCGCATAGCGCGCTGCAGCCTGACGGGAAGCTTCCGCATATTGTTGTTTCGCGCCGGAAGAATTCTGCGCATAAGCACCACTGACAAATGTCAGCAATATCGCAGTCGCAATGAAACTTTTTTTCATGATCATCTCCTAAAAGTAAAAGCATCTGTCTGCTTTTTAACATCTGATGCAAAGGAAATCACTAGGCAGTGATTTCCTAATGTAACGGCGTTGCCGTGATTTTGCTGACACTTCTTACATTTACTCACATTTTTTTATGTACGGGCAAAAAGTATGAACACAAAACAAACAAACCCGCCCTGAGGCGGGTTTGAACAGATCCGAACGGGAAAGTACCCGTCACCACCCAGCAATCAGTTGAACCCCAGTCGTTTAATTGCCGACAAGGCCAGAACGACCTCAGTAGTGGCAGCTGAAAATGCGGTCCCATGACTCAGAGCATCTTCTGCCTGGTCATATCTTCCACTATTAATCAGTTCGCCGACCTGGCCGGCTACACGGTGAAAACGGGCATGATTTTCAACCAGTGTTGTAAATGACTGTCTGTCGCGCAGACGCTGACCATCCGAGTAAATCCATTTCCCAAGAGCACAGCAATCATCGCGGCACAGTGTTTTCACATCAACGTGTGCAGCCGTTTCAATCGCATCACGTAACTTCACCTTCCACAAACGGTGCGCATCAATGACGCCGTCAATGTCTATACCTTCGACGATCACAGGCTGTTTGTTTCCTGGCAAACGGAATTCATCGACCTGTGCTGCGAGTCTGACTGCAACAGTGCGTTGAGAATTTGCGGCAGTCGCCGTCTGTTCAACCAGATTCGCATTGGCCTGGGTATTGCGGTCAAGTTCACTGACTGCCTCACCTATCTGTGCCACCCCCATACTTTGTTCACGTGCGCCATTCGCTACATCGTCGAGCAACACTTTAATTCTGTCTGCATTCGCGACGATTTCACTCATGGCCTCACCGGCAGTCTGAACAACCGTCGTTCCCGCAGAAATTTCAGTCGTGGTATCTGAAATCAACACCTTAATTTCTTTCGCCGCTTGCGCACTGCGCCCCGCCAAGGCGCGGACTTCCGATGCCACGACAGCAAAGCCGCGGCCCTGCTCACCTGCACGGGCTGCTTCCACCGCGGCGTTCAATGCGAGGATATTAGTCTGAAAGGCGATGCCATCGATCACACTGATGATGTCGCTGATCTTTCTCGACGACTCCTGTATTCCTTCCATGGTCTTGACCACGCTATGCATCACGTCTCCACCACGTGTCGCCGTCGCTGCATTCTCTATCGCAATCAAAGAAGCCTGGCGAACGGAATCTGCCGTCATCTGTACGGTTGAAATTGTCTGTTCCAGTGCTGCAGAAGATTCTTCCAGTGCGGAAGCCGCTGATTCCGTACGCGCAGATAAATCCAGCGTACCCTGCGCAATCTCGATACTGGATGCAACCACACTGTCACTGGCAATCTGTACCTGCTGTACAGTGTCGCGCAGAGATTTCTGCATATTATTCAGCTCTTTAAGTATGGAAGCAATTTCATCTCTGCCCGCACTGCCGATTTCTGTCCGCAGGTCGCCCATGGCGATATTGATCAGTTGATTTTTTACTTTCGCGATACCGGCTCTCATCGAGTTATAAAAACCGATAAACAGATAAGCCGCAATACACAGACTGAGAACGGAAACAATCACCGTCGTTACCAGCGTGCTCTTTATTGCAGACTCACGCTCAGCCAGCATGGCATCCAGCACGGATAAATTTTTCCCCACCTGTTCAAACTGACTTTTCAACGTGCCGTTGACGGTGCGGACATACTCCGCCTGATCTGCAACAACAACTGCCGCGCCCGGTGCAAAGTTCTTTTTCGCGGTACTGACCAATTTATCGGTGATCTCTGCGGCAGAGTCTGACAACATAGAGAAATGACGCTGGGAAGCGAGCTTGACCGTCGCCAGATCCTGCGCAACCAGTTTCCTCTCGTTCTCGATCAATGCAAGATTGGCAGCAATTTTTACCGCCAGGTCCGGCGTTACTTCTCCGGCTTTGTATGCCGCGCGCCCCAGTTGTCCCAGATCGGACACATTCAGAAGTATGCCGGGTGTACGCAACAGCAAGGCACTCATCAGATGATACGAAGCCAGTTCAGGATCCAGCGCCAGGCTGGAGCCATTATTCACCTTGTTCTGTAACACGATCAGACTCTGAAACAGCGCCGTCACGCTCTGATAGGTTTCGTCAGGATTGTTATTGACGGATGAAGCGGCTTGCAACGCCGTTTTCGACAGATTCAACGTCGTCGTGGTATCGAGCTTGTCACCCGCTTCACGATCGATATTTTCAACTTTTCTGAAGGCCTCTTCAAAATTTGCACGCATCTCATCAATCCGCGCACCAGGCTCACCCAGTATCTGCAAACGTGTGTGATAGCGCCAGTTAATTGCAGATTCCATCGCAGCATACAACGCAGTCGAGTAACGCACTCCGGCACGCTCTTTCTTTGCAAATGTCAGATCCTGATTCACAACTTTCAGATAAGACACGGAAAGACAAATCACCGGCAGCATAAAAGCGGCGCTGATGAGTAACATTTTCAGAGGGAATTTTAATTGCCCCATTAACACGGAGCCGGGATGCCATAAGCCTAGGTGTAACAGACGATGAATCAGTTTTTTCATATATGAAGATAGCCTAAAAAGAAATATGCAGGTTCTATATTAATTCTTTTAGGCAATGAACAATTATCACGATAGTATTTATTTAACGATATTAAACAATCCTTCCACAAACTTTGATTTTTCTTAAACGAACAACGGACAGCGGCCGCCAGATTCGTTTGCATCGTCTTTTTTCCGACGCGAAAAAGGCTGGTAAAAATGGCTGACACACAATCCGGATTACGGCATCTGACAACAAAAAAGGCACCTCAACAGGTGCCTTTTTTTCATGACGCTGCTTTTATAACTTCGCTTTAATCAGCTTGCCTAATTTTTCCACGCCTTCATTGATACGCTCAGGTGAAACCGTCACGAACGATAAACGCATGGTATTTTTGGCCGGCTCATTCGCATAGAAAGGCCCGCCCGGCACAAACGCCACGTTCTGCTTGATCGCCTCGTTCAACAACTCGTTGCTATCGATATGTGACGGCAAAGTGACCCAGATAAACATGCCCCCCTCTGGCTTCGTCCATTCAATGCCTGCCGGGAAAAATTTCGTTAATGCATCCAGCATCACCTGACACTGACGCGCGTAGAAGGTACGGATGGTCGGGATATGCTCACCGAGGAAACCATCCTTGATCACTTCATAGACCGCCATTTGTGTCAGTTGTGAGGTATGCAGATCAGCCGCCTGCTTTGCCTGTTCCAGCTTACGGATCAGCGTTGTCGGGCCCACTACGTAACCGAGACGAATACCTGGCGTCAGCACTTTGGAGAACGAGCCCATGTAGATCACACCATCCGGGTTCATGTTCAGCATCTTCGGCAAAGGTTCGCCGGAATAGCACAAATCGCCGTAAGGATTATCTTCGATCAGAGGAATACCCATGCGGGCACAGGTTTCGACCAGTTCGATGCGACGTTCCACCGACATGGTACGACCGGTCGGATTCTGGAAGTTCGGCAAAGCATACATCAGGCGTGCGCCTTCACCTTTGGCTGCGACCGACGCGGGGATCAGCCCATGCGCGTCAGTATCAACAGAAACGAACTCTGGCTGATAAACAGAAAATGCCTGCAACGCGCCGAGATAGCTTGGTGTTTCAACCAGGATTTTGCTGCCTTCATCAATCAGCACTTTACCGAGCAGATCCAGTGCCTGCTGCGAGCCGGACACCATCAGTATCTGGTCAGGTGCAATCTTGCAGTCGGGCGTGGACAAGGTATTTGCGAGAAATTCACGCAATGGTGCATAACCATCGCTGGTACCGTATTGCAGCGCAGATTTGCCTTGTGTCGCCAGGACTTTATCAAAGGCCGCCTGCATACGTTCAACCGGGAAAGTCTCCGGCGATGGCAGACCACCGGCGAAGGAAATGACTTCAGGACGCGATGTCACTTTCAAAATCTCGCGTATCACTGAGCTTTGCAGTTGCTCAGCGCGTTCGGAAAACTTCCAATTGATAGGGGTAGGATTTTTAAGTTTCATGCTGATCTCACTAGAAGTCATGCCTTGTCAGGCAAAAAATATTGTCATCGGTCAGGGGCTGCTGCCGTACTGATGACGGCAGCAGAAACACCTTGACACTTTTAAACCAGGGATACGCAGATGCAAAAAGCGGTTAAGCAATGCAGCGCAGAGGCGCGCGCTTAAGCCACTTCGACGATCAGTTCAATCTCAACGCAGGCACCCATAGGAATCTGGGCCACGCCGAATGCGGAGCGCGCATGTTTACCCTGATCACCGAATACTTCCACCAGCAATTCGGAAGCACCATTCGTGACCAGATGCTGTTCGGTAAAGTCAGGTGTGGAATTCACCAGGCTCATCAGTTTGACGATGCGTGTCACGCGGGTCAGGTCACCGCCGCAAGCAGCATTAAGTGTCGCAATCAGATCAATCGCCACGGCACGCGCTGCCTGTTTGCCTTCTTCTGTGGTGATATTTTTACCGAGCTGACCCGCCCAGACTTTGCCGTCTTTTTTGGCGATATGGCCGGAAATAAAAATCGTTTTCCCAGTCTGCACATACATCACATACGCGGCGGCTGGGGTTGCAACAGCGGGCAATTCTATATTCAGTGCTTTGAGTTTTTCGTAAATGGACGATTTCGACATAGTAATTCCTGAAAAAGTAAGTCAGTCGTCAGTAACTGGCTTACATAAAATAATATAAACGGTTTTTCGATAGCGATCTGCTCACTGCCACGCTCACTGCTACGGTAACCAAGCCTGCTATTGTAACGCCGCTTCAAACGCAGAGGGGAAGATGCTTGCGGCTGACAGGCAATCTCAATGCCAGCCGTTGAGCTGCCTGTGTTGCGATTACAAGCTGAACATCCAGACTGCCGTCAGCGCCAGCGAAATTCCCATCAACAGATTAAAGCGACGCAGACGCTGGCCTTGCGACAACCAGTGACGCAAACGATCACCCATCCATGCCCACGTCAGCAAACTCAGAGCACTGGGCAAGGCGAAACCGATGCTCATCCAGCTCATTCTCGACAAAAAATCGTGCTGACCAATCGCATACGTCGAAGTTGCGGCCACCAGCATCATCCAGGCTTTCGGATTCACGATCTGAAACAAGGCTGCTTCCTGCACACTCAGCGGTTGCATGCTTTTGCTGTCAGACAGGCTCGCGGAAAAACACAAACGCCAGGCCAGCCACAACAAATAACCATTCCCCGCCACTTTCATCAGTACCACCAGCACAGGCACGCCCTGCAACACGGCTGCACCACCCATGCCGACTGCCCACATCATCAGCACAAAACCGAGAGGCACACCCATCACTTGCGGCAACGCCGCGCGTAAGCCGTGATTGACACCCGTGGTCGCCGCAATCGCGACATTCGGGCCGGGCGTAAATGAGCCTATCCAGGCGAAAACCGAAAAGGCAATAAATTCAGTCAAAGGCATCACAGCCCTCCTTAAAATTGATCTGTGCAGCATCGTCGGCATTGGTCAGTTATGTATCTGCATGACAACGGATACAACGCAAGGCAGCGTTTTATGACCAAAAATCACTTAAATATACTGAGGGGGAGTATCTGTAGAGCCCCTTATTTTCTGGAGGGATTAAGCTGCTTTTGGCAGATACTCCCCCTTTTTCTGATTCTGCGTGATCGCAGAAGAGAAGCGGAACACGCTAGCCCGCAACCGTCGCTGACTCTTCCGAAGGATTCAGCACCGTCATCGGCAACGCAGTGGTGCGATCCACATCAGCAGTCAGTATGCTCAGTGCGGACACGTCCTTTCCATCTGCTTCAATCACCGCATGACGCAATGGCGGCAATGGCAACAGATCACCGGCACGCAACCAGTAATCAGTCTCGTCGCCTTCCACCGTCACCCACACCAGACCACAATGGATATGCAGAGTCAGCATGTGTTCCGGGACAACAGAAATCAGCGTTCCCGGCGCTAATTGTTGTATTGCTGGAAAATCGGTAGATGGCATGATGTCTCCTTGTGAGCCAATAACGACGGGAAAGATTTCTGCCCGCTTTTTAATCAGTGTTTGTGTTATCCTAAACGCAAAAACCAATACAGTACCAGTACACTAAAAAAGATAATTAACGTACTGTTCCGGTCATTTATCCAATACACAGTTTTTGATTGCCCGCAGGAGACACTTCATGCCAACGCCGATGTTTTATATTTCCCGTGATGCGGACAGTTCGCTGGTCGAACAAATCGTCACCGCCGTCGCCAACCGCATCGATGACAAACTATTGCGGACCGGCGCGCGTATGCCGTCGATACGCCAGTTCGCCGATGAGCAGAATGTCTCGCGTTTTACGGTGGTCGAAGCCTATGATCGTCTGGTCGCAAAGGGCTATCTGGAATCACGTCGCGGTGCCGGATTTTTTGTGCGCGAACGCGCCTCAATGCTGACGAATACCCCGGCCAATCCGCAAACGGCAGCGGCATCAGAACAACTCGATGTGGTGTGGCTGGTACGCAATATGTTCCGCCAGTTACCGCCGCAAAAAATGCCCGGTTCCGGCGTTCTGCCGCACGACTGGCTCGATGGTGAACTGGTCGCGAATGGTTTGCGCGCGATCAGCCGGCTGAATCAGAATTTGCTGCTGCATTACGGAATTCCACAAGGTTTCCTGCCGCTGCGGCAGCAGTTGCAACTGAAACTCGCCGAGCTGGAAATTGCCGCTGCACCGGAGCAGATCGTCATGACGACTGGCGTGACGCAGGCGCTGGATCTGGTGGCACGCGAATTCACCCGTCCCGGCGACACCATCTTTGTCGATGATCCGGCCTGGTTTCTGATGTTCGGTTCGTTCGCGATACTCGGCGCCAAAGTGATTGGCATACCACGCTTGCAAGACGGGCCGGACGTGGCGAAACTCGCGGAACTGGCCGCCATCCACAAGCCCAAGCTCTACATCATCAATTCGGTAATGCATAACCCGACCTCGACCTCACTGTCGGCGGCAAAAGCATTTCAGGTATTGAAGACGGCTGAACAACATGATTTCATGATCGTCGAAGATGATATTTACTGCGACATGCATCCCGGTGCGGCGGTGCAGTCTGCGACCAGAATTGCCGCGCTCGATCAGCTTAACCGCGTGATTTATCTGAGCGGTTTTTCCAAAACGCTGGCAGCAAATTTACGCGTCGGCTTTATCGCCACCTCGCCGGAACTTGCGCTGCGGCTGTCCGATCGCAAAATGTTATCGACCCTGACAACCACAGAAATCGGCGAACGCGTGGTGTATAAAATTTTGTCAGAAGGCCATTACCGCAAACACGTTGACCGCATCCGCGTCAAACTCGACGGCGTGCGCGACGACATCACCAAACGACTCGACAATATCGGCATCAAAGTTGATTACCGCACACCGGCTGGCATGTTTCTGTGGGCAGAAACCGGCGTTGATACCAACAAACTGACAGAAAAAGCTTTTGAACAAGGCTATCTGCTGACGCCGGGCAGCCTGTTTTCACCGCACCAGATGCCATCGACAAAAATGCGTTTCAATATCGCCGCCATGAGCGACCCCGGTATCTGGGATTTTTTGAAAAAAGAATTAAAGTAAAAACGCATGGCATCGCCCTGCTCTTTGCGGCGGGGCGATGCCTGCCGGCGTTATCAGCATCAGCGCAGGGGCATGACACGATAGTGCTTGCGCGATTAGGCTGTCAGAGCATATCTATGCTACATTCTCACCCTGCTTTTTAACTATTCCACACCCAAATTATGCCTTTTACGCAACGCATTGCTGAAAAACTGACAGAGATTTGTTCTGCCTTCAGCACGTCTGCGACTGGCTGTTGCTGCTGTTGTTGAATCTGCCCGATTTTCCGCCGGTGTTGACAGTACCGACACCGCAGCACCAGGTTTCATGACACCGTTTTATTCTTCTCTCTATTCATTTGCACACAACGATGGACATACTTCTTTACGATAACTGGGAACGCCGCCTGCGCCCTTTCACCCCTTTGCGCAATGACTGGGTGGGGCTGTACTGCTGCGGCCCGACCGTGTATGACTACGCTCACATCGGCAACCTGCGCACCTATCTGTTTGAAGACATTCTGCGCCGCACGCTGGAATGGAATGGCTACAACGTGCGCCACGTCATCAACATCACTGACGTCGGCCATCTGGTGTCGGATGGTGACGATGGCGAAGACAAAATGGAAAAAGGCAGCCGCAAAGCCGGTGAATCTGCATGGCAGATCGCTGAGCGTTTCACGATCGCTTTCAAGAAAGATCTGAACAGCCTGAACGTTCAGGAACCAGCGATCTGGTGCAAGGCAACCGACCACATTGCCGAGCAGATTGATTTCATCTCCTGCATAGAAAAAAACGGCTATACCTACCGCACCAGCGACGGTATTTATTTCGACACCAGCAAGCAGGATGATTACGGCTATCTGGCGCGCATCAAACGCGATGCGATCAAGGCCGGCAGCCGCGTGGAGCTGGGTGAAAAACGTCATGCGACCGATTTCGCTTTGTGGAAATTCAGCCCTGAAGGCGAACAGCGCCAGATGGAATGGGATAGTCCGTGGGGACGCGGTTTTCCTGGCTGGCACATCGAATGCTCTGCAATGTCGGCCAAATATCTGACACCGTGGTTCGATATTCATTGCGGTGGCGAAGACCACATCGCGATTCATCACAGCAATGAGATCGCGCAGAATCAGGCTTGCCACGGCACGCGTCTGGCGAACTTCTGGATGCATGGTTATTTCCTGCAAATCGATTCCGGCAAGATGTCGAAATCGAGCGGCGATTTCCTGCGTCTGCAAACCCTGCTCGATCAGCATATTGACCCGCTCGCGTATCGCTATCTGTGTCTGACTGCACATTACCGCAGCCAGATGCAATTCAGCTTCGAGGCCTTGCAGTCTGCGCAAACCGCCCTGCAACGCCTGCGTGACACGTTTTATGCATGGCCCGCAGGCGGCAGCGTGAATGCCGGATTCAAAGAAAAATTCACCGCGTTTGTGAATGAAGATCTGAACGTGCCACGCGCACTGGCATTGGTCTGGGAAATGCTGAAATCAGATCTCAGCGATGCCGATAAAAAAGCGACTGTGGCTGAATTTGATCGCGTCTTTGGACTCGGGCTCGCCAGCTGGGAACCGCGTGCATTGGAAATTCCTGCCGAAGTACAAAACCTCGCCGAGCAACGCCTGGCCGCCCGCGCAGCGAAAAACTGGGCCGAAGCCGACCGTCTGCGCGCTGAATTACATGCGCTCGGTTTTGAAGTCGAAGACAAAGCGGGCAGTATGAATATCAAGCGCCTTTAAGCATCTGCCGGACACGCGTTTTGCATCCATTGATGTAAAAAAAGCCGCAGTTCATCTGCGGCTTTTTTATTGTGCCGACGCTGATTCAACAGCGGTGGTCTTTGCAGGCATCAGCTACTACACGCCGGTTATAAACCACGCGCCATTCCACCCAGTCTCGTAGTGCCATTGATCAAAAACGAGGGGACGCAAGCAATATGCTCCGACGGTTTTGCCGGGCAATCCGTACGTTCCAACAGAGATGTTGCGCCCCGATTTGTCATCGCCTGAAATGCGGACTCCGTATTGGCATAAGGCACCGTCGTATCGTCCCGCCCGTGAAAAAACTGAATCGGTGATTGCGGCGTCCAGTCATTCACATTACTTTGTAGTCGAATGCTGGCATCGTCATCGTTGAGGAAATTATCCAGAAATGTCGGATCAAAGCTGATGTCACTCTGACTACCCAGAACCGAGGAGAGCAGCAGCTTACGCACATTCGCTCTGTCATTAGCGCCGAGCAGTTTCAGAAACCCCGGACTGATCAGCGCGCCAAGAAGCGGATTTTCTTTACGCACACTATCGAGCATCGTATTCAGCGTCAGTACCACGTCGTAGGGACCAGCACCGATATAGGTACTGACTGGCAAACTGGCATTTGCTGCCCTGTTTTGCGTCATGAAACGCAATGTCGCCATGGATGCGTAAGCCCCTTCTGAATAGCCCGTTAAAAACACCTGACCGTTGTCAGCGATGGATTTCATCTGACGCCAGCGCGAAGTCGCCGTCATGAAATCGACGACGGAAACCGCCGTTGGCGTTGCCAGCAAATACGGATGTGGTAATCCTTTGGTAGTCCCGTAACCGACATAATCGGCGGCACTGACCAGATAACCCAGCGAAGCAAACAATACCGCTGGCTCGTCCGCCGTAGCATGGTTACTTGGTGCTTCCGCGTCCGTTTTAATGGTTGCGTGCTGATAGCTTAATACCGGACTGGTCAGGCCGCCGGTCTTGCGCGGAATAGCCGCAAGACCAGACGCAGTCACGCTGCGCCCTGCCGCGTCGGAAGTGGTATAGGTAATTTTGTAGGTATCGACGGCATACAACGGTCTGATTGCGGCAGCGACATCTTTATTCAGCGCTGCAGCAACATCTGCTGCATTAATCGTCTGTATAAACGTCGCAGCCTCAAAATGCCCCGCGCCAACCGGGTTCGGCACTTCTGGGGTGATGACAGGTGTCACGGTCGGGCTTGAAGAACCGCCACCGCAACCAGCAAGAACAGCGGACGTCGCCATTACGACCGTCAGTAAAGGGCGATGTAAAAACAGCGGTAAAAATTGCGACATCATATTCACTCCAATCAGGATGCATACACAGACATTGATCCGATTGACGAACCAGATCAGGAACAGCGTCCAGCGAACTGCCGGTGACCGTGACGGTGACAACAACTGTCAAAACAATTATAACAATTGATACATTACTACAATTACAACTGGGAAGATCTGTTGATGCTTTCGCTTTTAATATGCGCCGTAACATCAATGACCTGAGTTATTTTATTAATGAATTTGTCGCGGTAATTTACATATAGCGCCATGCATCACAATACTTTTTCCAGCAACAACCTGACGCCGGTTTGCCGGGGTGTTGCAACCGATCTCGTCTGACTGCCCTGATTCATATAAGTGTCATCCGCTACCGCAGTCTGGTGCAGCGCATTAGTGAGCGATACGCGCAGTTGCGTGCCGGATGCCAGTTTCCACAGGCTGTAAAGATCGAGCATGCGTGTGACGCTGGTATAGCTGCTGAGTAAGGCAGAATTCTGCACCCGGCCGCCGCCCTGAAAATTGAAATTCAGGCCCATGCTGTGTGTATCGGTGCGACGATAATCCATGCCCAGATTCGCGGTCAGCGGCACCTGACTGCTCAGGCGATTATCCGGTCCCGGCACGCTGTCGAGACGCGACCAGTTACGTGCCGCATTCAGACGAATATCGATAGCGGGTGCCTGTGCGAACCACAGCGCCAGCGGAAATTTTGCATCCATTTCTACCCCAGCCACTTGCGCTTTACCCTGATTATCCGGCGACGTCACCCACTCACCGTTCTGGCGAAATAACTGAAATGTAGTGACATTCTGTATGCGACGGGCAAAGCCGGAGATACTCAGCATGCTGCTTTTGTCGAAGTAATGTTCGTAAGCGACATCCATGCCCCACGCCAGTTCCGGCAGCAAATTGGGATTGCCCTGGAAGTCGGAATTGGTCGGGCCATTGGCGTTATTCACGGTGTAACGGCGCGGCACCAGATTGCGTGTCACCGGTGCTTTATACGTGCGCGACAAGGCAAACCGCAGCTGATCTTTTTCTGTGCCCGGTAATTTCCACAAGGTTTGGATGACCGGGCTCCAGACGCTGGAACTGGTGTTGGTATCCACCATCGTGCGGCCTTGTATCGCGGTGCGCAAGCCTTCCCAGCGCAGCCCCAGATACGCTTGCCACTGGCGCGAAATATCCCATTCATCCTGCGCGAATAAGGCCAGACGACGCACGTCAGCACGGTAATTTTCATCCAGAAAAGCTATGCTGCCGGGCGCACTGCCCGGCGCGTTGTGATCGTATTGCAGGCGTTGTTCGCTACGGCGTATCAGCCCGCCATCCCAGCCGAAGGCGAGGCTGTGTTCGTCATTAAAACGCCACAGATATTTTCCGCTGGCGGTCAGACTCTGATCAATCGCATCTGACACCACATTACGGATGAACGGTGAATTCACGGTCGTTGAATAGCCATCGAAATAATAATCACTGACACGCTTGTTGTAGTTCAGGCCCAGCTTACTATCGAGCCGTGCATCCGGACTGAAACGATGATTCCAGCTCAGATCGCTGCGGATGCCGGTAATGTCGGCGCTGGAGCGGTAATCGTTGCGTGGATACGTTGACGAAGAACCGGACAAAGTCGTTTCGGCATTGCGCCCAGACATCGTGCTCTGACTGAATTCCAGCAGGCTTTGTGAGGTTAGTTGATCGCCATCTGCCATCGTCCAGTTCAGACGTGGTGCCAGGCTGATTTTATTGGTCTTGAATTCTATGTGTTCATGAAACTGGCGCAAGTCCGTTAGATTCCCGGCGGCATCGCGTATCGTTTCTGTGGTCACAGGTTCTGAGCGGTTGCGGCTCTGATTCAGGTTTGCATTCAGCGAATACGACAAGCCAGCATTCTTATCTGCGAATTCTAGCGTGGCACCCGGCGCTGTCGTACCATCAATATAGCTGGCGGTCAGTTTGAGCTGTCTGGTTGCGCGGGAAATACCTTTGCGCAGCACGATGTTGATGCTGCCGGCAATCGCCTGCGCGCTGAATTCTGCCGTCGTGGTGCGCATAATTTCGATACGTTCGATCAGATCCGGCGACAAACTGTCGATAGAAAATCCACCCGGTACCGGCTCGCCATTCACCATGATTTGCGTATAGCCCGCCCCCAGACCGCGCATACGGATGTCGCTGCCGACCACGGATACGCCGGGCAGACGCTTCATCACGTCAGCGATGGCGGTATCACCGAATTGCAGCAGTTCGTCACGCCCGACAACAATTTTTGCCGCGGTGTCATTGCGCCGCTGGCTGGCAGCGCCGGGGCCGGACACTTCAACACTTTGTACTTTGTCGGCAGGTTTTTCAGTTTTTTGCTGATCCCGTTTTTCTTCATCCGCTGCGCTCGCAATATCCGGCAACATCACTGACAAGCTCAGCAGCAAAGGCAAAAGCCGGGGCGAAAAGTGGCCGGCGAGTGATTCCGGGTAACAGCGAAAAGGCATAAATGAAAAGTCAACGTCGTCGTTTGCAACACCGGATTGGTATTGGCTCAGTGCCGCATTTTACGTTGTCTTTAGGGAAAGAAAAATGAAATTCAGAAAATTTTTCTGCCAAGTTTGGCGGGATACATCGTCGCTTATCAACGCTGGCAAAAAGAAACATCAGCACAGCTAAAAACACCCCTGAGAAAGAACTGGAAAAAGCACACGCGCAAGCCCGTCTTCGCTCCCCAAAAGAGGTTTTTGGGGGAGTATCCTTCGATTTACGCTTCATCTCCTTATAAACAAAGGCGATCAAAATATACTCCCGGGAGTATATTTCATGCTCTGTAACGGCTGCGAAGATATGCTGATGCAGGTTTTACTGTCACTTGTTACGCGGAATACCGGCTTTCGGATCATTCAGAAAATCGCTCATGATGCGGGCGATCGTACCGTCGTTGCGCATTGTCGCCAATGCCGCAGTCAGCATTCTGGAATTGCGGCTCAGGGCAAAATCGGGCCGGACGCGCAGTACATGAGTGCCGTGCGTAATCACCAGTCGTGAAGTAATCAAATGCTTGCCGCCAATTTTTTCGGCCGCCGCCAGAATTCCCGGTAAACTTCCGACGACGCCCGAGATACGCCCGACTTCCAGCATGCGCAAACCATTTTCCAGCGTGCTGATATCGACTTTCTTGACCCGTTCATCCTGACCAAACGTGCCGTAGGTCATACGGCGTAACATGCCTATTCCCTTGTCCTGCGATTGCGCAATCACGTCGTCAAAACTCGTCATCGCAGTGCCGCTTTTAGCAACCACCACGACCGGATACTGCGTTACCTCTGCCAGGATCAGGCCGTCATCATCCGTGAAATTTTCACGGTGAGAAATGCTGTACGCCTCAGTATCAGCAGGAAACAACACAACATGTCGCGGACTGGGCACCACGACAACATCCAGCTGGATACCGGTGCGCTTGCGCAGTTCATTCGCAATACGAATATTGATACCGTCATAACGGCTCGTGCCTTCGACCATAAATGCAAACGGTGCAACCTCGGTCAGATACAGACGGACAGCACTCGCAGACGATGCCGTCAATAAAAATAAGGCAAAAATCGTGACCCGGAAAAGCAATTGGCGCATTTTTTATTCCTTACAGAAAGAACTCAAAAACGAGCGACATGCCTGTGAGTGTAGTGAAGATTTATAAAAATGCAATTTTTTGCTTGTTTGCGGTGCACACTGAGGCAGACCTTGAAATCACCGCAATCAGCCTCATTTCAGGGGGAGCGAATTATCCGCCCACGTCTGCACGGGAATCAGCGTGACCAGATCATCACAATATTGAAATCTTTGAGGAAAAATATGTCAGAAAAACAAACTCTGGGCTTTCAGGCCGAAGTCAAACAGTTATTGCAATTGATGATTCACTCCTTGTATTCCAACAAGGAAATTTTCTTGCGCGAACTGATTTCGAATGCGTCTGATGCATCCGACAAATTGCGTTTTGAAGCCATCAACAACGCCGCCTTATATGAAGATGATGCTGAACTGAGTATCAAAGTCAGTTTCGACAAAGCCGCCCGCACAATCACGATTTCCGATAACGGTATCGGTATGAGCAAAGAAGATGCGATTGCGCATCTGGGTACGATTGCCAAATCCGGCACCAAAGAATTTTTCGGCAAACTCTCAGGCGATCAGCAAAAAGATGCTGCCATGATCGGCCAGTTCGGTGTCGGTTTTTACTCCGGTTTCATCGTGGCAGACCGCATCACCGTTGAATCCCGTCGCGCAGGTTTACCCGCCAGCGAAGGCGTGCGCTGGGAATCCGAAGGTTCAGGCGATTTCAGTGTTGAAACGATCGCCAAGGCGAACCGTGGTACCGACATCATCCTGCACTTGCGTGAAGGCGAAGATGAATTCCTGTCTGCATGGAAACTGAAGTCTGTCATCCGCACTTACTCTGACCATATTTCTCTGCCGATCAAAATGCAGAAAGAAGAGTGGGATGCAGAGAAAAAAGAACAGGTAATGCGCGACGAACTGGAAACCGTGAATCAGGCCAGCGCCTTGTGGGCACGCAGCAAATCTGATATCACAGCAGAACAGTACGACGAGTTCTACAAGCATATTTCGCATGACTTCAGCGCCCCGCTGGCGCACACGCACAATCGTGTTGAAGGCCGCAGCGACTACACGCAATTGCTGTACATCCCGGCTCGTGCGCCGTTCGATCTGTGGGATCGCAACAAGCGCGGCGGTATCAAGCTGTACGTCAAACGCGTGTTCATCATGGACGACGCCGAGCAGCTGATGCCGGTCTATCTGCGCTTCGTCAAAGGTGTGATCGACTCGAACGATCTGCCGCTGAATGTGTCGCGTGAAATTCTGCAGGAAAGTCGCGATATCAAAGCGATCCGTGATGGCTCGACCAAGCGCGTGCTCGGTATGCTGGAAGACCTCGCCAATGCTGACGGCGATGATGCACAAGAGAAGAAAGACAAGTACGCCACATTCTGGAAAGAGTTTGGTCAGGTACTGAAAGAAGGTATCGGTGAAGATGCGACCAACAAAGACCGCATCGCTAAACTGCTGCGCTTCGCTTCCACACACAACGATAACGATGCACAAAACGTTTCACTGGCTGATTACCTGTCGCGTGCCAAAGAAGGTCAGGACAAGATTTACTATGTGACCGCAGAAAGCTATGCGACTGCGAAAAACAGTCCGCATCTGGAAATTTTCCGCAAAAAAGGTGTGGAAGTTTTATTGCTGACGGATCGCGTCGATGAATGGATGTTGTCGTTCCTGACTGAGTTTGAAGGCAAAGAACTGGCTTCTGTTGCCAAAGGCGGCCTCGATCTCGGCAAGCTCGAAGATGAAGCCGAGAAAAAACAGCACGAAGAAACCGAAACCGAGTTCAAAGATCTGGTCGAAAAAATGAAAGCGGCACTGGTCGATAAGGCCAAAGATGTGCGCGTCACATTCCGTCTGACCGACTCTCCAGCTTGTCTGGTGGCCGATGAGCATGACCTCTCCGGCAATCTGGCCCGTATGCTGAAAGCGGCTGGTCAGGCTGCACCGGAATCCAAACCGATTCTGGAAGTCAACCCGGATCACCCGCTGGTACAAAAGCTGAAATACGAAGAAGCCAAATTCAGCGACTGGTCACACATCCTGTTCGACCAGGCCTTGCTGGCCGAAGGCGGTACATTAAGTGACCCAAGCAGCTTTGTTAAACGTCTCAATGAAATGCTGTTGAGTAAGTAAAAAATACGGCAACGTTAAACCGTCGCTTCAAAAAAAATCCCGTTCATTCCAATGAACGGGATTTTTACTATCAACAGTGTTTGTTGTTTGACCAGCTATTGAGCTGACAATGCGCGGACAATGTCCGTACCGTCACTCAAATCAGAAATGTCACTTCGTCGGAAACTTCTTGTCCCGCTGCTGTTTTCTGAACCAGTCTTGCAACATTTTTTCTTCATATTCAAAGCTCGTATGGCCAGAAGGAATATGCATCCCCATCATGAAATTCATGTCTTTGATATCTTCCGTGCCTTCGGCTATCGCAACTCCCTTACCATCGGTCATACGATAAGTGAGCGACATGCGCGGCCAGTAAATTTCTCTGATAACGCGAATGTCGTTCGCCGTGCCACGCATCATAGGATGAACATCGCCCGCCAGATCAACATCAGTAACAGTAATCTCCCACTTCACATCGTCCGGTAACTTTTTTGCCAGATCGGTAAACACCTGACCCAGCTCTTTCGTCACGCGCTCCTGAAATGCCTCGCGGGTTTCGCTGGATGGGCGTATATCCGTATATTTTTCCGGTGTTTGCCAGGTGATACTGACTTCTCCCGCATACACAGGGGATGTCAGTGCGCCCGCTGTAAGCAGAGCCAGATAAAATTTTTTCATTTTTTTCTCCTGATTCAAATCAAGCAGCAGGTCATCATCTTTACTTCATTCTGTGTTCGCTGATGGCGCGCGTCGTTATGTACAAAACACATGCGTTTCCCGACCCACTACGATAGCGGAAGTGAAAGGATGAAGGCGTTCTTTGTGCGCCGCTAAGGCAAAACAGCCAGCGAATCTGGCCGTTTTGCTCGCTGTATTAACGACGGGTCAACTAAACAACCGTATTAATGTGTCACACGCGTCGTGCGTCCGTTCGACAACAAGCGCACTCTTTCGCCGACGCGGAACAATTCATCGGCGTCTTGCGTAATCGCTCTAAGCTCACCACTGTCAAGTTTGACTGTAATTTCGAGGCCGCGTTTCTGACTGTTGCTTTGCTCGATTTTCTGGCCGATCAGGCCACCAGCCACCGCACCGACTATGCCAGCTGCTATTGAACCGTTACCGCCGCCAATATTGGAGCCGGCAGCAATACCACCCAGCGCCGCACCCGCAGCAGTTCCAACACCGGTCTGCCCTTTATCGATGGTCACGTCGCGTACCGATTCCACATAGCCCATGCGTACACTTTGCTCATTCTGCGTCTGACTGGCACGATAAACACTGCCAGAATTATTTGGTTGCGCGCAAGCACTCAGCAGCGCCACAGCAGTCAGTATCAATACTTTTTTCATTGCGATCTCCATATTCATCAAAACATCATTACAACCTATGATCACACTCTGCATACCTGAGACAGCACGGCGAACAGAAAGTTTCTCTCGCGGCATTGGCTCCATGGCACTGAGTGACATACACAATAGTATAGCCATGCGTCATAATGTTTGCTGATCAGTTTTCAAACAGAGCGAAGATAAATCAAAATAAGCAGAAAAAGCGCGAATTTCACCGCTTCTTATTGTAAGAATGAAAAAAAAATCAGCAAATGAGTCAACTAATTTTATCGGGATTTCCCCCTGTCATCGATGAGACCACGCATACCCTGATTCTAGGGAGTTTTCCGGGACAAGCCTCACTGGATGCGCAGCAATATTATGCGTTTCGCCACAATCAGTTCTGGCGACTGTTGTCAGTTGTGTTGCAACAGGATCTGGTCGTTTGTGAGTATCCGCAAAAACTGGAAATGCTGTTGGCGCATGGGATAGGACTGTGGGACATCTTCCGTCATTGCGTGCGTCAGGGCAGCCTGGATGCGGCAATACGCGACGGGGAGTTAAATGATTTTGCCACATTGCGGCGCGACTATCCGCAGCTCAGGCGGGTTTGCTTTAATGGTAAAACAGCAGCAAAAATACAAAACTGGTTTCAGACGCAAGGCTATCAAACGCTGGTGCTGCCCTCTTCTTCGCCGGCCAATGCGATGCGCTCTTTCGCAGAAAAAGCACGCGATTGGCAGCAGATCATCAACTGAATCACCACCGCCACATTTTATTTGTCGCTACTGTCACATAGCGCGACAAACTTTTACATGAATTCTGTTTTAGATACAAAAGCAAAAGGTAAAATAGCGCTATGCTAATCAAACGTAAATCCATAGAAGCCGAAGCCAATCATCGCTCCGGCCCCAAGGCTGCGGCCGTTAAAAAATCTCCACGCAAACCTAAATTCGCGCCAGTCACACTGTCAGAACTCGATGGTGTACGCTTTTTGCATTTCGGTACCGAATGGGTGCAAGGCGCGATGCGCTTGCGCAAGCCGGATGCCATCGAACTCGAATACGCACAGCAGATGATGATCTGGATGCTGTTTAATCCTGAACCGCAACATATCGTTCAGCTTGGTCTCGGAACCGGTGCGCTGACAAAATTCTGCTATCGTCAGTTTGAGACCGCACGTGTTACCGCCGTTGAGCTGAACCCCTCTGTGATCGCGATTTGCGAAAGCATGTTCAAATTGCCTGTGAATGACGACAGACTGAATGTCATCGAAATGGATGCACTCGATTTTGTAAATGATGAAAATAATCTCAATACCATCGATGCGCTGCAGGTAGATCTGTACGATGCGACCGCCAAAGGGCCGGTACTGGACACAGCAGAGTTTTATCAGTCGTGCGCAGCCTGCCTGAAAGACAACGGCATCCTGACCGTCAATTTATTCGGTGACCACCCGAGTTATGCACGCAATCTGAAAGCCCTGCGCTTTGCCTTTACTGAAGTTTTATGTCTGCCGGAAGTACATGACGGTAACGTCGTTGCGGTTGCCTTCAAACAGAAACAACAGTTTGACTTTGCTGCATTATATGAGCGGGCCAATGAGATCAAAGCGGCGACCAAGTTACCGACAAAATCCTGGGTCAACGGCTTAAAAGCAGCCAGCGATCCGACATAGTTTTGCGCCAGACACCTGCCCACAACCAATCAAATCAGCCAAAGAAAATGAATCCAAAAGCCCAGCGCCGCTTAGATCTGCAACAAATTTTCACCTGGTTGATGGCGGATGGTCTGATCCTCAAAGAGGACGCCAAAGCAAAATACAATGAGGCGCAAGGTATTTTGAAAAACGGGCCGTCAACCATGCATCCGCTGACAGCCACCGCGCAATGCAAACTGCTTTCGGCAAAAGCACCGCATACGCAGCTGACACTGGACTGGCTGACCGAATGGGCGGCGGCAAAAGTGCACCTGCCGTTTTACCGTATCGATCCTTTAAAAATTGATTTCACCACCGTCTCTGACGTGATGTCATCAACGTATGCGACGCGCTTTAATATTCTGCCTGTCGAATCGAATGCCAACACGGTCGTTGTCGCTACGACTGACCCGTACAACACGGAATGGCAAGATGAAATCGCGCGGATTTCGCGTAAGGAAATACGTCTGGTACTCTCCAATCCGCTGGAAATTTCACAATACATTGTGCAGTTTTTTTCACTGGCGAAATCGATTAAAGATGCGCGCAAATCCAGCAGTAATGACCTCGGCCTGCGACAAAATTTCGAGCAGCTGGTTGAACTTGGTAAGTCGAATAAACAAGTCGATGCGAATGATCAGCACATTATCAATATCGTTGACTGGTTGTGGCAATTTGCATTTGATCAGCGCGCCTCGGATATTCATCTCGAACCCAAGCGTGATATGGCGGTGATCCGCTTCCGTATTGATGGTGTGCTGCATCAGGTGTATCAGGTGCCGGCAACCGTCATGATCGCGATGATCGCACGTATCAAATTGCTTGGTCGTATCGACGTGATTGAAAAACGACGTCCGCAGGATGGTCGTATCAAAACCCGCACTGCCGATGGTCAGGAAGTCGAGCTGCGTTTATCAACGCTGCCTACCGTGTTCGGCGAAAAAATGGTAATGCGTATTTTTGACCCGGATGTCGTGGTCAAGACCTTGCCGGAATTAGGTTTTCCGCTGAACGATGCGAAACGCTGGGACAATCTGACCAAGAAACCACACGGTATTATTCTCGTCACCGGGCCAACCGGTTCAGGAAAAACCACAACCCTGTACACCACACTCAAAGCACTGGCCACATCCGATGTGAATGTCTGTACTGTCGAAGACCCGATAGAAATGGTGGAAGCCTCGTTCAATCAGATGCAGGTGCAATCATCAATCGATCTGAACTTCGCCGATGGCATACGCGCACTGATGCGGCAAGATCCTGACATCATCATGGTCGGTGAGATACGCGACTTGGAAACCGCAGAAATGGCGGTGCAGGCCGCACTGACCGGCCATCTGGTACTCTCTACTCTGCACACCAATGATGCCCCATCTGCCATCATGCGTCTGCTGGAACTCGGCGTTCCTTATTATCTGCTGGAGGCAACGATAATCGGCATTCTGGCACAACGTCTGGTGCGTACCTTGTGCGTGCATTGCAAAGTCGCTGACGGCGAGATTCAGGATGCGATCTGGGAAACGCTGGTCGAAGACTGGGGCATACCGAAACCACAGACTGTCTATCGCCCTGTCGGCTGCCCGGAATGCCGTCAGACCGGTTTTCTGGGGCGTACCGGCCTGTATGAGTTGCTGACCGTGACTTTGCCATTCAGTAAGCTGATCACGGAAAACGCCGATATTCATGCCTTACGTGCGCAGAGTATCAAGGATGAGATGAAGCCCTTGCGCATTGCCGGTGCTTACAAAATCGTTGAAGGCCTGACAACTGCCGATGAAATTCTGAAAGTCACCTCATCGCTGATATAAAACTAATCTCGTAGTTTGACAGCCGCAAAAACACCATCGCGTACCTGCGGATACAGCAAGCGTGCGCCCAGCTCATGTTTGATACGCTGATTCTCGAGGCGGCGCGATTCCGACATGAATGACAGCAGCATGGGTGAGACTTGCTTTTGCAATTCAGCACGAGGCAGGCGTGGCGGACGCGGCAACGCAAATGCATCAGCCACCAGATCAAAATAATCACCCATCCGGATATCGCTGTCGTCCACCGCGTGATACACGCGCTGCGGCGAACCACGAAATAAGGCCAGCCGTATCAGCCGCGCCAGATCGTCCGCATGAATATGATTGGTGTACACGTCATCACTGCTGATCAATGCTGGCGTGCCTTTTTGTAAGCGCTCCAGCGGCAAACGATCCGCAGCGTAAATGCCCGGCACCCGCAGAATCGCTAAGGTGGACTGGCTGCGTTTCGCCCAGCGTCGCAGGCATTGTTCTGCCGCTACGCGCCGCACGGCACGTGCATTTTGAGGCTTGACTGGGCGGGTTTCATCAAACTTTGCGCCAGCGCAATCGCCATACACGCCGGTCGTGCTGACATAAACAAGACGGCTCTTGTCGGGTAAAATGGCGCTCAAATTCTGGCTGCGGACATCAGTCACGCCGTCAGATCGCGGTGGCGCCAGATGCAGGATACGCGGTGCCAGTCCGGACAGACGCCTCAGCGTATGCGGCTGATCCAGATCAGCGACTACCGGTACCGCCCCCGCTGCACGCAGCTCTGCGCAACGCGCAGGCTGACTGGTAACGGCAAAAATACGGAAATGCGCACGCAATAATGGCAGCAGACGCATACCGACATCGCCGCAACCAATGATCAGTAAGCGCGGCTTAGCTATTTTTTTTAACTGTTTTTTCATGCTCAGGATTGTATGACTTTTCAAGTAACCGTGACCCCCAGCGGTCGTCAATTTAGCTGCGACGCAGATGAAACCGTATTATCCGCCGCTTTGCGCGCGGGCATCATTCTGCCTTACGGTTGTAAAAATGGAGCCTGTGGTTCCTGTAAAGGCAAAGTCACTGACGGCACTGTCGTGCATGGCAATCATCAGCAACGCGCACTGACTGAGGACGAAGCAGCACAAGGCATGTCGCTGTTCTGCTGCGCCAAGCCACAAAGCGATCTGACTATCGAAGCGCGTGAACTGGTCGCCAACGATGAATATCCGGTCAAGAAGATGCCGACCCGCATTGCGAAACTGGAAAAATTATCCGATGACGTGATGCTGGTTGCACTGCAACTGCCAGCGAATGAAAAGCTGAATTACCGCGCTGGTCAGTACATAGAATTTTTACTGCGTGATGGCAAACGCCGCAGCTATAGTATGGCGAACGCGCCGCACGATGCGGAACACATTACCCTGCATATCCGCCACATGCCGGGTGGTTTATTTACCGATCAGGTTTTCTCAACATTGAAAGAACGCGACATCCTGCGCTTTGAAGGTCCGCAAGGCACGTTTTATCTGCGTGAAGACAGCGACAAACCGATTATTCTGCTCGCCTCCGGCACCGGCTTTGCGCCGATCAAGGCACTGGTCGAACAATTGATCCACACCAAATCCACGCGCCCGGTCGCGCTGTACTGGGGCGGTCGTCGTCCGGCGGATCTGTACATGAACAAGTTATGTCAGGACTGGGCTGCGAAATTACCCGGCTTCCGTTATGTCCCGGTGATTTCCGATGCACAGGCCGAAGATCAGTGGCAGGGTCGCACTGGCTTCGTTCATCAGGCGGTGATGGCCGATCATGCGGATTTATCCGGCTATCAAGTGTATGCGTGCGGCGCGCCGGTGATGGTGGATTCTGCCAAACGGGATTTTGTCGCGCAGTGCCAGTTACCGGCTGACGAGTTCTACGCCGATTCATTCACATCCGAAGCGGATCTGGCAAATTGATCAGGAACGGACAACGCGTGTTCATGCATGCGAAAAACGATGTGCTTGTGCTCTGTTAATCAATTGCTCATCATCTGCGCGCGCATGAACTGAACATCAAGTTTTTTTTCAGCGCACTGCGTAAATTTATTTTGACGCAGTGCGCAAAAAGTCCTACTATCCGCTTTATGAAAATTTTCACCGACATGTCTTCACCAAATATCGCACGACGTCGCAGCTCGTTCTTCGAGCCTGGGACTATGTACGAGTGAGCGTGCGCGGAAGATGAGCAGCACCACAAGTATCAAGCCACAGGCGACACCTGTGGCTTTTTTGTTATTCAGCACCCGATATTAGTCTCTACTACTCTTTTTTACCCCTGCTTTGTCGACTTTAGGAGTCTTGAAATGGAATTCAGCCAGTACAACGTTAACGCTCTGATGTACATCACACCGCGCCCGGAAATCGTTTTTACGGAAGGCAGCGGCATGTGGCTGACGGATAACAATGGCAAACGCTATCTCGATTACCTGCAAGGCTGGGCGGTTAATTGCCTCGGCCACAGCCCTGCCGTGATCCACGACGCACTGGTGGCGCAGTCGAAAAAACTGCTGAACCCATCGCCTGCGTTTTACAACGCGCCGATGATAGAACTGGCTTCGCGCCTGACAGAGCAATCCTGTTTTGACCGCGTTTTCTTTACCAACAGCGGTGCAGAAGCGAATGAAGGCGCGATCAAACTGGCACGCAAATGGGGTCAGCTGAACAAAAACGGCGCGTTTGAAATCATCACCTTTGATCACAGCTTCCACGGTCGCACGCTGGCAACGATGTCGGCCTCCGGCAAACCGGGCTGGGACAAAATATTTGCACCGCAAGTCACCGGTTTCCCGAAAGCGGATCTGAACGATATCGCTTCGGTTGAAAAACTGATCAGCGACAAAACCGTTGCTGTGATGCTGGAACCAGTACAGGGCGAAGGCGGCGTATTGCCGGCAACGCGTGAATTCATGCAGCAACTACGTACACTGACGCAAAAACACGGCATCCTGCTGATCGTTGATGAAGTACAGACCGGCATGGGACGCACTGGTGAATTGTTTGGCTATCAGTTGTCCGGTATTGAGCCTGACATCATGACGCTGGCGAAAGGCATCGGTGGCGGCGTACCGCTCGGCGCCTTGCTGTGCCGCGAGGCAGTCGCCTGCTTCGTGCCGGGTGACCAGGGCGGTACCTACAACGGTGCACCATTGATGACAGCCGTTGGCATCGCGGTACTGAAGGAACTGACCAAGCCGGGCTTCCTCGATGAAGTCAAAGAAAAGGGTGCTTATCTGAGTGCAGAACTGGTGAAACTGTCGGATGAATTCGGCCTGCAAGGCGAACGCGGTGAAGGCTTGCTGCGCGCACTGAAACTCGGCGACAATATCGGCGCGCAAATCGTTGAAACAGCGCGCAATATGGAACCGGTCGGTTTGCTGCTGAATTCACCACGCCCTGATCTGCTGCGTTTCATGCCTGCGCTGAACGTGACGAAAGAAGAACTCGATCAGATGCTGTCCATGCTGCGTGATGTGCTGAAGCAAATCAAAAAATAAGCACTGCACGTCAAGGTTCTGTTTATAAAAAAAAAGCAGCCACGGCTGCTTTTTTTACGTCTGTTTCCTTATTGTTTGCCTGTTGAATGCTGTTTTTCAGCATACTCCCCCCTGTTTTTATGTATTTCGCCTTCATCCCGGCATAAACAAAGGGGCTCAAAACATACTCCCTGGGAGTATTATTCAGGCATTTTCCGGCACTTTTACGGTGGTTTTTCTGCGCTCTTTCAAACGGCGTCAGTCACGCCGATCAATTGCTGGCTTACGGCTTCACCACAAAGTGCATCACCGACAATGCCGGCAAGGTATAACTGAACTGATTTTGCTTGATCGCACTCAGACCTGCACGCATCGTCACGGCCTGGCTGCTCGCGTCCACGCCCCATACCTGCACAGAATTCAGCGCCACCGGATGCGCAATTTGCAAGCTCGCATTCAGCGGTATGCTGAGGCGGTTGATTGCGATCAGATGCACGGTATTCGGATCAGCGGCACTGACGGCCGCATACACGGTGCCATTGCCGTTATTCGTCGACACTGCCTTAACGGAGACTTCAGGAAACACCGATTTATTGCCGTCGTAATTCCGGAAAATTTTAAATCCTGCGGCAATATAGGCTTCCACATCGCCGAAATACGTTGCCAGATGTACGCCCTGCTGACCAAACGCGCCGAGTGCATCGGCCTGCGCAATCGCGCCGCTCACATCATCTCTGCCGCCGAAATCATATTCGGTCACGGCGAGTTTGGTGCCGGGATAAAAATCCGCAATCGACTGCTTGAGCTTGGGCAGAATTTCCAGACCACGGCCATCGGTAAAGCCGTTGCCGCCTTGCGTGATCCAGCTTGGTTCAACGTAGCTGCTGTCCCACAGACTGCGTGAAGCCTGCACGCGATTGGCCGGATCATACGATGCCTGTGAATAGAAATGAAACGAGAAGGCATCCAGCAAACGCTTGCCCGCTGAGGCAGACGCTTTGCGCATCGTATCCAGATAGACGTTGGTAAAGGTCATGCCGTTGTAGCGATAGCGGTCACCGGTGTTTTTACTGAGATACGGTTCCACATAATACTGATTCCAGTCCGCTGGCTGATGCGATTGCGAACCATCCCAGACTGCCCACAAACTGAATAAACCCAGATAACCGCTCACTGCCGGACCGAAGGTTTGTGCGGAGCTGTCCATGCGCTTGACTGTTTTTGCGAGCGCCAGATTCTTTTGCATGACATCGCTGATCGTAGTCAGATTCGGGTACAGATTTTCATGTGTGCCAGCGCCCTGGCTGGATGGCCACACATGCCACAGATCCGGTTCATTATCAAGTTCATAGCCTTTGACACCTTTAGTAGAAGATGCCTTGCCATATTTTTTGACGAGGAAATTAAGCTCTTCGTCGATATACACCACGTTGTCGCTCAGCGATGGTGCCAGACTCAGGCTGCCTGCGGCGGCAGGTTTGTCGTTCACAATATCAAGCCAGCGGGTCACATCGACATTCGATGGCCCGGCGGTGCTTTGCCATAACTCGTAACCTTTGCAGCTCGATGGCGGATACAGATTGACGATGTCTTTCGGCAGCTTGCCGGCAGCAGGTAATTGCAGCAAAGAGAACGTACCCAGCACCAGCGACTGATCATGGAACGCTTTAATCCCGGCACCCGGTGCGTAATACGCCAGACCACTGGTGCTGGAAGGCTCGCCGGCGCCGGTCGCGTATGTCACTCCGGCATTCGAAGAATGGCACCAGTCGGCACCGGAATTGCTGACACCGTTTTCCCAGTTATAGCTGGTCATATTATTGCCACCGAGACGACGCGACGTCAGATTCAGACTATCCAGATTCGCTTTGCCGCCATGCGCATCCCAGCCTGTGCGACCATAGCCGTCAGCGTAAGCATTGAAGCCGTAGATCAAAGGACTAATGGTTTTGCGCTCGGCCTGCGTGTTAACGCTGAAAGTAACGTTCTGTGCCATCACCAGTGACATTTCTGTCGAAATACTGAGGATTGCAAGAACTTTGATGAAGTTGACTGGTCTCATGGCTCTCTCCGCCGGATAACTAAACTGATTGCGCGTTGATGGTCACGTAAGGCAGATCGGCCAACGTGTAAGGAAACAAATGTTGCTCTGCCGATGTTATAAATGGATAGTTGCCCAACATCAACAAAACTTACACTTCGGTAACACTTTTGATGTTTTTTTGTAGGAAAAAAGCGGAGATTTGTTTTTCTTACCAGCTTTTTTTGCAATAGCTAAATTAAGCAACAGGACTTACGCCCAGTTGTACCAGCAAGGCATGGCGACGAAGACAGTACGAATAGTACGGCGAGGAGCCATAACGCTGCTGGGGCGGCTGGGCGTCAGTCCTGAGTAAATAATTCCAATCAATTAAGTTAAAGATCATTCACATGAAACTACCCGCTGGCGTCACCCGCTACTTACCTTCCTCTGTTCTGCCGCGCAAACTGAGCAAACGGCAGCCTCTTAACCTCGCTCTCAGTCTCGCGCTTGGGCTGACGATTGGCAGTATTGTTTCGGCGGCGACGGCTGCACCGGCGTATTACCGCTTTCCCGGCATACGCGCAGATACCGTCGTCTTTACTGCGGAAGGCGACTTATGGAAAGTCGGCCTGCGCGGCGGGCAGGCACAACGGCTGACCACCCATCCGGCCGCAGAAACCCTGCCAGCGATTTCACGCGATGGGCTATGGCTGGCGTTTTCCGCCGCCTATGAAGGGGCAACCGAAGCCTATGTCATGCCGGTCAACGGCGGTTTGCCACAACGTCTGACATTTGAAAATGATGTCGTGAATGTGCTCGGCTGGACAGCTCAGGGCGAGGTATTAGTCAGCACACTCAACAGCACCGGGCCCAACGCGCACAGAGTCATTGCAGCGATTGATCCGAAAACACAATTACGCCGCGTCTTCCCGGTTGCTGACGCGAATGAAGCAACGCTCGATGACAGCGGCCGTTATCTGTACTTCACGCGTTTCGGTCTGCAAATGACCAATGACAATGCAAAACATTACCGTGGCGGCGCGACCGCACAATTGTGGCGCTATGACTTGCAAAGCAAAGCCGAAGCCGTCAATCTGTTTGCCAGCGACAGCAGCAATAACAAGCGCCCGATGTGGTATCAGGGTCGCCTGTATTTCATCAGCGACCGCGATGGCGCATTCAATATCTGGACAGCCAACGCCGACGGCAGCAATCCGCAACAACTGACGACGCATAAAGAATGGGATGTCAGAAATGCCGCTATCGGCGACGGCAACATCGTCTATCAGCTCGGCGCCGATCTGCATGTGTTGAACCTTGCCAGCAAAGCCGACAGCACACTGGCGATCGATCTGACCTCGGATTTTGATCAGCAAAGAAAACGCCTGATCCGCACACCGCTGGAATACCTGAGTGACACCGGTATTGCTGGCAAAAGCGAGCGTCTGATTTTCACTGCGCGCGGTCATGTCACTATTGCAGGAACAGGTCTGCAACGCCGTGTCGATTTAGCGATCCCCGAAAACGCCCGCGCCCGCGCAGCCGTGTTCTCGCACGATGATCAGAGCATCTATGCGATTGTTGACAGCTCCGGTGAAAATGAAATCTGGAAATATCCAGCCAACGGTATCGGTAAGGCAGAAATGCTGACTCACAATGGCGATGTGCACAGGCTGAATATTTATCCGTCACCGGATGGAAAATCGCTCGCGCATACAGATAAACGTGGCCGCGTCTGGCTGCTGGATCTGGCAACGAAAACCAACACCATCATTGATGACGGCGGCAAAGCAGGCTTTGACCGTTACGGTGATATCGTCTGGGCACCGGACAGTAAAACGTTGGCCATCGTGCGCCCGGATAGCAACAGCGGCCGCCAGCAAATCGGTTTGTATTCCTTCGCCAGCAAACAACTGCATTTCGTCACCGGCGATCGCTATGAATCGCATACGCCGGTATTTTCCACCGATGGCAAGTGGTTGTATTTCTTATCTGAACGCCACTTCGAGGTCGGCAATCGTTCACCCTGGGGTGACCGCAATCTGGGCCCGAGCTTTGACAAACGCACAGGTATTTACGCCCTCGCCTTGCAGGCAAAAAATCGCTTTCCGTTTAAAGCGGACGATGAGTTAAGCAAACTCAGCAGCAAAACCGAAGTAAAACCAGCAGAAAAAAACAATGAAAAATCGGCGGAGAAAACGTCGGATACGGATGCTAAATCAGCAGATACAAAAGCCAGCAAAACGGCCTTACCAGCGATTGAATACGCTGGACTCAGCGAACGCTTGTATCAGGTACCACTCGCTGCCGATAACTACCGCGGCTTAGCGATTGACGATAAACGTCTGTATTTCGTTGAGCCGGAAGGCAATGAAGGACGCGGCATACTCAAGACACTGGCTATCAGCAAAAACGCGGCGCAACCGGAAGTATTCGCCAGCGGCATCCGTCAGTTTGATTTATCTGCCGACAAAAAGCATGTGTATTACAAAACCTCTGCCAGTAACGGTAACAGTGATTTTGTGATCGTCGAAGCCGGTGCCAAAGCCCCCAACGATATCAGCAAAGCGAAAGTCAGCATCAATGACTGGAGTTTCACCTCCTACCCGCGTCAGGAATGGCGCCAGATGTTCGGCGATGCCTGGCGTATGCACAGAGATTTTCTGTACGATGACAACATGCGTGGCGTGGACTGGAAAAAAATGCGCGACAAATATGCGCCGCTGGTCGAGCGCGTGACTGACCGCAATGAGTTGAATGATGTGCTCGCGCAAATGGTCAGCGAAGTCGGCGCGCTGCATTCGCAGTTCCGCCCCGGCGACGTCCGCAAAGCTGCTGCCGAAGGCGCACCGGCAACGCTGGGCGCCGTGTTAGCGCGCACCAAAGACGGCTATAAGATAGAACATATTTATCGCAGTGAACCGGAGTTACCAACAGAGCGCAGTCCGCTGGCGCAACCCGATGTCGATGTCAAAGAAGGCGATGTCATTCTGAGCGTCAACGGCAAGCCGGTCATGGAAGCACGTGACATTGCCGATCTGCTGCTGAATCAGGCCGACAAGCAAGTCCTGCTGCAGGTAAAACGCGGAAATCAGGCACCGCACAATGTCATCGTCACGCCTGTCAGCATGACGAAACATGCGAATCTGCGTTACAGCGACTGGGAACAAAGCCGCAGTGCGCGCGTTTACGAAGCATCGAAAGGCAAGATAGGTTATCTGCATCTGCGGGCCATGGGTGCGCAGGACATCAATGCGTTTGCACGCGAGTTTTACGCCAATGTCGATCGCGATGGTCTGATTATCGACGTACGCCGCAACCGTGGCGGCAATATCGACAGCTGGATCATAGAAAAATTATTGCGTAAAACCTGGGCATTCTGGTCGCGTGGGAATAACCGCCCTTACACCAATATGCAACAGACTTTCCGCGGTCATCTGGTGGTGCTGGTCGATGAGCTGACCTATTCTGACGGCGAGACTTTCGCGGCCGGGGTGAAAGCATTGAAACTCGGGCCACTGGTTGGCAAACGCACGGCTGGTGCCGGTGTTTGGCTGTCGGATGGCAACAGTCTGGCGGACAACGGCATGATACGCGCCGCAGAAAATGCCCAGTTCGGCATGGATGGCCGCTGGCTGGTTGAAGGCGTCGGCGTCACGCCGGATGTAGAGGTCGAAAACATGCCGCATGCAACCTTCAACGGACAAGATCAGCAACTCGAAAAAGCCTTGCAAATGCTGACCGACAAACTGCGCGAACAACCCGTCAGCAAACTGGTGCCGCAAGCGATTCCGCCGCTGAAATAAGTGTTTATCCATCCGCATCAGCGGCAATAAAAAACCTGCGCACACTGAAAATGTGCACAGGTTTTTTTTATGTTGCAGCAAAGTGTGATGAACGGCGCAAATATTAGCGCCGGTCGGAAGCATTCCCTACGACTTCTTTGTACGCATGCCAGGTCGCATGGCCAATCACTGGCATGGCGATAATGAAACCTAGGCTCCAGGTCATGAAGCCGAGCACCACGAAGCTGACGATGATCAGCGCCCAGACGATGGTTGCCGGCACATTGATGAACAGCGCCACACAACTGATAATCATCGAGGTGATGGCATCGCTGTCGCGGTCCAGCATCATAGGAATCGAGACCCAGCTGATCGCGAAAACGATACTCGCAAAGATAAAACCGATGCAGGCATAAACCAGAATAAATTCCAGATTATTCAGTGAGAATAACTGCGTCAGAAAACCATGCATAGTGGGCATGCCCTTGTTATAGAACAGCGCAAAAATCACCAGCGACGCGCGTGCCCAGACCATCAGTATCACCGCCAGCACGAGTGCCAGCACGCCGATATTGCTCCAGCGGCCACGCATGGAAAACACACTGCTGAGCAAACCGGAACGCACGTTTTCTATACGACGGCTGATGTCATACAAACCCAGTGCCAACAAGGGGCCGACCAGTAAAAAACCGCAACTGAGTGCAGACACATATTGCGGCGCATGGCTGAGCACGAGATTGAGTATCAACCCCATCGCGGCAAAACAGATGCCGTAAAAAATACTGGCGCCGCCGGATTCACGAAAATCATCCCAGCCCAGCCGCAGCCAGGTGAAGGGGCGAAACATGGCTATGCGGCGGATAGGTGGAAAGGGTGATGCGGTATCGATGATGGTGGTAATGTCGGGTGGCGCGCTGTCACCACCTCGTCCCTGAGTCTGGTCTGCCATGCTGTCTCCATCGTTTTTGTAGTGGATTGTCCATCTTGATCTGGATCAATACATTCATACTATGACAACAAAACAGCCATTGGCAATGACCGCCGACGCGAAAACGGTAAGGACTTTAGGTGCAGTGCGGCATAAGTACCGCGTCAGCAATGCGGAAGATGCGGCATTGATAGATACTCCCCCATGTATTGATGAAAACAGCCCTGATGTCCTTATAAACAAAGGGCTTTAAAATATACTGGTGGGAGTATATTTGAGGCTCAAAATTGATACAGCAGCATCAGTGACGCGGCAGTTGCTGCAAAAATGCCGACAAATGACGTATCAGCTCAGGTGAAACCGGCAGCGTGGGATCAAAATACGAGGCCATTTGTTTCTTTGCATCGGCCGGTACTATTTTCAAGACATGATTCATGCCGCTGATGACGTGGAGTTCTGCGTCTGGTTTTGCCGCTTTCAATGCCTCGGCCTGGCTGCGATCAACCTGAATATCTGTATCGCCCTGCAAAATCAGTACCGGCATCGTGAGTTTGCGGATTTCCTGTACCGGCGTATAGCGGAACTGGGAAATCAGATACGGCTGCACACTTTCGCGATACAGAAACTGTAGTGCAGGCGGCACGCTGGCGGTCGTTTTCCCTGCCTGCAAAGTCTGCAAAATCTCTTCATTCGGCTTCACCAGATCGGGCGGTAATTTTCCATACAATTGCTGACGCAACACATCCGCTAAATTGCTGCCAGCACCCGCAACCGATACCAGCGCGCTGACGGGGACTTGCTGCGCGGCGAGCATCGCAATCAGCGAACCTTCGCTATGTCCCAGCACCACCACATCAGAAAAACGCGTATCCGCTTTCAGCATCTTCAGCCAGGCCGCGGCATCATCAACATAGGTTTCAAAACGTATCGCCGATTCCGTCGTTGCCACCGCAGCGCTGTCGCCCACACCCCGTTTATCAAAGCGTACCGAGGCGTAGCCCTGATTTGCTAATCCTTCTGCCAGCATTTTCAGACTATTGTTATTGCCGGATGATCCTGCACTGTTGCCATTCCGATTCGTCGGGCCAGAGCCCGCGATGATCAGCACGACCGGCACTTTCGCGCTGCCTTCCGGCTGCAATAAACTGCCCTGTATCTCGCCATTCGCCGTTGCCAGGGAAATACCACGTTCCGTGCTGGCGGCTTGCGCTGGCGGCGCGCAGAACACGGCAGTCGATAACATCAGCGCACTACACATCTGCCACATTTTTTTCATAGGGTTTCCTCAGTTTGAAGAACAATCATGCTGGTATCAGTACATCAGACCAGGGGCATGGAGCATACGTTCAAAATAAGTCAGTAAGTTATCGACAGCAGGAAGTTCACGCTGCCTAAAAAAGACAATAACACACCATTTGCAATAGCCACGCGCTTGTCACACTCTTGCGCGCGCAAATGAAAAAGCCCCGTGCGATCAGGCAACGGGGCTTTTTTGTGTGGCGCGGTCAGCAATGACCTGCCGGATCTGAACGCAGATTATTTCTTGCGTTGCGGCGGCAAATCGGTACAGACGCCTTTAAATACTTCTGCCGCCATACCAATAGATTCGCCCAGTGTCGGATGCGGATGGATAGTTTTTCCGATATCCACCGCATCTGCGCCCATTTCAATGGCCAGCGCGATCTCACCTATCATGTCACCGGCGTGCGTACCGACGATGCCACCGCCAACGATACGTTTGGTGTCTGCATCAAACAGCAATTTGGTGAAACCTTCGTCGCGGCCATTGGCGACTGCACGGCCGGAAGCCATCCACGGGAACAAGCCTTTTTCGACTTTGATGCCTTTGGCTTTGGCGTCGTCTTCGGTCACGCCTACCCATGCGACTTCAGGATCAGTGTAAGCGACCGACGGAATCACCTGTGCGTCGAAATAAGCTTTTTCACCGGCAGCCGCTTCAGCAGCGACATGCGCTTCATGCACCGCTTTATGCGCGAGCATAGGTTGACCAACCAGATCACCGATCGCAAAAATATGCGGTACATTGGTGCGCATCTGTTTATCGACAGTGATGAAACCACGGTCAGTCACGGCAACACCGGCTTTGTCGGCGGCGATTTTCTTACCGTTAGGACTGCGGCCAACCGCAACTAACACCAGATCGTAAACTTGCGGTGCTGGTGCGGCTTCGCCTTCGATAGCGGATGCAAACGTAACCTTGATGCCTTCCGGCAGCGCTTCCACGCCGACCGTTTTGGTTTTCAGCATGATGTTGTCGAAGCGTTTTTCATTGTGCTTCTGCCAGACTTTGACCATATCGCGGTCTGCGCCCTGCATTAGGCCATCCATCATTTCAACCACATCGATGCGCGCACCGAGCGTCGAATACACGGTTGCCATTTCCAGACCGATAATGCCGCCACCGATCACCAGCATGCGTTTTGGCACCTGACGTAATTCCAGTGCGCCGGTGCTGTCAACAATGCGCGGATCAGCCGGTACAAATGGCAGGTTCACGACGGAAGAACCGGCAGCAATAATTGCCTGCTTGAACTGCACGACTTTTTTAGTACCATCTGCCGCAGTGACTTCAATGTGATAAGGGCTGAGGAATTGACCCACGCCCTGCACGATATTCACCTTACGCGCTTTCGCCATGCCAGCTAAGCCCGTCGTCATTTTTTTAATGACGCTTTCTTTGTAGCCGCGCAGCTTGTCGATATCGATCGCCGGTTTCGCAAATGTCACGCCCACCGCTTCCATGTGCGAAGTTTCATCAATCACCGCAGCGACGTGCAACAAGGCTTTAGAAGGAATACAACCGACGTTAAGACACACGCCACCAAGTGTCGAATATTTTTCGACCAGCACCGTATTCATGCCCAGATCGGCAGAGCGGAAGGCAGCGGAATAACCGCCAGGGCCGGCGCCGAGTACCATCATGTCGCACTCGATATCGACCTGACCTGTGTAGCCGGATGCAACCGGCGCAGATGCGGCTGGAGCAACGGCAGGTGCGGACGCTGCGGCAACAGGAGCCGCAGCAGATGTTGCGCCTGCAGCCTCTACCAGCAGTAACAACGAGCCTTCGGCCACTTTATCGCCAACCTTAACTTTGACTTCTTTGACCACACCGGCGTGGCTGGAAGGAATCTCCATGCTGGCCTTATCCGATTCAACGGTGATCAGCGACTGATCGACCTTGATCGTATCTCCGGCTTTAACCATGACTTCGATGACTTCAACTTCTTTGAAATCGCCGATGTCCGGTACTTTCACTTCGACAATGCCTGTCACCGTTGCTGCAACCGCTGGCGCAGCAACCGGGGCTGCGGCTGGGGCAGAGACCGGCGCTGCAACTGCCGGAGTAGCCGACGCAGCAGGCGCTGCTGCCGATGTCGCACCTTCCGCCTCAACCACCAGCAAAATACTGCCTTCGGCAATTTTATCTCCCAGCTTGACTTTCAGCTCTTTGATCACGCCAGCGTGGCTGGACGGAATTTCCATGCTGGCTTTATCGGATTCAACCGTCACTAAAGACTGATCCACCTTGATCGTATCACCGACTTTGACCAGCACTTCTATCACTTCAACTTCTTTGAAGTCGCCGATATCCGGAACTTTCACTTCGATAGCACTCATAGCCTGGTCTCCGCTCACAGCAAGGTTTTACGCAGATCCGCCAACACGTCGGCCAGATAAGCAGTGAATTTCGCGGCCATCGCGCCATCAATCACGCGGTGGTCGTAAGACAGTGACAGCGGCAGCATCAGACGCGGCTGGAATGCTTTACCGTCCCACACCGGTTTGATGCTGGATTTCGACAAGCCCAGAATCGCCACTTCAGGTGCATTGATGATAGGCGTGAACGCTGTACCACCAATACCGCCGAGCGAAGAAATCGTGAACGTTGCGCCTTGCATATCAGCTGGTTTCAGTTTGCCTTCGCGTGCCTGGGCAGACAATTCACCCATTTCCAGCGCGATCTGCGACAGCGTTTTCTGATCTGCATTTTTCACCACAGGCACCACCAAGCCATTCGGAGTATCAGCAGCAAAACCGATGTTGTAATACTGTTTCAGAATCAGGTTTTCACCAGTGGCGTCGAGTGAAGAATTAAAGGCAGGGAATTTTTTCAGCGCAGCCACACTCGCTTTAATCACGAAAGCCAGCATCGTCAGCTTGACACCGAATTTTGCCATCGCTTCGTTTGACGATTTACGGAAATCTTCGAGGCCGGTGATATCAGCTTCGTCGAATTGCGTGACGTGCGGAATCATGACCCAGTTGCGATGCAGGTTCGGGCCGGACAATTTTTTGATGCGTGACAAAGGTGAAATCGTCGTCGCGCCAAATTTGCTGAAATCCAGCGATGGCCAAGGCAATACATCAAGGCCGACGCCGCTGCCATTTTTCGCCGGAGCAGAAACCGCAGCAACAGCGGTGCTGCCAGCCATTATCCCTTTGACGAAGTTTTGCACGTCTTCTTGCGTAATACGACCTTTCGGACCAGAACCGGCAACACGGGTCAGATCAACACCGAGTTCACGCGCAAATTTGCGTATCGATGGTGAGGCATGCGCTTTACCGGCAGCCGCTGTCGCCACTGGTGCGGCAGCTGTTACCGCTGGTGCAGGGGCAACCACCGGCGCGGATGCGGGTGCAGGTGCTGCGGCCACTGGCGCGGCGGGCGTCGCAGGCGCAACAGCTGGCTGAACTGGTGCAACCGCGGGCACTGCCGCTGCATCACCACTGGCTTCGACGATCACCAGTAATGAACCTTCGGCAACCTTGTCGCCAACCTTGACTCTGACTTCTTTCACCACGCCCGCATGACTGGATGGGATTTCCATGCTGGCTTTATCTGATTCGACGGTAATCAGTGACTGATCGACCTTAATCGTATCGCCGACTTTGACCATCAGCTCAATGACTTCCACTTCCTTGAAATCACCGATATCCGGCACTTTGACTTCAATTGTACTCATAGCTTTCGCTCCGCTTTGCTTGATCTGGGAAGAGAGTCACGCGACGCATGACTCTCCTGCTTTGCCTGGGTGAGATTACACAGTCACCGGATTTGGTTTGTCTGCGTTGATGCCGTATTTCGCGATTGCCTGAGCCACTACGGAAGCAGACAAAGCACCTTCGTCAGCCAGCGATTTGAGTGCAGCGATCACGACGAAGTAACGGTTCACCTCAAAGAATTCACGCAGTTTGGCACGGGTGTCGGAGCGGCCGAAACCGTCCGTTCCCAGAACCTTGTAGCTGCGGTCTTTCGGAATGAAAGCACGTACCTGTTCAGCAAACGTACGCATATAGTCCGTCGATACCACGATAGGGCCTGCTGTGTCTTTCAGGCACTGCGTGATGTATGGCACACGGGCCGTTTCTGTCGGATGCAGCATATTCCAGCGTTCCGCATCCTGACCATCACGTGCCAGAAGAGTGAACGAAGGTGCAGACCAGACATCGGCTGCAATGCCCCAGTCAGATTGCAGCAATTCAGCAGCGGCAATCACTTCGCGCAGGATGGTGCCGGAGCCCAGCAACTGCACGCGATGTTTGGTTGTTTCTGCCGATTTTTGCAACTGGTACAGGCCTTTGATAATACCTTCTTCCTGACCGGCTTTCAGGCCAGGATGACTGTAGTTCTCATTCATCAGAGTGATGTAGTAGAACACGTCTTCCTGATTCGTCACCATACGACGCAGACCGTCGTGCATGATGACCGCCACTTCATGTGCGAAGGTCGGATCGTAAGGCACGCAGTTCGGAATCGTCGATGCCAGCACATGACTGTGACCATCTTCATGCTGCAAGCCTTCGCCGTTCAGCGTCGTGCGACCGGCAGTACCGCCAAGCAGGAAGCCGCGTGCTCGCATATCGCCCGCTGCCCACGCCAGATCGCCGATACGCTGCAGACCAAACATTGAGTAATACGTGTAGAACGGAATCATCACGCGGTTATTGGTCGAGTAAGAAGTCGCTGCGGCGATCCAGGAACTCATACCACCGGCTTCGTTGATACCCTCTTGCAGAATCTGACCGGCTTTATCTTCGCGGTAGTACATGACCTGATCTTTATCGACAGGCTCATACAACTGACCAACCTGGCTGAAAATACCGATCTGACGGAACAAGCCTTCCATACCGAAAGTGCGTGATTCATCCACCATGATAGGTACGACGCGCGGCCCCAGACTCGCATCACGCAACAGGGTCGTCAGGACGCGGACATAGGCTGCCGTCGTCGAAATTTCACGTCCTTCTGCAGTAGGTTCCAGCATGGACTGAAAGGCGGACAAAGCCGGTACCACCAGTTGTTCATCCGCTTTCTGGCGACGTTGTGGCAGATAGCCACCAAGTGCTCTGCGGCGTGCATGCAGGTATTGCATTTCCGGACTATCGTCAGCCGGTTTGTAGAACGGGATCGCTGGCAGATCAGCATCGGCGATCGGTAACTGGAAGCGGTCACGCATTGCCTTGATCGCTTCATCATCGAGTTTCTTGGTGTTGTGCGCCGTGTTACGCGCTTCACCGGATTTACCAAAACCAAAGCCCTTAATACTTTTTGCCAGAATCACGGTCGGTTTGTCTTTGCTTTCCTGCGCCACTTTATAGGCGGCGTAAATCTTATGCGGATCATGACCACCGCGGGTCAGACGCCAGATATCGTCATCCGACATTTTGCTGACCATTTCCAGCAATTTCGGATGCTTACCGAAGAAGTGTGCTCGCACATAAGCGCCATCTTTCGCTTTGTAGTTCTGATATTCACCATCCACGGTTTCCATCATCACTTTCTGCAGAATGCCTTCTTTGTCTTTCGCCAGCAATTCATCCCAGCCACTGCCCCAGATCACTTTGACGACATTCCAGCCGGCGCCACGGAAATCGGATTCCAGTTCCTGAATGATCTTACCGTTTCCACGTACAGGGCCGTCCAGACGTTGCAAGTTACAGTTGACCACAATCACCAGATTGTTTAACTGCTCGCGGCCAGCCATACCGATCGCGCCCATGGATTCCGGTTCATCCATCTCACCGTCGCCACAGAATGCCCACACTTTCCGTTTTTCTGTATCAGCAATCCCACGCGCGTGCAGATACTTGAGGAAACGCGCCTGATAAATCGCCATCAGCGGGCCAAGCCCCATAGAAACCGTCGGGAACTGCCAGAAATCAGGCATCAGCTTAGGATGCGGATACGAGGACAGGCCTTTTCCATCGACTTCACGACGGAAATGCAGAAGCTGCTCTTCGGTCAGACGACCTTCCAGAAATGCTCGTGCATAAATGCCCGGCGCAGAATGTCCCTGGATGTACAACAAGTCACCGCCGTGGTCTTCGGTCGGTGCGTGCCAGAAATGGTTGAAGCCTATACCCAGCATATTGGCCAGCGAGGCAAAACTGGATAAATGCCCGCCTAAATCGCCGTCAAGACGATTGGCTTTCACCACCATCGCCATCGCGTTCCAGCGCATGATGGAGCGCAGTTTTTCTTCGATTTCCAGATTACCGGGGCAATGTTCGCCCTGATCAGCCGGAATGGTATTCACATAAGCGGTATTGCTGGAAAACGGGATTTGCGCACCACGGCGGCGTGCCAGATCAGCCATGCGCTCCATCAGGTAGTGAGCGCGCTCAGGACCTTCATTTTCTATCACGGATTCGAGCGCATCGAGCCATTCACTCGTTTCCATCACATCTGGATCATTGACGGCTTGCGCCAGAACTTGGTCTATCTGGGGTGACATAGGAGGTCTCCTGTTGGTGCGCTTTCGAGTTGAGGGCGCGTTAGCATATCGACGAACATAAACTGAAATTTTATTTATGCAGGCATTCTAGCAGTGTTTTTTAATTTTCCAAATAGCGATATTCAATTTCACAATGCGATATTTTGTTTGCGTCGCAACATACCGTATGACGTTTTTTCCGCATCGCTTTTGAACGGCATTGCCGGATTCAGCCCTCCGTCAGACGATGCGCAAACCCTGCCCCGATCTGATCAAGGTAGTGCACAAAAAAGGAAAATGAAACTGCTGCGAGCACAGAAAATCCGAGCGAATACAGAATGGCAGGCGTACGAGGTCTTAGCTTATTGGTCTCGCCTGCCTTGGTATCACCCGACTTTGCATTGAGAGCAGCGGAAAAGATGGCCGGAAGAAAAGCAGTCTTCCGGCGCTGAAGTCATCAGCGAACATAATGACGGATAGTTGATGGGGAGTATCTGAGCAGCGTTGCAGCAAAAAGAGGAAAGTACCACCCTGCTATTTTTTGACGCTCTTTGCTTTTTTTGCTTTCTGAAATACGGGTCCCCATATCGGATGACCAATTTCATTAGGCATCAGATCAAAACCAGGATCGAGCTTTAAAGCCCGCTCAAATTGCTGGCGACACAGTTGTGTTCTGGATGTCACGCAATAACTGAACGCCATCGTTTTCAGCGCATTGAGCTGCAAAGCCTTGTTGTTACCAGTCCAGATTTCCGTCGCGCCACTGAGTTTCCTGATCGCGCCGTTGTAATTGCCGTCATTGTATAAAGCATTTCCTTCGTTATATGCCTGCACATCCGCGCTGATCGCTGGAGCGCTGGTTGCCGCTTCCGGTGCAGCATTAGCAGCAGCAACCGGCTTAGTTTCTTTCGATTTCACTGCCACTTTTGGTGCCGGCACATTCTTAGTGGCAGTTTCGCATCCCTGCAAAAAAACACAGATCAGAAGCAGACTGCAGACAGGGGAAAGACGCAATATATTCTTCATTTTACTCAAACTTATTTTGCAACGAACTCATGCTCGATAACACTGGTATTCGCTTTACCGGCATCCACTTCGATCAGGAAATCAGGAAATCCCGGATTAGTGATCCGGATCTTGTGTTTAGCTTTCGTCAGACTTAAATTTTTCAATGGCGGACTGGCACCAGTCTGCACACCATCGACAAACACAGTACCCCAAGGTTTGATGAGCAGTTTAACATTCACTTTGCTGACCGTCGGCTCTGCTGCAGTATTTTGTGCCTTCGCCAGCTCTGCCGACCGGATCAGCTCATTCAGACGGGCTTGCGCAGCAGCCGCATATTTACCATCGGGATATTGCTTTAAAAATGCGCTGATCGCTTTCGGATCAGCATGTTCGCTGTTACTCAGTTTTTCCCACGCCTGGGTTTCCTGATCAGCTTGATTGACAAGTGCTGCCTCCGGTGAAACAGATGCAACTGCCACGGATGCTGCTGCACTTTGCTGTGCAGGCAGTGTGGCAGGCTGAACTGATGGCGTTACCGTATGATGATCAGCGGTGAAATAAGCGCCAGCCGCGCTCACGATAAAAATACCGGCAATGACTGCGAGCCCTTTGCGGCCTTTTAATCTCTGGCTGAGCACGTGCACCTTATCACGCAAGGCTGCGGAACTGCCTGCGGCTGACACCTGCTTGTCGCGGCGAGTGTCCGTGCGGTTGTTGGATGATGAAGGATCGCCGGTATCCGCACGCGCACTGTCGCGGTCAGCGCGCTGGGATGATGATTTACGCGATTTACGGGATGAGGCCAGCGCACTGATCCCCAGTAAACGCCTGAATTCATCCATTGTCTGCGGCCTGTCCTGCGGCTGTATCGCCAGCGCCTGATCAACCGCACTCAGAAATTTTGTACTGAAACCGGGATGCGCATCTTGCTGCAAAGGCCGCAGCGTGTCCTTGACCACACGTGCCACAGACATTACCGGTGGTGATTTGACGATCATGAAGTACATCACCGCAGCCAGCGCATAGATATCGGTCCAAGGTCCCTGACGCAGATCGTCATCATCAGCATATTGCTCGACCGGCGCATAGCCAGGCTTCAGGATAACGGTTAATCCCTGCGTCATGTCACCGATAATCTGGCGTGCTGAGCCAAAATCAAGTAAAACTGCATCGCCGTTTTTTTGCACAATGATGTTATCGGGAGAGACATCTCTGTGCAGTATTCTCGCGTGGTATAAAGTGTCCAGCGCATCCAGAATCTGCCGGAAAATAAATTTAAGCCAGGCTTCCGTCACGAGCTCTGGATGCGTCGCGGCAATTTCCTTGAGTGTCACTCCGTCGTAATGACGCATGACCATGTAAGCTGTCTTATTCTCTTCCCAGAACCGGTACACTTTGACCAGCGACGGATGATCAAACTGCGCCAGTAACCGGGCTTCATTGATAAAACTCTTGAGACCGGCATCAAAGGTTGCTTTGTGCCGGCCGGTGTGCACGACAACACTGCCATCCTCCGCTCTTCCGGCCAGCGCGACCGGCATATACTCCTTGATCGCCACAGTACGCTGCAAAGAGTGATCAAAGGCAAGATAGACAATGCCGAAGCCGCCCTGCCCCAATACACCGGTAATTTCAAAATCATTCAGTCGGGTGCCGTTCGCAAGACAATTTCCGGTTCCGTCCGGCAGCTCACCGGCGGTATCGTTATCGGGTAATTTAATGGTATTCAAGGCTTACTCAGAGACTTAAATTAGAGGCTGAAATCAAATGGCGAAACTGGCAGATCATCTTTTATCAAACTACGCCGGCGTCACGGATGCAAATGGCAAACGCCGAAAAATTGTCGCGACTGCCTCCGGCATCGCCGATATTTTTTTCTGCCATTGTATTCATCAGTTCTAACCACGCATGACTGTTGCTGGTGGACCGCCAGCTCTGTTCTATCTCGTCCTCGTGCACCCATTCCCAGAAACCATCCGTACAGAGCAGAAAAGCGTCTCCTTCCTGCAAAGCCAATGCCTCGGTGGTTAGTTCCGGCACCATATCACCCTCGGCGCCAATCGCGGAAAATAAAATATGACGATGGGGATGTTGTCGCAGTGCTGCATAATCCGCGTAGCCGGCATCGACCATTCTTTGCGCCAGACTGTGATCTTTCGACACCGACAGAATTTTCCCACGGCGCAGCAGATAAATCCGTGTATCCCCCAGATACCCCCACAAAGCGCAACGATTCGCAAGGTCAATCAGCAGCGTCGCCATCGTCGAACTCATGTCCTGCTGCAAGACGTTAACGGTTTTCTCTTGTGTGACCTGCTGTATCGCTGACTCGATATATGAACGCAGCGCATGGGTGCTGAACGACGCATCTTTCCTGAACTTGTCTATGATACCCGCAGTCACCAGACTGGCTGCTGTTTCTCCGCCGAGATGGCCTCCGGTTCCGTCCGCGAGGACAAAACAGGCGAGATCATCCTCGAACGCACAATCAAGTACATCCTGATTCGACTGCCTGTCACCAATCGCATTAATGGACGCGGTATCCAGACGCATGGGCATCATCGTGCCGTCACTCAGACCGCAGGGGACTCGTGCCTGGCACGTTCCACTTCACGCTCGTAGGCGGCTAAAAATTCCTTGCCGAACAAATTCTGAAATTCATCTTTCGATTCCAGCGAGAGATCTTCAAACATATCGACAAAATAATCCCACATATCGGCTTTGCGACGTGCCGGATTGATCTTATCCATGAAGGTCGGAGCCGGCAGCAAGCCTGCGAATCCGGCTGGTTCAAACCTTTTTTGCAAAGCGTCCATCGCGGCCTTCATTCCGGCGACAACGCCCAGCTGATGTGCGCGCAAATCCTGAAATGCGTCTTCCATCGCTTCCGCAGGCGTCATAAATCCCGGCATCTTTTTGCGCAGCATCTGGGTCAGCACGGTCTGACTGTCGGGGAAAAATTTTAATGGGTTATTTTTTCGTAACACCACCATGGTGACATCGGCATTCACTTCACGTTTGACCAGGGCCCGTTGTGCAATCAGACTCATCGTTCCCTCGACTGAGCTTGCGACTAATTTGCCTAATGTTTCCATCATTTCCGTTGTCAGCCCGGAAGAAAGATGCAAAGAAGTGAGTCCCGCTCCCTGCAAAAACGCATTTAACAATTCATCGTTACCGGCGGCCTTTGCCGGTTCGGCCTGTTTTTCTGCGTCTGCAGTCACGTTCAGCGGCGCCGCTTGCGCCGGCACGACGACCTGCTGAGCGGCGATATTTTCCTGCTTACCAAGCGCAACAGAATCAGTCTCAGGGCGCAATAAAAAGCGCGGCGGTTGCGTTACGTCTTTCGGATTACCCTGCGATGCCGTGGTAACGGTGGGAGCGGCCATCTCTGAGGCAGTTGGCTTCATCATGCCGTCTGCACCCGCGGTGGTGGTTGGCTCCGCACCGCTTTCCGTTTCATCCGTAAGCACAGCCAGCACATACAAGCCTATCTGTACCCGGTCTCCATGATGAATCGCATATTCACGCTCAGGTTCAATTTCCTTACCGTTCACACTGACCGGATTTGCGAGGCTGACATTCATCAGATAGTGATGCGTACCGTCGCTCCAGACTTTAGCCTGAGTGCGGGAAACAAAATGTCTGGGATCGGGTAACACCAGAAAATTGTCGTCGCTGCGACCTATCGTTTGCGGCGTTTCGCTGAAACTGGCAGCAACAGGCGTAACAGGCGTTTCATTGTTATATGAAACAACGGCAATTTTTATCATTTGTCATGCTCCGGAATCAAAGCGGAAGTGTCCACGGGAAAGAGAATGGGCCGACAGGAGCCCGGCTGGTTTTAAGTCAAGCTCGGATTATGGCGCATTATTTGCTTCACGCTCAGATTGCAGCGTTAATTTTTTACCACGGCACGGCTCCGGGAATCCGCGTGGCAAAGATGATGCGGGACGACAGAAACGCGGTGCCGGTGGTCGCCAGTGTTAGCAGACGATTTCTCTATCACGGCGACAAGTGAAGAATGTCGGGCAGAATCCGTATCTCGCAGTCCTGAAAACAGCAATATCTGCGTCTAAATAACACCAAGTGCCGGCATTACAACGATAAAGTAAGCAACACTAGAAAAATTACATACAGTTACAAAAAAGCAATATGAACAGTGTTATATTATTTTTCTTGTACAAAATATCGTTTTTCAGAGCGAGGATTCTATGAGTGATGCGGGCGCAGGCCAGCCATTATTATCAGAAGTGACAGGATCTTTTCATTATCAGGAATTGATTGAATCCAGACTGGGACAACCCATTGCCACGGATGTGCTGAACACTGACGCCGGACGGCTGTCCTCATCGCCCGGAGCACGGCTAGCCGCAGCCCGCAATGCGGCGGGCTGGACTGTCGAACAGGTCGCCGCACAATTGAAAATAACGCGTCATCAAGTACTCGCAATTGAAGCCGACGATTACAATTCCCTGCCAGCTCCGGCGATTATCCGTGGTTTTGTACGCACTTACGCCAAGCTGCTCAGGATAGATTCAGCGCCACTACTGGAACTGATGCCGGATGTGCACGGCAAAAAAAAGATGTCGTCAGCCAAAGGCGCCAAAGCGCGGGCTGTTGCGGAGCATGGTAAACGCCCGGTTCATCATGCAGGCATCACTCCGCCCACTACGGCGCTTCTGATCTATGCCTTGTGCGTATTGGGACTGATATTGGCCGTGATCATGCATAACTAGTCTGCTGTGCCGGCTGCACGCGCCGCAGATCATCCGCCGGTACACGACCATCGCTATTCCACATACTCCCCTGCAATTTAACGAAATCTGCCTTCATGTCTATATAAACACTGGGGGTAATAAATATACTCCCCCGGGTATATTTTAGACATCAAACTTACCCCGCTGATTTTCACCGACCAGGTATCTGCACGGCGGCAAACGAAGAAACGCCGAGCACACCTGAGTGTGTCAGAACAATGTCATAGCCAGCAGCAGTGAAGCATTTCCCTTCCCTGGCTGTTCAACGTATCACTTACAGATATTTCCATAGTCAGCAATCGCGTCCGCATAGTTATCCGGCAAGCCACCGCATAATTTATAATCGCGGCTTGATCTTCTTTTGCAAAGCCCATCATGACTGCCCAAATTATCAGCGGAACCGAACTCTCCCAACAAATTCGTGCCGATGTCACGCAACGAGCTGCTGCCCTGACAGCGCAAGGAAAACAACCTGGTCTGGCGGTCATCCTGGTCGGTGAAAATCCGGCATCCCAAGTGTATGTCCGCAACAAGGTCAAAGCATGTCAGGACTGCGGTTTCTATTCAGTGCTGGAAAAATATGCGACCGATCTCAGCGAAGCCGATTTACTCGCTCACATCGAAAGACTGAATCAGGATCCGAAAATTAACGGCATTTTGGTGCAACTGCCTTTGCCTGCGCACATCAATGCGAATAAAGTCATTGAGGCGATCGCCGCAGAAAAAGACGTGGACGGCTTCCATATCAGCAACGCCGGTTTGCTGATGACAGGTCAGCCGCTGTTCCGTCCATGCACACCATACGGTGTCATGAAAATGCTGGAATCGATTAATTACCCTGTGCGCGGCGCGAATGCGGTCGTGGTTGGTGCATCGAATATCGTCGGCAAGCCGCAGGCAATGTTGCTCTTGCAAGCCGGTGCCACCGTCACCATCTGCAATTCCAAGACCCGCGATCTGGCAGCGCATACGCGCAACGCCGACATTCTTGTTGTCGCCACTGGCAAACGCAATATCGTTACCGCAGACATGGTCAAACCAGGCGCCGTTGTGATTGACGTCGGCATGAATCGTGACGATGAAGGCAAACTCTGTGGCGACGTTGACTATGCGCCAACCAAAGAAGTCGCGGGTTATATCACACCGGTTCCGGGTGGCGTAGGTCCTATGACCATCACCATGTTACTGGTCAACACCATTGAAGCTGCCGAAAGAAATTAAGATGACAACCAGTTCTCCATTACTCGACTTTACCGACCTGCCGCGTTTTGCCGATATCCGCGCCGAACACATCACGCCCGCCATCACCAGTTTACTGGCGGAAAACCGTGCCGTGGTCGAACAACTGTCCGCCAGTCAGGATGAAGTGACGTGGGAAAATTTTGTTGAGCCATTGGAGAACGCCACCGAAAGACTAGGCCGTGCCTGGGGCATCGTCAGCCATCTGAATGGCGTAGCCGATACGCCTGAATTGCGGGCGGCCTACAATGAAAATCAACCGGCAATCACTGAGTTCTGGACCGAGCTGGGACAAAATCTGGCGTTGTTCGGCAAATACAAAGCCTTGCGCGCGCAAGCCGGGTTTGATGCCTTGCCCGTGGCACGCAAAACCATCATACAAAACGCAATCCGTGATTTCCGTCTGGGTGGCGCTGAGTTGCCGGATGAACTGAAACAACGCTATGCAGAAATTCAGGAAAAACACGCGATGCTGACCACGCGTTTTTCTGAAAATGTGCTCGATGCCACCAACGATTATGCGTTGCTGATCAGCGACATCAGCGAACTCAAAGGCGTGCCGGAAGATGTGATTCAGGCAGCCAAAGCAACGGCTGAAAAGAACGGTAAAACCGGCTATCAGTTCACGCTGCATTTCCCTTCCTATTTCCCGTTATTGCAATACGCCGACAACCGCCAGATCCGCGAAACGATTTATCGCGCGAATGCCACCAAGGCATCCGAATTAGGTGCAAAACCGGAGTGGGATAACACAGCAATCATTGCGGAATTACTGCAGTTACGCAAAGAAGAAGCGCAATTGCTCGGCTACCGAAATTTTGCTGAGGTTTCTCTGGTGAGCAAAATGGCCGAGTCACCAGCGCAAGTCAGTGGTTTTCTTGAGGACCTTGCGCAACGCGCCCGTCCTTATGCAGAAAAAGACTTGCAGGAATTGCGCAGCTTCGCGGCAGAACAATTAGGCATCAGCACGCTTGAAGCGTGGGATGTCACCTATGCATCCGAAAAACTTCGCGAACAGCGCTATGCGTTTTCTGAGCAGGAAGTGAAATTGTATTTCCCTGAACCGCAAGTCATCAGCGGTCTGTTCCGCGTGATTCAGACCTTATTCGGTGTCACCATCCGCATTGATAAGGCAGACACCTGGCATCCGGATGTACAGTTTTATCGCATAGAAAAAGACGGGCACCTGATAGGTCAGTTTTATCTCGACCTGTATGCGCGTCAGGGCAAACGCGGCGGCGCCTGGATGGACGACGCCCGTGGTCGCCGCAAAACCGCCGATGATATACAAACACCGGTTGCCTATCTGGTGTGCAACTTCACCGAGCCTGCGACGGTCGATGGCGTACGCAAACCAGCTTACTTTACCCACGATGAAGTGATCACCCTGTTCCATGAATTCGGTCATGGCCTGCATCATCTGCTGACACAAGTTGATGATTTATCGGTCTCCGGCATTTCCGGCGTCGAATGGGACGCCGTCGAATTACCATCGCAATTCATGGAAAATTTCTGCTGGGAATGGGATGTGCTGCAACACATGACCGCGCATGCAGAGACCGGCGAACCATTGCCGCGCAGCCTGTATGAAAAAATGATCGCGGCGAAAAATTTTCAGTCCGGTCTGCAAACCCTGCGTCAGGTTGAATTTGCGCTGTTCGATATGCGCCTGCATGATCAGTTTGATCCGCACGGAACACAATCGGTACAGGATGTTCTGAATACAGTCAGAGAACAGATTTCCGTATTTACCGCACCGGAATTCAACCGCTTCCAGCACGCGTTCAGCCATATCTTTGCCGGTGGCTACGCAGCAGGTTATTACAGCTATAAGTGGGCGGAAGTGCTATCTGCCGATGCCTATGCCGCGTTTGAAGAACACGGTAAAACCGAGGGTAGTAATCTGTCACGCACGGCGGGACAGAAATTTCAGAAAGAAGTACTGGAAGTCGGTGGTTCACGCCCGGCGCTTGAATCATTCAAAGCCTTCCGTGGCAGAGAACCCGCCATCGATGCTTTATTACGCCATAGCGGCATGTCAGCCTGAAGGAGTACAACGTGAAACGAACAACAACCGCGATGCAAGTTCTGCTGTTGCCCTTGATGTTGCTGGCCACACAAGCTCAGGCACAGCTGTATAAATCTGTTGGTCCGGATGGGAAAATCACTTACTCCGACACGCCGCCTCAGTCCAATCAGAAATTGCTGGAAAAAAAAGAATTATCCAATTCCGCAAGCACCGCGAATTTTCCTTACGAACTTGGACAAGCAGCCTCAAAAAATCCGGTGACGATCTACACGGCCGCCAATTGCGCTCCCTGTAACGACGGCAAAAATCTGCTGAAATCAGCTGGAGTTCCTTTTTCGGAGAAAACAGTAAAAACATCCGAGGACGTTGAAAAGCTAAAGCAAATCAGTGGCGATACCCAGCTTCCGGTGATGCAGATAGGCAGCAAAAAATTGCACGGTTACAATGCCGATGAATGGAAATCAGCGATCAAGTCTGCAGCCTATCCTGCCAGCAATATGCTGCCACCGGACTATCGTTATCCTGCGGCAGAAAGCGCAGCACCCTCGGCTCCGGCACCTGCGGCGGCATCCGGCGACAAACCTGTTCCGCAGAAAAAGCCTGCCAATGTCCCGGCAAGAAAGCCAGCAACAGAAAATGACTTCCGCTTCTGATATGACGCGTATCGATTTTCACAGCAACGTCGCCGACAAGCTGCATTATGCCTGCCGGCTGATACGCAAGGCGCGTGCCGCGAACAGTCAGGTCGTAGTCTATCATGACGATCTGGCAGTCCTGCGTCATCTCGATGAAGCCCTGTGGACCATCAGTGAGGCAGATTTTTTACCGCATGTGATGGCAGATGATGTACTGGCATCCATGACGCCGATTATCCTCAGTCATACCCATCTGGATCAGAGTCCCCATTTTGAATTACTGGTCAATCTGAGTGCCGCTGTGCCTGAGCATTTTTCGCGGTTTGGCCGCATGATAGAAATCGTTTCAGGCGACCAGCAGGATACGCAGGCAGCGCGTGAACGCTACCGCTATTATCAACAACAGGGCCACTCACTCAACCATAACGTCGCAAAATAAAATGAATAACCCTATCGATGCCAGCATCCCTGTTCTGACTGAAATTATCTACCCGGCATACGCAGCCGGCGCAGAAGATGAGACAGCAGCAACTCCCGCATCACCATTGCCGCCATCGCCAATGCCGGACGCGGTAACAGTCAGCGCTGCGACGGACCCGATGAATGGCAGTGCGACAAATCCGGCCCCGTCAGAAGAGCAATGGCAGACACTCGAGCAGAGTCTGAAAGAAATCGTACTGAAAAACGTACTGGCGAGGGTTGATTTTGTCCTCGAGCACCGGGTCAGGGACAATCTGGCAGATGTGTTGCAGACCGCAGTTGAAGGCCTTGCAAACGAAATCCGTGCCGGTCTGAAAAACTCGCTGGAAGAACTGGTCACCAGAGCCGTCACCCAGGAAATCACCAAAGTTAAAAATTCAAAATAATTTTTTCTCCCTGTAACAACACTTCGTTACGTTCTTGCAGGATACATTTCAGCCGGCGGGCAGCGACATTTCCAGTATCTGCTTAACGCATCGCGGCCGCAGTAGCATCGATCCCAGGTATCCGCACAGAATAAAAATATACAAAAACGACGTGATGCAGTGCACAAAAAAATATCGTGATGATGTAAAAAACCACCAGACAGAAAAAAATATTGTCCGTCGCGGATAAAATTTCAGGATTTTTTTAACTCGCCAGATGGCATATTTGCACCAAATTTGTGCGACTCGCACCAGGTGTTTATTCGCTTCGCCGTGGATACCCGCTATTTATCTTCCATCTGAAAATATTCCTATCAGATAGCAGTCCTGCCAGCCGAAACCGCGTCAGCATGGGAAACATCCCATCTTACATTTTGATGCACTGCAAAGAAGTGTCTGCCGGCTTTATCCGTTTGCTTATCAAGGCTTCAACATTCAACACCGGCTCTTCATTTCTGCGAGTTAAATGCCGGCAATTAAAGTGAAAAAAATGCCCGATTTTGGCGCGTTGAAAAAAAGATTCACGTAGAAAAAAATCATGCTAAAGAGCTTTCGGAAATTTTTTTTCTGTTGTACCTTTTGTTTATTCAGTTTCCTGAATAAGTTGGCATTACAGTTTTGTAGCCCTACTTTTTAATCTTCAAGGGAGTATGTTCATGTCGTTAAAAACTAAAATGATTCCACTGGCTGGCGCGATCGCTTTCGCATTTGCCGGTTCCGCGGCAGCTCAGGAAGTCGTCATTAAAATCGGCCACGTCGGCCCTGTTTCCGGTCCTATCGCCCATCTGGGTAAAGACAATGAAAACGGCGCCAAAATGGCGATCGAAGAGTTGAACGCCAAAGGCGTGATGATCGGCGGCAAAAAAGCAAAATTCGAATTGCTGGCTGAAGATGACGGCGGCGATCCGAAACAAGGTACAACCGTTGCACAAAAACTGGTTGATGCGAAAGTCAACGGCGTGATCGGTCACCTGAATTCAGGAACAACGATCCCAGCATCTAAAATCTACAACGATGCTGGCATTCCACAAATCTCCCCTTCTGCAACTGCAGTTCCATACACTAACCAGGGCTTTAAAGGCGCGTTCCGCGTTGTGGCGAACGATGGTCAGTTAGGCGGCACGCTGGGTCGTTACGCTGTGCAAATCAGCAAAGCGAAAAAAGTTGCTGTGATTGACGATAAAACAGCCTACGGCGAGGGCGTGGCAAAAGAGTTCGTCAAGGGTGCCAAAGGCAAGGGTGCTGAAATCATCGTGCAAGAGCACACAACGGATAAATCCAATGATTTCGCCGCTATTCTGACCACGATTAAAGCGAAAAAACCTGATCTGATTTTCTTCGGTGGTATGGATGCGGTTGCAGGCCCTATGCTGCGTCAGATGAAAGCACTGGGCGTGAATGCGAAATTCATGGGCGGTGATGGTATCTGTACAGCCGACTTGGTTAAACTCGCTGGTGATGCGCTTGGCGAAGGTCAGGTCGTCTGCGCAGAAGCAGGTGGTGTTCTCGATGCGCAAAAAGTAGCCAACGACAACTGGAAAGCAGCATACAAGAAAAAATTCGGTATGGATGTGCAGATCTACGCACCGTATGTTTACGATGCTGTGATGACGATGGTTGAAGCAATGAAACAGGCTAATTCTGCAGAACCTGCAAAATACCTGCCAGTGCTGAAGAAAATCAAATATAAAGGTGTAACTGGCGATATCGCGTTTGACGACAAGGGCGACATCAAAGACGGCACACTGACTTTGTACACATACAAAGGCGGAAAACGTGAACTGTTAACTGTGACTAAGTAATCAGCGTCGCATTCAGACAAAAAAGCCCGGTTCAGTTCGTGAACCGGGCTTTTTTAATGAACTGCTGATTCTGCGACAGATCAGCAGCAAGCAAGCAAGAATTATTTCAACGCCAGTATCCATTTAACCAGAGTTTTCGCTTCTGCCTCAGTCACCTGTGGATTCGCTGGCATAGGAATCGCACCCCAGGTACCGCTGCCGCCCTTGATGACTTTTTGTATCAGCTTGGCTTCGGCAGTTTTATCGCCTGCATATTTTTTTGCTACTTCTTTATAGCCGGGACCGACGACTTTATTATCAACTGCGTGACAAGCCAAGCAATTTTTCGCTTTTGCCAGATCAGCATTTGCCATTGCCGAACCAGATGCCAATACTGCCAGAGCTGCGCCTACGAATAAGGAATATTTCATTGTTCTCTCCAGGTTAGAAATGCCGTTTCATTTTAACGCGTTTCCGAAATTTGAACATGGCTCAGAATATGCCGGTTGACCTGCCGTCGAATACGTTTTAATCTGCTGACAAAAGGAAACCCATCATGCTACTGATCATCCCCTTATTCTTATTGCTGGTATTAAAACTTGCCGAGGTCTCAGTGTTTGCCACCATGTCCTGGTGGTGGATTATCGGCGGCGCCATATTTGCGTTTTTGTGGTTTGAGTTTTTCGAGCGCATGCTGGGTCTGGATAAACGTAAAGACGATGCACATTTCGAAAAAATCAAGGCAGAACGCCTGAAACGTACATTTGAGAAAAAGGTTGGTCGCCGTTGATAACGACAGATCTGCACAAAATGCAAAGCCGACACTGGGTCGGCTTTTTTTACGGACAAAAATCAGTCACGTGCGCACATGAATAATCCAGATCTGCGGCATCTTGAACTGCGACAGCTCCGCTATTTCATCGCGGTTGCAGAGGAAATGCATTTTGGTAAAGCCGCACTACGGCTGAATATGACCCAACCGCCGCTATCGCAGGCGATACAGTCGCTCGAGAGCTTTCTTGGTACCGCACTGTTTATCCGAACCACCCGCCATACCGCGCTGACGCCCGCCGGAATTGCTTTGTTACCGGAAGCCAGACGCCTGCTGGAACAGGCAAATAATCTTCGGCAGCTGGCCCAACAAGCGGCCGCAGGTGCGCGCGGTCATTTGTCACTCGCTTTTGTTTCTGTCGCCGATTACAGCATACTGCCGCCGACGTTGCGGGCGTTCCGTCAGAGCCATCCTGACGTCAGCATAGAATTGCGTGAAGCAACGACCGATGTCCAGCTGGACGCACTCGAAAAAAGTGAAATTGACGCCGGCTTCATGATCCCGCCTTTACCGGAAAAACTGCAACAGATTTTGTGCTATCAGAAAATTCTGACCGAACCGCTGATGCTGGCGGCACCTGAGCACATACTGCCACGTGATAAGCCGGTGAAAATGGAAAATTGTCCTGATCTGCCGCTGATCCTGTTTCCACGCAAAATCGCGCCATCATTACACGATGCGATACTCGGTCATTTCCATGCTGCGGGGATGACGCCGGTAATCGGCCAGGAAGCAATACAGATGCAAACCATCGTCGGGCTGGTGTCGGCTGGCATGGGTATCGCACTTGTGCCACAATCCGTCTCGAACTTACAGCGTCCCGGCGTGGTCTATCATCCGATTGAACATGCCGCACCGGCAGTCGAGATCGGTATCGTCTGGCGTAAAGATAATCCGTCAGCGGTGCTCGCCTCCTTTTTACAGCTTTTACATACAACCACATGCTGATTCATCCTAATCCTGATCCCGTCGCTTTTGCCATTGGCCCGCTTTCCGTACATTGGTATGGGCTGATGTATATGGTCGCCTTTGCCCAGTTTATTGTGCTGGGCCGTTATCGCCTCAGATTGCCGCACGTCGCAGCGAAAGGCTGGACCCGCGAACATATCGACGACATGCTTTTTTATGGCGTGCTTGGCGTGATTCTCGGCGGCCGCCTTGGCGAAGTGCTTTTTTACGGACTGCCCTATTACCTCGGCAATCCGCTGGAAATTTTCAAAGTCTGGAAAGGCGGCATGTCATTTCATGGCGGGTTTCTCGGTGTGCTGATTGCGATGTCCTTGTGGGCGCGTAAAGCAAAAATGCATCTGGCGGATGTCTATGATTTCATCGCTCCGCTGGTGCCGCTCGGTTATGCGGCTGGCCGCATCGGCAATTTCATCAATCACGAACTGCCGGGACGCATTGCCTCTGCTGATTTACCGTGGGCGATGATCTGGCCAGGCGTCGATCATCCTGTACATCCATCGCCACTGTATCAGGCGCTCATCGATGGTGTTTTATTGTTTGTGATCCTGTGGATATTCGCCAGCAAAGCGCGGCCGAGATTGGCGGTCGGGTCTTTGTTCGTGATCCTGTACGGTTGTGCACGCTTTTGTACAGAATACTTCCGTACTCCGGATTACGAAGTCAGCTTGGCCGGATTGACGATCTCTGCCGGACAGATGCTTTCGCTGCCGATGATCGCCGTCGGTGCATTGCTGCTGTTCTGGTCTTACCATCAGAAAAAATCCTCGTAATTCAGGATATTACGGGGAGTATATGCAGAAAACGCCTTAACCTTTCGGTAAAAAAAAGGGGGTTAAAATATACTCCCCCCAGTATATTTTATGCCTGAGACACCTTTAACTATGTATTCAGACTCAATTCCGACTTCATCAACAACATCATTCAGTTAAAAAAAGCGGCGGATTATTTCGTCTCCTGACGAACTAATCCGCCGCTTTTTTGTCTCAATCAACCTGACTGTTTTCTTCACCATGTATTCGTTGTGAATGCTGGTGAATGAATGACATTTCATGACAGCTATTTCAACCGATTTTAAAAAATAAAGGGACTATCACATGCAACGCACCCTGCTTTCGCTTGCCGTCCTGGCAGCCATTTCTGCCGGCAGCACCGGCACCGCTTTTGCCCAGACGACACCAGCCCACACGACGACAGCGGCATCGACAACGGCCGCCGCCCGTATTTCAGGCATTGATCTGCAATGGATAGATACCAGCGTACGTCCGCAGGATGATTTCTTCAAATTCATGTCTGGCAAATGGCTGGCGAATGCAGAGATTCCGGCAGACCGCGCCCGCTTCGGTTCTTTCGATCAGTTGCGCGACTTATCCGAACAACGTTCGTATGACATCATCAAAGCATTGGCCGCTGACAGCAAATTGAAAGCAGGCAGCAACGAGAAAAAAATTGCCGATCTTTATAATAGTTTCATGGATGAAGCACAGGCCGAGAAACTTGATATCGCACCGCTCAAAGCGACATTCAACCGCATTGACCGTCTGACCAAAAAAGAAGATTTACCAGCACTGATTTCTAATCTGGCCAAACTCGGCGTTTCGCTGCCGGTGCAATCCGGTATAGGCCAGGATGCACGCGACTCCAGCAAATACGCAGTCTATGTCAGCCAGGGTGGACTCGGTTTGCCGGACCGTGATTACTATCTGAAGGATGATGATGCCAAGCTCAAAGGCTTCCGCGATGCCTATCTGAAGCACGTAGAAAAAATGCTGGAAATGAGCGGTCAGAAAGATGCTGAAAAAGCGGCTGCCAGCATCCTTGCACTGGAAACAGAAATCGCGAAAATCCAGTGGACCAAAGTCGAAAATCGCAACCCGGTCAAAACCTACAACAAAATTGAAAAAGCAAAATTAGCGGAGCTGTTGCCAGGCTTCGACTGGACCGCGTATTTCGCTGGCACCGGTGTCGGCAACCGTGTCGATTATGTGATTGTCCGTCAACCGGGCTTCCTCAGTGGCATGGCAAAAATCATTCAGGACACACCAGTTTCTGTATGGCAGTCCTATTACAAATGGAAAGTGCTGAGTGCGTATGCGAGCCTGTTATCGAAACGCTTTGTTGATGAAGATTTCAACTTCTCCAGCGTGACCTTACGCGGTATTCCGGCGAACCAGCCACGCTGGAAACGCGGTGTGGCACGCGTGGAAGAAAGCATGTCGGAAGCACTGGGCAAACTGTATGTCGCCAAATACTTCCCGCCTGAGAATAAAGCACGCATGGAAGAACTGGTTAAAAATCTGACGCTCGCCTACAAACAAAGCATAGAAACGCTGGACTGGATGAGCCCTGAAACCAAAAAAGAAGCGCTCACCAAACTCGCTAAGTTCACACCGAAAATCGGCTATCCGGATGTATGGCGCGATTACAGCAAACTGGTCATCAAAAAAGACGATCTGGTTGGTAACGTGATGCGTGGCCGTGAACATGAATACCTACGCCAATTGTCCAAATTAGGTCAGCCGGTCAACCGCAAAGAATGGGGCATGAGCCCGCAGACCGTGAATGCGTATTACAACTCCCGTCAAAATGAAATCGTCTTCCCGGCCGCGATTCTGCAACCGCCATTCTTCAATCCGGCTGCAGATGATGCCGTGAATTACGGTGGTATCGGCGCGGTGATCGGGCATGAAATCAGCCACGGATTCGATGATTCCGGAAGCCAGTCTGATGGTGACGGTAATCTGCGTGACTGGTGGACCAAAGAAGACAAAGCGAATTTCGGTAAGCTGACTGCAGCGATGATCGCACAATACAACGCGTACAGCCCGCTGCCGGGTTATAACGTCAACGGTGCCCTGACACTCGGTGAAAACATTGCCGATAATTCCGGTTTATCGATCGCCTATAAAGCGTATCAGATCTCACTCGGCGGCAAACCTGCACCGGTGATTGACGGTTACACGGGAGACCAGCGTCTGTTCATGGGCTGGGCACAAGTCTGGCGTGGTAAAGCGCGTGATGCTGAAACGATTCGTCTGATTAACACAGACCCGCACTCACCTGCGGCGGTACGTGGTAATGCACCACTGACCAACCTGCCAGCGTTCTACTCTGCATTTGGCGTCAAAGAAGGCGACAGAATGTATACAGCGCCAGAGAAACGTATTACGATCTGGTAATCGGCCGCACCTGTAATATCGCCCGCGGGCGAATCTGAACAATTTGCCCCAGCCCTCTTTCTGCGAACAGAAAGAGGGCTTTTTTCATTGAGCACTGACGCAACAATCTCCTGCAGACGCGTAGAGCCTGACCTGACAGGCGTAAAAAGTCCGGGGCAATGATCAATTCCGCAGCCTGTATTTACAGCATTGCGTTAAACTAGCCAGCATTATATTGTCGCTTCATCATACAGACGCCAGCAGCTTAGCTACTGGATTTAACCATCATCATTCAAGGAATCATATGGAACAGTATTGCGCACAAATTATCTGGAATCGCGGCGAGCAGAATTTCAGCGATAACAAATACAGTCGTGGTCACGAATGGAAATTTGATGGTGGTCTGACAGTGCCGGCGTCTTCGGCACCTGCTTCTGTTCCTGTACCGTTGTCGGTCGCAGAAAACATCGATCCGGAAGAAGCCCTGGTCGCCGCGCTGTCGAGCTGCCATATGCTGTTTTTTCTCGCCTTCGCCGGTAAGCAGGGCTATATCGTTGACAGTTACGAAGACAATGCCGCTGGCATCATGGAAAAAAATGAAAAGCGACGGATGTCGATCACCCGCATAGAACTGCGTCCGCATGCAGTCTTTTCCGGCACCACGATACCGACTGCAGAGCAAATTCTGGCGCTGCATCACCTTGCACACGACCATTGTTATATCGCCAATTCCATTCGTGCGGAAGTGGTCATTACTCCGGTCTGAGCGAGCAGCATGTACACACCCGCCGCGTTCTCCGAGCAAAGAATTGAAGTTCTGCATGCACTGATCAATACGCATCCTCTGGCGAGTGTAGTGACATCGACCGGGGATGGATTGACTGCAGATCACATTCCCATGATCGTCACCGCACCAAGTGCCGGTGCGCCGTTCGGAACCTTGTGCGGGCACGTCGCGCGCCAGAATCCACTGTGGCAATCTGCTTCAGAGTTACTGTGTATATTTCAGGGGCCGAGCGCTTACATCACACCTAGTTGGTACGAAGAAAAAAAACAGAACGGCGCCGTCGTTCCTACCTACAATTATGCAGTGGTCCATGCACACGGAACATTGCGTATTGTCGATGATCGACAGGAATTTCTGGCACTCCTGAATAATCTCACCACACATTTTGAAACCCAGCGTACAACACCCTGGCAAATCAGTGATGCACCTTCGGACTACATTCATCATCTGATGGATGCCATCGTCGGCATCGAAATTCCTATCACCCGTATCACGGGAAAATGGAAAACAAGCCAGAATAAAACAATACAAAACCGCGGTAATATTACGATAGGCCTGCGTGAAAAAAATCATCACAATGAAATTGCAATGGCAGACCTGATGGAACAGGCGTTGTTTGCGTCAGAAGAAAAAAGTGTGTAACCGAGTATGTCGCATGTTAACGATACTCTTGCTTTTACAGCGCACTGACAGCAATCTTGTTGCAGGGATTTATCTCATGAGAACATAAGGTTTTCTGCACAGCTGACGGCACCGGATAGCTTCACATCAATCATTTTTACAAAGAGTTTCTGCATCAAACGACATTTATTCTTCCCGATAAAACCACTTCAGAAAGCATGCCATGCCGACGAAAAAGAACGTGTACTTCTACATTTACATTGCTTACTTTTTCACCGGTCTGATTGTGATTTTTGCGCTGATTATGGGCCTGGTGCAGTTTCCGCACATGAGCAAAATTATCCTTGCGCAGGCAAATAATACCTATGAACTGATAGGTAAAGAAATTACAGCTGACATCAGGGACATCTATGAACCAGTAAAAAATCAGACGGAAATCCTGGCACAGATACACCCCATTCCCGGTAATGATCTGAATGAAAGACTCAGACATACCGCCTATCTGGCAAAAGCCATCGATAAACTGGCATCCGCGACCTCTGCTTACGTCGGTTATGCGAACGGTGATTTTTTTTTGCTGCGGCAGTTTGCCAAATCGAATGGCAGCAAAGACGTCTTTCATGCCCCGCCGGAAACTGCCTGGATAGTACAAAGCACCAGTCACGAACATGGCAAACTGGTTGAACATCTGGTGTATCTGAACGGGAAGCTGCAGGAAATAAGCCGGATGGAAATCGGCTTAAGAAATTTCGACCCGCGTCAGCGCAACTGGTATATCTCTGCAATGCGTCATCCGGCACAATCAAACGTATCAGAGCCCTACTATTTTTTTACCACCGGACAAATCGGTGTCACCTACTCGCAAAAAATTGTGAATGAAAACGCGGTGGTTGGCATTGATATTGAAATGCCGACGATACAGGACATCGTCAGAAATCACGGTATCACACCGTCAACGTCAATTGCACTGACGGACCAGCAAGGACAATTGCTGGCATGGAAAAACGGTCAGATCAGCAGCTACAAACCGCAGATCAGTGTGCGGAAGGATGGCAGCAGCGGCATGCCCTTGCTCGCAGAACAGGATGCCCCGGTATTGAATCAGATCAGAAAAAATATTGCCTCTGTCCCAGCCGGGCCAGCGCAAACGAAAAGTTCTTCCATTGATATTCAAGGTGCAACCTGGTCAACCTATCACACCCGCTTGCATATACCCGGCGGGCAGGATCTCAGCATACTGATCGCCAGTCCGCATGCAGAACTGCTTGCAGACATACTGGATATGCGCAAAAAAAATATCGCGATATTCGTATTTCTGTTGTTGTTAGAAATCGGCGTGACGATATATTTTTCACGTCTGGCATCACAACCACTGAATCAACTGTCGGAAGAGGCAAAAAAAATTGCCCATTTCGATTTTCATAGCAAAGTAGAAATTGAGACGCGCATCAGAGAAATTGCCGATCTCGCTGATTCAATGAAAGGAATGAAAGCCACCATACAATCATTTCTCGATATCGCCAGCAGTCTCGCATCAGAAAATAATTATGATCGCCTGCTGGCCCGCGTCTTAAAAGAAATGTCTGAAATTACAGGAGCCAGATCGGGTTTACTGTATCTGTATGAGCCGCAAAAGGATGCACTGGATGTTGTGCAGATTTATGCAGATCATCATGTCGTTGAAACCGATGCACAAAGCATACCGATGAGCGATCGCAGCCATCCTGTTGTGGCCGCCTGCTATTCCGGCTCGCAGATCCTGCAATTACAACCGAATGATCTGCGACTTTTTTTCAGTGCTTTACCTGAGTTATCGCATGTGACAACGCTGATCTCTATTCCGCTGAAAGACCGTAATGGCACTCTGTCAGGTGCTGTTGCGCTGGTGATAGACGCGACTGTCATTGACGATGCACATCTCGCGATGGCGGAAGCCGTTTCCGGGGCTGCTGCCGTCGCGATAGAAAATCAACGTCTGATTCAGGAACAAAAAGCCTTGCTGGCTTCATTCATACAACTGATCGCCAGCGCGATTGACGCCAAAAGCCCCTACACCGGTGGACATTGTCAGCGCGTTCCGGTACTCACAAAATTACTGGCACAGGCTGCTTGTCGCGAGACGAGCGGGCCGTATGCCAGCTTTAATCTGAATGAAGAAGAATGGGAAGAATTGCATGTCGCCTCCTGGCTGCATGATTGCGGCAAAGTTACCACGCCGGAATATATCGTCGATAAGGCGACCAAACTCGAAACGCTGTATGACCGCATTCATGAAATACGCATGCGTTTTGAAGTATTAAAGCGCGATGCAGAAATCACCTGCTGGCAAGCCATCGCCAACGGGGGAAATGCGGCTGAACTGAAAGAAAAACTCCATACAGAGCTGAGGCAGCTGGACGAGGACTTTGCTTTTATCGCAGAATGTAATGAGGGTAGTGAGTTCATGGCTCCGGAAAAGATTGCCCGTCTAAAAGCGATTGCTGAACGGACCTGGCAGCGTACCTTGTCTGACCGCATCGGTATTTCACACGAGGAAAAAGAACGCAAAGAGCGTACCCCGGAACCTGTGCTACCGGTAAGCGAACATCTCCTCAGCGATAAACCGGAACATATTTTTACCCGCTCGCCGCGCGACACGATTCCGGCGGATAATCCCTGGGGTTTCAGGATCACGGTGCCGGAAAATTTATACAACCGCGGCGAACTGTATAACTTGTGTGTGACGCGTGGCACTTTGTCCGAAGAAGAGCGCTATAAGATTAATGAACACATGACACAAACCATTATGATGCTGGGAAAATTGCCATTCCCGCGTCATCTGGCGAAAGTACCGGAAATCGCCGGCGGTCATCACGAAAAAATGGATGGCACAGGCTATCCGAAACGCCTGACCGGGGACCAGATGAGCATCCCTGCCCGCATGATGGCAATCGCTGATATCTTTGAGGCGCTGACGGCGGCAGATCGTCCCTACAAAAAAGGTAAGACCTTGTCAGAGGCTATCGCAATGATGAGCCGGATGGAAAAAGAACAGCATATTGATACTGAATTATTCAGGCTGTTCCTGACTTCCGGCGTCTATCTCGAATACGCAAAAATGTTTATGAAACCCGGGCAGATTGATGAGGTCAACATAGCAGCGTATATCTGATGCAAAAAGCTACCTGAGTACTTCAGACTGCAGTGCGCTGATTGCGCATCAGAGCAAAATACACGATACCGGAAATCGCCAGACCGACAAACCAGGCATAGGTATAAATCGTTTTCAGCAGCGCAGAAACCTCCGGAAAAGACGCTGGAAATGCTGCGTTCAGGAAACCGGGAATATTCGGTGCCACGCCAATCACAAACGCGATCACTGCCGTCATATTCCAGCCCTTACGGTAACTGTACTGACCATGCTCTTCATATAAAGCCGGCACGTTAATCTGCGTCCGACGGATAAAGTAATAGTCAATAATCAGTATGCCGGCGATAGGGCCAAGCAACGCAGAGTAACCAATCAGCCAGGTGAAGATATAACCTTGCGTGGTTTCGAGAATTTTCCATGGCATCATCACCAGTGCGATACCGGCTGTAATGTAGCCTCCGGTTTTATACGAAATCAGTTGAGGATTCAGCGCAGAAAAATCGTAAGCAGGACCAACCAGATTAGCAGCAAGATTGACCGAGACCGTATCAATCAACAAAATCACCAGCGCGATCAGCACGGCAGCACCTGTCATACGACTTGCGACATCCACCGGGTCCCATAAGGCTTTACCGTATAAAACGACAGTCGCTGAAGTGACGATCACTGCCATCAAAGCCAGCAGTCCCATAGGTGCGGGCAAGCCAACGGTCTGACCAAGAATCTGATCTTTCTGCGACTTAGCAAAGCGTGTAAAGTCAGGAATATTCAGTGCGAGTGTGGCCCAGAAACCTATCATCGCTGTCAGAGATGGCCAGAATGTCGTCCAGAATTGCCCTGCTTTTTTTCCGCCTTCAACAAACTGTGAAGGCTGATCCAGCAAGGCACCAAAACTACCCGCTTTGTTGTATACCCATGCCAGTAACACGAAACAGATAAGTATCTTTAATGGCGCCGTATATGTCTCCAGCTGACGTATCGATTCCATGCCATGAAAAATGTACCAGAACTGTATACCCCAGAAAATCAGAAAACACACCAGCTGGGCGCCGTTGATACCCAAGCCTGCGATGTTGTCGCCGCCCAGCGGATGACCGAGTAAAACACCGCCAAGAGTGTAGATCATTTGCCCGCCAAACCATGTTTGTATGCCATACCAGCCACAGGCGACGATCGCCCGCATCAGTGCAGGCAAACGTGCACCGCGCACGCCAAACGAAGTGCGTGCCAGTACCGCGTAGGGGATACCGTATTTCGCTCCAGCGTGACCGATCAGTAACATCGGTACCAGCACTATTGCATTGGCCAGAAACACAGTCCAGACCGCCTGATAGCCTGACATACCGCCCTCAATCAGACTGGCAGACAAGGTGTAAGCAGGAATACACATCACCATCCCTACCCATAAGGCAGCGAAGTGATACCAGCGCCAGGTACGTTGCACCTCTGAGGTCGGTGCTAAGTCCTCATTCCAAAGTTGATTACTTTCCGGTTGCATATAATTTTTCTCCAAGGTCGATATCTGAGGACAGGCACAAACACATCCACACACAACAAAGCGACTGATAAGTAAAAATAAGTAAAAAAGTCCAGTATTGAGCGGGATAGTACTGATGTAAAAGAGAACGGCAGATCACGTCAGATGCCGTGCACGCGTAGCAAACTTCATTCCACAAAACACATGTCAGCTTGTCTCTGCTTTCGTTAAACGGACAGCGCGATAGGCATTTCTGTCAGGTCCGGTCAAAGGCAATACAGACCTTACCGGAATCACGCGGGATTTATACGCTCACATCAGGCTGATGACAAGCAAAGGATGTATCCGAAGAGATGTCGTTGTACTAATCTGTTGTGCAATCGCTTGATAAGACCGGAAGTCATAAGCAATATAACAACCGTCAGATTGCATGCATGTGTATGCATTGCGCCCCCGTCCATCATTTTTTGGTGACGATACCTGATCACTACGCCGGTATTAGCGCTGCCGGCAGCACAAGTGAGTGATAGAGGAAAAAGAAATGCTCTGTGATCAGCGCAGATCACAGAGCAGCAACATCATCCGGCGAACTCAGACTGTTTTCCTGAGTATGTCGGCGAGTTTGCCGAACAGATCGTCGATGTGTTTTTTCTCAAGCACGAGCGGCGGAGACAAGGCAATGATGTCGCCCGTAGTGCGAATCAGCACGCCTTCCGCAAATGCCTGTTTGTACACTGCCATCGCACGTGCGCCGACTTTGCCCGGTATCGATGCCAGCTCGATCGCCCCGATCAGACCGACATTCCGCAAATCGATCACATGCGGCAAACCCTTCAGCGAATGCAAAGCATCTTCCCAATATGCGGTCATGCTTTGCGCATGCTCCAGCACTTTTTCTTCTTTGAATACTTTGAGTGAAGCTAGCCCGGCAGCGCATGCCAATGGGTGACCGGAATAGGTATAGCCGTGGAAAAATTCGATGCCGGCGGGACTGTCGAGCAAGGTTTCATAAATCATCGACTTACTGAATACCGCCCCCATTGGTACAACACCATTTGTAAGCCCTTTTGCGGTCGTCATCAGGTCAGGTGTGACGTCGAAAAAATCACTGGCAAACGGTGTTGCCATTCGACCGAAGCCAGTAATCACCTCATCAAAAATCAGCAGAATGCCATGCTTATCGCACAATTCACGTAAGCGCTTCAGATAGCCTTTCGGTGGCAGAATCACACCGGCAGAGCCCGACAAAGGCTCCACAATCACCGCAGCGATGGTTGACACATCATGCAGTGCAACGATGCGATCGAGTTCATCAGCGAGATGAGTGCCATATTCGGGAAGCCCGCGGCTATACGCATTTTTTTCGAGATTATAGGTATGCGGCAAATAATCGACACCACCCAATAAATTCGGAAACTGTTTGCGATTCGCCGGTAATCCACCGAGAGACATACCACCAAAACCGACGCCGTGATAACCACGCTCACGGCTGATGAAGCGCGTCCGTTGTCCTTCACCACGCGCACGGTGATAAGCCAGCACCATCTTCATCGCTGTATCAACCGATTCGGAGCCGGAATTGGTATAAAACACCTGACCAAATTTATTGCCACTGTAATCAATTAACTGTTCGGCGAGTTCAAATGCCGCCGGATGCCCCATCTGAAACGCCGGTGCGTAATCCAGCGTCGCGATTGCATCCTGCACTGCCCTGACTATCGTCGGATGAGAATGTCCCAGCGGCACGCACCATAGCCCGGCAGTACCATCGAGAATCTCGCGACCATTTTGATCGCGGTAATACATCCCGGCAGCGGAAGCAACCACGCGTGGCGCTTCTTTGTAATCCCGGTTCGCCGTAAACGGCATCCAGTACGCATTGAGTTGTTGTTGACTAAGCATGTGGCTCTCCTGAAATAATTTACCGATCGGTAAAAGTATGATGAAATCCTAACCAGGCATATGCGCAGAAGACATATACAGCCAGTCAAATTTCACCCAACCGTACTGGCTTTCTGAACTGCACAGTTCTCATCCGGACGATACGGACTAGCCTTGCTGACCAGCTGATAGCGAGCAGTCAAAGCAAGTGACATACCAATAAATTTCCCGATCACAGTTCTGCGCCAGATGAGGGATGCGTGTTGCTATATTATGGAATAAAAATGGAATTGACCGAAGAAATGCAACAAAGATCCGAACCAGCGGTCTGGCCGCAGCTGACGCTGGCACGCGGACGTCAGACCAGTCTGGTTGAGCAGATCGTGTGTGAAGTCAGCCAACTGATACGGCAACATCATTTACCACTCGGCAGCAAAATGCCGTCGGTACGTCAGTTTGCCAAATGCAATGCCGTGAGCACGTTCACCGTCGTCGAATCTTATGAACGACTGATCGCGCTTGGCATGCTGAGTTCGCGACGTGGTTCTGGTTACTTTGTGAGTAAGCCTGCAGGTATGCCCGTACCTTTGCCGCATCCCGTAACACCGGCCACGATTGACGCACTGAGTCCGGATTTATATTCCGGTGTTTCCTCTGCCTTACCGGTAGGTTCCGGCTGGCTGCCACCGGAATGGTATGGTGACGATGTTTTGCTGGACGCACTCAGACAGGCGATGCGCATTCCGACCCAGCGTCTGCGCGGCTATGGGCACCCGGCAGGATTTCCCGGTCTGCGCCAGCATCTGGCCCGCCATTTGACACAACAGCTGTTTCAGGTTGATACAGAACAGGTTCTGCTGACCAATGGTGCAACACACGCATTCGATCTGATATTGCGCACACTGTGTAAGCCTGGCGACACGGTGCTGGTGGAAAATCCCGGTTACAGTAATTTACTGTCACTGATACGGCATCATGGCTGCATTCCTGTCGGCATACAGAGGAGTGAACATGGGCTTGATCTGGATGGTCTGATGGAAAAAGCATTACTCCATCAGCCTAAAATCATGTTTGTGAATACGGTGCTGCAAAATCCGCTTGGTACCAGTCTCACACAAGCACAGGCACACCGTCTGCTGGCACTGGCAGAGCAATTCGATTTCTGGCTGGTTGAAGACGACATCTATCGCGAACTTTGCACACGCCCCGAACCCTCTTTAGCTGCGATGGATGGGCTCAGGCGTGTAATACGGGTGGGTAGTTTTTCCAAAGTGCTTTCCCCGACGCTGCGCGTCGGTTCGCTCTGTGCTTCACGCTCACTGATTGACGAATTGCTGCGGATCAAAATGCTGAGCGGGCTGACGACCTCGGAAATCAATGAGCGTGCGGTGTTACATGCGATCAGCTCCACACTGTACCGGCGTATGCTGGAAAAGCTCAAACGCCAGCTTGATAGTTCGCGTACCGAAGCACTGAGACTGTTGCAGGAAGCCGGCCTGACCGCACTGGCAGAACCACGCGGCGGTATGTTTATCAGCGCAGGCTGGCCAGATTCTGAACTTACAGCGCAAGAAATCAGCACACTGGCACGACAGGCCGGCTTCCTGATGGCACCCGCTGATTTTTTCTGTCTTCAGGAAACTGCTTATCCGTGGTTCCGCTTTAACATCGCGCATTGCAGCTTACTACAACTGCTTACTTTTTTACGTCGCATCAGTGATCGGGCGTCTCATGGATCAGTAAGTGGAAAAGAGTCCCTGCGCCCGTGATGCAATTGAGAGGCACATATGATCAACGATCCCGGCAATACATTTTTACCATATGACGCTTTTCAAATTTCTATGTAAAGGAAGCCATCCGCTGCGCTGCGGCCTGCTCTTAACGGATGAGTGAAAGAAACCTGTCTCTGCTCAGAAAAGAGATGACAACGTTCGAAAAATAGAAAGCCGCCGGAAAAATCAAGGCAGTCTATGCGACCCGCTTATTATTCTCGATCCGGACAATGACGCTACCGTATGTGGATTTTCTGACGTAAATCACACTGTCTCCCGCACAGGACTTCATATAGCGACAGGATGTCGATACAGCACAGAGGTTCATTTCAGGACGGTATTACACCGGCGGTAATCTGAGCGAACACGCGATATATAAACAATAAAGAAAAACTGAGAGAAAAATAGTCGTTAAGATAATAAATCTGTGTGTTTTTTGTTAAACATTATTAGTTGCATCGGCGAAATATGTTGCCCTGCCTGCTTTCATGGTATGAATACCAGCTCCTCTGAATCGCTGCCTGTACCGAAGTTCACCTATGTTGCCACCGGAATATCCTGAAGATGAAGCGCTGCGTCTTAATACACTCAGGGAATGCCGCCTGCTCGACACCCTGCCGGAAGAGAGATTTGACCGTATCACGCGTCTTGCGCGCCAGATTTTTCATACCGAAATCGCTCTGATTTCTCTGATCGACGAAGAACGGCAATGGTTTAAATCGCGGCAAGGTCTGCAGGCGCAGGAAACGCACCGGGATATTTCATTTTGTGGTCATGCGATTTTGTCCGGCGATGTTTATGTCGTCGAAGATGCCAGCAAGGACCTGCGCTTCAGCGATAACCCTTTAGTCCTGAATGCGCCCTTCATACGTTTTTATGCCGGCGCCCCTTTACATACCAAAAACGGACAGCGCATAGGCACACTCTGTATTATCGACAGTAAAGCCCGGATTCTGACAACGCAGGAACTGTCAGCCTTACGTGATCTCGCTGACTGCGTCGAGCATGAAATTGATAACGAACAGGCACATCGTCAGCATGACGCCTTGCTGACGCTGGCCCGCATCACATCCCTGACCTTCGATAATCCGCAAACGCTGTTACGTGAAACACTTGCCCTTGGCTGCGAATATCTGAAGCTGAGCACCGGCATCATTTCCAAACATGAAGGCGATAATATTTATGTCAGCGTATTGCAGTCTTCACTGGAAACGCTGAGCGAAGGACACTTCTTCCCCAAAAATCAGACCTATTCTGATTTGCTGAAAGTCGATGAAGGCGTTGTCTGTATAGAGCACATAGGGAAGAGTCAGTACCGCCATCACCCGAGTTACCAGCGCTTCCGGCAAGAGACCTATATCGGTATTCCACTTTTTCTGGAAGGCCAGCGTTACGGAACGCTGGGTTTTTCCGATAACAACCCACGTGCAAGTGCATACAGCGAGATCGAAATCGAATTCATCAACGTTCTGGGCGACTGGGTTAACAGCACGCTGAAACGACTCGCACTGGACAGGGCACTGGAACAGCAGCAAAAAATGAATGACGCAGTCGCCCGGGCGCAATCGCAATTCATCAAGGGGCGGGATAAGCATGAAGGTATCAGGACGTTGCTGAACGATGCCGTGCTGCTTACCGGCAGCAACTACGGTCAGGTCTGCGAAGTACGGAAAGACAAAGCTGGGCATTACTTTCTGAAAAATCACATCCACTCAGCGATCCCCGGCAACGCGAATGCGGCGACTTCAGCGATGCTGCCAGTGGGTGCTGAGGCAGAGTCCGCTCCACATCTTCTGACTGCACATTTTGAAGAAGTTCTTCGTACCCGACAGCCGCTGTCCGGCACTGTCAACACAGCCCTGACGCAAGCGCACAGCGGACCGTCAGCCCCAGCCGGTCGTTTTTTATGTATGCCAGTTCACTACAACGGTGATATCGTCGCAATGATAGGAGTGGCCGACAGCAGCGATGAATACGATCAGCAAACAATCGATTTTCTGCAGCCGGTACTGATCACGATAGGTCAGTTAATCAATGCTGCCAAAGTACAACGCCAGCATGAAGAGAGTGAAAGACGCCTGGCCAACATTATTGAGGGTACCAACATTGGCACCTGGGAATGCGACATCGCCAGCGGAGAAACTATTTATAACGAACGGTGGGCAGAAATGCTCGGCTACACGCTTGAGGAACTGCAACCGACCACCGTTCAGACCTGGCTGAATTTGTGCCATCCAGATGATTTGAAACGCTCGAGCGTAATGCTGAACAAGCATTTCAACGGAGAACTGCCGTATTTCGATATGATCAGCCGCATGCGCCATAAGGATGGCCACTGGGTCTGGATCAGGGATCGCGGATGCGTGGTCAGCTGGAGTGAAGATGGTAAGCCCCTCGTGATGTCTGGCAGTCATCAGGACGTGACGCAGGAACGACTGGCAGAGGAAAAACTTGCTCACGCTTACGAACTACTAGAACAGTCGAACACCGCGGCACGCATCGGTACCTGGGAATTCGATATTCGCCATCGTCAGGTTTTCTGGAGTCAGGTGACGAGACAGATCCATGAAGTCGGCGATGATTATGTGCATAATCTCGACAGCGCTGTATCATTTTACAAACCGGGTAAAAACCGCGACCATCTGATGCGCCTGATGCAGGAGGCAGTAACAGACGGCAAAAAATTCGACGAAGAATTTGAAATTATCACAGCGAAAAAAAAGCATTGCTGGGTACGTGTCATCGGTCTGCCTTATTATCAGGATGATCAGATCGTGCGCATTTACGGCATTTTTCAGGATATCAGCGACAGCAAGGCCAATGCCGAAGCCTTGCGCGATCAGGCGGCACACACAGAGGCCATTCTCGATAATGTGCTTGATGGCATTGTCACCATTGATCACACCGGCAGAATCGACGGATATAACGCAGCAGCTGCGAAAATCTTCGGCTACGACAAGGAAGAGGTGATCGGTCAGCATTTCAATATGCTGTTACCTGCCCGTAATGATGGCAGCCGTAACCGGAAAATCCGGCAACATACTTTCGAAGACGGTATCGGGGTTACGCAGGAAATCGAGGCACAACGCAAGGATGGCAGCGTCTTTCCGCTGGACTTATCCGTCTCGACCGTGCGGCGACGCGGACACCCGTTGTATATCGGACTGGTGCGTGACATTACAGAACGCAAGCGGGTAGAAAGAATTAAAAACGAATTTATTTCTACCGTCAGTCATGAACTACGCACGCCACTGACCTCTATTTCTGGCGCGCTGGGTCTGGTGCTTGGTGGTGCTACCGGCACCTTACCAAAAAATCTGACCCCTTTACTGACGATCGCCAGTAAAAACAGTCAGCGCCTGACTTTCCTGATCAATGATTTGCTGGACATGGAAAAACTCAGTGCTGGCCAGATGCATTTCAATATACAAAAATATCCTCTGGCTCATCTTCTCTCACAAGCACTGGAAGGCAATCTGACCTTTGGTACGCAAAGAAAAATACATCTGCGATTATTAACGCCGGTACCGGATGTCGCAGTTGCAGTCGATAGTCAGCGGCTGATGCAGATCTTGTCTAACCTGTTGTCCAATGCGATCAAATATTCACCGGAGAACGAGACCGTCGAAATCAGTGCAGCAACCCATGACAACGCTGTTCGCATTTCCGTCCGCGATCATGGCGAAGGTATTCCTGCCGAATTCCATTCGCGTATTTTTCAGAAATTTGCTCAGGCGGATTCATCGAACACCAGAGAAAAAGGCGGCACCGGTCTCGGTCTGGCCATTTCCAGGGAACTGGTTGAGCACATGGGTGGCAGCATCGGCTTTGAGTCCGGCTTACACAAAGGAGCGCATTTCTATATTGATCTGCCCATCACTGAACTCCGTCCGCAAACAGTGGCATCAGAGTAAAAAGGTGCCGGGGCGGCTATAATCCCGACGGCGTAAAAATTATCCGGTCAGACATTCCGCCCGGATTTGTATTCCCGCATTAGTGGACGCAGATGCGAATTTTGCTGCATTCCTGCATTTTTATACTTCAAATAATTTCAAAAATAACTTCATGATAGTGCTTGGTGTTGAATCTTCCTGTGACGAGACAGGGCTGGCTTTGTATGACACGCAGCGCGGTTTGCTTGCACATGCCCTGCATTCGCAGATCGCCATGCACAGAGAATACGGCGGCGTCGTACCCGAACTCGCTTCGCGCGACCATGTTCGCCGCACTTTGCCGCTGTTAAATGAAGTCATGCAGAAAGCAGCGATACAGAAAAACGATATCGATGCGATTGCCTACACTCAGGGACCCGGGCTGGCCGGTGCCTTACTGGTCGGCGCCTCTTTTGCCTGCGGCCTCGGCATGGCGCTGGATAAGCCGGTACTCGGCGTGCATCATCTCGAAGGTCATTTGCTGTCACCACTGCTGGCAAGTCAGCCGCCGGAATTTCCATTCATTGCCTTGTTGGTGTCCGGCGGTCACACGCAGTTAATGCGGGTGGATGGTATCGGTGCTTATCAGTTGTTAGGGGAAACCCTCGATGATGCTGCCGGAGAAGCCTTCGACAAATCTGCAAAACTACTGGGGCTGCCGTATCCGGGTGGTCCAGAAATTTCGCGGCTGGCGGAATTCGGCAATCCTGGCGTGTTTACGTTTCCACGCCCGATGTTGCACTCCAAAGACTTGAATTTCAGTTTTTCAGGTCTGAAGACTGCGGTACTGACCGTCGTGAAAAATCAGACTGCCAATATCTGCGAACAAAATAAAGCAGACATCGCGCGCGGCTTCGTCAATGCGCTGGTCGATGTGCTGGTTGCCAAGTGTGTCACCGCGATGAAAGAAAGTGGCCTTAAGCGACTGGTGATTGCAGGTGGTGTCGGTGCAAACCGGCAGTTACGTACCGCGCTGAATGCAGCTGCCGCCAAACGGCGCTTTCAGGTGTATTACCCCGAACTGGAATTCTGCACCGATAACGGTGCGATGATTGCGTTTGCGGGAGCGATGCGACTCAAAAAAAATCCCGCGGCAGCGACGCGGGATTACGGCTTTAATGTGCGGCCACGCTGGCCTTTGCATGAATTAAGCGTCGCCTGATTTGCTACGCCAGCCAGGGCCTGAAACACTTATTCACCGTTCATAAACAAAAAGGCCGTTTTCGCAACAGGCCTTTTTTTTACAAAGGATGACGTGCTATTGACACGAAGTCAGCGCGCAACGGTCAAAGCGCGGCAGACAGGCATTCTTATTTTTTCTTGCTGCCGATTTTGCTTTCTTTACCCTTCATTAGATTCACAATATTCTGACTGTGACGGTAAATTAGCAAACCACTCATGATAAATACTGCCAGCAACTTCACATCCGGTCCGAATAACATGCCGTAATAGAGTGGCGCAAAAATCGCAGCAATCAGTGCCGCCAGTGAAGAATAACGAAATGCAAACGCGATCACCAGCCAGGTCACCAGCGTAGCCAGCCCCAGCCAGCCATTCAGGCCGAGCAACACACCGGCAGCAGTTGCCACACCTTTACCACCGACGAATTTAAAAAATACCGGCCACAGGTGTCCGAGGAAAACAGCAATCGCCACCAGCGCGATACTGCCGTCATCCAGTTGGAACTGATCTGCATAACGTGCAGCCAGCCAGACCGCAAACCAGCCTTTAACGGCATCTCCCAGCAGCGTTAATACTGCGGCCGCCTTATTACCACTGCGCAGAACATTCGTTGCGCCGGGATTTTTAGAACCATACGTACGCGGATCCGATAAACCAAATAATTTGCTCACCACCACGGCAAAAGAGACAGAACCAATCAGATAAGCCAGCACGCCGGCCAGAATAGTATTCATGTGTTTCCCAGAGAAGCGAGGGGTTAAAATATACTCCCCCCAGTATTTTTAAGAGCGCTTTATTGACGCTGACAATAAGGGCATTTTATAACATACTCCCTCAGAATTACTCTTCGAGAGCACATTCCACCGGACGTGCCTGCAACAGACTCTGCAACAGCGCTGGCGAAATACCCACCAGATAACCACGGCGTCCGCCATTGATATAAATTTTCGGCAAATCCAGAATCGCCCGCTCAACATAAATGGGCATCGTCTTTTTAGTGCCAAACGGAGACGTACCGCCAACCATGTAACCGGAGTGTTTTTGCGCAATTTCCGGTTTGCAGGGCTCGATTGATTTACACCCGATCTGGCGCGCCAGATTTTTTGTCGATACCTTGCGATCACCGTGCATCAGCACGATTAAAGGTTTCGCCGCCTCATCCTGCATGACCAAGGTTTTAATCACATGATGTTCATCAACCCCCAGCTCACGCGCAGAGACCGCAGTACCGCCATGTTCTTCGTAGGCGTAAGGATGTTCAGAAAAGTCGGCCTTGTTTTTACGCAAAAACTGCGTTGCAGGCGTTTCAGATACATGTTCTTTCTTGGCCAAAATTCTACTCCGTCTTGCTATTGATGTCGGAGACAGATTATAGCGATTAGTCTCAGATTCACGAATTTGTCTTCGCTTCTGAATCAGGCGACTCACATCATCTTTTCTCGCCTAACCATCGTCCGTATCGATAGATAACCTCTCATCACATCAGCAAATAAGCCTCCGCAATAAAAATAACGCACCAAATAAGTGCGAAAAATGTCAATACCGTATAAATAATCCAATACCATTTCGCTGCGAAAAGTATTCTTATGTAACAAGATACCACGCAAGATAATATGATCAAAAATGAAATCAATTATCACAAAAATAATATCATCACAATCTGCTCATAAATGAAAATAGATGCTTAATTTCAATTGCTTATCATATTTTTACCATTTATATAAATACCGGTCTGACATCAGAAAAAGTGAACGGGATTTCAAGTAAGGTAAAAATAAAAGAAAATAAATTTTCATTTTTTGTACCCAATCTACAACAACAGGTCATATTAATGTAACAAAAGCTTTCGCATACACCCATTTTATTTACATAATCTAGTTACGTCTGATTTATTTATTTTCATTTTTTCAAAGTCTGATCGGCACATATAAATACATATCAGTTGTGGGTAGCGGTCAGCGAGCCAGTAATTTATTTACTCCACACTAAAGTCTTTAGCTGCTCAGTTTTGTAAGTATCAGCGTTGCGTTCGTTAACCGTATGGGGATCTATATGATTTTTAAAGAAAAGATAGGCGTGCAGTCAGTGCGCTTTGCAATCGGCGTTTTAGCCGGCACGGTCTTGTTGTCCGGCGTGGCACAGGCTCAAGAAGAAAAAAGTGTTCAAAAGATCGAAATCACTGGTTCTAATATTAAACGTGCTGACAAAGAAGGTACATCACCAATTCAGACGATTACTGCTAAAGAAATCAAAGAAAGCGGTGCAACCACTGTGCTGGATTTGCTGAAGAAAGTACCTTCCATGGGCACTGGTGGTTACAACGACACACCTGATCAAAACAGTTTCTCCCGCGGCGTGGCGACAGCATCCCTGCGCGGTCTCGGTTCAACTTCTACATTGATCCTGTTGAACGGTCGTCGTATGGCACCTTCTGCCTACGCAAACCCGAATAACGGTCAGTCTGCGTTGTACGATCTGAACAGTATCCCTCTGTCAGCTCTGGAAAAAGTTGAGATTTTTAAAGACGGCGCATCTGCTGTATACGGCTCTGACGCGATTGCCGGTGTTATTAACTTCATTACCAAAAAAGATTACAAAGGTGGTGAGTTAAATATTGCAGCTGGTGCAAACGATGACCGCGAGTTTGGTCGTCAGAATTTTAACGGTACGGTCGGCTTCGGTGATTTCGCCAGCCAGGGTTACAACGTATTGCTGGCTCTGGACGTAACCAAAAAAACAGCAACCAGCGAACGTGATGGCTCCAACGATATTCAGGCTGCGCAATACGCAGATATGAACTTCCGTCTGAATCCATATTCCAGCTTTGCTTCTAACCAGGCTTTTTTCTTCAAAGAACGCTCAGCTAACAGTAAATCGTTCCTGACAACAGGTCCTACTGTTATCAACCAGACTAATTGTGACCCATCCCGCAAACTGGTTGGTTCCGCTGCATACGGCATTGCAACTACCAGCGTATTGTACGGCCGCACTTTCTGTAACTACGATACAGATCAGTTTAACGATGTCCAGGGTAAATCCGACGATATCAACTTCATGGCTGTAGGTAACCTGAAGATTAACGAAAATCTGTCTGCTTTCAGTGAAGTTGCTTTCACTGATTCGAAACGTGTTTATCGTTCCGCAGCCAGAACCATTGACGGCAGAACACCAACCACTAACTATCTGGTTGGCGGCCTCGCAGAACCATTCCAACCGATTCTGCCAGTTGGTCATCCTGACAATCCAAATCCAGATGCGCGTTCAGCAGTTGTTTACCGTTTTGAAAACCTGAAAACAGGTACAGATCTGGAAAATCAGAATGCACGTATCTTAGCTGGCTTGCGCGGTAGCTTCGGTAGCTGGGACTGGGAATCTGCTCTGTTGTGGAATCGCTCAAAACGTATCGAAACATCGTATGGCTTCTTGTATCTGCCAACCCTGCGTAAGCTGATCACAGAAAACCGTTCGCTGGCTTCACTGGCAGCAGATCCAACGATCACGAAAGATCTGACAAACAACGGTATCTCTCAGATCGCTCAATGGGATGGTAAAGCAACGACTGAATTCGGCAGCTTACCAGGTGGCGCGATCGGTTTCGCGGTCGGTGCAGAATTACGTCAGGAAAAACTGACCATCACTCCTGATGCTGCAAATGCACGCGGTGATATTCTGGGTCTGGCAACAACTGCAATTGATGCAAAACGTAATGTTTCTTCTGCATTCTTTGAAGTTCGCACACCATTCCTGAAAAACTTTGAGATGGATTTTGCAGGTCGTGTGGATAAATACCCTGATCTGAAGGCAAACTTCGTTCCTAAAGTCGGTGCAAAATGGACAGCAACTGACAGTCTGGCATTCCGTGGTAGCTACTCCGAAGGCTTCCGTGCTCCGGCATTGTCACAAGTGGCTCCAGGTGGCGCACAGTACTTCACCAGCGGCGTGGATCCTATCCGTTGCCCTAACGGCACAACACCAGTTCCAGGGGCTGAGCAAAGTGACTGTAACAAGAGCTTCTCAGGTGTCGGCGGTGCTAACCCTGATCTGAAACCAGAAAAATCCAAGAGTCTGGCACTGGGCTTGATTTTCTCGCCTACAAAAGACTTTGACGTCAGCGTTGATGCTTACAAACTGCGTCAGGAAGGTGAAGTTGCTCTGGCCAGTGCGACATTCCTGCTGGAGCACCCACAAAGCTTCCCAGCGGATTACATCACTCGCGATACAAATCCACTGAATCAGCTGAAAGACGCTAACGGCAATCCTATTCCAGGTACCGGTGCAATTCTGGCTGTCAAAACACCATGGACTAACCAAGGTAGTACAGAAGTCACAGGTCTCGACGTTGATATGAAATGGCGTCACAACCTCGGTGAAAACGGTAGATTGACGACTGGTTTGCAGTCAACATACCTGATTGCTTACCGCCGTGCAGAACAACCAGGCGATCTGGAACGTAATGCCGTTGGTACAGCCGGTGGTCTGAATGACTGGGCAACATCAGTTGGTCCTATCCCTCGCCTGCGTGCAACACTGACAGCCCGTTGGGAAAAAGGTCCTCATAGTGTGAATGCAGCAATGCGTTTCATCGACAGCATCACTCAGTATCGTCGTTACGACAACACAACGACATATGCCAACGGTGGCTTCTGTCATTGGGGTTCAGGACAACCAGCAGGTTCAACCTCTCTGGGTGGTATTCCGAAATACAACCAGTACTATCCAGATTGCACAGTACCAAGCTGGACAACATTTGACCTTGGCTACACCTACACTGGTTTCAAAGATCTGGCGCTGGGCATCAACATCAGCAACATTCTTGATACCAAAGCACCGTACTACCCAACAACGACGGCTTCGACCATCGCTCAGGGTTACAACGCAACATTGCACAACAACACCGGCCGTTATTTCCGCGTTTCTGCGAAATATACATTCCGTTAATTTTGTGTAGTTAGCTGGACTATAAACGCCTCGTTGATCGAGGCGTTTATTTTTTCGATAGCCTGAATCACTTTCTCTTTGAGGCACTTATGCAAATATCGCTTTACAAATTCTGCCGTGCGCTGACTGTCAGCCTGTTCATTGGCAGTGCTGCCGCGATACCATTCTCGGCTCACGCACAAAATAATCCGATACCAGTTGAGAATTTTTTCAAAAGCTCCCAGATCTCGAATGTTATGTTTTCACCTGATGGTAAAAACGTGGCAATGCTGGCGGCAGGAGCAAATGACCGTCTGGTACTGGCGGTCATGGAAGTCGATAAGTTAAAGCCTAAAATTGTGGCTGGTTACGAAAAAACGGATGTGGTTTTCTTTAACTGGGTCAATAACCAGAGGCTGGTTTTCGGCGTGGGCGATCGCTCCATCGGCGACGGTGACCGTTACAAAGGCAGTGGCTTATTTGCGATCAATAAAGATGGTAATGAATTACGGGAATTGATTGCAACCGGTGACACCGGCAGCAAATTCCGGGTACTCAATGGTTATCACAATTTTCTTGATGTCACGCACGTACCTGATTCCAATGACGTTTACATCACACGCAGCACCGGCACGCGAAAAACACCGTCTTATACATTAATGAAACTGAATACGCTCAACGGTTATAACGAGATTATTCAGACGCCAACAAATTCCGTCAGCTTTATGATTGATAAGTCAGGTGAAGTCAGGGTGGCTGAGACTTCCCAGGATAACTTCACCGCTGTGCATTATAAAGATCCGGCAACGCAGCAATGGCGAAAACTGATCGAATACAACAACGTGACAGGACATGGCTTCTCTCCTGCATTTATCGCACCGGATGGCCAGTTTTATGTTACATCGGCGAATAAAAATGACACCGTTTCGGTGTACCGTTTTGATCTGGAAAAAAATAAACTGGACGATACACCGGTTGTCGCAACTAAAGGGTTCGACTTCCAGGGCAACTTCGTCTTCAACAAAAAAGAAAATAAACTGTTAGGCGTTCATTACGAAAGTGATGCCTATTCCACTTTGTGGCTGGATGACAAATGGAATAGCGTTCAAAAAACTGTCGATGCAGCGCTACCAAACACGGCAAATCTGATCTGGGGTCCGGAATCAGGCAACAACGATATCGTCATTGTTCACTCGTTCTCGGATGTACATCCCGGCTCATATATGCTGTTCAACACTGAGACAAAGAAATTTGTTCCGATTGGTGACGTTCATCCGGAAATCAATTCTAAAACCATGTCCTACAAGGACTTTGTCCGTATCAAAGTGCGGGATGGCATGGAAATTCCTGCCTATATCACTCTGCCCAAAAACAGCAGCGGCAAAAATCTGCCTATGGTAGTGATGGTACACGGTGGCCCTTATGTACGAGGCGGCCATTGGGAGTGGAACCGCGAAACACAGTTCCTTGCATCACGCGGCTATGCGGTACTTGAGCCGGACTTCCGTGGCAGTACCGGTTATGGAACCAAGCTGTTCCGCGCCGGCTGGAAACAATGGGGACTGGCAATGCAGGACGACGTGACAGATGCGACCAAATGGGCAATTGCACAAGGTTATGCAGATCCTCAGCGTATTTGCATCGCAGGTGCCAGCTATGGTGGATACGCAACGCTGATGGGGCTGATCAAAGAGCCGGATTTGTATCGCTGTGGTATCAGCTGGGTCGGTGTAACCGATATCAATTACCTGTTTGATGTCACCTGGAGCGATACCTCCGGCTCCGCATGGACACGTTATGGTATGCCATTGATGATCGGCGACCAGACCAAGGATGCAGAACAACTGAAAGCAACGTCACCTGTAGCACAAGCACATCGCTTAACCAAACCACTGATTCTTGCTTACGGTGTGGCAGACCGCCGAGTACCTTTGGTACACGGTGAGCAATTCAAAAAAGCAGCGCCCAAAGATGCCAAAATTGAGTGGATCACTTACCCGAATGAAGGGCACGGATGGCGTACACTGAAAAACAATGTGGACTTCTGGACCCGCGCTGAACAATTCTTAAATGAAAATACGGCGGTAAAATAAGTCGTTTAGCAGACACACCCAACCTGCGTCGCTCTGAGCCACGCAGGTTTTTTTATTTCCTCAGATTAACTTGGTTTGCAATACCTGCAATCAAGCTCCCTGATCAGCCCCGCGGATGATGCAGCGCATGCAGTTTTTTCAAACGCTCTCGCGCAACGTGGGTATAAATCTGTGTCGTTGAGATGTCTGCATGTCCCAGCAACAGTTGTACGACTCTCAGGTCGGCACCGTGATTCAGCAGATGGGTCGCAAATGCGTGGCGTAAAGTGTGGGGAGACAGATGTATCGTAATCCCGGCCTGCGCTGCATATTTCTTGATCAGGATCCAGAACATCTGCCGCGTCATCGCACCACCCCGCGCGGTAACGAATAAAGCATCGTCGATCTGACCATTTAATATCACCGGACGGGCTTCTCTTAAATAGCGTTCCAGCCATAGTCTGGCATGCTCGCCAAATGGCACCAGCCGTGTTTTGTCCCCTTTTCCGGTCACACGCAAGACGCCCTCATTTAAGCCAACCTCCAGAGACTTCAGCTGTACCAGCTCACTAACGCGCAGACCACATGCATACAGTAATTCCAGCATAGTGCGATCCCGCAGCCCCAGAGGAGACTCATCAGGAGCCCGCAGCAAAGACTCTACCTGCGCTTCACTCAGGGTTTTAGGTAAGCGGACGGGTTGTTTTGCCGATTTGAGTTTGCTACACGGATTTTGCCTGACAAGATTCTGCCGAACTGCAAGCAAATAAAAACGTTTCAATACGCTCAGCCGCCGATTGGCAGAAGTTGCCTTGGATGACGTGTGCTTCAGCGCGATATAGGCGCTGATATCATCGTAATCAGCCTGATATAAGTTTTTTTCGGTCGCCTGTGACAACCATTCGGCAAACAGACGCATATCGCGTCGGTAAGCTTCTACAGTATTTTTTGCCAGCCCGTCTTCCAACCACAAAACATCACAGAACTGATCTATCTGCGCCATCACTTCGGCCGGTAATAAAAATGCTACGGATTTATCCGCCAGTTCTGAAGCGGTCGTTTTGACGCCGGCGACACCCTCACGCATAAGCAGCCACGCCCTCATGCGCCAGCAACCAGCGCTTTACTCCGAGGTGAAACCCCGTTTCATCATCATGATGGGCAAACCCGCCCAGACCACCAGCAGCAGTGACTCTGTGGCAAGGGATGACCAGCGGATACCAGTTCGCACCGCAAGCCTGACCAACCGCGCGCGGTGCTGAGCGGATTTGTTTGGCAATCTGACCGTAAGTCAGCACCTGCCCCCTTGGAATGGCAGCAATCCCGCGCCAGACAGCATTTTGAAATGCTGTGCCAACAGGACGTAAAGGAAGATCGAACTGATAATCAGGATCGTCGAAATATTGAAGTATTTGTGTCGCAACCTTCTCAGAGACGAAGTCACCGGGGTCTTTCTCCTGAAACCGTGGAGGCAAATAAACCAGCTCTGTTAGTACTGAATCAGCCACGCGGATTCCGACTGCGCCAAATGGCGCCGCAACGATGGCAGAAAAAATACCACTCTCTTTATCCGACATGAGTGTTCCTCAAAAAGGGAAAAGCTTGCTTCATTAAATGTGACGAACACATGCCCATTCTCAGATCAGCCTGCTCCTCAATCAACTCTGTGAATTTTAAACGCCAGCATACTTGCCGTCAGCATAAAAAATAGCAAACAGATACTGACAAGTTTATCCGCCAGACATGCTGATTCGGCACTGTGGATAACATCAATGCGATCCGGAAAAGAAAAAAGGCGCATCAGTGATGCGCCTTGAAAGCATGTTTCGCGTTTTCGGCTGTTTAGTTACTGCGTCACCGCAATACTCAGCTTGTAATAAAAACGCGCGTCTCCTCAGTGTACGGCATGGGTACCGTTTTCTTGCACTACCGCCTTTTAAACTTATCAATTGCTAAAAATCAGACTGCGCAGAATATAGCACGACCGAATACCAGTAACAAAAAAAAACTACGCAAAAATACTTAATTGTTGCGGATATGTAAAACGCATGTATATATCCGCAAAATGTGCTAGCCCAATTTATTTTTAATAAAAACCAATTATTTATAAATTAAATTTGGCAACCAGGTAGAAATCTCTGGCACATAAGTAATCAACAATAAGAAAACGACCATCGTCATCAGCCACGGCAATACGGCGACTGTCAGCTCAGTGATTCCCATTTTCGTAATACCAGATGCGACATACAGATTCAGACCAACCGGCGGATGACACATGCCGACTTCCATATTCACGACCATGATGATACCAAAGTGCACCGGATCAATTCCCAGTTTCATCGCGACCGGGAATAAAATCGGCGCCATAATCAGCACGATGGACGACGGTTCCATTACATTACCTGCTAACAACAACAAGATATTCACCACCAGCAGGAAACTGATCATGCCAAAACCTTTGTCCATGATCCAGCTTGCCATCGCTTGCGGGATATTTTCACTGGTCATCAGGAATGAAAACAGTACAGCATTCGTGATGATGTAAAGCAGCATGGCAGACATCGACGCAGAATCCAGCAAAACCTTAGGTACCTTCTTCAAGGTCATGTCTTTATAAACGAACACGGCGATCACAAAAGCATAGACGGCGGCAACAGCGGCAGCTTCTGTCGGTGTGAACATGCCACTGTATATGCCGCCCATCACAATCACGATCAGCAACAAACCCCAGGCACTTTTTCTGAACGCAGTAAACCGCTCACCCCAGCTTGCTTTCGGCATACGAGGATAGTTGTGCTTACGCGCCAGAAACCATGTCGTCAGACCAAGCAAAAATGCCAGCATCAGACCCGGGATCACACCGGCCATAAACAATTGCCCTACAGATGTGTTCGTTGAGACCGAATACATCACCATCACAATCGACGGCGGAATCAGGATACCCAATGCACCGGATGTCGTAATCACACCTGCGCCGAAACCTTTTGGATAACCCTGCTTCACCATTGCAGGCAAAATGATAGAGCCGATCGCCACCACGGTCGCCGGAGAGGAACCGGAAACCGCAGCAAACAAAGCGCAGGCCAGAACACCGGCGAGTGCCAGACCACCATGCCAATGACCAACCATCGCCGCGGCAAAATTAATCATCCTGCGGGCGACACCGCCGTGCGTCAGAAAATTACCAGCCAGAATAAAGAACGGAATCGCCATGATTTCGAACTTTTCTATCCCGGTAAATAACTTCAGGGCAACCGATTCTATCGGCACCTGTGTCATTGTGAAGAGGAAAGTCAGTACTGTCAGACCGAGCGAAATCGAAATCGGCATGCCGGTCAGCATCAACAGTATTAACAAGACAAAAATAATGGTGGCGTTCATGCTTTCACCTCATCTTCAAGACCGTCAACGTGAGTGTGATCATGCTTAGGTAATTCGCCTGTTTTGACAAAATTCCAGATCACCTGCAAAAAGCGGAAACACATCAGATAGGAGCCCAACGGAATCGCCAGATAAACCCACCACATCGGTATTTCCAGATCAGCCGAAGTCTGATCCGTATGTGCGATTTCCCACACAAAACTACCACCCAGCGTGCCAATAATGCCCGTAAATAAAGCACCGGCAGCTAATCCCAGAATCACAAATTTATAGCGATTCGCAGGGCTCAGTTTATTGATCAGCACATCGACACCGACGTGTATACCGGTACGTACACCATAAGCTGCGCCAAACTTTGCCATCCACACAAACATGTAAATCGTCAGCTCTTGCGCCCAACTGGTATTTATTTTTAACAGCTCGTCTTGCAGATATGGAATTTCAAATCCGGAAAGATAACGGTGCAGCACCGCAAAAAAAGTAACGACGGTTGCGGCACCCATCAGGGTCGCAATCAACCATTCCTCCAGATGATCAAGGAATTTCATTGTGTTCTCCTGTGAAGGATAGGAATGAGAGCTGATAGCCGGTAAACCTGTATTTCTGTGTTTACCGACTGTCAGCGGAAGGAAAGGACTTACTTGATACCGAGTTTCACGGCTTCTTTATTGACGTTCGCGATCAGATCTTTACCGATCCGGGATTCCATCTGTTTCTGCACCGGCAGCAAGGCTTTGCGCCATTCTGCTTTTTCTTTCTCAGTCGGCACGTAAACGGTGGTTTTACCTGATTTTCGCACTGCCTCGAGGGCGTTATCATTTTCCTGCTGGGCGATCGCGTTCGCGTACTTGGTCGCCGTTTTCATTGCACCGTCTAATTCAGTACGGATATCTGCAGGCAAACCATCCCAGAATTTTTTGTTCACGATCACCGCATAGCCAAGGTAGCCATGATTCGTCACCGTCACATGCTTTTGCACCTCATGCATTTTTTGTGTGTACAGATTGGATGGCGGGTTTTCTGTGCCATCAACCACACCAGTCTGCAACGCCTGATATACCTCAGAGAATGCCAGCACCTGCGGATTAGCATTCAAGGCACGCATTTGCGCATCCAGCACTTTGGACGATTGTATGCGCAATTTCTGCCCCTTCATGTCGGATGGTAAATGGATAGGCTTATTCGACGACATGACTTTAAAACCATTGTCCCAGTAACCCAGACCGGTAATGCCTTTACTTTCCAGTTTCTTCAGCAGATCTTTACCGATAGGTCCTTCTGTAACCGCATACAGCACATCCTTGGTCGGGAAGATGTACGGCAAATCAAACACCTCAAACTCTTTGACGCCTAAAGGGCCGAATTTTGCCAGCGATGGTGCCAGCATCTGCACCGCACCTAACTGCAGTGCTTCTAATTCTTCTTTGTCTTTATACAGTGTGCTGTTGGGATACAGTTCGACTTTCACACGTCCTTTAGTCACTTTTTCTGCGAGTTCTTTGAAACGCTCTGCAGCTTTACCTTTTGGCGTATCGCTGGCGACAACGTGGCTGAATTTAATGACGATAGGGGATTGCGCAAATGCGCTACCGCTGACCAGTGAAGCTGCCAGGAGTGAGAACAGAACGGATTTGATTTTCATCGAAGTCTCCAGTGTATTGATTATCAAAGTAATTATTCTACGATTATTCGAAATAGTCACCCGAGGGACAATTGTGGAAAACCACATACTGCACTCCATTGCACATATAAACAACACCTGCAGTAAACTGACTGCATGAAAAGCCTATATAAATCTCAGCGATGGCCTAATGATAAGTGGCGCTGGATCCTTCCTATCTTACTGATCGCCTTGTTTCTGACCACGCTGATCTGGCTGCCGTGGCAGGCACAGCGTATGGAAGCCAATGAAAGACAGGAACAGCTGATTGCCGACACATTATGGGTGGAACAGGCGATACAGTTTCAGCTCGACCGCAACGATGAAATGCTGCGTCAGATCGGTGCTGACATTATTAACATTGGTCTGAAGCCGGATGCCGTTTTGCTGCGCTTCCGCAATCTGCTACAAAATAATCATGAGATTTCGCGTCTGGTTTTACTCGACCGGCACAATAACGTCATCGTTTCCTCACATGATACAAGCTTTAGTTCAGCCGATATTTTATCGCCGGCTGAAATCAGTTCTGCACCCGCCGAACCGGATAACAGGACGCGTTGTTTTGCGCCCAGGCAGGAAACGAAATCGCAGAAATATAATTACTCCATCAGTTGTCAGATTCCTCTAACAAAGGAAAATCACCATGCCGGCAGCATCATTATCACTTACCACGCGAATGGCATACTGGAAGAATTGGTGCCATGGTGGTTCGCGCAGGAAAACCAGATTTCTCTGCTGGACAACGATGACAAAGTGATTGCAACCCGAGCTGCAGGCGGGCCGGGTAAGAATGTGTACACCCACAACCGTAATCTGGAACTACCCGGCGTCACGCTTGCACTGCGCACCAACAGCAATAAAAACGAACCCAAGCTGCTGTCCAATTTGCTGGTGGTGATGGTCATTCTGCTGTCTATGGGTCTGATCTGGAGTCTGGTTGCTTTGTGGCGAGACATCAATCGCCGCCTCGCCGCCGAGGGTGCTCTGCGTCAGCAGGTCATTTTCCGTACTGCCATGGAAAATTCGCTGATCACAGGCTTGCGCGCGCGCGATATGCATGGGCGCATGACTTACGTGAATCCGGCATTCTGCAAAATGGTCGGCTATCCGGCTGAGCAGATTATCGGCCGCCTGCCGCCAATGCCTTACTGGGCGCCCGAAGTCGTCGAAGAATATCAGCAACGCTTTTCCAAATTGCTGGCAGGTTCGGTACCCCAAGATGGTTTTGAGACCATTTATCAGCATGCCAGCGGTGAACGGATTCCGGTCTTGATTTATGAGTCGCCGCTGATTGATGAAAGCGGCAAGCAGACTGGCTGGATGAGTTCGATACTCGATATTTCCGAGCTTAAACGGGCGCAGGAGCTGACCCGTCAACAGGAGGCTAAACTGCACGCCAGTGCACGTCTTGCCACCATGGGTGAAATCGCCTCAATGATCGCGCATGAATTGAATCAGCCGCTGGCTGCTATTTCCAGCTATACCACCGGCGCCATGAATCTGCTGGAGGCGGGGGATACGGATAAAGCCTTATTGTTATCAGCGATGGAAAAAGTGAAAACCCAGGCTCAACGTGCAGGACAGATTATCCGCAGCGTGCATGAGTTCGTGAAAAAAAGGGAACCAACGCGAGAACTGGTCGACATCAATGCGCTGATAAAAAACGCGCTGCCACTGGTCGAACTGCAGGCGCAGGCAGCGCACATCAGCCTGCAATGGCTGCAGTTGCCCGGCGCACCGAAGGTGCTGGCCGATCAGGTGCTGATTGAGCAGGTATTGCTGAATCTGACCCGCAACGCGATTGAGGCAATGGAAGATACGCCGCCGGAGCACAGGAATCTCCGCATACAAGCCAGTCTCGACAATGATGGAGACGTCGTCGTGGAAGTCATCGACCGTGGACACGGCATTCCGGACAGTGTCGCTGACCGATTGTTTTCACCTTTTTTTTCCACAAAGAGCAGCGGTATGGGGATGGGCTTGAATATCTGCAGAACGGCGATTGAGTTTCACGGTGGCAAACTTACTCACCGCAATAACCCGGTCGGTGGTAGTATCTTCCGCTTCATTCTGCCGGCAGCGCATGAGGGGAAAAATCCCACTGACGCACCGATTGCAGCGCCACCAAAAGAATAATGATATTGTCGAGAGGCACTCGCAATAACGGTGTGAGTAGTCCGGCAGACGACACCTGATATAGCAATGGAGACTACATGCTGCACATCATTGACGACGAGGACGTGATCCGCGATTCACTCTCCTGGCTCGCCCGCTCGCGCCAGATTGCGGCGATAGGCTACAGCAGTGCAGAACAGTTTCTGACCTCGCTGGAACAGCCTTTGCGCTTTGATGCCGAGGGCGACTGTATTTTGCTGGATGTGCGCATGGAAGGACTGAGCGGCATTCATCTGTTCGATATTTTATCCGGCAAAAAACTCACCAAACGTCTGCCGGTGATATTTCTGACCGGGCATGGCGACGTACCGATGGCGGTCGATACGCTCAAACGCGGTGCTTTTGATTTTTTTGAAAAGCCGTTTAACGATAACAAGCTCATGGACAGAGTGCAGGAAGCGCTGGCGCAATCGCGTGCAGCAGGTGTTTCTGCGGCCGTACATGAACGTCTGGCGACATTGTCCGCACGTGAAAGAGAAGTGCTGGAGCTGATTTTGCTCGGCAAAATGAACAAGGTCATCGCAGACGAGCTGGGTATCAGCATGCGTACCGTGGAAGTGCACCGGGCTCACGTATTCGACAAAATGCAAGTCAAAACTGCTGTCGAACTGGCGGGATTGCTGAAGTAGTTAAAACTCATCTCATCCCTGTTGATGAAATGAGTTCCATATAAAAATGGGGGAGTATCCTTGATTTCCACCCTATTCTCATTGTAAACATTAGGGGTTGAAATATACCCCACCCAGTATGTCTATCTTCACCCTACTCTTTCCTGATTTTAGTTTAATCCTGATCGGTTTCCTGCTCGCCCGCCATTCTCACTGGGGCGGCCATTTCTGGGCTGGCGTCGAAAAGCTGGTTTACTTCCTGCTGTTTCCTGCACTGCTGTTTTACACCACGGCACGCACCCGCTTTGATTTTCATGCAACCGGTCATCTTTTACAGACAGGGATGATCGCAACGATTGCCGGCATGCTGCTGGGCTGGCTCGCCAAGTATCTGTTTAAAACCCCGCCACGAATTTTTGAATCGGGCGTACAAACGGCATTCCGCTTCAATTCGTATATTGCTCTGGCGATCGCGTCCCGCCTCGCCGGCGATCAGGGCACGGCGCTGATGGCTTTGCTGATAGGCTTTATGGTACCTTTATGCAATATGGCCGCAGTGTATGCGCTGGCCCACAACAGCGGTCGCCTGCTGAAGGAAATCGCCAGCAACCCGCTGGTGGTGGGTACCGCCAGCGGCGTGGTCGTCAGCCTGCTGGACATTCCTTTGCCGGAAGGAATCGCGGCAACGCTGTCCCGCCTCGGCAACGCCGCTATCGCGCTCGGCTTACTTGCGGTCGGTGCCGGTATGAAGGTATCGGCAATACACGAAGCAAAAGGTATTGCTGCCTATTTTCTGTCTGTCAAACTGTTAGCTTTACCGGCAATTGCGCTGCTGCTTGGTCGCTGGCTGGATTTACCTGCGCTGCAATTGCAGATCGCCGTCATTTTCTGTGCGCTGCCGACTGCATCGAGCGCCTATGTGCTGGCGGCGCGCATGGGCGGTAATGGCCCGTTCGTCGCCTTTCTGATTTCTGCCAGCACCGTCTTATCAGTACTGACCCTGCCGCTATGGCTTGCACTGGTGCATTAGTGCCGAAGTCGGCACTAAGCACTCAAACCATGACAGTCCAGTGCCCAGATCACATGCTCACGCACCATTTCTGAAGGGTGATCAAGGCGGGCACGTAAGGCAGCCACAATGGCGGCATCAGCGTACATCGTGGTCGCCGCATTCCCAAGGCCAACCGCAATATTGCGCAACCACCGTTCATGTCCGATACGACGGATAGGGCTGCCTTCCAGCATGCGCAAAAACTGTTCTTCCGTCCACGCAAATAAATGCACCATGCGCGCATGATCCAAACCATTTCTGACAGCAAAATCATCGACTGCAGCAGCTTGCGCAAATTTATTCCACGGACAATGCAACTGGCAATCATCGCAACCGTAAACCCGGTTTCCTATCAGCGGCCGGAATTCGACTGGAATACTGCCATGTAGCTCTATCGTCAGATACGACACACAGCGCCGCGCATCAACTTTGTATGGCGCGACGATCGCCTTCGTCGGGCAAACATCGATACACGATGAACACTGACCGCAGTGATTACCCACCGGCGGGTCAACCGGCAACGGCAGATCGACCAGTATCTCGCCCAGAAAAAACATAGAGCCAGCTTCGCGACTCAATAGCAAAGTATGTTTGCCGCGCCAGCCGAGACCCGATTTTTCTGCCAGCGCCACCTCCATTACCGGCGCAGAGTCAGTGAAAACTCGGTAACCAAACGTACCAATCTGCTGACTGATTTTTTCTGCCAGTTGCTGCAGACGACTGCGCAGCACTTTGTGATAATCGCGACCACGCGCATAGATGGAAATCACCGCAGTATCTGCCGTGTGCTGTGCTTCTGCGGCGCGCCAGTGAGGATCGGCAGGCAAGTAATTCATGCGCGCCGAAATTACCCTGACCGTGCCAGGCACTAGTTCAGCGGGGCGACTGCGTTTGGTGCCATGCGCCGCCATATACGCCATATCGCCATGAAACCCCGCATCCAGCCATTGCTGAAAACCGGCTTCGGTGTGACTGAGATCAACATCGGCAATACGGATTTCAGCAAAGCCCAGTTCTTTGCCCCAGCTTTTGATCTGTGCGGATAAGGCAGATAGACTGTCATCGTCCAGATTCACGCGGCAGACTCCGGCAAATACACAAGGGCGAGGCAATATGCTATGTTTAGCGAATTCATGAATACGGACTTTGCAGGAAATGTCACATTATAAAACCACACTGCCGGATGAAGCAGCAACGCAGGCATTAGGAAAAAGTCTCGCTCACACCTTGGTGTCGGGTCTGGTGATCTTTCTGCATGGCGACCTGGGCGCGGGTAAAACCGCCCTCACCCGCGCCATGATTCACGCCGCCGGTTTTTCCGGCAATGTAAAAAGTCCGACGTATACGCTGGCAGAACCGTATCAGGTCAGCGTTCAGCAGCAGGCCTGCACGATCATGCATTTTGATCTGTACCGTATGCTGAGCGCCGAAGAATTTCTCGATGCAGGATTCCGCGAAGAGTTTAATGCATCGAATATCTGTATCGTCGAATGGCCGGAAAAAGCAGATGGCGTGCTGCCTGAGCCCGATCTGAATGTATTTTTACGCGTCGCAGGCGATGGTCGTGAGGTAGAATTGCAGGCGTTGTCTGCCAAAGGTATCGCATGTCTCGCATCACTCCAATTCGCCCCCAATCTGTAAGTCAGAACACTCCTTCCCGGAAGCGACGCGCTTTCATTCAGGCTGGCGGGACATTACTGCTCTCCGTTTGTGTGCCGCCAGCAGCAAATGCGGCAAAAATTCTCGCTGTCCGCGTCTGGCCTGCCGAAGATTACACCCGCGTCACGCTGGAAAACGATATTGAGCTCAATACCAATTTTTTTACTGTCAAAAATCCTGAGCGTCTGGTCGTTGATATCGAAGGTCTGGAATTGAATTCCACCCTGAAAGAGCTGGTGGCGAAGATACAGCCGAATGATCCTTACATCAAACAGGTGAGGGTCGGCCAGAATAAGCCGAATGTCGTGCGCCTGGTATTCGATTTAAAAGAAGAAATCAGCCCGCAGGTATTTACCCTGCAACCCGTCGGCAACTATAAACACCGGCTGGTCTTCGACCTGTATCCGGCGAATCCGGCCGATCCTATTGCTGCGCTGATAGAAAAAGGCGAGTGGCATAAAGACACCCAAAACAAAAGCGTAGCTCCGACCACCCCTAACATGGCTGGAGACGTCAAAGGCGATGGTAAATCTGACCCAAAGGCGGCCAGACCAGACTTAATGGCGGAAGCAAAGCCAGACGATAAATCTGTGCTGAAACACAACGAAAAAAAAGAGCCACATCAGGGTGAGAAATCAACCGATAAATCCGCGACACCAGCCATGACACGCATGATCACAATTGCGATTGATCCGGGTCACGGCGGTGAAGATCCCGGTGCGACCGGGCGTGGTGGCAGCCGCGAAAAAGATGTGGTTCTCGCGATTGCGAAACGCCTGAAAGCCAAAATAGAACAGCAACCGAATATGCGCGTGATGCTGACGCGCGATGCCGATTATTTTGTACCTCTGAACGTGCGGGTGCAAAAAGCCCGTGCTGTGCAAGCCGATTTATTCATGTCGGTGCATGCCGATGCATTCGTGAATTCATCTGCGCGTGGTTCGTCGGTGTTTGTGTTGTCCGATAAAGGTGCGAGTTCAACCGCGGCGCGCTGGCTGGCGGATAAAGAAAATGCGGCCGATCTGATCGGTGGCGTGAATATCAAGAATCACGACAAGCAGCTCGCCAGCGTCTTGCTGGATTTGTCCACAACGGCGCAAATCAACGATAGTTTAAAACTCGGCAAAGTCGTGCTGACAGAAATCAGTGGCATCAATAAATTGCACAAAGGTTCGGTGGAACAAGCCGGGTTTGCCGTTCTGAAAGCGCCGGACATTCCCAGCATACTGATAGAGACGGCGTTTATTTCCAATCCGGAAGAGGAAGCAAAACTGACCGATGATGCATATCAGGATCAGATGGCGGAAGCGGTGATGAAAGGTGTCAAAAAGTATTTTGCAAAAAATCCGCCGCTGGCAAAAAGCCGCCTGACCTGAGCCATCGTTCGCAACAACATTGACGAAATCATGCCCGACGATCTCGCCGGGCATTTTTTATTCTATGTGCGCACTGGAATCGCAACCAATGCCAGCGGCGATCCAGCGCCTGACTCTGCGCGCAAACCAGACCTGCCAGCGTAGCGGAAGCCAGCGCAGATATTGTGCAGGCTGCACCAGCATGCCACAGCGGTAGGACAATGAAGCCTGATCCCACAACAGGGCGCGGCAACTTCCCCGCCGCTGCCACAAAAAAACAAGCGCCACCGGGCATGGCTCGGCAGCGCAACAAACACCGCAGCCATTACAGGCCTGGCCGACTTCAGGCTTCAACGGTGCTTGCTGGCGTAGCCAGATCAGCGTTGGTGAAGTCGGCTGTCTCACAATGATCAGGCCGCTTTACGCAGGCGTTTCAGCATTTTCCACAATGCCCCCAGCAACAGAGGCACAATCGCAGCACCAACGCCAACCAGCACAATGGCATTCAGATTTTTCTGTATGAACGGAATGTTACCGAAGAAGTAACCACTCAACACCAGCGACAATATCCATAACAATGCACCAAGCACATTGAAGAGCTGGAAAGTACGGTGGGTCATATCGGAGATACCCGCCACGAAAGGCGCAAAGGTGCGCACGATAGGCACAAAACGCGCCAACACAACGGTTTTGCCGCCATGCTTTTCATAAAATTCATGGGTCTTTTTCAGCGCCGCCTTATCGATCCAGCGATAGTCGTGCGCCATGACTTTGTGACCAATCAGGCTGCCGATCCAGTAGTTAATCGTGTTTCCTGAAATTGATGCAAGCAGCAATAAACCTACCAGCAACCACGGGTTCATCGCCCCCGTCGCGCAAAAAGCGCCGGCAATAAACAATAAAGAATCGCCGGGTAAAAACGGAAAAATGACAAAGGCAGTCTCACAAAAAACAATCGCAAACAAAACGACGTATACCAGCGTACCGTATTCCGCAATCACCATCCCCAACATCTTATCGACATGCAAAATCATGTCTAACAGTTGCATGAAATCCATTATTGTTCCAGTCAAAGAAATCGCGGCAATCATACACTAAGCCGCAGTACACGCAAGACAGCGCAGGTATAATCTCGCGATGAATCCGAATTCCTCTCCTTACCGTCCGATTCAGGCGCTGCCTGACAACCTGATCTCTCAAATTGCTGCCGGCGAGGTCGTCGAACGGCCTTCTGCTGTCGTCAAGGAAGTGCTGGAAAACGCGCTGGATGCGGGTGCCAGCAATATCACCATCCGGCTGGAAGAAGGCGGCGTTAAGCGAATCGCCATCAGCGATAACGGACGCGGCATACCGCAAGAGCAGTTGCCGCTCGCGGTGGCGCGTCATGCAACATCAAAAATCGCCTCGCTGACGGAACTGGAGAATGTTGCCACGCTGGGATTTCGCGGCGAGGCTCTGGCGTCCATCGCCTCCGTTTCTTTACTGACGCTGACGACGCGCACCGCCGATGCGCCGCATGCCTGGCAAATTGAAAATGGCAAGGTAAGCCCGGCGTCCGGCGCACCAGGTACCACCGTTGATGTGCAGGATTTGTATTACAACACCCCGGCTCGCAGGAAATTTTTAAAATCAGAACAAACTGAGTTTGGTCATTGCGCTGAAGTCGTCCGTCGCATTGCACTGGCGCGCCCCGACGTCTCATTTTCTCTCACGCATAATGGTAAAGCGGTTGATCACTGGAACGTCAGCGCCATCGATAAACGGAGTGCGCAGATACTTGGTGAAGCCTTTTCCAGTGCGCGTCTTCCATTAGATGAAAGCGCGGGGCCATTACGCCTGCATGGTTTTGTCGGTTTGCCGACAGCCTCTAAAGCGCGTGCTGACGCACAGTTTTTTTACGTGAATGGTCGTTTTGTCCGGGATAAATTACTGACCCATGCGGTGCGCGCTGCTTATCAAGATGTGTTGCACGGCGATCGTTATCCATCTTATGTCCTGGCGCTTGATCTCGATCCTGCACTGGTCGATGTGAACGTGCATCCCTCAAAAATTGAAGTGCGGTTTCGTGACAGCCGCGCGGTACATCAATTTGTATTTCATGCTGTCAGCCGCGCGCTGGCGCAAACATCGGCAACATCTTTCGGTACCGTGCCGGCCCCCGCCACCGCCGCGTCAGCATCATCCGTATTAGCAGGAAAAGCAATGCCGTGGATTGCCGGCGAACAAACGACGTTTGCCACACAATTCGCAACGCCGTCACCGTATGCGAATGCTGGCAGCGGTATGCCGAATGCTTACGATCAATGGGGGCGCAATCAGACTGGTAGCGGTAACGGTGTCGCGCAGACTCTGCAAAATTACGGTGCGATGTTTAGCGACAGCGCCCGCACAGAAAATGCCATTCCTGCACAATCCCTGCCTGAGGACGAGCATCCTTTAGGTTTTGCGCTGGCCCAGTTGCACGGTGTGTATGTACTCGCACAAAACAGCAAAGGTCTGGTACTGGTGGATATGCATGCCGCGCATGAACGCATTTTGTATGAACAGCTCAAGAATGCGCTCGATGAAAACGCCATGCCTGTGCAACCGATGCTGATTCCTGTGACCTTTTATGCTGATGCGATTGAAGTCGGCACTGTCGAAGAACATCAGGACACATTAAAAGCACTGGGGTTTGACATGGCGGCGATATCGCCCACCACGCTGGCGGTGCGCGCCGTACCAGCATTGCTTAAAAATGCCGATGCACAATCACTCGCACGAGACGTATTGCGCGAAGTGCGCGAATTCGGCGGCTCACGTGTCCTGATTGACAGACGCAATGAATTGCTCGGCACCCTTGCCTGTCATACAGCGGTGCGTGCCAATCGCAGCCTCACCGTTCCGGAAATGAATGCGCTGTTGCGTCAGATGGAGCAAACGGAGCGCGCTGATCAGTGCAATCACGGACGACCAACATGGGTACAACTCGGCCTGAACGATCTCGATAAAATGTTCTTGCGTGGTCAGTAAATTCTAACCATCGTGAACTATCAACACCGTTACCAACGACATTAATTATAAAAACGGAATTAGCATGAACACCTCGAATGCCGCCAACGTCATCGCGATCATGGGGCCGACAGCCTCCGGCAAAACGGCTGCCGCACTGGAAATCGCCAGACACATTCCATCCGAAATTATCTCTGTTGATTCAGCGCTGATTTATCGTGGCATGGATATCGGCACGGCAAAACCGTCCTCAGCAGAACTCGCCAGCGCACCACATCATCTGATCGATATTATTGATCCGGTGGAGTCGTATTCTGTCGCGCAATTCCGTAAAGATGCAGAAAGACTGGTCGCTGATATTCAGGCAAGAGGCAAATTACCTATTCTGGTCGGCGGCACCATGATGTATTTCAATGCATTGAAATACGGACTCGACGATCTGCCCGGTGCTGATCCGGTGTTACGCGCCGAACTGGATGCGGAAGCGGAACGCATAGGCGTACCGGGTTTGCATGCGCGTCTGGCGACCCTCGACCCTGAAACGGCCGCGCGACTGAATCCCAATGACAGCCAGCGCATACAAAGAGCGCTCGAAATTATCACGCTAAGCGGACAGTCGATGTCTGCACTTCTCGCGAAACAGACAAAAGCTGGCCCCGCATTCGCCATGCTGCCGATTTCACTGGAACCATCCGACCGCAGCGTTCTGCACCAGCGCATTGCAGACCGTTTCGACCTGATGCTGCAAAACGGTTTTTTAGAGGAAGTGAAACAGTTAAAGCAACGACCAGATTTACACGCAAATCTGCCATCAATACGCTGCGTCGGTTATCGTCAGGCATGGGATTATCTTGACCAGCTCTGTACTTATGAAGAGATGCGGGAACGCGGCATTATCGCCACCCGCCAGCTGGCCAAACGCCAGCTGACCTGGTTGCGCTCTATGCCGGAACGCATACTGATAGATTGCCTGAGCCAGAATCCCTCACAGCAAATCCTGCATCTGGTACAACAGGAAATGGCAAAAAAGTAGCGAAATTGCCGTCATTCCGCACATATGCAATCAAAATGTTTGTTTTTTTGCAAAATACCGGATCGCTGCGACAAAAAACAGAGGCGCGGTATTGACACCTGCATGAGCTGCTGACATAATCTAGGGCTTCTTGGTGATATAGCTCAGCTGGTTAGAGCACAGCACTCATAATGCTGGGGTCGGTGGTTCAAGTCCACCTATCACCACCAGAATTCAAGGGCTTACAGAAATGTAAGCCCTTTTTGGTTTTTGCATCGCATTCCCCGATTTCGCTTGTCACCAAACAAATCTTTGCGTTTCATGAACTCGTCAGTCTGGCTTGACACCCCTGCGTGCAAAATATAGTATCGGGCACTCTTAATGTTGGGATAGTCGATCAGATACATCTGATGCGTTTTTGAAGTAGTTAAAACGTCCGCATTACGCTCTGGCTGATGCGGTTTTTTTTATGCCAATCTAAACGCGGCGTTTTGATCGGGCGATCTGCCATCATTTATTGCCAGCCCGCGCGCATGGCTCCGGCTCAATCACTAATTCGCTTGTTATGTCCGCCCGATACACTCGACCTAAGCTCTCTCTTTTACTTATTACTTTGCTGGCCCAGCTCAATCCGGCATCAGCGCAACAATCTCAGGATGCCAGAATACAGAACGGCGGGAATTTGCAATTTATCGGCGAAAATTCCCGCATCGGCATCGGCTATCAGAATGGCGGCGCCTTTACCGGCGAGTTTTTTGGCGTTTTATCTGACACAGGGTCCAAGGTCTGGCTGGGAGAAGTATGGCTGAGCAACAAATCCGGCGGCGGGAAACTTAGCTACCACTCGCTGCAACAAAACTCCGTCATCAAGTATTTTGCCGCTATCGACCAGAACGAACTGAAAGATAAGAAACTCAGCATCGGCATCGGTCAGGAAAATCAGGATTGGTTTGGTCATGTGTATGCCAGTTACAGCCCCACCAGCAAACGACTGTTACAAAACACTCTGACAACAACAGTGACAGAACAAAGCGGTAATGACGCTGGTCGCGCCTATATTGACACGATCACGACCATGACAAACACTCGCCTGTATGAGCGCGCCTACGATTATGGCATCGGTGCCCGGATCGGGCATTACTACGCAGAAAATGCCGTACGTCTCACCGCTGGCCTGGATTATGAATGGGGGAAAGCCAGCAGCAAACAAGTCGGCGCGAACCTCACTGCAGAAAAGTTTTTTGTCGGCACCCCACATAGCCTGGCATTGCAAGTTGGTCAGTATCGTAAATCAGGTGACTTCGACAATCAGCAAAATGATCGCCGTATTAATCTGATGTATCGCTACAGTTTTGGCGCTACCAGCAGCCGCTTTGAGCAAAAATACAGGATGGTGGAAGTACCTGCCGTACCTGCGGCACTGACTATTATCCCTGCAAGAAGCGAGCAGCGCCTGGTCAAAACAACGACCACCATGACCGGTGATGCCTTCTTTAAAATCGATAGTGCGGGATTGACCGATTTTGCAAAACAGGAACTGGCGAAAATTGCTGAAACCTTAAAAAAATATCCGCACGAAGGGAATATCAGAATTACCGGGCATACCTGCGACATCGGTTCGGTTAACTACAACCAGAAACTGTCGCTGTCACGCGCGGTCGCGGTGCGGGATTATCTGATTTCTCTGGGTGTGGTGAATACTGAAGAAGTTGTGGTTGAAGGCAAAGGCAAGCTGGCGCCTAAGTATCCGGCAACCAAAGAATTCCGCGAAAAAAATCGCCGCGTCGATCTGGAATTTGTCAGTCGCATCGATAAAACAGAAGTCATAGAAATACCGGAACAGGTTCTGCCTGCACCGGCAGCGGAAGTCACTTACAAACGCGAGGATATTCCTCAGGAGCCGGCATGGATAAGCCGCGCCTTACGCAACTCTGTGGAACACAAGCGCACGGTCGATACCTATCGCTCTCAGGAAAAAACACAAACTGAAACCAGGACCCGAAATTATCTGAACCGGGCTCCCCAGGCGACGAATGACAACGCCAGCACGCAGCAGAATCAGTCTGTCGTGATTGATGTTTTAAGTAATGACACAGACCCTGATTCGGATGCGATCACGATCAGTACCGTCAGCGGTGCGGCTCACGGAACAGCGACAATACAATCACAAAAAATTGTCTACGTTCCTCATCCTGATTACAGCGGCAACGACAGTTTCAGTTATACCATCAGTGATGGCCGTGGCGGGCAGTCCACCGCGCAAGTCAATGTCAGCATTGCTGCCGCAAATAGAGCACCGGTCGCCAACGACGATACTTTCAGTGTCCCGGGCAGTTCCGACATGGTGCTTGATCTGCTGGCGAATGATAGTGATCCTGATGGCGATCCTTTAAGCATTTCTGCAATTTCCGCTTTAACAGGAAATAATGGCAGCATCCGTATTTCCGGCAATAAGGTGATTTTCACTCCGGGCAGCAATTTTTTACCGGGTAGTTTTCAATATACGATCAGCGATGGTCGTGGCGGGAAAGCAAGTGCGCAAGTCACTCTCAATGTCATTGCACCGGCAGCTAATAATGCACCTGTCGCCAGAAATGATTTATTCACTGTTTCCGGTACCTCTGACACGACGCTTGATCCTCTTGCCAATGACAGTGATCCTGATGGCGATCCATTGACAATCGTGTCCGTTACACCGATGGCTGGCAATACCGGCTCACTCCGCATTTCTGGTAATAAAGTGGTGTTCTCTCCATTTGGCAGCTTTCTACGTGACAGCTTTCAATACACCATCAGCGATGGCAAAGGAAAAACAGCAACGGCAACAGTGACCCTGGTCGATCCTTAACTTACACGCCATTCAAATTTAAAAGACAAGCAAAGGGACTGCCTTGCTTGTCTTTTTTTATTGATGCCACGCAGTACGCCTGTGGCGAATCAGGATTATGATGAACACCTGAACTATTGCGAACTATTGTAGCGGATCTCCCATGGGCATTTTTTATACTCCTGTTGATGTCGGTTTGTGTATTTTTGCAATGTTGGCGGCACTGATACTGCTGGGAGCGGAAATCCGGAAAATTCCGTGGAAACGATTACAGGAACCCACTGTATTTTCCGCCTGGTGTGCCAGCATCATTGTGCTGATACTGCTGTGGCGTATGCGCATTCCTGTGCATAAAGATCTGCACCTGCATCTGATGGGCGTCGCCTTATTTGCGCTGATGTTCGGCAGACCATTGGCAATTTTAGGAATCGCGATTGCCACGCTCGGATATACCGCAGAATACGATGGTCTATGGCTGAATCTCGGCGCCAATATTCTGGTACTCGCTGTTTTCCCCGGCTATCTGAGTGAACTGATTCTGAGCAAAACCCGGCAGTATTTACCTCATCATATGTTTGTGTATCTGTTTGGCAATGGCTTCTTTGGCTCACTGGTGGTGAATGCCAGTGCAGGTTTGCTGGCGCTGGCGGCACATATGCTGCTAGCACCGGTCAAAGTCATCCCTACCGATGCCGTTGCCTACATGCTTTTACTGACATGGGGCGAGGCTTTTTTAGTCGGTTTTCTGACCACAATATTCGCGGTTTATCGCCCTGAATGGCTGTTCACTTTTGACGACAGGATTTATCTGACGGGAAAATGAGTCTTTATAGTCCCGCCAGCACTTAAGATATTCAAAGTCGTCAGAGCGGGCAGCGACTGTATGATCTCTCGCCTGAGTAATATGCTTAAAGTGTGCCGAACCAGGCACCATATGCTGGTAGCTCAAGCACGCTGCCGTTTAATGTTCCGGGTAAATCATAGCCCTGCAAGGTGATACTACCGGCAACATCCGTCCAGACAAAACTGGCCGCTTTGTCACCCAAATTGAATGCAGCAAAAATGACCGGCTGCCCGTCCAGCTGACGGCATAATGCCAGCACAGGCTCAGGTGTATCAAAAAAACGGATATCACCCTGCGTCAGTTGTGGATACTGTTTTCGCCAGCGCCAGATACGGCGCGCATACATGAGTGCAGAATCTGCCTCCTGTTCCTGCTGCGAAACCGCGACGGCGATGTGTTCAGCGGGAACTGGCAACCACGGCTTGCCGTCAGTAAATCCAGCGTGCGGCTGATCGGCGCGCCATGGCATAGGAGTGCGACAGCCGTCGCGCCCTTTGAATTCCGGCCAGAAGGTAATTCCGTAGGGATCCTGTATATCCTCATATGCAATATCAGCCTCGGTCAGCGCCAGCTCATCCCCCTGATACAGACATGGTGTGCCCTTCAGCGCTGCCTGCAGTGCCATCATCATTTTTGCAAATTGCGGTGTAGCTGCATCTCCGCCCCAACGGGACATCACGCGCACCACGTCGTGATTACCTACCGACCACGAAACCCAGCCACCTTTCACCCGCGCTTCAAACTCCTCTACCTGAGTGCGGATATATGCTGCAGACACGTCAGGCGTCAGTAAATTGAAGCTGTACGCCATATGTAGCTTATTATCATCCGCCGTATATTCAGCCATGACGCCCAGCGAGTCATCTGCACCCACCTCACCGATTGCGATCGCTCCGTACTCATTCAGCAGAGCACGCATTTTTTCCAGAAAAGCGATATTCTCGGGCTGCGTCTTATCATATATATGCGACTGCATACCGTAAGGATTATTGTCTTGTACCGTCTTGGTATCGCGATTGGTGGCGGGAGGATTGCTGCGTAAAGAACGATCATGAAAATGAAAGTTACAGGCATCGAGACGGAAGCCATCAACGCCACGTTCCAGCCAGAAACGCATGTTGTTCAAATGCGCCTGCTGCACATCAGGGTGATGAAAATTCAGATCCGGCTGACTCGCCAGAAAATTATGCAGATAGTATTGACGGCGGCGCGCATCCCATTGCCAGGAAGAACCACCAAAAACCGAGAGCCAGTTATTCGGCGGCGATCCATCTGCCAGCGGATCTGCCCACACATACCAGTCAGCCTTGGGATTATCACGACTTTGACGGCTTTCGACGAACCATGGATGCTGATCCGAACAATGCGACAACACCTGATCTATCATGACTTTCAGGCCTAGTGCATGCGCTCGTTCAAGCAAACGATCAAAATCACTCAGCGTCCCGAATAAAGGATCGACATCACAATAATCAGCAACGTCATAACCGAAGTCTTTCATCGGTGAAGTAAAAAACGGTGAAATCCAGACGATATCCACCCCCAACTGTGCGATGTAATCCAGTTTGGCAGTAATCCCCGGCAGATCGCCGACACCGTCACCATTGGTATCCAAAAAACTGCGCGGATACACCTGATAAATCACCGCTTCGCGCCACCATTGCGAATGGAAATCAGATTGCTGAGCAGAATTACCGGAGGTCGAATTAGCAAGCATAGTAAGCAAAATTAAAAGAAGAACACAGCGTCAGTTTGCAGCGCACTCAGCGAGCGATAATTTTTCTGACAGTATTGCCGACACACCCAGAAACGCAGGATATTCCGCCGTAATCAGAAAGGTAGGAATATCCGCCAGATAATGCGCAAACCGCCCTTTCGCCTCGAAACGCTGACGAAAAGCGGATTGCAGGAATAAATCGCCGAGGCGCGGTACGATGCCGCCGCCAATATAGACGCCACCGGTCGCCCCTAAGGTCATAGCCAGATTACCAGCCGCCGTCCCCAGCATGCCACAAAAATGTGTAATGGTCTGACGGCATCTGGCACAACTGCCATCGATTGCACGACGACTGATGTCAGCAGCCGATAAATCAACATCCGTCGTATCGCCGCGTAATTCGCCCAGAGCGCGATAGATAATCTCCAGACCCATGCCAGAAATCAGGCGTTCAGCAGAAACATGCGGAAATTCCCGCCAGATCACTGTTAATAATTCGACCTCTGCCGCATCGACCGGAGAAAAGCTGACATGCCCACCCTCGCTGCTGAGGGGAACCCACTGTTTTCCCGCCGGGACGATGCCCGAGACCCCAAGACCGGTACCAGGTCCGATCAGGCCAATCACCCGCTCAGGCAGAGCCTGTCCGCCACCTATCTGCACACGCTGATGATTTTCCAGGTAAGGCAAGGCCATCGCCAAAGCGGTGAAATCGTTCACGACCAACAGTGTCTGCAGATGCAGTGCATCACGCAAGGTCTGAATCGAAAAAGCCCAGTGATGATTCGTCATACTGATCTGATCACCGTTAACAGGGTTCGCAATCGCAATCGCCGCATGCAAAACCGGTTGCCGGCAGACTCGCTGCACTGCATCGCTGTGCAGATAAGCGGTGAGTGCCTGCTGAATTGTTGCGTACTCATTGCAGGCAAGTACCGCCACAGCCTCAAAACAATGTGGCCCGGTTTCCAGCGCAAAGCGTGCATTCGTCCCACCGATATCGGCAAGTAAACGTGGCGACGTATAGTTTTGTTTTTTCAAATCTTGCACGACTTCTCACCGTGAATATGGATAAGCTCAAATTGGAAAAATTCTGAGCCGGCTCAGATAATTTATGTAACAATACTACATTCAACAAATCTCGCTGTCTAACTATTTTTAAAATTCCAAGATAAATTCACTAAATAAAACACATACATCGTTGAAAAAAGTGAAGATTCCCACATAACATCAATAAATACAAATGTAGTTGAACTACTTATTTGGAGACAAACGTGCAAATAAGCAAGCACATGGCGCCGCGCTCGCATGTATGGAACAGAGCAAGAGCCGGACTGATCTTCGGCATCTGCTCCCTCGTGTGGCTGGTTCCTGAGGCGGCTTACTCAGCAGTGACCGCAAGCTCAGGCAGGACCATTACCCGCACTCAGCCGCTTACGCTTACAAACGCTTCTGATGTCCGTATGTGCGATCGCCCCCTGCATCAGACTTTACTGAGCAGATCAACCGTGCCAGCAGAAGCACGCGCCTATTGGCTGAATCGAGATCTGATCCAGTGGCCCGGAAAAGATGGAAAAGGAGCATTCGCTCTGTATGCCGCGGCCAGCGGAAAGCTGCGCATACAAAGAGGATTGCCCGTCAGTGGTAACGATCTGAAAATCAGGGTTGACATCACAACAGCCGCACTGCCGGAAGAAATCCGGCAGCGATATAAATTTGTTGCCGCAGGTGCTGTATTCAAACATCAACTCTCCGCACAAGAACTGACATCCTTACTTAAACAGCAACTGATCCTGGTTCAGGAAAACGAGCACAACGAGGTCATCGATTTTACCCATATACAAATAGCGAGCGTGATCGATGATCTGTATCAGGCTGCGACAGATGAATCGCTTGGCGTGACCATCACCCCACCATCATCCGGAGGCAGTACACAGTTCAGCACCAGTTTCCGGCTATGGGCACCGACCGCACAACGAGTCAGCGTCTGCGTCTACAAAACCGGCGACAGTCGTGCTCAGGCGCTGATGCCGATGAGCCTGAATCAGCACAACGGAATCTGGACAAGCTCAGTAAATCAGGATTTAAGCCGTCACTATTACCGTTATCTGGTGGATGTTTTTGTTCCAGGCACCGGACTCATACGCAATAGTGTGACCGACCCTTATTCCATCAGTCTGACCAGCGACTCACGCCGCAGCTATATTGCAGATTTACAAAGCGCCGCGCTGAAACCGGCGGGCTGGGATCAGCACAAAATACCTGAGCGGGTAAAAAATCCGACAGACATGGCGATTTACGAACTGCATGTCCGCGATTTTTCCATCAACGATAAAACTGTACGTCCCGCCTACCGCGGCAAATATCTGGCGTTTACCGAGTCAGCGTCAGCAGGTATGCACCATCTGCAAGCCATCAGCGCTGCAGGGATCACCGATATCCACTTATTACCGATTTTCGATATTGCCACCATCCCGGAGCGCCACTGCATCAGTCCGAAAGTCAGCGGGGGCGCAGACAGCCGGCATCAGCAAGCAATCATCAACGCGCAAGCCGATCAAGACTGCTTTAACTGGGGCTACGATCCCTACCACTATAATGCCCCTGAAGGCAGCTATGCCAGCAATCCTGACGATGGTGCGACACGTATTCTCGAACTGAGAAAAATGGTCATGGCGCTGCATCAGGCTGGTTTGCGGGTCGGCATGGATGTCGTCTATAACCATACGGCGTTTGCGGGACAACATCCGCGATCAGTACTTGACCGTATCGTTCCCGGCTATTACCACAGGCTGAACGCGCTGGGCAAAGTGGAAGATTCCACTTGCCAGCCCTGCGGCAACACGGCAACCGAAAATCGCATGATGGCAAAGCTGATGAGCGATTCTGTCAGGTTATGGGCGCGTGAATATAAGATGGATTCATTTCGATTTGATCTGATGGGACATCAGCCACGCGCAGTCATGGAGGAAATAAAAGCAGCGCTGCGGACAGATAATGGCAGAGAGATACAACTGATAGGCGAAGGCTGGAATTTTGGCGAAGTGGCGAATGGCGCACGTTTTGTTCAGGCATCGCAGCTGGCCTTGAATGGCAGTCAGATCGGTACCTTCAGCGATCGTGCCCGCGACGCCATTCGCGGTGGCGGACATGACGGCAATGCCGCTGCCATCGTACAAAACAAGGGGTATATCAATGGCTTGCTGGAAGCCGCCGACGCGTCGCCAACGCAAAGTCAGCAGAAAAAAGCATTGTTACTCAGCGCCGATATGATACGACTTGGTCTGGCGGGTTCTATTGCCGGCTATAGCATGCAGACCGCAGATGGGCAGACAAAAAAACTCAGCGATATCGACTACAACGGACAGCCTGCCGGTTATGCCAGCGCACCTGCAGAAGTCGTCAATTACGTTGAGAATCACGATAACCAGACCCTGTTTGATATCAACGCATTCCGGCTGCCCCTCACAACGAGCCACGAAGACCGCGCCAGAGTGCAGGTACTGGGCTTAGGATTGACGGCCTTCAGTCAGGGCATTGCATATTTTCATGCCGGCTCAGACATCCTGCGATCCAAATCAATGGATGGCAACAGCTACAATTCCGGTGACTGGTTCAACCGGCTGGACTGGACGTATCAACAGAATTACTTCGGCACCGGGCTGCCACCAGAAAAAGATAACGCACGTTTTTACCCCATCATGCGACCGCTTCTGAGCGATCCGCGGATCAAGCCACGCCCGCAGGATATTGCCATGAGCCGCGATGCATTCCGCGACCTGCTGAGAATACGCAGCAGCTCCGGCTTATTCCGTCTGACCAGCAGTACAGAAATACAACGGCGCCTGCGTTTCTTCAATACGGGGCCGGGACAAAATCCGGCCGTCATCGCCGCCCACCTGAATGGTGAAAATCTGGAAGCAGCGAACTTCAGAGCAGTGATGTATTTCATTAATGTCAGCAATCAGGAACAAAGTCTGGTCATTCAGGAGCAACAAGGACATCACTTGCAACTGCACCCTGTACATCTGATGCCCGGTGCGGGAGATCAGCGCATCGCCAGTCAGGCACGCTTCATGCGTGAGAGCGGGACTTTCCTGTTGCCGGGGCGCAGCGTGGTTTGTTTTGTTGAACCCAATTGAAATTATCATCATCACAAAATCATGATCTGGCGACCGGTCTCAACGGCTATATTTTTTCGATTCGTAGTAAAAAGCAAAAAGGCAACAAAGTGGACTGACTGGCTAAGCCAACACCAATCAATACTGGCAATAAAGAGGTATTAAGACTGAAAAAAATGCCTATATACAAAAAAAATCTGTCTTTGCTACAAAAAATATGAAAACTTTTCAGGCAGCAGACGAAATTTTTTATTCAACAGAGGTTATTATTAGCGCCTTCGTATTCTTAGCTTAAGGAGTCAGACGGAATGGATTTTTCAGATCGCCAGCAAGAGCCGGGCAAGAAGTTCCTGGGCATAGGGCTGGTCATAGCGTTTCACGTAGTGCTGGTGTACGCACTGCTCAATGGCCTGGGTACAGCGCACTTGGAAGCTGGCGGCCAATCAGTTTGCCATCATGTTTGGCGAACGCTTCACCAACGCGATTAACTAAAACCCGGCCCCGCACACACAGAATTTCTTACACGTCCACGGATGTGCGTTTTTCTAAATTAGCAAAATCACCTTTTGTAGAGCGACACGACACAGGACGCAACAAACTGCTGCATAGTTGTGCAAATTGTGGGTTTTTGCTGACTTTTTTTACGCAAAATTGATTTTGATCATATAGAATGCTGAGCTACATCAAGGTGTTGTCTTCATTTTTCAGTTTGTATAATTCTTATTAAAGCTCATATGAAAAAACTGTTCGCACTCCTCGTTTTCACGAGTCTCGCTCAAGCTGCAGCAGCGGCTGAAGTTGTTGGCAATGCTAAAGATGCTGCTGATAAAAAAATTGCTATGTGCATAGGTTGCCATGCCATTCCCGGATACAAGGCGACATACCCTGAAGTTTTTCAAGTCCCGATGATCGGCGGGCAGTCTGCTAAATACATAGAAAGTGCGCTGAAAGCATACCAAAAGGGTGAACGCAAACATCCGTCTATGCGTGGTATTGCCGGTAGCCTGACTGATCAGGATATCGCTGATTTAGCTGCTTACTATTCACAACAAAAATAAGAGTCGGAGATCAAGATGAAAAAAGTCAAATTAATGGCGTTGCTGCTTTCGTTCTGTTCTGTTTCTGCTTTTGCTGCGGGCAATATTGAGGCTGGCAAAGCTGCAACTGAAAAAAATAACTGTGCGTCTTGTCACGGTAAAGACTACAACTCGCCGATTGATCCGGCTTACCCTAAACTGGCTGGGCAACATGTGGATTATCTGGCGCAGGCATTGAAGGCGTATCAGCGCGGTGCGGATGGCGCGAATGGGCGTGGCAATGCGATTATGGGCGGGCAGGCAAAGGCTTTGTCGAATACTGATATTCAAAATATTGCTGCTTACCTGCACAGTTTGCCTGGCAGTCTGGTACTGAAAAAATAAGCCAGAAAAACGCTCGTTCATTGAGTGCAAAGCGTAAAAAGTTAAAAAGCCACGTTGACCGTGGCTTTTTTTATCGGCATCGTTGTTGTAAGGCCTCAATATAGGCCTGACCATCCGGTGGCAGCCCGGTTCGCTGGGAGTTCCAGATCATCTCACCCAGACATTCCATGATCTGATGGTGTGCTTCATGTTCGGAGTTATATTTGTTGGCGAGAGTCTGAAATGCTGCTTTGACGCCGCGCGGCTGATCGACAGAGATTTGCTCTGAAATCGACAGATGCATCGATAAATGTAGAAAAGGATTGGTTTGTCCCTGATCGACGCTGTAATTCGCCTGCAGCGCTTCTTCTGCATCGTGTAAAGTCTCATCGTATTCAGGGTGTTGCCTGATCCAGTCTGAAGCAATCGCTTCCAGTGGCGTCAGAATCTCACGTGCCTGGTTTTTTCTGTAGGTTTCGCAAAAAAAACGTCTGACATCTTGTTGGCTGGGGTTAAACATAACATTGATACCGGAGCTTAAATTTGAAGTTTGCTATTGTAGGGGATTTTTCATTTATCGCTTTGAAGCCTGAACATTTTCAGACTTCATTTATTCATCTGTCACAGTAAAAAGGAAAAACAATGCTGAATCAAGACGCCCTCGACACTCTATTTTCCCACGCCCGCACGCATAATGTCTGGCTCGCCAAGCCAGTCAGCGACGCGCAGTTGTATCAGATTTATGAATTGATGAAGTGGGGCGCGACTGCGGCGAATTCAACGCCGGCGCGCATAGTCTTTGTAAAGTCGGACGCTGAAAAGGCAAAGTTAGCTGCCTGCGTCTCTGCGGGCAATGTCGACAAGGTAAAAACTGCACCGGTGACTGCCATTATCGGTATGGATATGGCGTTTTATGAACAATTGCCTAAACTCTTCCCGCATACCGATGCGCGTTCATGGTTCGTCGGGAATCAGGCGGCGATTGAGACGACGGCATTTCGTAATTCGTCATTGCAAGGCGCTTATCTGATGCTGGCGGCACGAGCGATTGGACTGGATTGCGGGCCTATGTCTGGCTTTGATGCAGAGAAGATCGATCAAAGTTTTTTTGCTGGAACGGAAGTGAAAGCTAATTTTATCTGTAATCTGGGTTATGGCGATGCAGAGAAATTATTCCCTCGTTCACCACGCCTCAGTTTTGAGGAAGCCTGCAAAATTGTATAGCGTGCTTAGCTGGTGATGCACATAGTTTGAAACAACGTGCACCACATGCATATATACGTTAATCGCGATGCGATTACGCCTTTACACCTTATCGGGTAAGGGCGTTTTTTGTTTGTACTCGCATAAATCAGCGATCATGCAATTCCAGCATTTGGGTTTTCTGGCGATACAGGTATATCGTCCATGCAGGATCAGCCAGTGATGGGCGTCTTGACGGAATTCTTTTGGTACGAATTTCATCAGTTTTTGTTCGACAATATCAACATTTTTACCCGGTGCGATGCCGGTACGATTTGATACCCTGAAAATGTGCGTATCGACCGCGATGGTTGGTTCGCCAAACGCAGTATTCATCACCACGTTGGCGGTTTTTCTGCCGACACCGGGCAAGGCTTCCAATGCTTCGCGGTTGTGCGGCACTTCGCTATGATGCTCCGTCATCAGCAGATGACAGGTCGCTATCACATTTTTTGCTTTGGTCCTGAACAAGCCTATCGTCTGAATATACGGAATTAATCCATCAACACCGAGCGCATAAATCGCTTCGGGGGTGTTGGCGACTGCATACAGCACGCGGGTAGCCTTGTTGACGGAAACATCGGTTGCCTGAGCCGACAATAAGACCGCAATCAGTAATTCGAAAGGCGTTTTGTATTCAAGTTCTGTTGTTGGATGCGGGTTTTCTTTTTGCAGACGCGTAAAAATGGTATGCCGTTTTTCTGCATTCATGATTTATTTTGCTCCGCTTCTGCTGCAATTTTTTTTAATCTGGCGCGTTCCATTGCGGCGGCAATCACCGCCTTTTTACGTTCTTTGCTGCGTATTTCTTCCTCGCTCAGCGCAGGTTCCAATTCCAGCGCCTTTAGTTTTGCAGCGGCCTTGGCCGCCAGGCGCTCGTCATTTTCACGCTTTTCACGCGCTAAACGCATGGTTCTGAATTCGAACTGCTGACGCGCGCTATTTGCCTGTTCCTGACTCCATGCATCCCAACCGGTTTTTCCCTCAGTCGCCGGTAACATCGCGATGCAATCGACAGGGCATGGGGCAACACAGAGATCGCAACCTGTGCACAGGTTGGCGATCACGGTATGCATCTGCTTAGGCGCACCAATAATCGCATCGACGGGGCATGCTTGTATGCAAAGTGTGCAGCCTATGCAAAAGGCTTCATCAATGACCGCAACCGGGCGTTCCCGTTCAGCACCCCGGCGGATGTCGAGTGCGATCACAGGCTGACCCAGCAAGTGCGCCAGACGCTCCACACCTTGTTGACCACCCGGAGGGCATTGGTTGTAGCTGGCTTCGCCAGAGGCAATTGCGGTGGCGTACAGGTGGCAGGAAGGATAGCCACATTTGGTGCATTGCGTCTGTGGAAGCAGATCTTCGATTTGTGCGGCGATGGAAGTGGACACGGGAAATGAAGTAAACAAATAAATGCGTTGTGTGAAGCCGAGATTATCTACGCAAATTTCAGGAACAACAATGAAAAAAGCCACCATCCGTGAGAATAGTGGCTGCAGATTTGCCGTTCTGAACCCTTGTGGATGGCAATGAGATCAAGCGTGTTTCTGAATAAATTCCGCAATTTTCGGAGCGATGATTTCCCGCCAGCGGCGTCCTGAAAAAATGCCGTAATGTCCACAGCCGGGAGCAACGAAATCCTGTTTCATGTTTGCCGGAATGCTGCTGCAAAGCTCATGTGCGGCTTGCGTTTGACCTGCGCCGGAAATATCGTCGAGTTCACCTTCAACAGTGAATAAGGCCACTGTTTTGATGTCCTGCGGACGCACCATTTTACCTTCGACTTCCCAGGTTCCTTTCGGCAAATGAAATTCCTGGAACACGGTTTTAATGGTTTCAAGATAGTAATCGGCCGGCATATCCAGAACCGCATTGTATTCATCGTAAAACTTGCGATGCTGTTCTGCAGATTCATCATCACCTTTGACCAGATGCTGGTAAAAATCCCAGTGGCTTTGTGCGTGACGATCCGGATTCATGGCGACAAAGCCCGTATGCTGTAAAAAGCCCGGATAGACTTTGCGACCATAGCCCGGATAGTTTGCCGGCACGCTGTAAATCACGGTGTTCTCGAACCACGAGAATTTCTTTTCGGTGGCGAGGTTGTTGACTTGCGTCGGTGATTTGCGCGGATCTATCGGTCCGCCCATCATCGTCATGGTTTTGGGCAGATAAGGATCTTTATCGGTGGCCATCAGAGAAATCGCTGCCAGTACCGGAACAGTCGGCTGACATACTGAAATAACATGCAGATCCGGGCCTAGAGTGCGGATAAATTCCTGCACATAGTAGATATAGTCATGCAAGTGAAAGCGACCTTCCGACAACGGTACCATGCGTGCATCGGTCCAGTCAGTGATATAGACATCGTGCAGTGGCAATAAGCCGCGCACAGTATCGCGCAAAAGAGTTGCGTGGTGTCCTGATAGCGGTGCGACCAGTAATACTTTGGGTTGCTTTAATTTTTGCAGGTCTTTTGTCGGTAATACTTTTTTAAAGTGCAGTAACTTGCAAAAGGGCTTGATTACTGTTGTTTCCTGGACGATTTCCACCACTTGTTTGTTGATCGTCGTTGATGTGATGCCAAATTCCGGTTTCTCGTAATCTTTCCCCAGTCTGAACATTAATTCGTAACCAGCGGCGACCCTCTGAGCGTAAGGTGTGTGTGCGAGAGGAGAAACCGGGTTAGTGAAGAGCTTGGAGGAGGCTTCAGCCCATTGAGTGAGCGGTGTCAGGAAAGCGCGATTAAGTTCGTGGAGTTGATAGAGCATGATGACATCTTTCTGGTCAAAGACGGATAGTCCGTTTTCTTACAACTGATTGGATTTTAGGAAAAGTTCTCTCTGCTTATGGCAGTATTTTTATAGGGATATTGCATTGCATCATAAACCAGTTTTGAATTTTTTGGTTTTTCTGGTGTTGTTACCAATCGTTCGGATGCAAATTAATGTTACAAATGTGATCAGGATATAAATTTATTGTCGAATAAATAGGATTCGAACATTTTTTTCCAATAAAAAAGCGCAAAGTTTTTACCTTTGCGCTTTTTTTAGAAACGATACGACTTAGTCGAACGTTGGTGTATCCACACCCAGAATCTTATGCAGTTTTGGTGACGTTGTCGTGTATTGCATGTGGATTTTCTTTTCAGGGAAAATATACGGTGCCGCACCGAAAGCAGCCAGTGCGGCTTCATGGAAGCCCGACAAAATCAGTTTTTTCTTACCTGGATAGGTATTGATGTCACCCACAGCGAAAATACCCGGAACATTCGTCTCGAATTTTTCAGTATCCATGACTTTCAATTGCTTGCGTTCGATTTCCAGACCCCATTCGGCAATAGGGCCGAGTTTTGGTGAGAGGCCGAAGAACACCAGCAGATTATCCAGCGGCATGCGGCGTGTGACGCCGTCTGCACCTGTAACTTTGATCTCAGACAGCAAGTCATCTTTGGTTTCAATGCCGGTAACCTGACCGATCGTCAGTTGCATTTCATAGTTGTCGCATAATTCTTTCATCTTGGCGACGGAGGCCGGTGCAGCGCGGAAATCTTCACGGCGATGTAACAAGACGACGGATTCTGCTTTACCGACAAGATTCAGTGCCCAGTCGAGCGCTGAATCACCACCACCGCAGATCACCAGGTTTTTACCATAGAACTGGCTAGGATCTTTGACTCGGTAGAAGACTTGTTTGCCTTCAAATGCTTCAATGCCGTCGACTTTTAATGTGCGTGGCTGGAACGAGCCTACGCCGGCTGCAATGAATATTGTTTTGGTGATGAAGCGTGTGCCTGTGGAGGTTTCGAGGTCGAAACGGCCATCTTCACGACGCGCAACCAGTGTCACTTCCTGCCCCAGATGGAAGGTCGGTTCAAACGGCTCGATTTGCTTGAGCAGATTATCGGTCAGTTCCTGGCCGGTGCAAACCGGAACCGCAGGGATGTCATAGATCGGTTTATCAGGATACAACTCGACGCACTGACCGCCAACTACTGGCAGAGAATCAATGACGTGGGCTTTAATTTCGAGCAGACCTAATTCAAACACCTGAAACAGGCCAACCGGACCTGCGCCAACGATGACGGCATCTGCTTCAATAACGCCATTTGCCTGGGTAGTTTGTTTGTTTTCCATACGACTAGATAGTTCCTGATATTGCTTAAATTACGTGAATAAGCTGAGCGGATTTATCCGCGCCAGATTAGCGCTCCAGATATTGCAGCTTGTCTTTGACATCTTTCCAGTCATCCGCATCAGCGAGCGGCGCCACTGTTTTAGTGATGGAAGGCCAGTTGCGTGTCAGCTCCGCATTGATCTTGATGAATTGTTGCTGATCAGAAGGTACGTCTTCCTCAGCAAAAATCGCATTCGCCGGGCATTCTGCAACGCAGACAGCGCAATCGATGCATTCGTCCGGATCAATCACCAGGAAATTCGGGCCAGCGCGAAAGCAGTCCACTGGGCAGACATCCACGCAATCAGTATAACGGCAGCGGATGCAGGATTCGGTCACAACGTGGGTCATAACAGTCCAATCTAAAAAATTCGGGATGTTGGCGCAGCCAGATCGCAGAATAACGCGTGCTCAGGCTGCAAAGCCTTGTATTTTAAGGCAATTTAAGAGTTCTCACAAACTGCACTTATATCGTTTGCGCATAAGCAAATGCAGACAGGGATTAAAAGCGGTTCTGGCAGCGGGCTTTTGTCAGCGGAAACGCAAGATCGTATTTTAAGTGGATTCATGATCATTGTTATTGATATGGGTCACTATCGATGAAAATCGTCACGCCTGTTGATTGCTGAGATGAAAGTTTTTAAGGGCGCAGAGGAACCCGGAAAAACTTCTTTTTCGAGGTTAAGATAAGCAACCATCAGCCCTTAATGTAAAGAAAGTTGTTAACTATGAAACCAGCGATTTTGGTTGCCAGAGCGATATTCCCAGAAGTATTGAACCGTTTGCATCAGCATTTTGAGGTTGAGTCGAATCAGGATGATGTGATTTTTACGCCCGCAGAGCTGGCGCAGCGTCTGGCTGGCAAAGCCGGGATACTGGCGACCGCAAGTGCGCGCATCGACGCGGCTTTGTTGCAGCAAGTGCCGGAGTTGAAAATGGTCGCGAATATGGCAGTCGGTTACGACAACATTGATTTGCCAGCTTGCTCTGTGCATGGCGTGATGGCGAGTAACACGCCGGATGTGTTGAATGAAACGACAGCCGATTTTGGCTGGGCGCTGATGATGGCGGCGGCGCGTCGTATTACCGAATCAGAACACTGGCTGCGGGCAGGGAAATGGAATAAATGGCGTTACGACTATTTCCTGGGGCCGGATCTGTACGGTTCCACCCTGGGAATTATCGGTATGGGGCGTATCGGACAGGCGATTGCGCGCCGTTCCACTGGATTTAATATGCGCGTGATTTATCACAACCGTTCGCGTATTGCGCCAGAGCTGGAAGCACAGGCGAATAATGCTGTTTATGTCAGTAAAGAAGAGCTTTTACGCCAGGCCGATCATGTGATGTTGGTGTTGCCGTATTCACCGGCTTCCCGCCACACGATTGCGACGGCTGAACTGACAATGATGAAGCCGACCGCAACACTGACCAATCTGGCACGTGGCGGCATTGTCGATGATGTGGCGCTGATTGCGGCGCTGCGCGAAAAACGTATCGCTGCTGCCGGACTGGATGTGTTTGAAAATGAGCCTAAGTTTCACCCGGATTTTCTGACGCTGGATAATGTCGTGCTGACCCCTCATATTGCCAGTGCGTCAGAAAAAACGCGTCTGGCAATGGCGAATTGTGCCGCCGACAATCTGATCGCCGGTCTGAGCGGGCAGGTACCGCCGAATCTGCTGAAACTCTGACGCTGTTTGCCAAAAAAATGACGCAAAAAAAGCCCTGACCAGGGCTTTTTTTAATTGCGTTTTTATTGTTTATTTCAGTGAGTTAATCAGATCAATGTACTGTTGCATCGCGGCTTCCTGCGTGGTGCCTTTCAGGCCGGCCCACGCATCAAACTTAGCGCGACCGACAAAGTCCGTCATACCAGGACGATCGCCAGTTACGTCGCCGGTGCTGCCTTGTTTATACAAAGCGTAAATTTTTAACAGCGTCATATTGTCAGGACGTTCAGATAAATTTTTAGAATCTGCCAACGCCTGATTGAATTGTTCTTGCAAGCTCATGTGGGTCTCCTGCTGTCTTAAAACGAAAGAGCAAAAAATAACATGCTGGGAATGTGTTCGCCAGTGGTACTGCTAGAGGTTTCCTTCCAGCGGCATGACTTCAGCATGAGCGTAGGTCGCGGCAAAACGGCGCCGAGCTGATCAGATCTTACGGACGCTGACGCTACCGAATTCTCTTACCAGCGAAGCGATTACTTTGCCTAAGTATTCCTCGCCTTGTCCGCCGTGCGAATAAAAAATCACGCCTGAGTCTGTTATTTTTGCTGTTCCGTCCGGCATTCTTCCTGAAACGGCGGATTGAAAGTCGTAACGGGCACCGGTGGGCAAGGCAACGGGCAATGCGCCGATGGTGGCGAATAAACTGGCGACCCGATGTGCATCGGTAAAGGAAAATTCTATCGAATATTCTATGCCCATGGCGGCCTTTCAAGTAATTGCTTCGTCGTTGCTGCGTTATGAGTGAAGCTGGGGTCTGTATTGACTAGCGCTTTGGTCGCTTTCAGGAAGAAAACAAACATAATATTTTCTTCCTGATACCTGCTGCTTGTTATCGTGAACCCGAATTAATGGATAGTTGGTTCAGCGCCGCAGCAGGCTTTGTATTTCTTGCCGCTGCCGCAGGGGCAGGGATCATTGCGTCCGACTTTCGGTGCGTCGCGTTTTACGGTTGTGACACCGGATTTACGCAAAGGCACCCAGAAACGGCGTATCGCGGGAATCGAAGCTTCCAGCGTCAGCGCCAGTTCGTGGCATTTTTCCGGTGTATCGACGAAACGCATTTCATCTTCTTCGATTTCTTCGGCGCCCAGCAAATAGATCGGTTGCAGCAAAGGACCGATTTCTTCGGATTCCCAGGCGGCTTCCCAGGCTTCTTCACGCAATTGCATGCCTTCCCAGAAACCCCAGGCCCAGGTTTCACCATCGATGAGTTCTTTGCCGTTTTGCTCCATCACACAGAATAGAGGTTCGTATTCCTGGGGGGCGACTTCAAACGTAATCTGTATTTCATTCATAAAACGCGCAATCAGTTGCGTGATGCGCTGCATTTCTTTTTCGTTTTTGAACTTAGGTTCGCCCTGTTCCGGCAGCCCCCAGACTTTCGGCAGCCATTCTGCCATCGGTATCACTTCAGGCCCCAGTGCAATCGCCGTCAGATAGCCGTGCAGCGCATCCATCGTCATACCTTCATCGCCTACCTTATCGGACATGAGAAATTTATCGAGTTCGTTGAATTCTTTGTCGCTGAGCGGTTCGTCGAGATGCATGGTGTTACCTGTTGGTGTGATGAAAATACCGGAAGTGTAGCGCTTTGTCGTCAGGCTGTGCAGGTGTTTTCTGCGTTTTTCCGTGGAATTAAATCGTTCTCAGAGGCGCGTAAATCAAAGCCTATGCTGGATAAGCACGTACAATTCGGCTATGACAGAACAAATTTCCCCTGTAACTTTGGCCGTTTCCTTCGCCGACCTGACGCCCGATCTGGTGCTTGATGCCGTTGACAGTTGCGGCTTGCATTGTGATGGGCGTTTATTGGCGCTCAATAGCTATGAAAACCGCGTGTATCAGCTTGCGCTGGATGACGCGCCTGCTGTGATCGCTAAGTTTTACCGGCCACAGCGCTGGAGCGATGCGGCGATTCTCGAAGAGCACCAGTTTGTGCGCGAGCTGGCAGCGCAAGAGATACCCGTTGTCCCCGCATTGGTGAATGTCGCTGGCGACAGTCTGCATCAGTATCACGGCTATCGTTTTGCCTTGTTCCCACGGCAGAGTGGACGTGCGCCGGAAATCGGCGATGCCGCCACGCTGGAATGGCTGGGGCGCTTTATCGGACGCATACACGCCGTTGGCGCAATGCAGACGTATTGTCACCGACCCGCAATTGATCAGCACACCTTTGGTATCGCACCGCGGCAATGGTTGCTGGAACATGATTTCATTCCGCCAGATTTGCTGCAGGCGTATGCCTCGGTATCGCAACAGGCGCTCGATGGTATTGCGCGCTGTTACGAGCGGGCAGGGGATGTGCAGATGCTGCGTTTGCATGGTGACTGCCACATGGGCAATGTCTTGTGGCTGGAATCTGGCGAGCAGGCCGGGCCGCATTTTGTCGATTTTGACGATAGCCGCATGGGGCCGGGCATACAGGATTTGTGGATGCTGTTGTCCGGCAGCCGTGCCGAGATGCAAAGTCAGCTGACCGATATTCTGGTCGGTTATGAAGATTTCTTTGACTTTGATGCGCGCCAGTTACATCTGATTGAAGCATTGCGAACCCTGCGCCTGCTGCATTATTCGGCGTGGCTGGCGCAACGCTGGGACGACCCGGCGTTTCCGGCGGCGTTCCCGTGGTTTAACAGCCAACGTTACTGGCAGGATCGCATACTCGAATTGCGCGAGCAGATCGCGCTGATGGATGATGCGCCGTTGTGGCCAGTCTGAGCTTTACTATGTAGTGGTCTGCTGTCCGGTAAAATAGCGCAAATTTTTTGAACTTTTGGACTGCAATACTAAAGTCCACGCATGATTGGAAATCACCATGACCCAGGATGAACTGAAACGCGCTGTTGCCCAGGCAGCGATTGCTTATGTTGTTGAAAATGAGATTGTTGGCGTCGGCACAGGCTCGACCGCTAATTTCTTTATCGACGAACTGGCAAAAATGAAGCATAAAATCAAAGCGGCAGTTGCTTCTTCGGAAGCTACCGCGCAACGCTTGCGTGATCACGGCATCACCGTGCTCGATCTGAATGAAGTGACATCCATGCCCGTGTATATCGACGGGGCAGATGAGATTACGCCACAAGGCGCGATGATTAAAGGCGGTGGCGCTGCGTTGACCCGTGAAAAAATTGTGGCTTCCGTGGCCGATAAATTTGTCTGTATCGCCGATGGCTCTAAACTCGTCGATCAACTGGGCAAGTTTCCGTTGCCGGTGGAGGTGATTCCGATGTCGCATGCGGTGGTGGCGCGTAAGCTCAATGCGCTGGGAGGTGAGGCGCGTTTGCGCCTGAAAGACGGCAAACCTTTATTGACGGATAACGGCAATATGATTCTTGATGTGCATGGTCTGCACATCGCGGATCCGGTAGCACTGGAAGCGACGATCAATAATATCGTGGGCGTCGTGACCGTTGGTTTGTTCGCCCGGCAAGGTGCGAATGTCTGCCTGCTGGGAACCGCTGAGGGTGTAAAAACATTGCGATTCTGAGTGCGTTACCGCCCAGTTGCGGCGGCGTGTACTGCGGACATAAAAAAGGCTGTCAAAGACAGCCTTTTTTACATACTCCCCCATTTATTTTATAAAACTGCCTTCATCTCCTTATAAACAAAGGACTGTTTTATATACTGGGGGGAGTATATTTTAAGCCCCAGAAGATAAATGTGACCTGTTCATGTCATTGCGGCGTGAATTCGATCAGGTCTATTTGCCGGGCTCCTCCTTTTTTGCTACCGCAGTCGGGGCAATATGGCCTCATTATTTCCATCGATTTCATGTAGTAGTAGCAGCCTTTATCCGGTGCTGCACCACTGTGAAAATAGGCCTTGTAGCAAATTGTAGCCCTCGTGGCGCTGCGGTTTTCGATGACTTCGTAGCCCCAGTAACCTGATTTGGTGGTACACGTGCTGAGCACCACTGGTGCGCCGATGACTTGCCAGCTATCGCAAATGTCATCTGAAAACTGTTTATGGCTTTCCGGGGGGGCAATGCCAAAGGCGCCGTATATCGGTTTCACATTCAAAGGCAAAGGGGTGACGCAGGAACCGTTAGAGAGTATCTGCGGCGCTGTGCAGGTTACTGGTTTTGGCGGCGTGACGCAGATGCCGTTTTGCGGCACTTGCGGCGCATAGCAGGTTGGTGTGACCGGTGCACTCGTGGAAGCTGCCGGATAGCCTGCAGTCATCAGATAGTTGGTCGCATCGTTGACAGCAGTTTTTCCTTGGTTTGCCAGATTGTTTTGGATTGCTGTGCGAAATGCGGCAGCCAGCGCAGAACGACTGGGATAAGTCTTTGCGCGCCACAGCCGGTCGATGATCTGGCGGAATTCTTCTGCGACGCTTTTCGCATAAATTAACGCCTCGGCAGTGTCAGGATCTTGCAATTCTTCGTTGCTGACAAAAATAGAATCAACCAGTGTGTCACATTCGTAAGGCCCGGAATAGCAAAGCATCACCCCGTAATAATTCCCGCTTGGAACCGGGGTGGTGGTGAAATAGAAGACGGGACGAATCGGAACGGGCGCATTAGCAGTAGTGCAGGCGCCGTTCTGCAGGATTTGCGGCGGCGTACAAGTGACGGACGGTGGTGCAGAACTGTTCGTAGTGCTGAATCCGAAACGGCTGAGTTGTACCGCTTTGCCATTCGGCAGGGTCATCGTGGCCGCATCGGCAGCAGTAAAACTGAAATTCATGTTACCGGCATTCGCTTTCGGTGCGGCGGATTTGTAGCCGCCAACCAGAGTCTGGCCACCGGCATATTCCTGTAATGAGCCACTGAGTTTATTCGGTGCTGATAAGTTTGCGGAACTGACGTACCAGGTCGGTTCTCCCGCGGTGTCATACATAAAGCTGCCGACGAAAGCCTGATTACCCTGTACCTCAATAAAATAGCCACGGCCGCCTTCTTTATCGCTCCACCACCAGCCATTCTGAAAGCTGGCCGCCGATGCGAGGAAAGGTGTGGGGCTGGAAATCGGAAACCGTTGCAACTTCACGGTAACGGCGTTTTCACCTGTATCCGGCGTGACATACAGGGTGCCCTCGGTCGGAGAGACAAACGAGAGTACCGCATAACCTACCTGACTCTGCGTCGCACCTTTATAGTCGCCGGTCAGACTCTGGCCGCCGGCAAAACGCGCCAGGGCACCGATGAATTGTTTGTTCGACTGCATTTCCATCGTGCTGACATACCAGGTCGGATGCCCATTGCTTTCATACAAAAAACCGGACAAAAATATCTTATCGCCCTGACGTTCAATCGCAAAGCCACGACCACCTTCGGCAGGATTCCAGTACCAGCCGGTGTCAGGAAATACATAGGAGACGTCGCTGCCTGTGCCGGCAGCGGTGAGTGCGGGTGCAGAGAGTAAATTGGCCGCAGAAGTTGCTGTGTCTTTGGTGGCGGAGGTGTCACCTGCACCGCAGGAGACGAGCGCCAGTAATGTGAACATGCAGAACAGCTGGCGGAAAGTGGTGAGGATAGTCCGGTACATGATGCCAACCCCTGTCAGAAAAAATGTGCTTAATATTTTAGCATTGCCTATCGTTCTGACATTGAAATACCGGTTAAGGTTGTAATCAAACGACATCCGCCGTCGTTCGCACACGACGCGCCATTTCAGTGTGGCAACAGTGTGCGGCGGGACGTGTTTTTCCGGAGAAATGACGGAGAATATTTCTGTATCCGTCTTCCGAAGCCAGACGATGGATGCAGAGACCGGCGGACCTTGTTTATGTGTTGATGACGAAGTGGCGTGTCATCGTCGCTCTGAGTAATTCGCGTATCTGTTCTTCGTTCATGGAGGAGACCGTGTTATAGACTGAAGCGGCGATGTCTAAAAAATGTGCCAGCAGATCGGGATCGAAATGGCTGCCAGCACCTTCTTGTAAAATCGCTATCGCCTGCTCATAGCTGAACGGTTCCTTGTAAGGCCGTTTTGAGCACAGGGCATCAAAGACGTCGGCAATCGCAAATATCCTCGCTTCCAGAGGAATGGCTGGACCACTGAGTCCGCGTGGATAGCCCTGACCATCCCATTTTTCATGGTGGGCTGCGACGACAGCGGCGACGCTGGGCAACCAGCCGGCTCCTTTGACGATTTGTTCGCCATGCTCAACGTGGGTACGCATCATCTGCGTTTCTTCCGGCGTATGTTTTCCAGGCTTCAACAGAATCGCATCGGGGATGCCGATTTTTCCGACATCGTGTAAAAAACTGCCTATGATCAGCCCTTGCATATGTTCTCCACTGAGGCCGAGCTTTTCACCCATCAGGGCCGACATCCAGGGACACGATAATTGTGTGCACCCGTGTCTGAGTCCCGTTTTGCGATAGCGCGCCCGAGCGCTTCCATCATCGAAATATGCGATTCATAGATCTGCAGGGTTTTGCGTTCGTTTTCTTTTGCGAGGTAAGTGACCACCGGATAAATCGTCAATCCGCAAAGTAAGGAGGCAATCGCCACCATCAGTGCGACGATACTGGCATCTGCAGAAATCTGCTGCATCTGCCACTCAGGTATAACTCGTACACCCTCGAAATAGCCGCTCAGTTTTTTCTGTTTGTCAAACAGCGGAACGAATACGCGGATGGCATTTCTTTTGTCGCCAGCAAGAGTGATACCGTTATTTTCGTAATGGGTGTCCTGATATTCGGGACGGGGATGATGCGGTAACTGGCTTTCCACCATATCCCCTGTCGCGGTGACTTTTTCTGCTAATTTAATCCCCTGTGCGTCGTAGACTTCGGCAATATCGAAGATGCCGCTGGTCAGAATATCTGCACCATGCTGTGCTTGCCTGGCCTTTTCGCTGTCCGTCATGCTGGCATCGTCGAGAAATGCCAGTGGGTGACGGCTTTCTTCGATGGCAAACGAAACGATTTCTTCTTCGGCATTTTCCCGTGAAATCAGCCAGGCGACAGGGCTGCCGACGATCGCCAGCAGCAGACTGACAAGTCCTATTCTTTGTGCTGCCCGTTTTTTGTAAATGTTCATCGTTGAACCCTGGGTGAGGTGCATAGTCAAACAGACGTCGCATGGCGCATAGACAGCTTATATGGCATTTCTGAACATAAACTTAAGGAAACACAAAAAGCGTACAGTTTCTCCTTAAAAACAACTAAATCAATAAGCATATTGATTTTTCAGATGACCTTGCGTCATCCTGCAGTCCCCTGTCTTTACCTGCTGACTTCTGGCGCGACGTAAAAAAAAAGCCCGCGCAGTGCGGGCTTTGATCTGAGCGGAAGATGATTATTCCGTTGGTGGCACGTAACCGGCAGCAGCATCGGCACCGTCGCCGAAGAAATGTTTTTCCATTTGTGTCGCCAGATATTTGCGGGCGCGGGTGTCGGCGAGGTTCAGGCGGTTTTCATTGACCAGCATAGTCTGATGTTTCATCCAGCCAGCCCAGGCTTCTTTGGATACACTTTCATAAATTTTTTTACCCAGTTCGCCCGGATATGGAGGGAAATCCAGGCCTTCGGCTTCTTTGTTCAGTTTGATGCAGTGGACCATACGGGCCATAGTAATACTCCTTAGAAATACGTCAAAACACAGCGGACATCACAGTCATTCAACCGCCGTGGATTATAAAGGCAAGTGATCAGAGCTGCTTGATCAGCACCAATGACTTGCGCTGCCAGTTGTACATTTTTTGCCGGTCTTTCGGTAAATCATCGACGGTTGCTTTGACAAAGCCGCGTTTCAGGAACCAGTGTTCTGTACGGGTTGTCAGCACAAACAGTGAATGAAAACCCGCCCGCCGTGCGCGTTTTTCTATGTGCTTCAGAATACGTTCGCCGTCGCCCTGACTCTGCACATCAGGATTAACCGTCAGACAGGCCATTTCGCCCATTTTTTCAAAAGGGAACGGGTACAGGGCAGCGCAACCGAAGATTACGCCATCATGCTCAATGACCGAGAAGTAATTGATTTCACGTTCTATCAGTTCGCGGCCGCGTTTGACCAGCGTGCCGTCGGCTTCCAGTGGTTCTATCAGTTTAATGATGCCGCCGACATCCTCAATCGTTGCTTCACGCAGGCTTTCCAGATTTTCTGACGAGACCATCGTGCCGACGCCATCATGCGTAAATAATTCCAGCAACGCGGAACCATCCATTTCATAAGGCACGATATGAATACGCGGCACACCACCACGCGAGGCTTTGACTGCATGTTCCAGATAAAAAGCGGAATCCGGTGGCAGGTAATTTGCCGCCAGTTCTTTTTCTGCCTGGGTGAAGGAGAGCTCGCGGATTTCACTGCCTTCTCGGTCCACCATCATCGGTGTTTCGGAAATAAAAATCAGCTTGTCGGCGCGTAACGCAGTTGCCGTTGAAACGGCGACATCTTCCATCGTCAGATTAAATGCTTCACCTGTGGGTGAAAAGCCGAGTGGCCCCAGCAGAACCAGGCTGCCGCCATCGAGGATGCGGCCTATGGTGTCATAAGCGACTTTACGCGCAGTCCCGGTCAGACCGAAGTCGATGCCATCGACAATGCCGATTGGTTTGGCGGTGACGAAATTACCTGAAATCAGGCGTATCGCAGCATGGGCCATCGGGGTGTTAGGCAAGCCCTGGCTGAATGCCGCTTCGATGTCGAGACGTAATTCACCAGCCGCTTCTTTCGAGCATTCGAGTGCGGCGATATCGGTAATCCGGATACCATTGTGAAAACGACCTTCCACATTACGCAAGGCAAGTTGTTCAGCGACCTGTGGGCGCGAGCCGTGGACGATGACAATTTTGATGCCAAGTGCATGCAATAAAGACAAATCCTGTGCCAGCACCGGCAGCGCACCTGCCATGACCAGTTCGCCGGGAAAGGCGACCACAAAGGTTTTGCCACGAAAGGCATGAATATACGGCGCGACTGAGCGCAGCCATTGAACGAATTGAACAGGATTTTCCATCCGCAGATTATAATGCGCGTTGCTATGTCTTCTAATCATTCTCCTAAAAATTCCCAAAAAAAAGCAACGTCCACCACGATAGACGGTTTATCTGGCTTACGTGAGTTGCGTCAGCAATTGCGGCAAGCCACCCCGGCAGCAGAAAATACTGCAACTCCTGCAGCGAAGTCGCAGACTGATCAGGTGCGCCAACCTGCGTCACCAGCTGCTTCCACGGTCACATCGCAAGCTCAGCGCGGACGTTCAGAACGCCCCGCAATTAAGCCTGCGGGACAGTCGCCTGCGCGTAGCGGTGCGAGGCTCGCAAATACAGCCACGGCTGCCGTGAGCGATGACAGCAACCTGCCTTTCCGCAATCCGCTGCCTGTTATTACGTTTTCCGAAGAATTGCCTGTGTCCGGCAAGCGCGCCGAAATCGCAGAAGCCCTGCAAAAGCATCAGGTCATCATCGTCTGCGGTGAAACCGGTTCGGGTAAAACCACGCAATTGCCAAAAATATGTCTGGAACTCGGGCGTGGGCGCAAAGGCCTGATCGGTCATACTCAGCCGCGCCGGATTGCGGCTTCATCAACCGCCAAGCGGATTGCGCAGGAATTAAATTCGCCACTTGGTGAGCATGTCGGTTTTAAAGTGAGGTTCACCGATACGCTGAGCAAAGGTGCCTCGGTCAAATTAATGACCGATGGTATTTTGCTGGCTGAAACGCAGACTGATCCTTTACTGCGTCAATACGACACCATCATCATCGATGAGGCGCATGAGCGCAGCCTGAATATTGATTTTTTGCTCGGCTATCTGAAGCAATTGCTGCCCAAGCGCCGCGATCTGAAGATTATCATCACGTCTGCGACGATTGATGCGCAACGTTTTGCCAATCATTTTGCCGACGATTCTGCTTCTTCACGTGGCGCAGAACCCAGGCCTGCGCCAGTCATTGAGGTATCGGGACGTTTGTATCCTGTGGAGGTACGTTATCGCCCGGTGCAGGATACCGAAAAAGATAAAGAACGTGATCTGATGACGGCGATTACCGATGCGGTCGATGAGTTATGCCGTATCGGTTCCGGTGATGTGCTGGTATTTTTGCCGGGCGAGCGCGAGATTCGTGACGCTGCGGAAGCCTTGCGCAAACATCATCCCCCGCATGTTGAGATACTGCCTTTATTCGCCCGTTTGTCAGCGCAAGAGCAGGAGCGGGTGTTCAAAGTGTCGAATGCGCGTCGCATTGTACTCGCGACCAACGTCGCAGAAACATCGTTGACGGTGCCTGGCATCCGCTTTGTCGTCGATACCGGTCTGGCCCGCGTCAAGCGTTACAGCTACCGGAATAAAGTAGAACAATTGCAGGTTGAACCCATCGCGCAATCGGCAGCGAACCAGCGTGCTGGCCGTTGCGGACGCGTCTCTGCCGGTGTTTGTATACGACTGTTCGACGAACAGGAATTTCATCAGCGCATCCGTTTCACTGAACCGGAAATTTTGCGCTCTTCGCTGGCCGCGGTTATTTTGCGGATGAAGTCCTTGCGACTTACCGATGTAGAAAGCTTCCCCTTCATTGAACCGCCGCCGGGCAGAGCGATTGCCGATGGCTATCAGCTCTTGCAGGAGCTGGGGGCAATGGATGACAGCAATCAATTAACTGCCGTGGGGCGTCAGCTTGCGAAGTTGCCGTTAGACCCGCGAGTCGGGCGCATGATCCTGGCCGCGCGTGATAACCAGTCCTTGCAGGAAGTGTTGATCATCGCTGCTGCTCTATCAGTGCAGGACCCGCGCGACCGGCCTATGGACGCGCAGGCGGCAGCCGATCAGGCACATAAGAAATTTGCGGATGAAAAATCTGAATTCATTTCGTATCTGAAAATCTGGAAATGGTTTGAGGATGCGATAGAGCATAAAAAAACCAACCGTCAGTTGCAGGATAATTGCCGTAGCAATTTCCTGAGTCAGATGCGCTTGCGCGAATGGCGCGAAGTGCATTCACAATTGCTGACCATCGTGAAAGAGCAGGGCTGGCGTCTGAATGAAACTGCCGCCACTTATGAACAACTGCATCTGTCTTTACTGACTGGCTTACTCGGGAATATCGGCTATAAATCCGAGGAAGAAGCGCATTACCTTGGTGCCCGCAGTATCAAGTTTTATATCTGGCCCGGCTCCAGTCTGGCGAAGAAAGCCGGACGCTGGATTATGGCGGCAGAGCTCGTTGATACCAGTCGTTTGTACGGGCGTTGTATTGCTCAGATACAGCCGGAATGGCTGGAAAAGATCGGCGGTCATTTACTGAAAAAATCCTACGGCGAACCGCGCTGGGAAAAGCGGACGGGTCAGGTGTCGGCGTTTGAACGAGCGACCTTGTATGGATTGGTCGTCTACAGTCAGCGCAGGATTCAGTATGGTTTGTATCACCCGGTCGAAGCGCGTGAGATTTTTATCCGCGAAGCTTTGGTGGAAGGCGAGTTCGAGACACGCGCGCCGTTCTTTGTCCACAATCAGAAACTGGTGCGGGAAATTGAAAATCTGGAACACAAATCGCGCCGTTTGGATGTGCTGGTCGATGCTGAACTGATTGTCGCGTTTTACGACAAGCTGATTCCGCCTGATGTATATAACGCAGTGTTGTTTGAGGAGTGGCATAAAGAGGCGATCAAAGCCAACCCCAAATTGCTGCATCTGAATAAAGATGATTTGATGCGCCACGAGGCTGCAGGCGTGACGACGGATTTGTTTCCGAAAACTATGCAGGTTTCCGGTGTGGCGCTGCAACTCAGCTACCATTTTGAACCTGGCAGCCCGCGTGATGGCGTGACATTGACCGTGCCTTTGTTTTCACTGAATCAGGTGTCGGCAGAACGCTGTGAGTGGCTGGTGCCCGGTATGCTGAAAGAAAAAGTGCACTTGCTGATCAAATCCTTGCCGCAAAAAATACGCCGTCATTGCGTGCCTTTGCCGGAATATGCGGCTGGCTTTTGCGAGCGTAATGATTTTGGTAAAGGAAATTTCCTCGATGCCGTGATTGCCGATATCCGCGAGCAAAAAGGTTTGCTGTGTAAAACCACCGATTTTAAATTTGAGACCTTGCCTGTACATCTGACGATGAATTTTAAAATCGTGGATGAGCATGGCCGTCAGTTAGAAATGGGGCGGAATCTGGCGAATCTGCGTGCTGAATTTGGCGGCCAGGCGCGTGAAAGTTTCCAGAAAATTGCGAGTGCAGAAAAGCTGGCGCTGCTGGATGCGCAGACCACTGCTGCCAGTGCGGTATCACGCAAAGGCAGCGGTAATATAGCTCCTCAGAAAGCGTCAGCAGCTGCACCGGCGCCGGTGCTGAAGCAGGAAAATTTTACAGGCTGGACTTTCGACAGCCTGCCGGAATTGCTGGAAGTACAGCAGGGTAAGCAAACGCTGATCGGCTATCCGGCGCTGGTGGATAAGCTCACGCATTGTCATATCGAGGTATTTGACGATCCGGACGAAGCAGCGCGGGTGCACAGAATAGGTCTGCGCCGCCTGTTTGCTTTGCAGCTCAAGGAGCAGGTGAAATTCCTTGAGAAAAATATTCCGGGTTTGCAGCAAATGGGCATGCAGTTCATGGCGCTGGGCTCGCAGGAAGAATTGCGCGAACAGATTATCCAGACGGCGATTGAACGCGCGTGTCTGCAGCAGCCCCTGCCAACTAATTCTGGTGAATTTAATATCCGCCGCGAGGAAGGAAAGGCGCGCCTGAATTTGCTGGCGAATGAAATCGCCCGTATGGCGGGGCAGATACTGGCGGAGTATCACAGTCTGCCGAAGAAAATTCAGGGCATTAAAGCCCATGCGCAAGCGGCGGCGGATATTCAGAGTCAGTTACAGATGCTGATTACCAAACGCTTTATCGCAGATACTGACTTCAGCCAGCTGGTGCATTTTCCGCGTTATCTGAAAGCGATCACGATACGTATGGATAAGCTGCGTGCCGACCCGGCGCGTGACGCTAAATTGATGGCGGAGTGGAACAGCGTCGCGCAACCATGGCAAAGAACGCCTCGTAAAACAGGTGCCGATGCTGATCCTAAATTGCTGGAATTCCGCTGGTTGCTGGAAGAGTTGCGGGTGTCTTTGTTTGCGCAGGAATTGCGCACGCCGATGCCGGTGTCGGTGAAGCGCTTGCAGAAAGTCTGGGAAAGTATGCAGCGTTAATGACATGCTGATACTCTGAGTATATATGCGCCTTTCCGGTAGTTTTTACCCGGGAAGGCGCGTTTTTATTGAGGTTTTAAATTTTTATCTGCGGTTTTCTATGCGAGTGTCAGCGTGTTGCAGTTGGTCTGACTCAAGTATGTGAAAACCATCGTCAAACGTCACAGCGGCGTTGATCATTGCAGCTGCGACGTCAGTCACATTAACTGCCCGGTAGCGCAAGGGAATCAGGGGCCCCAGCAGGTGCGAGACAATAATGGCAGCAGTTTCTGCGGGGCGCTTATCGGCTCTGCTGCCGCCATACAGCAAAGACGGACGCACGATAGTCAGCGCTGGAAAATTCAAAGCGTGTAAATCATTTTCCACCTGACCTTTGACCCTTAAATAGAATGAACGTGCATTTGCGTTTGCACCAAGTGCGGAGTTATATACAAATCGAGGTGTGCCAGAGGCTTTAGCGAGGCGGGCAGCGGCCAGTACATAGTCGTGGTCAACACGGGAAAATGCCGCTTGCGATCCGGCGATCCTGATGGTGGTGCCCAGCGCACATAACACTGCATCGGCCTGCCACCAGTCTGCATCCGGTGGTAAATCGGCATACTCAACGATGGGATTGCGTAATTGCGGATGCTGCGCCAGGGCTCTACGCGTCGGCGCGGTCACTTGCGAGACATCCCTGTGCGCCAGCGCTTGGGCAACTAATTGCCGGCCCACCAAACCAGTACCGCCCAGAATTAATAATTTCACTTTTCGCCTCTGCTCTTTTTTATACTGCTGATTTTTACCTGCAGCGCAGAAAATCAGATATACGGAATTTTGATTTAAACCAACCTGTATGTGTTGCAATCATAAATCTGTCAATCCACTGTCATGGGACGGGTCGCTTTTGCCACTGCCGCGATGGTATGCTAGCGGACTTTGCTGATCGCTATTTCTTTCCCATTCCGATTGTGTATGAATCATAAACTGACTCCCGGCACCATTTTTTTACTGGTATTTGCACCACTGCTATGGGCGGGGAATGCCGTGGTCGGACGTATGATACATAGCATGGTGCCGCCGGTAAGCTTGAATTTCTTTCGCTGGGCAATTGCTTTTCTGATTTTGTTACCGATGGCTGCCGGTATCTTTAAACGCGGCAGCATATTCTGGTTTCGCTGGTATCGCTACGCAATTCTTGGTCTGCTTGGTGTGGGCATGTACAACGCCCTGCAATATCTGGCGTTACAAAGTTCCACTCCCATCAATGTCACGCTGGTGGCGGCGAGTATGCCGGTGTGGATGTTATTAATCGGGCGTTTATTTTTTCAGGCACCGATTTCCCGCTCTGCGGTAGCAGGTGTGGTCGTATCGATCGCCGGGGTATTGCTGGTACTGAGCCGTGGTGAGCTTCAGCATCTGATGGCGCTGCGTCTGGTTCCAGGCGACCTGCTGATGCTGCTGGCGGCGATTTGCTGGTCACTGTACAGCTGGCTACTGACGCGCGGTGGCGACGGCGAGTTGCGTGATCACTGGTCACATTTTTTATTGGCGCAGGTCAGCTTCGGGCTGGTCTGGTCGGGATTGTTTGCAGCGGGTGAATGGATGATTGCTGCTCCGGTTATTCAGTGGAGCAGTACCCTGGTGGTGGCGATTATGTTTGTCGCAGTCGGGCCGGCGCTGATTGCGTTTCGCTGCTGGGGAATGGGCGTACAACGGGTCGGACCGAGTATTGCGGCGTTTTTCAGTAATCTGACACCCTTATTTGCGGCTTTGCTGTCGTCGCTATTTTTAGGCGAAACGCCACAGCTTTTTCATGCGGTGGCGTTTTTACTGATTGTTGCCGGTATTGTTTTATCTTCAAGACGCTGATCTTAAGTCGCTGAAGAACTTTTTCAGTATTGCGTTATAAGGGATCGGGTGCAGCTGAAGCTCTTGAACTGTGACTGATGATGTAGGAGAACAATTGTTCGTAACGATAGCGTTCGCCAGCGCCATCAAGCTGGTGACGGTTTTCCATGAATGCCTGATCCACTTCTTGCCAGTCGTTGACATTTAATACCAGTTTGGCGACCGGCAAAACTTCATTCTCTTCCGTTTGCATGTGAGCGTAATAGAAGAGAGCATATTGTTCTGCCAGGTCCCTGAAATGCGGAAATGCCGGCACGCCGAAAAACTCGTATTTCAATAATGCGTTTTGCAGATTGCGCACCAGATATTCGCCGTTACCATGCTGTTCGATTAAGGCATCCAGTACATTGTCGAGCTGGTGTGTGCGCTCTTTTATCTTGGAAAACAGAAATTTGTCTTCCTTAGGATGATGCACTTTTTCCGGATATTCGCAGATATAAAAAAGGATCGCACGGAATAGTTTAAGGTCAGGCGGTGCTTCTCCTTTATCTGTCGAGCGTACAAAGTCCAGCATAGTCTGTATGACTGCAGACAAATGCTGATGTTCTTGCTGAATGATATCGACGGATATTGGATGGAAGTTTCTGGCGCACATGACGGTCTCCGCAGAATTTTCTTTTACTGTACTCTGTGTGCCCGATTTGCTCTTTGATACCGATCAAATAAAGCGAGGCGTATTGAAGGATTTCGTTGACTTCCTCTGATTTTTTTAGGTTGAACGGCGTGAATATTGGCATTTTGTCGCGTTTCGGCGATATAAAAAAACCTCGTTCCGGATGGCGTGGAACGAGGTTAGTTTTAGCTGATTCTGCCTGAGGTTCAGCGTTTTGTAATGATGGCTTCAATCTGATCCATGATGCTGTTCATGCGTTTGAATACCGCCTGATATGGTGCTGGTGATGCCAGATCGACACCCGCTTTTTTGACCAGATCATAAGGGTAGGCTGAGCCGCCAGCTTTCAGAATATTCAGATAATTGTCTCGCGCACCCGGTTGTGCTTTCAGGATTTCATCGGCAAACATAGAGCCGGCGGCAATTGAGGTCGCGTACTGGAATACATAGAAGCGATTATAAAAATGCGGGATGTAAGCCCATTCTGTTGCATAGACATCGTCGATTTTCATGACACCTTCTTTATCGCCGTGATAACGCTTCAGGATATCGCCGTAGATTTTGGTGAGTCCTTCGCCCGTCAATGATTCACCTTTATCCACGCGCGCATGCACTTCGCGTTCAAAGTCGGCAAACATGGCCTGCCGGAAGAATGTGCCGCGCAAGTTTTCCAGTGCAGAACCCAGATACAGCAGACGCTCATCGTCGCTCTTAGCGATTTTCAGCATGTGATCGAGCAACAACACTTCGTTGGTGGTCGATGCGATTTCAGCCGTGAAAATAGGGTAATCAGCGGTGCTGAACGGCTGATGTTTATTCGCCAGATACGAATGCATTGCATGGCCCCATTCATGCGTGAGTGTGGAGACTGATTCGTAATCGTCGTTGTAATTCAGCAGTATGTATGGATGAACATCATAAGCGACGCCGGACATGTAGGCACCCGAACGCTTGCGTGGGCGTGGATAAACGTCCATCCAGCGCGCAGTACTCGCTATAGTAATGGCATTGACGTAGTCGTCGCCAAGTGGTTTGACTGAACTCAGCATCAGTTTCACACCGTCGTCGATGCTGTAAGTGAAATTGCCGGAAACCAGTTGCGGGTAAATATCGAAATAGCGCAGGTCTTGTACTCCCAGCATTTTTGCGCGCAATTTGAAATAACGGTGCAGCGTAGGCAGATTGGCGCGGGTCTGATCGACCAGCGTGTCGTAAACGGCACGGGGCACGTTATTGCCATCGAGCGCATGAGTCAGTGAGTCCGGGTAGTTGCGCACTTTGGCATATACGGCATCACGCTTGAGCTGCTCGTAAAACGTGACGCCGTAGCTGCGTTCAAATTCTTTCCATTTGCCCCAGAATGCGTCAAACACCAGTTTGCGGTCAGCACGGTTCGGCGAAGCGCGGTATTTGGTGTAAGCGGCCTGATCGATGGTGACTTGCTGACCGTCAGAAAGCGTGATTTTTGGCCAGGGCATTTCCGCATTTGACAGTGTTGAATAAACGGCACTTGGGGCATTGGTTGCCATGCCGAATGTCGCGATGAGTTCCTCGCTTTTTTTATCCAGCGTGTGTTGCGCACCGCGCAGGATGTCGTGCAGGCCAAAGCGGTAGGCGGCGAGTGATTTGTCCTGATTCAGATACGCATCGATTTTCTTTTGTCCCAGATTCAGTATCTCAGGACGGAAGAAAGAACTTGCTTCTTCTAGCTTGCTGCCGAGTATATCTGCATTCTGCAAAATATCCTGGCCTTCATTGTCGCCTGTGTCCTGATCACGGAATTGTGAGGCGTAGGTCGCCAGACGTGCATAGCGTTTCAGAATATCGGCATTCAGATCCATGCAGGATTTGAAGTTGCTGATCTTATCGCCCAGATGACCGCTGCACTTCTTCAGCTCAGTCAATTGTGCTTCCAGTTTTTTTGCGTCGGCATTCCACGCAGCACGGTTCGCATACAGATCGGCGAGATTCCAGCGTTGCGCTTCAGTGTCATTACTGTGCGCCGCAAAGCCGCTGACAGGAAAAGCAAACGCGAGTGCCAGTAAGCTGGTGATCAGATGTTTTTGCATAGAGTCTCCGGAGTCGGGTAGCACCGGCACTGGCCGGCGAAAATGATTGCAAAAAATACTTCAGATGATGTGATAAAGGCAAAAATATACAGGTAAATTCACCGCTTGAATTCAACTGACAGTCAGATGAATCACAGATTTGATAAAACCCGCGCAATTCCGGAGAATCTTCTGGTTTTACTTCGTTTGACTATTTTTTATACGATTTAGATTTTCCTTTTTAGTGAGCGGTGTATTCGTTCTTCGTTAACCGTTCAGCGGGTGGTTGCTGTGTGATTGCCACAATTTTATGAATAGCTGCATTGCGTTTTGATTAGGGGAATATGTTCAGATGATTCAAGTACAATGAAGCTCATTTTTATTTCTATCGTCACCTATGAAACGCCCCCGCTTTTTACCTGACAACATGACTTTACTTTTACTGGGCGTGATTCTGATCGCCAGTTTTTTTCCGGTAAAAGGAGCGCTCGCGGTCAGCGTTGATCATCTGTCGACACTGATGATCGCTTTGCTGTTCTTTATGCACGGTGCCAAATTATCGCGTGAGGCGGTGGTGGCGGGGATGACGCACTGGCGTTTGCATTTACTGGTGCTGGGCGTGACATTTGCCGTATTCCCTTTGCTAGGCATCGTGCTCAAGCCGGCGCTACTGACTGTGCTGACTCCGGATTTATATCTGGGCATGCTGTATCTGTGCCTGCTGCCTTCAACAGTGCAGTCATCCATTGCCTTCACCTCGGTTGCGCGTGGCAATGTTCCGGCTGCGGTATGCAGTGCTTCTGCCAGTAATCTGCTGGGTATCTTCGTCACCCCTTTGCTGGTCAGCCTGTTAATTAAAGCCAACAGCGACGGACATTCGTCTGCCGATGCGATGCTGAAGATTGTTTATCAGTTGCTGTTGCCGTTTGTGGCCGGGCAGATCATGCGACCTTATTTACAGGCATGGATCACCAGACATGCGACCGTGTTAAAAATGGTCGATCAGAGCTCGATTCTGCTGGTAGTGTTCGTGGCGTTCAGTGAAGCGGTTGTGCAAGGATTGTGGCATCAGGTGCCAACGCTGATGTTATTGACGCTACTGCTAATCAGCGCGGTCATACTGGCTCTGGTGATGGGGTTTACGACGATGATCAGCCGTCGCCTTGGTTTCACTAAAGAGGATGAAATCACTATTGTTTTTTGCGGCTCTAAAAAGAGTTTGGCGAGCGGTGTACCGATGGCGAAAGTGTTGTTTTCCAGCGGCTCCGTCGGCATGGTGCTGTTGCCGGTGATGCTGTTCCATCAGTTGCAACTGATGGTCTGTGCGGTGCTGGCGCAACGCTACGCCAAACGACCGATATAAACATTCATCGATTTAACTGAATCCGGCCTGTGTCAGACCTGCCTGAATGCCGGATTTTTAAGGAGAAATACATGCCTCGTTTTGCTGCCAATCTCAGCATGATGTATACCGAAGTCGATTTTCCTGCACGTTTTGCTGCTGCGGCAAAAGATGGTTTCACTGGAGTGGAATATCTGTTTCCATACGATTATCCGGTCCAGCAATTACGTGAATTGCTGGACGCGAATAATTTGCAGCAAGTCTTGTTCAATGCGCCGCCCGGAGACTGGGCCGGCGGTGAGCGCGGGCTGGCGTCTTTGCCGGGGCGCGAGGACGAATTCAAGCGCAGCTTTGATCTGGCGCTGGAATACGCTCGCGTGCTGGGCAACCGTCATATTCATGTGATGGCAGGGCTGATACAGCCTGAGCAGGACAGGGCTCGCCATCGCGCGGTGTATCTGGGTAATCTGGCGTATGCAGCTTTGCTGGCTTCACGTGAAAATGTGACGGTGTTAATTGAGCCTATCAATACCCGAGATATGCCGGGCTATTTTTTATCTGAGCAAAATACGGCACAGGAAATCTGCGAAGAAATCGGCGTCAGTCATTTGCAAGTGCAGTTTGATATGTATCACTGTCAGATTATGGAGGGCGACATCACACGCAAGCTGCAGCGGGATATGCACAGACCGCGGGCTGGCATAGGCCACATTCAGATCGCGGGTGTGCCGGATCGTCACGAGCCATCCGAAGGTGAAGTCAATTACCCGTATCTGTTTCAATTGCTCGATGATTTGGGCTATGAGGGTTGGATAGGGTGCGAATACCGGCCGAGGGCGGGAACCTCAGAAGGTCTGGCGTGGATCAGACCCTGGCAGACTGCGAAATAAATTACTTCGTCTTGAAAAAGAATATAGCCAGTATTGTCCGTCAACGCTTATGCCCGGTTGATGGTCTCTAGCTGTCATCGTCGGTACAAAAAATAAAAACGGTCTGAATTTTTCTCAGGCCGTTTTTTTTGTATCAGTTCAGATGAAAAATTACTCGTCTGCGACTTGCAGAATCAGCTTGCCGAAATTTTTTCCATCGAACAGCATCATCAGCGTGTCAGGGAAAGTTTCTATGCCCTTAACGATATCTTCGCGGGTGTGGAATTTACCCTCGGCCATCCATTTACTCATCTCTGCGACGGCTTCGCCATAGCGCGCTGCGTAATCAAAAACGACGATACCTTCCATACGCGCACGATTAACCAGTAACGATAAATAGTTGGCAGGACCTTTTACCGGTGTTGTGTTGTTGTATTGGGAGATCGCTCCGCAGATGATGATGCGTGCCTTCATGTTGATGCGGGTCAGCACGGTATCAAGAATATCGCCGCCGACATTATCAAAATACACGTCAACGCCATTCGGGCAGTGCTCTTTCAGTCCATCACGGACCGAGCCGGATTTGTAGTCGATGCAGGCATCAAAACCGAGTTCATTCACCACGAAATCGCATTTGTCTTTGCCTCCGGCGATGCCAACGACGCGGCAGCCTTTTTGTTTGGCAACCTGACCGACCGTTTGACCGACCGCACCAGCCGCACCAGAAACGACGACGGTTTCACCCGCTTTCGGCTGGCCGACATCGAGTAAGCCAAAGTACGCGGTCATACCAGGCATGCCGAGCGCATTCAGGTATTTCGGTAAAGGTGCGAGTGCCGGATTAATTTTGTAGAAGGCTGCTGTTTTATCATTTGCTGCGCCAACCCAGTATTGCTGCACTCCTGTACCGCCGGAAACATAGTCGCCGACCGCAAATAAAGGCGATTTCGATGCCACCACCTTACCGACACCGCCAGCGCGCATGACTTCATCAATCGCGACCGGGCGGATATAGGATTTGCCTTCATTCATCCAGCCGCGCATCGCAGGGTCCAGCGAAATGTAGATCGTTTGGACGACGATTTCACCATCGTTAATCTCTCTGACTTGTTCGGTGGTGAATTTCCAGTCGCTGTGTTTCGGGGAGCCGACCGGACGTGCGGCGAGGCGGTATTGCTGATTGCTGAAGCTGCTCATGTTGTCTCCTGTGTTTTTGGTGATGTCTTACGGATGGGATAGTGGCTATCGCCGTTTTTTTGCGCCAGCATCAATATACACGAAATAGAACGTACGTGCTTTTTGTTGCCGCTATTTTAAAACGTCGTGAAATTCAGGATCGATTCTCGCTAATCCGGTACCGATGCGCGACGTACCTGCGATGAACGTGCGACAATAGGCGGTTACGGTTTTTAGCTTTGTTTTGCTTTAAAATTACGGGTTATTCCAAATTAAATTTGCCTCACCCCCGAATGTTATGTGTATTCGGGCGAAAAAATAACATGATGACCATACGACCAGAATATATTCTTACGCTTTCTTGTCCTGATCAACGCGGTATCGTACACAGCGTTTCAGGATTTTTAGCCAATCATGGCTGCAATATCATCGATTCTGCGCAGTTTGGTGATGAACAATCCGCTACGTTTTTTATGCGCGTGCATTTCGCTGTTGAAGATGCTGGCGTCAAAGAGACAGCGTTACGCGAAGAATTTGCGGAACTCGCTCACGGCATGCAAATGAGCTGGAAGCTCAATGATGCGCATCACAAGCCAGCCGTGATACTGATGGTTTCTAAAATTGGTCACTGCCTGAATGATTTGCTGTTCCGCTACAAGAGTGGTTTATTGCCGGTAGAAATCAAGGCCATCGTTTCCAATCACACCGATTTTTATCAGCTTGCTGCCAGCTACAATATTCCATTCCATCACTTACCGTTAGCGGCAGGTGCATCGGCTGAAGCCAAGCGTGCGCAGGAAGAAAAAGTGCTGGAAATCGTCGCTGCCAATCAGGCGGATCTGGTAGTGCTGGCGCGCTACATGCAGATATTGTCGCCGCAGATGTGTGATGCACTCAAAGGCAAAGCAATCAATATCCATCACTCATTTCTACCTAGTTTTAAAGGTGCAAAACCTTATTATCAGGCGCATGATCGTGGCGTGAAACTGATCGGTGCGACCGCGCATTTTGTGACTGGTGATCTGGACGAAGGTCCGATCATTGAGCAAGACGTCGAGCGCGTTGATCATGCGATGGAACCAGAAACACTGACCGCCATCGGGCGCGATGTTGAGTGCGTGGTGCTGGCGCGGGCGGTGAAATGGTTTGTTGAACACCGTATTCTGCTGAATGGTCACAAGACAGTGGTGTTCAAATAATGGCATTGAAATCGATTATTTACAAAGCCGATCTGAATATCTCGGATATGGATCGCGGCTATTACGCCGATCATAGTCTGACGATTGCCCGTCATCCATCGGAAACCGATGAACGCATGATGATACGCGTGCTGGCATTTGCGATTCACGCTGCTGAGCGACTGGAATTCGGCAAAGGTATTTCCGATACCGAAGAGCCTGATCTGTGGGAAAAAGACTATACCGATGCGATACAACTGTGGGTCGAAGTCGGGCAGCCCGATGACCGTCGCTTACTGAAAGCCTGCGGACGTTCTGAGAAAGTGATTGTCTATAGCTTTGCCAGTGCCAGCGATATCTGGTGGAAGCAGATGAACAGCCGCCTCGATCGCGCAAAAAATCTGAAGGTGATGAATGTGCCGTCGGCACAAAGCCAGGCGCTGGAAAAACTCGCACAACGTACTATGCAATTGCAATGCACGATACAGGACGGACAAATCTGGATGTCTTCCGGCGACGCCTCGGTACAGATCGATCTGGAACTGCTGAAGGATTTCGGCTGAACGGTTTTAATCGTTTGCTTAAAAAACGGCTAGCGGATAAAAGCGGAGGTAACTCTGTTTTTTCCCAAGCCGTTTTACTTCGGTGTCACGACTTTGGCGTTATGGCTGTTTATACGGCCACACCTGCCGCATCAAAATAACCTTCAAACAAGACTGAGCTCAGATAGCGCTCGCCGGAATCCGGCAAAATCGCGACGATGGTTTTGCCTGCATTTTCAGGTATAAACGCGAGCCGGGTTGCTGCCGCTACCGCAGCACCACAAGAAATGCCGGCGAGTATGCCTTCTTCTTTGGCGAGTCGCTGCGCAAACAACACGGCGTCTTCGTTGCTGACTTGTTCGATCTGATCGATCAGCGATAAATCCAGCACATCAGGCACAAAGCCAGCGCCGATGCCCTGAATTTTATGTGGTCCCGGCTGCAAAGGCAGGCCAGCGCGTTGCTGCGTCAGTATTGGACTGGAAGTCGGCTCTACCGCGACGGTCTGCAGGGTTTTTCCCTGCGTCTTTTTCAGATAACGGGAAACGCCGGTAATGGTGCCGCCGGTGCCGACGCCAGCGACGAAAATATCGATGTTGCCCTTGGTGTCTTCCCAGATTTCCGGGCCTGTCGTGCGTTCATGTACTGCCGGATTCGCCGGGTTTTTAAACTGCTGCAACAAGACATAACGATCCGGGTCGCTGGCGCGGATTTCTTCGGCTTTGGCGATCGCGCCATTCATGCCTTTAGGCCCTTCAGTCAGTACCAGCTTCGCGCCGAAGGCAGCAAGTAATTTCCGGCGTTCTATGCTCATGGTTTCCGGCATCGTCAATGTCAGCGGTATGCCTTTGGCTGCGGCGACAAACGCAAGGGCGATACCAGTGTTGCCGCTGGTGGGTTCTATCAGTTCTTTGCCTGCGCCGAGCAATCCGCGTTCTTCGGCATCTGCGATCATCGCCGCGCCGATACGGCATTTGACGGAGTAGGCTGGATTGCGGCCTTCCACTTTCACCAGTACCGTGGCACCTGCACCGGCGGTGATGCGGTTGAGGCGAATCAATGGTGTGCGTCCGATGGAATCTGCGTTATTCAAATAAAGTGCCATGATGGTCTTTCAGAAGTTGGGTGTATGGATACTACGAGTCAGGTGATGCCGCGTGATTGATCTTTATTAAGCGTGCTTCCTTACATTTTTTGCGTATATCGATATGAAAAAAAAAGAGGGTGGACGCTCTTCCTTTTGTCATACTTTTTTGCTGCTCAGGATGTGCGCGTACTATACATCGCAAACGCTGAGTATGGTGATGCCGCCATCGGTCCCATGCGCGTATCGCCGTCGCGGCGGCATTCAGACCAGCCCTATTTTGCGCCCCGATTTTATAAAAAATGCAGAAAAATGGGGAGTATATGCAAAAAACGCCTTATTCTCAGCAGAAAATAAGGACGTTTTAAAATACTGGGGGGAGTATATTTTTGCCGCTGAGACGCTTGCAGCGCTCAGTTTGCTCAGGCTGACGCAGTCAGTACCTTTTTCAGCCACAGCCCGATATCGCGGATTTCTTCGGCGCAGACCGAATGCGGCATCATGTACTCATGCCATTCAATCTGATAACCGAGTTCTTTCAGCAGGTCACGCGATTGTTCTGCACGTTGAATATGAATCACAGGATCGGCGCGACCATGCACCAGAAACACTGGCGTATCCTGATTCGCCGCACTGCGTTCGGCAGCGACCACATCACGCAAGGGTACATATCCGGATAAGCACAGCAAGCCGGCCAGTTTTTGTGGATAGCGTAACCCGGTTTGCAAGGTCATGGCACAACCTTGCGAGAAACCCGCGAGGAAAATTTTGTTGGCCGGAATGCCGCGTGCCACTTCGCGCGCGATCAGTTTTTCAATTTCCACTTGCGATGCGCGTAAGCCTTTTTCATCTTCGCGGCGGGCGATGTCGGTGCCCAGGATGTCATACCAGGCGCGCATTACATAGCCGCCGTTGATCGTCACTGGCATCGTTGGCGCGTTCGGGAACACGAAGCGGATGCCAGGTAAGCCGCTCAGATCGAGTTCCTGAACGATGGGGACGAAATCATTGGCATCTGCGCCCAGACCATGCATCCAGATAATAGCGACGCTGGGATTGGTGGCGCTTTCAATTTCTACGGTGTCGAGGTAATTGCTCATGGCTGACGGAGTGTTTTTCTTGGTTGAAGGGGAATTGCGGATGTCGGATGATGTCTGTTGTTTCTTGGATGTGCCCGGAGTGATTGTATTCACCGCAGTCACCGCGTTTACAGTTGCCCCAAAGGCGTTATTGAGCAGGTCCAGCGCTGAGGAGACGAGCAAAGCAGAGATCCATAATCGTCTTGCTGATGGCGGAAAATCTGCTTTGTTCATCTGTCTGAGCAAATAGCGGGCGACCCGTTTGAGCGGGAGGCAATCAGGATTTTTGTCGTAACGCCGATTTAGGGCGGAAGACTTTGCAGACCGATTCGTGCGTTTCTATGTAAGGCCCGCCGATGAGGTCGATGCAATAAGGAATTGCTGCGAAAATGCCGGACACAATCTGTTTGCCATCCGCATCTTTCAAACCTTCCAGCGTTTCTTTAATCGACTTCGGTTGTCCCGGCAAATTCAGAATCAATGCGGCGTGATCAGCGGTTTCTCGTATCACAGCCACTTGCCGTGACAAGATCGCGGTCGGCACAAATTGCAGGCTGATCTGACGCATCTGCTCGCCGAATCCCGGCATCTCTTTGGTGGCGACCGCCAGCGTGGCTTCCGGCGTCACATCGCGCCGAGCAGGGCCGGTGCCGCCAGTAGTAATCACCAGATCGCAGCGCGCCACATCGACCAGCTCAGTCAGTGCCTGTTCAATTGCCTGACGTTCATCGGGAATCAGGCGGGTTTCCATCACCCAGTTACTCGCCATGGCGGTGCTGAACCATTCCTGTAACGCGGGCAAACCCTGATCCTGATAGACGCCGGCGGATGCGCGGTCGGAGATTGACACCAGGCCTATGCGCAGAGCGCGGTCGGCCGCATCAGTATTGCTCATGATCCTCATCCTCCTGACCTTCCGCATCTTCCAGTGTTTCATCACCCGCAGGTGCTTTCTGCAATTCTTTCAGAATCTGGAAAATCTCGCGATAGGCTTTTGGTGGTTTGTTTTCTGCCTGTTCTTTGCGCGCATTGCGGATCAGTGTGCGCAATTGCTGCACATCGAGATGCGGATGTTCCGACAGCAATTCTGTCAGAGCATTATCGTCTGTCAGCAGTTTGTCACGACGGCGTTCGAGTGCATGCATCGCCGCAGTTTCCGCTTTCGATGAGCCTTTCCAGCTGTCGATGGTTTTCTGGATCAGCGCGATTTCAGCTTCATCCAGTGTGCGCATTTTTTTGCCGACAAATTGCATCTGACGGCGACGACCTTCATGGTTCGTGATTTGCTGACATGCGAGAATCGCGTCGCGCACATCTTCCGGCATAGGAACGCGTTTGACGCGGTCACGCGCCTGTTCGACCAGTTCTTGTCCCAGTTTTTGCAACGCGGTCATTTCGCGTTTGAGCTGAGATTTTGAAGGACGTTCGTATTCCTGTTCAAACTCGCTGGATTGGTAGCCACATGAGCCCCGGTTTGGATTTGGCATAATTCTGCGCCTTTACTATAAACTTAATGAAACGGCTGCTATGATACCCGTTTTAGTTCAGTCTCCAAAGAAACCTCATCTATGAGCAAGCCAGTTTTTACCCATACCCAGGATCAGTTGAAACAAATTGCACAGGATATGTTGCTTTTTGCTAAGGAAAAAGGCGCTTCCGATGCCGCTGTCGAAATCAGCGAAGGCGAAGGTTTATCGATCAGCGTGCGCAAAGGTAAGGTGGAAACGATAGAACAGAACCGCGATAAAGGTATCGGTATTACTGTTTATATCGGACAAAAACGCGGCAATGCGAGCACCTCTGATTTTTCCCGTCAGGCGCTGAAAGATACGGTTGATGCAGCGTATAACATCGCCCGTTTTACTGCCGAAGACGATTGCGCCGGCCTGGCGGATGCGGAACTGTTTGAAATGGCACCGCGCGACCTGAAGCTGTGCTATCCGTGGCAGATCAGCGCAGAAGAAGCGATCGAGATCGCCAGACGCACCGAAGCGGCAGCATTCGCGGTCGATAAACGGATTACAAACAGTGAAGGCGCCAGTGTTCATGTGCAGCAGTCGCATTTCGTTTCTGCGAACTCGCGCGGCTTTATCGGTGGTTACCCGCTTTCCCGTCATACCATCGCCGTAGCACCGATTGCAGGTAAGGGCGCCAAGATGCAGCGTGACGACTGGTATTCATCACAGCGCAATCCGAAAAAACTCGCCCAGCCTGAAGCCATCGGCAGTTATGCTGCTGAACGTGCTCTGGCGCGTCTGAATGCTCGCAAACTGACGACCCGTAAATGCCCGGTTCTGTTTGAGGCACCATTGGCTGCAGGCTTGCTGGGATCGTTTGTGCAGGCGGTTTCCGGCGGCGCTTTGTATCGTAAATCTTCATTTTTGCTGGATTCGCTGGGGACGCAGATTTTTCCTGAACATATCCAGGTGCTTGAAGATCCGCATGTACCGGGCGCGGTAGGTTCGTCGCCATTTGATGATGAAGGTGTCCGCACCCAGCGCCGCGATGTGGTCAGCAATGGTGTCTTGCAGGGTTATTTCCTGTCCACCTATTCGGCGCGTAAGCTGGGAATGCAAACAACTGGTAATGCCGGCGGTTCGCATAATCTGAGTCTGCTGTCATCGAATACAAAAAAGAGCGATCAATTTGCTGCCATGCTCAAAAAAATGGGCACAGGTTTGCTGGTAACCGAGCTGATGGGGCAGGGTGTTAATTACGTTACTGGCGACTATTCGCGTGGCGCTTCCGGCTATTGGGTGGAAAACGGTGTGATTCAATATCCGGTCGAAGAAATCACGATCGCAGGCAATATGCGCGACATGTTCATGCAGATTGTGGCAGTCGGTGCCGATACGCTGGTACGCGGCACCAAGCAGACTGGCTCGATACTGATAGAGAGCATGACGATAGCGGGTAACTGATTCTCTCACGTACCGCGCAAATGAAAACGGCCATCACAGATGGTCGTTTTTTTATGCTGAATTCCTCATTTTAAAACTTGCTATGGCTGTTAAAAATTTACTTTCCTTTTTTATTTTGTTGTTGCTTTCATCTGCGGGATTTGCGCAGCAGTCTTTGCAAGGTGTTGAGGTATTGGGAAATAAACTGATAGCGAGGGAGACCATCCTGAGTGGGGTTCCTCTGCAAACGAATACGCCGTTACCATCAGATATGTCCTCGCTTAAAGCATGGTGTGATACGTTGGAAGTCCGGCTTCATGTTCCGTTTGCGCGATGCGGTATCGTTGGTTTTGGCGGCGGCAAGGTCTATGCCGTTGTTGATGTTGTTGAAGCAGGAGATGAAAGTAAATTAAAGACTCCCGAAAAAATCCCATATCGCGACATTGAAATGAATTCAGACTTATACAAGTTATCAAGGCAACTGACTTCCGTCTGGATAGAAAAACTCAAGAAAAGTGCCGGCGTAAAGAGTTTTGTCTCGCGCGGTGTTTTTCTTGATTATGACGATCAAGAATTATCCTTGTTGGCGAATCAGTTATTTTTGCTTGCTTCGGTGCAAAAACAGGCGATATTTGATGTACTACTATATTCAAAGAGCGAGTCGCAGCGCACAGAGGCAGCACATTTGCTGAACTGGTGTGGCGACCCTCAGGCAGCGATGATCAAAGCAATGGTCGCTTTCAGAGATGAGAGCTCGCCAGTAAGAAACAATCTTGTTCAATTCATTTCTTTTTACTTTAGCTATATACCGTCAGCAGACATCCACCATCTTATCGGCGACCTTGCATGGCAATTGAACCTGCCTTCTCACACCGACAGGAATAAAGCCTTGGGAGTTCTTTTTTTACTATTAAAAAAGCATCCTGAAATGGCAAGAGAGGTGAAGGAACTCGCTGAAGATCAAATCACTTACCTGGCTAAAAATAGCGTGTTGCCCAATGTTGGTGGCGTGGCGAAAAAAATTCTGGAGCAATTAAATAAGGATGCACCGGGATAACGGTGCTTTGCGACTGACTTGTCATCAGATAATCGCAGGCGATTGCCTGCGATTCGGATTTCGGATTGCTGATTACGTTTTGGTTGGCATTCGAGATCAGGCACCCAGATAAGCCTCGATCACTCTCGGGTTGTTCAGCAGATTCTGACCGCTGTCTTGCAACACAATTTCGCCATTTTCAAGAACGTAGCCACGCTGGGCAATTTTCAGTGCTTGTCTGACGTTTTGTTCCACCAGCAAAATCGTCAGCCCGGTCTGGTTGATTTCTTTCAGCACGCGGAAAATTTCCTGCACCATTAACGGTGCGAGCCCCATTGATGGCTCGTCGAGTAGCAACACTTTGGGTTTTGCCATGAGAGCGCGGCCAATTGCGAGCATTTGTTGTTCGCCACCGGATAAATTGCCTGCGAGTCCGGAAGCGCGGTTTTTCAGCACCGGAAACAGATGAAATACGTAGTCCAGATCCTTGCTGATCTGCGCTTTATCTTTGCGGGTGTAAGCGCCGAGATCGAGATTTTCCTGCACTGTTAATGTGGTCAGAATCGCGCGTCCCTCGGCTACTTGTACCACACCTTTTTGTACGATCTGATGCGGTGAGAGTGTCGTCAGGTCTTCACCGTTAAACAGGATGTTTCCGGTATTCGCTTTGATCAGACCGGAGACTGCCAGTAATGACGTGCTCTTGCCCGCACCATTGGCACCGACGAGAGCCGTGATCTCACCAGCGTTGAGTTCCAGTTGTATATTTTTGACGGCACGGATGTGACCATACGATACGCTGAGGTTATGGATGCTTAATATCGTGCTCATGCAGCATCCTCCTTGCCAAGATAAGCTTCGATCACATTCGGATTAGCGCGTACCTCGTCCGGCGTGCCCTCTGCAATGATTTTACCGAAATTGAGTACCGCGATGCGGTCACAGAGTTCCATCACAAAACGCATGTCGTGTTCAATCATGAAAATCGAAAATCCGCGTTGACGGATATTATTAATCTCAGCCATCAGCTCGGTTTTTTCCGCGGGATTCATACCAGCGACCGGCTCGTCCAGCAGCAATAGTTTGGGTTGTGTCGCGAGCGCACGCGCGAATTCCAGCTTACGTTGTTCGCCGTACGATAAATTGTCGGCCAGCATGTGTGCTTTGTGATCGAGTCTTACCCAGGTCAGCAATTCATGGGCACGTTCACGTGCTTTTGCTTCTGCATTTCTATATGCGGCGAGATTAAATAACATACTGCCGACGCTGTAATTGAGGTGCTCATGCATACCAACGACGACGTTTTCCAGCAAACTCATTTCCTTGAAAATGCGGATGTTCTGAAATGTGCGGGCGATGCCGAGTTGCGTGATTTTGTGAGGCTCCACCACGCTCAGATCCTGACTATTGAAGCGTATCTCGCCGCTGGATGGGCGCAGCAGACCGGTGATCAGATTCACGATAGTGGTTTTACCTGCGCCATTCGGGCCGATGAGGCCGAAAATACTGCCTTCAGGCATGGAGAAGCTGACGTCCTGCAAGACCTGCAAGCCGCCGAAATTTTTACTGATAGCTTGTAACTGCAACACTTAAGCAACCTCTTCAGACTTGCTGGATGTGAATTTGCGGCGCAGCGCGCGGATTTTAGCTGGATCCCAGATGCCCTTAGGCAGGTAAAGAATTACGATGATCAGGATCAGACCATTGGCGGCGAGACGGAAATCCTTCAGTGAGCGCATCACTTCCGGCAACAGTGTCAGTATCGTACTGCCTATCACCGGGCCGATCAGGTTGCTGGTGCCACCAAAGACGGCCATCGTCAGAATTTCGACTGCGTTTTCAAACGCATAATTTCCCGGACCTATGGTGAATGTGTAATGCGCATTCAGCCCGCCCGCGATGCCGGCGATCACAGCGCCCAGCACAAATGCCAACAGTTTGTAGCCAGCGACGTTAACGCCCATTAAGCGCGCGGCAATTTCATCTTCTTTAATCGCTTCAAATGCTCGCCCGGTTTTTGAGCGGCGTAATCTTGCGAGGATGAATAAGGTGACGCCTAAAGTCAGGGCGATATGCCACCATTCTGTTTTCAACGGAATGCCGTTCAGACCCATAGGGCCGCCGGTGATTTCCATGTTCAGAACGATAACGCGGACAACTTCACCGAAACCAAGTGTCGCCATTGCCAGATAAACACCCGACAGACGCAGGGTCGGAATCCCGATCACGAGGGCAACGAGTGCGGGAACAACAGCCGCTGCAAGCAAGGCGACCGGGAACGCAAGTTCGGTCTGCATGCTGATCATCGACGCGGCGTACGCGCCTATACCCATGAACGCTGCGTTGGCAAGCGATAGCAAGCCGCAAGACAGGGTCAGATAAATTGACAATGCCAGCATCGCGTTGATGCCGATGCCGAAAATAACGTTGCTGTAAATAGCCCAGAAACCATCCCACCATTCGAGCATGATCTTATGCCTTTCTTTCTAAAATCTTGCCAAACATACCGGAGGGACGAACCAACAAGATCACAAACAATAAACCAAATGCCACCGCGTCACGGAAATCACTGGACATGTACGCTACGCTCATTACTTCGGCAAAGCCAAGAAATAAGCCACCGATGAGGGCTCCGCGGATATCGCCCATGCCACCGAGAATAATCACTGCAATACCTTTGTGCAGCATGGGTTGTCCCATGAATGGTGAAATCGCGTTGAAAGACAGGCCGACCAGCACACCGGCCGCACCGCCGAGCGCCGCTGCAGCAAAAGAGGTGAACAGAAATAGACCTTCAACGTTAATACCAAGCAGATACGCTGCTTTAGGTGACTCGGCGATAGCGCGTAAGGCTCTGCCCAGTTGTGTGCGGCGCATCACGATCAGCAATACGACCATCAGTGCAAATGAAATCAGGACAATGGCTAATTGCACGGCAGTCAGGTGCAGATTACCGACAGTAAAACTTTCTTCCGGTATCGTACCAAACGGAAAACGTTTGTTTTCTGCGCCAAAGAAGCCCTGCGCCACGTTCGTAATCATGATGGCGACGCCGATGGTGGCGATCATCGGCGCCAGATGCGGCGCATTCCGTTTGCGCAATGGCCGCAATACCAGAAAATCGACAATCACGCCGATCACGCCGCACGTCAGCATGGCGATCAGCATCGCCAGCCACAAGGACATCTGAAATTGACTGACAAGTAATAAGGCAACATAGCTGCCCAGCATAAAGATAGCGCCGTGTGCGAGATTGATGACGCCGAGTACGCCGAAGACAAGAGTAAAACCGAGGGCGAACAATGCGTACACACTACCGAGTGACAGAGCATTGATAAGTTGTTGTTCAAACATGATGATCCAGGCGAAAAACTGCTGCAGCTATTGCAAATATAGGACTCAGCATCAGTTTTGTCAGAAAAGCGTTTTAAGGAAATGAAATAAATTCAGTTCAGAAACGCCGATGCAATGCGGGTAAATATATCTGTGAATAAATCAAAATCGGGGCAGAGCAAAAATTTTTACTGTTGCCATATATCAGCGATCACGCAACGTCAGCGCGCGGTGTGATCGCTGTACCTTCAGCGTCGTCTTACTTCAGCAGAATAAACTTACCGCCTTTAGCAATATTGACGATGGCTTCTTGCTGCGCATCGTAACCAGCTTCTTTTCCATCCTTGGCAGCGGCGCGGCGGAATGCAAACTTACCGGTGGCTCCTTCGAATTTAATTGCTGGCAGGGCATTACGCAAAGCAATGCGGTCTTTATCGATACTGCCAGTCAGTTTTACTGTTTTTAATGCTTCAGCAACGATATTGAGCGCGTCAAATGCCTGTGCTGCGAACTGATCCGGCTCATTGCCAAATTTAGCTTTGTAATCGGCGATAAATTTTTTATTGGCTGCGGAGGCATTTTCTATCGACCACGGGCTGCCCATTAAAGTATCGTCCGCTGCGTCTTTGGCGATTTCAAACAGCTTGGGTGAATTGAATCCGTTACCGCCGATAAAAGGCTGCTTCATGCCCAGCGAACGGGTTTGCAGAATAATGTTGGCGGCTTCTTCGGCCAGGCAGGAGCAAACGATCGCATCGGGATTCGATGCCTTGATTTTAGTCAGTTGCGCCTTGAAATCAACGTCGCCCTTTGCATAAGTTTCGGTATCTGTAACGCTGATTTTTTGATCCGCGAGTGCTGACTTGAAGACATCGTAGCCACTCTTGGTGAAGGCATCATCATTGCCATAAAGCACGGCAACTTTTTTAATGTTGAATTTTTTAACTGCAGCGCGGGTCGTTACTGGCAAAACGTCGGCTTCCATCACAGAGTTACGGAAAGTGAAAGGTCCCATATTCGTAATGCCGTCGGCAGTATTGCTGGTGCCAAAAACCACGGTTTTAGTCGCGTTGGCGATAGGATCAGCGGCAAATGCGGAGTTCGATAAGGTCGGACCAAAAATCAGCAAAACCTTTTCCTGGAAAATCAGTTTTTTGAAAACATTGATGGCTTCTTCCTTTTTGCCTTGCTCATCTTCGACAACAAGCGCGATTTTGTTACCGTTGACACCACCTTTTGCATTGATACCATCGGCTGCCAGAGTAAAACCATTTTTGATTGCTATCCCGTATTTTGCCGCAGGGCCAGTCAGTGCTTCGGCAACCCCGACTTTAATATCGGCCGCATTGCCAAGTGCTGACCAGCCGAGTAAGGCACTTGCAACTATCATTTTAAGTTGATGTGACATAAAGGTTCCCTGAAAGAAAGTGGTGAAAAAACTGGCCGGTCACTGAGAGTGCGAGAAAACACTTGTCGCTTTTACCTGACTGCCCAGAATAACTGGCCTTGGATTTTTATTAGACAAACATTTATTTTCGCCAAATATTGTATTGGCTGCTAACCGTAAGGGCAATATAACATGGTGCTGCGGTGCAATATCAGCTGCTTAAGTAGAATTACTTATAGCATTGGTAAAGCGAGCAGGAGAGCGGGTCTTGAAGGGGGAGGGGTGCGGCTCCGGAACGGGCCGCACCGTGTGCTTGTTGTTAATACGAGAGTTTATGCGAGCGACTGGCGTGCGCGTGCAATTGCTGCCCGTACCTGATTTGGCGCTGTGCCGCCGATGTGATCGCGAGCAGCGACAGAGCCTTCCAGTGTCAGTACCTGGAAAATATCCTGTTCTATCAATGCTGAGTAGCCACGTAATTCTTCGAGCGACATTTCGCTGAGATCGCAGCCTTTTTCTACACAAGTTTTGACGGCATGCGCAACGGCTTCGTGCGCATCGCGGAACGGCAAGCCTTTTTTGACCAGATAGTCTGCAAGATCGGTTGCTGTGGCATAACCTTGCCAAGCCGCAGCACGCATGGCTTCTGGCTTGACGCTGATACCGGTTGCCATGTCAGCAAAAATGCGCAGTGTATCGATCAGTGTATCGACTGTATCAAACAGCGGTTCTTTGTCTTCCTGATTGTCTTTGTTGTACGCCAGTGGCTGCCCCTTCATCAACGTCAACAGCGCAATCAGATGACCATTGACGCGACCTGTCTTTCCGCGGGCGAGCTCTGGCACGTCAGGATTTTTCTTTTGCGGCATGATCGACGAGCCGGTGCAGAAACGATCGGCGATATCAATGAAGCCGACCCGAGGGCTCATCCAGATCACCAGTTCTTCAGACATCCGTGAAATATGTGTCATCACGAGTGCAGCTGCGGCGCAAAATTCAATCGCGAAGTCACGGTCAGAAACCGCGTCCAGCGAGTTGTAACAGACTTCATCGAAGCCCAGTGTTTTGGCAACGCGTTCGCGGTCGATAGGGAAGGTTGTTCCAGCCAGGGCTGCCGCGCCCAATGGCAGACGGTTGACGCGTTTGCGGCAGTCCAGCATGCGTTCGGTATCCCGTCCGAACATTTCAACATACGCCAGAATGTGATGTCCGAAGGTGATCGGTTGGGCGACTTGCATGTGGGTAAAACCCGGCAAAATCGTATCGGCATTTTTTTCTGCCAGATCAAGCAATGCGCTGCGCAGAGCACGCAGCAGGGCAACGATATTGTCAATCGCAGAGCGCATATAAAGGCGGATGTCGGTCGCGACCTGGTCGTTACGTGAGCGTCCGGTATGCAGTCGTTTTCCTGCGTCACCGACCAGCTCGGTCAGGCGTTTTTCTATGTTCAGATGCACATCTTCCAGATCCAGTAACCATTCAAACTTGCCGGATTCAATTTCAGACTGAATTTGCGCCATGCCACGCTGAATGTCGGCATAATCCTGCGCACTGATGATATTTTGTGCGCTCAGCATTTCCGCATGTGCGAGTGAGCCCTGAATATCCACCGCTGCCATGCGATTATCAAAGAATACCGATGCGGTGTAGCGCTTGACGAGATCGGAAACTGGCTCGGAGAAACGGGCAGACCATGCCTCGCTTTTTTTGTTGAATTGTGATGTCATAATGGATAGGTTGCCGTTTTGGCTGCGGTTAGCGATAAATATTCCCAGATTATAAAACACCGCACCCCTTTTCCCCGAGCAAAACCACGATGACGACTGTTTTATCTGTCCCGAATAAGGAACCTGTGATTCCAGATTGCTGTAATACCGGCGTGATTTTTCGTGTGCTGGCGGGTGTCAGCATGATTGTTTTGCTGGGATTGGCTTCGCGCGGTGACGGCTGGGCGCTGGTTCTGGAGAATTTCATTGAAGCATCGATGCTGATCGAATCGATTTGTCTGCTTTCGCTTTTCCTGTTATGTGCTACCCGCCGTTATGTTTATAACCATGCCAGCCCAGTCTGGTCGCAGCGACTGGCCTGCATTCTGATTCCCGTTGTTGTCAGTTTTTGCCTGATTTCTCTTCTGACTCAGCTTGACTGGTTTTTGCTGGCTTTTCCGCGCCTGAATACCATTTTTATTCTCGTTTTCGCCGGTGTCGCAGGATTTTGCCTGCAACAGTATTTTGAGCTGCGGACCAGGGCTTTTTCTCCTGCGTTGGGAGAGGCGCGCTTGCAGGCCTTACAGGCGCGGATACGACCACATTTTTTGTTCAACAGTTTAAACACCGCGTTGTCACTGATACGCAAGGATCCGCGCCGTGCTGAATCTGTGATTGAGGATTTGTCCGATTTGTTCCGGGTACTGATGCGTGACACCCGGACCATGACGAGTTTGTATGATGAGTTGCATCTTTGCCGGCAATATCTCGCAATTGAGTCTTTGCGTCTCGGGGAGCGTTTGCAGTTGCAGTGGAATATCGTGCAATTGACGGATGAAGATTTACGTCTGATACAAATTCCTGCATTGTTGTTGCAGCCTGTGCTGGAAAATGCGGTGCATTATGGTGTGGAACCCTCGGCAGAAAACGCAACGGTTTTCATCGATATTCAGAAGGGATTAGATAAAATTGAAATCAGCGTGCGTAATCCCGTACATCAGGCAGCCAGACTGTCGTCAGGCAATCAGATGGCGCTGGAAAATATACGCCAGCGCTTAAATCTGTTGTATGACGTGGAGGCGCGTCTGAGTACCAGTAAATCAAATGACGGTTTTGAAGTGAAATTACAATTTCCGGCACAAAGATGAATATTCCCACCATTTTCATTGTTGATGATGAGGCGCCTGCGAGGGAAAGGCTGACGACTTTATTGTCAGATATTCAGGCTGAGTGCCCGCATCTGCTGCTTGGTGAAGCATCTGATGCAAAATCGGGGCTTGAAAAAATTGCCGAATTGCAGCCGGATATTGTTTTGCTTGATGTGCAGATGCCGGAAATGAGCGGGATGGAAATGGCGCAGTATTTACGGCAGCACACGCCGCTTTCCGGCGTGCCGGCAATTATTTTTATTACGGCTTATGATGAATTTGCGTTGCCGGCATTCGGTGTGCAAGCGTCAGATTACCTCCTTAAGCCCGTCAGGGCGAGTCGCCTTGCTGAGTCTGTCAATCGTGTCGCTGCCAGGCTTGCGGTCAAGACGGCGGGAACTGCGTCGGCTCCTGAACAGATAGTGGTGCCTGGCTGCCGTGAACACTTTTCCATTCCCGAACGCGGACGTATTTTGCTGGTACCCGTGAATGAGGTGTTATTTCTGAAGGCAGAGCAGAAATACGTGACTTTATATACGTCGCATAAAGAATTTCTGCTGGAGGAATCTCTGACCTCTTTAGAAGCGGAGCTGAAAGACAAATTTGTGCGCATTCACCGAAATGCGCTGGTTGCGAAAGCAGCGATCGCCGGCGTCGAGCGTGCGACGCACATCGCTGATATGGACGGCGAAAACGAGAAGGTGAGTGAAAATTGGCAGGTAATCGTCGCCGGATCTGTTGAGCGGCTGCCTATTTCAAGACGTCAATGGCCTGTGATTAAGGCCTTGGTCCGTTGAAGATATTCAGCGCCAGACGGGAAGGCCGGTCAGGTCGGTATTTTCATCATGAACCCATGCCGGCAGCCCGGTGGTGTCGGTCGGACCTAACACGGCCAGCAAATCCAGTTGTTCCTGGCGCATAGTTTTTCTGTGGCGGCGTTTGGTGTTTCCTTTTCTGATTTCCTGCACTTCAAATGCGGGTTCGTCAAATCCGGGTAATTCCATTGTTGCGTTATCTTTGTAATCTTTCATCGGATTTTGTATGAATCTGCAGTGGCAGTTTTTCTGTAAATATAAAATAAAAACTTATCCCCGCAGCACACTGTCTATCAGTGAATCAAGCATCTGATTTTTTTAAGAGGATATGCTTGAGAGTAGCAATTCAGCACTCTGCGTGGGCTGCAGTTGCTTATCGGCTGACCTTACATTTTCCGCTATTGATCAGGCTGTGATCCGCATGTCTGAAGTGGAAACGCCTGCTAAGATCAACGATCTTCTGAACCTCGAAGGAGGCGGATTATATCGGAATCCGGTCATTTAAGCAGAGCAAGTTTGCTTAGATATCGCGGAATTGCTCATTGATGGCAAACGGTGTTCTGTTTGTAGCGGATCAATTTTCAGCTCAAATAAGAATGACGGTACTAAGCAGATATTTTATGTATATTGATGAGACGATCATCAGTTGTTGTCATCGTTGCTTTCGTTTTTATCGTCGCTCAGGCAGTCAGGTCAGTTTGTTTTTTCATTACACTAAGGAGAGATCAACATGAGCCAATATCAAATTGCAGTAGTCATCGGTAGTCTTCGCAAAGATTCATTTAATCGTCAATTGGCAAACGCTATCGCGAAACTGGCGCCTGCGGAATTCACATTTAAGCAGTCAGAGATTGGTGATTTGCCGCTTTATAACCAGGATGATGATGGACAACAAACCGCGCCAGTTAGTCGTCTGAAAGCAGATATCAGCGCTGCAAAAGGTGTGCTGTTTCTGACGCCGGAATACAATCGCTCTATACCCGGTGTGCTTAAAAATGCGATCGACCACGCATCACGTCCTTATGGACAGAGTGCCTGGGCGGGTAAGCCTGCCGGAGTGCTGGGGGTATCTGTCGGCGTGATTGGTACGGCGATGGCGCAACAGCATTTGCGCAACATACTCTCGTATCTGGATATGCCTGTGTTACCCCAGCCAGAAGCATTTATACACGCCAAAGAAGGTCTGTTTGACGGTGATGGCAACATTGGTCCAGGCAGTAAGGCATTTTTGCAAAAATGGATGGATCATTATGTTGCCTGGGTTAAAAAACACGCAGGCTAAGTTCCGGCTATCGGGTGAGTCAGCATGGTGGCGACATTTTGTCGCCACTTTTTTGGGTGAGAAAGGGTGTTTTTTGACCAGCCCCGGACTGGATCATTATTCCGGGTATCCGCAGTTCTCATGACAACAGACGTGATGGTATCAGGCGACGCATTTGACGGCTGGCGATATCCCGGAAACCTTGGTTATGCAGGCAAATCCCGCCAAACAGACCAACGATGCAACCCAGTACCGTATCAAAGAATCTTGCGTGAATCAGCTCTGAGGGGGAGCCGTGCCCAAGAGTTGCAGCCTCCGCCAGCAGAATGGTCAGAGGGGTAATAAAAACAGCCGCAAACGCATAATGTCGCACCACTGTAAATTCGATCACGAAGGTCAGCGCCATCATCATTATCGAAATGGTCCATTTATCCAGCGGCAACAGCAGCAATCCCCAGGAAACCAACAGGCCTGCACTGGTGCCAATGACCCGGTGCAGTTGTTTGCTCCATACCGCACGCAGTGATGCACCTTGAATAACGGCAAGACAACTGACCGGAACCCAGTAAGCTTTTTCCAGATGCAGCAACTGAGCAACTGCCAGTGAAATACCCACAAAAACGCCGATAACGACAGAATCAAATACGACGAAATCAAAGGTTACTGGCGGTAATGGATTGACCGGCTTTGGGGGCTGCAGCCTGAGTACGTAAATACTGTAAAAAAAGCCGACCATGCACGCGAGTAAACTGCCCATGGTCAGTAAGCCGACCAATAGCGGTACCTGCATTACGTCCACCGGTGTATAGGCCCCGATAGATGCTGTCATAATGAAAAACAGGCTGCCCGGTGGGCCCACGGCATACAACCGGCAGACCATCGTGACAAGGATGGAGATGAAAATCAGCACCGGCATCATGACCGGAGTAAAAAAATGACTGATTAATCCTAATGTATAGCAGGCGACTAAACCGAAGGCGCAGGCCATCACCGAGACCATGCGATGATACATAGGGGTGTTGGGCATATAAAGAAATACCAACCCGCCGAGCGATGAAATCAGACCATAGTCCAGATGATTAAAATACGCGCCGACTATCAGTGGCAAGCCAGACGCAAGCGCTGCAGCCAGGGGCATGTGCCATCGTCGGTCACTGTTCTGGATTGTTGTCAGGTGATGCAATTCCTCCCACATCAACGCCCGCAATGTTCTCCAGCGTTTTTGCCACGTCATTGAACGCCTTTACCTTGTTTGTTGTTTTGCTGTTGCCCTGCAGAGCAGAGCGAGGGTTCTATTTTATTTAAATTTATCTACCGTGTGTGGCTCGTTCTTCGGTTTCGAGAAAACGCTGAGGTGGTCCTGTCTGCCGGTCGCCAGCGTCAGTAAACGGGGGAATTATTGCGTTCCCTATTTCCCCGGGTGATTTGAACACAGTCTCGCAATGACAAAAGGCTCACCGCATGCGCCGTGAGCCTTTTGAGATAACTGGTTGCGGGGGCAGGATTTGAACCTACGACCTTCGGGTTATGAGCCCGACGAGCTGCCAGACTGCTCCACCCCGCGTCTGAAGAGGGCGAATGATACATGGCACGCGCTTGATATACAAGTATGCAATGCAAATAAATTCTCCCTCTCGCGAAAGGTCTCTGCCTGCTGACATGAAATTATTTAAATTAAGTATCGCATATAAATTGTTGGCGACCGTGCATAATGCCTAGGATAAGAGATAGTCTGAATGTTGAAAAAAGTCCGCCTGAGTGATGGCTGGACAGAATTGATTTGTTTTATGCGGAGATCAGTAGTGATGAAATACGAAGTGATTGATAGTCAGATTGCGCCGGAAGGTCGCATGGAGATCTTGTCTAAAGCGGAAGTCAGCAAGTTATTGGATAACAGCCATGGCGGTTTGTATCAGGTTTTTCGCAGCTGCGCTCTGGCTGTACTGAATTGTGGCAGCGGCCTCGATGATGGCAAGGAATTATTGGAGCGCTATAAAGATTTTGATATCAGCATCATTCAGCGTGAGCGCGGAATTAAACTGGACATCAAGAGCGCACCTGCTATGGCGTTCGTCAATGGTGTCATGATCAAGGGGATTCAGGAACATCTGTTCGCAGTTTTACGCGATATTTTGTTCATGAATGCGGAAATAGAAAGCAATGCCGCGGCTGGCCTTGCGGACAGAAATAAATTTGATCTGAATTCCAGTGAGGGTATCACCGATGCGGTGTTCCATATTTTGCGTAACGCTAATTTGTTACGTCCCCAGGTGAATCCCAATCTGGTAGTGTGCTGGGGTGGTCATTCGATTTCAGGTCACGAGTATGATTACACCAAGCAAGTCGGTTATCAGCTGGGCTTGCGCACCTTGGATATTTGTACCGGTTGTGGTCCGGGAGCGATGAAGGGGCCGATGAAGGGGGCGACGATAGGTCATGCGAAGCAACGTATTGTTCATAACCGTTACATAGGCCTGACCGAACCCGGCATTATCGCCGCAGAGGCACCGAATCCTATCGTCAACCATCTGGTTATTTTGCCGGATATAGAGAAGCGACTCGAAGCTTTTGTCCGTATCGGACATGCCGTCATCGTCTTTCCGGGCGGTGCTGGTACGGCTGAGGAGATACTTTACCTGCTGGGAATTTTGCTGCATCCAGAGAACGAAGGGATCCCGTTTCCTCTGATCTTTACGGGGCCTGACGGCGCAGCTGATTACTTTCATCAGATTGACCAGTTTATTGCCAGCACTTTGGGTGAAAAGGCGCAAAAACTCTATCAGATTATCGTGAATGATCCGGTAGCTGTTGCCAATGCGGTAGAGCAGGGCGTCAGACAGGTCAGGGAGTTTAGAAAACAGAACGGCGACGCTTATTATTTCAACTGGATGCTGAAGATTGATCAGGAATTTCAGAGACCATTTGAGCCTACCCACGAAAATATGCGCAATCTGGCGATTCATAAAAATCAGCCGCAACACATACTGGCAGCTAATCTGCGGCGGGCTTTTTCCGGGGTGGTTGCAGGTAACGTAAAGAATCAGGGGATCCGGGCGATTGAGCAATATGGAAATTTCGACATTTGTGGCGACAGCGAGATCATGGAATCGATGGACGCACTACTCAGTTCTTTTGTCGCACAAAATCGTATGAAATTGCCGGGTAAAGCCTATACCCCATGTTATCGCATCATTAAATAGCACCGGAGCAGTTACTTACAAAGTTACCGTGTGATTTTTTTCTCGGTAACTGCAAAAAGATGTGAATTTGCTGTGTTAAAAGATAAATGTGTTTGGCTTATCCGCTGAAATTGGTAACATACTATCGAAGCAATTCTATTTAATTTAGAAGGAAATATATATGAGTACAGTACAGCAGGAAGTGGATGAGCGTACCAATCTCACCGGTTCGAATAAATTTGAATTGCTGCTGTTCAGGTTAGGCGGCGATGCGAATGGTGATCGTTCTGAATTGTTTGGTATCAACGTATTTAAGGTGCGTGAAATCGTTGCGATGCCTGCGATTACGGCAGTCGCCGGCTCTCTTCCTCATATGCTGGGTGTCGTGAATTTGCGCGGACAGATTATTCCCGTGATTGATTTGCCCGCTGTTGTCGGTTGTACGCCGAAAACAGGCCTGAATATTATGCTGGTCACCGAATACGCACGCACCACTCAGGGCTTTGCGGTGGAATCGGTGGAAGAAATTGTGCGTCTTGACTGGAACCAGGTACTGTCGGCGGAAAACAGCGCGGTTGGTGGTATGGTCACGAGTATCGCCCGTCTTGATGGCGATATTGAAAATACCCGTCTTGCACAGGTGCTCGATGTTGAGCAGATACTGCGGCAGATTACACCGTCCGATGCCAAAGATGTTGATCCTGACACGATAGGTGATCAGTTGCAGATCAAAGAAGGTGCAGTGATCCTTGCTGCCGATGATTCCGGCGTCGCCCGTACGCTGATTGAACAGGCACTGCATGCGATCGGTGCACCGTTCGTCATGACAAAAACGGGTAAGGAAGCCTGGGATAAATTGCAAACCATGACAGCAGCTTCTCTTGCTGAAGGAAAACCGGCCAGTGACAAGGTGGCTATGGTACTGACGGATCTGGAAATGCCTGAAATGGATGGCTTTACCCTGACACGTAAGATCAAACAGGATGAGCGCTTTAAAACCTTACCAGTCATTATCCATTCATCTCTTTCTGGTTCGACTAATGAAGAGCATATCAAGAGTGTCGGAGCGGATGCTTATGTCGCCAAGTTCGTGGCGGAAGAGTTGGCTGCGGCAATCAGGAAAGTATTGAAAAATAAATAGTGAAAAACAGCATAAGCGACTGCTGATGTCGTTGAGTAATAAAAAGGACGCCTGCCAGGCGTCCTTTTTTTTGCGCGTTGCCGCTTGGTGGCAGGCAAATGACAATCTCAGCGCTCTTGCGCGGGAACTCTTCTCCAGCCACCGGGACAATCTCTGATGGCGGGATAAAAGCCGTCCGGCTGACTGCAATAGAGCCAGTCGCTGTTATTACTGGACCCGGGAGCAGGGTCTGAATAAGAATAACTGTTGACTGGTTCGCTGGTGTACACCGGGCCGGAATAGCTGTTATACGTACTGGTATAAACAGGGTAAGGAGCGTAGCTTGTATAGGAGTGGCTGTGATACATGACGGGCGGAGCACTGAGCATTGCACCGACGATAACTGAGCCTAAGAGAATCTCGGGAACGTAAGAATAATGTCCGCGGTAAAAACCATGGTTGCTGTAATAGGAGGGACGGGGGCTATGGTAGTTGTAGCCGGGGAATGATCGTTCCGAATTGAAGCCCGGACGAAAAGAATTGACTGGGCCGGGATGGGCTTGCGCCCATGCATGGGCGGCAGTACAAAGCATATATCCGGTCACGCAAAGCAGCTTGAGTATGTTCATGACGTTAACCTTCAGCACATAATTCATTACATAAATGAGCGTTTTCGCAAAAAATCCGAAACTTAATGCAAAAAATACACTCAGTAACAAATAACTAAGCGGATAACTATCGTCCGCCATAGTCACAAACTGCATATTAGCAGTATTCTGAAAGTCTATTGTTTCCTTGTGATGTGTGATGAAGCATGCTTTTTCAATGTGAATTGGCAGAATATGGTGTGAATTTTAGTTATCAGAAATAGTGTTCAGTAACAATCTGATCAAAAAAAGGATGTGTGATGGCCCGTTTTAAACTCTCTGCTTTGTTGTGTATCTTGCTGCTGTCGCTGAATTTGCCTGGTTCAGCCCGGGCAGCAGCAGACGTGGCGGAAAAATCCGACAGCAAACCGTCTGTGCGTGAAATGTACACCAAGTACGAATACCAGATTCCTATGCGTGATGGTGTGCGCCTGTTCACTGTGGTCTATGTTCCCAAAGACACCTCTAAAACTTATCCGTTTCTGATGCTCAGGACTCCTTACGGCAGCGGTGTGCATGATGGTGAGGAAACGCATTATGGTGTCGATTTTTATCCTCGTTCGCTTGGCCCTTCAAAAGAATTTGAAAACAGCGGCTATATTTTCGTGAATCAGGATGTGCGTGGGCGCTACATGTCGGAGGGTCAGTGGCAGGAGATGACACCCCATGTGAAATCTGACCGAGCCCCCGGCGAAGGCAATGAAAGCCAGGACATGTATGACACGGTGGAATGGCTGTTAAAAAACGTGCGTGGAAATAATGGGAAAGTCGGGATCTGGGGTATTTCTTATCCCGGCTTTTATACCTCTGCCAGCATCATCAATTCGCATCCGGCGATCAAGGCGGCATCACCGCAGGCGCCCGTCACAGATTTGTATATGGGTGATGATTCTTATCATGGCGGTGCGTTTATGTTGTCGGCCAATTTTGATTTTTATTCCGGTTTTACAGCCGAAAAAAATCCGACCCGGTTGCCGAAAATATGGGAGCAGTTTGATTACGGCACACAGGACGGTTATCAGTACTTCCTGAAATATCTGACGCTGGGAAATATCACTGCCCAACTGAGTGACAAACAGCGTGAATTGCTGATGCCGACAATCGCCCATACCAGTTACGATGATTTCTGGAAGTCGCGCAATATTGCTGCGCATCTTAAAAACGTCAAGACCCCCGTGCTGACGGTTGGCGGCTGGTATGACGCCGAGGATGCGCAGGGGCCATTCACAACTTATCAGGCCATCAAAGCGAATAATAAAGGCAGTTTTAACGGCATCGTGATGGGGCCGTGGGCGCATGGCGGATGGGCTGGCGCTGAGGGCAAGTCATTAGGGAATGTCAGTTTTGATGTGAAGACAGGTGAGTATTACCGTAAAAATATTCTGTTTCCGTTTTTTGAGCAGTATCTGAAAGACGGAAAAGGGAAGGCGCTGGCAGAAGCGACGGTCTTTGAAACCGGAACGAATGTCTGGCGTGAATACACCAGTTGGCCGCCACAACAGGTGCAAAACCGCACTTTGTATTTTTCTGCGAATGGGAAGCTGAGTTGGAAGGAGCTGCAGGAAGAGTTCAACACCTTTGACGAATATATCAGCGATCCGAAAAAACCTGTGCCGTTTATCTCGTATGTGGCAACGGGTGTGCCGCGCGAGTACATGGTGTCGGATCAGCGTTTTGCTTCTACCCGTCCTGACGTGCTGGTGTATCAGACCGATGTACTGGAAGAAGATGTGACGATTGCGGGGCCGGTTAGTCCCCGTCTATTTGTCTCGACATCCGGTACCGATGCAGACTGGGTCGTGAAGCTGATTGATGTTTATCCTGATGATTACCCTGAGCGACAAGCACCACGTGAGCGGGGTACAGATGTGCCACCGCCGTCATTGAGAATGGCAGGGTATCAGCAATTAATCCGTGGCGAACCTTTGCGCGGTAAGTTCCGTCATGGCTTTGAACAGCCTGTGCCATTTGCGCCGGGCAAAGTCGAAACAGTGAGCTATCGTATGCCGGATATCAACCACACTTTTCGCCGCGGGCACAGGATTATGGTGCAGGTACAAAGCTCATGGTTTCCTCTGATTGACCTGAACCCGCAAAAATTCATGGATATTCCCAAAGCCAATCCTGAAGATTTCCAAAAGGCGACGCAACGCGTTTATCGCTCGCCAGGGCAGTATTCCGGTATTTCTGTACCGGTGTTGGTCAAATAATCTTTGATGTTCGATTTACCTATAATTAATAAGATAAAAATGATGTTCACACCTCAACTTTTTAAACGCAGCGCTCTTGCCACAATGGTAAGTCTGGCTTGTCTGTCTCCGGTATCGCGGGCACAAACAGCAACGTCAAACCAGTTGGTACTTGAATCAGCGACGATGGATTTGAAGGCAGATCCTTGCACACAGTTTTATGAATACGCAAATGGGCTATGGTTGAAAAATAATCCTATCCCAGCAGACCGTTCGCGTTACAGTGCTTTTGACGAGGTGACTGAGCGCAATATGATTGCCTTGAAAAAGATCGCGGAAACAGCCGCGGCGGGTCACGATCAGCACCGCGCAGCGCAGCTGGTTGGTGCGTTTTACGCCAGCGGCATGAATGAAGTGCAGATCGAAAAAGAGGGAATTCATCCACTGGATGCAACACTGGCGCAAATATATGCCCTCCGCGATAAGCAGCAGCTCATTTCCATGATCGCTGCGTTACACAAGCAGGGTGTGAATCCACTGTTTGGTTTTACGATTGATCAGGACGCAAAAAATGCGAGCCGCTACATTCCTCAATTGATGCAAGGTGGTCTGGGCTTACCGGATCGTGATTACTATCTGAAAACCGATGCAAAAACGAAAGAAATCCGCGCTAAATATCTGTCCTACATGACGCAGATGTTTGGCTTTCTGGGCGATACATCTGACGTCGCAGCAAAAAATGCGGCAGATGTACTGGCGCTGGAAACCCGTCTCGCCAAAGCGTCTCTGACCAAGGTTGAGTTGCGTGATCCGCAGGCCAGCTATCATTTGTCCGACCTGGCCGGGCTGCAGAAAGTGGCGAAAGCGACGCCGTGGACCAGCTATTTTTCAGGTGTGGGTTTAACGCAGCCGGGTCAGATCAATATCGCTCATCCAAAATTTTTTGCGGAAGCAGACCGTCTGCTTGACAGTGTTCCCCTCGATCAGTGGAAGACCTATCTGCGTTGGGAATTACTGAATACGCGGGCATCGGCACTCAATTCTGCGCTGGTCAATGCGCATTTTGATTTTTACGGCAAAACTCTGGCCGGGACGAAAGAGCTGCAACCGCGCTGGAAACGAGTGCTGGCAAGCATTGATGCTCACGCCGGCGAGGCCATGGGTGAGTTGTATGTGGCGCAGTTCTTCGGGCCGGAAGCAAAAGCCGGTGTGCAGGAAATGGTGACGAACATCAAGGCGGCGATGCGCGACAGCATCAGTAAGCTGGAGTGGATGTCGGATGTGACTAAGCAGCAATCGTATAAAAAACTCGATACGGTGATGGTGAAAATCGGCTATCCCGATGTCTGGCGCGATTACTCCGGCTTGCAGATCGACAAGGGCTCGTATGCAGACAACATCGCGCGCGCTTCTGAATTTGAATTCAAGCGTGTGCTGGCAAAATTAGGTAAACCTATCGACCGTAACGAATGGGGCATGACGCCGCAAACGGTGAACGCCTATTACAACCCGACCATGAATGAAATGGTTTTCCCGGCTGGGATACTGCAACCGCCGCTGTACCATGTGAATGCTGATCCGGCAGCGAATTACGGCAATACCGGCGCGACGATAGGGCATGAACTGACGCATGGTTTTGATGATGAAGGGCGGCAGTTCGATGCACAGGGAAATCTGAAAAGCTGGTGGACGCCGCAGGATGAGAAAAAATTCCTGTTGCGCGCCAAGGCCATTGAGCGTCAGTTCGATGAATTTAATCCTATCGATCAGTTGCACATTAACGGCAAGCTGACGGCCGGTGAAAATATCGCCGATCTGGGCGGCTTGAAAATCGCGTTACAAGCCTTACGTCAATCGCTGAAGACCAAACCGCAGGCCGCAGAAATTGACGGACTGACGCCGGATCAGCGTTTTTTTGTGGCAAATGCGCAAAGCTTCCGCAGCCTGATTCGTGATGAAATGTTGCGCATGAAACTGGCCACAGACCCGCATGCGCCGGACAAATACCGCGTCATTGCGCCGCTGGCAAACATGCCGGAGTTCGCGGAGGCCTTCCAATGTAAGGGCGATCGTTCGCCATTGCGTCAGGGTGCGAAACGCGTGAACATCTGGTAACAGCGTATACTATCGCCTTTGCTGTGATCCCAACGCCGGTTCCGCCCACAGCGCAACCGGCGTTTTTTATCCTCAATTTCCCTGAAAAACAGGGGGTATATGCCAAAACCGGCCTATTGTCAGCGTAAACACTGGGCCTTTTTATATACCCCGGGGGAGTATATTTTGATGCCGGAACGCCCTCCAGCGTGCTTCCGGCGATAGGCAGAGAATGATGGAAGCTACCAAAGTCGTTGAATTTGAACGTCCTTTAATGGAAGAAGGCAGCAGTTGTGTCGCCAATGCGTGGGCCAAAGTGCCGGATACGCCGACACCGGAGGAAAAAATCGCCCTGAAAAACCGTATCCGTGCCTTGCTGAAAGAAAAGCAGGCGGTACTGGTGGCGCATTACTATGTGGATGCAGACTTGCAGGATCTGGCCGAAGAAACCGGCGGCTGCGTATCTGATTCGCTGGAAATGGCGCGTTTTGGCCGTGATCATGAAGCCAAAACCCTGATCGTGGCCGGTGTGCGCTTTATGGGCGAAACCGCCAAAATCCTGAGTCCTGAAAAAACGATTCTGATGCCGGATCTGGATGCGACCTGTTCGCTGGATCTGGGCTGCGATGCGAATGAATTCGCGGCATTCTGCGATGCCCATCCTGACCGCACCGTGGTGGTGTACGCCAACACCAGCGCCGCCGTTAAAGCACGCGCCGACTGGATGGTGACTTCCAGCATCGGTCTGGACATCGTGCGCCACCTGCATGCACAAGGCAAAAAAATTCTGTGGGCACCGGACAAACATCTGGGTAGCTACATTCAGAAAGAAACCGGCGCTGACATGCTGCTGTGGCAGGGTTCCTGTCTGGTACATGATGAATTCAAAGGCGTGGAACTGGATGTGATGAAGGCGGAATATCCAAACGCCAAAGTTCTGGTGCATCCGGAATCGCCAGCGTCTGTAGTGGCACAGGCCGACGTGGTTGGTTCCACTTCGCAACTGATTCATGCCGCGCAAACCATGGATGCGCAGGAATTCATCGTCGCCACCGACAACGGCATTCTGCACAAAATGCAAATGGCTGCGCCGGGTAAACGCTTTATCGTTGCGCCGACCGCCGGCAACAGTGCTACCTGTAAGAGCTGTGCGCACTGCCCGTGGATGGCGATGAATGGCTTGCGTAATCTGCTGCACGTGCTGGAAAACAGCGATCATGAAATTCATGTTGATCCTGTGGTCGGGCAAAAAGCGCGCGTCTGCATTGACCGCATGCTGGATTTTGCGGCGGCAAAAAAAGCCAATGTGCGCCCATCCTCCGATCTGGCAAAAGAAGCCCGCTTATTTTCCGGCATTGGTCCGGCTTAACTGAACTCCGCTCAGGATTTTTTACTCATGCCTAGTAATCTGAAAAACTCCCATTCGCCGTTTGACGCCGATCTGCAAAAAGCGTTTGAACGCAATATCCGCGATGCACTGGCCGAAGATGTCGGTGCCGCCGACCTGACTGGTTTGCTGGTGCCTGCCGATGAGGTGGTGCAGGCGCAGGTGATAGTGCGCGAAGATGCCATTCTGTGCGGTGCGCCATGGTTCGATGCCGTGATGACGACGCTGGATACCTCTATCGAAGTGGACTGGCAATACGCGGAAGGCGATGCGATGAAGGCCAATACCGTGGTTTGTAAAATCAAGGCGCCAGCCCGCGCTTTGCTGACAGCCGAACGTTCTGCCCTGAATTTCCTGCAGTTGTTGTCCGCAGTGGCAACGGCGACCAGCAAGTATGTCGCCATCATTGCCGGCACGAAAGCGGCGATTCTCGATACGCGCAAGACCTTGCCAGGACTGCGTCTGGCGCAAAAATATGCGGTACGCGTTGGCGGTGGAAAAAACCAGCGTCTGGCTTTGTATGACGGCATTTTGATCAAGGAAAATCATATTGCGGCTGCCGGCGGTGTTGTTGCGGCTATGCAGCAGGCACTGAACCTGAATGCGGGCGTCAGCATACAGATAGAAGTGGAAACGCTGGAGCAATTGCAGACGGCATTGCAAGCCGGTGCGACGTCGATTTTGTTGGATAACTTCAATACCGACATGATGCGTGAAGCGGTGGCGATCAATGCTGGACGTGCTTTACTGGAAGCGTCCGGTGGCATCGATCATGTTACCGTTCGTGCGATTGCTGAAACTGGTGTTGACCGTATTTCCATCGGCAGCCTGACCAAGGAGATCAAGGCGACGGATTATTCCTTACGGATTATCTGAGCGCGGACTTTTTTCTTTCTTTTCCGTATAAAGCAATGCCGCCAGAGCCCGCATGGATATTGGGCTGTGGCGGCATTGTTTTTTGCCATTTTCGTGATTCTTGATTGTGTTGTATCGCCTGATGCTTACTTTTTGCGCTTTGGTGTCAGCACTGTTGGTAAGGCCTTTGGTAAGGTGTCGGGATAATCGCGACTGAAATGCAGGCCACGACTTTCGCGGCGAGACAATGCGCTGTTGACGATGAGTGAGGCGACTTCAACCAGATTGCGCAATTCCAGTAAGTGATTGGAAATGCGGAAGTTGGCGTAATACTCGTCGATTTCCTCTTTCAGCAAACGTATCCTGTGCTTCGCGCGCTCCAGCCGTTTGGTGGTGCGCACGATGCCGACGTAATTCCACATAAAGCGGCGTAATTCATCCCAGTTGTGGGCGATCACGACTTCTTCATCGGCGTCAGAAACACGGCTTTCATCCCAGTCTGGTAAGGCAATCGGTGTAATTCTTTCCTGACTTTCTATGTGTTTTGCCGCAGCGCGGCCAACGACCAGACATTCCAGCAGGGAATTGCTGGCCAGACGATTTGCACCATGCAAGCCGGTGTAAGCCGTTTCGCCGACTGCATACAAACCGTGCAGATCGGTTCTGCCATCGGTGTCGGTGACAATGCCGCCACAGGTGAAATGCACCGCTGGCACGACAGGAATACCTTGTTTGGTAATGTCGATACCGAGTTCCAGACAGCGAGCATAAATCGTCGGAAAATGTTCCTTCAAAAATTCCGGCGGTTGATGGCTGATGTCGAGCTCTACATAATCGAGACCGCGTTTTTTCATTTCAAAGTCGATCGCGCGCGCCACGACGTCACGTGGTGCCAGTTCCAGACGCTCATCATGATCAGCCATGAAGCGCTTGCCAGCAGCAGCACCTGCTTCGGCCGGTAATTTTAAAATACCGCCTTCGCCGCGCACCGCTTCCGTGATCAGGAAAGATTTGGCAAACGGGTGATACAGGCAGGTCGGATGAAACTGTATGAATTCCATATTACCGACGCGGCAGCCTGCGCGCCATGCCATGGCTATCCCGTCGCCAGTCGCCGTATCCGGATTCGTGGTGTACAGATAAACCTTACCTGCGCCGCCGGTTGCCATCACGGTGTGCTGGGCCGCAAAGGTATCGACTTTGCCGGTTTTGACATCCTGTACATACAGGCCAAGACAGCGTGGTGTTGAGGATGTATCGCCGAGCTTGGCAGAAGTGATGACGTCAATCGCGTAATGATGTTCAAACAGCGATATGTTGGGGTGATTGCGGACCTTTTGTTCTAGTGTCACCTGTACCGCATGCCCAGTCGCATCGGCTGCGTGGATGATGCGACGCTGGCTATGACCACCTTCGCGCGTCAGGTGGAAGCCGAGTTCTGCTTCATCGTCGCGGGTGAACGGCACGCCTTGTTCTATCAGCCAGTCAATTGCTTCACGCCCATGCTCAACAATATAACGGGTTGCTCCTTCGTCACACAGGCCGCCCCCAGCGATCAGTGTGTCTGAAATATGCTGGTCATGACTGTCATGCGAATCCAGTACGGCGGCAATGCCTCCCTGTGCCCAGTTGCTGGCACCGTCCAGTAACTCGCGTTTGGAGATGATGGCGACTTTTCTTGTTTGTGCCAGATGCAGGGCGACGGACAATCCGGCCAGACCACTGCCAACGATGACTACATCAAAATTCTTCATAAGCTGCTTTGTAAAAACACGGTCTTGCTGTTGCGCCGCCGCTAAGATGATGTCGCGGTGAACGTGCTGACAGACCTGCGTTTGTTGAAATGATTTACTTTATTATGACAGGTCTTACTTTGCCTGCGGCTTCTTTGGCCAGACGGCGAGCTGTATCGGTGTCGCCCGCTGCTGCCAATGCCACGCCCATGCGTCGGCGGGTAAAAGATTCTGGTTTTCCGAACAGACGGATATCTGTTCCGGGAACTTGTAATGCCGCCGCAACGCCTTCAAATGCGATGCCTTTTGCTTCGTGCTGACCATAAATTACTGCTGATGCCGCTGGTGTGCGCAAGGCGACATTGACTGGCAATCCGAGTATGGCTTTGGCATGCAGTTCAAATTCATTCTGTACCTGACTCGACATGGTGACCATCCCGGTGTCATGAGGGCGCGGGCTGACTTCGGAGAACCAGACCATGTCGTTTTTGACGAATAATTCAACGCCAAATAAGCCGAGACCGCCAAGGTCGTCAGTGATTTTTTTTGCGATATCACGTGCGCGTTGCAGTGCCATTGGATGCATCGCCTGTGGCTGCCAGGATTCGACATAATCACCTTGTACTTGAACGTGGCCGATAGGCTCACAGAAATGCGTCTGAATTTCGCCATTGTCGCCGACTGCACGCACGGTCAGTTGTGTGATCTCGTAGTCGAAATCGATGAAGCCCTCAACGATGACGCGACCTGCATTCACGCGCCCGCCTGCTACAGCGTAGTTCCATGCAGTTTCGACGTCGGCGGCGCTGTCGAGTTTCGATTGCCCTTTGCCGGAAGATGACATGACTGGTTTAACGATGCAGGGAAAACCAATTTCAGTGCATGCAGCGCGCAACTCTTCCAAACTGTCGGCAAAACGATAGGGGGATGTCGCCAGTCCCAGTGTTTCAGCTGCAAGGCGGCGTATGCCTTCGCGATTCATTGTCAGCCACGCTGCGCGCGCTGTCGGAATTACCTGTACTTTGCCGGCATCTTCCAGTTCAACCAGCATCGGCGTGGCGATGGCTTCGATTTCAGGAACGACCAGATCAGGCCGTTCTACGTCAATCAGAGCCGCCAGCGCAGCACCGTCTGTCATATCGATGACGTAAGCGCGATGCGCTACCTGATGGCCAGGTGCATTTTCGTAGCGATCCACCGCAATCACTTCCACCCCTAATCTTTGCAGTGAAATGATGACTTCTTTTCCCAGTTCGCCGGAACCCAGTAGCATAACCTTGGTTGCAGAAGGGGAGAGTGGTGTACCGATGGTTTGAATTGGTTTCATATTGATGTCAGAGAGTTTGATGTGAATTCTGTTTTCGCTACGTGCGTGCGGTATTCGTTTAATTGATGGCCTGCATGTTCGCGCTAATTTGCTGTAAATTTGAACTCAGCAAGGATGTATGTGCGAAATTATACTGAGTAAAGTTAAACTTAATCTTTAAGATTGTGATGAAAGCGTGTAAAACCGCTTGACACAAGGCTTTGCGGCTTGTTTTAATACCGGATGCAGATTTCCTGCTTGCCGTGATAGATGCGAGACTGAGAAACAATCGAATACATCGTCGCGAAATTCAAATTTTTGTGAGGGGGCTTTAAGTGAATAAAACTGAGTTGATCGATCATATTGCGAAAACAGCGGATATTTCAAAAGCGGCTTCTTCCCGCGCCCTGGACGCTTTGATCGGTGCGGTAAAAACAACGCTGAAGAAAAACGGTACAGTCACATTGGTTGGCTTTGGCACATTCTCTGTCGGTAAACGTGCTGCGAGAACCGGCCGCAATCCGCGTACCGGTGATGCAATTAAAATCAAGGCGGCCAAGGTCCCTAAATTTAAACCTGGCAAAGCATTGAAAGATGCTGTAAACTAATGTTTTTTCGCGGCGCTGTTTTATGCAGACTAACGGCGACGTGAATGTAAGTTTTAGGTGCGGGCGCTTAGCTCAGTTGGTAGAGCGGAGCCCTTACAAGGCTTAGGTCGGGAGTTCGAGCCTCTCAGCGCCCACCAGTAAATTTGCAATAGTAGTAAAAAGGAGTGGTAGTTCAGTTGGTTAGAATACCGGCCTGTCACGCCGGGGGTCGCGGGTTCGAGCCCCGTCCGCTCCGCCAGAAAACTGAAAAGGCGAACGAAAGTTCGCCTTTTTTTATATTTGCAATTTTGTGATTGTTATTCTTCGTCATACGATAGGTTGAACATGTTTGAATTTATTCGTACCCATCAGCGCTTAATGCAATTTTTATTGTTGCTGATCATTTTCCCTTCGTTCGCCTTTTTTGGTATCGAAAGTTATACCCGGTCGCAAGCGACTGCAGGTGCAACAGTGGCGACTGTCGCCGGGCAGGCAGTAACGCAGCAGGAACTGGATCTTGCATTGCGTGAGCAGTTGGATAAATTCCGTCAAAGTTATGGCCCTCAGTTCGATCCTAAAATGATGAATACGCCAGAAATGAAAAAAAGTGTTCTGGATGAATTGATTGCGCGTAAAGCGGTAGCTGCCGAAATTAAAAACAGCAAACTGACTGTGACCGATCAGACCTTGCAGCAACAGATTCTTGCTTTGCCGGGTCTGGTCAAGGCGGATGGTAGTTTTGATAGGGAGCGTTATCTGAATTATCTTGCCTCTCAGGGGATGACTCAGGCAGTGTTTGATCAGCGTATGCGTCAGGATCTGGCGGTTGAGCAGTTAGCGGGTGCCGTGCAGAACACGAGTTTTATTCCTAAGACTGTGGTGGATCGTATCGCGCAGATCAGTGAGCAGGAGCGTGAAGTTCAGGTGCTGAACTTTAAAGCAGCTGATTTTACTTCGCAGGTAAAAGTCACTGATGAAATGGTGAAAGCTTATTACGATAAAAATGCTGCTCAGTTTGAAATTCCTGAGTCAATCAAGGCTGAATATGTTGTCTTGAATAATGATGTATTGCAGGCGCAGGTGACTGTGTCCGATGCGGACGTGCAGGAGTTTTATAAGAGTAATGCCAAAGCTTACAGTGTTGAAGAGCAACGCCGCGCCAGCCATATTCTGATCACAGCAAAAAAAGAAGCAAGTGATGCTGAAAAAGCGAAGGCAAAAGCGAAGGCTGAGTCATTGTTAGCAGAAGTTCGCAAAAATCCTGCTTCATTCGCAAAGCTGGCAAAAGAAAATTCTCAGGATCCAGGCTCAGCAGAGCGTGGTGGTGATCTTGACTTTTTCGGTAAGGGCGCAATGGTGAAACCATTTGAGGATGCTGCATACAAGCTCAAAAAAGGTGAGATCAGTGATTTGGTGCAGTCTGATTTTGGCTTTCATATTATTCAGCTGACTGATGTAAAGCCTGCGATGGTCAAACCTCTGGAAGAGGTGCGCGCGCAGATTACTGCTGATATTAAAAAACAGAAAGCAGCAAAAGCTTATGCTGAGGCAGCGGAAACATTCGGTAACATGGTGTACGAGCAGGCGGATAGTCTGAAGCCGGTTGCGGATAAGCTCAAACTCAAAATAGAAGTGGTGGACGGATTGACGCGTGAGCCGAACAAGGCTCTTCCAGCTTCCGTGTTGACAAACAATGCTAAATTTCTGACGGCAATTTTTTCTGATGGTGCTGTGAAGAAAAAGCACAACACAGAAGCTATTGAGGTTGCACCAAATACGATGATTGCAGGTCGTATTCTCGAATACAAAGCAGCGAGCAAACGTCCGTTGGAGGAAGTCAGACCGGCGATTGTTGCAAAACTTACCCAGTCTGAGGCTGAGCTGCTCGCCGAAAAAGAAGGTAAGGCGAAGCTGGCTGCATTGAAAGCAACAGATTCAGTTAATGGATTTTCTGACGTTAAAGTTATATCTCGTGCCAAGCCACAGGATATTCCTGCACAGGCAGTTATTCAGATCATGAAGGCGGATACGCAAAAATTGCCAGCTTACGTTGGAGTTGCTCTTGGTAATGCGGGTTATAGTGTTTTCCGTATTTCCAAAGTGACAGCTGGTGTTCCCGACGCAGCAAAACGGGCTTCAGATGCGCAACAGATTGCAAGCATGCAGTCGCAGCAAGACTTGCTGGCTTACATAGAATTGTTGAAGAAGAAGGCGAAAGTCAGCGTCAATAAATCAGCAATCGCCGCATCTGCGCAAGTAATCCAGTAGTCAAAAAATTCTGACCAAAAAACGGTGCCATCACGGCGCCGTTTTTTTTGCGCAAACCGTTAATCGGCGTTATTCTTGAGGCTGTTGTGAATAGCATGAAGCAGGCGCGGATTCCGGTAATATTTGATATGTATCAATGTAGTTGTGCAGTGCGGTTGTTATTCTTTCAGTGTATTTTTACAACAGAGTGAGATCATGACGATAACTAAAGAAAACTCATACAACTATCGGGTTGTACGCCAATTTTCTGTCATGGCTGTGGTTTGGGGAATAGTCGGCATGCTTGTGGGCGTGGTGATTGCTACTCAACTGGCCTTTCCAGAATTTTTAACAGGGATACCTTGGCTTAGCTATGGGCGCTTGCGACCCTTGCATACTAATGCAGTGATTTTTGCGTTTGGCGGATGCGCGCTGATGGCGACGTCTTATTATGTAGTGCAGCGTACTTCCAATGTACGCTTGTTTTCTGATGGTCTGGCTGAGTTTACTTTCTGGGGTTGGCAACTGGTGATCGTTGCAGCTGCAGTTTCTCTGCCTTTGGGTTTCACCCAAGGTAAAGAATACGCAGAGCTGGAGTGGCCGATTGACTTGTTGATCGCCGTCGTCTGGGTTGCTTACGCGATCGTCTTCTTCGGTACGCTGGCAAAACGTAAAGTGGAACATATTTATGTCGCAAACTGGTTTTACGGCGCGTTCATTCTCGCCGTCGCAGTGTTGCATATCGTAAATAGTGCTGCACTGCCAGTGTCACTGACTAAATCCTACTCGGCTTATGCTGGTGTGCAGGATGCGATGGTTCAGTGGTGGTATGGCCATAACGCGGTGGGTTTCTTCCTGACTGCAGGCTTCCTAGGCATGATGTACTACTTCGTTCCTAAGCAAATCGAGCGTCCTGTGTATTCCTACCGCTTGTCTATCGTCCACTTTTGGGCATTGATTTTCACTTACATGTGGGCGGGTCCACATCATCTGCACTACACCGCGCTGCCTGACTGGGCACAATCCATCGGTATGGTGTTCTCCCTGATTTTGCTGGCTCCTTCATGGGGTGGTATGGTCAACGGCATTATGACTTTGTCCGGTGCCTGGAGCAAATTGCGTTCCGATCCTATCCTGCGTTTCCTGATTGTGTCTCTGTCCTTCTACGGTATGTCGACATTTGAAGGTCCTATGATGGCGATCAAAACTGTGAATGCCTTGTCGCACTATACTGACTGGACAGTTGGTCACGTTCACTCTGGCGCTTTAGGTTGGGTTGGCTTTATTTCCATCGGTAGTTTGTATTACCTGGTTCCACGTTTGTTCGGACAGACACAAATGTACAGTAAGCGTCTGATCGAGATTCATTTCTGGGTTGCGACTATCGGCGTTGTCCTGTACATCGCATCTATGTGGATCGCTGGTGTGATGCAAGGTCTGATGTGGCGTGCAGTGAATGAAGACGGAACTCTGACTTACTCTTTCGTTGAGTCTGTCAAAGCGACATTCCCATACTATGTCATCCGTTTAACAGGTGGTTTAATGTATCTGAGTGGCATGATTATCATGGCTTACAACGTTGCAAAAACACTGATGGCTGCTAAACCAGTGAATAACGCAATTCCAGCGTTGTCTGCTAATTCCGCTCATGCTTAAATCAACAGGAGAAATTTGATGCGTAATTTTACTCATGATCTGATTGAGCGTAACGTAGGTCTGCTGCTGGTGCTGACGATTCTGACGATCAGCGTTGGCGGTCTGGTTGAGATTGTTCCGCTGTTCTTTCAGAAATCGACCACGCAACCTGTTCAGGGAATGCAGCCTTATACACCGTTGCAACTGGCAGGGCGTGATATTTATCTGCGCGAAGGTTGCTACGGCTGCCATTCTCAGATGATCCGTCCTTTCCGTGCTGAGACTGAACGTTACGGACATTATTCCGTTGCAGGTGAGTCTGTCTATGATCACCCTTTCCAATGGGGTAGTAAGCGTACTGGTCCTGATCTGGCTCGCGTTGGCGGTCGTTACAGCGACAACTGGCACCGTGATCACTTGAATGATCCACGTTCGGTTGTTGTTGAATCGAATATGCCTGCGTATCCATGGTTGGCAAAAACACCTCTGGATCCGAACAGCATCGTTCCAAAAATGACTGCGATGAAGACTCTGGGGGTTCCATACACTGATGAGCAGATCAAGGCAGGTCCGGCAGATCTGGCAAACAAATCTGAACAAGATGCTTTGATCGCATATTTGCAAGTTCTTGGAACAGCGATTAAAAATAAAAACTAAAGAGTGGCTCCTTGGGTTATCACTTTTTGAAAGGGTAAATTATGAATTTCACGATCCTGAGCAGTGTGGTGACGGTGATTAGCCTGTTTGTCTTCCTGGGCATCGTCTACTGGGCGTTTAGTTCCGGTAACAAGGAGCGCTTCGAAAAACTGGCTCGCTTGCCAATTGATAATGAGAATGGAAAATAGTCATGGCAGATTTTTTTAATGAATGGTGGGGTATAGGCATCGCCGCCATCGTAGCTCTTGGCATCGTCTTCTGTGTGGTTCTGTTATGGACGCAGTCGAAAGTCAAAGTAAAGGTTGGTGCTGACGGTAAGCCTTTACCTGCGGAAACGACGGGCCACGTATGGGATGGTACTTTGATGGAGCAAAACAATCCGTTACCACAATGGTGGAAATGGTTGTTCTATCTGACAATCGTCTTCAGTATTGGCTATCTGGTTGTTTATCCAGGTTTTGGTAGCAACAAGGGTTCATTTGGATGGTCTCAGGTTGGTGCTTACGATAAAGAAATGGCAGACGGGGAAGCGCAATATGGCCCTATCTTCAATAAATATCTGGCGATGGATATCAAAGACGTCGCTAAAGATCCGCAAGCACGTGAGATTGCTCAACGTCTATTCCTGAACAATTGTGCACAATGTCATGGATCTGATGCGCAGGGCGGTAAGGGATATCCAAATCTGACAGATAACGATTGGTTGTATGGTGGTGATCCTGCTGTCATTAAGACTACCATTACTCACGGTCGTAACGGTCAGATGCCTCCGATGGGCGCAGCAGTTGGTAGTGATGATGATGTCCGTAATGTTGCTAACTATGTACTGAGTTTATCCAATTCTGCCCATGATCCTATCAAAGCAGCCTTAGGTAAGCCAAAGTTTGCCGCATGTGCTGCATGTCATGGTGCAGACGGTAAAGGAAATCAGGCTTTGGGTGCGCCGAATCTGACTGATAAAACCTGGTTGTACGGTGGTGACATTGATACGATAATGGAGACGATCAACAAAGGTAGAAATAACCTGATGCCAGCACAGGAAGCGAAACTGAGCAACGGTAAAATCCACCTGTTGGCAGCTTATGTCTGGGGTTTGTCAAATGACGCTGAAGCAGGGAAAGTATCAGATGCGGAAGCAGCAACCATCAAACAAATTGCTACTGCCGTTGTTCCTGCGGTTGAAAGCGCTGCAAAGTAAGAGCTGGAGCATTGTTTAAATAAGAAAGATGAAGTTTTAAAATGAAGCATATTCCCATTACTCCGGTGCCGACGGATGAAGTAGAGCTGGCTCTGTTTGAGGAACGTAAGAAAATATATCCTCGTACTCAAAAGGGGTGGTTTGCATCCTGGCGCTGGGTAATGGTGGCTTTTACGCAGTTGCTGTTTTACGGCACAGCGTGGCTTAACTGGAACGATCGACAAGCAGTCTTATTCGATCTTGTTGCGCGTAAGTTTTACATATTCGGAATTGTTTTCTGGCCGCAGGATTTTATTTATCTCGCGGTCTTGCTGGTGATATCAGCTCTGTCACTGTTTTTATTTACTGCAGTGGCAGGACGTTTGTTCTGTGGCTATGCTTGTCCTCAGACCGTTTACACAGAATTATTTTTATGGATAGAGCGCAAGGTCGAAGGTGATCGTAACGCGCGTATCAAACTCGATACGGGTCCATTAACTGCACGTAAATTTTCTTTAAAATTCGTCAAGCACTTTTTGTGGCTTGTTTTAAGCCTGTGGACGGGTTTTACCTTTGTCGGTTACTTCACTCCTATACGTGAATTGGCCATCTCCGTCGGCTCCTTTACGCTTGGGCCTTGGGAAACGTTCTGGTTTCTTTTCTACGGTTTTGCTACCTACGGTAACGCCGGCTGGATGCGGGAGCAAGTCTGTAAATACATGTGTCCTTACGCACGATTCCAAAGTGCGATGTTCGACAAAGATACATTGATTGTGACTTACGACAGTGCACGTGGTGAACCACGTGGTTCTCGTAACAAGAAAGTCGATTTCAAAGCGGCGGGTCTCGGTTCTTGTGTTGACTGCGGAATCTGCGTTCAGGTCTGTCCTACCGGGATAGATATTCGTAATGGTTTGCAATATGAGTGCATCGCCTGCGGTTTATGCATTGACGGCTGTGATCAGGTGATGGATAAAATGGGGTATGAGCGGGGTCTGATTCGCTATACAACTGAACATGCTCTCACAGGCAAGCTGGATAATAAAGCGATGTGGAAGCGCGTATTCCGTCTGAGAACGTTAATTTACAGCGGAATTTTAAGTTTAATTATTTTAGTGACGGCGGTATCACTGTTCTATCACGTCCCTTTAAAGGTTGATGTGATCAGGGATCGGGGTATGCCAAAAATCACTGAAAATGGCGAGATTGAAAATGTCTATCGCCTGCAAGTGATGAATACTCAGGAGTCTGCGCGACGTTATTCGGTCGAAGTAAAAGGTGTTAGCGGTGCGACGATCGTTAAAAATGCTGATATTGATGTGAAGTCAGCTGGAGCAAAAGCTGTTCCTGTACGTGTCCGTGTTCCTGCTAACGTTCTTCAGACTGGGTCAAATCGTATCTGGTTTGTGGTGAAGGACCTGGATTCGCCAGAAGTGAACGTGACTGAAAAAGCTGTATTTATTGTTCCGAGATAAGGAGTAGTCATGGACGCAATACTGGTGTCAAAAAAACGGGATAAGTGGTACAAAGAGCCGTGGTTATTGTTGGTCGCAGGCGGTCCGGCTGTTGTTGTTTGCGCGAGTATTTTTACAGGCGCTATTGCATTCCGTGGCGCTGACAAGGTCGTTGCTGAGGACTATTACAAACAAGGCTTAATGATCAATAAAGATATACAGCGAGATGCAAAAGCACGTGAACTACACCTGGGGGCAACTCTCAGTCTTGATGCCTCCGCTGGTAAATTGCGTATGCATTTAGCAGGCGATGGTAGCTTGCCGGAAACGGTGAAACTCAGCCTGGCGAACGCTGCCGAGAGTGGCTCCTCTGTCAATGAAATCGTACATCGTTTACCGATGGTGAGGGTGAGCCCCGGTATCTATGAAGGTGATTTAAAGTTAGTATCGAATATTTCTGCAAGTTCTGTTAAATTGTTTCACATTAAATTAGAAACGACTGATTGGCGACTGACCGGGGATTGGTTTGAGCCGGCACAAAAGGTGGTGCAATTAGGTACAGCAAAATAATTGCGCATCCCTATGATTCGTTGACTGATCAGTTAAATAATCACAAAAGGGGACGAGATTGGAACATCAGAATTCAGCTCACAGCAAAGCCCACTTGCGGCCAATGTTGATGATCGTGTTGTGGCCAGCGTTTTTGATGGCGTGTGCTGCAACAGGTTTGTTTTTCAGTCTCGTTGATCCCATGGAGTTGATTATTTTTGATCAGCGTCTGCAAATACACCTGACAGGGGTGTATACCATCGGTTTTTTCATGTTCTGGCTGTTAGGTATTCTGTCTAGCGGTCTGACCGCGTTGCTGGTGCAAAAAGCGCATTGAGTTCTGAATTGAGCGGGTGTCAGATTGGCAGGATGTACGTTTGCGTGGTCTGGAAGTTCAACACAAATGTGTTCTGTTAAGTGAGCCAGCTTTTTGCTGCAAACGACATAATGTGATTACCTCAGTTTCTATTCCATTTAAGAATGGAAGTTTTCAAATTTATTTATTGATATGCTGACTCTGCCTCTGATACTTGCTGCTGTAACCGCTGGTATCGCTGGAGGAGTGCATTGTGTCGGTATGTGCGGTGGTATATCGTCCATGCTCAGCCGCGCCGGAAATGGCAGACAAAAAGTAATTCCTATCAGTCGTGATGGCAATGCCGAAAGTCTGCCTCAGGTTTCGTTAAATAACAATGTCCGTTTTCAGGTTCTGCTCCAGACGGGCAGACTGACCACCTATATGATCATCGGTGCTGTGTTCGGAGGCTTGGGGGCTGCGGGTATGATTTTGAAACCATACTTTCCCATCCATCAAATCTTGTTTATTGCGGGTAATCTTGCGCTGATTATTTTGGGACTCAAAGTAACCGGAATGCGTTTGCATTTCAGCTATTTGAGCCCACATGTTTCGCGCTTACGGCAATCATTATTTTTTTGGGTGCCCCCCTTAAAACAAGGTATTCAGTATCCATTTTTTGTCGGTATGGCATGGGGATGTCTGCCTTGCGGACTACTTTGGGGGATGGCGCCTTTTGCCTTGTTGGCCGGGGACGCATTCTCAGGCGCTGTACTCATGTTGTTATTTGGCTTGAGTGCAATGCCACATCTTTTGCTGAGCCAGGGAATATTTAACGCTGTCAGTAATGTCAGGGTGCCTGCGGCTTTAAAATATACAGGTGCGTTTATACTGATAGCGATTGGCATACTCGGACTCTGGTATTCGGATATGCAGCAGATGCCAGGTTTTCTTTGTGTATTACCTGATCGCTAGCATTTGCCTGCAAAAGCATGTGCGATTATGCTTTAGTGTTAATCAGTGTTCCCAATAATTCATCAGCGGTTTTGACCATTTTTGCATTGATGTCAAAACTAGCTTTGTATTGAATAGACTGTACTATTTCTTTCGTCAGATCCGTACCACTGGTCTCTTGCGCAGCCATTCGGAAGCCCTCCTGGGTGACGCTGACAGTTACCCCATTACCTGTTTCTTGAAAGCTGACTTGCTGAGGTAGAAAACCTTGAGTTTCAGCATTCGCTACATTATGACCCGATACATCTAATGCAGTTTGATTTGCCCGCATGCCTGAAAGGCCACTGCTCAACATTGAAGATAACATCAGTTTTTTCTTCCCTTAAATATTGCCATATCTGTAGTGTATTCCGTATTTTTTACATTGCTACATATTTGACACTATTTAATCTGTCAGAGGTATTCTTATTTCCAGCGTCGTACCCTCACCCGGTGTACTCAGAACCTGAAATTCTCCATTCATCGCTTTGATTCGTTCTCTCATACCCACCAAGCCGAATGAGCTGGTTTTGCTCATATCTTCTTCAACGATTCCTTTGCCATTGTCGTTAATATTTAACTGAAGTATTTCTTCGGAGCGTTGAAATTCAATCTGGACATCGCTGGCTTCAGCATGACGTGCCACATTGGTCAATGATTCCTGAACAATACGGAAAATAGCGGTGCTTCGCGCGTCATCCAAGGTCAGTTGATCCTCATCTGCAATCAATTCACAATTAATACGATGACGATGAGAAAAATCGCGCTGTAAAGTCTGCAGCGCAAAAAAAAGCCCACCTTCATCCAGTGCCCGGGGGCGCAGATCGGTGGCGATCCGTCGCAGCGTAGTAATCGCAGTTAATATCAACTGATCCATACTATTAATGGTGGGCTTATTTCGCTCTAAAAAAGAAGGATCTCGTTGAAGTAAGGACAAATCCATTCTCAGTGCGGCAAGTAGCTGACCCAGGTCATCGTGTAACTCGCGTGCAATATGTTTACGCTCTTCTTCACGGATTGATTGCAGTGTGGCTGAGAGCTGGCTTAGCTGCTCGTGATACTTTGCCATTTTTTCTTTTGCCACTTTTCGGTCAGTAATATCTCTGAAGATGACCGTGTAATAGCGTTTCCCGTTCTCCAGCTGGTGAGCAATTGATGCCTCAATCGGAAACTCGTCGCCTGATGCCCTACATCCGGTGACATAGAAGTCTTCAAAATCAGTGCCCATTTTGCGGCGGGTGATACCTGCCTCTCCAAATTGTTGCACGTGATTTTTATGTGTCTCGCGATGGCGGGCAGGGATTAAGCGGTTGAGTGATGTTCCTATTAAATCGTTGACTTCGTAACCGAAAATCAGAGCAGCTGCCGGATTGGCCAGAATAATATCCTGCTTTTCATCGACGGTGATGATGCCATCGATGGCGGTGTCTATCATACGGCTCAGGCGCTGGCGTTCCAGTTTTAATTCTTCAGCAGATTCCGCGAGACTGTGAGTGGATGCAGCAAGGCTGGCATATGGTGTGTGGATGTTGACTGCAACCATACTGCGATAAATTGCGATCGCAGAGAATAGCTGAAACGTATGTCCGATGACGACATTGACATCACTGGTTTCGGCGTAGATTGAGAAATACACTTCAGACATTGCCATCATGATGGTGGCTAAAAACAAAGGTACTCTGTCGATATGCAAATGCTCTGCAGTCTTATCAATCTGGAAGCGTAATGCGTGTCTGTAAAATAAAACGGCAGCCAAGATATGTGCTGCAATTAATGAGGTTTCGCATGCTACTTTGAAGGACGTCTGACCCGCTCCCTGGATAAAAGTAAGAGGGATCCAATCGGGAAAAGCAAAAACCAGGATGCCCCAGCCTAATGTTGCCAGCAGGCCTGCCGTCAAAATGCCGTATGATTGCATCTGACTTATTTCTGAGTCTTCCGGATCAAAGGCAAGACCAAGTAAAGTTGTAGCAATGATGGATCTTGAAATCAGCCAGAAACTCATGGACTTGTGCATGTCGCCTGCGGTCTCGAATCCCGGCATACCCTGAAATGTGAGCGTGTGAAAAAAACCCAGTGTCGCCGTACAGAGAAATGCAACGGCCAGTATCACACTGCTTTTTTTACGCACTTCACCAAATGCATTCCAGCAAACGATAAATACCGATGCAAAGATAACGATCGTTACCGTTTCAAGAAAGGTGTGAACCGGCAGAGGTGCTGGCACAACGAATACGGAGAGACGCTCCTGATCTATCCATATAAAACAGGACAGAACGAACAGAAAACCCGCTATCCAGCGAGCCTCGGATAATCTTGAAGTTAAGGAGGTGGGTTGGGATGACATGCGACAGGATGGTAAGAGAATAATATCTGGGAATTTTAGCGCTAGACGTCAGTTTGTATTGATATCTTGTTAAAAAGAAAAGTGGCATCCATCAATGGATGCCACTATTTTCAAGGTCATGGAACTGATGCCAGTAATTATCAGTGAGACATGAATACTGGGACAGTCATACTTTCAAGAATAGTTTTAGTCACACCACCCATGATCATTTCTCTGAAGCGGGAATGTCCGTAACCGCCCATAATGATCATGTCACTATCAAGATCATGCGCTAATGACAGCAATGCGTTACCGATATCGGTCGACGTTTTGTGGACGGAAACTTCAACTTTGACACCATGTCTTGCCAGATAAAGTGCGATATCCGCACCTGGTTGTTCGCCATGAGCATCAGGCGTGGATTTAGGATTAAAAATCGCAACCTGAACAACATCTGCTTTTTTCAGCAAAGGCAATGCATCAGTAACAGCACGGGTCGCTTCTCTGCTTGCATCCCAGGAAATCAGAGGGCGTTTCGCGATGGTATTAAAATCGCCGGCGTAGGGGATGATCAGTACCGGACGTCCGGAGTTCATCAAAATATATTCGGGGAAATCCGGCAGGACAGAGGGCGAAGGCTCATCGTGGTTGGTTTGCCCGATGATCACCAGATCACTGTATCTGGCCTGAAGACCAATGCCACCGCCAGCCTCATCATTGGCAATCATACTTTCATGAGATGAAATGCCTGTTGTTTCTACTTCGCGGTTGAAATTTGCGACGGCTTTTTCAGCACGTTCTCTGAGAAAATTAAGATGTATTGTCAAGTTTGGATCACTGGCGCTGATGTTTCCGTCCTGATAAATAAAACGGGATACGCCGGTCACCGCAGTTCCGATTAAATGTGCATCTTCCGATTTCGCAATGTCTGCCGCAAATTTGATTCTTACATTGGAACGCTCTGATTCATCAACGTGCACAAGTATGGTCTTATATGTCATGTCATTGCTCCTGTTAATTATTTCTCCGCTCAGAGAGAAATAAACGCTGAGGCGAAAATTGGTAATGAATCAAAAATCGGCGTACGAATTTTTGCGCAAGTTGCCAGATTCTAACTTAAATATTTTATACGACAACTGCTGTCTCATTTCCCCATTGTGGAAGTAGTTTTTTTCCAACCATAACAGATACTTTATCACTGACTTTGTTCCGGGTTTTTGCCGGTGGCAGACGACGTAAGGTTTTCAATGCGGTCGTATCCAGCAAACAGATTTCACGTTGATCAACGCTGATCAGACCCATTTCGTTAAATGCAGAAAGCGTACGGCTGACAGTCTCTAATGTAAGACCAAGGTAGCTGCCGATTTCATGGCGCGTCATACGCAGGTTGAATGATTTTCCTGAATAACCCAGTTGACTGAAGCGATCACCCAGTGTGGTCAGAAAACGGGCAACTTTGGCTTCTGCGCTCAGTGCACTGAGCATGCCTATCATTAATTGTTCACGTACCAGTTCGCGGCTCATCACACTGAACATTGCATGTTCCAATTCAGGATAATTGCGGCCCAGATTTGCAAACGCCTTGTAGGGCAAAATAATAATGTCGCAATCAGACAAAGCAACGGCTTCGGAGGCATGCTGTTGGTTGTGGATGCCATCAATTCCGAGCAGATCACCTTTCATCGGAAAGCTCAGCACTTGTTCGTTACCGTATTCATCAATCAATACGGTTTTCAGAAATCCCGAGTTGACAACGTACAAGGCTTCAAAATTCTGACCGATTGTATGGATGCGTTGTCCGGCTTTAAAACGCACATGCTGAAATAATGCCTCTTCATCTGTTGCGTTAAGCGGCGCAGGAATATTCAACAGTTCACAGACCTGACTCAGGTCAGACCATAAATTGCCGTGGCAACGCCATCCTGCCTCATTTGACATCATTGGAAGGATCGTTTTGTTTGCTGGAATATGATGGCTGACCTGGCGGGAAGTTTGAGCAACTGTTGTCATGTGAGTCTCCTGGATAAACGAAAATTAATTAACTTGTTTCGACATATTTGGACTCTCCCAGTTGTACAGAAAATTCTGTATCTGGTTGAAGTCAGTAGATTTGTCGAGAAAACCGTCTGCACCAGCGCGCATTGCGTGCACGCGATTGTCTTCTGTTGAATGATTCGTGAGAATGACAATCTTGATCTCTGGTTTATTTTGCTTCACATCTTTCAAAAGTTGCAAGCCATTTTTATCGCCTAACTGCAAATCGAGAATCATTGCATCAGTGTCGCTATTGATAACACTGTCATAGGCAGTATCGACGTCACCGGAAACACCGATAACGTGTATGCCAGGTATTTCTTCTACGAAACGAATGAGCCGGTTCTGGATTAAAACCGAATCTTCAACGATAAATAAATTCATGGTGCTCGTGATGTAAGACATCGCTTGTTTGCTTGATGTCTATTATCACGGCTGGGCTTTTTGATTTAAATCAGGTAATGCTGATTTGACTTGTCAGATTTGCGGCTGATCTTATAGGAATATTCCTACAAAATAGTGACGAGAGGGTAGTGCAGGGTCAGGCGTTAGGAATCAGAAGATTATGGGCCACAGCATATTGGACCAGATCCGAAATATTGCTCATATTCATTTTTTGCATAATCCTCATCTTATGCGTACTGACTGTTTTTACGCTGAGGTGTAACAGGTCGCCAATTTCAGTAATTGTTTTTCCCTTGACAATATGGCTGAACACTTCAAATTCCCTGTCGGAGAGGCTGGTGTGTGGAAGATTATCGTCTGCAGGCATAGCATTCATCGCTAATTGTTCTGCGACCTCAATACTGATGTACGGCCTGCCCGAAGCGACTTTGCGTAATGCAGTCACCAATTGCGTACCTGCACTTTCTTTCGTCAGATACCCTCTGGCACCCGCTCTGATCGCACGCACAGCGTATTGCTCTTCCTCATGCATGGTAAGAATCAGGATAGGGAGCTTGGGAAATTCATCTTTGATCTGGCGAATCAGATCGACGCCGCTTCTGCCTGGCATGGAAAGATCCATGAGCAGAACATCAAACTGTGTGTTTCTGACTTTTTCCAAAGTATCAAATCCATCGACAGCTTCTGCAACTACATGAATGTCGTCGTTTCCATCAAGTATGCGCTTGAGTCCTTCGCGCATTATAGTGTGGTCATCGGCAATAAGAATTCTAATCATTGATCAGTGGTGCAGTTGGATTTTGTACAAGCTGAGTCTCAAGACTCGCACTATTGTACTGTACAACTTAATCAGTTGCTTATTGCCTGTTCCCGTCAACAGCTCAGTGTTTTTTGACTCTGTGTACCAGAACTGGAATATCACACAAGGATAAAACTTTGCTGGTTGTGCTTCCTAAAAGTAATTGTCCGACGCCACTGCGCCCGTGTGACGCGATGAAGATCAGGTCGCAGGCGTATTCTTGTGCTGTGTGCACGATTTCTTTTGCGGGAGCGTCGCTGAATTTGACTACGCTTTCGAACTCCAGCCCTTCCTTTTGTGCAGCAACTCGTGCGGGTTCCAGATAAGACTCGCCAAAGGCCCGCATTGCTGCCTGATATTCCTCTTCGGTTGGTGTGTTTGGCGGAATGATGTCGATGTAAATAGGGTACTGATAGTTTGCCGCTACAAATATGCCTACTACTTTGGCATTCACTTTTTTCGCAAACTCAATACCCGCTTGAATGCTGGCATTGGCTAGTTCCGACCCATCGGTTGGCATAAGAATTTTGCTGTACATCATTCTTCCTTTCGGTAGTGGGAGATCGAACGTTTATGATGGATGATCTGAATAAGGTCCGTTTGATTCATCACAAAACTTATGATGGTTAATCAATGTTGATACATTGTTCAGATCATATCTGTTATCGAACGCAAAAGTTTGCCATTGCCAATGGCTTGGTTAACATTCTTTTTTTGTTTAATCAGAAATGTTTTAGCCCTATCGCGGCTTTCACTTCATCGGTCGTTTTGGCTGCAATCTCCCGCGCTTTTTGGGTTCCCTCTTTGAGCATCTGCAGAACCTGGCCGCGATCTTTCGCATATTCCTCGCGACGCTCACGAATTGGTGCAAGCAGATCCTGCAAAATTCCTTCAAGTCGTGCCTTGACTACGCTGTCACCCAAGCCACCGCGTGTGTAGTGGTCTTTCATTGCTTGTAAACCGATTTTGTCTTCATCGAACGCATCCAGATAAATAAACGCAACGTTATCTTCCAGATGGCCAGGGTCGCTGACGCGCAGATGCAATGGGTCCGTATAGACGTTGCGCACTGCCGCTTTTATCTCTGCCGGACTGGCGCCGAGGTTGATTGTATTTCCCAGGGATTTACTCATTTTGGCTTTTCCGTCGATACCCGGCAAACGACCGATCTCTGGTACCAGTGCCTGACACTCAACCAGAATGTCTTTCTTCGCCAGACGATTGAAGCGGCGAACGATTTCGTTTGTCTGTTCAATCATAGGAATCTGGTCTTCACCTACAGGTACCAGGCTTGCTTTGAATGCAGTAATATCAGCGGCCTGACTGACCGGGTATGTCAGAAATCCAGCAGGAATGTCGCGCTCAAAATTACGCAGGATGATCTCTTGTTTGATCGTTGGATTGCGTTCCAGGCGGGCAACTGAAACCAGGTTCAGATAGTAGAAGGTTAGCTCTGTCAGTTCGGGAATTTGCGACTGAATGAAGATCGTGGATTTGGTGGGGTCAATGCCGACGGCGAGGTAATCCAGCGCAACCTCAAGTACGTTGTCATGAACTTTGGCCGGATTGTCCATATTGTCCGTTAATGCCTGCGCATCGGCGAGCATGATGTACTGCTGATATTGATGTTGATATTTGACGCGATTGCGCAGGCTGCCGACAAAATGTCCCAAATGGAGCGGACCGGTAGGGCGGTCGCCAGTCAGAATGGTGTGGTTTTTATTTTCAGTTGTACTTGCTTGCATAAAAATTCCGTTGTTTACGTGCGTAAAAAAATGCCGCTCAATTGTGGCGGCATTTTTAATATGTGCGTCTAATCAAGGCGTTATGATGCCGTCACCGCCGATTATGTGTCAAGTTTGCTTGGATTGATCAAAAAGTCTGCAAATTTTCAATAGTTTAACCGACGAAATCATGATTTCTGAATGGTAAAATTCGGCACACTCGATTTACCAGATGACATCTGATTGCCTGAATATTTAGAAAGAAAATTATTTTGACTGCAGTTTCTCCCAAAAAATTGGTCATTGCTTCCAGAGAGAGCCGGTTGGCAATGTGGCAGGCTGAACATGTGCGTGACCAGTTGTTAACTTTATACCCCGAGTGTCAGGTCGATATTCTTGGAATGACGACCCGCGGGGACCAGATTTTAGATCGTGCTTTGTCGAAAGTCGGCGGGAAGGGGTTGTTTGTTAAAGAGTTGGAAGTGGCGATGGCTGAAGGGCGTGCCGATCTGGCAGTCCACTCTCTTAAAGACGTTCCTATGGAATTGCCAGATGGTTTCACTTTGGCTGCGATTTTAGAGCGTGAAGATCCGCGCGATGCTTTTGTTTCCAACGATTATGACTGCCTTAGTAGCTTGCCCGATGGCGCCGTCGTTGGCACCAGCAGCCTGCGGCGTCAGGCCTTCATTTCAGCCCGTTTCCCGCATTTAGTGATTCGCCCTTTGCGGGGAAATCTTGATACACGCTTACGCAAGCTTGATGAAGGCGAATACGCTGCAATCATACTCGCTGCAGCAGGATTAAAGCGGCTCGGACTACCGCAACGGATACGCGGATTTCTGGAGCCGGAAGCCAGCTTACCCGCAGCGGGGCAGGGAGCTATGGCGATAGAAGTGTCTGACTCGCGCCCTGATTTACTTGAGTTGCTTGCCCCGTTGAATCATTTGGCAACGTCACAGTCAGTTATTGCTGAACGAACAGTATCGAGGGTTTTTGGCGGAAGTTGCCAGATACCGTTAGCGGCGTTTGCAACCGTCGCCGATCACAAAATGCATTTGCGCGGTATGGTCGCTACGCCTGATGGTCAGAGAGTAGCCAGTGCTGAGGTATTCGGTGATGCCTCAAACCCTGCAGCACTCGGTTTGCAACTGGCGCAGGCTTTGTCTGCCCAAGATGCCGAGGGCATTCTGGCTTTATGTAAAGCGCAGATTGTTGAGTAAATTGCGCATGTCTGTCAGGAACGTGATCGTTACGCGCCCGTTGGCGCAGGCTCAGGAGTTTGTAGCGAAAGTTAATGCAATTTCGCGTTCTTGCCAGTTATTTCCGCTCCTTGAAATACATCCACTGGAAGATCAGTCGGAGATCATCGATGTTGTCGCTCACCTCAGCCATTACGCATTGGTTGTCTTTGTAAGCCCGAATGCCATCGACGCATTTTTTTCTCATGTCAGGCAATGGCCATCGCAGCTTCCGATTGGTGTCGTAGGGGAGGGGAGCAGACTTGCATTAGCACGCCATGGGGTGAATTCTGATAATTCGACGATCATCTGCCCTTCTGATAAATTAAAAACAGATTCCGAAGCGCTTGCGGCGGAGATTGATTTTGCTGCGTTGGCTGGTAAGCAGGTATTGTTGGTGAGAGGAACAACGGGCAGGGAGTTTTTAGCCGATGCTTTTCGTTCACGTGGTGTCAGTGTGAAGCAATTGGCTGCTTACCGGCGGAGTGCTCCTGAATTCAGCATTTCGGTGCGGACGCAATTAGATGCATTGCTTCAGTCCGACAATGACTGGGTAATCACTAGTTCTGAAGCATTGCGAACCCTTATTCTCTGGTGCGGGCAATTATCGGGTGACAATGCCGTGGCAAAAATCCAACATCAACATCTTATCGTTCCCCACGTCCGTATTGCCGAAACGGCGCAGGTACTGGGGTTTCATTCCATCACTTTAACCGCGTCAGGCGACGAACAGGTGCTTGTCGCGTTACAATCCAGCGTATGAATGAACAGCAAACAAATACAGGGGGTTCTTTGCCATCCCAAAGCCCTGATCAATCCATAGCCGCGACCGCGGCTAATGCGCTTCCTGCTCAATCGGCAGGTAATTGGACGCATCCTTCGTTTCTGATTTCCGGCATCCTGGCTGTATTGCTGGCCGCACAATGGTGGTCTTCGCAAAATCAGATCAGTGTCCTGAAAGAAGAGGTCGCGCGACGTTTATTGAGTGCCGACACCACCAGCAATGAGACGAAGTTGCTGGCAAAAAATGTACAGGAAACGACAAAAGAAATTCAGGCCAAAGTGCTTTTGATTGAGAGCAAACAAATGGAGTCTCAAAGCCAGCAACTGGCTTTGGAGCAGCTATATCAGGATCTGTCAAAAAACCGAGATGAGTGGGCTTTGGCTGAAATTGAGCAGGTACTGGCTACCGCCAGTCAGCAATTGCAGTTGGCTGGTAACGTCCAGGGAGCGTTAATTGCATTGCAGAATGCAGACGGGCGTCTGGCCAAATCCGATAAACCCCAGTTCATTACGATCAGAAGAGCGATCGCCAAAGATATTGACCGTCTGAAATCTTTGCCGGCACTGGATCTACCCGGAATAGCATTACGCCTTGATAGCGTCATCACGCAAGTGGATCATATTCCTTTGTGGGCTGATGAAAAATCGGTGGTTTCCCCGACTCCGCCAAAAGCACCGTTGAGAATTATCTCTAAAGGCCAGCGTGCGCCAAAACAGGATAAAAAAGTAGCAGAAGCGGAAGAAATTACTTTGTCTATGCGTTTGCAGGATGCCTGGCAGAGTTTTTCAAGTGAGATGTGGGGGGAATTGAAGCAACTGATTCGTGTGCGCAATGTGGAAACACCGGATGCATTATTGTTGACGCCTTCTCAATCGTATTTTGCGCGCGAAAATCTGAAGTTGCGTCTGTTGAATGCACGACTCGCTTTGCTGGCCAGAAATGAGAGTGTGTTCCGTAGTGATCTGGTTTCGGCGCAAGATGCAATTTCAAAGTATTTCGACACCAGAGCAAAACAGACGCAGAATGCACAAGCCTTATTGCGTCAGGTACAGGGCAGTAATTTGTCGATAGAGATGCCAAATCTGTCAGAAAGTTTAAATGCAGTACGCAACTACAAAGTGAAGCCTTAACGTATGCGAATTTTTATCCGGCTTCTGATTCTGTTCTCTCTTGCCGTTGGACTGGCGATAGGCGCGCGTTTCAATCCAGGAAACGTCGTGCTGTTTTATCCTCCATACAGAATTGATTTATCGTTAAATTTATTTCTCTTTCTGGTCGCACTGCTGTTCCTGGTCCTTTACGTTATTCTCGGAGCGATAGTCACCACTCGCAAGATGCCGAAGAAAGTTGCAGCTTACCGGCAGCAAAAGCGTGAGCGTGATGGTAACAAGGCATTGAGAGAGTCGCTTAAAACCTTATTCGAAGGACGTTTCGGATATGCTGAAAAAGCGGCGATTCGTGCCGCCGAATTGCCGGATAACGCTGGTGTTGCTGCCTTGATTGGTGCGCGGGCAGCGCATCACATGGGGCAATTTGAACGCAGGGATCTGTGGCTGGCAGGAATCGAGGCAGACAACAATTATAAAGTCGCCAGACTGGTCAGTGCGACCGAGCTGCTGGTGGATCAGCATCAGTCAGATAAGGCGCTGGAGGCTGTCAAGGAGCTGCATGCCAATGGTAGCCGCCATATTCAGGTGTTGCGCTGGGCTTTAAAAGCAAATCAGCAAGCGCAGAAATGGGCTGATGTCCTGAAACTGGTTCGTACACTCGATAAACATCATGCGCTCCATCCAGCGCTCTCAAAAAGGCTGAAGGAATTGGCCTACGAGGATTTGTTGAAGGGGCATGAGCACGACGCTGAGTCTTTGCGTCGTGTCTGGTTTGATATTCCTGCAAATGACAGGAAATCGGCCTTTATCGCTTATCAGGCTGCGAATGCGTTTAATGCCCGAGGTTTGTTTGACGAGGCGCGCTCGATTGTTGAGAAGTCTCTGGCAGAGGAGTGGGATGAGCGTTTGCTGCGTGCATACCGTGATGCAGCGGCAGCCGAAGGGTCGGCTGCCTTGTTGTCGCAGATTGAACATTGCGAAAGATGGTCTCTGAATCATCCTACCGATCCGGAACTGGCGTTGACGCTTGGTGTACTTTGCCTCCGTCAGAAATTATGGGGCAAGGCGCAGCGTCATATGGAGCAAGCGTTGTCTGACGCGGTTTCTGCCCGTACAGTGACTGAATCGAATCTGAAACTGGCGCAGCTGCATGAGGCGCTCGGACAGGACGAAGAGGCGGCTTATCATTACAGGCAATGTGCAATCGCAACAACACTGTAAATTGACGGTCTTGTCTTTTGCGTTGCACAAATCCATCGATAAAACCGATATAATTTTGTCCGGTAAATTGACTTTATTGATATCTATTAAGAAAGAGTGACATGAGCTTGAATAACGTACCAGCAGGTCGTGATCTGCCAAATGACTTTAACGTCATCATTGAAATTCCTATGAATGCAGATCCGATTAAATACGAGGTTGATAAAGAAACCGGCGCTATTTTTGTTGATCGTTTCATGGGTACGGCAATGCACTACCCATGCAACTACGGATATGTTCCGCAGACTATCGCTGGTGATGGTGACCCGGTTGATGTTTTGGTGATTACACCGTTTCCTTTGATTCCTGGTGTCGTTGTTCGCTGCCGTGCAATTGGTGTCCTGCAAATGACTGACGAAGGTGGTCAGGATGCGAAAGTGTTAGCAGTTCCTGTTGACAAAATTTTACCGATTTACACACATTGGCAAAAACCTGAAGATTTGAATGAACTGCGCCTGAAACAGATTCAACATTTTTTTGAGCACTACAAAGATCTTGAAAAAGGTAAATGGGTCAAAGTTGAAGGTTGGGCTGGCCCGGATGAGGCGAAAAAAGAAATTCTTGATGGTGTGGAGAATTTCAAAAAAGCTCAGAAATAAGCAAGTTTCTCTAAGAAAAACGCGGCCCCAATAGCCGCGTTTTTTATTCAGGTTGAACTGCGTTTCGCTGACGTTTGTAATGTCAATTTACAGGTTAAAGACCGGCGCGTGGCAGATTGACCATGACTGCAAAAGCGAGTGCAATCAGGATCGCTGCCAGGCTGAACCAGAGAAGAGGAGTGCTCTCTGTGCGGATATTCTTTTGCGCACTTTCCTGATTGATTTTACCTCTTTTGCGCTTCAGTCTTTTATCGCGATCAAGGACTTTTTGTAAATCGTCCGACATCTCTCGAGCAGTCTGGTAGCGATGACTCAACTCTTTTTGCATGGCTTTCATGACGATTCTTGAGAGTGACTCAGGGATACCGGGATTGATTTCGGACGGTGCCTTCGGCGTTTTGTAGGCAATTTGATGCAACAGCTTATCAATGTCGTTGCTTTGAAATGGCTTTTGCATCGTCAGCATTTCATACATGACCGCACCAAGCGAATAGATATCAGTCTGTGCATTCACTGGTTTTCCCATTGCCTGTTCCGGAGACATGTAGTTGGGCGTACCGAGAATGTTGTTGTTGAATAGTGTGACATTTGCTGGCTGATTTTCGTCCAGCAGACGATTGGGGGCGCGGGCAATGCCAAAATCGACCACTTTAGGCTGATTGTTGGTCAATATGAAAATGTTGCCGGGTTTAATATCGCGGTGAATGACGGATTTCTCATGTGCATAGGCAAGGGCGTCGGCAATTCTCTGAATGATATCTGTGGTTTCTATAAAGTCGAAAGTCCGGCCCGCAGCCAGCATCATTTTTAAGTCTTGCCCTCCGAGAAATTCCATCGCGATAAATGTCGTTCCTCCTTCACTGGAGGCATCAAAGATCGTCACAATATTCGGATGAGAAAGTCTGCCGGCAGCCCGTGCTTCATTAATGAATTGTTGCTCGCGTTGTTTTTTGTCTGCCGCGTTACCACTGGCATTGAGTATTTTGATGGCAACGTCTCGGTCTATGACCGGATCATGACCGCGAAAGACGGTGCCGTTCGATCCTGTACCCAGTTTTTCTGTGAGATAGAAGCGACCTGCTCGTTTGTGCATGTTCATCGCATTATCCGGAGTATTTTGTATTATTTTATTTTGTTGCATTTCAGCAGCATGCCTTGAAGCATATTAAATTTCAAGTGGCTTGTTTGTATGGGGTATGTTCGTTTAAATCGTCCAGATAAAGTTCGATTCCATTCGTTTCTCGTTGCAGAAAATGAGCGACGGCATTGCTGAATTCGGGATGAGTTAAAAAATGTGCTGAACCAGTTTTCTGGGGGAGAAATCCTCTTGCCATTTTGTGCTCCCCCTGAGCTCCGCCTTCAAATGTCTGAATATGATGTCGTATGCAAAACTCGATCGCCTGGTAATACGCTGTTTCAAAATGCAGGCAGGGATAATGCTCAACACAACCCCAATAGCGACCATAAACTTTATTGCTGCTGAATATTAAGAGCGAAGCCGCAATTTTTCTTCCATCTTTTATCGCGAAAATAAGATGTATGTGCTGCGGCATCGTGCGACCAATCTGCGTGAAAAATTCAAGGTTCAGATAAGGTTTTGAATGATGGTTTTCATATGTGGCATCGTAACAGCGTTTAAAAAACAGCCAGTCGTCAGCATTGGCATCCTTCCCTTGTACATGTGAGAAGGCAATACCGAGTTCTTGTATTTTCTTTCGTTCGGCACGAATGTTTTTACGCTTTTTCTTGCTGAGCGTATTCAGAAACCCGTTGAAGTCAGAGTATTGATCATTTTGCCAATGAAATTGTACCCCCGCTCTGATCATAAAGCCCGCATTTTTCAGCTGGATTATTTGATTTTCATCAGGAAATAAGATGTGACAGGAGGAAAAATTCCCTGACCGCGTTATTTTTTTCAAGTTTTCCAGTAACAGATTTCTGACAATATCGTCGCTTGCAATGATTCTGCTTCCTGTCACAGGAGTGAATGGAATCGCTGACAGCAGTTTGGGATAGTACTGTAAGCCATGCTGCCGGTAGGCATCCGCCCATGACCAGTCAAAGACATATTCGCCATAGGAATGCATCTTCTGATAAAGCGGACATGCGCCGACCAAGGTTTTATCTTGCCATATGGTTAAAAAATAAGGAGCCCAGCCAGTTTTTGCCGCGGCAGATCCTGACGTATGCAACGCGTCTAAAAAGGCATACGAGAGAAAGGGATTCGTGGACGGATCGGATTTCAGTAAATTGTCCCACTGTTCTTGTCCAATATCAGAGAGAGAACTTGCAAAGCCCATGCGATAATACTGGCTGATAGAAACTAATTCCATTTTTTGATTTTTTCAAATTGCACGATTATGACGATTAAAGTTGCCATTGCTCAGATGAATAGTACGGTCGGGGATCTGGCCGGTAATGCTGCGCAAATAGTAGATTATGTCCGGCAGGCAGCTGAGCAGGGAGCAGATATTGTTGTAACACCGGAATTGTCTCTGGTGGGTTACCCTCCTGAGGATCTGCTGTTAAGAAGCGGGTTTTACCTGCAAACTCAGCGTGTGTTGTCCGATCTGACTGCGCAACTTGCTGCATTCAAAGATATTCATGTATTGGTCGGGCATCCTGAAGCGAAAGATGGTCAACATTTTAATGCGGTTTCCATTTTGCTGAACGGCAGCGTTATCCGATCTTACTTTAAGCGCAATCTGCCTAATGATATGGTGTTCGATGAGGTCAGGTATTTTTCTCCTGGTTCTGCTGCATGCGTATTTAACGTCAAGGGCGTGCGTTTCGGCATCAATATCTGTGAAGATACCTGGTTTAAAGAGGCACCTCTGGCTGCCAGAAATGCCGGGGCACAGGTGTTACTGGTACCGAACGGCTCGCCATTTCACATTGATAAGCAGCAGCAACGCCTTGACGTCATGCGTGCAAATGTCAGCTCTGCAGGCATGTCATTAGTTTATGCCAATTTATTGGGTGGCCAGGATGAACTGATTTTTGATGGCAATTCCTTTGTCCTCGATCAGCAGGGAGAACTTGTTGCCCAGTTACCCCATTGCGATACTGCTTTACAAGTGATTGAATTTGACGGTCCGCAGCCGCTATCTCAGCCTTTGCCAGAGTTGGGAACGACAGAATCTCAGGTCTATCATGCCCTGGTACTTGGTGTGCGTGATTATGTGGCAAAAAATGGATTTCCGGGTGTATTGCTTGGGCTGTCGGGCGGTGTCGACTCGGCTCTGACGCTGGCGGTTGCCGTTGACGCTCTGGGTGCAGAAAAGGTCAGGGCAATCATGATGCCTTCTCCCTATACCGCAGAGATATCGCTGCTTGATTCGCGGGATATGGTTGAACGCCTTGCTGTGCGTTACGATGAAATTTCCATTGGCGCCTGTTTTGACGCTTTCAGAGTCACCCTGAGTACAGAGTTCGCAGGCTTAAAAGAAGATACGACTGAGGAAAATATTCAGGCGCGGATACGCGGAACGATGCTGATGGCTTTATCGAATAAATACGGCTCCATCGTACTGACGACTGGTAATAAGAGTGAAATGGCAGTCGGTTATTGCACTTTGTACGGTGATATGGCTGGTGGTTTTGCTGTAATCAAGGATATACCTAAAACACTGGTATACCGCTTATGCGCATACAGAAACAGTATCACCGACATTATTCCGGAACGTATTCTGACACGGCCACCTTCGGCCGAACTGCGTCCTGATCAGACCGACCAGGATTCCTTGCCGCCGTATGAAATACTTGACGGCATCATGCAGTTATACATGGAGCAAAACAAATCCCGCGCAGATATTATTGCAGCAGGATATCGCGAAGAGGATGTTGAACGAATCACCCGTTTGATTAAAATAAATGAATATAAACGTCGCCAGGCGCCTATCGGTGTGCGGATTACGCACCGGGCGTTTGGCCGCGACTGGCGCTACCCGATCACCTCAAAATTCAGAGACTAAAAAAGGAAATTCATCATGAAACAAATTACAGCTGTCATTAAACCGTTCAAGTTAGATGAAGTGCGTGAAGCGCTGGCAGACGTCGGGGTTACGGGTCTGACCGTGACTGAAGTCAAAGGATTCGGTCGTCAAAAAGGGCATACGGAGTTGTATCGCGGCGCTGAATATGTAGTTGACTTCTTACCCAAAATTAAAGTGGAGGTTGTTGTCGATGACAAAATTTGCGATAACGTTGTCGATGCCATTATCAAAGCCGCGCACACCGGAAAAATAGGTGACGGCAAAATTTTTGTCCAGAATGTCGAGCAGGTGATTCGTATCCGTACTGGTGAAACTGGCGCTGAAGCAGTCTGATTCATTATCTAAACCAGGTATAAGTCTATGATGGTATCCAGATTACTCACAGCTGTATTTGCGGCAATGCTGGCCATGCCAGCGGTCGCTGAAAATGGTGTTAGTGAGCATAAAATTATTATCGGTCAGTCGGCTGCTTTTTCGGGGCCTGCAGCGCAACTGGGCATACAGTTGCATGCAGGCGCGAAAGCCTACTTCGATCACGTGAACAGTACTGGTGGCGTTTTTGGACGCAAGATCGAAATCATCAAACGTGATGATAAATACGAGGCTGATATCGCGGCCGCCAACACCAAGGCGCTGATAGAAACTGATGATGTGTTTGCATTGTTTGGTTATGTCGGCACGCCAACCAGCAATGCCGCGACACCGATATTCACGCAAGCCAAAGTACCGTTCTTTGCGCCATATTCTGGCGCTCAGTCACTGCGGGAACCATTCAACAAGTTAATTTTCAACATTCGCGCCAGCTATTTTGACGAAACCGAACATCTGGTCGATCGTCTGGTGAATACCGGGCTGAAAAATATTGCCGTGTTCTATCAGAATGACGCGTATGGTAAATCTGGCCTGACGGGAGTGGAGCGGGCATTGAAGAAAAAAAATCTTCCGTTGATTGACACTGCGACGGTGGAGCGCAACAGCGTTGATGTAGCCAAAGCCGTCGAGAAAATGATGGCAAAGCGTCCCGACGTGATTATTCAGATCAGCGCTTATTCTTCTTCGGCAGCTTTAATCAAAGAAATGCGCCGTCTCGGATATACCGGGCAATTTTATAATGTGTCGTTTGTCGGTAGTCAGGCTTTGTCCGATGCTTTGGGTAAAGATGGCCCAGGCGTTGTTATTTCTCAGGTAGTACCATTCCCGTGGTCTGCAGCAAACGCAACGGTCGTTGGTGAATACACGAAAATTATGAATAAGGCCGGTATTAAAGACCTGAATTTCTCCAGTCTGGAAGGTTTTATCGCGGCGAAGGTGTTTGTGGAAGGGCTTCGTCGTTCAGGTCAGAATCTGACCCGTGAAAAATTGATTTCCTCATTAGAATCGCTGAATACCAAGAGTTATGATGCCGGTGGTTTTGATATTAACTTTTCATCGTCGAATCACAATGGATCAAAATTTGTTGATATGACCATGATAGGCAAAGACGGAAAATTCAAGAACTGAAAAAAAGGCCTGAGGAAACTCAGGCCTTCAACAATACAATCAGCGCACCCGAACCACCATCGGCGGCGGTCGCCTGACTAAACGCCAGCACTTCATCTTTCTGGATCAGCCAGTTCCGCACTTTATGCTTCAGAACTGGTTCTTTATTGACAGAACCCAGACCTTTGCCATGAATGATCCGTACGCAACGAACGCCGTTTCTACCGCATCGCCTCAGAAAATCACCCAGACTGTCTCTGGCCTGATCGCGGCGCAGACCATGCAAATCTAATTGCGCCTGGATCACCCAGTGCCCCTTGCGTAATTTTCTGACGACATCAACACCGACTCCGGGGCGGGTATAGCTCAGATTTTCGTCCGTCTCCAGTAAAGAGTCGGCATCAAATTCATCAGAAAGCGATTCCTGCAAGGCTGCTTTTTCGTCGGCAATATATTGAAATGGAATCGGTGCAGGACGTACAGGGCTGGCCTGATGCTTGAGCGCTACTTTGAGTGGTTCAACCATCCCTATGCTGGAGCGGAAAATATTGGCTTCTGCCTTTGCTTTTTTTTCCTGCTCCAGACGTTCCGCTTCAGCCCGCTGCCTGGCTTCCTGTTGTGCTTTAAGCTGCTGACCCAGAGCCTTCAGGTCAGCAAAATTTTTCAGTGAGGACATAAATGAGCCGGATTACTCTTCCAGGTAACGCTGCGCATCCAGCGCTGCCATGCAGCCTGTGCCTGCGCTGGTGATTGCCTGACGGTAAACATGATCCTGTACGTCGCCAGCAGCAAATACGCCGGGAACACTGGTTGCTGTCGCCATGCCCTCGGTACCGGTACGGGTTTTGATATAGCCGTTGTGCATGTCCAGCTGACCTTCAAAAATACCTGTATTCGGTTTGTGACCAATCGCCACAAATAAACCATGGACGGGCACTTGTGTAATTACTCCATCCGTCGATTTGATGTTGATGCCAGTTACGCCCGAGTCGTCACCTGTCACTTCGTCCAGCGTGTGGTTCCATTTAATCTCGACTTTGCCTTCTGCAACCTTCGCCATCAGGCGGTCGATCAGAATCGCTTCTGCGCGGAACTTGTCGCGACGGTGAATGACGGTGACTTTACTTGCAATATTTGACAGGTACAGTGCCTCTTCGACTGCAGTATTACCGCCGCCGATAACCGCGACTTCTTTGCCGCGATAGAAGAAACCGTCACAAGTGGCACATGCAGACACACCTTTACCCATAAAAGCCTGCTCTGACGGTAAGCCCAGATACTGTGCCGAGGCGCCGGTGGCAATAATCAGCGAATCGCAAGTGTATTCACCCTGATCACCGATGAGACGGATAGGTTTTTCACTGAGTTTGGTGGTATGAATGTAATCGAAAATAATTTCAGTATTAAAACGTTCCGCATGTTGCAGAAAACGCTGCATCAGCTCCGGACCTTGTACGCCCAGCGGATCTGCGGGCCAGTTTTCGACATCGGTGGTCGTCATGAGCTGTCCGCCTTGCTCTACGCCGGTAATCAATACCGGATTAAGATTGGCACGGGCGGCATAAATAGCGGCGGAATAACCCGCTGGACCTGAACCGAGAATCAATACGCGAGCGTGTTTTTTAGATGTAGACATGAGCAGACCTGCATAAAAAGAGTTGAAGGGGAGGCCAGACGGGAAAATCGATGCCTTCGTTGCTTACAGATGGTGTTGCCGCAGAAAAAAGCAAGCGGTGGTCGCTTTCATTTCATTGCCATCTGCAGATCAGCGCGAATTATAGTCTATCCTCTGGCGCTGCGTGAGGTACCCGGTGTTTGGCTAGCGGGCTCTAACATGCTATCTTGTCAGTCTTTGGTTGTCCGGATGAACATTTTCCTGATTTATGACTACAAGTAACAGCGAAGCCTACACCCGTAGCAGTAAAAGTCCGCCACCTCCGCCGCTGCCCAATAAAATGATGGTGTTGCTGATGGAGGCGCGCTGGCTCGTTTTCGCTGCATTAAGTATTTGCCTCATATTAATCCTTGCGACCTATTCGAAATCTGACCCGGGTTGGTCGCAGTCCAGCGTTGTTCCGAAAATCCATAATCTGGGTGGGAAATTCGGTGCCTGGCTGGCGGATGTCGTTCTGTATATCTTCGGTTTTTCAGCGTGGTGGTGGAGTATCGTTTGCCTGCGTCAGGTCGTGAAGTCTTACCGTCATCTGGCCGACCGGCTGTCTATGCAAGTTGAAACGAAAAACGGCGAAGAGGAAGGCTTGCCTTACCTCCTGGCGCGCATCACCGGATTTGCCCTGCTGATTTGCGGCAGCATGGGGTTGGAGTTTTTGCGTATGCATACCCTGAGCGTGCCATTGCCATTGGCTCCCGGCGGCGTACTGGGCAATGTGATTGGTTCTGCCGCATACAGCGCGATGGGTTTTACTGGTGCGACGCTGTTGTTGCTGATGGCGATGGCCTTAGGCATCAGCTTGTATTTTCAGGTGTCCTGGCTGACGATCGCAGAAAAAACCGGTGCGGCGATAGAAACCGTTTTTGTGTTCATACAAAATAAATATGCAGCGGCAGAAGACCGCCGTGTTGGCCAGACTGCCGCTGTCAAGCGCGAAGAGGTGGTGGTGCAGGAGCGTGCGAAGATTGTGGAGGCGTCGCCGATACGTATCGAGCCACAGGTGGTTGCCGTGCCACGTTCTGATCGCGTGGAAAAAGAGAAACAGGTTTCGCTGTTCAATGAGCTGCCAGACACGAATCTGCCACCGCTTTCTTTGCTCGATGACGCGCCGCCGGTACAGGAAACCGTGAGTGTGCAGACGCTGGAATTCACCAGTCGTCTGATCGAGAAAAAACTCTCTGATTTCGGCGTCGAAGCTAAAGTGGTGGCAGCGTATCCGGGGCCGGTGATTACCCGTTATGAGATTGAACCCGCGACTGGCGTGAAAGGCAGTCAGATCGTCAATCTGGCGCGTGATCTTGCACGCTCGTTGTCGCTGACCTCGATACGGGTTGTAGAAACCATTCCCGGTAAAAATTACATGGGGCTGGAATTGCCGAACCCGAAACGGCAGATTGTCCGCCTGACAGAAATTCTCAGCTCGAAAATTTATCACGACAGCTCATCAAGCCTCACCGTAGCGCTCGGTAAAGATATTGCGGGCAATCCGATTTGTGCCGATCTGGCGAAGATGCCGCATTTGCTGGTGGCCGGTACGACTGGTTCCGGTAAGTCTGTCGGTATCAATGCGACGATCCTGTCGCTGCTGTACAAGTCTGATCCTAACGATGTGCGCATGATACTGATCGATCCTAAGATGCTGGAGATGTCGGTTTATGAAGGGATTCCGCATTTGCTGGCGCCAGTGGTAACGGATATGCGCCAGGCCGGGCACGCGCTGAACTGGGCGGTTGCAGAAATGGAGCGACGCTACAAACTGATGTCGAAACTGGGCGTGCGTAATCTGGCTGGTTATAACCAGAAGATCGCTGAGGCTGCCAAGAAAGAGCAGCATATTCCGAATCCGTTCAGCCTGACGCCGGATGCGCCTGAGCCGCTCGAAAAATTGCCGACCATCGTCATTATCATTGATGAGCTGGCCGATCTGATGATGGTTGTCGGTAAAAAGGTCGAAGAGTTAATCGCCCGCATTGCGCAAAAAGCGCGCGCGGCAGGCATACATTTGATTCTGGCGACGCAGCGACCATCGGTGGATGTGATTACCGGTTTGATCAAGGCGAATATTCCTACCCGTATCGCGTTTCAGGTCAGCAGTAAAATTGACTCGCGCACGATTCTCGATCAGATGGGGGCGGAAACGCTGCTCGGTATGGGCGATATGTTGTACATGCCGCCGGGAACCGGCTTACCGGTGCGGGTGCATGGTGCTTTCGTGTCGGATGACGAGGTTCATCGTGTTGTCGAGCATCTGAAAGCGCAAGGTGAGCCTAACTATGTCGAAGGTATACTGGAAGGTGGTACCCTCGAAGAGGGCAGTGAAGGTGGCGCTGCCGGTGAGGTTGCAGGTGGTGGTGAGGCCGATGCCTTGTACGATCAGGCCGTGGCGATCGTGCTGAAAAACCGCCGCGCTTCGATTTCGCTGGTACAGCGGCATTTGCGCATTGGCTACAATCGCGCTGCCCGTTTGCTGGAACAAATGGAACAAAGCGGTGTCGTATCGACGATGCAGTCGAATGGCAACCGTGAAATTCTGGTCCCGGTCGGAAATGCTGAGTAGCCATGGATAGTAGCGACAGGCGGATCAAGCGGTCGTTATGATGAGCAGTACAGAATAGTAATCAAGGAAAATCAGTGAAGAAGCAAAGTAAAGTAATTAAAGTGGCAAGTGGCCTGCTGGCATGTGTTGTTGCCACCACGCTGTTACCCGCAATCGCCATGGCGTCTGCAGTCGATCAATTCAAATCCTTTGTCTCGAATACCAAAAGTGCTAAAGGGGAATTCGTTCAGCAGCAGATCAAAATGGTGGATGGTAACCCGAAAGTTTCCAAAACCTTCAGCGGATCATTCGTCTTCGCCCGTCCCGGTAAATTCATCTGGACTTACCAAAAGCCGTATGAACAAGTATTGCAGGCGGACGGTGAGAAGCTTTTTATTTTTGATAAAGACCTGAATCAGGTCACGATCAAGGAACTGGGGAGCGCACTCGGCTCCAGCCCGGCAGCGATTTTGTTTGGCAGTGCCGGTGCGGCTGATCTGGATAAAAATTTCGTTCTCAAAGATGTGTCATCGAAGCAGGGTTTGGAATGGCTGGAAGCAACCGCCAAGACCAAAGGCAGCCAGTTTGACCATATCGGCATCGGCATGAAAGACGGCGTTCCGTATGCGTTAGAACTGCGCGATCAGTTCGGGCAGGTGTCGCTGGTGACCCTCAAAAGCATGGAAAAAAATCCTGCTTTGAAAGCAGATCAGTTTAAATTTGTCGTCCCTGCCGGGGCAGATGTGTTCCGTCAGTAATGTCAGTAGTCATGGTCAATAAGATTACAGGATGAACGGACCACGTAAGAAGCTCGCGCCGCTGGCAGAGCGCATGCGTCCGGCGACGCTGGATGATGTGATCGGGCAGCAGCATATTCTGGGCGAGGGCAAACCGCTACGCGTTGCGTTTCAGTCTGGCGAGCCACATTCGATGATCTTATGGGGCCCGCCGGGTGTCGGTAAAACCACGCTGGCGCGCCTGATGGCAGATGCTTTCCATTGCGAATTTATTGCTTTGTCCGCCGTTTTATCGGGCATTAAAGATATCCGCGAAGCCGTTGAACGTGCGCAGATTCTGCAGGCGACTTCGCAACGCCGCACCATCCTGTTTGTTGATGAAGTACATCGTTTCAACAAGAGCCAGCAAGACGCTTTTTTGCCGCATGTGGAAAGCGGTTTGTTTACCTTCATCGGCGCAACGACCGAAAACCCCTCATTTGAAGTCAACAGCGCCTTGCTGTCGCGGGCCGCTGTGTATGTGCTGAAATCGCTGACGGATGATGATCTTGCGCTGATGGTGGATCGCGCCTGCGAGCGTCAGCTCGATGGTCTGCAGATGCTGCCGGAAGCAAAAGCCAGTCTGGTGTCCAGCGCCGATGGCGACGGTCGAAAATTATTGAATAACCTCGATATCGTGGCGCATGCTGCGACCGCCAAAAATCTGACTGTCGTCGATCCTGCGTTACTCAGTGAGTGTCTGGGCGATGCTTTGCGACGCTTTGATAAAGGCGGTGACGCTTTTTACGATCAGATTTCTGCCTTGCATAAATCGGTGCGTGGGTCGAATCCGGACGCTGCGTTGTATTGGCTGGTACGCATGCTCGATGGTGGCGCAGATCCACGCTACATGGCGCGCCGCATCGTCCGTATGGCGTCGGAAGATATTGGTCTGGCTGATCCGCGTGCTTTGCGTATCTGTCTGGATGCAGCTGAAACCTACGAGCGTCTGGGTTCGCCGGAAGGCGAGTTAGCGCTGGCAGAGGCAGTGATTTACCTTGCGTGTGCGGCGAAATCGAATGCAGTTTATAAAGCCTATAACGCGGTCAGGGCGCTGGTCGCCAAAGATAAATCGCGTGTTGTGCCTGAACATTTGCGGAATGCGCCGACCAAGCTCATGAAGCAACTCGGCTACGGCAAACTGTATCGCTATGCCCACGATGAGCCGGATGCGTATGCCGCTGGCGAAACTTATTTGCCGGAGGGCTTGGAAGGCGAATCCTGGTATCACCCCGTACCGCGCGGACTGGAAATCAAAATTGCAGAAAAGCTGGCGTATCTGCGGCGGTTGGATGACGAGGCGGATGGCATTTAACCGCGTCCGTCGATTTGCTGATGCGCTTGATCAGGTTTGAGCGCATTTGCGAACGTCAAAACGCAGTAAAAAAACGTTCAGAAATCGCTTAAAAAGCAGAAAAATGCCTCAAATATACTCCCCGGGGTATCTTTTTTTGCCAGCCTATCCCCCTTTGTTTGTATAGAGATAGGCTGATTTTGCTCATATACTCCCCATTATTTGCATTTACATGCGTTGGCTGGCGTTGAAATTCAGTCGCGGTCGCATGCTATAAGTTTAGGGAAATTCGCCCGCCCTTGCTACAATAGCCGATTAGCTCATTCCACTTATTCGTATCAGATCACTATGATAGATATTCAACTCCTGCGTAAAGATATCGCTGCTGTTGCCGCGCGTCTTGCTACCCGTAAATTCAAACTCGATGTCGATGCGTTTAACGCACTCGAAGGTGAACGTAAGCAGATCCAGTCCCGCACCGAAGAACTGCAAGCCAAGCGCAATAGCTTGTCCAAACAAATCGGTATGCTCAAAGGCAAAGGCGAAGATGCTTCCGCAGTGATGGCCGAAGTCGGCGGCATCGGCGACGAATTGAAAGCCTCAGAGGTGCGTCTGTCAGAAGTGCAGACCGCCATGACGGCATTCTTGCAGACGATACCGAATCTGCCGCACGAATCTGTGGTCGTGGGACAGGACGAAACCGCGAACGTCGAAATCCGTAAAGTCGGTACACCGCCTGTCTTTGATTTCGAGATTAAAGATCACGTTGATATCGGCTCTGCACTGGGTCTGGATTTTGATACCGCAGTCAAATTAACCGGTTCACGTTTCTCGGTCATGAAAGGCGGCATGGCGCGTCTGCATCGTGCGTTGACGCAATTCATGCTCGACACGCAAACTGTCGAACATGGCTACACGGAAATGTACACGCCATACATGGTGAATGCTGATTCCATGCGCGGTACCGGCCAGTTGCCGAAGTTTGAAGAAGATTTGTTCGCTGTCAAAAAAGGCGGACAAGACGGCGAGGGCGAAATCCTGTATCTGATCCCGACATCCGAAGTGACACTGACCAACACTGTGCGCGATGAAATCATTCCGGCAGATGCCTTGCCGATCAAGATGACCGCGCATACACCGTGCTTCCGTTCCGAGGCGGGCAGCTATGGCCGTGATACACGCGGCATGATACGTCAGCATCAGTTCGACAAAGTGGAAATGGTGCAGATCGTCCATCCGGAAAAATCCATGGAAGCACTGGATGAAATGGTTGGTCATGCCGAAGCGATTCTGAAAAAGCTGGGCTTGCCATATCGCGTGGTCAGTTTGTGTACCGGCGACATGGGTTTTGGCGCGACCAAAACTTTCGATCTGGAAGTTTGGTTGCCAGCACAAAATACTTACCGCGAAATTTCATCGGTATCGAATATGGAAGCCTTTCAGGCACGTCGCATGCAGGCACGTTTCCGCAATGCGCAGGGCAAACCGGAAGCGGTGCATACGCTGAATGGCTCTGGCCTGGCGGTGGGACGTACGCTGGTGGCGGTGTTAGAAAATTACCAGCAAGCGGACGGTTCTGTCGTGATTCCGGAAGCGCTGCGTCCTTACATGGGCGGCATGGAAAAATTAGTGCCGGCAGCTTAATGAAGCCGAGATGGCTGATGAACTGAGCTGATCTTGAAAAAAGTCCCGCGTCGAATGCAAAGACGCGGGATTTTTTTATGCCTGTTTCATTTCTGAGCGGCGATCGACAAACAAGCTGTTGCCGTGAATTTTCTTCGCCTGTTTCTTCGCTTCAGAGGCGGCAATCGAAATCTGGTGGTGCGAATAAAACTGATTCGGGCTGGATTTGACCACACCCAGCGACAGACTCACCAGCGGATAAAATACTTTTTTACCTTGCCGGTCTTCGCTCAGATAACCACCGCGTTCGCGGTCTTCATTGTTATAAAAATCCTGAATCTCGGTTGCAAAGCTTTGCAGAATATCGCTGCAACGCTGCTCCCAGTCATCGCTGCGAAACAGAATAATAAAATCATCGCCGCCGATGTGGCCGATAAAATCCATCTGCGAATCGCAATGCCGTTTCAGTACATCGCCTGTCATCTGAATAATATCGTCGCCGCGCCGGTAACCATACACGTCATTAAACGGCTTGAAATGATCGAGATCGCAATAACAGGCGCTGAACCTCTGCTGTTTTTGTAGCAACTGATCAATGTGTTCATTAATCGGCACGTTACCGGGTAACTGCGTCAGCGGATTCGCATAACGTGCAGCGGTAATCTGCATTTGCGTGATTTCGCGCATCAGATCCGGCCCGGTACAAATGCCCAGATATTGCCCCTGATCGGTAATGATGATGCCGTTGATCAGATGCTCAGGATTCGCTTCCACAATGATATGGCTGACATCCTGCATGCTGGTGTTTTTATCGACGACCACCGGGTTGGGGTCCATAAACACCTTGCAGGATTTTTTGCCGTACAACTCGCGCTGATAAGGGCGCGCGAAGCGATCAATCATGTGATAGCGGTTGATGATGCCAATCGGTGTGCCATGATCGACCACCGGTATCATCTGTAATTTCGGGTTCTGCAGAAAAATATCATCGACCTGATTATTCAGCATGGTCGATGGTATCGAGGGAGCTTCTTTCAGAATTTTTTCAACGGCCGCGGTTTGCTCGAAGAAGCCCGAGGCCCGGCGCGACAGATGCTGATGATGCGACACCAGTGCCTTTGCCACCTCCGCCGGAATCGCCTTGCTTGGCGTCGGGTGAGGGCGGGCGATGTGATAGCCCTGACCGCAAGCCACGCCGATATCGCGCACCATCAGCAATTCCGCATGCGTTTCTATGCCCTCGGCAATTACCCGCGTCGCCGATTTCTCTGCAATGCTTTGTATCGAGCGGACAAACTGCGCCTTCACCGGATCATGATCGATGCCCTGGATAAAGTGCATGTCGATTTTGACGTAATCCGGTTTTAATTCCGACCATAAACGCAGACTCGAAAAGCCCTCGCCCAGATCATCAATCGCAATTTCAAAACCCATGCTGCGATAATGAACCACCGCCTCCGACAGCAAAGCGTAATCATGCGTCGGCTGATATTCGGTCAGCTCGATAATGACCCGCTCTGGATTCACGCCCAACTGATGAATGTAATCCAGCGTTTCACCATAGCGTACATCGCGCTGGATCAGGCATTCCGGGCTGACATTCAGAAACAGTTTGCCCGGCAGATTTTGCGCGAAAAATTCTTCCAGCACGATCTTGCGGCACAGATGTTCGACCACGACCGTTAAATTATGCGCCGCCGCCGCTTTAAATAAATTAATCGGTGAATGCAGCGGGCTGTCAGACGGGCCGCGTATCAAGCCTTCGTAACCCAGAATATCGCCATTCTGCATTTCAACGATAGGCTGGAACCGCGCCGTCAGCGAGCGTTGTTCGATGATGCGCTGCAAATGCGCCAGCGTCATCGCATCGTTATCACCCGTCGGCGCACCGGCGGCAATATTGGCGGTTGCCAGGTGCTGATGCACGATGGCCATTCTTTCCTCAGACGCTGCGCTGTTCATTTGGCGGCTTTCCCAAAAACGCGCCGCTGGCTTTTCAGGCTGCAGACGCAAAAACAATCAATAGCAACAATATAATTAGTTGATATGACAAGCGCGTGTCATTATTGCTTTGTGGGAATAAATTAAAATCAGAACTGACGCAAAACCGCCCCAGCGGCGTTATGGCTCCTCGCCGTACTATTCGTACTGTCTTCGTCGCCATGCCTTGCCGGGGCAACTTTGCGTAAGTCCTGAAAGTAAGAGCCATCAAATGGATGCGTGATCGAATCGCACTTTGCTAGGAAAGCAAAGATTTCTTTGCTATAATCAGCGGCTTCGTTTTATAGCGAACAACCAAAGCCGGAGAGGTGGCAGAGTGGTTGAATGTACCTGACTCGAAATCAGGCGTACTGTAACAGGTATCGGGGGTTCGAATCCCCCTCTCTCCGCCAGTATTCAAAGAAAAGCCCTTGATTTTCAAGGGCTTTTTCATTTGTTTCTCACCGATGAAGTTGGGGCGACGACGAGGTGTTTCGGCATTCCTTGTACAGAAGAAATGCCGGCAAACATCAATAAACTTGCAGAGGTGTTCGCTGACGCGATCACCTGAAAACGACTCCTATCGAAAGTGATCAAACCAAATCAAAACAGCGTCGCTAGTTAAATGGCAACACATAATTCGAGCCAACTTCATTCGTAAGATAAAATGGCTCTAAATACAATATTGAAAAAGAGATAGATTTATGACCAGCACCGAACAACGCGCCGAACTGCAACGCCGTATCTGGCAAATCGCCAATGACGTCCGTGGTGCCGTCGATGGATGGGACTTCAAGCAATACGTACTGGGCACGCTGTTTTATCGCTTCATCAGCGAGAACTTCATTGATTACATCACCGGCGGCGACCCTGCCGTCAATTACGCTGCTATGGCAGACAGTGATCCGAACATCGAGTCGGCCAAAGACGATGCCATCAAGACCAAGGGTTACTTCATTTACCCCAGCCAGCTGTTCGTTAATGTTGCTGCCAATGCCAACACCAACGAGAGTCTGAACACCGATCTGGCCAACATCTTCAAGGCCATTGAGGCCTCGGCCAGCGGCTATCCGTCCGAGCAGGACATCAAGGGCTTGTTTGCAGACTTCGACACCACTAGCAACCGTTTGGGCAACACCGTCAAAGACAAGAATGTCCGTCTGGCTGCCGTGCTCAAGGGAGTGTCAGAGCTGGACTTCGGCGGTTTCGATGCCAGCCACATCGATCTGTTCGGTGATGCTTATGAATTCCTGATCTCCAACTACGCGGCCAACGCTGGCAAATCTGGTGGCGAATTCTTCACGCCGCAGCATGTGTCCAAGCTGATTGCCCAGCTGGCGATGCACAAGCAAACCAGCGTCAACAAGATTTATGACCCGGCTTGCGGCTCGGGCTCGCTGCTGTTACAGGCCAGAAAGCACTTTGACGCGCACATTATCGAAGACGGCTTCTTCGGGCAGGAACTCAACCACACCACCTATAACCTGGCGCGGATGAATATGTTCTTGCACAACATCAACTACGACAAGTTCAACATCCAGCTTGGCGACACTCTGCGTGAACCGCATTTTGGCGACGACAAACCATTTGACGCCATTGTCTCCAACCCCCCGTATTCTGTGAAGTGGATCGGCAGCGACGACCCCACGCTGATCAACGACGAACGCTTTGCCCCCGCTGGTGTGCTCGCGCCCAAGTCCAAGGCCGACTTTGCCTTTGTATTGCACGCGCTCAACTACCTCTCCAGCAAAGGCCGCGCTGCGATTGTCTGCTTTCCCGGCATCTTCTACCGGGGCGGGGCTGAGCAGAAAATCCGCCAGTATCTGGTGGATAACAACTACGTCGAAACCGTGATCTCTCTTGCGGCCAACCTGTTTTACGGCACCACCATCGCGGTGAACATTCTGGTGCTGGCGAAAAACAAGAAAGACACGACGACTCAGTTCATCGATGCCAGCGGGCTATTCAAAAAAGAAACCAATAACAACGTGCTGCTGGATGCGCACATCGAAGAAATCATGGCCGTGTTCGACAGCAAGAAAAACGTCGAGCACTTTGCCAAGTCGGTGCCGCTGGAGCAGGTGGCGGCCAATGACTACAACCTGTCGGTCAGCAGCTATATCGAAGCCCGCGACACCCGCGAAGTAGTGGACATCACCCAGCTCAACGCAGAGCTGAAAACCACGGTGGCCAGAATTGACCAGCTTCGCAGGGACATTGATGCCATCGTTGCCGAGATTGAAGGCGAGGAGTTGGAGGCATGAGCGGCATCAATTATCTGGACAAACTGTTGGACGGTGTGGCCGTGGAGTGGCCGGCATTGGGGGAGGTGGCTGAAGTTAGAAGCGGCTGGGGTTTTCCTAACGCCTATCAAGGGCATGCTGACGGCGACTATCCATTCTACAAAGTTAGTGACATGAATATCGTTGGAAATGAAACAACGATGGTTACTGCCAATAATTACATTGATGCAAACACTATAAAAAAGCTTGGGATTAAGCCAGCACCAGAAGGTACTGTGATTTTTCCGAAAATTGGAGCTGCTGTAGCCACAAACAAGAAGCGCCTTCTTTCAATGCCATCGGCCTACGACAACAATGTCATGGGCTTGATTGCTGGAGAGAAGGTTAATTCCCGTTTTCTGTATCACTGGATGCAAACGATTAATCTGAGCACACTTGCAAATGATTCTGGGGCGGTTCCCTCGATTCGTAAAAGTGAAATGGAGATGCTGCCAGTCCCCATCCCCTGCCCCGATAACCCCAAAAAATCGCTGGAAATCCAGGCCGAAATCGTCCGCATCCTGGACGCCTTCGCCGAGCTGACCGCCGAGCTGACCGCCGAGCTGACCGCCCGCAAAAAACAATACAACTACTACCGCGACCAGTTGTTGAGTTTTGAAGGGGGGGAGGTGGAGTGGAGACCTTTGGGGGAGATTGCGGTGGTGCAACGTGGCGCCTCACCTCGTCCGATCGCAAAGTTCATTACCGATGACCCCGACGGCGTTCCATGGATCAAAATCGGCGACACGTCGCCGGGATCAAAGTACGTTTACGAAACCGCTCAAAAGATCACAAAAGAAGGGGCAAAAAGTTCCAGAATTCTTGAGAAAGGCGATTTCATCCTTTCCAACTCAATGAGCTTCGGCAGGCCGTACATTCTTGAAATCAGTGGAGCGATTCATGACGGCTGGGCGTCGATCAGTAAATTCTCTGGTGCTTTAAATTCCGATTTCCTGTATCACTATTTATCGTCGAACACCGTCCAAAACTACTGGGCCGGAAAAATCAACAGCGGATCAGTCAGCAACTTAAATGCAGATATCATCAAAACACTCCCTGTACCTATTCCAACGCTTGTGCGACAGAAATCTATCGCAATGCTGCTCGACAAATTCGACACGCTAACCACATCGATCACCGAAGGCCTTCCCCGCGAAATCGAGTTGCGCCAACAGCAATACGCCTACTACCGCGATCTGCTGCTGAGCTTCCCCAAGCCGGCAGAAACGGCAGAGGTTTGAGATGAGCGACATCACCCAACACACCGATTACCGCCAGGCACTGGCGACCATCAAGCAGCGCATCCAGACTTCCCGGACGCGGGCGGTGCTGGCGGTAAATGCTGAGCTGCTCGGCCTGTATTGGGACATCGGCCGCCAGCTAGCTGGACGCTTGGCAGCGCGAGCGGGCGTGGGGCTCGGCGGTGGTAGAGCAGATGGCGCAAGACCTGCAGGCCAGCTACCCCGGCATGAAGGGCTTTTCGCGCAGCAGCCTGTTTGCCATGCGGCAGTTCTATGCCTTCTTCGGTTCACAGTTTGAAGTTGTCCCACAGGCTGTGGGACAACTGCCCTGGGGGCATGTGCGCACCTTGCTGGCCAAGGTGAAGTCGGTGGATCTGGTGTTGTTGTATGCACAGGTCTGTGCCGAGCATGGCTGGAGCCGCACCGTGCAAGAGATCGAGATCGAGCTGGCCGCTTTGATCCACAACGATGAGAGCAATCAGAATGAGTGACTACAAGACCATCGCCGAATCCAACAGTTTCATTGTTTTGGACAAGTACGCCCGTGAATGGAAAGCCGCAGAGGGCTACCAGAGTGAAAGCGACCTTGAAGGCGAGCTGATTCAGGATTTGCAGAATCAGGGCTATGAATTTGTACCGGCATTAAATAACCCGCAAGCCTTGCTGGCCAATGTGCGCGTGCAATTGCAGGCACTGAACGGTGTGCAGTTTCTTGACGGCGAGTGGCTGAGATTCGTCGAGACCTGGCTGGACAAGCCCAGCGATGGCATCGTCGAGAAAACCCGCAAGATTCACGACGACTACATCCACGATTTTGTCTTTGACGACGGGCGTATCCAGAACATCTACCTGCTGGACAAAAAGAACGTCACTCGCAATAAGGTGCAGGTGATCAAACAGTTTGAGCAGACGGGCAGTCATGCCAACCGCTATGACGTGACGATTCTGGTCAATGGCCTGCCGCTGGTGCAGGTGGAATTGAAGAAGCGCGGCGTGGCGATCCGCGAGGCGTTTAATCAGGTACACCGCTACAGCAAGGAGAGCTTCAACAGCGAGCATTCCTTGTTCAAGTATTTACAGCTGTTTGTGATCTCCAACGGCACCGACAGCCGCTACTTCGCCAACACGACTCAGCGCAACAAAAATAGTTTCGACTTCACCATGAACTGGGCGAAGGCGGACAACACGCTGATCAGGGACTTGAAGGACTTCACGGCCACGTTCTTCCAGAAACACACGTTGCTCAATGTGCTGCTGCATTACTCGGTATTCGATGTCAGCAACACGCTGCTGGTGATGCGGCCTTACCAGATCGCTGCTACCGAACGTATTCTGTGGAAGATCAAGAGCAGTCATCAGGCCAAAAACTGGAGCAATACGGAAAGCGGCGGCTTCATTTGGCACACCACCGGCAGCGGCAAGACGCTGACCAGTTTCAAGGCCGCGCGTCTGGCCACGGAGCTGGACTTTATCGACAAGGTGTTCTTCGTGGTGGACCGCAAGGATCTGGACTACCAGACCATGAAGGAGTACCAACGCTTTTCGCCGGACAGTGTGAACGGCTCGGACAGTACGGCAGGTCTGAAACGCAACCTAGAGAAGGACGACAACAAGATCGTCGTCACTACCATCCAGAAGCTCAACAACCTGATGAAGAGCGAGGCGGATTTACCGATCTACGGCAAGCAGGTAGTGTTCATCTTCGATGAGTGCCACCGGAGCCAGTTTGGTGAAGCCCAGAAGAACCTGAACAAGAAGTTCAAGAAGTTCTGCCAGTTCGGTTTCACCGGTACGCCCATCTTCCCGGAGAACGCCTTGGGCGCTGAGACCACGGCCAGCGTGTTTGGCCGTGAGCTGCACTCGTACGTGATCACTGATGCGATCCGTGACGAGAAGGTGCTGAAGTTCAAGGTGGACTACAACGATGTGCGCCCACAGTTCAAGGCCATCGAGACCGAGCAGGACGAGAAGAAGCTGAGCGCAGCCGAGAACAAGCAAGCCCTGCTGCACCCGGATCGTATCCGCGAAATCACCCAGTACATCCTGAACAACTTCCGGCAGAAGACCCACCGCTTGCATGCGGGCAACAAGGGCTTCAACGCCATGTTTGCCGTCAGCAGCGTGGATGCTGCCAAGCTTTACTACGAGTGCTTCAGGGACTTGCAGAGGAGCAGCGACAAACCGCTGAAAGTGGCGACCATCTTCTCGTTCGCCGCCAACGAAGAGCAGGATGCGATTGGCGAAATTCAGGACGAGAGCTTTGATGTCTCTGCCATGAATAGCAGCGCAAAGGAGTTCTTGAGCGCGGCTATCGCCGACTACAACGCGCTGTTCAAGACTAACTTCAGCGTGGACAGTAACGGCTTCCAGAACTATTACCGCGACCTGGCCAAGCAGGTGAAGGCGAAGGAAATCGATCTGCTCATCGTGGTGGGTATGTTCCTGACCGGCTTTGATGCCCCCACGCTGAACACGTTGTTTGTCGACAAGAACCTGCGCTTCCACGGACTGATGCAGGCCTATTCGCGCACCAACCGCATTTTTGACGCCACCAAAACCTTCGGCAACATCGTCACCTTCCGCGACCTGGAGCAGGCAACCATTGATGCCATCACCCTGTTCGGTGACAAGAACACCAAGAACGTGGTGCTTGAGAAGAGCTACAAGGAATACATGGAAGGCTTCACCGACGCGGCCACCGGTGAGGCGCGGCGGGGTTTCATGGATGTGGTGAAGGAACTGGAAGCGCGCTTCCCCGACCCCGCAGCCATTGAAAAGGAAGCCGACAAAAAGGCCTTCGCCAAGCTGTTTGGCGAGTACCTGCGCGTCGAGAATATTCTGCAAAACTACGATGAGTTCGCCAGCTTGAAGGAGCTGCAAAGCGTCGATCTGGCCAATCCCGCCGCAGTTGAAGCGTTCAAGGCCAAGCACTACTTGAGTGATGAGGATCTGACCGCGCTGCAAGCCATCACTCTGCCGTCCGAGCGCAAGGTTCAGGACTATCGCTCCACCTACAACGACGTGCGCGACTGGCTACGCCGTGAGAAGGCAGGGGTCGAGAAGAATAAATCCACCATCGACTGGGATGATGTGGTCTTTGAGGTGGACCTGTTGAAGTCACAGGAAATCAACCTGGACTACATCCTTGAACTGATCTTCGAGCACAACAAGAATATCAAGAGCAAATCGGAATTGGTGGATGAGGTGCGCCGGGTAATTCGTGCCAGCCTTGGCAATCGCGCCAAGGAAAGCCTGCTGGTGGATTTCATCAATCAGACCGATCTGGACCAGATCAACGATAAGGCCAGCGTGATCGATGCTTTTTTCAAGTTCGCTCAAGCGGAGCTGCAACGTGAAGCGCAGGAGTTGATCACGGCTGAAGGCCTCAACGCCGAGGCTGCGAAGCGCTACATCACCACCTCACTCAAGCGGGAATTCGCGAGCGAGAACGGCACCGAACTCAACGCGGTGCTGCCCAAGATGAGCCCCTTGAACCCACAGTTCAAGACCAAGAAGCAGACGGTCTTTCAGAAGATCGCTGCCTTTGTTGAGAAGTTCAAGGGTGTGGGTGGGCAGGTTTGACACATTGACGATGCGTTCGTGCGTATGTAGGTTTTCTAAACCTCAGCATTTTGCTGGGTTTTTTTTATTGCTGATAATTGGCAGTCATGTTTCGATTTTGAATAGAATTTTTCGCAGTCGCCTTCTCTGCATATCAACTCGACCTTCCAAAACCAAATAAATTGCAAAAATCGGGGAGTATGCGTCAAAAACGCCTTATTCTCAGCGGAAAATAAGGGCGTTTAAAAATACTCTCCCTCAGTATATTTCCCTCATTTATAAGTAAAAAATGGCACTGTTTTTTATTGAAAAACATGTGCCGTTAGTCATTTTTAAAGACAAAAATTTAAGCAATTGGGTGTCGTCAGCATAGCCTTTGTAATGATGATACATTGCCGCCTGGCAATTTAATGGCGGGAAATGTCAAGACAAAAATTTTCTTGAAAAATTTGCTTCCATTGACGTTTCCAGGCTGATGCCAACAGCTGGCTTATTTAATGTCATCACATCCGGCACATCTCGCACAGTGAGTGCTGCGATGTCATTCAGGTTTTCCCGATAAAAATTAATGATACAGAGGCATGATGAGTACAAACGTATTTAGCGATCTTACGCTCAAGGCCAGGATAGGTCTGGGGTTTGCTTTGGTGTTATCCATGATGACGGTTCTGACCATCGTCGGGATTGTGCAGGTGAATTCCATCTCCGTCGGATTGACGACGATCGGTGATGTGAACAGCGTCAAACAACGGTATGCGATTAATTTTCGCGGCAGCGTGCATGACAGGGCGATCGCTCTGCGTGACGTGATTCTGGTGCCAAACGATACTGAGCTTAACGCTGTCGTGGCGACGATCAGCAGCTTGGCCGCTGATTACGATAAGTCTGCGGCACCGCTGGACAAAATGTTCAGTGAGCGCCAAGACATCACCAGCGAAGAAAAGAAAATTTTAGAAAGCATCAAAGAGATCGAGGCAAAAACACTGCCGATGATTAAGAAAGTGATTGAGTTGCGCCGCGCTGGTGATCTGGATCAGGCGAAACAAATCATGCTGAGTGAAGCCCGCCCGGCTTTTGTGGAGTGGCTAAGCCGCATCAATAAACTGATTGATTTTGAAGAAAATCTGAATCGTCAGGAATCAACGCTTGCCCGTTCCACCGCGGGTGGCTTTCAAACCCTGATGCTGATTACCTGTTTTGCTGCACTTGTGCTGGGTGGCATCGTCGCGACGCTGATTGCGCGCAACATCGCCAGAGCATTAGGTGGTGAGCCGAAAGAGGCGAGCGCGATTGCCCGCAGTATTGCCTCTGGCGATCTGAGCATTGAAATTCAGGTGGATGCGCGTGATCAGACCAGTGTGCTGTCGGCGATGAAAGAAATGCGTGACAGTCTGGTGAGTATCGTTGGCCGCGTTCGCAGTACCACGGATACGATTTCAACCGGATCGTCAGAAATCGCCTCCGGCAATCAGGATTTATCTGTACGCACCGAACAGCAGGCGACGTCGCTGGAAAATATCTCGACCTCGATGTCAGAACTGACCTCGACCGTGAAACAAAATGCGGATAACGCCAGACAGGCGAATCAGCTGGCCGTGACTGCATCGGGTGTTGCTGTCAAAGGTGGCGAAGTGGTGTCGCAAGTGGTTGATACCATGAGTTCGATTCATGGTTCCTCCAAAAAAATCGTCGATATCATTGCGGTGATTGACGGTATCGCGTTTCAGACCAATATTCTCGCGTTAAATGCGGCGGTCGAAGCGGCGCGTGCGGGTGAGCAAGGCCGCGGTTTTGCTGTCGTTGCGAGCGAAGTACGTAATCTCGCGCAACGTTCTGCAACTGCAGCTCAAGAAATCAAGACGCTGATTGGCGATTCGGTAGAAAAAGTCGATGCCGGTAGTAAGCTGGTTGAACAAGCCGGTACGACGATGGAGGAAATCGTCACCAGCGTGAAACGGGTGACCGACATCATGGCAGAGATCATGGCGGCGAGTCAGGAGCAAAGCAGTGGTATCGAGCAAGTTAATATTGCGATCAATCAGATGGATCAGGTCACGCAGCAAAATGCCGCTCTGGTCGAGCAGGCCGCCGCCGCCGCGGCATCAATGCGCGATGAGGCAAGTCAGTTAGCCGAGACCGTGGCCGTGTTCAAGCTGAATCACACCCAGACAACGCAGCATGCTGCATCGCAAGCCCGTATTCATCGATCCGGTGCGGCGGTTGCGCAACCGCGCGTCTCTGGCACCAGACTGATTCAATAAACACACATTTTTTCAGTCAGCTTGCACGTTGCAGTGAACCCGTCTGCAACGTGCTGACAAAAAAAATCCATCCGGTTGCTGAGGTATTGCACATCAGAACCGCGGCACATTCCGGCGTATTTATGCGCCAACGCAGCCTCTCTGGTATCGCGGTTTATTTTCTTTCCATGATGATGACAATTGTTTCCGGAAAACCTGGCGCATGGATCAATGGATTAATGTAGTGATTCATTCGCTGGTCAGGCCCTATTGTTTGGTGCCTCTTACTGCAGCTTGACCGCGCCGCATCTTTATCTGTTTCAGCCGACTTTCAATCATATGTACATCCTGGTTTCCTGAAAAATGGGGAGTATGTGCCAAAAACATCTTATTCTCTGCATAAAATAAGGATGTTTAAAAATACTCCCCCCAGTATATTTTCTTCATTGACAGATAAAAAACAGCTGATCGCAGGCGCTCGGGATGTGCCGGGCGAGAGTGTCTGCCTGAGGCGGCAGCGTCAATTGTCAGCATGTGACGGTGAAAATCAGGGGAAATTTGCCGTGATTTCGATAAAGAATGCAAAAGATCGCTTGTTTCTGGCTTAAATCCGGCGAGTCTCAGAGATAATGCGTTTATCAGAACAATCTTTATTGAAGAACAGATGATGGCAACACCAACTTTACCTACCCTGGATTCAGCAACGCTGGACCCGGACGACTGGAGCGCGCTGCGTGCCCAGGGACATCGGATGCTGGACGATATTCTGGATTATGCCGAGCATATTCGTGAGCGGCCCGTGTGGCAGCCGATTCCGGATGAGGTGCGCGGAAAATTCCGGCAAGCCTTGCCGACCGGCGAGGGAGATTTGGCGGCGGTACATCAGCAGTTTATGCAGGATATTTTGCCTTACTCGGTCGGGAACAGTCATCCCGGCTTTATGGGCTGGGTGCAGGGCGGCGGTAATCCGGTCGGTACGCTGGCAGAGATGCTGGCAGCCGGTCTGAATGCGAATCTCGGCGGACGGAATCATATTCCGATTGAAGTTGAGCGTCAGATCAGTCGCTGGGTGAGCGCCTTGTTCGGGTTTCCGGAAAGCGCGAGCGGCTTGTTTGTGACTGGGACCTCGATGGCGAATTTTATCGCCGTGCTGGTGGCGCGTTCGGTGGCGCTGGGGACGGATGTACGCAAACAAGGTCTGGCGTCGTTCTCGCAACGTCTGGTCGCCTACGCTTCGGCAGGCGCGCATGGTTGCGTTGCGCAGGCGATGGATATTGCCGGCATAGGCAGAGATGCCTTGCGTATGATTCCTATGACCAGCGAATTTGAAATGGATACCGCTGTATTACGCGAGACGATTGCGGCAGATCGTGCAGCCGGGCTGACGCCATTTTTTATTGCAGGTACTGCCGGCTCGGTGGATGTCGGTGCGATAGATGATCTGACTGCGCTTGCCGATATCGCTGCTGAAGAAAAAATCTGGTTCCATATTGATGGCGCTTTCGGTGCACTGGCGATGTTGTCGCCTGCGCTGGCACCGCGTCTGGCTGGCTTGGAACGCGCGGATTCAGTCGCGTTTGATTTTCACAAGTGGATGCAGGTGCCTTACGATGCCGGCTTTATCCTGGTCAGAGACAGCGAGGCGCATCTGGCGACGTTCGTCGCGCCGGTCGGCTATTTGCGGCGTGAGACCCGCGGGCTGGCAGGCGGTTCGCCGTGGCCTTGTGATTTCGGTCCGGATTTGTCGCGGGGTTTCCGCGCATTAAAAACATGGTTCACACTGCAGGTCTATGGCACCGAGCGTCTGGGGCAGGTGATTACGCATACCTGTGAATTAGCGCAATACCTGAAACAATCGGTGGAGGCGCATCCCAAGCTGGAATTACTTGCACCGGTGAATCTCAATATCGTTTGCTTCCGTTATCGCAGCGAGCGTAGTGCAGATCTGGATGCACTGAATGGCGATATTGTCGTCGCCTTGCATGAGGGCGGTATCTGCGCGCCATCAACGACATACATTCGCGGGCAACTGGCAATTCGCGCGGCGATCGTGAATCACCGCACGCGGGCTGAAGATATCGATGCTCTGATTAATGCCACCATTGCGCAGGGCGACTTGCTGTCGCAAACCGCACAATAAACCTGGTTTCAGATATGACGACTCTTAACGAAGTGCAGCGAAGTTCTCAACAAAGTTCTTACATTGGCCTCGCGCCTTTGATGCGGCGGGCGTTTGCGGGGGAAGATTTAAAACCGCTGGCAAACAGTTTGATTGCGCGGGCGCAGCAGTATCCCGATGATGCGAATGCGATGCTGGATTTATCGACGGTGCTGCTGTTGCTCGGTCACGCGGAATTGGCAGCGAGCACGCAAATGGAAGCATTAAAAAAGCAGCCTTTGTATTCTGTGCCGGCAGCACATCCGGCAAAAATCAAATTGCTGGCGCTGCTGACCGATGGTGATCTGATGGCAAATACGCCGGTTGATTTTCTGGTGGAAGATTCGGATATCGATCTGGATTTGTTGTATGTGGGGCAGGGTATTCCTGCACTGGAGCAATTGCCTGACCATGATGTGATGTTTGTGGCGATTGGTGAGGCCGATGCCAAGCATACGCTGTTGCTGGATTTGCAGGAAATTGTCTCGCAATGGCCGCGCCCTGTGATTAATCAGCCGGAGCGTATCGCCCATCTGGGACGTGATCGCGCATATCTGCAACTGCAAGCAGCGCGTGGCGTGGAAATGCCGATGTCGCGCCGGATCAGCCGTCAGATGTTGGAACAACTCGGGCGAGGCGAGTTAGCCATCAGCGATTTATTGCCCGGCGATGATTTTCCTATCATCGTCCGACCGCTCGATTCACATGCGGGGCATGGCCTTGAGAAGCTGATTTCGCCAACAGAAATCGCTGCCTATCTGCAGGAAATTCAGAGCGACGAGTTTTACATCGCCCGCTTTGTTGACTATCGCAGCGCCGATGGCCAGTTCAGAAAATACCGCGTCATGCTGATCGATGGCAAACCGTATATTGCGCACATGGGAATTTCGCAGCACTGGATGATTCACTATCTGAACGCCGGTATGGCGGAAAGCGCTGAAAAGCGTGCCGAAGAACAGCGCTTTATGGCGAGTTTCGATACGGAATTTGTACCGCGTCACAAGCAGGCGTTGCAAGAGATCTACGATAAGTTGGGGTTAGATTATGTCGGCATCGACTGCGGTGAAACGCCAGACGGCAAGCTGCTGATATTTGAAGTCGATAGTGACATGATCGTACATGCAATGGACCCGGTGGAGATGTTTCCCTATAAACAGGCCACGATGAAAAAATTGTTTGCGGCCTTCAGAGATTTGTTAATCAAGCGTGCATCTGCCACCGCATTGAGTGTGCAGCCTTCAGGCGACGCATGAGCAACGATGCTATGTCATCCGCTGTGAGACCTCCATACGCGTCTGACACGAAGATTCCGTCGCTGGCCCAATTGCTGGTGGATGGCGGTGATTCGCGCATCGCGCTGGATACACATGGTGTGAATAAATACGGCTGTACCGTGGAGCCGCAAAGTGCAGAAGACAGCATGTTTGCGTTCGGCTCGGCAACTGCATCGACCATTTCACAGCGTGGTTTTGCGGCGGCTAATCACGTTTATCAGAAAATCGTGCAAGCGACTCTCGACGATGCACCGTCTTCGCTGTACGCCTTGTATGCGCAGGAAATGCAGAGTCTTCGTCAGGAATTAAAACAGTTGTGCCAGACCAGTGATGCGGTGGATGTGGTGTTTGCGGCGTCCGGCACCGATTTGCATTTAATGGTATCGCAGCTATTTACCGGTGCAACATCTGGTCCTTCGATGATCGTAATGGTGGAAGCAGGCGAGACCGGAAGCTCAGTGCCAGCGGCGCTGCAGGGCTTGCATTTCAGTGATTGTTCCGCGCTCGGTGTCCCGGTTTGTGCGGGGCAGAGCGCAGGTGATGCTGACGCGCCTGAATTAGTCAGAATTGCTTTGCGTGAGGCAGATGGAACGCCGCGCGCTGCAGCAGATATTGATGGCGAGGTTGAAACGTTGATTACATCAGCCTGTGGTCATAACAAGCGCGTTTTGCTGGTGCTGGCCGATGTGACCAAGACCGGCATGATAGGGCCATCTGTGACGTGTGCACTGGCATTACGAAAGCGATATCCCTATCAGCTGGAGGTTCTGGTGGATGCCTGCCAGTTCCGGCTGACCAACGCGACCTTGAATGCTTATCTGGAACAGCAATTTCTGGTGGCGATTACCGGGTCGAAATTTGTTTCCGGTCCCAGTTTTTCCGGCGCCTTATTTTTCCCTGAAGCGGCAGCAATCAGATACAGGCAGCAAACCGCACCGGAGGCTTTATATGCTTATTCCAGTCGCGCCGACTGGCCTGCTTCGTGGTCTGGAATGGATGGGTTACAGAAGAAGGCGAATTGTGGTCTGCTGGTGCGCTGGGTTGCAGCGATTGTGGAGTTACGGGCATTCCGCAGTCTGCCCGACGAAGCGATCCATCAGTTTGTTCAGGAATTCCGCCGTGCGGTATTGCATAATATCGGCACGCATTCCGACCTTTCTTTGTTACCGGTTCCGGCGCCGGACAGGCAGGCGTTGACGACGATGCCGGGCTGGGATCAGTGGCCGACGATTTTTCCGTTCGTACTGCATCACCCCTCCGGTGAACCTCTCAGCCGGGAACAGACCACCACGGTATACCGCCGCTTGCAACATGAAAAGCGTATGCAAGTCGGGCAGCCTGTGACTTGTGGCGTCTGGCAGCAGATTCCGGTCAGTGCTTTACGTCTGTGTCTGAGTGCGCGCCTCATTACTGCAGCTTTGAGCGATGATGGTGATACGCATAACAAAGCAGAACAGATCATCTCCGCTGCGATCGCGGTACTCGATGCGGCGCGCAGGCTCGGCGCCGGTATCGAGTGACAGCATTTTTGCCCGGCGATGAATGTGCGTTTCAGCGTGTTGCCTGAAGGAATGTAAATAATGATTAAGCACCATTTTCAGGCGGAAATTTTATGCTAATCTGCGGCATGATTCAGCCGCGTTTTGTGTGCTGCTGAAGTCGCATTGATTAACGCCGTCGTACCGCTAGTTCAGCTCATGGTCGCCGGATTCCTGACATCATCTCAATAAGTCTTACCTCCTTACGATACGGTCACCACACATCATGAAAATGGCAAAGAAGCGTTTGCGACGACAACTTTTTTTGTTATTCAGTCTGATGTTGACTCTGGTCTGGTTCGTGGCTTTCTACGAAATGAACCGCAGTTACCAGGCAGTATTCAACGAGGCTAAGTTACGTAACTCTGAAGAAGCGCAAATTTTTGCGGAATATTCTTCGTCTAATATCAAACGCCTCAATGAGGTTTTGCTCGATCTTCGCAGAGAATGGCGGGGGGATTGGAAGGCATTCGCCGAGCTGGTGCAGCGTCGCCAGGATATTATTGAGGATGTGTCGTTTCAGGTTGCTGTGATTGATAAAGACGGCATTCTGCAGTTTTCTAATCTGGCAAAACCTTCCGAGCGTGTTGATCTGAGCGAGCGCGAGCATTTCCGCGTCCATCAGCAGGCTCCTGATAAAGACATTTTTTTTATCAGTAAACCCCTGAAGGGGAAGGTTTCCGGTAAATGGTCGATACAGTTTACCCGGCCTATTCTCAAAGACGGGGTATTCGATGGTGTCTTGGTGATCTCCGTCAGTCCTGATATGTTCACCAAGTTTGCTGACAAAATCAATTCCGGTGCCGTGATTACGGTAGCCAGAAGCAATGGAACTGTGCTGGCCCGCTCGCCGGATATTGACCTAAGTAAGGGAATGAAGGTTGACGTCAGTCGTTTCGTCAACGATCAGAGTCCCCGCTATGGTAATTACCAGCGTGTTTCGAGGATAGACGGCGTCGAGCGCATGTACGGTTATCAGTATTTGCCTGAATATCAGATGATCTTTTTAACCGGTGAATCTGTTGAGAGCATTCTGGCACCGTATCAAGTGACAAAAAGAAACGTCCTCGTCATTGCGGTTGTGTTCAGCCTTGTCAGCGGCTTGCTGTTTTTTACCTTATTCCGCGCGTTTAATGAAAAAAATACTGCACAATTAAAGCTGGAAGAGCGGGAAGAAATTTTACGTCAGTCGCAGGAGGTCGGCCGGATAGGCAGCTACTCTTTTGATCTGAAAACCTATCGTTTCGAGAGTTCGCCAAATATGGACGAAATATTTGGTCTCTTTCCAGGGACGGATAAAACCTATGATGCCTGGTTAAAGCTGATTCATCCTGCTGATCGTGAAGATGAGCGCCGGATGATGCGTGAAGTTGGCCTGCACAGTGGTACTTTCCGCCGGGAATTTCGCATCATCAGACCGGTAGATGGTAAAGAAAGATGGATACTCGCCATCGGGAAAATGAATAAGCCGGATGAGCATCAATCCATGCGTGTGATGGGCATTGTTCAGGATGTGACAGAGCAGAAGCAGCATGAAGCGGAGCTGACGAAAGCAAAAGAGCTGGCGGAAGCGGCCAATGTCGCCAAAAGTCTGTTTCTTGCGTCTATGTCACATGAAATCCGCACGCCGATGAATGGCGTGATAGGAATGACCGAGCTGGTGCTGGAAACGGATTTAAATCCGCAGCAAAGAGAATATGTGAATATGATCAAAGCGTCGGCAGATTCTTTGCTGGTGCTGATTAACGATATTCTGGATTCATCAAAAATCGACGCAGGAAAGATTGATCTGGAAAGCCTGAATTTTGATTTATTCAAAGTGCTGGATGAGGTCGTCAAACCTCTTGGGTTGCAGGCAGAAAAGAAAGGTGTGGAACTGATTCTGGATGTTCAGTCAGATATTTGCCGTTCTGTGATCGGGGATGCTGGCAGGCTGAAGCAAATCCTACTCAATATTCTCGGGAATGCGATTAAATTCACCAATAAAGGTGAGATCACTGTGCAGGTACGCTATACCCCGCATGAACGGCGACAAGCGGATCTGCATTTCAATATTATCGATACCGGCATTGGTATTCCTGAAGACAAAATCAAAGGCATCTTTGATTTGTTTTCGCAGGCGGATAATTCTATTACCCGCAAATACGGTGGAACAGGTCTGGGACTTTCCATTTCCTCCCGTTTGGTGGAATTAATGGGAGGAACTTTATCGGTTGAAAGCAAAGTCGGTGTCGGTAGTAAATTCAGTTTTACCTTGCCGTTTCAATGCAGCTTTGAAGCCAACCGTCCTCTGCACGAAATAACATTTTCAGATTTTCAGGTATTAGTGGCTGACGATAATGCGACACAACTGAATCTGATGGCGGAGGCTTTGCGTCAATTCGGGTTGAGGGTGGCGCAGGCTTCCGGTGCTCAGGGTTTCTGGGATGAATTTGTCAGACTTAGCGATGGCGGACAAAGAGTGGATTTACTTTTGCTCGATGCACACATGCCCGACAAAAGTAGTTTTGAACTGATCGACTCCTGCAAAAAAATGAATCCGTCTGGAGCGCCTAAGATACTGTTGCTGACTTCCGCGTTGACACCTCAGGATGTTGAAATTTGTCAGGCAAATAAATTGGCTTATCTGAATAAGCCGTTCTCCATGATGGAGTTAAAAAAAGCAATTGCGGAATTATTTACCGACCACCAATTGCGTGCCTTATCTGTCGCAGAACCTTTCGCGGAAGAGAAGCCGCAACAACAAAGCCACCTGAGTATTTTATTGGTGGAAGACAATGAAATTAATCAGCGTATTGCAACGGTTATTCTGGAAAAGGCCGGACACCAGATTGAAGTGTGTGGCAACGGTGCACTCGCGTTAGAGTTACTCGAAACCCGGTCATTTGATCTGATTCTGATGGATATGCAAATGCCGGTGATGGGCGGGGTTGAGGCGACAACGAATATACGCAACAGAGAGCGTGTCAGCGGTGGTCATATTCCCATCATTGCCATGACGGCCAATGCGATGAGCGAAGACAAGGAGCTGTGTCTGAACGCCGGAATGGATGGCTATATTTCCAAGCCGGTAAGAAGCGAAAAATTAATGAGTGCGATAGCGGAGGTGCTTCATAACACCAGAACCGTGCCCGCTGCACACGATGCATCTCAACAATTGGCACAGATAGATACTGCTGGTTTTGATTATGTCGCATGTATTGATGCAGTTGATACTGCAACGCTGCAAATTATTGGTCTCAGTGTGTTGAAAACGGTACCAGACAATGTTCGTGCGATTGCCGTTGCATTAGATGGAGAGGAATTTCAGAACGTCGCGATTGCTGCACATACACTGAAAGGTGCGATGGCCTATTTTGGCAATAACCCGGTTGCAAGCCTGGCGGACAGGATTGAAATCCTGTCTAAGGAAAAGCAACTGCTGCAAATCCGGAATATGTTTCAGCTGCTGGAAGCCGAAGTTGGAAAATTTTTGCCTTGCTTACAAAGGAAGCAAATTCCTGAAAACTGATTCTTTACGGCTTTCATGGCATTGCAATGATGTGGTGCTATGAATAACGACGGATTGATAACTGAGGAATCAGATTGTAACGATAACAAAGCCACCATCGGGGTGGCTTTGTTTTACTTATTGATAAAACCGGATGGTGTTGCGGCCTTCTTGTTTTGCCCGGTACATTGCAGCATCGGCGCGGTCTAAGAGTTTTTCGCCGCTGCTGTCGTCATTATTAAACGTGACGACACCGATACTGGCCGTGCAACGGTGTTCGACGATGATGCTTGTTTCATTGTTTTCAGTCTCAAGAAAATAAGGCTCAGCCACAGCGGAAAGAATTTTTTTTGCAATGTTTTCTGCCTGAATATGTGCACAGGATTCATCTGCATCCATGTCTGTAATCAGGACGACAAATTCATCTCCGCCAAAGCGGGCGACGGTATCGGTCTGGCGCACACATAATAGCAGGCGACGTGCGACTTCAATCAGCAACATGTCACCGACATTGTGGCCGTGATTGTCGTTCAGCGGCTTGAAATTATCCAAATCTAAAAACAACAATGCCGCATAGCTTGCATTGCGCTGGTTTCTTGCCAGTGCCTGCTTCAGATGTTCTATCAGCAAACGTCTGTTAGGTAGCTGTGTCAGTGTATCGAGATAGGCGAGTTGCTGAATTTTTTCGTCCATCAGCTTTCGATCATGTATATCTGTCAGAAAATTCAGGCTGGCATTCTCACCGTGCCAATCGAACGCAACACTACTTAATTCAAACCAGCGAACGCCCCGGTGTCTGGTCGAAATGCGAATGGCATATTTCAGATCGCTGACTGTTGTAAGGCGTAATTTCTTCTGATTCTCCAGAACCATCGCCTGATCTTCGTGATAAACGACGTCGATAATAGATTTATCTGTCAGTATGTTTGCGTCATACCCGGTCAGTTCGCAGAGCTTGGGGTTGGCGTAACGTAAGATGCTGTCGTTGATGACGCAAATACCTTCGTTCGCAGTTTCGATGAGCAAGCGATAATGTTTTTCACTTTCTCTGAGTTGCTCTAAGGCGGAACTGCGTTCAATAGCAACGCTGGCTAGTTTTGCAACTGCCTCGATAAGCTCAATATCATTACTCTCAGGTGCATGTTCTTGCCTGTGATAAATGGCAAACGTTCCAAGTACATGCTGATTTGAGGATAATATCGGCTGCGACCAGCATGAAGCCAGTCCTGCTTTCAGCGCCAGTTCTTTGTAGGAAACCCAGTAGGGATGCGTTGCTATGTTCTCTGCGATGACGCGTTGCTTGGTGTATGCAGCAGTACCGCAAGAGCCAACGCCTAAGCCTATTTCAACACCGTGAATCGCATTATTGTAAAACTGTGGCAGACTGGGCGCGACAATGTGATGCAGAAATTTGCCCCGCTTATCAAGCAGTAGGATGCTGCATAATATTTCTGGATGCAGCTGTTCAATACCATTTACGATCGCATTCAGAATCTCATCCAGAGGACGGTTGAGTGATAGCAAATCAAGTATCTTATTACTGAATTTTGTGAAGGCCTGATTATCCAACGCCCGTTTTTCTGCATATTCGTGCGTCATCAGGACAAACCCGATTGAGAGTAATAGCAGACTCGCCAGCACCGTTATAAACGTATAGCTTTGGAGAGAGTTAGATTCTGCGATGGATGTTAATTTGATCGTTCCCATCACAAAACTGACCTCTCGCAACATCATCGCAGCAATGACAGAGATCAGCCCTGTTTCAATAATATATTGACCTCGTCCGATTGTAATACTCCGCATTTTTATGGCGAATACCAGCAGCGTCGCACTTTGCAGGGTGAAGACGAGGGCGCTGAGAACCAGACGAATTTGCTGTTGTTCCAGCAGTATGCTGAAACTTATAGCGATAAATACTACCGGCGCCCATAAGCTCCAGCGATTTGGTTGCTTATCGTGAAACCGGTAAAGTGCCTCCCCGAACAACGCAAAGCCAGCAGAAAGAAATGAATTACCGACAATAATCGAAAGTGCTTCATTGATGTTGTTGCGCACGCTGAATAATAAATAGGCTGCGCCATGAAGAGCCAACGCTGATGACCATATGAACAGCGGATTAAACAGGGCATTATTCTTGCGGTACGAAATCCACGCGATTGCCAATGCCAGTGTAAAGCTGGTCGTTACGATCACCAAAAACATTGTCGGTGTGTGAATCAACATAAAAAAACCTTAAAAAATGTTTACTGAGGTATATGCGCCGATTCAGTTACTTTTCTGTTTCTGTCTGCATCTGTGTTGTCGGGAGTCCTCTTTTTATTGTTTTCTGTAGTGAGCAGTGTGTTATCGGGCGAAATAATTTAAATAAAATTCGTTTCACCAAGCAGCTGCATCCGTATATCTGAACTGAATCTAACAACTGCGTGCAGAATTTGTTTTGATCAAAAGCAAACCTCAGCAGTGCTCTTGATCATCAATTTCTTTCAGGATTACATAGAATACTTTTGTAAAAAGTAAATTTATGTGAAATTGATAATTTTATTTAGTGTCGTCACCATGGATGACTATTTCGTGATCGCCGGCAAATAGATGTTGCAAAATTCCGGTGGCATACGCTTCGGTTTGCCGGTGCTGATTTCTATGCAAACCAGATGCCATGAGGCGCGCATAATGATCGCCTGATCTGCTTTCCTGATTAATTGAAAACGTCTTTCCATGTTCAATTTCCCATCGCTGGCAACAATCCAGGTGCCGAGTATGAGTTCGTCGCCTATAACTGAAGGTAATAAGTAATCGTATTCAGCATGGCGTATCGCCATTGCGCGATTCAATTCCTGATAGTTGCTGAGGCTGAGTCCTAATTGTTCTGAATGAGCCCAGCCGATCACTTCACACCACTGAACATACACAGCATTGTTTGTGTGCTGAAGACCATCTATATCGTCACTGGCAGGAGTTAATTTCAGAGTAAACGGTTGTGGGTGATCCCAAATCATCATATTGCCTGTGTCTGCTTTCGTCAGCGACATAGTTTAATGCATCTGCCCAGATTTCCGGTGCGGCTATTCTCAGTGTAGTGTCAGTCTTGTATGTAAAGCACGGATCCCTTTGTCTTTGTAAATACTGGAATTGCGAGACAGCAAAATTACATCCGGCAGAAAAAGCGGATCTGAAGCGTGAAGGGAGTTGACAGTGAGAGTGAAGTGCTTCATAATCTCGTTTCTCTGCTGCTGACGCACACAACGATGCGAAGCAAAACTCGGAAGAATGATCTGTGTCTCTGTAAATCTGCTCTTACGCATTTCTGTTCTCCCTTGGCATATAAGTTTGCCTCAAGAACTCTAGTTATGCATGGCTTGATTTTACGGGAGGGTTACACATACTTGTAACTTTCAGCAGCAGACTTTATAGAGGTGAACCGAAGTTTTCCTTTTTTACTACCAAAGTCAACTTCGAATGTAGCCTTGCTTATTTCCCTTTGATAGAAACAAGGAAAATTTAATGAGTCTAAGACGCATGAGAGATCTTTATATGAATTCATTTTAAATTTCCACTATTGTGATTATACGAATTGCTTTAAAGAAATAGAGTCGAAATTAACCTATTTATGCAAAAGTAATAACTTGGTTCTAACTTCGCTTTCCTCGCGGCAGCCGTTTCGGCAGGTTATAAGCAGTTTTTTGAAAAAAAAAGGGGAGTATGTGCCAAAAAGCCATTATTCTCACCGTATTCATTGGGCTTTTAAAAATACTCCCCCCAGTATATTTTGGCCGTTAACAGGCAAAAAAAGGATGAAACCGGTGCCATTGTCAAACTGAGCGGCTTTTCAGGCAGGTGTGTGGACTAGGGTGGCAAGCGCAGGCGTACTCAGAGTGTCGCCTCAACCATGCGCCTGATCTTTGTTGCTTTTTCAAAGTGATCTAGTTTGTTTTCCAGTATCCACCACCTTGCTGCCTCCATGAGCAGTTTAGGGTCGTCGTTTTTGTTGGCAAAGAAAGCATAAAAAGACAGGCCAACACTGTCGCCTTTACTCTCGATCTTTTCATCACAGACTTTGATGATCTTTCTTTTCAGTGTGTCTCTCATGAGCTCAGTATTCCTGCGTGTGTTTGGCTGCTCGGGATAACCGTGAAGAGATCGACGTTAACATGCTTGTGTGAAATTGACAACGCAGCCTGCACTGATACAAAAGGCGGACACGCATTACTTGCTGTTATTTCGTTGAGCGCACGATCTTCAGCCCTAAAAAATATCGTGATATGAAATCAGCTTGCCGCATTATGAGAAATCCTGTTTCGGCGCATCAATCTGCTTTCTCATTTTAAGAAAAACATTTCCGCATCGCGAAATAAAAAATGTAGATCCTTGATTTTAAACAGTTAAATATCTGTTTTCTGTCTTATATAAGACATTGTTGCTGCGCAAAAAAACTCCTATGATTTATATCAATAGAAATCGAATTTCATTGATCAGCAGGGGATAGTATGAGTACACGCGAACAGCAAATCGCTGCTTTACAGGCAGACTGGGATGCCAATCCACGTTGGCAAGGTATCAAACGCAATTACACGGCAGCGGATGTGGTGCGGCTGCGCGGGTCGGTGCAAGTGGAACACACGCTGGCGAAAAACGGCGCGCTCAAATTGTGGGATCTGCTGCACCGCGAGCCGTTTATTCACGCACTCGGCGCGATGACAGGCAATCAGGCGATGCAGCAGGTAAAGGCGGGTCTGAAAGCGATTTATCTGTCTGGCTGGCAAGTCGCGGGTGATGCGAATGTCGCTGGCGAAATGTATCCGGATCAATCGCTGTATCCGGCCAATTCTGTGCCGCTGGTGGTGAAACGCATCAATAACACCCTGACGCGCGCCGACCAGATTCAGTGGGCGGAAGGGAAAGACGAGATTGATTATTTCGCGCCCATCGTTGCCGATGCGGAAGCTGGTTTTGGCGGCGTGCTGAATGCGTTTGAATTGATGAAGGCGATGATCGATGCTGGCGCGGCGGGCGTGCATTTTGAAGATCAGTTGGCGTCGGTAAAAAAATGCGGTCACATGGGTGGCAAAGTCCTGGTGCCGACGCGCGAAGCGCTTGAAAAGCTGAATGCAGCGCGTCTGGCGGCGGATGTGATGGGCGTACCGACGCTGATATTGGCGCGCACCGATGCAGAAGCTGCCGATTTATTGACATCGGATATCGACCCCAACGACCAAACCTTTTGCACTGGCGAGCGCACGGTCGAGGGCTTCTATAAAACCAAGCCCGGGCTGGCACAGGCGATTTCCCGTGGTCTGGCGTATGCAGAATATGCCGATCTGATCTGGTGCGAAACCGGCAAACCTGATCTGGCTTTTGCAAGGGCGTTTGCCGAAGCGATACATGCGAAATTCCCCGGCAAATTGCTGGCGTATAACTGCTCGCCTTCGTTTAACTGGAAGAAAAATCTGGATGACATCACGATTGCCAAGTTTCAAAAAGAACTGGGCGCGATGGGTTATAAATTTCAGTTCATCACGCTGGCCGGATTCCATGCGCTGAATTACGGCATGTTCCATCTGGCGCATGGTTATGCGCGCCGCCACATGTCGGCCTTCGTCGAATTACAGGAGCAGGAATTTGCTGCCGCCGCCAGAGGTTTTACTGCGGTCAAACACCAGCGTGAAGTGGGGACCGGTTATTTTGATGCAGTGACGCAGGCGATACAACAAGGGCAGTCGTCAACCACCGCTTTGCATGGCTCGACTGAAAATGAGCAGTTTTTGGAAGAGCTGAAACAGATCGCCTGATTCATTACGACAAAAGCTGAGGGCGATAAAATCCGGAAAATCTCAGGCTTGCATGAAAAAAGACCGCGCTGCTCATGATGCGCGGTCTTTTTCTTTGTGATGTTTGTTCAGGACTGGCGTTGCTGTCTTATTGCTGTCGTTGCTGTCGCTGTGCACGGCGTTCCCGCAGCAGGATGCCGATATATTTTGAGCCTTGCGTCGTGTAACGCTGCCACAAGCGACGCGGTTCGCTGGCGAGACGCCAGAACCATTCCATGCCGATTTTTTGCATCCACAGCGGCGCGCGTTTTTTCTGGCCGAGCGCAAATTCCATCGCAGCACCGACGCACAGCAACAGCGGTGCATTAAGAGTGGTTTGTTCGCGGCGATAGCGGAAGGCGAAGTATTCCTGTTTTGGCATACCAAGGCAGATGAATACGATATTCGGTTGCGCCTGCTGTATCAGGTCAATCGCGGTATCAGCTTCGCTACCATCCGGTGTGAATTGCATCGATGGGCAGAAGATCGATACTTTCAATCCCGGGTAGGTCTGTGCAAACGCCTGCAGCAGCATGTCTTCCTGCCCTGGCATGCCGCCGACGACAAAGATGGACATGTTTTTTTCAACGCAGCCCTTGCATAAAGAGACAAATAAGTCAGCACCGGTGACGCGTTCTGGCAGTGGGTTTGCAGACATTTTGCTGGCCCAGACGACAGGCATACCATCGGCAAAAATATAATCAGAAGTTGAATACACTTGTTTGAATTCAGGCTGACTGTCGAGCCGTACTACGTGATCAACATTCGGTGTGACCACCACCCGCGCAGGATGCTGGCGATCAGCGGCAACGTCTAACAAATGCTGATTCGCCTCTGCAAAAGACATATTGTGGATGTTGAGCCCGAACAGGCGTGTGCAGGAATTGCCGATGTGGGATTGCGATGCGGTGTTTGTCATAGTGCTGAGCCTGAAAAGATGGTCTGATTATCTCAGAACTCTGCTGTTTTGCCGCGTTATTGCGGGTGAAAAACATGAGCGAAGAGTAAAATAAGTTTTCCTCCATTTTGCGGGCAGATGATGCAACACAGAACCAGAATTAAAATTTGCGGGCTGACTAATCTTGCGGACGTGAACACGGTGGTTGCCAGCGGCGCCGATGCGCTGGGATTTGTGTTTTACCCGCCCAGTCCGCGCTATGTTGAGCCTGATGTGGCGGCGACTTTGTTGCAGGCGTTGCCGCCGTTTGTGGTGTCGGTGGGTTTGTTTGTGAATGTGACTGAACAGGATTTACAGGCCACGGTAAAAAAAGTGCCGCTGCAGCTGTTGCAATTTCATGGAGATGAAACGCCGCAACAGTGCGCTGCGCTGGCGGCCAGTGTGCAGCGTCCGTTTATCAAAGCTTTTCGCGTCAGACCTGACACGAGCGCGGATGATTTGTTAGAATGTGAGCGTTCATATCGTGACGCAAGTCCTTTATTTAACGGTTTGCTGCTGGATACTTTCGTCGAAAGTTACGGTGGTAGTGGAAAGGTTTTTGATTGGTCTCTCATCCCAAAAGAGCTCGCGCCTCGGGTCGTTTTAAGTGGTGGCTTGAGCGTTCAAAATGTGACTGGCGCAGTTAGTCAGGTGCGTCCGTTCGCGGTCGATATCAGCAGTGGTGTTGAGTTATCGAAAGGGCGCAAGGATGAAGTCAAAGTACAAGCGTTTATCGCTGCGGTGCGTAGCGCTGATAACGCTGATATCGAGACTCAGCGAAACTGATCAGTAATCTGCTGACAGCTATGCTGCACATATTGATGTTGCGCGTATCGCTGAAAAAACTACCATGAAGTCCGGTGCTGGTTCTGACTTTGACGTGATGAATCACGAGGAATGCATGACCGGGCTCAGCAAAAGAAATAAAGGAATGACATGAAAAACATCGTACCGGGCAGTGCCCATTCTGAATATCCTGATGTCGCCCGTCAGGCGATTTACCAATCTTCCGATTACCATTTACCCGATCAGCGCGGTCATTTCGGCCCGTATGGCGGCACTTTCGTTTCTGAAACGCTGACGCATGCCCTGAATGAACTCAAGGATGCGTACGCCAAGTTTCACAATGATCCGGATTTCATTGAAGAATTTCGCAAAGAACTGAAATATTTTGTCGGTCGTCCATCGCCTGTGTATCACGCCAAACGCTGGTCTGATCTGATGGGTGGTGCGCAGATTTACTTCAAACGCGAAGATCTGAATCATACCGGCGCGCACAAAATCAATAACGTGATTGGTCAGGCCTTGCTTGCCAAACGCATGGGAAAACCGCGCGTGATTGCAGAAACCGGCGCTGGTCAACATGGCGTGGCGACTGCCACGATCTGCGCCCGCTTTGGCCTCGAATGTGTCGTGTATATGGGCTCGGAAGATGTGAAGCGGCAGGCGCAGAATGTGTATCGCATGAAATTGCTGGGGGCGACGGTGGTGCCGGTGGAATCCGGCTCCAAAACCCTGAAAGACGCGCTGAATGAAGCGATGCGCGATTGGGTTGCGAATGTCGATAACACGTTTTATATCATCGGCACGGTGGCTGGCCCGCATCCTTATCCTATGATGGTGCGCGATTTCCAGTCGGTGATCGGTGAGGAATGCCTGTGGCAAATGCCTGAGCAAACAGGTCGTCAGCCTGATTATGTGGTGGCATGCGTCGGTGGTGGCTCGAATGCGATGGGGATTTTTTATCCTTACATCGATCAGAAAGATACAAAGCTGATCGGCGTGGAAGCAGCAGGTGAGGGCGTTGACACCGGCAAGCATTCCGCCTCGCTGACCGCCGGTTCGCCTGGAGTTTTGCATGGTAACCGCACGTATCTGCTGCAGGATGAGAATGGTCAGGTCATTGAAACCCATTCTGTTTCCGCCGGGCTGGATTATCCCGGCGTTGGTCCTGAGCATGCCTGGTTAAAAGACAGTGGCCATGCTGAGTATGTGACGATTACGGATGACGAAGCATTAAAAGCCTTTCACGATTGCTGCCGCATCGAAGGCATCATCCCTGCTTTGGAATCGAGCCATGCGCTCGCGTATGGCGCGAAACTGGCGGCGACGTTGCCAAAAGATAAGATCGTGCTGGTGAATTTGTCGGGACGCGGCGATAAAGACATGCATACCGTGGCTGAACGTGCCGGGCTGAAGTTTTAATGCAGTCTTTGTCAGTAGCGTATAACCGGGCGTAAAAAAAAGGCAGTAAATGAGGTAAACGACAGATACTCCCCCATAAATTTTGATTTTCTCGCTTGAAGTCAGCATAAGTAAAGGGCTTCAGGATATACCCCGGGGAGTATCTGGATGCCTGTTTTGAGTGCCCGGATTGCACTATCTTTTGTCCGGGCGGCATTGCTGGTCAGTGATGTTTTGACGTGATGCCGCCGTACATTTTCTTATTTCATACTATGTCAAAAATTCAAGCTACTCTCGCCGCGCTCGCGGCGCAGCAAAAAAAAGGTCTGATTCCGTTTATTACCGCCGGTGATCCTGCGCCCGCCATGACCGTGCCGCTGATGCATGCGCTGGTTGAAGGCGGTGCCGATATCATCGAACTGGGTGTGCCGTTTTCTGATCCTATGGCCGATGGCCCGGTGATTCAGCGCGCATCTGAGCGGGCGCTGCAATTTGGAATTGGCTTGCGTGATGTATTACAATTCGTCCGCGAATTTCGCCTGAGCAATCAGACCACCCCGGTGGTACTGATGGGATATGCGAATCCTATCGAGCGTATGGGACAGGATGCTTTTATTGCGCAGGCGGCCGATGCCGGTGTCGATGGCGTGCTGGTGGTGGATTATCCACCCGAAGAATGCGAAGACTTTGCCGCCAGAATGCAGCAAAAGGGCATGGATACGATATTCCTGCTGGCACCGACCTCGACCGATGAACGCATTGCGCAGGTTGGGAAAATTGCCAGTGGCTACGTGTATTATGTTTCGCTCAAAGGCGTGACCGGTTCCGGTAATCTGGATCTGGATGCGGTGGCGGAGATGATTCCGCGTATCAAAAAACACGTCAAAGTACCTGTGGGCGTTGGTTTCGGTATCCGCGACGGGGCGACGGCCAGAGCGATTGCCTCGGTATCGGATGCGGTGGTGATCGGTTCGCGTATCATTCAGGAATTAGAGAACACGCCGCATGAAAACGGTGTTGCGGCTGTAAAAAGTTTTATTTCTGGTGTCAGACAGGCCCTGGACGAGTAAAATACGCGCCGAACGTACCTGAAAGTACACCATGGTTCCTGTATCAGAATGAACCGGATGCCGGTTTGCAGCGATTGCAGACTGGCTGTTACGAGGAGAAAACATGAGTTGGTTAGAAAAATTGTTACCACCGCGCATACAGCGCTCGGAATCTGCACACCGCAAATCGATTCCCGAAGGCCTGTGGGTGAAATGCCCTTCCTGCGAGGCAGTGCTGTACAGATCAGATCTGGAAGCCAATGTTCATGTCTGTCCTAAATGTAGCCATCACATGCGTATCGGCGCACGGGAGCGTCTTGACTCTCTGCTTGATGCCGGCGGTCGTTATGAAATCGGTCAGGAAGTCCTGCCTGTCGATACCCTGAAATTCAAAGATAGTAAGAAATACCCGGATCGCCTGAAGGATGCGCTTGAAACTACCGGCGAAACCGATGCGATGGTCGTCATGGGTGGTTCTATCATGTCGATTCCGGTTGTTACTGCCTGCTTTGAGTTCGAGTTCATGGGCGGTTCTATGGGCTCCGTCGTCGGCGAGCGCTTCGTGCGCGGTGCGCAGGCAGCGCTGGAGCAAAAAGTGCCATTTATCTGTGTGACGGCGACCGGTGGTGCGCGTATGCAGGAAGGTCTGTTGTCACTGATGCAGATGGCAAAAACCACGTCTATGCTGACAAAATTATCTGAAAAGCGTCTGCCTTTCATTTCTGTGCTGACTGACCCGACCATGGGCGGCGTTTCCGCTTCGTTCGCCTTCCTGGGTGACGTCGTAATCGCTGAGCCTAAAGCACTGATCGGTTTTGCCGGTCCGCGTGTGATTGAGAATACCGTTCGTGAAAAATTGCCGGAGGGCTTTCAGCGTGCGGAATTCCTGCTGCAAAAAGGCGCGATTGATATGATTGTTGACCGCCGTAAAATGCGTGAAGAAATCGCCCGTTTGCTGGCATTGCTGCAAAATCAGCCAGCCGATGCAGTTGCTTAATTAATCTGAATTTTCTCTGTAAGCCCGACATCATGTTGTTCGGGCTTTTTTTATCTTATGTCCAATTTGCCTGCAAGTCTGCCTGAATGGCTGGCTTTACTCGAAACACGCCACTCTAAAGAAATCGATATGGGGCTGGAGCGTGTTGCCTCTGTTAAAAATCGTCTGGGTCTGCAGTTTTCCTGCCCGGTCATTATGGTCGGCGGTACGAACGGTAAAGGCTCCACTTGCGCGATGCTGGAAGCGGTGTATCTGCAGGCAGGTTACCGCGTTGGCTTGTATAGCAAACCACATTTTCTGGATTTCAACGAGCGCGCCCGCATCAATGGTGAAAACGTCGATGACGCGAGCCTGATCAAGGCTTTCACCGCCGTTGAAAACGCCCGCGAATCGACCTCGCTGACCTATTTTGAATTTACCACGCTGGCGATTTGCTATTTACTTGCCGAAGCGCCGCTGGATGTCGTGATACTGGAAGTCGGTCTGGGTGGTCGCCTGGATGCGGTGAATGTGATTGATGCGGATGTGGCGATTGTTACCAGCGTTGATATTGATCACACCGATTATCTGGGCGATACGCGGGAAAAAATCGGCTTTGAAAAAGCGGGTATTTTCCGCTCCGGAAAAACTGCTATTTGCAGCGATCCGGTGCCGCCGCAATCGCTGATCGATCATGCGAATGCAATCGGCGCGGATTTATGGCTGTTCGGTCGTGACTTTAATTACGCTGGCGATAAGCAGCAATGGAATTTCGGTGGCCGCGCCCAGCGTCGTAATTCGCTTGGTTATCCGAGTCTGCGCGGCGCGAATCAACTGCTGAACGCTTCCGGTGTGCTTGCGGCAGTTGAAGCGCTGCGTCATGTTTTGCCCGTCGGGGCGCAGGAAGTCCGTACCGGACTGGTGATGGTGGAATTACCCGGTCGTTTTCAGGTGATGCCCGGGCGGCCTGCTGTGGTGCTGGACGTCGCGCATAATCCGCATGCAGCGGCAACACTGTCGCAGAATCTCGATAACATGGGCTTTCACGCCTACACCTATGCCGTGTTCGGCTCCATGCTGGATAAAGATATCGACGGTGTAATTGCGCAGTTAAAGGATAAAGTCGATCACTGGTATGTGACCGGCTTGCCTTTGCCGCGCGCTGCGACTGCTGCACAGCTGAAGCAAAAATTGCTGGATGCCGGTGTGTTAAGTGACCCGGAAAAAACCATCGTTGCGTTTGACTCGCCGGAAGCTGCCTATGCAGAAGCCATCAGCAAGGCGGGTGAAAATGATAGAATAGTAGTCTTCGGTTCTTTCCTGACGGTCGCCGGTGCAATGCGCGCCAGAAGGATTGCACTGCATTGATGTGATTTTGTCGGTTTGCCCGGCTTTTCCGGGCAGACAACGCTAACTAACCAGATTATTTGCACATGGGTTTGCTCTCGCGCTTTAAACAGAAGCAAGAAACTTCCGATAGTCAGGACAGCGGTGCATTCCGTTCCCGTTCTGAGGAAGACAGTATTCAGTCCCGGGCTCGTAGCAAAAAGACGGAAAGTGCCCGTAAAAATAAGATCAACGATCCTATTTTGCCGGAGAAAAAACGTGCGCGCCGTCGTCTGATCGGTGCGATGGCACTGGCGCTGGCCGCCATTATTGGTCTGCCAATGATACTGGATTCTGAACCCAAACCTTTGGCGGATGACGTCAATATCCGCATCCCTGCAAAAGACAAGGTGTCTGAGCTCGCATCAAATCAGGTTTCCGAACCAGCTGCACCGCGCAAATCCGCAGTCATCGATAGCGATCCCGTTGAAGAAATCATCGAGCCTGTCAGCAGCGTTAAAAATAAAGCGACTACTGATGTGATCGGTAAAGCTGCGCCAGCGAAAACCGATGTTGCGACAGTGATAGCGGATGCCGGCAAGCCAGTCAATGCTGAGCAAAGGCCTGAGCGCAAAGTTGAAACAAAAACCGAAGTGAAGCCCGAGACGAAATCAGAAACCAAGCCGGAATCTAAGTCTGAAGCCAAACCCGTAGCGAAACCGGCAGACAAAACGGCAGACAAAACCGAGCATAAAACAGAGTCTAAGTCTGAACGTAAAGCCGATACCAAACCGGAACCAAAAACTGAAACCAAACTCGTGAAAACGAACGGCAACGATGACGATGCTGCGCGTGCATTAGCGATACTTGAAGGTAAGGCACCGCCAAAAGTAGCGAAACCTGAAGCCGCCGATAAATCTTCTTTTGTCGTGCAGATCGCGGTTTTGTCCACGCAGGAAAAAGTCGATGAGCTGCAAGCCAAGCTCAAGAGCGGCGGTATTAAATCTTACACGCAAAAAGTAGCGACAGCCTCTGGTGATAAAACCCGTATCCGTGTCGGTCCGTTTGAATCCAAAGAAGAAGCAGAAAAAATGCGCACAAAACTGACGAAGTTAGGTCTGAGCGGTTCGCTGGTACCGAACTGAACGGGGCGCGGATCTTGACTCTGTTTGACTACGTCGTACTGGTGATACTGATTTCCTCGATAGTGATCAGCACGATGCGCGGATTGATCAAAGAGATTCTGTCACTGGTCAGCTGGGTTGTCGCTTTCGTGGTTGCGAATGCCTACAGTGAAACGCTGGCTGAGTGGTTGCCCGCCGTGTTTCCGGGGCAGATTATCAGGCTGATTGTGGCTTTTCTGCTGTTGTTCATCGGTGTGCGCTTGCTGATGGCGCTGGTGATGATGGCGGTGGACGCGGTCATTAAAGCTAGCGGCTTATCGCTGGCGGACCGTGGACTCGGTGGTTTATTTGGTCTGGCACGCGGCTGCGTGCTGGTGTTGGCGGCGGTGCTGGTGTGTGGCATGACGAGTATGCCGCAGCAGGCTTTCTGGAAAAATGCCTTGTTCAGCCCGTTGGCAGAAACAGCGGCGCGTACGGTGATCCCGTTTCTGCCAGCGTCGGTGTCAGATCATGTCCGGTTTTAATTTGTCTTTTTAGGAGTCCACCATGTGTGGCATCGTCGGTGTAGTTTCAAATAGTCCTGTCAATCAGCTCATTTATGACGCCTTGCTGTTACTCCAGCATCGTGGTCAGGATGCGGCTGGTATTGCTACCAATCACGGCAATAAATTTGCTATGCACAAAGCGAACGGCTTAGTGCGTGACGTTTTCCGTACCCGTAACATGCGTTCCTTGCCAGGGAATGTCGGTATCGGTCAGGTGCGTTATCCGACCGCTGGCTCGACCAGTGAAGAAGAGGCACAGCCGTTTTATGTCAACGCGCCGTTTGGTATCGTGCTGGCTCACAATGGTAATCTGACGAATGCGGTTGAACTGAAAATCGAATTATTCAAAAATGACCGCCGTCATCTGAATACCGATTCCGATTCAGAAGTGTTACTGAACATTCTCGCGCATCAGATTCAGGAAGTGACCAGCGGTTATTCGCTCGACCCTGAAGGTTTGTTCCGTGCAGTGTCCATGTTACATCGCCGGGTGCGTGGCTCGTATGCTGTCGTGGCACAGATTTCCGGCTACGGCTTGCTGGCTTTCCGCGACCCGCACGGCATCCGTCCTTTATGTCTGGGTATTTCTGAAAATGCCGGTGGCACCGAATACATGATCGCCAGCGAATCCGTGGCGCTCGAAGGTCTGGGCTTTAAGTTTGTCCGCGATGTCGAGCCTGGCGAAGCCTTGTTCATCGACCTCGATGGCAAGCTGTATCAGCAGCAATGCGCAGATAATCCCAGCCTAAATCCATGCGCGTTCGAATACGTGTATCTGGCGCGTCCGGACTCCATCATCGACGGTGCATCGGTTTATCTGACCCGCCTGAAAATGGGTGAATATCTGGCGGAAAAAGTCCGTAAGCAATTCAACCTTGGCGACATCGATGTCGTGATGCCGATTCCGGATTCTTCACGTCCTTCCGCAATGGAACTGGCGGAAAAACTGAATCTCGATTATCGCGAAGGCTTCATCAAAAATCGTTACATCGGTCGTACTTTTATGATGCCTGGTCAAGCGGTACGCCGCAAATCTGTACGCCAGAAACTCAATGCGATCAGCTCTGAATTCAAAGGCAAGAGCGTGTTGCTGGTGGATGATTCCATCGTGCGCGGTACCACCAGCCGTGAGATCGTGCAGATGGCGCGTGAATCCGGTGCGAAGCGCGTGATTTTTGCATCTGCTGCGCCACCGGTGCAATTCCCCAACGTCTATGGTATCGATATGCCAACCCGCAGCGAACTGATCGCCTTTGGTCGTTCCGAAGAAGAAGTCTGCCGCGAAATTACGGCGGACGCGCTGGTGTATCAGGATGTGGATGCGATGAAACGTTCTATTTCCGACGTCAATCCTCTGCTGAAAAACATCGAAGCATCTTGCTTTGACGGTTTTTACATCACGGGCGACGTGACACCGGCTTATCTCGATAAGCTGGAAGCTGCGCGTAACAGCCCGCGGCCGGACACGGAAGATTTGCTGCGTTCACAGCTCAATCTGAATCTGGCGGCGCGCGCAGACTGACCATCTGTTTTCATCGTTGTGCCGTTTCAAATAAGCCCGCCCGGATGTTTCCGGCGGGCTTTTTTTATCGGATTTATCTGCTTTTCAGGGGAGTATGTGTCAAAAATGCCTTTATCTCCTTATAAATAAAAGGTGTGTAAATATACTGGGGGGAGTATTTTTTACCTGATATCGTAAAAATATATGACTGTATGACTGTATGACTGTATGCCCGTATGTATCGGTGGGCAGCTGAGCTGTGCGGGCAGGGAAGCGCCGGAACATCGCGCTGACGCATGGTCACGTATCGCAAAGTATCAGCCCTGCTGCCGGTGTTTCAATTCCATACAAAACTGCCCCCACGGCGGGTAGCGTGCGCGGCAGTATAAAAATACAATCATCCTGTCGGCAGAGCGCCTCTTGTTGCATTGTCTGCTGATCTTTTCATACCTGACTGCTTTACTTTATCTGCTCTTTTTTTGACATCATGCTGATACCTTTTCGTTTTTCTCCTGTTGCGATCGCAGTTGCTGCTGCATTTGTTTCTTCGGCTTATGCGCAAACCGAGCCGGTAAAGCCTGCCAGTGCTGATGAAGTCGGAAAGCTGGCAGCGCCGTCAACGAAAGCACCCGCATCGCAGTCACAAAAAACTGAGGCACCGGCCAAAGAGAATGTGCAGAAAGTGACAATCAGCGGTGGCCGCTCCGATATCGACGAGCGCCGCCAATCTACAGCGGCAAAACTGATTTTTGGCCGTGAAGAGCTCGACAGAAATGGCGATACCAATATCGCTGATGTCCTGAAACGTTTGCCTGGTGTGACAATCGGTGGTCGTCCCGGGCGTGGTGGCGACATCCGCATGCGCGGCATGGGCAATGGTTATACGCAAATTTTGATCAATGGCGAGCGCGCGCCGCGTGGTTTCTCCATGGATTCTCTGACGCCGGATCAGGTGGAGCGCATAGAAATTGTTCGTGGTGCGGTGGCTGAATTCAGTACGCAGGCGATCGCCGGCACAATCAACATCGTTTTGCGCGAGGAGTATAAGCAGAAAACAACCGATCTGAAATTTTCTCTGGGTTCAGAGCAGGGGCGGCTGGCACCGAATGTTTCTATCACCATGCCGGGCGAAATAGGGAATCTCAGTTACGCGTTCAGCGGCTCAGTGTTTCAGAATCGTCAGCATGATGAGAGTACGACGTTTACTTCTGAAAAGGACGCAAACGGGCAAGATGCTTTAATCCAGAATCAGGCTGATCAGACGAACCGGCAAACCACCGGCATTAATCTGGCGCCGCGTTTGAACTACCGTTTTGAGAATGGCGACACGCTGATGTTGCAACCGTTTTTAATGCACTCACGCAGCGATTCTGATAGTCGCAGTGAGGTGGATCAGCTATTCCGTTCTGACACTTACCGAGGCGCAACGCCGTATGCGCTGGCAAATGCAAACGCGCATGCGGAAACGACGTTCCTGCGTGGCTTTGGCAACTGGCAGCACCGCTTCGCAAATAATGCCAAGCTCACTGTCCGTTTTGGCGGCGGATTAGGGAGGATGGATAATGCGTCCAGTCGCAAGCAGTTTGATAGCAGCGGTAAGCAGATTGATCTGATTACCGATGTCAACAATACCCGTGACAGCAGTCTCAATACTGGTGGCAAATACATGCTGCCTTATGGCGAAGGGCATACGCTGGCAGCCGGATGGGAGATGGAATTCGGCAGACGCGAACAGACGCGGGTGTCTTTGGATAATGGTCTGCCGCAATTTGCTGAGTCTGGAGACAATCTGGATGCGCGCACCCGCCGTCTTGCTGCATTTGTTCAGGATGAATTTGATATCAATCCGCAGTTCGCTGCGTATGCAGGTTTGCGTTGGGAAGGCGTCCACACATCAAGTACAACTGCCAAAGGCGTAGTGACGAATGACAGCACGGTGGTGAGCCCGATTTTGCAAGGTGTCTGGCGCATTCCGGATTCAAAAGATCAGATCCGTCTCGGCTTCAGCAGCACCTATCGCGCACCGGCATTGAATGATCTGATTGCCTTGCCCAGTATCTCTAATCTGAATACGCCGACACGCCCCGATCGTACCGGCAACCCGAATCTGAAGCCGGAATTATCGAAAGGCATCGATCTGGCTTTCGAGCATTATCTGAGCCGCGCCGGCATCATTAGTGCAAACTTCTTTGTACGGAATATTGATGATCTGATCCGCCGCACGACTGAACCAGTGGTGACGGCACAGGAAACGCGCTGGGTATCATCTCCGAAAAATATCGGGCATGCAGTGACCAAGGGGATAGAGCTGGAAGCAAAATTTCAGTTGCAAGAATTTTTCCCGGAGGCGCCATCGGTCGATTTCCGCAGTAATTACAGCCGTTTCTGGTCTAAGGTGGACGATATTCTGGGTTCCAATAACCGCCTGGATCAACAACCGACGCAGACGGCAAATTTTGGTGTCGATTATCGCCTGAGTGGCATGCCGCTGACGCTGGGCGGTAATGTTAACTGGACGCCAGCGTATTACACCCAGACCACGAATGCGCAGTTAAATTACACCGGCATCAAACGCCAGCTGGATTTATATGCGCTGTGGAAATTCAATCCGAATCTGCAGGTGCGTCTGTCAGCCAATAATCTGACGGCGAACGATGCCATCAGCAGTAGTCTGGTCACGACCGGCGGCATCAATCATATTGATTATAACGACGCCAGGACCTTTAAAACCCTGACTTTGCGCGTGGAGATGAAGATTTAATTTGCCTGATTTTTATCTCGTCAGGCCGAAATGGACATGCATTTTGCGCCGCAGCAGTTTGCGTGAGCTGAGAGTACAATAAGACCGTGATTACATCGGATACTTCTTGTTACGCTGGCTGAATATTATGTCCATTCTTACTCTCAATGCTGATTTACACAGTCACTCCACCATATCGGATGGCGTACTAACACCCGTCGCTCTGGCCGAAAGAGCAAAAGCGAATGGCGTCGATGTCTGGGCGCTGACAGACCACGACGAGGTCAGCGGTGTGGCTGCAGCCCGTGCGGCGGCACATGAGCTTGATATGGGCTTTATTTCGGGCGTTGAAATTTCCATCACCTGGGCTGGCAAGACCATCCATATCGTTGGCTTGAACATTGATGAAAATAACCCGGATTTAATAGCCGGGTTGGCAAAGACGCGTTCAGGACGTGAGCGCCGGGCGCAGGATATGGCCGCCGATCTGGCGAGTAAAGTCGGCATTACTGGTAGCTTTGAAGGTGCGCTGAAATATGTCGGTAATCCTGATCTGATTTCCCGTTCGCATTTTGCCCGTTATCTGGTGGAGATTGGTGCGGCCGCTTCAGTTTCCGATGTCTTTAAACACTATCTGGCTGAAGGTAAACCGGGTTATGTGCCACATCGCTGGGCAACGCTGGCAGAGGCGGTCAAGTGGATACGCGGCGCGGGCGGGGCTGCAGTCGTCGCCCATCCGGGGCGTTATGATCTCAGTCCAGTTGCATTCGATAGTTTTTTCCGTGAATTTAAGGAATATGGCGGCATTGCGATAGAAACGGTGACTGGCAGTCATACCGTCGATCAGTATGATGAATACGCGAAAGTCGCGAATCAGTATGGTTTTCTGGTATCGCGCGGTTCAGATTTCCATTCTCCGGAAGATGCGGACGTCGATATCGGCAAATTACCTTTGCTGCCTAAATTTTCCAAACCCGTATGGGAAAACTGGATCAGCGCTTGAAATTAACAATATTGCCTATATCTTCCCAAAAGATTAACTTCTTTCCCCCTGGCTGGAGACTCTGTATGAAACGTATTGTCTTATTTTTGCTGACTAACCTGGCGGTCATGCTTGTGATGTCTGTCGTCCTGTCTGCATTGGGTGTCAATCGCTATCTGACAGCAAACGGCCTGAATATGGGCATGCTGATGGTGTTTTCTCTGGTGGTTGGTTTCACCGGTGCGATTTTCTCGCTGTTGATCAGTAAGCCGATGGCAAAGTGGTCAACGGGTGCCCGCGTTATTGATGCACCATCCTCTTCCACTGAGTTGTGGCTGGTGAATACCGTGAAAGCGCTGGCTGACAGAGCTGGTATCGCTATGCCTGAAGTCGCTATTTATGATGGTGAACCGAATGCATTTGCAACCGGCGCATTTAAAAACTCAGCCTTGGTTGCGGTATCGACTGGCTTGTTGGAAAGCATGACAAAAGAAGAGGTTGAGGCCGTTCTGGGTCACGAAATTGCCCACGTTGCCAATGGCGACATGGTCACGATGACCTTGATACAAGGCGTGGTGAATACCTTTGTGGTCTTTCTGGCGCGCGTGGTCGGTTACGCGATTGACAAAGCCGTGTTCCGTAACAATGACGATGACAGGCCGGGTATTGGCTATATGATTACCGTCTTTGTCTGCGAAATTATTTTCGGTATCGCTGCATCGATGATTGTCGCCTGGTTTTCGCGTCAGCGTGAGTTCCGTGCCGATGCTGGTTCAGCGCAATTGCTGGGCAACCGTCAGCCTATGATTCATGCTTTGGCGCGCCTTGGTGGTATGGAGCCGGGTGAATTGCCGAAGTCGATTGCCGCTGCGGGTATCAGTGATAAACCAGGATGGGGTGCTTTGTTTTCCTCTCATCCTCCGATGGAACAACGTATCGCTGCGTTGCAAAATCTGAAATAATGTTGCACTAATTTATATAGCGGTAGCGGTTGCTACCGCTTTCTTCTTTTTATGACTCAATTTTTCCAGATTCATCCAGAAAATCCGCAATCGCGCCTGATTAGGCAATCGGCAGACGTGGTGGAGAAAGGCGGTATTGTCGCTATCCCTACCGATTCATGTTATGCGCTGGTATGCCGCCTTGACGATAAAGATGCGGTAACGCGTTTGCGGCGCATCCGTGGTGTTGATGAAAAGCACCACCTGACCTTGTTATGCCGCGATTTATCTGAAATTGCCTTGTATGCGAAAGTCGATAATCGTCAGTACCGATTGCTGAAAGCGGCAACTCCGGGGCCGTACACAATGATATTGGAGGCGACTAAAGAAGTGCCGCGGCGCCTGAGTCACCCGTCCCGTAAAACCATAGGTTTGCGGGTGCCGGAAAACAATATCACGCAGGCCTTGCTCGAAGAACTGGGGCAACCTTTGCTGGCAACGACGCTGATTTTGCCAGACGAGGACGAGCCATTGACTGATCCTGAGCTGATCCGTGAAAAGCTGGATAAAATAGTTGACCTGGTGATTGACGGCGGCGCCTGCAGCCTGTCGCCAACCACGGTGATTGACATGACGGGCGAGATGCCTGAACTGGTCAGACAGGGCAGAGGCGATGCCAGCCTGTTTGGTTTGTAATTTTCATTCATGCGAACGCAGATGTAAGCTGAGTGACAGAATATTTAAAAGACTTCCATGAATGAATTAATACAGACGGTACTGATTTACGCTTTGCCGGTGATTTTTGCGATCACCTTGCATGAGGCCGCTCACGGCTATGCTGCCAAATATTTTGGCGATACGACAGCTTATAGTCAGGGGCGTCTGAGTCTCAATCCTATGGTGCATATTGATCCCATCGGCACCATTCTGATTCCTGTCGTTTTGTACTTTGCGACCAGCGGATCATTTTTGTTTGGCTACGCCAAACCGGTTCCGGTGAATTTTTCGCGCCTGAAAAATCCTAAGCGGGATATGGCGTGGGTGGCGCTGGCTGGTCCTGCTGCCAACTTTGCGATGGCATTTGCCTGGATGTTGTTCGGCGCGGTATTGCAAGCGGCAGATATCGATGAAGCGTATTTTAATAGTATGGCTAAAGCGGGTTTGCTGACGAATCTTGTGATGATGGCGTTTAACCTGTTTCCTGTTCCGCCGTTGGATGGCGGCCGTATTCTGGTCAGTTTATTGCCATATAAACTGGCCTATAAATTTGCCCAGATTGAACCCTATGGTTTTTTTATCGTGATGGGGCTGGTTGTGTTGCACGTGCTGCAATTCTGGATGGTGCCGGTGATGGTGTTGACAAGCAGTTTCTTGTCGCTATTACTGACGCCGTTTTCTTTCCTGTTGGGTTTGTGAGTTGATCGAAGCCCTGTTTATGTCGAATTCCATGCTCGCAGAGCCATCACACTGGGTCAAAAGATTTGCATCGCTGAGTCCTGCAGGTGAGGTGCTTGATCTGGCTTGCGGCGGCGGCAGAAATTCCCGGTTTTTACTGGCAGAGGGTTTTACCGTTACCTGCCTCGATAGGGACGACAGCTCTTTTGCTGATCTGGCGTCTCGCGGCGCTAAAACTATTTTGCATGATCTGGAGCCTGATCCAGAAGAGTGCAACTGGCCATTTCCTTCTGCGTGTTTTGCGGCAATCGTGGTTTGTAATTATCTGCATCGTCCATTATTTCCGCACCTGCTTGACAGTTTGCAGCAAGGAGGTTTGCTGATCTATGAAACTTTTGCGACGGGCAATGAGCAGTTTGGTAAGCCATCCAGCCCGCGTTTTCTTTTGCAGCCCGGTGAATTGCTGCGGCAGATACATACTGCCCCGGAATCGCTTATGCATGTGATCGGCTATGAAGAGGGTTTTATTGTTGAACCAAAACCCGCGATGGTGCAGCGTATTTGCGCCAGAAAAGCAGCTGGCTCTGCGCCTGAAGATAAGCTGCCGGTCTGGTTGAATGAGGATCAAATCTAATTCCATCTATTTGCGCCCCGATTGCTGGTCTATCCGCTACAATCAGGGTTTTACTTTTTTCTCGCACTAACATGACAAAGATACAGGGTAGTCTGGTCGCGATTGTGACCCCTATGCATGAGGATGGCAGTCTCGATTTGCCATGCCTGCGCAAATTGATTGACTGGCATATCGCTGAAGGCACCGACGGTATCGTGATCGTCGGTACGACTGGCGAGTCTCCGACGGTTTCAGTTGAGGAACATTGTGAGCTGATCCGTGTCGCGGTTGAGCACACGAATAAGCGTATCCCTATCATTGCCGGTTCCGGTGCGAATTCCACTGCGGAAGCGATAGAGCTGACACGCTTTGCCAAAGACATCGGTGCTGATGCTTCGTTGCAGGTCGTACCTTATTACAATCGTCCGACACAAGAAGGCATGTATCAGCATTTCAAAAAAATTGCTGAGTCAGTTGATATTCCTGTGATTCTGTATAACGTGCCTGGTCGTACGGTTGCAGATATGTCGAACGATACTATTTTGCGACTGGCTCAGGTTCCAGGTATCGTTGGTGTTAAAGATGCAACCGGTAATATCGGGCGCGGAACGGATCTGATTCGTCTCGCACCTTCAGATTTTGCGGTGTATTCCGGTGATGATCCGACGGCAATGGCCTTAATGTTCTGTGGTGGTAAAGGTAATATCTCTGTGACTGCCAACGTCGCACCGAAAGCGATGAGTGAGTTGTGTGCTGCTGCAATGCGGGGCGACATTCAGGAGGCGATTGCAATTAATAACCGTATGTTGCCATTGCATAATAAGTTGTTTGTCGAGCCTAATCCTTTGCCTGTAAAGTGGGCGATGGTTGAAATGGGATTGATTCCTGCCGGCATCCGCTTGCCTTTGGTGCCTATGGCTGCGCAATACCATGACGTAGTTCGTGCAGCTTTGCGCGAGTCAGGTGTATTACAATAAACACCATTTTGAGCGGGTCACTGATTGACCCGCTTGCTCCACGTAGTTTTGATTGACGATAATGAGTAGGGACTTTCACATGGCAAAAAGCTTTGTTGCTAAAAATGGGATCATAGGCGCAGTAGCGTTGGTTGGATTGACTGGTTGCAGCTCTATTAGCAATATGATTGAGCCGAACAAGATTGATTACAAAAGTGCGGGTAAAGTCACCACTGCATCCTTGGAAGTCCCCCCTGATCTGACTCAGATCCGTCGTGATAACCGTTTTGCCATTCCTGATGCGAATAAGAGTAGTGCAACTGCGTCTGGTTACAATCTTGAAAGAGGTATCAAGACATCTTCTGTTGCAGCAGCAATAGCCCCGACTCAGATCAAAGGAATGCGGATTGTCCGCGATGGATCGCAGCGCTGGCTGGTCGTCGGACAGACACCTGAAGTGTTATGGCCGCAAATCAAGGATTTCTGGCAGGAATCCGGATTTTTGATTAATGTTGAAAATCAGGAAGCCGGAGTGATGGAAACTGACTGGGCAGAAAATCGCGCCAAAATTCCTCAGGATATTATTCGCAGTACCCTGGGTAAAGTAATTGACTCCTTGTATTCGACTGGTGAGCGCGATAAATTCCGCACGCGTCTTGAACGTGGAGCGAATGGTGAAGTTGAGATTTACATCAGTCATCGCGGCGCGCAGGAAGTGTTGACCGGGGCGCAAAAAGACAGTACTACCTGGACAGCGCGTCCTGTCGATCCGGATCTTGAGGCCGAGTTTTTATCTCGTCTGATGGTGCGCCTGGGTTCGGACGCTGATGTCGCCAAGGCGGCTGTTAATGCACCCGCTGCGAATGTTAAGCCCCGCTCTCAACTGTTGAAGAGCGGAGATTCAAGCTATGTTGAGGTGGATGAGGGATTTGATCGTTCCTGGCGTCGAGTTGGTTTGGCGCTTGATCGTGTCGGCTTTACCGTTGAAGATCGTGATCGCTCTCAGGGACTGTATTTTGTCCGTTATATTGATCAGGATATTGATGCGAAAACGAAGGGGGCCAGCGAGGGTTTCTTCTCGAAATTATTCTCTTTTGGTTCCAGTGATAAAACGAACGATGCGAAGAGATATCGTATCCTGGTTAAAAATGCCTCTAACGGTGCGGTCAGTCATATTACTGTCCATAACAACGAAGGCAAGGTGGATTCCTCTCCGGTCGCAGCAAAGATATTGCAATTGCTGAATGATCAGTTGAAATAATTCAGTTCTTTATTTAAGAAAAAAGCATAGGAACTCCTATGCTTTTTTTGTTTTTGCGCCCGGTAAATTTTTCTGAGCAAAAAAAAGCCGACCCGAAGGCCGGCTTTATAAGTAATTAAAATTACTTAGATGCTGGAGCTGCTGTAGCGGAAGCTGCTGGAGCTGCTGCTGCTGCGTCAGATGCTGCTGCTGGAGCTGGAGCTGCTGCTGGAGCTTCTACTGCTGGTGCAGATGCTGGAGCTGCTGCTTCAGTTGCTGCTGGAGCTGGAGCTGCTTCTTCTTTTTTGCCACAAGCAGACAAAGCGATTGCTAACAGGGATACGAGCAAGAGTGATTTTTTCATGTTTTACTTTCAAATAAGTAGATCAAAAATAAGATCAAAATTTTGCGATGAATAATTACCGGTAATTATCGCTCTATAGGCTTACCCGAAGATTCCGAAATACTAACCGTTATCTTCGAAAGTTTCCTAACCCGTGATTATAATGATTTTTCCGGCAATGGAATAGGTGTTGCCACCTAATTCCAGTTAATTTCCTAAATATTTGCAATAAAGAACTAAATACCTCGGTGTTTTTTGATGAAATTTTCATTTCTCTGACTTCGGTCAACGTTCAAAATCAGAAATTATCGTAATTCTAACCAGCCGTCTTCATACCACAAACAAAATGCCTCCATCACGTCTGCTGAAGCCACAGACAAGTCTTCACCTTCAAGAAAACGCTGGTTTGCAAGCTTGTTTAAAAGTATTTTGTCGTCTTTGCCAACGGCAAATGACTCACCATTAATAAAGACGTGTTTGCCTATGTATAGCATCGATGATTTTAACGATAATTTAATTCCCTTTTTTTGTGCTGCTTGCTCAAAGCGCTTGGGAGATAATGGTTTTTCTGGGGATGTGAAAAATACCGAGGGCTTGGGTTCAGATAAATATTCACCCAGAAAAATAGTGATATCGTCAGGCGTAAACTGGATTTTAGCGATCTGATCTGTCACTTTTTTCAGGAGGTCGCTGTTGATTTCAGCAGGTTTTGTTGTCGCTTTCAGTTCAGGGTCACTGTAGCGACCTGGCAAGTCTATCGATTCAGACATAAAGTGCAGGAATGCTTCACCCAGTTCCTGGAATGCAGGTGCTCTGAAACCTACTGAATATGTCATGCACTCTCCGATCGCAATGCCATCGTGCGCATATTGTGGAGGCAAATACAGCATATCGCCTGGTTCAAGAACAAACTCCTCTTCCGGTTTAAAGTTGCGCAGAATTTTCAGTGGCATTCCTTCAATGAGGGACAGGTCTTGCTGAGCGCCGATTTTCCAGCGTCGCTGACCATGTGCCTGCAATAAGAAAACATCGTAAGAATCATAGTGCGGGCCGACGCCGCCGCCATCTGCGGCATAACTGATCATCAGATCGTCCAGACGCGCATCTGGTATAAAGCGGAATTGCCGTAACAGTTCATCGGCTTGTTGATTGTGCAGATTGACGCCCTGAACTAACAGAGTCCAGTCTTTCTTTTCTTTTACCGGAACCTGTTTTATCGGACCGGATTTCATTTCCCAGTGTTTTTTAAAAAAGGTGATTAATCTTGACTCTGTATCTTCTCGGGATGCGAGTTCAAATAATTCATCCGGGGTCAGCAATGGTTTAAAACCGGGTATCGCCTGACGGATAAGTAGTGGCTTTTTATGCCAGTATTCACACAGGAATTGTTCCGGGCTGATGTTGCCCAACAGGGCGAGGGGGGAGGTGATTTTTTTCATTCCGGCATTATAGGCTTGCCTGCGGCGCTGTTCCAGACGGGTATAATCGCACATGAATATATTTTTTAAGGATATCGTATGAAGATTGTCAAAAATTCAGTTGTTACCGCGCGCTACACATTAAAGGATGCGCAAGACAATCTGATCGAGGAAGGTCAGGAGCCTATGGTTTACCTGCACGGCGGTTACGATAATATTTTTCCAAAAATTGAAGAAGCTTTAGAGGGTAAGGAAGCTGGGTTCAGTACCGTGATCCAGTTAAATCCAGAAGATGCTTTTGGTGACTATGATGCGGCACTGATCAAAGTGGAGCCGCGAAACCGCTTTCCGTCCCCTTTGGAGGTTGGCATGCAGTTTGAAGGTATGCCTGAAGAAAGCGGAGAAGAGGATGCGCTTATTTTCACCGTGACAGACATTGCTGAAGATAAGGTCGTGCTGGATGGTAATCATCCGCTTGCCGGGATAGCCTTGCGTTTTTCGCTGACTGTTGAGTCTGTACGCGAAGCTTCGGATGAAGAGGTTGCTCATGGCCACGTGCATGGTGCTCATGGTCATCATCATGATGACGACGATGATGGCATGGGTGATGAGTACCGTACGCATCATCTGCACTGAACGTTAAATTGCGTCGCTACAGATTTTCTTGGCCCCTAAAAACTGCACCTGAGTGCGGTTTTTATTTTGTTTGTCTGATCAGCGATTTGAGCTCGTAGAGTGCATCGAGAGCTTCTCTGGGTGTCATGCTGTCGGGGTCTATGGATGCAATAGTGTCCTGTAATTCTTGAAGTGCAGGCGGAATGACTGCAATCTCAGGTTCCGCTTCGGCCGGCGCTGCGGATGAGGAAAATAAATCAAATTGTGCTGTCGATTGTACGGAGTGCGCTTCCAGCTCGGCCAGATGTTTGCGGGCAGATCGGATGACGCTCTGAGGAATTCCCGCTAACTGAGCGACTTGTAAGCCATAGCTTTGTGATGCAGGCCCCGGCTGTACCGCATGCAGAAAGACGATGTTTTCCTTATGCTCAACTGCGGATAAGTGAACATTTTCAGCACTTGGGTGAAGCTCCGGCAATTGCGTTAACTCGAAATAATGTGTCGCAAACAAAGTGTAGCTTTTCGATACCTGGATTAAATGTTTCGAGATTGCCCAGGCAAGCGCCAGTCCGTCGAATGTGGAAGTGCCACGCCCGACTTCATCCATCAGTACCAGCGAATTTTCTGTTGCACCGTTCAGAATTGCGGCAGACTCTGTCATTTCCACCATGAACGTCGAGCGTCCGCCAGCCAGATCGTCAGCGGCACCTATGCGGGTAAAAATACGGTCAACTGGTCCGATGACTGCAGAGCTGGCTGGCACATAACTACCAACGTAAGCGAGTAAGGTGATCAGCGCAACTTGTCGCATGAACGTGGATTTACCACCCATATTCGGACCGGTAATCAGCAATAATTTACGCTGTTCAGACAGATCGCAGTCATTGGCAATAAACCGTTCTATCTGATTTTCCACAACAGGATGACGGCCTTGCTTAATCTGCAGAATCGGTTCGCTGACGAGTTGAGGTGAGCACCAGTTGTTTTTACTGGCGTGTCCGGCGAGACTTACCAGCACGTCGAGCTGGGCAATTGAGTGTGCGATTGCCTGCAGAGAACCGATATATGGCAGCAGATCCTGCAACAATTTTTCATACAGCATTTTTTCGCGTACCAAAGCACGTTCCTGCGCTGACAATGCTTTGTCTTCAAATGCTTTGAGTTCCGGCGTGATGTAACGCTCGGCATTTTTCAGGGTCTGGCGACGGCGATAATTGTCCGGTACTTTGTCACTCTGACCATTCGTCACTTCAATATAAAAGCCATGTACGCGATTGTATTCGACGCGCAGATTAGCGATGCCAGTGCGTTCTCGCTCTGTGGCTTCCAGTTGCACCAGGAACTGACCTGCATTTTCAGATAAAGCTCGCAATTCATCTAATTCGGTGTCAAAGCCATTCGCGATGACACCACCATCCCTGACCATAGTGGACGGTAAAGGCATCAGTCCACGTTCCAATAAATCAAGACAATCTGCAGGCGTTGCTAAATCTGACAATATCTTTGTCAATAAACTGGTCTGATTATTGGCAATGCACATGCTGACGTAATTGCGCAGGTTAGGCAGATGTTGCAGGCCATCCCTGAGTGCGGATAAATCGCGCGGACGTGCCGACTGCAGCGCAATCCGTGTGGTGATCCGTTCTATATCCGGTATCGCATTCAGGGTTGTGGCCAGCCCATCGGTAGAATCCGCCAGAATCAGAGCTTTGATCGAACTATGCCGACTTGCTGCAATGGTCTGATCGCGTTTGGCATGGTGCAACCAATGTCTGAGCAAACGCGAGCCCATTGCTGTACGACAGTGATCAAGCAGTGAAAACAGGGTTGGCGACTCCTGACCGCGCAGTGTTTCGGTCAGTTCCAGATTGCGCCGGGTTGCGGTATCCAGACCGATAAATTCATGCTCGCTTTCGACACTGAGGCTATTGACGTGTTTCAAACCACGACCCTGTGTATTTTCGGCATAACGTAATAATGCTCCCGATGCTCCCAGGGATGCGCTCAGATTCTCTGCACCGAAACCTGTCAGCGTCGTTGTTCCCATCTGATCTTGTAACGCCTTTTGCCCCTGCTTGAGATCAAAATGCCAGTCAGGGACTTCAGAGAACTTGCCTGGCAGTTGCGCATAGTGTTCATCGAGCAGAAGGGTGCCGGCAGATAATAAAATTTCAGCTGGAGAAATGCGTTCTAATTCTTGTTGCAGGCGCTGAAACAGTGATTTTTCATCAGTTGAAAATTCCATGAGTTTCAGTGAGCCACTCGCTAAGGATAACCATGCGAGTCCGGCGGTAACGGTTTTCCGGTGTTGCAACAGGCAGAGCGAAAGCAGCGGGCGATCCGACTTCTCAGGCAGTAAATCAGTATCAGTCAGCGTACCTGGTGTGATGATACGCATGACCTTGCGCTCAACCGGCCCTTTGCTGGTGGCGGGGTTACCAATTTGTTCGCAAATTGCCGCAGATTCTCCCATTTTCACCAGCTTGGCGAGATAGGGTTCTAATGAATGAAACGGCACGCCAGCCATTTTGATGGGGCTGCCTCCTGAGCTGCCACGCTGGGTCAGCGTGATGCCTAGCAGGCGTGAGACTTTTTCTGCATCGTCAAAAAAAAGTTCATAAAAATCTCCCATGCGATAGAACACCAGCGTGTCTGGATGATCTGCTTTGATACGCAGATATTGCTGCATCATGGGAGTATGTTGTGTTTCTTTTGCGGTCATATTGCTTATTGTTATTCGATGTATTTTTTTTTGCTGTTACCCGTCCTGGGTGTAGGGTATATCAGGTCAGATTTGTTGCGCACCTTATCACAGACGATGCTGGTGGTCTACGCTTGCTTCCAGATCTGCCTGATCCGATTTGGTAAACGGGAAAGTTCCCGTATGCGGCTAGTGTCTTTGTCGGAATTGTGAGCATACCTATAAGGACAGCTAGTTTGTGACTGGTAAAAAGCACTGCAATCAGAGACAGAAAGAGAGCAGGTACTGACATCACCGACTCAGCAGATGCATGAGCAGTATTTGATCAAAGTGAGAGTGAAATGGTGACGAAGAACGCAGGGAAATCAGTTGTATCTTCCTGTGTCCTTCGTTGTGTGAAATGAGTTAAATAATTAACTCTTGCCGCGTCCGCCAGAGCGGTGAGCGCTTGATTGCTTTACCGCCGGACGATTTCCCTGCGGGCGGGGCTTACCTGCGCCATCGCGGGCAGGCGCAGCTCCAGATGTTTTGCCAGGTGTGCGGGCTTGTCCCGGCTTGTTGCCAGCCTGCGAACGTGATCCTCGGTTGGGGTGACCGTGACCGCGTCCCTCAAAGCTACGCAATTGTATGGGTTGTGCTTTGGCGTTCGGATCGGGAATAAATCCATCAATTATTTCCTGTGGAATTTTGCGTTTGATGAATTTCTCAATGTCAGCCAGCAATTTGAATTCATCCACGCACACCAGTGACACTGCTTCACCGCTGGCGCCAGCGCGGCCAGTACGTCCGATACGGTGAACATAATCTTCAGGCACATTCGGCAGATCATAGTTGACGACGTGTGGCAACTGGTCGATATCAATGCCGCGCGCAGCAATATCGGTGGCAACTAATACAGGCAGGCTGCCATCTTTGAATTCGGATAAGGCTTTGGTGCGCGCCGACTGGCTCTTATTGCCGTGGATTGCCATTGCAGCGATACCGTCTTTCGCCAGTTGCTCCACCAGTTTATTGGCGCCGTGTTTGGTGCGGGTAAACACCAGCACCTGAGACCACGCATGTGTCTTGATGAGGTGTGCTAGCAGCGGATGTTTTTTATCCCTGTCAACCGGATGCACTTTTTGCGCGATCACTTCGACCGTTGAATTACGACGGGCAACTTCTATCATGGCCGGATTGTTCAGTAGCCGGTCGGCGAGCGCCTTGATATCATCGGAAAAAGTTGCCGAGAACAGCAAGTTCTGACGTTTGGGTGGCAGGATGGCCAGCACTTTTTTGATGTCGTGAATGAAGCCCATATCCAGCATACGATCAGCTTCATCCAGCACAAGAATCTCGATGTGACGCAGATCAATCGTTCCCTGCTGATGATGATCCAGAAGACGACCCGGCGTCGCAACCAGAATATCGACGCCATGCTTTAAAACTTTGATTTGCGGATTGATACCCACGCCACCGAAAATTACCGCCGATGTCAGCGGCAAAAATTTTCCGTACAGCTCCACACTTTCCTGTACCTGGGCTGCCAGCTCCCGCGTTGGTGTCAGCACCAGTGCGCGGATGGGGCGACGACCAGTTTTATCCTTAGGCGCATTGGCTGAGGTCGACAGACGCTGCAAAATCGGCAGCGTAAAACCAGCTGTTTTACCAGTACCGGTCTGCGCACCAGCCAGCAGATCCCCGCCTTGAATGACCGCAGGAATTGCTTGTTGTTGAATAGGCGTGGGAGATGTGTAACCTTGTTCGCTGACAGCGCGAAGAATGTCCTCGGATAAACCGAGTTCGTTGAATGAGGGCATGTGTTTCTGTAGATTTTCTTTAAAACCCGGACTGGTTATTACCAGTCCGGCGAAGACGGTGCCCCGGGATCCGGAGCATAAGAGATATTATTTTGTTGCCGATGCTGTAAATGGCTGCAATAAATTAACCATCTGTCCGAAAACTTTAGGTGTGCCGGCAAGTACATCACCTTTATACAGATAATCTGATTCGCCAGAGAAGGTGCCGACAATACCACCTGCCTCAGTAATCAGCAAAGAGCCGGCAGCAACGTCCCACGGAGCCAGTCCTTTTTCAAAGAAGCCATCAAGGCGACCCATCGCAACATAGGCAAGATCCAGTGCAGCAGAACCCGGTCTTCTCAGTCCCTGACATTTACCTGTCATTACTTTGAACATCTCCATGTACTGATCGAGGCCAGACAAATCACGTGAAGGGAAACCTGTGCCGATCAGCGCGTCGGCGATCTTGTCGCAGCGGGTGACGCGAATACGTTTTTCGTTGAGAAACGCCCCCGCACCTTTGCTGGCGGTGAATAATTCGTTACGGGTAGGATCGTAGACAACCGCTTGCGTAATAACGCCGCGATGTTGCAGGGCAATTGAAACACAGTATTGTGGAAAACCGTGGATGAAATTCGTCGTTCCATCGAGAGGATCAATGATCCAGACATAATCATTTTCGTCGTGCAAATTAGCGGAAGCTCCCGACTCTTCGGCGAGAATCGCATGATCAGGGTAGGCTGTCTTCAGCACTTCAATGATGGCGGCTTCAGCGGCTTGGTCAACTTCTGTGACAAAATCGTTGAAATGTTTTTCAGTGACGCTGACGCGGTCGAGGTCAAATGAAGCGCGGTTAATTAATGTCGCGCCGCGACGAGCGGCTTTAATCGCCGTATTGAGCATTGGGTGCATATAGTTTCCGATAAAATGACGGCAAACGGTATCTCCCTCTCTTGATGGGAGAAACTGGTTTGCTACACAAAAATGATAAAGAGCGTGCGCTATTGTCTTTGCCCGGCGAAAGCACGTAACCAAAAATAATTAACGCTGAATGATGCTATTTTAAATGAACTTGACCCAAACCGACACATCTCTTTTTCAACGTCTGCGTTTTGTACTGGTAGAGACCAGCCATCCCGGTAATGTCGGTGCTGCGGCAAGGGCGATGAAAACCATGGGGTTTACGAAATTGCTACTGGTACGGCCGCGATATCCTGATGTATTGACCCATCCTGAGGCAATCGCTTTTGCCAGTGGGGCGCAAGATATTCTTGAATCTGCCCGCATCGTTGATACTGTTGAGGAAGCGCTCGCTGGTTGTGATCTTGTTACGGCAGTGAGCGCCCGTTTGCGCGAATTTTCACCACCTGTTATCACTCCCCGAGAGTTGGCGGAAAGTATTGCTCACCGGCAGGGGGGGGGCGTCGCTTTTATATTTGGCAGCGAGCGTTATGGTTTGCCAAACGAGGTTGTCATGAATTGTCAGGCATTAATCAATATTCCTGCGAATCCGGCATACTCATCTTTAAATCTGGCGCAGGCAATACAACTGCTGGCATACGAGGCCAGGATGGCGATGCAACTGACGTCTGCTGAACCGCAAGTCGGATTCCATGGGCAGGCGGCAACTAATGAGGCGGTCGAAGGCATGTATTCGCATCTTGAGCAGGCATTGATTGCGATTGATTTTATTGATCCGGCACATCCGAAAAAGTTGATGCCGCGTCTGAAGCGTCTGTTTTCACGTACCCGTCTGGAGTTGGAGGAAGTAAATATTTTGCGCGGAATCGCCAAGAAAATTCTGGATCACCGGCAAAAATAAACCTCAATCGAACCGGATGCCGGCGTTTATATTATTTGTTATTCGATTTGTTGCCTGAATTGATAAATATCATCAAATTACTTGTCGGAAAGCCAGATTGTTTCCTGTTTAGTATTTCCAGTTGTAACAAGTTTTGTTATAACGACAGTAATATTGCGATTAGAGCATATCGTCAGAATGCTGTTTCATTTTCATTGAGGAAATTATTATTTTTGCTCCCTTTCCAAGGTCGTCCTTACACTTGATATGTGCCAGCGTGATCGCGGCCGGTTCGGCTGGGTCGGCTTATGCACTTGGTGTTGGTGGCTTGCGAGTTCAGTCGGGTTTAGGGCAACCTTTGAAAGCGCAATTAGAAGTCACTGGTGCCGATGCGCGGGATGCCGATCTCCACTGTTTTAAAGCTCGTGTAGAAACAACTGATGGTGATTTACTGTCAGTGGTCAGTCTGGACATGTCGGCTCAGGGCGACTCACGGATACTGAGACTGTCTACCCGCAAAAATTTGCAGGAACCTGCATTGAAGGTGGTGCTGAACGTCGGTTGTGAGATTCAGTTACACCGTGATTTTCTGATATTGCTCGATCCTCCGGAATTTAAGGCTTTTGGTAAAAATCTGAGTTTGCCAGTCGTGAACCAGAATGACAGCCCGGCACCGGCATCGCCAGTCGCGATGGTAAAAGAACCAATACGGAGCAAAAAAGAACCGCAGCGCCCATCGCCGGTGGCAAATACCAAGGCGGAAACAAAAAAGAGCAGTATCGCTGCTGCACAAAAAGTTCATGCTGCACGCGCATCCGGCTCAGGCCGGGATGCGTTAAAGTTATCTGATGAAGCGGATGTGCAGCTCATTCCGGCCGGGTTGAAAATGGCGGATACCTTGTCTGCCACAACATCGGAACAGCAAGCAGAAAATAGGCCGGATATCGCGGAGTTACGCCTGGCACAGGCACAGTTTGCGGCGATGTTGCGTGGAGAAAACCCGCCAGTCTCAGCTGATAAAAATAAGGCTGATCAACAGAAAATACAAAGCCTTCAGCAGGAGGCGATTCAGTTAAAACGCAAGATTCAGCAGGATAAAGCGGCTTTTGATGAATTAAAAGATACGGCTGTTGCGAAACCCTGGCTGTATGTTCTGGGCGCGTTGATCATTGCCGGTCTGGCGATGATAGGTCTGCTTTTCGTCCACATTCAACGCTTGCACAAACGTTATGCATCAACCTGGTGGGAACAGGAAGAGCCTAAGCAGCCAGTGCCTGAACAGAAGAGAAATATTGAAGAGCTGGTCAATGACGTACAGGCAACCTACGGGCCGACGACGACCAATGGCATTAACAGCTCGATCTTATTGAAAACACCGTCCGGACCCGCGTCCGCTGCGACATCTGTGAGAGCGCAGCCAGCAGAAACAGCATTGGATACAGGCGCTGTGTCGGCTACCGTCCGCGCGTTTACTCCATCGCTTGAAGACACCAACAGCAGTACCTTTAATTTCTTCTCGTCTCGTGCCAATTCTTTGAAAGTAGAAGAAATTTCAGATGTGACGCAAGAGGCAGAGTTCTGGATGTCGGTAAACGACCCTGAACGTGCGATTGAAATTCTGGAGCCGCAGGCAGAGCAGGAACGCCCCGATTCTCCAGTGCCCTGGCTGTATCTACTTGATCTTTACCGAGTGACAAAAAACAAAGAAAAATACGACGCATTGCGGGATCGCTTTATTGTTTTCTTCAATGCGAATGTCCCTGAGTTTGAAGTGGATCCTTTGACTTTGCCAACCCGTCATCTGGATGATTTTGAGCATCTGATGAATAAGATATGTGCACTCTGGAATACGAAAGACATCTTGCCTTTCCTTGAGAGTCTGCTGGTTGATGATCGCGACGGTAAACGCATGGGATTTGAGTTACCGGTGTACCGTGATATTTTGCTGTTGATATCCGTCGCCAACGAGTTAGACAGGATGAGGCCTGCAGACAAAGATACTTCTGGCTGGCAAAAAGTGCCTAATGTGGAACTGCATGCCGATAGCGGGAAAGCGGAGCCGGATACAGATACCAACGTGATTAATTTTGAGACTATCGATTTCAAAACTAATCCATAATGTCAGTGGCGCTGTTGTCGCTGACAATCTTTATAAACCTTGATTAACTGTTATTCAGTTGTATCAATCATGAGGCCAGACAATGATTAAACTCTGTGGATTTGCTGTCAGTAATTATTACAACAAGGTGAAACTGGCTCTGCTCGAGAAAGATATTCCGTTTGAAGAAGTTCTCGTATGGACAGACAGAGCGCCTGATCTGCTGCGTAAATCTCCGCTGGGTAAAGTTCCTTATATTGAAACTGAACAGGGGACACTGTGCGAGTCGCAGGTCATTCTGGATTATTTAGAACAAGCGTATCCGCAAAAACCATTATTACCCGCAGATCCGTTTGCAGCAGCAAAAGTGCGGGAACTGATCGTATTTATGGAGTTGCATCTGGAGTTACTCGCACGTGAATTGTATCCGCAGGCTTTTTTTGGCGGACAGGTGTCGGAAGAAGTCAGGAACCGTGTGGAAAAACAGCTGGCACGCCATATTTCTGCTTTTTCTCAACTGGCAAAATTTGATTCTTTTATCGCCGGCGATACTTTTACCATGGCCGATTGCGTCGCAATATGCCATCTGCCATTGGTCTCCATGGCGACGAAAATAATTTATGGACGTGATTTCCTCGCGGATTTGCCGGTCAAGGATTATCTGGCAAGAATCAGCGCCAGACCGCACATGCAGACCGTGAACGCCGACCGTAAAGCGAATCAGGCTTTGTTTGCGAGTAAGAAGAAATAGTCAGTAATCAAGCGGGGCAATAAAAAAAAGGAAGCCAATCTGGCTTCCTTTTTGATTTCAGCTCTTTAATCTCAGATTGCTCTGCGCATTTTTTGTACGGTGTAGGTTTTAACTTCTGCCGGCGGCACGACTAATTTCACAATCGCGAATGTACAGTTGTCTCCACGTGGTGCGCCACGGTCCCGGGCTTTTCTGATCAGTAATTCAGAGGCTTGTCTTGGTGAATTTGCGGCAACAGCCGCAGAAAGCTCTGCATCGTCGAAATAATGCCAGAGTCCATCAGAACATAACAAAAAGCTGTCGTTGGCTTTTAAGCCTTCGTACTGACCAAAAGTGATATACGGCGGAGTCGTGGTGGAACCCAGCACATTCGTCAGTATGTTCGACAGCTTATGGGTTTTCGCTTCTTCTGGAAGAATCTTTCCTTCTTCAACCAGTTGTTCTACATAAGAATGATCACGCGTTTTTTCGGCAAAATTCGGACCGCTGAAACGGTAAAGACGTGAGTCGCCGGCATGTGCCCAGATCGCTTGTTGCTGCGGTGTGATGACCATTGCAACGAAAGTGCTGTGTGGTTCTTTTTCAGATGAGACGGCAGACAGTTTAATAACGGTGTGCGCTTCGTTGAGTATGTTTTCGAGCAGGACACGAACATCATTACCCGGATAGAAATCATCAAATAATTGTTTAGCCGTACGGACTACCTGTTCTGCTGCAAGCGCACCGCCACTTTTCCCGCCCATGCCATCGGCGACCACAGCCATCATATAGCCTGGTGCATTGGCAGCGGCAAATAAGCCGACACGGTCTTGTTGTTCCTGGCGGTCACCGATATGTTGTCCGGTACCAGCTTCGATCTTATATTGGCTCATACGTCTCGGTAGATTACACTAACGGAAATCAGCTCGTGCTGATTTCCAAGAATTCATCCTATTTTACTTTAAGCTGAAGGCTATGAGCCATCCTGAACAAGTGCGGCAACGAATAATTGAGTTAGAACTAGAACATCGCGATCTCGATATGGTGATTAACACCTTGTCCACAGACCCCGCACATGACGAGCTGCAGTTACGTCGCCTCAAAAAACGTAAATTACAGCTCAAAGACCATATTACTCTGCTTAAAATGCAAATGATGCCGGATGTGCCTGCCTGAGTTTTTTTGCCAATAATATTCCTGTTTTAGCTTCTGATTGCCTCATTTTGATTGAAAATACCCTTCCCAGTACGATAAATCCCGGCGTATCGCACGATGCCGAAGTAGAGCAGATTTTTGGTCCGACAGGGCCGCTCAGTACCAGCATCGCGGGCTACCGGCCTCGTCAGGCACAGACAGAAATGGCAAAGGCAGTTGCAGCGGCGATCGCCGGGCAGAGTACTTTGCTGGCAGAGGCGGGCACTGGTACAGGGAAAACCTATGCGTATCTGACGCCGGCTTTGCTGTGGGGTGGGAAAGTAATTGTTTCAACTGGTACAAAAAACTTACAAGATCAGTTGTTTTTACGTGACATTCCTATGATCAAAAAGGTCTTGCGGGCACCGGTTTCGGTCGCTTTGCTCAAAGGCCGGGCCAACTATCTGTGCCATTATCATCTGGAACGAACCTTGCAAAACGGGCGCCTGAGTTCGCGCGAAGATGTCGGCTACCTGCGCGACATCGCACGTTTCATTAAGACCACCAGCAGCGGTGATAAATCTGAACTGTCGCGTGTCCCTGAAAATGCCAGCGTATGGAGTCTGGTGACATCGACTAAAGATACCTGCATGGGATCAGAGTGTCAGTACTACCAGGATTGCTTCGTCATGAAAGCACGTAAGGAAGCGCAGCAGGCAGATGTGGTGGTAGTCAATCATCATTTGTTTTTCGCCGACGTCGCACTGAAAGACACCGGCATTGCTGAATTGCTGCCGTCGGCCAATACCGTGATTTTCGATGAAGCCCATCAGTTACCGGAAACCGCGACGCTGTTTTTTGGTGAAACCGTTTCTACGTCGCAGGTACTGGAGCTTTGCCGCGACGTTCTTGCTGAAGGCTTGTCACATGCCCGTGACGGTGCTGAATGGGCCAAGCTGGTGGCACCTGTTGAACGCGCGGCCCGCGATTTACGTCTCGCATTTCCGCAGGATATTGTGCGTCTTTCTATCGATCAGATCGCGCCATCGAGTCCGTTTTTTGAAACCCTGGATACGCTCAAAGCCACGATAAGCGACATGATCGCTGTACTGGAAAAACAGGCCGAACGCGCCGAAACGATAGAACAATGCCGCGCCCGCGCGATCCTGCTGCAGGATCAGATCGATAACTGGAATGCTGAGCCGAAAGACAAGGAAAAAGCGGGTGACTACGTTTTATGGGTCGAAGCTTTTTCTGTCTCATTACAACTGCATCGCACTCCGCTGTCGATTGCGCCGATATTCAATAAGCAGCGTGAAGGTGTTCCGCGTGCCTGGATATTTACTTCCGCGACGATGGCGGTGAAAAATGATTTCAGCCATTTTGTCTCGCAAATGGGATTGTGGAATGAACCCGCACATACCTGGCCGAGCCCGTTTAATTATCAGGAACAGGGTTACTTGTATGTGCCGAACGGCATGCCTGAGCCAAATTCACGGGACTATGCAGAAGCGGTGGTCGAAGCGGCATTGCCGGTGATTGCTGCGGCAGGTGGTCGCACGTTTTTGTTATGCACCACGCTCAAAGCGGTGAAATTCAGTGCGGAACGCCTGAAAGAAGAATTTGAAAAACGCGGTTTGAATTTTCCCTTGTTTGTGCAGGGCGACGCTGGGCGAACCGAGTTACTCGATCGTTTCCGGGCTGCCGGGAATGGTGTGCTGATCGGCAGTCAGAGTTTCTGGGAAGGTGTGGACGTACGCGGTGAAGCGCTGTCATTGGTGATTATCGATAAATTGCCATTTTCCCCGCCGGATGATCCTGTACTGGCTGCCCGTATCACAGCGATGGAAAAGAAGGGGCTGAACGGTTTTGTGCATCACCAGTTACCTGAGGCGATTATTAATCTGAAGCAAGGGGCAGGGCGCCTGATACGCGATGAAACCGATCGCGGTGTGCTGATGATCTGCGACCCGCGACTGATTTCCAAACCTTATGGTCGACGCATCTGGCAAAGTCTGCCTTCGTTTGCGCGGACCCGTGCAGAGGCCGATGTGGTCAGCTTTTTTGAGAAACTGCACGTTGCCAGAACATCCACCGTAACACAGGGATAAAGCATTTCACCCGATATCATCGAACGAATTGAAAAGGATACGTCATGTTTCTGACTCTTTTGCTGGTCACTTTTGCAGTAGCCGTTGCCGTTGCTTTGCTCGTTTCCCGTATGTTCACGCAGCCGATAGACATGATACTGAAGCGTATCATCGCCGACGCAATCAGCGCTGCGTGGCTGAAATACATGAAATTTGCGATTCTGGTGGTCGGCATTTCTTCAGGCGTGCGAATTTACGAGCTCGAAAAATACATCGTGCCAGCGAGATTTGATAAGGAAAACAAACTGCTGGAACTGACTTCAGAACGCTGGATACTCGAAATTTACCGCACCATTATCGCCACCTTGCAGGGCATTGCGTGGATGCTGCTGTTATTCTTCGTTTGTGCGCTGATTGCGTATGTGGTTGTCCGTGTCGCTGAAATGCGTCGTCGCCAGGCTGACGGTGAGTCAACATAAATCTGCCATGTGAACACATGGCGCGTGACGTAAATAAAACAGGAATGAATAAGACGTAATGAAGGCGATAGTCGGCGCAGAAATCCGGGATCAGAACAGGTTTGCCGCATGGCTGCCAGTATTGCAGGCGTGGGCTGCGTGTCACGTTGAATTTGCGCAGCAAGTCGATGATGCGGCTTACTGGTACACCGAGCGCAGCAATGTCGGCATACTGGCGCAGGCAGCCTGGCGTTCAGGGCGAGTGGCGCTGGAAGAATATCAGGCCAGAAAATCCCGCCAGCACGGTCATGCAACCAAAGAGTGGCTGGGGCGCTGTGATTTGTGGATTTCAGATGCGCAGGGCGGCGAGCTGATCGAGGCAAAACAGGAATATCTGGCGCTGCGTTCACGGCAGGCTGTTTTTCTGGCGAATAAAGTTCTGGCGTCAGCAGTCAAAGATGCCAGTCATACTCTTAACGGCTTAGACTCAGCGGCCTGCGGCGTCGCATTTTTACCGGTCTATTTGAGGGCAAGCTGTGCGCCGACAGCTGAGCGACTTGAGGCGGATATTTTTGCCCTGATCGCCGCTTTGCGCACATCGGAGGCAGGCATGATGGCGTGGAGCTTTCCAGCCGAAACCCGCGAATACCTTGGTGCCGATGGGCGCAATCTGATTCCGGGAATTATCTTGCTGGGTGCTGCTGCGCCAGCCTGAATCAATCAGGCGTCAAGCTGAAACCACCCTGAATATTCCGGAAAAAATGGATTTTCAGGGGAGTATCTGCGTTTTTAGCCTTCATGTCCTTATAAATAAAGGGCTTTAAAATATACTCCCCCAGTATTATTTTTCTCATATTTAGTCTTTATCGAGCCGCTGGCGTGTGTCACGTAGACGTTGGACAATTCAGACACTTCGCACGCTATGTCTGCTGACAGGCAAATTCAGTACTTCAGACAAAAAAAGCCGGGCATATTTTTATACCCGGCTTTTCATATTGAACTGTCGCTGCCGCTGTTATACGGCAGTGTGACAATCAGCTGACTGATTACCAGATCGACACGCGTTCTGCTGGCGGCAGATACATCTTGTCGCCTTCTTTGACGCCGAACGATTGATAGAACGGGGTCATATTACGCAGTGAACCATTGGCGCGGAATTCGCCAGGGGAGTGCGGATCGGTCTTGATACGGATGATCGCTTCCTGTTCGCGCAATTTGCCGCGCCAGACCTGACCAAAACCCATGAAGAAACGCTGGTTACCGGTTAAGCCGTTAATGACTGGCGCAGGTTTGCCGCCAAGCGATAACTGATAAGCTTTGTAGGCAATTGCCAGACCGGAATTGTCGGCAATATTTTCACCCAGCGTCAGTTCGCCATTGACGTTGTAGCCGGGAACCGGGCTGAATGCATTGTACTGTTTGACCAGTGCGGCTGTTTTCGCAGCGAACTTGACGTGATCTTCTTTTGTCCACCAGTCACGCAGATTACCCGCGCCGTCATATTGTGCACCCTGATCGTCGAAGCCGTGGCTGATTTCATGTCCGATAACGGTACCGATACCACCGTAGTTCACGGCATCGTCCGCTTTCGGATTGAAGAACGGTGGTTGCAGGATCGCAGCCGGGAAGACGATTTCATTCATCTCCGGGTTGTAATACGCATTCACGGTTTGCGGTGTCATGCCCCATTCGTCGCGGTCAATCGGTTTGCCGAGTTTATTGAGTTCGGTTTGTGCAGCGAAACTACGGATAGCACGCAGATTGCCGACCGCATCGCCTTTGGTGATGTGCAGCGCGGAGTAATCTTTCCACTTATTCGGATAGCCGATTTTAGGCATGAACGTTGCCAGTTTTGCCTGTGCTTCTTTCTTCGTTTCCGGGCTCATCCAGTCCAGCGTATCGATACTTTCCTTGTACGCTAACAACAGATTCGCGACCAGTTTTTCCATTTTCGCTTTGCTTTCAGCAGGGAAGTACTTGGCGACATACAGTTTGCCTAAGCTTTCACCCATGCCGGAATCGACCAGGCGGACACCGCGTTTCCAGCGGATTTCCTGTTCAGGAACACCGCGCAGTGTTTTTGAAAAGAATGCGAAATTCTCGTCACTGTATTGCTTAGGCAACTGGCTTGCAACCGAACTCAGCAAATGCCATTTGAAGTACGCCTTGATCGTGTCGAGCGATGTTTCCTGCAATACCTTGTTCATGCCAACCAGATAGCTGGGCTGGCTGACGATGACATAATCAATTTTGCCGGTGACGCCGAGTTCTTTCAGATAGGCATTCCAGTCGTAGCCTGCAGTGAGTTCATTGATTTTGCTGATCTCGACTTTATTGTAAGCCTTGATCGGATCGCGCAAATCGACTTTGGTCCATTGTACTTTCGCGAGTTCTGTTTCAAATGCGAGAATCGCCGCCGCATTTTTTGCGGCTTCTTTGTCGCCCGACATCGTCAGCATGGTTTCGATATGCTTCAGATATTTGCTGCGTGTATCTTTCAGCTTGGCGTCGTCGTCTTTCAGGTAGTAGTCACGGTCAGGTAAGGCCAGACCGGATTGAGCGATGTCGAGCACATATTTGGTCGAATCTTTATTGTCCTGATGCACCTGAATATCGTAAGGCGCGGTGACGCTGATGCGATTGAGCCACGCCATCAGGACAGGAATTTGCTTTTTATCGGTCAGCGCATCGATTTTGGCAAAATCCGCCTGCAATGGCTTCAGACCAGCAGCTTCTATACTTTTCGTATCCATGAAGCTGGCGTACAGATCGCTGATTTTCTGCGCATCTGATCCGCTGGCATTCTTGGCTTTTGCCAGCCCATCGATGATAGCGTGCAGACGTGGCACAACTGCTTCGCGCAAATCCATGAAAGCACCGGCAGAAGAACGGTCTGACGGGATCTGGGCATTTTTGAGCCAGGTGCCATTGACGTGACGGTAAAAGTCTTCTTGTGGTTTGACGGATTTGTCGTTGTACTGAACGTCAATACCCGACTGCAGTGGCGCTGCTTTGGCAGGTTCTGCCGCAGATGCACTGGCAGCCCCAGCGATCAGTAATGCAATGGCGCTCACAATCTGCGCTTTGAATGTTGGTGTTTTAATTGCTTGAGTTTTCACTTTTGGTGATCTCCTGTCGGTGGGTGGAACTAAAAATATCGTCGCCTGGAGGGCGGGATAGAACTGTGACAGATAAAACGCAAGTGGTCACGTTTACCGTCGGCGTTGCCTGTCGCTGACCCAGGCGCTTGCTCATTTCAAAGGACTGAGTATCTTCGTGATCCGGTCCGGATGACTGTTGTCACGTATTAATGCCGGATATTTTAATCCTTCAAAATAATCGAACCTGACTGTGCGGTAGTAGTCGCCATGTCTGACGATCAGCTCAATGGCTTGGTTTTGCGATTTGGCATTGGTGATTGCTGATTTCAGAGCGTCCGCTTTATAGCTTTTGCCATTAACGGCGATGATCAGGCTGCCGCTCAGGATATTCGCTTTACCGGCAGGGCTGTTTAATAGCATGCGAGTGATTTTGCCGGTTTTATCCAGACTGAATCCGAGCGAATACAGAAAGTCACCATCCTGCGCATCTTCTGTTGCTTTTGCATACTCTGACGGTTTCTCGGTGTACACCAGTTTCCAGCCAGCCAGTTCCAGACTCGCAGTCGGTGTTTTGCTTTGTAAACCTTCGACACGCTCTTGCAGGAAATGCCCCCAGTCAAATGGCTGTATTTCATTGAGGGTGTTGATCACGTCGCTCAATTGATAAGCTAGCGGGCGTATGCTGCCATCATTGACGCCAAAAAACTTGCTGGCAAAATCATTCAGCGAGCGTTTTTCTTGCGAAAGTGCGCGTAACTGCGCATCAACTTCCAGCCAGAGTAATGCGCCTTCGCGGTAATAATCTTCATCCCGCTGAAAATCGCTCCAGGCCTGACTGCGGCGGCTCACAAACACGGGATTATTAGTCGTGTCCTGCAAATTGCGCCAGCTGCGCCCGCTCTGATGATCGTAATAAGCGGCCACGTTTGCCAGCACGTCGCGAATATGTTCCTGCTTCATCAATCCCGAACGCGCTGCCAATACATAGCCCCAGTACTGAGTCTGTCCCTCATAAACCCACAACAAGCTATCTTGCATTGGTGTGTTGAAGTGCGGCGTCAGCAGATCTGCGGGGCGGCGGAATTTTCCGTTCCATGAATGGGTGTATTCATGCGCGAGCAAATCGCGGCCGCTGGATTTTTTTGCCCAGTCGCTGAAGTAACCCGGGCGCACGCCATTTTCGCTGGACTGGTGATGTTCAAGCCCTATGCCGGAAAATTCATCGCTGAGTGCCAGTAAAAAATCGTAATGGCGATAATGTTGTGAGCCGAACAGGATAGTCGCTTGCTGCACCAGCGCCTTATGCGCTGCGATTTGTTCGGGCGTGGCATTCAGTGATTCAGGTTTATCCGCCACCACATTCAGATGCACAGGTACTTTTGCGCCGGGATTGAGATCAAAACGTTTGAAATATTTCCCTGCAAATACGGGCGAATCAACCAGCTCCTCCAGCGTGACAGGCTTGAACTGAAACTCGTTTTGGCTTTGACTTAGGCTCAGGTTCTCACTTTTTTCTGCCAGCTTCAGTGCGCTGCCGAATTGAAATCCAGCTGGCAAAATCAGGGTAGGCTGAATCTGTATCTGGTCAGACGCTGCGCCCGCCGGATACAGAATCATGTTATTCCATTGCACACCGATAATTTCCGGCGTGATCGTAACGCGGCCGAATTTATCATCCGTCGGTGACAGGAACTGATATTCGGCTTTGAGCTGACTGACGCCTGCAGGAATTTGCAGATGAAACGCATACATATTCAATGGGTCACGTTTCCAGGCGATGGATTGCTGGTTGCCGCTGAAGTGCAGCCCTGCAAGCTGGTTCAAGGCTCCGTTTGTGCCATGTTTGCCTGGCAGCCATTCGGGGAAATATAGTGTTAGCGGGCCAGTTTGTACCGGAATACTGGCGCGGATGTTAAAAATTTTCCTGTCCAGATCGCTGGCATCAACGGTCAGTTGCACGATGCCCGGATAAGCTTTGTTGCCAGCAGATTTCCCTGTGCTGACCTGAGTCTTGTCGGTAGCAACGTTTTCTGTCGCAGCAAGAGCGCAATTCAATGTAAAGAAACCGCTGAGGAATAATCCGAATAAGGGGAGCAGTGCGGTCGCTGATGATAAAGGTTTGCTGGCGGGCAATCTCATGTAATTGTTTCTTTTCGTCTTTCAGGTCTTTGAGGATCTTTTTTGGTTTTTGATTTGGGTAATATTGGTTACCTATCAATACATGGACTGCGTAAATGAAAATTAGTTTCCAAAACTAAGTTACTATTTAATTGAAAATTAGTCAAAACACAGTCGAAACATAGTCAAAACTGAATTAAACCTGAAACGATAGAAACATGACTTTCTTGGTCGATTTTCCCGCCGGTAGCGGTCCTTTTCCTGCAATCGTGATCGCACCGGGATTGCGTTATGCCATGCACAGGGAGTTATTCAGCTTGCTGGCGGATAAGGCGGTCGCAGCAGGATTTGCGGCAGGGCGTCTTAACTGGCGTTTCTACGGATCCGCTCGCCGGCCAGCCATCATCTGCATTACAAGATGAGTTGCAACAGCTAAAAGAAGTGATAGGGCAGCTGCGTGCAGAATCACGCGTATTGCCAACGCAAGTGCATATCATTGGAAAATCATTTGGCAGCCTGATTGTCTGGCAGGCATTGTGCGACGACGTAGAATTAAACAGCGGCGTGCTGATCACGCCTTTGTTCGATGAAATGCAGGATGGTAAGCTGTGCGATGTCCGCGCCACATATTACCCGGGTCTGCTCGCAGAAACCCGCCCTTTGCAGATCGTTAGCGGCGACAAGGATCCTCATTGCACGGTTGCGAGCCTGCATCGTATTGTGGATCTGGCGGCAGCAAACTTCACTCTGAGGCTGCTGCGCGGTGATCATCTGCTGCAAATTCATACGCCGGATATGCAGTTGCTCCCAAATGCATCAGCAGAAAACTTGGCGCTGGCAGCAGATGCCGTCGTGCAGTTTTTGCTAAGTCAGCATTCAATATGCTCGACCAGCAACTGAACTCTGGTGACACCGTTGTATTCATTGGCATCGAGCCTGAATGCGACATGCACATGTTCGCTCAGATTGTCGGTATGACCAAACCAGATCGCGTCATAACGAACACCATTTTTCTCCAGCACCAGTTTTAAATGGCGTTCTTTCAAGATGCGTTGTGAGATCAGTTTAAAGTCATCGCAGAACACCGGTGGCGGAAAACCCTGACCCCAGACCTGACTGTCCATTAAGGCGATAAAGTCTGTCGTGAAATAGGCTTCTTCGAGCGCGCCGTCGGTTTCTATGATGCGTTCCAGCTGATGTTGTTGCAACCAGCTTTTTCCTACGGCTTCAAACGCTTGCTGGAATGCGGGTAAATCTTCATGGCGTAAGGTTAGCCCAGCCGCCATTGCGTGCCCGCCGAATTTTTGTATCAGCGTCGGGGCATGTTTCGAAACCAGATCAAGCGCGTCACGCAAGTGAAAGCCGGGAATGGAGCGGCCGGAGCCTTTGATCAGGCGATCGTCACCCGGCGCGAAAGTAATCGTCGGACGATAAAACTTATCTTTGAGTCGCGAGGCGACAATGCCGATCACACCCTGATGCCAGCTTTCGTCAAAAACGGTAATCGTATGGCTGGTTGCAGGCTCAAACTGATCGAGATGCAGCATCGCGACGTCTTGCATGTCGCGTTCTATGTCTTTGCGTTCGGCATTGATGCTATTGAGTTCCTGAGCTATTTGCCAGGCACGGCCTTCGTCATCGGTGGTCAGGCATTCTATGCCGAGCGACATATCGGCAAGACGGCCGGCGGCATTTAAGCGCGGGCCAAGTGCAAAGCCCAGATCAAACGGGCTGGCGTTGCGAGGCTCACGACCAGCGACCCGGAATAACGCTGCAATGCCCACGCAAACACGTCCTGCTCGCATGCGTTTAAGTCCTTGCGCAACGAGAATACGATTATTCGCATCAAGCTGCACGACGTCGGCAACTGTGCCCAGCGCGACCAGATCAAGCAAGGTATCAAGCTTGGGTTGCTGTTGCTGGTCAAATACGCCGCGCTTGCGCAATTCTGCCCGCAGTGCGAGCAACACATAAAACATCACGCCGACCCCCGCCAGATGCTTACTGCCGAAAGTGCAATCAGGTTGATTCGGATTGACTATCACCTCGGCATCGGGCAACTGTTCACCGGGTAAATGATGATCGGTCACGAGTACCGCGATGCCCTGTGCGTGCGCTGCGGCAACGCCGTCAACACTGGCGATGCCATTGTCAACGGTGACGATGATATCCGGTGATTTTTCGCGTATGGTCAGCGCGACGATTTCCGGTGTCAGGCCGTAGCCGTATTCAAAACGATTCGGCACGATGTAATCAACAGTCGCGCCCAGCATACGCAAGCCGCGAATGGCAACCGCACAGGCCGTGGCGCCGTCGCAGTCATAGTCGGCAACGATTACCAGCTTCTTACGTGCGGCGATCGCGTCTGCCAGAAAAACCGCTGCTTTCTCTACCTGCAATAAGCCTGAAGGCGGCAACATGGCGCTTAATTCTGTACTCAGCTCCATTGCGCTGTGTACGCCACGCGCAGCATACAGACGTGCCAGCACCGGGTGCATGCCGCTTTGTCGCAGCATTTCCGATTCGCGCAGGGAGTAGGGGCGGGTGGTAATGCGGGTCATGTCGGCTTCAGTGTGAAAAGTGCTTGCAGGCTGGGTTTGATCCAGAATTTGCGTAGCGACCACGGCGTCAGCCGAAAGCTGGTTAGCCGATGTGCATCAGAGCAGAACAGCGTGACGCTGTCGAGCTGGCGGTTTTTTAATGTGGCGAGTACAGGCGCAAACCAGTCGCTTTCCAATGTCTGCATTTTCGTCAGCCATTGTCCCCAGTCGCTGTTAATCGCGGATTCGCTTAACTGTTCAAGTAAGACGCATACAGTGTCTGTGGAGCTTGCATCTGAACCGGTAAGTAAGTCACCAAATGAATGCGCTGTATGTGTCGGTTTGTTTTGCGTCATCAATGTGTCGGCACCACCAGACAGCCAGACTGAGTTGATGACTTTTTTACCCAGCGCTTCGCGCTCATCATTCAGCGTATGTGCGAACCACAGCATCTGAATTTCATTTTGCAGTTTGCGCCAGGCTCTCGCATGTTCGCCATCCGGCATCCAGATATCGACATTATGGCCGCAGGCCGCGTCAGCACTGGCTGTTGTTAATCCAGTCCAGCTATCCGCACGTAGGAACCATGTCAACGCATCGCCGTACAGTAACGTCATTCCCGCTTCCTCAGCCGCTGTTTTTGCAATGCCATACAAGACGCGTGACTCTTGTTCTGAGATGTCGAGTCGCCGCTGGTCAGTCAGCACTAAATGATCCCGAGCGATATGGATATGGACAGGTTGCAGTGTGAACCAACGTCCCTCAGTTGGTCGCAAACCTCTCTCCTGCATGCGGTTTAACGTGACTGACGGATCGCTGTCGTGTGCGCCCTCCAGTTCGTCTGCCAGCAAATATTCATGCACCAGTGCTTTGGCAAACGGATCAATGTTTTTGACGGTGGAGCGTTTTGCAGAGGCAATCAGACGCGCCAGTGCAGGCGTCTGCATCGCTTTAATCAGATCGTTTTCCAGTCCGGATGGGGGTATGCTGAACGGCAATATCAGTTCTAAATTTTTCATAGAGCGTATTGTATGGCAAACTTCTGTCTGCCTTAATTCCTTGAAACGACATTTGCAGTGAAAAATCTCTCTTTTGAATGGCTAGTGGGTCTGCGTTACACGCGCGCCGGACGTCGCAGTGGTCGTAATAGCTTCATTTCTTTCATTTCCATGATCTCCATGTTCGGCATTGCACTCGGTGTTGCCGCGCTGATTATCGTGCTGTCGGTGATGAACGGATTTCAGAAAGAAGTCCGCGACCGTATGTTATCGGTGCTGTCACATATTGAAGTATTTGACGCAGCCGGTTCTATGCCGGACTGGAAAAATACGGCACTGCAGGCGCAGAAAAATTCTTCTGTTGTCGCCAGTGCGCCTTACGTTGATGGGCAGGCGATGATTATCCGCGATGATGTGATGCGCGGCGTGATTCTGCGTGGCGTATTGCCAGATCAGGAGCCTAAAGTGTCGGAAGTGGCGACAAAAATCAAAGTCGGAAGATGGGAAGACCTGAGGCCGGGAGAGTTCAATATTATTCTGGGTACGGCGCTGGCGAGCAGTCTGCACGTCAGGGTTGGCGATAAGGTGACACTGGCAGCACCCGAAGGACAGATGACGCCTGCAGGCATGGTGCCGCGTCTGAAAGCATTTAATGTGGTCGGCATTTTTGATGCCGGACATTATGAATTTGATTCAGGCATGGGATTTATGCAGATCGAAGATGCACAGAAATTTTTCCGTCTGCCTGCACCTTCCGGTTTGCGTCTGCGTATCAAGGATATGTTAAAAGCGCCGCAGGTCGCGCTGGAATTGTCGCAAACCTTGACCGGTGATTTACTGATACGCGACTGGTCGCAACAGAACCGTAACTATTTTTCTGCAGTTAAAACAGAAAAAACGATGATGTTCATTATTCTGGCGCTGATTGTGGCGGTCGCTGCGTTTAATCTGGTGTCCACGCTGGTGATGACCGTTACCGACAAGCAGGCGGATATTGCGATTCTGCGAACCCTGGGGGCGTCGCCCGGATCGATTATGAAAATATTCATGATACAAGGCGGACTCGTTGGTCTGATCGGTACCGGTTTAGGTGTCGCGCTCGGCGTTCTGGTGGCCTTGAATATTGATGTGATTGTGCCCGCGATCGAACATTTGTTAGGCGTCAATTTCCTGCCGAAAGATTTGTATTTCATCAGTGCCTTGCCATCGGATCTGCGTTGGGCAGACGTCTGGCAAATCAGCAGCATGGCGGTTGTACTGGCATTTGCCGCAACTATTTATCCCAGCTGGCGAGCAGCCTGCGTTAAACCGGCGGAGGCCTTGCGTTATGAGTAATTTCACAGACAAAGCGATTTTAAGTTGTACCCAGCTTGGCAAAACCTTTAATGAAGGCGCGGAAGCGGTCAAGGTATTGCAGGGAATTGATCTTACCGTCAATGCCGGTGAACGGGTGGCGATTATCGGTGCTTCTGGCTCAGGTAAATCGACGTTATTGCATCTGTTAGGCGGCCTCGATACGCCGACCACAGGTCAGGTTTGTCTTCTGGGTGAAGATCTCGCAAATCTGAGTGAATCTGTGCGTGGCGTGATGCGTAATCGTTCTCTAGGTTTTGTATATCAGTTCCATCATTTACTGCCGGAATTTTCTGCGCTCGATAACGTCGCCATGCCCTTGCTGATTCGGCGTATTCCACGTGCTGAGGCACGTCAGCAGGCGCAGGCGATGCTGAGCAAAGTCGGGCTTGAGCACAGAGTCACGCATGTGCCCGGTGAATTATCCGGTGGCGAGCGACAACGGGTTGCTCTGGCACGTGCGCTGGTGACTCAGCCAGCCTGTGTGCTGGCAGATGAACCTACGGGCAATCTCGACAGTGGTACCGCGCAACAAGTATTTGCACTGATGTTGGAATTATCCAGAACATTGGGTACCGCTTTTGTGATTGTGACCCATGACGCCGGGCTTGCCGGACGTTGCGATCGCGTGTTCCGTCTATCGGAACAGGGTCTGCAACAGCAATGAGATTGCTGAGTCTATGAAGCGGACGGCGACGCAGTTCAATAGCAAGTGCAAAAAAACAGGTATGGCTTGTTTGTTGGCACTGAGCTCATGGCCTGCGTTCGCGACCACGGAACTGGTGCTGCAATTAGAAACGTCACTCTCTAGGGACACGAATCCCTTCCGCTTTTATGACAATCAGGCCGGAGGTGGGCAAAAGCGGGAACAGATACAGCGACTGACCGAGACTGTGAATGCAAGCGATATCCGCGCCGGAGCTATCATCCCTTTGCTATCTGATCAGACGCGCCTGACTCTCAGCGGCTCTCTCGGCAATCGACATTACAAGGAATACCGCCAGCTTGACCATCAACCCGGTGCGGCTGATGCTGTTTTCGATTGGCAGGCGGGGCAATCCCTTAGTGGCAGGGTGTATGCGGGTAAGGATCAACGCTTATTTCAGTACATCAATGGCAGCCTGACGGAGCGGGATATCGCGCATACGCGCCGTGCCGGTGCCGACGTCAGAATAAAACCAGATGACGACTGGATGCTTAGTGCGAGCCTGTTTCGGAATGCGCTGAACTACGATTTGGACCTGAACCAGTTATATAACTTTGACGAACGCGGTCAGCAACTAGGTTTGCGTTTTATGTCTCCAACGGGTTCCAGTATCGAGGCGGGGACGCGTTTATCTGAGACCCGTTTTACCGACAGAACGCCAGAGCAAGTGCGGGATCTGGATAAAAAATACAAAGAAACGGAGTTGTATCTGGATGGTGAGTGGCGCTATAGCATCAAGACTATCACCAGCGCTCATCTGGGGCTGATACGTCGCCGCTATGATGTTCTGAATGAACGTGATACCCGCTTATTTAATGCGATCTGGCGTGGCACTTATCATTATTCAACGATGCTAAGGCTGGATTTGCAGCTGTTCGACAGACCATTTACGATCGTTGATCCATCTATTCTGTATGTGGTCAGCAAAGGCGCCCGCGTTGATGCGTTATGGAAGTGGTCGGATAAAACAAACGTCAATTTTTCAGCCTTGCTGCAGAATAGTGATCAGGAACTCATTCCCAGATTAGTCAGACCCGACAATAATTCGTCCCGCAAAGAGAAATTACAGCGCATCGGTATCGGCGCGAGTTACCAGTTTGAACGCGGTTTCCGGCTGTTATTCGACAGCTTTTACGAAAAAACGGACAGAGCTGCCGATGACATCAAACTCAGGCAGGCCGTTGTCCGCTTGGGCTTAGAATATACATTTGAAAATCTACCCGGCAGCGCTGCACGATTGGGTTTGCAGCGTTATCAACAATCTTTGAGCGCCACAGAACCGATACGCGAATGATGTCCCTGTATAAAAAAGCCAGCCGCTTTGCCGCACGCCATCTCGCCGGGCGCTGGATCAATTTAAGCAAGCAACAAGGTGTCGTCAGTTTTTCATTTGATGATGTACCGGCCAGTGCTTGCCATGCCGGTGCAGAAATTCTCGAGCGCTATCAGGCACGTGGCAGTTTTTACGTCTGCGGTCAATTAACTGACGGTACAGAGCAGGGGCAAACCTGCCACAGCGTCAAAGATTTGCAGAAACTGGTTGCGAACGGACATGAAATCGGCTGCCATACTTATTCGCACATGAATTGTGCCAATCACTCTCTTTCTGCGCTACGACAAGACTGGCAGCGGAATCAGGCATTTTTTGAAGAACACCATTTGCCAAGCAGCGGCTTTGCTTTCCCATTTGGTGCTTATGATTTGCCCAGCAAAATAGCTGCTTCAGAACGATTCCTGTATAACCGCATCACCGGTGGGGGCACACACATAGGAAAAGCCGATTTATATGCTTTACGCGCGCAGGCTTTGTATGCGGACAAGACAGACGCGGATACCGTATTACAACTGATACAGCAAACTGCGAATGAGGGTGGCTGGCTGATTTTTTATTCTCATGAAGTCAGGAGCAATCCGGGACCGTGGGGCACAACTCCGGAGCAACTGGAAATGGCATTGCAGATCGCAACACAATCCTCTTGCCGCGTTCTGACTGTCGAAAAAGCGATCGCTTTTTTTCAATCGTAAATTGCGTGCCAGTCGTCTGACGGTATGTCGGGTCTCTGCCAGCTATCTGCGTGGGATCTGCTTTCAGACGGCATGATACGTATATGTCATGCCATGACTACTGTGCTTACAGATTCTTACTTAAATTGCAATCCTGTAAGTTACAATCTTAATCTTCATTTTCGTCAATTTTAACGAGCAACTTTATGAGCCAACATAGTCAGTTCGCGCTGCTTACCCAACGACGTTTTGCACCATTTTTCTGGACGCAATTCTTTGGTGCATTTAATGATAATTTTTTCAAAATAGCGCTGTTGACGATATTGACCTACGACGCGTTGAACTGGGCGAATACGGATATTGATTTGCTGAATAATCTGATCCCTGGTTTATTCATCCTGCCATTTGTCTTGTTTTCTGCGACATCGGGGCAGTTTGCCGATAAGTTTGAAAAAGGCAGCATGGCGCGGAAAATCAAGTTGCTCGAAATCATTATCATGCTGATCGCAGCGTTTGGCTGGATGAGCCACAATCTGTGGGTGCTGATTGCGGCAGTGGCCGGTATGGGCATACATTCAACTTTGTTTGGTCCGGTTAAATATGCGTATTTACCACAGCACCTGCAAACTGACGAGCTGGTCGGCGGTAATGGCCTGATAGAAATGGGAACGTTTGTCGGTATTTTGTTGGGAGAAATACTGGGCGCGATGCTGGTTGTCAACAAACCTTGGGGGATAGAGCTGGTTGCTGCGGGTGCTGTGATTGTCGCGATCATCGGTTATATCTCGAGTTTGAAAATTCCGTATTCGCCAGCACCGGAACCGGAGTTAAAGATTAACTGGAACGCTGTCACCGAAACGGTGCGTAATATCAGTTTCAGCAAGCAGAACCGACCGGTATTCCTTTCATTGCTGGGTAATTCCTGGTTCTGGTTTTACGGCGCTATATTGCTCGCGCAATTTCCTTCGTATGCCAAAAATTATCTGCATGGCGACCATAGTGTTTTCGTGCTGTTACTGACTTTTTTTTCGTTCGGGATAGGCGCTGGTTCCTTATTATGTGAAAAGCTCTCCGGTCATAAAGTTGAAATTGGTCTGGTGCCGTTTGGCGCTATCGGTTTATCGGTGTTTGGTTTTGATCTATATTTATCCAGCGTTGCTTACATCAATACCTCCGGCGTCGATTTTTTGCAGTTCCTCAAGCAGACCGGCAGTCTGCATATTCTGTTTGATATCGTCATGATTGGGATCTTCGGTGGTTTTTATATCGTCCCCTTGTTTGCCTTAATTCAGACCCGCTGCGACCCGAAACATCTGTCGAGAACGATTGCCGGCATGAATATTCTGAATGCCCTTTTCATGGTCGTTGCATCACTCTCGGCCATGCTGCTGCTCAGAAAGGGATATACGATCCCGCAGATTTTCTTGGTAACCGCTGTTCTGAATGCGCTTGTCGCCATTTATATATTCAGTCTGGTGCCGGAGTTCCTGATGCGTTTTATCGCATGGTTGCTGATCCAGACCGTGCACAGAGTCAAAACCGTCAATACCGACAGGATTCCGCTTGAAGGCGGTGCGGTGCTGGTCTGTAATCACGTGTCTTATATGGATGCGATTGTGATCGGGGCCTCCAGTCCGCGTCCGATACGCTTTGTGATGGATCACAGAATTTTTAAAATTCCGTTTTTGTCATGGATATTCCGTACGGCGAAAGCGATACCGATCGCACCGGCAAAAGAGGACCCATGGCTGATGGAAAAGGCTTATATCGATATCGCACAGGCACTGCATGAAGGGGAATTAGTTTGTATTTTCCCTGAGGGCAAGCTGACGCATACCGGCGATATGAATGAGTTCAAAGGCGGAATTATGAAAATTCTGGAGCGCTCGCCGGTACCGGTTTATCCGATGGCCTTACGAGGATTGTGGGGCAGTTTTTTCACGCGAGACAAAGGCAATCCTTTTGAGCGTGCGTTCCGGCGCGGGCCATTCTCAAAACTGGAATTAGTGGTTGGTGAAGAAATGGCGGCATCAGAAGTAACGCCGCTGGTGCTGCAGGCAAAAGTAAAACAATTGCGTGGCGACTGGAGATAAAAAGATGGCTGGCCTGATCAAATCAATATGCGCGTTTGCCACTTTGTTCGCCATCGGCAATCTGCCGGTTGCTGAAGCAGCAACGATAACGCGTTTTACGCCGCAAGGTGAAGTCGCTCAGATCAGGCAGGTCAGAGCAACTTTCTCAGAAGCCGCCGTAGCCTTCGGTGACCCGAAAGCCGGGGAGCCATTTAACATCAAATGCAGTGGCGAAGCCGTCAGTGGCAGTGGTCGTTGGGCCGATGAGCGTAACTGGGTTTATGATTTCAACCAGGATTTGCCGGTCGGTAGCCAGTGTTCATTTACGCTGAAGACTGAGTTTAAAACGAAGTCGGGAGCGGGGCTGACAGGTAAAACCGGTTTTCAATTCAATACCGGTGGGCCGGCAGTGGTACGCACCAATCCGTATGCACAGTCGGATATTGAAGAAGACCAGATTTTCATTCTCCATCAGTCGGGAGCAGCCACTGAGGCTAGTCTGCGCCAACATGTGTACTGCGAAATTGAGGGCATACACGAGCGGGTTCCGGTTAAATTCGTGACTGGCGAGACACGTCATCTGCTGCTCAAAGAGTTTGCCCAGAAAGCGGATGCCAATAAAATTTCGACTATTCAATGCCAGCAAAAATTTCCCGCTGAAGCCGGAGTGAAAATTGTCTGGGATAAGGGAATTGTCAGCACCAACGGTATCGTCTCTACGCGTGCACAAAGCTTCCAGTTTAAAGTGCGCCCGGCATTCACTGCGAGTGTTTCTTGTGAGCGTGAAAATGCCAATGCTGCTTGTACGCCGATTTTGCCGATACGGATGAATTTCAGTTCCGGCATACCGCGCAAGTTTGCTGAAAAAATCCTGCTAAAAAGTGCCAAAGGATCTGTAAAACCTGAATTGCCCAAAGAGAATGGTGAAGATCTGATCGCTTATCTCAGTTTTAAACCACCTTTCGCAGAAAAATCTGAACTCAGCATTGAGTTACCGTCCGGACTTAAAGACGATAGCGGTCGTAATTTGTCGAATGCGGGACAGTTTCCGTACAAACTGATGACGGCTGATTTTCCGCCGTTGGTGAAATTTCCCGCAGCACCGTTTGGCATCGTTGAGCTCAATGCTGATGCGACCCTGCCTGTGACCCTGAGAAACGTTGAGTCGTCATTAGTGGCACGTTCGGCGAATGGTAAAGTCGCCCCAGGTCAACTGGCAAATTTGAAAGTCGATGAAGATACCGCGATTATTGAATGGTTGAGTAAGCTGAATCGATACCATGAATCGACGGTCAGTAACAATAATCAATTGATAGAAACCCGCAGCATAGGCTTGTTGAGTAAAGAAGCAAAAGCAAGCAAGCTGGAATTACCGGCAATGAAAACTGACAATGTGCGCCCATTTGAGGTCGTCGGTATACCGTTCAAAGCGCCGGGTTTTTATGTGCTTGAGCTCGAGTCGCAAAGACTGGGCGCTGCGTTGCTCGGAAAGCCAGCACCGATGTTTGTACGTACCAGTGCCTTGGTGACCAATTTGGCCGTACATCTGAAATCCGGAAGGGAAAATGCCGCGGTCTGGGTCACCCGACTCGACAACGGTAAACCAGTGGCAAATGCAGATATACAGATTTCTGATTGTTACGGTCGTTCAGTCTGGAAAGGGCGGTCCGATGTCAATGGCATCGCAATGCTCGCAAAGCCACTCAGTGGGTGTAAAAACAATGAGGTTGACAGCGAAGGAAAGCGCAGCGAGTTAAAAATTAATGGCTATTTTGTCAGTGCACGTAAAACGGATGAGAAAGGCCGCGCTGATATGGCTTTCGTATTATCGTCGTGGAATAACGGAATTGAATCCTATCGCTTCAATTTGCCAACAGATCTCAATTCTGCCACATCGGTAAAAGCACACACAGTATTGGACCGCAGTTTATTTCGTGCCGGTGAAACAGTATCCATGAAGCATTTGATCCGTGCAGAGACCATGCATGGTCTGGCTTTAGTCAAAACAGAACAATTGCCAAATCGTTTGCGGATTGTGCATCAGGGAAGTAATCAGGAATTTCAGTTCCCAGTTGTCTGGAGAGGTCGAAATGCAGCTGAGAATACCTTCACCATTCCTGCGCAGGCAAAATTAGGTCGCTATGACATTATCCTTGATAAAGGGAACGTTAAACTGGCTACGACCAATGATGAAGGTGGCAACGAGGATTACCGATATAGTGATCAGACGTATTACACCGGTGGTTTTCGTGTTGAGGAGTTTCGTCTGCCACTGCTGCAAGGGCGCGTGATTCCGGCCAAGGGGCCGCATATTACACCGAAAGAGTTACCACTGAGTCTGCAATTGAATTATCTCAACGGTGGCGGCGCATCCGGCTTATCGGTACAAGTGACCAGTCTGTTACGTAACCGTATGCTGCACTTCCCAGATTACGAGCAGTTCTCTTTTTATACCAATGACGGTAACGAAGATGAACAAAAAATCGTCGCGAATAAGCTTCCCGTTACGCTGGATAAAAACGGCAGCGGGAAAACAGTATTGAGCGCTTTGCCTGAGATACGGCGTCCGCAGGAGTTACTGACTGAAATGACGTATTCCGATCCGAATGGAGAAATACAGACGATCAGTAGCGTGATTCCTGTATGGCCTGCTGCTGTGGTGGCCGGAATCAAGAATGAAGACTGGGTATCAGTAAAAAACAAAACCCGCTTTACTGCAATTGCACTCGATACCAATGGCAAGCCCGTGTTTGACGTGCCGTTAGTCATTACAGGTATTGCGAGACACAACGATTCACATCGGCGTCGTATTGTCGGTGGTTTCTATGCATACGAAAATACAGAATCGAGCAAGGAATTAGGTCAGCTGTGTAAAGGCAAATCAGACGCTCGCGGATTACTGATCTGCGAAGTTGAGATGACAGAATCCGGCAATATCGAATTACAGGTCAAAGCGTCTGATCAGCAGGGGCGGAGTTCTTATGCGAAAACCTCGCTCTGGGTCACAGGCAAAGGTGAGGTCTGGTTTGATGGTGAGAATCAGGATCGCATGGATGTATTACCTGAGAAAAAACAGTATAAGGCTGGCGAGGTTGCGAGCTTTCAGGTGCGTATGCCTTTCCGCTCAGCGACTGCATTGGTTGCGATTGAACGCGAAGGTGTGATCGACACCATGGTGGTGGAATTGAATGGCCGTGATCCGACCATCAGGGTGCCAATCAAAGCCAGTTATGGCCCGAACGTGTATGTCTCCGTTCTGGCAGTGCGGGGTCGTATGCGTGAAGTGCCGTGGTATTCTTTCTTCAGTTGGGGGTGGAAAGAACCACTCAACTGGTGGAGTGAATTCCGTGAATATCAGGCGCCAGGTGCAACGGTTGATCTGGCGAAACCCGCGTATAAATATGGCATTGCGGAAATCAATGTCGGTATTGCCGCTCAGCAGTTAGCTGTTACCGTCAGCAGTGATAAACCTGCCTATCCGATACGGGCAACATCGAAAGTCAGCATACAAGTCAGACTGCCTGACGGTAGGCCTGCGGCTGGTGGTGAAGTTGCCATCGCTGCGGTGGATGAGGCCTTACTGGAACTACAACCAAACGACAGCTGGAATGTACTGACAGCGCTGTTGCAACGCCGCAGTTATGGTGTTGAAACTGCCACTGCACAGATGCAGGTGATAGGCAAGCGCCATTACGGGCGCAAAGCCGTGGCTGCTGGTGGTGGCGGCGGAAAATCTCCGACCAGAGAGTTGCTTGATACGCTGTTGCTCTGGAAGCCGGCAGTAAAGCTTGATGCCAATGGCCGGGCACAAATTGATGTGCCGCTCAACGATGCTTTAAGCAGTTTCCGGATTGTGGCTGTCGCACAAAGTGGTGATGGCATGTTCGGTACCGGAACAACCAGTATCAAGGCAACGCAGGATCTGCAGATTGTTTCCGGATTACCGCCATTGGTGCGTGAAGGCGATCATTACAACGCCATGCTGACCGTGCGTAACACGACAAGCCGTGCGATGAAAGTGATGCTGCAAGCGAAAACCAATGCTGCCGCAGCATTATTGCCAGCACAAGAATTACAGATACCGGCAGGCGAGGCACGTGAAGCGAACTGGCTGATAGAGGTGCCGCTACTCGGTGCCGATGTGCAAAGTCAGCAATTGCAGTGGGAATTTAGTGCGCAGGAGCAGGGGGCAGCTAATCAGGGCGCGAAAGATAGCCTGAAGTTTGTGCAAAAACTGATTCCAGCAATACCGGTATCAGTGCAGCAAGCGACCTTGATTCAGTTGGATAAGCCTTTGAGTTTACCGGTGGTCAAACCGGCAGATGGTTTACCCGGTCGAGGAGGCATTGCAGTTTCCTTCCTGCCGAGCCTGATCAGTGGTAGTGATGGTTTACGCCGTTATTTTGAAAACTATCCGTATATCTGCCTGGAACAAAAGACATCCAGAGCCATCGGCTTGCGTGATGCGGGAATGTGGCAGAAAGTCGTCAATGAATTGCCTACATATCTGGATGCTGATGGCCTGGCGTATTACTACCCACCAACAGACAGTGGACAAAGGCTGGGCAGCGATACGCTGACGGCCTACCTTTTGTCGGCAACGCAGGAAGCAGGCTACGCGATACCGGAATCCATCAGAGATAAGATGCTGCAGGGCTTGCAAGCGTTCGTGGAAGGAAAAATTACCCGCGATTTCTGGTCGCCGCGTAAGGATTTAGATGTACGCAAACTGGCGGCGCTGGAAGCCTTATCCCGTTACAACCTTGTCCAACCAAGAATGCTTGGTTCAGTGCAAATCACTCCTAATCAATGGCCGACGGGCGCCGTGTTGGATTGGTATCTGATACTACAAAGAAGCAGCACATTGCCACAACGGACTGTGGCAATGAAAGAAGCAGAACAGGTCTTAAGCAGCCGGCTCAACTATCAGGGTACGCGCATGGGCTTTTCCAATGAGCGCGATGATTACTGGTGGTGGCTGATGGGGAATAGCGACGTCAATGCAAATCGTTTATTGCTGGCGATGATGGACAATCCGGCGTGGCGTGATGATTTGCCTAAGATACTCAATGGCACTGTGCAAAGGCAGGTACATGGGCATTGGATGACGACAACAGCGAATGTCTGGGGATTACTCGCTCTGGAGAAATTTTCGAAAAAATTTGAAGCTGAAAAAGTCAGCGGTTCCAGCCGCATCAGTTTGCAGCAGGGAGCAAATCCGGCATTGAATTCGCAAACTTTTAACTGGCCAGCGAATGGTGGCGGTAAGCAGCTGTTACCGTGGCCGCAGACAATTGCCGCTGATACTAACCTGAAAGCGGCACATGATGGTAAAGGCAAGCCGTGGTTGCAGTTGCAAAGTCTGGCGGCTGTACCGTTGAAAACAGCATTTTCCAGCGGTTACCGGATCACGAAAACGGTAACGCCTGTGGAGCAAAAACAAGCCGGAAAATATCAGCGCGGCGATATATTGCGGGTCAACATCGATATTGATGCGCAAACCGAGATGACGTGGGTGGTGGCCACCGATCCTATCCCCGCTGGGGCGACCTTGCTGGGCTCAGGTCTGGGGCGTGATTCTGCAATTGCGGCTGCGACCGAACGTAACTCCGGACAGGCTTGGCTGGCATACGAAGAGCGCAGTTTTGACAGTTTCAGAAGTTACTATCAGTTTGTTCCTAAAGGTAAATTCAGTATGTCTTACACGGTCAGACTGAATAATGCAGGTGAATTTCATCTGCCATCGACCAGAGTCGAGGCTATGTATGCGCCGGAGATGTTTGGTGAGTCACCGAATGCCTTGATGATAGTGAAGTGATACAGACGATAGAAGTGAGTATCAGGTCATATACCCGTGGCGGTAACTACTCGTCAGGTCTGGCGGAAAAAATGTTGCGCCGTTTCTTTTATTTAATAGGGGTATTACTGCTTTTGTATAGCAGTAATGCCGGTGCGGTGCTCAGTTATCAGGAAGTCAAAGCCAGGTATGTATCCTCAGATGCAGTATTGTTGGACAGGCACGGCGCTATTTTGCAGCAGATGCGGGTCGATGCCAGAGAGCGCAAACTGGCGTGGGTCAGCCTGGAAGACATTTCACCAGCACTCAGAAGCGCACTGATCGCTTCTGAAGACAAGCGTTTTTATCAGCATTCCGGTGTTGACTGGAACGCGGTAGCCGCCTCGGCCTGGGGGAATTTATGGAATACAAAAACACGTGGCGCTTCTACCATTACGATGCAATTGGCCGGTTTGCTGGAAGAGGATTTACGGCGTCGCTCGTCAGCACGCAGTGCTTCGCAGAAAATTTCACAGGCCATTGTTGCGCAATGGCTGGAACGTCAATGGCGTAAAGACCAAATTCTGGAAGCGTATCTGAATCTGGTGCCATTTCGCGGTGAAATCGTAGGTACACACGCGCTCGCAAGAGTGATGTTCGGTAAGCATCCGAGTGGCATGGATCAGATTGAGGCGGCAATTGCAGTCGCTTTGATACGCGGCCCGAATGCCAGCGTCAGTAAAGTCAGTGAGCGAGCCTGTCATATTTTACGTGAACAAAAACAAGCGGAATTCTGCTCCAATCTGGAAGGACAGACGGCGCTGGCATTTTCTCATCTGAGCAGTAAGTCAGGCGCCACCGTAGCGACGAATACTATCTACACAACGACGCAGAACGGATTCAACCTCGCGCCGCATTTTGCTCGCAGAGTCCTGACGACGGATGGACGTCGTGTCACATCGACACTGGATGCTCGCTTACAGGCTTATGCAAAAGACAGTCTGGTCCGTCAATTATCGGCCCTCGTAGATCGCAATGTCGAGGATGGCGCTATTGTTGTGCTGGATAACGCCAGTGGTGATATTCTGGCATGGGTGGGTTCCAGCGGCAGCTTATCCGATGCAGCCCACGTTGATGGCGTGGTCGCACTCCGTCAGGCCGGTTCTACCTTAAAACCGTTTTTGTATGAGCAGGCCCTGGAGATGCGTTTGATTACTGCAGCCTCGGTAATCGATGATACGCCGGTCAATCTGACGACAAGCAATGGTTTATATATCCCACAGAATTACGATAAACACTTCAAAGGGCTGGTCAGTGTGCGGACGGCATTAGCATCGTCACTGAATATTCCTGCTGTCAGGATGTTGATCAGTGTTCAACCTGAAGTGTTTTTCAGACGTTTGCAAGCGCTGGGTTTTCAACTCCGCGAGTCTGGTGATTATTACGGTTACAGCCTCGCCTTGGGTAGCGCGGACGTGAGTTTGCTGAGTCTGACAAATGCATATCGCAGTCTCGCTAACCAGGGAAATTTTAGTCTTCCGCGATACAGAAATACTGATCTGTATCCTCCTTCGGTGAAGGTAATGGATACCGCAGCATCGTATATTGTGAGTGATATTCTCAGTGACAGAGCGGCGCGGGCAATGACTTTTGGATTAGAAAACGCACTTGCGACGCGTGTGTGGAGCGCAGTGAAAACCGGTACCTCTAAAGATATGCGTGATAACTGGTGCATAGGATTTTCTGAGCGTTATACCGTGGGCGTCTGGGTAGGCAACGCTTCCGGTGCACCGATGTGGGACGTCTCCGGCGTGACCGGTGCTGCGCCAGTCTGGCAGGAAATTATGCATTACCTGCACAAGGATTTCCGGCCCAAAGGGGCAGAGAAGCGCCGCTTACCTGAAGGTGTAGAGCAGCGTCTTATCAGTTTTTCGGAAGGGATTGAAGCGCCCAGAAACGAGTTGTTTTTAAAAGGAACGGCACAGGACAAGATAGTCCGGGCGCGTTCAGATCAGATACAGACAAAAATTATCTATCCCAAGTCAGGAATGATCGTTGCGGTCGATCCGGACATACCACCAGAGCGACAACGCATGCGGTTCATTTCCGCGGGTGAGGGACAGTTACTGGTATTGGATGGGAGACACTTAAAAACGATTTCTGTGGCTACTTCACAGCAGGATAAAACCTTGCGATATGACTGGTTTCCTGTCCCAGGCAAGCATGTACTGAGTTTGTTGACGCCTCAAGGTCTGTTGCTGGATCAGGTTAGTTTTGAAGTGCGTGGCGCAACGCTGGTCGTAAATAAAAAAACGGGCCAACGCTAGTTGACCCGTATCTGGTTTAATGTGCGCCACCTGCATCGACCGGTGCTGATGATTTCTTTGGTTTAGTCAGCCAGACCAGTGTGATCAGGCCGAGGAACATGAAGGCGGAAAGATAAAAAATATCTGTTGCAGCCATAGTACTGGCTTGCACGCTGATGGTTCTGTCCAGAACCGCGTAGGCTGCCTGATCGCTCATCCCTTGTTGTGTAAAGCCTTGTATGCTTTGCACGAAAGCGGAGGAGGCATATCCGCTGCTTTCAGTGATATGCGCGTGATGCATCGTACTACGGCTGTCCCACATCGTTGTCATGATTGAGGCACCCATACCGCCGCACATAATCCGGACAAAATTAGACAGGCCGGAGGCCGCAGGGATCTTTTCCGGTGGCTGACCCGACAAGACGATAGATGTCAGCGGAATGAAAAACATCGACATGGCGGCACCCTGAATCAGGGTTGGTATCATCAGCGTCATGGTATCAACTTCGGTGTTGAAGCGCGCCCGCAGAAAAAATACCAGTGCAAATCCGAGAAACGCAAGCGATGCCACTTTGCGGGCATCTACTTTCGGTAAAATTTTCCCGATAACCGGTGATAACAGAATCGCGAAAATACCCACCGGTGCCATTACTTTTCCTGCTTCAGTCGCGGTATAAGACAATTGGGTCTGTAGCCACAGCGGCATAATGACCAGACTGCCGAAAAACAAACCATAGCCCACGGAAATCGCAATGACACCTGCGGAGAAATTTCTTCCCTTGAACAAAGACAAATCAACAACAGGATGATCCTGCCCATTTTCCCAGATAATGAAATAAATCAGCCCGACTACCGCGATCACCGTCAGCAAAATAATTTCGCCCGAATTGAACCAATCGAGTTCCTTGCCCTTATCCAGCATCAGTTGTAAAGCGCCGACCCAGATCACCAGCAGAAACAGGCCAACCTTATCAATCGGTAACGCCCTGATGGTTGATTCGCGTTTGTGATAAATCGACCATGTCGCCCATGCAGTAAACAGCCCGACTGGAATGTTGATATAGAAAATCCACGGCCAGGTGTAATTATCTGAAATCCAGCCGCCAAGCAGAGGCCCCATAATCGGCGCAACCAGGGTTGTCATGCCCCATAGTGCAAGTGCCATTGAACTCTTGGCCGGGGTGTAACTCGATAACAGCAAGGATTGTGACAGCGGAATCATCGGGCCAGCAACCGCACCCTGCAAAATACGCGCCGCGATCAGTATTTCGATATTCGGTGCGATACCGCACAGCCAGGACGACAGAACGAATAACAGGATGGATGCCATAAACAATCTGACCTGCCCGAACTGCGTGGTCAGCCAGCCCGTTAACGGAACCGAGATTGCATTAGCGACAGCGAAGGAAGTGATCACCCAGGTACCTTGTTGCGGCGAGACGCCAAGGTTGCCTGAAATGGCCGGAATTGATACGTTGGCAATCGACGAATCAAGCACATTCATGAACACCGCCAGAGACAGTGCAAGTGTGCCCATTGCCAGTTGGGCACCTTTCAGCGGCGGATGTGCGACGTGAGCTGCGCGGGATGCTGTACTCATTACTTTGCCTTGGTGTTGGCCGTATTGTTAGCCGAATTTGCGGCCGATAAATTTGCATTGATGATCGAAGTAATGCGTTGCTCGACATCTTTGCCGTTTTGTTCAAATACAGCCGTTTGATACGCTGGCGTTGCGCGGGCTGCCGCGCTTGCTGCGACCGGTGCGCCTTTTTGCTGAGAGATATTCACCTGCACCTGCATAGAAACGCCGATTCGCAGTGGATGTGCCTCTAATTCTTTAGGATCGAGAGAGATGCGCACAGGAACACGTTGCACGACTTTAATCCAGTTGCCTGTTGCATTCTGCGCTGGCAGTAATGCAAACGCAGAACCTGTGCCAGCGGACAAGCCGATAACTTTGCCGTGGTATTCGACATCGCTGCCGTACAGATCTGAATGTAAGGTGACATCCTGACCTGTGCGCATGTGAGCTAACTGTACTTCTTTAAAGTTCGCATCGACCCACAGCGAATTCAGCGGAACGATGGATAATAATGGCGCTCCCGCATTGACTCGCTGCCCGACCTGTACGGCGCGCTTCGCGATATAACCACTGACGGGAGCTGGCAACGTGCTTCGGTGATATGTCAGCATCGCTTCGCGGACTTTAGTCGCAGCACGCAGCACATTCGGGTGCTGAGTGATGGTCGTATTTTCTGTCAGCGCGCGGTTTGAGCTTAACTGTTCGCGCGTCGCTTGTAATGCTGCTTCTGCTGTCTTCAGCGCATTTTTAGCATGTTCCAGTTCTTCGGCGGAAATTGCCCCGGAGCTGAGTAATGTCTGACGACGCGCCAGATCGGCCTTCGCCCGTTCAACCTCAGTGCTACGCACGTCGATATTGGCCTGCAGGCTGGCGTTATTGGCGAACAGAACTTTTACTTCACGCACCGTTTGCGCCAATTGCGCTTCCGCTTGTTCGAGAGCGACTTTGGCGTCTGTTTTATCGAGCTCAATCAGAGGTTTACCGGCCTGTACCAGTTCTGTATCGTCGGCATGAATCGCAACGACAGTGCCGGCAATTTGCGGTGTTACCTGGATGATATTACCTGCGGCATAGGCATCTTCCGTATGTTCAAAATTACGGGCGACCAGCGCCCACCATACACCATAAGCGATCGCAGCGATCACGATGATAGCGGTAACAACGAGCAGCCGACCGCGGCGCTTGCTTTTGTCAGGCGCAGCTTCGATTGCTGGAGTGGCAGGGGAGTTAGAGTTTTGTGCTGGAGCGTTCATTGCGCTGCCTCCGGTTTGTTAGATGCTGTAAAAGTGTCTGATGTTGCATTTGCCAATGCGGTGTTGCTGGCTTTGCTGTCATAGCCGCCACCCAGTGCTTTGATCAGATTAATCTGACTGTCAGCGCGGCGAATGGCTATGTCCATTGATAATTTTTGCTGTGCGAGCAGCGCCGTCTCCGCGGCTAAAACAGGAAGCATATTTGCTGTTCCTGCTTTTTGTCGTTGCTGAGCGAGTTGCAAAGCTGTTCTGGCGGCCTGTTCTGCGATGGTTTGCTGTCTGGCCTGGGCTTCGTTGGTTTGCAGAATCTGCAACTGATCTGCGACTTCATGCAGTGCATCCGTCAGACTCTGATTGTAGGTCGCAACCGCGACGTCATACCCCGCCACTTTATTTTTTAATTGCGCACGCAGACGGCCGCCTTCGAAAATCGGCAGACGGATTGCCGGGCCGACGCCAACGATACTGCTCCCGCTCTTGATGAAATTATCTAAACCCAGGCTGGATAAACCGGCAAAGCCAACGATATTGATGTTCGGATAAAACTGATTTTTTGCCAGATCAATCTCGCTCTGACCAGCTTCGACGCGCCAACGCGCGGCAACGATATCCGGTCTTCTTGAAATTAATTCCAGTGGCAGATTGGCCGGCGCTGCAATCGCCATGTTTTCCTGAAAACGCGGTACCGGAATCTGCTGTCCGCGCTCTGGTCCTGCACCCAGCAAGGCGGCGAGTTGATTGCGGGTCAATGCGATAGCTTCTTTCCAGCCGGTGATTTCGTTTTTGATGCCGGAGATTTGCAATAAGCTTTGTTGTAGTTCGGATTTTGTCTCTAATCCTGCTTTCAGTCTTTGCAATGTCAGCTGATCGATTTTTTCGCGCACGGCAAGCTGTTGTTCGCTCAGCGCGAGTTGCTGATATTGACGTGCCAGTTGTAACCAGGCGCGGGCAATCGCGCTGCTCAGCAGCAGGCGGGCACTTTGTTTTTCCGCTTCAGCGACTTTTTCCTGCGAGACTGCGGTGCGCATTTCTGCGCTGTGTTTGCCCCAGAAATCAAGTTCATAGCTGGCATTCAGTGCGAGCTGATTATTGCTTTCGTAACTACCGGCCAGCGGTCTCGGAATCAGCCCATTCTCGGTAAAACGCTGATAAGTGCTGTCCAGACTCGCGTTGACAGTCGGCAGCGAATTTGCGCCGACGGCCGCAGTCACCGCCCGCGCTGCATTGATACGCGCGCTTGCTACTTGCAGGGACGGATTGTTACTCAAGCCTGCGTCAATCAGGGACTGCAATTCTTTGCCGCCAATCGCAACTCCCCAGTCACTCGCAGGCCACAAGCCTTGCTGTTGCGCAAATATGCCGGAATTTGCTTCACCAGCAATTGACTTGAGTTGCGATTGACTTTGTATGCCGTCAAAGCTGACACATGCGGAAAGTAGTGCCAGCACTCCGGCAGCAATTGCATGATAAGCAATATGCTTGCTGTTCATCTTTTTTATCTCAGGAGGTTTCATTTGGTTTGGGTGTTCACAGTTGGTATGGCTGCTGATAAATTTAATTGACTATGCAATGATTACTTTATTGCGTCTAATAACGGTCGGTTCGCGAGGGCTTTGCGCAGCAGGCACTTCAGGAATCCGAGTTCTTCTTCCGTAAATCCTGTAAAGCCGATGTTTAGAACTTCTTTGTAAATCGGCGGCAGTTGAGCCGCCATTTCCTTTCCGCTCTCGGTCAGTTCGAGTTTAAACAGGCGTTTATCTGCCTGGTCTGGTGTTCTGCGCAGAAACCCCTTTGATTCCAGCTTGTCCAGCGTCCTTTTCATTGCAGCAGAGTCGATAAATAAATCACGCGACAGGTCTGCCGCGGTATGGCATTTTCCTAGCCCCAGCATTAAAAAAACACTGGCTTGTGAATGGGTGATGCCGCGCGAACGCAAAGCGCCATCAGCGGCGCGGGATAACATCGTTCTGGTTCTTGCGATCAGATAACCCACGCTGTCTTCAACGTGGCTTACATCAAACTGCAAGGAGGATTTTTCGTCTGTCATTTCAATAAATAATCATTGCTTAGTCAATAGTTTATCTCAGGTAAAAAATAATTGCTGGACATAAAAAAAGCGCTGCCATAGCAGCGCTTTTAAAAAACCGGTAATTCCTTATTTACAGGATCTCACTGGCGTGATCTGCCAGACGTGAACGTTCGCCGCGGGCTAAAGTCACGTGACCACTGTGTGACCATCCTTTGAAACGATCAACGACATAGGTCAGACCGCTGGAGCCTTCGGTCAGATATGGTGTGTCAATCTGCGCGATATTTCCAAGACAGATGATCTTTGTGCCTGGGCCAGCTCGTGTCACCAGAGTTTTTACCTGTTTCGGTGTCAGATTTTGCGCTTCGTCGATAATCAGGAATTTATTGACGAAGGTACGACCGCGCATGAAATTCAGTGATTTGATCTTGATCTTTGAACGAATCAGATCCTGCGTGGCAGCACGTCCCCAGTCGCCGGCATCATTGTCTGACTTATTCAATACTTCGAGATTGTCGTCAAACGCGCCCATCCATGGCGACATTTTTTCTTCCTCTGTACCTGGCAGGAAACCGATGTCTTCGCCAACTGGCACGGTGACACGGGTGACAATGATTTCGTTGTAGGTTTTGGTTTCCAATACCTGCGCCAGACCGGCAGCGAGCGCGAGTAAAGTTTTGCCAGTGCCGGCCTGGCCCAGCAGCGTGACGAAATCACATTCCGGATCCATCAACAGATTCAGGGCAAAATTCTGTTCACGATTACGCGAAGTGATGCCCCAGACACTGTTTTTAACGTGACCGTAGTCGCGCAGCGTCTGCAATACGGCAGTTTTGCCATTAATCTGTTTTACTTGCCCGTAAAATGAAGCTTCACCATTATTCGGTTCAAGATAAACAAACTGGTTAACCAGTAAAGACGGAATCACCGGGCCTGTGATTCGGTAAAACGTAGTGCTGAGTCCGTTTCTATTCTCTTGCCAGGTTTCTATGCCTTTGCCGTGTTTATTCCAGAAGTCATCAGGTAACTGAACAATACCGGAGTACAGCAAATCGCTGTCTTCCATGACATGGTCATTGAAGTAGTCTTCCGCTGGCAAGCCGAGCGCGCGGGCTTTGATGCGCATATTGATGTCTTTTGACACCAGCACGACAGGGCGTCCCGGAAATTCCTGTTCCAGCGCCTGCACAACGCCCAGAATCTGGTTGTCCGCTTTTCCTTGGGGCAGGCCGCGCGGTAACTCACCGACTTGCAGCTTGGTCTGGAAATACAGATGCCCCTTTGCTTCTTTATTGCCTAATTTCGATAACGGAATGCCTTTTTCTATATCTTGATGATCGATGTCACTGACCAGCGCGTCGAGTGAGCGGGAGATCTGGCGTGCGTTGCGCGCCACTTCAGACATGCCTTTTTTATGATCGTCAAGCTCTTCCAGCGTGATCATGGGCAGATAGATATCGTGCTCTTCAAAACGGAATAAAGAGGTAGGATCATGCATCAGGACATTCGTGTCGAGCACGAACAGCTTGATGATGCCCGATTTATCGGCGGCACGGCTGATGCTGGATTTAACGCGGATATCCGGAATTTTTGTTTCGGTGACTGTCGTCGTCGCTGCCGGAGCAGCGATCTTCTCCGCTGCCTGCACAGATGTGCGGGGTGCTTTAGTTGCGGCCGTCTTTTGTGTTGAGCGAGAAATTTTTGTGCTACCAACGGCGGTCTGCGTTTTTTTTGCAGCAGGCGATTTATCTTCAGACACTTTGTTTTTTTCAGTACGAGCGACTTTTACCGCTTTGCCAGGCTTGCCTGTCTCCGCTTTCGGATAGTCTTTTGGCGATAATAACGCTGCGGGTTTAGTCGGCATTTTTGGTAATGGCATGAATACCTCAATCAAAAAGTGAGAGCTGTAAAATCAAAAAGCCGCTGTGGCGATCCCGGCTGATTACCGGTTCTGCCCATGGCGGCTTCTGAGTAAAGAAAATTGGTAGAGTTCAATTAAGTTTTGGCGCTCACGAATTCGAGTACTTCATTAACGTGACCTGCTACTTTGACACCTCTCCATTCTTTCACTAATTTACCCGTGGCGTCAATCACAAATGTACTGCGTTCTATGCCACGAACCTGTTTGCCGTACATGTTTTTCATTTTCATCACGTTAAACAACAGGCATAGTGTTTCGTCCGGATCGGATATCAGCTCAAATGGCAGATCGAGTTTCTTTTTGAACCCTTCGTGCGAACGCAGGCTATCGCGGCTGATACCAAAAATTTCTGTGTTTGCAGACTCAAATTGTGGATATAAATCGCGGAAAGCAAGACTTTCAGTTGTGCATCCCGGAGTATTGTCTTTCGGGTAAAAATAAATCACCAGATTTTTACCCTTGTAATTACTCAGATGAAATTCCTTGCTGCCTGTCATTGCAGCAGAAAATTCTGGCACCTGGCAATTTAAAGCGGAAAGCATGTCAGCCACTGTAATCTCCTTGGTTAGTGGTGGCGAAGTTGTTGCTGACAGGCTAGATCAGGGCAACAAGTTCTCCGGACCTTCCGGGCAAACTGGCCCATGAAAGAGGATGTGTCGGCAAATTTTTATCTTTGATAGCGTCAAAATAATCAGCCATGGATATGCAACGATAACCTTGCTTATGCCAGCCCGTCAGCAGTTGCTCGAATATGGGGGCAAGTTTTTGCCCTTCAAGTTCTGCATGCAGGGTAAATACATGGTCTCTGGGCTTTTTTGTCAGATCCAGTATATGTGCTGCAATTGTTGAGGTAGTCAGTTCCTGTCCGTTGACTGTCCGCCCCAGTAGTTCGTCGAGAGTAGGCAGGGTAGTCGGCATTTGTATGCATGACTTTACCTCATTACCTACTTTTAACCGGTAAGGGCCTGCTTCTGGATTGGCAAGGCTGCCATCGTCAGTCAACATGGCGCGGCCATCAGACGCGTATTGCATTCCAAACTGATCAAGCTGGGTAAATGCATGTTCGTTCATTTGCCAGCCAGCTGCTCCATGTGTTGCAGGCTGATGGCCGAAAATTTGCTGAAACTTTTGCTGTGCTCGTTGCATCTGTCCGCACGTCCAGTCCTTGCCTCGCTGCCGGACATTGTCGTGCCAGACGACGTGATCCCAGGTGTGAATGCCGCATTCAAAGCCGGCATCAGCAACCGCGCGCATTTCTGTCGTGCAGCTACCGATGTCGGGCGCAGGAAGAAACACGCCATACATCAGAGTCTTGATGCCGTAATGTTCGACGACCGAAGTACGGGAAACCTTTTGAAAAAAACCGGGGCGAAATACTCGCCGCAAGGCCCAGCCGGTATGATCTTTTCCAAGCGAAAACAGAAAAGTTGCTCCGGCCTGATGTTGCTTGAGTATCCGCACCAGATTTGGTACACCTTCTCTGGTGCCGCGAAAGGTATCAACGTCGATTTTGAGAACAATATTCGGCATACTGACCCGGATCAGTCCATCAGGGAGCGAGCTTCAGCGACCTGCGAACGATAAGCATCAAAAATATTGCGCATCGTGTCTTTCATTCCGGTTGTCGGCGCCCAGCCCAATTCTTCACAAGTATTGGTGATCTTTGGCACACGATTCTGTACGTCCTGATAGCCTGCACCATAGTAAGCGCCGGATGTGGTTTCTGTCAGTTGTACTTTTTTCGCTGTTTCAGCATATTCAGGATACTCAGCAGCAAGCGCCAGCATCATGTTGGCGAGTTCACGGATAGAGTAGTTATTGCCCGGATTGCCGATGTTGTAAATTTTGCCGGAAGCGACACCATTTTTATTGTCGATGATGCGCATCAGAGCATCAATACCATCATCGATATAAGTGAACGCGCGTTTTTGCGCACCACCATCGACCAGCGAGATATTTTCGCCGCGAACAATATGACCAAAGAATTGTGTTACCACACGTGAGCTGCCTTCTTTTGGTGTGTGGATATTGTCCAGGCCAGCACCGATCCAGTTAAACGGACGGAATAAAGTGAAATTCAGGCCTTCCATGCCGTAGCCCCAGATCACGCGATCCATCAGTTGTTTCGCGCAGGAGTATATCCAGCGAGGTTTGTTGATCGGGCCGCAGATCAGTTCAGACGCTTCCGGATCAAATTCTTCATCATGGCACATGCCGTACACTTCGGAAGTCGAAGGGAAGACCAGATGTTTGCCGTATTTTGCAGCAGAACGCACGATAGGCAGGTTGGCTTCAAAGTCCAGTTCAAACACGCGCAGCGGTTGTTTGACGTAAGTCGATGGTGTGGCGATCGCAACCAGCGGCAGAATCACATCGCACTTCTTCACGTGATATTCAACCCATTCTTTATTGATGGTGATATCGCCTTCAAAAAAATGCATGCGTGGATGATTGATCAGGTCGCCCAGACGCTCGGTTTGCATATCCATGCCGTAGACTTCCCAGTCTGTCGTTTCGAGAATACGTTTGGACAGATGGTGACCGATAAAACCGTTCACGCCGAGAATGAGGACTTTTTTCATGGTGAGTTCTTCTTAAATGTAAATGTTGGGAGCTATGCCGGATAACGTTACCTGATTACCTTCAAACAACGCCTGTCAATTGCTTCAGTTCGTTGACCTGAATCGGCTTTCCGTCGCAGTGCAATTCAATTATACGTAAGGCTTTGCCATCGCCGCATACGCCAAGGGCGACATTATCTACTACATGCAAGCCTGTCGGCAAATTTCCGGTCGGTAAATTGGTTAAACGTGCTTTTTGAATAATGAAATGATGCCCTGACTGCTCGAAAAATGCCCCCGGATAAGGTGGTGCTACGGCCCGGTGCAGGTTATATACCTGTTGTGCCGACTGCGACCAGTCTATCCGGCCATCTTCAGGTTTGCGGCCACCGAAATAACTGCCTTCGCTGAGTTTGTTTTCTAATGCTTTATATTCGCCACTGATCAGACCAGGCAGCGCATACCAGAGTGTCTGCTCAGCAGCGACAGTTAATTTTCCGAACACTTCATAGGCAGTGTCATCCGGGAGGATGGGCACGGCTGTCTGCGCAATAATTTTGCCGGCATCCGGTTTGGCCGCCATTTCATGCAAGGTGGCGCCAGTTTCCGTTTCGCCATGCAGGACCGCCCAGTTAACCGGGACACGTCCACGGTATTTCGGCAATAAAGAACCGTGCAGATTGTAGGCGCCGCGTTTGGCCAGCGCGAGCAGATCCAATGGCAACATGTGGCGATAATAAAAGCTGAAAATGAAGTCAGGCGCTATCGTAGCGATACGTTGCGCCAGGTCGGCGGATTTAGGATCTGCAGGCGTGATGCTTTCGATGCCGTGTTCCTGGCATAAAGCGGCGACGGATTCAAACCAGATCGTTTCTGCCGGATTATCTTCGTGCGTGACGACCAGAGCGATATGTACGCCGCGGGCGAGCAGGGTTTTAATGCTGCGTACACCGACGTTGTGGTAGGCAAAGACGACGGCAGTGGGCTGGGAACTCATGTCAGTTTTCCTTCGCTGCACTAGCAGACAGATCTTGCAAAATCGTTTGCACCACGTAACGCGGGCGACCTCGTACTTGCTGATAAATGCGCCCGATGTATTCGCCAAGCAAGCCTATGCCAAACAGAATCACACCCATCAGGAAAAAAGCGATGGCGAAAAGGGTGAACAGCCCTTCGGCTTCCGCGCCGAAAACGAAACGGCGTATCAGCAGCAAAGCAACTAAACCGCCGGAAAGCAGCGACAACATCATCCCAAGCATGGAGAATATCTGCAAAGGCATGATGGAAAAGCCAGTCATCAGGTCGAAATTCAGACGTATCAGACTGTATAGCGAGTATTTGGATTCACCCGCAGCGCGCTCCTCATGCTCCACCACGATTTCTGTTGGTTTGCGTGAAAACGTGTAGGCCAGCGCAGGTACGAAGGTGTTGACTTCGCCGCACTGATTAATCAGATCAATCACGTTCCGACCGTAGGCACGCAGCATATTGCCCTGATCGGTGATTTTGATGCGGGTGATTTTTTCGCGCAGGTGGTTCATCGCTTTTGACGCATAGGTTCGCCAGGCAGAATCCTGACGCTTGCGTCGTATCGATCCTACATAGTCATAACCTTCGCGCATTTTGTCGACCAGTGCGCCGATTTCTTCCGGAGGATTTTGTAAGTCAGCATCGAGCGTGACCACAATCTCGCCACGAGTGGCTTCAAAGCCAGCCAGAATCGCCATGTGTTGACCGTAATTACCATTGAACAGTACGACGCGTGTGACGTCGGGGCGAAGGCGGAACTGGTTGGATAAAATCGCCGCGGTATTGTCGCGGCTGCCATCGTTGACGAAGACAATTTCATAGCTGACGCCGCGCGCCGCCAGCGTATCGAGAGCGGGATAAAGGCGGCTGAACAACTTGGCGAGGCCTGCTTCCTCGTTATAAACAGGAATGACCACTGAGAGTTCGGGTTTCATCATAAGGCGTGCCAGATTCAAAGAAGGCGGGATTTTACCGCAGACACGACGCGTTCGACATCGGTCTTTGTCATTGCCGGGAACAATGGCAAAGTCACGATCTGATTGCCAATACGTTCAGCAATCGGGAACATGCCTTCTTTAAAGCCACGGGCGCGGTACATGGTGAACAGATGAATCTGACGATAGTGGTAGCCGAGACCAATCTGCACGTCCAGCATCTGCTGCATGAAGACTGCGCGGTTTACACGTTCCGGCAGCACGATATGGAACATGTGCCAGTTTGAATTGGTGAAGTCCGCGACCGGCAGTTCGGCACCGGTCTGGGCTTCAAAGTCCGGGCCGAATTGTTCGAAATAATATTGGGCGAGTTCTTTACGTCTGGCGTTGAATTCCGCCAGATGTTTCATCTGACCGAGGCCGATTGCTGCGGCGATGTCGGTCAGATTGAATTTTCCGCCCAGCACATCTACGTCGATACCATCAAGGCCGCTGCGGGTCACACCTTGTAAACGGTATTTTTCGGCAAGGCGTGCTTCTTCTGCGTTATTCAATACCAGGCAGCCACCTTCACCGGTCATGATATTTTTGTTGACCTGAAAGCTGAACGACACAAAATCGCCAAACGAGCCTATGCGTTTTCCTTTCCAGGTTGAGCCTATGGCCTGCGCTGCATCTTCGACCACGCGCAAATGATATTTGTCGGCAAGCTCGTACAATTTATCCATGTCGCAAGGCAGGCCGCACATGTGCACAGGAATGATTGCTTTTGTGCGTGGTGTGATCGCGGCTTCAACCCGGTTCAGGTCGATGTTATGCGTTTTCGGATCGATATCGACAAACACTGGCGTCGCGCCGGTTTCAATAATCACGCTGGCCGTGGCGACCCACGAATTCGGCGTCGTGATCACCTCGTCACCAGCGCCTATGCCGGCGATCCGCAAAGCGATTTCCATGGTGCAGGTGCCGGAGTTAAACGTACGTACCGGACGGCCACCGAAGTATTCTGATAACTGCGCTTCCAACGCCTGCACTTTTGGTCCGCTGGCGAGCCAGCCGGAGCGCAATACCTCCGAGACAGCCGCAATGGTTTCTTCATCTATGCTGGGTTTGGTGAAAGGCAAAAATGGTAAAGAGTCGCTCATATTGATCCTTTAATAGCGTCTGAGACGCGTACGTACTGCATGTTTGCTACGTGTCTGGTGCAATTGGTGCTGCATCAGGCTGTTTATATACTGGGTGGAGTATATCCGGAAGCCCTTTGTTTCCGCAGGGAATAGGGCGATTTTTACACATACTCCCCCAATTTCTCTAATTAACTCTTCATTAGTAAAGCCACGCCGATGATGATGATGCCGATCGCCAGCATACGTTGCAAGGTCATGGCTTCGCCGAGGAAATACCAGGCACCGATCGCATTGACGATGTAACCGATCGACAGCAGAGGGTAGGCGATCGTCACCGGTATGCGTGACAGACCGATGATCCACACCACAACAGACAGCCCATAACACGCGAGACCACCGATGATGGGCAACTGGGTTGCGATCTGTATGCCGATATGAAGCCAGTTGCTGGCATTGACGTGGATTTCACCGATGGCATTCGTGCCTTTTTTCAGCAGCAATTGTGCTAACGCGTTCAGCAGAATGCCGGTAATGATGAAGCCGAAAGTATTAATATTCATTGTGATTCTGATGTTTTTCTTTTTTTTAAGGATGTATCGTCGCGATAATCACACGGCGCGGATCTTCACCAATCACGCGCATAGGCAGATGTTGCTGTTGGAATTCCTTGTAAATATCGGTGCGGACAATGGCAACAGCCGCTTCGCCGCGCTGATTATGCGCCCGCCAGCGTGCAACGAAATCGGCGCGGTCAGGTATCCATAATTCCGGTTGCTGTTTCAGACCGAATTCCATTTCATCCGGAAATTCTACCAGTGTCAGCGTACGTTCCAGATAAAACGGCAGCGCCTGTTCATATCGCCCGACGGCGTACAAAGGGGTATCCGGTTTTGTCAGTTCCGCTTTCATCGCAGGCACATGCGCAGAGCCGGCGATATATTTACCCCAGGGATCGTGACCGAGAAAGGCGACTTGTCCGGCGATGAATCCGGCACTCGCCAGCAGAATCACGGACCAGTCTTTGCCAGTGGCACCTTTGCCTGCAACAAACCAAGCGCCAAGACCGCCAGCCAGCGTCATGCCTGCGGCGACAAACAGCCATACGGCATAACCCTGATTCAGCGAGATTTCAATGGGATTAGAGCCCAGTCCTGCTGCCTTATTTACAAACAGCAGACCGATCAGACCCAACAACGCAAACAGAAGAGCCGCTATCTTCAGATCACGCGCCTGACATTGATCAACATAATACGCAATCAGCAGAGCCAGCGCCGGGAAAATCGGCAGAATATAGCCCGGCAATTTAGAACCGGAAATACTGAAGAAGAAAAAGAAAAACACTGCCCAGACCAACAGCAGTTTACGCGGTTGAAAGCCTGTCGATGGCTCTTTGACGCCAGTCCACAAACCCTGCAGCAATACGCCTAGCCAGGGCACGATACCCAGCAACAGGAAAGGGAAGAAGTAATACCAGGCACCGCCACGATTGTGTACACCGCTGGTGAAACGCTGAAAGTGCTCGTGGATGAAAAAGAAGTGCGGATGTTCCGGATTTTTCAGTGCAATTAAAATGAACCAGGGTGCCGTGATCGCAAAAAACAGAATCAGACCTTTGCCCATGTGCAAGCGTGCCCACAAAGCCCAGTCTCTGGTCAGCAAGGTGTATATCACCAGTACTGCACCCGGTAAAACAAAACCTATCAAGCCTTTTGACATTGTTGCTAATGCCATGCCCGTCCAACACACCAACATGGCGTTGCGGCGTTCAATGTCACTGACGCCATCGCGTTGCCCGACGATAAGTCCGCACATGCAAAGCACCATCATGCCGGATAAACCCATGTCCAGCGAATTGACGTGCCCCATACCGGCCCAGTAAAAGCTGGAACCCAGTACCAGTGCGGCGATAATGCCGACACGACGGTTAAATAATTTATTTCCGGTATAAGCGACAGACGCAACGCCGATCAGGCCGCAAAGCCCGGTCCATAAACGTGCCTGCCAGTCACCGAGGCCAAACACGGCGAAGGTGAGGGCGTTCATCCAGTTTTGCAGTGGCGGCTTTTCGAAATACTTGATGCCGTTCAGGCGCAGCGTGATCCAGTCGCCGGTGGCCAGCATTTCTCGTCCCATCTCGGCGTAGCGGCCTTCATCAGTCGGCACCAGGGTTCTGGCGCCCAGCATATAAAACCAGATAATCAGGAAGCCGATCGCCAATGCCCATAAGGTTCGCGGCGACTCGAACGGCGATTGTGTATGTTTGTTGATGTTCATGCCTTCTCCATCACCAGCGCCAGTGCAACCTTGCGGCCTTCCGCCATCAGAATGTTATAGGTGCGGCAAGCTGCCTGATTATCCATACATTCAACACCGATGCGTTGCGCTGTCAGTGCCGCAATCAGGCGAGGATGAATGAAACGTTGTTTGTTGCCCGTTCCTAAAATCACGACATCAGGTTTGGTGGTATCAATTTGCGCAAAATCATCAGCGCTCAGGTCATCAAAGCTGCTGACTGGCCAGACGACAGGCTTAGTTTCAGGCAAAACAATCAGACTATGAGTGTAGAGAATCGCGTTGATTTCAACGCTGTCCTTTTCGTAGCCTGTAACGGTTTGGTATTGTTGTGTCGGTGTCGAATGCAGTTTCATCTTTTTTGCTCTGTCTTTGGTGTACGCCTTGTGAGTGCGGCATTGTAACTTTTTTTACAGAATTTCTGACATCGATTGATCAATTCTGAAAAGCAATCAGGTGCTTTAGCCGTACCGGGAACAAACTAACCACTTGTTTTTTTTGGTCTTATTCCTCCGCAGGCCAGATTCTTGCAGTCAAAAAAAAGCGGACAAAAATTTGTCCGCCTTGAGTGACTGTCTTGCTTGCGAAGCAGACGCTTGAATTGCTGTGATCTGACTATGCGCTGTAATTTCCCGCGTAAGTGAGGTGAAATCTGACTGACGCAAGCGATACTTTCCGCAATCAGAACTCCTCCCACTGATCCGCCTCGTCCTGTTTCGGGGCCTGGGATGTGATCATTTTCTTCGCCGGCAGCGCTTTGTTTATCGTTTGTGATTTTGTCTGTCCCACGGAGCGGTTTGGGCTTGCCGCGCGCACCGCAGCTGGTCTGGCTGGTGTAGGTCTTGCCGCCACAGGCGCAGCAGCATCCGTCTTTAACTTGAAAATGCTGACTTCGCTGAGCAGGTGGGCCGATTGCTCCTGCATTGCGGCTGCCGCCGCCGCCTGTTCGACCAGCGCAGCATTTTGCTGGGTGACGTTATCCATTTCTACAATCGCCAGATTAACCTGGGAGATGCCAGAACTTTGTTCGGATGTCGCCGCAGAAATTTCCGCGATCACATCGGTTACTTTACGCACACTTTCGAGAATCTCGTTCATGGTTTCACCAGCCTGATCGACCAGCTTGCTGCCGTGATTGACGCTCTCTACGGAGTCATTGATCAGCGCTTTGATTTCTTTTGCCGCTGTTGCGGAGCGTTGCGCCAGATTGCGGACTTCCGATGCGACAACGGCAAAGCCGCGTCCCTGCTCGCCTGCGCGGGCTGCCTCGACGGCAGCATTCAATGCGAGGATATTGGTTTGAAAAGCAATGCCATCAATGACGCCGATGATGTCGACAATTTTTTGCGATGAGGCATTGATGACTCCCATGGTGGATACAACCTCGGTCACAACGGCACCACCTTTTCTGGCAACTTCTGACGCATTCAGAACCAGTTGATTTGCCTGCCGCGCATTATCGGCGTTGTGTTGTACAGTGCTGGTCAGCTCTTCCATTGATGATGCCGTTTCTTCAAGCGAGCTGGCCTGCGACTCAGTTCGGGATGATAAGTCCATATTGCCTGATGCGATCTCGGTCGATGCGCTGGAAATCGCTTCTGTTCCGGTACGTACGTCACCGATGATTTTTGCGATGCTGTCACGCATGGATTGTATGGAGTACAGCAGACTGGACTGATCGCCGGATCTGAGCTGGATATCCGTGCTCAGATCACCTTGCGCAATCTGGCTGGTAATTTCCGCTGCATAGCTTGGCTCGCCGCCCAGTTGCTGCAGCAGACTTTTGGCAATCACGAGCGAAATCAGTAATAAGATACCGGTCAGTATCGCTGCGCCGACAGAGAATGACAGCAGGCGTTCATAAAATGTGGCGTTAACCGAATCAATATACACACCCGAACCGATGACCCAGCCCCAGGGTTTAAATCCTTTGACAAATGAGACTTTTTCTACCGGTGCTTCACTGCCGGGTTTAGGCCACATATAGAACACAAATCCTTCGCCATGTTCTTTCACCGTCTGCACCATTTCGACAAAGAAAAGTTTTCCCGTGGGATCTTTGTTATCGGATAAATCAGTGCCGTCAAGTGCCGGCTTAATCGGATGCATGACCATGCGGTTATTCATGTCATTAATCCAGAAATATTCGTCCGCACCGTATTTCAATGCGCGTACAGCATCTTTCGCAGCTTGTTTGGCATCCGCTTCCGGCATCTTGTTTTTGGTCGCCAGATCGTGATAGTGCGCAACCAGTTTCTCAACGGTTTCTACGGTTTGCCTGACATTGCTCTTACGTTCTTGTAACAGCATGGCTTTTTCGGAGAAAAGAAACAGCCCTGTTAATACAACGATGCCCAGAACTGCGCTGACGATAATGATGCGCAGTTGTCTGGCGATACTCAATTTTTGTATAAATGATGTTACTGACATAGTCCCCCCCTCATCGCAGATTTTTTTCAGCACTAGCATATCCTCGCCGGATTTGATACTACTCCGCTTTTGTAAATCAGAATAAACAATTAACAATCTGTGGCAATTTCTGTGTAATTTCGAATATTCGTTTGTTTTGATGTTGGAGTGGTATTAAAAACATCGGTTATTTGCACGAAATCATGTTTGTGACAGCGATTTATTGAAAACGAATTGATCAAACCGGATGCCCTGTGCAAAAATGTTTCGTTTCGCATTGCAGCAAAATAGGGTGTCCTGATTTTGCTGGCTTGCATGCTTATCATAGAAGGAATTTTCCAGTGCGTCCGATACAAAAATCACAAAAGTTAGCGAACGTTTGTTATGACATCCGTGGACCGGTGCTGGAAAAAGCCAAGCAGATGGAAGACGAAGGGCACAAGATCATTAAGCTCAACATCGGCAATCTGGCGGTGTTTAATTTTGATCCGCCGGATGAAATTGTGCAGGATATGATCCGTAATATGCATAACGCGGCCGGCTATACGGATTCCAAGGGCATGTTTGCTCCGCGAAAATCCATCATGCATTACACGCAGGAAAAATTCATCCGTGGCGTGACGATAGAAGATATCTATATCGGTAATGGCGCATCTGAGCTGATCGTGATGGGCATGAACGCATTGCTGAACAGCGGTGATGAAGTTCTGGTACCTGCACCGGACTATCCTCTGTGGACTGCTGCCGTAAGTTTGTCCGGCGGTAATCCCGTGCATTATGTGTGCGATGAAAGTGCCGACTGGATGCCGGATATCGACGATATCAAGAGCAAGATCACTCCGAATACGAAAGCGATTGTCGTCATCAATCCGAATAATCCTACCGGCGCCTTGTATCCGGTCGAAGTGTTGCAGCAGATCGTCGAAGTCGCCCGTCAGCATCAGTTAATTGTGTTTGCGGATGAAATTTACGATAAGACTTTGTATGATGAAGCCGAGCATGTGTCGATTGCTTCGTTAGCGGATGACGTATTATTTCTCACCCTCAACGGTCTTTCAAAAAATTATCGCTCTTGCGGCTATCGTGCCGGCTGGATGGTGGTTTCCGGTGAAAAACGCCATGCCAAAGATTATATTGAAGGCCTGAATATGCTGGCCTCGATGCGCTTGTGTGCGAATGCGCCGGGGCAGTTTGCGATTCAGACCGCGCTGGGTGGCTATCAGAGCATCAAGGATCTGGTCGGGCCTGGTGGTCGTTTATTGCGCCAGCGCGATCTTGCGCACAAATTGCTGACGGCGATCCCCGGCGTCAGCTGTGTGAAGCCAAAAGCAGCGTTGTATATGTTTCCGAAACTGGACCCCGAGATTTATCCGATCACGGATGACCAGGAATTCATACATGAACTGCTGACCGAGCAGCGTGTATTGTTGGTGCAGGGAACAGGTTTTAACTGGATCAGACCTGACCACTTCAGGGTGGTATTCTTGCCAAACGCGGATGATCTGACTGAAGCATTCGGACGTATCGATTATTTCCTTGAGGGATATCGTAAGCGTCACGGTACTAATTAATTCCAATTTACTGTTTAAAAATCATATGAAACCCATCAAAGTAGGTCTGTTAGGTATAGGCACTGTCGGTTCCGGCACTTTCAACGTCTTGAAGCGTAATCAGGAAGAAATTACGCGTCGCGCTGGCCGTTCAATTGAAATTGCGATGGTGGCAGATCTGAATATTGAGCGGGCACGTGAACTCACAAATGGAGAAGCGGAAGTCGTCAATGATGCCAATCTGGTGGTGAACAATCCTGACATCGATATCGTAATTGAACTGATCGGTGGTTATGGCATCGCCAAAGATCTGGTGCTGAAAGCGATTGCGAATGGCAAACATGTGGTAACGGCAAACAAGGCATTGCTGGCAACGCATGGCAATGAGATTTTTAAAGCGGCGCAGGAAAAAGGCGTGATGGTTGCCTTTGAAGCGGCTGTCGCCGGAGGTATTCCTATCATCAAAGCGCTGCGTGAAGGCCTGACGGCCAATCGTATTCAATGGATCGCTGGCATCATCAATGGCACCACCAATTTCATTTTGTCGGAAATGCGTGACAAAGGGCTGGACTTCAATTCCGTGCTGAAAGAGGCGCAGGCATTGGGCTACGCGGAAGCGGATCCAACCTTTGACATCGAAGGTGTGGATGCGGCGCATAAAGCGACCATCATGGCCTCAATTGCGTACGGCATTCCTATGCAATTCGATAAAGCCTATGTCGAAGGCATCACCAAGCTGGAAGCCAGCGACATCCGTTATGCCGAAGATCTTGGCTATCGCATCAAATTACTGGGTATTACCAAGCGTACGCCGGAAGGCATAGAGTTGCGCGTGCATCCGACGCTGATTCCTGAAAAACGTCTGATTGCGAACGTGGAAGGGGCGATGAATGCCGTGCTGGTGCAAGGCGACGCCGTCGGTGCGACTCTGTATTACGGCAAAGGTGCGGGCGCAGAACCAACCGCTTCAGCGGTGATTGCGGACCTGGTGGATATCACGCGTCTGGCGACCGCTGACCCGGAACATCGGGTGCCGCATCTGGCGTTCCAACCGGCTGCGATCAGCGATCTGCCGATTTTGCCGATGTCAGAAATCGTGACCAGCTACTATCTGCGCATGCATGTCGAAGACAAACCCGGTGTGCTGGCTGATGTAACCCGTATTCTGGCTGATCTGTCGATTTCTATCGATGCGATGTTGCAGAAAGAACCGGGTGAGGGCGAAACCCGTACCGACATCATCATCCTGACGCATCAGACCAAAGAGAAAAATATCATCGCTGCGATAGAAAAAATCGAAGCACTGGCCACTGTTACCGGCTCAGTCATCAAACTGCGTCTGGAAGAGTTGAGTTAAGTTACACCGTATAAGATTATTGATGACTGTCACCACGAAATAGCCGTCATCGCAGGTGTCGCACAGAAAAAGCGCGTTCATGAAATAATGAGCGCGCTTTTTTTCGTCGATCTGATCCTTGATCCGATGCGGACGCATAGACGATGAACTCAAACTGAAAGAGACGTGCAGGTGAAAGTTTTTTCGCTCCCCAGATTGCTGGCATATGGTTTGTTTGGCTTTCCACTGGCCTTGCTCGCCTTGCCGATTTACGTGTACGTGCCACAGTTTTATGCCGAGCGCTTTGGCATGTCGCTGAGTCTGATTGGCTCTGCACTGTTGGTCTCGCGTGTGCTCGATGCGTTCCTTGATCCCTTGCTCGGCGCATGGATAGATAAACGTCCAGCGAATCAGGGATACGGCCGCTTTATTCTGTATTCACTGCCTTTGCTGATCCCTGGTTTTTACGCGTTGTTTCATCCGCCAGCAGCGACGGCGGTTTCACCAATGCTCTGGTTTTTCTGCGCCTTGCTGATGGTGTATGCCGGATATAGTCTCGCCAGTATCGCCTTTCAAAGCTGGGGCGCAGCGCTGACGCAGTTTCCGGGAGAACGTCTGCGTCTGACTGCGACGCGTGAACTCTGCGGCGTCGCCGGTGTCGTCACTGCCGCATTGTTATCGCAATTCGCCGATATTTCGTGGTTGTCTGCGGTGCTGATTTGTAGCTTACTGATCTGCGCCTTTTTGCTGCTGCGTTTTACCCCAGACTTGCTTAATCGCCATCTGGAACAACACACCAGCTTACGTTGGCGCGAGCTGTTTTTGAATCCCTATTTCCGCTCATTATTCTTGGTCTTCGTGCTGAACGGAATTGCAGCGGCAATTCCAGCGACCTTGTTTTTATTTTTCGCTAAAGACCGCTTGCAACTGGCGTCGTATTCTGGCGTGTTGTTGCTACTGTATTTTGTCGCTGCGGCGATGTCATTGCCGTTGTGGGTACGAATTGCGCATCGCATCCATGAAACCCGCGCATGGTTGCTGGCGATGCTGTTATCGGTGCTGAGTTTCATCTGGGCTTACAGTCTGCAGGCCGGTGATCTGACTGCCTTTGCGGTGATTTGCGTTTTATCCGGCCTGTGTCTCGGTGCTGACCTTGCTTTGCCTCCGGCATTGCTGTCGGGCGTGATACGGCAGGCGGGGCATAGTGAGCGCTATGAGGGAAGTTATTTCGGCGCGTGGAACTGGGCCAGTAAAATGAATCTCGCACTTGCTGCGGGTTTGTCGCTGCCTTTGCTGGATTATATGGGCTACACGCCGGGCATCAGCACTGGCGGCGGTTTGCATGCATTGTCATTCGCCTACGCAGTGTTGCCCTGCGTTCTGAAATGCCTGGCTGCTTTGGTGTTGTGGCGAGCGCCGCTGCGTAAGGTTTGATACCTTATTTTTGTCACTACAATCAACTCAGCGCAGGATTTTTTTCGTGAAACTCTGCCGGGTAATCCTGATGTAGTTTGACCAGAGTTGAAACGCGGGTGCCATAGTTGGGTGAGACGATGCAGGGGGCGGAAAGCAGGCGTTCCATTTCAAACGAGACGCCGGTATCCGGCAGGCGGCAATCGGGGGCCGGATTCGTATTGGCCAGCATTTCGAAGAACGCGTCTTCTGGAGCTAACTGACAGAGCAGACTGCAGAATTCTGCTTTGGTCTTGATGACTTTGTGCCAGCAGGTGTCTAAGGCGGCGTTGGAGATGCCGTAAATGCCAGGTGCCAGCGGCAGACCGTTACGCGGATCATCGGTGTGGCGATTCGAAAACCAGATCAGATCCTGCGCGTCACCGACGAGCAGGTTAAAGCCATTGTAGTGATCGACCTTGCCGCGTAATTGATCGACATAATCCTGCGCAGCCATGTCATTTTGCAGATACTCAGAAACAAGACCGCCACGCGAAGGTGCATCGTCACGTTTTTCAGAAGGTGCGCGGACGTTGGTGATGGCAGCAAATTTTCTGGCAGGCGCATCGGCTTGCGGGCTTTGTATTCCCAGCCAGGTGCCGCCGGATTGCAGATCGCGCCCGGCATAAATCTGCGGATGATCTTGCCACCAGCCTGCGGGTGCCGCCGGGCGGTCATAGTATTCATCGCGATTGGCTGCGACCAGCAGCGGCGTGGCGGGGAGTAACTTCCATGCAAAAACGATCAGGCACATACATCTACATCCAAAAAATATTCAGTACGACGTTCACTGTACTGCAATTCAGCTAAGCCCGTTTGCTGCACCAATATTTCCAGCTGCACGGAGAAATCGTCGGGCACATTCGCGTACACCTCCATCCAGGTGTGCAGATCATTCGCTGATTCAGGGCGTCGTTGCAGTTTCCCCCTGACACCCAATCGCGCCAGTACCAGTTGTTGCAGGGATTTTTCTGCCGCAATCACTTTTTCCTCCAGCGCGGCTCCGGCTTTGAAATAAATATAACAATCCATCTTGTGTTTTAAGGAAAAAGGGGGAGTATCTGCCAATTTAACGCTAATGTCCGCATAGAATAAGGGCTGTAAAATATACTCCGGGGAGTATATTTTTGCCCTGAAATCACTTTTCTGAGCTTGTTTTGCGCTTATTTTGTGCGGACGAGGTCTGGATCAACGGCAGATTTAACGCGTAATATCGGTGATCTCGTAGGGTAAGGGCAAGAGTTGTGCCAGCGGACCGTCTATGCTGCCGCAACGGATTGCGCCGCTTTCCTGATCTGCCAGCGTCATTTCGATTAAGGCCAGAGTGCTGCTCTCATTGATTTGTTCCGCATTCACAATCACGCCGCATGGCTGTTTGTTCTCGCCAGCATTGGTCTCGTCGCCATCGTTGACATTAAAAACATCCATGCCGTCTGTCAGTCCGACACCGGGAATCTGCGCCAGTGTCATGCGGCGTTTCAGCTTGCCCAGGTACTGGCTGCGGGCAACGATTTCCTGCCCCGGATAGCAGCCTTTTCTGAAGTTCACGCCGCCGACCAGTTCAAAGTTAATCATTTGCGGCACAAATTTTTCCTGCGTAAGCTGATTAATGTGCGCGATGCCTGCCTGAATATCGCTCAGATTCCAGTCAGCGGTATTGGTCGGCTGCAATTGTAAGCTGAGGGTAGCCCAGACCGCTGCGGCTTTGTCGGCAGGGCATAACCACTGATAGCGGGCGACGTTCATTACATCAGTGAAACGGATCAGCGTACCGGATTCATTGCTGATCTGCGCGTTGGCCGCTGGTAAGTCAGGAAACCAGTTGGTCAGCACCTGTGCTGCCTGTGCACCACCGAGCGCGAAACTGACACACTGATCGCTGACATCGCTGAGTTTTACTTTGGCGCGCAACACAAACATGTTCAGCCGTTTTTGTACCGCTGTTTGTATCGAACGGGATAGCTGCAAAATGATTGCACTATCGGTTTTCCAGTACACAAAGCTGGCCAGCATCCGCCCCTTAGGTGTGCAATAGGCGGCGCGACGAATTTCACTGGAGGATAAATGTTCTACATCATTGCTGAGCTGGTTGTGCAGAAAATGCGCGGCTTCCTCACCCTCGGCACGTATCAGGCCGGTGTCCGGCAGCAGGGTGACAAAGCCTTCCTGAAACGCTGGTTTATTCCAGACGGATGCTTGTCCGCTCAATTTGCCATTGGTGATTGGTAGATGCTGTTGCGCTGTAAATTCTTGCCACATGATATCGATTTGCTTTCTGCTGAACTGAATGAAAACCGGCGACATTGACACTGACTATGCCTGTCGCCCGCTGACAATGCTTTGGACGAATTATAGTAGTCTCAGCAAATCTTGGTGCAGCAGGGGTGTTTTTTTGCGTTCCGTTACGGGCCTCAGCAGCAAATAGCATGGTGACTTGCGTTACACTACGCGCCTCAGATTTAATCTGCATATCATTTCCCGTATTTTTTTCGCCATCTTTTTGTCACCAACACCACGCGCTTGTATGAGACTCATCAAAATTCTTTTTCTGTTATTTTTATTAACAGGCGCCGCAGCAATTGCAGGTTTCATTTACTGGAAAGAGCAACCGATAGTGCTGTCATCAGCCTCGGTGGAGTTCACGATCAAGGCTGGCAGCGGTGTTCGCAGCGCCGCGAAACAGATGCAGGACGCTGGCATTCCGCTGCCGCCGTTTGCATTTGAAATGCTGGCGCGCGTGACCGGTAAAGCCAATAAACTGAAGGCAGGATCTTACGAACTGCTGTCAGGGAAAACTCCGGTTGAGTTGCTCGATAAAATTGTCAACGGCGATTTTTCTCAAGGCTCGGTCGCGATTATTGAAGGCTGGACGTTTGCGCAGATGCGTAAGGCAATCGACGCCAGTACAGCGTTAAAGCACGATACCAAGGGGCTGACGGATGCCGAGCTGATGAAAAAAATCGGCGCCGAATTTGTCGCGGGCGAAGGAATGTTTTTTCCGGACACCTATTTATTTGCCAAGGGTAGCAGCGATATCCAGGTCTATCAGCAGGCGCATGCGAGTCAGTTGAAGCGGTTGAATGAGGCATGGGAAGCGCGTGCCGCGAATCTGCCTTATCAATCGAAATACGAAGCGCTGATCATGGCATCAATCATCGAAAAAGAAACCGGTCAGCCGTCGGAACGCGCACAGATTGCTGCGGTATTTGTGAATCGTCTGAAAACCGGCATGTTGTTGCAGACCGATCCAACGGTGATTTACGGTATGGGAGACAAATACCAGGGCAAAATTTATAAGCGTGATTTGCTGACCGATACGCCGTATAACACATATACCCGTGCCGGTTTGCCGCCGACGCCAATTGCCTTACCCGGACTGGCATCCATTACAGCAGCATTGAATCCGGCACGCAGCGATGCTTTATACTTCGTGGCACGCGGTGATGGCACCAGTCACTTTTCAGAAAACCTGAGCGAGCATAACCGTGCGGTGAATAAATATCAGCGCTAGAACTGTGTCGTTAGCAATGCCAACAACGATGCCGGCACGTCTGTCACGTGGATGGCAAGAACCAATATCAATAAAAAGAACAAATGAAAGTTACTGGAAAATTTATCACGTTTGAGGGCATCGACGGTGCTGGCAAATCGACGCATATTGCTTATGTCGCCGAACGACTCAGACAAGCGTTGTCGCCCCGCGGCATTGATGTCATCACTTCACGTGAGCCAGGCGGTACGCCGCTGGGAGAAACGCTGCGCGAGGTATTGCTGCAACAAAAAATGCATCTCGAAACAGAAGCACTGCTGATGTTTGCAGTACGGCGTGAACATATTGCACAGGTCATAGCACCGGCACTGGAGCGCGGCGACTGGGTGATTTCTGATCGTTTCACTGATGCGAGCTTTGCATACCAGGGCGGTGGCCGGCATTTGTCGCTCGACAAACTGAATGCGCTCGAACAATGGGTGCATCCGGATTTGCAGCCCGATCTGACCTTGTTGTTCGATGTGCCGCTGGCGGTGGCGCGGGCGCGTCTGGATGCGACCCGCGAGCTGGATAAATTTGAACAGGAAAAAGTGGATTTTTTCGCCGATACCCGTAACGAATATCTCCGCCGCGCTAAAGAATTTCCGCAGCGCTTCCGCATTATCGATTCGACACAAAGTATAGCTGCGATCCGTAATGAAATCGACGGCATTATTGATGCCTTATTAGCATCTGCTTCGGGACAGAATCCAACGAATCAAGTAAAGACGAGTATCGCCTGATATGAGTAATCCGCTATTTAGCTGGCAAACCTCTGCATGGGATTATCTGCAATCATTGCAGGGCCGCATGCCGCATGCTTTCTTGCTGTACGGACCTGAAGGCATAGGAAAAACCGTGTTTGCCGAACACATGGCAAAGTCTTTGTTGTGCGAGCAGCCGGATGCCGGCGGACATGCCTGTGGGCGCTGTGGTTCCTGTGGCTGGTTCAGTCAGTACAGTCATCCTGATTACCGTCGTGTCAGGCCCGAACTGCTGGATGAGGAAGAAGCGTCTTCGGCTGACGCTGATAGCGAGCCCGCTGCGAAAACGAGTAAAGCGAGCAAAGCGCCATCGAAAGAAATTGTGATTAACCAGATCCGTGCTCTTGCGGATTTCATGAATTTGTCCACGCACAGACAAGGGCGGCGTGTGATCGTGTTATATCCGGCTGAGGCGCTGAATATTCCTGCGGCGAATGCTTTATTAAAATCGCTGGAAGAGCCCGGTGCAGATACGATATTTATTCTGGTTTCCAACAGCATCGATAAGTTGTTGCCGACGATACTATCGCGTTGCCACAAACTGCCGATGGGGATGCCGGAACAGTCAGTTGCACTCGCGTGGCTCAGACAGCGCGGCGTGAGTGACGCGGATGTCTGGCTCGCACAGCAGGGCGGTGCCCCCCTTGCCGCGCTGGCGATGGCAGAGTCCGACACGCGTACGGAACTGGATGAATTTTTACGTCAGCTGGCGCGCCCCGGCGTGGATACGAGCCTGAAACTGGCCGATAAAATGCAGAAAACGGAGATGCCGGTAACGATTGCCTGGATGCAGCGTTGGCTCTACGATATATTTTCTTACAAACAAAGCGGGAGAATCCGGTATTATCCTCGCTATGAGAAAGAGGTAAGGGCGTTGGCTTCTGTTGTATCCAGTGAGGCCTTGCTGATGTTGATCAAGAGCTGTAACGAACGGCAGGCAATCGCGACGCATCCTTTATCGCCGAAATTATTTTTAGAAGATATGTTGCTTGAGTATTCTGCACTCTTCGCATAACCGCAGCGAAAGCACACTATGTCAGATTTAGCATTAGAACCGATGCACCATGCACCTAATCGCCCGTCCGTTTTATCTCTGGCGATCAAGGAAAAAGCCGCATTATTTGCTGCTTATATGCCGTTTCTGAAGAACGGCGGAATTTTTGTTCCTACCAATAAGGCGTATCGTATCGGTGACGAAATTTACCTGATCCTGACCTTGCTTGATGATCCGGCCAAGTATCCGATTGCGGGTAAGGTCGCCTGGGTGACACCCGCGGGTGCCGGAAATAATAAATCCCAGGGTATCGGCGTTCATTTTCCCAGCGATGAAAGCGGAACAAGAATACGCTTGCGCATCGAAGATGCACTTGGTGCCGCGATACGCTCAAGTCGGCCTACGCACACAATTTAATTTATCATGTCGGATCATTTTTCATACAGAATCGCCAATTTTGACGATTTACCGGCGATTGTTGCCATTTACAATTCAACGATCGCCTCCCGCCAGGTGACCGCTGATACGGAACCTGTCAGTGTGGAGTCCAGGCATCAGTGGTTTTATGATCACGCTCCCGAACGCCGGCCTTTGTGGGTCAGCGAACAGGATGGTCAGATTACCGGCTGGTTGTCGTTTTCTAATTTCTACGGTCGTCCGGCGTATTCCGGGACGGCAGAACTGTCGATTTACCTGCATGAGGACGCGCGTGGTAAAGGGCTGGGAAAACGCTTTCTTGAACTCGCCATAGCACATGCACCAACAATCAATGTGCATACGCTGTTAGGATTTATTTTTGGTCACAATACGCCGAGTCTGAAATTATTTGAAAATTTTGGATTTGCAACCTGGGCGCATATGCCACGCGTTGCAACTCTGGATGGGATAGAGCGCGACCTGATTATTGTTGGCAAGCGCGTCGCCTGACATCCCTGTCAATGGCTTAGTTATCATGGCAATCTGCGCAGGCAGGTTGCCTTTCATTTTTTATAGGAATTCAATTCATGCTCAGTTATCGTCACGGCTTTCATGCCGGCAATCACGCCGACGTACTTAAGCATCTGGTCTTAATTCAGTTGCTGCAATACATGAATCAGAAAGAGGCTGCCTACACATATATCGATACCCATTCCGGCGCAGGTTTGTATGCGCTCGACAGTGGTTACGCGATGAAAAACGCAGAATATGAGACCGGTATTGCCCCTTTATGGGACAAAAAAGACCTGCCGCCGGCACTGGGCGAGTATATGGCGCTCATCAAGGATCTGAATCCCAGTGGCAAAATGCGCTATTACCCCGGATCACCGTATTGCGCAGATAAGGTCATGCGTGAGCAAGACCGGCTGCGTTTATTCGAGTTGCATCCGAGTGAAATCAAGATACTCAGTGAAAACTTCCGTAAGCTTGATGCGCATGCTGCTGAGCAGGGGCGCCGTCCGACGGTACGTGGCAAGCGCGTGATTATTTCTGACGGCGATGGTTTTGAAAGTATGAAGGCTTTATTGCCGCCACCGTCGCGCCGCGGACTGGTGCTGATTGATCCGCCATATGAGGTCAAGGACGATTATCGCCGCGTCAAGGTTGCACTGGAGGATGCACTGAAACGGTTCCCGACCGGCGTCTATGCTGTATGGTATCCGGTACTGCAGCGCCAGGAGTCGAGGCAACTGCCGGAAAAACTGAAGCGGCTGGCGGCGAAAGATTGGCTGCACGTCACCTTGTCGATCAGCGGACCATCGCCCGATGGATTCGGCTTACACAGCAGCGGCATGTTTATCCTGAATCCGCCGTGGACTCTGATGGCAACCTTAAAAGAAACGATGCCGTATCTGGTTGCCGCATTGGGGCGTGATAAAGATGCCCGCTTTGAACTGGAGAGTGGTGTACCGTTGACAGGGATGAGCGCAAAAGCGCAGCGCCCGCAACGTGGGTGAAGCAGAAATAAGGCCGGGGAAACAGCAGTTATTTGCATAGCAGTAATAATCTTTGTATTTTAATTAAAAGGGTGATGGATCGTACGGGTCTGTCGCCCTTTTTTTATGGTCTCAGCAGCAGCTTATTTCCTCCATTTTTGCGCACCGCAATATGCTGAAAACCATTGTCAGGAAAGGCTTATTTAAAAATAGAGGGAGTTCTCTAGGACCTAATGTTGCTACGCAAAAAAAATAGTGATTGACGGATTAGTACGGTCGTACAAAAATCAGTCAACAATGCGATTCAGAAAATGCAGTTAAAAACAAATTCAATCACTTAGCAGTTAACCAGAGGAGAACAAATGTCAGCGTACCCTAAGAGTCCGGTCATGGGCCAAATGATGGAAAAGCCTATGCTTATCTCAAGCATTATCGAGCACGCGGATCGGTATTTCGGACAAAGCGAGATTGTTTCTCGCCGAGTAGAAGGTGATACTCATCGTTACAACTACACAGAATGCCACCGCCGCTCGAAAAAGCTAGCAAATGCCTTAGCTGGGTTCGGTATCAAAATCGGCGACAGAATTGCGACGCTGGCATGGAACGGCTACCGTCATCTCGAGGCTTACTATGCAGTATCCGGTTCAGGTGCCGTTCTACACACGATCAACCCCCGTCTGCATCCTGATCAAATCACTTATATCGTCAATCATGCTGAAGATCAGTATCTGATGTTTGACATCACGTTTTTACCTATCATCAAAGCGATTGCAGCACATTGCCCTACGGTAAAAGGCTTCATCATGATGTGCGGGCGTGAACACATGCCGCAAGACAGCGGGGTGCCGAATCTATTGTGCTATGAAGAGTTGATAAACGCGAACACGGACGATTTTGTCTGGCCGCTATTTGATGAAAATTCTGCGTCCAGCCTGTGCTACACATCGGGCACTACAGGTCATCCTAAAGGTGCCTTATATTCTCATCGTTCCACCATTCTGCACTCGTATGCATCGGCGATGCCGGACGGTCTGAATGTTTCTGCGCGGGATTCTATCGTTCCTGTGGTTCCTATGTTCCATGTGAATGCATGGGGGCTGCCATATTCCGCACCGTTGACCGGTGCAAAACTGGTTTTCCCTGGCCCGCATCTGGATGGCAAATCACTGTATGAATTGTTCGAAGAGGAAAAAGTCACATTCTCTGCCGGTGTTCCGACGGTATGGTTAGGTTTGCTGAATTACGTAGAGCAAAATAAGCTGAAGTTCTCGACGTTCAGACGTACTGTCATTGGTGGTTCTGCCTGTCCTCCGGCGATGATGCATGCATTCCGTCACAACTACCATGTGGACGTTGTGCATGCCTGGGGTATGACAGAAATGTCGCCACTGGGAACAGCTTGTTCTTTGCTGACCAAGCATATGGAGCTGAGTGAGCCGGAAAAAGAAGCTGTGCTGACCAAGCAGGGACATGTGTTGTATGGTGTCGATATGAAAATTGTCGGTGATGATGGCAAAGAGTTGCCGTGGGATGGCAAAACCTACGGCAACCTGTTGGTCAAAGGTCCGTGGATTATCAATTCGTATTATAAAAATGAAGGTGGCGAAGTGCTGGAGGATGGTTGGTTCCCGACCGGTGACGTTGCCACGATAGATGCCGATGGCTTTATGCAGATCACCGATCGTAGTAAAGACGTGATTAAATCTGGCGGAGAGTGGATAGGTACGATCGATCTGGAAAACGTTGCTGTTTCTCATCCGGCGGTGATGCAGGCAGCGTGTATCGGCATTTTCCATCCTAAATGGGATGAGCGTCCTTTACTGCTGGTAGTGAAAAAAGCGGGCGCAGAAGTAACGAAAGAAGAACTTTTAAAATTCTTTGAAGGTAAGGTTGCCAAGTGGTGGCTGCCGGACGACGTCGCATTTATCGATGCATTGCCATTAGGAGCAACCGGTAAAATTTTGAAAAACAAACTGAGAGAACAATTTAAGGAGCACAAACTACCGACAGCATAATAGATCGCATCAGATTGCATTAATCTGGCTGCCTCTCATACAAAACATTTCAATGAGGCAGCCAGCGTAAGAGAAGTCAGCAGGGTAAAAATTTCCATTCCTAAAAAACGGAGAGAGACAAATGAAATTCCCATTACGCGCATCTTTCATCGCAGTTGCATTCGCATTAACTTCGCCTGTGTCAATGGCAGAAAATATTAAAATTGCCTACATCGACCCCTTATCCGGTCCATTTGCTCCGGTCGGGCAAAATATTCTGAATTCTTTTCAGTACATCGCTGATAAGGCAAACGCTGAAAAATGGGCTGGCAATAATACCTTTGAAGTTGTTGGCTTTGACAATAAAGGCAGCCCGCAGGAATCGCTGAATGTATTGAAAACCGCGATCGATAAAGGTTTCCGCTATATCACGCAGGGTAATGGTTCAGGTGTCGGCCTGGCATTGCTGGATGCGGTCAATAAATACAATGAGCGTAATCCGGGTAAGGAAATCATTTATCTGAATCACGCGGCTGTCGATCCGGATATGACGAACAGCAAGTGCAGTTACTGGCACTTCCGTTTCGATGCGAACTCCGATATGAAAATGGAAGCACTGACGACCTATATGGCCGCAGATAAGACTGTCAAAAAGGTTTATATCATCGGACAGAATTATTCTTTCGGCCATCAGGTGACAAGAGCCGCGAAAGAGTATCTGGCACGCAAGCGCCCGGATGTACAGATCGTCGGTGACGATCTTCATCCTATCGGTCAGGTCAAGGATTTTTCTCCTTACATCGCCAAAATCAAAGCCTCCGGTGCAGATACCGTCATCACAGGAAACTGGGGCGCGGATCTGGCCTTGTTGGTGAAGGCTGCCAAAGATGCTGATCTGAAAGCGAATTTCTACACCTACTATGGTTCCACTACCGGTGTGCCGACCGCCATGGGCGCCGCAGGTATCGACCACGTGAAATACGTCGGCTATTGGAACGTCAATAACGAAACCTACGCTGGTAAAGACATCGTCGAAGGATTTAAAGCGAAATATAAAGACGATTACTATTCTATGGCGACGTATTCCATCATCCTTGCCATGTCGCAAGCGGTAAAACAGGCGAAGAGCGTTGAGCCGGCAAAGGTTGCAGTCGCTCTCGAAGGCGCAACCTTTAAAAGCCTCAACGGTGACGCAGTGATGCGTAAGGTTGACCATCAGTTGCAGCAACCGTTGTACATCGCTACCTGGGTAAAAGTGAATGGTAAAGATGTGAAGTACGATCAGGAAAATACAGGACTGGGCTGGAAAACAAATCAGAAGATTGATGCGTTTGTTGCTTCCCAGCCTTCGTCTTGCCAAATGAAGCGACCAGGTTAATTTTTAATCTGAAAAGAGAGTCATGCCGCAATTGACTCTCTTTTTTTGTCACAAAATAGTACGATCGTTCATAAGATGTCGCTGAAAGGGACGTTGCTGTGGAATTTACCCTTATTACTTTGTTGAATGGGATCAGTTATGGACTGCTGTTGTTCATGCTGTCATCCGGCCTGACACTGATTTTCAGCATGATGGGCGTGCTCAACTTTGCGCATGCCAGTTTTTATATGCTGGGCGCCTATTTCGCCTACATGCTGAGCTCTAAATTTGGATTCTGGACAGCTTTTTTTATCGCACCTTTACTGGTTGGGATACTTGGCGCGCTGGTCGAGCGTTATGGCTTGCGTTCCGTCCATAAATACGGACACATACCGGAATTGCTGTTCACTTTCGGTTTGTCCTATGTGATTGTGGAAGTAGTGCAGCTGATATGGGGGCGGTCTGTTGTTCCTTATGCTATTCCTGCGTCTCTGGATGGCCCGCTGTTCACTCTTTATACCACCACCTTCCCGATTTATCGCGGTTTTATGATGCTGGTCGCCTTGCTCATGCTGCTGTTTATTTACCTGTTACTCACCAGAACCAGGATTGGTCTCGTGATTCAGGCTGCATTGACACACCCTGATGCGGTGGAGGCGCTGGGACATAATGTGCCGCGCGTTTTCATGCTTGTATTTGGTGGTGGTTGTGCGCTCGCAGGTCTTGCCGGCGTTGTCGGTGGTAATGCATTTGTGACCGAGCCAGGTATGGCAGCCACGCTCGGCAGCATCATTTTCGTGGTCGTCGTTGTCGGTGGGATGGGATCGCTGGCAGGTGCTTTTGTGGCGTCGTTACTGATCGGTGTGCTGCAGACATTTGCTGTTGCGCTTGATCATTCGCTTGCGACCTTACTTGCTAAGTTTGGTGTGCTGATCAGTGCCACTTCTCCTGTCTATTCTCTGCTGAGTCTGACGATTGCGCAGATCGCTCCGGTAATGCCATATCTGTTGCTGGTCTTGATTCTGATCTTCCGACCACGCGGTCTGCTCGGCACACGTGAGGGATAAAAATGCCTACAACTTTACAATATAAGCCCTTGAATTTAGGTCGCTGGCTGACCTGGAGTAGCTTTGCTCTGATTCTGGTTGTCGCTCCGCTGATTTTTCATGAAGGTGCAGTCCTGTCTTTGTTGTCACAGATGGGGACGCTGATGATCTTCGGCCTGTCTTTCAACATGCTGCTGGGGCAGGGCGGTATGCTGTCGTTTGGTCATGCAGTCTATTCCGGACTGGGTGCCTTTTTTGCCATTCATGCGATGAATATGGCGAGTGATGGCAGCCTGCCGATTCCCGTTACGATGATTCCACTGGTCGGTGGAATTGCGGGAATGGGGTTCGGCATTTTATTTGGCTATGTGACGACTAAAAAATCGGGTACGACTTTTTCTATGATCACACTGGGGATGGTAGAGCTGGTCTTTGCATGTTCGCTGATGTTTCCTAAGTTCTTTGGTGGTGAGGGTGGAATCTCAACCAATCGGGTGATAGGACAGGCTTTCATGGGCATTACTTATGGTCCACAAATTCAGGTCTATTATCTGATTGCTTTCTGGCTATTTGTCAGTGCAGTCGCGATGTTTGCTTTCACGCAAACACCGCTCGGGCGCATGATTAATGCCGTCCGTGATAATCCTGAACGAGCTGAGTTTGTTGGCTATGACACGCAATGGGTACGTTATCTGACGCTGATTCTGTCTGCATTTTTTGCGGGTATTTCGGGTGGTTTATCTGCAATCAATTTTGAAATTGTAACGGCTGAAAATGTCAGTGCCGTTCGTTCCGGTGCGGTATTGTTGTTCACTTTCATCGGCGGTATCGGCTTTTTCTTTGGTCCACTGATTGGTGCTGTTATTGGCGTGTTTTTAACTGTGATGCTGTCTGATTTCACAAAAGCATGGCAGTTATATCTGGGTATATTTTTTATCCTGATCGTGATGTATGCGCCAGGCGGCATTGCCAGCATTCTGATGATGAATTTACGCGTGGTGAAATTTTCCAAATTCGGTCGTATCTGGCCGGTATTATGGAAATTGCTGCTGTCATCGCTGATCGGTATTGCTGGTCTGGTGCTGGTTATAGAGATGCTGTACCAACTGTCGCTGGAATCGACACAAAATCCCGTGATTTCCATCTTTGGCATGGCATTTAATTCTGCCAGTGGCGGTTCGTGGGCAATTGCTTTACTGACTTTAGGGGCAGGCATTGCTGGTTTTGTCCTGTTTAAAGCGCCTTTCCAAAAAGTATGGGGTGAGGTTAATACAGAAATAGAAGACGCTATGCGGAGGGCGCAGGTATGAGTGGTTTTTCGCTGGAATTAAAAGACGTCCGGAAAAGTTTCGGCAGCGCTGAGATTATCCGTGGTGCCAATCTGCAGGTGCCGAAAGGGGAACGATTTGCCATTATCGGCCCTAACGGTGCCGGAAAATCAACCTTATTTAATCTGATTTCAGGACGATTCGGTATCAGTTCGGGTGACATTCTCCTGAATGGCAATAGCATACGTAATCTGAAGCCCTACGAGATTAACCGCAGTGGTTTGTCGCGCAGCTTTCAGATTACGAATATTTTCCACCGACTCACTGTCTTTGAAAATTTACGCTGTGCAGTTTTGTGGTCGCTGGGCTATAAGTATTCGTTCTGGCAAAGGCTGAACGGCCTGAAAGATGCTCAGGAACGTGCAGAGCATGTGCTGGAGCAGATAGGCTTAAAACGGCGGCGTGATGTCACTGCTGGCTTGCTCACTTATGCCGAACAAAGGGCGCTGGAGATCGGTATTACGATTGCTGGTGGTGCCGACGTGATTTTGTTGGATGAGCCGACTGCGGGGATGAGTCGTTCTGAATCAGACGCTGCCGTCGAACTGATACGCAAGGTCACGGAAGGTAAAACTTTATTGATGGTCGAGCATGATATGAGCGTCGTATTTGGCCTCGCCGATAAAATTGCGGTGGTCGTCTATGGTGAGGTGATTGCCTGCGATACGCCACAAAATATACGCAATAATCAAAAAGTCAAAGACGCTTATCTCGGCGGTCACGCCCCGACGGAGGAACACGCATGAGTGCGCTGCTCGAAATTAAAGATTTAAACGCTTTTTATGGCAAAAGCCATGTACTGCATGGTGTGGATCTGCATGTCAAGGATAGCGAGATCGTCAGTTTGCTCGGCCGTAACGGCGTAGGGCGTTCGACTACGGTTAAAGCAGCAATGGGACAAGTTCATGCAACCGGATCTGTCTTATTCAAAGGCGAGCAGATGATAGGTATGAAAGCCTTTCAGATTGCGCACAAAGGCCTGGGCTACGTGCCGGAAAACCGCGATATTTTCCCCACGCTGACGGTAGAGCAGAATTTGCTGCTAGGCGAAAAATCGAATACCAAAACGAAGCCGCGCTGGGAAATGGAAGATATGTACCAGATGTTTCCACGCTTACGCGAAAGGCGTAATACCCTGGCCGGTGTGATGTCTGGCGGTGAACAACAAATGCTGACCTTGTGCCGGACACTGATGGGCGATCCTGATCTCATTATGATTGATGAACCAACCGAAGGTCTGGCGCCGAAGATCGTTGAACTGGTGGCTGAGTATCTGAAAGAGCTGAAAAACCGGGGAGTTTCAGTGTTGCTGGTCGAGCAAAAATTAGCGATTGCACTGCAGATTTCGCAGCGGGTCTATGTCATGGGACATGGCAGTATTGTGTTTGAAGGTACGCCCGAAGATTTGCTTGCCAACGACAAAATCAGGCAAGAATGGCTGGAGGTGTAATCGGTCTGTTGAATGGCGAAAAAAGAAAATCAATAAAAATAACACGACCGTACTATTTTTAAGTTATAGTCAAGTTTGTGAGTGTTTTGTTTGAATTCGCCCACCAGATTTGATTCATTTAGAAAAACCAATTCCATTCGTATTTCAACCTTAGGAAGAGACATGAGCGCAGAATACAAAGTTGACGGCAGCATTGCCGTTATTACCCTGAACAATCCACCGGTCAATGGTCTGGGGCATGCGACCCGCCACGCGATCGTCGAAGGTATGAAGCAGGCGCAGAATAACGATGCGGTCAAAGCCATCATCATCACCGGTGCCGGCAAAGCATTTTCCGGCGGCGCAGATATCAAAGAATTTAATTCTCCCAAAGCATTTGCTGAGCCCAGCCTGCATACGGTGATCAGCGTCATCGAATCTTCAGACAAACCGGTGATCGCAGCAATACACAGCGTTGCCATGGGCGGCGGTTTGGAATTGGCTTTGGGTTGCCACTATCGCGTTGCCAGCCCCGGCGCACAGATTGCGTTGCCAGAAGTGAAGCTTGGCATTTTACCTGGTGCAGGCGGCACACAACGTTTGCCACGCGTCGTCGGGCTGGAACTGGCCTTGAATATGATCGTTTCTGGAACGCCGGTCGCTTCAGAAAAACTCGCGAAAACAGCGCTGTTCAATGAGCTTGCTGAAGGCGATCTGATGGCCGCAGCAACCGCATTTGCGAACAAAGTGGCGGATGTGCGTCCGCTGCCTAAAGTACGCGACATCAAAATCGATTACCCGAACTACGAAGCCTTCCTGCAATTTTCCCGCAATACCGTACGCGCAATGTCAGGCCCATTCCCTGCGCCATTGAAATGCGTCGAAGCGGTTGCCGCTGCGGTAACGAAAAAGTTCGATGACGGTATTAAATTTGAGCGTGACTTATTCCTTGAACTGGTACAGACAACAGAATCTAAAGCGCTGCGTCATGCTTTCTTCGGTGAGCGCGCTGCCAGCAAGTTGCCGGACGTCCCTGATGACACGCCGACTCGCCCGGTAAAATCGGTCGCAGTGATCGGCGCCGGCACCATGGGCGGCGGTATTGCGATGAACTTTGCCAATGCGGGAATTCCTGTACAGATTCTTGAAATGAAACAGGAAGCGCTGGACAAAGGTTTGGCAACGATACGCAAAAATTACGAAAACACGCTGAAAAAAGGCAAGTTGACGCAAGAGAAATTTGACCAGCGCGTTGCCTTAATCACAGGCACTTTGTCCTATGAGGCGATTGCTCAGGCGGACATGGTTATCGAGGCCGTTTTTGAGGATATGGGCGTTAAAGAGCAAGTCTTTAAAAAGCTCGATGAAGTCATGAAGCAGGGTGCGATTCTGGCGTCCAACACATCAACGCTTGATGTCGATAAAATTGCTGACTTCACCAAGCGTCCGCAAGACGTGGTGGGTACGCATTTCTTCAGCCCGGCCAATGTCATGAAGTTACTGGAAATTGTACGCGGCAAAAAAACGGCGAAAGATGTGCTGGCAACGGTACTGGCGATTTCTAAAAAAATCAAGAAAACAGGCGTGGTTTCTGGTGTGTGCGACGGCTTCATCGGCAATCGTATGATCGAGCAATACAGCCGTCAGGCAGGATTTTTACTGGAAGAAGGCTGCACGCCGGAACAAGTTGATAAAGCTGTTGAAAAGCTCGGTTTTGCAATGGGACCTTTCCGCATGGGTGACTTGGCGGGGAACGATATCGGCTGGTATATCCGCAAACGTCGCTACGTGGAAAAGCCACACATCACGTATTCAAAAACAGCAGATTTGTTGTGTGAAATGGGCCGCTTTGGTCAGAAAACCGGCGCTGGCTGGTATGACTACAAACCTGGTGATCGCAAGGCTTATCCATCTGCCGTGGTGAATGACATGATCGTCAAACATTCTGCTGATCTGGGTATCGAGCGTCGCAAAATTTCCGATCAGGAAATCGTTGAGCGCCTGATTTATTCGCTGGTGAATGAGGCTGCATACATTCTTGAAGAAGGCATCGCAACACGGGCTTCTGACATCGATATGGTGTATCTGACTGGTTATGGTTTCCCATTACATACCGGCGGCCCTATGTTCTATGCGGATACAGTTGGCTTGCCGAATGTGGTACGGGCGATGGAAAAATATGCGAAGGGCCGTCATGGCGATGCGTGGAAACCGGCGCCATTGCTGCTCAAACTGGCAGAAGAGGGGAAAACGTTTAACTGAATCCGCCGGTGATCGTAGCTAACTAAGACATGAGTTTGAATCACATTCGTGTCAGTTCTTTCAAAGCGCAACTTCGGGTTGCGCTTTTTTATAGTTTATACTGAAACCACCCGGTCCCGGCCCGCCTGCTTTGCTGCATACAGGCCCTTATCCGCCTGATCTACAGCAGTCTGAGCGGATTCCTGCTCCGGTGCTGCCATCGCAACGCCGATACTGACGCTGATGTGCCCGACAGGATCAACATGAGACGTTTTTATATTCTGCCGAATTTTCTCAGCAATGCTGATCGCATTTTCCAGATTTGTCTTGGGCAGAATAATCAGAAATTCTTCACCGCCGACCCGGCCTGCAAAATCAGTTTTGCGCAGTGATGTCTGGATTTGGTTGGCGACGTGTGTCAGGACTGCGTCACCTGTGGCATGACCATATGTGTCATTCACTTTTTTGAAAAAATCGATGTCCATCATCAGCACCGCATATTGTTCCTGGTTGCGCATCATACGGTGAAACTCATGCAGAAGTCGCTCGTTTGCTGCCAGACGGTTAGATAGTCCCGTCAGTGCATCGCGCCGGGCGAGTTGACTGAGCTCCTGATTGGCCGCTTCCAGTTCTGCCGTTCTTTCTGCCACGGTTGACTGTAAATCTTTGTTGGCATCTTCCAAGGCATGCTTACGTGCCAGCAGCGTAGCTGCCATATCTTCCATGGCAGAGTTTAATTCTTTCAGTTCCTTACTATTGGCAGAAACATTGAAAAGTATTTTCTCACCGCCATCAGACACTTTTTTCGCTAACTTTGATAGTTGAATAATCGGACGACTGATATAGTCACCAAGCATCCATGCCAGGAAAATAAAGACGACTGCCGCAGCCGCCACGATCAGCGTGACGATTCTCTGGAGCTTATTGACTTCCGATAAGACCTGATCGCGCGGTTGTCTGACCATCACTTTCCAGTTCAGTGGCCACTTGTTATCGGCCACCGGCTCACTGACGGCAGCGACGGTGGTCAGGTAGTATTCATTGCTGCCCCATTCATGAAAGCCGAAACTGTTTGTTTTGTATTTTTGGGGAACAACAGGGGAGCCGGGCAGTTTTTCTGGGTGGTCAGGATAAATGATCTCGTTATTGCTATTGACGATAAATATTTCAATTTTCCTTTGGCTGGCATCATCCGGCATGACCTCATTGATTGCGTCTGATGTCCAGCGCCAATGCGCATGAGCGCCCAACACAGCGCGTAACTGTCCTTTCTGATCATAAACCGGAGCAGCAAAATCAATGAAACGGATAGGCCATTCGTGAATTTTATTGCGCAACAGTCCCGCAAGCAGTGCGGCTTCATGTAGATCTCCGACGTAGGTTCCCTGTTGTGAATGCTGAAACCACGGGCGACTACTGACATTTTCTCCGACCAGATTGTTATTAGTTGCATGCAGCACCTGGCCATGGATATCGACCAGTCCTATCCATGAGTAATAAGCGTATGACTGATGAAGGCGGCCGAGGCTGGCGTCAAAGTCTTTACTATCCAGAGGTGCGCGGACGAACAGCGGAGTTTGTGCCAGCAGTTCCACTTCGCGACGACGTTCTCTCATATTTTTTGCAAGCACAGTTGCCGTTCCCTTAGCCAGAGTGCGTAACATGATTCCGCGATCGTTAATTAACTGATCTGTATGGATTTTTGTGATGTAGAAATAGGTGGGAAAGCCTAGTAAAAAAACTAAGATAATGAAAGAGCTTGCGATGATGGTATGTATGGGAGGTGGTTTCAGTTTCACTAGAGTGCACCTTATTTTTTACCGCAATGGATGAGGGAGGTATTTCAGTCCGGGCTCATGTTATTGATAATTTAGTCAAAAATCAATCGAGTAAATCAGCAATTTTCATTTGTATATCAGCATTTTATCTGCTCGATTCCGTCTGATTTTATTTCTTGTATCGCCTTAATGTCTGTTGGATATCGTATTCTCTGATTTGTTCATGTTGCCGGATGTCTGGTGGTAAACGTCGGATGGTATAATCGACGGTTAATTATTCATTTTTGCAAAAGGTTTTTCCGTGCTATCTACCGCAAATATCACCATGCAGTTTGGCCCTAAGCCGCTGTTTGAAAATATCTCAGTCAAATTTGGCGAGGGCAATCGTTACGGTCTCATTGGTGCCAACGGTTGTGGCAAATCTACATTCATGAAAATCCTCGGCGGTGATCTGGAACAGTCTTCCGGTACTGTGATGCTGGACCAGAACGAACGCTTGGGTAAATTACGTCAGGATCAGTTTGCGTTTGAAGAAATGCGCGTTCTGGATGTCGTGATGATGGGGCATACCGAAATGTGGGCGGCAATGTCTGAGCGCGACGCGATCTATGCGAATCCGGAAGCGACCGATGAAGACTACATGAAGGCGGCCGATCTGGAAGCTAAATTTGCCGAATACGACGGTTACACAGCGGAAGCGCGTGCTGGAGAGTTGTTGTTGGGGGTTGGTATTCCTACAGAGCAGCATCAGGGGCTGATGAGTGCGGTTGCGCCGGGCTGGAAGCTGCGCGTTTTACTGGCACAAGCCTTGTTTTCTAATCCTGATATTTTGTTGCTTGATGAACCGACCAATAATCTGGATATCAATACGATCCGCTGGCTGGAAGACATTCTGAATCAGCGTAATTCAACCATGATCATTATTTCGCATGATCGCCATTTCCTGAATCAGGTCTGTACCCACATGGCAGATATGGACTATGGAACGCTGAAAATTTATCCAGGCAATTACGATGACTACATGCTGGCATCGTCGCAGGCGCGTGCGCAGCAAATGGCAAATAATGCCAAGGCGAAAGAGAAAGTCGCTGAATTGCAAGACTTCGTCCGCCGCTTCTCTGCGAATAAATCGAAGGCGCGTCAGGCGACTTCCCGCGCGAAGCAAATCGATAAAATTAAAATTGAAGAATTTAAACCGTCCAGTCGCCAGAATCCTTTCGTGCGTTTTGATGGTGAGAAAAAGTTGCATCGTCTGGCAGTAGAAGTCCAGGGACTGACGAAAGCTTACGATCGTACTTTGTTTAAGAATGTTGATCTGACGATAGAAGCAGGTGAGCGAGTTGCGATTATCGGTGCCAACGGTATCGGTAAAACGACCTTGTTACGTTGTATCGGTGGTCAGGAAATCACCGGTTTGCATGCGGATCATGGCATGGTCAAATGGGCAGAAAATGCAAATGTTGGCTACATGCCTCAAGATCCTACCGAAGAATTTGCGTCGGATAAAAATCTGACCGACTGGATGGGTCAATGGACCCAAGAGGGCGACGATGACCAGGCCGTGCGTTCTATTCTCGGACGGTTGCTGTTCGGCGGTGACGATGTAAAGAAATCAGTGAAAGTTTTGTCGGGGGGGGAGAAAGGCCGGATGATGTATGGCAAGCTGATGCTGGGCCGTCACAATGTCTTGCTCATGGATGAACCGACGAATCACATGGATATGGAGTCGATTGAGTCATTGAACATTGCTCTGGAAAAATACGCAGGTACGCTGATTTTCGTATCGCATGACCGCGAATTTGTGTCCTCGCTGGCGACCAGAGTACTGGAAATCAAGGAAAATGAGATTATCGATTTCCACGGTACTTACGAAGAGTATCTGAGTAGCCAGGGCATTGAATAATTCTTTGACCGATATATTCGCCACAATAAAAAAGCCGGGCTGTCCCGGCTTTTTTTATTTCACTGGTTACTTGCTGAAATTAATTGCGCTATCGCGCAATAGTGTGTCATTTTGCTGAGCCTGTTCTCCTTTGTACAGCAGGTAATCAAGTCTGTCCCGCAGGCTGCGCGCCATTTCTCTGCCTTTTGACTTCATTACGGCTTCCAGATAAGGCTGGCGTAATTTCTTGAAATCGTCCAAGGTGCTTGCTCGTTCTACCTTCATCTGTAAGGTGAAGCCGCGTAATCCGAGCACACTTTTAATCGTTTCGTTGAAGAAAGTGTAGACCTCGCGAAACTGTTCGGATTCACTCATTTCTTCGACTGCAACGGCCGCCGCCGGAGGTAATTCGCTGACAAGATTGATTTCAGGCGCGGCAGCTTCGATGATTTCGCCACTTTTGCTGACCGCGGTGATCAATTCCTGATCTAACAATTCTTGTATATTATTTTCATCAAATCCTAACGCGGATACTTTTTTTAATAACTCCGTCGCAGTTTGTTTTCCGTCCACCATGACAAGTAGGGTGCGAAGACGGTTTGCAAGGTGATGTTTGCGGGTAGCGATTTCCTCGCGCCCTTTTTCTGTTTTATCGTAAATACTGTTCAACATATTGAGCATCGGCCCCAAATCATTTTTACACCAGAAGTACTAACTGGAACTGAGCAAAAGCATACAACACACTTGCTTCCGATGCCACAGGTATTGGTTAAGCGTAACGCTGAGTGAACGAGATAATGTCAGATTTTATGGATGGGAATGACAGGTTTAGAGTGCTGGCTCAATTGTGTGGGTTGCGATGTTTCATCGCAACTATTACACGATGAAGAGCAAGAGCTGGCGCAGTTTTTCACCGCTACTTCAAAATGACTTGCTAATTTCGGATGGCGCTTATTCAGTTTAAACTGTATTTTTTTTCTGACAGACGCGGGCATCCATTTCAACAGAAGATAAACAGATGCACCGAATAAAATCAGAAAAGTGATTGCCGTTTGTGTCATGATTATGCCCCCGTAAAATAGAGTGCCACGCGGTAGGTAATAAAAGATGCGATATAGGCGAGGCCAAATAGATATGCCGCCATCAGCAACGGATAGCGCAAGGTATTCGTTTCACGCTTTACCACACTCAGCGTTGCGATGCACTGCGGAGCGAACACATACCAGGCTAGCAAGGATAAAGCGGTGGGCAGACTCCACGACTGCGCGATAAGCGGTTCCAGCATACTGTTCAGATCGTCACCAGATTGCGACAGTGAATAGACGGTTCCAAGCGCTGCAACGGCCACTTCACGTGCCGCAAGCCCGGGAACCAGCGCGATACAAATTTGCCAGTTAAATCCGATGGGGGCAAAAATGAATTCAAGCAAACGTCCGAGGTGACCAGCTATGCTGTAATAAATCGGTGGTTGAGTTGCATTTTCAGGAGCGCCGGGGAAGCTGCTGAGAAACCACAATAAAATCATCAGTGCCAGAATGATGGTGCCGACGCGGGTAGTAAAGATTTTTACCCGCTCCCACAGACCTAACAATAAATTCCGTGCGTTCGGCAGGCGATAATCAGGTAACTCGAGCATGAGCGAATGCAGTCCTGCTTTGCCCCATTGATATTTAAAAAACAGAGCGACGAGCATGGCGGAGAAAATGCCTGCAATATACAAGCTGAATAAGACCAAACCTTGCAGGCTTAATACGCCGAATACTGTTTTTTCAGGGATAAACGCTGCGATAATCAGCGCATAAACTGGTAGACGCGCAGAACATGTCATTAAGGGCGCGATCATGATAGTCACCAGACGATCGCGTGGATTTTGTATCGTGCGGGTCGCCATGATGCCCGGGATTGCGCATGCAAAACTCGATAATAAAGGAATGAAAGCACGACCGGATAAGCCGACTTTTCCCATTACCCTGTCGAGTAAGAACGCTGCGCGTGGCAGATATCCTGAGTCTTCCATCACAAGAATAAAGAAAAACAGAATAACAATCTGTGGCAGAAAGACCAGAACACTGCCAGCGCCACCGATGACTCCTTTAACCAGCAATTCTTGCAGCATTCCTGCCGGTAAAGAAGATTCAACCAGACTACCCAGACCTTCCATTGTTGATTTAATTAATTCCATTGGTAATTGCGCCCAGGCAAACACTGCCTGAAATACCAGAAACATCAGGCTGGCAAAAATCAGTGGACCAAAAAACGGATGCAATATCCAGCGGTCGATACGATAGCTGAGCGGCGCTTCCTCATTGCCGATATTTTTTATTTGCTGCACGCATTCTGCGACCAAAACATTAACGGCTTGTTGAACTTCTTCCGGTAACAGTGTCGCAACTGCCTCAGAACTCGGGACTGTATTTGCTGTGTCTAAATACTGAGCAAGTGTTTCCAATTGACGAAGCAGGGCGTCTACGCCTTCGGTGTCAACGGCTATAGTCTCAACGACAGGGATATTCAGTGCTGTAGCAAGCGCATTGATATCAATGTGGATCTGACGTTTTTTCGCCAGGTCCATCATATTGACTGCGAGTATCAGTGGTAAGCCCAGATTCTTAAGCTCAAAAGCAAGCCGTAGACCACGCTTAAGGTTGGTTGCATCGACAACACACAGAACTGCATCGGGCAGTACTTCGCCGGAACGCTGGCCTTTGACAACTTCTTCCGTAATTTTTTCATCTGGTGTGATCGCATTCAGACTGTAGGTACCGGGAAGATCCAGAACACTCCAGTAGCGACCGTTTGGCGCAGTGAAATGACCTTCTTTGCGTTCTATAGTCACACCCGCATAGTTTGCTACTTTTTGTCTGGCACCGGTAAGCCGGTTAAACAGAGCCGTTTTACCGCAATTCGGATTGCCCACTAATGCAATACGATGTGGCTTTAATTGATTCGTCATTGCGCTGCTTCCATTTTGCTGACGCCTATCAGGCTTGCTTCGAAATTCCGGAGTGCAAAAGTGGATTCTCCAACGCGAACAGCAATTGGTTCACCACCAAAGTAACCTTTGTGTAATATCTTAATCTTTTCGCCATGAACGAAACCCAGCTCTTTCAGACGACGTGTAATATCCGTGGCGGGAATCAGATTGTTCTGCGATGGCTGAAACAGATCGGTCACGATGGCAGTATCGCCAACACGCAGGTGATCCAGTGTGATAGGGGAGGGGGTTACGGACGAACTGCTCATGGTGAACCAGACGGTGATAGATGTGAAGTGACTCTAAATGATAATGAGAATATATATCAATATCACCGACTGCACAATGATTCTTCGTCGTAGCAGAGGTAAGCCTATTGACCTTAATTAAGTGATTTGGGGATCGCACGCTCAGTGTCAATAGTCCGGCATATCTGGCTGGTAGTCTTTCGTATCTTATTTCCTGTAATTTTCTCGCACTGATTGCGCATCCTGGCTCTCTTTAATTGATTCCTGTTTTATTTTGACATTAATCAGCTCTGATATTAACTCCTGTTTCTCTTCTTCAATTTGCTTTACTTTCATTTCAGACTGTTTCAACTGATCGTTCAGCATTTCTTGTAATTTTTCCGATACTGCAGTAGATGTGATCAGACGCTGAGACTCAAGCTGACATTCTGTGAGATCTTTTTTGAGATCAAAGTTTTCTTGTTTTAATTCCTGACATAAAAATTCCGCCTGATATAGTTTGATTTGAATCGCTTCGAGATCTTCTTTGCGCTTCTGTGCATTATTGGCAATTTCAGTATTAATTAATACTAATTGCTGAATCTCTGCTTCTTGCTTTGCCTGCGTATTTTCCAGTGCCTGATTAGTTTTTCTGGCGAGCTGCAGCTCGTTTTCCATTTGTGTGAGGCGGCTTTGATAAGCCTTCCTGTCTTCGGAGCGTTGATTGGCTGTCGCCGTCTGGAAATGTTCGAATTGGTGCTGTATTGCCTCATTTTTTTGCTTTAGCTCTTTGACTTCCTGAGTTCTGTCTGCAAGTCGTAGCGATAGGCCATCCTTTTCGCTTTGCAGGCTCCCGAGTTTAAGTTGTAAAGATAGATATGCCTCTTCGGTTGATTGCAATTTTGCATTATTGGCTGCAAGCTGCCCTTCTAATGCGGCTTTGCTGGTAGTCAGTGACTGTATTTCTTTGGCCAGTGTTTCCTGCTGATTTTTTGCTGCGCAAATCAGCTCATTATGTTTTGCTGTCATTGCTGCGATTTCCTGCTCGAGGTCACTTTGCATTAGCGTGTAAACACCTCGCACTGCATTCAGGATCGATTCTGGCAACCCGGCACCTGCTGCCTGCACCTCATTATGATGTTCCTCTTTCCACTGTTTAAGCATCGGCGCGATCGTACTTTTGCTGCCCGTGTCTCCCATCATTTTTCGTACGTTATCGACGGTTATCGATTGTCCTTTGGCTGCGAGCTCATTAGCGGCTCGCGCAACATCAGAATAAAGAATTCCAGATCTGGCCATAGATTACCTCAATAAAATAATAAATTACGTATTACGTAATATTACGATAAAAATTGAATTTATTTATTTTTATTTTTTAATTTATAAGTATCGATAATGTATATTATCGAATGTTATTTTCGATCAAAAATACGTTTCTCTTATCCTCTGTTACGAAATATGAATCCGGCTCCAATAACGAAAAATCGGTTAACGAGTGAAAATTACACTTCAGACAGCAATGAGCCTGAAACGCTGGCGTTAACTCTTCCCCGTGTGCTTTCGCCAGTCTCTCAGCAGCAAGTTGAAGCATTCTTAGCTGCGGCTACTTCAGAAAATACGCGCCGCGCGTATCGGTCGGCGATCAGACATTTTTTAGCGTGGGGCGGACTGTTGCCGGCTGATGAAACCGGTCTTATACGCTATCTGGCAGAGCATGCAGGGTCTCTGAATCCTCGCACATTATCTTTGCGTCTTACTGCCTTATCTCAGTGGCATCAACATCAGGGTTTTTCTGATCCTTGCGCGTCCCCCAATGTCAGAAAAATCCTGACTGGTATTATGCGGGTTCATGCAAAGCCCAAAAAAAAGGCGAGGGCGTTACTTATCGAAGATCTGGAGCGCATTGTGCGTTATCTGTCATCTCAGCCTGATATAAAAGCAATACGTAACAGTGCGTTGCTACAGATCGCCTTTTTTGGCGGTTTCCGACGTTCGGAATTGGTGAGCTTGCAATGTGAGTACGTGAAATGGGAGTCTGAGGGAGTCTCCCTTTTGCTGCCGCGCTCCAAGACAGATCAGGCCGGGGAGGGAGTGCTGAAAGCAATTCCTTATGGTGATGACAGTTGTTGTCCTGCGACTGCGTTACAGCGATGGCTCAAGGTTTCGGGCATCGATACCGGAGCAATCTTCAGGCGGATAGATCAATGGAAACGTATAGGAGAGCAGGCGTTGCATCCTAACAGCGTGAATAAAATACTCGCTGAATGTGCTGCGGCAGCGGGTCTGGATTATGTGCCGGAATTCAGTAGTCACAGCCTGCGTCGTGGTATGGCTACCAGCGCTTACCGCGCGGGTGCGAGTTTCAGGGACATTAAACGACAGGGCGGATGGCGCTTTGATGGTACCGTGCAGGGGTATATTGAAGATGCCGATCAGTTTAAAGAAAACGCCATGCAGAGTTTATTGCGAACAAAAAACAAGTCTGCGCAATAACGGTTGCGAATGGAATTGATCTGGCAGCGCTATATTTGACGTTCCTCATTGCTTTGCCTCTTTCAGCTTGTAAATTGCGTCAATAAATTGCCGTAATTGCTGTTATCACCCGCAAATGACAGTCGCTCTTCTGCTATGATGACCGGGATGCTGTCCTGGTCTGGGAGGCAATTTTTCCGGTTGAACGATGCAAATAATTACAATGGTTTTGATTTTGCTGCTTGCTGTTACTGTAAGCGGCTTTATTGTCAGATTGTCTCCCGTAGCATTGCCGTTACCGCTGATCCAGATTGCCACTGGCGCCATCATAGCCTCATTTTCCCCGTTTGATGTTTCTCTGGATCCATCTATCTTCTTTCTTTTGTTCATCCCACCCCTATTATTTCTGGATGGCTGGCGTATTCCCAAAGAGGCATTTTTTCTGGATATGAAACCGATACTGATGCTGGCTATCGGACTGGTTATTGTGACGGTGGTCGGTGTAGGGTTTCTGATCGACTGGCTGATTCCGGCAATTCCTCTACCTGTTGCGTTTGCGCTTGCAGCAATCTTATCCCCGACAGATCCTGTCGCTGTTTCCGCGATTGCGTCGAAAACGCCTATACCACCAAGACTGATGCACATTCTTGAGGGAGAATCATTGTTAAATGATGCTTCTGGACTTGTTTGCTTCCGTTTTGCCGTTTTAGCAGCGCTGACCGGCAGTTTTTCTCTGGTAAAAGCATCCTGGACTTTTGTATTGGTTGCCGGTGGCGGTGCTTTGATAGGGGTTGTTCTCACCTATGTGATCAATCTGGCAAATCGCTGGCTGATACGACAAACTGGTGAAGAACCCGGTGTCCAGATTATGATCAGTTTGCTGATCCCGTTTGCTGCCTATCTGGCTGCTGAGCATCTCAATGTCTCAGGAATTCTTGCTGCAGTGACAGCAGGAGTCACGATGCATTACTCCGATCTGACAGGACATACGCTGGCGGCAACACGGATGCAAAGACGTACGGTGTGGGATACCGTGCAGATGATTTTAAATGGCATCATGTTTATGCTGTTGGGCCTGCAATTACCCCGAATACTCGAAAGCATAGAAGAGATTGCGATCGATACAGGAATAGCGAGCCTTGCACATTTAACCGCCTATATCGTTTGTATCACTTTTGCGCTGACTGCCTTGCGGTTACTATGGGTTTGGGCTTCTTTGAAGCTGACATTATTTGGCAGAAAAGGTAATGTCGTAGATAAAAAGTCGTTTCCTAGATTATTACTGGTCACTGCATTTGCCGGAGTGCGCGGTGCAATTACGCTGGCGGGTATCCTGACATTGCCGCTGACCATGTTGGACGGAAAGGAGTTTCCCGCCCGCGACCTGGTGATTTTCCTGGCAATGGGCGTTATTTTGCTTTCGTTGATAGTTGCCAGTATGGCATTGCCGGTTCTCGCTGCCGGCTTTGAATTTTCTGAACCTGCGGTTCAGATTAATAAGGAAACGATTGCTCGTAATGCTGCCGCGTCGGCCGCAATCAGGCGTGTTGAAGATTTGTATCGGCGGATTCCCGATGATCAGCCGGAAAGTCTGGTGCAGATGGAGGCCGCAATGCACGTCATTGAATTATACCGACGCCGTTTAGCGCATGGATTAAGACGGAGCGGAACATCGCATCATATTCGTGAGTTAGATATAGAGCGACAAATGCGAATTGAAGCATTACGCGCAGAGCGTGATCAACTTTATCAATTACGTTTAAACCGGCAACTGGATGACGTATTGCATCGCCAGTTGGTACATGAAATTGATCTGATAGAAACTGCGCTGACAAAACAAAAACAACACTAGCTATGTGAGATTTTCATCTCTATCGGTGGTGAAGCTTTGGTTTTTGCCATTTCTCTGAATAAAGATCGCAGGCAAAAAAATAGCCCGCATAAGGCGGGCTTAAATCCAAACCTTGGTGGTATTGGAGGAGACGGGAGTAACTTTACTGCATCGCAGCAAATATGAACAATCACATTTTCAGATATCGATTATTCATTGGGTTAATAACTTGATGTTTTCGCCAGAAATTTAAAGTAACCTTTTATTCGCATAATTTATATTATGTTAAATTAAATCTCTCTCAGCAGCGATGAAATTATTGTTATTATAATTATTAGCTATTGATGTCAAAAACACTGCACCCCCTTATTATTTGTGTACGGGATACAGTGTTTCGCAGATAATTTTTATCTGATCCGTCAGACCGATTTTTCAGGAATGACTTTGGGATTGGAGGCAGAGTTCAGCACTTGTTCTACAACATGGCTGGAATTATTTTTACCGGCCATCGATATGGCGATGCAGGCGATTGCACCTGGTATCGCAAACATGTAGAAGTTAAATTCCAGCGGTAAGTTCATACTTAGTAAGATACCACCCAGAATCGGCCCTAAAATCGCCCCGCTTCTGCCCACGCCGGATGCCCAGCCGATGCCAGTGGAACGGATACGCAAGGGATAGTATTGGGCGACGAAGGCGTACAGCAAAATTTGTGATCCTATCGTCGTCGCTCCTGCGATTGCAACCAGCAGATTCAGTGTCAGCGTATTACTTTTTATTCCCAGCAGACTGATCGAGCATGCTGCGATGATGAAGAACAGTGACAGCACGCGACGCGGAGGAAATTTATCTGCCAGCCAGCCTCCGCCGACTGCACCAACAATCGCACCTATGTTCAAAACCATCAGGAACATCAGACTTGATCCTATCGGGTAACCAGCTTTATTCATCAGTTTGGGAAGCCATGAACCAAGTGCATACACCATCAACAGACACATGAAAAATGAGATCCAGAACATGTGACCTGCTCCCCAAATTAGTACGAAACCAATTTAGAGTCCGCGGTTAAAAAACTGTCTGCAAATTGATTCGGCGTCAGATAGCCAATCCCCAGGCCGGCGATAAAACGGCAAATGGCGAATTCACTGACATTGCTGGCAAAGCCATTAATGAAGGTGAACAGACTGAACAGCACGACGCAAATGGCGATGACTTTTTTTCGTCCTATTTTGTCTGATAACGGGCCAAAGAACATGGCTCCGAACATCATACCGAACAATGCATAGCTGCCCATCGTCCCAGCCTGCATCGGCGTCAGGTTCCAGTCCGCCATCAGCTTGGGTAAGACTACGCCGTAAATGACCAGGTCGTAACCGTCAAAAATGATGACCAGGGCACACCAGAATAACAATACCCAGTGAAAGCGATTAAATTTCGCCTCATCGATGATTTTATGAACATCTGTTTGTTTCATGATTCAAGTCTCCAGATTTATTTATTCATTATTTTTAAATTTTGGGTGTAACAGACCTCCCGCTATGGGTAATAGCGGTTCAGATCAGTTGGTTTTCTTTAGATAACCAGAGGGATACTCTGACCTTTAAGAAATGCGAAGAAAGCTAAGCAGCGCCTTGGTAAAGGCTTGTTCGGCTTCGATGTTCGAGATGTGTGATGCGGCTAGCACCACGGTATGTGAGTGAGGGATTTTTTGCTGCATAAAAGTAGCATCAGCTACTGTCGTTACAGGGTCATATTCACCAGCGACGATCATAGTAGTATTGGCGATCGCGCTGATCTGGTCGCGTAAATCGGCATCAGCCAGCGCTTCACAACAGCTCGCATAGCCTTCTGCGCTCTCCCCTGCCAGATGATCTGACAGCGCTGTCACGGCAGCCGATTGTTGTTCTATGAATGCAGGGCTGAACCAGCGTGAGGCGGCTGTATCGGCAAGACTTTGCAGACCATTCGCACGCACCGCTGCGGCGCGACTGAGCCAGGCTTCACTGTTACCGACTTTGGCTGCTGTGTTTGCCAGCACCAGACTATTGATGCGGGTGCCAGCGTTGATCCCCAGCAATTGACCAGTGACGCCACCCATAGACAAACCGCAGAAATGAGCTTGATCGATGTGTAAAAAATCAAGCAGAGCGATGACATCTCGTCCCAGTTGCTCCAACTGATACGGGCCGGCCGGGCTGGCGGATTTTCCGTGACCGCGTGTGTCATAACGAATAACATGAAACGCTTTACTCAACGCATCAGCCTGCGCCTGCCACATGCTGTGATCGGTACCCAGCGAGTTGGAAAACACAATGGCTGGATGAGATGGATTACCTTGGGTGACATAAAAAATGTCAGTGCCGTTGACGTGGGCGATGGGCATACATTACCTTTGAATGTCGAAGTGATCTTGAGTCTTAGACGCGTTCTATGATCATGGCGATGCCTTGTCCGACACCGATGCACATACTGCATAAAGCGTAGCGTCCCTTAGTACGGTGTAGCTGATACATTGCGGTCGTTACCAGACGTGCACCAGATGCCCCTAAAGGGTGACCTAATGCAATTGCGCCGCCATTAGGATTGACGTGCGCCGCGTTATCCGGCAAACCCAGATCACGTGTGACTGCCAGCGCCTGTGCTGCAAATGCTTCATTCAGTTCAATCACATCCATCTGGTCCAATGAGAGATTTGCTTTTGCCAGCACTTTCCGGATTGCCGGCGCCGGGCCAAACCCCATGATGCGCGGTGCTACCCCGGCAGACGCTACTGCAATGATGCGCGCTTTAGGTGTCAGGCCGAATTGCGTAATTCCTGTATCCGAAGCCAGTAACAATGCACAAGCGCCATCGTTCACACCGGAAGCATTTCCCGCGGTGACAGAGCCATCTATACGCACCACACCTTTCAGTTTTGCCAATGCCTCCAGGCTGGTCACACGCGGATGTTCATCCTGACTGAAAATAAGGGGATCGCCTTTACGTTGTTGCAAGGTGACCGGAATAATTTCTTCTTCAAATATGCCATTTTTCTGTGCCTGTGCTGTGCGCAGCTGGCTCGACAGCGCAAACATATCCTGATCGTTACGTGAAATGCCGAATTCTTCCGCGACGTTTTCTGCGGTTTCCGGCATGGAATCAACACCATACAGGGACTTCATCAAGGGATTGATGAAACGCCAGCCTATGGTGGTATCTTCTATTTTCGCTGCACGCGAAAAGGCACTGTCGGCCTTACCCATCACGAAAGGCGCGCGCGACATACTTTCGACGCCGCCGGCGATCATCAGGTCACAACTATCGCTCTTTAATGCATTCGCTGCCACACCCAGCGCATCCAGACTGGAACCGCATAAACGGTTGATCGTGCTGCCTGGCACTTCCACCGGTAAGCCCGCTAACAAGCTCGCCATACGTGCGACATTGCGGTTGTCTTCGCCGGCCTGATTAGCGCAGCCGTAGATCACATCATCCACCCTGCCCCAGTCCAGAGACGGGTGGCGATTGATCAGCGCCTTAATCGGCAGCGCTGCCAGATCATCTGTTCTGACACCTGACAAAGCACCACCATAGCGGCCAAACGGGGTACGTACTGCATCGCAAATAAACGCGTTTTTCATCATCTCTCCATCATCCCGGAAACCAACCAGGTCATTTTATTTATATTATTTACCGGTAATAAGTATTAAGCGTAGATCCCGTTAATCAGCACTGCTGATGTCAGTTTCTGCAACTCTTCAAATAACAAACCCGGAACCACTTCACGCACGACCAGACCATCTTCCGTCACATCAATAACCGCAAGGTCAGTATAAATCCGGTCAACACAGCCGATTCCCGTCAAAGGATAGCTGCAGCGTTCTACAATTTTGGATTCACCTGATTTGGTCAGATGGTCCATCGTCACAAATACTTTCTTCGCACCGATAGCCAGATCCATTGCACCACCGACCGCAGGAATGGCATCGGGCTCACCAGTATGCCAGTTTGCCAGATCGCCGTTGGCAGCAACCTGGAATGCGCCGAGTACACAAATATCTATATGTCCGCCGCGCATCATCGTGAATGAATCGCCGTGATGAAAAAAACAGCCACCGGTCAGTAAGGTGATATATTCTTTGCCGGCATTGATCAGTTCAGGATCACGCTGTTCCGGTGCTGGAGCGGGCCCCATACCAAGTACGCCGTTTTCGCTATGCAGGAAAATTTCTTTATCTTTTTCGAGATAATTAGCGATTTTTGTCGGTAAGCCAATGCCCAGATTCACGTAAGCACCTTCTGGGATATCCTTTGCGACGCGTTGTGCAATCTGATCTCTGGTTAAGCGTTGGTAAGTCATAAAATCATTCCTTGGTCAAAGAGTTCATTGCGTCACGACGTGCTGGACAAAAATACCCGGAGTAATAATATTCTCGGGATCCAGCTCCCCCAGCGGGACGATTTTGCTTACTTGTGCAATCGTGCAGGTCGCCGCCATTGCCATGATGGGGCCAAAGTTGCGCGCGCTTTTCCGGTATACCAGATTGCCCCAGCGGTCACCCATGTGTGCCTTGATCAGGGCGACATCGGCAAAAATCGGATATTCGAGCACATAGTCTTTGCCGTTGATGTGACGGGTTTCTTTGCCCTCTGCCAGCAACGTGCCATAACCTGTCGGCGTGAAAATCGCTCCCAGACCGGATCCGGCTGCCTGTATGCGGGCGGCCAGATTACCTTGCGGTACCAGTTCAAGCTCAATTTTTTTTGCGTGATAGAGTTTGTCAAACTCATAAGAGTCCGACTGACGAGGAAACGAACAGATAATTTTTCTGACACGGCCAGCCTTCAGCAAAGCAGCCAGACCGATATCACCGTTGCCGGCATTATTATTCACGATGGTCAGTTCTTTCGCACCATGTGCAATCAATGCATCGATCAGTTCAGCAGGCTGACCCGCGGTTCCAAAGCCGCCAATCATAACGGTCGCGCCATCCTTGATCTGAGCGATGGCATCTGCCATCGAAGTCGACGTCTTATCTATCATGCTTAAACCTTTACAAAAATTATGAGTCGTGTGTTTCAGGTATTGGATTTCTGCCGTTGCTGATTCAGAACCAGATAGGCAAACCCACCAATGACGATGCCCCAGAAAGCTGACCCAAGACCAGAAAATGTCATACCAGAAGCCGTGGCCAGAAACGTGATCATCGATGCCTCCCTGTGTTCTTCTTCCTGCACAACAGCCAGTACATTGGTCGTGATTGCGCCCAGCAGAGCAAGACCTGCCAGCACAGCAACAAATTCTTTGGGCAAACTGGTAAAGAGGGCGACGATTGTTCCTGCCATCAATCCGCCGATCAGATAGAAAACACCATTCGCGATACCAGCGATGTAGCGACGATCTGCGTCTTCATGCGCATCTTTTCCGGTACACAAAGCCGCAGTAATAGCAGCAATCACAATCGTGATTCCACCGAAAAATGCAACTAATAGCGAAGCGATGCCCGTCACTGCGAGGATGGGTTTGGCAGGTGTCTGATAACCGGATAATTTCAGAATCGCCATGCCTGGTAAAAACTGTCCGGTCAGGCTGACAATGATTAAGGGTATCGTAAAGCTCAGCGTAGATTGCCAGGTCCATTCGGGCGCAGTCCAAACCGGTGTTGTGACATGTAATTCCACCGTGCTCAGATTAAGCACGCCTGTCAGCATCGCAATCAGTGCGCTAATGAGCAATACCAGCACGATTGCGTAACGAGGCAATATCTTACGAAAAACGATATATGTCACGATCATGATTACGGCCAACAATGGCAACACCACAATCGATTTAATATCGGGTGGCGTTACGATCAACGATTGTCTCTGGCATCTCGGGCAGGAAGCACAGCCTTTTGGTGGCGTTGGCGCCAGTGGCACGGGCGCCTATCACGGAGAATGGGGCTTCCGCACGCTGAGTAAAGAAAAACCGGTTTTTTTTCAAAGCAGGTTGAACGGTATTTTCTTATTTCGCCCACCTTACGGTAAAACCTTCGCACGTATGCTGAAGTTGCTGAAAGTAATTTCCTGAATGCCTGCTATTTTTTATCACCCTGCTCTATTAATTGCACAAACTGCTCGACAGGAACCGGGCGGCTGAACAAATACCCTTGTGCTTCATCGCAGGCAGATTCTTGCAAAAAGGCCAGTTGCGCAGCGGTTTCAACCCCCTCTGCAATCACCGTTAGCTGAAGATTGTGGCCTAGTTGGATGATGGCTTTGACGATAGACGCGCCGTCCGGATCACTCAGCATATCGCGGACAAATGACTGATCTATCTTGAGTTTATCAACGGAGAGCCGTTTCAGATAAGAGAGGCTTGAATATCCGGTGCCAAAATCGTCAATCGACAGTTTGACACCTAATTCTTTGAGACCATGTAATGATTTGATGGTTGTTTCAACGTCCTGCAACAGGATGGACTCAGTCAGTTCCAGCTCAAGCAACTCCGGACGCAAGCCAGAGACAGCCAGAGCATTACTGACCATCTTGAGTACGTCACCGCGTTTGAATTGCAAGGCCGAGAGATTGACGGCAACGACCGGTGGCACAGGATATTTGTCCTGCCATATACGCGCATGGCGGCAGGCTTCGTTGATCACCCATTCGCCGATCTGGATAATATGGCCGCTGCGTTCAGCTAACCCGATAAATTTACCGGGAGCAATCAGGCCATCGATAGGATGTTGCCAGCGCACCAGCGCTTCTGCGGCGATGATTTTGCCCGTTTTGATATCAATCTGAGGCTGATAATGAAGTGTGAATTCATTATTGCGGACCGCACCGGCTAAACCACCGGTTAACCGGATCTGCTCGACCAGGCCGGCATTCATGTCCCGCGTAAAGAAACGATAGGTATTGCGCCCCGCTTCTTTTGCACTGTTTAATGCTGTGTGCGAGTGTTTCAGTAAGGTATCAAAATCCTCACCATCAATCGGGTAGAGTCCGATCCCGATTGAGCAGGAGAGATTCACAACCTCTTTATTGACACTGAATGGTATCGAGAATTCTTCCCGTATGGTATTGCCAATTTCTGCTATGCCGGGGACGTCATATTTACCCGTGAGCAGAATGACGAACTCGTCACCACTTAAACGGCTCATCGTTGCTGTCGCGGGTATGCAATGCTGCAAACGATTGGCGACTTCAACCAGAACCTGATCTCCGATACCGTAACCGAGACTGTCATTAATCTGCTTAAAGTGATCAAGATCAAGGTACAGCATGTTGACCGTCATGTTTTCATTTTTAGCGACAATCACAGCATGATCAAAACGATCGCGCAGTAACAAACGGTTAGGCAGATTAGGGTCTGTTGACGTTTGAACGTAAGCCTTTGAAAAAGAAAGGCAAACTCGTATTGTTAAGGTTTTCACACCGATCCAACACGAGTTTGCCATGCCCCGATTACTGCTCAGAGCAGTAATCGGGGCATGGCAAACTCGTGTTGGATCGGTGTGAAAACCTTAACAATACGAGTTTGCCTTTCTTTTTCAAAGGCTTACGTTCAAACGTCAACAGACCCTAGAACAGAAAAGTGCTTAAACCTCAGAAAGCCAATCTGGGTTGGCATTAAATATTTTTAAAAACATGGTGTTACAAGATTGTTTCGGCAGGGGCGGTGACGAACAAGGGTGCTTTTTGGTAATGCTCGATAAACGCTAGAGGCTGTGGCCGCGAATCGAGGAGGAAGTGCCGCGATGTCGGGGTGTGGCGGCAGCGGCAAGAATCACCTCCAGTCCAGCCAGCCCCTTCTCCGCGCGGCGTTGGCCTTCTCCATCAACCGTGATGGTGCCCGTTCTGGGCCAGAAATTAATAGTGCCAATCTTGATCTGGTCGGGCGGGAAATGCTGGTAATAAACTCCGCGCTGATCGAGCCACGCCATCGACTCCTTCATGGCAAGGGCGGCAAGCTGTTCTTTATTGATAGCTAAGCTCATCGGTCTTCTCCTCGGGGCCTTGGTTGGTAGATTTTGGGGCTAAGGCTGTGGGTATCCATCGATGGATGGATGGATGGATAGATAGGTATAGGTATGGGTATGGGTATGGGTATGGGTATGGGTATGGGTATGGCGGGATTGTGGGGATAGGGGGGTAAGAAATATCCAGACTCCCCCGTCACTGTTACAATTTTTTCGCCAAAATTTTTTAGTCGGCCAAGCGATGCGATCAGGCCATGAAAAAAATGGCACTGCCGGTTGGTCAGTGCCGTTATCTCCAGAGAGTTGGCGTTGCCGGAAAATCCATCGGCGGAATTAGCGGCTTCGCTGGTCTGGCAATGCTGCCAGCCAACGCTCAGCGTCATTCCTGATAATGAATGTGCGCTTCCCAAACTTCTTCGCTGGAAGCCTCCCAGCCTTGATTTCGCCATAGGTAGCAGTTCTGCCAATGCCTGCCCATTGGCAGAATTCGTTGATGGAGAAAACGCCCTTGAGCGGTTGTTGAGTTTCCTGCTGATCCATGTGGCACCTGACTGGAAGTTTATGGTGCTCGATATAGAGTTGCAGGGCGCCTCTTGCTAGGCGGTTGCAACGGCGAGGCCGGGGTGCTGCCGTTGCGAAAAACCATCTCAAAAATGGCGCAAAAAGCTCGCCTGACGTGCCTGCGACATACTGCGCAAACCCTAACTATCTCCCGGCCTCTGGTACAGGGCTAAGCAGCCCGTTCTTGCTTGATCGGGATCACGTTGCTCTCGCCCTTTTTCCACTGATTGAGCAAATCCGCCCATTGCTGCATCATCACGGCGCGATCCTTGAAGTAGTCGGCATGGTTGTAGGTGCGACGAACGGCGTTTGGCTCCTCATGGGCAAGCTGACGCTCGATCCAATCAGGAGAGTAGCCCATCTCATTCAGGCGCGTGCTGCCGGTGGTGCGTGTGGCATGGGGGCTGAATTTCCCCGACCAGTCCAAGACATGCAGCATCTGGCGGAACGAGGCTGTAACCATCGGCTTGGTTCTGTCGTCCCGGTGCGGGAAAAGATGTTTCTTGGTGCCGGTCAGCGTGTGCATCCCCTTGAGTAGGGTGACGGCCTGATGTGGCAAGGGAATCAGATGCTCCTTGCGTTTCTTCATGCGCTCGGAAGGGATGCGCCAGACAGCGGCCTCAAGATCGAACTCGGCCCATTCGGCTTCGACTACCTCGGAAGGCCGGGCGAGGGTCAGCCACATCAGATTGAATGCGCATTGCGTTTGATAGTTGCCGCCGTGACCATCGACAGCTTTCAGCAATTCGCCAATCTCGACGGTGGTCAAAGGACGTTTGTGCTGTGTCTTGTTCGCGGCAATCGCCTTGCGTACCGGATAAACAGGATCGGTGTCGGCGCGAAGCGTGGCGACGGCGAATTCAAAGATGGCTGACATGGTGCGCTTCGCCTCTTGGCAAACGCTGTTTCCGTTGTTCTTATCGGCTCGTTTCAGGATGTCGAGAATATGGACGGGCGCTACCTGCTTGGCGGGCAGTTTGCCGATGGGCGGGAAAACCACGCGCTCCAGAATGTTGATCCGGCGTTTCTTCGTAATTTCCTCCCAGTCCCGTAGGGCAACCCACTCTCGGGCAATGGCCTCGAAGGTGTTGGCTTGCTCAAGGCCGGCCTTGAGGCGGTCAAGCTGTTTTTGCTGGGCGGGATGGATGCCCTTCTTGACCAGCTTCCGGGCGGCCTCCATGGCATCCCTTGCTTCCTTTAGGGAGAGGTTCGGGTACTTGCCGAAGGAGCAGCGATTTTCCTTGCCGAGTAGTCGGTATTTCCAGCGCCAGAGCTTCGAGCCGTTGGGCTTGACCTCCAGATAAAGGCCGTCACCTACTGCTATTTTGTAGGGCTTGTCGTTCGGCTTGGCTGCCCGCAGTGCCGCATCGCTAATCCCGCGTCTGGGGGCACGATTCTGGGTGCTACTGGGGGCATGATTTTCGGGGCTAACGCCAGTATTGGCGCGGGTTTCAGTCGTTTGCATGGGCACGTTTCCTCCGAGAAGGGAGGGCACGCACCGCGCGTGCCCCCAACCATGCCCCCATGTAGGCAGTTCGCCCGCGAACTCACTAGATCATTGGCGAACAAACTACCCCCTGTTTTCAATGTATTGCGAAGTTCTTTGATCTTCGGCGAACACCTGAGAACAGGATTTACTGCTTAGACGTTAAACAGGAAATTCAAAACGTCGCCATCTTTGACAACATATTCTTTACCCTCAGCACGCATTTTCCCTGCTTCTTTGGCACCGGCTTCGCCTTTGAACTGGATGAAATCTTCAAACGCGATGGTCTGGGCACGGATGAAACCACGTTCAAAGTCGGTGTGAATCACACCCGCAGCTTGTGGTGCGGTGTCTCCGATATGGATAGTCCAGGCGCGGACTTCTTTAACACCCGCCGTGAAGTACGTTTGCAGGCCCAGCAATTTGTAGGCTGCTCGGATCAGGCGATCGAGACCAGGCTCTTCCATGCCCATATCGGCGAGGAAATCAGCTTTATCAGCATCATCCAGATCGGCAATTTCAGATTCAATTGCGGCGCAGATTGAGACAATAGGTGCATTTTGCGATTTAGCAAATTCGGTCAGCTGGGCCAGCAGCGGATTATTCTCGAAGCCATCATCGGAGACGTTGGCGACATACATTGCTGGCTTGGCGGTGATCAGACACAGCGGTTTGATCAGTGCCATTTCGTCGGCATCCAGACCCAGTGCGCGTACTGGTTTGGCTTCGTTCAGTGCCGGCATGATGCGTTCCAGCAAAGCGACCAGCTTGGCAGCATCTTTGTCGCCGGAACGGGCTTTTTTGTTTTCGCGGTGAATCGCTTTTTCCACGCTGCCCATATCGGCCAGCGCGAGTTCGGTTTGTATCACTTCGATGTCGTCCAGCGGACTGACTTTGCCGGCCACATGGATCACATTCGGGTCTTCAAAGCAGCGCACGACATTGACGATCGCGTCAGTTTCGCGGATGTGAGCGAGGAACTGGTTACCCAGGCCTTCACCTTTGGAGGCGCCTGCAACCAGACCGGCGATATCGACAAATTCCACAATCGCGTTTTGTATGCGTTCAGGTTTGACGATGTCTGACAATTGTTTCAGGCGTGGATCAGGCACTTCCACTACGCCAACGTTAGGCTCGATCGTGCAGAAAGGATAGTTTTCTGCCGGAATGCCTGCTTTAGTCAGTGCATTAAAGAGAGTGGATTTGCCGACGTTAGGCAGGCCGACGATGCCGCATTTGAGACTCATAGTGTTTTGCCGATCAGATTAAATTAACCCGTTATTTTACCGGATTTGACCGCCATTCTGACCCTTATACTGCTGATACGCTGCAAATAAGTGAGTAACAGGCCACCGGCAATGGTTAAGCCTAGGATCAGTCCTATCCAGAATCCTTGCGATGCCATCGGTGACGATGGCCGCCACGGCATCCATTCCGGTGCCAGACCCAGCAGGCAGCCTATGGGCAGGGCAAAACCATAAAACGCCATCAGATGAATCAGCATCGGCGTGCGGGTGATTTTGTAGCCACGGATCGCGCAGGAGGCTGTGACCTGCGCTGCATCGGATAACTGGAAAATAGCGGCGAATAACAGCAGATCCGCCGCCAGTTTTTGCACTGCCGGGTCTGAGGTATATGCTGCCGCGATACTGTCGCGGAACACGGTGATACCTGTCGCAGAGACAAATGAAAACGCGAGGGAAATGGCAACACCAACCCAGGAGACAAAGCGCGCGCGCAGCTCATCGCCTTCGCCGAGTGCCTGACCGACACGGGTCGTCATGGCGATGCCCAAGCTCATCGGCACCATGAATACCAGCGAAGAAAAGTTCAGCGCAATCTGATTCGCCGCGACTTCAATCACACCGAAACGGGCGATCAGCAAACCGACTGAGGCAAATGCCGATACTTCGGCAAAATACGTGACACCAATAGGCAGACCCAGCTTGAGCGTGGAGCGAATTTCAGCCCAGTGCGGCGGCTCGACATGCGAAAACGGATTGGTCGCACGATACGCTGGAGCGCGTCGCATCCACCAGATCATCGTACCGAACATCAGCCAGATGCCGACACCGGTCGCGACCGCGCAGCCGCTGGCACCGAGTTGCGGCAGGCCGAAATGGCCGTAGATCAGCAGCCAGTTCATGACGACATTAAACAGCAGACCGCCGAGCGCCATCACCATCACAGGCTTGGTCTGATTCAGGCTGGTAGTGTAGCCATACAGAGCGCGGTACATCGCAAAAGCAGGCATGCCTATGCTGATGATATGCACAAAGCGGCTCGCTTTTTCCTGCACTTCCGGCTGCAGTTGCAGATATGAAAATACAAGCGTGGACGCATTCAGTAACAGGCAGGCGATCAGGCCGACGCCAAGACCCAACCACAGCGATTGCCTGACGATATGCGGCACGCGCTCGTATTGTTCAGCGCCGACTTCATGCGAAACGACGGCATTGACCGCCATCATGATGCCCATCACCGTCACCAGCACGATAGTCCAGAGTGAGGTACCTAGCGAGACCGCAGCCAGCTCTTCGGCATTGAAATGCCCGGTCATCGCAACGTCGGCGACACCCATGCCCACTGTGGCAAGCTGGCCGATTAAAACAGGCCAGGCAATTTGCCAGAGAGCGGCGGCTTCGGTACGGATGCGGGTTTTCATGCTGAACTTCTGTCTTTCTTAAAAGGATCAGCATCTTAACCGATCACCGATGCAGACTCAAAAAATCTGCACCAAAATTGGGATGATCGGGGCAGTTTTATTTCATCACCAAGTAAATATGCGCCGTACAGAGCATTTATCTCTTGTAAGGCGCATATTGATTGGGACGGATGATATGAAATTCAGTTCGGCGATGTTCGTTCAGTGATATCAGCTCATCGATTCAGGAGACGAACTTGCGACATATCCGGTTGCGCGATGAAAGCGGCGAGATCATCGCGCATACGGGCGCTTTCGGCGATGGCGATTTTCCATTGCTGAATCCGCAGCGCATGATTCAGCCCGTAATGGAAAAAGTCCTGGCGATCCGGCAATTTGCTGCGTGGCAGTTGCCGTACAAATTCAGCCGAAGGCGAAATCATGATCACATTATCGACCCAACTGCGATGAGCGCCTTTCCCAGCCCGTCGCCACGGCAGCGCTTTATCGAGCCAGCCTGGAATGATGCGGTCGGTAAAATGCGGATACAGCACCAGCCCGGCATCGCACTTGTCTGCACTGCTTTGGAGGCGCTCGTAAGGCAGTGCCAGATGGTAATCGATCATGCCGCCATCCCAGTAAGTGCCAGCAGGTGCGCCGGGAATCTGCCTGACTGGTTCCATCACCAGCGGCAGGGTGCCGGATGCCAGCAATGCGGGCGCGAGATTATCCGTATTTATGTCGCACAAATGGGTCTTGAAATGATCGAATGGCTTCTCCAGCCAGTTGCTTGCTGCAGCATGATTGCCGATAACGACACGTTCTATATGCCGTGCCAGAGCGTCGCGTGACAGCAGATTGGCAAATGCGGCGCTGGCGAAACCGGCTTTTGCCTGCATTGCTGAGGTGGGCGACGCCAACAGGCCTCGGCCGCGATTCGTCAGTATCTGCAAATGCTGTAAAGGGTTGGTGGAGATTTCCTCTTCGTAACCGCCGATAAAACCTTGCAGTAATCGTATGATCTCTTGTGTCACCAGCGCGGCGGGTGGTTTTTCCGGATACTGCTGTTCGCAATACAGATCGGCCAGCCGTTGAAATGCCGCGACAGGATCGGCGCAGCTGGCAGCCGCCATGCGCCACGCACCGATGGAGGCGCCGATCAGCGTGCGCTGACGCGGTGCTGCGGCCAGCCATTCGCCGAACAGCCATTGATCCAGACCTTGCAGGATCAGGCCTTTGGGGCCGCCGGCAGCAGCGGGAATCAGAGCGATATCAGCCGCCTGCAGGCCATTTTTCTGCACATGTGCGAAGGCCGTTTTTCCGGCAAAAATCTGGATAGAAGCAGGCATGTTGGTAATATCTCGCTTACTTCGCGCTGGTATGCAGACGGGTCATCGCTTCGGCGGTCTGACCTTCGACCATCAGCGGTAACACATCTAAACTTTTTGCTATCGCTTCGTCGATCAGCGGCTGTTCTTCTTTACGCGGCCGATGCAGTACGAAATCGGCGACGCCCTGATTCAGATTCAGCGTGCGCGGATGACCGATGCCGATACGGAGTCGCCAGTAATCCTGTGTGCCGAGTGCTGCCGTAATATCTTTGAGCCCGTTATGGCCACCGGAAGAGCCGCCTTTTTTCAGTTTGGCGACACCGGGCAGCATATCGAGTTCATCGTGCACGACCAGCACCTGATCCGGCGTGATTTTATAAAAGCGGCAGATCGCGCCAACAGATTGCCCGGATCGGTTCATAAACGTTTGCGGTTCCAGCAGCCAGACCTCTTCGCCCGCAATACGGGTTTTACCGACCAGCGCATTAAAATTTTTATCGCGCTGCAAGCTGACCCGTAGCTGATCGATCAGCCAGAAACCAGCATTGTGGCGGGTTTGTTCATACTCAGGCCCCGGATTACCGAGGCCGACAATCAGACGAATAGACATGGTGAGACTACTTCTTGTGTTTCTTTAAAAGAGGTAACAGGTATTTGCCGGTCACGCTGTCGGGATTGGCGGCAACTTGTTCCGGAGTGCCGGTGGCGATGATGCGGCCGCCGCCAGCGCCGCCCTCGGGGCCCAGATCAATCAGCCAGTCAGCGGTTTTAATCACGTCCAGATTATGTTCGATGATGACCAGCGTATTGCCCTGATCGCGCAGTCTGTGGATTACTTTCAACAGCAGAGCGATATCATGGAAATGCAGGCCTGTTGTCGGTTCATCGAGAATATACAGCGTGCGGCCGGTATCTCGTTTGGATAATTCCAGCGACAGTTTGACGCGTTGTGCTTCGCCGCCGGACAAGGTGGTGGCACTTTGTCCGAGGCGGACATAACCGAGGCCCACATCCAGCAAGGTTTGCAATTTGCGCGCAATCACTGGCACTGGTTTGAAGAATTCATGCGCATCTTCAACGGTCATTTCAAGCACCTGATGGATGTTTTTACCCTTGTACTGAACTTCCAGGGTTTCGCGGTTATAGCGCTTACCGTGACAGACATCACAAGGCACGTACACATCTGGCAGGAAATGCATCTCGACTTTGATGACGCCGTCGCCCTGACATGCTTCGCAGCGACCGCCTTTGACGTTGAATGAAAAACGGCCTGCGCTGTAACCACGTTCTTTCGCTGTTGGCACGGTCGAAAACAAATCGCGTATCGGTGTGAATAAACCGGTATATGTCGCCGGATTAGAACGCGGCGTGCGTCCGATCGGCGCCTGGTCAACTGAGATCACTTTATCGAAATGTTCCAACCCGCTGACATGATCAAACGGCGCCGGTTCGGTTTGCGAACCATACAGATGACGCGCTGCGACGTGATACAGTGTATCGTTCACCAGCGTCGATTTGCCGGAACCTGAAACACCCGTCACGCAAGTCAGCAAACCGACCGGCAAATGCATGGTCTCATTTTTGAGATTATTGCCACGCGCACCGGCAATGACTAATTGCTTGTCAGGATGGCTTTCATGGCGCTTGGCCGGGACCGAAATTTCCAGCTCACCGCTCAGGTATTTTGCGGTCAGTGAGCGTGTGTTTTGCATGATGTCGTCCAGCGAACCCTGTGCGATCACTTCACCACCGTGCACGCCAGCACCGATGCCCATATCGACCACAAAATCGGCGCAGCGTATCGCGTCTTCATCATGTTCTACGACAAGCACGCTGTTACCGATGTCGCGCAGATGTTTGAGGGTGTCTATCAGTCTGTCGTTATCGCGCTGATGCAAGCCGATGGACGGTTCATCCAATACGTACATCACACCAGTCAGCCCGGAGCCAATTTGCGAGGCCAGTCGGATGCGCTGGGCTTCGCCACCAGACAAGGTATCGGCGCTGCGTTCCAGCGACAAATAGTCAAGGCCGACGTTATTCAGGAAAGTCAGGCGCGCCGTAATTTCTTTGATGATGCGGTCAGCAATTTCGCGTTTCGCACCGTGTAAAGTCAGGTGTTCAAAGAAATGCAGAGTCTCGCGCAAAGGCATGGCGCTGATGTCGTAAATCGCTTTTTCCTGTTTGCCTGAGCCAACTTTGACATTGCGCGCCTCTACCCGCAGACGTGCACCATCGCAGGAAGGACATTTTTTTTCATTGATGAATTTTGCCAGTTCTTCTTTGACCGCCATCGAGTCGGTTTCACGATAGCGGCGTTGCAGGTTGTTCACTACGCCTTCAAACGTGTGCTCTTTGATGACAGTGCGGCCTTTTTCGTTGATATAGGTAAACGGTATGGTTTGTTTGCCGGAGCCATACAAAATGATTTGTTGTGCTGATTCCGGTAATTGCTCAAACGGCGTATCGATATCAAATTCATAGAACGCCGCCAGATTCGACAGCATCTGGAAATAAAACTGATTGCGGCGATCCCAGCCTTTGACTGCGCCGCTGGCTAATGACAGATTCGGGAAGGCGACGATACGTTTAGGATCGAAGAACTCTATGTGCCCCAGACCGTCGCACTCAGGGCAGGCACCCATAGGATTGTTGAACGAAAACAGACGTGGTTCCAGTTCCTGTAAGGCATAACCGCAGACCGGGCAGGCAAATTTATTCGAGAATAACTGTTCCTGCTGACTATCCATATCGACGATCAAAGCGCGGCCATTCGCAATGCGCAGGCAGGTTTCAAATGACTCTGCCAGACGCTGCTTGATTTCTTCTTTGACTTTCACGCGATCAACGACCACGTCGATCGTATGTTTTTCCGTTTTTTTCAGTTTCGGTAAATCATCGACCTCATAAATCTTCGCTTCATGGGTGCCGCTTTGTACTCGAAAACGCACGAATCCTTGCGCCTGCATCTGTTCGAACAGATCGACATGTTCACCTTTGCGGTTAGATACGACCGGCGCCAGTATCATCAGCTTGGTATCTTCCGGCATCGCCAGCACGGTATCGACCATTTGCGATACGGATTGCGCGGCCAGCGGGTTTTCCGGGTGATCCGGGCAATATGGCGTGCCAACGCGGGCGTATAACAGACGCAGATAATCGTGAATTTCGGTGACTGTACCGACAGTGGAGCGCGGGTTGTGCGAAGTTGCTTTCTGCTCTATCGAAATTGCCGGTGACAGACCTTCAATCAGATCGACATCCGGCTTTTCCATCAGCTGCAAAAACTGCCGGGCATACGCGGACAATGATTCCACGTAACGGCGCTGGCCTTCCGCGTAGAGCGTGTCAAACGCCAGCGACGATTTGCCTGAACCAGACAAGCCGGTAATCACGACCAGCTTGTTACGTGGCAAATCGATGTTGATATTTTTCAGGTTATGCGTACGAGCACCGCGGACGCGGATCAGCTCACGTTTTTGCATGAGCGCAATATCGTCCGCATCGAACTCGATTTCGGCTGGTTTTGGTGCTTTCGCGGCTTTTGGTCGTGTCGTCATGGTATTTGATCTGAATTTGGGCTGAGGCAAGCAACCTGCTACTATAACGGGTTTTTGAACATTACCGCAGGCTCGTCTTTGCTTTGCGCAAATTACCTCACGTGGGCGAGTTTTTAATATGACTATGGCAACAAAATCCGATAGCACTGATGCAATACAAAGTGAATCATCCGGTATGAGCCGCGATGAAATTCGATCCGCTTCATCACTCGCGTCTATCTTCGCCTTGCGCATGCTCGGTTTGTTTCTGATTTTGCCAGTCTTTGCGATACACGCAAAAACGCTGCCGGACGGTGATAACACCTTGCTGGTGGGGCTGGCGATGGGGATTTACGGCCTCAGCCAGGCATTTGGTCAGATTCCGTTCGGTATCGCGTCCGATAAATTCGGTCGCAAACGTATCATCGTCATCGGCCTGATTTTATTTGCTGTCGGTGCCTTTGTCGCTGCATTCGCCACCACCGTCATGGGTGTTCTGATCGGCCGGGCGATTCAAGGCGCAGGGGCAATTTCCGCTGCCATTACTGCCCTGATCGCTGATTCGACGCGCGACGAACACAGAACCAAAGCGATGGCAATGGTGGGTGGTTCCATTGGTCTGACGTTTGCTTTGTCGCTGGTGATCGCGCCCTTGTTGTATCAGAGCATAGGCATGGGCGGTATTTTTGCGCTGACCGGCGTGCTTTCGCTGATCGCAATTGGTGTCGTTTTATATGTGACGCCGGATGCGCCTGCTTTGCAGCACGAACCTGTGCCGTTATCCGTTGTCCTGAAAAACCGCGAACTGATGCGCTTAAATTATGGCGTGTTTGTACTGCATCTGTCGCAGATGGCGATGTTTGTTGTTGTGCCGTCCGTACTGGTACAGTCTCTGGACTTGCCGGTTGCGTCGCACTGGAAAATCTATTTGCCGATTATGTTTGCGTCGTTTATCGCGATGCTGCCAGCGATTTTTATCGGTGAAAAATATGGCAAGATGAAACAGGTGTTTGTTGGCGCGATTGCCTTACTGCTGCTGGTGCAACTGGGCTTCTGGCAGTTCCTGCAACAGCCGTTTGCTTTGGTCAGCCTGCTGTTTGGTTTTTTTGTGGCATTCAATATTTTGGAGGCGAGTCAGCCGTCCTTAGTTTCGCGTATTGCACCGCCTGCAGCGAAAGGTGCAGCACTGGGCGTGTATAACACCTTGCAAGCGATAGGCTTGTTTTGTGGCGGTGCCGTTGGCGGATGGATCAAACAACATCTGAACGGCTCAAGCGTCTTCATTGCATGCGCGATAATGACGGTACTGTGGCTTATAATCGCGATCAACATGCCTGACATTGCAAAGCGCACGAAAGCAGTACCTGCAGCACAGGTTTAATTAATACATATTTGAATTACAGGAAAACAGGAGAATTACATGGCATCCGTGAATAAAGTCATCATCGTCGGCAATCTTGGCCGCGACCCTGAAACACGCTACATGCCAAGTGGTGACGCAATGACCAGCATTACTGTCGCTACGACCGATAGCTGGAAAGACAAAGCGACTGGCGAAAAGAAAGAACAGACCGAATGGCATCGTATTACCTTCTTCGGTAAGCTTGCTGAAATCGCTGGTCAGTACCTGAAAAAAGGTTCGCAAGTCTACGTTGAGGGCAGCCTGCGCACACGTAAATACACGGACAAAGACGGCGTCGAAAAATATGCGACCGATATCAAGGCAGACAGTATGCAGATGCTGGGCGGCCGTCAGGGCATGGGCGGTGGTGCAGCCATGGATGACAGCGGTTACGGCGGCGGAGCACCTACTCCCGCCCCTCGTCAGGCTGCAGCACCTGCACAGCGTCAGACGCCGGCATCGCGTCCGGCACCGAATTTCTCAGATATGGATGACGATATCCCGTTTTGATTCGTACCTGAGAACCTGACTTTTTGTAAGAATAAAAACGCAACCCACTTCCTTTACCGGAAGCGGGTTTTTTTTCGTTTTGCAGATTGGTTCTGAAAATTTTACAAATATTTACGACGGTTAAATCTTGTGTGCTGATGTTTCTTCATTGAAATGACGGAATATCATGTTACTTGCTATCTGCTTATCACTATTTCGTTTGTATTCTGATGTTATGCAAGGAGATAACTTCGCTGAAGAAAGTCAGGGGGGGGCGGCGGCTGTTGAAGTACCTGATACAGGCGCTGCATGAAGCTCAATGGTCGTCCATACACGGAAGCCGTATTGAAACCTGATTACGTCCCTTCTTAAAGCCGAAGCGTGAAAAACAGACTGCAACGGATGGATGCCGTAGCGACCCGTACATCACTGCAAGAGACGGATAGCACAAGCTGATATCGTTAGCGCAGAGTAATCATCTGCGCTGGTCTTACCCGCAAAATTGATGAAAGAAGAATCTGAATGATGAAATGGTTTAACAACTTGAAAATTGCCCGAAAATTATTGCTGTCGTTTTCGATCGCGATTTTGCTGAGTATTTCTATTGGTGCTTTTTCTATTGTGCAGCTAAGCAAGGTTAACGCGGCAGCGGCTGAAGTGGCGACGAACTGGCTCCCCAGCATACAGGTGTTAGGCAAAATAAAAATGGCACTTGCCAGGATCCGTAGTTTTCAGCAGCAGCATCTGTTGGCGACAACTCCGGACGACATGCAGACCGCAAGTAACAATGCAACAAAACACATAGAGGATCTGCGCGTTCTCTGGAAAAAATATGAGTCGCTGGTAACCGAGCCGGAAGAGAAGAAGATTTATGCTGAAGTAGAAAAAGAAATTACTATCTATCTTGGTGAACATCAGAAAATCATGGAGCTGTCTTCGTCACTGAAGAAAGACGAGGCTTTAGCACTGATGCGCGGAGAGTCAACGAAAATTTACCGGGCAATGATTCCCGCACTGGACAAGCTGGCGGATGTGAATGACGCTGGCGCTGAGGCATCGAAAGTTTCCGCTGAAGAAATATTGAGTAATGCAAGAGTGCTGATCATTGTGCTGGTGATAGCGATCACGGTACTGTCTTTCATGCTTGCCATCTGGATTGCCCATATCATTTCCAGCAGATTGAACGATGCGGTGACGATTGCAAACGGGATCGCCAAAGGTAACCTGAATCAGCAGATTAATGTGAGTTCTGAGGATGAAACCGGGCAATTGTTACAGTCACTTAAAGACATGAACTCAAGCTTGCAGAATATCGTCAGTCAGGTACGTGATGACGCGGATATGATTGCTACGGCATCGGCGCAGATTGCCAGCGGTAATCTGGATCTGTCTTCCCGTACCGAACAACAGGCCAGCGCACTTGAAGAAACGGCCTCCTCGATGGAAGAGGCGGCATCCACAGTGAAACAAAACGTCGATAATGCGCGTCAGGCGAATGTGCTTGCGGTGACAGCTTCTGAAGTCGCAGTCAAAGGCGGGGCAGTTGTGTCCCAGGTCGTTGATACGATGGGCGAGATCAATGCTTCATCGAAAAAAATTGTCGATATCATCAGTGTAATTGACGGTATCGCTTTCCAGACCAATATTCTGGCGCTGAATGCTGCTGTTGAGGCGGCCCGTGCCGGTGAACAGGGACGCGGTTTCGCTGTTGTTGCCAGTGAAGTGCGTAATCTGGCTCATCGCTCAGCCAGTGCTGCGAAGGAAATCAAGCAACTGATTGATGATTCCGTCAGCAAAGTCGATACCGGTAGTCGCCTGGTAGATCAGGCTGGTGTGATGATGGAAGAGATCGTCAACAGTGTGAAGCGGGTCACTGATATCATGGGAGAAATCACGTCTGCCAGCGTTGAACAGGAAGCTGGCATCGAACAGATCAATCAGGCGATTACGGAAATGGACACCGCCACCCAGCAGAATGCTGCGCTGGTGGAAGAGGCTGCAGCCGCTGCCGCTTCCCTGCAGGACCAGGCTGCCGATCTGGTACAAGTGGTCAGTGTGTTTCAGTTGTCTGCCGGCCACACGGATCATTTCAAAGCAGTGGTCACAGAGCCTAAGCCAAAAACTGTTGTGAGTCCGGCCAGATCTGGAGCTGCATTTAAAAACACGAAAAAAGCGACGCCACAACTGACAAGGACAATACAGTCGAAGCCTGCCGGAAATGATGAGTGGGAAGAGTTCTGATTCCAGAATCACACACTTTATAAATCAAAACCGCACCGGAGATCTGTTGATTTCCGGTGCGGTTTTCTAAGGGCTCAGTTGTTTTAACTCAGACCTGATCGATGCCGGTCTCATTCGCAGCACTTGCCAGTTTCTGTTGTATCGTTCTGGCTTATTTTTTGTCCGCTTTTACAGTAGCTTTTTTCGCTGCGTTGGCTTTTGCTAATTCAGCTTTCTGCGCTTCGTACCAGATCATTCCATCCATACCAATTTCTTCTCCCTGAGCACGTGCCTGTGCCAGCTCAGCGACAACGTCGGCACGCGTTTTGGAGGCCGGTGTTGTCGTGTCAGTGGCAAAAACTGCGTTTGTGGTTAAGCTGATCAGGCCAGCGATGAGTAAATATGTCGTTTTCATTTGATTTTCCAGTCGGGTGATGAAGATTCAGAATGCTGTGTCCCTGTTGCTTATCGTATTGCGTCATATAACCCGGGAAAACGGATTGCTGAACGACGATCATGGCGACAAGGATCAGGCTTTGTTGAATAAGCGCATTGCATTAATCGCTTACTGACCCCCAGAGTTTAGGATTTTCTTTTTGAACAAAAAAGGCGAAGATCAGGAATATACTATTGCGTAAACAGGAATAATAAAGGGCTTGAAAATGGACAGGCTGCAATCCATGCGTATCTTTTCCAAAGTCGTCGAGATGGGCGGATTTGCCAGAGCAGCGGCTGCTCTGGACATGTCGAATGCCGTGGTCACGCGTTATGTTGCTGATCTCGAATCTCATCTCGGTACGCGCTTATTAAACCGGACCACGCGCAAATTATCACTGACAGAAACCGGGCATGTTTATCTTGAACGTGTCCGGCAGATTCTGGCTGATATAGAAGATGCCGATGCGATAGCAGCAATATCGGCCAAAAAGCCGAGTGGTACCTTGCGGATTTATTCGGTACCGGGCTTTGGCGTCTCGCAGCTTGCCCCTTTGCTGGCATTGTTCGCTAAAAAATTTCCTGATGTGATTCTGGATATCAAGATATCTTCCCACCCTGTTGATATGGTCGAGGAGGGAATTGATGTCGGCTTTTTTCTCGATTTACAAAAAATCGACAGCAGCATGGTCGCGCGTCAACTGGCGACGCCGGATGTCATGTTATGTGCGACCCCTGAATACCTGAGAGTCAACGGTACGCCGGAAACCCTGGACGATATCTCCCGACACCGCTGTCTGAATTATGCGTTTGATTTTATGCGCCACAATTGGATGGTGCATGACTGGGATACCGAAGAATTTTCATACGCAGGTAAATCAAAACAAGTTCTGAAGCAGATCCCCGTCAATAGCTGTGTTGTATCGAATAATACGGCGATCCTCAGAGAATGCGCTCTGGCTGACATGGGACTGGTCTTATTGTCGTCCTATTCGCTGGACAATGACATCCGCAGTGGTCGCCTGATCAGGTTGTTTCCTGAGCACTCGTTTGGCAGCGTTTCAATTTTTATGGCGTATCCGAGTCGCCGCCTGCTTTCCGCCAAAGTCAGAAGTTTTATTAATTTCATCGTTGAACAATTCCCGCACGCAGGTACACATCCGTCGGCTCAATGATTCACTATGAAATTTGCCCGAACCCTGATCTTAAACATCCTTTGAACGGCTGATTTCACTTATGATTAGATTAATATTTTGCGGAGGGCGGTTTTTTACACCTGTCTCTCCACGCGTTTAACTCGCTCAGGCAGACATATCCTGATTTTGAGCGACCTGATATTCAGGGGGGGACAGCCTTCTGTGATGTTGAACCGGCCAAGATATGACAAGCGATTGTATGGATGAGTTTGTATGAGATGTCAGGAAAAAAGGCGCTAAACCATGTTGTATGGATACAGGTTCAAAAATTCCCGCAGTGAGCAACCGCATACAGTATCTGTCATCACTCCTGCTTCCACGATGATACTGATGCTGGCACTGCTGACAGGTTGTGCCGTACCACTTTCAGACTATCAATCGCCCGTGCTGCCTGTTGCTGATGCCTACCCGGCAGTTGCGACTTCTGAAACCGGTATTGCCGCGCGCCAGATCGGCTGGGAAACTTATTTTACTGATCCAGTTCTGCGTCATCTTATTACACTGGCGTTAGCCAATAATCTTGATGTGCGCACCGCATTGCTGAGGGTACAGGAGATGCGTGCTGCTTACGGCATACAGCGAGCAGACAGTTTGCCTACCTTTGCAGGCAGTCTGGATGCGACACGTACGGCGGTACCCGGCGATCTGAATGTGTCTGGCCGTCCGGTTATCGGTAACCAGTTTCAGCTTGGTATCGGATTCAGCAGTTGGGAAATTGATTTCTGGGGGCGTGTCAGCAGCCTGAATACCGCGGCTCTTGAAACCTATCTTGCCAGCGATGCCAGCCGCCGTGCGACGGTGCTGAGTCTGATCACGCAAGTCGCGAATACGTATCTGGCCTTGCGCGAGACCGATGAGCGTCTGATACTGGCTCAGCAAACCGTCGTAAGTCGTGCCGAGTCTTTGCGTATTTTTCGCCGTCGCGTTGATCTGGGGGCGACTTCCCGACTGGAGCTGACGCAGGTCGAGTTGTTATCGCAACAGGCAATGGCATTAAAGGCGCAGCTAGAACAGACGCGTGCGAGTCAGATCAATGCGCTGACCTTACTGGTTGGCGTACCGCTGCAACTGCCTCCTGCGTCGGACCAATTCAATGAGCTTCCTCCCTTGCCGGAATTGCAGGCTGGCGTACCATCAGATCTGCTGCTGCAACGACCTGACGTAATCGCGACCGAGCATGCGCTGCAGGCGGCACAGGCAAATATCGTTGCCGCCCGTGCTGCTTTTTTTCCAAGAATCAGCTTAACTGCGTTTGCCGGCACAGCAAGTGCAGAATTAGACAGATTATTCAGCGCCGGAAGCCAGGCCTGGACTTTTTCACCGGGCATCTCATTGCCGCTGTTTGACAGTGGCAGACGTGAGGCGGCATCAGAAGTTGCCCGCTTGCGGCGCGAGCAGGCTGTGGCACGCTACGAACAAACGGTGCAGTCTGCTTTCAGGGATGTCGCTGACGCTTTATCTGCACGTCACTGGCTGGCAGAGCAGGAACAGATTGCGCGTGCCACCCTGAGTGTGCAAACGGAGCGTGCGCGGCTGGCCAAACTCCGCTATGACCATGGTTCGGCACGTTATCTCGAAGTATTAGATGCCGAGCGTGATTTGCTGTCGAGTGAGCAGCAACTGGTGCAGATACGTCGCGCCAGCCTGTCCGCACAGGTCGCATTATTTGCGGCTCTCGGCGGCGGTAGTCAGTTGGCTGATGAAGTATCTGTTTCGTCCGCGGGGCCTGCATCTGCGCGAAATCATAATCAGGAATAAACGCATGAATTCAAATATCAAAAAGCTTGTCATTCTGGTCGCGGTGGTGGCCGCTGCAATTGCTTCTTATGTTGTCTATCAGCACCTGAGCGGAGTGAATCATAACGACGGTGTCATCAGTGGCAACGGCCGTATAGAGGCCACTGAAATCGACGTGGCCACCAAACTGGGTGGGCGAGTACAGGAGATCCTGGTTGCCGAAGGCGAGTTTGTGAAAGCGGGACAATTGCTGGCACGAATGCAAATTGACAGTCTGCAGGCTCAGAAAGAGGAAGCCCTGGCTCGTCAGCAGCAGGCTGAATATGCGGTGAAAGGCGCTGAGGCACAGGTCGCGCTGCGTGAGAGTGATTTGCAGGCAACGCAGGCGCTGGTTGTGCAGCGTGAAAGTGAACTTGATGCGGCCCAAAGGCGTCTGGCACGCTCGGAAACACTGTTCAAAGAAGGTGCCTCTTCCGGCCAGGAACTTGATGATGATCGTGCGCGCGTCAGCAGCGCTGCTGCGGCACTTGCGGCCACCAGAGCGCAGGTGCGCGCGGCGAAGGCAGCGGTGGCTGCTGCGCTGACGCAGGTTACCGGCTCGCAGTCCAGTGTCAGGGCGGCAGTTGCGACGACCGCAAGGATCGATGTCGAACTGGCGGACAGCGAATTAAAAGCGCCGCGTGCAGGGCGGGTACAGTATCGTGTCGCTCAACCAGGTGAAATTCTGGGTGGGGGTGGAAAGGTATTGAATCTGGTCGATCTGTCAGATGTCTATATGACGTTTTTTGTGCCGGAAAGCGCGGCCGGCAAGGTCGCGCTTGGCAGTGAGGTGCGCATCGTTCTGGATGCGGCGCCACAATTTGTGATTCCGGCAAAAGTATCGTTTGTTGCCAGCACGGCGCAGTTCACTCCTAAGACGGTCGAAACGGCCAGTGAGCGTCAGAAACTGATGTTTCGCGTGAAAGCCAGAATTGACCGCAATTTATTGCTTAAGCATCTGCAACAGGTAAAAACAGGTTTGCCGGGTGTTGCATGGATTAAACCTGATGCGCAGGCGGCGTGGCCAGCATCGCTGAATCTGAGAGCGCTCCCGTGAACCTGTCCGCAGCGCCACCACCTGTTGCGCGTGGCCAAAACCTGCGGCTGAATTATGCCAAGGTTTGTGCACTGGATGATATTACGCTGGATATGCCGGCGAATTGTATGGTCGGTATTATTGGTCCCGATGGCGTAGGGAAATCCAGTCTGTTATCGTTGATTTCCGGTGCCCGCGCTTTACAGCAGGGGCATCTTGAAGTGCTTGGCGGTGATATGGCCAGCCGTCATCATCGTGAGCAGGTATGTCCACGCATTGCCTACATGCCGCAGGGTCTGGGCAAGAATCTTTCTGCCACTTTGTCGGTTGAAGAAAACCTGCAATTCTTTGCCAGTCTGTTTGGTCATGATGCTGCTGAAAGCCGTCGTCGTATTAATGAATTGACGCGCAGCACCGGTCTGTCTCCATTTCTGGACCGACCGGTGAGTAAATTATCCGGTGGCATGAAGCAGAAACTCGGCTTGTGTTGCGCACTGATTCATGACCCGGATTTGCTGATACTCGATGAGCCGACTACGGGAGTTGATCCGCTGGCGCGCGTGCAGTTCTGGGAGCTGATTGCGCGTATCCGTGTCACCCGCCCCGGCATGAGTGTCATCGTCGCGACGGCGTATATGGACGAAGCGCAAGGATTTGACTGGCTGGTCGCGATGGATGATGGAAAGGTACTCGCAACCGGTACGCCTGCTGAACTGATGCAGCGGACAATGACAGCCTCACTGGAGGCTGCCTTTATCGGCTTATTGCCAGAAATGAAGCGGCGCGGGCATCAGCGTGTAGAAATTCCGCCGCTGGTGATGAAAGACGATGCCGATATCGCGATTGAGGCAAAAGATCTGACGATGCGCTTCGGCGACTTTGTGGCGGTTGATCATGTCAGCTTCCGTATCCGGCGTGGCGAGATATTCGGCTTTCTCGGTTCAAACGGCTGCGGTAAATCGACCACCATGAAAATGCTGACAGGTTTGTTGCCTGCGACTGAGGGCGATGCCTGGTTGTTTGGTCAGGAAGTGAATCCGCACGATATCGCTATCCGGCGTCGTGTCGGTTATATGTCGCAGTCGTTTTCTTTGTACGCCGAACTGAATGTACAGCAGAATCTGATATTGCACGCACGCTTATTTCATGTACCTGAGGCAGAGATAGCGCAGCGTGTGACAGAGATGGTGGGGCGCTTTGATTTGCAGGATGTGGTTGACATGCTGCCCGACAAACTGCCGCTGGGTATACGGCAACGTTTGTCGCTAGCGGTTGCGATGGTGCATCAACCGGAATTGCTGATTCTGGATGAACCGACATCCGGCGTGGATCCTGTGGCACGTGATAATTTCTGGCGCTTGATGATAGAACTCGCACGGCGCGATCACGTTACGATTTTTATCTCCACTCACTTCATGAATGAGGCGGAGCGCTGCGACCGTATTTCCCTGATGCATGCCGGACGGGTACTCGCGAGTGACGCGCCGGCAGCATTAGTTGCAAAACGCGGTGCAGCCACACTGGAACAGGCATTTATCGGTTATCTGCTGGAAGCCGATGCCGGTGATAAAAAGCCGGTGCCTGCCGATGACAGCATTGCCGATAATGTAAGTGCCGCTGCGTTACCGGTGTCGTCCGCATCATTGTCGTCGAGTTTTTGGCAGCGTGGCCGGCGCAGCCTCGGACGTATTTATACCTATACCTGGCGTGAAGCGCTGGAATTAAAGAGAGATCCGGTCCGCAGTACGCTGGCCCTGCTGGGCTCCCTGCTGCTGATGTTTGTGATGGGCTATGGCATCAGCATGGATGTCGAAAATTTGCGTTTTGCAGTGCTCGACCGGGATCAGTCTGTACTGAGTCAGAATTACGTACTCAATCTTGCGGGGTCACGTTATTTTGTCGAGCATGCGCCGATTACTGACTATGCTGAGCTTGACCGGCGTATGCGTAGCGGTGAATTATCACTGGCGATAGAAATCCCGCCTGGCTTTGCCCGCGACGTGGAGCGGGGACAATCGGTGCAGATCGGTGCCTGGGTCGATGGCGCGATGCCGCAACGCGCAGAAACCGTGAATGGCTATGTGCAGGGCATGCACCAGCAATGGTTTTTACAGCAGCTGCATGAGCGTACGGGAATGACTTTATCCGGCGTCAGCAGTGTGGAGACGCGTTATCGGTACAACCCTGACGTAAAAAGTCTGCCTTCAATGGTGCCGGCTGTGATTCCGCTGTTGCTGTTGATGTTGCCCGCGATGCTCACGGCACTGGCAGTGGTGCGTGAAAAAGAACTGGGGTCGATCATCAATTTTTACGTGACGCCGACAACGCGCACGGAATTTTTGCTGGGTAAGCAGGTGCCTTACGTTGCTCTGGCGATGCTGAATTTTCTTTTGATGAGTCTGGCTGCAGTCACGATATTCGACGTGCCGGTGAAGGGGAATTTCATAGTCTTATTGCTGGCCGCGTGGCTATTCAGTATTTGTTCTACGGGTATGGGTTTATTAGCATCAGCATTGACCCGCAGCCAAATTGCAGCGATGTTTTTCACAATGATAGGCACCATGATTCCGGCGGTTCAGTTTGCCGGATTGATTAATCCTGTGTCTTCGCTGGAAGGCATAGGGCATCTGGTCGGGCAGATTTATCCGGCAACTTACATGTTTAACATCAGTCGCGGTGTTTTCAGTAAGGCATTGGGTTTTGAAGATTTACACGCAGCATTCTGGCCCTTGTTACTCGCCATCCCGGTGATTCTGGGCGCGGCCATTGCCTTGCTGAAAAAGCAGGAGCACTGATATGCAACGTCATCTGGCAAATATTTATCGTCTGGGCGTCAAAGAATTATGGAGCCTCTGGCGGGATCCCATGATGCTGCTGCTGATCATTTACACATTCACTGCAGCGATTTATGTGGCAGGGACGGCGATGCCGGAAACGCTGAACCGTGCACCGATAGCAATTGTGGATGAGGATGATTCTGCGTTGTCTGTGCGTATCACGTCTGCATTGTATCCGCCGCAATTTACCAGGCCTGTACGCATCAGTCAGGCACAGGTTGACCCCGGACTGGATGCCGGGCTATATACGTTTGTTCTGGTTATCCCCCCTAATTTCCAGCGCGACGTGCTTGCCGGAAAGACGCCTCAACTACAGTTGAATATCGATGCGACACGTATGAGTCAGGCGTTTTCCGGCAACGGTGCGGTACAGCAGATAGTGATGAGCGAGGTCAATGAGTTTGTACAGCGTTATCGCCAGACAAGCGTACAGCCCGTGGAACTTGCTTTGCGTTCGCGTTTTAATCCGGCGCTCAATCCATCCTGGTTTGGCTCGTTGATGGAACTGGTGAACAACATTACGATGCTCTCAATTATTCTGACGGGTGCGGCGTTAATCCGTGAACGCGAGCATGGAACGGTAGAACATTTGTTGGTGATGCCCGTGACACCGACAGAAATCATGCTGGCAAAAATCTGGTCGATGGCGCTGGTGGTACTTGTCGCTGTACTGATTTCAATGACTGTCATTATTCAAGGAGTACTGCATGTACCGATTGATGGTTCAGTTGCATTATTTTTAATCGGCGTCACTTTGCATCTGTTTGCGACAACATCGATGGGTATTTTTATGGCAACTCTGGCTCGGAGTATGCCGCAATTCGGCCTGTTGATGATGCTGACGATGATTCCGCTGGAAATGCTGTCCGGCGGGATGACGCCGCGCGAGAGCATGTCCATTATCGTTCAATGGCTGATGTCTCTGGTACCTACAACGCATTTTACGGAACTGAGTCAGGCCATTTTGTATCGCGGTGCAGGAATCGGCGTTGTATGGCGGCCTTTTCTCGCGCTATCAGTCATTGGCTCAGTGTTATTCATGTTTTCACTGGCACGTTTTCGTAAGACTCTGGGGCAGATGGCTTAGTACGATGATTGAATTTCTAATAAGATAAAAATAACGGAACAGAAGAAACCAGACTGAGGGGTGAGTTTGATATTTTAAAATTCAAAAAGAATAAGAAGATTCATATTCTTTAATAAAAAAATAAATTTTTTTATTAATTCAGCGAAAAAAATTCAGTTTTTTTTATTTTCGTAACATAACGTGTCAACCGAAGTGACTTTGGACTCGTTTTGGGACTCATAGAATCTTTGCACGTAGTGTTTACGCAGCGGAGATTCCCCAACAGGAGTCTGAAAATGATTTACGAAATTTTGGTTCGCCCTTCTGACAACAAGAAGATGACATCCGATAACCTGATCTGGATAGAAACGGATATGCCTTCCCGTTCCTTTGAAAAATGGATGCGTGATCGTGCATTGTTAGATGGCAGTGGGCATGCGCCTATCGTTCGCTGGAGTATTGTTCAGACTCAGCGTCCGGCGCATTTCAACTTGGCGACCCAGGCAAAAGCACTGAAAAGCCGTATTTCAGAGTTAATGAGCGGCGTGACAGAAGTGACAGCGGTTCCGGATGCAACTAAAGCATTAAGTGCTTTCCGTCTGAAAGCGAAAACACCAGAATTAGCTGGCGCGTTCCACTAAGCAGTCAAGAAATAAAAAAAGCACGATAGGCAAGAATGTCCATCGTGCTTTTTGTGTTTTAGCATTGCGACGTTGAATCACTCCGCGCAAATGCAATTACATCAGAATTCTTCCCAGTCCTGATTCGAGGTCGATGCCGTCGTAATTTGTTTGCGAGGTGCAGGTGCCGTTTTGACCGGACGCACTGCTGCAGCGGCCGGTTTCACTGTGCGAGCCGGTGTTTTAACCAGTGTGCTGGCCGTTTGCAATTGAGCCGCAATTTTGAACTGGGCGACGACCTGCGTCAGATTATCGGATTGTTCACGCATACTTTCCGCAGCAGCAGCCGCTTCCTCAACCAACGCGGCATTCTGTTGGGTCATCTCATCCATCTGATTGATCGCCATATTCACTTGCTCAATACCTGCACTCTGCTCCTGACTGGCTGAACTGATTTCAGACATGATGTCAGCGACGCGCTGTACACTCGTGACGATTTCCTGCATCGTACTACCGGCGTTATCCACCAGGCGACTACCGTGTTCCACCTTACTGACAGAGTCATCAATCAACTGCTTGATTTCTTTTGCCGCTGAAGCACTGCGCTGCGCCAGATTACGTACTTCCGATGCAACCACCGCAAATCCACGGCCTTGCTCACCTGCGCGTGCTGCCTCAACTGCCGCATTCAGCGCCAGAATATTGGTCTGAAAGGCAATGCCATCAATCACTGCGATAATATCGACAATCTTATTGGAGCTTTCTTTGATTGAACCCATCGTCTCAACGACCTGATCAACGACCTCACCTCCTTTGATCGCCACGCCGGTTGCAGTCACCACCAGCTGATTTGCCTGGCGTGCGTTATCGGCATTTTGTTTTACGGTCGAGGTCAGCTCTTCCATGGACGACGCTGTTTCTTCGAGTGAACTGGCCTGCGATTCCGTCCTTGATGATAAATCAGCATTACCAGAAGCGATTTCCGCCGCAGCGACATTGATTGCATCGGTACCATTACGTACATCGGCAATTACCCGACTGAGACCGCTGCTGACGCCGTTAATGGCAGTGACAAGGGTACCGATCTCATCGTTGCGATGAATATCGACGACTTCGGTCAGATCTCCCATCGCCATTTTCTGAGCGACATCCGTGGCCTGAATCAATGGTTTGGTAATGGAACGAGTCAGCAGCCAGCCAGTGATGACGGCCAGTGTGGCGGTAAGCAGGATCAGGATAATCAGAAAAGTCCGGCTGCGCTCGTATTTGGTCTGGATGTCTGCCGCCATTGCATCTATCTGGCTACGTTGCAGTGTCTGCATTTCTTCTACTTTTTTCATGTACTCGCGTGCAGTCGGAACGAACGTTGTTTCAAGTAATTGATTCGCCTCTTCGGTATTCCCCTCTTTTTTCAGTGCGACGATTTTGGTACGTGTGGCTATAAACGTATCACGCAGCTTCTCAACTTCTTTTATGAGCTTTATTTCTTGTTCGCTTTGAAATTTTTGTACGATGCGTTTAAATAAATCAGCCGACACCTTGGTTGATTCTGTCTGCTCAGCTTCAAAAAAAGTCGCTAAAGAGGAGTCACTGCTCTTTGCAATTGCGGCCGTCCTGCGGATCGCTGTGTGTATGTAGCGATACCAGTCGCTGATCAGGCGCTCGGTTGCCAGCGGCTCTTCTAACAGGGTTTTGGTTGATGTCGCAACTGCATTGAGTTGCGTTAAGCCAACCAACGTAGCGAAAACAGAGAAAACGAGGATCAGGGCAAAACCCAGGCCTAATCGTTTTCCGACAGAGAGCTGTTTGAGTAGTGAGGTCATGTGTTTTCCATTTCTCTAATGCATGAGACATGCATTGATTGAGGATTATTGTAATTTCAATATATTTGAAATCTGATATGAGACAAGTCACAACATGAATCATCCGGCGTCACACGAGATCAACCCATGTGGGGCGCTGATCAGAGCCGGTTATCATTCAAATTGCAGACGTAATTTAAATGTTATCCGTCTGCAGGTAAATACGCCGATCTTTGTTTTGCCACAATTTTGATTAAGATAGAAGAAGAGTTGCCCTCATTTGTACGTAAAGTTTCTGCTGATTGCTGAAGCTGAAACCACCTATCAGATTAAAGTGACCTTGCTTTACAATGACTTTTTTATGAACACCGGTAACTTTTTATGGCAAGGCTACCCCGCTTAGTGGTTCCTCAGGCTTTACATCATGTGATACAGCGAAGTCATGAAGGGATACTCTTGTTCAGGGATAATGAAGACCATACCGTCTTTCTGAACTGGCTTGCTCAGGCGGCAAAGCAGTTTCAGGTGGCTATCCACGCGTATATTCTGATGCCAGATCATTTTCATTTGTTGCTGACTCCCTCCGATGAGCAGGGGCTGAGTAAATTCATGCAATGGATCGGGCGTTATTACGTACCTTATTTCAACCGGAAATATCAGCGATCCGGCAGTTTATGGCAGGGTCGGTACAAGGCTACCGTATTGGAAGCAGAAAAATATTTCCTGCAATGCAGTTTGTATGTGGAGGGGAGTCCTCTGCGTAGTGGGCTGGTCTCCGATGCGAGTGAGTATCCGTGGTCAAGTTATCAGCACCACATTGGACAGAGGGTAGATCCTCTGGTCTCTGATCATCCTATTTTCTGGGCGCTTGGTAATACGCCATTTCAACGCGAAGCCAACTATAAGGAGATGATGAGCCAGTCATTTTCTGCCTCCGAGATGGCGCAGTTAGGCGATGCTGTGCAAAAAGGATGGTTGCTCGGTTCTGCCGCATTCCAGGCGGATATCAGTAAATTGACCGACAGGCGGGTCGTTCCGGCGAAGCGTGGACGGCCCAGAAAGTTACCAAAAAATCTGTCAGTATGAGTCGTGGATAATAACAAATAAGAGTCCAATTATTAACTTAAATTACTCTGACCCTATTTAAATACAACTAAGTTTAATTTTTATTTTAATTGTCTCTGACCCTATTTATTTAGATTGAACTTTCTTTTGCGCTGCACTATTCTGCTGATCAGACTTTAAATTTTTCCATCTGGAGATCGCTATGCATGCCCAAGGTTTATACGACCCGTCTAACGAACATGATGCCTGTGGCGTCGGTTTTATCGCTCATATCAAAGGCAAGAAAAACCACGCAATTGTCGAACAGGGTTTGCTGATTCTGAAAAACCTTGATCATCGTGGTGCTGTTGGTGCGGATCCTTTGATGGGGGATGGTGCCGGTATCCTGATTCAGATTCCGGATCAGTATTATCGCGAAGAAATGGCGATGCAGAATATACAGTTGCCGCCACCGGGTGAGTACGGCGTCGGTATGATCTTTTTGCCGAAAGAACATGCTTCCCGTCTGGCCTGTGAGCAGGAAATCGAGCGCGCTGTCAGAGCAGAAGGTCAGGTCGTTCTGGGATGGCGTGATGTTCCGGTTGATCGGGAGATGCCGATGTCGCCGACTGTGCGCGATAAAGAACCTGTCATTCGCCAGATTTTCATTGGCCGTGGTGCGGACATCATGGTCACAGACGCGCTGGAGCGTAAACTGTATGTGATCCGTAAGTCTGCGGTACATGCGATCGAAGCTTTGCATCTGCTGCATGGCAAAGAATATTTTGTACCATCGATGTCGGCGCGTACGATAGTGTACAAAGGTCTGTTGCTGGCAGATCAGGTTGGTGTCTACTACAAAGACTTGCAGGATGAGCGCTGTGTTTCTGCGCTGGCTCTGGTGCATCAGCGTTTCTCCACTAATACTTTCCCTGAATGGCCACTGGCTCACCCATACCGCATGATTGCGCATAACGGCGAGATCAATACCGTTAAAGGCAATTTCAACTGGATGCGAGCACGCGAAGGGGTGATGAAATCTGCAGTACTGGGCGATGATTTGCAAAAGCTCTATCCTTTGATTTTTGAAGGTCAATCCGATACTGCAAGCTTTGATAACGCGCTTGAGCTGCTGGTGATGGCTGGTTATCCGATCGCTCAGGCGATGATGATGATGATTCCTGAGGCATGGGAAAATCATACGTTGATGGACGACAATCGTCGGGCGTTCTACGAATACCACGCTGCAATGATGGAACCATGGGACGGTCCGGCTGCAATGGCGTTTACCGATGGCCGTCAGATCGGTGGCACCCTGGATCGTAACGGCTTACGTCCTGCCCGCTATATCGTGACTGACGATGATCTGGTGGTGATGGCGTCGGAATCCGGCGTATTGCCTATTCCTGAATCGAAAATCATTCAGAAGTGGCGTTTGCAGCCTGGAAAAATGTTCCTGATTGATCTGGAAGCGGGCCGCATCATCGATGACAAGGAAATTAAAGACACCTACGCTAACGCGAAACCCTACAAGCAGTGGATCCAATCTGTACGTATCAAACTCAGCAGCCTGAATGCCGAACTCGAAGTTGCGCCCGAAGCCGCAACGCTGCTGGATCGTCAGCAAGCTTTTGGTTATACGCAGGAAGATATCAAATTCCTCATGGCACCGATGGCGACCAATGGTGAAGAAGCGATCGGTTCTATGGGTAACGATTCGTCGCTTGCCGTGATGTCGAACAAGCTCAAGCCACTGTACAACTACTTTAAACAGTTGTTCGCTCAGGTAACGAATCCACCTATCGATCCTATCCGTGAAGCGATGGTGATGTCGCTGGTGTCGTTTATCGGTCCTAAACCTAACTTGCTTGATACCAATAACATCAACCCACCGATGCGTTTAGAGGTTTCTCAGCCGGTATTGGATTTCGCCGACATCGCGAAATTACGTAACATCAGTGCAAACACAGGCGGCAAGTTCAAATCCTATGAGCTCGATATCTGCTATCCGGTTGCCTGGGGTAAGGATGGTATTGAAGCGCGTCTTGCTTCCATCTGCGCGGAAGTGGTGGATGCGGTGAAATCCGGACATAACATCATGATCATTACCGACCGCAAGATGGATGCGAATAATGTCGCCATTCCAGCTTTGCTGGCGACCTCGACCGTGCATCAGCACCTGGTCAGCAAAGGCTTGCGCACCACCACCGGCCTGGTGGTGGAAACCGGTTCGGCGCGTGAAACGCATCACTTTGCATTGCTTGCCGGATATGGTGCAGAGGCGGTGCATCCGTATCTGGCGATGCAGACACTGGCTGAAATGGCGAAAGATTTATCTGGCGATCTGTCAGCAGAAAAAGCGATTTACAACTACACCAAGGCGATTGGCAAGGGCTTGATGAAAGTCATGTCCAAAATGGGTATTTCCACCTATATGTCTTACTGTGGCGCGCAAATTTTTGAAGCAATTGGCCTGAATAAATCTCTGGTGGATAAATACTTCAAAGGCACGGCCTCTAATGTGGAAGGTATCGGCGTTTTCGAAGTAGCGGAAGAAGCGCTGCGCTTACATAAACTGGCGTTTGGCAAAGATCCGGTATTGGCCAACGCGCTTGATGCCGGTGGTGAATATGCATACCGTGTCCGCGGTGAAGACCACATGTGGACGCCGGATGCGATTGCAAAACTGCAGCACTCGACCCGTGCGAATAACTACAATTCGTACAAAGAATACGCGCAGATCATCAACGATCAGTCGAAACGTCATATGACCTTGCGCGGTCTGTTTGAATTCAAAATTGATCCGTCTAAAGCGATTTCTTTAGAGCAGGTGGAGCCGGCGAAAGAGATCGTTAAACGTTTTGCGACTGGCGCGATGTCTCTCGGTTCCATCAGTACCGAGGCGCATGCAACGCTGGCGGTGGCGATGAACCGCATTGGCGGTAAATCAAATACTGGTGAGGGCGGTGAAGATCCAGCGCGTTATCAGCAAGAGCTCAAAGGAATTCCTATCAAGCAGGGCGCGACACTGGCTTCCGTGATTGGTAAAGAGCAGATCGAAGTTGACATTCCGCTGATTGAAGGTGATTCGCTGCGCTCAAAAATTAAACAAGTTGCATCCGGTCGTTTTGGCGTGACAGCCGAATACCTGACATCGGCAGATCAGATTCAGATCAAGATGGCACAAGGTGCCAAGCCGGGTGAGGGCGGACAACTGCCGGGCCATAAGGTCTCTGAATACATCGCAAAATTGCGTTTTTCAGTACCGGGTGTCGGTCTGATTTCTCCGCCGCCGCATCACGATATCTACTCGATCGAAGATCTGGCGCAGCTGATTCATGACTTGAAAAACGTTAATCCGCATGCATCGATTTCAGTCAAGCTGGTATCTGAAGTCGGTGTTGGTACGATTGCAGCCGGTGTGTCGAAAGCGAAGGCCGATCATCTGGTGATCGCTGGTCATGACGGCGGGACCGGTGCCTCACCGTTGTCGTCGATCAAACATGCAGGTACGCCGTGGGAACTTGGCTTGTCCGAGACTCAGCAGACACTGGTACTCAACGGCTTGCGCGGACGTGTCCGCGTACAGGCAGACGGCCAGATGAAAACAGGGCGTGACGTTGCTATTGCTGCGATGCTCGGTGCGGATGAAATCGGATTTGCGACCGCACCGCTGGTCGTTGAAGGTTGCATCATGATGCGTAAGTGCCACCTCAATACCTGCCCGGTCGGTGTGGCAACGCAAGATCCGGTATTGCGAGCGAAGTTCTCAGGTAAGCCTGAATATGTCGTCAATTACTTCTTCTTTGTCGCTGAAGAATTACGTCAGATCATGGCGCAACTGGGTGTTCGTACTTACGACGAGCTGATCGGGCGGGTTGATCTGCTGGATAAATCTAAAGCGATTGCACACTGGAAAGCGAAAGGTCTGGATTTCAGCCGTATCTTCCATCAGCCTGAACTGGCAGATGGCGAGGCAGTCCGCCATGTGGACGTGCAGGATCATGGTCTCGAAAAAGCGCTTGATAACAAACTGATCGCGCAGGCAAAACATGCGCTGGAAACCGGTGAAAAAGTCTCCTTCATTTCACCGGTAAAGAATCTGAATCGTACGGTCGGTGCAATGTTGTCCGGTGAAGTGGCTAAGAAATATGGTCATGCCGGCTTGCCTGATGACACTATTCACATTCAGTTACAGGGAACGGCCGGACAATCTGCCGGTGCATTCCTTGCGCATGGTGTGACACTGGATCTGGTCGGTGAAGGTAACGACTATGTCGGTAAAGGCTTATCCGGCGGCCGTATCATTATTCGTCCGAATACTGAGTTCCGTGGCTGGGCTGTTGATAACATCATTTGCGGTAATACCGTGTTGTACGGCGCGATTTCCGGTGAAGCATTTATCAACGGTGTCGCCGGTGAACGTTTCGCAGTGCGTAATTCAGGCGCGGTTACAGTGGTAGAAGGAACCGGCGATCACGGCTGCGAATACATGACTGGCGGTACGGTTGTAGTCTTGGGCAATACCGGACGTAACTTTGCAGCCGGTATGTCCGGTGGTATTGCTTACGTGTATGACCCCGAAGGGACATTTGAGAGTAAATGCAATATGGCCATGGTGACCCTGGAACCTGTTCTGGCAGGCGATGTTCAGGCGGCGTCGATGAATAAGTCGGTCTGGCACAGCATGTTGCGTGGCGGTGAGCGGGATACCGATGAGGCGATTCTGCGTCAGCTGATTGAGCGTCATTTCAAGCACACCGGCAGTACCCGTGCCCGCAATTTACTGGATAACTGGGCAAGCAGCCGCGCTAAGTTCGTCAAAGTATTCCCGACCGAGTACAAACGCGCGCTGGCTGAAATGTATGCTGCCGGAAGTACCGAAAATGCAAAAGACAAAGTCGTTGCATAGTTGAGATGAGGCATCCCTTGCCGGGATGCCTGCTCCTGTGTAATTCACGATAGATAGGGCAACAGCCCGTAACGATATTGAGGTTAAAAAATGGGTAAAGTCACCGGCTTCATGGAATATCAGCGCTTGCAGGAAGCAAGCGAAGCGCCACAATCACGTAAGAAACATTACAAAGAATTTTTAGTTCACCTCGGTGATTCACAAGCCCAGACTCAGGCGGCACGCTGCATGGACTGTGGTATTCCGTTTTGTAATAACGGCTGCCCCGTGAATAACATCATCCCTGACTGGAATGATCTGGTGTATCGGGGAAATTACCAGCAAGCGCTGGAAACTCTGCATTCAACCAATAACTTCCCGGAATTCACCGGTCGCATCTGCCCTGCACCGTGCGAGGCAGCATGTACGCTGGGTATCAACAATGACGCGGTGGGCATTAAATCCATTGAGCATTTCATCATTGATAAGGGATGGGAGAATAACTGGGTAGTTCCGCAGATTTCCAGTGTCAAAACCGGTAAAAAAATTGCGATTGTCGGCTCAGGCCCTGCCGGGCTTGCGGCCGCTCAGCAACTCGCGCGTGTCGGACACGACGTGACCGTGTTTGAAAAAAATGACCGTGTCGGTGGATTGCTGCGCTATGGCATTCCTGACTTCAAAATGGAAAAATCCCATATTGATCGTCGTGTCGAACAAATGAAGGCGGAGGGTGTTACTTTCCGTACCGGCGTTTTCGTTGGCAAAGATTTTCCTGCTTCAGTAACCAACTGGTCAAAAGAAACAATTTCGCCGGAACAACTGCAAAAAGATTTTGACGCCATCATTATCGCTGGAGGAGCAGAAACTCCGCGTGACCTGCCTGTACCGGGACGTGAACTCAAAGGTGTGCATTTTGCAATGGATTTTTTGCCATTACAAAACAAAGTCAATGCCGGTGATAAAGTCAAAGATCAGATTCTGGCGACAGGTAAGCATGTGGTGGTCATCGGTGGTGGCGATACTGGTTCGGATTGTGTCGGGACCTCGAATCGTCATGGTGCTAAATCTGTGACGCAATTTGAATTAATGCCACAACCACCTGAGCAGGAAAACAAACCCTTGGTGTGGCCTTACTGGCCAACCAAGTTGCGCACCTCTTCTTCGCATGAAGAAGGTTGCGAACGTGATTGGGCGGTGGCAACCAAGCGTCTTGAAGGTAAGGGCGGTAAAGTTGAAAAACTGATCGCCTGCCGCGTCGAATGGAAAGACGGCAAAATGCAGGAAGTGGCTGATTCCGAGTTTGAAATGAAAGCCGATCTGGTGTTGCTGGCAATGGGCTTCGTTTCACCAGTGCAGCAGGTGCTGGATGCATTTGGCGTTGATAAAGATGCACGCGGCAACGCCAAGGCGACGACAGAAGGTGAAGCCTGCTACAAAACCAATGTACCGAAAGTGTATGCTGCGGGCGATATGCGTCGTGGACAGTCACTGGTCGTGTGGGCGATCCGTGAAGGACGTCAATGTGCACGCGAGGTTGATGCATTCCTGATGGGTGAGTCCGTACTTCCGCGCTGATAAAATCGACTGATTTCTCTGAAGAACAGGGAAATCAGTCAGTTTTTTTGAAGAATCCGGTCAAATTTTTAAAATTAATGACTTTGAGTTCATTAATTTTTAGTTCAAATTATTTGTCATTTTGAATTAATAGTTGCCTCAGAATTGAGTTTCGGAATTTAATTCTGAAATCTTTCATATCATCAAATAATGATCAGTTTATTGATTTTTTAATCATACTCGTCGATACAACTTCATTTCCAGTTCTGCATTACAATCTAGCCTTTGCAAAACTCTATCCCTCGTCGTGTCAAATCTCGTTGAAATTCGCGATATCCATTTCGGATATGGAGAGCGGACAATTTTGTCCGGGCTTCATATGAACTTCCCGCGCGGTAAAGTGATTGCCGTCATGGGTGGTTCAGGTTCGGGTAAAACTACTATCCTCAGGCTGATAGGAGGACAAATTCGCCCGCAGCATGGCAGCGTCAGTATTGATGGTCAGCATGTGCAGGACCTTGCCACTCGTGATTTATATGCGATACGTCGCAAAATGGGCATGTTATTTCAGCATGGTGCGTTGTTCACTGATCTGAGTGTCTTTGATAATGTCGCGTTTCCTATGCGTGAGCACACAGATCTGAGTGAAGCGATGATACGCGATCTGGTGATGCTTAAACTCGAGGCTGTCGGCTTGAGAAATGCTGCATACCTGATGCCGGCCCAGATTTCCGGTGGTATGGCGCGCCGGGTTGCACTTGCCCGCGCCGTTGCTCTGGACCCGCAATTGATGATGTACGACGAACCGTTTGCTGGTCTGGATCCGATTTCTATGGGTGTGGCAGCGAATCTGATCCGGAACTTGAATGATGCTTTGGGGTCTACGTCGATACTGGTTTCACATGACGTTCATGAATCGTTTGCGATAGCAGATTACATTTACTTCCTGTCGCAAGGAAAAATTGTCGCGGAAGGTACGCCTGAACAGATGATGGCATCGGAAGATCCTTATGTCAGACAGTTCGTTAACGCGCAAGCTGATGGTCCTGTACCTTTCCATTATCCGGGCAAAGCCTTGCTGGATGACCTGGGATTGAAAGGAAGAGCATGATCGTCGATTTTGTCGGAAAGTGGACGCGCAGTATTGCCAGTGATCTGGGTTATGCGACACGGAGTTTTACTGCTATCTTATTCAGTGCTGCCGGTTTGTGGCGGCGGCCGCGCCTGATTACTGACCAGATCCATTTCATCGGTAATTACTCTCTGGTGATTATTGCTGTCTCCGGTCTGTTTGTCGGGTTTGTACTTGGTTATCAGGGGTATTACACCCTGAATCGCTTTGGTTCAGGTGAGACCCTCGGCTTGCTGGTGACAATTTCTCTGGTGCGCGAGCTCGGGCCGGTGGTTACTGCACTGTTATTTGCCGGGCGTGCCGGTACTTCCTTAACTGCTGAAATTGGTCTGATGAAGGCCGGTGAGCAATTGGCGGCGATGGAAATGATGGCGGTCAATCCTGTGCAGCGCGTATTAGCCCCCCGCTTTATTGCCGGCCTGATTTCCTTGCCGATTCTGACGGCTATTTTCAACGCCATGGGTGTGATCGGTGGTTATATCGTTGGTGTTCAACTGATCGGTGTGGATAACGGTGCGTTCTGGTCGCAGATGCAGGCGGGTGTGGAAATCGGCCAGGATATTGGCAATGGCGTGTTGAAAAGCATCGTTTTTGGTTTTGCTGTCACGTTTGTGGCCTTGTTTCAGGGGTATGAAGCTCAGCCAACACCGGAAGGCGTGTCCAGAGCAACGACCCGTACTGTCGTGATCTCTTCCTTGCTGGTGTTGTGGCTGGATTTTCTGATGACAGCCTGGATGTTTCAGTAAGCGTAGCTTTAAGCATACTCCCTAGGGTATGAAAATCTGTAAGGCTAAGGTCTTTTTAAATAAACGGTAAATTAAGAATAAATGCAGATACTCCCCCGTTTTCGCGGGAGTGTGGAATAAGTAAGGATCGATGATGCAAAAAAAATCTCTGGATTTCTGGGTTGGACTGTTTGTTTTACTGGGTGCGGCCGCTTTACTGTTTCTGGCTTTAAAAGCGGGCAATATGAGTTCTCTGTCTCTGGAGAAAACATACGAAGTGGTCACGCGTTTTGACAATATCGGCGGATTAAAACCACGCGCTGCGGTAAAAAGCGCAGGTGTCGTCGTCGGGCGTGTTTCTGAAATCAGGTTTGACGATAAAACCTTTCAGGCAACGGTGATTCTGCAGCTGGAAACTCGTTATAAATTCCCGAAAGATACGTCTGCCAAGATACTGACAGCAGGATTATTGGGTGAGCAATATGTCGGATTGGAAGCTGGAGGCGATACAGCCAATCTGGTCTCTGGTGACAGGATAAAAATGACGCAGTCGGCAGTTGTTCTGGAAAATCTGATCAGTCAGTTTCTTTTCAGTAAAGCTGCAGACAGCAGTGCGGAAGAAAAAAAATGAAAAATACATCTAAGCAGTTATATGCGCACTTTTGCGCCGCGATGGTACTCGGTCTGACGCTGTTGCTGACCGGTTGCAGCACGGTATCAGTCGACAAAATCAAAGATAAAGCAGATCAGACGCTGGATGTGATCAGTACAAAAACCAATATCGGTAAAAACCCGCGCGATCCTCTGGAAGGCTTTAACCGCGCGATGTTTTCATTTAATGATACGCTTGATCAGGCAGTGTTAAAGCCAGTTGCTCAGGTTTATCGTGATGTCACTCCATCATTTGTGCAGACTGGTATCGGTAACTTTTTCAGTAATATCGGCGATGTCTGGAACGCAGTGAATAACCTCCTGCAGGGGAATGTTGCTGAAGGTAGTTCAGATGTGATGCGTTTTGCGTTTAACTCAACCTTTGGTCTCGCTGGTTTAATCGATATTGCTTCTCCGGCAGGATTGCCTAAGCACAGAGAGGATTTTGGTCAGACCCTGGGCCGCTGGGGCGTACGTTCCGGGCCATATCTGGTTCTGCCGATTTTTGGATCATCGACCGTACGCGACGCGTTGGCAACGCCTGTCGATATGAAGGGTAATCTGTGGTCGTATAAGGACCCTGTTTATGTCCGTAATACCGGAACTGCCGTGCGTCTGGTTGATGCCCGCGCATCGGTGCTCGATGCCGGTTCGCTGATCGAAGAGGCCGCGCTGGATAAATACGTGTTTATCCGCGACGCCTATTTGCAGCGCCGTGCCAGCCAGATCGCTCCTGAAGAGGATTAATCCGGCAGGGATTTGTAAAAAAATATAACAACAGTCAACCCGTCAACACACCGATGAGTTAACTGGCGACATAGACGTCGCCATCAGATGGATATGAAGGATAAAGAAATGAAAACAATCATGACCCGATTTTTATTGACGATGTTTGCCACGCTGGCATTTGCTAGCAGTGGTTTTGCCGCTGCCGCTGCGCAGGAGGCGCCTGATCAGCTGGTGAAACGTATCAGCCTTGAAATTATCGACCTCGCTAAAGCTGATAAAGAAATTCAGGCCGGTAACCAAAAGCGTGTGTATGATCTGGTGGACAGCAAAATTTTGCCTTATATCGATTTTCAGCGCATGACTTCGCTGGCAGCCGGTAAAAGCTGGCGCGATGCGACGCCGGACCAGCAAAAGCAACTGATTAATGAATTCCGTACCTTGCTGGTATTTACATATTCCGGCGCGATCTCTCAGATTAAAGATCAGCGGGTTGAGTTCAAGCCTATGCGTGCAGCTCCGGAAGATACCGAGGTCGAAGTCCGTTCGCAGATTATTCAGTCACGTGGCGAGCCTATTCAGCTGAATTATCGTCTTGAAAAATTGCCAGCAGGCTGGAAAATCTATGACATCAACGTACTGGGTGCGTGGCTGGTCGAAACCTATAAAGGCAGTTTTTCTGCGGAAATCAGCAAGTCCGGCATTGACGGTCTGATCAAGACCTTGTCTGATAAAAACAAAAAACTCGCGTCCGCACCGATCAAAGCTGCCTCTAAATAAGTCTGGCAAAGGATTTATTGTGTACAAACTTGCAGGCGAACTCTCTCAGAAAAATGCCCGTACAGCGCTGGCAGAAGGCAGTGCGGCCATAGCCCAGGGGCAGTCTGACTTCGATTTGTCCGGTCTGGAACGCATAGATTCGGCTGCTGTTGCCGTGATGATTGAATGGCAACGGCAGGCGCTGGTAAAGAAACAGACACTGCAATTTCATGCGTTGCCTGACAGTCTGATCAGTCTGATCAGACTTTATGGTCTGAATGACCAGTTTATTACCCCATCCTCCGGGCGACATTGACGCTCACCCCGGGAATGCGTCGGTTTCCTGCACGCAGTTTCAGCCCGCGCGCTGAAAATCCCCTATAATCAAGGGTTCGCCCAGCGGGTGAACCCTTAGATTTTTTCCGTATCCGATTTTTCTTAAGCACGTAAGTGCAAGCATGCCAGATGGCCGCCATACAAATCAGTAATATTCAAAAACGCTACCAGTCTTTGCAAGCTCTGGGCGGCGTATCGCTTTCGATAGAAGAAGGCGAATTTTTCGGCCTGCTCGGGCCCAATGGTGCGGGTAAAACGACATTGATTTCTATCATCGCTGGTCTGAACCGCGCCGATGCCGGGAATGTCACGGTGCAAGGACATGACGTTGTCAGTGATTACCGGAATGCGCGCAGAAATCTGGGTGTCGTACCGCAAGAATTAGTCTTTGATCCATTTTTTACTGTACGCGAAACCTTGCGTATGCAGTCCGGTTATTTCGGCCTCAGAAACAACGACAAATGGATAGACGAGGTCATGGAAAATCTCGATCTGACCAATAAGGCCGATACGAATATGCGCGCTTTGTCGGGGGGGATGAAGCGCCGCGTGCTGGTCGCGCAGGCGCTTGTTCACAAGCCGCCAGTGATTGTGCTTGATGAGCCGACCGCAGGCGTTGACGTAGAACTGCGTCAGACTTTGTGGCAATTTATTTCCCGCCTGAACCGTGAAGGTCACACCATTGTGCTGACCACACATTATCTCGAAGAAGCGCAGGCTCTCTGTAATCGTATTGCAATGCTGAAACTGGGGAAGGTTGTTGCCCTCGACAGCACTGCCGCGCTGATTAAACGTATCTCAGGATCGCAACTGCGGGTAACACTGGCCGCATCCGGTAATACGACTTTACCCGTAACGTTACGCGACAAAATTATCAGCCATGAAACCCTGGCCGATCCGCGTCAGTTTGCTTTGCGTGTTACAGACTACGGTCAGGTTGAAGGAATTTTAGGTGAGCTCCGTACGGGTGGATGTGTGATTGAGGATATGCAATTGTTGCAAGCCGACCTGGAAGATGTCTTCCTGCAAATCATGGAGGGCAAGCAATGAGTAATATGACCGGTTTTAATACCTTGTTCTACAAAGAAGTGCTGCGCTTCTGGAAGGTCGCTACGCAGACGGTCACAGCACCGATCATGACCGCGTTATTGTATTTGCTGATTTTTGGTCATGTACTCGATGCCCATGTGCAGGTCTATCCGGGTGTGCGTTATACCGCGTTTCTCGTACCGGGACTGGTGATGATGAGTGTGTTGCAGAATGCTTTTGCGAATTCCTCTTCGTCGCTGATACAGTCGAAAATTACCGGTAATCTGGTGTTCGTTTTATTGCCGCCTTTGTCGCACTGGGAATTATTCGGTGGCTACGTGCTGGCGGCGATATTGCGCGGTATCACCGTTGGTGCCGGCGTGTTCATTGTGACTGTCTGGTTCACCGATCTGCATTTTGAGGCACCGTTGTGGATTGCTCTGTTTGCTTTACTGGGCGCAGCGATGCTGGGGACGATGGGATTGATCGCCGGAATCTGGGCGGAGAAATTCGATCAGCTTGCCGCATTTCAGAATTTTTTAATCATGCCGGCGACGTTTTTATCCGGCGTGTTTTATTCGATACATTCCCTGCCGCCGTTCTGGCAAACCGTATCGCACTTCAATCCCTTCTTTTACATGATAGACGGGTTCCGGTTTGGTTTCTTTGGTAAATCAGACGTGGCACCGTTGTATAGTTTAGCGATTGTTTCTGTTTTCTTTGTGTTGCTGTCAACGATTGCCGTGCAGATGCTGAAGCGTGGTTATAAATTACGTGATTGATGTATCGCTACTCTCCTGCCGTCATTACTAATTGAGTTTGAAAGAGATATACACCGTGTTTCCTACCCCTGAGCAAATTAAAAACTACATTGCTGCCGGTCTTGAGTGCAGCCATCTGGAAGTTGAAGGTGATGGCCAGCACTTTAACGCCGTCATCGTTTCTTCTGCCTTTGCCGGCAAACGTCCGATACAGCGTCACCAGATCGTCTATGCGGTTCTGGGCGACCGTATGCGCGAAGAAATTCACGCTTTGTCGATGAAAACACTGACACCTGAAGAGTACCAGGCATAATGGATAAATTACTGATTACCGGCGGCCATCGCCTGAACGGAGACATCGTCATCTCCGGTGCAAAAAATGCCGCGTTACCTATTTTGTGCGCAGGTTTGCTGAGTGCTGATGATGTCGTGCTGAGCAATGTTCCATCGCTGCAGGATGTCAATACCATGCTGAAGTTGCTGCGTCAGATGGGTTTGCGCGTCACGCAGGAAAATGGCGTCACCACGCTCAATGGGCAGGGTATCGATAAGTTTGAAGCACCTTATGACATGGTGAAAACGATGCGGGCCTCGATTCTGGTGCTTGGACCTTTGCTGGCACGTTTTGGTGAAGCGAAAGTCTCGTTGCCGGGCGGTTGTGCGATTGGTTCGCGCCCGGTGGATCAGCATATCAAAGGCTTGCGTACGATGGGTGCCGAGATCACGATCGAGGCGGGCTATATCCATGCCAAAGCCAAGCGCCTCAAAGGTGCGCGTATCGTGACCGATATGATTACCGTCACCGGTACTGAAAATCTGTTGATGGCCGCGACGCTGGCGGAAGGCGAGACCGTGCTGGAAAACGCCGCGCGTGAACCGGAAGTGACCGATCTGGCGAATCTTCTGGTGGCAATGGGAGCAAAGATCGAAGGCATAGGCACTGATAGACTGGTGATACAGGGCTGTGCCAGCCTGCATGGCGCGGAACATACCGTGATCGCAGATCGTATTGAGACGGCGACTTTCCTGTGTGCAGTGGCGGCAACCGGTGGCGATATCACCTTGAAAAATACCCGCAGCGATATTCTGGATGTGGCACTCGATAAGTTGCGTGAAGCTGGCGTCGTTCTGACGACCGGCCCGGACTGGATACGTGCACAGATGAGCAGCCGTCCTAAAGCGGTCAGCTTCCGTACTACCGAATATCCGGGTTTCCCTACCGATATGCAGGCGCAATTTATGGCGCTTGATTGTGTCGCATCCGGCAGCAGCCGTGTCACAGAAACGATATTTGAAAATCGTTTCATGCATGTGCAGGAAATGAATCGTCTGGGCGCAAAAATTGAAATCGATGGACATACAGCGATCATCAATGGCGTCGATAAACTGATCGGTGCACCGGTCATGGCAACCGATTTACGCGCTTCGGCCTCACTGGTGATTGCCGGCATGGCGGCGGAAGGCGAAACACTGATAGACCGGATTTATCACCTCGATCGTGGTTACGACCGCATGGAAGTGAAATTGTCAGCGGTCGGCGCACAAATACAAAGGCTCAAGTAATGACTGCACAACTCACTCTGGCTTTATCCAAAGGGCGGATTTTTGAAGAAACTCTGCCGCTGCTGGAAGCGGCCGGCATTCGCGTGACCGAAGATCCGGAAAAATCCCGTAAGCTGATTCTGGCAACGAATGATCCGGGTGTGCGCGTGATCATTGTCCGCGCTTCCGATGTGCCGACGTATGTGCAGTATGGTGCCGCTGATTTCGGCGTTGCCGGTAAAGACGTGTTGCACGAACATGGTGGCGAAGGTTTGTATCAGCCTATCGATCTGAACATCGCGAAATGCCGCATGTCGGTGGCTGTCTCGGCCGGATTTGATTATCAGAGCGCTGTACATCAGGGCGCTCGTCTGCGCGTGGCAACCAAGTACACTGAAACTGCACGCGAGCATTTTGCCAGCAAAGGTGTGCACGTCGATCTGATCAAGCTGTATGGTTCTATGGAACTCGCGCCGCTGGTTGGTTTGTCGGATGCGATTGTCGATCTGGTCAGCACCGGCAGCACTCTGCGCGCGAATAACCTGGTTGAAGTCGAACACATCATGGATATTTCTTCGCGTCTGGTGGTGAATCAGGCAGCATTGAAATTGAAGCGTGAACGTTTGCAACCGATACTTGAAGCTTTCGAGCGCGCCACCAGTTTAAAAGCATAATTAAAGAGAATGAGCATGGCATCCCCCGCATCCCTGATTACCCGGCTGGACTCCACCGAGGCTGATTTTTCCGCAAAGCTTTCTGCCTTGCTGGCTTTTGAAGCGAGTGAAGACGAAGCGATAGATCGTGCTGCCGCACAAATTTTAGCCAGCGTGAAAACGCATGGCGACAGTGCCGTCCTGGACGCGACCAATCGTTTTGATCGTCTCGGTGCGGACAGTGTTGCGGCGCTGGAGTTGTCGCAACAAGAGATGCAGGATGCGCTGAATTCACTCAGTGCCGAACGTCGCCATGCGCTGGAAACGGCGGCGCAACGGGTGCGTGCGTATCACGAGATACAAAAGAAAGAATGCGGCTCTGAAGGCTTCAGCTATACCGAAGCCGATGGAACTGTGCTCGGTCAGAAGGTCACGCCACTCGATCGCGTCGGCATTTACGTGCCGGGCGGTAAGGCGGCTTATCCTTCATCGGTATTGATGAATGCGATTCCGGCCAAGGTCGCCGGTGTGCAGGAAATCATTATGGTGGTGCCAACCCCTGATGGCGTGAAAAATCCGCTGGTGCTGGCGGCTGCGGCGATTGCCGGTGTCGACAGAGTATTCACCATCGGCGGCGCGCAGGCAGTCGGTGCGCTGGCGTATGGCACTGCGACGATTCCGCAAGTCGATAAAATTGTCGGGCCGGGTAATGCTTATGTCGCGGCGGCAAAACGCCGTGTGTTCGGCACAGTCGGTATCGACATGATTGCTGGTCCATCTGAAATTCTGGTCTTGTGCGATGGCACGACGAATCCGGACTGGGTTGCGATGGATTTATTTTCTCAGGCAGAACATGACGAGCTTGCGCAGTCGATTTTATTGTGCCCCGATGCCGCGTATATCGAAGCTGTGCAGGCGAGTATCGCCCGCTTGCTGCCGGAGATGCCGCGTCAGGAAGTCATCCGCACTTCGCTGGCGAACCGCGGTGCGCTGATTAAAGTACGTGACATGGACGAAGCCTGTGCGATTGCGAACAGCATCGCTGCCGAACACCTGGAAATCTCGGCTGAACAACCGCAGCAATGGGCAGATAAAATCCGCCACGCCGGTGCGATGTTCCTCGGTCGTTATTCGTCGGAAGCCTTAGGCGACTACTGCGCAGGTCCGAATCATGTGTTGCCGACTTCCCGCACGGCACGGTTTTCATCGCCGCTGGGTGTGTATGATTTCCAGAAGCGTTCTTCCATGATTCATGTCAGTGAGCAAGGTGCGCAGACGCTGGGTAAAGTGGCCGCCGAGCTCGCTTATGGCGAAGGTTTGCAAGCCCATGCGCGTAGTGCCGAATTCCGCCTGAAGTGACTTTCAACATGAATTCCTAGCATGGCAGCCGATTGGCGCAATCAGATATTTTGTGAGGACGCGCTGCAAGGGCTGGCGCGTCTGCCCGATGCCAGCGTTGATCTGTTACTGGCCGACCCGCCGTATGGTCTGGGTAAAGATTACGGCAACGATTCCGACAAAATGGAAGCCGCCGCCTATCTTGACTGGATGACGGAATGGATCGATCTGGCCTTACCCAAGCTCAAGGCGAATGGCAGTCTGTATATTTTTCTGACCTGGCGTTATTCGCCGGAAGTGTTCGTGATGCTGAAGCAGCGCATGAGCATGGTCAATGAAATCATTTGGGACCGCCGTGTGCCATCGATGGGCGGAACGGTACGTAAATATTCTTCTGTGCACGACACCATCGGTTTTTTTGTCAAAGCGCGGGATTATTATTTTGATCTGGATGCGATCCGCATTCCGTATGATGCGGCGACCAAAAAAGCCCGCAGCCGCAAGATTTTTGAAGGCGCTAAATGGCTGGAGCTCGGTTTTAATCCCAAAGATGTGTGGAGCGTTTCGCGCCTGCATCGTGAACATGCCGAGCGTGAAGAGCACCCGACACAAAAGCCCTTAGAAATTATCGAACGCATGATCAAGGCCTCCTGCCCACCCGGCGGCGTTGTCCTTGATCCATTCATGGGCAGCGGCACCACTGCTGTCGCCGCACAACGTTGCGGGCGCGATTTCGTTGGTTTTGAACTGAATCCTGATTATTGCGAGATGATACAAAAACGCCTCGCTCAGGCGCATCCCGTATAACTCTCCGGCGTGCAGTTTTGGGGGAGTATATGAACAAGGTCTCGTACAACCTAATTAAATAGCGGATGTTTTGGTGTTAATCGAACATACTGCCTGGAGTATATAGTGAGTATCACGGATATTATCCGCCCGGAAATCAGTAATTTAGCGGCTTACCACGTGCCCGATGCGGCAGGTTTGCTGAAACTCGATGCGATGGAAAATCCTTATCTGTTGCCAGCGGAAATGCAGCAGGCGCTGGCGCAGCACCTGGCACAGGTGGCGCTGAATCGCTATCCGGTGCCATCGTATTCCAGCCTGAAGCAGTTGATCGCTGACAAGCTCGGCGTGCCCGCTGATCGCGAGATCGTGCTCGGCAATGGTTCCGATGAATTAATTGCCATGATCTCAATGGCATGTGCCAAACCGGGCGCGAAAGTGCTGGCGCCGGTACCCGGATTTGTGATGTATGCGATGTCTGCGAAATTTGCCGGTCTGGAATTCATCGGTGTGCCGCTGCAGGCAGATCTGACGCTCGATACGGCAGCGATGCTGGCGGCCATCCGCACGCATCGCCCGGCGATCACTTATCTTGCGTATCCGAATAATCCTACCGGCACTTTGTATGATGCCGACGATATCGTTGCCATTGCGAACGCCGTTGGTGACACTGGCGTGGTGGTGGTGGATGAAGCGTATCAGCCTTTTGCGCCGTCGAGTTTCATGCCGCATCTGGCGGAATTCGACAATCTGGTGGTCATGCGCACGGTATCAAAATTAGGTCTGGCGGGCATACGTCTTGGCTATATGGCAGGCAATAACGCGCTGATGCATGAATTTGAAAAAGTGCGCCCGCCATACAATATCAATGTACTGACGCAGGCGGCGGCAGAATTTGTGTTGCAGCGGGTCGAAGTGCTGGATGCGCAGGCGGCCGAATTACGCGAGCAGCGTAGCCAATTGGCAATCGCATTAAGTGCCTTGCCCGGCGTGCAGGTTTTCCCCTCCGCTGCAAATTTCCTGCTGATCCGTGTGGCGAATGCTGAACAAGTCTTTGCTAAATTGTTGGATCACAAAATTTTAGTTAAAAATGTAGGTAAAATGCACTCTCTGCTTGAGAACTGTCTGCGTGTCACCGTCAGTACTCCGGAAGAAAATGCACTTTTTATGGCTGCGCTTGCAGCATCTCTGACATCAAAATGAATATGCCAACGCAAAATGAATACCAGCCGCGCATTGCGACGGTATCCCGCAATACCAACGAAACGCAAATCCGCGTCGCGATCAATCTGGATGGCACCGGTCAGCAAAAGCTCAATACCGGCGTGCCGTTTCTGGATCACATGCTCGATCAGATTGCCCGTCACGGATTGATCGATCTGGAGATAGAAGCGGTTGGCGATCTGCACATCGATGCGCACCATACCGTCGAAGATGTCGGTATTACGCTGGGGCAGGCATTTGCGCAGGCGGTCGGCGACAAAAAAGGTATCCGCCGCTATGGTCACGCTTATGTCCCACTGGACGAAGCATTGTCACGCGTGGTCGTGGATTTTTCCGGCCGCCCCGGACTGGAATACCATATTCCTTTCACCCGCGCGATGATAGGTCAGTTCGATGTTGATCTGACGCGTGAATTTTTTCAGGGCTTCGTGAATCACGCACTGGTTACGCTGCATATCGATAATTTGCGTGGCGATAATTCGCATCATCAATGCGAAACCGTGTTCAAGGCGTTTGGCCGTGCGCTGCGTATGGCTATCGAGCTGGATCCGCGTGCCGCCGGTATGATTCCATCGACCAAGGGTTGTCTTTAATCTTATGAGTTGTATCCCGGTCCCGGCGTCAGCCGGGCAATCATTATGAATAAAATTGTTGTTGTTGATTACGGCATGGGAAATCTGCGCTCAGTAGCGCAAGCCCTGCGTGCCGTTGCACCTGAAGCGAATGTACTGATTTCAGGTGAGGTTGCAGATATTCAGAGTGCTGACCGCATTGTGTTGCCCGGGCAAGGTGCGATGCCTGACTGCATGAGCAGTCTGCGTGATTCCGGCGTTCAGGAAGCCGTGCTGGCTGCCAGCCGCAGTAAGCCCTTGTTCGGCGTGTGCGTCGGTGAACAAATGTTGTTTGACCTGAGTGAAGAGGGCAACACGTCTGGCCTCGGATTATTGCCGGGCAAGGTTGTCCGTTTCAATCTGGATGGTCAGCTGCAAGCCGATGGTTCGCGTTTTAAAGTGCCGCAGATGGGCTGGAACCGTGTGCAGCAATCCCGTCCTCACGCTTTGTGGCAAGATATATCCGATCAGGAATATTTTTATTTTGTGCACAGCTATTATGCTCAGCCTGACAATGCGGAGCATATTGTGGGTATGACGGATTATGGTCAGCTTTTCGCCTGTGCGGTTGCCCGCGACAATATTTTTGCGACGCAATTTCACCCTGAAAAAAGTGCGCATGCCGGCTTGCAGTTGTATAAGAACTTCGTTCACTGGAATCCTTGAGTCTCTGATCGGGCGAAATGTTGTTGCTTTGTGCTTTGCCGGATAGTCTGATTTTCTGTTGTACTTTCGTTTCTTTTTTTGTCCCTTTTTTTGTCTGATACCGACACCTTAATTTCTTTAACATCATGTTGCTCATCCCTGCTATCGACCTGAAAGATGGTCACTGTGTACGCCTGAAACAAGGTGATATGGAACAAGCCACCGTGTTCTCCGAAGACCCGGCTGAAACTGCCCGTCACTGGCTGAAACAAGGAGCACGTCGTCTGCATCTGGTTGATCTGAATGGTGCTTTTGCCGGTAAGCCAAAAAATGAAGGCGCGGTGAAAGCGATTCTGAAAGCAGTACGTGAATATGCCGAAGAAACCGGCACTGAGGAAATCCCGGTTCAGCTCGGCGGCGGTATCCGTGATCTCGATACGATAGAGCGCTATCTTGACGGCGGCCTGTCCTACATCATCATCGGCACGGCCGCGGTGCGCAACCCCGGCTTTCTGGCCGATGCCTGCAGCGCATTTCCTGGTCAGATTATCGTCGGCATCGATGCTAAAGACGGTAAGGTGGCCACCGATGGCTGGAGTAAATTATCTGGTCACGAAGTAATCGATCTGGCGAAAAAATTTGAAGATTACGGCGTGGAATCCATCATCTATACCGACATCGGTCGTGATGGCATGATGGGCGGCGTCAATATCGAAGCGACAGTCAGACTGGCGCAGGCGGTCAGTATTCCGGTCATTGCTTCTGGTGGTGTGCACAATCTTGCCGACGTGGAAGCCCTGTGCGCAGTGCAGGACGAAGGCATTGAAGGCGTTATTTGCGGACGCTCGATTTACGAAGGAACACTGGATCTTGCCTCTGCACAGGAGCGCGCTGACGAACTCAGTGGTGAATTGCTTTTGGATGAAGAAGACGCTGAATGACATTAGCTAAACGTATTATTCCTTGTCTGGATGTGACTGCCGGTCGCGTCGTCAAAGGAATTAATTTTCAAGAGCTGCGCGATGCCGGTGATCCGGTGGAGATTGCCCGTCGTTACGATGCGCAGGGTGCCGATGAAATTACTTTCCTCGATATCACCGCATCATCTGATGGGCGGGATCTGATATTGCCGATTATTGAAGCCGTGGCATCACAGGTGTTTATTCCCCTGACCGTTGGCGGTGGCGTGCGCACGGTTGCCGATGTGCGTCGTTTGCTGAATGCGGGAGCCGACAAGGTTGGCATCAATACATCGGCAGTCACTAATCCGCAACTGGTGGCAGATGCAGCCCATAAATACGGCTCGCAATGTATCGTGGTCGCGATTGATGCGAAAAATGTTGCACCCGGAAAGTGGGAAGTATTTACCCACGGGGGGCGCAATCCTACCGGTCTGGATGCAGTGGAGTGGGCGCAAAATATGGCGCGTCTTGGTGCCGGTGAAATTCTGCTGACCAGCATGGATAAAGATGGCACCCGTTCCGGTTTTGATCTCGGCCTGACCCGTGCTGTATCTGACGCGGTGTCCATACCGGTGATTGCGTCCGGTGGTGTCGGTGGTTTGCAGGATCTTGCTGACGGTATCAAAGTCGGTGGTGCAGATGCAGTGCTGGCGGCCAGTATTTTCCATTACGGTCATCACACGGTCGGAGAAGCGAAGCAATTCATGGCAGCGCAACATATTCCTATGAGGTTGGTATGAGTGCCGCGACGTGGTTAAATAAAGTGAAATGGGATGATCAGGGACTGGTACCGGTAATTGCCCAGGAGGTGGGGAGTAATGATGTATTGATGTTCGCCTGGATGAACCGTGATGCGTTAAGCAAAACAGTCGAGATCGGCGAAGCAGTTTACTGGAGTCGCTCCCGCAAGAAGTTATGGCACAAGGGTGAGGAATCTGGCCATGTGCAGAAAGTAAAAGAAATCCGCCTCGATTGCGATCAGGATGTAGTGCTGATTAAAGTCGAACAGGCAGATGGCATTGCCTGTCACACCGGACGTCATTCCTGCTTCTTCCAGAAATTTGAAGGCAGCCTGAATGAAGGTGACTGGCAGGCAGTGGATCCGGTATTGAAAGACCCTGAGAGTATTTATAAATGAGTACACAAGTACAAGTGCTGGAACGTCTGGCAGAGATTATTGAAAGTCGTAAGCTGGCCAATGGCGGCGACCCGGATAAATCGTATGTAGCACGTTTGTTTTCCAAAGGCGACGATGCGATTCTGAAGAAAATCGGCGAAGAAGCAACTGAAACTGTGATGGCCGCCAAAGATGCACGAGTATCCGGTGATACCAGCAAAGTGTTATACGAATGTGCTGACTTATGGTTTCATTCGCTTGTCATGTTGGCTCAGTATGATTTGCGCCCTCAGCAGGTATTAGATGAGCTGGCAAGGCGCGAGGGCATCTCCGGTATCGAAGAAAAGGCTGCACGCAAGGAGTAAGGCGCGCGGCTTTTGTTCTGATAGTTATTTCCCTAGTTTAATTTGATCGGATAAACGTGGATAATTGTATCTTCTGTAAAATTGTCGCCAGACAAATTCCATCCAGTATTGTTTATGAAGATGAAAATCTGCTGGCGTTTAAGGATATTCATCCGGCGGCACCTGTGCATTTATTGATTATTCCGAAAAAGCACATAGATACCTTGTCTGCCGCACAGCCAGAGGATACTGAGTTGATGGGTAAAATGCTGGCGCTGGTGCCTCAGCTGGCGATAGAGCACGGTTGTGCGCCAACGGTGGCTGCAGATGGCAGTTTATCTGGTGGTTATAAGACCCTGATTAACACAGGGCCGGATGGCGGGCAGGAAGTGTATCATCTGCATACGCATCTGATCGGTGGTCCGCAACCCTGGCGCGGACAACGCTAAATTTTTTAGAGAGCATTGCTCTTCTGGGAGTTAAAAATGGGTTCATTCAGTATCTGGCACTGGCTAATCGTATTAGTCGTGGTTATTTTAGTATTCGGCACCAAGAAACTTGGTAATGTTGGCGCTGATCTTGGTAAGGCCGTCAAAGGATTCAAAGACGGTGTTAAGGGGGAAGAAGAAAAATCATCCGCCACACCGCAACAAGTGGCCGATAAAAGTACGATTGATGTTGACGCTAAAGAAAAATCGAAACAGTGAAGCATGTTTCGCTGACTTTTGCGGGATGCGGCCATGATTGATCTGGGTATCAGCAAACTGGCGCTGATTGGTGTCGTTGCCCTGATCGTCATCGGTCCAGAAAAATTGCCGAAAGTTGCTCGCATGGCGGGCACTTTGCTTGGCCGCGCCCAGCGTTACATCAGTGATGTGAAAGCCGAAGTCAGCAAAGAAATTGAACTCGAAGAGCTGCGCAAAATGCAGAAAGACGTGCAGGAAGCTGCGCAGAATATAGAGCAATCTGTCAGCGCCTCACTGCAGGAAGCAGAGAACGAGCTGCGTTCGGTTGAGCGCGATGCGCAAGCTGATTTGCAGACGCCATTCACCGTTACGCAAGCACAGGTCAACGAGAAAGCAAAAGATTTTCGTCGCAAGCGTCTGGCGAAAACATCGGCAGTTCCTGGCTGGTACAAAAGCCGTCATGGCCAGCGCAGTCATATTGTGTCCGGTTCTGCCCGTATGGCAAGACACAGGGCAAAAGCTCGTCCACCTGTCAGTTTTTTTTAATTCCTCTTTTATGTCCCTGCGCTCTTTATTTTGGGTGGTATTCGCATGAGCGATAAGATTGAACACGGCGCTGAGGAAACCTTTATTTCTCATCTGGTTGAGTTACGTGATCGTCTGGTGAAGGCGGTTTATGGTCTCGCTGCTGCATGTATTGTGTTGATGCTGTGGCCGGGGCCGGCGGCTATTTATGATTTTCTCGCCAGCCCTATGCTGGCGTCGTTGCCCGCCGGATCGAAAATGATCGCCACCGGCGTGATATCGCCATTTCTGGTGCCGATGAAGGTGACGCTACTGCTGGCATTCATGCTGGCGTTACCGTGGATACTGTACCAGGTCTGGGCGTTTATCGCGCCGGGCTTATATACCCATGAAAAGCGGCTGATTGCACCTCTGGTGGTTTCCTCCTCGCTGCTGTTTCTGGGCGGCGTCGCGTTTTGTTATTTCGTGGTGTTTCGCCGGGTATTTAAATTCATTAATGAGTTTTCACCTGCGTCGATCAGCATCGCGCCAGATATAGAAAATTATTTAGATTTTATTATGTCGATGTGCCTTGCCTTTGGCGTGACCTTCGAGGTGCCGGTCGTCGTTGTTGTTTTGGTGCGTATGGGGTTGGTGACGGTCGATAAGCTCAAAGCGATACGACCTTATGTCGTGGTTGGGGCGTTTGTGATTGCCGCTATTGTGACGCCACCGGATATTGTCAGTCAGTTTTCGCTGGCGTTGCCTATGTGGTTTTTGTATGAGCTTGGTTTGCTCATTGCGCCACTGTTTGTTCGCGTAACGCAGTCACCCGATACGGCCGAGTAGATGCTACGGGACAGAACGTGTCCCCTAGAATTATGCGGCGCGCAGCCATTGAACCAATGGCAATGCACTTTGGAAGCCTTGTAATAAGGTGTGCTTAACCTCGTCGCTGTCCATGCCTTTCAGCGGACATTCTGTCCAGACCATAAAGTTTTTGAGTTTGATGTACTCGATGTGTTTCAGTTCCGCATCAAACCCTTTCGGTGGGCGACTCAGTTTTCCCTCTTCCTGTAATTCCCCGAAAGCCTGTTTGAGCTTTTTATCTTTCAGCACTTTTTCAAACCCTGTAGCATCATCGACGATATGCTGACGGATTGCCCGCAACCGGTCCGGTGGTGGCATATATTCACCGACGGCAAAAAACAGCCTGCCTGCGGCATCCATTTGAAAATAATAAGCCGGCCCGCCGCCTTCGCTGGGCTTCTTGCGCCCGCTCGGCAGAATAGATGAGGAGAACGTCGTTTTGTATGGCGATTTGTCTTTGGCAAAACGGACATCGCGGTTAATCCGGAATAAGGCTTTCTTCGGTTCACACCCCGCGATTGCGGGATCGAATTTTTGTATGCCTTGTATGAGTTCTGTCACCATCTGTAAGAACTCAGCGCGCAAAATATCGTAACGCGGTTTGTTCATGACGAACCACGCGCGATTATTGTTTTCAGATAACTCAGATAAAAAAGACTGCAGATCAATCAGGTGCATATTTCAGCCTATTCTTCGCGTCTGGTTGGTGGACGTTTTCCAACCGTGATTTCGAGGGTCGGTTCCTGCTTGTTCCTGACCACCACGATTTTTGCCGTATTACCCGGTTTGAGTTGGGCGACCAGATTCAGCATTTCAGTCGTGTCTCTGACTGGCTTACCTGCGATGGAGACCAGAATGTCACCCGGCTTCATCCCGGCTTTGTCTGCTGGCCCTCCACGGATTACGCCGGCAATAATTGCTCCCGATTTCTGTTTCAGTCCAAAGCTTTCAGCAAGCTCTGGCGTGATGTCCTGGGGTTCAACACCAATCCAGCCACGTACTACTTGCCCCTGACTGATAATTTGTTCCATGACCGCTTTAACAGTCGAGACCGGGGTGGCAAAGCCAATACCCACTGAACCGCCGGTCTGGGAATAGATCGCTGTATTAATCCCGAGCAGATTGCCATTAATATCGACGAGGGCTCCGCCGGAATTGCCCGGATTAATTGCTGCGTCGGTTTGTATGAAATTCTGGAATGCGTTGTCGGTCAGATTATTGCGTCCCAGTGCAGAAATGATACCCATCGTTACCGTTTGTCCGACACCGAAAGGATTGCCAATGGCCAGCACAACGTCGCCTACCTTAGTGTCGTCGGGTTGTCCGAGTGTGATGGCAGGAATATTCGGCAGATTAATTTTGATGACGGCAAGATCGGTTTCCGGATCGGTACCTACAACTTTCGCTGCAGCCGTGCGACCGTCGGCAAGAGCAACATCAATTTCGTCCGCAGACTCGACCACGTGGTTATTGGTCAGGATATAACCTTCGGCACTGACGATGACGCCGGAGCCCAGACTCGATTGCCTTTCTGTTCTCTGGTTCGATTGCTCGCCAAAAAAGCGGCGCAGAAACGGATCATCTAACAGTGGATTGCGTGAACGCTGAATTTCTTTCGAAGTATAGATGTTAACGACTGAAGGCATCGCCTTCTGTGCCGCCCCACGATACGAACTTTGTACGTTGACGCTGTTTGCCGGCGCTTCTTTCAAATTGATAGTCTGTGCCAGCGGCCCGCCTGTACCCGAGCTGAGAGCCTGATTCACCCAGCCTGGTTTTAAGGTGGTTACAATAAACCAAATCGCCAGACCAACTGTTACGGTCTGGGCAAACAATAACCAAAGACGTCGCATAAGGTAGATGATGAAAGTAAATTCAATAAATAGGGATGAACTTGCCCAATTTCTAGACACAGAATTGCAGCTCGCTCGCGTTCGTGATTATTGCCCAAATGGCGTGCAGGTGGAAGGACGAAATGAAATTAAGCGCATAGTGACCGGAGTGACCGCCAGCCTGGCGCTGTTGAATGAGGCTGTGCGTCTTCAGGCTGATGCAGTGCTGGTACATCACGGCTATTTCTGGCGTGGTGAGGATATGCGTGTGGTGGGGCAAAAGCAAAAACGTTTAAAGCTCTTGTTACAAAATGATATAACTTTGTTTGCCTATCACTTGCCACTGGACATGCATCCGCTGATCGGGAATAACGCGCGTCTGGCGCAGGAACTTGGTCTGCGCGCAGAGGGGAGGTTTGGCGATGATGAGCTTGGCTGGACTGGTTGGTCTGATGTCTCAGGGGTTAAAACGGTGGGGCAATTTGCCCGGTATATCGAGGCTCGCCTCGGACGGCAGCCTCTGCTGATCGGCGAGCCGGAGGCGGTTCTGGGAAAAATTGGGTGGTGCACCGGTGCCGCGCAAGGGATGTTTGATGCTGCGATTGCAGCAGGGGTCAGTGTTTACCTGAGTGGCGAGATATCAGAACCGACTGTGCATCTGGCGCGGGAGTCAGGCGTTGCCTACCTGGCATGTGGTCATCACGCGACTGAGCGGTACGGGATTCAGGCCTTGGGCGGCTTGCTCGCGGAAAAATTCGGAATCGAACACGTGTTCGTGGACATTGATAACCCGGTCTGAAGCAACCCTGTGTCGCCGGGATTGCCGGCGTTGAGCGGCAATCCTCTCGCAGTTTTGAGATTATTTTTTCAGTGAGTCGCGGATTTCTCGCAGCAGCAATACGTCTTCCGGTGTCACAACCGGCGCTGGAGCGGGTGCAGGTTCTGCTTTTTTCATTTTGTTAAACAGACGTACCATTTGAAAGATGATGAAAGCCAGAATCAGGAAATTGACGGCAACTGTAATGAAACTGCCGTAGGCAAGAACGCCACCGGCTTTTTTTGCCTCTATCAGGGTCATGGCGGTTCCCTGGCCATTCAGGGGCAGATAATAGTTGGAAAAATCGAGGCCACCGAAGATGCGTCCGACGATAGGCATAACGACATCGCCTACGAGTGAATCGACGATTTTGCCGAAAGCACCACCGATAATCACACCTACTGCCAGATCAATTACATTTCCTTTGCTGGCGAAAGCTTTGAATTCCTGCATCATGCTCATTGTTCTTCTCCATAAATATATCGACGAATATATTGGCAAACGCTGCCAAGATCGTTAAATTGTATTGTAAGGTCGAAAGCTGTCCAAATAATCAGGATACTTTGTCAATTATCTTTTCATACATTTTCTGCTTTAGTCAGAAAATACAGGAAAAGATCTGAAGTAAATCAAAAAGTGTGTAAGTTGTTGAAAAAAAGGCCTGAAATGGGCGTTTCGGGTATCTTTTGCTTTAAAAGCATATCCGGCTACTTTATAATTTAATGTTGCTAGAAGTTGGATTGGGCTTCATCGGGTTTTGATTTTTGACAGATTGGGGTTGGTATGAGTAACGAAAAGCAGGTCGATTCTGGCCGTCGCGGTTTGCTCGTCGCCACTTGCGCGGCGGGTGGTGTGGCAGGTTTGGCAACAGCAGGAGCGCTGGTGAGCACTTTCCAGCCATCTGAGCGAGCCAAAGCAGCTGGTGCTCCGGTGGAAGTTGATATTTCAGCTTTGAAACCGGGAGAAATGACGACAGTCGAGTGGCGCGGTAAGCCAGTCTGGATTCTGAAACGTACTCCGGAAATGCTGGCGAGCCTGGCAAAAACGGAAGACAAGGTCGCGGATCCTACTTCCAAAAAACCTTACACTATGGATATGCCTGAGTACTGCGACAAGCAAACCCGCTCACGTAAAGAACATCCTGAACTGTTGGTGACTGTTGGTATCTGCTCGCATCTCGGTTGTTCTCCAAGTTCTAAATTCCAGGCGGGTGCACAACCTTCGCTGCCTGATGACTGGCAGGGTGGTTTTCTGTGCCCATGTCATGGTTCCACTTTCGATCTGGCTGGTCGTGTATATAAAAATAAACCAGCACCTCAAAATCTGGATGTGCCACGTCACATGTTTTTGTCAGATACCAAAATTGTCATCGGTAAAGATGAGAAAGGCGAGGCTTAATCATGGCATTTGTTGAGAAAAAACTCCCGGCGGACGCTCCTGTCGTGGATAAAGCTCTGAACTGGGTCGATTCCCGCTTCCCTTTATCGAAGCTTTGGAATGATCAGTGGGGCAAATACTACGCTCCGAAAAACTTCAATTTCTGGTACATCTTCGGTTCGCTGGCGATGCTCGTGCTGGTGATCCAGATTGTCACCGGTATTTTCCTGGTCATGCACTACAAACCAGATGCGAATCTGGCATTTGCATCCGTCGAATACATCATGCGTGATGTGCCATGGGGCTGGCTGGTGCGTTACATGCACTCGACCGGTGCCTCGGCTTTCTTCATTATCGTGTACCTGCACATGACCCGTGCTTTCCTGTACGGATCTTATCGCAAGCCACGTGAACTGATCTGGCTGTTCGGTTTTGCCATTTTCCTGTGTCTGATGGCGGAAGCTTTCTTTGGCTACCTGCTGCCATGGGGACAAATGTCCTACTGGGGAGCGCAGGTTATTGTTAACTTGTTCGGTGCGATTCCTTTGATCGGCCCTGACCTGTCTCTCTGGATTCGTGGCGACTATGTGGTTTCAGATGCGACATTAAATCGTTTCTTCTCTTTCCACGTCATCGCGATTCCTCTGGTGTTGCTGGGTCTGGTGGCAGCGCATCTGATTGCTTTGCATGAAGTAGGTTCCAACAATCCTGACGGTATTGAGATTAAAGAAAACCTGGGACCTGATGGTCATCCTGTTGATGGTGTGCCATCGCATCCGTATTACACTTTCCACGATATTTTCGGAGTGACAGTGTTCCTGACGATCTTCAGCGCAGTGGTATTCTTTGCTCCTGAAATGGGTGGTTATTTCCTCGAATATAACAACTTCATTCCGGCTGACTCTTTGAAAACGCCGTTGCATATTGCGCCAACCTGGTATTTCACACCGTTTTACTCGATTCTGCGTGCAACAACATCAGAGTTCCTGTATGTCGTTCAGGCGGGTGTGGCTGCTTATGTGGCATTGATCTGGCTGACAACGAAGTTGCCGCAGATCGTCAAAATGACGATTGCCGGCGTTGCTTTGCTGGCGATTATCGGCATGCTGCCATTTGGCCTGGATGCGAAATTCTGGGGCGTGGTGTTGTTTGGTGGCTCCGTTGTGATTCTGGGTTTCCTGCCATGGCTGGATGTGTCCCCAGTGAAATCGATACGCTACCGTCCTCACTGGCATAAATATGTCTACATCGTGTTTGGTATTGCGTTTGTTGTTCTCGGTTATCTCGGGGTGCAGCCACCATCTCCAACCGGCGAGCGTGTGTCTCAGGTCTGTGCTGTGATCTATTTCAGCTTCTTCCTGCTGATGCCTTGGTGGAGTGCTATGGGAACATTTAAGCCAGTGCCGAAGCGCGTTACATTTTCAGCACACTGAGCGAACTAAGCGAGGAAGAATTAGCATGAAATTACTTAAAAAGATAATCGCTGCCCTGGCATTTGTTCCAGTACTGGCGATGGCTAGTGGTGCAACCTTCCCTCTGGATCGTGCTCCTGACCGTTCCACAGATATGGCGGCGTTACAGAATGGCGCGAAGCTGTTCGTGAATTATTGCCTGAACTGCCACTCTGCTTCGGCTATGCGTTATAACCGCCTTAGAGATATCGGTTTGACAGATGATCAGATCAAACAAAACTTGCTGTTTACAGGCGAGAAAGTGGGCGATTTGATGAAAAACACGATGTCAGCCAAGGATGCAAAAACCTGGTTTGGTGCGGTGCCACCGGATTTGTCAGTAATCGCCCGTGCCCGTGCTTCGGAAGCTGGTTCTGGTGCTGACTGGCTGTACACCTATCTGCGTACTTACTACAAAGATGACTCCCGTCCTACTGGCTGGAACAACATGGTGTTCCCTAATGTCGGTATGCCTCATGTGTTGTGGGAAATGCAAGGTGTCCGTGATGCTAAATTTGTGGAAGAAAAAGATCCGCATGACGCATCTAAAACGGTACACAAATTTGTCGGCTTTGAAAAAGTGACCGATGGTTCACTGGATCAGGCAGCCTATGACAATCAGGTCGGCGATCTGGTCGCCTACTTGCAATGGATGGGGGAACCGGCGCAAAATACGCGCAAACGTCTTGGTGTTGTTGTGCTGATTTTTATGGCATTGCTGGCAACACTTGCATGGCGTTTGAATGCTTCTTACTGGAAAGAAGTAAAATAAAGCATTGTTTCCTGTTTTACGTCTGCGATTTATCTTATCGTAGGGCAGGAATTTCTAAGATCGTCCGTTTCTATCCGTCGTAAACGGACGAGTAATCCCTGGGGTGAGGCGCGCAAAATTGGCTCCTCGCCCTGATTGTTTCTAAGGAACTATAAAAATGATGGTTCTCTATTCGGGTACAACCTGCCCATTTTCTCAACGTTGCCGTTTAGTGCTGTTTGAAAAAGGCATGGATTTTGAAATCCGTGATGTTGATTTGTTTAATAAACCGGAAGATATTTCGACCATGAATCCTTATGGTCAGGTGCCGATTCTGGTTGAGCGTGAATTGATACTGTATGAATCCAATATCATTAACGAATATATTGATGAGCGTTTCCCGCACCCGCAACTGATGCCTGCAGATCCGCTGCAACGCGCACGTGCACGTCTGATGCTGTTTAACTTTGAAAAAGAATTGTTCGTCCACGTACATACGCTGGAAAACGACAAGAGCAGCAGTTCTGCCAAAGCACAGGACAAGGCACGTGCTGAAATCCGTGATCGTCTGACGCAGCTGGCACCATTATTTATTAAAAATAAATACATGCTCGGTGATGAATTCTCCATGCTTGACGTTGCGATCGCACCTTTGCTGTGGCGTCTGGATCACTACGGTATCGAGTTGTCGAAAACTGCCGCACCTATCATGAAATATGCTGAGCGTATTTTCTCTCGTCCGGCCTACATCGAAGCGCTGACACCTTCTGAGAAAGTGATGCGTCGCTAAACGCTGAGTGATACGTTTTTTGTATCAACGGTATCTCAACAAGGCTGACTGATTGCATCAGGTCAGCCTTGTTGTTTTTACCGGCTCCCTCTATCCTTAAACTTTGATCTGTTGAGTAAGCATCATGCAAGAAACATCGACGAAACCTTATTTCATGCGTGCCATTTACGAATGGTGTACTGATAATGGCTATACCCCGTATATGGCAGTGAAAGTACAAGGCGGTGCGCGGGTGCCTATGGAATTTGTCCGCAATGGCGAGATCGTACTGAATATCAGTTTCGGCGCGACCAGTGGCCTGAAAATGGATAACGAGGCCGTGACATTTAAAGCAAGGTTCGGTGGCGTGTCCCGTGACATATATGTTCCTGTGGCGAATGTGATGGCGATTTACGCCAGTGAAAATGGTCAGGGAATGGCATTCGAGCTGGATTTGACGGCAACGGAAGACGTGGCTGAGCCGGAGTCGCTTGCTGAAGAAAATGACATATCAGAAAAAGAAGCGCCGCCAAGAAAATTAGGTTTGGCCGCGGTCAGTTCTAGGCCGGATGGCGAAGAAAAAGCGGATTTATCCACTGAACAAAAAAAATCTGAAAAAAAATCAGAAAAGCCCTCGCTAAAAATAATAAAGTAGCCTATAATCTTGGTCTTCGGGGATGCAACGGAAACGAAGCAGATACGAAAAAGTTTTCGCCGGCTTAGCTCACTTGGTAGAGCAGTTGACTTGTAATCATCAGGTAGCCAGTTCGATTCCGGCAGCCGGCACCAATTAAAAACCCATCGTTAGCAATAACGGTGGGTTTTTTCTTTTCCGTCGCATGTTCTTATTCGCAATGCTGCCCTGATAATTCCTGCTCTTTCAAATATCACAGTGAACTGTGCACAGGTCTGTATGGTCATACTGCGCAAGTGCGCTGACGAGCCCGTGTTGGCGGCACGGAAAAAATACACAGAGGAATTCCATGAAAAAAATAATCAAAAGCGGATTGTTTGCAATGCTGTTGGCCAGCGCAGCGATGGCGGTTGCCGATGACGGCAAGCTCAGTCTGGAGATGCTGTATCACCCGCTGAAGAAAGAAAAATTCGATACCCGCCCGCTGACGCGTTTATCGTGGGATCAGCAAAATCGTCTGATTGAGTCTGAAGTGAAAGAGGGGGTTGTTAAGCTGTCGGTGGTGCAGCCGGCAACTTGGGAAAAGCAGGCGCTGACAGTCGATGGAAATATTCTGCGCTATCTTAAATCTGCGGGTATCGATGATAAATCGGCGCAGAGTCTGGCGGAAAAGCTGGGGCAGCAGGTGCAACCTGAAGTGAAGTCGTATTTGTTCAGCTACAAAAACGATTTGTGGCTACTGGATCTGCAAAATGCACGCGCGCGCGAACTGACGCATACGCCGGATCAGGCCGAAGATGAAGCGATACTCTCGCCAGACGCGAAATCGGTCGCGTATCTGAAAGGGAATGACCTGTATCTGACCGACATCCCCAGCGCGACAGAGAAACGTCTGACCACCGGTGGCAGCGAGACGAATCTGAATGGCCGTCTCGACTGGGTCTATATGGAAGAAATTTACGGACGCGGCAAATTGCGGGCATTCTGGTGGGCGCCGGATTCGCAGAAACTTGCGTTTCTGAATTTCGATGAAAGCAAAGTGCCGGTTTACACGCTCAGCGGTGATCACGCGCAGCCTCTAAAAACGAATCTGACCCGTTATCCGAAAGCTGGCGACCCGAATCCCACGGTCAGATTAGGCATTGTTGATAAAGACGGCAAACTGAGCTGGACAGAAAATCCGTATCCCCAAAAAGAGACGCTGATCGTGCAAGTCGGCTGGACGCCGGACGGCAAGTTGCTGGCCGGTTGGCAGGATAGAGTGCAGACCTGGCTCGATCTGCGTTTGTATGATGCGAATATGCAGCAGAGTAAAGTGATCGTGCGCGAGACCAGCCCGGCATGGACTGAACGTCTGCCGTTTCCTGTGTTTCTGAAAGACGGCGGCTTTATCTGGGAATCGGATCGCAGCGGGCATCGTCATTTGTATCGTTATGATCAGCATTATCAGCTGCAAAAAGTGATCACCAGCGGTGACTGGGATGTGCGCAGCGTGTACGGCGTCGATGAAGCGCGTCAGCGCATCCTGTTTTCTGCGAATCAGCGCAACCCTATCGGTAACGATGTTTACAGCGTGGGTCTGAATGGTGAAGGTTTGCAGCGCCTGACGCAGGAAATGGGTACGCATAACGTGCACTGGAACAAAACCTTTACCCATTTTCTTGATAGCTGGAGCAGCCTGAAGCAAACGCCGAAACAGGCTTTGTTTAACGACGAAGGAAAACAGCTCCGACTGATCGACGACGTTGGCATGCCAGAGAAAATGCGCGGCCTGCGTCTGGCCAACGTCACGCAGCAGCAGATCCGCGCACGCGATGGTTTTTTACTGGAAAGCCTGTTGTACTTGCCGCCGGATTTTGATCCTGCAAAAAAATATCCGGTGTATCAGCACCTGTATGCGGGGCCGATGGCGCCGCAGGTGAATGACCGCTGGTCGAATGATTTGTACCATCACTTCCTCGCGCAACAAGGCTACGTTGTGTGGGTGCTGGATAACCGCAGTGCGAGTAATAAAGGCGTGGCAAGCGCCTGGCCTATCCATAAAAAACTGGGGCAGCTCGAATTACAGGATCAGCTTGATGGCCTCGCGTGGTTGCGTCAGCAGGGCTGGGCGGACATGGACAGAATCGCGCTGAACGGCTGGAGTTACGGCGGCTATTTCACCTCGTATGCGATGACGCACAGCAAAGCCTGGAAGATAGGTTTCGTCGGCGCGCCGGTCACCGACTGGCGTCTGTATGACAGCGTGTATACCGAGCGTTACATGGGCTTGCCGCAAGAAAATGCGAGCGGTTACGATCAGGGCAGCGTGCTGAAAGCGGCGAAAGATTTGCATGGTGAAATCCTGATCATGCACGGCACGATGGACGACAACGTGCATCCGCAAAATACCGTGATGCTGATCGATGAGCTGATCAAAGGCGGCAAGGATTACAGCCTGCAACTGTATCCGGGCGCAGGTCACGGCCCGCGCGGTGACTGGACGATCTGGTCTTTGCAAAAAGCGAAATGGGAATTTTTGCAAAGGAAACTGTAAGCCGGAATGACGATGCAAAAAAGGACGCTGCGGCGTCCTTTTTTTTCTTTGGAAATTAAAAAACAGGGGAGTATATGAAGAAAACTGCCTATTCTCTACATAAAATAAGGGGTTTAAAAAATACTGGGGGGGAGTATATTTAAACTATTTTAGCCGCGTTTTGACCCCGTTTCGGCCTTGTTTTATCTTCGCTTGCAGGATGTTTGCGCTTTCCGGACATTTCATATTCAACCGTACACTGCTGATCTCAGCCAATGCCATGATCAGACTTCAACGAAATAAAAAAGCCGCCACGCTAAGGTGACGGCTCGTCTCAGATCAGGTGCCGCGTGACGCTACTATCGCAATGATGTCGTAGTCACATTGCTATAACGTCACAGCGATGTGACTGCTTTACTGCGCGGGTACGGCAAAGTCAGCCAGTTTCTTGTTGAATTTAAACAGCCAAAGACGATTCGGACGTTCGCTGTCCGCACCGCGAGCCACGCGTACCGAATTACCGGCAACGCAGCCAGTGGCGCCGGCCGTAGTGGTCAGTGCGCCATTCGCATCCACCGTGCATTTCGTGATATCGGCGCCTTCCACTGTTTTACCGTTCGCATCAGTAATCAGGGTTTTCAGACCGAAGTCATCATCATTCACCAATGCCAGCGTGTATTCATCCACCAGTGCCAGACCTTCGGCTTTTTCTGCCAGCCAGCCAGCGCCGTTCAGATCAAACAACACGGTCTTTTTGAGCGTGACCACGTTCGCATAATTCACACCGTTGACCGCTGCACCTGTCATGCTGCTCTTTTCGAGGTCAGTGCCCATCGCTGCAATATCAGTCGCGTCCGTTGGAATCTGCACCAGCATCAGACGATTGAATACCTTGCCGTCCACGCCAGCACCCTGTTCAATCACGATGAATTTGCCGCCGCCCAGCGCCACCAGATCGCCGAGTTTCGCGCCGCCGGTTTTGCCGGATGCATACATCGTGCTGTCGAGCGGATACGCATACAATTTTGTTTTTTCGGTCGTTGGATCGAACTCAACCCAGCGGTTGAATTTGGCGTAATCCTTGATGCTTTCATTCGTTGCAACGGTCGCGCCCGGCACTTTATAAAACGCTTTGCCATCGTCCAGCGGGCTCTGTATAAAGCCCTGCAATTTCCCTGTGCCTGCATCAAGCGACAGGCCTTCCATACCGCGATTCGCGCGGCGTTTCAGCAGCACGGCGGGCAGGTCAGCAGCACCGGTACCTGGCTGATATTTTTTCAGAATGATGCCGGTATTCATATCGATCTTGAGGATGAACGGACCATATTCATCCGACACCCAGAACACACCGCGCGCCGTATCGAGCACCACGGATTCGGTATCGAGACCATAATCGCTGAAGGTGGTTTTGCTGGTGGCATCATATTTCATCGCGTCGTTCAGCGGCACCTCGCCGGAGGAGCCGACTTTGCCAGCGGCGATCGATAAGCCGGACGCATTGATGGTGCTGCTGAATTTAATCGGCATCGATGATTTTAATGTCGCGCCGTTTTTACCAACCGAGATCAGACCGATCGACGGTGTGAAACTCGGTGATGGGAAAAATTTAGCGTCGCTGGTACCGCTGGCACCCGCGGTCACGATTGAATTCGGTACTTTCGGGCCGTCGCCGTTCGGGCCACGATCGGTAATGCCATAGAACTCCAGAGACCCATCGGCCGCTTTGCCTTTAAACGTCAGGCCAGAACCATACGATGGCAAAAAGCCTTTTGGAAAATCGGCTTTCACGGCCGCGTTTGTGCCTTCATACGGAACATAAAATGCATCTGCCGCCTTGATTTGGTAGCGCGTCACATTCGCCACCACCGTGCCGAGTGCATTGGTTTGCGTGACCGCATCCACCACAGGCTTGTCCATTTTGGACGCGAGCGTATCTTCAAAATGTTCGCGTACCAATGCGCGACGATCCGCATCCACGCTGCGACCCTGATAACTGGCAGGCAGCTTGCTCAGCAGATTCGTCATCGCCGTATTGAAAGTCGCCGCATTTGCGTTGAAATCCAGAGCCTGACCTGCCAGCGCAGTTTTGACTGCAGAAGATAAACGTATGCCATTCGAAGGATCATTATCTTCATCCAGCAATTGCAAGGCCATCAGGCGATTGACGACTTTATCGTCGTTGCTGTTGCTCTGATTCGCCAGGCTCAGTGGCGTGATCACTGCCGCACATGGCGCAGAACCCAGGCTGATGCCACCGACAGAAAAACTCATATTGTCGTCAGTATTGCAGTTAAAGCCGCCGTCGGCCTGTGTTGTGCCTTTTGCTGTGCCACTGGTGTAATCGAGACCTTCCACCGCTGCATCCAGAAACACGCCAGATTGGGCTACTGGGGCGACGGGTGTGGTGCTTGCCGTGTCGGAGCCGCCGCAGGCAGCGACCAGAGCGCTTGCCGTCAGCGCGGCCAGCAGCGATACATTTGCTTTGTGAGTCATGTTGTTGATCCTGTGCTTGTCGAGTGTGACTGCTTTACAGCAATCGCTTTGGTTTTACGATGCGCTTGCGACCGCGCCATTACCGGATGCCAGGTGAAGGCTTTGCTCGCAAGTAACAAAATGTATCAACTGGATATGACCCCGTGATTACAGCGAAGGCGGATAACAACAGCGAAGAAAAAAATCGCAGGGCAGGATTGCGCAGAAAAATAAAGACGCAGATGTGTGCGCCTTACTTCCGGTATTGCAACCAGAAAAGCAGAACAGAGTGAGACAGCGCGCCAGATCCGGCGCGATGATTTATGTGCGGTCTTTCAAGCCTTGCCAGCGTGGTGTCAGTTTGTGCGGCAGAGCGAACATATCGAGTACGCGGCCGACTGTGTGATCGACCATTTCCTGTATCGATTGCGGGCGGTGGTAAAAACCGGGGAGAGGCGGGAAGATGATGCCGCCCATTTCGGTCACGGCGGTCATATTGCGCAGATGGGCGAGGTTGAACGGCGTTTCCCGCACCATTAATATCAGGCGGCGGCGTTCTTTCAGCACGACATCGGCAGCGCGCGTGATCAGATTATCTGACATGCCATGCGCAACCGAGGCCAGCGTTTTCATCGAGCACGGTGCAATCACCATGCCGTCAGATTGAAACGAGCCGCTGGCGATGCTGGCGCCGACATCGCGCACATGATGCACGACATCCGCGAAGGCCTCGACATCCTTACGCTTCATATCGAGTTCCTGATGCAGATTCAAGACCCCGGCTTCAGAAATCAGCAGATGCGTTTCGACATCCGGGTTGGCCTGTAATACCTGCAGCAAGCGCACACCATACACAGAGCCGGTCGCGCCGGTGATGGCGATGATCAGACGTTGTTTCGGTGGTGCGCTGGTGCTCGTCATGACGGTGCTCAGTCTTTCAACAAGGTTTGCAGTTCGCCGCTTTCGAACATCTCATTCATGATGTCAGAGCCGCCGATGAATTCGCCTTTGATGTACAACTGCGGTACGGTTGGCCAGTTAGAAAAATCTTTGATGCCCTGACGTACTTCCGGGTCTTCCAGCACATTCACAGTCACCAGATTCTGTACGCCGCAGGCTTTCAATACCTGCACCGCACGACCGGAAAATCCGCATTGCGGGAATTGGGCAGTCCCTTTCATGAACAACACGACAGGGTTTTGGGTAACGGTTTCTTTGATCCAGCTTTGAACGTCGCTCATGGCTTTTCCTTGGTTAATAATGTGCCGCCATTATAAAGGAAACTCCGGTAGTGCTCCCGCGCACCAACAGCGTGACTACAGGCGCTGTTTTGTACTCGGGGAATAAATATACTCCCCCAGAGTATATGTTTTACACCAAATGAATATAAGGAGGTCAGCATAGTTTTGTAAAAATATGGGGGGAGTATATGATTTTAACCAGGATTGACCTAACTCAAGGATTTCCAATCCGGCTCGCGCAATACCGACGGAGCGCGGCGCGTTTTATCAGGCGCTACGACCCCGCGCCGACAGAACCAAGGCCTGAGCTGTGCAGTAACAGCACCTTGCCGTTGCGACGAACCAGCGTATCCGTACTGCGTGAGCGTATATGCATGAGCGTTCCGGCAACGTCCAGCGAACTGCTGACATCCACCGTCGCAGTTTTGCCGTCCGGCGACAGCGAGATGCTGTGTATCGTGTATTGAGAATCCAGTTGCAGCATGCCGCCCATTTTCTCACCGAGCTTTTCCCAGGTCGCATACAAGTCATGATAAGCGTCGCAGGCCTGCTGCTTGTTTTGATTCACCGTTTGTGTGTTTCTGGCTGTGCTGACGCTGCCGGTAGAGTGAAAATCCGGCGCCAGCAGCGCGCATATCGCGTCAGGCTGACGCTGCAGCGTCGCGATTTCAAGATCGCGGTAAAAGCCATTGACATGATCGTCCGACAGCTTGCGCCCGCCGATAAAATACCACCAGCCGCCAGCCACAATCAGCACAAGGAGTATTACTTTTTTCATTTATGTATGCCAGAACGGATTGCGCCTGCAGACTTGATGTACTCCAGACGTCGGAAGCGCAGTGCCGACCAGTCTGCATCTATGGCGACCTGGCGCACCGTATCGAAACCCTCGCTGCGCATGGCATCCCAGCCCGTGTCGCGGTTGAACTCGCATTTGTACCGCTTAGACGTGCCCTTCGGATACGCGAACCACAGCACTGCATCGCCTTCCGCCTTGCTTGCCAGAATCTTAGACAAGCTATCGACCTCGGCTTGCTTGGTGGCGAAAATCAACGCGAAGTAAATTGCCTTCGCTTTCTTCAGATCACGGATAACTGTAACGCCTTCGAGTGAGAGCAACTCAGGCTCGAAGGATGGCGGCGCATTGACAACAATAATCTCTTGTTGCTGCTTCAGGTTCAGCTTTTCAAAGATTGACGACATAAGTTCACTCCCGGCGCCGATGACGCCTCAACGTTGCGGTGCCGCGATTGCCGCCACCAGTCAATTCATAAAAGTGCAGATTATTGGCGATTCCCCGCCGTGCGTAAAGCAAGCATAGGCTGTGTTTCACGCACCGCGTTAAGCGCAAAAACTGATGAACAAGCGGAATAATATCGCTGTGATTAGCTGCCGTCCCTTTTTGTCATTGGCATAAAAATTCCGTCGTGCACAAATAATGTATGGGTGCGCATCAATGCGTTTACAGTGGGGGTTTGCAAAAAAAAGTGCGTGAACGCATCCTCTGTTTGCTGCGACACTCGCATGCATGGCATAACGCTATCGAGGCGAGACTCCTAGACGCCTAGCCTCGCGATCCATAGCATAGTCAGTCATGTATTCTGGATCGAAATTTAGACCCAGAGTTTTCCAATAGCGCGCACGCTCAATGTTTCGCACCTTTTGGTCCATTGAATAAGCGGTCATGTACTCTGGATTGAAGCTGTAGCCTTTTGACCGCCAAAACTCTGCGCGCTCAATGTCCTTGACTTTTTGATCCATGGAGTACGCAGTCATATATGCGGGATTAAATGAGTAACCCTGCTTTGCCCAGAATTGCGACCGCTCTTCGTCGCGCTGCTTTTGTTGTTCGATGTAGGTTGACTGGCGTGAGATAGGCTGCGAGTTAAGGGTGAAAGGTCTTGAATGTTGATTGTCCGGTAGTACGTTGTTTGATTGCGAAGGAGTTACATTGGGCTGCGAAGGAATAGCGAGGGTTGACCTGGGATACAAGGAGCTGCCGGATTTCAGTGTTGCGCGCTCTACGCTGGGAGCAACAGGTGGCAGCGAAGGGAGGTAAGCAGAGGATCTATATGAGGAACTGTCTGAACCAACGGGGCCGCTTGGCGGTGTTAAAACTCTTCCTTCTTCGCCGGTGTACGGATTGTAGTTGCCGTATGTGCTCCAATTGTTTTGAATGCTCCCGTCGGGTGCTGTTCGTTGGTGAGGTTGTACATAAGTTCCGTCTTTACGCACGTATCCCCGGACGGCAACTGTTCCACGGCTCATACCCTTTCCGCCAGCGATCGATAGATCGGTTAACAGCATTAGCAAAATAAAGATACTAAGAGATATTTGATAGTTCTTGATGAACGCATCCTTATCCCATATTTGAGCAGAGCGGACTGACAATGAAGCCTCACTTCTGAATTAATTTTTATTTAATTTGACAAAAATGTAGCTTAACTCGAAATGTTCAAAAAGACAATTTTCTTTAAATCCCTTGAAAGCCTCATACAGCCTTGTTGTCTTTGCTTATGTTGAGCATATAACACGTTTAAGCGAACGGGGGGAAACATTACTTCGCTGGTATCGCTAAAACCGTATTGATTGGATTAGGTGCGAGAACGCTTGCGGTATAAGTCCGAGCAGCAACGATGCAGTAAGTCACAAGCGCAAACAACCAGCATTGCGCACAAAAAAACACCCCGGTAAAAACCGGGGCGCTTTGAACGTTGCTGCTGTATTTTTTGTGGCTTCTTTAATCTCAACCGCGTAATTTCGCAAACGCTGCTGCCATCGCGTTTCCTGCCGGGGCGGCTTCTTGTTTGCGTTGTTGCTGGTGCTGGCCTAGGCGTTTGGCGTCGTTGCGGTCGCCGCGTTGTTCCGGTTTGCTGCCGGGTTGTGGTGCGCTGTCGGTCAGGCGCATGGTGAGCGCGATACGCTGGCGTTTGACGTCGACTTCCATGACTTTGACTTTCACCACCTGACCAGCTTTGACGACGGTGTGCGGGTCTTTGACAAAGGTGTTGGACAGCGCGGAAATGTGTACCAAGCCATCCTGATGCACGCCGATATCGACAAACGCGCCGAATGCGGCGACGTTGGTGACGACGCCTTCTAAAATCATATCGGGCTGCAAATCTTTGATGTCTTCCACGCCGTCTTTAAAGGTGGCGGTGGTGAATTCAGGGCGTGGATCGCGGCCCGGTTTTTCCAGCTCTTTGATGATGTCGGTGATGGTCGGCACACCGAATTTGTCATCGGCGTATTTGGCGGCGTTCAGCGATTTCAATAAGCCACTGTCGCCGATCACGCCTTTCACATCTTTCTTGATATCGGCCAGAATTTTTTCGACTAGTGGATACGATTCCGGATGCACTGCGGATGCATCGAGCGGATTGCTGCCATTCATGACGCGTAAAAAGCCAGCGGCTTGTTCAAATGTTTTGTCACCGAGGCGCGGTACTGCGCGCAGATCGGCGCGTGAACTGAACATGCCTTTAGCATCGCGGAAATTGACGATGCTTTGCGCGACGCTGGCCGACAAGCCGGATACCCGCGCCAGCAGAGGCGCAGAGGCGGTATTGACATCGACACCGACCGCATTCACGCAGTCTTCGACCACCGCATCGAGCGAGCGTGCGAGCTGGGTCTGGCTGACATCATGCTGATACTGGCCAACGCCGATGGATTTCGGATCGATCTTCACCAGCTCCGCCAGCGGGTCTTGCAAACGACGTGCAATCGAGACCGCGCCACGGATGGACACATCCAGATCCGGCAATTCTTTAGAGGCGAATTCTGAGGCGGAATACACCGACGCACCGGCTTCGGAGACCACGATTTTCGTCAGCTTGAGTTCTGGTTTGAGTTTGATTAAATCCTGCGCCAGTTTGTCGGTTTCGCGTGAGGCGGTGCCGTTACCAATCGAGATTAATGACACCTGATATTTTTCAGCGAGTGTCGCCAGCGTATGCAGCGAACCATCCCAATCGTTACGCGGCTGATGCGGATAAATCGTGGCGTGTTCCATGACTTTGCCAGTGGCATCAACAATCGCAACTTTGACGCCGGTACGCAAGCCAGGATCGAGGCCCATCGTGGCGCGTGGCCCAGCCGGTGCGGCCAGCAATAAATCTTTGAGGTTGCGCGCAAACACGTTGATGGCTTCGATTTCTGCATTTTCACGCAGCTTGCTCATGAGCTCGGTTTCCAGATGCATGAAGACTTTGACGCGCCATGCCCAGCGTACCGTATCGGCCAGCCATTTATCGGCCGGACGACCCTTCTGACTGACGCCAAAATGCGCGGCAATGCGGCTTTCACACGGGTTCAGCGGCGCATCCCATTTTGTTTTTTCTTCTTCGCTGTCGAGCCGTAAAGTGACGGTCAGCATTTCTTCGCGGCGGCCACGGAACAAGGCCAGCGCGCGGTGCGATGGAATCGTGCCCAGGGTTTCTGAGTAATCGAAATAATCGGCAAATTTTTCACCGGCATCTTCTTTGCCTGCGACGACTTTCGATTCGACGATGCCGTGGTCGTTCAGATATTCGCGCAGCGCCTGCAACAGGCTCGCATCTTCGGCAAAGCGTTCCATCAGAATCTGGCGTGCGCCATCGAGCGCGGCTTTGGTGTCAGGTACGCCGGGGTTGTCGCCGTTGTCTGTGCTGAAGGCGGGTTTCAGATATTTTTCTGCTTCGGTTTCCGGCGTCAGCGTTGGGTCGGCCAGCAAGGCATCGGCCAGCGGCAACAAACCTGCTTCGACCGCGATCTGCGCTTTGGTGCGGCGTTTCGGTTTATACGGCAGATATAAATCTTCGAGACGGGTTTTGTCTTCGGCGTGGGTAATTGCATCAAGCAATGACGGTGTCATCTTGCCTTGTTCATCAATCGACGCGATGATCGCGGCGCGGCGGTCTTCGAGTTCGCGCAGATAACGCAGACGTTCTTCGAGCAGACGCAATTGCGTATCATCGAGGCCGCCGGTAACTTCTTTACGGTAACGGGCGATAAACGGTACGGTCGCGCCTTCATCCAGCAAGGCAACAGCAGCGGCCACCTGTACCGGTTTGGCGGCGAGTTCTACGGCGAGTCTTTGTTCAATCGAAGGCAGCATAAATCCAGAATCCAGACATTAAAAAAGCAATGAAGGCGCAGATGATACGCAATTTGCAGCGTTGCGCCAGTCTTGACAGTCGTTCTGACTGCGGTTAATAGTCGGACGGGTAGCGCGGTGTGATGACGGCGACCTCTCGAAAATACAGGCCGGCAGCGGCGCAGAAATGCGGCTCAGGAAGTAAAAAAGGGGAGAAGAGGGGAGTATATGGCGATTTACGCTTATTCTCTCAATGAAATAAAGGGTGTTTACACATACTGGGGGGAGTATTTTTAGGATGAAATTTGAGTATTGCAGCCTTCGCAGCCGTGGCTATCTCCGCAGGCAGAGCAGACACGCCGCTACGCGGCTGGCCGCGGCAGTATTGCTGCCGTTCCTGATGTGCTTCGCGCTGGCGGCACCGGCAATTGCTACTGCTGCTGCCACTGCTGAAACTGCGGGACCTGCATCAGCCTATGCTGCGACTCCGGCAGTAAATGCGAACATGAAATTACAGCCCGCCACGTTCACTTTTGCCGATGGTGGCAACGCCCTGTTTTATCAATGGGATAAACAGCCGTGGCAAAGCGATACTGCTGCAATGGTTTCCCCGGTGAATCTGCTGTTCGTCGTGGCCGGTGCCGGTTGCGGCAGCATGGGGCGATATTTGCCGCAGTATTTCACCGGATGGGAAGGCGAATCCGGGCTGACCCGTATCCATGTTTTGCTGAAGCGTCATATCCGTGCCGAGGACAGCGGCGACGTCTGTAGCGAGGCATTTGTCCGCGCCGATCATCTGAGCCAATGGCGTGCCGATCAACTGGCATTCATGCAAGCCCAGTTGCGCCAATTCAAACAACAAGGCATGCAACCACGCCGCGTGATTTTGCTGGGCATTTCCGAGGGCGCTGAACTGGTGCCTTTGCTGGCGCGCGATCTGCCGCAAATCACGCATCTGGTCTTGCTGGCGAATGCAGGAAACAGCGCGATTCCCACGTATCGCGCACTCGCTGGCATCTATCCGCACATGCAGCAGGGCTGGGACGCTTTATCCCGCGCACTGGTAAGTTCCCCGGCCGACCCTGAGCAGGCGCGCATACACGGGCGCAGCTGGCGTTACTGGTTAGAAATCGCGGGTATCGACCAGACACGCAATCTGCTCGCCGCGCGCTTGCCGGTTTTTGCAGGTATCGGAGAGGCGGATACTTTAATCCCGCCGGGCGCGGCCAGCGCCTTGAGAAAAGCGTTCAGCGACGCGGGTCGCAGCGATTTGCAATTGCGCATGTACCCCGCTGCAGATCATGGTTTGCGCAGTCCGGATAAAAATTATCTGCCGGATTTTATGTGGCAACTGGATCAGTGGCTGCTGGATGAACGGAATCATGAGGCCAGGTTCTGGTGATGGAGTTTGATTAAAAGCAAAGTTTATTTACTGCAAAAATAATAATTTTGAAAAAGTGTTGTTTTGTATGTTTTGCTAACAAATTTAAGCATTACAAAAACAAATGTGCTCTTTATAATTTCTTGCTTTCGCCTTGTTGATGCACTTTTATTGTGCAACATGTATCGTACTTTATCTGCTTGTACGGTATTGTTTGCAAAAAAGGGTGCGTGGCTCTGGCAGTGCTTACCCCTTTTTTCAAACCACAATAAATAAGCTCAATGCGCCTCTCATCATTCTCGCTTACTCCTTTGGTTGCTGCTCTGGTTCTCACTGGTTGCGTCACAACGCAGACCCACGACAGCAAAGTCTCTAACTCACTTGCAGTTGTCAAAACCGGGCAGATCGAGGATGCGATTCGCCAGGTGGAAGAACAGACGCAAGGCAAAAATCAGAATGATTTATTGCTGAACCTCGAAAAAGGCGAACTGATGCGTATCGGTAAACGCTACCAGGACAGCTTGAATGCACTGACGATTGCCGACACCAAGGTCAAAGAGTGGGAAGAAAATGCTAAAACCAATCCACAAAAACTGATGAGCCAGATCGGCGCCACCATCATGGGTGACGCCAGCCGTGATTACGAAGGGCAGGATTACGAAAAAGTTATGCTGACCGTACGTATGGCGATGGATCGCATCAATCTGGGCGATCTGGATACTGCCCGAGTCGATATCAAACGTACTCACGAACGTGAAGCCGTGATCGCTGAATTCCGTTCTAAAGAAACGCTGGAAGCCGAAAAGGAAGCGAAAGAAAAAGGCGTCGCCACCACGAACAAGGAAATCAACGGCTATCCGGTTGAAACGCTGAATGATCCCGAAGTGCTGAAACTGAAAAATGGTTATCAGAATGCGCTGAGTCATTATCTGGCGGGTTTTGTATACGAAGCCCTGAATGAACCGGGTCTGGCCGCACCGGGCTATCGCAAGGCGATCGAATTGCGTCCTGATTTGCCGGTGCTGGAAGATGGTCTGAAAGGGCTGGATCAGCGTACCAGTTTCCGCCGTAAAAAAGGCGTGACGGATGTTCTGTTTATCATCGAAACCGGCAATGCGCCGGCACGTCAGTCGCAGAAATTTGCGTTGCCTTTGCCAACGTCGCGTGGTCTGGTGACCGTGTCGCTGACTTTCCCTGTGATTCAGCCGGATAAAGAAGCGGCAGTAATCCGTTCGGTGAATATTGCCAATCAATCTTTGCCTACTGCATTGATCACTGACTTCAACGTCATGGCACGCCGTGCCTTGAAAGATGAAATGCCGGGCATCTACACCCGCGCTGCGATCCGTGCGATTACCAAAGGCGTGGTGCAGGATCAGGTCAATAAAAATTTCGGCGCACTTGCCGGTCTGGCCGCCAATATTGCGGTGGTCGCCACCGAAGGCCCGGCAGATGACCGCATGTGGCGCAGTTTGCCAGAGCGCGTCTTTATTGCGCGGGCGTTTTTAGCGCCGGGCGAATATGAAGTGAATTTTTCCGGCCGTCCTGGCGAAAGCACCAAGCTGAATATTGATGGCCGTTACATGGTGGTGCCGGTACGTTTGTATCCGAACAAAACCTATGTCGGCGATCTGGCGAAATTCGGTAGCGTGACGCCAGCGGCGCAAATCGCAGCGGAAACGCCTGCCGTGAAAACAGCACCAGCCAAACCTGCTAATAAAAAGCCGCAGAAACCTGTGAAACCAGTGGCAACTAACGGCGCAGCCGCAGGTTCAAACTGAGTAAAAGTGGCGGGGACGAAATAAACCCGCTGGTCTTATTGAGGTACAAAGTTGATGAACGAAGTTACTAAGGAAAAATCATCCATGATGTCTAAAAAAATTGCTGTTTGCGCAGCTGTCGTCGCCGCCTGTTTTGCTGCACCTGTGATGGCGGAAGATGTGCCGAATGCGGTGTCGCCTGGCATTGCGGCGAAATTAATGGTGCGTGGCACTCTCGAAGGTGTGCAGGTGACCGATCTGCGCAGCCAGCGTCGTAATGATGTACTGGTGGTGCAGGCGGAAATGTATAACACCACAGCGAAAGATGTACGTGTCTATTACCGTTTCCGCTGGACAGATGCGGCCGGTATGCAGGTTGGCGATGGCGAGGTCTGGAAACCATTAATGATACTGGGCAAACAAAGCCAGCTTGTCAAAGGCACAGCTTATGGCCCGCAAGCGGCAGATTTCAAAATCGAAATGAGCGCTGAGCCTCGTTAATCACAGATTTGTTTTAAAAAATTGTACAGAACTACGGAGTTATTATGAAACGCATTTCCTCTTTATCCTCTACTTTGTGCCTGATGATTCTGGCGGTGACGTCGTTGTCCGCCTGCCAGACAAAATTATCGCAGCCAACCGTCAGCCTCGCGCGTCAGGTCAGCTATGGCGATAACAAAGCAGTGGAAACGGTGACCAATGAATTCGGTTCAACTGATCTGCAAATGATCGCAGAAAAAATGGTCGGTTCTCTGCTCGAAGACCCGGCACTGGCAAATCGTCCGACACTGACACTGGCTGGCGTGCGGAATAAAACCAGCGAATACATCGACACTAAATCGATCATGAACAGTATTCAGACTGCGCTGGTGAAAAGTAAAAAAGTGAAGTTCACCCGTAGCGCTGATGAAATGCAGCAAGGCGTCGATGAGCTGCAACGTCAGAATCAAAGTGGCCTGTACAAATCCCAGGGCAAAGCAAAAGTGGGCAACATGACGGCAGCGAAATATTCACTCGAAGGTGAAATCGTTTCTATCGTCAAACAAAACGCCACAACCAAAGATGTGTTCTACAAGATGACTCTGAAACTGTATGACATCGAAGATGGTTCTATCGAATGGCAGGATGAAAAAGAAATCCGTAAAACATCGAAAAAATAATCAGCCCTGATCAATCTTTAACCGGTTTTTAACCGGCTCCTGAAGGACGCAAGATGTTGAATATGAAAAAAATTCTGGCAGGCGTTTTCTGCTCCGCAGCAGCATGCAGCGCGCTGGCAGCAGAACCGAAAATTGCCGTGACCGATCTGACTTACGAAGAAAAAGTCAGCGAGTATTTCCGTGTCGTTTCTGCCAGCAGCAAAAGCAGTGTCAAAGGTAGTTACAGTGAACGCGAAACCGATCGCAGCTATTCACAACGCGGCAAGATCGATGCCAAGAGCGAAAGCAATTACTACGAAGCGGAAGGTTTTTATACCTATATCGATCGTGGCGAACTGAAAACCTACACGGCTGATTTAAAAGGCGCGATGATCAAAGGCGGTGGAGTACATCTGATTCAGGCGCGTCCGTATGTTGGTAAACCGATGGAAAAAATTTACGACATCATCGGCCGCATCAAACAAGGCATGTATCCCGGCGCGGATTATGTGTTGTTCGGCACCGTTAGCAATATCCAGTTCCGTCAGGAAAGCAATCAACTGCAATACGGGAATTCGATGACAGCCAGCCTGTCACTCGATCTGATGGCCGATTTCAGCCTGATTAATACCAAAACCTATGAAGTCAAAGCGGCGTTCAGCGCGAGTGGCTCCGGTGTTGATACCAAGATCATCAGCCGTGCAGGTGATCGCGTTGTCTTCAATCGCGGCAAGGTCATGCAGGAAACGTCGCGCAGTCTGGCAGATGCCGCCTATAACGAGCTGATGGTGCAGTTCGGTTTGCCACGCGGCGCGAACCGTCCGGCGAATGTTAATGGTCAGCCGGTGGTACCTGCAGTGCCTGTGCAAAATACGGAACCAGTGACGGTGTATCGTTAATCAGCCATCGCTGTCTTAACTACAAAAGCCAGCAGAAATGCTGGCTTTTTTTATGTCAGTTCCATCCGCGAAACTGCGTAATGTTTTCTTGTGAAATTATTGCGTGAAATGGGATTTTTAGGGGAGTATAAGAAAAAAATGCCACCATCTCCTTATAAAATAAGGGCTTTAAAATATACTCCGGGGAGTATATTTGATGTCAAATGACAGACTAATGCCGTCACTGAGCACCTTGCCGGTCGCATCGCTGATCTGCGCGAGATGTATATTTTATGCGGCGTGTTGCCGGAAATGTCTGTCTGAATTTTTTGAACAGGTGATTGAATGATGAAACATAAACCGTTTGCGCAGTTGTTCTTCGCCGCTATTTTTACGCTTGCCGGGAATGCCGCAGGGGCCGGTCAATATGTTCCTGTCTGCGTTGATATGAAGGGCTATCAGGCAGAGGCTGAGTGCTTCAGTCATCAGCTTGATTTGAAAGAGGCTCAGTTTAAAAAATACTATCTGTCAGCGCAGAAGCAGGATATAAAAATATACGGCGGTAACGCAGAGGAATTAGCCGAATCACAGCAGCTATGGGAGCAGTATCTGCGAAAGCATTGCGGCTATCTGTACAGCCGCGAGCAAGGTACTGCCCGGATACGTGATTCTGCCGAGTGCCAGTTGCGGCTGTATGATGAGCGCATTGACGAAATATGGATGTCGTATTTAAGGTATTTTGATTCTGCTGAGCCGGTTCTTCCTGATCCCCGGAAATAATGTCGCCTCATGGCACAGATGTTTTGCACAGATTGTAGTCGCAGCATGCATGAAATAGGCAACGTGCGTGGTCATGATGGCCTGTACTCAGTCTTCACTCGCATGCGCGGGTGCTTACCCGGAGTCAGCTCATGAGCAAAGTTACCAAGATCAATAAAGACACCAAGAAGCAGGCCTCATCCACTCCTGAAGAAAAAAGGCAGCAAAAGAAGCGAAAAAAGTAGCGAATGCCGTTATCCCCCGGACACCGCGCACATAACAGCGTGGACTTGAGCAAAAAAAACGATGCCTTGAACAGCATCGTTTTTTTTCGTCGCTCAATGTTAACGATCAATATCAGCGATAAATATCGGGCCGGTGAATTTCCATAAACGCTTCGGGTTTTACCGGTGAGCGGAAACCAAATTTTTCGTACAGGCCACGTGCTGAACTGCTGACCAGCAAGAAACGGCGTATGTTTTGCAGTTCGGGATGGTTCTGAACGGCCTCAATCAGACTGCGGCTGTATCCACGTCCACGATAATCCGGCAACACAAACACATCCATCAGGTAGGCGAATGTCGCACGATCTGTAACCACCCTTGCAAACGCGATCTGTCTGCCATCGATAAATCCGCCAAAGCACAGGGAATGTTCAATTGAGCGTTGTACCGTTTCCAGCGGAATCCCTTGCGCCCACGGTGATGTCGTGGATAAGAAATCGTGTATCAGAGGAACGTCGAGGACGTCTTTATCGGTCGTAATCTGCATAAAAATCCTTTGTGCGTCAGCGGCGTTGTCCGCCTGTGACACGTTCTATGCCAGCGAGGTCGCGCCAGCTTTGTACTTGCGTGTAATTCGCTGCTTTTAACAAGGCGCGCACATCTTCAGCCTGATGATAACCATGTTCCATCAGCAGCCAGCCTTGTTGCGCAAGATGTTCATGCGATTGACCGATGATATGGCGGTAAGCACTCAGGCCGTCAGCGTGATCGGTCAGGGCGTTGATGGGTTCAAAGCGCAGATCGCCCTGAGTCAGATGCGGGTCATCTTTGACAATATAGGGGGGGTTGCTGACGATGGTCTGAAATACTCTTCCTGTAAGCCCGCTGTACCAGTCGCTGTGCAGTAATTGCAGGCGATCCGGTGACAGAAAACGTGTGGCATTTTTGTTTGCGATCGCAAGTGCCTCAGTGCTGATATCGACGGCGCAGACATCCAGATCCTCACGTTCGTGGGCAATCGCAATCGCAATCGCACCGGAACCTGTGCCAAGATCAAGTAAGGCGGAGTTTTGCGGCGCGAATTGCAAACTGAGTTCCACCAGTAATTCTGTATCGGGCCGTGGAATCAGTACCGCCGGTGAGGTGTAAAAAGGCAGACCGAAAAATTCACGTTCACCAGTCAGATACGCAATGGGCTCGCCAGCGAAACGACGTTGTTGTAATTCTGTAAACTGCTGCGTTTGTTGCGCGCTGAGCTGATAGTCCGAGCGGGTAATCAGCTGTATGCGGGTAAAGCCAGTCACATGCATGAGCAACATCCGTGTTTCCAGCTTGTCCAGCGGCGACAAACGCTCATGATCAGCAATGCTGAGCGGCTGGCCTTCTGTCATCAGTGGTGCTTTCCGAAGATGCTTGCTCTTTGTTTTTGAAAGAACAGCACGATCAGCGTGAGACTGAAAATAACAAACCAGACCATGGCCCAGGTTGGAATCGACAGACCCAGGATAGGCGGATAAGGTGTTTCGCACAAACCATCTGCACGGAACAGAATCGGGAACCATTCCGACAAGAAGATTTTGTTGAGCCCGGTTTCCAGAGGATCGATGCCACAGGAAAGCGTGGGATTCGACAAGACATACAGATGTTTGCCAGCGATGCCGATACCGCCGAATGCTGATAAACCAGCCAGTGCGATGCCATAACGGCGTGCACCGGCAGGAAGAAAAGCGGCAATCAGGCTGAACAGGGCGATCGCCAGAAACGCATAACGCTGGAAGACGCATAAGGGACAAGGCAGCATCAGTTCAACGATCTGCAGATAGAGGGCAACCGCTATCAGTAACAGGCAAGTGACAGAGATGCCGAGTAAGACGAATTTAGAGGAACGCATGTAGGTCATTCGTAAAATGAAAGCGGATGCCAGCTTACACGCTATTTCAAGCCTCATGTTTATACGAAACCAAATAGTGTGGCATGCTGGCGGTGCAGGCAATGACTTGGATGGTTTAATCGTCGCCGAGTTCCGCAAGAAGCTCAGCCTGATGTTCTGCGATCAGGGCATTGCTCAGCTCGGTCAGATCACCATCCATAATGAAATCGAGTTTATATAAAGTCAGATTAATGCGGTGATCGGTCATGCGGCCTTGCGGATAATTGTAAGTGCGTATGCGCTCACTGCGGTCGCCGGAACCGATCAGGCTCTTGCGGGTTGCTGCCTCTTTGGCCTGCTTTTCTCTTAACTGACCATCCATGATCCTGGTGGCCAGCACCCGCATCGCCTGCGCCTTATTCTGATGCTGACTACGGCCATCCTGACATTCGACCACGATACCGGTAGGAATATGCGTCAGGCGCACCGCGGAATCAGTTTTATTAATGTGCTGCCCGCCCGCACCACTGGCGCGGAAGGTATCGATGCGCAGGTCGGCATTGTTGATGACCACATCGGCGAGTTCATCGGCTTCCAGCATCACTGCGACGGTGCAGGCGGACGTATGAATGCGGCCTTGCGTTTCAGTCGCCGGGACGCGTTGCACACGATGTCCGCCGGATTCAAATTTCAGCTTGGAATACGCACCCGGACCGGCGATACGCACGATCACTTCTTTATAGCCGCCGAGCTCAGAAGGCGACTCCGACATCATCTCTACTTGCCAGCGGTTACGTTCAGCGAAGCGGGTATACATGCGCAGCAAATCACCGGCAAACAAGGCTGCTTCATCGCCGCCGGTACCGGCACGGATCTCCAGCAGAATATTACGTTCATCATTAGGGTCTTTTGGCAGCAGCATTTTTTGCAGATCAGATTCCAGTGTTTGCATCTTTTCTTTTGCGGCTTCTATTTCATCCTGAGCAAACGCTTTCATGTCCGGATCGTTCAGCATTTCCTGTGCTTCGTCCAGATCGGATTGTGCCTGCTGATAGTTTTTGTAGAGAGTGACGACCGGATCCAGTTCTGCGTGCTCACGATTGAGTTTGCGGTAATTGTCCATGTCATTGGTGGCGCCTTCCTGCATCAGCAGGTGTCCGATTTCGTCGAGGCGTTCAGCCAGCTGATCCAGCTTGGCGAGCATTGATGGTTTCATACGGAAAGCAAAGTAGGTGAATCAGGAGGGAACTGCTGCAGATTTGAAAACAGTACCCGTCAGGATGATGCAGGAATTCTGCATCCGGGAGAAAAACTGAATCCGCTAACGTTTGGTGCGGAATAATTGTGGCAACAGACTTGCCAGACGCGCGCGCTCATCACCGCTGGCCTGATGCAGCGCCTGTTGCGGGCCATGCAGGAATTTGGCTGTGATACCTTTGGAAAGCGCTTCGAGCACGGCGTCGATATCTTCACCGCGCGCCAGCATTTTACGAGCGCGTTCGAGTTCCATTAAGCGGAGTTGTTCGCTGCTTTCATGCAGATCCTGAATGACGGGTACCACTGCACGACCATCGATCCAGTGCATAAATGATTGCACCCGGGTTTCGATAATGGCCTCTGCCTGCGCCACGGCTGCCTGACGACTTTCTATACCGGTCTGCACGACACTGCCGAGATCATCTACCGTGTAGAGGAAAACGTCGTCGAGTTTGCCAACTTCCGGTTCAATATCGCGCGGCACTGCCAGATCGACCATGAATACAGGACGATGTTTGCGTGCTTTGACAACACGCTCAACTAGTCCTAATCCTATGATAGGCAGCGACGATGCAGTACACGAGACGATGATATCGAATTGTGCCAATTGCTGCGGTAAATCGGCAAGACGGATTGCTTTACCATTGAAGCGGTGCGCCAGCGCTTCGCCGCGTTCGAGCGTACGATTGGCGATGGTCAGGGATTTCGGGTTTTGTGCCGCGAAATGCGTGGCACAGAGTTCTATCATTTCACCTGCACCGATAAACAGCAGGTGCTGATCAGAAATTTTGTCGAAAATACGCTGCGATAAACGGACTGCTGCCGCCGCCATAGACACGCTGTGCGCACCGATTTCCGTGGTGCTGCGAACTTCTTTGGCGACCGCAAAAGTACGTTGAAACATTTGATGCAGATAGGTGCCAAGACCACCTGCTGCTTCGGCCTGACGTACTGCATCTTTCATCTGCCCCAGAATTTGCGGCTCGCCCAACACCATGGAATCCAGGCCGGAAGCAACGCGGAATGCATGGCGGACGGCGTTATCCTGCGGCAGGGTATAGAGATGCGGACGTAAATCGGCGTAAGGCAAGTGATGAAAATCCGCCAGAAAATGGGCAGTAGCATCGACCGGATTGCTTGCGGCACACGCCGCATACAACTCTGTGCGGTTGCAGGTCGATAAAATCGCGGCTTCATTGCCATACGAATGCGTGGTGTTTGCTGCGTTGTTGCCGAACCACGCGCGTGCAGCCGCCACCGCCTGACCTATCTGTTCAGGCGAGAAGGCGACTTTTTCGCGCAGCGAGAGCGGCGCAGTCGTATGGTTGAGTCCAACAGCAGTCAGTTGCATGCGATGTGTGGCGTAAGATCAGACCGTCATTATAGCGCGTTGGAGATATTAATTTTCGTCCGGATACGCTTGATGTAGCTCAAATGGTGCTTGACGGCAATCTGATGTTGAAAGTCGTCCCTTCATTCGGCGCACTGATTAAATCGATTTGCGCATGATGCCGGTCAAGCACGGCTTTCACAAAGACCATGCCCAGCCCGATTCCATCATTTTTTGGCTGGTCGGCACCGCCGAAGCGTTGAAAGCGTTGAAATAGTTTGCTTTGCTCTGCACGCGGTATGCCGTATCCCTGGTCGCTGATACTGCAGATGATGTTTGCTCCTGCCAGTTGCTGTTCATAGGCCAGTGCGCAGGTGATGGTGGTATCGCGCGGGCTGTATTTGATCGCGTTAGACAGCAGATTCGTCAGAACCCGCGTCAGCAGCGAGCGATCGGCCCGGATCGGGTATTCACCATCCGGTATCGTACATTTGATGCGTATGTTTTTGCTCTTTGCCAGCGACCACATTTCTTCCGTCGCATCCAGCAGTACCGTCTGTAAATCCAGTTCTTCAAAACGGTAATCCTGTGATTCAGCCCTGGCCAGCTGGACGAAGTTGTCTGCCAGACCGAGTGTGATGCGTGAGGCTTTTTCAATTCTCGAGATAAATTCTGCCTGTGGTAATGCTGTTGCTGCATCTTGCTGCATTTCCAGCAAAGCAAGTATGGATGCCTGCGGCGCGCGCATGTCATGCGAGATGAAATGCAGGGTTTCATCGCGGCTGCGTTCGGCAGCACGGATGGCGGTGATATTGATGATACTGACTATCCAGCCGACCAGTTGCTGGCTGGCGCTGTAACAAGGGGCGCTTTTGATCAGTAAATCCAGTCCCTGCGGATCTCTGACTTCAATTCCTTGCTTCATTCGTGCAGTATGTTTGAGATCCAGCAGATTCCACCAAGTGAAATTGCCGGTTTTGCCCTCTTCAGGCTCCTGCGGCGCAGACATTCTGGCAAATAAATACGGCAACAGGGAATCATTCACTTTGGGTAAGCCCTGACTGGCAAAATAGCTCAGTGCTGGTGGGTTAGAGAGTAATACATTCCCATCGGTGGTGGTCACCAGAGTTGCGTCTGGCAAGCTGTCCAGGCTATCGCTGACGAACTGTCGTAAATCACGAACTCTGTCGGCGGCGACACGCACAGCATTGATGCTTTGCTCCAGCGTATCTGTCAGAACCGGCGCACTCTTTTCCTCTTCAACATCAATAAATTCTGGCAGCAGATGTGGTTCTTTTTCGAGAAGAGTAAATTCTTCGCCCAGATACTTAATCGCTGCTTCCAGCCTGCGCCAGCTCCACACAGGGTAAGCAATGATTAACGCCAGTAAGGATGTCGTAGGCGGTATCCATTTTCCGGCATAGCGCATTGCGAGGAAACTGCTTGCGGCAGAGATGCCGATAAACAGGATGGTCATCAGCAAGGCTTTTCTGGGCGACATTAACTGATAAGAGATCAGTGCCGCCAGCAGCAGTACCAGGTTATATATCGTTACCTGCCAGACCGGGGCAAAATCAATTTCACGTTCATCAAGCAGACTTGCCAGAATATTTGCATTGATTTCTATTCCGGAGATGGTGCCTTCATTGCCGGATACCGGGGTGGGGAATGAGTCCGCCATCCCTAAAGCAGTCGGGCCGATCAGGACATACTTATTTTTCAGGAAAGCTGCGGGAACTTCACCGCGCAGTACTGACACATACGGCACCGACTTAAAATGCCCACTGCTGCCGTAAAACGGAATATGCATCTGGTAATCACGGTGCCACAAGTCCTGATGTGCCGTTTTGCGCAGCTGCACAGGCAGTCTCGCTCCCGGCAGATATTTTTCAGTTCCGTAAGCTGTATTTTGTGCAACGTCTTTCAACGCGAGTGCAAAGTGAGGCCACCATTCGCCTCTTGATCCTTCACGCAGAAAGACGCTGCGTGCCACGCCGTCTTTATCCAGTTCGATATGAATATGGCTGATCTGGCGGGCTGCATTTGCCAGAGGGGGAATCGGGCGCGCCGCGATCAGGCCCTTACCACTGTTTTGAGAGACCAAAGGCAGGACGACTTTATTGCTTTGGGCGATCGCATCGGCCAGCAGCTGATCGCCGTTGACCTGATTGTCGGTTTGTACCGGCTCAGCTTCCGTCAACAGGATATCCATTCCTATCGCAGCCGGTGTCGCTGCGTTGATGCGCTGTAACAGTTCCGCATGTCGTTGCCGTGGCCAGGGCCATTTTCCCAACTCACTCAGACTGTAATCATCAATTGCGACAATCAGGATATCGTCCCGTGCTTCGCGTTGATTGAGCTGCATGTAACGATCATAGGCAATCATGTCCAGCCGCTCCAGGCTTTTCAAGTTCAGCAGCGCTACAGTCAGAACGCTGAGTAGCAGACTCAGAATCAGCCACTCACGAAATGCGATGCGCTCTAACTGTATGTATCTGATCGCCATAAATTAATCGTTAAAAGCCGCTGCGGACGGTACCGTTACCACTTTGAACCGCTTCGCCGTCACTTGTGGTCCAGCGCGACTGAACAGTGATTTTTTGCGTGGCGGAAAACGCACCGACGTAGCCATCAGCATCCGTCGCCCGGACGCGGATATAGTATTCACCGGCCGACGGACGCGGAATTTTCAGATCAGCCTGATCTGATTCCTGTGACAGATACAGCGTTTTAAAAGCTGTATCAAGGGCAATCTGAATCAGAAATTTTTGTCCCGGTTCGGCTGCCCAGTTGAAAGAAATCTGCTTACCCGGGGAGTCGCTGAAAGACGCCGTTGCCTGTGGCGCTAATTTCTGGAATTTTTGTATATCGCCGTAGGGACCCTGATCAAACTGGCCATTTTTTTGTATCACCGTCGCAATACGCCAGAAATATTCTCCTTGTGGCAAGGTGCTGGAGAATTGCACATCCTTGATATCCGGCTGATCGAGAAGGATGTTTTTAAACTCTGCGTCTTTGGCGACTTGCAGATGGTAAGCATAAGCTTGTGCTGCTTCTGTCCAGGTGAAGTCAACACCGTCAGCCCGTACTTTATTTTTGGGTTGTATAGAGAATGGCGGCTCCGGTCTTGCCTTGAGTGTAAAGCCTGTTGTGAGAGGTAAGCCTTCCAGCCCCAATGCATCAATGGCCGTCAGACGGACAAAATACTGGCCATCTTCCAGACCGTCGAATTTGAAACGGTTTTCCTTGTAACGATTTTCCGCCAGTATGTCTAATGCCTGCGCATCTCTGGCTATCTGTACCCGATAGGCGACTGCAGCTGCGGATTTTTGCGCGATGAATTGCACTGTGGGGCGCGTTTGCACCGCATAACCAGTTTCTAAGACGGGCGGCGGCAGTAAATCGACAGCTTTCCCTACACCATTTGCTCCGATGATGTTTCCTTTACCAGCGGGTAGTAGCAGTTCATTATTTTTTTTACTTGTTGTTCCGACGGCAACGCCACCTTCCAGCACCTCATTAGCTGTACCATCCGCATTGATGCCAACACGGAAATGGGTGCCGCGCACGCCCGCTACCGCAAGCGGTGAGCGTACTTCAAAGCGCCCTTTATTGCTTGCCAGGCTGGTGACGCGGGATTCGACTTTCCCCTCAGACAAAGAAATCTCAGTTCTCGGGCTGGCGATATATTTCGTTTTGCGCAGTTTGCTCAGACTGACCTGGCTATTCGATGGAATGGAGACGCGCGACTCATCCGGAAACGCCAGAGTCAGAAAACCGTTTTTTCCGGTGGTGATCTTGCTTCCTTCTTTAACGACAGTGCCGATTGCGAGAGTAGTTTCGATACCATCTGCCGCTGTATAAGTCGGATTACCCGCCAACGCAACAACGCGCGCTTCACTTGCTTCTTCAGGTAACAGATCCGCCGGGATCCGGATTGCTGTACCGATAGGGATAGCGCGGTCATCAGCAATCTGATTACGCTTGCTGAGCACTTCCCAGTTCCGGGATTGATTGGTAAATCGCTTTGCGATGCCAGTTAATGTGTCGCCCTGCAAGGCGTAATAGGTCATGTCCGGTGGTGTTGCCACGATGCTGCCCGGTTCGCCGGCGACTTTTGCCGCCATTAGCAGCGGCGAGTATGTAAGGAGAGCTGCGAGCAGGGTACTGACCGGTAATCGCCGTAAGAGGTGGGTTGAGTCTGAACTCATTCGTGTTTCCATGTGGCAAAATTCTGCGCAATAAATGCAAACCGGGTCAGACTGTGCTGACCCGGAAAATTTATTCTGCAGTAACTTGTTCTAATCGATAGCCGTAACTATAAACAGGTGCCAGCCTGTAACCGTTTTCTGGCCTTAATTCGAGTTTGCTGCGCACCCTGGAGATATGGGTATCCATGGTTCTGGACGGGATATCGACGTCGCGCGACCAGACTGCTTCCAGTATGTAGGCGCGCGATAAGGGGCGACCGAGATTGCGGAACAGCAGCAGTGCCAGATCGAACTCTTTCTGCGTCATTTCTACCGGCTGATCATTAACACTGACGCGACCAGCGCGTGTCTCAAATTTGTAGATGCCGAATTGCAGGTGTTCAGAGGCTGTCTGGGTCGGGTATGCCCGCCGCAACAATGCCTGAACCCGCGCGACCAGTTCACTGCGGCGGATAGGTTTGATCATATAATCATCTGCGCCAGCGGCGAGGCCAGCGACGATGTCGTCTTCACCTGAGCGGCTGGTCATAAACAAGACCGGCAGGGTGGGTGACAATTTTTCTCTGACCCAGTGCAGAATTTCAGTGCCATTCAGATCTGGAACCTGCCAGTCCAGTATCAACATGTCGTAACTTTCCCGACGCAGCTGATGCAGCATTTCTTTGCCGCTTAAAAAAGGATGACATGTATGACCAGCCGCATTCAGTATGGTGCAGACCAGCTCCAGCAGATTATTGTCGTCGTCAAGTACAGCGATTCTCATGGATAGTTATCGTTAATGTCTGGCAATTGAACAGGGTCTTATCATTATATCGAAAGCAAGTAGGAAAAAATAAAATTTGTTAAAAAATGTAACCGTGAAAAATAACATTTACAACGAAACTCATTTGTTTCTTACCATGCGAATCAATCTATTTTTTGCATTTCCTCATTCATCTGGAGCACTTATGTGTCATTTTTAGAAGAACGTCAGCGCGTTTTACTATCCGCCTGATCTCACTGTCGCTTATCTTGAGCGAGCCAGCAACCGGGTGAACGCATCATAGATGCGCTCACCGCAGCCATTCACTCAGATGATCAGTTACGCAGTTCCAATTCAGGCAAAACAACATTCACATCCAGCACTTCAAGATTGCCTTGTTTATCAAGAGAGACGGTAATGTCTTCCGGGCTGACTTTGGTGTACTTCGAAATAACGGCAATCAGTTCCTCGCGCAAGGCGGGTAAAAAATCGTAACCTTCACGTCCTGTGCGTTCACGGGCAATGATGATCTGTAAGCGTTCTTTTGCCACATTGGCAGTTTTTGGTTTGCTATTAAATAAAAAAGAAAGCAAGGCCATGTTTATTTACCTCCGAAAATACGCTGCAGTAAGCCTGGCTTTTCGTAAGTGACGAAGCGTAACGGAACATCCTGACCGAGGAAGCGCGAGACTACGTCTTCATACGCGTCAGAGACATCGCTGCCTTTCATGTGTATGGCAGGATTACCCTGGTTCGATGCATGCAATACCGCCTCTGATTCCGGTATCACGCCAATCAGAGGGATACGTAAAATTTCCTGTACGTCCGTGTGCGACAGCATTTCGCCTGCTTCAACACGTTTTGGCGAATAGCGTGTGATCAGTAAATGCTCTTTGACAGGCTCACCCCCCGCTTGTGCGCGTTTGGATTTCGCCTGAATGATGCCGAGTATGCGGTCAGAATCACGTACTGAGGATACTTCAGGATTGGTGACAACGATGGCCTCATCAGCGAATGTGAGGGCCATGACAGCACCGCGTTCGATACCCGCTGGTGAGTCGCAGACGATGAATTCAAAGTCCATTTTTGCCAGGTCGTTTAATACGCGCTCCACACCTTCTTCGGTCAGCGCGTCTTTATCACGGGTCTGTGAGGCGGGCAGAATGAATAGGTTATCGCAATGCTTATCCTTGATTAATGCCTGATTCAGGGTTGCTTCACCGCTGATGACATTCACCAGATCATAGACCACGCGGCGTTCGCAACCCATGATCAGATCCAGATTGCGCAGACCGACGTCAAAATCCAGTACGGCTGTTTTATGACCGCGCATTGCCAGACCTGAGGCGAAACTTGCGCTGGAGGTGGTTTTTCCCACTCCGCCCTTGCCGGATGTTACAACTATGATTCTTGCCACAAAAAACTCCTTTTTATATCCGAAATAACTGAAATATAGGGCGTCAGCCGATCGCTTTTACTGATGATACTTCAATACTGTCACCAATCAGCCTGACTTGGACGGGGTGCTGTGCCTGTAAATCCGGGTAGCCATTTTCAAATGTCCGGTAGATGCCGGCAATCGATACCAGTTCCGGTTCCATTTGCAGAGCAAAAATTCGTGATTCGGTATTGCCGGTGGCGCCAGCTAAGGCGCGTCCGCGTAGCGTAGAGTAAATATGGATACTGCCATCGGCGATGACTTCCGCACCATTATTGACTGAGGCCGTAATGATCAGGTCTGCGCCGCGGGCATAAATACGCTGACCAGCGCGGACCGGCGTATCGATCACCATGGCCGGATTATTGCGGATGATGACCTGCGGCTCAGCTTTTGCTACCGGTGCTGGTACTTCGGCTTGCGCTGCGATCACTTCTGGTTCGTGGCGTGGTTTGCTTACCACATCAATACTTAAACCATGTGAACGGATGATCGCGTAATCCTCTTCGCGCGCATTGCGGACCGCGACCGGATGCAGGCCGTGCGCTTTGAACAACGGGATCAGCGCATCCCAGTCAACGGTTTCTGCGGCGATGCTTTCAACATCAATGACAGCGAATTCATCGTCAAAAAAATCCGGTGAACCGGCGGTCATTTCCTTTAAGGCGGCTTCCAGCGCAGCAGTGGACGCTTCATGCAGCAATACAGCAACAGCGACAACGGTGGAAATTTTTATTTCTATGGGCTTGCGCGTCAGACTGTTTTGCATGGCATTCATCAAATAAAAGAGGCAGTTGCCAGCGTATCATTATTTGCGGGGCAGAAAATCATCCGCAGGCCATTGATACGCGTATCGGCGGGTCAGGGAGCGACCTGCTAAAAGGAGTCATCGTACCAACTGACAGAAAAGATTGCAAAAATATGCAAAATTTTTTTGCGCTAAGCGGCAATTCCACGACGCTTCGTTGCAACTATTTCTGTCTGGGAATTTTCTTGCCTCCTGAAATCTATGTTTAAATTTTAACTATACAAAAACGAAAAGCTTCCTTGTCAGGTGTTCTGGCGCTTTTTATGATCATCACAGCTTTTTTCAAACCATCTCAAACGACAGGAAATCATCAATGAAACTGGAAACTATTGCTGTTCACGGCGGTTATTCGCTAGACCCGACGACACGTGCAGTTGCGGTGCCGATTTATCAGACCGTTGCCTATTCTTTCGATAATACCCAGCATGGTGCAGATTTATTTGATCTGAAGGTGCAGGGGAATATTTATTCACGGATCATGAATCCGACCAATGATGTGCTGGAAAAGCGTGTCGCGGCACTTGAGGGCGGCATCGCCGGGCTGGCATTGGCATCCGGGCAAGCCGCTATCACGTATGCGATACAGACGATTGCTGAAGCTGGCGACAACATCGTTTCGGCATCGACGTTATATGGCGGTACCTATAATCTGTTTGCGCATACCTTGCCACAATTCGGCATAGAAACCCGCTTCGCGGATTATCGTGACCCTGAGTCGTTTGCCAAGCTGATTAATGATAAAACCAAAGCAGTATTTGTTGAATCGATTGGTAATCCGCTGGGCAATATCACCGATATCGAAGCGATTGCTGCCGTTGCGCACAGACATGGTGTACCGCTGATTGTCGATAACACAGTGCCGTCACCTTATCTGTTGCGCCCGATTGAATTCGGTGCTGATATCGTCGTCCATTCGCTGACCAAATATCTGGGCGGGCATGGCACGACGATCGGTGGCATCATCGTTGATTCAGGTAAGTTTCCTTGGGCAGAACACAAGCAACGGTTTAAGCGCCTGAATGAGCCTGATGTGTCATATCACGGTGTCGTTTATACCGAAGCTTTGGGGCCCGCCGCCTACATAGGCCGTGCGCGCGTGGTGCCATTGCGTAATACGGGCGCGGCTTTGTCGCCGTTCAATGCCTTCCTGATTTTGCAGGGCATAGAAACGTTGGCGTTAAGACTGGATCGCATTACCGACAATACACGCAAGATTGCCGAATATCTGCAACAGCATGCGAAAGTGAAGTGGGTGAATTATGCCGGCTTACCAGATCACAAAGATCATGCGCTGGCGCAGAAATATCTGGGTGGTAAGCCATCCGGTATTTTGACCTTTGGTCTGCAAGGCGGACGTGAAGCAGGGGGGCGTTTTCAGGATGCCTTGCAACTCTTCACCCGTTTGGTGAATATCGGTGACGCAAAATCTCTGGCATGTCACCCTGCAACGACGACACACCGCCAATTAAATCCGGAAGAACTCGCCAAAGCAGGCGTGACAGAAGATACAGTGCGCTTGTCGATAGGCATAGAGCATATCGATGATCTGATTGCTGATCTCGAGCAGGCTTTAGCTGCGTCGTAATATATGTGTTATCGCCCTGATCGCAGTCTTTGCATCAGGGCGTATTCCGGGAATTTTTACCCGCGCTGAGGAATAGCAATTTTTTGCTCATTCTGTCAATGACCCAAGTCAATGCCCCGGCCTGATGGCTCCCTATAATCCGTTTGCACTGAATTTCGCACGGATGTGCTATTTTTTTGCCGACTGTTCTGCTCCCGCTATCCTGCCATAGTAGTAAGATAAACAAAGACCCCCGGGTTGATCTGGAGTCGTGTGTATCGTGTATGAGCAGCAAGTGTTCCGGGCACTGTATATGCTGAAATGCAGCCTTGTTCATGCCCGATAAGGCATGAATTTTCCGAACATGTTGTCTGACGTATGCTTTCATCCGGCGACCAGCCTACCGTCACAGAACGGTGCTTAACGAAAACTTAAAAATCATGTCGAACCAACAGAGACCATTGCAAGAGCGAGCATTGACAGAACTCCGGACCTTAGCCGAACTTTTTACCTGGCGCGTAGCGAAAACGCCGTCCGCAGAGGCTTACCGACAGTTTAATGAACAAAATGGTCAATGGATCAGTTACACATGGGAAGAAACCCATCAGCGTGTGATGGACTGTGTGCGGGCGCTGTCGTTGTTGAATCTGGAGCGTGGTGCACGTATCGCGATTTTGTTACCGAATGGTTTGCAGGCAGTATGTGTGGATCAGGCGGCATTGCAGATGGCGTGTGTGCCGGTTCCTATGCATGCACTGGATAATCCGGAAAGTATCGCCTACATCATCAGCGACAGCGATGCAACCGTTCTGATTGCGACATCCGATCAGCAATGGAAAGACATAGGCAATGCCGGGATTGCATTGCCTGCGTTACGCCAGGTTGTGGTGCTGGAAAAGAGTCTGACACCGGCCGATTACCCTGCCGGAGTACCGGTCGCCAACATGGAGGAATGGTTGTCTGCGGCAGCGAACGTCAATGTTGCTGACGTTCTGACCGACGCGGTGGCGGACGATCTCGCGGCCTTAGTCTATACCTCCGGAACCACCGGTAAACCTAAGGGTGTGATGCTGACGCATAATAACGTCATGTCGAATGTGAAAGCTGTGGTGGCGCGCGTTGCTCCGGTCATCAGCGACGTATTCCTGTCCTTCCTGCCTTTGTCGCATACATTTGAGCGTACAGCCGGTTATTACCTGCCTGTGGCGGCTGGCGCCTGTGTCGCATTTTCTCATTCTGTCAAACAGTTGCCGCAAGAGCTGGTGACGATTAAGCCGACGATACTGATTTCTGTGCCGCGGATTTACGAGCGGGTGTACAGCGTGATTCAGACCCGGCTGGCGCAGTCCAAAGTGCAGTCGTTTTTATTTAACACCGCGATCGCAGTCGGCTGGCGGCGTTTTTCACGTGCACAGGGTTTATCGTCAGATGGACTGTTGCAACGTATCAGTGATGCGCTGGTCTGGTCCGTGCTGGAGCCGGTAGTCGCCGGTAAATTGAAAAACCAGTTCGGTGGTCGTTTGCGCGTTGCGGTCAGCGGCGGTGCGGCGCTATCCACATCGATCTCACGTTGCTTCCTGGGTCTCGGCATACCTATTGTGCAGGGTTATGGCATGACAGAAACTTCGCCGGTTGTGGCATTCAATTCTCCTGATGACAATAATCCATCGACTGTCGGACGCATACTGGATGGCGTGGAAGTCCGGATAGGCGAAAACGCAGAGCTACAGGTGCGTGGACCTAACGTCATGCGGGGTTACTGGAAGCGGGAAGAAGATACCGCCAAAGCGTTTATTGATGGTTGGCTGCGTACTGGCGATCAGGCGGAAGTTGTTGATGGACGGGTACGTATACTTGGTCGCGTTAAGGAAATTATCGTGACATCAACCGGTGAAAAAATTGCACCAGTCGATCTGGAAATTGCGATTTCCACTGAACCTGCATTCGAACAGGTCTATGCCTTTGGTGAAAATGCCCCTTTCATTGCTTGTGCCGTCGTACTAAGTCAGTCTTACTGGACGCAGCTGGCGCAAACACTGGGACTTGATCCTGCCGATCTGAATAATCTGAAATCACCGGCAGCTACCGAAGTAGTGTTGAAGCGTGTGCGTGAACTGACGACCAGTTTTCCATTTTATGCTCAGCCTAAGGCCGTGATTTTATCGACCGAGCCCTGGACGATAGAAAGCACGCTGATCACCCCGACACTGAAGCTGAAACGGCTGAATCTGCAAAAACATTTTGCTGAAGACATGGCGCGCATTTACGCACCGCGGCGCCTATAAATCTGCTATCGGCGGATACAGGTTTCTGTAATGCTCTGTTCAGAAACCTGTATTCACATACATCCTGCGACCTGCGTACTTCACGCAGAAAAATTCTGCGTATTTCCTTTCATCTGTAAGCTGCAGAGTGACGGCTGACCTTCTCAGGGTTACACTGGCGAACTTGTCCTGCATTGCCTGTATCAGACACCGCTATTGATACTTCCCGTTAATTTCAGCTCGCTTATGATGAGTGATCTCAAGGTCAAATCTTACCTGCCGTGGGTCGTTGCGATTGCCCTGTTTATGGAGCAGCTCGACGCGACCATTCTGAATACTGCTATCCCTTCCATGGCAGCAAGTTTGCAGGTAACGCCTTTAAGTCTGAAAGCGGCAGTGACCAGTTATATTCTGAGTCTGGCCGTTGGTATCCCTGTCAGCGGCTGGATCGCGGATCGCTTTGGTACCCGCCGTGTTTTCGGTTTTGCCGTGGCAATTTTTACGGGTGCCTCCGTTCTGAGCGGTCTGGCAGTCAGTGTGCCCATGCTGGTTGCAACGCGGATTTTGCAGGGTATAGGTGCAGCGATGATGATGCCGGTTGGACGACTGGCGATTATTCGCACTTTTCCCAAGAATGAATTACTGACCGCGATGAATTTTGTAATCATTCCCGCGCTGATAGGTCCGCTACTGGGACCGACCGTTGGTGGGTTGATCGTACACTGGTTATCGTGGCGCGTTATTTTCTTTATCAACGTGCCGGTCGGTATCATTGCGCTGTTGCTGGTGTATCGCCACATGCCCGATTATTACGGTGACGAGGAAAGACCGCTGGATGTGGTTGGATTGGTCTTATTCGGCACCGGAACTGCTCTGTTGTCATGGTTGCTGGAAATCTTCGGTGAACACCGGATTGACATTGCATCAGAGTCGGTGCTGTTCGCGATATCGCTGATATTGCTGGTGGCATATGGATGGCATTCGCAACATACGCCATATCCGCTGTTGCGCTTAAATCTGTTTCAGATACGCACGTTCCGGGTGTCTATCGTCGGTGGTTTTGTCACGCGCTTAGGTATAGGTGGACTGCCGTTTTTACTGCCTTTGTTGTATCAGTTGGGGCTGGGACTGCCTGCATGGCAGTCCGGATTACTGATGATGCCTGCGGCCGCAGCCGCGATGGGTATGAAACTGATCGCCCGGCATTTGCTGCGTCAATTTGGCTATCGCAAAATCCTCATCACAAATACATTCATGATAGGCGTGACGATCAGTTTGTTTTCCTGCGTTTCGCCTGCCACGCCTTTGATATTGATCGTGGCGCTGAGTCTGGCGCAGGGTTTTTTTAATTCACTGCAGTTTTCCAGTATCAACTCCATGACCTATGCCGATATTGAGCCCGTCGATTCCAGCATGGCCAGCACAATAGGCAGTTCTTTGCAGCAGATGGCCTTGAGTTTCGGGCTGGCTTGCGGCTCACTGGTCGCTGCATGGTATCTCGGCGCGCTTCCGCAGAGCGATCAACTGGCGGTAACCAGTGCGTTACACCACGCCTTCCTCACATTAGGTGTGGTCACGATGTTGTCGTCGATATTTTTCTGGACCTTAAAAAATGAGGACGGTGAAAACGTGACGAAGGGCGTTGCCGCAAATAAAGAGTGATTGCACTTCGGTACATCAGAAATGGTGCTGACGACGCACACCCAGTAATGCGGTACGCGTGACGGGTGCTTGCAACTGCTGTAACCACCATTGCAGTGCTCGCCCTTGCATCGCTTTACTACTCTGGCGCCACGCATAGCAAGACTGCACCTGCTGTTGTGCCCGCTCCACTTTTCTGACGACCAGTTTCCCGCTGTTGATACATGGATTGGCAAGGCAGGTAGGCAAGAAGCCGACGCCGATTCCGCGCACCTGTGCTTCCAGTTTAGCGGTCATATCCGCAACGGTGAACACATCCTGGCCTGTCAGCAAACCTATCGACATACTGGTGCCATGTCTGACTGAATCAGCAATGGCCACCGCGCGATGCTGGCGTATCACTTTGTCAGACAGGGGTTCTGCCGCGCTCGCCAGTGGATGATGTGGTGCCACAGCGAATTCAAAATCGACAGTGCCCAGATGTTCGCGCTGCAATCCGGTTTTTGTATTGCTGTCCATGACAACACCGATAGCGAGATCGGCTTGTCCGGAGGTCAATGCTTCGAGGGTTCCGGATAAGGTTTCTGCCAGCAGTTTGAGCCGGGTTGGCGGATTCATCTGAAAAAACTGCTCACATAATTCCATCACCGTGGTGTGGTCGATGATGCTGTCCACAGCGATGGTGAATTGCGGCTCCCAGCCCGTCGCAACACGTTTCACACGATTCGCGATAGCGTCGATTTCCTCTAACAGAATGTTACCTTCTCGCAGTAATTCCATTCCTGCGGTAGTCAATTGCGCCTGTCGGGAGCTGCGATCAAACAGCAATACATCAAGCGCTTCTTCAATCTGCCGTACACGATAGGTCAGAGCACTCGGCACCATATCGATGGCGCGTGCTGCCGCCGCAAAGCTGCCGGTGTCGGCAATGACCTGCAACAATGCCAGCGCGGCAGGAGTCAGAACATCACGGGGAGTCGTCATAGTTGATTTATTCATTCAGTTATTCTGAATGATGACATCAAATTTTAGCGGTGGAAACTGTGCGTCTGTTGTGGCATTGTGCATAAACTTGCTCAGACTGCGAAGCAGAAGGCGATGCCGGCGACTGATCTTTATCATGATCAGCGTCGCTGTTGCTGGCCGACATCAGAAAAAAATCGTAATGCCAGATTTGAGAATAAGATTTATCGCAAAAATTCAGCTCATTCAATATGGAAAATATCACTGCTCTCTTTTCTCAGCACGGACTACTGGCGCTGTTTGCCGGGGTGTTTATCGAGCAGCTTGGGGCGCCTGTACCGGCCTTACCTTTCCTGTTGCTGGCCGGGGTGGCTGCTGCCGATAACGGTGTGTTTGCAGTTCAGGCACTGGCAGTGGCGACACTCGCATCCCTGATTGCCGATTCGCTCTGGTTCTATGCAGGACGCCGTTTTGGTCATCGTGTACTGGCTTTGCTATGCCGGATTTCTATTTCTCCGGATACTTGCGTACGCCAGAGTGAGCTGAGTTTTGCTCGCCGTGGCATTGCCACATTGGTCATCGCAAAGTTTGTCCCCGGGCTTTCTATTCTGACACCACCGCTGGCTGGTGCAATGGGCATGCGGGTTTCATCGTTTCTGATCTTCAATCTGGCGGGGACGCTGTTATGGGCTGGCAGCGGAATTGCAGGGGGCTTGCTGTTTCATAATCAGGTCGGACAACTGCTGGCTTACCTGAGTCAGCTCGGTGACACGGCGATGCTGATCGTGATCTGCGCCGTTGCTCTATATGTTGCGATACGTGTCTGGCGGCGCTGGCGTGTGAAACGCTCGGTGGCCAGCTTGCCGCGTGTCGCACCTGCTCAGCTTGCTGATCTGCTTGAACGTGGTGAAGAGCTGGTACTGGTTGATGTTCGTGTTTCTTTGGCTCCGGGGGCACTGGAAAACCATATTCAAGGCGCCAGACACATAGAATTGAACAACATACAAACGGCATCGCTTGATACATGGCCGACCAATGCGAAAATCGTCACGTATTGCTCATGTCCGAACGATGCGTCCGCGCTGAAAGCTGCTTATTTGCTGAGCCAGCGAGGTGTGTCTGCCAGTGTTTTGCACGGTGGTATCGACGCCTGGATAGACGCCGGTTATCCAGTAGAAGCAAACAGCCACGTATAAAAACGGATCTGCGACGCTAATCGGAGGTCGCAGCTGAGTAGAACGCCGGATGCGCGGCAGATGCCTCGGTGGCGATTGATTTTGAGAGGAGTTCTATCATGACTATTTCGGTTGACTGGCAAGCTGATCGTGGCGATACCGCCTGTAATATTGAATTTGATGGTTTGCATTGGATTTCAGATATCGATAAAAAATCGGGAGGATCAGGTCTGCATCCATCCCCGCATGAGCTGCTGGATTCTGCGCTGGGCGCGTGTACTGCACTGACTCTGGAACTGTATGCAAAGCGCAAGGGATATGCGCTGGCTGGCATTCATGTCGAGATTGACCGCGAAGAGGCGGGTGGCATCTATCGTCTGATCCGGCGTATACAACTGCATGGGGAACTTGATCAGACTACGCGTGAGGATTTGCTGCGGATTGCGAATAAATGCCCGATACACAAAGCATTGAGCGGACAGTTTCAGATTGACAGTGAACTGGTCTGAAGCATTTTGCTACTGTCGATGTAATAAAAAAAGGCGTCTGCACGACGCCTTTTTTATGTTTACTCAGATGAAGGACGATGATTTGAGGCTCTGCGTCCATCAATACTCCATGCGCCAGCACCCCACGCGGCCAGTGTCAGCAAGCCACCGGCAACCGCAATGTTCTTAAAGAACAGCAATTGCGTGACATATTGCTGAGCAGCCGGTACCGCCCAATAAGCATGGAAAACGAATGATGCCACCAGCGTGAAGAACGCCAGTATGAGCGCTGCCAAGCGTGTGCCGGCACCAGCGATCAGCGCGATACCACCACCGATTTCAACTAAAAGCGCCGCCACTGCAGCCAGCGCCGGTACCGGCAGCCCGGCCGAGCTGATATAGGCGACAGTGCCCGCAAAACCCGTGAGCTTGCCAATACCTGCGGGTAAAAACAGTGAAGCCAGTAGTAAGCGGCCAACGATTGCCAAAGGATTTTTTAATGTATCAAACATAATGACTCCATTCTTTCGTGAGTATGTCGTTCAGGCGCTCAGGTCAAACACCAGTACTTCAGCGTCTTTACCATTGGCCAGAGTAATTTTTTGTTCGTTTTCAATCTTGAAGGCATCGCCGCCGCTGATGCGTTGGCCGTTGACTTCCAGCTCTCCGCGTATCAGGTGTACATACGCTTTACGTTCGGGATTCAAGCTTAATTCTGCTTTTTCATCACCATCAAACAAGCCTGCATACAATGCAGCATCCGCATTCATCGCAACAGAATCCTGCGCGCCGTCAGGGGAGGCAACTAAACATAAAGCGCCACGTTTTTTCTCGGCAGGAATTGTTTTTTGCTCGTAGCCTGGCGCGATTCCTTTTTGTTTTGGCGTAATCCAGATCTGCAGAAAATGGGTGGTCTGACCTTTTGCATTATTGAACTCGCTATGTCTGACACCGGTACCTGCGCTCATTCTTTGCACGTCGCCCGGCGGGATACCTTTGATATTTCCCATACTGTCCTGATGTGCAAGCTGTCCTGCTAATACATAGCTGATGATTTCCATATCACGATGGCCATGAGTACCGAATCCGGTGCCGGGAGCGATAATGTCTTCATTGATCACCAGCAGATTGCCCCAGCCTGTATGGTCGGGATCGTAATAATCTCCGAAAGAAAATGAATGTTGACTTTTCAGCCATCCATGATCTGCACGACCGCGACTTTGAGATTTTCTGAGTGTAAGCATGATAGTTTTCTCCTTGTTGATGGCAGTGATTATTTCATGCTGCTGAGGTTCGATGCGCGGTGCCGTTTGATGACACCATTTAAAAAATTTGAATGGTGACTCGTTCTGCTCCGATTTTGCAGGTGCGCGGTGTGGTGCTATTGCTTCTTGAGCGTTGCTTGCTGTGCGGTAGTGCCCGAAGTATCAATGCCGGACCGGTCCAGCTCACAGTAGCACGGGCTGGTCTGGCAATTCGTTGCGTGTGTTATGTCCGGTCGGATAGTGCCGGATCATGTGCTGCGTCACCGCCTGTATTCCGGCGATAACACCTGCTTCATATTCGGCGCGTTGGAAGTAGCTCTCCATATCGCGGCAGATTTTTCCCCATGCAGCATCACCTGCTTTCGTATGGATTCCGCGATCGGCAATGATTTCGACGCGTCTGTCAGCCAGTAAAAGATAGATCAGCACACCATTATTGTGTTCTGTGTCCCATATCCTTAATTCAGAAAACAGATCAATCGCACGTTCTCTGGAGGATTGGTCTCTGAACAACGCTGCACCATCAAGCGCAGCTTCTGCTGCAAAACGGATTTCACCTTGGTGTCCGGTTTCGCTGGCTTTAATGGCCTGCTCAATGGCCCGCAGAGAATTCTCAGGGAAATAGCGCCGCAGTTGCCAGCGGCTCATCGATAAATGTTTGATTAGGCGTCTCAGACTCATGATTACCACCTTCCTGATGCACCGCCGCCGCCAAAGCTGCCGCCACCTCCGCTAAAGCCGCCGCCACCTCCAAATCCGCCACCACCGAAGCCACCGCTATCGCCATGGTTTCCACCACGGTAAGTGCCGCTCCCGCGCCCTCCTGTCATGCCGCCTAAGAGAGTAAAAATCAGTGCAATAAAGCCGGCGATCAACGCAATCGTGATCGCGCCGGCGAGCATCCAGGTTAAGCCTGCAACGATGCCGCCGGTGATCATTGCGGCGTGAAGCCGACCAAATAAAGCGCGTAATATTCCTCCGGCGGCAATCGCGAAAATAAACAGAAAAGGAATAATTTGTTCAATCCGGCTGTCATTCGACACATTTTTTTCAGGGGCTGCTGGCAGGGGTTCGCCATTAACGACCTGGATCATCTGATTGATTCCGGCGGAGATGCCGCCAAAGTAGTTATCCTGCTTGAATTGCGGAATGATTGTTTCGCTGATGATGCGTTTGCTGATCGCGTCATTCAACGCACCTTCGAGACCATATCCGACTTCTATGCGTAAAGTGCGATCATTCTTGGCAATTACCAAAATGGCGCCATCATCAATTTTCTTGCGACCTAATTTCCATTGTTCAGCAACACGCAGCGAATATTGTTCTATCGTTTCCGGTGCCGTGCTGGCGATAATTAAGACTGCAATCTGGCTTCCTTTTTTTTCTTCGAAAGAACGTAAGGTCTGTTCCAAGCTGTTTTTTTGTTCGGCGTTCAGCGTTCCCGTCTGATCTGTGACATGCTGACTCAGCGCAGGAACGGCAAGTTCTGCCGAAGCAAAAAATGAGCAGCATAAGGAACCGGCAAGAATCAGCATTCTTGCCGTTTGCAGGAGTGTCATTTCTGATTTCCACTATTCCCTTGCGGTGCACCGAAATCAACTTTTGGTGGCTCCGCAAGTGCTTTTTCATTTTCGACAGTGAAATTGGGTTTTACCTGATATCCAAAAATCATCGCGGTCAGATTAGTAGGAAAAGAACGGACCGTCACGTTATATTCCTGCACGGCTTTGATGTAGCGGTTTCTGGCGACAGCAATGCGATTTTCCGTCCCCTCAAGTTGTGCCTGCAAATCGCGGAAACTGGCATCTGATTTCAACTGCGGATAATTTTCAGTCACGACCAGTAATTTTGAAAGTGCACCTGATAGTTCGCCTTGGGCACTCTGAAATTTAGCAAAGGCCTCGGGGTTGTTGATCAGCTCAGGACTTGCTTGCAGACTTCCCACTTTTGCACGGGCATTAGTGACGCCGAGTAAAACATCTTTCTCTTGCGCCGCAAAGCCTTTTACTGTGCTAACCAGATTAGGTACCAGATCGGCGCGCCGCTGGTATTGATTCAGTACTTCTGACCAGTTCGATTTAATCTGTTCGTCTTCGTTCTGTATCGTGTTGTAACCACAGCCAGTCAGACTCAGGATCAGGATGATGTAGACGGCTTGCCATAATTTACGCATAGAAATACTCCGTTAAATTTAAATCATCAGTTATTAAGAATAACGCAAGCATCTGTTGTCTGCATCACAAAAATATCGTAACGGAGAGTATCCGTCGACGACCAGGCTGCGAAGTGTGATGTTATGGGCTGCAGGACAACCTGACTGTCAGGCAATACCTAGTTCATTGTAACTATGTTCACTCCATGTTAATCAGAATATTACTCCACGCATGACTGGCTGCGTCTGCATGTCTTGCTTGCTTGAATGAAGGCTGAAGTTCTTGCTTTAAAAATTGTATTTTTGTACTAGCCTGAATATTGATCGATAAAAATTGGCTGACCCCGTATATATTTTTTATTCATTTTCTTGCCGGATAGCAGAACCAAAATATGAAGGGAAAATGTAAATGTGATGCTTTACCAGATCAGTAAAGTTACATCTGGTTAACACTTTGAAACAGGAAATATTACTTAACTCAATACAATTGCTGACCTCATTGATTGAAAGAGGCACACCGTTGTCAAAAGAAAAAATTTCCAGTATCAAGAAGCGCCTGGCGTGTCGCCTTCCGATTGTCGGGCAGGTCGTGGAACGGCTGTACAACCCGGACAGCTCGATTCTTCATTGTCTGGCAATGCCAAATACTGCATTGGCGAGAGTAGCGTTAGGTGATGAAAAGATAGTGCGTCAGGATGAGCACATCATCGTCTCTACAAATAACTACTTTATTCGTTACCTTCGCGTTTTTTCAGATGATTTGTGCTCAACCGGGAAAAAAATTTCTCAATTTCACGGTAATAAAGATTTTTCAGCCGGTGTTCTCGCCATCAAGCTTAATCACGGTAATCGTCATGTGATCGACAACATTTATATCGACGTTGCCTATCGTCGTCAGGGTATTGCTTCCTCTTTGCTTGAGCGGGCCTTCGCTGATTTTCCTGACCTATGTCTGGATGGTCGTTTTACGACTGAAGGGATTCTATTTTTTGGCGCGAAGAAAAGACGCAAATAAATCTAGGGCTGTATTCAACGGGATGCTCAATCAAGTTTGCTGAGCGAGCATTTGAATCACGATGAGATTATTCGTTACAGCACTTGCGTTCCCAGGCACAAAACAAAAAAGGCTTACATTTCTGTAAGCCTTTTTCTTATTTCTTGGTGGCCCGGGGCGGAATCGAACCACCGACACAAGGATTTTCAATCCTCTGCTCTACCGACTGAGCTACCAGGCCAAGACCACGCATTATAGAGATGTGTTTGGCGCTTTGCAAGTCCCTTGCGAAAAAAAGCTGCTGGTCTGGGCTAACTCTGAATTGATGTGCCTCAGCCGGGTGCGGGTTCCGGTGCCGTATAATGCCTGTCATTGTCTATGGCGAAGGTCTTTTATATGACGGATCAGATTCATCATTGTGATATTTGTATCGTGGGGAATGGCGCGGTGGGTAAAGCTGCTGCACTGGGATTTGCGCAGGCAGGTTTGCGGGTGGCGGTACTTTGCCGTTCTGCCGTTGCCTTGCCAATGTCGGCACAGTGGGATGTGCGCGTCTTCGCACTGAACCATATTGCACATGATTTATTGTCTTCGCTTAAAGTATGGGATGCTCTGGATTTACAGCGTGTCGCGGCTGTCACCGAAATGAATGTGCGTGGCGGCAAGTCGGATAGCGATGGTCAACTGGCTTTCGATGCTTATGGTGCCCGTACCGGTGAGTTGGCCTGGATTGTTGAAGATAAAAATTTAAATCACGCGCTCGATACGGCGATGAAGTTTGCGCAGAATTTATCGGTAGTCACTGGTGCGGCCGCAAGTTTGCATGCAGATGAACATGGTGCGCAGATTACTCTTGAGGATGGCAGCCAGATCAAGGCAAGTCTGATCGTTGGCGCTGATGGAGCGCAATCGTGGGTGCGTGGTCAGTGTGATATCGGTCTGGATTACCGCTCTTACGGACAGCAGGGTGTTGTCACGAATTTTGAATGCGAGATCCCGCACCACGGGGTTGCACATCAGTGGTTTGTTGAAGAGCAGGGCATCATTGCTTTGTTGCCATTGCCTGGAAATCGGGTATCGCTGGTGTGGTCTGCACCGGATGCATTGGCGGCGACATTGCTGCGGGAACCATTGTCTGCGCTGGTCAGCCGGCTGGAAGAGTATTGTCTGGATACACTGGGGCATCTGACGCCGGTATTGCCCGAAGATATCAAGGCGTTTCCCTTGCGTTTAATACGTCCGCACAGCATGATTGCACAGCGTGTGGCGCTGATTGGCGATGCGGCGCATGCAGTGCATCCGCTTGCCGGGCATGGCATGAATCTTGGTTTTGGTGATGTGACAAGCTTGCTGGCGTTGATAAAATCACGCGAAGATCATTGTGATTGTGGTGATGCCAAACTGCTGGAGCGTTACCGTCGTTCGCGTAAAGAAGACGTGCTGTTGATGCAGATTACGACCGACGGACTGGCACGATTATTCGGTTCTGATTTGGCGCCTTTGCGTCTGGCTCGCAATGTCGGATTGAACTTACTGAATCGTCTGCCTGTCTTAAAGAACAAATTAATCTCCCATGCAATGGGTAAGTAAGCATTGCTGACTATGGCGACAGCTACTAAACGGAATTACAAGGAATAATATGAATCTGAAGCAATGTATCGCGCTCTTGTCCCTCACTTTTACCGGTGTCGTTTTCGCGCAGACCGCGCAGGAATCTGCGATAAAAAAACTGATAGAGCCTAAGTTAGGTCAGGGCGTGAAAGTGGATTCCGTCATCAAGACACCTTACAGCGGTTTGTTCGAAGTGCGCGTCGGCTCGGATATTTTGTACACCGATGAAAAAGCGCAGTATTTATTTGTGGGGAATGTAATCGACGCCAAGTCCGGCACGAATTACACCAAAGCCAGAACAGATGAACTGAGTAAAATTAAGTTCTCTGATTTGCCGCTGGAATCTGCACTGAAAATGGTCAAAGGTGATGGTAAGCGTGTGATCGCTGTGTTTGAAGATCCGAATTGCGGTTACTGCAAACGTTTCCGCAAAACCCTGGCCGGCATGGACAACATTACTGTTTACACGTTCTTGTATAACATTTTGTCGGAAGATTCGACCGTCAAATCAAAAAATGTCTGGTGTTCTGCGGATCGCAATAAAGCTTGGGATGAGTGGATGCTGAACGGAAAAGCCCCCTCCGCTGCACCAGCTAATTGCACTACGCCAAACGAAAAAATACTCGCACTTGGACAGAAATTACGCGTGAACGGTACACCGGCTATTTTCTTTAGCGATGGTTCCCGCGTGCCTGGCGCAATGGATGCAAAAGGGCTGGAAGAGAAGTTTGCCAGCCTGAATTCTGCCAAATAAGCATGACGCTTTCTCCCGCGAGCTGGACTGGCATTTTGCTTGCTGCCGGACGCGGGCGACGCTTTGATCCGCAGGGCGTCGAAGATAAGCTGCAACAAACTTTACCCGACGGGCATACGGTCGCGCTGACAGCAGCGCGCCATTTATCTTCCGTGATAAAGCGGATTGTTGTGGTTGTGCGACCAGACAATCATGCACTGATAGAAGCGTTGCAGCGTGAGAACTACGAGGTCCTTGTCTGCCCGGATGCGGATCAGGGCATGGCAGCATCGCTCACCACCGGCCTGCGTCACACAGCACTTAGCAAAGGCTGGATCATTGCTCTTGCAGACATGCCCTTCGTTCAGAGCACAAGCATCGCGGCGCTCCTGCACGAACTGGAAAACGGCGCAGATATTGTGGTTCCTGTATTTCAGGGACAGCGCGGTAATCCTGTCGGTTTTTCAGATAAATATCTTCCCGAACTAATGGCGCTGACTGGTGATCGCGGCGCACGCGGCTTATTGCAGCGGTTTCCGGTACGCGAAATTCCGCTTGATGATCCCGGGATTTTGCGGGACATTGATCTGCCGGCTGATTTATCTTCCCGGTAAATCAGAAAACATTATTCATATATCGGTGACGGACAAATATATCTAAGTCTCTGATTTCCTCTTAGAATAGCGTTTTTCTTCAATTTGACAGAAAACAGACGTTGCAACATCCGCAGCGATATTTTATGAATAATCTCAATCAGAAACTCGTTATCCGCTTAGGCTTTGCAGGCCTGATTCCATTCATCCTGCTGACCCTCGCCTGCTGGCTCGTGCATCCTGAGTGGTTGGGCTATTTCATCAAAGCACAACTTGCTTATGGCATCGCCATCTTATCTTTTCTTGGTGGCGTACATTGGGGGGTTACCATTATGGCGAATGGCAACGATGATCATGAAACCAGGAAGGCATTGATCTGGGGCGTGATTCCTACCGTGATCGCCTGGTGCTCTCTGGGTAATATGCTGTTTGGTTTTTTAGTGCAGGTTGTTGGTTTTATCGCGGCCTACAAAATCGATAAAAAACTCTATCGAAGCTATGGTGTTCCCGAATGGTTTATTCATTTGCGCCTGCAATTGACCCGAGTGGTTGTGACGGCGCAGATATTCACTTTCATCGCTGCGAATGTGCGCAACTAATATCTCTAACTATTAAAATAGAAAGATCGTTGAGCATGGCAAAAACGATGAGCACTCAAAAAGCAACTCAAAGTCAGACAAGCCGCAACAGCGTCAAAAACGCGATTCATTATTCGATCATCCCCAAAGATTTAGCCGCTCACTTGTATCAGGTGACGCTGCTCATCAGTCAGCCCGATCCTGAAGGACAGATTGTCAGCCTGCCGGCTTGGATCCCTGGTAGTTACATGGTGCGTGAATTTGCACGAAATATTGTGCAGATCAAGGCAACTGCTGCTGGTAAAAAGGTGACTCTCAAAAAGCTCGACAAACATACCTGGCAGGCTGCTCCGTGCAAAAATGAATTACTGATCAGTTATGACGTGTACGCCTGGGATTTGTCAGTGCGCGCCGCGCATCTCGATCAGTTACATGCTTTTTTTAACGGCACCAGCGTATTCCTGAGTGTACACGGGCAAGAGTTTTTACCACACATTGTGGATATTCAACGTCCTGATGTTCCTGCATGTAAGAGCTGGCGCGTTGCCACTTCTTTACCTGAGCTGAAAGCCAAGCGTTATGGCTTTGGTACTTATGTTGCCGCGAACTACGACGAGTTGGTCGATCACCCGGTTGAGTGTGGCGATTTTGCGCTGGCGACATTTGAAGCGCACGGCGTACCACATGATTTTGTGGTGACTGGGAAAGTGCCGAATATGGACATGGAGCGCATGGTCGCTGATGTCAAAAAAATCTGTGAAAGCCAGATCGCGTTTTTTGAGCCGCGTGCCAAAAAAGCGCCGATGGATCGCTATGTGTTCATGACGATGGTTGTCGGCGAAGGTTACGGTGGCCTGGAACATCGTGCCTCAACCGCCTTGATCTGTAACCGCACTGATATTCCGGTCAAACATCAGCCTGAGATGAGCGATGGATATCGCGGTTTTTTGGGTTTGTGCAGTCATGAATATTTCCATGCCTGGAACGTTAAACGTATTAAGCCTGCGGCATTTGCCAGTTACGATCTGCACCAGGAAAACTACACCAGCCTGTTGTGGCTGTTTGAAGGTTTCACGAGTTATTACGATGATCTGATGCTGGTACGCGCTGGCCTGATCGATGAAGCAGCGTATCTGAAATTGCTGGCGCAGACTGTCAACAACGTCCAGCGCGGCAGCGGCCGTCTGAAGCAAAGTGTGGCGGAGTCCAGCTTTGATGCCTGGACGAAGTATTATCGTCAGGATGAAAATTCGCCGAATGCGATTGTCAGCTATTACACCAAAGGCTCTCTGGTCGGGCTGGGTCTGGATCTGACGATACGTGCTGCAACTGGTGGAAAAAAATCACTCGATGATGTGATGCGCGCTTTGTGGCAAAAATTTGGCCGTGATTTCTATGCCAATTTTGCGGCAGGAAAACAGCAGGGCTTGGCCGAAGATGAAATCGAAACGATCATCGAAAAAGCCACTGGTGTGAATGTGCGCCACTTCCTCGATAAGCATGTGCGCGGGACTGAGGATGTGCCGCTGGCGCAGTTGTTTGCTGATTTCGGCATTACACTCGATGCAGGCAATAGCAACAAGCCAGCCAGTCTTGGCGTGAAAGTGGCACGCGATGCCAATGGCTGCAAAATCGCTCATGCGTATGAAGGCCGTGCCGCACATCTGGCGGGCTTATCTGCGAATGATATTCTGGTGGCGATTAACGGCTTGCGTGTAAGTGTCGCCGACGTCAGTGATAATCTGGCGGTGGCGATCGGACGTTATCGCGTTGGTGATACTGTGGAAATTCACGCTTTCCGCCGAGATGAGCTGCTGGTCGTGAAAGCGAAACTGCAAGCGGATGATGTGCCTGCCAACAACTTCAAAATTGAGAGTGATGCCAAGGCAGTGTTGGCGACGGCGCGGCCTAGCTACCGTAAAGCAACGAAGTCGTAATTGATCAGCGTTCCATAGAAAAAGCCGTTGGCGTAATCTGTACGCGAACGGCTTTTCTGCTATTGGCAACGATCATCTCTCAATATTCATGCGGCTTCTGGCAGGAAAATGCCTGGAAAGCCGCAGATTGATTAGGACATGCCGTCAGATGTGTTTCGATTCAGAAAAATAATTTCTGTAACTCTGCCCCCGGATTTTCTGCCCGCATAAATGCTTCACCGACCAGAAAGCCATGCACATCCGCAGCGCGCATCCGTTTTACGTCGTCCGGGTTGAGGATGCCGGATTCCGTGATTACCAGTTTTTCCGGAGACAGTTTCGGCAGCAAGCCCAGCGTCGTATCCAGCGTCACTTCAAAGGTACGCAGGTTGCGGTTGTTAATCCCTAGCAGCGTGGTTTTCAGTTTAAGTGCCGCGTCCAGCTCTACGTCATTGTGTACCTCAACCAGCACGCCCATACCAAGCTCATGCGCGCAGGCTTCGAGCTCGGCCATCAGACCATGATCGAGCGCGGCAACGATCAGCAAAATACAATCAGCGCCCCATTTTCTGGCCTGATACACCTGATACGGATCAATCATAAAATCTTTGCGCAACGCCGGTAACGCGCAGGCATTGCGTGCCTGTTGCAGATATTCCGGAGCGCCCTGAAAAAAACGCACATCTGTCAGTACCGATAAACAGGCCGCACCGTGTTGCTCGTAGCTTTTAGCGATGTCTGCCGGATTAAAATTTGGACGGATGACACCTTTGGAGGGCGAGGCCTTTTTGACTTCCGCAATCACTGCAGGATTGCCTGCTGCAATTTTGTTGCGCAGCGCTGCTTCAAAACCACGTAGTTGCGTACGTGCTTCTTTATCGGATTCGACCTCATCGCGCAGGCTGATCAGTGACTGATATTTTTTTGCTGCCGCAATTTCATCTTTTTTGACTGCCAGGATGTTGTTAAGTATGTCTGACATAATTTATTTTCCGAGTTGCTGAGTAACCTGAATGAACTGATCCATCTTGGCACGTGCAGCACCAGAGGCGATGGCTTCTTGTGCCTTCTTGACGCCGTCGGCAATTGAGCTGGCAACGCCAGCGCCGTATAAAGCCGCGCCAGCATTCAGGCTGACGATATCTTTAGCGGCACCGGCGACGTTGTTTAGCACTTCCAGGACTTTTTCGCGCGATTCTTCGGCGCCGGAAACACGCAGATTGCGGCTCGATACCATTTGCAGTCCAAAGTCTTCCGGATGAATATCGTATTCGCGGATTTCGCCATCGATCAGTTCGCCGACCATGGTTGGTGCGCCGAGAGAAACCTCATCCATATTGTCGCGCCCCCACACGACCAGCGCATGTTTAGCCCCCAGTCGTTGCAGTACGCGCACCTGAATACCAACCAGATCAGGATGGAATACGCCCATCAGAATATTCGGCGCGCCGGCAGGATTGGTCAGTGGTCCCAGGATATTAAAGATGGTACGCACACCCAGTTCACGCCGTACAGGTGCCGCGTGTTTCATCGCGCCGTGATGGTTAGGTGCAAACATAAAACCGATACCGGTCTGAGCGACGGATTGTGCAATTTGTTCTGGATTCAGGTTAATGTTGGCGCCCAGCGCTTCAAGCACATCGGCGCTGCCGGATGATGAGGAAACGCTGCGTCCACCGTGCTTGGCGACGCGTGCACCAGCGGCGGCAGTTACAAACATCGAGGTGGTGGAAATGTTGAACGTATTCGCGCCATCGCCGCCAGTGCCGACGATATCGATCATATTTTCGGTATTGACCAATGGTACTTTCGTCGAGAATTCGCGCATAACTTGTGCTGCCGCCGTGATTTCACCGATGCTTTCTTTTTTGACGCGCAGACCTATCGTTAATGCGGCGATCATCAGTGGCGACATTTCACCGCCCATGATTTTGCGGAACAGATACAGCATTTCGTCATGGAATATTTCGCGGTGTTCGATCAAACGTGTCAGTGCTTCTTGCTGAGAAATGGTCATTGTGCTGCTCCGGTCAGAAAGTTTTTTAACAGAGCATGGCCATGCTCTGAGAGGATGGATTCGGGGTGAAATTGCACGCCTTGCAGATTAAATTCTTTGTGGCGCACCCCCATGATTTCGCCATCGTCAGTCCAGGCGGTGACTTCCAGGCAATCTGGCAGCGTCGCGCGTTCAATTGCCAGCGAGTGATAGCGTATAACGGTGTAGGGGCTGGGTAAATTCCTGAAAACACCGACACCTGTGTGTGCAATCAGCGAGGTCTTGCCATGCATGACTTGTTTTGCGCGGATGATATTGCCGCCAAATGCCGCACCTATACTTTGATGACCAAGACAGACGCCGAGAATCGGAATCTGACCGGCAAAACGTTCGATGACAGGAATAGAAATACCAGCTTCATGCGGCGTGCATGGCCCTGGTGAAATGCAGATGTGATCCGGCTTTAAAGCGGCGATTTCTTCCAGTGTGATTTCATCATTGCGGTAGGTGCGCACATCTTCACCCAGCTCGGCAAAATACTGCACGAGGTTGTAAGTGAAGGAATCATAGTTATCGATCATCAGCAGCATTTAAATTTCTCCGTCCAGACCATCTTGTACTTGTTCGGCTGCGCGCAAAACTGCGCGCGCCTTATTTTCTGTTTCCTGCCATTCCATTTCCGGTACTGAATCTGCCACTACGCCCGCCGCAGCCTGCACATACAACATGCCGTCTTTCAGCACGCCGGTGCGTATCGCAATCGCCAGATCCATCTCGCCGCCAAACGACAGATAACCGCAGGCGCCGCCATAGATGCCGCGTTTGACCGGTTCGAGTTCATCGATCAACTCCATCGCGCGCACCTTTGGCGCACCGGACAAGGTACCGGCAGGGAAGGTCGCTTTCAATACATCGAGATTCGATAATTGTGGCTGCAATGTGCCTTCGACATTCGATACGATGTGTTGCACATGCGAGTATTTTTCAATCACCATCTGATCCGTTACCTTGACGCTGCCAGTCGTGGCGATGCGGCCGATATCATTGCGTGCGAGATCAATCAGCATCACGTGTTCGGCGATTTCTTTAGGATCGGCCAGCAGCTCTTTAGCGAGTTCGGCATCGCGCTCCGGTGTTGCTCCGCGCGGGCGCGTACCTGCAAGTGGGCGTATCGTGACTTTGCGCGAGCCGTCATTCAGGCTTTCGTTACGGACTAAAATTTCTGGTGAAGCACCGATGATCTGCATATCGCCGAAATTGTAGAAATACATATACGGCGACGGATTCAGTGAGCGCAGTGCGCGATACAGTGACAGTGGCGAATCGGCATAAGGCTTCTTGATGCGCTGCCCAACCTGCACCTGCATCAGATCGCCCGCCATGATGTATTCCTTGGCCTTTTCAACGGCTTTTAAATAATCTTCTTTGGCGAAATCGCGTATGGATTCGGTGCGTACCGAGGCGGATGTGACTGGCGCATCAACGCTGCGGCGTAACATTGCACGCAAATCTTTCAAACGCTGGCGCGCTTTTGACCATGCTTCGGCTTGTGTAGGATCAGCATACACAATCAGATACAGCTTGCCTGATACATTGTCGATGACCGCTAATTCCTCGGTCACCAGTAACTGAATTTCCGGCAGCCCAAGATCATCTTTGGGTGCGCTGTGGGCGAGGCGTTTTTCGACATGGCGTACCGCATCGTAACCAAAGTAACCGGCGAGTCCACCGCAAAAGCGTGGCATACCGGGACGCAATGCTACTTTGAAACGGCTTTGAAATTCTGCGATGAAGTCGAGTGGATTGCCGTGATACGTTTCGATGATTTCGCCATTTCTGACGATTTCTACTTTTTCACCGTAGCTGCGCAACAGCGTATTGGCAGGCAGGCCGATGAAGGAATAACGCCCGAAACGTTCGCCACCCATGACGGATTCGAGCAGGAACGTGTTTTTGCCTGCATTCTGGGTCTGAGCAAGTTTCAGGTAAAGAGTCAGCGGTGTTTCCAGATCAGCGAATGCTTCCGCAATCATAGGAATACGGTTGTAGCCTTGCGCGGCCAGCGATTTGAATTCGAGTTCGGTCATGGTTTTCCTTCAGCCGTCAGCCATAGCTCGCGATGCCTGCAGAAACAGAATACGAGCAATATGACTCGCATCTTGAGTAAGGACGGATAAGACAGATTGATAAAACAAGCGACCAGTTATGCTGGGGATGTGCAGAGCCAGTCGCGGCATTCCAGGGTTAAGAGGATTGCCAGCGTCGCCATAGCCAAGCCTCAAAGGTACCTGGTGTTATTTCGGGACGTTTGTTTTCGGGAAACATTCGTGAGTGGAATGAAAGTGATTAATGTCGATTTGCTGTTGCCAGCAGTCGTGCCGCTTCCAACAGTGTTCCGACTATACCATCACTTTGAATTGTTTGTACAGCCTCGCCGTGGTTGTAGCCATAGGGCACTGTGAGTACCGGGCAACCTGCTGCACGCGCCGCGATGGCGTCATTGCTGGAGTCACCGATGGCCAGAATATTGGATGGCGCCATCTCAAACTGTTTGCTAACTTCCAACAATGGCTGCGGATCCGGCTTTTTCCGCGGGAAAGAATCGCCACCAAAAGTCAGTTCAAAATAGGAAGACAATCCTTTTTTCTGCATCAGTGGTATTGCGAAAGCGAGCGGCTTATTTGTGACACACGCGAGTCGCAGACCCATCGTCTGCATTGCTTGTAAACCTTCAATAACTTCCGGATACAACGTGCTGTGATCGCCATTGATGTCGAGATAATGGCGCTGGTAAGACGCCATCCCTTGCGCAAAATGTTGTTGCACTCCCGCTTCATCGAAATCCAGACTCAGGACGCGGGTGATCAGATTTTCCGAGCCTTTACCGACCATAGATTTCACCATGGCTAGCGTGATTGGCGTCAGGGAAAAATCATTCCGCATACGATTGATCGCGACCAGAAAATCCGGTGCGGTATCGAGCATGGTCCCATCAAGATCAATGATGACAGCGTTGATATTACTAAACATGGCGATGCCTGTTGAATGTCTGAATAAACATGCGGATCATGGCAGGAAATGGCGCCATAAGCCGCATGTATATTGGGAGTCTGAAATGTAAGCGGTGATTGATTGGAGTCAGACTTTTCCGAGTTCTGTGCGCATGGCGTCAATCACGCCTTTGTAATCTGGTTTGCCAAATATCGCTGAACCAGCAACAAACGTATCTGCGCCTGCTGCGGCGATCTCGCGGATATTGTCTATTTTTACGCCACCATCCACTTGCAGCATGATGTCGCGACCAGACTCATCAATTGATTTGCGTACAGCAGCAATTTTTTTCAAGGTGTGCGGAATAAATGATTGACCGCCGAAGCCTGGGTTGACTGACATCAGCAAGATCAGATCCAGCTTGTCCATGACATGTTCTAACACATGCAAAGGTGTTGCCGGATTCAGCACCAGACCGGCTTTGCAGCCATGATCGCGGATTAATTGAAGACTGCGGTCGATGTGCTCAGAACCTTCCGGATGAAAGCTGATGATATTCGCGCCAGCTTTGGCAAAATCGGGAATGATACGATCAACGGGCTTGACCATCAGATGAACATCAATCGGCACCTGCACATGCGGGCGTATCGCTTCGCAGACCAATGGGCCTATGGTCAGATTCGGTACGTAATGGTTATCCATGACGTCAAAGTGAATCATATCGGCACCGGCAGCGACGACGTTGCGCACTTCCTCGCCCAGTCGGGCAAAGTCGGCGGATAAAATACTGGGAGCAATTCGGTAGGTTGTCATGGCAAAGGTCTTGCAAAAGAAAAGATGCGCTATTTTACCTTGCGCCATCCATGTCGTCTTTGTCATCCTCTGGCACAATAGAGATTCAATTGCAGTTGATAAAGAAAAGAGGAGACTGTGGCTACCTACGAGATGAGTGTGTCCGTCGCGACGCAGTATTTGCAAGAACAATCCAATCCGGATCAGGCGAGCTTTGTGTTTGCTTACACCATAACGATTAAAAATACCGGGACGGTGGCGGCGCAGGTGATTGCACGTCACTGGATTATTACGGATGCAAAGAATCACACTGAAGAAGTAAAAGGATTGGGTGTGGTCGGGCACCAGCCGTTTTTGCAACCCGGACAAAGTTTTGAATACACCAGTGGCAGCTCCTTAACGACGCCACAGGGAAGTATGAAAGGTTCGTATTTCTGTGTGGCGGAAGATGGGCATCGTTTTGAAGTGGCGATTCCTGAATTTGTACTTTCTATTCCGCGCACTTTGCATTAATTGATGCGATGAAGCTCAGTTGCTGTCGTTCTTACTGTCAGTTTGTTCTTCAATGCGCGGTTTATTTTCCGGGCGTCGTCCGGAAAACATGGTCCACCATACGATAAAGATCAATATAAAGAGCGCCATTCCGGCTTCTAATAGCAATAACCACATAGATTTCCTTTGTTTACAATCCGGCTGTTCTGCAAATAGAAACGCTGGATTGTTTGAATAATTTAGCCTTGCCGCGTTGAGCGGGACATCCATTGACACTATATAGGAGACTTCCATGGAATTCGAATGCATATTAGTAGAGACAAAAGAGAAAGTGGGACTGATTACCCTCAATCGTCCGAAGGCACTGAATGCGCTGAATGATCAGCTAATGAATGAATTAGGCGCAGCGTTAAAAGCGTTTGAGCAGAATGAAGCGATCCAATGCATCGTGATTACCGGAAGTCAGAAGGCATTTGCTGCCGGTGCGGATATTGCGGCAATGGCGAACTACTCGTTCATGGATGCTTATAAAGGTGATTACATCACGCGTAATTGGGAGGTAATTCGTCAGATTCGCAAGCCAGTCATTGCTGCGGTGGCAGGTTATGCCTTAGGTGGTGGTTGTGAATTGGCGATGATGTGCGATTTCATCATTGCTGCTGATAACGCAAAATTTGGCCAGCCCGAAGTTAAGTTGGGAACCTTGCCGGGTGCTGGCGGTACTCAGCGTTTGCCTCGTGCTATTTCTAAAGCGAAGGCGATGGACATGTGCCTGACTGCGCGCATGATGGATGCGGAAGAAGCGGAGCGCGCCGGACTGGTCTCACGCATTGTTCCGGTGGATATGCTACTGGAAGAAGCGCTGTCTGCGGCGAACACGATTGCCAGCATGTCGCTGCCTGTCATTATGATGATTAAGGAATCTGTTAATCGCGCTTACGAAACTACGTTGTCGGAAGGCGTGCATTTTGAACGTCGCCTGTTTCATTCAAGCTTTGGAACGGAAGATCAGAAAGAAGGCATGAAAGCATTCCTGGAAAAACGCACACCGGAATTTAAGAACCAATAAGTTATAAATAATTTGCGAGTTTGATTGCGAATTGAGGTTGGTTTTGCTATAGTTCGCCTCCCGCAGAAATGCGGGAGAGGAAGTGAAGTAAGGAACGGAAAGTAGCTCCAACACCCCCAAGCCAAGCGATTTGATTGGCGCCCCCACAACAAAATGCGGAAGCCGAGAAGAAAAAGCGGATCTGAAGCGTGAAGGGAGTTGACAGTGAGAGTGAAGTGCTTCATAATCTCGTTTCTATGCTGCTGACGCACACAACGATGCGAAGCAAAACTCGGAAGAGTTAAGTAGAAAAGAATGTAAGTATTCGCGGTTCTTTAACAATTAACAGTCAATAAATGTGAGCACTTGACGAGCAATGTCCACATGATTCGCTCAACGGGATGACACCTGTTGAATACCGATTATTTCATCAACCTCAAAACTCTAGTAATACCTGGCACTGATTGGGGGAGGTTTACACTCGCTTGCGAACAACGCTTAAGTCTATCAGACGACGAGATCAGTAATCGAGGCAAATTACGCGATACGTTATATTTACTCACAATGGTCGACACTGCTCTGCTAGATCAAGCAAAAAAAGACTTATTTGCTGCGAAAAATGTTGTCGTCAGCAACTTCAATCGATTCGATGCGGATTTAGAAAGTGAATTCAAAAATAACCCACCTAAATTAATTATTATTGATGAATGCCATTACGGTTCAAATATATCTGCTGTTAGATATAACAAAATATTTGATTATCTAGAAGAACATAACACGTGCAAAGTTGTGTTTATTTCCGCCACACCTTTTGGTGCCCTGTACGCTGCAGAAGAAGCATATGAACAGGCGATTGAAGTAGCCGAAATTGCGCAAGCTGAGGGTGATCTGAGCGTAGCTAAAGAAGCCGAAGAAAAAGCAGCTGAACTAATCAGAAATTCCCTTATTCGTAGGAATTTTGGAACCAAACTTGTATTTCACAGAACAAGTAATGAATATTTTGGTGTGCGGGAAATGCTAAAAGCGAATAAGGTCTTTCCTTTGCCAAGTAGTAGCCGAAGCTTTCTTGTCGAATCGCCTGAACGAAGTCACTTTATCGAGCACTTCAAATCAATTGATGGTCCAGGCTGGTCATTAGTTCGTGTTCCTGCTGGAACTGCTATGGCGGCTAAAGATTACTTCAAGTCTAAGGGAATCTCCGAAGACAATATCTATATTATTGGAAAATCACTTCAAGGCGTTTCCGAAGATGAGCAAACCACTATTGAGAGATTCAAAAAACAATATAGCGATGCCGAAATGTTTGGAGAAAAATTTATCGCTATCACTGTTGCTGGCTGTCGTGCTGGCATTAATTTTGGATCGATGAAAAACAGCATTATATCTACTTGGGATAGTACCGTCGCAAGTGTTGCAGCTGTTGTTCAAGCCAATATTGGTCGCGCTTGTGGCTACCATCAAAATCATTCACCGATCCACTTCACCAATCTTGATGCGGTCATGGCATATGCTGACTCACTCGACTATTTAGAAAAAACAACGAACGAACACGCAGCTTCGGATTTCGAAGGACTGCGTGAATTTTTTGATGAGCTTTGTGCTGAGTATCGCGTCCAAGGTCTTGATGTTGGATTAACAGTCAATAGCAAGAAGCGTAAACCGATTGGCGATGTTGAAACCTATCAAACTGCAGATTTTGTCGCGATCCCTGCTCAGCTTAAAGAAGAGCGCCCGAACTACCGTGCATACACAACAGATACTCAATTTTTAGATGCGATTAATATTATTCGAGATGAATTTCTTCGCGACTACGGTCCCAAAGTCAAAGGCAACAGAGCAATGCGTGGTCGCAATAAGAGTTGGATTAAAGCGCAGTGGGTAAACGGAGATACCTATGACAACAAAGAGAAAGCCCTCAAAATCGGTACGATGAAAGAGCGCACTATTCTATTTACCGAAAACCTGCGAAATAAAAAACCTCAGGAATATAATCAAATTGTCATGCCGGGTAGTGGAGAACTCTCGTCCAACAAGACAATGACGGCTACCATTTTTAGTGTCTACAACGTCTCTCGCCGCGACGTCGCTAAAAAAATCATGTCACATGAAGACATGCAAGAAATTTGTGCACTGATGAATGTCGCCTATGACGACACCTTGGTTGTACTTTTCAAACGCGGCGATATGGATCAAGAAGCAACGAACAGAAAAATAGCAGTCAACGAAGGCCCAGAAGTTGAGACTACTATTAATGACCAAAGTCAATTTAGTGGCGTTCCTGACCTTATTTATTGATTGAAATTCATCAAAATAACGAACTTCATTGTTTAGTGCCATTTTCTCACTGGCACTAAACAATGCTTTACTTCAAAAATTTATTTATGCATTCAATCGCAAATAAACATCGGCAACATATTCAGTTAATTCTTGAAGGTATCTTCGAACATCAGCGAAGTGCTGCGATAAAGGCCGCTGCGGCAATCAATGGCGGCGCCAGAGCTGTTGTCGTTGCAGCTGAAATGCAGTCGGGTAAATCAGGCGTAGCTTTAGCGCTCGCCTGCTTGCAACGTCAGTCTTTGGGTGACCAAGACATTTGCGATCGTAAGCAACTCAAAGACACCCTTTACCTGGTAACCATGGCCGATACCGCGCTGCTCGCCCAAGCAAACCAAGACATGTTGAAGGCACCAAATGTTGTAGTGAGTAATTTCAATCACTTCCAACACGCCTTAGCGACGGAATTTAAGCATCAAGCACCAAAGCTGATCATCATTGATGAATGCCATTACGGATCATTATCTGAGGGCATTCGTTATAGCAAAGTATTCGACTATCTTGAAAAAGAAAATTTAACTGGGCACGTCGTCTTCATTTCCGCGACACCTTTCAGCGCGCTATATGCGGCAGGTGATGAATCCATTTTGCGCCAGCAGTTTCATACAAAATTGGTGTTTCATAAAACGAGCGGAGATTATCATGGCATACGTCAAATGCATGCTGCTCACCAAGTCGTCAAACTCGACCGCACACAACGAAATTTTTGTGACGATTCGTTGATGCGCCGTGATTTCCTCGCAAAGTTCCATCAGCATCAGGGTGCGGGATGGGCACTGGTGCGTGTGCCAGGCAATTCTGCGCAGGAAGCTAAGAAAATTCTATTGAAGAATGGTTTGAATGAGGATCAAATTTTCATCATCGGGCAAAGTCTAAGTGATACCGATGAAGAAGAACTCGTGAGCCTTGATGACTTCAAAAAAGAATTTGAAGCGGCGCAGCTTTTTGACGAAAAAATAGTTGCTATTACGGTCGCTGGTTTTCGAGCTGGCATTAATTTTGGCCAGAGCATGAAAGAATCTTTGATCGCAACCTGGGACAGCACCATCGCAAACATTGCCGCCGTCGTGCAAGCTAATATAGGACGAGCATGTGGCTACCACCACAATACCCATGCCAAACATTACACCAATCTCGATGCAATCAGTGCCTATAGTGAATTACTCAATCATCTCGAATCTTGTGACAATAGCGACCAATTCGATGGCCTCAAACAAGTTTTTGAACAAATTTGTGAACGTTATGAGATTACGGGTTTCGACCGCGGCACGAATGTCCGCCCAAATGCGGCTTGGGTTAGCAATCGAAAAGTGATCGACGATGAGGTTTTCTTCACTGATAGCTACTGCGTGGTACCTGCACTATTAAACCAAAATCAGCCCGACTTCAGTGGCTACACGAAAGATCATGACTTACTCGAAGCCATACGTCTGATACGTGAGGAGTATCTCAAAGATGGAACGCCTTACGTCAAGGCGAAACGTGCGTTAAGGGGCGAACATCAAAATTGGATCAAAGCGCAATGGGTCAATGGCGTTAGCTACGACCATTACGATCTCGGCAAAAGCGCCGCTAAAAGTCGTGTTTTAGATTTCATTCAACGACTCAAGCAAGGCGAACGCATTGTCTTCAACGATATCGTCAACCCTGGTGGTGGCGAGGCTACTAAGGATAAGCGCGTCACAGCGAATATTTTCAGCATCTACAATACGTCTAGCCAACTTGACCAGTTCAAACGCCAAATGGCACTCGACGATGTTCATGAAATGTGTGACGCACTCGGCGTCGAGCGCGACAACACACTGATTGTGCTCTTCAAACGAGGTGAGTTTGACGCAGTAGCGAGTCAGACGACCATTGCCGAAAATACAGTCGAGCAGACGCGTATCAAACACAATTCTGTATTTAGTGGCAGGTGAAGGAAATCAGTCTTCACTACTAACTACGGTTTGTGCCTTCACATGAATATTCAACACTGGGGTCATGCATTCCTGTAAGGACAAACCGCCATGGTTGTAGTAATCCCCCGCGGTAAAAGAACTGATTCCCGGCGCCATCGCAATACGAACGTTCTCGTTCCAATGCCATGGCTGACTTAAGCGTGATGTTGCGACATTACCTTTGATAATCCCACAGCGTCGAGACAACTTGGTTGTAACATCTTTAGGTAACTCAGATTTTGGTAATTGATCTGGCACCCATAGCCAGCCGTGATCTGTCACCAAACGAATATGCCGCCACCCTGCATTGATCAAACTATCTATGCGTGCTTCGACTTCTTGCAAAATCGAATCGATACGATTCGGCAGACGTAATTGCTCCTGATGCCCGGCATTGTCGATATCACCCGTTTGCACCCAGGCTTTTCCAGTTGGGTCGCCGGTTTCAATACCGTCTAAATATTGCCAGCCTCGCTCACTTAACAAAGTCTTCAAGAAGTGACTTGAAAAGCTTTGCTCTGTTTGTGCTTGTATGGGCTTGAAGTCATCGGCTGTTAATAAACCCGTCAGCAAATCGAAAATAGGTGTGACAGCCGCTTTGGCGGTATCGGTCAACGATGGTAAGGCTGACCAATTCGAGCTGAGTTCCACAGCCAAGTTTTTCTTCTTGGAATAATGAGCAAGTATTTTTTGTGCAACGTCGTAGCGTAAGCCATCAACAAAAAATACGACTTGGCTATCTAACTCATAGTCAGAGTGCGCTTGATTAATTTCATTCTTCGCTCGCCCAGGATAACCGTGTTCTTGTACCAATCGCTGAAAATTCTCAGCGACACCGGTAAGCCACGGGGTATAGATCACTGCCAAAATCGCCGCAACCATTTGGCGTTGGGTATCATCGCTCGCCTTCGCCATCGCTGCTAGCGCCGCAGCATCGGTTTGCCAATGTTGTTTTGCATAGGCTTTCCCCATCGTCACGGCATCTGGGCCCGACAATACAGAGCGGGTTGATTGCTCCACCTCACACAAGGCTTGCAGTATTTCCAGGTTAGGCGAATATGAAAGCTCATACCAAAGCCAATTTGCCCGAGCTTGATGCTTTTCGAGAAGCTGATGCAAACGGCCACGTAAATCGTCTTCAGAAGTATTGGGCAATGCCAAGAGTGCTTCTGCCAACTCTGCTTCGTCGTGCAAATTCACGCTCAGATAATGGCTAGAATCATAGGCCAAACCCTGGGGTGAAAGCTCTTTCATCGATGCCACCAGGCGTGGCAGACGATGCGCCATTTGTACAAACCGATCCCACACTTCAGCCCACGCCCCTTGCGCCTCACATAAGTAATGCAAGGCTTGTGTCTGATTACTTAAATCTCCCTGCAGACCAAACACCGACGCAACGTGCTGTTTGAAAATCGATTTCTTCGTTTCATCCCACGTGTTGGATATCGTTGGGTCATTCAAACACAAGAGCAAATCGCGTACGGGGTCATCGGCCACCAGTTGATGAAAATCTTTAGCGCTCAAACGACGACCTTGCAATGTCTCTGTGCGCTCTTGCAAAAAATAGGGCAATACATCCAGCAGCGCTTGTTGCGATTTTTCATCTTTCGCCAAATCCAGTTCAAGACCTACGGTCTTATTGGTCAAGAATGCTGAGACTGACCAATCACGACTATTATTTGGCGTCGCCCACCACACACCGCGATATTGCAGCTCTGCAAGCGGTTTAAGCTCCTCTGGGCATAATTCAATTGCACGCATATCTTTGCGAGCCAGGCCAGGCAAATAAATGATAGGTGTAAGTTCACGTGGAAGATCGCCGACCGTGCGCGCAATCGCACATTTAATCCAAATCGCCGGACCTCGTCGCGCAGCGGGATCATATTTACCCAGTTCTATCAGTTCCGGCAGAACCTGTTTCAGCAAAGGCATGGCGGACTGCCATTGGCACTCTTTGTCGGTCCACAAAATCGCTGCAGGTTGCATTTCTGACTGCGGTTTGTAGCCGGCGCAAGAACGAAGCTGCGCGACCAGTACATTTAAAGGCGTTTGGGAATAAAGATCTTTACTCATTAATTACAACTCCGTGTGCATCGGTACGATGCCCCATCTATCAATTATCGAAGGCCAAAGCACTTCTCTGTTCGTTCTTTAGCGTTTTATTGCTTGTCCTCGTTCAAGCCGTACACCTGCTGAAAAACATCCAAAACAGTGTCAACAGTCATGCCTCTTAGGCCTAAATTTTTAAGATCGATCGACTCAGATTGCATCGCTTCAATAAAGCCACGCATGTGCTCTTTAATCTCTTCTGGCAAATTAACTCGTTGTTGCGGTGAGAGGAGTTGAACCATACGAAAAACATCATTCTTGTGTTTGCTGATATGTTTCGCGTCTCCCTCGCCATGCTGCTCGCGACGTAAGCGAAGATCCTGATAAGCTCGCATCTTAAACGGAATAATGTATTCGGCAGATAGTACCGCGACCCCGTCGATTAACACCCTCCCATCTTGAAGGCAACGATAGTAACTTTCATCAAGCAATATCGCTGACAAACTAGATATGTCATCGTCCATCGGTATCGGTGTAAGAGTTGCGTCGGCTTCCAACACAACACCATCAATTGCGCGAGAGAACAACTCTAGCATCACGGGATACTCTGAATTTTGCGGCTCACTGAAGCGATAGAATTGTTTTGCCCCGCTACTCTTTTGTTTTACTTGATAACCACCCTCTTTGACGAACTCCCAAAATCGTTGCACAAATTCAGGTGTCATTACTTCTGCTGCCAAGACCAAGTCGAGATCTTTCGTAACACGAAAATCAATACCAGCTTCGTCTAAATTCAATTCGCAGGCCACACCACCTATGAGGGTATAGTGATCTTCAAAGCCTTTGAAAAAATCACGAAATTTTTCAAGCCCTTGAATCATGATTTCTTCTCCACACGATTCCATACTTGCGCCAAAAGCTCGTCGAGTGCAATCTGTATCCGATCATCCTTCATATCTTGCAAGCTCAAATACAGTGATAGCGGATCAACTGTATGCAAATTCTGGCGATGGTCTTTTGGGAAATTTGGGTCATAACGCCAGGCTTGAATATGCACGACGTCTTCGTCATAGCGAGCATCTTCGATTGCTGGACTGAATTTGGTGAACCATTCCCACTCCAATTTACCAAGTGCAAAGCAAGCTTGCTTGGGGCTAGCGAGCATGCCAAGTTTCGATAATGCCCACTCACCCGCAGCGCATTCTAAATTCACTAGCTCTTGCTGCATCCATTGAAACCTGTCTCGACACTCTTGATAAATACGTCGACTCATGTTGACTTCGCGCTTCACGGGGCTACTCAAATGAGGCAGGGCTCTTTCCCAAAGTACTTGACCGCGATCTTTAAAATACAAATTAGTCTGTCGACCCAACAACTCGAAATGCGCAATGCCCAATGCATCTAATTCGCTGTAAGCACGCGACACCGTCATTTTGCTAAGGCCTAATCGTGCCGCCCATTCTTGTGCCGGACATTGTGGCTGCCAATATCCCAAACATTCCAGCAACACCAACTGTTGCGCACAAGCGCTTAAACGAGAAACAGGCTGTGATTTGTAGGCAGCAAAATTCTCGCGCAAATCTAAAGCAGCGAATGGCAAATACAATTGCTTGCCAGGCACCACAAAGGCAATGCCTTGATCGATCATGCGCTTGCGGTGAAATGAGGTGGTGTCGCTGACGCCGTAAATAATCGGCATCGTTGTACTGGCGCGCAGCTTTTCAATGTGCTTGCGTAGGTTCGATGCGGTTTCCTGCTGCTCACCCCATGCATCCCAAATCAAGAGACATTCCATGCCAGCCACATCAATGCGGCGAAAAATCCAATTGGCTTGCAGGTATAAAGGCAAAGTGGCGGCAGCATCCCATGCCCCCAGTTCCCGGCAAGGGCGGAAGACCTCACTGATATAGCTGCATGCCTGCCCAGGCTTAGCATCGTTAAGAGAAGGGTTCATGATTAAATAGTGCCGAAAAGTTATCTCAAAAGAAACCGTAACATGAAAAATGCACGGTAACATTAACATTGTTACCGTGCAAAATCAATGTTACGTTCTTATTTTGTCACTTTCTAGCCTTTCAGAAAGGAACGTTTTCTCAATACGTAGAAAATAACAAAAAATAAACTTCGTACCCAAACGTAGGGTTACCGCACTTCGTAGATTACATCTGTAGATAGAGCTTGAAACTTCACTTCAGATATGAAATTTAGTTCTTCTCCGCTACTACTAAGAATAAATGTAAACGTCGTCGGAACTTTCTTAGTACCTGAGAGTGATTTTTGTAACGAGTAATTTTGTCTTATCAATACTTTATCGGTTGTACCATTACTGCCAGAAACAAGTAATTCTTTAATGGTTGTCATTGTTGACCTATGAGGATGAAATTTAACTCCAAAGAAATACCCAAACCGCAAAAAAATATCGCAAATCTAATCGGGGGCTGATTGCATCAATGAAAAACTCGTGTCTAGCGAAATTTCCAAAATCCAACTTCAAAGACAAATTACTCAAATCAAACTCGCTTGCCCATCTTTGTTTTTCTCAGACTTCCCTGTTGCTAGAGCAGCGGTTTTGTCAATACTTGATTCACCAAGCAACGCCACTTCAGCAGCATATCTCTCGCGCGCAGCTAACTTCTCGGCTCGAGTCAAATGATGATCATTGATACGAGCGCCTTCGCTCTCGCCATAGACGGGGCCGAGGTGGTACCACGGGGCAGTTGCTACATCGGTGCCGCGGTCTTTTTTCCAATCGATATTCGGTTTAGCGCGTAAGATGCCTGCACCTTTTTTTCCCATGTCTTTGGCCGACATGAAGGGGCGAATGTTGAGGCGTACACCGTCATTTAGATCAGGGTTCCAGCCTATAGGTTGCTCGTGCAGTGGCTTCCAGCGTACGAAGATATCGTACCCAGGTTCGCCCTCTTTGATCTTCTCTAACTCAGTCTTTAAGTTCAAAGCAGCAGCGAGGCGGATATCGGCACCGTCTTTTTTGTCTTTAACACCTTGCTCTTGCGTGCGTATCCAATCGCCTAAATAAGTGTAGATGAGTCGATCCAAATTATCAGCGGTCAACTTATGGTAATTGATGACAGCACTAAAGCCGTCTTTCAAACCGTCCCACACTTGCCAGATAAACGGGCGGTGCCCGAACATTTTACAGTGCTGCTCAAAAAACTTATCACGCAACCAGGCTTCTACACTAACCGCACCCACAGCAGCAAGTAGTTCGTTGAGTACATTGATATTCCAAGCTTCGCCATAAGCTGCTTGCAACATCGCTTCCAGCCTGTCGGCTGCGGGTTTTTCACCACGCACTGCGGGGATACAAGCGATCCCATCATCGTCGACTAAATGCGATAAGGCTGCGCATGCTTTGACCCAATGTCTTTGTTCATCGGCGAGTTTCAGCTCTGGATCTAATTCGGCTGGCCATTGATAGCCTAGGAGGCGCGCTAAGGCGACTTGCATTACTGAGTCGTCACGACGCAATGCGCCTAGAGCCGTGACTTTATCTTGCTCGTGCCAGATTACTGCGCCGCACGGGTGGCCGTGAAAAATCCATTGTCTGATGTCGCTTGTGTATGGATGTGGGAAACCATTTGGGTACATTTCTGAGGCGATACCTAACCAATACTCGAGGTCAAATTTGACTTTGAGCAGCGCTCCATTTGTTACATACACTCCACGATTTACTTCTTTTACTCTATCTCTAAATTCGTCGCTGTCTAAAAATGCTACAAGTGCCAGAAGATGCTCATCATTTATCGGGCTCATCACTGCAACCGGATTGTCAAACTTAACTCCAGAGTAATGCGATGCTCGCAAAGTCATTTGACCAACTGCGACTCCAGGCTTACCCCAGGATCGATTTCCACTCTCGTGCATGTCATGCAATTTTTCACGATTCTCCTTCGCATATCTCGCCAAACTTCCAATGCCATTTTCCCAAAATATTTTCCCGCTGCATCCGACGAAAAAATTATCCATATCTCCCGAGGAAGTTTGGAAATATTCCCATCCGAACTGGATGCTGCTAGTTTCCCAATGCTCTTGAATAAACCTGTTAGCATCTCCCGATCGAAGCCCTTGATAACAAGTAGCGAATTTTTCCAACGTAGATAGGCCGTCAACGTTAAGTCGAAATGTAAAAACACTATCATCATTTTTAACAAGAGAACGCTGAAGAATCGAGAGCAAGTCCGTCTTAATCAGTTCGTTTTTCTTAGTATCTGAATTACTGTTCTTGGATAACTCAAGGCCACGAATATAGTCCTCGCCAATTTGACTATTTTGCAAAGTTAAAAGACAAACATTAACGACTTCGCCTGTTATAGAATCAAACGCCCTTGCGCCTAATCGAGCGAGACTCTTCCACCGAGTTTTTTCTATAAGCCTTTTTCGAAATTCGACATACCTTTTCATATAGAGGAAATTCTGAGGTAAAACAGCACTAAAAACACCTCCATCATTACAAAAAGCTATACATCGATCAGTGAATGAATATGCAAGCTCGTTCTTACTATCAAAATGATATTTATCACAGAATTCCATCAACACTTCATCTTGCTTAGCTCTTGTTAAATAAGGAACATTCGTAATAACCCAGCTAAATTCACTAGCTAGCAAGGTCGCCGCTTTTGCTAAGCCTTGCGCCACAATGCCCGCTTCATGCCTCTCGTCGTTGTGGCCATCTGCATTCAAACTCAATGCTTGATTCAACGCAGCTGAGAGTTCGTCCCACTGCACGATCTTAGCGGCATCCGATTTGCGCGGATTGATCAAACTGCCCAACACAGGCGCATCAGCAAAAGTTTGATGTAACCAATCAAGCGCAATTGCTAAATTCTTTTTGCCACCCGCATCTTCAAGTTGGATGCCCAAGGCTTTCCACTCTGCTTTGGCTGCTTTTACAGATAAACCCGTGCAAGCGATATGCAATTCGGGCAGTGCACGATAGCCGCCAGCATCTGGGTAACGCCAAGCTTCAAGCGCTAAGGCAAAGGCGGCAAGTTCTACGCAGCGTTGGTCTAGCTCTAGGCCATGGATGTTTTGGCGAAGTACCGCATCCACCGCTTCTTGTGCGCTGAGTTTTTCGAGTGCCATGCGCATAGGCACTAGCATCAAAAACGCCGCCACTAAAAAGTGACCAGAGCCGCAGCAGGGGTCTAGGGTTTTGAGTTCACTTAAATGCTGCGGCCATTGTTCAAACTTACCTGCGGCGGGTTGCCAGGCAAGTTCGCCTTCTTTGGTGTTGGCAACAAAACGTAGATAGCTGAGTGGCACGCCAGGCAGTGCAGCACGTTCGCGTAAATCTTGCTCGGTCTTGGCGGTTGCGATATCGTTGGCGCTTAGGCGTTTATTCGCCCACCAGGCACCGAGTGCATTGTCGAGCAAGAAGCTGACCATATAGGGCTCGGTAAAGAGCTGGGTGACGGGGCTGAGTTCTTTTGCACCGATCTTGACGCCAGAATCATTCACGTCCTGTTTGCGCTTGGTTTGCCAGAATTGATACACCCAACCCAAGGCGTCTTGTGTTTGAAAGGTCTCTGGGGCAATGCTGGCAATTTTGTTTTCTAGATCGCGAATATGTTCCAGGGCGAGATTAAGTTGAAAAATCGGTGAATCTTGACGAAACACTTGCGGCAACATTTTTGACGCCAATTGTGCCGCATACGCCCAGGGGCTAGCAAGGCCTTCTTCATTGGCCAGCTCTGCACATTCATCCAAAGTCAGAGGCGTCACCGCGTCAAACATCAAGAGATTGTTTTGCTCTAAGAACCGCGCAAATAGCATGCGATGCCAATGTTCGTAGGCGGCTTCGGCGATCAGTAGATCGACATCTTGCGTATCGTTGGCATACTTCATGTCACCCAGTTGGCGCGCATGGGCACGCAACTTCACGCGTAACTGTTTTTCTGCATCATCGAGATAGCTAGGCGCTTGTGGCTCTGCCACGCCTAAGCGCGTAATCGCTTCACGCACCGCTTGTTCGGCAACTTCTCTGGCGTTCACTACGATGCGCTCTAATGCATTACGCAAATTCTTATCCAGTGCTTGACGCATGGTGTTCCTTCAAAATCTAAAGTTGGACTACTTAACCAATCGCCACAGGGCCTTTGGCTAATTCATTGCGAATTTGTGCTTCCGCTTCTTTGAGCCACGCTTGCAAGTCGCTTTCATTTTCAATTAAACGACGTGGGCTTTGTAGGTGTTTGACCTTAGGCTTCAGTTTGGCGATGGCAGAATGGCGCGCAGCATCAAACTTAGACATTAATGAGGCGCGCTTGTCATTCCATTGGCTGAGGCTACATTGATTCAAACTCTCTAGCACCGCATCGTTGTCTGCTAACTGTAAAGCTGGTATTTGATCAATATGGTGGTCGAGCAAAATCTGAGCTTGTTCCTCAGCGGTCAGTTTCTTCCATTGGTCATCGCCTTCCAATTGATCGCGGCAGCGTTGATACTCTGCTTCAAACTCACCATGCTTATTGACGATTGCGTCGCGAATGCCAGTGAAGGCTTGTTTGATCAGCGGATCAATCGGGTTGGGCTCTGCCAATAAACTACGGTTTTGGAAAATAGCTTGCCGTTCGTTTTCGATGTTGGCAGCAAAACTTAAGCCTTTGCAGTGCTTGAGCACGTCGTCCAGATCTTGCCATTGCAATTGGCGTTTTGTGATCAGGGCGATGGTGTTTTTCCATTGCTCGACTTCGGCTTCGATCTCTTTGCGCGCATCGAGCGCAGCACGCAGCAACTCATTACCGGCCTTCATTAACAAATTGTCGAGTAAATCTGTACTTGGGCTTTGTGGCAATGGCGCATCGCCACCGGCTTTGTGTGCCAGGTTACGAGCGGCCTTCAATGCCGGGACGATATTGGTTTGCTCTTCACCGGCATTACAGGTAATGCCTTGATCGTTAAGCAAGGCATTTATCAAGCTACGCACGTGAATTAAATCAATTTTACTTAATTGAATTTTTTCTGGGCGTAGTGTGACTTGAGTCAATGCAGAACGTTCCAAGGTTTTTGCTGAGACCAACTGACCGGTCATGTCGGTGCCAGTGAGCGCGCCGCAAGCTAACAACGCGAACACGGCACCATCAATCGCATCCTGAGGCCAGCCATACGGTGCGTTAGAAAATTTTTCGCGAACCTCTCTCCCCGTTTTTGAAACGCCAATAAAACGTAAGAGCGCTTGGCAAACCGGGTGCTTGCTCGCCTCTTCTTTAAAGCCCAAGGCCTCAATCGCGTTTTCACCACCTTCACGCTTGGCTTTGTTGTAGACGCTCTCCCATTTGGCATCGTCTGCCGAATTAAACTCTTTGTATAAGCGTTCAACAGCTTTCATACCTGCATTGCGGATTTGCTCAGGCAAGGTATCGCCATCTGCATCAGCACCACCAGCCAACTTGACCTGAATATTTCCGTAAATTTCTTTGAGCAGATTATTGAGCTTGCGCTCGGCAGTATTGCGGCTGTTTTCCATCGCGGAACGTGCATCGCGACCGGCTTCGGTGTTGGCGTTGCCACGCACTTCTAGCGTCATTTCGGCGGCTTTTAGCTCGATGATGGCATCAGCGATATCGGATTGATGACTATTGGGCACATAGATGTAGATCGTCGCTTGATCTGGCTTTGCAGCGCGCGCGGCGTCGATAAATGCTTTTTCTGCAGCGTTATGCACCCACGCATAAAGCTTCTCTGCGCTATCACTTGGTAACTCTGCATCAAAACTACAAGTAATCGCACGGCTGACATTGCTTTGCCCTTGAACCAGGCGAGCATCGCTGACCGCCTTGCGCACATAGGCTTGAATCATTTGTTGCTTGTAGCCTTCAATGCGCTGGGGGTTGCCGCGATAGTCATTCTTCTGCTTACGGAATTCGTCGTACCATTGCGCGCTCTCTGCGGTTTGCAAACGATATTCGAGACCGCGCTCGGTCGGCATGCTCATCAGCAAACCTTCTTTTTGCAAGTCGTTGAGCCAGCCTGGCAAATCTCTGCGCACGCTGTGTTTGTCGTTATTTAGGTCTTCGATTAGCAAATCAGCTAAGAACTCTTCCGTTGGCGCAATGCCATGATCCACGTCGGTTGGTAGCTTGCCGATCAAGAGAATCAATGCCAACACTCGCGCTTGTGCTTTATCTGTATCGTCCCCTGCCTTTTTACGGCCTATAGTCTCGTAAATATCTTTCGAGATCATATTGGTTTGCAACAGGTTCGTCGCGATTTGATCGTAGATAAAATCTGCAGGCAATACATTGCCTAAGGGCTTTTGCGCACTTGATTTACACGCCTCATGGACGATGCGTAATTGGTTACGTAATTGCGAACCCGTTCCTGTCACATCCAGTGCGTGCAAGACTTTTTCCCAAAAACGACGGCGTACTGGCAGCAAAGGATAATCTGCTACAACGTAACGTTCATCGTCTTTGTGATGCTCAATCGTAGAACCATGTAGATGACGTGAGATCTCCCCGAGATTGGTGTCGATGACCTCTTTGATCTGTGGTCGCGCGCTCTCTTTCTTTTGCAAAATCACCTTGCGAATGACAGCATCAACATCAGTATCTTCAAGCTGAACGGGAATTTGAAAACGACCCATCAGACGCTGCAAATTTGCCATACCTGCTAAAGCACTCTGGCCTGTACCAATAAATAAAAGCTTAGACTTGAGCTTGCTCGCTTTACAGCAGGTCTCAACCGCTTCTTGAATATCCATCGCGCGATCGACATCGTTGCCAATGTATTGCTGAACCTCATCGAGCACGACTAAGGTCAGTGGGATTTCTCCGTTGCGCTGCATGGCATCAACAATTGCCAACACCATTTCATCGTTGCTGACATCATCAACAATTGCGAATTGACTGCGCAACATTTCGCGTACTTCTTTACCATCAGAGCCTAGCTCTGGAATCGCCTGTAGGACTGCTTGATGCAGAATCGGCGAGACGTGGATGTTACGAACCTCTTTTGCCCAAGCTTCTTCGGAGTCTTTCTCGGAGGATTTGGCAATCACTTGCTGCTTCACTTGATCAAGCACACCCTTCTCTTGCAACCAGAGACAAAATTTTGCTTGGTGGTAGAGCTCAGGCAAGCCAACCGATTTGAAGATAATCGCCAGTAAGGAGAGACGCACTTTTTTTCCAGCCGACGCGCCTAAGGTGCCGGACGCCGAATGCAAGCCTGCACGTAACACTGATTGCTGAGAAAGTTCTTCAAATAGCTGTTTGGTGGATTGCGGCAGATCGGCCACACCGCGAGCAGTCTGACCATTACTTAAAGCCTGATTGACCCACAGGCTGCTCAGCATTTTTGCTAAGTGTGATTTACCCGAACCGAAGAAACCTGAAATCCACACGCCTTTTTGTTCGTTGTTGGTTTTGAGGCTGGTGAGGTAATTTGAGAGAATCAGCTCAATCCCTTGCTGATACTTGCCATCACAAACGAAGGTTTTGAGTTCATATTCGAGCGTCGACAAGGCCTCTTTGGTTTTCTCGTCTGTGACTTTAGCAACGCCGTTATTCGCTAAAAAACTTTCTACAGGGTCGTTCTGAAAAATATCACGATTCAGCATGGGCTATCCTATTGTGCTTTCAATTTAGGCTTTAATGGTTGTGGCGAGGTAACCCCAGCCGTTTTTGGCGTCGAGCAAGCGGTATACATTTCCCTCTTGTTCACCTGGAAAAAATACAAGCAAACGCCCAGTGATTTTGGCAGCGAGATTTTTGACCAAATCTGCCACTGAAGTAATACCAAACAATGTGCCGCACCCGAGTAAGGCGATAGCAGTCGCATCGTTTTGTTTATCTGTGATCTGTTGCACTAAACTTTCAACCAATTCTTTGGCGAAGTATTCGTAATTGCCGACCAAGTATTCAGGGTCTTCGAAATACGATTCTGCATAATCTTGCTTTGCTAACCAAGTTGCAAAACTGTCGCTGATATCAAGCAGTATCCACGGGTGCTGATACTTGGTAGTCGCTAATTCAAACTCAGCAACCCGTGCACGCAATTTCATTTCGTCTTCGGGCTTGTACATCAAGAACATCGTGCGCTCTTCACTCGAGCTCAATTGCGGCCACGGGAGGCTAATGTGGCTTTCATAGTTTTTCAACAGACTGCTGATACGATCAGCCATGTAACTGCTCCTTCTCTGATTCTGTTAGCCATCCAGGGAAACTGACCTCGATGATGTCACCCGATTGTTTGTAACGCAAATACGAACGCGAGGAAGCGGCCATTGCCAATGGATACAATTCGCTCGCATACGGATGCAATAATTTGCACCAATCACTATTAAAGGCACGCTGCCCCTCAAATCCCTGCAGCTTGGCGATGAACAATCCAAACGCGACATTTGCTGCATGAATTTGCGGCTGAACTCGCGTCTTGCGCGCATGCCCCTCCAAAAACCCCGCCTGTGTCCAACTGCCGTTAATGTTCTGCGCAAACGACTGTTTAGAAGCTGGGCTATAACCACCTGGGTTATGCGCCTCCAATAAATCTTCAATCTGCTGGCGACTAACACCTACACCCGGTTTAGTTTCTATCATCAAGGGCATTGCAAGGCGCAACAAAGGGTCACGACACAAGGCCAACTGCAATGCCAACACTGCTCGCGCCTCGGGTGCCTGCAACCACAATTTTCTAAAAACTCGAAACAGGCAAATACGATCTTCCAGTCCATACAAATCCAGCAAATGGCGATAGGTGAGCCGCCGTGAATTCGACGTTGGCTTTTGAAGGATATTAAAGACTTCGATATCCTCCTTAATGCGACCAAGATCAGCGCCTTCAGGATGTGCCTCAAGCAGCAACGACAACTCAACTATCATCATGCTGCGTGCTGAATGCGCACCATTTTTTCCTGACTTAAAGCCTAGGGATTCGATATTTTTAAACACCCGATTAACACTTACAATAAAAAAAGTTCATTTTCATTTTCTTAAAATACCAATTCTAATTTTTGCGTGTGAGTTTCGGTATTTTTTCCTGTCTTTTCGTGTAACGTTAATTTTGCATGATCGGTGGCAGACTGTATTTTCAGAGATACTCACAATTAAAACTGCAAAAATTGAGATCGTGTTACAATGCAATTTATGCTCTTTGCTTGAATATCGAAATCCAGAATTGCATTCATCAACTCGTGAGTACCATGCCTAAAAGCAGTAAGAAAATTTTCTGCATTAATTACCACTAATAGCTCAACTTAACGTCATCCCGCTCATACCGACGACACATTGACTGCGCAATATTTTTAATCTTTCTCCGTAATTTTTCAGGCTTGATTACTTCGACCTGATCTCCAAACGCCAATAACCACCAGCAGATTTCCAGATTATCTGGCACGGTCGCTGTGAGAGTGTAAATTCCACCTTCTTTTTCTTCTATTTTTTGATCTGACGAGATCGATGTTTCAGTGAGATGAGCGATGGCATCCACGTTAAAATTCACTACTAACTTCATCGTCGTCGCAACATCTAAAATGCCAAATGCTCCTGACGCGATATAAGTGTCCACATCAAAGTCAGTCGGGCGGTTAATCTCTTTCTCGGTGATTTCAGCAGTTTTGATCCGATGTAAGGCTAATTGGCGAATGTCTGCATACTCTTTCATCGTGCAAAGTAAATAAATAAGCTTATCGCGCACAACCAAAGCCAATGGGCTGATCATGTATTCTTTTACTTCTTTGCTTGCGCGAGGTAGATAAGTAATCTGAACACGCTTATTCTCTGAAAGGCATTGATAGATCACCGCTTGCACTTGTTCGTCTATCACAGGCGCTAATAATTGAACGCCTCTTGGTAAGACACGTACTTTGTCTGGCCACGACGCGATACTGGTGTCATGCTGATTTAAGACTGCTCTGGCAGTCTTAAACCAAGGCTGAAGATATGCCAAGGTAGAAGAAGGCAGCAAGGACTGCATATAACGCTCTACAAGCTGAAAAGTCAGCGCTGCCTGAGGTTCTAGCGTCGGCAATTCTAATTGTGCAGCATCAGCCTTCCATGACCATCCCTGAGGCTTTGCATCATCAGACACTAAAGGAACGACCTGAGATAATGTGATCAGATCACGTTGGATAGAGCGCTTGGAAATTTCATACCCTGCAGCGAATAATCTGGCTGCCAACGTAGCGACATCGACTTTGCGCGGATAACGAGGTATGTAATTAAGCATCGCCCACTGGCGTAACAGCGTGTCATTCATTATTCAAATTATTGATTAGTTGACCGAGCACAGCATCATTAGTGAATTTATTTACAATTTTCCCATCGAACTTTAGCACATGCTAAGGCGATTTTTTCTAAATAAACCAAATCCAGCCATTCTTTTGGCGAGTGTGCAAAGTGATAGCCGACAGAGACATTCGTACATTCAGGAATAATTTCACGATAATGAAACACATCTGTCGTCGCACCACGGTCATTCGGTTCCAGGTGTAAGCCTTGCTGTAGAAAGTCGGCTGCAAGATCAGCGGCAAATCGTGGACTGGCAGTTTCAATTCCAGATTGATGCGTGATAATCGATTTACTGCCCCTACGATCAAAAGCGATTGCTCGTCGAAACTGCTGTAAGAATAAGGTCTCCTGAGCGAGAAACCGACTACCTAAACACCCTTGCTCTTCGCCATCGTGAAAAACATAGTATCCAGGAACACGCGCATGAATCATGCTGACCATCAGCGCAACGCCTGCAGCACAATCGGCTCCCAGACATTCGGCTAGTGCTCGATACCGTAAGCATTTACTTGGCTCGTCTTTATCAAATATGACTTTATAAGGATTAATGCCATCTCCTTGATGCATCGTATCGATATGGCTGCTGAACAATGTTGTGGAGCGACCGACAGGAACATGAATATTTCCAAAGTCATCCTCAAAAGCAGATGGTAATGCCAATAAAAACTCTGCCAATGCAGCAACGCCTGTCCCAGCATAAGGACGCTTCAACTTCAGTGCAAACTCCAAGGTTTCACGCAGCAATTTTTCTCCTTAAATTGTTTATCTGGTTCAGCTTCGGTCGTTCTGATTCAGCGTCATTTTCAAAAATAGCGAGGAATAGCATTTCAAAGCATGAATAAGCAGTATAGATTCTACATTTCAATAACGACAAAATATGTCGCATATAAAATAGTATCAACCCTGCTTTAATACGACAAAATTTGTCGCATGAAGAAGTTATTCTTGAGCCTGTGATGTGCATTCAGATATTCCGGTACTGTGCTGAAAAATTTGAATGAGAACTTTGATGGTTGACATCGAAAAATGTTTTCTGTATAACGTCAACCATACATTGAGATCTAGGGTCGACGCCCTAAACCAACCTGCTACACTGTGCAAGGTGGTCTGCTTAAAAAGCAAATGTGGCTCTGAAAAGAGCAACCAAACAGCCAGCGTCGACCCTCCAGCTACGGAGGGTTTTTTGTTTTCTACGACGACGATTGATGCAGCAACGATTGCTGCTTACCAAGAAACGCATTATCACGTCAATGGCTTACTGCCATTCACATTGCGCATTGGCATTCCTAGTACAGAACTTAAGAAACTCTATAAAGAATCTGGCGCTAACAGCGGTACGTTAATCACAGCATGCAATCCGTACAGTGTGCTATTGAGCGATAGTCAAAATCAAGAGCATCAGCTGAGATTGGCAACTGAGTTGCGCAAACGCAGTTTGATCTTTTGTGATGGCGAAGGTCGGCATCTTTCAGGAGAATGGCATGCTGAAGCAAGTAATTTTGTTTTGGGCATGTCGCTGGAAGCTGCTAAGAAATTAGCGAATCAATTCGCTCAAAATGCGATTGTCTGGTGCGATGCAGATGCGATTCCACAATTGATTTTACTAAGATAATTTCTTATTTTTTTTAGTTGCACTCCAACAGCAGAAAAGCATTATTGCAATACAGCGTTACTCGGTCGGTCTGCCGAAAAAAATAACAGGCTGGGAGGATTTGATCCAGATTGCGACTCCCTACATTTTGTTGAACGTCGCTAAACAGGAGAATGCTATGCATATTCAAAATGGTTTATTTTCGTCTGAATCTGTGTCTGAAGGACACCCAGACAAACTTGCCGACCGTATTTCTGATCGTATCCTTGATGCGTTCCTGACACTTGATCCAAATGCACGGGTTGCTTGTGAAACCATGCTGGCAGATCAATGTGTGATCGTCGCTGGTGAATTCAAAACACGCGACCATCAGATATTCACCTCAGTAAGAGATCAGGCGGAGCAATTAGTTCGCGAAGTATTACGCGATACAGGCTATCGCAATGCAGCTACGGGTATTGATCCTGATGCTTGTGAAATACAGATTCGTTTCAATACGCAATCAGATGATATCAGCCAAGGCGTTGATCGTCAGATCAAACCCACCCCTGTTGCACTCATCGACTTTGGTGATCGTGGCAGAAAGAGTCCAATTCAAGCAACTGAGCCTGAAGCGGATAACGCGTCTGCATCAGTGTTAGGTGCTGGCGATCAAGGGTTGATGTTTGGGTATGCCTGTGATGAAACACCAGAACTCATGCCTATTCCTATCGTTTATGCACATCGCTTGGTCAAGCGGCAAGCAGAACTGCGCAAATCAGGTGTGCTGCCATGGTTAAAACCTGATGCAAAATCACAAGTCACATTTCGATATGTGAATGGTCGACCTACTGAAGTGGAAGCCGTTGTTCTTTCTACGCAGCACGATGAAGCAGTGAGTCAAGAGCAAGTCCATCGCGATGTGGAAAAATATATTATTGATTTTGTGATTCCTCGAGAATTACGCTCTGCTCATTTCAAAGCATTCATTAATCCTACTGGTCGCTTTGTGATCGGTGGCTCAAAAGGTGATGTCGGCTTAACAGGACGCAAAATCATTGTGGACACCTATGGTGGTGCTGCACCTCATGGTGGTGGTGCATTTTCAGGTAAAGACCCCTCAAAAGTAGATCGCTCTGCTGCTTACATGGCGAGATATTTAGCAAAACAAGTCGTCGCACGCGGCTGGGCAGGCAAGGCATTAATTCAACTGGCTTATGCCATTGGCGTTGCCACGCCTGTCAGTTTTTCTGTTGAGACATTTAACACAGCAACAGATCCACAGCGCGACATCACAGCACTTCTGTCGTCCGAGTTTGATCTTACACCGCGTGGAATCATTAACCACCTGCAACTACAACGCCCAATCTATTATCCAACTGCTGCCTACGGACACTTTGGGCGAACCGATATCGATTTACCTTGGGAACGAATTTAGTTTTTTCTCAAAAGAAGCACCCATAGGGGGATTTGTTCCAGCTTGCGACCCCAATTTAATTATCGCTAAACAGGAGATATTCATGCACGCCAACACAGCACAACAGCAACCAATACATCCTTTGCGGATTGAGGTATTTATCCGCCACCGCATTCAACAACTAGGTCTGACTGAAGACGCATTTATCCTCAAAATGGAGATGCGCAATTTCAAACGAAAACAAAAGAAATTGCATCATTTGTTTCAAGCACATTGGCAGCTTGCAGAACAAGTTGTGCCATTTCTGGCAGCAGCATTGAATGTCTCAACTGAGATGGTTGAATATGTAATCGAGCAAACAAAGGCGGATATAGCCTCTGAAAATGATGCCCTGCGACGTCAGCATTTCAAACCACAAGCCTTTTTCCTTACAAAACTATCGATCCCGACATCCATCACGATGGCTGGCATCACCGGAACAACACAACACGTCGATATTACCGATGTCGACGAGCAGGACTACGCAGATTGCGTCCTCCAATACATTCACAAGTATCCGAACAAGATACGTATGCTTCATGGATTTTTTGGTGGAGTTCTAGGGTTTTGTATTGCTTATACGCCAGATCTGATTGTTCAGTTTGATCTGCAAGGTAATTTCATTGGCACTACTGAAAAAGTAGCATTACCTGGCCGCTGCGTAATCAGTATCAGATAGTAATTAACATTCAAAGCGACATCTTCTGTCGCAATAAACAGCTATAAATTTATAGCACTACAAGAGGAGATGACTATGTACAGCACTCAACAACGTCCATCCAATACAAGTTTTTGGCATACCTATATGAAGGACAACAGCGAGCGAAGTGCAATTATGCGTGCGGATCAATTAAAACAACAATTTCCGAACATGCAGGTGCGAGTTGTTGATGACAATGGTCGCCTGATTTATCAGGCTTAACAAACAAACCGTCAACTATTTCACTTTATCAGATCAAAAATAATGATGACAATTTTAGAAGAAACCCAAGTGAATCCGCACACCATTGCCAATCATCTCGAATGCAGCGGAATCGAAGTCGTCAAGCAGGAATTTAACAAGAGTGGTTCCTGGATTCTACTGGTTACCGGAGCCGGTCTGAATTTTAGGATCTCTTTTGATGAAGAGAGAAAATTTCTCAGATTTTCTACTTTCTTACCTCTTGATCCGTCACGAACATACGAAAGCAAATTGCAATTAGTACAGAAATTTAATTCTGAATTATTTTTGGCTAATTTTTGCTTGGACAAAGATGATGATTTGCTGGTGATTTATTACATGAGCTTTGTACAAGGATTAAATCTTGCGCAATTCATGAAAGTCACCATGCGCTATACAGAATTGTTAGAACACATTGTCGAAACCCAAAACGCGGATCACATGATCAAGTTTTCTAATAACGCTGATGACGATGATGCAGACGAAAGCAGTATGAGTAATCACGGCATCAGCGTGCCACCCAATACATTTCTAAATTAATGCTAACCATAAGTGAGATTGCGATGAGAAAAATATTTACCGAAGACGAAGTGAATTTAGATAGTTTGCAAGCACATTTTCTGGATAGTGGATTCACTATCGAAAATCCTAAAAATTCCAGTTTTGGAGTACGTAGCGTAGACGGTCTTTATATCGTCATCCGCCTTGATGAACAAAAAAAGTATGTTGGCTTTTATTGCTATTTTGATTTAGATAAATTGCTGCTGGTACAACGCTACAACTATGACTTGTTCCTTGCCTGCTTTTCCTTGGGAAAAGATGAGAATGATCTGGTTGTCAGCTACGTCATGTCTTATGAATTGGGTTTAATCGCTGGGCAAATGATGCATGTTTTCCGTCGTTTTTCAGGCTTACTCGACAGTCTCATTCAACATGAGAATGAGGACAAATTTATAGTCTTTGGGCATCCCGATGAAAATGCTGACGACGCCACCTCTGAAACAGAAGTTCCTGTAACCATTCCAAACGGAGATCTGTTGCAATGAGCCATCCAATCCATGACGAGCTGGAAGATGATTACGTCCCCATACCAAAACCACAGAGTTTTATTGACTTGCAAAGAGAAAATCCAACCAATCAACAGTTAGGAGGGCTGATTGGCTTACTTTGTGGTGATGCTGTTGGCGTTCCTTATGAATTTCATCCCGCAGAGGAAATACCAGAAAAATCCTTGATTGATATGGTACCTCCACCAGCGCCATTTCGTCGTAGTCACAGACAAGTGCCAGTTGGTACGTGGAGTGATGATGGTGCACAAGCCTTATGCCTTTGTACCTGCATTAATCATGATTCGAAACTTGATATACACGATTTTGCTCAACGTTTATGTGATTGGTATGAGGATGGTTATCTGGCTGTCGATAACAAGGTGTTTGATGTCGGCATCCAAACTTCAGAAGCGATAGATCGGTTACTGAACGGTACTGATCCACACAAGTCTGGCAATGCCGATGAGATGAGTAACGGCAATGGAAGTTTAATGCGGGTATTGCCTCTCGCTTTGTATATGAGTCATACCGATGATGCTCTGGTGCATGATGCGCATTTGCAATCCCTGCCAACCCATGCACACCCAAGATCTTTGGTGGCTTGTGCCTATTATTGTCTGGTTGCACGTGCTTACTTAGAAGGCAACGAGGCACCATGGGATGACGCTGTAACTCGACTCACTCGTGTTTATACAAACTGGCATATCAGCGAAGAACGGTTTATTTTTTTGAATGAGTTGGCATTGATTTTAGACTCACCACTTCGGGAACAGCCTAAGGGGTCAGGCTATGTCGTTGATACCTTGTGGTCAGCTAAAAAAGCCATGGAAGAATCCAGTTATGAAGCAGTGATTCAAGCAGCGATTGCATTCGGTAACGATACCGATACAACCGCCTGCGTCGCAGGTGGCTTGGCAGGTGTTCGCTTTGGCTTGAGTGGTATTCCATCGCGCTGGCTGATGCAATTACGGGGCTTTGACGTATTGCAACCTTACCTAATCAATTTCTAAAGGAAATATGACAACGACTTTTAACGTTACTGATGAATTTTTAGAAGACTATATTCGCCTCATCCTGTTTTACAAATGGGATCCAATTAAGGTAAGCGGCTACAGGATGTCTCCTGAAGATATTGAAGATACAGGAGGGGACATACTTAGGCTGAAACTACGACCAACCACATTTGCTATGGGCTTCACTGAAGACGAATATGACGGCTATATGCATGACATTAAGGAGCTAATGATTCAACGTCAATCTGAGAAAGAGATTTATCAATATTTACGCGAAATTGAAATTCACTGTATGTCAGATGGTAATGCGGCAAATACCAAGAGTGCTGCGAAGCGATTGTTTATAGCGAGTCAGCATTTATCTGCGAAACCACATTCTTAGAATTTGGTTACATGGTGGTTACACAGATAAAAATCAAATTACAGAAACAACAAAGGCTTACAAACGTAAATTTGTAAGCCTTTGTTTTTAAAACGAATTCTGTGGGGTGGACGATGGGGCTCGAACCCACGACAACAGGAATCACAATCCTGGACTCTACCAACTGAGCTACGACCACCACTGAATTTCACCTGAATTTTACCCCAAGTGAGCTACGCATTATATAAGGATTTCGCCCCCATAGCAATACTTTCTCAAGCAATCAGGTCATTAAACTGAGGAATGCATTCATCGTGCAGTCGCGTTGATGCGAGACTTTGGACCAGCTCAGTGCACTCCTCTCTTGTATTTGCTTATTCAGATGGAGAGATGACTGGTGGCGGTTGATCACTTGCGTCGATAAAAAGCGATGCAGCAAATGCCGCTGGTCCTGATGCAATGCTTCATAAAATGCCAGGCACAAATCACGCATACGGATATTTTCAGTCGTACCGGACTGCTCTTCCTGCTCAAGCTGGGAAAACAGCTCAGGTAAAGCAAAGCTGTCTTTCTGCATTGATTCCCGCTGCGCTGATTGCCATTGTTCACGTCGCACTTCGCGTTGACGTAAGATGTGGCTCAAGGTGCCGACAGTTTCATGCCAGAATGCGCTTTGCTTTGGTGTCAGCGCCAGTAGGTGATGCACATCATCCGCCCGTGACAGCAAATGTTCTATACGGATTCGATCGAAAGGAACACGGCTGAGGATCGCACTGTCTGATATGGCAACAGCCATATCAATGGCGAGTGCGTTTCTTTTAGTGAAGGAAATTCGTCGCATAAAATCTGTCTAGTCAGAATGAGTCTGAATAAAAAATGCCTACGTAATTCCTACGTAGGCATGAACTCACAATCCAGTGAGAAGAGGAGCGTGCGTTGAAACAGTTAATAATATAACTGCACCACCCCGCATCACCGGAAGCTATTACAAATTTTTACTCGCCATAGAAAAGCGTCACAATTTGTGCGCCGGAAACTTACATTTTGTGTTCCGTCGTTGTCATACTTTTGACGGTCGCTTTCACATCCACAGTTTCCTGTTTTTTATTTTCATCTTCGAAAATCAATTTCAGTGTCACCGCATCTCCGGCTTTCGCTTGTGCCTTCAAGTCCATCAGCATGACATGATAACCACCAGGTTTGAGCTCGACATTTTTTCCGGCCGGCACATCCAGTTGAGGAATCGCACGCATTTTCATAACGTTATTGTCCATCTTCATTTCATGCACTTCCACCAGACCGGCTGCCGCCGACTGCACTTCGATCAGGCGTACATTTTTTGTACTTTGAATCTGCATAAATGCACCAGTCGCTTTTTGCTGTGGCACGGTAGCTCTGACCCACGCATCCTTCACCACAATTTCAGCTTGTGCGGCCAAAGTAAAGGTGGAGATGGAAGCAGCGATGATGGATTTGATAAACATGTTCATAAGGCCCTCTGATTATTGAGAAGATACTTCGAGACTGCGATCATACGCAGTCACTGTTTGCATGCGTTCAAAAGCTTCAAGCAATATGTCAGGATTACCGGAAGCCAGCTTTTTACTATCGGACAAAGTTTGCCGGAAAGCACGGGCACCAACCAGCCCCATCATCAATCCCAGCATGTGGCGTATCACGCTATTGAGGCGCAAACCCTTGCCTCCATTACCATACAATTCTAACTGACGATGAATATACGGAATCATCGCATGCAGAATTTCTTCACGGGTTTTGACCGGGGTCATGTCATCGTAAAAGAGCGCATCAAAGTCCGCCATAAAATAAGGATTGTGATATGCCTCACGCCCTATCATCACGCCATCGACATGCTGTAAATGCTGCTGCATTTCCGCCGTCGTTTTAATGCCGCCATTCAGAATAATTTCCAGCTCAGGAAACTCTCGCTTCAAGCGGTAGGCGTAATCATATTTCAGCGGCGGAATCTCACGGTTTTCGCGCGGCGACAAGCCTTTCAGGATTGCAGTTCGCGCATGCACGATAAAGGTTTTGCAACCTGCATCAGCGACCTGCCCGACAAAGTCACGCATAAATTCATACGAATCGACATCATTAATACCGATGCGATGCTTGACCGTGACATCAATGGAGACCGCATCTTTCATCGCCTTCACGCAATCCGCCACCAGTTGCGGCTCTGCCATCAGGCAAGCGCCGAAAGCGCCTTTCTGCACGCGCTCAGACGGGCAACCGCAATTCAGATTAATTTCATCATATCCCCACTCTTCGCCCAGTTTGGCGCAATGTGCGAGATCAGCAGGCTCGCTACCGCCGAGCTGCAACGCGACAGGATGTTCGCCGGGATTAAATTCCAGATGCCGTTGCAGATCACCATGAAACAGCGATCCGGTCGTCACCATCTCGGTGTACAGCCAGGTATGGCGGGTGATATGGCGATGAAACTGACGGCAATGGCGGTCACTCCAATCGAGCATCGGGGCCACGGAGACGCGGCGGGGAGGCAAAACTTGAGTAGTCACAATAAATACAATACAGCGTTAAGCAAACCGCTATTGTACCTCGCTACCTTGCTGACTCACTGCCACGTTGCGCTGGTCAGCAGGCGGCTCACCAGCGCGCGCACGAAGATATCAAACGTTTTCCTTCAGCAAGCGTAGTAATGCAGCCGTATCGAGCCGTGCCGCAACGTCGCCCTCGTCCAGCAGACTGTCTGCCAGATCTCGTTTTTCCGCATGCAAGGCGATGATTTTTTCTTCTATCGTGTTTTGTGTCACCAGACGATAAATCGTGACCGGTCTTTGTTGTCCCATGCGATGCGCGCGATCAGAGGCCTGATCCTCGACCGCCGGATTCCACCACGGGTCGAGATGAATGACATAATCGGCGGCGGTTAGATTCAGTCCTGTGCCGCCCGCCTTCAGGCTGATCAGGAACACATCACCATCACCGGCCTGAAATGCGTCAACGCGTTTTTTGCGTTCGGTTGCAGAGGTACTTCCATCGAGGTACTGATAACGGATACCTTTCCTATCAAGGCTGTCGCGTACGATCGCCAGATGATCGACAAACTGACTGAACACCAGTGCTTTATGGCGGTTGTCCAGCAATTCATCGATGGTGTCTTCAAACACCGCCAGCTTACTGCCGCTGATTGTGGAATTTTTTAATACCAGTTGCGGGTGGCAGCAAAAACGGCGCAGTTTGGTAATCTCTGCCAGCACTTTCAGCGATTGCCCTTCTTCCGCACTGAGCGAGGCAATTTTATCCATCGCTTCCTGCCGCAAAGCTTCGTACAAATGGCGTTCTTCATCACTCAGCTCAACTTGCAAGGTAATCTCGGTACGCGGTGGTAACTCTGTCAGCACCTGGGTTTTGGTACGCCGTAAAATGAACGGCTGTATCAGCTTTTTCAGATGCTGACGTGCGGGCTTGTCACCGCGCTCTATCGGCGTACTGAATTTATCGGTAAAACGCTCTTTAGATCCGAGCAAGCCGGGATTAATAAAGCGGAACAGATTCCACAACTCACCCAGATGATTTTCTACCGGCGTGCCGCTGGCGATCATTTTAAAATCTGCCGTTAATGCCATCGCTGCCTGACTGCGCTTGGTTGCGGAATTTTTGATGACTTGCGCTTCATCCAGCACCACGCTGTGCCAATGTTGCGCAGCGAAAGCCCCGGCATCCGACTGCAACATGCCGTAACTGGCAATGACCAGATCGAAAGGCCCGAGATCAGCCAGTGAACGATGACTGTGATACGCCCGCACCTTCAGCGTCGGCGCAAAGCGCATGACTTCTGACTGCCAGTTCATCGCCACCGAAATCGGTGCCACCACCAGCGCAGGTCCGCCCGGCGCTCTGTCCAGTAACAAGGCCAGCGTCTGCACAGTTTTCCCCAAGCCCATGTCATCCGCCAGACAAGCACCGACACCCCAGTGCGCAAGCCGTACCAGCCACTGGTAACCCGCCAATTGATAGTCGCGCAATTCTGCCTGCAGCGTAGAAGGAACCTGCGGGTAAAAATCTGCCAGCGCATCGAGTTTATTCACTTGCTCACGCCAGGCTGCATCGGCTTCTATTTCGCCGGCTTCCGCAACCAGTTCTGCCAGCGCAGGTGCCGCCAGCGCATTCAGGCGTATGCCATCGGCACCTACTTCACCTAATGCGCGCAACTCATCGAGCCGCTTGCGAAAACTGTCGGTCAGCGCCAGATAATCATTCTCACCTAATTGCAGGAAACGTCCGCGAGCTGATCCTGCCATTTGCAGCAGTTCACGCAGCGCCAACACCCGCCCGTCATCCAGCGATAACTCGCCGCCAGCAACAAACCACTCGCCCTGCTTTTTAATCGTCAGGCGTAAATTCTGCAGCGAACGACTGCCTCTCAACCGGAAACGTTCGCCCTCAGGCCACACCAGTTGCAGGCGCTCCGCAGGCACGGCGCGTAATTGCTCCAGCAATTCCAGACATTGTTCAGGATGCTGCAACTGCCATTCCTGTCCGCTCTCTTCGGCATGGGCAAGTGCGGGGCAGGCATCGAGCACGAATTGCATCAGAGCTTTTTCCTGTTGCAGATCGCGACTCGCCTGCACCGGCACGCCCGCCTGCTCCCCAAGCACATTGACCGCGCCTTTCCCCGGCTGAAACCAGCCACCATCCGCCAGAGGCCGCATCAGCAATTGCACGCGCAAGCCTTCCTGCAAGGGCAGTAAATGCGCAAACATGGTCTGGTCTGCGGCCAGCGTGGTGATATGCGCAGCCAGCTCCGGTAAATCAGAATGAATTGCCAGATGCGGCGCAATCGCGGCAATCACATCGACTAACTGCGCCTTGGCTGTTACTGGCACCGTCAGGCCGCGGCCAAGGATGCCAGTAATCTGTTTGATTTCCGGGCTGGAGGTGTACACGGCCAGACGGGTCGGCGTTTCTTTTTTCCAGACTACGCTCGCATCCGCGCTGATGAATGGTTCCAGTTGCAAGCTGATCTGATCGCCATTCTCTTTCAACTGCAACGCGATATCGCCTTTAACGACATCAATGCGAACATCCGGCGCATCCGACCAGTACACCGCAGGGTGTGTAACCAGAAACGGCAGCGCTTTATCGATATTGATTTCAAATTCACTGCCACCGTAATAACTGTCAGACGCGCGACGTATGCAGGCAGCAATCTGTTTATCCTGCTCAGTCAGATAGGGGAAAGCATCCAGCTCCTGCGCCAGACGCCGCAATGCAACCGGGCGCCCTTTACTCCAGACACCTTTGCTACTGCGCTTCTGCTCACGCGGCTCAATTTTCAGCTCCTGAAAATGAAATTCCAGTAACCAGGCAAGGCGCATTTCTTCCTCTTTTTTTGCTGCAACCGCCGCACTGGCAGGCTTGAGTTGTGACAGTGCATTCAGCGCCCGCTTCCATCCTTCTTCGCGCTGCAAAGCGAGCAACAAGGGCTGGATATTCTTCTGGCGATGCCATTCGGGGAATTGCGGCACTTGTTTAAACTGATGCACCAGCAAGACATCGAGCTCCGCCGCTACCCACTGATAGCCGAAGCGAACCATGGTCTCACGCATTTCCAGCAGCTTTGCGTGCAAGCGCGGATGAGGTGGTGCGTCTTGCCAGTACGCACCGATTGCCTCAAACAAGGCGTCGATATCATGTGCAGTACGAACATTAAAATGCGATACCGGTAACACGACGCCTTGCGCCATGTGATTCGTCAGCGGCTGCAAAACATAGTAGCTGAACGCATGTCGCTGTTTCACACCCTCATCCACCTGCGCTTTCGCTAATTGCAAACTACCGGTGTCATTCTTTGCCAGCATAGCGACCGTACTCAGCAAACCAAGTAAATCGGGAATAAAAATTTTCCGCTTACCACTGCTGGCTTTTTGCATCTGCGCATAGGTTTGCGCCAGCCCGACGGCAACCGGCATTTTGTTTTGCAAGACCGCCATCGCAATCAGCATTTCGCCCTGAAATTGCGGCGGCAACTGACGCTGCAACCGCGCGAGGCGCTCGAAGTCGCCGCGCAATAAGGCTTGCCAAGCAACGAGCCCCATCAATTGCGGCCAGCTGTTGGATTCCTGATCCATCTGCTGACAAGCGTATTCGTACGCCAGACGGCAATCGAGTAACTCCCAGTTCGCTTTGACAAAAATATCCGTCAGCACCATGCCCTGATCAATCGGCCGGAGTTGAGAAAATAAGCGGATACCATCTTCATGCTGGAAAAATTCTGCACCAGGAATAAGCGCATGATCGTTTTTAACACTGAGAAATTTTTCACGCCATAGCAAGGCCTCATCGGTTCTGCCAAGCAGCACGGAAAACAGCATTTCACGACTGTAAAATTCGGCATCGTAGGATTTCCAGTGCTGATATTCGCCGTGCTTTTTCAATAAATCACGAATCTGGCTGATCCATAATTTCATACCGCCACTCTGCTGCAAACGCAGCAATACCGGCATGCGCCAGTCATCACGCAAGATATAACCCAGGCCGATTTCCTGCCGCAAAACCTGACGCTTGCACAAATCCAGCATCAGATCTTTGAGCAGCTTCGCATCGTAGGGATTACCCATCAGGGTTTTCGCACCGCGCAACTGCATTAACTCCAGCGCTTTGGTCTGGCTCAGCGGTGCGGTATATAAAGCCGTGGCATATACGATGGGTAATTCGTCGTCGGTGAGGCGGTCAAACAAATCCATAGAAAGTCAATGAGCTGAAATGAAGGATAAGAAAATTGGCAGACATGTACAGCATCTGTGTTTTATCACGTTTCCAATGGAAGATCACGCAAACAGATCAATGTGACGACAGCCACTTTTTTAATGCACGGTTGAGAAAAATACGCAGGCGGCAAGCAACGCCAATACGAACAGCCAGTGCAGCACCAGCATCAGAAAAAACCATCGCAGGAACGATCGCTTCACCGACTTGTGGCGTAGAAATTTGTGTGCCAACAACGCCCCGGGCCAGCCACCGATCAGACTCAGCAACAATAGTTTTTTTTCGGGAACGCGTGATCTGCGCTGAATCGCCGCTTGCTTATCGTAAAAATAAACCAGAAAACACAGCAGACTGAGCAGCAGGTAGTAAGACAGCGTCAGCGCAAGTATGAGTAGATAGGACACCGGCTATGTGGAAAAAGAGAAACCATGCGATTCAGCGACATAAAAATACTCCCCCGGAGTATCCTAAAACCACCTTTGTTTATAAGGACATCAGGGGTGTTTTACAAAAAACAGGGGGGAGTATCCAAATTTTGCTTCAATACCGCATGTATCATGCGGTATTGAGTGCTTACAGCATTTTTGCCAGCAAGGCTTTTTCGTATTTCGCATCCAGCGGAATGCGCACAGTATGACCTGCACCGCCAATGATGTTGAGTGACTGGTTTTCTTTGTTACGCATTTCGGACAGCGTCACGATTTCATTGCCATTCGGCGAAATGATTTCGATCTGATCGCCGACGGCGAAACGGTTTTTCACTTCTACTTCCGCCCAGCCATCGGCCACATTCAACACCTGACCAACGTACTGGCTGCGGTGCGCCTGCGATACGCCTTCCATGTAGTTCTGATGGTCTTGCGTGTGATGACGCTGATAAAAACCGTCGGTATAACCACGGTTCGCCAGACCATTCAACTCACCCAGCAATTGCGGGTTAAACGGACGACCAGCCACCGCATCGTCAATCGCACGACGATACACCTGAGCAGTACGCGCCACGTAATACAGCGACTTGGTACGACCTTCCACCTTCAGGGAATCCACACCGATTTTCGCCAGACGCTCGACGTGTTCCACCGCGCGCAAGTCTTTGGAATTCATGATGTAGGTGCCGTGCTCATCTTCCAGAATCGGCATCAGGCTGCCCGGCTTACCGGTTTCTTCGATCAGGTAAGGACGGTCTGCTAGTGGATGACGCTTCATATCGCCCATCGCAGAGAACGACTGATTCGCATCTTCCAGGGCTTTATTGAAATCGAACTTGATGGTTTCGACCGGAATATTCACCAGATCGCCGGTTTCGTTTTCTGATGCATTGGAAACCTTGTAATCCCAGCGGCAGGAATTGGTGCAGGTGCCTTGATTCGGATCGCGGTGATTGAAGTAACCGGACAACAGGCAGCGGCCGGAGTACGCGATACACAGCGCGCCGTGTACAAACACTTCCAACTCCATATCCGGGCATTCCTGACGGATTTCTTCGATTTCATCGAGTGACAGTTCGCGTGACAGAATCACACGGGTCAGGCCCATTTTTTTCCAGAATTTGACGTCTGCCCAGTTCACCGCATTCGCCTGTACCGACAAATGCACAGGGACTTCCGGCCATTTTTCACGTACCATCATGATCAGACCAGGATCAGCCATGATCAGCGCATCCGGTTTCATGGCGATCACCGGCTCCATGTCGCGCAGATAGGTCTTGAGCTTGGAGTTATGCGGGAAAATATTGCTTGCAACAAAAAACAATTTGCCACGTGCATGGGCATCATTAATCCCTTGCTGCAACACTTCCAGCGTCGAAAATTCATTGTTACGCGCACGCAGGCTGTAACGTGGCTGACCGGCATACACCGCGTCAGCACCGAAGTCGAAAGCGGCATGCATTTTTTCCAGCGAACCCGCTGGCAGTAAGAGTTCAGGGGCTTTTAACATAGCAGAACCATCCGAAAAAAATATTGGCGACTGATAATCGTACAAAATAACTGTACAAAAATAATCGCACTAAATAATTACATTAACAAATATAACAACAGGCTGGCACCATTACCGGACAACGCTGCATTATTCAGGATGCACTCTCGCGCATCGACGCCAGTTCATTCAGTATCAGCGCAATCAATACGATCGCCCCACCGGTGATCGTTGCCTGTGCGGGCATTTCACCCGCCCCCAGCCATGCCCAGATCGGTGCCAGCAGTACTTCCAGCAGGCACAGCAGGGAAATTTCCGGCGCGCTCAGACTGGCGGAAGCCCTGACCATCAACATGCACGGTAAGCCCAGTTGAAAAAAACCCAGAATTGCCAGCAACAATACATCATGCAACGATGCCTGCAATGGCAAGGCAAACGGCAGCATTACCAGCGCAGAAATAGAACCACCCAGAAATACTGCCGGAATCAGATCAACCGCATGCCCGCCTTTTTTCATCAGGATCACATTGACGGAAGCGGCAACCGGCACCCCCAGTGCAATCAGCATGCCGAGCAAACCGCGCTGATCGACCTCTGACAAACTGCCCGCAAACATCCATCCCATGCCGAGGCAGGCGGCAGCGATTGCCCACCATGTGCGTGCCGGTATCCGTTCACGCAAAATCATCCAGGCCAGAAATGCGGTAAATAAAGGCGCAAGGCTTTCCATGATCGAGGTATTCGCCACTGTCGTCATGGTCATGGCGATCATGAAACAGGAATACATGGTCGCCCACATACAACCGGATAAAAATCCCAGCTTACCAAGCAGGCGTAAGCGCGGAACAAAGCCACGTCCGTATTGTTTCAACATCACCACCATGACGAACACGGCCGCAAACAAACTACGCCAGAACGTTACTTCAAACCCTTTTGCCGAATCCAGATGCCGCGTAAAGACCCCGGCAATACTCCACAAAGTGGCGGTCACTATCATCAGAATCACCGCGCCACGGTGGCTTAGCTTGTTTGACATTCCCTACCTGCTTATCAATTGATCCAGCGATTACCGGTTCCGCAGTGTCGCTGTCGCCGCCCGGTGAATCAAACCCGGAGGCAGCCCGGTCTGCTCGATAGAAAAACCCGTTTGACTCCCACCTGTGGCAAGAGCGAAACGGGTTGATCTTCATGCGCCACAGCGCATGAATACCTCAGCAATTACGCTTCGCGTGATGCTTTTTTACGTTCGTGTTCTTTCAGGAAACGCTTACGCAAACGGATACTCTTCGGTGTCACTTCAACCAGTTCGTCATCCTCAATAAACTCAACTGCATACTCGAGCGACAATTGAATTGGCGGAACCAGACGCACAGCTTCATCTGTACCGGAAGCGCGAACGTTAGTCAGCTGTTTACCTTTAACCGGATTCACAACCAGATCGTTATCGCGGGAATGGATACCGATGATCATACCCTCGTAAACCGGGTCATTGTGGCTGACGAACATACGGCCGCGATCCTGCAGTTTCCAGATCGCATAAGCCACGGCTGCGCCGTCTTCCTGAGAGATCAGCACACCGTTACGACGACCAGCCAGCTCACCTTTGCTGTTGTCAACCGGTGCATAATCATCAAACACATGACTCATCAGACCTGTACCGCGAGTCAATGTCATGAATTCACCCTGGAAGCCGATCAGGCCACGGGCCGGAATACGGTATTCCAGACGTACACGACCTTTGCCGTCCGGTTCCATGTTTTGCAGATCGCCGCGACGACGACCCAATTCTTCCATGACGCCGCCCTGATTGGTTTCTTCAACGTCCACTGTCAGGTTTTCGTATGGTTCGTAACGCACACCATCCACCATTTTGAACACGACACGTGGACGGGAAACTGCCAGCTCAAAGCCTTCACGACGCATGTTTTCGATCAGAATTGTCAGATGCAACTCACCGCGGCCGGACACTTCGTAGCAGGAATCATCACCTTCAGCCTGAACAACGCGCAACGCCATATTCGATTTCAGTTCGCGTTCCAGACGGTCACGGATCTGACGTGTGGTCACGAATTTACCTTCGCGGCCGGCCAGTGGTGAACTGTTGACCATGAAATTCATCGTCAATGTAGGTTCATCGATCTTCAGCATAGGCAAGGCTTCTGGCGCGTCCGGCGCACAGATCGTGGAACCGATGCCGATTTCTTCAATACCGTTAATGAGGACGATGTCACCTGCTTGTGCCTCATCAACCAGTACGCGATCCAGACCTTTGAATGTCAGCACCTGATTGATACGGGCTTTGGTTGGTTTGTCTTCCGGACCGTTCATCCAGACGACGTCTTGCAGACCACGGATACGGCCACGCAGGATACGGCCAACACCGATTTTACCAACGTAAGAGGAGTATTCGAGAGATGTGATTTGCAGTTGCAACGGACCATCCGGATCATCTTCGCGTGCCGGAACGTGTTTCAGAATCGCGTCAAACAGTGGCTCCATGTTACCTTCGCGTACTGTGTCTTCCAGACCGGCGTAACCTTTGAAACCGGATGCGTAAACAATCGGAAAATCCAGTTGTTCATCGGTTGCACCGAGTTTATCGAACAGTTCGAAAGTCGCGTTAACTGCTTTTTGCGGATCAGCATTTTCACGGTCGATCTTGTTCACAACGACGATAGGCTTCAGACCCAGCGCGAGTGCTTTACGTGTCACGAAACGGGTTTGCGGCATCGGACCTTCTTGCGCATCGACCAGCAACAGAACCGAGTCAACCATGGACAATACACGTTCCACTTCACCACCAAAGTCAGCGTGGCCCGGCGTATCAACGATGTTAATGTGCGTACCTTTGTATTCCACCGCGCAGTTTTTGGACAGAATCGTGATACCACGTTCTTTTTCAATATCATTCGAATCCATCACGCGGGAATCGACCTGTTGGTTTTCGCGGAAAGTGCCGGATTGACGCAATAATTGGTCAACCAGTGTGGTTTTGCCGTGATCAACGTGGGCGATGATGGCAATGTTACGAATAGCGCGTTTTGTAGTGGACATGGTAACGTTCATTTGGGGTAAATCGGATAACCCACGATTATAACATGCTGCAACGCAAAAGCATAAAACACCTATTATTTCAAGGAGTTGCTACAAAGCGATGACAACGATAATGATGACTGGCGATGCTGTTGCAAGCTCACACCTGCTGCACAACATCCACAGTTAAACCTTATACGGATAACTATGATTCCTGCGTATTGATCAGACGTTCCGGCGCAAGGATACCGAATTCCTGTAACTGGGCTGAGCCCAGCAATTGCCCGTCAGAGTCCCGATACACCCGGACTCTGCCAATGACCTGCGGCAGACTGACAGTTTCTTTGCCCAACGCCAGCCTTTGCCCATGCAGAAAACGTCGGGCCAGTTCTTGATTCAAATGTACTACCGGAAAACTCGACAGCAAAGCGTCCACAGGATCAAGCAAGGCCAGTCGTTGCTCTTCAGGCAAAGACTCCAGAAAGTCCAGCGTAATGGACTTCTCCAATACCAGATGACCGACCTGAATCCGGCGCAGCTCTTTCAGATGCGCACCGCATCCCAGCGCCGCGCCGATATCTTCACCCAAGACGCGAACGTACGTCCCTTTACTGCATTTCACTCTCAGGCTGAGCAAGGGAGCATCATAAGCAAGAAATTCCAGCTCATGGATCACCACATGACGCGCCTCGCGTTCAAGGGTGACGCCGGCTCTTGCGTACTCATACAAGGGTTTACCATCACGCTTCAGCGCCGAATACATAGGAGGCACCTGCGCAATCGGGCCAGTGAATTGTTTTAAAACCTGCCGTATCTGCTCTTCAGAGACATCCACGCTTCTGGTTTCAAGTACATCACCCTCAGTATCCCCGGTCGTCGTGGTGACACCGATATGGACGACAGTTGTATAGGTCTTATCAGCCTCCAGCAAGTCCTGAGAAAACTTGGTTGCCTCGCCAAAACATAGAGGCAACAAGCCAGTCGCAAACGGGTCCAGCGTACCCGTGTGACCCGCCTTCATCGCATTCAGCAAGCGTTTCGCTTTAATCAAGGCGTCATTACTGGAAAAGCCAACCGGCTTATCCAATAGCAAAACACCGTGCACAGGTACACGGGGACGTTTTTTAGTCTGAGTTGTCATAAGCCTGGAAAGCCGGAGAGAACTCCGGTCAGAGATCAGTTTTCGCCATCGTCTTTAGCACGGGTGGCATTCGCTTCATCAATCAGCTTAGACATGGCCATACCACGTATCGTTGATGTGTCATGGATGAAGTGCAATTGCGGCAGAGTATGGATATGCAAACGCAAACCCAATTGGGCTCGCAGAAAACCAGCGGCGCGCGCCAGCGCATCACTTGTTGCTTTAATGGCAGCCGGATCGTCTGCCAGTGTCGTGAAGAAAATTTTTGCGTGTGCATAATCAGGTGTGAGCTGCACCTCCGTCAGCGTGATCATACCAACGCGCGGGTCTTTCAACTCAGACCAGATGATTTCAGCCAGATCCTTCTGAATCTGATCAGCAACGCGCAAACCACGACCCGGTATATTTTTACTATGTTTTGCCATAAATTATTTTTTGCCTCTATAAACCAGAACCCCGGCCTGGGCCGGGGTTGGCTTGACTTACAGAGTACGTGCAATTTCCTGTACTTCAAATATTTCTAGGTTATCGCCAACCTGAATGTCGTTATAGCCTTTCAGCGACAAACCGCATTCCATACCGGCGCGAACTTCTTTAGCGTCATCTTTATAGCGTTTCAGGGAATCCAGCTCACCAGTCCATGTGACGACATTATTGCGCAACAGACGGACAGACGATGTCCGTTTCACCATACCATCAGTGACCAGACAACCTGCAATCGCACCGACTTTGCTGACCAGGAATACCTGCTTAACTTCAACCATACCGATGATCTGTTCACGTTTTTCCGGCGCCAGCATGCCGGACAAGGCCGCTTTCACTTCATCGACAGCATCGTAAATGATGTTGTAGTAGCGAATATCCACACCATTCGACTCTGCCAGCTTGCGTGCAGACGCATCAGCGCGGGTGTTAAAGCCAATAATAACGGCCTTAGAAGCAACCGCCAGATTGACGTCATTTTCAGAGATGCCACCAACTGCCGCGTGCACAACCTGCACACGCACTTCGCTGGTAGACAATTTCTGTAAAGACTGAACCAGAGCTTCCTGGGAACCTTGTACGTCGGTTTTGACGATGATAGGCAGATTTTTAACTTCACCCTCGCCCATGTTTTCAAACATGTTTTCGAGTTTAGCGGCCTGCTGTTTCGCCAGTTTGACATCACGGAATTTACCCTGACGGAACAAAGCAATTTCACGTGCTTTGCGCTCATCAACCATCACCATGACTTCTTCACCTGCCGCCGGCACTTCTGTCAGCCCCTGAATCTCCACCGGGATCGACGGACCAGCTTCAGTAATATTGACGCCATTCTCATCCAGCATCGCACGAACGCGACCGTAGGAAGAACCCGCCAGTACTACGTCACCACGTTTCAGAGTGCCGGACTGCACCAGAATAGTGGCAACCGTACCGCGACCTTTATCCAAACGCGCCTCAACAACCAGTCCTTTGGCAGGCGCATCTTTCGGTGCTTTCAATTCCAGCACTTCGGCCTGCAGCAACACGTTTTCCAACAGCGAGTCGATACCAAAACCGGTTTTTGCTGACACCTGAACAAATGGTGAATCGCCCCCGTATTCTTCTGGAACGACGCTTTCAGCGATCAGCTCTTGCGTCACGCGATCTGCATTGCCACCCGGCTTATCAATTTTATTGATAGCGACAACCAGTGGCACACCTGCTGCTTTTGCATGCGCAATCGCTTCTCTTGTCTGCGGCATAACGCCGTCGTCGGCGGCCACGACCAGAATCACGATATCGGTCGCTTGCGCACCACGTGCACGCATCGCAGTAAATGCCTCATGCCCCGGAGTATCAAGGAATGTGATCATACCGCGCGGAGTTTCAACGTGATAAGCACCAATGTGCTGCGTAATACCGCCTGCCTCACCCGATGCCACTTTGGAACGGCGAATGTAATCCAGCAACGATGTTTTACCGTGATCGACGTGACCCATCACTGTCACCACAGGCGCACGCGGGAAAGACTCGTACTCAGTATGTTCAGCAGCATCAGTCAGCAACGCTTCCGGATCGTCAAGTTTGGCGGCAAATGCTTTATGCCCCATTTCCTCAACCAGAATCATTGCTGTTTCCTGATCAAGAACCTGGTTAATCGTGCACATCTGGCCTAATTTCATCAGATGCTTGATAACCTCAGACGCCTTGACCGACATCTTGTGTGCTAACTCCGCGACTGTCAGTGTTTCCGGTACATAAACATCTTTTACTATCGCTTCAACAGGCACCTGGAAGTTAGACTCACGTTCTTCATGATGACTATTACGGCGTCCTTTCGGACCGCCTTTCCAGCCTTCACGACCACCGGAAGTATCGCCACGGGTTTTCAGACCACCGCTGCGTTTTTTAGAATCTTCCTGCCACGTAGAGGAGACATTCGCGGATTTAATCGCCTTCTTATCTCCGGTCGCCGGCTTTTTGTCATCCTTTTTGTCTGCACTTGCCACTGCTGGCTTTTTATCTCCGGCTTTTTTATCTGCCGGTTTATGCAAGGTACCTTCAGCCTTAGCTGTCACCGCAGGCGCAGATGGCGCTGCTTTAACTGGACGACGCGCTGCATTCATCATTTCTTTGATCTGCGCAACTTCGTCAGCTACTGCTTTTCTTGCCTTTTCTGTAGCCGCTGCACGCTCTGCGGCTTCTTTTGCTTCTAAGGCAGCTTTTTTCTTTGCTTCTTCTGCTTCCAAACGTTTTTTCTCTTCATCTGACTGGGAAGGCTTCGCCTCCACAGTTTTTGCTGCGGCAGCAGCGGCTGCGGCTTGCTCAGCCTTCAGCCGCTCTGCCGCTGCTTTGGCAGCTTCTGCTTCCGCAGCTTCACGCATTGCTTTTGCCTGAGCTTCCTTTTCAGCTTCCAGCTTGGCAAGACGCTCCTGCTTCTCACGCAACTCAGCTTCCTGACGTGCTATCAGTTCAGCTTCGCGGCGGGCCTCTTCTTCACTGACCGCTGGCTCTGTCGGCTCGGCTGCAACAGCTCGCGCTGCAACATCATCCGCGGCCACTTCATCGCGTTTGACGAACGTACGCTTCTTACGGACTTCAACCTGAATGGTGCGAGATTTGCCTGTCGCATCCGCCTGCTTAATCTCCGTTGTCTCTTTACGAGTCACCGTGATTTTTTTCTTTTCAATGTCAACCGAAGATCCATGTGAACGACGCAGATGTTCCAGCAATCGGTCTTTATCTTCTTTTGTCAACGAATCTGACGTCGAATTTTTTTCGACACCCGCTCCACGCAATTGCGTGAGCAACAATTCCGCTGACATTTTCAGCTCGGTGGCAAATTGGGCAACGTTGTTACTCGCCATTCAGTCCTCTTTTTCTATGTGCGCGTTATGAATATGAAACCCGTGAATTACTTTGCTTCTACGAGTTTCCAGGCATTGGCTAACAAAGCCTTGGCCTGATCATCATATTTAGCGTCGATGAGCTTCATCTCATCATCGGTCACATCTTCAAATGCTTCTTTAATTAAATGGCGTGAACGGTCGGCAGACAATGCCAAAATCGCGCCAAATTCGTCGTACGCCAGACCAGCAAAGGCTTCCAGCGTCTTGATGCCAGCCAGCCCCAGCTTACCGGCGATCACACGCGTCATTCCTTCCAGGTTGATCAGTTTTTCGTCCATGCCCTCGAGCCCTTCTTCAGAAGCAATCGCTTCCGTCAGCAGCGCATCTCGTGCACGGTTACGCAGCTCATTAACCGTATCTTCATCAAACGCCTCAATTTCCAGCATTTCAGTGATAGGCACATAAGCTATTTCTTCCAGACTGGAGAAACCTTCTTCGACCAGAATCTCTGCAACTTCCTGATCGACATCGAGTTTTTCCATGAACAAAGCGCGAATACCGGCAGTTTCCTGCTCCGCTTTGCTGGCAGACTCTTCCGCCGTCATGATATTAATTTGCCAGCCAGTCAGTTCCGACGCGAGGCGTACATTCTGACCGCTGCGGCCGATGGCAATCGCAAGATTTTCTTCGTCAACCACCACATCCATACCGTGCTTGTCTTCATCGACCATGATAGAAGACACGTTCGCCGGCGCCAGTGCACCGATCACGAATTGAGCAGGATCTTCAGACCACAACACGATATCAACACGTTCGCCGCCTAGTTCGCCAGTGACAGCCTGAACGCGGGAACCGCGCATACCTACACAAGTACCGATAGGATCAATACGTTTATCCGCTGTATAAACAGCGATTTTCGCGCGGACACCAGGGTCGCGAGCGGCAGACTTGATTACCAGAGAACCCTGTTCAATTTCGGGCACTTCCAGCTCAAACAATTTCATGATGAATTCGGGCGCTGTACGGGACAAGATCACCTGCGGTCCGCGGGCATTGCGATCAATACGCAAAATATATGCACGGACACGATCACCAACACGCAAATTTTCTTTAGGAATCATTTGATCGCGTGGCAGGCGAGCCTCAATTTTACCAGACTCAACTACCGCATCACCGCGTTCCATACGTTTAATCGTACCAGTGACCAGCGAATCGCCGCGCTCAAGGAAGTCAGCCAGGATCTGCTCACGTTCTGCATCACGAATACGCTGCAGAACAACTTGCTTTGTATCCTGTGCAAAACGACGGCCAAAATCAACGGACTCGATTTCTTCTTCGATATAGTCGCCAATCTGAATTTCAGGGTCATCCTCAACCGCTTCGAAATGCAGAATTTCCTGATCCGGCAATTGCAAACCAGCCTCATCAGGAACGACATGCCAGCGACGGAAAGAACGAAACTCACCGGTGTCGCGATCAATTTCAACGCGAATATCCACTTCACCTGGAAAACGCTTTTTTGTCGCTTGCGCTAAAGCATGCTCCAGCGCGCCGAAAACAACTTCTTCATCGACGTTTTTTTCGCGTGCCAGCACATCAACCAATAACAACAAATCACGACTCATGCTTTGCGACTCCTAAAATCCACTTGCGGCACCAGACGTGCCTTATCCACATCGGCGAGCGTAAACTCCAGCATGGCCGACCCATCTTTTACTTCAAATTCCAGCTTCAGATTATCACCCTCAGGCTCATGCAAAATGCCTTCGAATGTTTTACGGTTTGGCGTACCAGGTAAAGACATACGTAATTTCACGTTGGCTTTTTCACCGGCAAAACGCACATAGTCTGCAAGCTTCTTCAGCGGCCTGTCGAGACCCGGCGAAGATACTTCCAGACGATTGTAATTAACATTTTCAACCGTCAGCACATGCGACAACTGATGACTGACCTTCTCACAGTCCTCAACTGTGATGTTGCCTTTCTCAATATCGTCCGGCAAAAAATCGATGTATACCCTGAACAGGCCACGTTCAGCCTGTTCAAAATCCACCAGATCATATCCAGTGCCGTTGACAGTCTTCTCTATTAAATCCAGCAAAACCAAACTATTCTCCGAAAGTCACAAACCTGCACTCACACAAAATCAGTCATACCAAACGATAAGACCAAAAAAAAATGGGCAACTGCCCATCTTTTTTTCGTAGCACCCGAGCCAAACAACTCTTCAGGCGTAATCTGCTAACTACCAGATTATAAACGATTATTTACCCCATCGCAATGGAAGACAGGGCAAAACAACGATAATTCATGCCACTAAATCAAGCACCACGCGCACGTCTGCGTGCGGCAACCCCCTGCCCTATCGCCTGTCCGCTGCCACGGATTGTTGGCCCACGGCGCTGTTGCCCCACATCAGGAAAACCCAGTGCTGTTTGTAGTGGATCAGGCTGCCTGCTGCGCTTATTCCCGGAACCTCCTGCGCTGCCAGACTTATTGCCACTAGTGTTACTACCACGACCTGAGCCATATTCACCACGCCCGCCTGACATAGGGAAAGATGATTGCTTTTGCGTAAAGGGCGTGACACCAAACGGCACTTTATTGCCGTAACTTTTGCCACTTTTTGCCGCAGGTTTATCAGAAGCCGCTTTTTCCAGCCCGCTTAATTTCATCAGGCTACGGACAGCATCCTCACCCAACTCTTCCCAGCGACCACGCTTCAGGTTGGCAGGCAATGTCATTGCACCGTAACGGGTACGGATCAGACGTGAAACGGTCAAGCCAACCGCCTCAAACATACGACGCACCTCACGATTACGGCCCTCGCCAATAATCACGCGATACCACTTATTCACCCCCTCACCACCACCATCGGTAATTTTGGAGAACTGCGCCATACCATCTTCCAGCTCCACACCAGCCAGCAGACGCTGACGCATCCCTTCTTCGAGCTCACCAAGAGTGCGGACCGCATATTCGCGTTCAATACCGTAACGGGGATGCATCAGACGGTTCGCCAGATCACCGGACGTGGTAAATAAGAGCAATCCTTCTGTGTTGTAATCGAGACGACCAACTGCCAGCCACTTGCCGACCTTCATCGTCGGCAGGCTTTCAAATACCGAATTGCGCCCCTCAGGATCATTCGTACTGACAATTTCACCGGCAGGCTTATGGTAAATCAGGACGCGCGGCGGCTTTTTACTGACCTTGCGCATAATCGGCTTACCATTAATCCGCACCTGATCGGTAGGCAGAATACGCTGCCCGATATGCGCCGGCTCTCCGTTCACCGACACGCGACCGGCAACAATCAGATCTTCCATATCACGCCGCGAGCCAAGTCCCGCTTCCGCAAGAACCTTGTGCAACTTAGGTGCATCATCATCCGCCGTCAGATCACGACGCACAGACTTGGTATTACGCCCCTTCCCCTTCGACTTTTCATCTTCAGCAACGTCGGCATCAAATGCCTCGGATGTGACAAATGAAAACACATCATCCGGAGTATCAGCACCGCGACGAGCACCTTTAACCTGCTGCGGACGACGCCCGTTACCACGCGCACCAGCGGAACCCGCTTCACGTGCAGAGCGCTCAGCGCGGGCAGATGACTGTCCACCGTCAGCACGATCAGTACGCGACTTACGCTGACGATTCTGATTCGGGGAACGCGAACGCTCAGCAGCAGCATTTGACACAACAGACGACGCAACATCAGCGGACTCAGTCACCTCTGCTGACGCAACAACATCCGGTTTAGCTCGGGTTCTGCGCATATTGCGCGGACCGCGTACGCCGCGTTTGACTGGCTTTCCATTATCGGCGCCATTTTGCGCCTGATCGTTATTCACATCTTCAGGATTCATTGGATTCATTCTTCAATTCTATTTGAGACTGCTGAAGCAGATCAGCACCCGATTCCGTATCCGGCACCAGCCCTCCGGTCGCCTGATCACTTGTATTTTCAACAGCAACAAGCTCAACACCCCCAACTTCAGGTGCATCTTCCTGCCCAGATGCAATCTCTTCAGAGGATGACTGCATCAAACTAAAACTTTCCTGAGCACCCGCACTCAACCGCTCCGCGAGACTACCCGGCACTGACTCATCAGCGGACGCCTCAGGAGACTCATCCGCATCAGCCTTCGTAATTTGCTGCAGAGGCGGCAACTGATCCAGCGAGGCGAGACCAAGATCACTTAAAAACTGCTTTGTCGTTGCAAACAGAGCCGGACGCCCGGGGACATCACGATGACCGATCACCTCAATCCAGCAACGATCCTCCAGCGCCTTGATCATTTGCGAGGCAACAGTCACGCCACGAATTTCTTCGATATCACCCCTCGTCACAGGCTGGCGATAGGCAATAATAGCCAAGGTTTCCATCGTCGCCCGGGAATATTTGGGTGGTTTCTCAGGATTGAGCCGATCAATATATGCGCGCATTTCAGGACGACTCTGGAAACGCCAGCCATTCGACAGACCAACCAGCTCAATACCCTTATCCGACCAGTCCAGACGCAGATCTTCCAGCATCGATTTGATGGTGTCAGCACCGACCACGTCACCTTGATCGTCAGTTTCCTGAAACAGCTTTTTCATGGAATTCACGGTCAGCGGCTCAGGCGCGCATAACAAGGCTGTTTCGAGGACTCGCTTTGCCTCAGCAGTATTCATGCAAATAGTAATTACACGGGTTTAATAGATGTCATACAGCAGGACGAAGCAGCAATAAACTTGCTTCAACCCACAACTTTATGCATTTAATTTTGTCGCACCCCATTCAGGTGACGACGCCCATCAAGAGGGCAGATCAGGGTGTATTTGAGAGCACAAAAAAATAAGTGGTGCCCGACCCGTCAAATCAGTAGATGCTAGATTGTAGTCCATATTGTGGAACACAATCAAAAATAATCATCGTTCTAAGAAAAAAAAGCCACGTAACAACGCGGCTTTTTTTTGTAATTCTGGTTGCGGGGGCAGGATTTGAACCTACGACCTTCGGGTTATGAGCCCGACGAGCTGCCAGACTGCTCCACCCCGCGTCTGAAGGGATAAACTATACACGTTTTTGCTGCTTTGCGCAAATCTTTCGCAATGCAATGACAATTACCAGTCAAAGCACGCCAAACGCGCGATGAATTGATACACTGCTGAGACCGCTTAATTTTTTCGCCATTTACCATGAAATTCTGTTCCGATTGCGCGGCTCCCGTCGAGCTGAAGATCCCCGCTGACGATACCCGCGAACGTTTCGTCTGCACGTCTTGCGGCGCCATCCATTATCAGAATCCCAAGATGGTAGTCGGCTCAATACCGGTATGGGAAGAGAATGGCGAATTGAAAATCCTGCTTTGCAAACGGGCGATCGCGCCACGCTACGGCTACTGGACTTTACCGGCAGGCTTCATGGAAAACAATGAAACGACCGCACAGGCAGCACAAAGAGAAACGGAGGAAGAAGCCGGCGCCAATATCCAGTTACACGACTTATTCTCTATTCTGAATGTGCCGCATGTGCATCAGGTACATCTGTTTTACCGCGCCACTTTACTGGATCTGAATTACGCAGCAGGCACGGAAAGTCTGGAAGTGCAACTGTTCTCAGAAAAAGAAATCCCGTGGAATGAGATTGCCTTCCCAACCATCAGCTATACCCTGAAATTCTTTTTTGAAAACTACAGCCGTGCCCAGCAAGGTGAATGCTACAAACTCTACGCGCATGACATCTTTAAACCGATGCGACAAGAAGATTAAGCGATACCACGCAAAGATGCTTCAAAATAAAAAAGGGTGGAAATTCCACCCTTTTTTATTTTGAAGCCTCACCTCTCTCGCTGATACTCCAGCACTGCGATCGCCATCTTCAGCAGATATTACCAACTGGATTCGCGCTCTGCCGTCGATGAAATTTTATGTATCGACAAATCAGCCCCCTCGAATTCCTGCTCAGGATCGAGACGTATGCCCATGGTTTTTTTCAACAAACCGTAAATCGCGTAGCCACCGGAAAATGCAATCACAATGCCGAGCACGGTACCAAAGACTTGCGACAACAAACTGACGCCGCCCAGCCCGCCCAGCATCTTCTGACCAAAAATACCGGCAGCCATCCCGCCCCACGCGCCGCACAAACCATGCAAAGGCCAGACACCGAGCACATCATCCACCTTCCATTTATTTTGTGTCCAGGTGAACATCCAGACAAAAATAGCACCGGCCACACCACCGGTGATCAGCGCCCCCAGAGGATGCATCAGATCAGAGCCGGCGCAAACCGCGACCAGACCCGCCAGCGGGCCGTTATACACAAAGCCGGGATCATTCTTCCCCATCAGCAAAGCGACCAGCGTTCCGCCCACCATCGCCATCAGGGAATTAATCGCCACCAGACCATTCATCTTATCCAGCGTCTGTGCGCTCATGACGTTGAAGCCGAACCAGCCCACCGTTAATATCCACGCACCCAGCGCCAGAAATGGAATACTGGAAGGTGGGTGCGCCGCAATCGCGCCATTTTTCATATACCGGCCACGGCGCGCGCCCAGCAGCAGCACCGCAGGCAACGCGACCCATCCGCCAAAAGCATGCACCACAACAGAACCGGCGAAATCATGGAACTCCTCAGAAAAAGCCGCTTTCAGCCAGTCCTGAATGCCGAAGCGGTGATTCCAGGCGATGCCTTCAAACAAAGGATATAAAACACCGACCAGCACTGCCGTTGCAATCAGTTGCGGATAGAATTTAGCGCGCTCGGCAATGCCGCCGGAAATAATTGCCGGTATCGCTGCCGCAAAGGTCAGTAAAAAGAAAAATTTCACTAGCTCAAAACCATTCTTTGCCACCAGCACTTCAGCGCCGGAATAAAACTGGATGCCATAAGCGATGCTGTAACCGACAAAGAAATAAGCAATCGTCGATACCGCGAAATCGACAATAATCTTCACCAGTGCGTTGACCTGGTTTTTTTTGCGCACAGTGCCTAATTCCAGAAACGCAAATCCTGCGTGCATTGCTAGAATCATGATTGCACCGAGCAAAATAAACAAAGCATTGGCGCCATCGATTTGTACGTTCATGCTGATACCTCCCATTAAATGTGCACTTCTGAATTAATTTCACACAGATAAAGCAATAAACATTCCAATTTGGTGCAAACACTTTAAGTCATTGAATTTTATGGATAATATCAATTTAACACGCACCATGTACAAGCATTTTGCACGCCACAAAAGCGCAGTTTTAGTGCAAATACAGAAAGGAGTGCGATGATTCCCTGGCTGGAAGCGGAAACGCCCTTTCCTGATGCAGCGACGGCACTTACTGAGCGGGATGGTGCGGCTGGCCTTCTGGCAGCAGGAGCAGATCTGTCGCCGCAGCGCCTTTTAATGGCATACAAACAAGGTATTTTCCCCTGGTTTTCTGAAGGCCAGCCGATATTGTGGTGGTCCACCGACCCGCGCATGGTGCTGCAAATATCGGACTTCAGAATTTCAGACAGTCTGAAAAAAAGCTTAAAAAAAATCCGTACCGATCCTCGCTGGGAAATCCGCTTTGACTCGGCTTTTGAACAAGTCATGCGCGCCTGCGCGGCACCGCGCAAAGATGGCAACGGCACCTGGATATCCGAAGACATCGTGGCGGGCTACTGCGGTCTGCATCAGCTCGGTTACGCGCACTCATCCGAAGTCTGGCTCGATGGTGAGTTAGCCGGCGGCGCTTACGGCGTTTGCATCGGTCGCATGTTTTATGGCGAATCCATGTTTGCACGGGTATCGAATGCCTCCAAAATTGCGCTGAGTCACCTGGTATTTTTCTTACGTGAACACGGAGTGAAAATGATAGACTGCCAGCAAGAGACAGCGCACCTGGCTTCACTGGGCGCAAAACCCATCGCCCGCGCCGAGTTTATCCGTTGGATAGCACAGGCGACCACACAACCGATGATCGAGGAATGGCAACCGCTGAGGACGCTATATCAATGACAGCAAAGTAAATCACCGTGACGCAACTCAACGAACTTCCTTTTGCGAGCATACAGTTTTATGCAACCGCGCCCTACCCTTGCAGCTATCTGGAAGGACTGGAGGCGCGCTCGCAAGTGGCGACACCGGCGCATCTGATTAATGCAGACACATATTCAGAACTGGTCAGAAAAGGTTTCCGGCGCAGTGGTAATTTCATCTATCGCCCGTATTGCGACGCCTGCCGTGCCTGTACCCCGGTCAGAGTCAGGGTGGATGAATTCAGCGAAAACCGCAGCCAGCGCCGGGCGTGGAAAAAACACGCGAATCTGACAGCACGCGTGACGACACTCGCGTATTCGCACGAGCACTATGAACTGTATCAGCGCTATCAGAATCAGCGTCACACCGGCGGTGGCATGGATAACGACAGCCGCGAACAATATGCGCAGTTTCTGTTGCAAAGCCGGGTCAATACCCGTCTGGTTGAATTCCGCGACGAACACCATGTACTGAAAATGGTCAGTATCATCGACGTACTGAGCGACGGTTTGTCATCTGTCTACACGTTTTTTGAACCGGATGAAGCAGCCGCCTCGTATGGTACTTACAACGTCTTGTGGCAAATACGGCAGAGCAAAGAATTAAAACTGCCCTATGTTTATCTTGGCTACTGGATTGCCGCCAGCGCCAAGATGGCTTACAAAACCAATTTCACGCCGCTTGATGCGCTGATGCATGGACAATGGCAAACGCTGGCGGCGTAATCAGTCTGAGAATCATCTGAAAACACATCAAAATGCGGAAAAACAGCTCAAATATACTCCCCCCAGTATTTTTTAAAGCCCACTATTTACGCTGACAATTCGGCTTTTTTCTTATATACCCCCCATTTTTTATAAATATCATGGCAAATAACTTACTTTACTCGCTGGCACGTCCGCTGCTGTTCGCAATGGAACCGGAAGCCGCCCACCACTTTGCCTTGCCTGCACTGCGCGGACTCTGCCATCTCGGTCTTGGCGGTCTGATCAGCAAACCAGCCGCCGATGTGCGTACTGTCATGGGGGTGCATTTCCCGAATCCGGTCGGGCTGGCGGCGGGGTTGGACAAAGACGGCGCCTACATCGACGGCCTCGCCGCGCTCGGTTTTGGCTCGATAGAAATCGGCACCGTCACGCCGCGCGCGCAGCCGGGTAATCCGCAGCCACGCATGTTCCGCCTGCCAAAAGCAGAAGCGATCATCAACCGTATGGGATTCAACAACGGCGGCGTTGATGCATTCGTCAACAATGTGCAGTCATCGCGCTTTTATCAGGAAAAGCAAGGTGTGCTCGGCCTGAACATCGGCAAAAACGCCGACACGCCGATAGAACGTGCCGCCGAAGATTATCTGCACTGCCTGCAAAAAGTGTATCCGTACGCGAGTTATGTGACGGTGAATATTTCTTCACCGAACACCAAAAACCTGCGCCAGTTACAAGGTGCGGGCGAGTTAGACAGTCTGTTGTCGCAACTCAAGGATGCCCAGCAACGCCTGGCCGATCAACACAAACGCTATGTGCCGGTGGCGCTGAAAATTGCACCGGATATCGATGCCGAGCAAATCAAAACCATCGCCGATGCGCTGTTGCGTCACAAGATGGATGGCGTCATCGCCACCAATACCACGATCACCCGCGATGCGGTGCAAGGTCTGCCACATGCAGAAGAAGCTGGCGGCTTATCCGGCAAACCCGTGTTTGAATTATCGAATCGCGTGATCCGCGCACTGAAAGCAGAACTCGGTGAAGAATTGCCCATCATCGGCGTCGGCGGCATTTTCTCCGGCGAGGATGCAGTGACAAAAATACAGGCAGGCGCGTCACTGGTACAACTGTATTCCGGCCTGATTTATCAGGGCCCGGCGCTGATCAGGGAATGTGCCGCAGCGTTGCACAACGTACGCTCGTATTAATTTAAAAATGCTTTAACAATGTTTGATGAATGATTGTTGAGAGAAAAAATGCAAACAACACACCTCGGCAACAGTGATTTAAAAGTATCCAAAATCTGCCTCGGCACCATGACATTCGGTGAACAAAACACCGAAGCCGAGGCGCACAGCCAGCTCGATTACGCTCTGGCACGCGGCATCAATTTTATCGACACCGCAGAGATGTATCCGGTCATGCCGCGCGCCGAAACGCAAGGAAAAACTGAACAATACATCGGCAGCTGGCTCAAAAAATCCGGCAAACGCCGCGATATTATTCTCGCCACCAAAGTCGCGGGGCCTGCCCGTGGCATGCCATGGATACGTAACGGCCACAATGATCTGAATGCAGCCAATATCCGCGCCGCAGTTGATGCCAGCCTCAAGCGACTGCAAACCGATTACATCGATTTATATCAATTGCACTGGCCGAGTCGTAACGCGCCTATCTTCGGACAAAAACAATTTGATCCGGCGCTGGAACGCCCGCATACCGCAATTGCAGAGACGCTGAGCGTATTGGATGAACTGGTCAAAGCCGGAAAAATCCGCGCCATCGGCGTCTCGAATGAAACCTCTTGGGGTGTCAGCGAATTTATCCATCAGGCAGAAAAACAAAACGCCCCACGCATCGCTTCGATACAGAATGCTTATCACCTGATGAACCGCGCTTTTGAACAAGGGCTGGATGAAACCTGCTTCCGCGAAAATGTCGGCCTGCTTGCCTACAGCCCGCTGGCATTCGGTCAACTGACCGGCAAATATGCCGATGACCTGAATGCGCATGGTCGGCTAACCTTGTTCCCGCCCAGCTGGAGCCCGCGTTACACCCGTCCGTTGGTATTAGAAACGGCAAAACGCTACGCCGATCTGGCACGCGCGAATGGCCTGACGCCAACCCAACTCGCGCTCGCCTGGTGTTATTCACGCTGGTTCGTCGCCAGCACCATTATCGGTGCGACCAACCTGAAACAACTCAAAGAAAATATTGATGCTTACGAAGTCGAACTCAGCGATGAGCTGATTGCCGCGATAGAAAAAATCCACGCGGAGAGCCATAATCCGGCGCAGCGATACTACGCACATCAATGCAAACGCTCTTGCGGGCAGACGTACTGGCACCGATACGCCTGCCCGTTCCGTTCCATCAATAAAATCGATCAAGCTTTTTTTTGAGGTAGGATGTTTCAAAAGTTATATTAAAAATCGTCGGCAAATGCTGTCAGTCTCTGTGGTTTGATAGATGCCTGGGCGTTTTTTTGTCAGACCAAACCAGATCCTTAGCCACTGAGGAGCGTCATCAGATGCATCAGAAAACTGATACCAATGCAAAATGGACGCACCGGCTTCTGGCGATTTTTTTTATTTCCTTGCTCGCTGTTTCCGCAATCTGCACAGCAAAGGCTGAGACGCTGGTTCTGGCCGCAGCAGACAGCCGGCCAACGGCCTACATGGAAAATGGCAAACCTGCAGGGCTATTGGTCGATATCGTTACCGAGGCATTCCGCCGTGCTGGCTATCCAATCAGAATAGAATTAAAACCCTGGGCGCGTTGCCTTTCCGAAGTGCGCGATGGCACCGTTGACGGCGTATTTTCTTCGTTCAAATCCCCCGAGCGTGAAGCATTTCTAAGTTTCACCGCCATACCTGTCATGACCCAGGTTGAAGCGCTATTCGTTCGCACAAATTCCACGATCCAGTTTGACGGCGACTTATCAAAATTAGCGCCGGTAAAAATCGGCGTCATTCAGAGCACCAGCTACGGCGAAAAAATTGATGGCATGATCAATACCGGCACTTGGAATAAGGTCAGCAAAACAATCAGTATCGATTCTTTAGTCAGAATGCTGGCAGCAGAACGTTTTGATCTTGCTCCCAGCTATCGCGATGTGTTTCTGACCGCAGCAAGAAAAGCAGGTGTGGCAGATCAAATCAGAGAACTAAGTCCCAGTGTTGAATCTGTCCCTAGTTATCTGACATTCAATAAGAAAAAGGATTATTCCAGGATCATCACCGCCTTCAACAAAGCCATGGAAGAAATGAAAAAGGATAAAACTCTGGACATCATCACGGAGCAATACACAAAATAATCTGCATATCTATTAAGCTTCTGCTGGTTCAACAACACGGCCCCATCATCTGCAGGTATCAATAAAAAATATTTGCACAGTACTTTGTTTCACGATAGGGTTGATTACTGTCGTCATTTGCAAACTTCGTAGTCTGTCTTTTCGATCAAATCAAAAAGGAGTCCCGACATGTTGCGCTCGTCATCTATCCTCAGCAAATCCCTGATTTGTCTGACTGTACTCACAGGCATTATTCTGATGTTCGCACAAAGTGCGGTACCGGATGTACCAGTCTGGAAAGTCTTGCTATACGCGTTCAGCATAACAAGCGTGATGGCGATCTGCCTGTTATCGGTGATATTTGTGTGCGCCAGTTTCAATCAATGGAGTCTCAGACATCGTGCCATCGATACAGGGTGGCTGTGGTTCAATGCCAACCCGCCGGGCTTGGACACACTCAGAAAACCGGCGGGTGCTGTGACAGAAAATAAGACAGAAAAAATTCAGTAATGTCAGAGTGAATTTTTCCTCGCAATAAAAAAAGCACATTCAATGTGCTTTTTTTATTTGTCGTCCACTTGATAGTAACAGCTCATCAACAAGGAAGTATTCAGTTTTTTTGCTGGCGTACCGGTAAAGGCACATTGCATAAATCTATATAACCAGCCGGGACTTTATACCATTCGCCACCACGATTTCTCTGTGCTGCGACAATCGCTTTAAACGTTGCAGATTCAGTACGAATAATTTCCAGCCTGCTGCGTTCCGCTTCCGGCACATCCGCCGCAACTTTCATCGCAACGATAGGTGTGCGTTGTTCCGGCTTCTCATAAAAGCCCAGTGCCCCAGTGCCGCGTGGCAGTGTCGTCAGCAATTCCATGCCTTGCATGACGCGCCCGACTACGGTGATATTCCTGTCTAACTGACGTGGTGCATGGCCGGTCACCACATACAAGGACGTGCCGTTGCCACTGTTTGCTTCATTACCACGGGCAACGCCAACGCTGGCATAACAATGTGCGAGCCAGGCTCTGCCTGACTTAGGATCTCTGCCCGCTGCAAAGCCATTCGCATGTCCCACCTGCGGCGCATAACCATCCGCATCCGGCAAGCGAGTGAATGGCAATAGCGGGGAATAAGGCACGGTAAATTCCGGCTCCAGATTTTTCTTCGCGGTTTTCAGTTCCCGTTTTTCATCCGGGTCCGCCCATTGCACGACATAATTTTCCTGTGAACGCACAATAGCTAAACCATCGAAATAGCCTTCGCGTATCAGCGCCTTGATATTTGCCGCATGTTGCGGGGCGAAATCCGGTGCAAGCTCAATCACGACGCGGCCTTTTTCCAACTCCAGATACAAAGTATTTTCCGGATTCAAAGCACGCCAGTCCGCAGCAGAGGACGCCTTGATCAGTTCGGGCATGGTCTTCGCCGATTTGACTGGCAAATCTTTGGCCAGCGCCGGAATTGCAAAACTCAGCGCGGCGAGCATGGTTCCGGTAAGAACACGGGAAGCAACAACAGTACGGCGAGAAGACATAGACAGGCTCCTGAAGAAATGAGAAAAATAACTGCGCCGCCCGATGTTAATACAAATAATATAAAACAGAGCAACAATTTCTCGCTGGTGTGTGATCACATCAAACTGGCTATTACACTAAAAAAGTATCGCTCATCTGATACCGCTCCGGGTTGACAACAGCACAGCAAATCGATCTGACATCCTGTCGCCATCGTAGCCGGTCAGACTGAAAAATTCGCCGAGCATTTACCTGAATTGCGTGCCAGCACGCCTGTTCTTCTTCAAGGATGCAGGAATCATTTTTACGAATCTATCGATCAGGCGCATCCCGAAAGCAACATGACCAAAAGACTGCATTCAATGCGTCTTGTCTTTTTTAAGCAATAAAAATTCCAGATATTTTTATCGTTTTTTTCTTATGACAAATTCTGTCGCTGCGTTTTACCTGTGACAAAGTCTCTGCGAAAATTAACTGGCACTAAATCATATATGCAAATATAAAAATAATAGTTCCTTGTTTTTTCTATCGAAGATTAAATCTCGTCTGAACGCCATTCCGCATTTAATCAGGAGCGTGGTCAGATTGAAATCTGCCTGCTCTGTATTTAACGAGACTTCTATGAAACAAGCAAAATTACAATTCAACATCATGGCATTGAGCTTGCTGACGGCATCCACTGCCTTTGCTACCGACGGCTATTTTTCTCATGGCTATGGTGTTAAAACTCAAGCCACCGGCGGTGCGGGCATCGCCTTGCCACAAGACAGCCTGGCGGCGGCCAGCAATCCCGCCGGGATTGCATGGACAGGAAACCGTGTTGACGGCGGGCTCAGCTGGTTTAGTCCCAGCCGCAATACCGAGATCACCGGAAACGGTGTTCCCGGAGTCAATGGCAGCTACGACGGAAATGATAAAAAGAATTTCTGGTTACCCGAATTGGGCTACACCAGACAGTTGAGCCGGGATATCAGTGTTGGTATTGCGGCTTATGGCAATGGCGGCATGAATACCGATTATGGTAAAAATCCTTACGCCGGATTTGGCAGTAAAGGCAGCGCCGGTGTCAATCTGGAACAGTTATTCATCTCACCGTCACTGGCATACAAAGTCAATGATCAGCATGCATTTGGTGCAGCCGTCAATTTTGCTTATCAACGATTTTCAGCAAAAGGCGTCAGTGTTTTTTCATCTGCGTCCATCGACAGTAAAAACCTGACCGATAACGGCAATGACAGCTCGACCGGCTGGGGACTGCGCTTGGGCTGGACCGAACAGATCACACCCGAGCTGACGCTGGGTGCGACCTGGGCATCGAAAGTCAAAACAGGCAATTTTGAAAAATACCGTGGCCTGTTCGCGCAAGGCGGCGGATTTGATATTCCAGAAAATTACGGTGTTGGTCTGGCATACAAGGTACATCCGCAATTAACGCTGGCAGCCGATCTGCAACAAATCAAGTATGGCGATATCAGTTCCATCGCCAACCCTCTGGCAAACTTATTTGCCGGCAATCCACTCGGTTCTGAAAAAGGAGCAGGCTTTGGCTGGCGCGACATCACTGTCGTCAAAGTGGGTGCAATCTATGATTACAGCAATGATCTGACCCTGCGTGCCGGCTATAATCACGGCGGCCAGGCTGTTCCTGCAAGCGAAACTTTTTTCAACGTTCTCGCACCGGGTGTGGTGCAGGATCATCTGACGCTGGGCGCTACATACAAGCTTGCGAACGGTGCTGAGCTCAGTTTCTCTTATACGCACGGCTTCAAAAAGACTGTCAATGGCAACAATTCGATTCCTGCATCTTTTGGTGCCGGGAATGCGAATATCTCTCTCAGCGAAAATATTGCCGGCGTCGCTTACGGCTGGAAATTCTGAACGCTTCTGAGGTAGCAGTCTGCTTTCCTTACCTCAGCACATGTTCCCCCTGTTCCAGTTCAAAGGAACCACGGCTACCATTGGTAACGAAAAGCGGTCGCACTCTTACAGCAAAGAATTCCCGATGCACACCCCTGCCAGCGTGAAATTGGAGTATCTGCCAGCGATAACATCACAGAAACATGAAATACAAGCCGTATCCCTGAATGACAAAGGGATACGGCTTTTTCACAGCTGCAATCAGAATTGACTGATGCCGCGACGCTGATTTGTCAACGGCAGCCAGTCATTTTTGCTCAGCTTCGGCGGGTCGCCAACAAACGTTTAACCACTGCAATCAGGCGGTCAATTTCATCGCAGGTATTGTAAAACGCGAACGAAGGACGCACGGTTGCCTCAACACCAAAGCGTCGCAATATCGGTTGTGCGCAATGATGACCTGAACGCACTGCAATGCCCTCCTGATTCAGAGCATGCCCGACTTCTTCGGTCTTGTAGCCAGCGAGAACAAAAGACGCCACACTCGCCTTCGCATGAGCCGTGCCTATCAGGCGTACGCCAGGTATGCTTTTCAGACCATGGGTTGCATACTCAAGCAAAGCATGTTCGTACAAAGCAATTTTTTCAATACCGATACGTTCCACATAGTCGATCGCAGCACCCAGACCTACGGCATCGGCAATATTGCCGGTACCAGCCTCAAAACGCGCTGGTGCAGGTTGATATTGGGTTCGTTCAAAAGTCACATCCGCAATCATATTGCCGCCACCCTGCCACGGTGGTAACTGCTCCAGTAAAGCCTTTTTACCATAGACAACACCGATGCCAGTGGGGCCGAATACTTTGTGTCCGGAAAACACATAGAAATCGGCATCCAGCGCCTGTACATTGACACGCAGGTGCGACACTGCCTGCGCACCATCCACCAGTACGCGCGCGCCGGCACTATGCGCGAGCGTAATGATCTCCTGTACCGGTGTGATGGTACCCAGTGCATTCGACACCTGCGTGACCGAGACCAGACGGGTCTTGCTGTTGAGCAGTTTGCGATATTCATCCAGCAGAATCTGGCCGCTGTCATCCACCGGAATCACACGTATCACTGCGCCCTTTTCTGCCGCCAGCTGTTGCCACGGAACGATGTTGGCATGATGCTCAAGTTGCGACACGATGATTTCATCACCGGCACCGATAAACTTTTTACCGAAAGTATTGGCGACCAGATTAATCGCTTCCGTTGCACCGCGAACGAAGATAATTTCCTCTGGCGACGCCGCCCCCAGAAAACGTGCCACGGTATTGCGCGCACCTTCGTAAGCATCGGTTGCGCGCGCTGCCAGTTCGTGTGCAGCACGATGAATATTGGAATTCTCGTGTGCATAAAAATAGCTGAGCCTGTCGATCACCGATTGCGGCTTTTGCGTCGTCGCGGCATTATCAAACCAGACCAGTTGTTTGCCATTCACACGCTCGGCCAATATCGGAAAATCGCGCCGTACGGCATGGATATCAAATGGTGCGGCCAAAGCAGGATTCGCAGCGCGGGGAGCAGCATCCCAGTAATTTTGTTCGCCTTGCTGAAAATAATAGGTGGCCGACAATTCATTTGCCGGTGTGGCTGATGTGGCGGTTGCCGTTTTCGCCGGATACAACTCTCCTAGCAACCGCTGCAATTGATCCTGTCCTGGTAAGCCAAAGGCGCGGGCGGCGACCTGATCGCTTCCTGTGGCCTGCGCCGCCAGACTGTCCAGCCCCGTATCCGCAGATGGATCAGCATGTTCCCCGCTTAAAAAATAATACGACGAACCTGCCCCACCAGCCAGAGGCCGGGATGGTGCAATGCTGCTACCACCATTGTGCGGCAAGGCCGCCGCATAGATCGCGGGTACACCCTGCGCAATGCCCAGTTCTGCCAATGGTGCTACATGTGCAAATAAACTGCTTTGTGGCTCGATAACAGGTGCTTTCCCGCTAGGAGACACCGGCGCTGGCTGCGGGTCATTCAGGTGCGACAATCCCGGCAGGAATTGCGCAGCCGCCTGAGCAGCACCCGGCACCAGCGCGAAGAATTCAGATGCCATGCGATTCAGCAGTGCCTCATCCGGCACACCGTCCGCAGACACCTGACTATTATTTGTAGGTGTCAGGATAGTCATGGTATTTACCGATCTCTACATCGTCCAACACAGCCAGGGCATCATCCGTCAACACTGCCAATGAGCAGTAAAGAGAAATCAGATAAGAAGCAATCGCATTACGGTTAATGCCCATAAAACGTACTGACAAACCAGGGCTCTGTTCACCAGCCAGCCCGGGCTGGAACAGACCAACCACACCTTGCCGTTTTTCACCAACGCGCAGCAAAATGATTTTAGTTTTGCCGTCGTCAATCGGTAATTTGTCAGATGGAACCAGAGGAACGCCGCGCCATGTCAGGAATTGCGAACCAAACAGGCTGACTGTCGGAGGAGGAACGCCGCGACGCGTGCATTCGCGGCCGAACGCTGCAATCGCCAACGGATGCGCGAGGAAAAAGCCTGGCTCTTTCCATACTTTGGTCAGCAGATCGTCCAGATCGTCAGGTGTCGGTGCGCCAGTCAGCGTCGATATGCGCTGATCATCATGCACATTCGCCAGCAGACCATAATCAGGGTTATTAATCAGCTCGCTTTCCTGACGCTCTTTGATTGTTTCTACGGTCAGACGTAATTGTTCTTTAATCTGATCGTGGGGGCTGCTATACAAATCGGAAATACGGGTATGCACATCCAGTACGGTAGCAACTGCATTCAGGAAATATTCGCGCGGTTGCTCTTCATAATCAACAAACGTTTGCGGTAATTCAGATTCGTCACGCTGAGAACAGGCAACGCGCACATCCTTAGGATTTTTTACTTTATTGAGCCGGTAAATACCTGCTTCAACCGGCAGCCATTGCAGCAGATGCACCAGCCAGCGTGGAGAAATGGTCGATAACTGCGGAACGGTTTTGGTTGCATTGGCTAACTGACGGGCAGCATTATCGCCCAGTGCAAAATTCGGCGAAGGTACATCAGACATAGGTCACTCCATGAGTAAGTGGATTTATCGGACTGCAAAAAATAACAACAAAAAAAATTCATCGGATAAGACAGTGTCTGATGCCCATCGCCCTCATTCAACATGCTATCGCCATCAAGGACATCTTTTGCATTGCCTGGGCATGGCGTACATCCTCACAGCGAGCCAGCAGTTCTGACATACGCAGACCTAATGCCAGCGCCAGCTTTTCCATCGTCACCAACGACGGAATCACTTTTCCGCGCTCAATCTCGCCTACATAAGACCGATTCAGATTTGCTTTTTCCGCCAGCATCTCCTGCGACCACTGATGTGCATCTCGCGCCTGACGAACGGCAATGCCAAAGCAATTGCAAAGCTCTTTCATCATCACTCCGGACGAGGCGCTTCGACATTCTGTTCATGGCGCAAACTCGCCTGACTGACATGGCTGCCGGGTGCTACGTCATTCGTGACCCAGACATTGCCACCAATCGTCGCGCCACGTCCCAGCGTGATCCGCCCTAAGACGGTCGCACCGGCATAAATGACGACGTCATCCTCAACGATGGGGTGGCGCGGCAATCCTTTCTGCAAGTTGCCTGCTTCATCGGCGGGAAAACGTTTCGCTCCAAGTGTCACGGCCTGATAAATACGCACGCGCTGACCAATGACCGCGGTTTCACCAATCACCACACCAGTACCGTGATCAATGAAAAAACCAGGGCCAATCTGCGCACCGGGATGAATATCAATGCCGGTCTGGCTGTGTGCAATTTCTGCGACGATACGTGCCAGTAAAGGTACGCCCAGCAAATACAATTGATGTGCAACCCGGTGATAAATCATAGCCAGCACGCCGGGATAGCAGAGTAATACTTCATCGACACTGCGGGCGGCAGGATCGCCCTGATAAGCGGCAATCACATCGCTGTCGAGCAGGCTGCGTATCTGTGGTAAACAGCGGGAAAAAGTGCGTACGATAGATACCGCCTGGTCTTCGGTATGCAGCACATGATGATTGTTATAGCGCGACGCATAACTCAGTTCCAGTCTCACCTGCGCCAGCAATGAATGGAGAACAGAATCAAGGGTATGCCCAACGTAAAAATCTTCACTTTCCTGACGCAATTCAGGCGGACCAAGCCGCATGGGAAATAGCGCTCCGCGTAAATCTTCGAGTATTTTTGTCAATGCGTCCCTTGATGGCAGCTCGCGTCCACCCGGTTCTGCTGAGCGCACTTGGCGGCTGCGCCATGCTTGACGAACAGTAGCCAGCTCACTGACAACCTGCTCGATACCGAATAACGAACTACGCTGCTTTATGGGCGTATTCGATTGATTATCCGTTTTAATATTAGTCATCACTCTGCTCAGTTCAGGTGAGAAACAGCTTGCGGCTGACAAAATCAACAGGCGCCGTTGCTGGCTCTTTGCAATCCTTGATATCTGCCTAATCCTGAACCCAGGGTAAGGAATGCAGGCGCCAGCCGCCGATCTGACCGCGTTGCTGATTCTCATTAATTTCACCCTCAAACCCCTCGGTGATATTAAAGACGTTCACAAATCCAGCCTTAGTCAGCACTTCGGCCGCTGCTGCCGAACGTTTACCACTGCGACACAACAATACAAATACGGCGGTCTTATCTTTAAGTTTGCTTTCAAATTCCTTGACGAAGCGCGGATTACGGGTCAGCGCGGTACCTGTCGCCCACGCAATGTGCTGGCTGCCGGGAACATGGCCAACAAACTTACGTTCTTCATTTGTACGAACATCCACGAGAGAGGCGGCGCCAATCTGCACAAGACGCCATGCATCCACCGGTGTCAGGCTGCCGGCAAAAGGTAATTGTTGTTGAATAGCATCCGCTTTTGCATAGGAAAGCAGGTTTGCTGCATCGTCAATGTGGTCAGCAGACGTAACACTGGCGGGAGAATAAGCATCATTAGGAGTCATCACAGAATCTGTCATCACTATCTTTCAAAGCAAACGATGTATTGAATAAACATCGTTATGACAAAACTGTAGCGAAATCCCTAAGAGTGGAAAACGAATTAAAACGCGATTATTTATACAAATTCCGATGAACGATTTCTCTCGTCACTGCCGGCGTGCAGGCGACGCCAGTCAGCAAACGCAGATAAACGCCGGGATGAGCGCGTTAAAAAGCCCCCGCTAATGACGGCGGAGGCTTCAGATTGATCGTTCAGCGTCTTCAGTTGTTGTTGCATATAAGCAGAAAAAAGTCATCATTCATTTTTCAGCTTTTCACATCGCCCATCCTGATAAGGTCCAGCAACGCGTTCCCAGCCTTCACCGGGCGAAGTCTGCGAACAGAGTTCTGCCTCTTTGATTTTGCTTTTCCACTTGTACCACGCAGCAGGTAAAGCAAATGCCGTGCTTATCAAAAGAACGCAGCACACTGCCGTGAAAAAACATCGCTTGTTGTCAGTGATCGAATTGCGCATGATGAATACCCTGCTATGTCGTCGTTGCAACGCATTGCCCATCAGTCAATGGGCTGCTACCGTGACCAGAAATCATATTATCTCAGTCAGGCGAATTCCGGATACCCCGGTCTGTGGCGATAAGGCCCTAATTTGAAGCGAATCGCGCCCCCATCCGGAGCGTGAGGAGCACAGCATCGCGATCAAACATCAGCAAATATCGATATATCAAAACAACATATAAGCAAATAAATACTAAGTAGTTTGGAATAGCGCTGAATTTCATTACGATCCCATGTACTTATTGTGGGGCGACATGAATTTAACTTATATATTTTCCGGTTTTGCAGTTGGCACCCTGGTCGGACTGACAGGTGTCGGTGGGGGCTCGTTAATGACGCCCCTGCTGACCCTGTTGTTTGGCGTTTCCCCGACTGTAGCAGTTGGCACCGACCTTGCATTCGCCTCCATAACCAAGGCCACCGGCACATTGACGCACCGTTTACGCGGTACTGTGGAATGGCGCGTGGTGCGCCTGCTGTGTTTAGGCGCTTTGCCTGCGGCGATCCTCGCCACCTTCGGTCTCAAGTATTTTGGCGGATTGAACAAAGAAATTGGTCAGCTCATCCGTTACTCTATCGCTGGCTCCGTCTTACTGACCGTGCTTGCGCTGCTCTTTAAAAGCAAGATGCTGGCGTGGCTGAATGAACATCCGGAAAAACAATTGCACGGGCGCAAACTGGATACGGCCACCATCTTTTCCGGTGCGCTGCTCGGCACACTAGTGACGATTTCCTCCATCGGCGCGGGTGCTATTGGCGCAACCTTACTGGTGATGCTGTATCCGAGAATGTCGTCAGCACATATTGCAGGTACAGATATCGCCTATGCCGTTCCACTGACCGCGATTGCTGCGTTCGGACACTGGTGGCTGGGATCGATAGACTGGGCATTGCTGGGAGCATTGCTGATAGGCTCGCTCCCCGGCATTACCTTGGGTTCGCTCGCAGCACGGGCGGTACCGGAAAAATTGTTACGTGGCATACTCGCGACAACGCTGACGCTGGTTGCCGCCAAACTCATACTGTAATCAATCATTCAGACAGCGCGATCCCAAGCGTATTTTAAGGACACACAAGATGTATCGTTACGACCAACACGATCACCAAATCATCAAAGAACGTATTGCGCAATATCGCGATCAGGTACGTCGCCGTCTCGCCAACGAACTGACAGAAGAAGAATTCCTGCCTTTACGTTTGCAAAATGGTTTATACCATCAGCGCCATGCGTACATGCTGCGTATTGCCGTTCCATACGGCATGCTGTCTTCTGATCAGCTGCGCAAATTTGCGTTTATCGCGCGTAAGTATGATCGTGGTTATGGCCATTTCACGACACGTCAGAACATTCAGTTCAACTGGATTAATCTGGAAGATTCCCCTGAAATACTGGAAGAATTAGCGACTGTTGAAATGCATGCGATTCAGACTTCCGGTAACTGCATGCGCAATATCACGTCCGACGAATTTTCCGGTGTGGCAGCGGACGAGCTGATCGACCCGCGTCCGTATGCAGAAATTTTGCGTCAATGGACCACATTTCATCCGGAATTTGCCTATTTGCCACGTAAATTCAAAATTGCGATTAATGGCGCCAAAGAAGACCGCGCTGCAATTGCGGTGCATGACATCGGTCTGACCGTGGTGCAGAACGATGCTGGCGAAATCGGCTTTAAAGTCATGGTCGGCGGCGGTATGGGACGCACGCCTATCCTCGGCACCGTGATCCGTGATTTCCTGCCGTGGCAACATGTGATGACGTATCTGGAAGCGATACTACGTATTTACAATCAGTACGGCCGCCGCGACAACAAATACAAAGCACGCATCAAGATACTGGTGAAAGCGATAGGTGCCGATGTCTTTGCGCAGCAAGTGGAAGAAGAATGGGCGCAAATTAAAGATGGTCCGGCGACGCTGACCGAGGCGGAGTTCCGCCGCGTCTCGTCCTTTTTCACGGCACCTGCGTACGCCAGCCTGCCGGTGAGCGATGCCGCTTACGAACAACATCAAGCAGACAACAAGGCCTTTGCTAACTGGGTTAAACGTAATGTGAAACCACATAAAGTTGCCGGTTACGCCAGCGTCGTTTTATCACTGAAAAAGCCCGGCGTTCCGCCTGGTGATGCGACAGCAGACCAGATGGACTTTGTGGCAGATCTGGCTGATCGTTACAGCTTTGGTGAACTGCGTGTCACGCATGAGCAAAATCTGGTACTGGCCGACGTGCAGCAATCAGCGCTGTTCGATTTGTGGCAAGAGGCAAAAGCACATGGTCTGGCAACACCGAATATCGGCCTGCTGACCGATATGATCTGCTGCCCGGGTGGTGATTTCTGCGCGCTGGCAAATGCGAAGTCGATTCCGATTGCGCTGGATATTACTGATCGTTTCAACGATCTGGATTATCTGCATGATATCGGTGACCTTGAATTGAATATGTCGGGTTGCATCAATGCCTGTGGTCATCATCACGTTGGCAACATCGGCATACTCGGCGTCGATAAAGACGGCAGCGAGTGGTATCAGGTATCGATAGGCGGCGCGCAAGGCAATAATGCAGCGATCGGTAAAATCATCGGACCTTCGTTCTCTGCAGGGCAAATGCCGGAAGTCATCGATCGTATCATTCAGGTGTATCTCCGTGAACGCATCGATAACGAGCGCTTCATCGATACCGCGCAACGTCTGGGTATCGGACCGTTCAAAGACTTTGTCTATGCGACACCGATCAAAACGACCGAACACTATGGTGAAGACGCTGGTTCGCCGGTGGCTTATTAAACTGCGACAGAAGAAAGTAGATGATGCAAGAGATTATCAAAGACAAAGCCATCGTTCAGGATGACTGGACAGTATTGCGGCTGGCAGAAAATGAGACACCGGATGCAGTCGGTGTACCGGCAGGCAAAGTCATCGTACCACTCAAAGTCTGGCTGTTACAACGAAATGTGCTCGAAAAGCGCACAGATATTGGGGTTTGGTTTTCCAGCGACGAACAGGCAAAAGATTTAGGGGGCGACATTGCCCGTTTCAACCTGCTCGCGGTGGATTTCCCGAAATTCGCTGATGGGCGTGGCTATTCCATCGCTTATAACCTGCGTTCACGCTTTGGTTTTAGCGGCGAGTTGCGCGCGATTGGTGATGTGCTGCGTGACCAGCTGTTCTACATGCAGCGCGTAGGCTTCAATGCCTTCGCTGTGCGCGCCGACAAAAATATCCATGATGCGATCAAGGGTCTGACCGATTTCTCTGAGAAATATCAGACTTCCTGGGATGAAAAAAATCCCCTGTTCCGTCGCGCTGAACGTCCAGGAGTCGCCAGATGACTGACTTTGACACACGACTGGCAACAACCAAAGCAACGCTCGAAAAAATTGCTGCAGAATTTACGCCGGCAGTTTTCGCATCGAGTCTGGCGGCAGAAGATATGGTGCTGACCGATCTCATTTTGCGCAACAAACTGAACATCGGCATATTTTCTCTGGAAACCGGTCGCCTGCACGCAGAAACACTGGGGATGCTGGATGCGGTTAAAAATACTTACGGTACTGCGATCACGCTATTCAAGCCGGAGGCCGCGGCCGTTGATGCCTATGTCCAGCAACACGGCTTGAATGCATTTTATGACAGCGTGGAACTGCGTAAAGAATGTTGTCGTATTCGCAAAGTCGAACCACTGAATCGCGCGCTCGCAGGAAAAAAAGCCTGGGTGACAGGACAGCGCCGCGCGCAGGCTGCCACCCGTACCGAACTCGCGGTACAGGAAGACGACATCGCGCATGGCATGCAAAAATTCAACCCGCTGGCGGACTGGTCGGAAGAAGATGTCTGGCACTATATCCGCAGCAATCATGTTCCGTACAACCCTTTGCACGACAAAGGCTTTCCATCGATCGGGTGCGAGCCTTGTACGAGAGCGATACAGCCAGGAGAAGATGTACGCGCAGGTCGCTGGTGGTGGGAAAATCCTGAATCAAAAGAATGTGGTTTGCATGTCGTCGATGGCAAACTGATCCGTATAAAACCGGCAAACTAAATAAGCAAACCGTGCAAGCGGGCTGAAACTGCAGACCCTGAGTTGACAAAGAAACGAGAAGTGATCATGAATACTGTCGTCGAACACCATTTTATTGATGCTGCGAGCAATCGCCATCTGGACTGGCTGGAATCTGAAGCCATCCATATCATGCGCGAAGTCGCTGCTGAATGCAGTAACCCTGCACTCTTATTTTCCGGAGGCAAAGACTCCATCGTCTTATTGCGTCTGGCTGAAAAAGCTTTCCGTCCGGGTAAATTTCCGTTTCCGCTGGTACATATCGATACGGGCCATAACTTCCCTGAAGTGATTGCCTTTCGCGACAAACGCGTCACTGAACTCGGTGAGCGGCTGATCGTCGGCTCGGTTGAAGAATCCATCAAGCGTGGCACCGTGCGCCTGCGCAATCCGGCAACGGATTCACGCAACGCGGCGCAGGCGGTGACATTGCTGGAAACCATCGCTGAACACAAATTTGATGCCTGCATTGGTGGCGCGCGTCGCGACGAAGAAAAAGCCCGCGCAAAAGAACGCATTTTTTCTTTCCGTGATGAATTCGGCCAATGGAACCCGAAAGCGCAACGCCCTGAATTATGGGATTTATATAACACCCGCGTACATCCGGGCGAAAACATGCGCGTCTTCCCGATTTCAAACTGGACCGAGCTGGACGTCTGGCAATACATCGCGCGCGAAAAACTCGAACTGCCGCAAATATATTTCGCCCACGAACGCCAGGTCATTCCGCGCAATGGCTTGCTGGTGCCGCTGACCGATCTGACGCCGCCGCGTGAAGGTGAAGCCGTAGAAACACAGATCGTGCGTTTCCGTACCGTCGGCGATATTTCCTGCACCTGCCCGGTCTCGTCCGATGCCGCGACAGTTGAGGCAATTATTGCGGAAACAGCGATCACACAAATTACCGAACGCGGCGCAACCCGCATGGATGACCAGACATCAGAAGCATCGATGGAAAAACGTAAAAAAGAAGGATATTTCTAATGAGTGCCGTTGAACAAATAAACGCCAATGTCAATAAAGAACGCGGCTTGTTACGTTTCATCACGGCAGGTTCAGTTGATGACGGTAAAAGTACTTTAATCGGTCGCCTGCTGTTTGACAGCAAAGGGATTTTTGCAGATCAGCTCGATGCAATTTCCCGCGCCAAACATAAGCGCACTGTCGGCGACACGATAGACCTTTCTTTGCTGACCGATGGTCTGGAAGCGGAACGTGAACAAGGCATTACGATTGATGTCGCCTACCGTTATTTCGCCACGCCCAAACGTAAATTCATTATCGCGGATACTCCAGGTCACGAGCAATACACACGCAACATGGTGACAGGTGCATCGACTGCCGATGCCGTCATTATTCTGGTCGATGTCTCGAAAGTGAAGCTGAATGCGGATGGCAGCGTTGATCTGCTGGTGCAAACCAAACGCCATTCAACGATCGCGCATTTACTCAAGATTGAACATGTGATCGTTGCGGTCAATAAAATGGATCTGGTCAACTATGATCAGAGCGTCTATGACCGCATCGTCGCCGAATACAAGAAATTCGCAACACAGTTAGGGCTGACCGATATTCATGCAGTGCCGTTGTCCGCACTGGCAGGTGATAACGTAGTAACAGCGACCGATAAAATGCCCTGGTATCAGGGACCAACTCTGATTGACCTGCTGGAATCACTCAGCGTCTACGATGCCAGCCACGATGAACCGTTCCGTTTTCCGGTGCAACTGGTGGCGCGTCACAACGGCCATGAAGCAAACGACTTCCGCGGTTATATGGGTCGCATAGAAGCAGGAAAAGTCAGCAAGGGCGATAAACTGATCGTTCAGCCTGGTGGCCAGACTGGCACGGTCAAAGACATACTGACACTGGATGGCTCACTGAACACCGCAGTTGTGGGCCAGTCAGTGACGATACTGTTGAATGAATATCTGGATATTTCCCGTGGCGACATGCTGGCAGGTGCAGATCGTCCCGCGACACTGCTAAAAACAGTCAAAGCAGATTTATGCTGGTTGTCAGAAGATGCTCTGGATGTGCGTCGCAAATACATACTAAAACACACGACCCACCAAGTCTCTGCCAGAGTGACTGCCATTGATACGCTGCTCGACATCAATACACAGCAACGGCATCCGGCCGACAGTCTGAAACTGAATGATATTGCGACGGTCTCCATCAATGTTCAGCAAGCATTGGCGGCCGATGCTTACGATGATTTGCGCTCGACAGGCGCATTCATCCTGATCGATGAAGTCACGCACCAGACCGTTGCGGCAGGCATGATTCGTCTGGAAGCTTAACGCGATGACAGCGTCATACGGCAGGGTCTATCTGATTGGTGCGGGACCGGGTGCCGCAGACCTTATCACGGTGCGCGGTGCTCGCTTGCTGGCGAGCGCAGATGTCGTGCTGTATGACGCTTTAGTCACTAATGAAATGCTGGAACTTTGCCGGCAAGCAGTTAAAATCCCCGTCGGCAAACGCAGTGGTCAGCGCTCAGCCGCACAGGAACATATCAATCAGCAGCTGATCGAGAACGCATCCAAATACCAGCTGGTCGTACGACTGAAAGGGGGAGATCCTATGCTGTTCGGACGTGCAGATGAAGAGCTGACTGCGTTAGAAAAAGCGGGGATTGCATACGACATTGTTCCGGGCATTACAACGGCACTCGCCGCTGCAGCCAGCATCCGCCAACCACTGACCAAACGTGGCGTCGCACGCAGTGTCGCCTTATTCACGTCCAGTACAGCCCCGGGGGAAACAGCAGACACCCGCATTCCTGATTGCGATACGCTGGTTCAGTATATGGGGGGGCGTGAGGCGATGCTGACCGCACAGCGTATGCTGGATGCCGGCTACCCAGCCAGCTGGCCTGTCCGTATCGTTGAAAACTGCAGCCGGAAGGATGAGCATCAGACCAGCCTGAACCTCGGTGAATTAGCACGGGGTTTGCCAACCGGTAGCGGCCCGGTGCTGGTGATGATGGGGGAAGCGATGCGCCCCCGTCAAACTGAGCAAACAGATTACCAGCAGTCATTAGATAATAATGCTGGTAATACTGCCTGATAGCGCCGAATACGACTTATATCTGGCTGAGGCAATAATCCCGGATCGCGTTCAGTACAGTTTCATCTTCGCCGACGGCTGTTGCCAGCTTCAGTTCAAGTGCAGGATATTCGGTGCGTAACTGTTCCAGCAATACCGGTAAATCGCGTAAAACGTGACCACCCTGTCCCAAAAAAATCGGTGTGACAGTGATATTGCGAATTCCATCCGCTGTGAGACGGCGCACAAGCTCAGGCAAGGCCGGTGACATGAATTCTAAAAATGCCAGCTCCACACTGATGTCTGGAGAGGCTTCCTGGGTCATTTTTTGTAAGCGCTGAAACGGACCAGCCCAGCGCGGATCACGGGCGCCATGCGCAAAAAGTATCAATGCCGAAGTTTTATTCATCAGTTTCTTTCAACATAGCGCAGGCCTGCCAGCGCCAACCCTAAAAATAAAACACTGGGTACCAGAGCGGTCACGGCAGCTGGCCAGGTGTTCAGTAAGCCTATATGTGAAAATAAGCTGTTAATCAGGTAAAACACCATGCCTATCATGATGCCGCTGAATATCTTCAGGCTGATCCCACCGCTGCGTACATGCAAGTAGGCAAACGGTAAGGCTAAGGCCATCATGACCAGCGTTGCAAACGGATAGGTTACTTTCTTCCAGAATGCGATTTCATAACGTTCACTGTCTTGTTTATTGTCATTCAGATGCTGAGTGTAGGCGGCCAGATCCAGTGCGGACATACGATCTGGATCAGCGAACAAGACCGAAAGAATATCCGGCGTGACCTCAGAGACCATGTCGCTGGTGCTTAACGGCTGGCTTTTTACGTTGGCGATATCTTCGGCTGACAATGTCTTGGGAAACGAGGTTTCAATCACATCCGACAAGCGCCAGACGTTACTGCCCTGATATACTGCACTGCCGGCAGTAACTTCTCGTACGAGTTGAAAATTTTTATCAAACTCAAACATCTTTACGTCTTTTAATTGACGATTAGGCAGAATTTCCCTGACATTCAGAAAACGCGAGCCAATCACTTCACCGCTGAGACCATGTTCACGAATCAGGTCTTTCGTCCACAGGCCCGTTCTGAATTGCTGAGTTTCAGACGCACCAATCGCTGTCAGTTTGATGCGCTCGGCCAGCTTGGTCGAATAAGGTGCAATCACCTCACCAAAAAGAAAAGTCAGAGCAACGAATACCAGGCCGATTTTGATCAATATCGTTCCGGCCATCACCGTTGACATACTCGCTGCCCGCATGATGGTGAATTCAGAATTCGATGCAAACTGCGCAAGCACATAAATCGTTCCGATCAGAACGGCAATTGGCATAAATTCGTAAATGTAGCCCGGCATACCAAGACTGACGTACAGCAGCGCATGTTGCAGACGATAACCACCTTTATTCACTGACGGCAATTCGCTCATCAGATCAAAAAAGGAAAATAAGGCAAGCAAGGCGACCATGACGAAGAGAACCGCACGCACGATCTCTGAGGCAAAATATTTTTGCAAAATTCTCATGCGACGCTTTCTTTCTCTTTGCTACGTAAACAAGCTTTACCTCTGGACCACAATACCAGCGGATGCCAGCGATGATTGACTTCAATTCGCCAGAAAAACAAGACTAATGTCATCAAGATAGCTATCAGATGCACTGGCCACCATGCCACAGAAAATTCAATGCGTCCCTGCGATACCATCGCCTGAAAGATGTTGACCACGTTCAGATAAATAATCACGACCAGCAAGGCGACAATTAAATTCGCCGAGCGTCCCACGCGCGGATTCACATACCCGAGCGGAATCGCCAGTAACATCAACGCTGTACACATCAGCGGCAGTGAAATCCGCCACAAAAATTCCGCTTTTTTATTAGCATCAGGCTTATCGAGCAATATTGTCAGCGGCATCGATTTGGCCGACTGATCACCAACGATAGGACCATTCTGACTTGAAACGAGAACGCCGTATTTTTGGAACTGCATCATTTGAAAGTCGGGCGCGGTAGGCAAGCCATCGTAACGACTACCCTGGCTCATCACCAGAAATTTATCACCGTATTTATCAATCTCTATCATGCCTTCTTTGGCGACAACCACACTCGACTTTCCATCGCGAACGGTATTGATAAAAATATTCTGCACCTTGCTCAGATCGCCGGCGACTTCTTCAACGAAAAACACACGATCCGAAGACGAAGATTCCTGAAATTTACCCGGCGAGACTTTGGCAATATCCGAGCGTTTATCGTAGCGCTCGCGAAATTCCACACTTTGCTGGTTCGCCCACGGAGTGACGATAAAACTGAGCAAACCCGTTAAAACTATCCATGGCATACCGAAGCGTAAGACCGGGCCTATCCATTGCCGCAGACTCAGCCCTGAAGCAAACCAGACCACCATTTCAGAATCCTGATATGCCCTGGTCACCACCAGCAGCACCGAAATAAAGCCGGTCAGAATCAGCAAAATCGGCATGTTCATCAGAGACGTGAACGCGATCAGCGCAAGTACATCGCCAGATGCAACTTTTCCGCCGGCGGCTTGTCCGAGTATTTTGATGAGCATCACCGTAATCGTGATGACGAAAAGTGTTGCAAAGACGGCGCCTGCGGCACTGAGTAATTCGCGTCTGAGCGAGCGTTGAAAAATCATGGGAGGGATTATAATGCCTGTTTTACGAGACTTACCAAGAGGAGTAATAAGTGGACTTTAGCATAAAAACAATCGACGCAAAAAGTGCCTCAACTGCCTACAAGACGATGAAAACTGCCTGTATCGTCGCCGGCGTATTCGAAAATAAAAAACTGTCTGCCGCAGCAGCAAGTCTGGACAAGCAAGGCCTCATTGCCGCAGCATTGAAATCCGGTGACATCAGCGGCAAACCGGGTTCCTCATTATTGCTCCGTAACGTCGCAGAAACGGCAGCAGAACGGGTGTTACTAGTTGGTCTCGGTGAAGCAGCCGATACGGTTTCAGAAAAAGCGTTTCAGCAAGCAGTGCAAGCCGCGGCCCGCAGTTTAGCAAACCTTGGTGCAAATGATGTCGTTATTGCGTTGCCGGAAGTAAAAGATCGTGACATTTCATGGTCTGTGCGCACAACCGTTCTGGCTTTCCGCGAAAGTACTTTCCGGACGGACGGCTTGAAAAGCAAAAAAGACACGGCAACTACCGGAGTCAAAAAAATCACTGTTGCCGTCGCTTCCACTCAAGCGGCAGCGGCTAAAACTGCTTTATTGCAAAGCGAAGCCATGGCGAATGGCATGGATCTGACCAAAGAACTGGGTAATCTTCCACCAAACATTTGTACACCGACATATCTGGCAACCACCGCCAGAAAAATTGCGACCGATTATAAAATGGTCGCTGAGATTCTGGATCGCAAACAGATTCAGGCACTCAAAATGGGCAGCTTCTTGTCGGTCACCAACGGCACAGTCGAACCACCTAAATTTATCGTACTGAAACACAATGGCGGCAAAGTCAAAGACGCTCCAGTTGTATTGGTCGGCAAAGGCATCACTTTTGACTCTGGCGGTATTTCCCTGAAACCCGGCGCAGGCATGGATGAAATGAAATACGATATGGGCGGTTCTGCGTCCGTACTCGGCACGATGCGCGCTATCGGTGAGATGAACCTGAAACTGAATGTGATCGCGATTATTCCTACGTGCGAAAACATGCCTTCCGGTAGTGCCACCCGTCCTGGTGACATCGTCACATCGATGTCTGGTCAGACAATTGAAATCCTGAATACGGATGCCGAAGGTCGCCTGATTTTATGTGATGCACTGACGTATGCGGAGCGCTTCAAACCGGCGGCAGTGATTGACGTCGCCACACTGACTGGTGCCTGCGTTACAGCACTTGGCCATCATAATTCCGGTTTATTCACACGTCACGATGATGCACATGACAAACTGGCGGCAGAATTGCTGGCTGCTGGTAAAGAGACTGGTGACACCGCATGGCGTATGCCGATAGAAGAAGCATATAACGAGCAACTGAAATCAAATTTTGCCGATATGGCCAATATTGGCGGCCCGGCTGGCGGCAGTATTACAGCAGCCTGCTTCCTCGAACGCTTCACCCGCAAATATACCTGGGCGCATCTGGACATCGCTGGTACGGCATGGAAATCAGGTGCAGCAAAAGGAGCGACCGGACGTCCTGTGCCCTTGCTCACGACATTCCTGATCAACCGCGCAGGCTGATGAGATAAACACTCTTCATTTGCGATCCGCTTAATCCACGGACAAGCCGCGCTCCCGGAGTGATCCTGAGTGCGGTTTTCTTTTTTTATATCAATGCCATGAAACTAAGCACCTGGAATGTGAATTCCCTGAAAGTCAGATTACCTCAAGTCCTGCAATGGCTGGAAAGCAATCCTGTGGATGTGCTGTGCATACAGGAGACAAAACTTACAGACGATAAGTTTCCAAAGGCAGAAATTGAAGCCGCTGGCTATTACGTTGCTTATACAGGGCAAAAGACGTATAACGGCGTGGCGATTTTATCCAGACACCCTATGTCGGATATACAAAAGAACAATCCTCGGTTTGAAGATGAACAGCAGCGAATTATTGCCGCCACAATACAAGGTATGAGGATAATCTGCGCCTACGTACCCAATGGTCAGGCCGTCGGTTCCGATAAATTTCAGTACAAACTGCAATGGCTGGCTTCACTGAAAAACTGGGTGGAAGGAGAATTGCAGCGCTATCCTGAACTTGCTTTGCTCGGCGATTACAATATTGCGCCAGAAGATCGCGACGTACATGACCCGGCAGCGTGGGAGGGGATGAATCTGGTCTCCCCGGAAGAACGCGCAGCGTTGCAGGCATTGCTGGACTTAGGAATGACGGATAGTTTCAGGCAGTTTGATCAGCCGGAAAAATCCTACAGCTGGTGGGATTATCGTGCTCTGGGATTCAGATTAAATAAAGGTCTGCGCATCGACCATATTTTATTATCCAAACCGCTGGCTCTGCGCTGCACTGCATGTGTCATCGACAGAATTCCGCGTAAATGGGAGCAACCATCCGATCATGCGCCAGTGATTGCCACCCTTGATTAAATGCAGAGAAAGACGGTTTATTCGTCGTAATCCAGCCTTGGAGCGCCAGAATGCTGCGCTCCCCGCTTTACCATAGCGGGGCGCACCGATGGCTGGCTTTGCTCCATACGGAAAGCAGACATCGCGGTTTTCAGCAGATTCGCCTGTTCCTCCAGAGATCCAGCTGCCGCTGCGGCCTGTTCAACCAGCGCCGCATTTTGTTGTGTCGCTTCATCCATATTCGCCAGAGCCAGGTTGACTTGCTGGATGCCATCACTCTGTTCAGCTGATGCAGACGTGATTTCAGAAATAATCGCAGCAACCTGATCAACCGCTGCAACTATTCTGGTCATCGCCTCACCGGCCTTGTCGACAAGTTCAGACCCCTCAGTGACCTTCGCGACAGAATCCTCTATCAGGTTTTTGATTTCCTGCGCAGCCGCTGCACTACGCTGGGCAAGTGTGCGAACCTCGCTGGCGACAACGGCAAATCCACGCCCCTGCTCTCCCGCCCGCGCTGCTTCAACGGCAGCGTTCAGCGCCAGAATATTCGTTTGAAAAGCAATACCTTCAATCACACTGATAATATCGACAATCTTACGCGAGCTGTCTGATATTCCATGCATTGTGGTTACAACCCGGCTGACAACTTCACCTCCATGCGTGGCAACATCAGACGCATTGACTGCCATCCGGTTAGCTTCGCGGGCATTGTCGGCATTATTTTTGACTGCAGCGGTCAATTCTTCCATGCTCGCTGAAGTTTCTTCAAGGGAAGACGCCTGTTGCTCAGTTCGTCCTGATAAATCCATATTACCGGTTGCAATTTCTGTTGCACCGACAGTAATTGATTCCGTTGCCTTGCGTACTTCAACCACCATCACGCGAAGCTGTTCAATGAAGCGGTTAAACGCGTTGGCCGTCTGAGCAACTTCGTCTTCACCTTCAACCTCAATTTTTCGGCTCAGATCACCACCACCGGCAGCGATCTCTGACATCGCATCGCGAACCCTCTGTAAACCTGCCATCATGCGGCCAACCAACCATGCTGACAGCGGTACCATCACGCCCAGCAATACAGCAAGAACTACAGCTGCGATCAGCAGCAGCTGATCCAGTGAAGCAAGCGCTTTATGCTTATCCACCACCAGCGCCAGATACATATCGGAGCCGCTGATGGGCTGTAAAAACAGAAAATTGGTTTTGCCGGCAATCTCAACCTGAGTCGGATCTGTGCGCTTTGACAGGTTACCCAAATTATCCAGATTCAATTCGACCGCTATCTCTTTCGCGGGCTTTAATACTTTGGTCTGGTCTGCATGCGCCAGTACCTGACCAGACTTATCCAGTAAAAACGCATAGCCATCACCCGCCAGTTTAATGGTCAGAATCTGCTCCACTATTTTCGTCAGAAAGACGTCAGCAGCAACCACGCCAGCCTCGCCGCCGTTGACAGGCGCGGCAAACGAAATCATCAGTCCGGGAGGATTGACGCCCATGTAAGCCGAAGTAACGATAGGCTTCTTAGCATCCATTGCCGCCTTATACCAGGGGCGAACGGTGGGATCGTAACCAGCCGGCGGTGGATTCGCAGGGAAATTAGTAAAGGTCTTATCTGGCTGCCCGAGATACACGCTTAAAAAATTACCGCCGCGGCTGACCATTTTAAGGCTGGCCTGCAAATCATTACCTTCTGTCAGGCCTTTGGACAAACTATCGATCAACGAGGTATTTACCTGTATCCAGTTGCTGAGCACGGCGTTATAGCTCGACGCGACGCTGCGTATCTCATTACTCAGGTCATTCTCAATCTGTGCTTTCATCCTCAGGTAGCTGCCAATGGTAAGCACTGCGGTACACAGCGTTACAAGCAAGGCAATCACTACTATCAGTCTGGTTTTAAGTGACTTCATCGTTCGCACTCCATTCATGATCAATCAAAAAACATATCTCAGATGGCTAGCAGATAAGATAAAACCGTCCGCACCGTTTAATTAATATTACACTTCAAGTATTGAACAGAACGAAATTTTCCCGAAGAAACTGTTGTTCGTATTGTCAAAAAATGTTACCTGGCCGATAATAAAAATCGGCTTTTTTCCCTTATCTGACTCATTTTATGCACATCATTTCAAGCAACAGACTGATTTTAAGACTCTTTAACACAAGCGATGCAGCCTTCGTGCTTGAATTGCTGAACGATCCGGGCTGGATCAAAAACATAGGTGACCGGGGTATACGCAATCTCGATCAGGCGCGCGACTGGATACTGACAAAACCGCTGGAAAGTCAATCCAGATGCGGTTTCAGTTTTTACGTAGTGGTACTCAAAGATACGCAGACAGCGATCGGCATCTGTGGTCTGATCAAGCGCGAAATGCTGCAAAATGTTGATATCGGCTATGCATTTTTACCGCAGTATGGCGGACAGGGTTACGCCATAGAAGCAGCCCGAGCGACGATGCAGCATGCCAGACAGGATTTAGGTCTGAGCCAACTTGCTGCAATTACCTCTCCGGGCAATGTCAAATCAAACAGTCTGCTCAAAAAACTGGGTTTTACTTTAGAAGAGGTACTGGTACTTCCGGGAGAGGAAAGGGAAACAAATTTGTACGCTTATCGTTTCCCTTTGCAGGAATAACTGCATCTGAATCGTGTATTACAAGAAACGGTCCAGAATTTTACGGCTGTGTTTATCCATACTGAACATATCCCGGATTAAAAACTGGATGCCATGATTATCCGTGACCAGCAATGACATCCCGCCGATACGACGAATGTCTTCGTCACCTTTTAAAACAAATTCTGTCTCGCCACGGTCGGTAAGCACTTTCCATGTACAAGGTAAAGCAAAGCTGGTGACATCCAGAATCTGTTGAATTTCAGGCATGAACTCTCGTCCCTCAAGCTCTTCCAGAACCAGGTTTTTTGTGTCATCAGACAAATCAGATAACTGATCTATCCACGCGACCTCGCGCCCATCCCCCTGAACCATCGAGATACTCATCAGTGGCGACTGAATCGGGAATGCGCGCACCGGGCTGACCCCTTCAAACACTTCCCCCTCTTCAGTGGTCAGTATCAGTTTTCCGAAAGAGTTGCGCCGTAATTCAAATTTACTTGTTGCCATGCTAATTATTCTTCCCCGACCAATTCTGCGTTTCTAGCCTGCGCCTGATACAAATCATAGTAAGCCCCCTGTTTCGCCATCAGTTCATCATGACTACCGACTTCAACGACCTGCCCGCGATCCAGCACGACCAGACGATCCGCTTTATGCAAGGTGGACAAACGGTGGGCAATCGCAATCGTGGTACGACCCTGTACCAGATTATCAAGCGCTTTTTGTATTTCTTTTTCTGTTTGCGAATCAACAGATGATGTCGCTTCATCCATAATGAGAATACGTGGATCAATCAGCAGCGCCCGTGCAATCGAAATACGTTGCCGTTCTCCTCCGGACAAACCCTGGCCACGTTCACCAACCATGGAATCGTATCCTTGCGGCAGGCGCAATATGAATTCATGCGCATGAGCAGCCCGTGCCGCTGCGATAATCTCATCCCGTGTTGCATGTGGTTTGCCATACGCAATATTCTCAGCAATCGTACCAAAGAAAAGAAAAGGCTCTTGCAACACAAGACCGATCTGACTGCGGTAATCCGATACTGCGTATGAGCGTATGTCTTTTCCATCGAGCAGAATCGCGCCCTCTGACACGTCGTAAAAGCGGCAAATCAGATTAACCAGAGTACTCTTGCCAGAACCACTGTGGCCGACCAGTCCTATCATTTCACCGGGTTGTATGGTGAGGGAAATACCGCGATTCACGGCACGATTACCATAACGGAAGCCTACTTCACGCAATTCGATTTTGCCCTGAACGTCTTGTACTTTGACCGGATCCTGCGGATCAGGCACGCTCGACACATGATCCAGAATATCAAAAATACGCTTGGCGGCCGATGCCGATTTCTGGGTTACCGATACGATACGACTCATAGAGTCGATACGGCCATAGAAGTTACTGATAAAGGCGACCGCCGCGACCAGTGCACCGACTGTAATCTCTTCATGGGCAACCTGCCAGATACCGAAGGCCCAGACCACCAGAATCCCCAGATCGGTCAGGAAAGAAACCGTTGGCGAGAACAGTGACCAGACTTTATTCAGACGGTCATTCACCGCCAGATTATGTTTATTCGCCTCACGGAAACGACCTGCTTCACGCTGTTCCTGCGCGAAGGCCTTCACCACACGGATACCGGGAATGGTATCAGCCAGCACGTTGGTCACTTCCCCCCAGACCCGGTCTATCTTCTCGAAGCCTGTACGCAATTTGTCACGGACCAGATGGATCATCCAGGCGATAAACGGCAGCGGTAACAAAGTCACCAGCGCCAGCTTGGTATTGATCTGTAACAGTGCTACCGCTGTCATGATAAACATCAGCACATCGGTTGCGAAATCGAGTAAATGCAGCGACAGATACACACATATACGGTCACTCTCGCTACCAATACGTGACATCAGGTCGCCGGTACGCTTACCGCCGAAGTATTCGAGTGACAATTTCAGCAAGTGCTCGTAAGTCGCAGTCCGCAGATCGGCACCGATACGCTCCGATACCAGTGCAAGTATGTAAGTCTTACCCCAGCTCAGCAACCAGGCGATGATGGCCGATCCGAGCAACCCGCCGATATACAGATACACCAGCTTAGGGTCAACAAAATCTTTATGCTGGAACGGAATCAGGACTTCATCTGTCAGTGGCTTGGTCAGGTAACGCGGAATCATATGCGCCGCAGTTCCCAGCAGCATCAGGGCGAAACCAATAAATAACTGCAAGCGATAAGGATGAGCAAAACGCCACAGACGTAATAAGGTCCAGGTCGAGGGCGGTGTATAAATTACTTTTGTGCAGACCGGACATTCTTCCTGATCCGGCTCCAGCACAGCTTTGCAACTTGGGCAAATATTCTGCTCCGCCCGGATCACGGGCTGACCAGTCAGAACACTTTGCAATTGTTCATTGAAATGATCTAACAGCCGGATCGCGTGCAGATTTTGCCCCAGCGTAAAGCGCCAGCTTGCCAGCAAGCCTTGTCCGTCACTCAGTTGTAAATGACCGACACCGGCATGATCATGATGTGTCAGAGTCATGCCAGGTTTGTAATCCCAGCTCTGCCATGCACCGCCGCCCGCCGGAAATGTGCGTATGCCTTTGTCGGTAACAACGATCAGGCCCTTGACAAAGCGAAGCTTATTATCAAGGTCAACCTCAAAAGCACTTAAAACGTTTTCATTGTCAGTAATTTGCTTGCTCAGCTCACTTTGCCATTGCGGCGAAATTGATAAAACTGGCTGCCCGGCACTGATTTTTGTTGTGGTCATTGTGAAGCAAACTCCGGCTCAAGAGCGTGTCCCGTGTGGTTAGACAAGGACTGAATTTTTGAAAAAAATCGATTACTTGAATCCGTTAGAGGCGCAAGCCATATCACGGAAGCAGCAATTTACGGTATTCTATCGAAAGAAGAATAATCAGATGAAACTGATCAAGAGGATTAATGCTGTTTGCGCTAAAGCGCAAGTATATCAGTAAGACCGTCTTTCTATTCTGCTTTGTAATGAATAAATGAATACCGGTAAAGTGAAGCTGGTTCGTTTGTTTAAACTCAGCAAAAATTTTTCCTGACAAGAGAAAATGCTCTACATTTGACAAGATCAGGTCTGTTGCTCCCGATCTATAAGAAATTACTTACATGACGACAAAGAAGAAAGACATCAGCATTCTCCGTGTAAATCATTTACGCGGACCGAATATCTGGACTTACCGGCCAGTCATAGAAACGTGGCTTGATATAGGGGCGCTGGAAGATACGCCGTCTAATATGTTGCCGGGTTTGTACGAGCGTTTAATAGCCTGGCTGCCGGGCTTAATCGAACATCGCTGCGGTGTGGGTGAACGAGGCGGATTTCTTGAGCGCCTGCGTGAAGGCACCTGGGCTGGTCACATCCTTGAGCATATCGTACTGGAATTACAAAATCTCGCCGGAATGCGCACAGGTTTCGGACAAACCCGTTCAACCGGGGTTACCGGTGTCTACAAAATGGCGTTCCGTACCCGTGAAGAGCAAGTCGGCCGTACAGCCCTTGCCACAGGACGCGATTTGCTGATAGCAGCGATCGAAGATCAGCCATTTGATCTTGAAGCCCGACTCAATATATTGCGTGACATGGTTGACGCTCGTTGCCTGGGACCGAGCACTGCCAGCATCGTCGATGCGGCAACGAATCGCGGCATCCCTTCGTTGCGTCTGACGGATGGCAATCTGGTGCAACTGGGGCATGGTGCAGCACAGCGCCGTATCTGGACAGCTGAAACTGACCGTACCAGCGCCATTGCCGAAAGCATTGCCTCAGATAAAGATCTGACCAAAACTCTCTTGAAAGCCTGCGGCGTCCCTGTACCTGAAGGATGTATCGTCCGCAGCGCCGAAGAAGCATGGGAAGAAGCGCAGGACATCGGCCTGCCTGTCGTTGTAAAACCCTATGACGGTAACCACGGACGCGGCGTATCACTGAATCTGATGACGCAGGCAGACGTGGAAGCAGCCTATCATCTGGCAGCACGTAAAGGTGACAGCAAAAGTGTGATCGTCGAACGCTTTATCGCTGGAGATGAACATCGCGTCCTCGTGGTTGGAAATAAAGTGGTTGCCGTTGGCAAGGGGGAATCACTGTGGATTAAGGGTGATGGAAAATCCACTGTTCAGCAACTGGTTGATACTCAGATTAATACCGATCCGCGCCGCGGCACGACAGAAGAATTCCCACTCAATATTATCCAGCCGGCCGTTGCTGCAGAAGTAATTCTTGAGCTTAAGCGTCAGGGCATGGATGCCGATTCCGTACCGCAGGAAAATCAAAAAGTATTAATTCAGCTCAATGGCAACGTCGCTCTGGATGTGACTGAGATTATTCATCCCGATGTTGCTTATGCAGCCACGCTTGCTGCGCGTATTGTCGGCCTGGATATCGCTGGCGTTGACCTTGTCACCGAAGATATCAGCCGCCCGCTGACTGAACAACGTGGTGCCATCATCGAAGTCAATGCCAGCCCGGGTTTACTGGCACACATCAAACCGGCCAACGGTGCAGGACGTGATGTTGGCAAGGCGATCGTCGATCATCTGTTTGCCGAGGACGAAACCGGTCGCATGCAAATCGTCGGCGTTGCAGGTACACGCAATACCGACCTGATTTCTAGACTGATCGGCGGTCTGCTGAATATCGCCGGAAAGGAAACCGGCGTTGCCTGCCGTCAGGGTCTGTACCTGAATAAACGTCTGGTCACCGAAGGCAATTGCGCAAATTGGGAATCCGGCCAACGTTTGCTGATAAACCGCTCAGTGGAAGCTGCGGTGTTTGAAACTAATGCGCGCGCGCTGTTGACGGACGGTCTGCCCTACGACAAGTGTACTGTCGGCATCGTCACAGATTTTGATGGTCACGAAGATCTCGGTGAGTTTTATATCAGCGATGCCGAGCAGATGCGCAAAATTATGCGTACCCAGGTTGATGTTGTGCTGCGCACCGGTACTGCGGTTTTGAATGCCGCAATACCTGCCGTAGCGGATCTGGCCGAGTTGTGTGATGGCAAAGTGATTTTCTACGCACTGGATGAACATCTCGATGCTCTCACAGCACATCGTGCATCGGGCGAACGTGTCGTTTTCATACGAGACAATAATATTGTCCTGGCAAGTGGTGCAGAAGAAACAGCGCTGCTGCCGCTATCGTCGCTGAAACCGACCAAAGCTGCACAGCCTGAAAGTATCATGGCTGCGGTCGCAGGGGCCTGGGCTCTGGACGTCAGTCCGGAGCTGATCGGTGCCGGGCTCAGAACTTTTGATTCCAGCCCGAAGACAGTATATTGAAACAGGGATGCTTCATCGCTCTATCAATTTCGCTGAATTAACTTAAATAAAAAACACAGGTAGCCTGCCGCTTTTACGGATGAAAATATATCGCCCCCGGCAACGCTACCTGATTAACTGCCCCTTTCAACAGGACTAAGTTTTATGGAAGTATCACGCATCCGTGCCCTGCGTGGCCCGAATCTCTGGAGCCATCATACGTCGGTAGAAGCCATCGTTGCCTGCAACGAAGCTGAATGTTCAATTGCAGAACTGGTCGGTTTTGAAGACCGTTTGCGTGCGTTATTCCCCGAGCTGAGCATTTTGCAACCGACTGGCTACAATGATGCAATCTCGATTGCGCATGTGTTTGAACTGACTACCCTGGGCTTACAGGCACAGGCAGGATGTCCGGTCACCTTCAGCCGCACGACACAAACCGTCGAGCCCGGAATTTTTCAGGTCGTCGTTGAATATTCCGAAGAAGCCGTCGGTCGTCTCGCGCTCGAACTGTCAGAAAAACTGATTAATGCGGCACTGAACAACACGACGTTTGATCTGCAAGCCGCTCTCGATCAGTTGCGCGAACTCGATGAAGATGTGCGCCTCGGCCCATCCACCGGTTCCATTGTCAACGCTGCTGTTGCGCGTAATATTCCGTATCGCCGTCTGACCGATGGCAGCCTCGTTGCGTTTGGCTGGGGTTCGCGGCAGCGTAAAATTCAGGCGGCGGAAATGGATGGCACCAGCGCCATCGCAGAAGCGATCGCGCAAGATAAAGAATTAACCAAAAAACTGCTGCATGCAGCCGGTGTACCAGTACCGCTTGGCCGTTCTGTGGATGGCCCCGACGATGCCTGGGCTGCTGCGCTGGAAATCGGCTTGCCTGTGGTGGTCAAACCTAAGGATGGAAATCAGGGTAAAGGCGTCACCGTCAACGTCACTACACGTGAACAGTTGGTTGCAGGCTACCATGCTGCAACCGAGTTCCGCGACGACATTCTGGTTGAGCGCTTCTTGCCGGGCAACGATTTCCGTCTGCTCGTGATCGGCAACAAACTGGTCGCCGCTGCACGTCGTGACCCGCCGCAAGTCGTCGGCGACGGCAAACAGTCAGTGCGTCAGCTGGTGGAACAGGTGAATAAAGATCCGCGTCGCGGCAGCGGTCACTCCACCTCGCTGACAAAAATCCGTTTTGATGATATCGCGCTCGCCAGTCTGGCAAAACAAGGTCTGGAAGCAGACTCTGTACCGCCGAAAGGCCAGCGCGTCGTCTTGCGTAACAATGCCAATCTCTCTACTGGTGGCGCCGCGACTGACGTGACCGATGATGTCCATCCTGAAGTCGCAGCGCGTGCGGTTGCCGCAGCGCAAATGATCGGTCTCGATATCTGCGGCGTTGATCTGGTGGCAGACAGCGTGCTGAAACCAATAGAACAGCAAAATGGCGGTATCGTCGAGGTTAATGCTGCGCCGGGTTTACGTATGCATATTTCCCCATCGTTCGGCAAAGGACGCGCTGTTGGCGAGGCCATCGTCAGCGCCATGTTTGAGGATGGTGACGACGGTCGTATTCCTATCATTGCCGTCACCGGTACCAATGGAAAAACGACGACTGTCCGTCTGATCGCTCACCTGATGACGACCAGTGGCTTACGTACCGGCATGACTAACACAGATGGTGTCTATATCGGCAACCGTCAGATCGATAGCGGCGACTGCAGTGGCCCGCGCAGCGCACGCAATGTGCTATCGCACCCTGATGTGGATGCCGCGGTCTTTGAAACCGCCCGTGGTGGTGTCCTGCGCGAAGGTCTCGCTTATGACCGCTGCCAGGTTGCCGTCGTTACCAATATCGGCTCCGGTGATCACCTCGGTCTGAATTACATCACGACGGTGGAGGATCTGGCCGTTCTGAAACGTGTCATCGTCCAGAACGTGGCAGATAATGGTTATGCCGTTCTGAATGCGGCGGACCCTATCGTTGCCAGCATGGCGGCAAATTGCCCGTCGGCAGTGATTTTCTTTGCTGCTGACAGTCAGCATCCGATCATGGCAGCACATCGTGCACAAGGTAAGCGTGTCGTGTATATCGAAAACGGCGAACTGATCGCTGCCGAAGGCAAATTCCGCCACAGTATACCGCTGGCCGACATCCCTATCACCCGTAACGGCAGCATCGGCTTTCAGGTCGAAAACGTCATGGCCTCTGTTGCCGCAGCATGGGGCGTCAATCTTGGCTGGGATGACATCCGCACCGGCCTGAAAACCTTTGCGAATGAAGCAGATAATGCACCTGGTCGTTTCAATGTGTTCCAATACCGCGGTGCCACCCTCATTGCAGATTACGGTCACAATCCGGATGCGATTCTGGCGCTGGTGCGTGCTGTCGAAACCATGCCGGCCAAACGTCGCTCGGTTGTCATCAGTGGCGCCGGTGACCGCCGCGATCAGGACATTCGCCAGCAAACACAGATTCTCGGTGAAGCCTTTGATGATGTCGTGCTGTATCAGGATCAGTGTCAGCGCGGCCGCGCTGATGGCGAGGTGATCGCCCTGCTGCGTGAAGGCTTGAAAAATGCTTCGAAAACCAGCCGGGTTGATGAAATTTACGGCGAATTTATCGCGATTGATCTGGCAATGGACAGACTGGAAGAAGGTGATCTGTGCCTGATTCTGATTGATCAGGTCGAAGAAGCACTGGCCCACATCGCGAAACGGGTTGCAGCAGACTGATTCCGCTTTTCACTCTGCCAGCGTATCAATGCCGGGTTAATCCCGGCATTTTTACTGGATGATCAATCCCGTACGCAACCGCTCGATGCTTTTCAGCACCGCCTGTCATCAGACAACGCAGGCTTTCAGATGCCGAATACGATCTGCTCGCAGTCGATTGCGCGTATCACCGGGCCAAAGCTGGTGATATTTTCCAATGTGATATTGTGATGCCGGCGTATCTGTAAGGCACTCGCATGTGCCTTGTCGTGCGTGGTGTGCGCATCGGCAGCGATGATCACAGGATAACCAAGTGCGGCGGCACGGCGGCTGGTGGTATCGACACAAAATTCACTGGCATACCCGCAAATCACAAGCAACTCGGTTCTCCACTTCGCCAGCAGACTACCCAGCTCGGTACGCAAAAAGGAATCCGGTGTCGTCTTGCGCAAAATGGTGTCACCGTCTTCCAGCACCAGCCGCTGCTCCAGTTGCCAGTTGTCGGAGCCAAACGCCAGTTCGTCATTCTCTGTTTCATGCTGAACGAACACAACCGGGGTTCCGGCATGGCGCGCACGGTCAGCGAGCACATTAATGCGGTCAACGACCACGTCGGCTTCATAAGGTCGCGGCTCGTGATCAAACAAACCGCGTTGCACATCGATAATCAGCAAAGCACATTTCATCGTGAGCCTTTATGCAAGTGAAGCATTGATCTTAGCGCATAACATCATGGAAAAGCATCTTCCGCCTCCAGACTAGGCCATCGACCATCACGTTTCGCGGGCATAAACGCCGCTATTGTTCATCAACTACGCAGATAGAGCACTCCCGGTACAGAAATAAAGCAGCGCGATCTTACGATGGTCGATAGCGGAATCAGCGTCAAGTGGAAAAGAATAAGCTTGGGGGTGCTCACACAGCAAAATATACTGGGGGGGAGTATATTCAAAAGCCCTTTGTTCATCTTGAGAAGAAGGCGAAAATGACGTTTTAAGGGGGGAGTATGCGCTCCGCCGCAAAAAAATACCGGGCTGACTGCACCCGGTGAATTTGCGCTGCTGCTAAACAGACATCAAATTAAAAAGCGAGTCATCTCCTGCTGCGATTCCCGTACACCTGCCAATGGCAGATTTTTATCGGTGGAAATATCCCCTTCCACCATCAGCGATGTGTACCGCAGACAACAAACGCGCAGAAAAGAACTGAAATTATCGATATGACCGCGATATTCAATCAACTCATCATAGAGCCTGGTAATGAGTTGATTGGTGTTCATACCATCGCGTTCAGCGATTTCCTGCAGGGTCAGCCAAAACAGTTTTTCGAGACGAATCGAAGTAACGACGCCATGTAAGCGCAGCGAGCGCGCTTTGGATTCATACAAGCCAGGGTCGGCTTTGACAAAAATTTCACACATGATGCACCCCGCAAATCGTCAGGCAAACTTTCTGTTGATGATTATACGGGTAATGTCATTTTTATAAATGGATTTTTGTTCCAAGCAAAACAAGGAATTGCGCAAGCCATGCCGGATGCGCAGGCCACGCCGGTGCGGTGACAAAATTTTTGTCGGTGACGGCCTCGGTCACGGCAATTGGTGCATATACGCCGCCAGCCAGCTCCACTTCGGGCTGACAGGCGGGATAGGCTGAACAGCGCACGCCATCCAATACCTTCGCCGCCGCCAGAATCTGCGCACCGTGGCAGACTGCGGCAACCGGTTTCTGTTGCTGTGCAAAATGGCGTGTAATTTCGATCACGCGCGGATTCAGACGCAGATATTCCGGCGCCCTGCCGCCGGGAATCAACAAGGCATCGTAGTCGTGTTCGTTAATGCGGGCAAAATCATGTGTCAGAATAAAACGATGCCCCGGCTTTTCTGTGTAGGTTTGCTGCCCCTCGAAATCATGAATGGCCGTAGCAACGTAGTCACCGGCTTTTTTATCCGGGCATACGGCATGTACTTCGTGTCCTACGGCAAGCAGCGTCTGGAAGGGTACCATTACTTCGTAATCTTCGACAAAGTCCCCTACCAGCATAAGAATTTTTTTTGCAGCCATGATGTCTCCTGTTATCGGTGAAATGCGGAAACTGATTGTTAAGCGGATTTCCATCCGGATGGTAATGACGGGATACTACATGTCGCCGTATCCTCCTGTAATCGATGTCAGTGATCAAACATCCGGACGCTCAGGTGCTGTTAATTCCGCTCAATAACAGCGAACAACATGGTTATGTCTTTTTTTCGCCATAATTTTATTTTTGCCGCTGAGGAAATCAGATATTTCAGCCGGAATACAAAAGATGGAGAGTAATCTCGTATAAAATTCATCACAGCAACATCGTTTCATTTAATGGTATTACGCCAATGTGCGCGCATACGGAGAAGCAATGGCAGAGGCAGGGTTGTTATTTAAAAATCAGGTAAAACTGCTGGCACAAACCTTTTTCATTAAAGATAATAAAAAAGAACTTCTGCTCTGCGCGCATAAGTACGATTTCGACATACGCTTTTTCGATCAGATGAGCGATTTTGTCAGCGCCGTCGAGCATGCAGCTGATCAGGATTTATTTGTGATTGATCTCGACGTGCTCTACAACATGCAGAACGACATGCAGCAACAACGTCGTCAGACCATGTTCCTCAGCGATCTGTTGCAAAGACTGCCCGCGCACCACAATTATGTTTATCTGCAAACTGTCAGGCAGGGTGAACGCTTTTTACTGCAACAAAAACTGGTTGAAAGTCATTGTCTGGCTTATGCTGAAAAGCCAATCAGCAATGAAGTGCTGGTCGATAAACTATTCAACCTGTTTGGCCGTCACAAACGCGGCGATACCAATACCATCGTCTATCTTGGCGATAAGCTGCCGCTCAACACGGAGTTACTTGCAGAGCACAGTGTTCAGTTGCTGCATTCACAGGATGCACGCTCATTACACGTCAAAGTCAAAGAAATGCAGCCGGACATCGTGCTGATCGATCAGGCGCATTTCTTAAATACGGAAGCACTGGTACGTGTATTAAAAAAGAATATTGAATTCGATCAGAGCCGTGAAATCATCATGCTGCAGCAACATGCAGATACCGGGCTCGCCCGTCATGCACTCGACAGCGGCTTCGATGAAATCATACAAAACACAGACAGCGACATACTGACCCGCCTGTTGCTCAATCGTATCGATAAAATCCGCGCCAGCAAAGATCTGATCAGCCGCGACCGCGCAACCGGCCTGCTGAATAAAATCGGTCTGCAAAAGAAGGCGCAGGAATTAATCCGCCGCGCCAATCGCGAAGGAAAATGCCTGGCCTACGGCATCCTGGATATCGACAAATTCAAGGTCATCAACGATACCTGGGGACATTATTTTGGCGATATCGTCATTAAACGTTTGTCGCTGGTGCTTTCAGGCTTATTGGGTGAGCATGACTTGCTAAGTCGTTTCGGTGGCGAAGAATTCGTGGTGATATTCTGGGATTGCGACCGCGAACAAGGCAAGCAAAAGCTGGATGCAATGCGTGAGGCTTTCAGCAAGATCATGTTTACGACCAGACCTGGCGAAAACAAGCAATTCACCTTCAGCGGCGGCATCTCGGATTTCCCTTGCTGCAAGACTGAAAACGATATGTTTCTGCAAGCCGATGCAGCACTGTATCAGGCCAAACAAGCAGGACGTAATCAGGTTTGTCTGATGCAGGATTTACCCGAAATCAGCAATAAACGCTGGCAGTATTAATGCCCGTCATTATTGGTGTCCGCATGACGTCCACCTGCAAGTAACAGCGGAGTGCCGGGTGAATACGACTGGCGTCATATTCACCCCGTGCAGCAAGCGTACTGTGTTTTATCGGGTCCTCATGCTGGTACATTATCGCTGCCACCTGCTCCAAACAATTGTTGTTTCAAATGGGCGAGTTGATCCCGCACTTGTGCGGCTTTCTCGAATTCCAGATTTTTAGCGTGATCCAGCATCAGTTTTTCCAGGCGCTTGATTTCGCGACTGATTTGCTTCTCACTCATGACTTCGTATTTTGCCTGCTCCTGCGCGGCGACAAGATCGTCCCTGGCTTCCTGCTGGTGATACACGCCATCAATAATGTCTTTAATCTGTTTGCGGACACCGGTAGGAGTAATGTTATTTTCGAGGTTAAACGCGAGCTGCTTGTTGCGACGACGTTCAGTTTCACCTATGGCACGACGCATGGAATCGGTGATTTTGTCAGCATACAAAATTGCTTTCCCGTGCAGGTTACGTGCGGCACGACCTATGGTCTGAATCAGGCTGCGCTCTGAACGCAGAAAACCTTCTTTATCGGCGTCCAGAATCGCGACCAGCGAAACTTCAGGAATATCCAGCCCCTCACGCAGCAAGTTAATACCGACCAGAACATCAAAGGTCCCCAGACGCAGATCACGGATAATCTCGACCCGCTCAACAGTATCGATATCGCTGTGCAAATAACGGACTTTAATACCGTTCTCAGTTAAAAATTCGGTTAATTGCTCTGACATGCGTTTGGTCAGAGTCGTGACCAGTACCCGCTCATTTTTCTTTACGCGATCGGTAATCTCACCCATCAAGTCGTCAACCTGCGTTAATGCCCGCCGCACTTCGATTTCAGGATCGACTAAGCCAGTCGGACGCACAACCTGCTCCACCACCTGATCGGCGTGCTCGTGCTCGTAATCTCCCGGTGTCGCTGAAACGAACACGGTCTGCCGCATTTTGCTTTCAAATTCGGCAAACTTTAAGGGGCGATTATCGAGTGCAGAAGGCAAACGGAAACCGTAGTCAACCAGATTCGTTTTCCGCGCCCGGTCACCGTTATACATGCCGTTTAATTGTCCGGTCAGCACGTGTGACTCATCCAGAAACATCAAGGCATCGGCTGGTAAATAATCAACCAGTGTCGGTGGTGGTTCACCCGGCTTGGCACCACTCAGATGACGCGAGTAATTTTCAATCCCTTTTGTAAAACCAATCTCCGCCATCATTTCTAGGTCAAAGCGGGTACGTTGTTCGATGCGTTGCTCTTCAATCAGCTTGTTTTCGCGCCGGAAGAAATCCAGACGCTCACGCAACTCTTCTTTAATGGTTTCTATCGCCCGCAAAACCGTCTCGCGTGGAGTTACGTAATGTGACCCCGGATATACGGTGAAGCGAGGGATTTTCTGCTTAATACGCCCCGTCAACGGATCGAACAGCTGTAAATTTTCAATCTCGTCATCGAACATTTCCACACGAACCGCGAGTTCGGCATGTTCGGCAGGAAAAATATCAATCGTATCGCCCCGCACCCGGAAAGTGCCGCGGCCAAAGTCTACGTCATTACGTGAATACTGCATCTGTATCAGACGCGCAATAACATCGCGCTGGCTGACTTTGTCTCTGGCACGCAGAGTCAGAATCATTTTGTGATATTCGTTAGGATTACCGATACCGTATATGGCCGACACGGTAGCGACGATAATCACATCCCGGCGTTCCATCAGGGATTTAGTGCACGATAAGCGCATCTGCTCGATATGCTCATTGATCGCAGAATCTTTTTCAATGAACAAATCCCTTTGCGGTACATAAGCCTCGGGCTGATAGTAGTCGTAGTAAGACACGAAATACTCAACCGCATTGCGCGGAAAAAACTCCCTGAACTCGCTGTACAACTGCGCCGCCAGGGTTTTATTCGGTGCAAATATAATCGCCGGACGCCCCGTTCTGGCGATGACATTCGCCATCGTGTACGTCTTACCTGAGCCTGTCACCCCCAGCAGAGTTTGAAAAAATAGCCCGTCATTGATGCCCTCCACCAACTGAGCAATGGCTGCTGGCTGATCACCAGCAGGCTGAAATAACTGATATAACTGGTAAGGAGAATCAGGAAACGATATAAACTTTGCTTCATCCAATTGATCAGATAAAGCGACTGAATTCACGGGAGCAACCGCCATGGTTCTGTTACCTTTGCTAGAATATGAGGCTGATAGGATTTACGCAAAACAAACGTGAAAACGCGATATCCCCGCGTTAACTCTTTAGTATCACCCTTACTGATAACCACTGTCTTGTTCAGCATACCTGGTCTGAACAATTTTACGTAAGCCCTATGACATTCGTATTTTTTACCATTCCAACCATTACTGTCGGCAACGGCAGATAATTTTCAATATTATCATGACAGCTTCTACCTCCTCTCCTCTGTTCTCCGCCATTGAGATGGCTCCCCGCGATCCTATCCTGGGCATTACCGAAGCATACAACGCCGATCAGAATCCGGCGAAAGTCAATCTCGGTGTTGGTGTGTACTATGATGATAATGGCAAGGTTCCGCTGCTTGAGTGCGTTAAAAAAGCCGAAGCCATTCTGATCGAAAAATATTCCCCGCGTACTTATTTACCGATTGAAGGGCTTGCTGCCTATGACAAGGCAGTGCAGGAATTAGTCTTCGGTGCAGACAGCGCCGTGGTAAAAGAAAAGCGCGCAATTACAGCACAAGCAATTGGTGGGACAGGTGCATTGAAGTTGGGCGCAGACTTTTTACATCGTTTCACGCCAGACTCTCAGGTCTGGATCAGCGACCCAAGCTGGGAAAATCATCGTGCGCTGTTCGAGTCCGCCGGCTTCAAAGTCAACAACTATCCTTACTATGACGCTAACACCCGGGGCGTGAATTTTGCAGGTATGTTAGATGCATTGAAAACTATGCCTGCTGGCTCTATCGTGTTGCTGCACGCCTGCTGCCATAATCCAACCGGTGCAGACCTGACGGACGATCAATGGACACAAGTTATCGAAGTTATTACTCAGCGCGGTTTAATTCCCTTCCTGGATATGGCTTACCAAGGTTTTGGAGATGGTATAGAAGCCGACGGTAAAGTGGTGCGCCGTTTCGCTGAAGCAGGTGGTGCGTTGTTTGTATCGAACTCCTTCTCCAAGTCATTCTCGCTTTATGGCGAACGCGTCGGCGCACTCAGCATTGCGGCATCCAATGCAGATGAAGCGGTGCGCATCATGTCGCAATTAAAACGCGTTATTCGTACGAACTATTCAAATCCACCGTCACACGGCGGACAAGTTGTGGCAACAGTATTAGCCACGCCAGAATTACGCCAACTTTGGGAAGAAGAGTTGGCCGGCATGCGCGTCCGCATACGTGAAATGCGCCACGCTTTCGTTGCTAAACTGAAAGAAAAAGCCCCTGCTCACAACTTCGATTTTGTTATTCAGCAACGCGGTATGTTTTCTTATTCTGGTTTAACTAAAGAACAAGTCAGCAAACTCCGTGAAGGCAATTCGATTTATGCCGTTGACACAGGGCGCATCTGCGTCGCTGCTTTGAATAGCAAAAATATCGATAACGTCATTGATGCTATCGCCAAGGTTTTGTAAGTTTGAATGGCTTGAGTCGTTGACAAGTGAAGGGGCAACGAATATAATCTTTGTCTCTGTTCCCTGATAGCTCAGTCGGTAGAGCGACGGACTGTTAATCCGCAGGTCCCTGGTTCGAGTCCAGGTCGGGGAGCCAAAGAATTTGAAGTAAGCAGTGAACTTAATAACAAATCACTGTGCATAAAGAGTTAAATGAAGATGTAAATCTTCTATTCCCTGATAGCTCAGTCGGTAGAGCGACGGACTGTTAATCCGCAGGTCCCTGGTTCGAGTCCAGGTCGGGGAGCCAAAATACGTAGGAAAATAAAAAAGAGTTACTCGCTTAGGCTTGTAACTCTTTTTTATTCTGCACACATTTTACGTCCGGGGAGTCGCTCTCTCCGGACGAAGGATGATAAATTTCGGGCTCGACTTGCCGGATAGTGCGGTATCGCCGGTTTAGGTACCTCTCCGGTTAAAGAAAAACGTACACCCCCATCCAATCAAAAAACTTATTGACTTCCCGAGCCGTTACCCGCTCCTGAAGATTCATCGTAACACTCTTTTGGTCTGTAATACCTTAGTTCCCCGTAGCATTATCTGCACAAGTTTTCAAATCTGTGTCGGGATTACAGATGCGTGCACGGCCGAGAAAATTAACTTTTACCCGCCGGATTGCAGTTCCAAGTTTAAATGATACTGTACCTGCCTGAGGTTGCTGGCTGCTCGTATTCGTTCTGCTTCGGCCATTTCCTGTAAATGAAACATAAGGCGATGCTGAGTCTGTAAATTGCCCGGTCACTTCCATATTTTTGGTAGTCGCATCATGAGTGAAGATCGTTGTTTCACCAGTATCCGGACGAGCGTTACCATTCGTATCAACAAATACTGTCCACCCTGAAGTCCAGCTGGCCCCGTCGTTAGCAGCAAGTGTTACCTGCGCCCCTCTTTTGATTGCCTCAGACCTGGTCATATTGACCGCGGAATAAAACTCCGTAGCTGTGGTCAATAGTTTCTGGTTATCAATGAAAATTTTGAAACTAGGCGCTGCAATTGCCATTAAGATCGCAGCGATAGCGACGGTCACCATAAGTTCGACCAGAGAAAATCCGCTTCCTCCGATAACAGATTTAAATATTTTCCTCATTTTACCAACACTCTTCTTTTGTTCCAGTTGTGCTGGTAAAACCCTTTACTCCTGTGCTTGTTAATGTCAGGTTGCCACAAACAGTGTCCTTAAATTTACCATCAACATTTGTTGTGCCCGGTGTTGCCGTCAATAAAACACAATTTTGTATGGTATCTCCCGCACAAGCTGTCGCCTTAATTTCATAAGCACTCTTCTTTGCTGAATCGCCTGAAAACCAGTTAAATTTGGTTTCGTTCGCGTCAGTGGATGCCTGAGAGAATACGATATAGCTATTATTTTGCGTATAAAAACGTTCCTCCTGCTGCATCAACTTCATCAATGCAGATTTTCCTTCAGAACGCTTTGCTTTTGTCATCGCAGAACTATATGAGGCATAAGCAATCGCAGACAAAATTCCCATAATGGCGATTACAGTCATTAATTCAATCAAGGTAAAGCCAGCTTTTTTATTTTTTTCCATATCATTCTCAATTATCAAAGATTACTTTCCGCCCGAGATCATCGTTTTACGCATTTCATCGTAATTTTCCAGTTCCCTCCAGCTTAAACGACCTGCCCGGGTTGTTGCATTCGGAGCGGAGACGTTTTCACTGCCTTTAGGTCCACTACTTCTTACGGAAATACCCGTAGTGATTCGACGACCTCCGACTGCATTTCTATCTCCGACTGTGGTCGACATATTGATAACAATCGGTGACGTCAGCAAACCGATGGTCGACAATGTTCCGGTAACGTCAGAGCTTAAACCAGTTAATACATCGACCATGTACTTTCTGCCAGTACCGCCAGAGCAAGGATCATTACTAGGGATTAGTGTATTAAAGAAATAATAATTTCCCGCTGTTGTACCTGGCAACGTGTGATGTATACGCTCACCGGTATTTTTAGAATCATAGAAATCAAAATACCAGCCTTTTTTGGTTCCAGTCGCGGTTCCATAGGTAAATTTATCGCCAGTTAGGGTCAAACCGGTGCCAGAAAGAGTCACAGTTCTCGGCACTAACTGGCTACGCCCCGTTACGGCATCCGCGGCATATGTAGTATCGAGTATTGCGTAATAGGTATTAACAAGATAATTCGCTGGTGTAACATCATAGGTTTCTACGTATTTACCAGTACCGAATAACAGAATATATCCGCCGCCGGGGGCAAAAACGATCTGCGGCTGCACAGTAATCGGCTGCGTTTCGCCTGTCGGTGTTTTTGCAGTGAACACAGGTGTAGTTGCAGTTTTGGCTTTTGTTAAATCGTTACCGGCAAATTCAAAACGCCACATATTCCCCTGTAAATCGCCTGCATAAGCGAAATTAACAGCACCATCATTACCATAAGTAATATTTGGGGCTCCCAATCCGTTTTTCTGTGTAACGTCTTTAATCGGGGTCATTAACTTGAAATAATTCGAATTAATTACCCAAGGATCTCCTGGGTTTTTATCCAGGGAAAGTAAAAATAATGCGCCCTTGCCCGTCGCAGACGGATTCGAATCGTAATTATTGAAACCACTGGAGATGACGACGAAATTCGAATAAGTTGGATTGCTTGCGGATCCGCCAGTTCTGAATTTCGCAATGATAGGAGGAGCGAGCACATATCCCATATCCGCATCATTCTTATCCGAGAACTCCCAAATTGCTCCTAATCCTCCGGAAAAATTAGCCGGATTCGTCACATCGAGTGCAAAAACACCTTTGTTCCCTGCGCCAAACCCGGAAATTAACAAAGTTTTCCAATTACCTTTGACTTGCGCTTCTTTCACCGTAATCCGGCCATCGACAAACGCTTGGTGACTATAATAAGGATCGGTAAGCTGATTCAATTTTGAAATTAAGGCATTTGGCACATAAGCAAACAACTCATTGCCATTAACAGCATCAAATGCATGCAACATTCCGTCATTCGAGCCGACATATACTGCTTTCTGACGATTGACATATGTTTTGTAAAATTCAGTATACCCAGCGCCTGAGATATTTTTTGATGGAGCACCGTAGTAAACAGGAGCACTGTTAATAATGTCACCTAAAACACTGTCTCTGACCCTGAATTTACCGGTGACGTTACCTGCCACATCCTTCGATTGTTCCTGACTACGGTCGCCACGTAAAAAACTAATGCGATCGTTAGCAAAGTTATCAACGGTACCTGTATGCGGGTCTGTATTCAGCGCCAGAAGATCGGCGGCACTAAAGTTACCTCCCGACGAAGTAAATGGCACTAAAGACAGAGACCCATCAGCTGCAACTTTTGAAGTGTAAATATTCCTGCTAGCTGGCAAAGGATATGGCTGCACTGCAGGTTTCGCAACAGGATCTCCTGTCAAAATCACCCCAGCATCCCACACAGGTGTTGGATTGGTTCCGATTGCCGATATTTTCTTCAGGCTACCAGACCATTTCTCCGCCATGAATCCTGGTTCATAAACATATGGATTATCACTCGCGCTGGTCGAGGAAATTCCCACACCAGCGAGATTTCCGCCACTCGATGCAACCGTCTTAAAAATGTTATCAATCGCTGACATCATTTTCTTAGGTTCGCTGGCAAGGAAGAAATTGTCAGGATCTGTGCCATTACCGCTAGCCCACTCCTTATTATTACTGACGATCGTTTTCCCATCCGTGGCAAATGTCTTGAACGGATTCAAATCAAGATTAAGGTCATTAAAACCACCATATTTTGCCGTTAAGTAAAGCTGGGAAAGCCGCGGAGCCGTATTACTTCTGGACGCATAATTGATAGATCCATTACCATTTTCATCTACGTCAATCGCAAAAGTTTTCACTCGGACCGGTTTATCAAGACGGATATCGTTCGTGTGCGCCCAATAGGCTGCACCGACCATGTAAAACGTCCCGTTGCTTGATCCGGTATAAGCTGTGGCCATATTAGCCAAAGAAGTAGCTGGTGCGGAATTCCCTGAGGTTGATGAAGACTCCAATGCAGCCACTTTAGAGGTCTGCGCCTTCACATCAAAAGCCGGCCATTGTGTTGTCGCTGTGTCTGCTGCGCGGGTAGAGCGGCTGGCTCCGGTCAGAGTACTACCTGGAATATAGGTATCCTGATGAGTGTTAGCGTCACCAATAACAATAATATAATTTTTTTGACATGAAGCCTCTACCGGATCAACCCAGTTTGTCAAAACCTGAAAGTTATCTTGCTCCGTCGTTGTCATGGAGGAATAAGCGTTTGATGTAGGCTGTCTTCCTTGTAAATAGCGGATACTCTCATAGTACAGTTCGCTCAAAGGATCATAACCTTTGTAATTTCCGGTACGACCAAACTTATTGAGATAGTTAATAACACCACTGTTTCCGGTAGTATCATTTTCCGGATTAGCAACAAAAATCCCTGTATTAGGGTCCCATTCAGGTCGATCATTCACTTCTTCGGTAAAACCATTAGCGGCACGATATTGCTTGCTTCCGACATACTTCAACGGAGCACGCAACACACCACCATAGCGAGTATTCACGTTATTCATCAGATAACCAAACGCACCATACCTGACGTTATTCTGATTTCGCTGCATATTTCCTACAGGCTTATAACTACCGTTAGGATATTTGAGACACAAATCCGTCCTCGTAGATGCTTCGTTTGCATCGCAAACTTGTACGCGAACAAGAAACTCTCCCAGCGTTCTGTCCGTACCAGAAATCAATTTTGTGTCATTTGCCGAAACATTCGTGGGATAGGTCCTATTCGTTGAGCAGCCCTTTGTCGTTGAAACGTCATTGAACAGAATTTTATTGTCACAATTTAAAATATACAAAGTCGTCACCGAATACGGTGTAACCTTATTCGGAGCGCTTTGCGTTGCCGACGCGGCGATAGATTTTTGCTTGAAATACCCCGAGCTATAAAACGAGTTATATAAAAAAGCGCGTTGCAGTATGGTTTGTGTCGCACCATCGTATATCCGGTCACCGCCAGTCAGCGAAAGACGCAACATATCAATAGCTGATGAGGAAGCCCAATTCATAAAATTTCCGCTGAATGAACTTCCGTTACATTCATAATTACTATCAGCATCGCCAGAAATTTTAAAAAAAGAATCGGGAGCATTTTCTACCGTTGGTTGCGTATTAGACCAACTTGCCGTCTTAGGCCCCCCACTAACGGATTTTCCTGAAGTGTCAACCAATGCATAGCTCTTGGTACCACCATTCACATAGCATTTCTTAGAATTAAAATATCCTAAGTATTCAATAGTTTTGTTGTAATCACTCGCATTATTGTATGCCGCCTTTACTGTCGGAAACTCAACAGAAAGATCCAGCAGTAAATTAGGTCGAACGCTACCACCGCCTGAATAAAGAGGTATGTTGGCCAGATTAACTATAGGTGGTGCTGCAAGCGCGAAAGTATTAGCAAGTAAAAAACAACTTGAAATAACAGATTTGATTATTTTTTTCATATCAGCTCTCCGGCCAGAGTCTTATCTTCAACTCTGGTAGTGCAAATTTTATGACTTAACAGCTTTTCTGTAGAAAGATTGCAAAACGACCTTGGCATTGGAATTCGGACCAAAACCCACCGCAGTTATGCGAAAAATATATTTAGTTTGATCATCAGCCTTTCCACCCGGATCAACGTCCTGTACTGCCTCAATAATATAACGCGGCAATTTTGCAGGAAAAGAACCTTTTCCCGTCACCATCGTCTGTCCTGTAAAACGTCCGTATTTAACCGAGGGAGAACCGGCACTATCGTCAGCAATATCAGCGGTTATCCATGTTGGCTGTTGTACTTCAGTTGCTGCTGCGCACATCCCCTGATAAAGATTACCGTCGCCAGACGCACAACCTGCTTCAAAAAACAATGTGGATGTCGCATCAAATAAATCACTTCTGCCGTTTGCCAATGCGACCTGAGGATCAATATCCATTTCAGCGTCTTTCAGCGCAGCTTCGGCTGCATTCAATGCAATCTGACGATCCCGATCACTCCTTGAAGCTTTCTCTCCCTGCAAAGAAACCATTGCAAGAGAAATACTTAACATCAAAACGACAATTAACATCAGCAATGAAACAATCAGAGATGCACCTCTTTGCCGCTTACGCAGCAGCAACCGAGGGAAATCAAGACCTTTAACAGGCATTTTTTTTACTGTACGCATATTATTGAACTCAGTTTGGAGGAAGGCAGGTACCGCGATCTGGATCTACATTACATACGTTACGTACCAAAACGGTTGCGTTATAAACTTTACGGATACGGTTTTGTCGTGAAGCTGGCAAATCGGCTTCTCTAATTGTCGTTCCCTTATCAATACCGGAATTCGCAGCGGCGTAGCTAGCCCCAAACAAGTTGTAAGTAGTTTTCGCATCATCTTGTCTCGAATTCTGCGCACCACTCACGAGCAAAGCGATTTTTATTTCAGTAATTTTTTTCCAATAAGTTTTACGATTCAGATCTTCCGCTTTTTGATCTGCCGTATCGCCAACGAGAACCAGTGTGGCATCTAAAGCATTTAAAGCGGTCGCAGTTAAAAATTTGTTAGCACTACCATCAGTGGGATTACTTGTATCGACACCATAAAGTACCTGGAACGACTCAACGCCTCTAACGATAGATTGAGCATTCCATTTTCCGGTATCCGGACTATAGTACTTACAAAAAAGTTCTGGTTCACCATTCGCATCATTTGCGACGTAATATATACTCCAGCCGCGATCCTGATCTGCAGTGTTTGAAGAGACTGGTTCTGGAACCGAGAATCCCGCGCAATTACTCACAGTTCCATCTCCACTACCCGTCTTACCCGATCCAAAAAACCGGATTGCCAATAAATCACTGAAATTTACAGCTGACCCGGTTGGCGATGAAATATCATCCGAAGTTGCGGTAACACTGTTTGCATCCATTCCAATAATGTCGGCCTTGGCCTTGGCGGGAGTTATTTGGAAAGAGTTACTAAAATCATAATTAACATAACCAGCACGGCGAATGGAGCGGGAAATGTTGTCCAACGCAAAACGCGTAGTATCTTGAGTCTCATTTCCTTCGGTCTGACTCAGAAACAACTTTTTCGTTGAGACAACCAAGCCAGTTGCAGCCAACACCACAAGCAAACCGACGGTAATTGAAATTAACAATTCAATTAAAGTTAAGCCATACTGATTAGCTTTTGCGAGATTGACGAAGGAAGATTTATAAGTAATTTTAGACATAACTATTTCACGTAGGATTCAACTGTCAACGCAACACTTGGAGGTGTGACACCACTACTTGTGACAAAACTTCCATCTGGGTTTTTACTTTTCCAACCAATTTTTATCGTCAGTCCCGCGTTAGAATCTGCTGTACAAGTCCATGTAAGCGCTTTACTGGAGGTGTCAAATGGCGCTGAATCGCGACAAACTAAAACTCTGCCGCCAGGGAGTAGTTTTTTGACGTTGACTAACCATTCGTAAATATCTGCATTTGCCAGATCCGTTGTACTGCAATTAGCTGATGAGCTGTAACACAGCGTCGGGGCCGTAGGATCTGAATCAGAAGTAGAGTCATATTTAATATTTGCAAACACATTTGCCGAATCGGGTAACTTCATTTGAGCATCACTTGATCGCATTTTATCCGCCAGCTCATTTGCCAGTTCTACGGCAATAGTTTGATAGCCACTTTGCTGAGACGTACGAACAGCTGCGAGTTGCAATCCTGCTGCACCAATCACCCCTAGCGCCAGCACAAATACAGCAATAAGCACCTCGACTAAAGAAAAACCTTTTGCTTGGGTAGAAATCATGATTCTCATGTTAGATATTTTTCGATAATCTATTTTAAGCGCTCCAGCGTATCAATCTTTACCACTCGTCAAGTAATTATTACCTCTCGTCGGATGCGGGAGGTAACGTTCTGATTATTACTGAGAGAAGCAAGGACAAGACAAAGGAATAGATACAGAATCATAATGTCCTAGGGCGAAATGAAATGGAAGACCATCGAAGAAGGGGCGAAAGCCCCGTTTTTATTGTTACGTTCAGGAATCAGTGTCCGGCATCAGGCAAACCGGCTGAGAGTGAGCCTGTACGAACCGATCAACTGCCATCACAGCACCGATGATCTGTGTCTCTGTAAATCTGCTCTTACGCATTTCTGTTCTCCCTTGGCATATAAGTTTGCCTCAAGAACTCTAGTTATGCATGGCTTGATTTTACGGGAGGGTTACATTTAACTTCCAAGCTAAACGCCCATTTATGCGGATTGGTCGGATAGGGCCATTTTCACGAGATGCCCATACGCGGAGGGTTTGCGGTTTTCGATTGAGGAGAGCAGCTGCTTCTTCAGTTGTTATAGCTTTTCGTTCTATTGACATTGTTACCTTTCATTGTTTGGAAAGGTAGCATTATAATACGATAAGATTTATTACCACGATTTGCTTATAAAAGCAATATATTTGAAAAATTTAAAAAATTATTTTTCTGTGAATTTGATCATGTTTTCATGATGTTAATTTTTTTCAATTTTAATTAATGTCTTCTCATTTCTTCTCGTATAGTTTTCTTGATGGTGGCTTCAATACTTTGCGCCTGCAAGGATTGTTTTAATGCGTCATTTATTAAGGTTTGGTAGCCACGATTACCGGCAAGTGTTTTGAAGTGTTCAATAATTTCGCTATCCAAATAGATGTTAACGCGCTGTTTGTAGGGTAATACTGCTCCATTAGTTCCACGTTTGCGCAGAACTAATTTGCCGTTCTTAATGTCGGTTTGTGTGATGGGGGTGTCTTCATCAAAGGTTGTTGAAGTAGATTTTTTGCTCATTTTTGTCTGCCTTTCGCATTGAAATAATACGAATTTCTGAATCGGATTCGGTGGTGACGATTACAACGATACTGCCATCTAAATTGCCAAGTGTAATAAAGCGTGGCTCATCGTAGTCATAGCGATTGTCTTCAAATGTGACTGTGTTCCCGCTTTCAATAACACGTTTTGCTTCGTCAAAGTCTAATCCGTGTTTAGTCAGATTGGACTTCTTTTTCGCTGGATCGTAGCTGTAACGCATATGGTTTATTATATGTATGTTTATATGTATGTCAAAGAGTTTTTAAGCTGCAACTCTTAAGCCCAATTCTGTTGGTGTAAAGTTAATATGAGCCTGTTCAAGTATCCATGCCTCTATTTTTACGTGCCACATTCTTAATAAATCAATTGGACGGTTTCTATAATGTTTGTCTGCTGTGGCACTTGGTTTGTGTCCCATTATCTTTTGCACGATGCCATCAGGTGTTTCTGTCCATTCAGCCAATGAACCAAATGAGCGACGCAAGCCATGCAGTGTCAGATCAGGTAAACCTGCTCTTATTAGTGCTTTCTTATGTGCGGGAGAAGGCTCTACCATTTGCCCATTTTTCGCAGCGGGTGAGCTGAATACCCATTCATTGCGACGAGGTAGTGCTGCGAGAAGGTGCGACACATAAGGTGTGAGTGGTATCGTTCTTTCTCCTTCAACCTTGTCGCGTATCGTTAGTTGATTCCATTGAAAATCGATATCAGCCCACTTTAGTGAGCCAAGCTCTCGTCGGCGTGCACCTGTTAATAGTAGTGATTGCAGATAAGCTGATTGCACTGGGTTTGTTAAGTCACGAACGGACTTAAACCAGAGAGGTAATTGTTCGCGCTGAAGGCAATCGCTAGATTTGGCGTTTTTTGCGGGCAATTCATTGTTGACTTGATCAGACTTGCACGCCCCATTTGGTGCCAAGCCCTTATATTGGGGGTGTGAATTGCACCAATTAATAAAGACCGATAATAAGCGAAAGGCTAATGCTGCCCGCGTAGGACGCTTCTGCGTTTCTTTTGCTAGCCATTCTGCGATGCGCTCTCCTGATAGGTCAGAAAGCCGAACATTTAATAGCGAGGCTAGGGGCCCCGCTTCCGTTAAACCTTTTCCGCGCTTTTTCTTTTCGCCTCCGACACTGACGACATTCTCGTGGTCTCGTATATGCCACTCACTCCAACCAATTTTTCCGCCCTTACGCTTTGCATCACGCTTTGCTGCAATATAGACAGGCCATGCCATACCCAGTGTTATCGAATCCTTTAGGGTCTGAGCTTCTATTTCAGCCAATTCATTTTGCTTTGCTTTGAGCGCGGCTTGTTTCTGAGCTAATGCATCCGCTTTTATCTGACGTGGATCTTCTCCTCTATCAACAATGACCTGTAATCTACGTGCCTCGTTTTGAGCTGCATCAATTGTCCAAGCGGCGGGGGTGCCTATCGTGATGCGTATAGTTTGACCATTTAACTTGCCCTGAAAGATATATGCCTTTGCTCCATTTGCGGTAACGCGCAGAGCGAGGCCATTGCCTGATGTATCCCAGTGAAATGTTTGACTTTTTCCGGCGTCACATTTGCATCCTGCAACTCTGCTTGCCGTAAATTTTATTTTCCCCATCCTTGAACTCCTTCAAAATAAAGCTGTTTAACTTTCATGTAACCACCATGTAACCAACTTTATAGCATATTGATCAATTTCAATCAACGAAGTAGAAATGTGAATTTACTATATCTCCTTGTATTTAAAGAGATTTATTTTAATTTATATATGAAAATCAACACAGATAAACAATAAATTAGCAGGATTGTGATTCCTGTTGTCGTGGGTTCGAGCCCCATCGTCCACCCCACAGAATTTAATGAAATCAACGGCTTACAGAGTTTTCTTTGTAAGCCGTTTTTCTATTTGTCAACGAAAAAACAAATTTTCCGTCAGCTTGTTTTCTTGAGCGATTTTTGTTTGCCACTTATCAATGATTTGTTGTGGGACGCGTTCAAGTGAGTGTCCGTTTATTTACTTTCGTGATGCCTTCTCTCGTGCATAGAAACTGACGTTACGACCTAGGCCGGTCTAGTTCTTTCAGCCAGTGACCCCATCCTTTTGCAGTCAGATTGACTACCGTCAGGGGAATTTCTAAATAACCCCACGCTCCTTAAGCTTATATCACCTAAAAAAGCAAAAGGAGCTGTCATGGCGAATGAAGGCAAAGCCTATTCAGTACTGGCTTCCAGTACGTTGGCGTTTACTGTGTGTTTTACGATCTGGATGATGTTTGGTGTGATCGGTATTCCGATCAAAAATGCGCTGCATTTAAATGAAACCGAATTTGGCTTATTAACTGCCATGCCAGTTCTGACCGGATCATTGATACGGGTGCCGTTGGGTATCTGGACTGATCGTTTTGGTGGTCGTATCGTGTTGTTTGCCCTTATGTTGTCGACGGTCATTCCTATTTACCTGATCAGTTATGCGACCGCGTACTGGCATTTTCTTGTTCTGGGATTGTTTGTCGGTCTGGCTGGAGGTTCATTTTCAGTTGGTACTCCCTATGTTGCACGCTGGTTTAAAAAAGATCGCCAGGGCCTGGCAATGGGGATATTCGGCGCCGGTAATTCTGGTGCAGCCGTCAATAAATTTATCGCTCCTGTTCTGATTGCCGCCGCTGGCTGGACTCTGGTTCCGAAAGTTTACGCAGGCATGATGCTGGCAGCGGCACTGATTTTCTGGGTTTTTTCTGCAACGAATCCCAGCCATAACGTGAAATCCAGTGTCAGCTTTATGGCGCAACTGAAAATGCTGAAAGATCCCAAAGTCTGGCGTTATTGCCAGTATTACTCGGTGGTGTTCGGCGGCTACGTTGGTCTGAGTTTGTGGATGGTCAAATATTACGTCACCGAATACGGTTTTGATATCAAGAGTGCCGCTTTGCTGGCCGCCTGTTTCTCTTTGCCTGGCGGTGTGTTGCGCGCTTTCGGTGGCTGGCTCTCAGATAAATACGGCGCTTACAAAGTCACCTGGTGGGTAATGTGGGTTTGCTGGGTAGCGTTCTTTTTGTTGTCTTACCCACAGACTGATTTCACGATCAAAACAGTCAATGGTATGCAGACATTTCATATCGGACTGACTCCAGTGCTGTTCACCATGATTTTATTTGTGGTCGGCATCGCGATGGCGGTAGGTAAAGCATCGGTATTCAAGTTTATTTCAGACGATTACAGCAGCAACATCGGTGCGGTATCGGGTGTGGTTGGTCTGGCTGGTGGCCTGGGTGGATTTATTTTGCCTATCATGTTTGGCGCGATCGTTGATGTGACCGGTATCCGCAGCTCGTGTTTCATGCTGTTGTACGGCACCGTCTGTGTTTCTCTGGTCTGGATGCACTTCCAGTTCCGCCGTGAAGGCATGCTGGCGGCGCAGGCATCGTTACCTGCATAAATTCCGGTGTACCTACACCTCAATGTAATGAACGTTTTTTGAATAATCAGGAGCAGATAATGAGCCATGTTTTAAAACGCTGGGAACCGGAAAATCCGGACTTCTGGCAAAAAGAAGGTAGTGCAATTGCGAACCGGAATCTGTGGATTTCGATTCCTAGTCTGATGCTGGCATTCTCGGTCTGGATGTTGTGGAGCGTCGTGGCGGCGAATCTGGACAAGGCAGGATTTAAATTCACGAAAGATCAGTTATTCTTTTTGACGGCGCTACCAGCCTTATCCGGCGCGACTTTGCGGATATTCTATTCATTCCTGGTGCCGGTGTTTGGTGGCCGCAAATGGACTGCGATCTCGACTGCAAGTCTGTTGATCCCCGCGATCGGTATGGGTTTTGCGTTGCAAGATCCGACTACCAATTATTCAACGTTGCTGGTGTTGGCTTTGTTGTGTGGATTGGGTGGGGGCAATTTCAGTTCCAGTATGGCGAATATCAGTTTCTTTTTCCCAAAATCACGCAAAGGTTATGCGACCGGCATGAATGCGGGTATCGGTAATCTGGGCGTGTCTGTGGTGCAGTTTCTGACACCGTTGGTGATTTCATCCGCGATGTTTGGTGCTGCCATTTCGGGTGACGGATTTTTATTCCACAATGCCAAAACCGGTGTCGATAAAATGTATTGGCTGGGAAATGCAGGATTCGTCTGGGTTCCCCTGATTATCGCTGCGACTATCGCTGCCTGGTTTGGGATGAATGATATCGCCTCTGCGAAAGCCTCATTTGCAGATCAGGCGGTGATTTTCAAGCGAAAACATAACTGGCTGATGTGTTTTCTCTACATCGGTACGTTCGGTTCTTTTATCGGCTTCTCTGCAGGTTTTGCGATGCTGATCAAAGCGCAGTTCCCAGAAATTGATGTTGCCAAGTTCGCGTTCCTCGGGCCATTGGCTGGTGCGTTGGCACGTCCTGTCGGCGGTATGATTTCAGATAAAATCGGTGGCGCCCGTTTGACGTTCTGGGTGTTTGCTGCAATGGCACTGACGATTGCCACGGGTATTCTGCCAGCCTTGCATTCACATCAGTTCATGATGTTTCTTGGCTCGTTTATTCTGATGTTTATTCTCACCGGACTCGGTAATGGCTCGACGTTCTGCATGATTCCTATCATTTTCCAGACCGAGAGAGAGCGTGCGGTTGCTGGCAAAGGGGATGCACTTCTGAAGCAGGCGCGTTTGGATGCAGCCAAAGAATCTGCCGCTGTGCTGGGTTTTTCCGGTGCGATAGGTGCGTATGGTGGCTTCTTTATTCCTCAGGGCTTTGGTACTTCCATCAAGATGACCGGTGCACCTGATATGGCTCTGTATGTCTTCATCGGATTCTATGTCACATGTATGGCGGTAACCTGGTGGTACTACTCGCGCAAGGGCGCAGAGATGCCATGTTGATGCAGTAGTCGTCTCTTGGCAGACATTGCCCTTAAATTAAGCCTCTGATAACGATCAGAGGCTTTTTTATTGGCTGAATCTGATGTCTTTTTTGTGCTGTTGATACAAATCATTTTTCTTAAAAAGCGACTAGTTCTAAAGGAGTAGTCAGCCTAGTGCCAATGCTTGAGCTGACACACCGCACCGAAGAATGGGCGTGCTAACGCTGACTCTCTACACTCTCAGTATGCAAGTAAAGAAACTTGTGGGTACATCGCCCACCTGATATGGAGAGTTACGATGAGTCATTTTCTGGATAGATTGAAGTTCATGTCGCGGGTGAAGTCCACCTTCTCCGATGGTCATGGTGCTGTAGTTGAAGAGGATCGTAAGTGGGAAAACGCTTACCGCAGCCGCTGGCAGCACGACAAGATTGTGCGTTCCACCCATGGTGTGAACTGTACGGGTTCCTGTTCTTGGAAGGTGTATGTTAAGAATGGCTTGATTACCTGGGAAACACAGCAGACAGACTATCCGCGCACCCGTCCTGATTTGCCGAACCACGAGCCACGCGGTTGCCCTCGCGGCGCCTCGTACAGCTGGTATGTCTATTCCGCCCAGCGTGTTAAATATCCGATGATCCGCGGTCGCCTGATGGAAATGTGGCAAGAAGCACGTAAGACCATGGGCCCGATTGCTGCATGGGAATCCATCAGCCAAGATCCAGTCAAAGCCAAGCGTTATAAATCCGTACGCGGCCTCGGTGGCTTTGTGCGCGCTGATTGGGATACTGCACAAGAAATTATCGCAGCGGCGAATGCTTTCACGGTTAAAAAATTCGGCCCAGACCGCGTGGTTGGTTTCTCACCGATTCCGGCGATGTCCATGGTGTCTTATGCCGCTGGTGCGCGTTACCTGTCTTTGATCGGTGGCGCATGCTTGTCTTTCTACGATTGGTATTGCGATTTGCCGCCAGCCAGTCCGCAAATCTGGGGCGAACAAACCGACGTGCCGGAATCTGCCGATTGGTACAACTCTACTTACCTGATGGTCTGGGGTTCTAACGTGCCGCAAACACGGACACCGGATGCCCACTTCTATACCGAGGTTCGCTACAAAGGTACTAAGACCGTTGCTGTGTCTTCCGATTTCGGTGAGATGGTGAAATTTGGTGATATCTGGATGGCACCTAAACAGGGTACGGATGCAGCGCTGGCAATGGCGATGGGTCATGTGATCCTGAAAGAGTTCCACCTTGGCGGCAAGTCTGATTATTTCCGCAGCTACGTCAAACAATATACCGACATGCCTATGCTGGTACGTCTGGTTGAGCGCAATGGCAGTTTCGTGCCAGATCAGATGTTGCGTGCATCACAATTGCCAGGTGGATTAAACGAAGAAAACAATGGCGATTGGAAAACACTTGCGATTGATGAGAAAACCGGCGATATCGTTTCACCAAACGGCTCTATCGGTTATCGCTGGGGTGAAGGTAAAGTCAATGATGGCGAAAAAGTCGGTCGCTGGAATTTGGAACCAAAAGATGGCGGTTCAGGTCGTGAGATCGATCCACAATTGAGTCTGGTTGCTAAGCATGATCAAGTAGTGAGCGTAGGCTTTAACTACTTCGGCGGTGCAGATGCCAACGATATGGTCTTGCGCAATGTGCCAGCGCGTAAAGTGCAATTGGCTGATGGCTCTGAGATTTTAGTCGCGACGGTATATGACCTCTCCATGGCGAACTACGGCGTGGATCAAGGTTTGGGTGGCGCGGTTGCTACATCGTATGATGATGACGTACCTTACACACCAGCATGGCAAGAAAAACACACTAGCGTAAAACGTGACTTGGTGATTCAAGTTGCGCGTGAATTTGCGCAAAACGCGCACGATACACATGGTAAGAGCATGGTCATCGTTGGTGCGGCTTTGAATCACTGGTACCACAACGATATGATTTATCGCGGCATCATCAATATGCTGATGATGTGTGGTTGCGTCGGTCAATCTGGTGGTGGTTGGGCGCATTACGTCGGTCAAGAAAAACTGCGTCCTCAGTTCGGCTGGGCACCGCTGGCCTTCGCATCCGACTGGACACGTCCATCACGTCAAATGAACGGTACCAGCTTCTTCTATGCGCATACTAGTCAGTGGCGCCATGAGAAATTGCATATCGATGAGATTCTTGCACCAACGGCAGACAAATCCAAAGTCAGCCACATGAGCATGATCGATTTGAATGCCAAGTCGGAGCGTCTCGGTTGGTTGCCATCTTGCCCGCAATTAGAAACCAATCCACTTGATGTGTGCGATGCAGCGGCAGCAGCGGGTGTAGAACCAGCAGAATATCTGAAACAAAGTCTGAAATCTGGTCACGTCAATATGAGTTGCGATGATCCGGATAATCCTAAAAACTTCCCGCGCAATATGTTTGTCTGGCGCTCGAATATTCTCGGTAGTTCAGGCAAAGGCCATGAGTATTTCCTGAAGTATTTACTTGGTACACAGAATGCGCTGTTTGATGATCCTGATGAAGCAGTCAAGCCGTCTGAGGTTAATTATCGTGAAAAAGCCGCCGAAGGCAAGCTGGATTTGTTGACTGTGCTGGATTTCCGCATGAGTACGACCTGTCTGTACGGCGATATCGTATTGCCGACAGCAACATGGTATGAAAAAGACGATCTGAATACCTCTGATATGCATCCTTTCATTCATCCATTGAGTGAAGCTGTGCAGCCATTGTGGGAAAGCAAAACCGACTGGGAAATTTACAAAGGTATCGCTAAGAAATTCACTGAAATCGGTGGTGACTATCTGGGGACACGCAAAGACATCGTCTTGCAACCTTTGATGCACGATACACCGGGTGAACTTGGTCAGGCGTTTGAGCCAAAAGACTGGAAAAAAGGCGAGTGCGACCTGATTCCTGGCAAGACTGCGCCTAGCTTTGTGGTCGTTGAACGTAACTACAAAGAAATCTACAAAAAGTTCACATCGATCGGACCTTTGTTAGACAAACTTGGTAACGGCGGTAAAGGGATTAACTGGAACACCGAACACGAAGTCCACGAAATCGGTGGCATCACCAAAGTGGTGACAGAAGAGGGCGTATCGAAAGGTCGTCCGCGTCTGGATACAGCGATTGACGCCTGCGAAATGATTTTGACATTCGCACCGGAAACCAATGGTCATGTCTCAGTCAAAGCTTGGGAAGCTTTATCGAAAATCACTGGTCGCGATCATACGCATCTGGCGGTTGGCCGTGAGCATGACAAGATCCGCTTCCGCGACGTACAGGCACAGCCACGTAAGATTATTTCGGCACCGACCTGGTCTGGTCTGGAATCGGAAGAAGTCAGCTACAACGCCGGTTATACCAACGTGCATGAACTGATCCCATGGCGCACACTGACCGGTCGCCAGCAGTTCTACCAGGATCACCGCTGGATGCTGGATTTCGGTGAAGGTCTCTGTGTGTACAAACCAGCGATCGATACCAAGACGGTTGCGCCGATGTTGAATAAACATCCGAACGGTGAGAAAGAGATAGTGCTGAACTGGATTACACCGCATCAGAAATGGGGCATCCACTCTACGTATTCTGACAACTTGCGCATGCTGACCTTGAGTCGCGGCGGCCCGCATGTGTGGGTCTCTGAGATCGAGGCAAAAGAAGCAGGTCTGGTGGATAACGACTGGGTTGAGGTATTCAACAGTAACGGTACGTTGACGGCGCGTGTGGTGGTCAGTCAGCGTGTGCCAAAAGGCATGTGTCTGATGTATCACGCTCAGGAAAAAATCGTGAACACACCGGGTGCTGAATTGTCCGGTATGCGCGGCGGTATTCATAACTCAGTGACACGTGCGGTCTTGAAACCTACCCACATGATTGGTGGCTATGCTCAACTGGCATACGGCTTCAACTATTACGGCACGGTCGGCAGTAACCGCGATGAATTTGTGGTTCTGCGTAAGATGAGAAAAGTAGATTGGTTAGAGGGTAAATTGGAAGAGGAGTCTGCATCATGAAAATTCGCGCACAAGTTGGCATGGTGCTGAACCTGGATAAATGTATTGGCTGCCACACCTGTTCCGTGACTTGTAAAAATGTCTGGACCAGCCGCGACGGTGTTGAGTATGCCTGGTTTAATAACGTCGAAACTAAGCCAGGTATTGGCTATCCTAAAGAGTGGGAAAACCAGTCCAAATGGAAAGGTGGCTGGCATAGGAATGACGCGGGCAAATTAGAGCCTAAGCAAGGCGGCAAGTTGCGTATCCTGGCAAACATTTTTGCGAATCCGAATCTGCCGCAGATTGACGATTACTACGAGCCGTTCACTTACGATTATGAGCGCCTGCAAAACGCGCCATTGTCACAGACACCACCGACTGCACGTCCTGTCTCTGTCATTACTGGCAAAAAGATGGACAAGATTGTCTGGGGCCCAAACTGGGAAGACGACTTAGGCGGCGAATTCAGCTCACGTAGTCGTGATCAGTTATTCGAAGGCGTACAAAAAGAAATGTACAGCACCTTCGAATCGACTTTCATGATGTACCTGCCACGTTTGTGCGAACACTGCCTAAATCCTGCTTGCGTTGCATCGTGCCCATCCGGCTCGATTTACAAACGGGAAGATGACGGTATCGTTCTGGTCGATCAGGACAAGTGCCGCGGCTGGCGTATGTGTATCTCCGGTTGCCCTTACAAAAAGATTTACTACAACTGGAGTTCCGGTAAAGCGGAGAAATGCACATTCTGCTACCCACGGATTGAAGCCGGTCAGCCAACAGTCTGTTCCGAAACTTGCGTAGGCCGTATTCGTTATCTCGGCGTCTTGCTGTATGACGCTGACAAGATAGAAGCAGCCGCTTCAGTACCGGATGAGAAAGATCTGTACGAGGCGCAACTCGGTTGCTTCCTGAATCCTCATGATCCGGAAGTGATTGCCGAAGCGCGTAAGCATGGCATTCCAGAAAGCTGGATTCAATCTGCACAGAAATCGCCGGTCTACAAAATGGCGATGGAATGGAAGATTGCTTTTCCACTGCATCCAGAATACCGCACGCTGCCTATGGTCTGGTATGTACCGCCTCTGTCACCGATTCAAAAGGCAGCAGAAGCAGGTCACATGGGTATGAACGGCATTATTCCTGATGTGAAATCGCTGCGTATTCCTGTGCGTTATCTGGCGAATTTGCTGACAGCCGGTAAAGAAGAACCGGTCTTGAGAGCCTTGGATCGTATGCTGGCGATGCGCGCTTTTAAACGTTCTGAAGTGGTACACGGTCAGAAAGATACAGCAGTGTTGGCGCAGGTCGGTTTAACAGAAGCGCAGGTTGAAGACATGTATCAGACCATGGCGATTGCGAATTACGAAGATCGTTTCGTGATTCCTTCATCGCACAAGGAAATGGTGGAAGACAGCTTCAATGAAAAAGGCAGTTGCGGATTTACGTTCGGCAATGGCTGCTCGGGTGGTGTTTCCGATGGTGCTTTGTTTGGCAAGAAGCCGCAGGGTAGTGTGATTTTTGTCGAAATGCCGAAATCACGCAAAAAAATGTCCAGCGTTGAATAAAAGCCATCAGGTGCGCATGACGCACCTGATCTGCCCTAAAGGAAATTGTATGCAAATTTATCGTATTTTATCTGCACTCCTGAGTTATCCCCAGGCTGAATTACAGGCGGCGGTTCCTGAGATACGGGAGGCGCTGGCTGATGAACCGGACAGCCTGGAATCGCTGGAACCCTTGCTGGATTATCTGAGCACGACGGCATTGATTCCTCTGCAGGAAAACTATGTCGGCACGTTTGACCGGACCCCCTCAGTGGCCTTGCACCTGTTTGAACATATTCACGGCGAGAGTCGTGATCGTGGTCAGGCCATGGTGGACCTGATTGAAGAATATCGTCGTCATGGATTTGAACCGGAAGCAAGTGAGTTACCGGATTATGTTCCTTTGTTCCTGGAATTTTTGAGTCTGGTCAGTGATGAAGAGGCTGAAAAACTTCTGGGTGAAGCGATACACGTGATTGCGGCCATTGGTGTTCGTTTGCAGCGTCGTGAAAGCCCTTATGCGAACGCATTTTTGATGCTGACATCGTTTACGGATGTCGTGCCGCAAGAGCAGGGTGAACCGCCAGTACGTGACATGGATGATGCAATGGAAACGTTCGGCCCTGGTGCCGATGGTGTTGAACCTTTGCTGAAACCGAATCTGTCAGGCACGCATCCGGTCAATTTTTATCCAAAGCAGCCCAAAGCGAACGGCGCTACTTCTTGTCAATGAGGAGATACCATCATGACTTATCTACATCAATTTATTTACGGGATTTATCCCTACATTGCGCTGGCTATTTTTCTGTTCGGCAGTCTGGCACGTTTTGAACGGGAACAATACACCTGGAAAAGCGACTCGTCGCAAATGCTGCATACCGGCAACCTGAGAACCGGCAATATCTTGTTCCACCTTGGAATTCTCGGATTGTTTTTCGGCCATCTGGTTGGTTTGCTGACACCCGTTGTTGTCTGGGACACGCTGGGAGTCACGCACAGTTTTAAACAGATGATTGCGATGGTGGCTGGTGGTATTTTCGGTACCTTATGCATGGTCGGCTTGCTGATTTTGTTGCATCGTCGTTTCTCTGATGCGCGGATTTCTGCTGTGACGAAAACTGGTGACAAAGTATTGTTGCTATGGATTTTCGTCACGCTGGGCCTGGGCTTGTCGACGATTTTTGAATCAGCGAATCACAGTGATGGTCACATGATGGTGCTGCTGATGACATGGGCACAGCACATCGTGACTTTCAAGGGTGACGCTGCTGAATTTATCGTTGCCGCGCCTTTACTGTTCAAGCTGCATTTGTTCATGGGGCTGAGCTTGTTTGTGATTTTTCCTTTCACCCGTCTGGTACACGTCTGGAGCGGTTTTGCTTCTGTAACCTATATCAGCCGCGCATGGCAGCTGGTTCGTCCACGCTGATTCGGAGATTAACATGCCTGTCGTAGTCAATGGTTATGAGTTCACCGATGCGGACATGGAGCGGGAGTTACCTGAACATCAGGATGCTGCCGACCCGGTAAAAAGTGCGATGACGGCACTGGTTCTGCGCCGCATCCTGCTGCAAGAGGCGCAGCAGTCAGGTTTGCAGAATGACGATGAGGAAGCGCTGATTGACGCCTTGTTGCAACAGGAAGTCAACGTGCCCACCCCCGGACGAGATGAGTGTATGCGCCAGTATCAGGCACACCCTGACCACTTCCGGGTGGGTGAGCTGGCAGAAGCCAGTCATATCCTGTTTCAGGTGACACCAGGTGTGGATCTGGATGCTCTGCGTAAGCACGCCACAGTGGTACTGGAGGATGTGCTGGAAAATCCGGCACAGTTTGGCGAATGTGCAAAGGCCAATTCCAATTGTCCATCAGGCGAAGTCGGCGGTAGTCTGGGGCAGATCGGCCGTGGTGCAACCGTGCCGGAGTTTGAGCAGGCATTGTTTGCGGCCGAAGCAGGTCGCATTATTCCTAAGCTGGTCGAGACCCGCTTTGGCCTGCATATCATACAGGTGGGGCGTAAGGTCGAAGGGCAGATGTTGCCGTTTGATAAGGTAGAAAAAGATATTGCGAACGCGATGCATCAGGCCAGTCATGATCATGCGTTACGCCAGTATCTGCAATTACTGGTAGGGCGCGCACAGATTTCCGGTATCGATATGCAAGGTGCCGACAGCCCGCTGGTGCAATAAAGCAGACCGGCATGCAGCCAGCCGCGATTGCAAAAAAATACGAAGGAATGTGTTTGCACATTCCAGGTCACAACTAAGGTGAGAACATGTCTAAAGCAATGAAAGAACTGGTGCGTCAGCATCAGGAGTGTGATGATCAACTGAACCGTTGCGAGGCCGCTTTGCATAAAGGTGATATGGCTTCAGCCGGACGCAATTTCCGTTTGTTCAACGAACAGCTGGACGGGCATTTTACGCTGGAAGAAAACAAACTTTTCCCTGCGCTGGAGCAGGCAACCGGCATGGTGAATGGCCCGACCAGCGTCATGCGTAGTGAGCATGCCGAGATACGTCATCTGCGCGACGAGGCGTATGCGGCGATAGCGGCAAATCAACCCGAAGCCGCGTTGGCAGCAATCGATACCCTGAATGTACTGATTCAGCAGCACAATGTAAAAGAAGAGAATATTTTGTACCCTATGTGTGGCGGCAGTATTCCGGATCTGGAAGATAAACTGGGCATGGGCAGCCCTTGTTGCGGCGCCTGTTCCTGCGGCTGATGTGTCGCTGATATATGACTGATCTTTCTTTGCTGACTGCTGTTTCTCTTTAAAGACAGGATCAGTTTTGTCAGGTGTCAATATTCTCAATTACGAGCTGGCGCCATCGCCAGCGACGATCTTCGGTTGTCTGTTACCGGCACCCTGGCTGGGCTTGGTCGCCGGCTTATTGCTGGCATTCGGCTCCGCTTCAGGTTTGCCGGATCGGTTTGCGCCACTAACGCTGGCCGTTACTCATAGTCTGGTGTTGGGAATGCTGATGCCAGTCATGATCGGTGCCTTATTTCAACTGATGCCGGTGGTGGCTGGGCAAACCGTGGCTGCCGCGCGTTATATTTCTCCTTTCGTTGCCACAGGTTCGGCCTTGATCGCTGCTGGTCTGGTCAGCGGATTTTTATCTGGCTATGTCTACGGATTCATGTTGGCAGCGGGTTGTGCCTTTGTCTTATATGGCGCGGTGGTTTGCGCCTTGCTGCATACCGCGTGGCGTATCAGCGTGGTGGATGCAACTACCCGTACTTTGCGCTGGACCGGAGTCGCCATCGCCATGGTGGTTGGTATCGGCATTGCCCTGGCAGCTAATTTCGCAGGCTGGTGGAGTATTGATGTTCTCCATTGGCTGAATTTGCATGTCGCTTGGGGTCTGGTTGGTCTGATCGCGACACTGGTGCTTGGCGTTGGTTCGACGACAGTACCCATGTTTTGGCAAAGTGCGCGACCTTCTGCTCGCTGGCAACGGGTTGTCCCCGCTGCTTTGTGGATACCTTTAGTGTTGGCGACGCCGGTATTTTTCTGGCAGTGGGCATTGCTTGCTGGCTGCGTGTTCATGCTGATTTTTGCCAGTATCGCATTACGTGCCATCTGGCGGGCGCGGCGAAGATTTGATCCGGCCTGGCAGTTATGGCTGGTGTCAGCCGCCAGTTGGGCGACTGCAGCTTTACTGACCGGGTTGTACAACGCTGGCGACTCTGCTCACAGTCTTCTTGCAGTCTTGCCAGTGTGGGTTGTACAGGCATTTCCCTGGTGGATAGGTGTGTTGGTGCTGGTTGGTGGTGCCGTGTTGCCGGTGAATGCGATGATGGGAAAAATTATTCCGTTTCTGGTCTTTCTGCACCTGCGACGACAAACGCCTGCCGGGCGGCGTGTGCCCGCCATGCAGGTGATATTGCCGCCGCAGCGCCTGTTATGGCAAGCACGTCTGGTCTTGCTGGCTCTGCTGCTGTTATTGCTGTTGCCGTTGGCACCGATGGCGTTGACAACTTTTGCTGGCCTTGTGTTTGCCGCTTCGCAAGGTTTGCTGGGCGCGCTGATGCTGATGACCTTGTTTCGCTATCGTCGCGAATTGCATTCTGTACTTATGCGCCCGGAAGCCAATCATATTCCGCATATCCCCCAAAAGAACTAGCGTATTCTGGTCTGGCGGCGAATTGTGCCTGCGGGCACCTGCAGCCACAATGCAGACATGGAAACTCCTGCCCCCGCCACTCCTGCTAATGTCGCCAATACGCTGACCGATCGTTTCGGGCGTCGTGTCAATTATTTGCGCTTGTCTGTCACTGATCGTTGCGATTTACGCTGCAGCTATTGCATGCCCAAGGGCTTTTCCGGATTTGAAGAACCGGAAAACTGGCTGCGTTTTGATGAAATAAGTCGTGTGGTTGCGGCCTTTGCCCGTATGGGTGTTGGCCGGGTCCGGCTGACTGGCGGCGAACCTTTGTTACGCCGTGGATTGCCGCGACTGGTGTCGCAATTATCCGAAATTCCCGGCCTTGACGATATTTCTCTTTCGACGAATGCGACACAACTGCATAAACATGCACAGACCTTGCGTGAAGCTGGCGTGCATCGTATCAATGTCAGTCTCGACAGTCTCGATAAAGCCTGTATGGAAAAAATTACCGGTCGTGACAGCTTTGCCAGCATCATGGCGGGCTTGCAGGCCGGAAAACAGGCCGGGTTTGATCCGATTAAACTCAATATGGTCGTGATGCGCGGAGTAAATGACCATGAAATATTGCGCATGGCACAGTTTTGCTTTGACGAAGGTTTTATTCTTCGGCTGATAGAAGCGATGCCCATGGGTGCGACCGGGCGTAATAGTCAGTATCTCGACATTGGCCCGATACGGGATCAGTTGGTTCAGCACTTTAATTTATTGCCGGCGGCAACCGAGCTGGGTGGTGGCCCTGCACGTTACTGGAGTAGTGCCGATAGCAAGGGAACCATTGGCTTCATTTCTCCTATCAGTCAGCATTTTTGCGCTACGTGCAACCGGGTGCGTTTATCTGTTGATGGCACGCTTTACATGTGCCTTGGGCAGGAAGAGCGGTTTGAGCTGCGCCCCTTGCTGCGCGCGGGAATCAGTGACAGCGAACTGGATGCGGCGATCCGTACTGCGATAGAATTGAAGCCTGAGCGACATGAATTTATCGAACAACCGCATAAAATCATTCGCTTCATGTCGCAAACCGGCGGCTAAAAGAGATGGAGTAAGGAATGGAAGTACGTAATATTCACCAGTTTATTGAGGGCTTTCAGCGATTCCAGAGTAAATACTTTAACGGCGACGATCCTTTATATGCAAAACTGAATCATGGTCAGAATCCGACAACATTACTGATCGGTTGCTGTGATTCCAGAGTTGATCCCGCTCTATTGCTGGATTGTGATCCCGGTGATATTTTTGTCGTGAGAAATGTGGCGAATCTGGTGCCGCCTTGCAACGAATCCGAGCATCAGCATGGCGTCAGTGCTGCTATACAATTTGCGGTCGAATCACTGAATGTCAAACGTATCATCGTCATGGGGCATGAAAAATGTGGCGGTATCCGTGCGCTGATGCAGGGCTATCAGCCTAGCCGTAAAATTGATTTTATCGGGCAGTGGATGAAAATTGTTGAACCGGTCAAACAACAGGTATTGCAACAACTAAATTTGTCTTCTGAGTCTGAACGAAACCGTGCCTGTGAACTGGGTGCGATCATCATGTCGTTAAATAATTTACGCAGTTTCCCGTGGATCGCAGAGCGGGAGGCGAGTGGTGAAATTGCCTTGCATGGCTGGTATTTTGATATGAGTAACGGTGCTTTGCTTGCTTATTCGCCGCGCTCTGATACTTTCTTGCCTATGGTGTGTCCGTTGGGTGTTCCGCACCCCGATACGCAACAGAACCCAATACAGCAGAATATCAGCGCATAACATCTGATAACCGCTATTTGTTTTGCCTGAAAGGCTTTGCTTTGTACGAAACTCCTATCCCTAGGTGCTGATGATGAATGTATCGCAAAGTCTGCCGATCGGCAAAAGACTGACATTCCGGATATTGCTGACGACGCTGGTTGGTCTGGCGCTGACGCTGGCCGCAATTGCTTACACCGTACTGCTGTCCTGGCAACTGGAAGGCGGTGGTGCGGCAATTAATGAAGCAGGCAGCTTGCGTATGCGTTCTTACCGGCTGGCGATCGAGCTGGAGCAGAGCATAGGGAAGCCACAAGCTGTAAGTAGAGTCGCGCAGTCGCTGGCCGAATATGACCGTACGCTTGCTGATTTGCAGGCGGGCGACGCAAAACGTCCCTTATTCCTGCCGGTCACGGCCAGTATCCGTAAGCAGATGCGGGAGGTGCAGAAAGATTGGCAGCAGCATATCCGTGTCGGCGCACAGAACGTCATGCAGGAAACAGATCCAGTACGACAACAGGCTGTGCTGGCAGAATATGTACAGAAACTGCCGGATTTTGTGGAAAGCATTAACCAGTTGGTGTCGCTGGTAGAAGTTGAACTGGCAGAAAAAACAACATGGTTGCGCTTATGTCAGACTGCCCTGATTTTCGTGTCGCTGGCGGCCAGCGTTGCCTTGCTTCATCTCTTATATCTGTGGATAGTCGGGCCTGTGACCCGCATGCAGGCGGGTATTGCGCGTATGTCCAAAGATGATCTGAGTGTGCGCCTGCCGATAGAAACTGAAGATGAATTTGGCGTTCTGGCGCAGGCGTTTAACCAGATGGCTGATCGCGTGCAAACAGTGCATCGCACGCTGGAAGACAGAGTTTCTGAAAAGACGGCGAAATTGCAGGCGCAAAATCACGAGATCAGCACGCTGTACGAAACAGCCGGATTTCTGGCGCGGCCAAATGCCATAGAAGAATTGTGTCGCGGATTCCTGCAAAGGATCATGCAAAGAATTCACGCCGATGGCGGTACCGTGCGTATCCTTGACAATAAGAGCGATCATTTGCATATCACTGTGCACGAAGGTATTTCGGAACAGATGATAGAAGAAGAACACTGCATCAAAACCAATGATTGTTTATGTGGTGCGGCTACTTACAGCGGCATTGTGCTGGTCAGGGATTTCCGTCAGCTGAATCAGCAGCGGCGTTATCGTTGCCAGGAAGAGGGCTTTTTCTCCCTGGCGGCCTTTCAGATTCTGGCTCGGGAACAAGTGATCGGTAGCTTCTCTTTGCACTTTGCAAACGAACGCGTCATTTCAGGTGAAGAGCGTCGCCTGCTGGAAACATTAGGTAAAAATTTGGGATCGGCGATAGAAAACCAGCGCCTGATTGCCAAAGAAAAAGAATTTGCAGTATCGCAGGAACGTAATCTGCTGGCGCAAGGTTTGCATGACAGTATTGCGCAAGGGCTGAACTTTTTAAATCTGCAGGTGCAGATGCTGGAAGATTCGTTGCGACGCAATGACGTGGAAGAAATCAAAGATATTGCGCCGCTGTTACGCGCCGGTGTTGAGGAAAGTTACGAAGATGTGCGTGAGTTGTTGCTGAATTTCCGTACCCGCTTGCAAGACAGCAATCTTGAATCGGAAATGCGCAATGTCGTCAATAGATTTCAGCGCCAGACTGGCGTACACGGCGAGATACAATTGGCTGGTAGCGGGGCACCGCTGGCGCCGGAGCAGCAATTACAAGTATTGTTTATCCTGCAGGAAGCGCTGTCGAATGTACGTAAGCATGCGCAGGCCAGCAGCGTGAAAGTGCTGGTAGCGAATGAGCGCGACTTTTCTCTGACGGTCGCTGATGATGGTGCAGGATTTAATCTGGAGCGCGTGCATGAAAAAGGCGATGCCCATGTCGGCTTGCGTATCATGCAGGAGCGGGCCGAACGTTTATCTGCCCGCTTCAATATTCATAGCCAGCCCGGTGCCGGAACGACGATTACCTTGCAATTACCGCGTCAGGAGCGCCTAGTTGCCTGAGTACTGAGCAGATCACTTTACATGAAAGCCTGAAAAATATGCCTATCAAGATTTTGCTGGTGGATGATCACACGCTTTTTCGCAGTGGTATTCGCTTGTTGTTGCAGCGTAATCCTGAATTTGAGATCGTCGGTGAAGCATCCGATGGTCTGGAAGGGGTAAAGCGTGCCAAGCAATTGCGACCCGATGTGGTGTTGATGGATCTGAATATGGCGGGTTTGTCCGGGCTGGAAGCGATGCAGCTCATCGTCGAGGATTTACCGGATACTGCCGTGCTGATGCTGACCGTGTCAGAGGAAGCCGAAGATTTGACGAAAGCACTGAAAAATGGTGCGCGTGGCTATTTGCTGAAAAATATCGAAGCAGATTATCTGACTCAGGCGATCCGGCGTGCCGCCGCTGGTGAACCGGTGATCGCCGAATCCATGACGGCTAAACTGGTGATGCAATTCCGTACCGGAAACAACCTCAGCACCGCACCGGAGCGCGAGAAGCTCACGCCGCGCGAACGCGAAACGATGATCTGCCTCGCGCGTGGCGAAAGTAATAAGGAAATCGCCCGCAATCTGAATGTGGCGGAAAGTACCGTCAAAATTCATGTGCAGAATATCCTGAAAAAACTCAGTCTCAGCAGCCGCGTGCAAATTGCCGTGTACGCTGTTGAACACGGGCTGGATAAGTCGTAAGACTGCCATTTCCACTATATTTTCCTTACTCGTCGTGTCTGCTGCTCAGGCAGGATATCGGCACGACAGCATCTTTGTGTCCTGCCAGCCATGAGTATCTCAGTATTTGTCTTCTCTGGTATCGCCGCATTCACTGATTTGTGCGGCATGTCTCCGTCATTCGCTCAGGCGATCTCTCCGTTTGCTTTTCAGTTCTAGTTCTCTCGGCGGATAGTCAGTAATTTTCTCTGCTTCTACACTTGATTTCTGTCAAAGAAGCTGGAGAAATAACATGAGAGATAACATGACGAAAATTAATTTGCTTGGTTTGCTGGAAAATCACGCCCTGTTCCGGAATATTTCGGCCGTGGATCTGCACACATTGCAAAGGGATGTGGTCAAGACTGAGCTGGAAAAAAACACGATGCTGTTCCGCAAGGGTGATCAGGCCGATGCCTGTTACATTGTCGTGTACGGGTTGGTGAAGCTGAGTATCCCTTCTTCGCAGGGCAACGATAAAGTGCTGGAACTCATTCGTCCCGGGCAGAGTCTGGGTGAGGCGATGATGTTTCTGGATGAGCCGTATCCATTCTATGCAGAGGCGCTGGAAAATACTCTGTTGCTGAAAATTCCGCGCCAGGCTCTTCTGCGTTTGTTGGATCGCTCGCCCCTGATTTCACGCCAGATGATGGCAGGGTTGTCTTACCGTCTGCTGGGTTTTATCCGGAATGTGGAACGCTATTCTTTGCAAAATGCGACTCAACGCGTGATTGACTATCTGTTGCAAACGTCTGCGATGCAAAGCACGAATGAAGTCAGGCTGGAATTAAAGAAGCATTTGCTGGCGTCTTTGCTCAACTTATCGCCCGAAACCTTGTCACGGGTATTGCATCAGCTGATGGACGAACAATTAATCCGTGTCTGTGGTTCTACGATTCATATCGGTTCGCATGATGCGCTGAAAACCTATCAGCACAATGTTGTGACCCTGCATTAATACAAGAGAGTCAGATGACTGATGGCAGGCGCCGGATGCCGATTGAAATTTTATTGACCCAGGACAATGACCGGAAAAATAAATTTTATTACCATCTTGTGTCATGAATCCTATCGATCTGGTTGCTCCTGCCGGTAGTCTGGTTGCTCTGAAAGCAGCGATAGACAAAGGAGCGAATGCGGTATATCTCGGCTTACGCAACGCCACCAACGCCCGTAACTTTGGCGGGCTCAATTTCGGCGACAGCGACATCCGACAGGGTGTTGCTTACGCGCATAGCCGCGGACGACAAATTCTGTTTGCGATTAATACGTATCCGCAGGCGCGCGCGGTTGCTGAATGGCGCGCCGCGATTGATACGGCGGTGCAGATGGGGGCTGATGCAGTCATCCTGGCTGATCCCGGTCTGATGGCGTATGCGCGCGATCGTCATCCCGATCTGCGATTACATTTGTCGGTGCAAGGCTCGGCGACAACGCTTGATGCGATTGAACTCATGCGCGAACAATTTGCGATCAAGCGTGCGGTGTTGCCGCGTGTGCTGACGCTGACCGAGATTGAGAAAATCATTCGTCAGACCACGGTGGAAATTGAAGTCTTTGGTTTTGGTAGCCTGTGTGTCATGGCCGAAGGACGTTGCCTCTTATCCAGTTATGTGACTGGCGACTCACCGAATAATAAAGGTGTATGTTCGCCTGCCCATGCGGTCAGCTGGGAAGAGAAAGACCGCACGATGTACGCTCGCCTGAGCGGCACGCTGATTGATCGCTATGCGCCGGATGAAGCGGCTGGTTATCCGACTTTATGCAAGGGCAGGTTCGAAGTCGAAGGTGAAATTGATTATGCGCTAGAAGAACCGACCAGTCTGAATGCCATCGGTCTGTTACCGCAACTGATCAATATGGGCGTGGCAGCGATCAAGATCGAAGGCCGCCAGCGCAGCCCCAGCTATGTGACGCAAGTGGTCGGCACTTTGCGCGCAGCACTCGATGCGGCGCAACGCGATCCTGGACGTTATTCCGCCCGGCCTGAATGGCAGGCGATGCTGGCGCGTCACGCCGAAGGCGCACAGGTGACGCAAGGTGCGTTTGAGCGTCCCTGGAAATAAGGCAAAACATACCATGACAGCATTAAAAATCTCACTCGCACCGCTTGCCTATTACTGGTCAAAAGAAGAAACCCTGCGTTTTTATGTCGATGCGATGCAATGGCCGGTCGATATTGTGTATCTTGGTGAAGTCACTTGCTCACGCCGCCATCTGATGAAGCTCGATGACTGGCTGGCCGTAGCTTTAGAATTGCGTAATGCAGGCAAAGAAGTGGTGCTTTCCAGCCTGACCCTGATCGACAGTGAAGCCGATCGCCGGAATATGCACAGGCTGGTGGATAAAGCCTCAGAGCAAGGTTTTCTGATTGAGGCAAATGATTTCAGTGCGGTACGTGCGATGCAGGGCAGACCCTTTGTCGCCGGGCCGCATCTGAATGTGTATCACGCGGACACTTTGCAGTGGCTAGCCGGACTCGGTGCCCGCCGCTTTACGCCACAGATAGAACTCGGGCACGAAGATCTGGCCGCGATACAAGCGCAACGTCCGGTTGGCATGGAAACCGAAGTGCAGGTCTGGGGACGGTTGGCGTTGGCGTTTTCATCGCGCTGTTTCACTGCGCGTCATCATCGCTTACGTAAAGACAGTTGCGAATTCCGTTGCGAACAATATCCCGACGGATTGCCGCTGGCGACGCGGGACGGTAAGGATTTTCTGACGATTAACGGTATTCAGACGCAGAGTTCGACTTGCCTTGATCTGGGCGCACAGGTACCTGAATTAGCGTCCATGCAAGTCGATATTTTGCGTTTGCAACCGCAGTCGCAAGGCATGGCGGAAGTGGTCGCGGCGTTTGATCGCGCGCGCCAGTCTCTCAGTGCGGCACAAGTCGGCAGTCAGTATCTGCCACCACATGCCCAACGCAGCAATGGCTACTGGCAGGCAAAGCCTGGTATGCAATGGCTGACGGTGGAATAAGTTGCGCTTCGTTATTTCTGAAAGTATGCATGATGGACTTATCACAATTTCGTTTTCCCGCACCGTTTCAGCAATTAGGTAAATGGATGCCGACGCCGCTGGCAACGGCACCGCTGATGCTGGCGCTGGAAATTGCGCGCCGCAAGGAATTGCTGGTGGCGCCCGATACCCTTTACGGCAAAACCTTTCGGATTCAGGTTGAAGATCTGGGTTTATCGCTGTGTTTTTACTGTGATCAGGGGAAGTTCCGTCCGGTCTATAAAAACGCCAGAGAAACCGAAGCGGATGTCAGTCTGTCGGCCAGCTCGGCAGATTTTTTTCAGATGGCGTCCGGCATGGAAGATGCCGATACCCTGTTTTTCCGTCGCCGTCTGCGCATCGAAGGCAATACGGAATTAGGCGTTGCCGTGAAATACTGGATTGATGCCAGCGAGCGTCCGGCGTGGCTGAGCCGGTTTGCTGATCGTTTTTTACGACAGCCCGAAAGCGTCTGATGTCTGCTGAGCCAGCAACACTGCCCTTGGTCTATGCCTGCTCCGGCTGTTCCAGTGTGGCGCAGCTCGCAAACACCTGCGCCGTCCGGCTGGACAGGGAAGGGCGGGCACAGATGTCGTGTATCGCCGGGGTTGGTGGCGGTGTCGCTTCATTGGTGAAGCTCGCGCAATCGGGGCGACCGGTGCTGGCCCTGGATGGTTGTGCACTGGCGTGTGTGAAAGCCTGTTTGCAGCAGGCAGGAGTGCACGCCGACCGCCATCTGATTCTGAATCAGGAAGGCGTACGCAAGCGTTTTCATGCGGATGCCTCGGAGGATGAAATGCAGCTGGCGTGGCAGATAGTTGAACAGGAATTAGCTCAGCTCGCACCAGCAAGCGCGCAGCTTTCTTGCTAGCCGTTGTTGATGAATTGCCGCTAAGTCATTCGGTGGGGTGTTATTCAGTCGTTTATTAAGTGGTATAGATGCATACTCCCCCTCATTTTAGAGAAAAACACCTTAAGCTCCTTATGAAATAAGGGCTTCAAAACATACTGGGGGGAGTATATTTCCCCGCATTTTTGCCTCAGAACAGCTGCTTGCTGCTGTCTTGGCTGATTTTTCGTTTTACATCCGCAGGATCGCCACTTGCCTGTGATGATTGTTGATGTCTTTTTCACTCATGGTGAACCCTCATGAAACGTCTTGCGATTGCTCCTCACCGTTTGTATTTTTTCCTTGGCGCACTGGCGGCGCTGATTCTGTTTGTCTGGTGGTGGCGGCAAGTGGTGTCGCAGACGATGGCGGTTCCTTTGCACGCACTGGTGATGCCGCTCGGTATATTTCCCTTGTTTATTCTTGGCTTCACTTTTACCGCCGGGCCGCGCTGGTTGTCGGTGGAATCGGCGGATCATTATTTTCTTTTACACGGTGGCACCTATTTTTGCGGCTTGCTGCTCGTTTTAGTTGCGGCGGGCTTAGGCTGGTATCCCTTGCGTACTGCGGGGTTTGTACTGATGCTGGCGGCATGGCTTGCTGTGACCTGGCGCTGGGGCGATTTGATCCGGCGCAGCAAGGCCCTCGATAAAAAACATCCCGTCTCTATCCTGATCGCGATGCTGAGCGGCATGCTGGCATTGCTGGCAGCAGCGTTCTGGAGTGCAGGTGACACCGACGCATGGCAGCTCGCCCGCGAATTTTCTTTTTTCGGATTTTTGCTACCGGTTTTTCTGACGGTGAGTCACAGAATGCTGCCCTTTTTCAGCAGCAATGTGCTGAAGCCTTATGTGGCATGGCGGCCATACTGGTTGCTCGGTGTCTGGCTGGGCGGATGCTGGTTGCTGGTGCTGGCAGGAATTACCGGCTGGCGTTATCTGGAAGCGTTCAGCGCAAGCGTGCTTAGCCTGAGTTTTGTCGTGACGTCGTGGCGCTGGGGAATTTTCCGTAGCCTGCAAAACCGTATGCTGGCCATGCTGCATTTGTCATTTGCCTGGCTGGCGGTGGTGTTTGGATTGCAGGCGGCGGGCGCGCTCGGCGTGGCAGTTGGTTCAGCATCCATACACGCACTCGGGCTGGGGTTCATGGGAACCATGCTGGTCGCTTTTGTCAGCCGTGTTTCTTATGGTCACAGCGGCAGACCATTGCAGGTGTCGAACAGCTTGTGGATGGTGTATCTTGGGCTGCATCTGGCTGCCATGCTGCGCATCGTTGCCAGCTTGCTGGTGATACCTTCTTTACTGACTGTCTCGGCCACGGTCTGGTTGTTACTGATTACGATCTGGATCGCCATGATGCTGCCGGTCTATCTGAAAGCGCGCGCAGATGGACAGCCGGGCTGATACTCATATTGAGACTGGCGCTGGTTTCGCCAGTGATGATTCAGTGATGATTTGTTGGTGATTCGTTGGTGATTCGTTGTTGATTATTTAGTGACCTTGTTCTGTCGCAGTATGTCGCGGCGGTCTAGTTCGGAATGCCTAGTCGCCTGACCGGAATGCGTATTGACCCGTGTTGATGGAAGTTTAGACTGCTAGCTATTCTCCTTTGCTGGTATTCACCATGAAAAAATCAGACGCAACGCGCTTGTCCGGAAATGGCTTCCGGATCAAAAAACACACCTTCAGATTGCTGCTGGCCGGTCTTTTTTCTACGGGTCTGACAGCGTACGTGCAGGCACAGACCGCGCCGCAGGCACCCACCACTTTATTGGCGAATGCGACGGTGCCGGTGCAGATCGTTGTCATCAGTGGCGCCCGTTACGAGCAATTCGTCGAAGATTTGCCCTTGTCGATGGATATTATCGGTTGGCAGGAAATGGAAAACGGGCACGTTGCCGATATTCATGATTTAGTTAAAAATTTACCCAATATTTCCGTCAAACGTGCGCCGGCCAGATTTACTGTGACCGGCGTCGGCAATGCAACCGGGCGGGATACAAATGCCGGTTTCAATATCCGTGGGCAGGACGGTAATCGTGTGTTGATGCTGGTTGACGGCGTGCGTCTGCCACGCAGCTACATCAATGGCAGCAATGCATTTGGCAGGGATTCCTTATCGCTGGATCTGATCCGACAGGTGGAAATTGTGCGCGGCCCGGCATCGGTATTGTATGGCTCTGATGGCCTTGCCGGACTGGTGAATTTCATTACGCTGGAACCGGCTGACTTCCTGCAGCGGCGTGGCGATCAGCAGAAAGATGTTGGCGGCAAAGTATCGCTGTCGTATAACGGTGACGATCATTCGCGGACGCTGTCAGCGAGTCTGGCCGGGCGCATCAACCCTGAGCTGACGTGGTTAGTGAGTGCTGCGGTGAATCATGCCGGTGGTATGCAGAATATGGGCAGCAAAGATGTTGCCAATGTGGATCGCACTACCCCGAATCCGCAGAAGAATGAAGGGCAGTCGGTATTGGTGAAGCTGGTGTATCAGCCTGCGGCTGATCAGAAACACACCGTGAGCGCCGAGCATGTGAATAAAGATGCTGACTACGAATTGCTATCGAGTCGAGCTAAGCTGCCGTTGACGACAGCCTCTGCGGTCGCTGGTGAAAATGCTACGAGCAATATGACACGCGACCGTCTGAGCTTGCAAAGCCGGTATACGCTCAATAACGCGTATGTCGATCATGTGCAGACGGCGCTCAGTTTTCAGGATGCCAGTTCCCGCGAATTCGGTGTGACGCACCGCAATACGCTGGCCGACCGCGTGCGCGATGTCAGCTACAGTGAGCGCAGCGCGCAATTCCATATTCAGGCCGATAAATTATTCAGAATGGCCGCGGGCTGGTCGCAGCGCCTTAGTTACGGCTTCGACTACAGTCGTGCCGATATCAAAAACATGTTTGATGGCGTCGATCCGGGAAATGCAGATTTTGTACCACGCAAATATTTCCCTGATACCCGTGATTCCAGCCGCGCTGTCTTTGTGCAGGATGAAATATTTGCTGGCAAATGGATCATCACGCCCGGTGTGCGCTTTGATCATTTTGATCTGGATGTGACCAGCCAGGCTGGTTTTGCGCCACCGGCGAAAACGCCTGCCAAATCACTTTCTGGTTCAGCAGTCTCGCCTAAGCTGGGTTTTCTGTACCGTTTGACGCCGGAATGGAGTGCCTTTGGTAACTATGCGAGTGGTTTCCGTGCGCCGAATGCACAACAAATCAATGGCGTGTTCGATAGTGCGACAATCCCTGCAGTGTTATTGTCGAATCCCGATCTGAAACCGGAAAAAAGCCATAATATCGAAATCGGCTTACGTGCAATGCTCGACAGACTGAGCCTTGATATCGCTGTGTTCAGAGGAAAATACGATAACCTCATCGTCGATAAAAAACCGCTGGGCGGTAAAGGTGTGATCGGTGATCCGGCGATTTTCCAGACAGTCAATGTCGATAAAGCGACGATCAGCGGTTTTGAAATTAAAGGGCAGGTGCAGTGGGGTGAAATCGCCGGTGGTAAGCTGACAATGCCATTTGCGTATGGCGTCACGCATGGCAGCGATGATACGACCGGCTTACCGTTGAATGCGATCGATCCGGCGAAAATCAGTATTGGCGTAAGCTATAGCAAACCCGCCTGGGAAGTCCGGCTGCAAGCCTTGCATCAGGATGCAAAAATGGCGGCCGATCTGGATAGCCCGTATTTACCCAAACCAGCGACTCCGCCAAGGGTGGCGCAGCTGACCATTCCTTCCGCAATGACTTTGGATTTATCGGGCCAATGGCGTTTGCAGAAAAATCTGCGGCTCAATGCGGCAGTACGTAATCTGACAAATAAGAAATACTGGAACTGGTCTGATGTGCAGGGTGTTGCGGCAAACTCAGCCGTGATCGATGCCTACACCCAGCCGGGACGCCATTATGATATGTCTGTTTCCTACGATTTTTAGTCTCGGAGACGGTCAGGTTCCGCTAAATTAATTGATGTAAATCGACATAGACCGGCTTTGCTTGCATACAATAGCAATCTTGTATGCAAGACGCACCGAAAGAACATAATGACCACACCAATCGACGATATTGAGCTGTCTGAAGAGCTGATACGAAAATTCGACAAGTCCGGACCACGTTACACATCGTATCCGACAGCAGATCGCTTCAATACAGGTTTTACCGAGCAAACTTACATCACTTATCTCGAACAAAGAGCGGGGCGCACGAAGAATCCTCCTTTGTCCTTGTATCTGCATTTGCCGTTTTGTGAGTCGCTTTGCTATTTCTGTGCGTGCAATAAGATTATTACCAAAGACCATAGCCGCACGACAGAATATTTACGTTATCTCGAAAAAGAAATGGCGCTGGTGGCGGCCCGAATCGGCCCGGATCGCCTGACCGCGCAGTTGCATCTGGGTGGCGGAACACCGACGTTTTTCAGTTCGGATGAGCTGCGTCAGTTAATGGCGATGATACGGCAGCATTTCACCTTTACGGAGGATGCGGAGCTGGGCGTGGAAATTGATCCGCGCACTGTGAAGCCGGAAACGCTGGCCGTGTTATCCGAGTTGGGATTTAACCGTAATAGTTTTGGTGTACAGGATTTTGACCCGGCTGTACAACAGGCAGTGAACCGGATACAACCGTTCAGCATGGTTGAAGCGGCAGTCAAGGAAAGCCGTAAAGCGCATTTTCAGTCGGTGAATGCCGATTTGATTTATGGCTTACCTAAACAGAATATTGAAAGCTTTGGCCGCACGCTTGATAGCCTGATCGCATTGGCACCAGACCGCATTGCGCTGTACAACTATGCGCATTTACCTAGCCGTTTCAAAGCACAGCGCCAGATTATCGAGGCAGATCTGCCATCGGCTGAAGAGCGCTTGCAAATTTTCCTGATGTCCACCCGCCGCTTGCTGGATGCCGGTTATATTTACATCGGTCTGGATCATTTTTCCCGCCCTGACGATGAATTGAATAAGGCGCGTCAGGATCAGTCTTTGCATAGAAATTTTCAGGGTTACACAACCCGTGCGGAATGTGATCTGATTGGCTTTGGTGTTTCTGCGATTGGTAAAGTCGGGGATTCGTACAGTCAGTCGGTACGTACGATCAAAGAGTATTATCAGTTGCTCGATGAAGGAAAATTGCCGGTAGAGAAGGGAATCGCCTTAGATAAGGATGATTTATTGCGACGTGATGTCATCATGACTTTGATGTGCAGTATGCCTTTGTCTATCGCAAAGACGAATGCTGCTTACGGGATTGATTTCACGACTTACTTCGCAGAAGAAATTGCGCAATTGCGTCAGTATGAAGAGGTTGGCTTTATTACGATTGATGCGGATGCTATTCGTGTTACCCCCAAAGGCCGGTTGTTTGTCCGCGCGGTGGCGATGACGTTTGATAAGTATCTGAAGAAAGTAACGACAGCGACCTATTCGAAGCTGATCTGATTTTTTTCTGACAAAAAAGCCCGGATGATTCCGGGCTTTTTTATTTCCTTTTCTTCCGTCAGGCATTCGCCTGATGCACAGCACCTTGCAGTGCGATAGTAACCAGTAATGAGGAGTCATCAATCGCTGTCAGTGCATGCGATGCTGACGCCGCGAGATACATTAAGTCGCCAGTATGTAAGATTTTACTCGCGTGGTCGGTCTGTATTTCAACCTGACCTTCTATGCAAAAAATAGTGATAGTGCCATTGACCTGATGCGCAGCGATATGTTTTGAGGCAGGTAAATATAAGCGCATGACTTCCATGTGCTTATCTTTGAATAGGGCTTGCGTGGGGACGGTTTCAATATTGCCGGAAGACAGAATATGAATGCTGTCACCGGAGGATAAGTGTTTTTGTGCCATTGTCGGTCTCCCAAAAACTGAGTGGTGGATGCGCACACGGCGATCAATTACCAGTGTGGCAAAGCTTGTTTCGTCAGTGCGACTGCAACGATATAAGAGAATACCGCTAAGGCGGCGATCCAGGTACGGATTCGGACAGCTTTTGTTTTGCCGCGCTTCAGCGCAACCGTTCCTAAACCTATGTAAAGCAACAGCGCCAGAACCTTCGCCGTCAGCCAGGCTTCAAGGAACGGATATTGTCTGCTCCAGAACACCATCGTTAGCGCACTCGCCAGCAGTAAGGTATCGATCAGATGTGGGGCGATTCTGATCCATTTTTTTTGCAGCATGGTCGAGTCCTGCCACATCCAGATACCGCGCAAAAAAAACAGACTACCGCTCAGGGTCGCACAGGTGATATGAATGTGCTTGACTGTCAGGTAGTCCATTATTTATTCCTTAATCACAGATAAGAAAATCAATCACAATTGCGCCCGGTTCCTGCGATACATAGCTGATTTTGACGCTGGAGCCGAAATGATGCTCTATCTGCGATAGTAAAGGCAAGGGATTATGGTCATTGCAGAAACGCATGGTTTCTCCACGTTCTAAAGCAGACAGCGCACCGAAGATCGCCGCATGACGAAAACGCTTGGCAATGCCACGCGCATCAAATGAGTAAATACCTTCAGCGATAACTGGCATAGAGCAATCGTGGGACATTGTAAAACTCCTTAATAGATGATGTTGATACTAGTGATGCTATTGAATAGTGAAGCAGAGGCCGTCAGAAAATATTTCTCGACGGCCTCTGATGTCATTAAGCTTGTTTAGTTTTTTTCGCAGGAATTGAGCTGTTCAGGCTGACGTTGGCTGTCTTTTTCACCATCAGCAAACGGAAGGCGAACAAGGCCAGACAGACGGTGCCGATCGCGAACACGACGTCGCCAGGTACGCGCAGCCAGACCAGTGTTTCCATCAGGTGCGAGTGTATGACTTCAGGTGAGCGGGCAAACCACATCCCTTTCGTGATGCTGGCGACTGCCTGATAAATACCGGCAGGTACCAAAGAGATGAACACCATCATTGCGAGGCCGATATTGAGCATCCAGAACATTGCTTGCAGCAATTTGTCAGACCAGGCAGCGCGTGCAGACAATCCACGCAGGCAGAACAGCAGCAAGCCTATACCCAGCATGCCGTACACGCCGAACAAAGCAGCATGTCCATGTGCAGCTGTCATGTTTAAACCTTGCATGTAGTACAGTGCAATCGGGGTGTTGATGGAGAAGCCTAACAAACCCGCACCGACAGTATTCCAGAAACCGACAGCGATGAAGCAGAGGATGGACCATTTATAAGACTGTACCCAAGCTGCTGCTTTAGATCGTTGATAATTGCGATATGCTTCCACGCCTATCATCGCCAGAGGAACAACTTCCAGTGCTGAGAACATGGCACCGATCGCGATCACAAAAGTTGGTGTGCCAGTGAAATACAGGTGATGCAAGGTACCCAGAATACCGCCGAACAGGAAGACGATAGTTTCCAGAATAATCGCGCTGTTTGCGGTTGCTGCATGGATCAGACCCAGGCGAGTGAAGAGCAGGGCGATCACAGCGGTTGCGAACACTTCGAAGAAGCCTTCTACCCACAAATGGACCAACCACCAGCGCCAGTATTCGATCATGGAGTAATGTGTATGCGGACCCCAGGTCAGCGATGTCGCGTAGAAACCGCCGATACACATCGCAGCCAGAAATACCATGGCAATCAGACCGCGGCTTTCAGATGGTTTTTTGAGTGCAGGTAATAATCCGCGACCCAATAAAGTCACCCAGAACAGCAAGCCGATAAATAACAGAATTTGCCAGACGCGCCCCATGCTTGTGAATTCCAGACCCTGATTGCCGATCCAGAATGCGAATTCATTGCCTTTATGTTGCAGGCTGCCCAGCCATCCCATCGCGGTCGAACCGACAACGATGAACAGCAATGCATAAAACAGGACATTCACACCGAGTTTCTGGAATTTAGGTTCATAGCCAGAGATTGCAGGAGCGATGTACAGACCGGTTGCCAGCCATGCAGTAGCAATCCACAACACCGCAAATTGCGTATGTATCGTGCGGCTGACCGTGAACGGCAGAATCTCAGCTAAAGGAAAACCAAAGAAGCTATGTCCTTCAACGGCGTAGTGAGCGGTGATCACACCCATGCCTACTTGCGCCAGAATCAGACCGATCACAACAAAAAAGTATTTTTTTGTCGCCAGCATCGACGGCGTTGGCTTCATATCGAATAAAGGATCTGCTTTTGGAGGAACCGGATCACTTTCTTCTTTGCTTGCAGAATGGTAGAAAATCATACCGGCAATTGCTGCAATCATCAAAATCACGCTGGCGATAGACCAGATACCAGCACCGGCAGTCGGTGTATTTTCTACCAGTGGCTCATGCGGCCAGTTACTGGTGTAGCTCAGACCTTCTTCGCCGGGACGATCTGCCGCAGCTGCCCACGAAGACCAGAAAAAGAACGCTGGCAAGGCTTGTAAGTCTGTCTGATCCGGCAGTGAACCTTTATTCATCGCATACTGTTCGCGCAGTTTTTCCAGAGATGGATCGTTACCAAACAGTGCGATGTAATGTTGCGTGACCAGTTGTACTGCGGCGGCACGTTCAGGGGAGAGGGTGATAACACCATTTTTCTGATCGTAGGTATTGCCGCGCATTTCCTCTTTCAGGCGCGCTTTAAGTTCGCCCTGACGCGGTGTGCTTAACTGTTCAAAGGACAGTTTGTTTTCTTTCTGTGCCCAGATTTCCAGTAAGGCGAGCGACTCGCGATGCAGCCAGTCGGCTGACCAGTCTGGCGCGACATAACTGCCGTGTCCCCATACAGTACCTAATTGCTGACCACCGGCGGCGAGCCATGCTTCCTGCCCTCGCTGGACTTGTCCTTCAGAAAATAAAACCTTGCCTTGAGTGCTGACAACCTGATTAGGGATAGGTGGAGCTGTGAGATAGATTTCTGTACCTACCCAACCGAGAACGGTGAAAGATAAGACGCAGATCACAGCTAGCCAGGTCCAGAGTTTACGCGTGGAGTGCATGGCGTGATTCCTTATTGGTAGAGTTAAAAAAGTGCATTGCTTAAAGAAGTGGGAGAAATAAAACTGATTTACCGCTTCAATAAGATGCATTTTATATGCATGTATAATAAGATGCAAATTAAATGTATGTTTTGTGTTTTATTTTTATCCCCGTGCCTGAACTGCGATCTGAATCTGTTTCTGAATCTGCTTTGTGGACGAAGGGGATATACTGTGCAGGGAAGATGTCAGTTGCCATGCATTGACAACTTCACGCCCATTTTCCGGAATACATAAGTCATGAGATTAACTGCTTACACTGATTACACTTTACGCACCCTGATTTATCTGGCGATACACCGAGATCGGCTTGTTACGATTCAGGAGGTCGCAGAGTTGCACTCAATTTCAAAGAATCATCTGACCAAGGTGGTGCATCAGCTGGGGATGTCCAACATGGTGGAAACTGTCCGCGGGCGAAATGGCGGACTGAAACTGAATATGGAACCGGCAGAGATCAATATCGGCGAGGTCGTGCGGGCGACTGAAACTGATTTTTTTATGGCGGAGTGTTTTGACAGTACCAGTAATACCTGTGTCTACGCGATGGGTTGTAATTTGAAGGGTGTATTGACCCGCGCTACCAGCGCTTATCTTGCCGTGCTGGATGATGTCAGTCTGGAAGATCTGATTTCAAAAAGAGAGACGACAGGGAAAATCCATTTTATGAAGCCAGTGCCGGGAAAGAAAATAAAATAAACTATTTTCAACAATAAAAAGCCGGTTTTAAACCGGCTTTTTAGCGCTGACAGCATCCCGTTTAATGTGTGCTCAGCACATACTCAGCCAGGGTTTTGATGTCGGCATCGTTGACTTTAGGGCCGTTCGGCGGCATCGGAATTGCTCCCCATACACCGCTGCCACCGTCTTTGATTTTCTTGGATAAGCTGGCGACGGCATCGGCATTTCCTTTGTACTTTTGCGCGATATCTTTAAAAGCTGGACCAAGGATTTTTTTGTCAATACCATGACATGCCATGCAACCATTTTTCTGTGCAAGCTCAGCGCCGGTGGCGGCGTAAGAGCTGGTCGCTGAGAAGGCGAGAGCAGCAATTCCCAGTGCACTGAGAAGTGATAAGGTGACTTGATGTTTCATCTTATTTTCCTTAATAAATGTCGTGCTGAGTATTGTTGATATTGAATTTACCGGTTGGTGTGATCAGTTTCGGATCTTTAATCACGGCTTTCAGTTTGCGTGTTTTATCATCAACGACCACGATGGCTGATTCTTTGTCTTTTGCACTCCAGACCGAGAACCAGACTTCATCGCCAGCTTTGTTATATTCAGGCTGTACGATACGTTTAGCTCCTTCACCCAGACCGGCCCATTCTGCAATCGGTAAAGTGACGTAGCCTTTTTCGAAGTGATCAATATCGAACACTGCGACAGACTGGCTCAGTTTGGTGTCAGGGTTCAGTGGCGTGTCCACCCACAGGTTTCTGGATTTCGGATGGGTTTTGATAAACAGCGAACCACCACCCTGGCCCTTGACGCTGTCCACGACTTTCCACGCCTGCGCTTTATGTTTGACGGGGTCGGTGCCGATCATGGAAATCGTTTCATCACCAAGATGGCTGGTTGCCCATACAGGGCCGAATTTAGGATGGATGAAGTTGGCGCCACGACCTGGATGCGGTGTTTTTCCAACGTTGACGATCGCGGCCATTTTGTCTTCTTTGGTATCGACGACAGCGATCTTATTTGAAGCGTTGGCAGCAACGAGGAAATAACGACCAGTGGAATCCAGTCCGCCGTCATGCAGGAATTTAGCCGCGTCCAGCGTGGTGGTTTTCAGGTTGTTGATGTCTTTGTAGTCCACCAGCATGATTTTGCCGGTTTCTTTGGCGCTGACAACGAATTCAGGGCGATAGTGGGAAGCGACAATCGACGCAACGCGCGGTTCCGGATGGTATTCATTGTCAACCGTCATACCGCGTGTAGAGACAATTTTCAGCGGTTTCAGTGTGTCACCTTCCATGATCACGAACTGAGGTGGCCAGTAGTCGCCAGCGATTGCGTATTTATCTTCGTAACCTTTAAATTTAGATGTTTCTACCGAGCGGGCTTCCAGGCCTACCTTCATTTCAGCAACGGTATCTGGTTTTTCCATCCACAAGTCGATCAGATTAATGCGTGCATCACGTCCGATCACGAACAGATAACGACCCGATGCAGACGTGCGTGAGATGTGCACGGCATAGCCGGTTTTCACGATGTTAATGATTTTCTTGGTGTCGCCATCGATCAGTGCTACTTCACCGGAATCGCGCAATGTAGTGGAGAAGATATTGGCGATATTGTAGTTATTCATTTTTTTCGTCGGACGTTTGGCAACCGGAATCACTTCTTTCCAGGTCGCTTCCATGTCCTTCAGACTGAACTCAGGAGGAACCGGTGGCTCCTGCTGAATATAGCGCGCCATCAGATCGACTTCTTTATCTGACAGATCACCAGACGTACCCCAGTTAGGCATACCGGCTGGTGAGCCATAATTGATGAAGACTTTTAAATAATCTGTGCCCTTATCCAGAGTAATATCCGGCGTTAGTGCTTTACCTGTCGCGCCTTTACGTAATACGCCGTGGCAACCGGCACAGCGCTGGAAATAAATTTGCTTGCCCGCTTCGAATTCGGCTTTTGTCATTGGCGGGGCTTTGGGATTGATGTTCTGATGCATGGGCTCACTGGCGAGAGGAGAGCCTCCGGCCTGATACTTCAAATCTGCTGCACTATGGGTTTTGTCATCCTGCGCGAAGGCGAGGGAGATACTCAAAGGAAGGATGGCCAACAGCGCGAGGGCTGGTCGTGCCAGAGTGTTGCGATGGGATGATTTCATTTTATTTCCTTTATTAAGTGAGGAATACTGATGAAGAATCTGAGCCGGATTATTGTAACAGAGGTTACGCCACCACCCATCTGAATTCCTTGACGGCTGTCAAGAAATCCCGGAACCCCAGCGGGGTTTGTGTTGCATCAAAGTGTAGGGTACTTATTCCTGTTTTTGTAGTATCGACGACAGTCGTTTTGTGCGCTGGAATAAAATCTGTGTTATCGCCAGTTCTGGATTAAGTGTTTTGTTTCAGCACCAGATGGATTTGTTGCCCGTAATTAATGTTGAGTTTGTTTGTCGTGCCTGAAAGCATTTTTAAATGCGGAACTTACGCCGGATATTGATGCATATTTTTAACTGAAGAATAATTTGATGACACAACCTGACACAGAAAACAAACGGCGACTTCACCCCGATATACTCAAGCTTGGTTTTGTGAGTTTCCTTACCGATCTCAGTTCGGAAATGATTTTTTCCGTATTTGCGATTTTTTTCACCACCGTGGCGGGTGCTTCGAGTGCACTGCTGGGTTTAATTGAGGGGATGGCCGACTTCTCTGCATCTTCACTGAATTATCTGTCCGGCTGGTTATCTGATCGCAGCGGGCGGCGTAAGTGGCTTGCAACTGCTGGTTATGGATTTTCCACACTCGCGAAACTCATATTACTGATTTCAACCTCCGTTACCGGGTTAAGCATTTTTCGTGTGATTGAGCGCCTTGGTAAGGGGTTTCGCGGACCACCGAGAGATGCCTGGTTGTCTTCGATTGCAATCAGCGAGTCACGCGGTTATGCGTTTGGTGTACACAAGGCGCTGGATAAGGCAGGTGCAGTACTCGGGCCTCTGGCCGCGTATGGATTGCTCTCCTGGCTTGGGGAGTCGCGTAGCGCATATGCAACCTTGTTCCTGCTTGCGTTTATACCGGCGGTAATCAGTGTTCTGGTACTGACCCGTATTCCGGAGCAGCATGGTGTTGCGCATGAACGGGAAAATATAAAGCAAAACTGGAAACAGCTTAGTCCGGGATTCAAGCGATTCCTGATTCCTGCAGGTGTGTTTGCCCTGGCGTATTTCAGTCTCGGCTTTATTTTGTTGAAGGCGCACTTGCTGGGCTTCAGCGTTGCTCATACCGTATTGCTATACGCCTTGTTTAACGCAGTGTGCGTATTTGCGGCGCCGTTGATTGGTCTTCTTGGCGATCAGATCGGGCGGGTACGCATTATCGTGCTTGGTTATGTGGCCTATGCCTTGATTAATGTCTGGCTGATTTTTGCTGCCAGCCAATGGGAGATGGTGGCGATATTCGCGGTCTATGGATTTTTTTATGCGATAGACGAATCGCAGAGTAAGGCTTTCATTGCCGATATTGAGACCGAGCGCAGGGCAACCGCCGTTGGTTTGTATAACTTCGTAACCGGTGTGCTATACCTGCCAGCTTCGCTGGTTGCCGGTGCTTTGTGGATGATTGCCCCAGGCTTGGTGTTCGGACTCGCGGCCGCACTTTCCTTGCTTGCTATCGTCGTTTTTGTAGTGATACGACCTATGCGTTACGAAGAGGCGCGGCAAGATCGCTGAGGTCTGCCAGTGCATCTGTTTGAATCCGGTACTTTATCCATTTTTGAAAAAAACTACCGGTATTTTCCATTCGTCCTACACTAAAGAGATGGTGGAACTTCTCAGAAAGTGACTTGATCATGGTGATTTCTACTGATGCAATTGCTGCAGTAACCCCGCTCGGACTTTCTGCCTTATCGCCGGTCAGTACGGTTTCTGCTGCGGTAATAGCAGGCTCAGTCAATACAACAGCAAGCGTGGTTGATGTATCTTCTCTGAGTCAGACATTAGCCATGACCCTTGCTTTACTTGAGCAGGAAATGAAAGCGATTGCGGCCAGCGGTAGTGGCAGCGCCATTGGTGATGCGGCAACGAGTTTTACGACTACCGCATCGCTGGCGACGATGTTTGTCAATGCATTCAATACCTTTCAAAGCAGTAACATCAGCAGTCTTCAGGATCCGTTGACAAGTTTTCTCGACAGCAGCCTGCTGGATGCCATGGGCGGCGTGCTGGCGGACAGCGGCAATAATTTACTGCAAAGTCTGGCAAAAATCGGTATTACACTTGATACATCTACCGGTACTGACAATATTCAGTTCACGCTGAATTCATCACTGTTGCAAACAGCATTTACGAATGCGCCTGTTGCAACTGCCAGCTTGCTGACACAAGCGTTACAGGCACTGGCGCAGATAGAGACTTCGCTTATTGCGCAGAACCAGAATCTGAGGACGGCAGAGGTCAGCGGCGGCGTGGGTAATTCAGCTAGAAATGTCTCATTCTCCGATATCTTCGCAACGGCAACGACAGCGCTATCCTCTGGCATTACATCTGTGACGCCCTCCATTCTGAAAACTCAGAAAACAGTAGCTGTCGGTGCGACGGATACTGCGCCAGGGATAGTGAGCGCGGCTGAGCAAAGCAATGCTCCCCCGATGGCGACAGCTCAGCAGGTATCCGCATCTTCTGAGACTGTGAATACGTCGCTTACTTCATCAACTGTATATGATGCCGCTGCATTGAAATCTGCAAATACAACGGTCACACAGCAAAAATCTGTACCCGACAAGACGGCTGTTGAACCGCGTACTGGGGCGTCGATAACTGCTTTTGATCAGTCCGCAACGTCGGCGGCACAAGCACAGACGCTAGTATCAGCCGATTTTCAGAGTGACTTACTAAAAAGTGGTGCCGACGTAATTCAGACCGGGCACAAGGTTATTGTCGGGAGTGAAGTTGCCGGTACAACAGCGAATTCTTTGTCATCGGTGTCAATGGCTACGCTACTGAATTCGGTGAAATCTTCTCAAGAACTGACAGATGTTGTTGCGCCTCAGACACCTGCTGCGCCCAGCGGCGCGGCGCTTGTTCACCCTTTAACGATGCAAGCGTTTGTTGTGACGGCTGCATCAGCTTATCGCCTGAATGATCCCGCCATTGTGAATACTCTTAGTCCGGACATGGCGTTATCAGATGCAACTGTCCCAGTAACTGCTGTCGCTACAACGACTGCTGATGCTGTAACTGCTGCAAATGTTGCAAACGATGTTGCTGTATCTGGGGTGAATTGGACCGCTGGCGTGAATCCTGTCATCTCAGCGGCCGTTGCGGCATATAAGGTCAGTGATGCCATCGAACACCTGAAGCCTGATCAGGGGCGGGAGGATAGAGATGAAGTCGTTTTCGGTAATGAAATTCCGCCGGTGGCGATGGATTTAAAGCAAGATGCCGGTCAGCAAAGTACCAGTGAAACCCGACAAAGCAAAAAATCCGGGCAGGCAAAGAATGCAGATATGGTGACAGATGCGACGGCGAGTGCACCGCCTCACGGTAGTATTGATATTAATACCTGAGTGATTTCGGGTTGTGTCGTGATACTTGTTGTGCTTTCAGAATGCGTAAATGAAAAAGCTCTGCAACAAGTGATGTTTGTCTTGATGCAGAGCTTTTTTAGAAGAGGTGCGGAATCAATCCCTGATTTCCAGCGCCCGGTTCAGGCTTAATGCTGCGATTGAACATGCAGCACCCGAGAGAAGATAGAGGCTGACATAGGCGAGGCCGAAATGTGCAGACAATCCGAGTGCAACCAGTGGCGCGAAACCGGCACCGACCAGCCATGAAAGATCGGACGTCAAGGCTGCGCCGGTATAACGGTATTTCGCTGAAAAATTGGCAGTCACAGCCCCTGCCGCCTGGCCGTAAGACAGACCCAGCAAGGCAAATCCCACCAGAATAAATGTATTCTGGGCAGATTCCCCACCGCCAAGTAAACTTGGTACAAATACACTCAGAATCGCAATGAATAGCGCGAAGGTGCCCAGTGTATTGCGGCGACCGTAGCGATCAGCGATCAGGCCAGAGGCAATCACGCCTAAGCTCATTAATCCTGCGCCAGTTACTTGTATGTACAGTACGTCCGTCAGTGAGCGTGTGGAGTACAGCGTCAGCCATGAAAGCGGGAATACCGTCACCAGATGGAATAAAGCGTAGCTGGCCAGTGCGGCTAAGGCGCCTATCAGCACGTTTCTTCCCTGGGAGCCACTCATTTCGGCGATTTTAGTTGGTTCAAGCTCGCGCTCATCCAGCAGGCGCGCATATTCGTTGGTAGAGACCAGGCGCAGACGGGCAAACAGGGCGACGACATTAATCGCGAAGGCAACATAGAAAGGATAGCGCCAGCCCCAGTCGAGAAAATCTTCCGGTGACAAGCTGGAGAGTAAATAAGCAAAGAGGCTGCCAGCAATCATGAAGCCGACAGGGGCGCCGAGCTGCCCCAGCATCGCATACCAGCCGCGCTTATGTTGAGGGGCATTTAATGCCAGTAGAGAGGGGAGTCCATCCCACGAGCCGCCCATCGCCAGCCCCTGGCCTATGCGTAACGACGCAAGAATAACGATCGACGCGTAGCCCAGATGCGAAAACGTAGGTAGGAAGGCGATACCGGCAGTGGAGATGCCAAGCAAGACTAAAGCAATTGTGAGTTTTGCTTCGCGCCCAAGATGGCGCTGAATTGCCATAAAAGCGACCGTACCGATAGGTCGTGCGATGAAGGCAAAAGAAAAAATAACAAATGAATACAGCGTTGCTTCCAGTCTTTGTTCAAATGGAAAGAAAACCGAGGGAAATACTAATACAGATGCAATGGCGTAGACAAAAAAATCAAAATATTCAGAAGCCCGACCGATAACAACACCGATGGCGATTTCTCCCGGCGAAATCGAGGTGTGGTCAGCGTGACTGTTTCTGGGGGCTGTGAGGAGGTCAGGACGTACAGAAATACTGGTGAGTTGCTCACCATTGTGGCTGATACTTGGCATAGTCGTCTCTCTTAGTAGTGTTTTTATCGACGGACGCCTGAAGCCCTGCCCGATGTAGCTATGCAGGGTGGGACAAAACGTCCAATCGCTAATGCTAGTCAGTCCGTGTACATTACCACGATTTATCCTTTTAACCTGGACTTTCCTGCATGATTTCCCTACTAGCTCGGCGCGGACTAATACTCCTATGCGTTGCACTGTTGGCTGGATGTGACACTATTGTGTTAAATCCTTCAGGCGATATCGCCGTTCAGCAGAGCAAGCTGATTGTCATTTCTACTCTCCTGATGTTAATCATCATTATTCCTGTCATTTTCCTGACCTTGTTTTTTGCATGGCGCTACAGACAGAGTAATACCAGTGCAAAGTACGATCCTGACTGGGATCATTCAACCAAACTCGAATTAATTATCTGGGGAGCTCCTCTGTTAATTATCATCGTTTTGGGAATGTTGACATGGATTTCTACACATACTCTTGATCCATATCGAAAGTTGTCACGATTAGATGAAAATCGTCCGATTCCTGCCAACGTCAAACCGCTGGTTGTGGAAGTCGTTGCTTTAGACTGGAAATGGTTGTTTATTTATCCAGAGCAGGGTGTGGCAACGGTCAATGAATTGATTGCGCCAGTCGATGTGCCTGTTCATTTCAAAATCACCGCATCCACCGTCATGAATTCGTTTTATGTTCCAGCGCTGGCAGGTCAGATCTATGCGATGCCTGGTATGGAGACGCAATTGAACGCCGTGATCAACAAGGCCGGTATATATGATGGCTTTTCTGCTAACTACAGCGGAGCCGGTTTTTCTGACATGCGTTTCAAATTCCATGGGATGACGCAGGAAAATTTCAATCAGTGGGTGCAGACTACCAAAGCGGAAAAGCTGAACCTGAATCGTGCTGCTTATCTTGAGATTGAAAAGCCAAGTATCAAAGATCCGGTGCGCCGCTTTGGCACTGTTGAAGCCGACTTGTTCCATGCCATTGTCAATCGTTGTGTGAGTGCTGATCAGGTTTGCATGGATAAGCTGATGTCGACAGATCTCAACGTGAAACCAGCATTAAAAGCGAACGAAAAAGTCGTTTCTATGCTTGCTCAGAATCAGCAGGCTACACGCGGGACGGATGCTGAAGTGTGTACAACACCACCAGTTACTATTGGAAAATAAAGATGTTAGACCAAATTGATTTGACTAAGCTGATATTCGGCCGTCTCAGCTGGGAAGCGATTCCTCTGCACGAGCCGATTCTTATTGCTACGTTTGCCGGGGTTGCTGTCGGAGGCCTGGCATTGCTGGCCGCACTCACTTACTTCCGCGTATGGGGAACCTTGTGGCGCGATTGGCTGACAAGTATCGACCACAAGCGTATCGGTATCATGTACATGGTTCTCGGTTTGATCATGCTGTTGCGTGGTTTTGCTGACGCGCTGATGATGCGTGCGCAGCAGGCAATGGCGTTCGGTGATTCCGCCGGGTTCCTGCCACCGCATCACTATGACCAGGTGTTCACTGCGCATGGTGTGATCATGATTTTCTTTGTGGCAATGCCTTTCGTTACCGGTCTGATGAATTATGTCGTGCCTCTGCAAATCGGTGCACGTGACGTTGCTTTCCCGTTCCTGAATAACTTCAGTTTCTGGATGACGGCGTTCGGTGCGGTACTTGTGATGGCTTCCTTATTCGTCGGCGAGTTTGCGCGTACCGGCTGGCTTGCATATCCGCCGCTGTCGGGTATTTTAGGCAGCCCGGATGTCGGGGTGGATTACTACATCTGGTCGCTACAGATTGCCGGTGTTGGTACCTTGCTTTCAGGTGTTAACCTGATTGTGACTATCGTCAAGATGCGTGCTCCTGGTATGACGATGATGAAAATGCCAGTGTTTACGTGGACTGCGTTGTGCACCAACGTGCTGATCGTTGCTGCTTTCCCAGTGCTGACTGCGGTGCTGGCAATGTTGTCGCTGGATCGCGTGTTCGGCACTAACTTCTTCACGAACGACATGGGTGGCAATTCCATGATGTACGTGAATCTGATCTGGATCTGGGGTCATCCTGAAGTCTATATCCTGATTCTGCCTTGCTTCGGTATCTACTCGGAGATTGTTTCGACTTTCTGTTCCAAGCGTCTGTTCGGTTATACATCGATGGTCTATGCGACAGTTGTGATCACGATCCTGTCTTACCTGGTCTGGTTACATCACTTCTTCACGATGGGTTCCGGTGCGAGTGTCAACTCGTTCTTCGGTATCACCACGATGATTATCTCGATTCCAACCGGTGCGAAGATGTTTAACTGGTTGTTTACGATGTATCGCGGACGTATCCGTTTTGAAGTTCCGATGTTATGGACCATGGGTTTCATGGTGACATTTGTGATCGGTGGTATGACGGGTGTATTGCTGGCAGTTCCACCTGCTGACTTTGTTCTGCACAACAGTCTGTTCCTGATTGCTCACTTCCATAATGTGATTATCGGTGGTGTTGTATTCGGTGCATTTGCGGGCATTAACTACTGGTTCCCGAAAGCATTTGGCTACAAACTCGACAGCTTCTGGGGTAAATGCTCATTCTGGTTCTGGACTATCGGTTTCTACTTTGCGTTTATGCCGCTGTACGTACTGGGTCTGATGGGAGTGACACGTCGCCTGAGTCATTTTGAAGATCCGTCATTGCAGATCTGGTTCCAGGTTGCCGCCCTCGGCGCGGTTCTGATTGCGATCGGTATTGCCTGCTTCATTATCCAGATGGTTGTCAGCTATCTGCGTCGTGAGCAGTTGCGCGATGTCACAGGTGATCCATGGGGTGGCCGTACTCTGGAATGGGCAACATCATCGCCTCCGCCAGCTTATAACTTCGCGTTCACGCCACGTGTGCATGACAGTGATGCCTGGGTTGATATGAAAGCGAACAACTATGTTCGCCCGACTTCCGGATTCCTGCCGATTCACATGCCGAAAAATACGGCGGCTGGCATCATCATCGCTGGTCTCAGCGCGGTATGTGGCTTTGCGCTGATCTGGGAAATGTGGTTGTTGGCAGGGCTGGGCTTTATCGTCATGATGGCCGCCATCATCATCCATACTTTTAATTACAACCGCGATTACTACATTCCTGCGGACGAAGTTGTCCGTACCGAAAATGAACGCACACGTTTGTTAGCTAGCCATGTCTGATAAATCTATTTCTACTCATGATGCGATGAGCCAGGCTTCTGGTTCGCGCTACTTCGTTCTCGAACATCATCCGGAAAACGGCACGCTGCTCGGTTTCTGGTTGTATCTGATGAGCGATTGCCTGATTTTTGCTTGTCTGTTTGCCGCTTACGCGGTACTTGGACGTAATTACGCAGGCGGTCCGACGGGTGCTGAATTGTTTGATCTGCCCTTGGTCGCGATCAACACGTCTTTACTGTTGCTGTCATCGATTACCTATGGTTTTGCGATGCTGGAAGCGCAGAAGAAACGTCTGAACAACACGCTGATCTGGCTGGTGGTCACTGGCTTGCTGGGCGCTTGCTTTATCGGCCTTGAATTGTATGAGTTCATCCACCTGATTCATGAGGGGGCCGGTCCTCAACGCAGTGGCTTTCTGACTTCGTTCTTTGCACTGGTCGCAACGCACGGTCTGCACGTGACTTTCGGTATCGTCTGGCTGGTCACTTTGCTGTTCCAATTAAAACGCCATGGTCTGACGACTGAAAATAACCGTCGCCTGATGTGCCTGTCCATGTTCTGGCATTTCCTGGATGTGATCTGGATCGGCGTATTTACCTTTGTTTACCTGATGGGAGTTTTGCCATGAGTGCACATCACGAACATACAACACATGATGCGGGTCACGGTCATCATGGACATCACGCTCATGACGATCACGCAGATCATGGCAGCCTGAAAACTTATGTCATCGGTTTTGTGCTGGCAGTTATTCTGACTGTCATTCCGTTCTGGCTGGTGATGGGTAAAGTATTCAGCAATTCTGCGACAACGGGGTTTGTGCTGTTGGCGTTGGCCGCAGTTCAGGTTGTGGTACACATGGTGTATTTCCTGCACATGAATGCCCGCTCGGAAGGTGGCTGGAACATGCTGGCATTGGTGTTTACCGGTGTGGTGGTAGTGATTCTGATGAGTGGTTCGTTGTGGGTTATGTATCATCTGAATAACAATATGATGCCAGGCATGCAGCATGAAACAACGCCTGAATCACTGAAACATACCGATAATCCCAATGAAATGCACAACATGCGCAATATGCCATGAGTGATCTGAACACCGGGGCGCAGCCCCCGGTTGTCGCAACAGACTCCCCCCGTTCATTATTCGCAAGACGTGTTCTGGCGATATGCGCGGGGGTGGTTTTTTTGTGCTTTGCTTTTCTCGGTACATGGCAGATCTGTCGCTTGCAATGGAAAATCGATCTGATCGCCCGCGTCGAGCAACGTGTGCATGCACCGGCAAACGCCGCCCCTGATCAACGTTTCTGGCCGGGTGTGAATGTCGCGAATGATGAATACCGGCACGTGCAGGTCAGCGGGCAATTATTGTCTGAGCAGACCAGTTATGTGCAGGCATCGACCGTGCTGGGCAGCGGTTACTGGATGCTGACACCATTGCGTCAATCCGACGGCAGTATTGTGTTGATCAACAGAGGATTTGTTCCTGCACAAAATAAAACAACGTCCGCAGCCCAACCACAACTGCAAACAAAGCAGGAGGTGAGCGTGACCGGATTATTACGTATGCCTGAACCCGGTGGCGGCTTCTTACGTAAGAACGATGCTGCCGCTGACCGCTGGTATTCACGTGATGTTGCCGCTATCGCAAAAAAACACAGCCTGTCGCCGGTTGCTCCATATTTTATCGATGCCGATGCCGCCGACAGCCAGCCGGATGCTGGCTACAAATCCCTGCTGTCAAATGAGGCGCAGGCGCCAGTCGGTGGTTTAACCGTTATCTCATTTCATAACAATCACTTGGTCTATGCACTTACTTGGTATGCTCTCGCTTTGATGGTCGCGGGCGGATACTATCTGCTTGTCCGCGAAGACCGCCGGCGTCTGAGTAGGACGCAGCGTCATAGTGAAAATGGGAGACATCAGGATGTTCGGCAAGACTGAAAATCAGCGTGATATCGTAGCCGGCATCGCCGAAGAATACGAGAGTTCGGCCGGCCACAAAAATATGCTGCAACTGATTCATCTGCGGTGGCTTGCCGTTTTTGGTCAGATTGCAACGATCGCGCTGGTTGTCGGCGGATTCGGCATACGCTTGCCGGTATTGTCGATGGCGTTTGTGCTGGCGATACTGATTGCGTTTAATATTGCCAGCCATTTGCGCTGGCACGAAGAAACGAAGGTGTCCAACCGGGCATTGTTTTTCGCGCTGCTGGTCGATGTCGCTATCCTGACGGCGCAACTGTATCTGAGCGGCGGCACTGCCAATCCCTTTATTTTTTTATATCTGTTGCAGGTCATCCTCAGCGCTGTTTTGCTGGAAGTATGGTCAACCTGGTCGATCGTCGTGATCAGTGGCTGTTGCCTGCTCGGTTTGTCGAAATTTTCTCATCCCTTGCTTTTACCCGCAGATAACAGCGGCGGTATGCCTGAGCTGTATATCGATGGCATGATCATTTGCTTCTTACTGAACGCGGGTTTGCTGGTATTTTTTCTGACGCGCATCAGTGGCAATTTAAAAGTGCGTGATGCACAACTGGCAGATGCCCGCCAGAGATCCACAGAAGAAGAGCACATAGTGAAAATGGGCTTGCTGGCATCCGGCGCGGCGCATGAACTGGGGACACCTTTAGCAACGATGTCCGTCATTCTCGGTGACTGGCGCAGGATGCCTGAATTCAGTAAAAATCCTGATTTACTCGAAGACCTGAGTGAAATGGAAAGGCAGTTGCAACGCTGTAAAACGACACTCAGCAGTATTTTATTATCCGCCGGAGAAGCGCGCGGCGAATCTTCGGTCAAAACAACCATCAATACCTTTCTTAAACAACTGGTTGAAGACTTCCGGGCGACGCGTCCGGTACAGACATTCATCTTTGAAAATCAGATACAACAGGACGTTCCCGTCGTGTTTGATTCTGCGCTCAAGCAGATGATATGCAATGTGTTAGATAATGCACTTGAAGCGTCACCCGCCTGGCTTGCTCTGACGGTGTCGAGAGACGCGGACATACTGGTCATCGTCGTCACCGATACCGGTCCGGGATTTTTGCCCTCGATACTGGAAAATCTGGGGCAGGCGTATCAATCGACCAAAGGGCGCCCGGGCAGCGGTCTGGGTATTTACTTTGTGGTGAATGTTGTTCGTAAATTAGGCGGCTCTGTGATTGCCCGTAACCGGCAGGAGGGTGGCGCCGTTGTCAAAATAGAGCTGCCACTGTCAGCGTTAATGCTATAAAAAGGTTTGAATATGTCAGAAAGTCGTCTGTTGCTGATTGTCGAGGACGATACTGCATTCGCGCGTACTCTGTGTCGTTCGTTTGAGCGACGCGCTTATACCGTGTTGCATGCCGAGAGTCTGGAAGCGGCAGAAGAAATACTCAGGTCCCATGCGCCGCAGTTTGCAGTGGTGGATCTGAAATTAAATGGCAATGCTTCCGGGCTGGCCTGTGTGCAAATGTTGCATCAGCGGGTGCCGACCATGCAGATTGTGGTGCTGACCGGCTTTGCCAGCATTGCGACTGCGGTCGAAGCCGTGAAACTGGGCGCTTGTCAGTATCTGGCAAAGCCATCGAATACCGATGATATCGAAGCAGCCTTCGGCCATGTTGCCGGTGTCACGGATCTGGAACTGACGAATCGTCCGACCTCGATTAAAACACTGGAATGGGAACGCATACACGAAGTGTTGGTGGAGTCCGAGTTCAATATCTCCGAAGCCGCACGACGTCTGGGAATGCACAGACGCACATTGGCACGTAAGCTCAGTAAGCAGCGTGTCAAATGATATGCGGATGAGCCGTCAGGGTATTCGTAATTTCGCATTCATACTGTTCCATTAAGGCCTTTGTTCCGCGCGCTATTTAGCTTGATATTGCTGATCGTTGATCCGCTGCTGGACATGCGTGCCCGCATTAAATTTTTAATATCTCTCTGAGTAACTTATGTGAAAATAACAGACAGCGCAGGCTAGTCCGGTTGATTCACATCTGCTGTTTTTAATGCCGCAGAAAATTGAGCCGGACATTCCTGTTTCTGCTATTCCCTAACAGTTTTCGTCTATTTTTATGTCTTCAGTGATCAAGCCAGGGCTGATTATTTTGCACAGTAATCAGTTGGAGCAGTTGAGTTCGGCCGTATTCGAATGGATAAGGCGCAATCCCCTGTCTCCGCTGGAGAAAGAGATTTTTCTGGTGCAGTCAAACGGTGTCGCTGAGTGGCTGAAAATATCGCTGGCAGAAAATTTCGATATCAGTGCTGCGAACCGGATTGAATTGCCGGGGCGTTTTTTGTGGACGATCTATCGTTCCATGCTCGGAAAGGCCGAGATACCATCGACATCATCTCTCGATAAAATGCCGCTGACCTGGCGGCTGATGCGCCTGATCCCCGCGTTGTTGCAGGACGGTGATTTTTCTCCGCTAAAACAATTTCTGGCCGATGGTGATGCCGAACGGCGTTACCAACTGGTGTCCCGGCTCGCAGATCTGATCGATTTATATCAGGTGTACCGGACTGACTGGTTGCAGGACTGGAGTCAGGGACACGATCAGTTACGTCGGGCGAACGGGGAACTGATGCCATTGCCCGCAGATCAATGCTGGCAGGCTAAATTGTGGCGAGCGATTCTTGCCGATTTGCCGGAGGCTGAGCGTTTGCTGGGACGCGTGAATGTGCACCGGCGCTTTGTTGATGCGGCCACTGGCGGAGCCGTACCCGCATCACCATTACCGCGCCGGGTGGTGTTATTCGGTGTGTCTGCGTTGCCGCGCCAAACACTGGAAGCCTTATCTGCGCTGGCGCATCACACGCAAGTCATACTCGCCGTACCCAATCCCTGCCAGTATTTCTGGGGCGATATCATCGAAGGGCGTGAATTGTTCAAAGCGCAGTTCAAGCGTCAACAATTGCGTAATCAAACTGATTTATCCGTGGTTCCGATTGAGGCGCTGCATGCTCACGCACATCCTTTGCTGGCTGCGTGGGGGCGTCTGGGGCGCGACTTCGTCCGTATGCTGGATGAATTTGATCAGGCTGAACTGGTGCGATCCGGTTTTAGCGGTTTGAAGATAGATTTATTTTCTGACGATGCGGGCGATACCTTGCTGGCGCAGGTGCAGGCTGCGATACGGGATTTGCTGCCGCTGGCCGAGCATCCGCGCCTGCCGGTAACGGCGACAGATACGTCCATAGAGTTTCATCTGGCTCACAGTGTTCAGAGGGAAGTCGAGATTCTGCATGATCGTTTGTTGGGGATTTTTGCAGAAGCGGACAATACAATTCGTCCGCGTGATGTGGTGGTGATGGTACCGGATATCGTCCAGTTCACGCCCTCAATCAGAGCGGTATTCGGACAATATAAGCGCACGGATCAACGTTATATCCCCTATGAGATCGGCGATGTATCAGATCGTAAAACGAATCCGGTGATGGTAGCGCTCGACTGGTTATTACGCTTGCCGCAGCAGCGCTGTCAGCAGAATGAGGTGGTGGATTTGCTGGAGGTTCCCGCGATTGCGGCACGCTTTGGTCTGGATGAGGGCGATTTACCTGTGCTGAAAACCTGGATCAATGGTGCCGGAATCCGCTGGGGCCTGAATCAGCAGCACAGAGATGGTCTGGGGCTGGGGGCTACTGGTGAACAGAATTCCTGGATTTTCGGCATCCGGCGCATGTTACTTGGCTATGCAAATGGCGCCCAGCAACACTATCAGGGTATAGAGCCGTATGCGGAAGTTGGTGGACTCTCATCGTCGCTGGCAGGAAGTCTGGCAGAGTTTGTTGAGGCGCTGATCGAATGGCAGTGCAGACTGATCTTACCGCAGACGCCGCTGGTCTGGGCAGAACAGGCGCGGCAACTGTTGACGACATTCTTTGCTGCATCCGGTGAGAATGACAGAGTGTTGCTGGCACGGCTGCATGAGTCACTCGATCATTATCTGAATGCCTGCGAACAGGCAGGTTTTGACGAAGCGATTCCGCTGGCAGTTTTTCGCGAGCCCTGGCTCGCATCGATAGACGAGGCAACGCTGAATCATCGTTTTATTTCCGGCGGTGTGACTTTCTGTACCTTCATGCCAATGCGCTCAATGCCATTTCAACTGGTTTGTCTGCTCGGGATGAACGAGGGCGATTTTCCGCGCAGGACGAGTCAGGTCGATTTTGATTTGCTGGCGGTGCCGGGAATGGCGCGCCCCGGTGACCGTTCGCGGCGCGATGATGACAGGTATCTGATGCTGGAAGCGATTCTGGCGGCACGATCCAGGCTGTACATCAGCTGGACAGGAAAAAATATCCGTGATAATTCCGCGCAACCCCCGTCGGTGCTGGTTTCGCAATTGCGTGATTATCTGCAGGCAGGCTGGGATATTGATTTGCGGGAGCACACACATGAGTATCCGATGCAGGCATTCAGCCGTGCCTATTTTTTTGAGGGGCCGCAAAGGCCGCTGACTTATGCGAGGGAATGGGGCGCAGCCTACCTGCAGACACAGGCGCAAGAACAGCATGCTGCGGATGAACACAGAACGTCGTTTGTGGACGATGATGCCGGCGTGAATCTGACACTGAAGCTGAATCAGCTGAGTCGTTTCGTCAGACAACCTGTCGCCAGTTTTTTTCAGCAGCGCCTGGGAGTGCAATTTGCTGATGACGAACAAATGACCGGTACTGAAGAGCCGTTCAGTCTCGATGCTTTGCAAGAATATTTTCTGAATGACAGGCTGATCAATAGCGGAGATATGCCGGGTAGTATCGCTGACCTTGAAGCAACACTGAGTGCAAAAGCGGCGCAGCTGTCACGCGAAGGGTTGCTGCCAGTCGGTTTCATGGGACAGAAATGGCAGCGTTTGCTGGTCGCGAAAATGATACCGGTGCAAACGGCATGGCTGACATTATGCGGCCAGTTCCCCGAGCCTGCGGCGAAGCTGCCGCTGCAATTTCAGTTTCAGAATATCACGCTCTCAGACTGGCTGGAAAACCTGCGTACCGATGGTGAGCAAACCGTTTCCATCATGCAGAGCGCCAGTAAAGTATGTAATGCCAAAGACGAAGTGCGGGCGGATAAAGTCATCGATATCTGGATACGGCAATTAGTTGCAGCGAGTCAGAATTACTCAGTGACTTTTTACCTGGTCGCGCGCGATGCCAGCCTGTGCATGCCACCTCTGGAACAGGCTGCAGCAACGGCGACGCTTGAAACCCTGCTAGGGTTATGGCGGGAGGGGCAGGATGGTATTTTGCCAGTCGCCTGCAAGACCGCGCTGGCGCTGATTGCCGGTGATAATCCACAACAAATTTATGACGGTGGCTATAACATGAGCGGCGAAGTAGAGAGCCCTTATCTGGCCAGAATGTGGCCTGATTTTTCTGCCTTGCGTGCAGAGCCCGATTGGGAGAACGTTGCCAGAACACTCTATGAGCCATTATTCCTTTGGGCGCGTCAGATTCAGGTTACGTCTCTGAATGCCGCCGCCGAAACGGAGGATGCGCAATGAGTCATCTGCTCAATCCGATAAGTTTTCCGCTGCATGGCAGTCGTCTGATTGAAGCGAGCGCCGGAACGGGAAAAACCTGGACTATTGCTGCTCTGTACTTACGACTGGTGCTCGGGCACGGCGATGAAAATGCATTTCAGCGCGCTTTGCATCCATCAGAAATTCTGGTCATGACATTCACACGTGCTGCAACCAGAGAATTATCCGATCGCATACGTCAGCGATTGACGGAAGCTGCGAACTATTTCCGTTCTGGCGATGTTCCCGCACATGATCATTTCATCCGCGAACTGATGTCGGCTTATCCTACCCATGAGTTACAACAGCAGGCGGCGTATCGCCTCAGTATGGCGGCGCAAGCGATGGATGAGGCGGCGATTTTCACGATTGATGCCTGGTGTCAGCGCATGCTCAAAGAGCATGCATTTGACAGCGGTTGTCTGTTTGATGAAGAACTGATCGCCAGCGAATCTTCTTTGCTGGAAAATGCGGCGCTCGATTACTGGCGGCAGCAGGTGTATCCGCTCGATAGTAATAGTTTCTCGCTGCTCACTTCATTCTGGAGTGATGCGCATGCACTATCAGCCGCGGTGCTGAAACTGGTGCCATTTGCCGGTTTGCTCGGTCCACGTATGACCCGGCCTTTGTCTGCATTGATTGAACAGACATTGGCTGATCAGGAGAAAATTCTGGCCGCGCTGAAAGCGGGTTGGGCGGATAAAGCTGAACAGATGGCGCAATGGTTCGCGGAACAAAAAGAGACCGCGCCCAAACAATTCAGCGCAACGAAATTAAAACCTGCGAATCTGGAAAAATGGCTGACTGCACTCAAAGTCTGGGCGCAGACGCCTTCGCTGGTCTGGCCGGACGGTTTTGATAAGGCGGCAGAAAAGCTGACACCGGATGGCTTACGGAGCGCATGTAATAAAGGGTACGAGCCGCAGATTCCTGAGATCTTCAATGACATCGCGCCACTCGCGGAAAAACTGGGCGAGATAGAACCGATCAAACACGTGCTGTACCGCCATGCCGTTTCTGTGATCGTTGCCCGCGCTGATGCACTCAAACGCAACAGCCGCCAGTTTGGTTTCAACGATATGTTGCAAAGGCTGCGTGCCGCCGTTAGCGGGCCGAATGCGGCTGCGCTGAATCTGCGTATCCGTCAACAATATCCGGTGGCGCTGGTGGATGAGTTTCAGGATACTTCGCCGGATCAGTATGCGATTTTTGACGCAATTTATCGTATTGAAGAGAACGCGCAGACGCAGGGCTTGTTTCTGATCGGTGACCCTAAGCAATCGATTTATGGTTTTCGCGGTGCTGATATACAAAGTTACCTGGCCGCCCGCGAAGCGACCACAGGCCGGCACTATATGCTTGGCACTAACTTCCGCTCGACGCATGCACTGGTTGGTGCATTGAATCATTTGTTTCTGCACGCGGAAAAAAATGAAGATGCGGCATTTGCTGCCGGTGCTTTCCGGTTCCGACGTGCTGCAACTGATCCTGTGCCGTTTGAAGCCGTCACAGCACATGGTCGCGCAGAAAAATTTGTTAATGCCGAAGGCGAAGTCAGTGCGCTGAATCTGTGGGCATCGGCAAATCCTGACATGAAAAAAGACGAGTATCTTTCGTTTTTTGCAGAAAACTGTGCTGAGCATATCGTCACGCAACTGAATAGCGCGCAGACTGGTTTTCAGTACACCGGAGACGTGCAGCGATTTCAGCGATTGCAGGCAGCGGATATCGCGATTCTGGTCAGGGATAAATTTGAAGCCGAAGCGATCCGCAGCGCGCTGCAAAAGCGACATGTCGCCAGTGTCTATTTGTCCGATAAAGATTCAGTGCTCAACAGCGACGAGGCCAGCGATGTCTTACGCTGGCTGCATGCATTTGCGAATCCGCTGGATGATATTGCTGGTCGCGCCGCGTTCGCTACCAAAACAGCGAAACTCAGCATCGCGCAACTGATCACGCTGGCATCGGATGATGAAGCATGGGAAAACTGCACTACGCAATTAAAAGAGTTGCACCTGATCTGGCAAAGGCAGGGTGTTCTTGCTGCTATCCGGCGGTTTATACACATGTTGGAATTACCTGCAAAATTACTCAGCGAGGTTGGCGGCGAGCGCAGCCTGACGAATATCCTGCATCTGGCGGAATTATTGGAAACGGCGAGCATGCAACTCGATGGCGAGCAATCACTGGTACGCTGGCTGGCAGAACAAATGGCGGATGATAGTCAGCTCAGCGACGAACATATCTTACGACTTGAAAGCGATGCGAAACTGGTCAAGGTGATTACGATACATAAGTCCAAGGGGCTGCAATATCCATTGGTGTATCTGCCGTTCGCCGTGTCAAACCGGGTGACAACGCGGATGAACCGCAGTTTCTTTGATTATGTCGATGAATCCGGTGTACGGAAAATTGATTTTGCATTGTCGCAGGAAGCGTTGGATGCGGTGGATCGCGTCAGAAAAGAAGAAGACATTCGTTTGTTTTATGTGGCGGTCACACGCGCCGTCCATACCTTGTGGCTGGGTGTTTCCTCGAATCAGAACAAAATACACGAGTCCGCGTTCGGTTATCTGCTGGCTGGCGAAACGACACTGGCGGCTGCAGCGTTGATCGATGCTTTGCAAAAAATGCGCAATGATTGCAACGATATCACCATCACTGACGTTGCAGAGTTAGCTGACGTTAATATCTACGAGCAGCAAGAAACAAAACAAAGCCTGGTGGAAATGCCTGAGTACAAACACGAGTTTGAGCGCGACTGGACTGTCGGCAGCTTCACTTCGCTGACGCGAAGTATCGCAACCACCGGCAATATGACCCGCGTGCAGGACAGTAAGCTGCTGGAGGACGACGGCAGTGCGCCGGTGACAGTAGCTGGTCACAGTGCTTGGCATCGTTTTCCGCGCGGCGCGATGCCGGGTCAGTTTTTACATGAACAGCTCGAATGGATGGCTGGTGAGGGCTTCGAGTCCGCCGGGGCCGATACTTTCGATGCCAGACTGGCAGCGCGTTGTCAGCGCGCGGGTTGGGATAATCATTTCGACGATATTCTGCTCTGGCTGAAGCGCATCGTCGCAACGCCTTTGTTGCCAGCGAATGTACGTCTGCAGGAACTGTCAACATTTCTGCCTGAAATGGAATTCTGGTTTCCGTGTGAACGCGTGAACGCGCAACAGATAGATCGCTTATGCCAGGAATTTTTTCTCGACGGTACGCCACGCGATGCTCTGGCTGAACGCGATTTGCATGGTCTGCTGATGGGCTTCGCTGATCTGGTGTTTGAGTATCAAGGCAAATACTGGGTGCTGGATTACAAGTCAAATGTTGTTGCTGCGGATGACGCGGGATATCACCGCGCCGCTCTGGCATCTGCTATGGCTGCGCACCGTTACGATGTGCAGGGGGCGATTTATATGCTGGCCTTACATCGCTTGTTGCAGTTGCGCCTGGGCGAGACTTATAACCCTGCCATACATCTTGGTGGCGCGATTTTTTTCTTCATGCGTGGCGTTGCCAACGAAGAGACGCATGGTTGTTACCAGCTTGAAGCAAACCCGGAATTCCTCGGCAGGCTCGATCAGATGATGCGCCACGATGAAGCGTCGGCTGCCGGTAATTCTGTGAACGATACAAAGGACATCCCATCATGATGGTAGCGACACCGCCAGTGCTGGAAAGATTCAAACAATATGCAGAGCAGGGGCAAGTCCGTCTTCTTTCTGTGGCTTTTATGCGTTTCATGCACAGCCTTGGCATGCAGGATCAGCGGCAATTGCTGATTGTCGGCTTGTTATGTGAACTCGAAGCGCTGGGCCATAGTTGTATCAAACTCGGTGCATTAGTGGCTGACCCTTGCGCTTTGTCAGGCTGGGATAAGGCGCTGTGGGAAACGCTGGTCGCGGAGATGGATGTACCTGCCGACGTTGAAGGCTGGTTGCATGTGCTCAGCAGTTCTGCGCAGATTTATGCTGCGGATAAAGCGGGTCAGGATGATCAGTTTGATCAACAAGAGCCGCTGGTGTTGCACAGAGAGAGCCTGTATCTGCGTCGTTACTGGCGACATGAAATGGCGATAGCGACTGCGGCCAGACGACGGGCGTCGGCTTTGATGCCGGTCGATGTGGCTACCGTGTCGCGCTGGCTGGATGTGTTATTTCATGCCTCTGACGAGATTGACTGGCAGAAAACCGCTTGTGCGATTGCTGTACGCAGCCATTTTTCGGTGATTACCGGTGGCCCGGGAACGGGTAAGACGTACACCGTGGCGCGGCTGCTGGCGCTGTTGTTTGCCTTGTCCGAGCAGCCAGAACGTCTGCGTATCGCTTTGGCGGCACCAACCGGTAAAGCCGCAGCGCGCCTGAAACAGGCGATTGATCATGCGTTGTCTGAACTCGCTCAGAAAATTGGTCCGGCGCTGCCGCTGGCAGAGCTGACGAACCGTATCGGTGCGGCGCGCACCTTGCATAGTCTGTTGGGGGCTCGCCCTGATACACGGGCATTCCGCCATCATGCGGGAAATCTGCTGGATATCGACGTGCTGATCGTGGACGAGGCATCGATGGTACATCTGGAAATGATGGCAGCGCTGTTAGCGGCGCTGCCCGAATCCACGATGCTGATTTTGCTCGGCGATAAAGATCAACTGGCATCGGTAGAAGCAGGAGCAGTGCTGGGCGATCTGTGTGATCGTGCGGAATCCGGCAATTATTCTTCCGATACGGCGCGTTATATCGCCAGTGCCTGTGGCAAAGAGCTTCCGGCAGAGTTTATTGCCAATGGCAATGTGATTGCGCAGCAGACCGTGATGCTCAGAAAGAGCCGCCGTTTCAGCGGTGCCATCGGTACGCTGGCGCTGGCAGTCAATCGCGGGCAGACTGAGCTGGCGATTGATTGTTTGCGCCGTGCGGATGAGCACGTTTTGTACTGGGCTGAAGCCGCGCAGCAAAAAACGCTATTGCAAATGGCCTTGCATGGCAGGGCTGGTGCAGAAGGTGGTTATTTCTCTTACCTGCAAGTACTGGCACAAAGACCGCAGGGTGATGACGAGGCACAGTTTCAGCAATGGGTGATTGCCGTCCTGAAAGCCTTTGAGTCATTCCGTATTTTGTGTGCCGTCAGGGAAGGGGATTGGGGTGTCAGCGGCTTGAATCAGTCTATCGAAAAACATCTGCATCAGCTCGGCCATATCAATAGCCGGACCGAATGGTACACCGGGCGGCCAGTGATGATTACCCGTAATGACTACGGCATCGGGGTTTTTAATGGCGACATCGGCATGACTTTGCCTGACTTCAGGAAAGACAAGGTGCAAAGAGTGTATTTTCTGGAGGGCGACAAACTGCGCCATGTACTGACCTCACGCCTGCGCCATGTGGAAACAGCGTTTGCGATGACGGTGCATAAATCGCAAGGGTCTGAATTTCAGCATACGGTGATGGTATTGCCCGCAGAGACATCGCCGGTGATCACCCGCGAGCTGATTTATACCGGTATTACCCGGGCGAAGGAGAAATTCAGCCTGCTGACACCGGTAGCGTCTGTCCTGGGACATGCGATCGGACGCCTGACACTACGCGCGAGCGGCTTGCAGGCAGCGTTGAATGTTGATTAAAAGAAAATGAATTTAACGCGACAGTGCAGATTATTCCGTCGGTTTCCGGTGAAGTCTTTTATAATCCCCCGCGTACCAGATAAGTCCCAGGTCGCGCGGACTGATGACTGATACCTTCGAAGTTGATGTGCTCGTATCAACGTTGTGACATTCTTGGAGGTTGTTATCTTGGATAGACGTGTTAAATAAAGAATGTAAATTGTATGAGTAAAGACTTAAGTAAGCCTGCCAGGGCTGAATCAGGAAACATCCCCGAACATATCGCAATCATTATGGATGGTAACGGCAGATGGGCAAAACAACGTTTGTTGCCTCGTTTTGCCGGTCATACCAAAGGGGTGAATGCTGTCAATAAAGTGGTGGAAGCATGTTGTAACCGTGGTGTCCGTTACCTGACCTTGTTTGCGTTCAGTTCAGAAAACTGGCGTCGTCCACCGGAGGAAGTCTCACTGCTCATGAAATTGTTCCGGAAAGTGCTGGTACTTGAAATCAACAATATGTGCCAGAACAATATCCGTCTGAAAATCATCGGTGATCTGAGCAAATTTGACGCCGAACTCAAGCAATTGATCCACAACGCGGAAGAGAAAACGGCCGCTAATACCGGGCTGACGCTGACGATCTGCGCCAATTACGGTGGCCGCTGGGATATCGTCAATGCCTGTAACGCATTAATTCGTGAAGGGCTGGATCAGGACAGCATTACCGAAGACATGCTGTCGTCAAAATTGTCTATGGCCTACGCGCCGCCGCCAGACATGCTGATACGCACCGGTGGCGAAGCACGCATATCGAATTTCCTGTTGTGGCAAATGGCGTATTCAGAATTTTTCTTTACCGATACCTACTGGCCGGATTTCGACGGTAAATCGCTGGATGAAGCGATCGCTTCGTTCCAGAAGCGCGAGCGCCGTTTTGGCAGAACCAGCGAACAATTGCTGGAATCAGCCGAGTAAAGCTGCAGGCGAATTCCAGGGTGAAGCGCGAATAAACGCAAATGATTGAAGTGATGCAGGCGGGAATTATCCATGACCAAAATTGTTCCGGTAATTTTATGTGGAGGCTCAGGTACACGCCTGTGGCCTTTGTCACGCGCGGGTTTTCCTAAGCAGTTTCTGGTGCTGTCCGGCACCACCAGTCTTTTTCAGCAAGCGGTGCAACGCGTGAATGCGATTGCCGATGCCGATATTCAGGTCAGTCCTACACTGATCGTGACCAATGAAGAGCATCGTTTTCTGGCGCTCGACCAGTTACGTGAAATGAAATCCGTTGCGGCCAGTCTGTTACTGGAACCCGCCGGAAAAAATACCGCACCGGCGTTGACGCTGGCGGCGCTTGAAGCCACGGCCAACGGCGAAGACCCGGTGCTGGTGGTGACACCGGCAGATCAGACCATACAGGATGACGCCGCGTTCACCAACGCATTGCAGCGTAGCGTGCGAGCCGCCAGCGATGGCGCGATTATAATTTTAGGCATTACGCCTGATCGCCCTGAAACTGGCTACGGTTATATCCGCAGAACCGGGCAGGCAGCAACATTCGGTGAATCTGCAGTAGCGCAGTTTGCTGAAAAGCCTGATGCAGCGACGGCGCAGCAATATCTGGACAGTGGCGAATATCTCTGGAACAGCGGCATGTTTGTGCTCAGAGCCAGCACCTGGTTGAAAGCACTGGCGCAATTCCGGCCTGATATTGCGGAGTCTGCCAGACTCTCGTGGTCGGAAAAAACCAGCGACGCCCAATTCATCCGTCCCGGTACTGCTGCTTTTGCCAAGATTCCGGCAGATTCTATCGATTACGCAGTGATGGAAAAATGCCCGGGGTCAGCTTTTGACATACGCATGATTCCGCTGGACGCAGGCTGGAACGATCTGGGCGCGTGGGATGCGGTCTGGCAGGTCGGCAAGCAGGATGCGCAGGCCAATGTGACGTACGGCGACGTGATACAGACCAATTCCAGCAACAGCCTGATTTATTCTTCCAGCCGCCTGGTCAGCACCGTCGGCATTGATCATTTGGTGGTGGTGGAAACGCCGGACGCAGTGTTAGTGGCTGATAGGCGTCAGAGTCAGGATGTGAAGGCGATTGTGGCGCAATTAACGCAGCAGGGGCGGCAGGAACATACATTACATCGCAAGGTGTATCGTCCCTGGGGCTGGTATGACAGCATTGATGAAGAAGAACGCTTCAAGGTCAAACGCATACAGGTCAAGCCCGGTGCCAGCCTGAGTCTGCAAAAGCATCATCACCGTGCCGAACACTGGGTCGTGGTCAGGGGAACGGCCGAAGTCACTTGCGGCGATAAAGTCATGCTGCTGACGGAAAATCAATCAACCTACATTCCGTTGGGCGAAGTGCACCGGCTGGCGAATCCGGGCGCGATACCGCTGGAAATTATCGAAGTACAGTCCGGCAGTTATCTGGGTGAGGATGATATTGTCCGTTTTGAAGACACCTATGGCCGCACGAAGTCAAAGTGCTGATGTCTTGAAAAAACAGCGCGGCGGCAGGCAAGCGCATTTTTTTTGATGTATGTCATGGCAATGAAACAATTTTTTGGTATGATTCATCTCAGTTACTGTACATGCAACCGATATGTATGACGGTAACGAGGTGTGCCTGATCAGCAGATAGCGGGTTGGCCACCGTCCGGAACAAGGGTACGGAGACTGAACAGACAGTCTCCGTATTTTTTTTGTGTGCCGCTTTTATTCGTTACGCACAATGCGAATGCAGGGCTGCACCGAAAAAGACAGAAAGTGCCTTGCTGCTCAGATTCAGACACTTTTGCCCATTTCTGATTCCGGCTGCTCCCTGTCTTGAATCACGCACAGCGACGCTGCGCTGTCAGCGGGCATAACGAAGCAAATAATCCGCAACTAGTGCACTCCACATCCGCATCCGGCCTAGCCAGCACGAAAAAACGGCACTGCAGGCGAAAAATATACTCCCCCCAGTATGTAAAAAAACCCAATATCTATAAGGAGATAAAGCTGTTTTCCGCACATACTCCCTCGATTTTTCCTATTTCAGGATAGCCGAAGCGTATTTCCGCCGCTTTTCGCGAACGTGGCACGCTATCTGCTCATAGGCTGGTGAAGCTTGCAGTTTCTTTGTTACCCACCACCTCAGGAGAAATCATGACACGTCGCACGGTTTTGAAAGCAACAGCAATTGGCGCAATGGCGCTCGCTACATCGGGCTGGATGGCTCAGGCATTCGCAGCAGATACGATTAAGGTTGGCATTTTGCATTCCCTCTCAGGAACGATGGCGATTTCTGAAACATCGCTGAAAGACGTGGCGCTGATGACGATTGATGAAATCAATGCCAAAGGTGGCGTGATGGGGAAAAAACTGGAAGCGGTTGTCGTTGATCCGGCATCTAACTGGCCTTTGTTTGCTGAGAAAGCACGGCAGTTAGTGTCGCAAGATAAAGTCTCAGTCGTGTTTGGTTGCTGGACATCGGTATCACGCAAATCGGTGTTGCCGGTGTTTAAAGAGTTGAACAGCCTGCTGTTTTACCCTGTGCAATATGAAGGCGAAGAGCTGGAGAAAAACGTGTTTTACACCGGTGCTGCACCGAATCAGCAAGCGATCCCGGCGACAGAATATCTGATGTCAAAAGAAGGCGGCGCGGCAAAACGTTTCGTGCTGCTGGGTACGGATTATGTCTATCCACGCACGACCAACAAAATCCTGCGCGCTTTCCTGCATAGCAAAGGCGTAAAAGACAGCGATATCGATGAAGTCTACACACCGTTTGGTCACTCTGATTATCAGACCATCGTGGCGAATATCAAGAAATTTTCTGCCGGTGGAAAAACAGCAGTGATCTCGACCATTAATGGCGATTCGAATGTGCCGTTTTACAAAGAGCTTGGTAATGCCGGTCTGAAAGCGACCGATGTACCTGTCGTGGCGTTCTCGGTCGGTGAAGAAGAATTGCGCGGTGTTGATACCAAACCTCTGGTCGGCCATCTGGCGGCATGGAATTACTTCCAGTCGGTCAAAAATCCGGTGAATGCGGAATTCATCAAAAAATGGAAAGCGTATGCCGTTGCGAAAAAATTGCCGAATGCTGCCACCGTGGTGACGAACGATCCTATGGAAGCAACTTATGTCGGCATTTATATGTGGAAGCAAGCAGTGGAAAAAGCCAAATCCACGGATACCGATAAAGTGATCGCAGCGATGAGCGGGCAGACTTTCAAAGCACCATCCGGTTTTGAACTGACGATGGATGCGACCAATCACCATTTGCATAAACCCGTCATGATTGGTGAGATTAAAGCAGACGGCCAGTTCAGCGTCGTCTACAAAACCAAAGCGCCTATCCGCGCGCAACCTTGGAGCCCTTATATTCCGGGTAATGAAGGTAAGCAAAAGCTGTAAACAGTGCGACAGTTTTCTCCTTGCGCGAGCACTTCCTGGTGTTTCCCCGACTGACCAGGTCGTTGCTTGCGCGTGCGGGGAATCTGGCTAGCTTTCTGTTTGCGGCGGTGGTGTTTTCCCGCTCTCGTACACAACCAGCTTGCACGAAAATTCGATTAATGAACACGTCTGCAGAACTATGACATTCCAGAAAATGTTGGCACGCCAGCTTGTCACGATGTCCGCCACATCAGGTGGAACATTGCTTAGCAGATTACGTGGCGGATTATGCGGCATCCTGTTCAGCATCGCGATAGCGATATTGCTGCCGGCAACAGCGCATGCGGCGATTGACGCGAGTCAGCTCAAGGCGCTGGCGGGTGAAGATCCGGATGCGCGTATCGTTGCCGTCAATACGATAGCCGCGCTGGCGAATGATGAAGCCGCGAAAGTGCTGAGCGCACTGAAAAATGAAGAGTTGTATTTCAAAGACGATCAGGTTTTTCTGCCGGATGCTGAACAGTTTATTTCTTTGGTCGATGGAAAAAAGCTTGCCTTACCCGATGGTGCTGATGTCATTGCGATTAACAATCGCTTGCGGGCGGCAGTTGACAGCGCCTTATCCGGTCTGAAGCTGTTTGCGACTGAGCGCGCAGTCCGTCTGGCGGCGGCGCAGGCGCTGCAAAAAGAAGCGACACCGGAACAACTGCCTTTACTGAACAAGGCGTATGTCAAAGAAAAAGATCCTGAGATAGGCGCATTGCTGCAAATGCTGATCGCGACCGTGAATCTGCATGCAGAAGATCCCGCTATTCGTAAAGCGGCGGTCAAAACACTCGTCACCAGTGCGAATGCGAATCTGAAACCTGCATTGCAGGAAATGATTACCCAACGTCCGGATGGTAGTTATGCCGAGCCGGACGAAAGCATACGCGTCGCAGCGGTGGCCACCCTCAATGCGATTGACAACCGCATTGCCCGCACCGAATTTGTCGGTAACCTGTTTTATGGTATCTCGCTCGGCAGCGTGTTGTTACTGGCAGCGCTGGGGCTGGCGATCACATTCGGACTGATGGGTATTATCAATATGGCGCATGGTGAATTGCTAATGATAGGTGCCTATACGACCTATGTTTGTCAGTCACTGTTCCGGCATTTTTTTCCGGAAGCGATTGATGCATATTTATTGCTGGCCGTGCCAGCGGCGTTTCTGGTGTCGGGCATGGTCGGTATCGTGCTCGAGCGCACGGTGATTCGCTGGCTCTACGGCCGTCCTCTGGAAACTCTGCTTTGCACCTGGGGTATCAGCCTGATGTTGATGCAGGGCGTGCGTTCGGTGTTCGGCGCGCAAAACGTCGAGGTCGCCAATCCTGCCTGGATGTCTGGCGGCGTCACAGTGATGGGCTCGCTGGTGTTGTCTTACAACCGCATCATCATTATTTTCTTTTCTCTGGCCGTGGTGTTTGCGGTTTGGCTGATTCTGAATAAAACCCGTATGGGCTTATTTGTGCGTGCCGTCACGCAAAATCGCCGCATGGCCGATTGCGTTGGCGTAGCGACCGGCAAGATCGATATGCTGACCTTTGGTCTGGGCTCGGGTATCGCGGGCCTGGGTGGCGTTGCTTTGTCTCAGTTGGGGAATGTCGGCCCTGATCTGGGGCAGAGCTATATCGTCGATTCGTTTATGGTGGTGGTGCTGGGCGGTGTCGGCCAGCTGGCGGGTACCGTGATTGCGGCATTCGGCCTCGGTGAAGTGAATAAATTTCTGGAGCCGGTGGCAGGTGCGGTGATGGCCAAAATTGTGATTCTGGTGTTCATCATTATCTTTATTCAACGCAGACCGCAGGGCTTGTTTGCACTCAAGGGAAGGAGTGTCGACTGATGCGCCATTTATTTTCACGTCCGGCATGGACGGGCATCGTTGTACTGGCGCTGATCGCAGCGCTGCTGCCGCTGTGCTATCTGATGTTCCCTGAAGGCCATGCCTTGCATGTGTCGTCGTATGTGATCGGTATCGTTGCCAAGTTCATGTGTTACGCACTAGCGGCGATGGCGCTGGATCTAGTGTGGGGCTACACCGGCATTTTGTCTTTGGGCCACGGCGTATTTTTTGCGCTCGGTGCTTACGCGCATGGCATGTATCTGATGCGCGCGATTGGCCGTGACGGTGTATATCAAAGCGATTTGCCCGATTTCATGGTGTTCCTCGATTGGAAAACCTACCCGTGGTACTGGTCGCTGACGGATCATTTCTGGTATTGCATGGCGCTGGTGGTGCTGGTGCCCGGTGTGCTGGCGTTCGTCTTTGGCTATTTCGCTTTCCGCTCCCGAATCAAAGGCGTGTATTTTTCCATCATTACGCAAGCCATGACCTTTGCTTTCATGCTGCTGTTTTTCCGCAATAACACAGGCTTTGGCGGCAATAACGGCTTTACCGATTTTAAACGCATCCTCGGTTTCAGCATTACTGCGCCTGGCACCAAAGCGGTGATGTATCTGACCACCTTAGTGATTCTGCTGGCCGCCTTATTTTTGTGTCGCTGGATCGTGCAGTCCAAACTCGGGCGGGTGTTGCAGGCGGTCAGGGATTCCGAATCCCGCCTGATGTTCATCGGCTACGACCCCTTATGGTTCAAGCTGTTTATCTGGACCTTGTCTGCAGTCTTGTGCGGCATTGCCGGGGCTTTGTACGTGCCGCAGGTCGGCATTATCAATCCGTCTGAAATGTCACCGGGAAATTCCATCGAGATGGTGATCTGGGCCGCCGTTGGCGGACGCGGCACTTTGCTCGGCCCGATTATCGGGGCGTTCACTGTGAATGGGTTGAAGAGCTGGTTTACGGCGGCCTTTCCTGATCTCTGGCTGTATGCGCTGGGCTTGTTATTTATACTGGTGACCCTGTTTATGCAGCAAGGCATCTTGGGTTTGGCAGGTAAATTCAGAAAACGTGGGGAGTCCGCATGACTTACTTGATGAACGGCGTGATGAGCGGCGTATTGCGTCCCGGCCAGCAATACGCATCGGCGACCGGCGATCAGGGTGTTTCCTATGGCAGAGTCCGGCAGGCAGGTGTCGATACCACGCATGGCGCGATTCTGTATCTGGAAGATATCGTTGTCTCCTTTGATGGTTTTAAAGCGATCAATCATCTGACGCTGGATATTTCTGTCGGTGAATTACGCTGCATCATCGGGCCGAACGGTGCCGGTAAAACCACCATGATGGATGTGATTACCGGCAAAACCCGGCCTGCATCGGGCACCGCATTTTTTGGCCAGACCATGGATCTGAGTAAGATGAATGAAGTCGAAATTGCGCATGCCGGTATCGGTCGTAAATTTCAGCGCCCCACGGTGTTTGAGCAGCACACGGTATTCGACAATCTGGAACTCGCCATGAAAATGGATAAGCGGGTCAAGACGACTTTATTTACCAGATTGAATAGCGAACAGCGCGACAAGATCGCGGCAATTTTGCAACTGATACGTTTGCAGGGCGAAGAAAAACGCCTTGCTGGTTTGCTGTCACACGGGCAGAAACAATGGCTGGAAATCGGCATGTTGCTGATACAGGAGCCGCAACTGATTTTGCTGGATGAGCCGGTGGCAGGTATGTCGGATGCTGAGACCGCACGCACCGCCGAATTGCTGAATGAATTGCGTGGCAAACACTCGATCATGGTGGTGGAACATGACATGGGATTTGTGACCGAGATTGCACGACAGGGCAAGGTCACGGTATTGCACGAAGGTGCCGTACTGGCAGAGGGCACGATGCAGCAGGTGCAGGCAGATGAACGTGTGATCGAAGTCTATCTGGGGCGCTGAAAATAAGATGATGTCAGGCAGCCTACAGCCGCCGTTTAAATCGGAAAAATCATGCTAGAAGTTAATCAACTCCATCAATATTACGGCTCCAGCCATACGCTGCGCGGCATTTCCCTGTCGCTAAAAAAAGGCGAATGCCTGACCTTGCTGGGGCGTAACGGCGTCGGTAAAACCACCTTGCTCAAATGTCTGATGGGCGTGCTGCCTGCGTCGCAGGGCGAGGTGATGTTTGAAGGGCGCAATATCAATAAGCTGGCGCCGCATGAGCGGGCGAAGGCCGGTATCGCCTATGTGCCGCAAGGGCGCGAGATATTTGCCCGTCTGACGGTGGAAGATAATCTCTTGATGGGCATGGCAACGCTGCCAGCGAAACGCGCCAAGACGATCAAAGGCGAGGTGTTTGAATTATTCCCCGTGTTGAAGGAAATGCTGCACCGGCGCGGCGGCGATTTGTCTGGTGGACAGCAACAGCAACTCGCGATTGCCCGCGCTTTACTGGCCGAACCCAAGCTGATTATTCTCGATGAACCCACCGAAGGCATACAACCATCGATTATCAAAGACATTGGTCGTGTGATCCGGCTCTTGCGTGAACGCGGCGATATTGGCATTCTGCTGTGCGAACAGTATTTTGATTTCGCACGTGAACTGGCCGATCAGTTTGTAGTCTTGACGCGCGGTGAAGTCGTGGCGTCCGGCACACAGGATTTGATGGATGGCGACGATATCAAACGCCATCTGGCGGTATAGTGTGGTTCTTGTTTTTTTGTTGTGAGTCTGCATGAGTTTGCCTATCACTGTTACGACGCCTATCACCGAAACTGATGCAGTATCTGCACCATCCGCACCAGAAAAAGCCCACTGGCAGGCACGTTTGCAACTGGGGTTTAGCAAAGATGCAGAGACCACACGCCTGACTGAGCGTCAGCACACTGGCCCGCTGCGGGTACAAAAGCCTTTGTATCCCGAAGGCGCGGAGATTTGCCACGCGATCATTATTCATCCTCCCGGTGGCGTGGTCGGTGGCGACGAATTGCAGATCAGCGCAACGCTGGGCGCGGGAACCCACGCCCTGATCACCACGCCCGGCGCCGCCAAATGGTATCGCGGCAATGGCTACACATCTAAGCAAGCTGTGGTGCTACATGTCGCTGACGGCGCGGTCATGGAATGGCTGCCGCAAGAAACCATATTTTTTGATGATGCCTGCGTATCCTTGCATCAGGATATTCACCTCAGCGGCAATGCCGCCGTCATTGCGTCCGACATTCTGTGTTTTGGCCGCACCGCTGCCGGTGAAATCTACACCAGCGGCAATATCTGGCAACACAGCCGCATCTATCGTGATGGCAAACTGATCTGGTTTGAGCAAGGTTGTTTGGAAGGTGATGGCGAGTCCATGCAAAGTCCGCTGGGGCTTGTTGGTCGTTCTGTCAGTGGCATGGTACTGGCGGCAGGCGCCATGCTCAGCAGCGCACAGCTTTTGCAATTACGCGAAGAAAGCCGCGCCTTACTAGATGCGCGCGAGCCACAGGCTTTGTGTGGCGTCACGCAAATGAAGTCAGTGCTGGTCGCGCGTTATCTCGGCAATTCCAGCGAAGTCGCCCGCGCATGGATGCAACTGGTCTGGCAACACCTGCGTCCCGTCATCGCCAGACAACCTGCTCGCATACCGCGCATCTGGAATACCTGAGTGTTGGTTTTTCCAGAGATTCGCATTGTTTTGCCGACGACTGCTATTTACTAAAGTCATCGCACCAGTACCAATGCGATATCTGCAGCGCGAGCGAATACAAACGCTATTCCCTTTCGGCAGCTAAGAGAATTTCCGTCGCATCTCCAGTCGCACCAAAATCAATCAACCTGCACTTATTTGATGCGCACATCATTTCTCGGCGGTGCGTTGCCTGTAAAACTTGGTGCGTTCTGGCTGGTTTGATTCTTGCTGTTTCTGTCAATAACACATTGCGTAGGCAGATGAGGAAAGCGAACGATGGATCTGAGCCCGAGAGAGAAAGACAAACTACTCATTTTTACGGCGGCGCTGCTGGCGGAAAGACGCAAAGCGCGTGGCCTGAAACTGAATTATCCGGAAGCGGTGGCGCTGATTACTGCGGCGATTATGGAAGGTGCTCGCGATGGTAAAAGCGTCGCAGAGCTGATGTCCGACGGCACGCAGATATTGAGCCGTGCCGATGTGATGGAAGGGATTCCTGAAATGATTCCTGATATTCAGGTCGAGGCGACTTTTCCGGATGGCACCAAGCTGGTGACCGTTCATCATCCGATTCCATAGGAGGCCACATGATTCCGGGAGAAATGCTGATCGTTGACGGCGATATCGAGTTGAACGTGGGGCGGCAGACGACGTCGCTGACGGTCGCTAATAGCGGTGACCGGCCGATTCAGGTGGGCTCGCATTTTCATTTTTTTGAAACCAATCCGGCGCTGCAATTTGAGCGTCAGGCAGCGTATGGCATGCGCCTGAATATCGCTGCGGGCACGGCGGTGCGCTTTGAGCCGGGGCAGCAACGCACGGTTGAGCTGGTGGCGCTGGCAGGTGAACGGCGGGTGTTTGGTTTCAGCGGTAAGGTCATGGGCGCACTGGATGCGAAGGAGAAAAACGCATGAGAATTTCGCGTCAGGCGTATGCCGAAATGTTTGGCCCGACCACGGGTGACCGTATTCGTCTTGCCGATACCGGTTTATTTATTGAGATCGAAAAAGACTTTGCGATCTATGGTGAAGAAGTCAAATTCGGTGGCGGCAAAGTGATACGCGATGGCATGGGGCAATCTCAGCGCGCGCACGCGGATGTGATGGATACCGTGATCACGAATGCGGTGATTCTCGATCACTGGGGCGTCGTTAAAGCGGATATCGGCTTGAAAAACGGCCTGATCGCTTGCATAGGCAAGGCGGGCAATCCTGATATTCAGCCCGGCGTGGATATGGCGATCGGCGGTGCGACCGAAATCATTGCGGGCGAGGGAATGATCGTCACTGCCGGTGGCATTGATTCGCATATTCATTTCATTTGCCCGCAACAGATAGAAGAAGCGCTGATGAGCGGCGTGACCACCATGCTTGGCGGTGGCACCGGGCCAGCGGTCGGCACTGCGGCAACGACCTGTACACCAGGGCCGTGGCATCTGCATTCCATGATCATGGCGGCAGATGCGTTTCCTATGAATCTGGGCTTTTTAGGCAAAGGTAATGTCAGCCTGCCGTTGCCGCTGGAAGAGCAGATCCGCGCCGGTGCGATAGGCCTGAAACTGCATGAAGACTGGGGCACAACACCGCAGGCCATCGATAATTGCCTGAGTGTGGCCGACAACATGGATGTGCAGGTCGCCATTCATAGCGATACCCTGAACGAAGGCGGTTTTTTAGAGCACACGCTGGCCGCATTCAAAGACCGCACTATCCATACCTTTCATACGGAAGGCGCGGGTGGCGGCCATGCGCCGGACATCATCGCCGCAGTAGGTGAGGGCAATGTGCTGCCGTCGTCGACCAATCCGACCCGGCCCTATACCGTCAATACGCTCGATGAACATCTGGATATGCTGATGGTCTGCCATCACCTTGATCCGGCGATTGCAGAAGATATTGCGTTTGCCGAATCGCGCATACGCCGTGAGACGATTGCTGCCGAAGATATTCTGCATGACATCGGTGCGATCTCGATGATGTCGTCAGATTCGCAGGCGATGGGGCGTGTTGGTGAGGTGATCATGCGCACCTGGCAAACTGCCGATAAGATGAAACAACAGCGTGGTGCATTACCGGAAGACAGTCGCCATAACGATAATTTCCGCGCCCGACGTTACATCGCTAAATACACGATTAATCCGGCGATCACGCATGGCATTTCGCATGCGGTGGGCTCGCTGGAAGTCGGCAAAATTGCTGATATCGTTTTGTGGAAACCCGCGTTCTTCGGCGTGAAACCATCGATGATACTGAAAGGCGGCATGATCGCAGCGGCGCAGATGGGCGACCCGAATGCGTCGATTCCTACGCCGCAGCCTGTGCATTACCGCATGATGTTTGGCGCGTTTGGCGGCGGCCTGAAAAAATCGTTTACCTTTGTCTCGCAAGCGGCATTTGATGCCGGATTAGCAGAACAACTGAAACTGAATAAAACCCTGATTCCGGTAAAGAACACGCGCACGATACGCAAACAAGACATGATCCTGAATGGGCTCACGCCGAAGATGGAAGTGGACCCCGAAACCTATGAAGTGCGTGCGAATGGTGAATTGCTGGTGTGTGAACCGGCAAAGATTTTACCGATGGCACAGCGCTATTTTTTATTCTGACATGATGCTGACACTCCAAACCAAAATTGAACGCAGTGAGAATGCTGCTCAGATCGACGGGCAACTTATTCTGCCGTATGAATTACGTGAAAAATCGCGTTTGCGTGCGACGCTGCAAAGTGGCGAAGATGTTGCCGTATTCACCGTGCGTGGCACCGTGATGCGCGATGGTGATCTGATGCTGGCAAATGATGGCCGCATTATTCAGGTGCTGGCGGCGGCTGAGCCTACTTACAAAGTCGAATGTGCGAATGCGTTTGCATTGCTGCGCTGCGCCTTCCATCTGGGAAACCGGCACACGCAAGCGCAACTCGGCGATGGCTTTTTACGTATCCGCAAAGACCCGGTGCTGAAAGAAATGCTGGAAGGCCTGAACGCGGTCGTAACTGAAGAGATGGCGAGTTTTGAGCCTGAGGCTGGCGCTTACGGCGGTGGTCATCATCATGGTGGCGATGACATGCATCCGCATAATCCGCTGGCGCCGATACCCTTGCGACAGCGCATACATCGCCCTTCGGATAAGCAGTAAACAACAAAAGACAATGAGCACATGCAATCCGCCGCCTTACTTCATCTGTTGCAGCTCGCCAGCCCGTCGTTGCCGATAGGGGCTTACAGCTATTCGCAGGGTTTGGAAGCAGCGATAGAGAATGGCACGGTAAAAAATGAAGCGACAGCGCGGACATGGATCGCCACGTATTTGCGCGAAGTCGTTGCCCGCTTTGAAGCGCCGGTTTTATGGCGACTGATACGCGCGTTTCAGCAAAAAGATCTGACTGCCGTGACGTACTGGAATGAATTATTTATCGCCGCCCGCGATACCGCAGAGTTTCGCGCAGAAACCATACAAATGGGGTATTCGCTGGGCAAGCTGGTCGGTGATTTGCAGATTGCTGATCCTGCATTGCTGACGATCTTGCAGGCGCAAAGCGAGTTGCCATTACCGACTGCACTGGCTTGTGCCGCCGTCGCGCTGGAGGTGCCGGCGAAAGCAGCCTTGCTGGGCATGTTATTTACCTGGGCAGAAAATCAGGCGCTGGTCTGTGTGAAATCAATACCGCTGGGGCAGGTCGCAGGGCAGCGTTTATTGCTGTCGCTGCGCGCAGATCTGGAAGCCGCAGCGACGCTGGCAGAGCATCTGGAAGACCATCAGTTATCGAACTGGTCGCCGGGTTTGTCGCTTTTGTCTATGCAGCATGAAGTGCAGTACAGCCGTCTTTACCGTTCCTGACGTGTTTTACAGACGGAAGTTAAAGATGATGTTTGTCGCCTCAACATGAGAACAACAGGAACAGAATGACTATGAATACAGAAAATGTGAATGCAGCCGATACGAGCACAGCCGATACGAGCACAGCAACTGGCAAAAGCGAACCGAATCCCTTGCGTGTCGGCATCGGTGGCCCGGTCGGTTCCGGCAAAACCGCCTTGTGCGAAATGCTGTGCAAACGCATGCGCGACGACTACGAAATGGCGGTCATCACGAATGATATTTACACCAAAGAAGATATGGAAATTCTGCTGCGTGCTGATGCGTTGCCAGCGGAAAGACTGATGGGCGTGGAAACCGGCGGTTGCCCGCACACCGCGATTCGTGAAGATGCCTCGATTAATCTGGAAGCGATTGCGCGTATGAGTGCCGATTTTCCTGATCTTGATCTGATACTGGTGGAATCTGGCGGTGACAATCTGGCGGCGACCTTCAGTCCTGAATTATCCGATCTGACGATTTATGTGATCGACGTGGCAGGCGGTGAAAAAATCCCGCGTAAGGGCGGCCCCGGCATCACCCGTTCTGATCTGCTGATCATCAATAAAACAGATCTGGCACCGTATGTTGGTGCGAACCTCGACATCATGGCGCAGGATGCCAAACGCATGCGCGGCACGCGCCCGTTTGTGTTTACGAATCTGCGCACTGGTGACGGGCTGGAAGCCGTGGTGAGTTTCATTCGTGAGCAGGGCATGCTGGACGAAGTCAGACCATAAGCCCGTGCGAGGACTTGCGCAAAATCGCCTCTGCGGCGTTATGGCTCCTGGCCGTACTATTCGTACTGTCTTCGTCGCCCAGCCTTGCCAGGACAATTTTGCGTAAGTTCTGCAGTATTTTTTCTGAAAATTATTAATTCCTACCATTCGTATTCATCCAAGCTGAAGGAAAAAATCATGAAATCCGTCACCGTTAAATCCCGCCATTTACTGAGCTTGTTGAGCTTGCTGAGCGCAACGCTGCTCGCCACAACGCCAGCGTTTGCCCACGTCAGCGTGATGCATTCCGTCGCCGGAGGCAGCGGCTTTCTTGCAGGTTTCCTGCATCCGCTGATGGGCGCAGATCATTTGCTGGCGATGCTGGCGGTGGGCATCTGGGCTGCGCAACATCAGCGCCCGGCTTACTGGCTTTTGCCACTGGCATTTCCGCTGATGATGACGGCTGGTGCAGCGCTGGGCATGAGTGGCGTCATCCTTCCGGGTGTGGAGGCGGGCATTGCCGCCTCTGTCTTGATACTTGGTTTGCTGATCGCGGGCGCAGTGAAATTGCCGCTGGCTGCCAGCACGGCGCTGATCGCGGTATTCGCCGTCGCGCATGGTTATGCGCATGGGGTTGAAATGCCGGCGGATGGCAAAGCCTTGTCGTTCGGTGCCGGTTTTGTGGTGGCGACTGCCTTGTTGCATCTGAGCGGCTTATTCGCGACGATCACCGCAAACCGCTTACTCAGTACAAAATTCAGTGCAAAACTCAGCCGCATCGCCGGTGCCGGTATTGCACTTAGCGGCTTGTTCTTTGTATCGGCGATGGCCTGATTTTTACGAGAGGGATGCAGGCCTTATGCGGTGGTGGCAAGTTGGACTATGCTTTTCTTCAACGCTGCATGTACCGCCTGCATTTCTGTTTTTTGTCTGTGCTTGTGATAGCGGAACAACATCAGACCTTCCACCTGAGCGACGATCAGAACTGCGCGTAACATGTACTCGTCATCACTGACATCCGGGTGCATACCGCGTATCAATTTATAAATGGCTTTGCGTTCGCGCAAAATCATCGTATCCATCAGCGCCGACGCGAATGCATTGCGCGCCGCCAGTGCCCATAGTTCAAAAAACAAACCGTGTGTCAGCGGGTCATTCAATTCCTCCAGAAACATATCAATCGCGCTGTTGAGCTGTTCTATGCGCGACAGTTTGCCCTTCGTTGCCGTGATGTGATCGAGTTTTTCCTGAAACATGTTCATCGTCATCAGCAGCACGGCTTCGATCAGCAAATCTTTGCTTTGATAATAGTGCTGCACGTTGCTGAGGCTGATGCCCGCCTGCGAGGCGACTTTGCGCATCGATAAGCCTGCGTAACCCTCGGTCGCAAAAATCGCCCGTGCAACACTCAGAATCGCATGCACTCGCTCCATGCCTTTTTCTGTGGTACCGGAAGGTTTGCTTTTCAACGAGGTGTGTAGTGCATCAGGCATGAGTAATGTGTGGATATGAGCAATCGCGTTGGGAAATACGAGTAAGTGTGAGGCAAAATTATCCCATAACGATTGACAAATAGTACGACTGACCTATAATTTTTGTTTAATTGGTCGTTTGACCTATTTTATTGCCCGCTTCAGCCCGGCTGTTCTGCGGACGATGCGGCAAAGCTGCAAAGTTGTTACCGGAGATGGCGCAGCTTTGCTTAAGCGCAGTTTTACATCATCTATCAATCATAAAAATAATCAGGAGACACACATGAATCAGCGGGTATATGTATCCGGCGTAGGGATGATCCCTTTCGTCAAGCCAGGCACCAGCGAGAGTTACGATCAGATGGGAATGACAGCTGGCCGTCTGGCACTCGCTGATGCAGGCATCAGCTACGATGACATCGAGCAGGCGTATGTCGGTTATGTGTACGGCGATTCAACGGCAGGGCAAAAGGCTTTGTATCAGATCGGCATGTCCGGCATACCGATTGTGAACGTGAATAATAATTGTTCGACTGGCTCCAGCGCCTTGTTTCTGGCGCGGCAGGCGATTGCCAGCGGTGCCGTTGATTGCGTGCTGGTGCTGGGGTTTGAGCAGATGAGCCCGGGCGCGTTGGGCTCTGTATTTCAGGACAGACCTAGTCCGTTTGATGCGTTTGATGCCGTGACCGATCAGTTGGTCGGCATGCCGCAGATTCCGCTGGCGCTGCGTTATTTTGGCGGTGCCGGGTTGGCGCATATGCAGGAATACGGCACACCGCTGGCGTCGTTTGCAAAGATACGCGCCAAAGCCAGCCGCCATGCGGTGAATAATCCGCTGGCCTTGTTCCGTCAAGAAGTGACACCGGAAGATGTGCTGAATTCCACCATGATCTGGCCCGGTGTGATGACGAAACTGATGGCATGTCCGCCGACCTGTGGCGCTGCTGCGGCAGTCCTGGTTTCTGAAAAATTTGCCAAAGCGCGTGGCCTGAATACGCAAGTGTATATTGCTGCACAAGCCATGACGACGGATACGCCCAGCACTTTTAATTCAAGTGACATGATGCGCGTAGTGGGTTACGACATGAGCCAGAGTGCAGCAGCGAAAGTCTATGCCCAGGCTGGTATAGGCCCGGAAGATCTGGATGTCGTCGAATTGCACGACTGCTTTGCGCACAACGAACTGATCACTTACGAAGCACTGGGTTTATGCCCCGAAGGCGGCGCGGAAAAATTCATTGACGATGGCGACAATACCTACGGCGGTAAAGTCGTGACCAATCCTTCCGGCGGTTTGCTGTCGAAAGGGCATCCGCTGGGCGCCACCGGGCTCGCGCAGTGTTTCGAGCTGACCCAGCAATTGCGTGGCAATGCGGGAGCGCGACAGGTCGCCAATGCGCGGACAGCACTGCAGCATAACCTGGGACTGGGCGGCGCTTGCGTCGTCACCATGTATCGCCAATCCTGAGGCAGAGAGGAAAATAATATGCAATATACATCCCCCTGGATGACAGCCGAGCTGGAAGGTTTCCGCGATGCGATTCGCCGTTTTGTCGAGAGCGAAGTGGTACCGCATCAGGAACGTTGGGCCAGACAGCAACACGTCGATCGCGAGTTGTGGCGCAAAGGTGGCGAAATGGGTATGCTGCTCGCAGATATTCCTGAAGAATACGGTGGTTCCGGCGGCACTTTTGCGCATCAGGCGATCGTGTTTGAAGAACTGACTTATGCCGGTGACATGGCGTTCGGCATCCATGTGCATGCGATTGTGGCGCACTACATTCTGAATCAGGGCACGGAAGCGCAAAAGAAAAAATATCTGCCCTTGCTGGCGAGCGGTGAAATGGTCGCGGCGATTGCGATGTCCGAACCCGGCGCCGGTTCTGATCTGAAAGGCATACGCACCACTGCCTTGGCGGATGCAGATGGTTACCGCATTAATGGCTCAAAAATTTTTATCTCGAATGGCTATCTGGCTGATCTGATCGTTGTCGTTGCCAAAACTGATCCGGACGCGGGTGCCAAAGGTGTTTCGCTGATGTTGCTGGAAACCAGAGATTGCCCCGGTTTTAAAGTCGGTCGTATCCTGGAGAAAATCGGTCAGAAAGGGCAGGATACCTGCGAGCTGTTTTTTGACGATGTGCGCGTGCCTGCGGATGCGGTGCTCGGTGGCGTGGAAGGTCGTGGCTTCGCACAGTTGATGACGGAGTTACCGTATGAACGCACGATACTCGGTGTCACCGGGGTTGCCGCGATAGAACGTGCTTTGCAGCTGACAGTCGAGCATACGAAACAGCGCAAGGCGTTTGGACAGGCATTGATAGACATGCAGAACACCCGTTTTGTACTGGCGGAAATCAAAACTGAAGCCACCATTGCCCGAACCTTTATCGACCGGTGCATCGTCGATATGCTCGAAGGCCGCATGGATACTGAGCTGGCGTCGATGGCGAAATACTGGATCTCCGACCTGCAATGCAAAGTTGTCGATCAGTGTCTGCAACTGTTCGGTGGCTATGGTTATATGCTCGAATATCCGATTGCGCAGATGTATGCGGATGCCCGTGTGCAGCGCATTTATGGCGGGGCGAATGAAATCATGAAAGAAATCATCGCCCGCGGCTTGTAAGCGATTGCAAATAAATTGATCAGGGTGTCGTTCTGACAGAATCGCGCGTACTGCTTGGCACGAAGATGATGCTGCTGAAAACGCGACGCACCCTGCATCAGATAATCATCTTCCGGAGGCAGTATGAGTGGTCCATTAAGTGGTTTGCGCATCATAGAAATGGTGGGGCTGGGGCCTTGCCCGTTTGCGGCGATGATGTTCGCCGACATGGGGGCAGAAGTCATACGCATCGATCGCCCACCAGTGCCCGGTGCGGCCAATCCGTTTCCCATGCTGGGCACAAAATACGATGTGATGGCGCGCGGCCGGCGTTCGCTGGCGCTCGATCTGAAGCAGCCACAAGACCGCGCAACCTTACTGGAACTGATCGGCAAAGCCGATGCGCTGATCGAAGGATTTCGTCCCGGCGTGATGGAAAGGCTGGGTCTGGGGCCGGATGTCTGCCTGCAAAAAAATCCGCGTCTGGTGTTTGGCCGCATGACAGGCTGGGGGCAAGATGGTCCTTTAGCGCAAGTGGCAGGGCACGATCTGAATTACATCGCCTTGAGCGGCATGCTGCATGCAATGGGGCGCCCCGATACGCCACCGGCACCGCCGCTGAATCTGGTCGGTGATTTTGGCGGCGGTGCGATGATGCTGGCGTTCGGTGTCGTTTGCGCCTTACTCGAGGCAAAAACATCCGGGCGCGGCCAGGTCGTGGATGCGGCGATGGTCGATGGTTCCGCCTTGCTCGGCGCGATGCTGTATGGCTTCCGTGCTTACGGTGCGTGGAATGATCAGCGCGGCAGCAATATGCTCGATGGTGGCGCGCATTTTTACGATACCTACGCCTGCGCGGACGGTAAATTTGTTTCGGTCGGTGCAATAGAACCGCAGTTTTATCAGCTATTGCTGCAACACGCAGGCATCACCGATCCCGCGTTTCAGCAGCAAATGCACACGCCAGCATGGCCGGAGCTGAAACAAAAATTAGCGGCGGTTTTTCTGACGAAAACCCGGGCCGAATGGTGCGCCATTATGGAAGGCACCGACATCTGTTTTGCGCCTGTGCTGGATATGGCCGAGGCACCGCAGCATCCGCATAATCTGGCGCGGCAGAATTTTGTTGAGATCGCTGGCGTGACACAGCCAGCACCAGCGCCGCGCTTCAGCCGCAGTGTGCCGGATCTGCCGCAAGCACCGGCGCAACCTGGGCAACACAGTCAGGACATACTGCGTGACTGGGGCATCACTGACACTGCAACGCTTAAAAACTGAACGACCTGCTTCTGCTGTCTGGGTAACTCCTCTAAAAAGCAGAAAACAGGGGAGTATCTGCTGATTTCGCTCTATCCTCATTGTAAATAAAGGGTTTTAAAAAATACTGGGGGGAGTATATATTAGGCATTTTCCCCGGTTTTTAAGCGCTTGTGGCGCGATTTGTCCCGCGCTGACTGAATTGCTGTAACACCCGGCTGATACCGGCGATGTTCTCTGCCTGTCACTGCTCGCGGCTTCACAGCGTCTGCGTTTGTCGTTTCTCTGCACACACACTATGAGTGCTGACGCTGAGCAGGGCGTCATCCATCACCAAAAAGCGGTAACGAAAAGCGCTGACAGCGGGAACTATTTTCTGCTTTGTTCAGTCCGACAGACGTCAACGATCATCAGCGCTCAGCCGGCGTCAGCACTACGGCAAGCAAACGTGCGAGCGCGAACCCTCAAAAAAAGAAACAGGAGAAAAACTGATGCGTGTTTCCAGACTCTTGCCAGGCGCACTGGCAGTCATGATGTGCTTTCCGGTTGCAGCTACATTTGCCGCCGGAGCTGAAAAAACAGCTGCCACCGACACCAAAGCAGAAAACAAGGCCGAAAAAAAGGCAGATACCGACAAGAAAAAATGGGATGTGAATAATCCGCCCGGTGACAAACAAACGGTGAATATCGATACCCGCAGCGGCACCTGGATGAGTGTCGATGTCAGCCCAGATGGCAAGCAACTGGTATTTGATTTGCTCGGTGATATTTACAGCCTGCCGGTCAGCGGTGGTGAAGCGAAAGCGCTCACGCATTCGCTCGCATGGGAAATGCAGCCGCGTTTTTCGCCGGATGGCAAACACATAGCGTTTATGTCGGACGCTGGTGGCGGCGATAATGTCTGGGTGATGGATGCCGATGGCAGCAACCCGCGCGCGGTGTCCAAAGAAGATTTCCGCCTGTTGAATAATCCGGTCTGGCATCCGGATGGCAATTACATCGCCGCCCGCAAACATTACAGCGGCACGCGTTCGCTGGGTTCCGGTGAAATCTGGATGTATCACACCAGCGGTGGTGCAGGCATACAACTGAATGAAAAACCGAACTGGCAAAAAGATCTGGGCGAACCCGCATTTTCGCCGGATGGTCGTTACGTCTATTATTCGCAAGACACAACCGGCGGCACGTCGTTTGAATATAACAAAGATTCGAATGGGCAGATTTATCAGATTTTCCGCAAAGATTTGCAGGATGGTAAAGTCAAAGCCATCGTCAGCGGCCCCGGCGGTGCGGTACGTCCTGTGCCTTCGCCGGATGGCAAATACCTCGCCTTCGTGCGCCGTGTCCGCAATCAATCTACCTTGTTCCTGAAAAATCTGGAGACCGGCGCTGAAACTGCCGCCTGGCCGGAATTGGAACGCGATATGCAGGAAGCCTGGGCGATCCACGGCGTGTATCCTGCGTTTGCGTGGATGCCGGGCAGTAAAGAAATTGTGGTCTGGGCGAAGGGAAAATTATGGCGACTTGATCCGTTTGCAGGCAAAGCAAATGAGATCGCTTTCCATGTCAAAGACAGCCGTGAAATTCGTCCGGCATTGCGCTTTGCGCACGATGTCGCGCCGGATCAGTTCGACGTGCATCAGCTGCGCTGGGTGAATGTTGCACCTGCGGGCGATAAAGTGATTTACTCGGCGCTGGGGCATTTGTATATCCGCGATTTACCGAATGGCACACCACGTCGCCTGACGAAACAAACCGAAAATTTTGAATATTTCCCCAGCTTTTCCCGTGATGGCAAAAGCGTCGTTTATACCACCTGGAATGATCAGAAACTCGGCACGGTGAAGGTGCTGGATATCGCCTCAGGTAAAGAAACCCTGATCACGAAAGCACCGGGTAAATATGTGCAGGCCCGTTTTTCACCCGATGGTAAGCAAGTTGTTTTCGTCAAAGCCAGAGGCGGTTATCTGACCACGCCGTGGTATGCAGTCGAAACAGGCGTGTATATCGCGAATACCGATGGTAAATCTGCACCGGTGCTGGTGACGGAAGATGGCAGCGCACCGCAGTTCGGCAAAGATGGCAGCGCCGTGTATGTGAGCCGCACCAAATACACCGGCGAAGTCGATTGGACGACATCGCTGGTGCGTGTGCCTCTGGATAAATCGCCGGAACAGGCGGTGGCAAAGAGTGAATTTGCCGGTGAGTTTGCGATCTCGCCTGATGGTGAATGGTTGGCATTCGGCGAGCGTTTCCATGCGTACGTGACGCCGCTGCCGTTGGCGGGCAAGCCGATCACGATAGGTCAGAAAATGGATGCGCTACCTGTCAAACAATTGGATGTGAACGCTGGCCAATATCTGCACTGGTCGGGTGATAGCAAGAAAATTCATTTTGCGCTGGGCGATGAATTGTTCACCCGTGATCTGAAAGATGCCTTTGCTTTCGTGCCCGGCGCGCCGAAAGAACTGCCGAAATTCAGTGAAAACGGCATGAAGATAGGCTTTGCGCAAAAGGCTGATAAGCCTGCCGGGGTGACTGTGATTTCCGGCGCAAAAATTGCGACCATGAAAGGCGATGAAGTGATAGACGATGGCCGCATCGTCATCAAAGATAATCGCATTGTGCAGATAGGCAAAACGTCAGAGGTGGCGACACCTGCCGGTGCAACGGTGATTGATGCGAAAGGCAAAACCATATTGCCGGGCATTGTGGATGTGCATTGGCATGGCGGCATGGGCGAGGGCGGCATTATCCCGCAACAAAGCTGGATCGATTACGCGTCGCTCGCTTTTGGTGTGACGACGATACATGATCCGTCGAACGACACCAATGATATTTTCACGCACAGCGAATTACAAAAAGCCGGGGAAGTGGTGGCGCCGCGTATTTTTTCCACCGGCACAATTCTGTACGGCGCAAAAGGTAATTTCAGCGCTGTGGTGAATAGTCTGGATGACGCGATGACGCATCTGAAACGCCTCAAAGCAGCCGGTGCGATTTCGGTGAAAAGCTACAACCAGCCACGCCGCGAACAGCGTCAGCAGATTCTGGAAGCCGCACGGCAGACCGGCATGATGGTGGTACCTGAAGGCGGCTCACTGTTCCAGCACAATATGACCATGGTGGTTGATGGCCATACCGGTGTCGAGCACGCGTTGCCAGTGGAAAAAGTCTATGACGACGTCAAGCAGTTATGGTCGCAGACCAAGGTTGGTTACACCCCGACACTCGGCGTTGCTTATGGCGGACTGGATGGCGAGCATTACTGGTATGCGCGTACTGATGTCTGGAAGCATCCACTCCTGTCTAAATACGTGCCGCGCTCGGTATTGCAACCGCGCAGCGTGCGTCGTGTCACTGCGCCGGAAGAAGATTTCAATGTGTTCCGTACCGCAGAAACAGCCGTGGCGCTGCAAAAAGCCGGTGTACCTGTGAATCTGGGGGCGCATGGTCAGCGTGAAGGTCTGGCGGCGCATTGGGAAATGTGGACGCTGGTGCGCGGCGGTATGACACCGATAGAAGCGATCCGCAGCGCGACGATGAACGGCGCGCGCTACCTGGGGCTGGATAAAGATGTGGGCTCGCTGGAACCCGGCAAACTGGCCGATCTGATGGTGATCGATGGCGATGTGTTGAAAGACATCCGCCAGTCTGACCGCATCACTCAGGTGATGATCAATGGCCGCTTATACGATACCGCCAGCATGAATGAAACCGGTGCAAGCAAAAAAGCCCGCAAGCCTTTCTTTTTTGAAGGCATCAACGGCGCGAACGTACCGGTGGAAGCCAATGATTATTCGCATAATCACGCGGAAGAATAAACACCACTCAGACCTCTTGCAGGTTCAGGGTGAATACACCTTGTAACGCGGGAGTTTTTTTAAGAATGGCATTATTCCACTTTTGGTAATGCCATTTTTTATGGATTTTCGATTTTTTTTAAAAAACGCTATACATTTTTGCTGCATTGCAGTATATTGGAACTGTCTCCTCCAATACCCCACAGGTTTTGGATTCAAGCCCGCAATTGCGGGCTTTTTTTTCGCCTTCTGATTCTGTGATTTCTGAAATCAGATGCTTGTGCGGGTATTTTTATTGCGTTGCACCAAAGGTGGGCTTTGTTATGGTGAATGTCGGCTTCATTGCGGTGCATCTGATGTTTTTATCGGAGGGGAAACTTTTTTGTCGTGCCGTGTTTCGCAGAATACTGTCATCAGGCGCGTGTGCAAGAACGCTGTGTTCGGTTTGAAGCGGCAATCCGGCACAGCTGGTATCGCTTTTGAAAAGATGTCAAAAAACATGCAATACTGTACTTTTTAACAAAACAGATAACGAGACATGAGCATCCAACCGAAAGAATTCATCGTCAACAAAAGCCACTTGCCTGAATCCAGATTTGTCCCTTTGCGTGTACCAACGCTGGGCGAGCTGCAAGACGGACAGGTGTTGCTGCAGATAGACCGTTTTGCTTTCACCTCCAATAACGTGACCTATGCCGCTTTTGGCGAGGCCATGCAATACTGGAATTTCTTTCCTACGGAAGATGGCTGGGGCAATATCCCGGTCTGGGGTTTTGCCGATGTCATCGCGTCCAAAGCCGATGGTGTGCAGGTCGGTGAACGTTTCTACGGCTACTACCCGATGGCGACGCATCTGACCGTGAATGCTACCCGCGTGTCCGACGCTGGTTTTATGGATGGCGCTGAACACCGTCAGGCTATGCACGGTTTGTACAACCATTACGTCAGAACGACGACCGACCCTGGTTACACCAAAGAATCGGAAGACGTGCAAGTGCTGCTGCGGCCGCTGTTTATCACATCCTTCATGATTGATGATTTTCTCGACGACAACCAGTTTTTCGGTGCGCAATCTGTGCTGATTTCGAGTGCCTCCAGCAAAACGGCGTATGGCCTCGCGTTTATGCTGTCGCAGCGCAAGGATAAAACCTGCAAGGTGATCGGTCTGACCTCGGCGGCAAATCTGGAATTCGTCCGCAATATGGGGATTTACGATCAGGTCATCAGCTATGACGAGGTCGCCACACTGACGGCTGATCAGGCCGTGGTGTATGTCGATATGGCGGGCAACGGGCAGTTGCGCAGCCAGCTGCATCATCATTTTGGCGACAACATGAAATACAGCTGCGCCGTTGGCGGCACGCACTGAGATGAACTCAGCGGTGCATCCGGTTTGCCGGGTGCCAGACCAACCCTGTTTTTTGCTCCGGCACAAATCAAAAAACGCATAACAGACTGGGGCCCGGGCGGTGTACAGAAACGCCTGGCAGACGCATGGCAAGCTTTCATGCAACCCGTCATGGCGGCTGAAAAACCGTGGATGCAGATCAGCCACGGTGATGGCGAAGACCATGTGCGTCAGGTCTACGAAGCCATGCTGAGCGGCGCCGCCCGCCCGGATCAGGGGCATGTGCTGTCGCTGTGCCGTCCGCTGGATTAAACGAATTTCATAACTAATATTGTCAGAGTGCAGGCAAATCGCCCGATTGCCTGCCACTGATTTTTTGTACTCACCGCGTTGGCTGGCAGCCTCAGGTGCTCTCCATACTCTTTTTCAGCCCTTCAAATCCTGAAAATATACTCCCCGGGGTATATCTACAAGCCCAATTTTTATGCAGGGATTAAGGGTGTTTTATTAAAAACAGGGGGGAGTATGCAGAATGAGAGCATTTTCCCCTCGGGTTTGGGCGCATGCGTCTGTGCGCCTAACTGATGTGATACCCCGACGTATTTGAGCCTGCGACGAGCGCGGGCAGGTTCCTGTTGTTGTACTGTGTTTTTAATCAGTATAACGAAAAAAAGCTAGACCAGATAAGGACTTGCGAGGCATTGGAACTTGTTGCTTATTTTTCATTCATCTGTTATTTTGCCATTTTGCACTTTAAAACAAGTTAGAACACTATGGGTCCGATGTTCTCCGCACTAATCATTGCTTTCGCACTCCTGGTGCTTTTGGCACTCGCGTTTATCGTTGCTAGAGCATTTTTGCCAACCATCGTAGCGTTTCGAGCAGCTGCCATATTTGTTGCTGGCGTCGTGGTCGGTATTAGCTTGTCAGTTGCCGCACTCGCAGTTCTTTTCGGCGGTGGCACGTTTTCTTCTACCTCGCAGGTTGTTGCCTACTTGTCCGCGCTTGCATGTGGCGGTCTTTTTGTGGGGGCTTTAGGTCTGTGGGCATCTATCAAGCTCCGCGTTCTAACCCTGCGCTCAAGTTCGCTCCCTCCGGTCGCTGGGACGCGCCTTCGGCGCGCCCCTTAGCACCACGTTAGGGATCAAATGTTACGACCACGTGAGTTGCTTCCCCACTGGAATATTCCGTATCTGGCACTTGGTGGAGTTACGCTTGTTCCGCGCAGCGCATCGGCCGCTTGCGTTCATCGCATCCTTGCAGAGCGCTGCAAGTTCCTTGGCTACGAAGGGTTTACGCTTCACGCAGACGGGAAATACCAGCCGCACCTTGAGTGGAGTGCAAGCTGGTCACCGACTAGCGTTCCGTCCGAATCGGAAATCATTTCGCAGCTTGATGAGGCATCTACCGACGTCACGCACTATGAGTTTGTCTTCGAGAGTGATCTCTAACCCTGCAGTCGAGAGGGAACCACAAGCTGCACTTGTGGGTTCCCTTCGCCGCTGCGGCGGCTCGTCATGTCAAACATAAGTACCAAACATGTCCCCTGATTTACTGCCATCCATTCCGAAAATACGCCGGGTCACGCAATCGCTTGCGATGCTGGATGCGATACTTTGCCCGGAATGGGCATATCGCTATTACAGCTTTGATCGCCATTGGGGGCAGGGTGAAGAAATGGCATCGATGCGTAATGGTTGCGGCGATGACTGGTTCTTGCTGCTGGACGCTGCCGGGGCGGTGCTCAAGGGTTACGCACATGAACTGGCCGATGATGCTGAACTTCCTCACAACATTCAGGCGCAGGTGCCGGCAAATTTTGCGTCATTTTTGCAGGAGCCGGCATTTTCTATGGAGCGCGCAACTTTTTGCTACTGGCGACAAACGGCTGATGTGGGCTGGAGTAAGGTCAGCAGCAGTTTAGATAATGATGGTTCCGACGACATGCTTGCGCTGATCGTGTCGGAGCCTGCGGCCTATAAAACTTGGGCGGAAGAGTACTACGAAGTTGCTGTGTCGCTTGCAGCGGTAGAGGCGCTGTTTTCTCATCAGCCGCTTGATGATGCGCTCATTCTGGCGCTGAATCCTGATGCTGATTTAAGTGCAGTCTATGCTGAGGCTGAGGCAATTGGCTACCCGAAAAGCGTTGCCTGACGTGTCTGTCAGCCTGCCGAATTCAACACAGGCGTATCGTTGAATGTGACTTTTCAGCTGCGGTGGACGATATTCTGAAGCGTGCATATTGCGTATTTTCTCTGTGCTTACTGAGCATGCAGCAGCCCGACAGCATGTGCGCGCGATCAAGCGTATTGCACTGAGGTCTGCAGATACCCGTTTTTTCACAGAAGCAGATGCGGATAATCTTCCGGCAATGGCGGTATTGGCGATGGAGTATGTCAAAATGACGGTCTTGTCGCGTTCTGTCTTCGCATCTTGTCTTTCTTTATTTTCAGGATACGCTGAGTACGGAGCGATATTCCTGTCGTATGTATAACTATCTGGAGTCATAACATGTTTCAGCACGTCGAAGCCTATCCTGGTGATCCTATTTTGTCTTTGAATGAGGCGTTTGGTAAAGATCCTCGTCCGAACAAAATTAATCTGTCCATCGGTATTTACTTTGATGATGCCGGCAAGATTCCTATGCTGCCATCGGTGCGTGCGGCGGAGTTGAAGGTGGTGGCAGAAGCGGGCGCACGTCCGTATTTGCCGATGGAAGGCGCGGCGAATTTCCGTACCGCGGTTCAGCATTTGTTGTTCGGCGCGGAACATGCGGCGGTCAAGGCTGGTCGTATTGTAACTTTGCAGACGGTGGGTTCCAGCGGTGGTCTGAAAGTCGGCGGCGATTTTATACATCGTTATTTTCCCGGTTCTGTAATGCTGGTGAGTGACCCGACCTGGGACAATCACCGCGCTGTGTTTGAGGGCTCGGGAATCACGGTTAAGACATATCCGTACTATGACGCTGCGACTGGCGGCCTGCGTTTTGATGCGATGCTGGAAGCGTTCAAAGCGGCAGAAAAGAAAAGCATTGTGTTGTTACATGCTTGCTGCCACAACCCGACCGGCGTTGATCTGACGCAGGCGCAATGGCAGGCATTGGTGCCAGTGCTGAAAGAGCGCGAGCTGATCGCTTTCCTCGATCTGGCTTATCAGGGTTATGGCGATGGTATAGAGGAAGATGCATATGCGGTGCGCTTGCTGGCCGATGAGGGTTTGAGCTTCTTCGTCGCTAATTCTTTCTCCAAGAGTATGAGTCTGTATGGCGAGCGTTGTGGTGCGTTGAGCGTTGTTTGCCCGGATGCGGCGCAGGCGGTGAACGTGCTCGGTCAGATGAAGGCAACGATACGTCGCAATTATTCGAATCCGCCTTTGCATGGTGGCCAATTAGTGGCGCGCGTGTTGACAGATCCAGAGTTGCGCCCGATGTGGGAAGCAGAGGTAGTTGCGATGCGTGATCGTATTCAGTTAATGCGCCGTCAGTTGCACGATGTGCTGAGTGCGAAATTACCGGGCCGCGATTTCAGTTACTTCCTGACGCAACGCGGTATGTTCAGCTACACCGGCCTGACAGCAGAACAATGTGATCGTCTGAAAGACGAGTTCGGCGTGTATCTGGTGCGTTCTGGCCGCATGTGCGTCGCAGGTCTGAATACGGGCAATGTCGAAGCAACAGCGAAGGCGATTGCGGCAGTGCTGAGTTAATCACGCGATGTTATACCCGGGGTAGCCCGGTTTCGCTGAACGTTGATTATTCAGTGATATGCGTAAAAAACGGCGCTGTTGAGCGCCGTTTTTATTTGTCTGCCGGTATGTGTTGCGTGGCTAAGGTGTGTATCGTGGTTGCTGGTATTTTCAATAACTGCGTGAACGCCGTATTCAGGCTGGACTGGCTGCCTGTAGTCCATGCGGTGACATTGGCGGCGTCACTGCTATGTGTCAGCAAATCCGTTTTGATGAGCCGCCGTTTTAATTGCTGAGCGACGGCCAGTCCCGTATCGATGATGTGCATTTGCCTGCCCGGTGCCGAGGTTTGCGCAATCACCTCATTGATGAGTGGGATCACGAACGGGTAATGCGTGCAGCCCAGCACTATGGCATCTGCACCTGCGTGCAATAAAGGTGTGACGTATTTCTGCACCAGCGAGTAGGTGACACCAGAATGCAGTTCGCCTTTCTCTATCTGGCTGGCCAGTCCTATACAGGCTTGCTGTTCTACTTTAACGCCGGTCGTCTGCGTCAGATGATCGCGCAGATCCTGAAATTTTTTACTGTGTAAGGTGCTTTGCGTCGCGAGGACACCGATGATGCCGGATTGACTCAGAGCTGCCGCGGGCTTCAAGCCGGGTTCAATGCCGACGATGATCAGATCAGGGTGGCGCTGACGCAGTAATTGTATCGCCGCTGCAGTCGCTGTGTTGCAGGCGACTACCAGTGCTTTGATGTGATGCTGCAAGAGAAAATCAGTGATCGCAAAACTGCGTTCAATAATCACTGATTCAGATTTTTCGCCGTAAGGAGCAAAGCCCGAATCGGCAAAATACATCAGGGATTCGTGCGGCAGCGTCTGACGAATGTGCTGTAACACCGATAAGCCGCCAACACCGGAATCAAACACGCCTATCGGTGCATCAGGGGAAAATCGCATCGTCATTTTATGATGAGAGGAAAAAGGCAGAGCAATGCCGGATACAAAATACCGGCTTTGCGCTGCCTCTTTCCGTGGTGATGAACCGGGAAACAGGCGGGGATTACTGCACCGGAATGATACCGATTTTTGCCTGCCATTCTTTCGGGCCGGTATTGTGTACCGAGGTGCCGTTTGAATCAACAGCAACGGTCACTGGCATATCGACGACATCGAATTCATAGATCGCTTCCATGCCCAGATCGGCGAAGCCAACCACTTTCGCAGATTTGATCGCTTTCGAGACAAGATAAGCCGCACCACCCACTGCCATCAGATATGCAGACTGATGTTTTTTGATTGATTCAATCGCAACCGGGCCACGTTCTGCTTTACCGATCATCGAGATCAGACCGGTTTTTTCCAGCATCATGTCGGTGAATTTATCCATACGTGTGGCCGTGGTCGGGCCTGCCGGGCCAACTGCTTCATCACGCACAGGATCAACCGGGCCAACGTAATAAATCACACGGTTGGTGAAATCAACTGGCAGCGATTCACCTTTCGCCAGCATATCCTGAATACGCTTATGCGCTGCATCGCGGCCGGTCAGCATTTTGCCGTTCAGCAGCAAGGTCTGACCTGGCTTCCAGGAAGCGACTTCTTCTTTGGTCAGGGTGTTCAGGTCGATGCGTTTGGATTTTTCTGTGTCTGGTGTCCAGTGGACTTCTGGCCAGTCAGACAGTTTCGGTGGTTCGATATAGCTCGGGCCGGAACCGTCGAGTACGAAGTGAGCGTGACGTGTTGCTGCACAGTTAGGAATCATCGCCACCGGTTTGGACGCAGCATGCGTCGGATACATATTGATCTTGACGTCGAGTACAGTCGTCAGACCACCCAGACCTTGCGCGCCTATGCCAAGTGCATTGACCTTGTCGCACAACTCGATACGCAATTCTTCGAGCTTGTTTTGCGGGCCGCGTTTCTTCAGCTCGTACATGTCGATGTCATCCATCAGGGATTCTTTCGCCATCAGCATAGCTTTTTCGGCTGTACCGCCGATACCTATGCCCAGCATACCTGGCGGACACCAGCCTGCACCCATGGTCGGCACGGTTTTCATGACCCAGTCGATCAGAGAATCAGATGGGTTCAGCATTACGAATTTTGTTTTGTTTTCAGAGCCGCCGCCTTTGGCTGCGACTTTGACATCAACGGTATTGCCCGGCACCAGTTCCATGTGCACCACGGCAGGCGTGTTGTCTTTGGTGTTTTTACGTTCAAACTGAGGGTCAGCAACGATGGATGCGCGCAGCTTGTTATCGGCATTGTTGTAGCCCTGACGCACGCCTTCGTTTACGGCATCAATGATGGAGCCGGAAAAACCTTCAAAACGCACGCCCATACCGATTTTCAGGAATACGTTGACGATGCCGGTGTCCTGGCAGATAGGGCGGTGGCCTTCAGCGCACATGCGCGAGTTTGTCAGAATCTGTGCAATCGCATCTTTAGCGGCAGGGCTTTGTTCTGCTTCATAAGCACGCGCCAGATGGGCAATGTAATCAGCAGGATGGTAGTAACTGATGAATTGCAGGGCTGCAGCAACGGATTCGATCAGGTCGTCTTGTTTAATGACTGTCATGATGTGGCTCTTGGCTAGGTGAATGAAAAAAGCGGAGGTTCTTTGCGCTGTATCTTTGCTGTGCCGATATTGGCACAGCGAATATCGGCGCGGGTATCAACCAGTGATGTGGCGGAACCCCAATAAAGATGCGGGTGTCCGGATGAGTGCTCCGGAAGGCCGCATGAATATTGGGAGACAGGGCACATGATTGGTTTGAGTTTGTGCGTTGTTATTAATGTTTAGCAGCGGCTTGCTGTGTCTTGGTCATAATCTGATCGCAGTAGGCGATTGCCATCGCGGACAGCAGAAACGCAATGTGTATTGCCGTCTGCGCGATGATCACTTCTGATTTGTAATTGCCGGCATTGATAAATGTTTTCAGCAAATGGATAGACGAAATGCCGATGATCGCCATTGCCAGCTTCACTTTAAGTACCGAAGCATTAACGTGCGACAGCCATTCCGGCTGATCCGGGTGACCGTCCAGCCCGAGACGGGAAACAAATGTTTCATAGCCGCCGATAATCACCATAATTAACAGGTTGGAAATCATCACCACGTCAATTAATCCCAACACCACCAGCATGATCGTGGTTTCTGTCAGTTTGGTCGGGCGCTCGCCGCCAGTGGAAACTGCATCAAGAATGTGTTGCAGCGCAGCTTGATTGCCAAGTGCAGCACCGATCAGGTCAACCAGTTCTACCCAGAAATGAAAGACATAAACGCATTGCGCAAGGATCAGGCCGAGATACAGTGGCAGTTGCAACCAGCGGCTGAAAAATATCAGGTTAGCGAGTGGCGATAGTTTGCTATGGGTTTCTGGTGTTGACATGTGGTGTTCTCTTCGTCTCTTTAGGGCTTACGCAAAGCCGTCCCAGTGGCGTTATGGCTCCCGACCGACCTATTCGTGCTGTCTTCGTCGCCATGCTTTGCCGGTACAACTTTGCGTAAGCCCTGTCTTTATCTGCCAGGTTGACATGAATGCAGGCGGTATTTTACATGGGCACTGACTGATCGTGTGAGAACGCTGGATTTGTTGAAGCGGTTTATTTTTGTGTGGCAACAGAGTGCGGCAGCAGATCGGCACGGCATAGCATTGGGGATGTCACTGCTGTTCTCGTTGTGATTGTTGTATTGTATGAGTGGCAGGATTTTACTGCAGATCTGCTGTAGTAAATTGGTATTGTTTTGGTATTGCTTGCGCTTGCAAACCGTAAGGCTTGAGTAAGTCTCCAAGTTTAAGGTTTGCCTATTACTTCGTTGATGATTTCAATCAAACTATAAAAATTGGAGACACGTATGTCAGACCTTAATACCGCCCAAAATTCAGCGTCAGATGTAAAAGCCGAATCCCGGATTTTCCCTCCGCCAGCCGCTTTCGCTGCGAATGCAACGATTTCCGGCATGGATGCTTACCACGCGATGTGCAAGGAAGCAGAAACCGATTACGAAGGTTTCTGGGCCAAACTTGCCCGTGAAAATCTGCATTGGCACAAGCCGTTTGAAACGGTGCTGGATGAAACGGACGCACCGTTTTATAAATGGTTTGAAGACGGTCTGATGAACGTGTCTTACAACTGTCTGGATGTGAATCTGCAAAAAGGGAATGGCGATAAAGTTGCTGTCATTTTCGAGGCAGATGGCGGTGAGGTCACCAAAGTGACTTACAAAGAATTGCATCACAAGGTCTGCCAGTTTGCGAATGGGTTGAAATCACTTGGTATCACCAAAGGTGATCGCGTTGTGATTTATATGCCGATGTCAGTGGAAGGCGTCGTCGCAATGCAAGCCTGCGCACGTATCGGCGCGACGCATTCCGTGGTGTTTGGCGGGTTTTCTGCAAAATCCTTGCATGAACGTATTGTTGACGTTGGTGCAGTCGCCGTTATCACTGCAGACGAACAGGTGCGCGGTGGTAAACATCTGCCACTGAAAGTGATCGTGGATGAAGCGCTGACGCTGGGCGACTGCGAAAAAGTTAAAAATGTCGTGATCTACAAACGCACTGGCGGTGCAATTAATCTGACTGCCGGACGCGATCTGTGGATGCATGATCTGGTTGCAAATCAGTCTGCTGTCTGCGAACCTGAATGGGTTAGCGCCGAGCATCCGCTGTTTATTCTTTACACTTCCGGCTCCACTGGTAAGCCAAAAGGCGTGCAGCACTCCTCCGGCGGTTACTTGTTGTGGGCGATTCTCACAATGAAGTGGACGTTCGACATCAAACCATCTGACGTATTCTGGTGTACTGCCGATATCGGCTGGGTCACAGGCCATACCTACATTACCTATGGCCCGCTGGCAGTCGGTGCGACAGAAATTGTATTCGAGGGCATTCCAACCTTCCCGAATGCAGGACGTTTCTGGGACATGGTAGAAAAACATAAAGCGACGATTTTCTATACTGCACCGACCGCAATCCGTTCACTGATCAAAGCCGCCGATGCGGATGCCAATGTGCATCCGGCAAAATTTGATCTGTCATCCCTGCGCTTGCTGGGATCGGTGGGCGAGCCGATTAATCCAGAAGCGTGGATGTGGTACTACAACAATATCGGACGCGGTCATTGCCCTATTGTTGATACTTTCTGGCAGACAGAAACCGGTGGTCACATGATGACACCATTGCCAGGCGCGACACCATTGGTACCCGGTTCCTGTACCTTGCCTTTGCCTGGAATTATGTCGGCCATCGTGGATGAAACCGGCCATGATTTACCGAACGGGCAGGGCGGTATTCTGGTTGTGAAGCGTCCGTGGCCTGCGATGATACGCACCATCTGGGGCGATCCGGAGCGCTTCAAAAAAGGCTATTTCCCAGAGGAATTTGGCGGCAAGATTTATCTCGCCGGTGACGGTGCGATACGCAATAAAGATACCGGGTACTTCACCATTACCGGCCGGATCGACGATGTGCTGAATGTGTCTGGTCACCGCATGGGAACGATGGAAATTGAATCGGCACTGGTTGCACATCCGCTGGTGGCAGAAGCAGCCGTGGTCGGCAAGCCTGATGACACCACAGGTGAAGCGATTTGCGCATTCGTGGTACTGAAACGCAGCCGTCCTATTGGCGATGAAGCCAAACAAATTGCGACAGAACTGCGTAACTGGGTTGCCAAAGAAATCGGTCCAATTGCCAAACCAAAAGAAATTCGTTTTGGCGACAACCTGCCTAAAACCCGCTCCGGCAAAATCATGCGCCGCTTATTGCGTGTTCTGGCAAAAGGCGAAACCATCACGCAAGACGTATCAACACTGGAAAATCCAGCCATTCTTGATCAGTTGAAAGAAGCGCAGTAATTTACTTAGCCGTTGAATAAACGACGGTTTTTCTACTCAGCAAAAACGGCATTACCTGAATGGTGATGCCGTTTTTTTTATTGATATGCGCAGCCGCCGGTACTGCATGCTCTTGGCGCTGTACACCTGGTTTCATTCATTGTCAAAGTAGTTTTGATGGGGAATTTTCTTGCTGAATTCGCGCAGAGCTTGATGGATGCAAGCGTCTGCGCGTTGATGCGGAATTAATTAGTGAATTAGCGGTTGTTGCGGGACATGAAGATCAGGCGTTCAAATAAGTGTACGTCTTGTTCGTTCTTCAGCAGGGCGCCATGCAACGGTGGCACGATGGCTTTGTTGTCTTTGCTGCGCAGGGCGTCGGCTGGAATATCTTCTGCCAGCAAGAGTTTCAGCCAGTCGATGAATTCAGATGTGGAAGGTTTTTTCTTCAGGCCAGCCACCTCTCGCACTTCATAAAATGTCTGTAATGCGTGCGTGAGCAGATCTGCCTTGAGTTTGGGGAAGTGGACATCGACAATTTTTTGCATTGTCTCTTTGTCCGGAAATTTAATGTAATGGAAAAAGCAGCGGCGCAAAAATGCATCCGGCAATTCTTTTTCATTATTGGATGTGATGATGACCAGTGGGCGATGTTTGGCGCGCACCATTTCACGTGTTTCGTAGACGTAGAATTCCATGCGATCGAGTTCGCGTAGCAAATCATTCGGGAATTCGATATCGGCTTTATCAATTTCATCGATCAGCAGCACGACCGGCTGATCAGCTGTAAACGCCTGCCATAAAACGCCTTTGACGATGTAGTTGTGGATGTCTTTGACGCGCTCATCGCCAAGCTGGGAGTCGCGCAAGCGGGAGACGGCATCGTATTCGTAAAGGCCTTGCTGGGCTTTGGTGGTGGATTTGATGTGCCATTGCAGTAAGGGCATATTCAGCGCTGCCGCCACTTCTTCTGCCAGCATGGTTTTACCGGTGCCGGGTTCGCCTTTGATCAGTAGCGGACGTTGCAGTTTTAACGCAGCGTTGACGGCAAGTTTCAAATCATCGGTGGCGACGTAGTTGTCGGCGCCATCAAAACGGAGAGTCGTAGTTTCCAGCGTCATGGTGGTATCAGAAGAGTTAAATAAGCTTATTGAGTATAAGCGAGAATCTGTAATTTTGTGAACGGATGTGAGCCTGTAAGAATTTCTGTGTGAACCGGGGTCATGAAATAATACCGAAAGGGATTTGCCATGACCGATACGATGACCACGAAAAAACCTCGCAAAAAGAAAGAACCATACCGAGATTATGAAGCACTTCACTCTCACTGTCAACTCCCTTCACGCTTCAGATCCGCTTTTTCTTCTCGGCTTCCGCATTTTGTTGTGGGGGCGCCAATCAAATCGCTTGGCATGACTTCGGTCTGTTGACTGTCTGGCTGCTTTTTTACTTGCAGCGCTTCACTTTCTTCCCCGCCTTTCAGCGCGGGACCGGACGATAGCAAAGCCTCCACCTCCGGGCAATCTGTGAGGGAGATTATTTTGATTAATAGTGTTATTGGTTCTGGCGTATCAGCCTGAATCCGTCAGCTCACTTGCATATCAAGTATCTCTGCCGATTTGATTACGGCCTGCACAGCTCTGTCGATCAGAGGAGCGCTTTCGACAAATGTCAGCGCACCATTGCCGGAATAGTGGACGAAACTGTCATAGCTGATAATGACCGGCTCAGCTTGTTGATTCAGACTCAATACGAGATTACTCATATTAGGGTTGACCCAGACTATGCATCCCCGTTTGATTGACTGATCAATAGCGATTTCTATCGGTACACCACTACATAAGCGTGATTGGACTTCCGAAGATTTACTTTGTTCCAACGCAGTCATTGCAGGCAAGCTATCTTCGTCCTCCAGATCAGCTCTCGTGTCATTATCCTCAATGAAGATGACTTTTAAATGCAATTCCGCGAGCACTTCGCGCAAATGTTTTTCGACTTGATGGTACCTGTTTCTCTCGATAACATCGGATAGGATAACTGGTGGCTGCCGAATAAAGTTCGCGAACAACTCCCGCATCTGCGCCAAGGTCTCAGACGTTGAAAATTCTTGCGTGGCAAGTAATACGCGGCGATGGTTCTCATGCAGCCAGTTTAATAGAGCGTTCTGTTTAAACTGTGTCCAATCCAGCATCGCAATACCAAGCTTGAGGTCTGCCAGCATTCCGGGCAACATTGCAGTGAGCTGACTCTGTTCGTCCTGAGAATTTTTGGCTTGTATGCTCCACAGTATGTCAGGTACCAGTGTTCGCATACGATCGACCAGTGATGGATCTGTTCTTTCAGCGATATTTATTGCCCGCACCCATTCCGTGGCGAGAAAATTGGCGAAATGCTGAGGAACATTCAGCTTCGTCATTCCTTCCATCAGCAATGACGATGTTTGCTCAGAACGCAGGTAGCGGATTTGAGCCTCTTCGATCGACTTGACGGTACGTCTGAAAGACTTATCCTGCGTTCTTAATTCTGTAGAGATAAACGTGTCAAACCGGTTATAAATACGCTGGAATAGTTCAGGTACGTGACAATCATGTCTGGACAAAGTTTTAAATACCCGGGAAATTTCTTCCTCAATTTTGTGCTGACTCGCAGGTAAATGCTGCGTACCAAGTAACACAGAAGCCATCCGGTTCAGCAACAACCGGGCCGATTGCAGTGGATTACTCAGGAAAGTACGATCACTCAGAGCCAGTTGCAACAACAGAAATTGAAGGCGTCCCAGCTGTTCCCGCAGTGCTTTTGATAGCAGGTCATCAAATAAGATAGTCTCGAATAACATCGCCAGCACATCAATGATCATCAGCTCGTCGGCAGAACGGGCTAAAGCTGAAAGTGCCTCGCGTTGTTCTCGTATCAGGTTTCGTACCTCTCCGCGTTCATTCACGATATTCAGATCCGGCTTCATCGACAGATGTAAATAGCCAAGCGTACGAATCAGATCCCGCTCGCTGAGCAGCTCATCTAATTCAGCAGGCGCGGTATTCATTTGTTCGGGCGCAGGCAAATGACTGAAACGCTCTAATAAATCCCGGATAGCAAACTGGGCGATATCTGAACCTGGTAAAGGGAACTCTGTATTTACCTGCTGGCTGGCGAGATCAAAATCTCTTCCGCGCTGAGCCTCGCCAGACTGACCGAAGGTTGTTCGTAAAAGCGCAGGTAAATCGGATGTATTCGCAAGCCAGACAGGTGGCGGCAAATCATCTTTCACTGCAACAGCTGGCTGATACGCTGAAAACGTCGTTCTTTCCACGCCGCGTAAAGCCTGAAATAACTGTTCTATATTAATGGGTGAATTAACCGGTTGCGCCGGCACCGCCGACCTGAAAACAGCATCTGCAACAAAATCGGCCTGATTAAATGCAGGAAAAGCGTTACCACCATCTGGATTAACGACAAAATTCTGCTGCCGCCCGGTACCACTCGCCCCCCGGGGATGCATGGTCTCTGCCGATTTGTTTATTTTTAAAGAAAGGTGCGCATGAACGCCCAGCCTTTCTAACTCGGCGTTGGTCTGATGGTAGATATCCGGAATATCTGCGGTCAGTGTTTCTCCCATTTGCGTCGACAATACAGAAAACATTTCCTGCGGCAAATGCAGACTTTCTACAGCCAGAAAAATGCAACGTGTTATCAGGTAAGGTCGGAAAGGGTTTTCGCGCTCGCGTATATCGTCCTGTACAAACAGAACTGCGATACGGATATTCAGATCAACCAACTCCTGCTCTGCGGCATTCCTGAACAGTTGTGTGACGTCATTAAAGCGCAGCGAGCTTTCAAATGCAGAAGAATCGAGCAAGCTCAGATTATCGGCAGAAATGGCGAGGGCGGATAAATTGGGACGGAAGTTCTGATAGGTCGTTTCCATACTCCTATCAAGCAACTGTTGCATCTGTTTCGTCAGTTGCAGCTCAATTTCATGGCGATGTTCCTGCAACAGAAGCTGAGCACGGACAATGTCGGCCTGTTCTATCGGGCTGTTTTCTGAGTTGACCTTGGAAAATAAGGTCTCAACTGTACGCGGAACCAGAGTTGCAGCAGCATTTTGAAATGCGTTAAAAAATTCTCTGCGTGCGCTCGACAGTGTGTCAACCAATCCCATATATACCTTATTGCAGGAAAATCATTTCAGACAATATACCGAAGGAAGAGTATATCCTGCAACTTAAAGCGAAACGGTAGGAGCTGGAGGAATTGGCTCAGGCAATATCAGGCAGTTTTTTTCTTTCTGGTGGTCGCTTTTTTGACTGGTTTGTCAGCTTCATCCGCCGCCACTTCCGCTTTGAATTTACCCGCGGCGGGTGCCTTGGCTTTGCGCTCCTCAAATTCAAAGCTCACCTTGCCATCTTTTGCCCTGACCAGAAAGGCTTTGAACGGCCGACGTGTACGCTGAGAGATAAAACCCGGCAATAAATCTGTTTTACCGTCGATCAGTAATTTACTCATCTGCTCGGGTAAGATCTCTTGCTGCAAAATGATGCGGCCACTGCGGAAATCGCATGCCTTCGGTTTAGCGACGGTTTTCTCACAGACATAGGCAAGACCCATTTCGAAAACGCCGCTGCCACATTTCGGGCAAGGGCCCAAAGACGTCTGACCAGTAAAATCTACGCCTTCGCCGTCCTCGCCCTCGTCCTGACTCTGGCCAAAGTCAAATTCCAGTTTTAAATTATTGTGTTCTGTATCCGGCACAATTTTCAAAATAGCCGCAAATGGTCTGCCCATTTTCGAGCGGAACCCTTGCAGAGGACCGATTTCACGCTTACTCAGCAACTCTTCAACCTCGGCCACCTCGAACTGACGGCTGCCAGGCGTTTTGCTCATAGAGAATTCACACTTCGTACAGGCAAATCGACGATAGTTTTCTTTGACAACACCGCCGCAATGCGGACAAGGTGTGTGTAGCGTCGCATAATCGCCGGGAATCGTGTCGTTGTCATACTCTTTAGCGCGTTTGACGATGATTTGTGTCATCTGGGCAATTTCGCGCATGAATTCTTCACGGCTGATTTTGCCCTTCTCCATTTGCGATAACTTGTATTCCCATTCGCCGGTTAATTCCGGTGAAGTCAACTCATCCACGCCCAAACCACGCAACAAGGTCATTAATTGAAAGGCTTTGGCCGTCGGCATCAACTCACGGCCTTCACGCAGCAAGTATTTCTCGGTCAGCAAGCCTTCAATAATTGCCGCCCGTGTTGCAGGAGTACCAAGACCCTTGCCCGCCATCGCTTCACGCAATTCTCCGTCATCCACCAATTTGCCGGCACCTTCCATTGCTGACAATAAGGTCGCCTCGCTGTAGCGAGCGGGTGGTTTCGTGACTAAACCATGCGCTTCAATTTTATCGGCGAGCACTTTTTCGCCTTTGGCAACAGGAACCAGCGTGCCTTTGCCTTCCGTATCTTTTTCTTCCAGTGCTTCTTTACCGTAAATAGCCAGCCAACCAGCGTTGGTCATGACTTTACCTTCGGTTTTGAAGTGGTGCCCTGTCACTTCCGTGATGCGCGTTGTCACCTGAAATTCTGCTGCCGGGAAAAACACCGCCATAAAACGACGGGTTACCAGATCGTAGAGCTTTTGCTCGGGCTCAGACAGATTTTTAGGTATCTGCCCGGTAGGAATGATCGCGAAGTGATCACTGATTTTCGTGTTATCGAAAATGCGTTTGTTCGGCTTGATCCAGTTATTTTTCAGAATCTGGGTAGCAAACTGATGATAATTATTACTTTCCGAAACCGTTTCTAAGGTCTGTTTAACGGTATCCAGATAATCTTCCGGCAAATGGCGGGAATCGGTACGCGGATACGTCAGCACTTTGTGTTTTTCATACAAAGCCTGCGCCAGACCCAAAGTATTTTTCGCGGAGAAACCGAATTTGGCATTAGCCTCACGCTGCAGGCTGGTCAGATCAAACAGTGCCGGTGCCATCTGGGTAGCAGGCTTAGATTCCTCGGTGACATTGCCCTGACGTCCACGGCATGCCGCAACGATGGACTCGGCGGCCAGCTTACTCCACAGCCGCTCCGCCTTCTTCTCTGGATCATGTTCATCTTTTTTGAACTGCTGATCCATCCAGCGTCCTTCGTAAATGCCGGCAGCACAAACGAATTCAGCACGCACTTCCCAAAAATCGCGGGCAACGAATTTCTTTATTTTTTCTTCACGCTCAACCACGATCGATAAGGTTGGCGTCTGTACCCGCCCGACGGTCGTCAGATAAAATCCGCCTTCTTTGGAGTTGAACGCCGTCATAGCGCGGGTACCGTTAATACCGATCAGCCAGTCCGATTCCGAACGGCAGCGCGCAGCGTCTGCCAGAGGCTTCATTTCCGCGTCACTGCGTAATTTTTTAAAGCCCTCGCGGATGGCTGCCGGCGTCATCGATTGCAGCCACAAACGTTGTACCGGTTGTTTTGCTTTCGCGTGCTGTGCAATCAGACGGAAAATAAGTTCACCTTCACGCCCCGCGTCGCATGCATTAATCAGTGCCGAAACATCTTTACGCTTGATCAGCTTATTCAGAACTTTCAGGCGAGTTTCGGTTTTGGCAATAGGATTGAGCGCAAAATGCGGCGGAATCATAGGTAAATGTGCAAAACTCCATTTACCGCGCTTGACGTCGTATTCCTCTGGAACAGTAATTTCGAGTAAATGACCGACGGCCGACGACAACACATATTCATCGGACTCGAAATAGTCATCATGCTTAGTGAAACCTCCAAGCGCTTTGGCAATGTCAGCAGCGACAGAAGGTTTTTCGGCAATGATGAGCGTTTTTGTCATTTCGGAATTCTCGAATGTTTTTGCACAAAAAATGATTAACAAGCAACATTTTTTGCTAAATAAGCGTAAGACTAACCTGAGTTAGTGCGGAATGATAAACGTGCAAACGCAAAACCCGCAACCACGCTGCGATTTTTGCCAGAAATTTTCTGTTTATGAAACGATTAATGCAAAAGACGTGGTGTATTGTCGTCATCTGACAACAATAGCTCATCAAACATCAACATATCAGGCTCAGCGCCCTGGCTCCACAGCATCATCAGGACAATGATGCGCAGTTTATTAAGAGGCAGCGGTGATTCGTTGACAGCGAGCGCGCGTTCGATAACGATTTCACGTTGCAAAGAGGACAATAATCCTGCTGACTCAAGAAACTGAATAAAACCTATCGCTTCAGTACCGAGAGCGGCAAGCTCGGCTGCCGCATAGACCCGGAACCCGCTTGAACTTAAGGGTGATGGCAACGACTGACCGGTCGTCTTTGCCAGACCAGTCAGCCAATCCAGAGCCTCAGAAATTTCGTCTTCAGGAAAACCGACAGCAGACAACTTTTTGACCAGAGCGGCCGTGTCCGGACATGCGTCAGGACGATAATAAGTTTCGTAGAGGTAAACAAGAATATCAAACATGTCGGTACTCTATCTGCTGAAACAGTTTCAAACAAGTCCCGCTCAGAAATATCACCGCAGTTTTTTTAATTTTTAACCATTCCGGGGCAGTATCCGCGTTTTTGGCAAAGAACTCCGCGCTAACACTGGGCTTTAAAATATACTCCCCGGGGTATATTCAACGCCAGCGGCGCTGTTTATCACGGCTTGTCAGCCAAGGCGGCGAAACATCCCGCCCGGCAATGATTCAATCTGCCCGCTCAGCTCCAGTTCTAATAATTGCCCGGTTAAACTCGCAACATCCTGGCCGGCACGCAATGCCAGCACATCGACGGGAACCGGATCATAACCCATCAGTGCCAGCAAGCCAGTAGTCGCGACAACGCCCGGTGCAGGCGGGATCAGACCCGGCGCAACAACTGATTGAGGCAGATTCAGTTGCAACTCTTCTAAAATATCCTGAGCAGACTCGACGAGTTTTGCACCTTGCCGAATCAACTGATGGCAGCCTTTTGCTAATGGCGAATGGATAGAACCAGGAATTGCAAACACTTCCCGCCCCTGATCGGCCGCCATCCTCGCCGTAATTAAAGAGCCAGACTGCGCGGCGGCCTCCACCACCAGCACACCTCTGGTCAGGCCGGAAATAATCCGGTTGCGACGAGGGAAGTTAGAGGCAATCGCCGGGGTTCCAAGTGAGTATTCACTGACAATACAAGCCTCCGTGGCAATCTGATGTGCCAGCGAGCGATTTCTGGCAGGATAAACAATGTCCGCGCCGGTACCGATCACTGCGATTGTCGAACCCATGCCACGAAGCGCGCCCTGATGCGCCGCAGTATCAATGCCTGCAGCCAGACCGGAACTGATCGTTAATCCGGCATGACTTAAGGCTTCGGAAAACTGTTCCGCATTTCGTATTCCCTGCGCAGTCGCATTGCGGCTACCCACGACACCTATTCCGGGATGCCGCAGTAAGTCGGGGCGTCCTTTCACATACAGCATCAGCGGCGGGTCGGGAATTTCCAGTAAGGTCGGAGGATATGCCGCATCGGCAAGCGTGACAACGTAGTTGCCTTGCTGCATTGCCCAGGATGCAGTGATCTCGGATAATCTGAGAAAATCATCACCCGGTGGAATTAACAGGGCGCGGGCAACTTTTGGTGTGACAACAGCACACAGTGCCTCATAACTTGCCGAAAAGATATGTTCTGGCAAACCAAAGCTGGTAAGCAGCTTGCGGGCCGTACCGGGACCGACGCCCGGCGTTTGTTCCAGCCTTAACCAGAAATAGAAGTCCGGTAACATTTCCAGACCTCCACGATCATTATTGAGGTGATTTGGCTACGTCGCCAACTTTGACAAAATCCGTCACCTGCATCACCAGACCATAGGAAATATGATCAAACAGACGGAATATAAACACATGCCCGTATTGTTCATTTGGTAATTTTATTTTACGGTTACCGTCTGTGCGGTCGGCAATCACACCACCGTAGCGTTGCAGGGACAGTACGGTACCAAGATCTAAGCCATCCTCTTTTCCGCGATTAATCGTGATGATCTGGTTTTGTCCGGCAACCGAAACACCACCATAGACACTGACGACACGTGCGCGGACTTCCTCTTCCGGTGGGTGCGGTACATAGCTGAGAATAGGAGTAGGCGTTACAGGCAGCAAGCGGTCGCCGACAGACATTTCCTCTTTTGAATTAACGACATTAAAGGTATAAACGTCGTTGTTTGCATCCGGCTCACGTGCCAGCTTTAAGGTACCGACAAACGCTGCCTCATAGCCAATAATTTCGCCGTTATCAGGATCTTTCAAAGGGACGCCGGGACGAAATACCTGAAATGAGGTGCCGCCATCAAGATCACCGCGGACATAGGCCTTTTCGCCTTGCCCCATGTTTACTTTACTTTCCGGTGCGGCGACGATACGCGGTGTATTTTCGAGCGTATTAGCCTCAACAATCATCGGATGTGACAGGAAAGGCTCAATCGCCGACGCGGGAATCGCTGGGATCGCATTTGCTCCCAGCCCCTCAACGCGCGATTTTGGGGATAACTTGACAGTAGGCACGCCGCCGACAACGCCATTTGCCGACACATTTCCCAGACGCAGACGCTGATTCGTACGGTCAAAATAGACAATCTGTCCCGGATAAATCCAGTGCGGATTACGGATTTCTTCTTTGTTCATGCCCCACACTTGTGGCCAGCACCATGGATTTTGCAGGAACTTGGAAGAAATTCCCCACAAGGTATCACCACTGACGACAACATGTTTATCCGGTGCATCCGGCAGGAAATCACATTTGCTGCTGCGGGCTAACGCCTGAGCTTGCGCAATCGTCGCTTCTGCCGGCGCCGCAACTGCAGAACTATAAGCGAATGGCAGACTGCCAACGAGGATGGCAGCGATTGTGCTAAACTTTTTCATAAACATATCCGATACGAGATGCTGTCTTACAGCAAACAGGCGAGCAAGCATGGAAACTGCTTGTAATAATTGCCAAATTGAATCAAATTCTGCCCACAAATCCTTGAACTAGCAAGAAAAACAGCGCAAAAGCCAAACCAGCTTGTTGCGAAATGTAATATGCCTATACTAAATATACTGCGTTATCCCGACCCGCGCCTCCATAAAGTGGCAAAACCGGTGACTACTTTTGATGCACGTCTCAAGCAACTGATCGCGGACATGGCTGAAACGATGTACGACGCACCCGGCGTCGGTCTGGCAGCATCACAGGTTGACGTACATGAACAACTGGTGGTCATCGACATTTCTGAAACTAATGATCAGTTACAGGTATTCATTAATCCGGAAATTATCTGGGCCAGCGAAGAGAAAAAAGTCTACGACGAAGGTTGTCTGTCCGTACCGGGGATTTACGACGGCGTGGAGCGACCAGCCGAAGTCAAAGTCAAAGCGCTGGACGCTGACGGCAAAGAGTTCGAAATTCATGCCAAAGATTTGCTTGCTGTCTGCATACAGCACGAGATCGATCACCTTAAGGGAAAAGTGTTCGTCGAATATCTGTCTCCGCTGAAGCGAAACCGTATTAAGACGAAGCTGGTTAAAGAAGAACGTGAGATGCAACGCCGTCCCGGGAATCGCAAATGAAAGTGATCTTCGCCGGTACGCCGGAATTCGCCGCCACAGCCTTGGCTGCATTACATGAGGCAGGTTTTGAAATTCCGCTGGTGCTCACGCAACCAGACCGGCCGGCAGGCCGGGGTATGCATCTGCATGCATCGGCAGTCAAACAATACGCACTGGAACACAATATTCCCGTTGCCCAACCCGTTTCGTTGAAATTAAACGGAAAATATCCGGATATTGCAGCTGAGGCACACGACTTGCTGCGTAAAACCGCGCACGATGTCATGGTGGTCGCCGCTTACGGTCTGATATTGCCGGTCTCTGTGCTGGACATTCCACGTCTGGGCTGTCTGAATATCCATGGCTCACTCTTGCCTCGCTGGCGCGGGGCGGCGCCTATCCACCGAGCGATTGAAGCCGGTGACCAGGAAACCGGTATCACAATCATGCAAATGGAAGAGGGTCTGGATACCGGCCCTATGCTTTTAAAACAAAGTATCGCCATCAGCAGCACCGATACGACCGGCAGTCTGCACGATAAACTGGCTGCGATGGGCGGCAACATGATCGTACAGGCTTTACAGCAATTAGAACGCGGCTCCCTGACTGCGACCGTGCAGCCGGAACAAGGTGTTACTTACGCCGCCAAAATCAGCAAAGAAGAAGCGGCTCTCGACTTCCATCTGCCCGCCTGTGTACTAGAGAGAAAAATCCGTGCCTTTAATCCTTTTCCGGGTACGCATGCTCAGTATGGCAACAGCACCATCAAGATCTGGGCAGCACAGATGATCACCGGTGCGAAAACCTCTGCAATACCCGGACAAGTTCTGACAGCGTCCACGCAAGATGGCATTCTGATTGCCTGCGGAGAGGGTGTACTCAAACTGACGGAACTGCAAAAACCCGGTGGGAAACGCCTGCCTGCAGCAGAATTTCTGCAGGGCTTTCCACTGACCCCGGACACACAATTCAACCGGCTCTGAAGCTTGTTGCCTGTGAAGCAAAAAAACGACACTTTTAATCAAAGATCATGTCGTTAAACAAAGTTTGTCTCTATCTCTAATTAATTTAATGGCAAATTCTTTGTTGCTTTGCGGGACTTGCTGTATTCTCGCAAGCGGAATTCGGTTCGCCCACTTGTCGTGGACGACTCATTACAAGCATCCAGTAAAGGTAAACAAATGAAGAAATTTCTTCCGGTTGTCCTCGCAACGATGGCGCTCACGGCTTGTTCCACTCAATATAGTGAGACGCCACTTGCAGGAAATTTTGCAACCAGCACACAAAACAAATTACAAGCATCTGCGCACTGGTTATCGATTGCGAAAAATGTTGCTGAACAAATCAAACTGGGTACAGACAAAGTGGGAGCACCGGTTTATGTGACTCCACCTTCACAAAACAGTAAGTTTTCACACGTATTTTATGAGCAGATTGTGACGTCCTTAGTGAACCAAGGTGTCACTGTCAGACGAGTGCATGATCAAACGGTTCAAGTTGTTGATATTGATACACAATTAGTACGATTCTCCGCCGATCGCTCGCAAAATAAACGCTTTACAAGCGCAACAGCGATTGCCGGCGGCATCGCTGCTTTATATGGTGTGAACTGGGCGCCAGGAACGAAAGCGGCAGTTGGTGGCTTAGCCGCAACCGCCTCGTATGACTGGCTTAGCTGGGTTGACCAAGAATATGCAAAGGGAAGCACACCTTCCTACGAGCTGATAGTAACAACGTCTCTCACTAAAAATGCACAGTACTTAGCACGCCGCACAGATGCTTACTATATCAGCGACAGCGACGCGTCCTTGTATACAAAAGAATCTGATTTCAGTTTTAAGGTTGTCGGAGGACAATAAGATGAAAAAAATCCTAGTATGTACTTCTGTTGTCATGGCGCTGTCAGCCTGCTCAAGTCTCAACATGGGTAATAATTCAGGTCTGGCAAGTGCATCTCAGCCAACCTGGAGAGACGCTGAGAACAATGAATTCATTCCATCAAATCAAAAAGCTGCCAACGCTTTGATTTCTGCTGCAAACGCGGCGACTTCTGGAATACCTCTGGATAAGTCGCGCCCACTGATCGTTGCCACACTGGCAAACATCAACGCACTCGAAGAATCTTCACCATTTGGCCGTATTGTTGCGGAACAGGTTTCTGGTCAGTTCACGCGCAGCGGCTACAAAATGGTGGAAATGAAGTTCCGCGATAAAGTATTTATCAAACAAAACGTCGGCGAACTGCTGCTGACCCGCGAAATCAAAGAAGTTGCTCAAAACCACCAGGCACAAGCGGTCATTGTTGGTACCTATGCAGAGAGCGATAAGCTGGTATTCGTCAATTTAAAACTTATTCGTCCTGGTGATAACATCGTTCTGGCAACGTACGATTACGCCGTGCCACTGGATAAAACAGTCAAATCGCTGCTGGGCCGTCGCTGATACGTCGTTCTTACTCTGCCATACTGGCGATGCAACCCGAAAAAAAGCACCTGAATTGCAGGTGCTTTTTTTAATCTCTTTTCAGCAGCCAACCCCGTATCCGTTTTCAACACTGGGTCGATTCCGGCATCACTTTAGTCTGGTGAAAATGATTGAACCCAGTTTTGCTGTGCGGCCTGACTGATAGCTAACACAGCAGGGTGAGTCAGTTTACGCTGAACCGATATCGCGTAAAACTGTTCCTGAATTGCCTGCGTCTGGCCGATCAGCTCAACGTCATACTGGCGTATCACGCGATCAACGATGACGGTCGGCGCGGCAAACACGCCGGCACCAGCCTGACCGAATGCACTCATCAACGCACTATCGTCAAACTCGCCGGTAATCTTTGGATGCAATTGTTGCTGATCCAGCCATTGCAACAAACGCCCGCGCAGCGCAGCATCTTCGCCTGGCAATAAAAGTGGCGCACCATCCAAAAGTTCAGGAAAAGGTCCGGACAAACGGGCACGCAAATCACGGGTGGCAAAAAAACTGATGCCGGATTCGGCCAGCAAATGACTGTAACCGCGAACATTGGCTGTCACCGGCATGGGGCTATCGGATAGCACAACGTCCAGTTTATGCATCGCCAGCTCTGCTAACAGCAATTCGAGTTTGCCCTCACGACAATTAATTCTTAAGGTCTGCGGCAGAGTCATCGCGGGCTCCAGCAATTGATACGCGACCGTTTTCGGCACCGCGTCCGACACCCCGACACGCAATTGCACTGTGCGCGCGGTCGGCCGGTGATGCAGCACTTCTTCCAGCTCCCGCCCCAGTGCGAATATATCTTCTGCATAACTGAGCACCAAGCGGCCAGCCTCTGTCAGTTCCAGATTTCGCCCCTGCTTACGGAATAAAGTCTCACCCTGCATTTCCTCAAACAACGCAAGCTGTCCGCTGATGGTTTGCGGCGTCAGATGCAATTGTTCACTGGCGCGCGCAATACTGCCTGACTTGGCGACCATCCAGAAATAATGCAGGTGTTTGTAATTCAGTGTGGGCATAGCAGAACGATCAGCAATAAATCATCGGTTTTTACGAAGTATTTATCAATTATATTCGACTTTTCTTTCAATTTTCTAGCAACTAGACTGTCACCACCTTCTGTTGAGAAGGGGAAGTCCTGTGTCTTTTCATCAGACTTCAACATTTCAGGAGAAAAGCATGAAAATCTTGAGTCGCTCTACTGCACATGATGTGCAAACCGTTGACTATATCGACACCACAGCCAGTGACAGTCAGAAAGTCTTGCGCAACACATATATGTTGCTGTCAATGACTTTATTGTTTTCTGCACTGACGGCCGGCGCGACCATCGCTTTCGCAATTCCGGGTCCCGGCATCTTTCTTACCCTGATCGGCTATTTTGGTCTGCTGTTTGCGACCAACAAACTGCGTAACAGTGCATGGGGTATTGCCAGTGTGTTTGCCCTGACAGGTTTCATGGGTTACACCCTGGGTCCGATTCTTTCCCACTATCTGAAAATGCCGGGCGGCACTTCCATTGTGATGACCGCAATGGGGATGACAGGTCTGATTTTCATGGGTCTGTCTGCCTACGTACTGATCAGCAAACGTAATTTCAGCTTCATGAGCGGCTTCCTGATGGTCGGCATGATCGTCGCACTGGTGGCGAGTCTGGGCGCGATTTTCTTCCAGATTCCAGCCTTGTCGTTGACGATTTCTGCGGTCATGGTGTTGCTGATGTCCGGCATGATCTTGTTTGAAACCAGCAATATCATCCACGGTGGCGAAACCAATTACATCATGGCGACCGTCAATCTGTACGTCACGATCTTCAATCTGTTCACAAGCCTGCTGCAATTGCTGGGCTTTATCGAAAAAGAGTAAATCATGTTGCACTCCGTCGCTCAACCCTGGATGTGGGTCGCGTTTATCGCTTTTGTCTTAGCGATGTTAGCCATAGACGTTGTGGCGCTGGGTGGTTCGCGCGCTCACAAAGTCAGCGTCAGGGAAGCGGCGGCCTGGTCCGTTGTCTGGGTCAGTTTGGCGCTGGCGTTTGATCTTGGTCTGTGGATGTATCTGACGGAAACCGTCGGTCGTGAAATCGCCACCGCGAAAGCGATGGAATTCCTGACCGGTTACGTCATCGAGAAATCGCTGTCGGTCGATAATATCTTTATCTTCCTGCTGATTTTCGGACATTTCTCAGTACCGTCGCAATATCAGCGCAAAGTCCTGCTCTATGGCGTTCTGGGCGCGATCGTGATGCGCGTCATCATGATTCTTGCCGGTAGCTGGGTCGTCACGCAGTTCGCATGGGTGCTGTATCTGTTCGGTGTGTTCCTGCTGATCACCGGTTTCCGCATGTTGGTCTCAACAGAAGCCGAACCGGATCTGGATGCTAATCCGGTATTGAAACTGGCGAAGAAATTACTGCCATTCACCAAAGAGTTTCACAAAGAAAAATTCAGTATCAAGGTCAATGGTAAGCGCGTCTTTACGCCTTTGCTGCTGGTCCTGATCCTGATTGAAGTATCCGATGTGATCTTTGCAGTCGATTCGATTCCGGCAATTTTTGCGGTGACGACTGATCCGTTCATCGTGTTCACCTCTAACATTTTCGCGATTATGGGTTTGCGGGCGTTGTATTTCCTGCTGGCCGATATGGCAGACCGTTTCCATTTACTGAAATTCGGTCTTGCATTTGTGCTGATGTTTGTCGGAATCAAGATGCTGATCGTGAAATGGATGCATGTGCCGACCGAGGTTTCGCTGATGGTGATTGGCCTGATACTTGGCGGTTCTATTATTGCCAGCCTGATCGCAACCCGTCATAAAAAGCATTAATCACGCTTTCTCACGCTGTTAATTTCATCGTCATAAGTATTCCCTTTGGGCATATCTCTCATCTGAGGATATGCCCTTTTTTGTTAATACTTAAACAAAATAGTGTCGCCTCAGACGGTCAACATATATCGATCTAACCACAATGTATAAGCAAAACCCGGTAAAAACCAGCAACCACGGCGTCAAGTCCTTGATCTGACGTATAATTTGACTTCCCAGCGCCGATTTGAGATTCAGATTGCGGGCGCGTAATAAGTGCTGCTAAAAGGACGTCGCCCGATCCGCCTGCATGCATGAGCCGATCGGGTTTTTGTTTTTCTGGACTGATGCAACATCGCCCCGGCGGCGTAATGGCTTCTGGTCGTACTAACTAATGTACTGCCTGCGTCGCCATGCCTTGCGGGAACAATGTTGCATCAGTCCTATTGATACGACGATGCGAGTAAAGATCATGACCAGAACCCTGCCTGTCTCCGCCACCGAAACCCGTTTGCGCGCATTGCTGCAACAACGCATCCTGATCCTGGACGGTGCGATGGGTACCATGATCCAGCGTTACAAACTGACGGAAGAAGATTATCGCGGCGAACGCTTCAAGGATTTTTCGGTTCCGGGTAAGGAATTATTCGTCAAAGGCAACAATGAATTACTGACCCTGACCCAGCCACACATCATTCAGGAAATTCACGAACAATATCTGGCCGCCGGTGCCGATCTGATTGAAACCAATACCTTCGGTGCGACGACCGTCGCACAAGACGATTACCACATGGCGCATCTGGCTTATGAGATGAACGTGCAGGCGGCAAAAATCGCCCGTGCTGCCTGTGACAAATACAGCAGTGCCGACAAACCGCGTTTCGTCGCCGGCGCATTAGGGCCAACGCCAAAGACCGCCTCGATTTCACCGGATGTGAATGATCCTGCGGCGCGCAATGTCACGTTCGATCAATTGGTGGCTGCCTACCATGAGCAAACCCGTGGTCTGGTCGAAGGCGGCGCCGATGTGCTGCTGGTCGAAACGATTTTCGACACCCTGAACTGCAAAGCAGCGTTGTTCGCGATTGATCAGTATTTTGAAGAAACCGGCCAGACTTTACCAATCATGATTTCCGGCACCGTGACCGATGCCTCGGGTCGCATACTGTCTGGTCAGACCGTGCCGGCATTCTGGAATTCCGTGCGTCACGCCAAGCCGCTGACCATCGGTCTGAACTGCGCACTCGGTGCGGCGCTGATGCGTCCGTATGCAGAAGAGCTGTCGAAAATTGCCGATACCTTCGTCTGCATTTATCCGAATGCAGGTTTGCCCAATCCTATGAGCGATACCGGTTTCGATGAGCTGCCTGCCGACACATCCGCCTTGCTGAAAGAATTTGCCGAAGCCGGGTTTATCAATATCGCCGGTGGTTGCTGCGGCACTACGCCACCGCATATCAAGGCGATTGCAGACATCCTGCAAACCCAGGCGCCACGTATTGTTCCTGCCATTCCGCCGGCCTGTCGTTTATCCGGTTTAGAGCCATTCACTATCGATGAACATTCTCTGTTTGTGAATGTCGGTGAACGCACGAATGTCACGGGTTCCAAAGCTTTTGCACGTCTGATTCTGAATGAGCAATACGACGAAGCCTTAGCTGTCGCCCGCCAGCAAGTGGAAAACGGTGCCCAGATCATCGACATCAATATGGATGAAGCGATGCTCGATTCTCAGGCGGCCATGACGCGCTTCCTGAATCTGATCGCGTCTGAACCGGACATCGCCCGCGTGCCGCTGATGATCGATTCGTCGAAATGGAGTGTGATTGAAGCCGGTCTGAAATGCGTGCAAGGCAAAGCCATCGTCAATTCGATTTCGATGAAAGAAGGCGAAGCAGAATTTTTACGTCAGGCCAACTTGTGTAAGCGTTATGGCGCAGCGGTCATCGTGATGGCATTTGATGAAAAAGGCCAGGCGGACACCTATCAACGCAAAATCGAAATCTGCGAACGCGCTTATCGACTGCTGGTTGATCAACTCGATTTCGATCCGCAAGACATTATTTTCGATCCGAATATATTTGCAATCGCTACCGGTATCGAAGAACACAATAACTACGCGGTCGATTTCATTGAAGCGACACGCTGGATACATCAGAACTTACCCGGCGCCAAAATCAGCGGTGGTGTCTCGAATGTGAGTTTCTCCTTCCGCGGCAATGATCCGGCACGTGAAGCGATCCATACTGTCTTCCTGTATCACGCGATACAGGCTGGTATGACGATGGGCATCGTGAATGCCGGTATGGTCGGCGTATACAGCGAGCTCGATCCCGAATTACGCGAACGCGTCGAAGACGTGGTGTTAAATCGCCGTGAAGATGCCACCGAACGCATGATCGAATTTGCAGCGACACTGAAAGCGGGTGGCAAGAAAGAAGAAGCCACGCTGGAATGGCGCAGCGAGCCTGTTGAAAAACGCTTGGCTCACGCGATGGTGCATGGCATCACGCAGTGGATCGTTGAAGATACCGAAGAAGCGCGCGTCGCCATCATGAACAATGGCGGCCGCCCGATACAGGTGATCGAAGGCCCGCTGATGGATGGCATGAATATCGTCGGTGATTTATTCGGTCAGGGCAAAATGTTCCTGCCACAGGTAGTGAAATCAGCACGCGTCATGAAGCAGGCGGTCGCGCATCTGGTGCCTTTCATCGAAGAAGAAAAAAAACGCAGCGGCGACAATAAACCGAAAGGCAAGATCGTCATCGCCACCGTCAAAGGCGACGTACATGACATCGGTAAAAACATCGTCACCGTGGTACTGCAATGTAATAACTTTGAAGTCGTGAACATGGGTGTGATGGTGCCATGCTCCGAAATTCTGGCCAAAGCCAAAGCTGAAAATGCCGACATCATCGGTCTCTCCGGCCTGATCACACCATCACTCGAAGAGATGGCTTATGTCGCTAAAGAGATGCAGCGCGACCCGCATTTTCGCATGATGAAAATCCCGCTGCTGATCGGCGGCGCCACCACCAGCCGCGCCCATACTGCGGTGAAAATCGCGCCGAATTACGAAGGCCCGGTGGTGTATGTGCCGGATGCGTCGCGCTCAGTATCAGTTGCGCAATCGTTGCTGACGCCGGAAAGCCGCGATCAGTACATTGGTGAGCTGGCGACGGATTACGAACGTATCCGCGTGCAGCATGCGAACAAAAAAACCACGCCATTGCTGACGCTGGCGCAAGCGCGTGCGAATAAAATGAAGCTCAGCTTTGATGGTGCGAACGCGCCGGTCAAACCGAAATTCATCGGTCGCCGCGTATTTAAAAACGTTGATCTGGCGACGATTGCGCATTATATCGACTGGGGTCCGTTCTTCCAGACCTGGGATCTGGCCGGGCCATTTCCTGCGATACTGATCGACAGCGTGGTCGGTGAAGCCGCCAGCAAAGTGTTTGCCGAAGGTCAGGCGATGCTGAAAAAAATCATCGATGGCCGCTGGCTGACAGCGAACGGCGTCGTCTCTTTGCTGCCTGCGAATAGCGTGCATGACGACGACATCGAAATCTACACCGACGACAGCCGCAGCCAGGTCGCATTCACCTATTACGGCACGCGCCAGCAAACCGAGAAGCCGGTGGTTGATGGCGTACAGCGGCCGAATCAATGCCTCGCTGATTTCATCGCGCCGAAAGACAGCGGTATAGCGGACTACATCGGTATGTTCGCCGTCACTGCCGGTCTGGGAATCGAAAAATACGAAAAACGTTTTGAAGACGCACATGACGATTACAGCAGCATCATGCTGAAATCGCTGGCAGACCGTCTGGCCGAAGCCTTTGCCGAATATCTGCATGAACGTGTCCGCACCGATCTGTGGGGCTATGCCGCCGATGAAAAACTCAGCAATGAAGAACTGATCAAAGAATCCTATCAGGGCATACGTCCGGCACCCGGCTATCCGGCCTGCCCGGAACACACGGTCAAGACCGCGATGTTTAAGCAGATGCAATGCGAAGAAATCGACATGCACATCACCGAATCATGGGCGATGATTCCGGGCGCTGCGGTCTCTGGTTTCTACTTTGCGCATCCGCAATCCAAATACTTCAGCGTCGGTAAAATCGGTGATGATCAGGTGGCGGACATGGCGGCACGGCGCGGTGTCGCGAAGGAAGACATCGAACGGTGGCTGGCACCGAATTTGTAGTCCTTTTCTCAAAAAATGGGGGAGTATATGGCGTTTTACGTCAATTCTCAGCGGATTGACTTGGCTTTAAAATATACTCCCCCCAGTATATTTCCCCACCGGGAAGCGCTCTGAGCGCCTTTTTGAGGTGTCTGATGACAGCGTGAGCGACATAAGTGGGGGCGTCGGGGATTGTGACTCCCGCATGAAATCTGACCATGACAGCCATTAAAAATGTCGTACCGGTAGGGGTGCTGTCTTACAATAGCGGCTCTATCGTTGTGCAGGAAAGCAGATGGTGCTGGATAACTTATCGTATGGCTCAGATCAGTCTGGTTTAATTTGTGGCTATCTGTTTGCGCATGGCCGGGCCGGCAAAACGCTGCATACCGATGAAGCGCTGGCATGGCTGCAGGCACCGCGTGCCGCCAGTGACAACAGCTTTATCTGGCTGCATTTCAATCTGACCAATGTCGCAGCCGAAAAATGGCTGCATGAACACGTGCAGCTACCGGAAGAATTCTACGAAGCACTGCACGAAGGTTCGCGCTCAACCCGGATTGAACATGCAGACCATAATCTGATCGCGGTGATTAACGATGTTCTGCACGACTTTGCATTTGAAGCGTCGGATATTGCGACCTTGTGGCTGAGTGTGACTAATAACATCATGATCAGCGCGCGCCGCAAACCTTTACAGTCGGTTGACCGCTTGCGCAATGCCGTCAATCACGGTGAAATTTTCCATTCTCCCAGCGAATTGCTGACGCATCTGTTACGCGATCAGGCCGATGTGCTGATCGGCATCGTGCGCAATGTCATCAAAAAAATTGACGACATCGAAGACCATTTGCTGGCGGACAGGCTGAACAAAAAACGCGCCAATCTGGGCGAAATCCGGCGTGTACTGGTGCGCCTGCAACGCTTGCTGGCACCGGAGCCTGCAGCCTTGTTCCGCCTGCTGCAAAAACCGCCGGTATGGCTGGCGGAAACCGATGTGCAGGAACTGCGTCAGTCCACAGAGGAGTTTGCGGTGGTGCTGAGTGACATGGCGTCCCTGCAGGAGCGCATCAAGTTATTGCAGGAAGAAATCGCCGCCAGCGAAAATGAACAGAATAACCGCTCGCTGTTTGTGCTGACTGTCGTCACGGTGCTGGCCTTGCCTATCAATATGATTGCCGGCTTACTCGGCATGAATGTCGGTGGCATTCCACTCGCGCAACACGAATACGGCTTCTGGATTGTGGTGGCGATCGTGCTGACATTCACGGTCATTGCCGGCTGGCTGGCGTTCCGTAAACGGGATCGCGATTAAAAAGCCGGCCCTCTTCTGCTACCATTGGGCATGCAGGCGCTGGCTCGTGTATTCGATAACAACACCCTCACAGAATTACACCCGTACAAATCATTTTTCGGGAAGATTTCAGTTAGTATTGGAAAAAATGACGTGGTATTTTTTACAAAAAGCTGTTTTCCGTTAAAAATTTTGCTTTTTAAATGATTAAAATTGAAAAGACCGCGGGGATCACCCCTACTATGTTGCAAGTTTTGGGTCAGCAAACGTGATGACTGACACTCATACCCAATTTATAGAACTATCCGAACTGCGGATAGGGATGTACGTCTATCTTGACGTCGGCTGGATGGATCATCCATTTCCGATCAGCAACTTCAAAATCAGCTCTCAGGAACAGATCGATACCATACGTTCGCTGGGCATAGAACGTATCCGTTATGCCCCCGATAAAAGCTCAGTCGCCGACACCACTGACACTATCACGCCAGCAGAAACTGTCAGCGCAGTAACGGAAACGCCGACAGAATATGCGTTACGCCGCCGCCGGGCATTGCTTGCTGGTCAGGCTGCCAGTCTGCAGGTGTGCGAGCGGCAATTCAATCACGCCGCGCAGACATATAAACAAGTCACCGAGCAGGTTCATGCGCAACCGGGACTGGCAAAGCAATTGGTCGAACAATTGATACAGGGGTTCCTCGGACAAATCCTCAGCGAAGATGAGGCTGCGATCCGCCTGTTGTCAGAAAAAGCCGGTGAAAAGACTTCCCTGCATTCGATTAACGTCACCGTCATTTCGCTGTTGCTGGGTAAAGCAATGGGGCTGAATAAAACCGAGATGCTCAATCTGGGGGTCGGTGCGCTCATGCACGACATCGGTAAAATCGAATTGCCTGACCGGGTACGCTGGATCGATGAACATTTCAGCGCCCCCGAAAAACTGGCATATCAGGAACACGTGGTACACAGCGTGAATCTGGCACGTAAAATGGATCTGGCGCCAAACGCCATGCTGCTGATGGCACAACATCACGAACATTACGACAGCAGCGGCTATCCCAGCCGCATTCCGGGTGAAAAGATGTCGCCGTTAAGCCGTATCGTGGCGCTCGTGAATCAGTACGATAACCTGTGTAATCCGCCGAATCCGGCACTGGCGCTAACACCGCACGAAGCCTTGTCGCAGATCTTCACCAAGTTCAAAACCCGCTTTCACGCGCCAACACTGACAACCTTCATCCGTATGATGGGGATATATCCACCAGGCTCGGTTGTGCAGTTGAGTGACGACAGATACGCGCTGGTGGTCTCGGTAAATTCCGCTCGTCCGATCAAGCCCAAAGTGATCATTCATGACTCCTCAATTGACCGCGATGAAGCGCTGGTGATTAACCTCGAACACGAGCAGCAGCTGTGCATACATCGCAGTCTCAAACCCTTGCAATTACCTAAGTCCGCGTACGATTATCTGTCGCCACGCAAGCGTTTGTGCTATTTCTTCGAACGCGGACTGGAAGCGCAATCAGATACATCCAGCGAGAGTCCGCCATGAAGGCGCATCAACTGCAGGCACTGATAGAGGGAATGCTGGAAGCCGTGATTCTGGTCGATCCTATCTCTTTGCGCATACTTGCGGCAAACCGGGCAATACACACGCTGCTCAAAGTGCAGGAAGGCAGCCTGCGCGACAAGGGTATTGTCGAGCTGGCGGCAGCGCCCGAAGATGTATTTTTCTGGGAAGACGTCGCCGCAGGCCTGTCAGAAAATATTTACTCTGAAACCTTGCTCGAATGCGCGGATAAAACCGTGGTGCAGGTGGAACGCCGGGTCAGTCTGGTCAGAGTTGGTATGGACAACTCGATTTTTGTTGTCGCAGTACGCGACTACACCAGCCAGAAACAAACGGAAAATGAACTCGAGAAACTGATCGCAGAATTGCGTGCAACGCTGGAATCGACTGCTGACGGCATACTCGTTACCGATCTGGATGGCGCTATCCGCAGTTATAACCATTTGTTTGCCAGTCTCTGGGGGCTGCCTGACGAGCTGATGACGCAGCGTGACGATGCAGCAATTTATGCCTGGATGGATAAGTGCATGATAGACGCCGATCATTATACCGAGCGTCTCGGTACGATCAGCCGCTCACCACTGATGGAAGCCAGTGACGTGCTGGTCCTTCGTTCCGGCAAAATTCTCGAGCGCGTGACACTGCCGCAATATGCACGTGGCCGCCCGATCGGCAGAGTGTATTCGTATCGCGATATCACGCAAAAACTCGCTGATGAAGCACGCCTGCAGCTGGCGGCAAAAGTATTTGAATCCAGTACAGATGCGATTTTCATCACCGACAAAGATCAGCGCATCATCACCACCAATCCGAGTTTTGAGCGGCTGAGCGGTTACACCGAAAGCGAAATGCAAAAAAAGACGCCGCGCGATTTTTTTGCCGCAGAAAGTAATCCGGATCTGATCGATCAGTTACTGGCAAAGCTGGAAAAAGACGGCTGCTGGGAAGGTGAACTCTGGAATCGCCGTAAAAACGGACATGCGTATCTGTGCATGATCACTCTGGTCAAAGTGCAGGATGAAAAAAATAATACTCTGCACTACATCGGTTTTTTCAAAGACAGAACCGAAACCCACGTTGCCAAGCAAAAAATCGAGGAACTGGCTTTTTCAGATGCGCTGACTGGCTTGCCGAATCGCCTGCTGCTGTCAGAACGGATCAAGCAATCGATTACGATTTCCAGCCGCGATCACAGTAATTTTGCTGTTCTGTTTCTCGATCTTGATCACTTCAAACAAATCAACGATTCTCTTGGTCATCAGTTTGGTGACCGGGTGCTGCTGGAAGTCACTGAGCGCCTGAAAAAATGTATCCGACAGGTCGATACCGCCGCCCGTCTCGGCGGCGACGAATTTGTGTTACTGCTGCATGAGGCCGATGCCGCCGGTGCTGAAGTGTGCGCACAGCGCGTGCTAGAAGAATTATCTGTACCGATCAATCTGGAAGGAATGAGCTTTACCGTGACGTCCAGTATCGGCATTGCTTTGTTCCCCGATGACGGAACAAATATGGATGATCTGATCAAAAATGCCGACAGCGCCATGTATCACGTCAAGGAACGCGGCCGTTCGGATTTCCGTTTCTATCAGCGCCAGATGAACATCGGTTTGTTATCACGCATGAAGCTTGATCACGCCATGCGTCAGGCACTGGAACATCAGCGTTTCCGCCTGCATTACCAGCCACAGATCAACCTGAGTACCGGCGAAATCTTTGGCGTTGAAGCCTTGTTGCGCTGGAATGACAAGGATCTCGGCGAAATCGGCCCGGCACAGTTTATTCCGATTGCCGAAGAAACCGGCGTCATTGTTCCTATCGGTAACTGGGTCATGCAGACGGCAATCAGCCAGGCCGCGCAATGGAACCGCGCGGGGCATACATTACGGATGGGTTTCAATGTCTCGGCACTGCAATTTCAGCAAGCCAATTTTGTGGAGTCGATAGCCGCTGCGCTGGAAGAACATCAACTGAGCCCGGATAAAATTGAACTGGAACTGACTGAATCCGTACTGATACGGGATGTCGAGGAAAATTTAAAGAAACTGGAATCGCTGGCAAAACTGGGGGTGAAGTTATCGATTGATGATTTCGGTACTGGCTACTCCAGCCTCAGTTATCTGAAGCGTTTTCCTATCCATAAGCTGAAAATTGACCGTTCTTTCATCGATGAATTACCAACTGACGAAAGCGATGTTGCTATCGTCACGGCAATCATCCATCTGGCACATGCCTTGAAACTGCAAGTCATTGCTGAGGGCGTAGAAACTGAGGAACAGAAAAATTTCCTGCTCAATCTGCACTGCGACGAATTTCAGGGTTATCTGTTCTCACCGGCGATATCCGCCGGTGAATTTGAGGAAAAATTTCTGTAAATCATTCAGGATTTGAATTGCCAGTGGCGGCTCTCTTGCTGAATCGCTGCAACCTGTTCAGCAGTCAGCCCGGTATTGACCAGATCCCGGCTGTCTATCGCTTTGCTGCCGACATTGATGCTGGCTCTGAGTAAATACTGATAAGCCAGGAAAATATCCTTTGGCACACCAGCGCCATATAAATATTGACGGCCAAGTTCAAATTCAGCGGATGATAATTCCTGAGCAGCAGCAAGATTGAGCCAGTACACCGCCTGCTTTTCGTCTTTAGGCACACCCCATCCATTAAGGTACAACATCGCCAGATGGTACTGTGCGCTTGTGTTCCCCTGTTCGGCCGCATCCTGATACCAGACAGCTGCCTCACTATAGCTGTGCGGCACCAGCGTCCCCGCTTCATGCAGGGAACCAAGCACTAACTGGGCAGCGGCAAATTCCTGTTCAGCCGCCTGATACAAAAGCTCAAGTGCCTTCTGTTTTTCTTCCGGACTGGTATAACTGGATAAATACAGCAGACCGAGATTCGTCTGGGCACCGGGATGACCCTGATCTGCGGCACGCTTGAGCCAGAAACGTGCCTCATCCACGTTCTTATAACCAAAATCACCGTTCAGATACGACAACGCCAGGGCATTTTGTGCCTGCATGTCGCCGAGTACAGCCCAACGCTGAATCTGCAGTTCGTCATCGTCAAAATCATCATCGCCTGATGCCGTCGCACACGAAGACATGATCGCGAGCGCGCAAAACAAATGTCGCCACTTTTTCATGATTCTCTTCCACTATTGTCGGTACTCACGATGTTACGTCTTAACCTGAGAGAAACATATTTCCATACTGTCGATTAAGGTAACAAATTGTAGTCGTCACTGATGACGAGATCCTGAGCAGGGGTTACACTGACGGTCTGCCCCTCTGAAAAGGATGAACCGTGAGTTTTACCATCGCTAAAAAATTGCGTATTGGCCTGATTGCAAACCGTTCTCATCAGGATGCACATGATTCCGCCTTAGTTCAGTTAATTCGGGGTTCGCGTCAGGCTATCACATTCTTGCAACCGGAGTTTGTGGTCGTCGGCAGAACGCTGGACGCGATGGTCACACATGGATTACTCGATATTTGCCAGCATGTTGAGCGTTTTCCCTATGGTCGCGACGGCGGTCTGATGAAGCTGGTCTCACGCGTGGTTGACAGCGACCCGGCCAAGGCCGTGGATGCGGTGATTTATCTGATCGATCCGGTCGATCCCTCATCTGTTTTCCCGGAAGCAGTCGCATTAAAACGGCAATGTGTGATTCATAAAAAGCCGTTTCTGGCCAGTCTGGCCGGCGCACGCGAATGGCTGGAACTGGAAGCGACCGTCAATGGTGCACCTGCCGACCCTGTGCTCAATGCCAGTTTCAGTCTGGACAATGAAGGTATCGCTCTGATCGCGCACGATGCAATGAAAGATAAAATGCTGGCACTGGCAGAAAAACATTTCAGCGTACTGGATAAATTTGCGCACCGGTATGCGACCGGCACCACCGGTGGTCTGCTGAATCAGCTGGCAAAAAAAATCAAAGGCGAAACAGGACGTGACTGGGTGCAGCCCTTTCTGTCCGGCCCGCTGGGCGGCGATGCCCAATTAGCGGAACTGGTGCTCGACAGAAAAATACGGCGCATCCTGTTTCTGGAAGACCCGCACGTCGCCCGTCAGCATGAAGCCGATATCCAGTTACTCGAACGTGCCGCCCGCACCGTGACCGATTTCGCGCAGGTCTTTAGCGAAGTGGAAGGTGCCGATCGCTGGCTGACCTTCCTCAGTGAGCGTTCCTCCCTGTGAGCGATGAAAGTGGCCGCCACCGATATTCCCTGCGGTGGGCAACGCCTTGATTGCAACTGATTGATAAGCAGATAGTGAATCAGTACAATCGCGTACCACTATGCCGCACCACGCGGCCCGCTCATGATCAATCTCCCGGCAATCAAGGACGCCCGATGACACGCAAATATTCAGATATGAACCAGCATGACGCCCTGTATAAAGTGGCACGTGCTTATCCGGGCGGGCTGGAAGCGCTGGCACTGCGCATGGATATGTCTGTCAACGTGCTCAGGAACAAACTGGCTCCGGGCATAGACTCACACTATCCTTCGTTTGAGGAACTGTCAGTCATCATCGAACACTGTCATAACGCCGGAGTGAAAGAAGCGCATCTGCCATTGCACGCCTTGCTCGGACGCCACGGCATGGCCGCATTCGTCGTGCCGGAACCGGATGAAGTGCTGAAAGATGATCTCTCACAAACCGTGTGCCGGGTCATGAGTCAGGTGGGGGATGTCGCTGAAGCGGTCTCCACAGCACTGCTTGATGGCGTCATCACCGATGCTGAAGCCGATCTGATCGAGCGTGAATTTCAGGGTGCGCTGACCGCGCTTGGCGAATGGCGCGCGCGTATCCGCGCTCATCGCAAGTCTCAGGAGTGAGTCTCTGCGTCAGCTGCAGCTCTGTTTTACAATAGCGCTCCTGCTGACATTTCCATCACCATGTCTACCGAGCCTGAATCCGCACGACCGCGCCCGACGTCTTTAGCAGACATCTTCTTCTCATTTACTGTGCTGGCACTGCAAGGTTTTGGCGGTGTCGTCGCCATCGTGCAAAGAGAAATGGTAGAACGCAAACGCTGGCTGACCAACGAGGAATTCGTGGAGGACTGGGCCGTTGCGCAAATCATGCCCGGCCCGAATGTCATCAATCTTTGTCTGATGATAGGCAACCGCTACTTTGGTCTGCGGGGCGCACTGACGGCGCTGGCCGGTTTATTGCTGATTCCGCTGATCATCGTTTTGCTGATGGCAGCGGTATACGCTCAGTTTGCGCAACATCCCGGCGTAGCCGGAGCTTTGCGCGGCATGAGCGCCGTGACGTCCGGGCTGATTGCTGCTACCGGTCTGAAGCTAATTCCTGCACTCAATCATCATCCATTAGGCAAACGTCTGGCACTGTTATTCAGCGCTGTCTGTTTTGTCTGTGTCGCCATCTTCAAACTGCCATTGGTCTATGTATTACTGGGACTGGGTGCCATCAGCTGGGCGCTGGTGTTCAGGAAACTGAAATAATGAGCGAAGCTATCCATCCGGTTTTACACATCAGCATGAATTGGGGCGACTGGCTTCATCTGTGGCTGCATTATCTGATGCTTTCCTTGCTGTCGATAGGCGGCGCCGTATCGACCTTACCGGACATGCACCGTTATCTGGTTGATCAGCAGCACTGGCTCACGGATGCGCAATTCAACGCCTCAATCGCGATTGCACAGGCCGCACCTGGGCCGAATGTGCTGTTTATCGCTCTGATGGGCTGGAATATCGGTCTCAACAGCGGCAGCATGTGGGCGGGCTTGCTCGGTGTGCTGATCACGATGTCAGGCATCCTGCTGCCAAGCACCACGCTCACGTATATGGCGGCCCGCTGGGGTCATGAAAACCGCGATCTGCTTGGCGTACGCAGTTTTAAACTCGCGATGACGCCTATCGTGATTGGCCTGCTGCTCGCGACAGGCTGGATCATGGCGAGTTCACACAATGTTGTGGCGCGCGACTGGTCACTGTGGCTGCTCTCGGCAGCATGTGCCTTCATGGTCTGGCGCACCAGCCTGCATTTGTTGTGGCTGCTGGCGGCGGGTGCGCTGCTGGGCTGGTTCGGGCTGGTCTAAACAAAACCCAGAGTACGGTTGCTGACATTATAGTTCGCCAGATTCGGTAACAGCATCAGTAAATCGCTGTCCGACACGCCCAGCCATTTACCGAGCGTTGCGGCATACTGATCTACCGACGTGGTCGGCAGTAAGCGCCCCTGACCAACATCATCCGGACCATTCGACGCAACAACGGGCGGTGTGCCGAAATAGCGCTGACCATTCACCGCACCGCCCATCACAAAATGCATACTACCCCAGCCGTGGTCTGACCCATCGTTATTACCACTGAGCGTACGGCCAAAATCGGATGCGGTGAACGTGGTTACCCGGTCCGCCACGCCTAACTCCATTGTTGCGTTATAAAACGCAGCCATAGCGTCTGCCAGCGTTTTCATCAGACCGGGATGATTTGCCACCAGACCGTCATGCGTATCAAAACCACCCATAGACACAAAAAATACCTGGCGTTTTGCGCCCAGTGTGGTCGCACTGGAAATCATACGGGCCACTAATTTCAGCTGATCGCCAAGGCTGTTTTTCGTCGGGAAAGGCGTATTCAGTACAGGTGCGCTGGCCAAAGCCGAAGACAAAATGACGTTCGCATCAATCGCCCGTTTAGTCACGCGGTTGTATTCATTTTCAAATACATGCGTACGGCTTTGTGTGATTAAGGCTTGTAAAGCCGCAGAGCATTCTTTCGAGCCGAACATAGGTGTCTGCAACGCAGATAACGGTACTGATCCGCTGGTCGACACCTGATACTGGACTGCCGTGTTGCCCGATAAATAGACAGCGTTGCCGGACACATTAATACAAGTGAACGTGGAGTTGGTATTCGCGGCTTGAAACAAATCTCCCATACGACCGCCCCAGCCGGTGCGTGCACCTTCAGCAGCACTCGACTGCCATACGGATTGCTGGTCGTTATGCGAAAACAGTTTCGGCGGTAAAGGTACGCTCTTGTTTGTGTACTGTAATTTGGTAGTCGGTTGTACCAGCGTGCCGGCATTCAGGATCACGCCTAATTTTCCGGCATTAAAAATAGGCATCAGCGGTGCCAGATTCGGTGCCAGCGCATATTGATGACTGACACCTGCGCTGTCTTTCGGGTCGTTGAGCGAGGTCAGCGCTGTTGCCGTCAGCGCATCCCGTGCATATGCCAGAGTCGGGCGCAAGCTTGAATACGCATTGTAGGAGCTGGTATCGTAAGGCACCAAGGTGTTGCCGTAATCATTACCGCCGTATAAAAATACACAGACAATGGCTTTGTAATCCGTTGCGGTCGCTGCAGCTGCCTCTGACATCGCTGCCAGATTTAAAGCCCACGGTGTCGCAATACCTGCCACCGATAACGCTGAGGCGCGCTGTAAAAATGCGCGGCGTGATGCATTCATCCTGGTTTGATCGGTCATGATAAATTCCTTATTTAATGACGAGAAATTCTGGCGCTGCCAGAACCAGGGTCAGTGCGGCGTAAATGCGGTTATTCCGGCGTGCATCGGTACCGCTAGGCATGGTGTTGACGGCCGTAGCAATGGTGTTGAGGGTTTCATCACTGAGCTGCCCTGCTGCCAGCACGATATTGATTTCTTTCAACAGCGCCGGTACGTTGTCAGTTAAAGGCAGCAAACTGCTGTAATCGGGAATTAAATCCGTATTACCAAGGCTGACCAACCGCTGCATATAATTGACATAACCGACGACCGTCGATTCATTCGTGATCTGAAATTCCGGGGCGACCAAGGATACTGCAGCAATCGCGCTATTTGGCGGTACGTAACCCGGTCGGAAAAAATTGAAAACCGACGAAGAACGCAAGGGACTTTGCCCGAGACGGGTAGCCGGGTCACTGGTATTACCTATGCTCCAGTTACCACTGACGGAAGAAAGCTTATACGCACGTGCCCATGCCAGCAAGCGCAACACCGGTTCACGCAATTTACCTGCGAGCGGATTGCTGAGAATTTCTGCGTTGCGCGCTTCATCATCCAGCAGCAAGGCTTTGATCACCGCACCCAGATTGCCTTTCACTCCTTTGCCATCGTTCAGGAATACACTCGCAACACGCTGTACATAGGCCGGCGTCGGGTTACTGGTCACCAGTCGCTGTATCAGCTGACGGCAGATAAAAGGGGCCACATTCGGATGTGCAAAAATAATATCCAGAGCCGCTTTTAAACTTTGCGCTCCGTTTAAACCGGCGGGCACCGTCGCTCCCAGAAATGTCGAAGCGCCTGTTTCATGGCGACTATCAACCTGCGTCATCGGACGCCGTAAAAAATCCGGCGTGTCGGTTTTGCTGGTGGATAAATCGAAATCCCAGCCAGTGAAAATTCTGGCAAGACCGGTGATGTCATCAAGAGTGTAGGTTTCCTGCTGGACGCCATTCACGGTCTGTGGCGTCCCGTCAGGATTAAGCTTTAACAGGCCGATAGAAAATAACTGCATCAGTTCGCGCGCATAATTCTCGTCGGGGAGCGCACCGGTTTTGGCATTGTATTTGGTGTTGCCGCGATAGGTCAGGTATTGCCCCATGGCGGCACTGGTGGACACATTTTCCAGCAAAGTACGGAAATTGCCAAAACATTGTGCTTCCAGTAAATCGAGAAACTGTGCAGCAGAAAACGCCTGCCAGCCCGCGCCGACCAAACCATCAATACCGATCACGATAATTTCCGACAAAGCCAGCGTCACGCGTTGACGTAAGGTATCCGGCGCGTTAATCAGCCTGTACCAGACCACAGAATCAAAACCGTTCTGGGTAAAAATATTCGCCGCCGCATTAAAGCCTTTGGCGACCAGCCAGTCCCAGCGGCTCTGGGACAACGGCATCGCCATCTGTTCATCTATCCACGCTGCGTAGCCTATCGCACTGACACGCGCAATCTGTTCGCGTGTCGCACCGGTTGACGCCTGAGCCAGAAAGCGGGACGCCTGAATATCGGTAACCGGTGGCCCACTGGTGACAGGGGGAGTGCCGCCGATACTGCCGGTCGTTCCGCCACCACAGGCACTCAGCAGCGTCGCCGACGCCACTACTGCTGCTGATAAATCCGCACCGGCATTGGTATACGGGCGGGACGGGGCAGCCACGGCCACCATCTCATCTTCTGTCTGAACCTGCATGTCTTTCCCCTTCTGTATGTACATGGCGCCGGACGCTGCTGACAACTCCGGCAACAGCATAAACGAGAGACTGCCGGTCCGCACACCGAATTTGTATGTGCTCTTCACAAAATAAATACATAAGCTGCTCAAAAAATAGCATGTTTCATAGGAGAACATCGCCGTTGGGACAAACCAACAGCATGAATTCTTGTTACATATTCGCTACTTAAAGCAACTCCCTTTAGCGGATACCCGCTACCGCATCATCAATCTTTGTTACAGTCCGCACCACAGATTAAGGTATCCTTGTCAATTCGCCACCCTGAAATTCCTGACCGCTATCCATGAAGTTGAGTATCGAAGCACCAGAAAATGACCCTGCCAAGTCTGGCGAAATTCATCTGCATATACGGTTTCGACCCGCCAATTTCGTAGGTATCCTGATTGTTCTGATCATTCACGCCTTGCTGCTGTATTTTTTACTGAACATGCATCCGGTCAAGAAAAAAAAACAGGGGGATGATGCTGCCGCACAAAATCCCATCGTTCTGATGCTGGATAAGGCCACTGTCGCCAAGATGGCTGTCCCTGAACCGAAAAAACCGGTTACCAAACCTGTGGTTATTCAACGGCCGAAAAAGTCTGTAGCCTCACCTGCAACACCAGCGGTCGCACCGGTTCAGATGGCGCAAACAACTGTCACACCGCCGACACCCATCGTTCAGGCACCACCTGAACAGGATATGATGAGTATGCTCAATGCTGCACGCGAACGCCGCCGTGCACAGGAACAGTCCAGCCAGGAGGCCGCCGTGAATCAGCCGGCGCGTGGCATGACTCCGCAAGAAGTCGCGGAAGCCAATGTCCGCCGTAGTATGCAACAAGCGAATGGTCGCGAAGGTACAGGCGGGGTGTTCCAGATCACCAGCAAAAGCTTGCGCGTAGCAACCTTTACTTTCCGCGGCTGGAAGCCCGACCGGCAAAACAGCTTCAAAAAGACTATTGAAGTGGATGCAGGTCTTGGCGGCGACATTGATATCGCCATCATCCGCCGCATGATCATGTTAATCCGCGAAGAATATCAGGGCGACTTCAGCTGGGAGTCACATCGCCTTGGCCGAGTCGTCACCTTATCAGCCAGACCACAGGACACGGCAGAGCTGGAAAATTTCATGATGAAAGAATTTTTCGGTAACGGTCGCTAACAACTGCGGAATCTGAATTCCACAAGATGTGCTGATGCTCTGCCATAGGGTGAGAAGGTGTCACTGCGAACCTGAACACGAAGACATTGGGTGTCTGCTGATATTGATTACACATCCCCGCAAAACTGTCCGGCACGCATATTAAACCCATACTCAGAGCCGGTTTACCGCATACAGCAGCGTGCTTGGCAGATTGGCAATCGTGTGGAAACCCACAATTGTCCGGCTTTCGCTATTTTTTGATAATGCTCCGATAGAAGTCATTGTGATTGTCATGGCGCATTCATTCACGCCATCAATTTCCCGCAACAATTCTCGGAGACGGCAAATGAATAAGCCACCAATTTACAAATCCCTGTATTTCCAGGTGATCAGCGCCATTATCATCGGCGTTTTGTTAGGTCACTATTATCCTGAAACCGGAGCGGCAATGAAGCCGCTGGGCGATGGGTTCATCAAGCTGATCAAGATGATGATTGCACCGATTATTTTCTGTACCGTGGTCGTCGGTATTGCCGGTATGGAAGATATGAAAAAAGTCGGTAAAACCGGTGGTATGGCACTGCTGTACTTTGAGATTGTCAGTACGCTGGCGCTGATAGTTGGTCTCCTCATGATTAATTTCGTGCAACCCGGCGCCGGCATGCATATCGATGTGAATGCGCTCGATACCAAAGGAATCGCGGCCTACACAGCTCCGGGAAAAATGCAGACCACGACTGAATTTCTGATGGCGATTATTCCGACGACGATCGTCGACGCATTTGCCAAAGGGGAGATTCTGCAAGTCTTGCTGATTTCGGTCTTTTTTGGTTTTGCATTACATCGTTTCGGTGGTCGTGGCACGCTGATTTTTGACTTTATCGAAAAATTTTCCCACATCTTATTCGTCATCGTTGGCTACATCATGAAAGCAGCGCCGATCGGTGCATTCGGCGCGATGGCATTTACAATCGGAAAATTCGGTGTTTCCTCACTGCTGTCACTCGGTTATCTGATGGCGACTTTTTACGGAACCTGCCTGATTTTCATTTTCGTTGTCCTCGGCACTATTGCTAAGTTCCACGGTTTCAGCATCTGGAAATTCGTCAAATACATCAAAGAAGAATTACTGATCGTGCTCGGCACGTCGTCGTCAGAATCGGCATTGCCGGGGATTATTGCGAAACTGGAAAAACTGGGCGTGAAAAAATCCGTCGTTGGTCTGGTTGTTCCGACTGGCTATTCATTTAACCTTGATGGCACCTCGATTTATCTGACGATGGCCGCCGTATTCATCGCTCAGGCCACCGATACACCGATGAGCCTGATGCAGCAAATCACTTTACTGGCCGTACTGTTGCTGACATCCAAAGGCGCGGCGGGTATTACCGGCAGCGGCTTTATCGTGCTGGCCGCCACCTTATCTGCGGTAGGCCACGTGCCGGTTGCGGGTCTCGCCCTGATACTCGGTATTGACCGCTTTATGTCAGAAGCCCGCGCTTTGACGAATCTGATCGGGAACGGCGTTGCAACCATCGTCGTGGCAAAGTGGGGAAATGACGTCAACATGCAGCAACTGGAAGATGGTCTGAATTCAGTCAGTCCGGTCGGCAGCAATGATTACGAAGCGATGATGGATGTACCAAAGCATCGCTGATCAACTGAAGATAAAAAAAGCGGACTGATGTCCGCTTTTTTTATGAGAGTAAATTATCGTACGCAAATGATAATGCGCTATTTTTTCAGATGGCGTATCGCCAGCAAAAGCGCAAAGAATTGTACTGTTGCCGCCATAAAAAACGGTGCGCCCAGCATCCAGCTACCTCGCGGAAAATGACTCACCTGTGCCAGCAATGCTGTACCAGCGAGTGTCGCAGCAACACTCATGATACTCGCCAGTGCACTCAGTGAACCCATGGCTAAGCCTTGCGAACGCACATTCACAGCACGCGAAAAAAAAGCCTGTAAAGCCGGCCCGGAAGCAAATGCCAGCATATTGCACAGGATCAGGACGTACATCATCCAACCCTGTGTAGCAACGCCGTACAAACTCAGCGCAATACACGAAGACGTAAGGCCATACAAAACAGCATTCGCATCACCGACGCGCTGAATATAACGCGTTAGAAAAACACCTTGCATCAGCACACTGGAAATACCGACCATAAACAGGGAAAACCCATTTTGCATCGGTGTCCAGCCGAAACGTAATTCCGTCGATAAAACCCAGGTCGTTTGCAAAATAAACTGGGCAAACATCGACAACGCATACACCCATACCAATGGTCCCACGCTCTGTAAATGCGCAAGCCCGTTCAGTCCGGCAAATGGGTTGGCCGATAACAGTGAAAAGGCTTTACGGTGTTCCGGCGATAAGGATTCAGGCAAAGAGAAATAGCCGTAGACCACGTTTGCCAGCGACACAAGAGCCGCCAGATAAAACGGATAATGAATATTGGCTTCACCGACCAGCCCGCCGATCACAGGTCCGCAGATAAAGCCAAGACCAAACATCGCACCAATTTTTCCCAGCGCCTTGCTGCGATTTTCCGGAGCGCTGACGTCCGCAATATAGGCCGTTGCAACTGACAGATTACCCGCTGTCACACCGCCTAAAGCACGGATAAACAGGAGCCAGTATATGGATGTCGCCTGAGTCAGTAAAACAAAATTCAGCCCCAGTCCGAAGACACAGGTCAGCAACACCGGACGGCGACCAAAGCGGTCACTCAGTGCGCCGATCACCGGTGCAAAGAAAAACTGCATCACGCCATATATGGCGACAATCGCACCATACCAGTACGCCTGCATATCGCTCTGCAGAGTGAACGATGCCACCAGCCGGGGCAGAACAGGAATGATCAGACCAATGCCGAGAATATCCAGAAAAACGGTAATCAGTACAAAACGCACATTCGTCGGCAAAGACGTTTGCTCAGAAGAATCCGGTGGAGGCATCTGCTCTCTCTTTCAATACAATAAATTTTGGGAATTAATGCGAGATGACGCTGTCTTACGTGCAATCTCAGGCCAGCGTTTGCATAGTATATGATTAACCCTGACAACATGCTTCACGGGAGTTAACATGGCCTTATTTGATCATTTTCTGGTGATTGCTTTACTGGTTGCGATCAGTGCATTTTTCTCGATGGCAGAGATTTCTCTTGCCGCAGCAAGGAAAATGAAATTACAGGTACTGGAATCAGAAGGGGAGTTGCGCGCCACGAAAGTACTGGAGCTGCAACAGGCGCCCGGTCATTTTTTTACTGTCGTGCAGATCGGTCTGAACGCGGTCGCGATACTTGGCGGTATTCTGGGTGAACAAGCGCTGACGCCGTATTTTTCTGCGGTATTCCAAGCATTGTTCGGTAATACCAGCTGGGGCGATACCGCGGGCTTTCTGATCTCGTTTGTTTTTGTTACTTCGGTTTTTATTCTGTTCGCAGATCTGATCCCGAAAAAGCTGGCGATGATCGCGCCGGAATCGGTGGCGATGGTAGTCATTACCCCGATGCGCTTATGTGCGGGCATATTCAAGCCACTGGTCTGGATATTCAATGGTTTATCCAATCTGATGTTCAAGTTACTGAATCTGCCGACAGTCCGCGATGAACAGATCACCTCGGATGAAATTTATGCGATGGTGGATGCCGGAGCTGAGGCAGGGGTGTTGCAGGAACGCGAGCACCACATGATAGGTAATGTCTTTGAACTGGAAAGCCGCACCGTCCCGAGTGCGATGTCACAGCGCGACAGCATCGTCTTTTTTACCTTGCAAGACACGGATGCCGTCATACGTCAGAAAATTGCGGATAATCCGCACAGTAAGTTTCTGGTCTGTGACGGGCATATCGATAATGTCGTCGGTTACGTCGAATCCAAGGATATTCTGAAGCGCGTGCTGACCAATCAGGCTTTTTCCAAAGTGCAGGAACTGTCGATCAGAACCGCGCTGGCGGTACCGGATTCACTGACTTTGTCGGAGATGCTTGAGCAATTTAAAGGGACGCGCGAGGATTTCGCCGTGATCCTCAATGAATACGCGCTGGTAGTCGGTGTCATCACGCTCAATGATGTCCTGAGTACGCTGATGGGAAATCTGGTGCATCCGTTTCTGGAAGACCAGATCGTCCAGCGTGACACAAACTCATGGCTGATAGACGGTGCGACAACGATAGAAGACGTATGTCGTGCGCTGAACATAGACTCCTTGCCCGGGCAGGGCAGCTATGAGACTATTGCGGGCTTCATGATGACGATGCTCAAAAAGATACCGAAGCGTACCGATTTCGTGATGGTCGACAGGTATAAGTTTGAAGTGGTTGATATCGACCATTACCGGATAGATCAGTTGCTGGTCGTTCTTCAGGAAGAACCACCGCTATCGCCGGAATGATGGTTCAGTTGACAGCTCATTCATTATCAGCGCCGCCAGCTTATGCTTGACGGCGTTTTCGTTTTTTTATCAGGAAGTTTCATGTCGCAAGCTTGTGGAGTAGATTTTGGTACCTCAAACTCAACCGTGGGTTGGCATCGCGGCGCGCAATCCGTTCTGCTGGCACTGGAGCAGGAAAAGCTGACTTTGCCATCGGTTATTTTCTTCAATGCCGAAGAACATGAGGTCAGCTACGGACGCGCTGCACTGGCGAATTATCTGGCGGGTTATGAAGGGCGCCTGATGCGCTCGATGAAAAGCTTGCTGGGTACCAATCTGATTGATGGTCAGACTGAAGTGATGGGCAAACCACTCGCATTTCGCGATTTGTTATCGCAATTTATCGGTGAGCTGAAAAAACGTGCTGAACACTCCGCAAGACAAGCGTTTGAACATGCGGTATTCGGGCGCCCCGTTCATTTCATCGACGATAACCCCCAGGCGGATCAGATCGCCCAGAACACGCTGAAAGATATTGCCCATGCGGTTGGTTTCAAAGAGGTGCATTTTCAGTTTGAGCCTATCGCGGCCGCCTTCGATTATGAGTCGCGCATAGAAAAAGAAGAGTTGGTACTGATTGCCGATATCGGCGGTGGTACTTCCGATTTTTCTCTGGTGCGTCTGGCACCGGAACGCGCGCATTTGCTGGATCGCCGTGATGATATTCTGGGCAATGGCGGCATCCATATCGGTGGTACGGATTTCGATAAATACCTGAGTCTGACGCATATCATGCCCATGCTGGGCTTAGGCGGCAGACTGGGAAATCAGACCGATGTGCCATCGAGTTATTATTTTAATCTGGCGACGTGGCATACAATTAATCTGGCCTACACGCAAAAAGTCTGGCGAGAATTACAGGATGTATATCGCGATATACAAAGCAGCGATGTGCGTCAGCGTTTTGAACGCTTGCTGAATTTAGTCGAAGACCGTGATGGACACTGGCTGGCAATCAAATCGGAAGAAGCGAAAATCTTATTGTCAGATCAGGATGCCATTAATCTGCCACTGGAACGTCTGCGCAGCAAACCGGTATCTGTGCCCTGTTCACTGATACTGGAGCAAGAAGGTTTGCAATCCGCCATCGGCCATCTGAGCCGCGATATTGCACAGGCGGTCTCCAAAGTATTGCAGCAGGCCGGTATTCGCCCGGATCAGGTGGACACCGTGTTCTTTACAGGTGGATCAAGCGGTGTACGTGGCTTACGCCAGCAAATCGCAGCGATTGTCCCGAATGCACGCAAGGTGGAAGGGGATCTATTCGGCAGCATCGGTGCCGGTCTGGGATTAGATGCGGCAAGAAGATTTGCCTGATGAGAAAAGATCGTACTGCGTAAAAAAACAAACGGGCATCCTGGTACAGATGCCCGTTTGCTTTTTCTTTTGTGTCGTTTTATGGCTTATTCATCATGCCGGGAGCATCACCGCGTTTATGCATTTGCCGCGCAATGTGGCTTTGCATTTTGTGCTGCAGACGGCGATGGCTTTCATCAAAAATCTTTTGCTGTTCCGGCGTCAGCGTTGCATAGAAAGTCTTGGTGGCCGCCAGACGATCCTGCATCTGTGCCTGATGCTCTTTCATTCTTTCCAGCATTTTTTCCATGCGCTGCGGTGTCGTCAGCTTATCCAGCTCTTTAAAATCTTCGCGCGGTGGCATAGCTTTCGGTGTGACCGATTGTATGAATGCTTTCCATGCGGGCTCCTGCGCCGCTGTGATCTTCAGGGTATCGTGCAGCTCTGCCTGATGCTTGGCAAAACGTTCTTTCATCTGCTCAGGATTTTTACCAGGCTCGCCCATAGGATGTTGCGGACGCGGAGGGACATCCGGTGCGGTTTGAGCCAACGCTATCGCGCTGACGCCACAACAGGAAGTAAGGACAACTGCCAGCAAAGTTTGTTTGAAATTTTTCATCATGTATCTTTCCGAATGCTCGAAAAAAGCTCAGACTTTGCAGATACTTATTCTGTAAATAAAACTACTGCAGTTGAGCAACGTTGACCGGTACACCTTTTTCCGTGGCCACAGTCATGGGTCTCATTGTGCTTGAGTCTTGTAACCAGTAAATATCAATTCCGCTCAGGTTTGTATCTCTGTGTAACAACCGCAGAATACGTGCCAGTCTGATGTTTCGTACTATGTCAGTGAAGCGTTATCATAACAAGACGATACAAAATCAGAATGCCTTTCGCAGAGACACGGTTCATAATGAAAACCATGGATACCCCAAATAAAATACTCATTGTTGATGATGACCGCGACATCCGCAGTTTGCTGGCGGAATACCTGGATCAGAACGGCTATTCAGCCGTCATGGCCGCTGATGGCACAGCGATGTGGGCGGCATTACAGGAACATCAGTTCGAGCTGATCGTTCTCGACCTGAATTTGCCCGGAGATGATGGCCTGACCTTGTGCCGTAATCTCCGTAGCAAATCGTCGGTCCCCGTCATTATGCTGACAGCACGTGGAGAACCCCTGGACCGTATACTCGGACTGGAAATGGGCGCAGATGACTATCTGCCCAAGCCATTTGAACCACGCGAATTGCTGGCCCGCATACGCAGCGTGTTAAGACGCACGCAGAATAATTCGCTGAGCTCGAATAATGAAGGCCTGCAAAAACTGAAGTTTGCCGGGTGGGTGCTGGATATGACAGCGCGTCACCTGATCAGCCCGGATGGTATGGTTGTCTCCTTATCCGGTGCAGAATACAGAATGCTGACGATTTTTCTCGAGCATCCGAACCGCGTCCTGAATCGTGATCAGTTATTGAATATGACGCATGGCCGCGATGCAGATCCGTTTGATCGTTCTATCGATATTCAGATCAGCCGTCTGCGCCAGAAACTAAGGGAAGATGCACGATCTCCGCAGATCATTAAAACTGTCCGTAACGGCGGCTACGTACTGGCGGTCACGGTGACGACAGAGAAACACTGATGGCGATGTTGTCGTCCATGTGGGGGCGAGTGTTCAGCGCGCTTCTGATCGGTGTTTTATTATCCGCGACCCTGACCGTCTGGCTCGCCTTTGGTGAGCGCGAGAAGACGCTGATGCAGTATCGCGAGTTACATTCGATAGACCGGATAGAACAGTTAATCAGCGCACTCGATACCTTACCCACCGCTAACCGTGAGAGTTTTCTGGCGACAGCGCCGCGACTCGGCTTACAGATCACGACGTTGCCTGACAACATGGCTGACACAACCCCACATTCGGATTACGCGAAAGCGGTCAGTGAACGACTCGGTAAAAATTTTCGCGTGCAGTCTCTGCCGGCAGATCCGGCCACATGCCCGCGTCCACCTAAAAACGCAGTGCTGATGCGGGTTCCATGTGAAGCGCTCAGCATTACTCTGCACGACGGAACCGTGTTGCGACTAACGGTTATGCCACCGAAAACACCGGCACCACCGCTGCGCGATGATTTCGTTCAGTATCTCTTTTTATTCCTGATCTTCATCGCGGTACTGGCTCTGGTAATTGCGCGTATGACGATGCGTCCCCTGCGCCAGATGGCAGAAGCTGCCACCGCGCTGGGGCAGGATATTAACCGCCCGCCCTTACCGGAAAAAGGCGCCAGTGAAATCGTCACCGCAACACGCGCATTCAATGCGATGCAGGCACGCATACGCCACCATATTTCACAGCGCACACACATGCTGGCGGCGATTACACACGATTTACAGACTCCCTTAACCCGTCTGCGTCTGCGCCTTGAAAAAGTCAGTGATGCTGAATTGCGCGATAAACTGATCGGTGACCTATCTGCGATGCAGATGATGATCAGGGAAGGTCTGGATCTTGCCCGCAGTATAGAAAGCAGCGAAGCGCGCCAGCCGCTGGATATTGATTCATTGCTGGACAGTGTCTGCAGCGATGCGACTGAGGCAAGACAGGATGTCAGCTTTTCAGGACTGCCGGGAATAACGGTACTGGCCAAACCTCAGGCTCTGCGACGCTGTCTGACGAATCTGATTGATAATGCAGTGAAATACGGACACTACGCTAAAGTCAGTATGTCAAAAGAAAAAGACGGCGGCAAAGATATCGTGCAGATTTTCGTAAGGGATGGCGGCCCCGGCATTCCGGCAGAACAGCAGGAAAAAGTGTTTGAGCCGTTTTACCGCATCGAGACCTCACGCTCGCGCGAATCCGGTGGTTCCGGTCTGGGCCTGACCATCGCGCAAAATATCGCTCAACAACATGACGGACAATTGCAGTTGCGCAATTTACCCGAGGGTGGACTGGAAGTGCGCCTGACCCTGCCGATTCATCATCCGTAGCAAACCACAGAGCGGAAAACCCGGAAGTCACGGGCTTTACCGCATCTGCATCAGGAGATGAGGACGCTCATCATGCTGATGGAACCGAGATCCATACCATCGACCACGATCTCGGTTTTGTCATGCGGATTTTTACTTCCTATCACATACAGCAAAGGCAGAAAGTGTTCAGAGGTGGGGACGGAAAGTGCCGCATCCTGACCGAATTGCTGGTAGTTCACCAATTTTTCAGTGTCATCTTCAAGTATCGCCTTGCGCATAACATCATTGAAGCGGTGCGCCCAGTCAAAGCCGGGCGACTGCAGCGCAATCCGGCGCAGATTGTGTACCACGTTGCCGCTGGCCATCAGCATGACACCGTCATCCCGCAAAGCCGCCAGCCGTTGTCCTAATTCGAAATGCCAGCTCGCTGGCTGAGTCAGATCCAGACTCAGTTGTATCACCGGAATTTGTGCCTGCGGATACATTTTCACCAGCACCGACCAGGTGCCGTGATCCAGCCCCCATTCCTGATCGAGTACCACCGGTAAAGGTGCAAGATGTTCAGCAATACGCTGAGCGAGCTCCGGATTTCCCGGAGCCGGATACCGGATATCAAACAAAGCTTGTGGAAATCCGCCGAAGTCGTGAATCGTCTGCGGCTGTTGCATTGCCGTTACTGCTACGCCACGCGTCATCCAGTGTGCCGATATCATCAGTATCGCCCTGGGTTCAGGAAAGCGTCGCCCCAGCGCCTCCCAGGCCTGCGTATAGACGTTATCTTCGATGGCATTCATAGGACTGCCATGTCCTATGAAAATGGCGGGCATACGCTGTGGCTGAGTCATAAATCGATCCTGACGCTTATCTGGAGTTAAACCGGTGAATAATCAATGTAAGCTGAGACGGCTTATCGCACGCACAAACCGGGTTCAGACCGGCACACAAGCTACAGATCATTCTCACTAACAGCCTCTAGGATAGAATATTTTTGAAAAGCAGGTATGCAAGAGGCTCAATACGATTCCGCCACAAGGTAGAATCACGCGAAATTAGAAAGGAATTTTCATGATCAGTCTTCAACTTGGCGATGTCAGCCATATTATCCAACTCGCGATTGCACCCGTTTTTTTACTTACCGGGGTGGGAACCAAACTGTCCGTACTGACCAGCCGTCTGGCACGGATTATCGACAGAGCGCGGGTAGTGGAAAATTTACTGCAGACAAACGCAACGGTGGGTCTCGAAGAGGAACTGGTTGAGTTATTTCAACGTTCACACCTGATTAATCGCGCGATCACGCTGAGCACAACCTGCGGCTTACTGATCTGCCTGGTGATTGCATCACTCTTCGTCGGCGATGCAATGGGTCTGAATCTGGATAAGCTGATTGCGGGTCTTTTCGTTGGTGGTATTTTGTCGCTGATCGGCAGCTTTGTTTATTTTATGAGTGAAATTATCGTTGCAACAAGAACGCTGGATCGCCAACATCAACGCGACAGAATCAGACATTTGCAACGCTGATTCTGTCGCCGGAAATTCTGTTCCGGGAACTCTGTTTCAATTCTTCGGCTGCACCTGTACCAGCAGATCGACACTGGCACTTCCGGGATTGGCCACCGTGATCGGAAAATAATCTGCCGACACCCGGAAACTCAGGGTAGTAGCGACAGATACAGTCGGTGCGATAAAACCCGCAATCTGCGAATTTGTGCCGACCAGTGTGACCAGCGGTGTATTGGTCTGGGTCCAGCTGAAATACAGTGGCGCAGCCCCGTTATAATTCGGTGTTTCTGCTTTCAGCTGCACACTGGCTCCACTCTGCACTACCTGCACCAGATTATATGAAGTCAGCGTAATCGGCGGCAGCGCACTGACAAAGAACACCACGTCTTTTTGCTTAACGGTATCTGTCGAAGTACCATCCGCTGCAATCGGCGCAGTCGAAGCATTCAGCGTGAATACGTAAGTGGATGTGGTCGTGACGATGCTGGGAAAGACAACACTGGCAATGCTGCTGGTCGGATTATAGATTGTCAGTGGAACGGCACCCGCCGGACCTGATTTGAATTGCCACAGATAATAAATCGTACCGCTGACTTCTTTGCCAAAGACGTCATACATCGTGGTTTTGCTGCCATCCAGCGCCACCGCAGCGCCAGGTTGCACAGTGCCGCCGCTGTAAGAAATCGGGACAATTGTCGGCTTGAGAACAGGCGTGATCGTGATTTTCTGTGTCGCGGTACCTGTCTTTTGTTTATCGTCAGTGACGCGACATTGCAACTTGACGGTCGTCGCATCTTTCACTACGGGTGCGACAAAACTGCTGCTGGCACCGGTCGTGTTCGCCAGAGAAATTGCCAGACCGGCGGCATCTTCAACCACCCATTGATAGGCATAAGCTGCACCACTGGTGGCGGGGGTTCCACCGCTGCCGGTGCAATTCAGGCTGACTTTATCACCGGCAGTAACAGTCGCATCAGCACCGGTCTGAGCCACAGGATTATTGGTTACCGAAGCGGATTGCAATACCTTTAATGTCGTTGACATACTGGACGTATTTCCCTTCGCATCGGTTGCCAGCAAGGTCAGCTTGTAGGTGTAATCGGCGCTCAGTTTTGCAGGTGGCGTCACTTGCAAAGTGCAACTCGCTGAATTGCCGGAAATCTGCATCGTCTTGCAATCCGCATTCGTGATCGCTGTCAGCGGATTCGCACCCAGCGTCAACGCTTCAGTCTGCCAGGACATTTGCGTTATCTGTCCGGCAGAGCTGCTGGCCTGGCCGACAAAGCTGAGCGGATCGCCGACAGATACCGTGGAAGCAGAGGGTACGCTGACAGCAACCGCAGCATTATTCACACTACCGCTGGTGCCGCCACTACCACCGCCGCAAGCGGATAACAGAAGACTGATTGCACTGAAAGTAATTAATCTGCTGAGAAACACACTGACTCCGATAAAAAATGGGACTGGCGGTCATTGTAACGTCAGGGGAAAACAGAATATGTTTAAAAATACAAAACGCAGTGATTAGTTAACAATTTTTTCGAACGATCATGCAATTTTCGTTGAAATATGGCAATCTCAATATAAACGATACCATGGAGACGTTGAATGAATACTGCTCACTACGCCCACTGGCCTCAAGGCCTGCCGCATCATCTGATCGTTCCCGCTACCAGCGTGTATGAAAATCTGCAGATTTCCGCACAACGCTATCCGGATAAAGCCGCAATTATTTTTTACGACTCGGTACTGACCTACCGCCAGCTCCATCAGGAAGTGCTGGCTCTGGCAGGATATTTGCAGCAGGTCTGCGGTATCCGGCGTGGCGACCGGGTGCTGCTGGATATGCAGAACAGTCCGCAGTTCGTCATCGCCTACTATGCAATCCTGCGGGCAGATGCGATGGTCGTGCCGGTCAACCCCATGCTGATGACGGAAGAGCTTGACTATTACATCAAAGATAGTGGTGCCAGAGCTGCACTGGTGTCACAGGATGTGTTTCCGCGATTAGCGCCACTCGTCGGCAGCACAGTGCTCAGTCACGCCGTGGTGGCGACCTATTCCGATCATCTGACCTGCGACACCACGCTGACCGTGCCTGATTTTGTTAAAGCTGCTGCAGATGTAGCGGCATCACCTCAGATCACACCGTGGAAGACAGCGATTGCTGCCGGCTTGTCACCGTCCGCTCATCAGGCAACACCGGATGATCTGGCCTGCATGCCATATACGTCCGGCACAACAGGGCATCCGAAAGGCTGCATTCATACCCATCGTTCGGTCATGTTCAATATTGTCGCCAGCCCGACCTGGTCCGGCCCTATCGTGCCGAATAATGTCGCGCTTGCAGTGCTGCCTTTCTTTCATGTCACCGGTATGCAATCCGTCATGAATGCCTCGCTTTACTGTGGCGGCACGCTGGTGATTTTGCCACGCTGGGACAGAGACGTTGCGGGGCAACTGATTACCCGCTACCACGTCACCAACTGGACACTGGTGCCATCGATGATGATAGATTTTTTATCGAATCCACGTCTGCCGGAATATGATATTTCCAAACTGACGCGCGTATCCGGTGGCGGTGCTGCGATGCCGGCGGCAATCGCACAAAAATTGCTGGATCTGTCAGGTCAGGTATATATGGAAGGTTACGGTTTGTCTGAAACGATGGCGCCATCACATCTGAATCCGCCGCAAAGAATGAAACAGCAATGTCTGGGCATACCCTTTTTCAATGTTGATTCCCGCGTTGTTGACCCCATTACGATGCAGGAAGTCAGACAAGGTGAAACCGGCGAGATCTGGATACACGGCCCGCAATTATTTCAAGGCTATTGGAATGATCCGGAAAAAACCGCCGAGGCGTTCGCTGAACTCGACGGTAAAAAATTTTTCCGTTCCGGTGATCTCGGCTATATCGATGAGGAAGGTTTTTTCTTTTTTACGGACAGGCTGAAACGCATGATCAATGCCAGCGGATTTAAAGTCTGGCCAGCCGAAGTCGAATCCATGATGTATCAGCATCCTGCGGTACAGGAGTGCTGCATTATTTCGGCAAAAGATGCGTATCGTGGTGAAACAGTTAAGGCGCTGATAGTCAGAAAACCCGGCGCAGAGATTCATCCCGAAGAAATCATCGCCTGGGCACATGAAAAAATGGCGGCTTATAAAGTCCCGCGTCTGATTGAGTTTGTCGAATCGTTACCGAGATCCGGTTCAGGCAAAATCATGTGGCGCCTGCTGCAGGAAAAAGAAGCTGTGAATAACCGGGTATAACTGACTGAAAGACTGACGCTGAGATGGTGCATAAAATGATGCACCATCAGCGAGCCAGTTTCATTTTGGATAAAGTATCATCTGCGTGCATCGGAATAAGGCGATCGTCTTTCCTTCGTAAGTCACTTCAGCATCCCATAACTGAGTTGTGCGTCCGAGGTGCGAAGCTTTCGCCACCACTTCGATTTTGCCGCTGCGGGCCGTTCCCAGATGATTCGATTTTAATTCTATGGTTGTAAAACTGTGCGCGCCTTCCGGCAAACTTGCCATGCACGCATATCCGCAAGCGGTGTCAGCCAGCGTCACCACACTGCCGGCATGTAAAAATCCGTTCGGTGCCAGCAAATGAGGCAGTACGTCCAGTTCGCCATGCGAACGACCTTTTTCTACAGACAACATCCGTATGCCAAGGTGACCGGGTAAAAAACTGCTACCCAGCTGATTCAGTTTTTCAGCCTCTGCTGTCTGATTTGATAATACTTTTTCCATCTTCATCTTTCTGTTGTTTCATTCACTGGCAAACTATTATTAGTCGCCGCCACATCCACCACCGCATGACGAGCTGTCGCTGCCGCTGTCAGCGACATCACCAAAAGAACTGGTATCGCCGAAATCGACGCTGTCTCCTGCTCCTCCGGAAAAATCACCGCCGCAGTAAACCGTGCCATCACCATTTCTGCGTAAGGCACTGCAATCCGGTTCATAACGAAAACCATCTGCAATATTCCATTTCGCATCGAGCGCAAACAGCAGAGGTAAGCGAGTGGCACGACGCGGATTGATGTTTTCTTCGAGACAGGCAAACCACCAGGTACGGCGCAGCCCGATATTACTACGCTGGTTCTCACCTAATACGGCAGCCGGCGTGTGATGCATGTAACGACCGAAAGCTTTTTGACAAAACACGTCGTAGTTTTTTGTGTACAAAATGAATTCGTGCCACAAATCATCCACCACTTGCGACGGCATAGAGATATGCTTGTATCCAGACTTCAGATACACCAAAAAAAATTGTCGCAAAGCTCTGGCCACCAGTTGCCGGTCTTTCAGGGATAAGTCAGGGCGACGTTGATGTAAGCGTTCCAGCAAACCGGGAGGAAACATATAACTGCGGATGTAGTCAGCTCTCGTCAATATTCGGGACCGCTGCCAGACATACCACAACGCAGCGGCAAGAGCGGTCATCAATACAAAAGTAAGGGCCAGAATCATACTGATCAATTTCTTTCTTATCTTATGTGTAATGAAGCGGATATGGGATACAGACGCTTATCACCTGATTAGGAAAAACGATAGCTCTGGCATCGTGCTTGCTTAAAAGATGAACGACACTGAGTAATAAGTAAAACCCGGTAATCGACGAGATGGATGTGCGTTGATTATTTCACGGACATTATTTTCTGTGCAATCGTATTTCGTTATATTTTGTAAAGGACGCCCAAATGAATCTGCGCCAACTTCGTATCGGAACCCGTCTCGCAACCGGCTTCGGCGTTATCCTGGTTTCTTTGCTTGCGATGCTGATGATCGGCAGCGCGCTCAGTGCACGCAACCGTCAACAGATGCTGACGGGCATAGAACTGTCCCATAGCAAAACAGCACTGGCAGCAAAGATGAGAAGCAGTTTGCTCGAAGGTGGTCTGGCGATCCGGAATATAGGATTGCAGACAGATCTGGCCGAAATCGACAAACAAAAAGTGATCGTCAAAAATCAGCAGAATGCGTTTAACGAGGCACATCAGAAATTGATTGCACTCGGTCTCAATGATGCAGAGAAAAAAATTCTCGACGCCGTGCTCAGCTTCAATCAGCAAGTCGATGCTCCGACCAAAGAAGCCTTCAAAATGCTGCTCTCGTTTAATGGCGAAGAAGCGGTCAAAGTCATCTCCACGCAGATCGATCCTTTACAGCAGAAAGCCCTGCTGGAAATTAACAAACTGGTTGCCTTGCAGGATGCGGCCTCGGCAGAACTGGCATCGCGATCCGAAAGTACGGCAAACAAAACCGTGGGAACGCTGGTAATCATGGCGCTGCTGGTTTTATGCGCAGGTATTGCCATTTCCGTTTTCCTCACACGCAGTATCACTGCTCCGCTACGTGAGGCCGTCGCGATAGCAAAACGGGTTGCTGCCGGTGAGTTGTCTTTTCATGAAGAGCCTGAAGGTCACGATGAAATCAGCGAGTTACTGCTGGCACTCAAGGAAATGAACGACAACCTGTATCACATCGTCAGCGAAGTCAGACAAGGTACTGACGCGATTGCGATTGCATCCGTCGAAATCTCGACCGGGAATGCCGATCTGTCATCACGCACAGAATCGCAGGCAGGCGCACTGGAGGAAACGGCAAGCTCCATGGAAGAAATCACCGCAACCGTACGGCATAATGCCGATAACGCTCGGCAGGCAAACGCGCTGGTGACTTCCGCATCCAGTTTTGCGATCAAGGGTGGTGAAGAAGTCGGCAAAGTTGTTGACACCATGAATTCGATTAAAGAAAGTTCGCGTAAAATAGTCGATATCATCAGTGTGATTGATGGAATTGCCTTTCAGACCAATATTCTTGCACTCAATGCTGCAGTTGAAGCAGCCCGCGCTGGCGAACAAGGGCGTGGATTTGCCGTGGTGGCAAGCGAGGTCAGGAATCTGGCACAGCGCAGCGCCAACGCCGCCAAAGAAATCAAAACGCTGATTGGCGACTCAGTAGAAAAAGTCGGGGCCGGCGACAAATTAGTTGAAGCAGCAGGTAAAACCATGGAAGAAATTGTCCGTTCCGTCAGACATGTCGCGGACATCATGGAAGAAATCACTGCTGCGGGTCAGGAACAAAGTTCCGGCATTGAAGAAGTCAATCGTGCAATCACACAGATGGACGAAATGACCCAGCAGAATGCGGCATTGGTAGAACAGGCAGCAGCAGCGGCAGAAAGTATGGAAGAACAGGCTGGCAATCTTGCGCGGGCTGTTTCTGCATTTAAACTTGATACGGACGGACGTTATCATCGCCCCGCACAGCGGGTGCAGACCGGTATCACCGATGCGACTGCACCGGTATCTTTGCTATCTGCAACGGCAGGAAGAATTGTAAAAACTCTGGGGATGAAAACATGATTCCCGCCACCATACGTTTGGTAAAACAGACGGTTATCAGTATTTATGAAGAAGTCAGAAGTAATAAAGTCGCAAGCATTACGTAACATCGTTGCACAAATCAGCTCGGGCGAACTGGTGTTTCCTGCCAACGTCCGGGCAACACTCAAAATTCAGAAGGCACTGGACACTCCGCAATACGGAATCGACAACATCGCCAGACTGATTATTCAGGAGCCATTAGTCGCCGCACGTATCATCGCTGTCGCCAATTCGGTTGCCTACAGCCGCTTTGGTGGTGGTATTACCAATGTGCGCATGGCCATTTCGATTCTGGGATTCAGCACTTTACGATCCGTCGTTGCCGCTGTCATCATGCGTCAGATATGCCTGGCAATTTCGGATCATGCCATCCGGGAAAAAATGGAATATCTGTGGGTGCATTCTGCAACCGTCGCGGCAATCGCCCATCTGTTAGCACGCAAAGTCAGCAAGATTGATCCTGAAACGGCACTATTTGCCGGCGTCGTGCATGAAGTTGGCGGTTTCTATTTGCTGTCGCGTGCAGAAGAATTTCCTGCATTATTAGAAGCCGGAACAGAAGTGGATTCTCCATCCGCTGACGAATCCCATGAGCTGGAAATCGCCCGCGCAGTGCTGCAGAAATTAATGATCCCCAAGCGGGTACTGACCGGCATAGAAAGTTTCTGGCAAGGTGACCCCGCCATCCCTCCCGTCAGTCTGGGCGATACCTTATTGTTGGCGAATCATCTTACCGATACGGTCTCTCCGCTGAGACAACGCCATCAGACCAGGATAACAGCGAACACCGATACCATCGACTTCATGGTCGGAGACAAGTCTTTACAAGAAATTCTGACTGAGTCGCAAGAAGATATCGGTTCGCTGACCGACGCGCTGATCAACTAATTCTTCACGCAGCCGGCCAGGTCAATGATGGCTGCGCCGCAAAAAAAATAGACCGGTCGTCTGCAAACTTTGCATTTATTCGGCATAATCAGCTTTCCATGTTTGTCCGATCAATAACTTTGAAGGAAAAAAAATGAAAGTATCGCATCTGTTGTCTGCCGGAATATTTGCTACTGCCAGCGTATTGGCACTCTCCGTCAACACTGCTTATGCTGCAGCGCCCTTGGTAAAAACTGCTGCACCTGGCTTTTACAGAACGATGTTGGGTGACTTTGAAGTCACAGCAATATCAGACGGTACGGTGCAACTTCCTGTGGATAAGTTACTGACCAATACCACACCGGCGAAAGTCAATCAGGCACTCGCTAAATTGCATCAACACAGCCCGCTGGATACCTCCGTCAACGCTTATCTGATCAATACCGGCAGCAAACTGGTCCTGATTGATGCTGGTGCCGGCGCTTTGTTCGGCCCTACTCTGGGAAAAATGCAGGCTAACCTGAAAGCCGCCGGTTATCAGCCAGAGCAGGTCGATGAAATTTACATCACACACATGCATCCTGACCATGTCGGTGGTCTGATGGATGGCGAAAAAATGGTGTTCCCGAATGCCGTCGTACGTGCCGATCAGCACGATGTTGATTTCTGGCTGAATCAGGCCAATCTGGACAAAGCACCGCAGGACAGCAAAGGTTTCTTCCAGGGTGCGATGGCTTCACTGAATCCTTATGTCAAAGCCGGAAAATTCAAAGCGTTTGACGGAGCAACAGAACTGGTGCCTGGTATCAAGGCCTTGCCAGCACACGGTCACACAGCCGGCCACAGCATTTATAAAATCGAAAGCAAAGGTCAGACACTGGTACTGTGGGGGGATCTGATGCACGTCGCTGCGGTACAGTTTGCGAATCCATCCGTCACTATTCAATTTGACACCGACTCTAAAGCGGCAGCTGTTGAACGTAAAAAAGGCTATGCCGATGCAGCGCAGCAGTCTTATCTGGTGGGTGCATCACACCTGGCATTCCCAGGCTTGGGCTACGTGCGCAAAGAAGGCAAAGGCTATGCCTGGGCACCTTTGAATTACGCGCCACAACCATAACCAGCTTCATTCCTGCGTCGTCACGCAGGCCATAACAAAAAAGGACGAAACGCCTTGCAGCTTTCGTCCTTTTTTCATCTGCCGTATTTTCAGTAACCGGTAATGCTGAGTGAAAATTTAATAATGCGGTGGTCTTTCGTCGATGACTGTATTTTTCTGGCTCGCCATTACCGCCAGTTCACGGATACGGCCTGCCATCGCAGCACACAAGGCTTCCAGCTCATCAATTTTTTTCTGTTGACGATACACCTGCGTATTCAGGGTATCGACCAGATCATCCTGTCGTGACAAACGGATTTCCAGATCAATCAGACGTTCTTCGGTATTCATCATGCGACCACTTTGTTTGAAAGAGGTCGCAGTATGCCACATACTGCGGGCGACAAAAAATTCTCGTTCCGGCATGTTTTCAAAGCAAAACAATCCACAATCTTTCAGGTGCATCGCTTTGTTTTAAAAGCGCACCTGCTCTAATTGGTCGCAGCTCCTGACAGCCCATCACCTTTTTGAACCGCTGATTTCAATAATTTATACCTCATCAATGTTTCCCCTCAGATCGCAGTGCGGCGGCTGTTTTTCTCTGCGACAGATTGCTGTTTGAACTGGTCCTTTTGGTCTTGCTGATCCATTGCCAGTTTTTGCTCCGTCGTCAGGCGTTTAGCGGAAATCACGACAGTTTGTATCCCGTTTTGTTCAGCGTCATACGCCAGTTTTTGCGCTTCCGTCATTGCCTTTGCAGTGATGGTGACAGTCTGGATTTTATTCTGTGTACCATGATTGACAGTGTTGAAAGCACTGCCGGTAACGAAAACTGCAGCACACACAGCGACTGCAAAAATGGTGGTGTTTTTCAGTGATGATGTCATTTTATTTCTCCTTCAGTGGTTGTTTGATGTGTGTACTGTAGAAGAACGTTTGTCGAGCAGCGAGCGGTATGCGACGAACTGCAGAAACGCAGGAGTGAAATTACAAATAGCCGGAATAAAGAAGACATCGCGAGCCTTCTTACACTGCTCTGCATTGCAATGACAACGCCGGATATGCTGCTACCAGACAAGTTCCGGCATACCCCAAGACCACCAATCAGCATTGTCCGCGCACAGCGTACAATAGCGACTTTCTGCCTGCTCTCTGCTCCATGACTATCCTGCTGACTACCCTGAATGCCCGCTATACCCATGCCTCACTGGGTCTGCGTTATCTGCTCGCAAATATGGGAGAGTTACAGGAACAGACAAAAATTCGTGAGTTCGTGATCGGGGCGCGCAGCACTGACGTGGTGGAAAAAATTCTTGCCTTTCGTCAACCAGGGAAAAAATTCATCGTCGGCTTCGGTGTATATATCTGGAACGTGGTTGAAACGAGCCAGATCGTTGCGATTCTGAAACGGGTGGCGCCGGATGTGGTCGTGATTCTTGGCGGGCCAGAGGTATCGCACGAAACAGGTGATCAGGAAATTATCCGTCTTGCAGACTATGTGATTACCGGCTGGGGCGATATCAGCTTTGCCCATTTGTGCCAGCAAATTTTGCGTGGCCCGCAACCTTTAATGAAAATCCATGCGGGGCTGCAGCCACCGATGAACGATATCCGTCTGCCGTATCAGCTTTACAGCGATCAGGATATCCGCCACCGCACTTTGTATGTCGAGGCCTCACGCGGTTGCCCGTTCAAATGCGAATTCTGTTTGTCGTCACTCGATAAAACCGCCTGGCCGTTTGATATTGATGTCTTTCTGGCGGAGATGGAAAGTCTGTATCAGCGCGGTGCTCGCTTATTCAAATTTGTTGACCGTACATTCAATCTGAATATCAAGACCAGCCTGAAAATCATGCAGTTTTTTCTGGATAAGCTGGCTGCCGCACCGGATGATCCGGTGTTTGCCCATTTTGAAGTGGTTCCCGATCATTTGCCCGACGCCCTGAAAGAAGGAATACAAAAATTCCCCGAAGGCACGCTGCAATTTGAAATCGGTATTCAGAGTTTTAATCCTGAAGTGCAAAGCCTGATCAGCCGTAAGCAAAACAACGACAAAGCAGCCGAAAATATACGCTGGTTGTGCGAACACTCACACGCCCATTTGCATGTCGATCTGATTGCTGGTCTCCCCGGGGAAACAATGCAAAGTTTTGCGGCGGGCTTTAACAAACTGGTCGCGCTCGGTCCGCATGAAATTCAGTTCGGTATTTTGAAACGCTTACGCGGCACGCCGGTGATACGTCACACCGAAGCGTTCCAGCTGACATTCGATCCGCAACCACCGTACACGATACTGGCGAATAAAGATGTACCCTTCGCCGACATGCAAAAACTGGTGCGCTTTGCCCGCTACTGGGACATGGTGGCTAACTCGGGACGCTTTGCAAACACCCTGCCTGTCATTCTGGCCGACGCGCCATTTGAAAATTTCCTGGCTTTCTCTGACTGGATTTACACGAGTACAGATGCCACCCACAGAATTGCCCTTGATCGTCTGGCCGGCCTGGTCAGCAAATGGTTACAGGAAGAACGTGGCATGGAAAGAGAAGCAGCGCTGGCGCTGGTATCCAGCGATTATGCTGGCGATGCCAAGCACAAACAAAGCAGCAGTAAACCCGTAGCAGAAAAAACGACGGCAAAAGCCACTCCGCAACGCCAAAGCAGACATATCGCTGCCTGAATACAGGCTCACAAACGCTGATGCTTCAGGCAGGCAACGTCTGTGGCATTGGCAACATCAGGCGAATTTTTCTAACAGCGCTGCGAGGCGCTTGCTGCCCTCAATGGCTTCCGCCGTCGTCTTCGCTTTTTCAGCCTGAGTAACAACAGAATCCGTCAGCAAAGTCACGAAAGAACGATCCAGCGCCTTGCGTGCCGCCGACATCTGTTGGGCGATACCTTCACAATCATCGGCTGTATCCGCCTTGGCAATCAGTTTCTGCACACCGCGCAACTGACCTTCGATACGCGCCAGTCTGTGCATCAGATCTTTTTTCTGTGCATCGCTTAACGCATTCCCTGGAACTATCTTTAATGGGGGAGTATCTGCCATCTTCGTTCTCCTGAGTAGTGTTTATATGAGTTATACGGGCATGATCCCCTATACTCTACCGAGTATGCTAACAGCATTCAAGCCAGACAAGGAAACTGTGTCGCCTCACGCGACACACGCAAAAATGCCGGACAGCATTCTGCACAGAAGAACCGATCAGACTCAGACAGAACCCGCAGCATCATTTTATTAGAATGATTCATTCCGCTAAGAAAGAGATACATCAAAAGAGAGACATCAGTTCTTTATGTCTGCACAAAAAATTCCGGGAATGTCCCAACTCAATTCATTGCCGTTATAACGCATAATAGCCAGGCTTAGTCATCATTCAATTTTCATGTTAAAGACGCAGAACCCCAGCTTGTTTGCCCGCTTCAGATCAAAGCAGTCGCTTCCCCGGATACTGTCAGTGATACTGATCTATTTTCTCGCTTGCAGCCTGGCAATCTCCATTACTTATCGCGATTCAAATCTCAGCCTGCTCTGGTTACCTGCCGGTGTCGCGATTGCCGTTATTTTTCGCTATGGCAAAGTGATGATTCCAGCAATTTTCATTGCGATTCTGCTCACGGAGTTATGGTGGAAATTATCCATTTATCAAGCAATCTTACTTGCCATCGGTTCCACGACCGGGCCTGCGGCGACCTGCTGGATGCTTCATAAAAAAAATTTCGACCTGCACTTTGCGGCGCGCCGCGATGTACTGTGGTTTACGCTGTCTTCGCTGGCCGGCGCGATGATTTCTGCGACATTTGGCACACTGGCTTTAAGCATTCTGTCCGGAAAACCCTTCACCGTTAGCACCTGGTACATCTGGGTTGCCGGTGACACCGTGGGTGCATTACTGGCCAGCCCGGTATTACTTGCAATATCGCGACACTCTTTACGTGCAGTTGAGCATAAAAAAGAAATTTTGATGTTTCTGATTCTGCTCGTAGCCGCGAACTGGTTCGTTTTTTTATCGCCGTATAACTATCTGCGTCTCAGTTTCGTGATTGTCGCCATGATGATCTGGGCCGCGATGCGATTCAGCCTGCTGACGGTCAGCAGCATCACCCTGGCCTTGGCCATATTCTCGACCTGGGCCGCATCGAATAATCTCGGCAGGTTTTCCAGTTTCGAGGCATCCGGTCTGGTTGTGGTCTGGGCGTATGTGACCACGATTGCCTTGATTGCTCTGATGATCAACGCCATGCGATCAGAAAACGTAATCGCCAGTAAAAAAATAAACGAAACCTATCAGCGGCTCAATAAAGTGACGTCCCGCCTGCCCGGCCTGGCAATACAATACCGGGTACGTTCTGACAAAACCACGAGTATCCCTTACGCCAGTATCGGCATCTTGCATATGTTAGAAGTCAGTCATCAAGACGTCAAAGATAACGCGCAACAGCTCATAGACAGAATCGATCCTCGTGATGTCGAGACAGCCAGACAACAACTCGCACAGGCAACCCGAGAACTGTCGCCATGGCAAACGGAATTTCGCTTTTATCGCCTTGACGGCAGTGTGCGCTGGTTGTTTGTCGATGGACTGCCTGAGCGCGAAGCCGATGGCGCTATGCTCTGGCATTGTTTTCTCAGCGATATTACAGACCGCAAACAAGCGGAAAGAGATTTGCATATCGCTGCCTGCACCTTCGAATCACAAGAAGGTATTTTCATCACCGATGCCAATTGGAAAATTCTGAAAGTTAATCAGGCATTCACCCGGATCACAGGATTCACCGCAGAAGATATGCTGGGAAAACGCCCCCCTGTTTACAGAAGCGATGAGCAGGACAGCGCTTTTTTTCAAAGAATTTTTGACTCATTGAAAGAGAAACATTTCTGGAACGGAGAACTGTGGAGCCTCCGCCGCAATGGCGAAGCGTTCCCGCAAATGCTGACACTGACAGCCATCATGGAAGGCCAGGAAATCAGCAACTATGTTGCCTCATTCACCGACATCAGTCTTTCCAAAAGTTATGAAGCAGATATCCGCAAACTCGCATTTTACGATTCGCTGACGCAGTTACCGAATCGCCGCTTGCTGATGGATCGCCTGGAACATCTGATTTCTGTTCGTCAGCGCAACAGCAGTCACAGCGCCATCTTTTTCATCGATCTGGATAACTTCAAAAATCTGAACGACACCCGTGGGCACGACGCGGGTGATTTGTTATTGATAGAAACAGCAAAGCGTTTAAGCAGTTGCATACGCGAAAGCGACACCGTTGGCCGACTAGGTGGCGATGAGTTTGTTGTCATACTTGAAGAACTCAGTGCAGACAGAAAAGAAGCGATTATTCAGGCAGATAAAATTTCAGAAAAAGTCCGCCAGATTCTGAGTGAACCATACCAGATTGCCGATTTTGAACATCATGGTTCCAGCAGCATAGGCGTATGCTTATTTCAGGGTGACGAAATCACGGTCAAAGACTTGTTCAAGCGGGCTGATACCGCCATGTATGAAGCCAAGACTGCCGGGCGAAATACCGTTCGCTTTTTCGATCCGGCAATGCAGGCGATATTACTGGTGCGCATGCTGCTGGAATCGAATCTGCGACTGGCATTATCACAGAACCAGTTCCAGCTTTACTATCAGGTGCAAGTGAATGCTGACGGTAAATTTCTGGGCGCTGAAGCACTGATACGCTGGTGGTATCCGGATCGCGGCTTCATCTCGCCGGCTGAATTTATTCCGCTGGCAGAAGAAACCGGGTTGATCATTCCTATCGGTCAGTGGGTTTTAGAAACCGCTTGTGCGCAATTGAAGCAATGGGAAAAATCAGCCGCCACTTCAAACCTGAGCCTGGCAGTGAATGTCAGTGCCAAACAATTTCAACTCACGTCGTTTGTCGAAACACTGAGTGAGATCGTCGCACGGCATCAGATTAATCCAGCGCTGCTTAAAATTGAGCTGACCGAAAGTGCCATTCTCGACAACATCGATGCCACCACAGAAAAAATGCGCGAGTTGAAAAAACTCGGTATCGCTTTTTCTATGGATGATTTCGGTACCGGGTATTCTTCATTAGCCTATCTGCAGCGACTGCCGCTGAATCAGCTGAAAATCGATCAGTCATTTGTACGAGATCTGAGCCACGATGAAAATGATGCGACCATCGTTCGCGCCATCATCGCACTGGGTATCAATCTCGGTCTGAACGTTATTGCGGAAGGTGTGGAAACCAGCGCCCAGCGTGCATTTCTGATTAAACACAGCTGCACGGCATTTCAGGGCTATCTGTTTTCCAAACCTTTGCCGATGGAAGAATTTATGTGCTTGTTAGAACAGGAACATTCAGTCCACACCCAGCAAGCGCAGATCGGCTTTGCCGGATAACAGCGGCGGGCACCAGAAATAACTGCCGGTTTGCGGCTGCGTGAATTGAAACAACGCATCGGTTATACCATCTTCAGCACCCGACATGCGACGCAACTGTGCTTCAAACGCCGCATAAGAAGTCGCGAAAGCGACGAAATACAAACCGCCGCGCGCGCCATCTGCCCACGGCATAGAACGGCGCATCACGAAGGCTTCCGGCTCGAAATTTTCCTGCGCGGTGCGTTTCACATGGGCCGATTCCGGCGCCTCGTCCAATTCTTCATTGTCGTCTTTACGCCGCCCTATCATATTGTCCTGTTCCGCTTGCGGCATTGCCTGCAAACGTTCAAAACGGTGTTCCCATTGCTGTATCGCGACGTAGCTGCCGCCATCAGCTGCAATCGCAACCGCCAGCACCTCATCGCCTTGCGGATTTTCTGTTCCGTCTTCGTAACCGCTGAGATCGCGGCCACCGGCATATTTGAACGCCTCGGTTTTTTGCTGCAAAACAAACGCGCCAGCCAGTGCCTGTTGCAAGCGGATTTGCTGATGCAACAACTCGCCACGTTCATCTTCACGCAACCAACACCACAACGCCGCCGGTGTGACAGGCAAGCGGACTTTGCTGCCTGCTATGCCTGTGAATTCGCGTAAGCCAGGCACGCTGACCTGTAAAAATCCGGCCAGCGACGCACCGATGCCGATCACCACACGCTGCCCGTCAGCCAGCGCCTGTAATTGTTGTAAAGCCTGACGTACCGCAGTTTGACTGGCGTTTTCCTGTAAATCAAAACTCAGATACACCGCGTGCAATGGTAAATCCTGCACGATTGCTGCCTGATGCTGCGACATAATTTTCTCCGTATTTCTGTGAACGCTGATGAATGACGACAGCATAGCGTAAGCATCTTTTTTTAGCAGTACAAAAGTCTTGTGAACATCGTCATTTGGTGAGTACAATGAAAAAGGAAGTTCGCGCTTCCACGTCGCTCGGACGGTTCCGGGCGCTACGTTAACCACACACAAACTGATCATGACAAACACACTTACTCCGCCGGGCCGGGGTTCAACGGGTGAAAATACACCTGCATCCACGCCTGCTTCCTCGCCAAAATTTTCGTTCTCCCGCATCAATCGTCTGCCGCCTTACGTGTTTAATATCACGGCCGAACTCAAGATGGCCGCCCGTCGCCGTGGCGAAGACATCATCGATATGTCCATGGGCAATCCGGATGGCACGACACCAAAACACATCGTCGATAAACTCGTCGAAGTCGCGCAACGGCCTGATACGCATGGGTATTCCGCGTCCAAAGGCATACCGCGCCTGCGTCGTGCGATTGCGCGCTGGTATAAAGACCGTTACGCGGTTGATCTGAATCCCGATTCCGAAGCCATCGTCACCATAGGTTCAAAAGAAGGTCTGGCGCATCTGATGCTGGCGACGCTGGACAAAGGCGACACCGTACTGGTACCGAATCCGAGTTACCCGATACACATTTACGGCGCGGTGATTGCGGGTGCCGATATCCGTTCGATACGCATGAGTCCGGACGTGGATTTTTTCAGCGAACTGGAACGCGCGATACGCGAAACTTATCCGAAACCGAAGATGATGATTTTCGGTTTCCCATCAAATCCGACCGCGCAATGTGTCGAGCTGGAATTTTTCGAACGTGTGGTGAAACTCGCCAGAGAACACAATATTCTGATCGTGCATGATCTGGCGTATGCCGATATCGTGTATGACGGCTGGAAAGCGCCATCCATCATGCAGGTGCCGGGCGCGCGTGACGTGGCGGTGGAATTTTTCACGCTGTCGAAAAGTTATAACATGGCAGGCTGGCGCATCGGTTTCATGGTCGGCAACAAAGAATTAGTCGCCGCACTGGCACGCATCAAGAGCTATCACGATTACGGCAGTTTCACGCCGGTGCAGGTGGCGGCAATCGCCGCGCTGGAAGGCGATCAGACCTGTGTGCACGAGATTCGCGATCAGTATCAGAACCGCCGCGATGTGCTGGTCAAAGGCTTGCACGACATCGGCTGGATGGTCGATAAGCCGAAAGCGTCGATGTATATCTGGGCGCATATTCCTGAACATTACCGCCATCTCGGCTCACTCGAATTTGCCAAGCAAGTGCTGGAAAAAGCCAAACTCTGCGTCTCGCCCGGCATCGGTTTCGGTGAATACGGTGACGACTACGTGCGCTTTGCGCTGATCGAAAACGAGTCGCGCATCCGTCAGGCTTTGCGTGGTCTCAAGCACATGTTCAAAGAAGATGGTCTGATCGGCTAAACTATGTCTGATAAAAAGTAAGGGCAGATTGCCCTTACTTTTTTGCGGCAAGACCAACGTCATCACAAACACCAGCGATATTTTTATCTTCACCCGATCAGCGCCAGACAACTGTTGTGCGCGGTCCCACTTGTAAAAACATCATGAGCCAATACTGGAGCAAGCTTGTACACACCCTGACACCGTATGTGCCGGGCGAACAACCCAAGCTGCAAAATCTGATCAAACTCAACACCAACGAAAACCCGTATCCACCGTCGCCGAAAGTGCTGGCGGCGATCACGCAAGCCACCTCTGGCGATCTTCGCCTGTATCCTGATCCGGGCTCAGACCGTCTGCGCGAAGTGATTGCTGATTATTACGGGGTCACACCGCAACACGTGTTTGTTGGCAACAGTTCAGATGAAGTGCTGGCGCATACGTTTCAGGCATTGCTGAAACACGATAGCGCCTTGCTGTTTCCGGATATTACTTACAGTTTTTATCCGGTCTATTGCGGCCTGTACGACATCGCGTACAAAACCATTCCGCTGAATGCGCAATTTCAGATTGATATCGAGGATTATGCACAGGCAGATGGCGGCGCGATTATTTTCCCCAATCCGAATGCACCAACCGGCTGTGCGCTCGGTCTGGCAAAAATCACTGAGTTGCTGAAGAATAATCCGCGCTCCGTCGTGGTGGTAGATGAAGCCTATATTGATTTCGGCGGTACTTCGGCGATCAGCCTGGTAGCGCAGTTTCCAAATCTGCTGGTGGTGCAAACCTTGTCAAAATCGCGCTCGCTGGCGGGCTTGCGGGTAGGGCTGGCGGTCGGTCATCCTGATCTGATCGAAGCGCTGAACCGCGTCAAAAACAGTTTCAATTCTTACCCGCTGGATAGACTTGCGGTTGCCGGTGCGATCGCGGCATTTGAAGATCAGGACTATTTCAAACTGACCTGTGATGCCGTCATCAACACGCGGCAAAAGCTCACGGCACGTTTGCAGGAATTGGGATTTGAAGTCTTGCCATCAGCGGCGAATTTTGTGTTTGCGCGTCACCCTGAACATGATGCGGCGACACTGGCACAAGACCTGCGCGCGCGGCATATTATCGTGCGCCATTTCCGGTTGCCGCGGATAGAACAATTCTTGCGAATTTCCATCGGCACCGATGCCGAATCGCAATTGCTGACCGAAGCGCTGGAAGCATTGCTGGCCTAATCATTCGCTACTGCAGCGAACCGTCAACAGACTACTATCCATACAAAAACGGCGTGATTTCCTTACTCAGAAATCACGCCGTTTTTTTAATGCGATGAAAAATACGATGTTCGCTGCTGCAATTTTTAATCCGGCCAGAGCGACATCACCAGTTCTTCAATGTTATTCGGATTACTGATTTTTTTTCTCGCTGCCGGCCAGTCGGCAGGCTCAGGAACGGCTTTTCTGGTGAAGACCGGGGTATCGATCGCCATCTTCATCGCAAATACGAAGATGCCGGTTTTCACTTCCGGTGGCGGCAGTTTCTGCACGATATCGTAAATCTGATTATCAAAATATTCGTGCACCGTCGGCGTCATATCCAGCCATGAATACGTTGCCCCATCGGAGCGGATCGCGATCACGACATAACCTGTACTGGGTGCGACTTTCGTCTTTTTAAATGCCTTGTAAATCTGCGATTGCAACGCCCGCGTGTACCGGCCGAGGCTATCGACATTGATGCCTTTTTGTTGCATCACACTTTCAGACTGAAAGAAATAAAACGAGTCAAAACGCACATCCGCCGCCGATGCCAGCGCGGAAATCGTCAGCAGTGCCACTGCCAGCAGCCATCTCATGATGTCATCCTCATTTATTCACAAATACGCCCGCCGTGCGGTTTTTCTGCACGTCGTTCCACGGAAAGACTTTGCCGTTCATCGCCACATACACGCCCGGCGACAGTAATTGCGCAGCGGCACAGGCAAAACCCAGATTAAACAAAGCATCGGAATTTGCAATTTCATACGGGATCATCGCGCCGGTAAACACGATGGTTTTCCCAAGATTTGCCGCGCCCAGCACCTCAGCTGTTTCGCGCATGGTGTCGGTGCCGTGAATAATCACAATCGCTTTTTCGGCCGACGCCTGGCAAGCCGCTAATATCGTCTGACGGTGGCTGTCATCCATATCCAGCGAATCCATCAGCATGCAGATATCCAGCTCGACCGGCACCGTCAGCCGCGCGCGGCGTATCACTTCCGGCAAATGGCTGTCGGCAAAACTCAGCTTGCCCGCGATTTCATCATAATGTTTATCAAAAGTGCCGCCGGTGGCGAGGATACGCAAGCTCATAGTGTGCCGGAAAAATGAAGTCTCAGAGGCTGTCATTGTAACGCGCCAGGCGGTGTGCTGAAAGCTGCTACACTTGCGCCTCATCATCGCTGAGCTGTTTTTTCTGTCCCACGCACCATCATGAAAACGATCGCCCCAGGCACTGTTATTTTTCACCGTCATCGCGGCTACGGCGTGCTGACCGCGGTGAATCTGCTGACCGGCTGGGTCGCCGCCCGTTTTGGCGATGAAAAGCGCACCCTTGATCTGAACTTATCCACCGACGACGTCCAGCATGCCGACGGCAGCCCGATCCTGTTTCGGCGCGACCCGCCGGAACGCATGCCGCAGGCGCGCCTGATGGCGATGGTGCGCGAGTTGCACGCCGCCGGTTATCAAAAACTGTATCTGTATATCTGGCCGAAAGCCTCCGGCCTGCACTGGCGCTGGCAGTTATTCACTGGCACGCGCAACTGGATGCAACGTCCGTGCCGCGAAGGCTGGTATGGTTCCGGCGCTGACTATATTTTTAATCCGGTGATGGGCTGGGGCGACGCGCCCGGTGCCAGCAGCGCCGAACTGAGTCAGGCACTGGCCCAGTTCGACCCCGCCGGGTTGGCGCAGGCATTGGGCCGCGACGAAGATCACAGTGCCTGGTTTGCCGACGTCTGCGATGCGCTGCTGCCCGATTACGCCTACAGCCTCGGTGCCGACACCGCCGACAACCCGCTGCCGCTGTATCTGCCCGTCATTGGCGTGCGCCAGCGCCAGCCCGCGCTGGAACGGCAATTACCGTATCCGCCCGGTTGGGAACGCACCTGGAGCCCCGACAGCATCGCCCGCCGCCACCAGCAACGCGCCGTCGTGCGCCACGATGTAATACCGTCCGGCTGGAGCCTGCCCATCGATATTTAAACAGTGTCGGAAGATATACTCCCCCCTGTTTTTAGCAAAACACCCCAAATCTCAGCATGAACATTGGGCTGTAAAATATACTGGGGGGAGTATTTTTCAGTGCTTTTAGCCACTTCACCAGTGCATCAGGCCAGCACGGAAAAAACCGCAGCCACCACCACTGCCAATAACGCCAAATTCAGCAGCATCCCCGCCAGAGGACGACCTCTGCGGTTCCGATTTTTTGCAGGGACGACCCTGCCACCGCACAAGGAACACTATATGAACTGGCTTATCCTCATCACCGCAGGCTTGTTTGAAATCGTCTGGGCGATCGGCCTCAAATATACCGAAGGTTTTTCCCGCTTCTGGCCCAGCGCGTTGACACTGGCCGCGATGGCAGTGAGCGTGGGCTTACTCGGCAGCGCCATGAAAGGCCTGCCAGTCGGCACGGCCTACGCGATCTGGGTCGGCGTCGGCGCCGTCGGCACCGCGATTTTTGGCATCATTTTGTTCGGCGAACCCGCCAACCCGGCCCGCCTGCTCAGCCTCGCCCTGATCGTCTGCGGCATCATCGGCCTGAAACTCGCCACGCCTGCCTGAATCACAATGTGTGGTCGCCGCCCGAGTTCTCGACTTCTGCATCCACAGCCTCGAACAGCGACTCTAGCAGCGAATCGGAGATTGGAAATGTGTCCTGTGCAAGCTTCTGCTGTTGAAGCTTCCAGGCCTTCTTTCGATCTCGGTCACTTGCGTCCATCAGCTTTCGCTCCTTGCCACCGAACGCCTAAGTTCAGCAGCGTTTGAGGCGACGCATACTCTTACGACAGCAAACGTGCGAGGCAGATCAAACCTCCGCTGCAACGATTTGTTGGGCGGCAGCTTCACTCCCGCTCAAGGCGGCTAACTTTCGAATACAAGCTTTCCGCCAACTCGACAGAATTGGCACCGTGGTGCAACTCTCTATGACAATTTGGGCAAACAGCAACAGCATTCGAAATTTTATCAGAACCACCAGATGCTAGCCGCTTTACATGATGCACTTCCAAGTAAGGCAGGCCATTAGGCTTTGTGAACGGCGCCGACTGCACACAACACTCACAAATTCCCCTGGCGTCCCTGAGCACATAGGCGACTACTGCTGCATCTCGGACAAACTGCTCGGTTGAACTCATTTGGCTAGCTGGAGCAGCTTGGCCCAAAGGCTTACCCAACTTAGTTTCGAGAAACAATTTCGAGGCTTCGTGTTCTAACGATTCTGGAGAATCACAGAGAACAGGCTCGACGTCTGCAGTAGGAAGCTCGGCAAATTTGACACCCTCTGGAAGGGCCTTTTCCAAGTGTGACTCAGCAAGCTCATCTAGCCGATCGACTTGGACTCGGACCCAACCCAACGTAGGGCCTAAAAGCGGAGACCCTGTTTCGTTGCCGTGCCGCCAGCGTGCTCTATATTGTTTTTCCTCTTTCCTTCCAGAATTGACGACGAAGACTTTGTGCTCGTTCTCAACGAAAGATTGCTGAACATCGCGCAAGGCATCGAAATACCCGCCTGTCGATGGAGCGGCTTTGTAGCCGTATCGATAAGTTCCCTCGAGGCCATTGATAGGAAGAAAAGCTCGAGCAGGGCCGCCATTTTTGCCTTTTGCAACCGGTATCCAGATGGAAGCATCTCCATCCTTGAAAATTGAAATCATCTACTAACAACTCCTAATTAGGGATCTGGCATGCACAGGTGTTTCACTGCCGCCCAACTTGTTTTAAAGTGCAAAAACCAACATTAACACAATGATATATATATAACAATTGAGTTTCAATCGCCTCAAAAGCCGCATGAATACGACTTCTACATTGTTATACCGCACATATAAATTCAGCATAACAACAGGAACCTGCCTGCACCACGTCTGAGTTTGTTGCAGTCTCAAATATGCCTGTGCATAACATCTGATTAACGCACAGGCGCATCCGGCAAAAGGCAGCACGTCAAACTATAAAACACGGGGAAAACTGCCCGCATTCTGCATACTCCCCCCCTGTTTTTAAAGAAATACCCTTAATCCCTGCATCAACATTGGGCTTGTAAACATACCCCTGGGAGTATATTTTTCAGGTTTTGAGTGCCTGGGATGCGGCAAATTGGATCGCCAGGGGCAGATAAACCATGCCGGGCTCGTCTTGCTGCGCCGCGCCAGGACCGTGGCTGTGCCTGTGTCAGGCAGGTGGCAGTGCCTGCAGCATCGCCACGCGGTTGCCTTCGGTGTCGAGGAAGGAGACATAGGTGCCGATGCCCGGGATGTTCATGGGTTCACCGAGTATGCTGCCGCCTGCGCTGGTCACTTTGGCGATGGCGGCTTGCAGGTTATCGACCGCGATGACCACCGATGGCTGCTGCGCCGGGTTATCCGGTGTTTTCTCAAAAAAGCCGCCGTTGATGGTGCCTGGCTGAGTAGGTCGTCCATCGGCGGTTTCGCAGGTGTTGGCAACGACGTAATTGTTCATCGCGGGGCCGAGTGCCTGTGTCTGCCAGCCAAAGGCGGCGCTGTAAAAATCCGCCACGCGGGTCGCGTCTTGATACGGCATTTCAAAGTGGATGACGGGATTCATCTTTCGCTCCTTCGCTCAAAAGGCGTTTGTGATCGTGACGTTTTTACCGCGTTGTATTTGGCATGAAGCCTGAGCAGTAAATTCAGCGGATGGCAAAAAAAGCTATCTGGTGATCCGCTGGAATGATCGCTCAGGTTTGTTTCAGAACGGGTTGCGGCTGTTAATCAGGCAGCCGGACAACCAGTTCCATTTCCACCTGCAGATCCGGTGCCGCCAGCGCCGCCACACCGATGCCGGTCACACAGGGTTGTGCGCCTTCAAAGGTGGCCAGAAACGGTGGCATCAGTTCTTCCATGCGTTCAGGCGTCAGGTTGACCAGATAAACACGTGCCAGCACCACATCGTGCGGCGTGGCGGCGACGGCGTCCAGTGCGGCTTTGGCATTCAGCGCGACGAGCTGCATTTGCTCGGCCAGCCCGGCTGGCACCGGCTGACCATCTGCCCGCCACGCGACCTGGCCGGAGATATACGCCATGCGTCCCGGCGTAACGATGGATATTTGTGAGTAGCCCATATCGCCAGCGTTTGGCAAGGTGGGTGGGTTCAGGCGGACGATGGATTGCGTCATGGTTGCTCCGGTGGGTAAATTGCAGAGGGTGTCGGGCGCATCGCTGCGCCCCGGTGTGTGGCGTACGTTCAGTGGGTAACCGGGCGCGCGCATGGTGCTGCCATTACTTCATTTGCGCCAATGCGCCGTGCAGATCAGCGTTGCCCCAGTGCTCGGCATACTGGCCATTCTTGATGCGGACGATGTCGGTCACGTTAATGCGGATGCGGCGCCCGGTCGCCGGAACGCCGAGAAACATGCCCTGGTGCGTGCCGGAAATCGTCTTGCGGGTGACGACTTTGTCGCCTTCGGCGATCTGATCGTGTAACTCGACCGTCAGATCGGGCAGGGCTGGCCGCAGGACGTTAGTAAAAAACGCAGCGAAACCATCGCGCCCATTGGGCGTGCTTGGTGGCGCAGTGTGGTTGATGAAATCAGCAGCCACCAGTTCATTGAAGGTCTGCATATTGCCTTGTTCAATGACTTCACGATTGAAGCGTGCGACGATTTGTTTGTTTTCAGAAAGAGTATTCATAGCAATATCGACATTAGTCAGCTCGAACCTTGATTGAATTTGACAAAAATGAAGCTTAACTCTGGGTGTAAAAAAGACATTTTCCCCCATTGCCTTGTAAGCGACATGGAAGCTTGCTGCAAACAATTATACTGTATTTATATACAGCGCAATTGTATGAACAAAAATCATCATCACACCACAGGCGAACAGCCCGAATTCTGCATACTCCCCCTAGTTTTTAAGAAAACGCCCTTAATCTCAGCATAGACATTGGGCTTGTATACATACCCCGGGGAGTATATTTTTGGCGTTTTGAGGCTGTGGGAGGCTGTGGATTGGATACTCGATACCGAGTAGATAACGCTGGTATCAGGTTAATGCGATCGACGCTGGGGGAATATTCGGATTATGAATTCAGCGTTGAAGTGACCGGAGCTCTGCGTCCTAATCATCGCGCAGCGTCAGATTGACTGTTGAGTTGGGCATGCAACGGAACTTCGATACCCATGTGGTCGATAGCTTCCTGAATTCGCCGCCCAACAGAAATCATTGTTTTAGCACCCTACGTTTGAATTTAAAATCAGAGACGATCCAATGGAATGATAGGCGGGCATCATATATTCATTTCCTCGGGGTAGCGTCGACACCGATGATTTCATACGAGTCTTCTTTTTGATACGGCTGGCGAGATTCAGGAATGTGCTTGCGCAGTTCTTCGATAAGAACCGGAGCGAAATATGCCCCCGCGCCAAGGACAATCCAGAGTGGTACTCCGATTGCAGTGCCCAGCGCAGCTATACCCGCACCTTGTGTACCAAAGAAGGTAAGACCAAGACCGGCACCGACGATACCAAACCGACTTTTTGTTCCGCGCTCGTCCCACCCTAGGCGTTTTATTTCCTGCCCGAGAATCTTGACAACTGGCCAAATAACCTTGCTGTGAGACGTGACATGCAGAGCTTGCTTTGCCTTCTGTACGTTGGAAACCCCGCTATTTCGGATATGAACTAGTTGAAGCATCCACAGCAGCAACGCCTCGCGCTCCTGCTCAGAGGCAGAAACAGCGACTCGAACTGCAACAGCATGTTGCTCTGTCTCTTTGCTCACACTATCCTCCCTTTGTGACGCCAAACGTTATTTAATTTGACAAAATTAAAGCTTAACTCGGGATGTCAAAAAAACTATTTTCTTCGAATTCCATGATGGTGCTGAGCCTTAATATTCCAACTTAGAAAACCCTTCAATACAGAACGCCTGAGATTGTCTCACTCACTTTGCGCCTGTTGATAATGCCAGATTTACGCATAGGCGTGTCTGAGATGTGATCATCGTGTAGGAGGAATCGAATTTGGATTCTACACCGCGTTAATTACGCACACAGGATATGCCGCGAAGTGACAAGTGTTCTTCTGTATTTCTTTTTAATAATGAGTCAGTGGTCTTGTCTACCACAACCACATGCTCCACAACGACAAACTATCCAGCCGCAAGATACACACTCAACGTCTATAGCATTGTCCAGATGACTCTTGCAATTCCAACAATGAGTAATTCTATTAACACGTTTTTTTGATACCGCGATCCCTAAATATTTATAACCATGAGCAATTAGGAACTCTCTGTGACGTTCAATGGTCCTTTCTCGCTCTATGCGAAGCCGCTCTAACTTAGAATATTCAATCGACATTAACTCAGCGTCATTAGCCACCTTCCATGAGAAGTACTTCTCCAAAGCTTGTTCACGTTGCAAACCATCGACCGTACGCACTTTATCTCGAATTTTCGCCGGATCAAACTCTCGAACGAGATTTCTTTTGACTGAGTAGACGTTAATAGTTTTTTGATCTGCAAATTGCAACTCTGGATCAAAAACGATGAGGACTCCTGTACTCGGAATGACTCCAACCCAGATCCCTTTCTCGTTCTTTGACATTTATGATCCTAGCGCCATTTAATTTGACAAAACTGAAGCTTAACTCGGAGTGTCAAAAAAGACAATTTTTATAACTACCTTGAAAGCCGCATACAGCCTTGTTGTATTTGCTGATTGTGCATATCTCCGACCTTATCCACACCCACCTTCACTCCCGCAATAAATTGGTCGGCGTTCCGGCCGCGAAATTCAGGATGTTTTGAAATGCGGCGGCGAAATAGAGTTCGTAGCTGTCTTGTTCGACGTAGCCGATGTGCGGTGTGACGAGGACGTTTTCACGGCGTAGCAGCGGGTGATTTTGCGGTACGGGTTCGGTTTCAAAGACGTCGATGGCGGCGAAGCCGGGGCGGCCGGCATCAAGCGCGTGGACGAGGGCGTCCGGTGCCAGCAGTTCGGCGCGGCTGGTGTTGACGAACAGGGCATCCGGTTTCATGCGGGCCAGGTCGTCTGGCTGGACGATGCCGCGCGTGGCGTCATTCAGGCGCAGGTGCAGGGTGACAATATCGCTGTCGGTAAAAAATGCCTCGCGCGAAGCAGCGGCCTGATAGCCATCCTGCAGCGCTTGTGCGCGGCTGGTTTCACTGCCCCAGACCGTGACGTGCATACCAAACGCGGCAGCGTAACTGGCGATGCGTTTGCCGATTTTGCCGTAACCCCAGATGCCGAGGCGGCGTTGTTTTAACACGCGCCCCAGTCGGTTGCGCTCCGGCTGGACGGAAGATGCCTGCCAGGTTCCCTGTTGCAGTAAAGACGAGTAATTAGTCAGGCGGCGCGAGGCGGCCATGATCAGCGCCCAGGTCAGCTCGGCGGGGGCGGTGGCGTCGCCGACGCCTTCGGCAATGGCGATGCCTTTTTCTCTGGCGGCGGCGAGGTCGATGTGTCCGGCGACTTTGCCGGTTTGCGAGATGAGTTTTAAATTCGGCAGGCGTTGCAGCAGGGCGCGGTTAAAGCGGGTGCGTTCACGGATCAGGACGAGGGCGTCAAACGGGGCAAGGCGTATTGCCAGCTGGCCGACGCCAACCGCGCTGCTGTTGAACACTTTGACGTCATGGTCTTTGAGCATGGCAAAACAGGCGCAATGCCGGACAACATCCTGGTAATCATCGAGGATGGCAATCTTCATGATTTTTTTTCCTTATGCAGCGAAACCGTTGAAACAGTTTCACTTTCAAAAACAGTATTACTGTGATAATAAATCTGATGTGAACTGCACCCAAATGGGCGCGTCCGTGTAGAATATCCGGTTACGTAGCTTTTTGATTCTTCCGTCCGCCTACCGCGCCGACGCAAGCTGGAGTCGGGATCATCCTCCTGATTGCCTATTATCCGACAGAACCGCCGCCATCGTGTTCGCCTTGCTGGAGCTGGGATCGTTTTCCAACCGTGCTCGCATCGCCTGACTTTCTAACGACGACACTGCCGCGCTGCTACCCCGGTTTTTTTATTGCAATCTTATTGGAGTCAGTATGAGTCAAACAACCGCCAACGACATCGCGGCAACCGGCGCAAAAATTAATGCGCCCGCTTATGTCAAACATCCTAAGCTGATCAGCTGGATCGCTGATATCGCTGCGCTGACGAAGCCAGACAATATCGTCTGGTGCGACGGCACACAGGAAGAATATGACCGCCTGTGCGCACAAATGGTCGCTTCCGGCACTATGAAAAAACTGAACGAAGCCAAACGCCCGAACAGTTATCTGGCATGTTCTGATCCTACCGATGTGGCGCGCGTGGAAGACCGCACGTATATCTGTTCTGAGAAAAAAGAAGATGCGGGCCCGACCAATAACTGGATGGCGCCGGCAGAAATGCGCGCGACGCTGAACCCGCTGTTCGACGGTTGCATGAAAGGCCGCACGATGTATGTGGTGCCTTTCTCTATGGGCCCGCTGGGTTCACCGATTGCGCATATCGGCGTTGAATTGTCTGATTCGCCTTATGTGGCTGTGAACATGCGCATCATGACGCGCATGGGCAAAGCGGTGTATGACGTGCTGGGTACGGATGGTGATTTCGTTCCTTGCGTGCATACCGTTGGTAAGCCGCTAGCTGCGGGTGAAAAAGATGTGGCATGGCCATGCAACGCAACCAAATACATCGTGCATTACCCTGAAACCCGCGAAATCTGGTCGTTTGGTTCCGGTTACGGCGGCAATGCGCTGCTGGGTAAAAAATGCTTCGCGCTGCGCATCGCTTCGACCATGGGTCGCGATCAGGGCTGGCTGGCAGAACACATGCTGATTCTGGGTGTGGAATCACCGGAAGGTAAAAAACATTATGTGGCAGCGGCGTTCCCTTCGGCTTGCGGTAAAACGAATTTTGCAATGCTGATTCCGGCAATCAAGGGCTGGAAAGTGACGACGATCGGCGACGATATTGCGTGGATCAAACCAGGTAAAGACGGGCGCTTGTATGCGATCAACCCGGAAGCCGGTTATTTCGGCGTGGCACCGGGCACGAACACAGCCACCAATTCAAATTGCATGGCATCGCTGACAGCCAACACGATTTTCACGAACGTCGCGCTGACCGATGATGGCGATGTCTGGTGGGAAGGCATGACGAAAGAAGCGCCAGCGCATCTGATTGACTGGCAAGGTAAAGACTGGACACCGGAAATCGCTAAGGAAACCGGCCGTAAAGCAGCACATCCGAATGCGCGCTTCACTGTCGCCGCAACACAAAACCCTGTGATTGACGCTGCATGGGATGACCCAGCCGGTGTGCCGATTTCTGCATTTATCTTTGGTGGCCGTCGCTCAACGACAGTACCGCTGGTAACGGAAGCACGTAACTGGATCGAAGGCGTTTATATGGCTGCGACCATGGGCTCGGAAACCACTGCGGCAGCGGCTGGTCAGCAAGGTGTGGTGCGTCGTGATCCGTTCGCGATGCTGCCATTCATGGGTTACAACATGAGTGACTATTTCCAGCACTGGCTGAATATGGGTAAGAAGATCAACGAGATCGGCGCGACCCTGCCATCGATTTACTGCGTAAACTGGTTCCGTACTGATGCGAACGGTAAATTTGTCTGGCCTGGCTTCGGCGACAATATGCGCGTACTGAAATGGATGCTGGAACGTATCGAAGGCAAAGCCAATGGCGTGGAACACGTCTTTGGTGTGACACCGGCCTTTGATGATCTGAGCTGGGACGGTCTGGAATTCACCGAAGAACAATTCCAGACGATCACATCGATCGATGTGGAAGCCTGGGAAGAAGAACTGGTATTGCATACCGAGTTGTTTGAAAAACTGGCTTACCGTCTGCCGGCAGAGCTGGAAGCAACCCGCGTTGCTTTGAAAAACCGCCTGAGTATGTAAATTTCAGCGCAACAAGTTCTGCTGTTTAAAAAGCGCGACGTGGTCGCGCTTTTTTTATGCCACCATTTTTGCGCTGTTGAGACACTGCCGGCGTGTGATCAGGGCTTACCGTCAGGCGCAGCAACAATGCTGGCGCTGCTGTTCATGCCGATGAATGCAAAAAAAAAAGCCGCTGATGCACAGCGGCTTTTTTGTTCAGATCAGCTTTAATCAGCAATCTTTGCATTAATGGGTGATTTTCGGTACCCGGGGAGGTCTGAGAGTCAGTCCATTCTGCGCAGTCACTTCATCAGACACCTGCTGTACTGCTGCAATACCGATGCCCTGTGTACGATGTTGAAGCACGACAGGTTTGCTCAGGCTGCGTGAAATTTTTTGCACCACAGGCAAGGCCATGTACGCCAGCGGAAACGCGATAGGCCAGGTCGTCAGCCATGCTTCCATCCACGATGCGAAGAAGTCACTCGTCATTCCGACCCACAATAAACGCAAAATGGCAGTGACGAACAAGGTCAGCAAACCTGTCATCAGCAGACTAGGCAGCATTGATGCCAGACTTCTGGAACCAACGACTTCACGTGGTGTTGTGCGCTGGTAAGCTGTGGTATAAGCAGACATGGTTAACTCGCTGTACACTGGGCTATGTTGCATTGCAAAATTTTGCGCTTACCGCTTAAGCGCGGGAAGCAAGAGCGCGCAGTTCAGCGGCCATATTCGGCGATGTGCTGTCGAGCTCGTTAGCGATACGGCGCACCGCCAGCATGCTGCGCAAATTGCGTAAAGCAGATTTTTCTTCACGTGTTTTGTTTGGGAATATCGTCAGTTTCAATGCACGTAACATGCCTGTAATCAATGGCTTAAAGACCAATAACATTGTGGTCAGGATACTCAGGCCGATCAAAGGACGGGCGGCAGCAACTAAAGCGCTGATGGCAACTTCAGCGACAGGCAGTGCGCTGGTGGCAGGGAAAGCAATATTGAGGAAATTCATGATCATCTCTACTTTTATTTACATTTGGGAATAATCAGATAATATTGCATTGCAACATATAATTCTAATTTCGATTTCCTATAATCAATATATTGTTTGTGAATAATTGCAGATAACAATACCAACGGAGACAAACAACATGAACTTTTTGACACTGGATCTGAATTTATTGCGGGTGTTTGATGCGGTGATGATTGAGCAAAACCTGACCCGCGCAGCAGACAAACTGGCAATGACACAGCCAGCCGTGTCAAATGCGTTAAAACGCCTGCGCCATTCGCTGAACGATGAATTATTAATACGTACCGCTTATGGTGTGAAGCCGACCCCGCGTGCCGAGGCCTTGTGGCCGACCATACGTCAGGCCCTGTCCAGCCTCGAAGCAGCAATTGCGCCGGGCGTTTTTGATGTGTCGCAGGCGCAGCTGACCTTTCGCATGGCAATGGCGGATGCGACTGCTGCACTGTGGATGCCAACCCTGGTGCGATCCATTCAGAATGAGGCTCCCGGCATTAATGTCAGGATGATGCCACTGACAACGCGCGAACCGCGTCCTATGTTGTTGCACGGCGATATTGATATTGCAGTCGGTTTTTTCCCGGGTGTGGTTGCCCAGCTGGCAGGCGGACAAGCCGCTGGCACCAGCGCGATTCGCCATGAGCGGCTGTACTCGGGTCACTATATTTGTGTGATGCGGCAAAACCATCCTCTGGCGAACAAAACGCTGACGCTGGATGACTACTGCGCCGCAAATCACTTGCTGGTCAGTTTTTCAGGACGGGCGCACGGTCTGATTGATGAAACTTTAAGCAAAATGGGACGTGAACGACGCATACTGCTGACCATTAACCAGTTTTTCACCGCCGGCCGCGTCGTTGCCAATTCTGACTTACTGACAGTCTTGCCGAGGCACCTGATTTCCGCCACCGGTATGACGGATGCGCTGATCTGGAAAGAATTGCCGTTTGAGACACCGGCAGTACATATCGACATGCTGTGGCATGAACGCGATGCGCGCAATCCTGCACATCAATGGCTGAGAAATAATCTGATCACAATGACGCATTCCAATCTGATCCCGGAATTACAGCAGGACAAAGAGGCAGAGTAAGGGAGAAAATTTTATTCTTGTTTCTGATTGCTAAGCTGATAGAAACTTGTTAGGCTGCTTCATCTGTTTAACAGTTTTTTACATTTCGTGTTGATTTTTCGCTTTTCTCCCTCGTAGCGACTTAACCGCCAAGAAAGATGCACACAGCCAGCTATCGCCGATTAATTATTTTCGCCTTGTTGCTGTTATCTTTATTTTTCAAAGGATACGCAGCGCAGGCAGCGGTAACTTCTCTGGAAAAGGGCGAACAGAAAATTCCTCTGAATGCCCATTTTCAGATGCTGGAAGATAAAACCGGCAAGCTCGATATTCAGGATATTCTGGCGCCCTCAATCAATCAGCAATTCAGACCGCTGCACGGAAGTCTGAGTCAGGGTTATACCTCGTCAGCCTTCTGGTTACGTCTGGATATACAAAGAAGCAGTGCCGAAGCCAGCAATACCTGGTTGCTGGAAATGATGCCTATCATGCTCGATGATATCCGCATGTATCGTCTGGCAAACAATGGCAGCATCAGCGTGCAGCGCGCCGGTGACCATATCCCGTTCTCACAACAGGAAATGCGGCATCACTACCCGGTTTTTAAGATCAATCTTCCCGATACAGCTGTCACGACGATATATCTGCGGGTGCAAAGTACCAGTTCAGTTTTCTTCCGCGCGATATTGTGGACACCGGATAAATTCACTGAAACCTCGGATTTCTTAGCCAGTCTGATGGGGATTTATTACGGCGTCATGCTGGCAATGATTATCTACAATGCCTTACTGATGATCAGCTACCGCGACGTGTCGATGTTGTATTACCTGCTGCTGTCGTTCGGTACCTTAACGATAGGAATGTGCGTGAACGGCCACATCGGTATGTTTATCGCGCCCGATTCACCCTGGGTGGTGGACATCATTCCGGCACTGATGCCGCAAGTGATTATTCTTGTTTCGGCTTTGTTTATCAGCAGCTTTCTGCGGCTCAAAGAGACTATGCCTTTCTTCGCCCGTGTTTTCAGAGCAGTGCAAATCATGGTGCTGGTTTTCATCGCTCTGATTCTCGCCGGATACAACACGCAGATCGCTGAATTTGTGCAGATGATCAATCTGCTGCAGGTCATTTTCTTTTTGCCTATCTGTTTGTTAGCCGGTCTGCGTGGTTATCCGCCTGGTTATATCGTCTGTATCGCGTCACTCTCATGGATCGTCAGCGTATTGCTGATCCCTTTGCGCAATCTCGGCATACTTGAATCAAGCTGGATCACGGATTACGGCTTCCAGATAGGCTCGGCAATGGAAGCCATCTTGCTGGCTTTAGCACAGGCCTACAGAATCAGCCTGATCAAAAAAGAGAGTGCCGATATACAGAGACAGTTGCTGAAAATATCGCAGCAGGCTGAATATGAACTGGAAGCCAAAGTACAGTTGCGGACCGCGGAACTCGACAACGCGATTCAGCGTATGAAACTGCTGGATAAAGAAAAAGACGATATTCTCGGAATTGCGGCGCATGATCTCAAAAATCCCTTAACCAGCATCATCGGTATGAGTGATCTGCTGCGTAAAACGCGTCACCAGATTTCTGAAGAACAGCAGCATCAGTATCTTGAACGCATCAGTAACAGCGGCCAGCGGATGATGCATATCGTCACCAATCTGCTGGATGTGAATGCACTGGAATCCGGACATTTTCACCTGTCGGCAGAAACCGTCAGTGTCAGTCAGTTATCACGCGATATCCTCCAACAATATGAATCGGCACTCAAGGCAAAAAATCTGCATACGGTTGTTGATATTGATGGCAGTGTTTTTGTCACCGCCGATCTGAATGCCTGCATCCGTATTGTTGATAATCTGTTGTCAAACGCGATCAAATTCTCACCGGCAGGAAAAACCATATGGCTGACCATCAGTCAGCACCACGGCATGGGCCGACTCGAAGTACGTGACGAAGGACCGGGTCTGTCCGGCGAGGATCAACAACACCTGTTCACCAAGTTTTCCAAACTGTCACCGACCCCGACAGCAGGAGAACATTCGAGCGGGCTGGGTCTGTCCATCGTCAAAAAACTCAGTGAAGCGCAGGGCGGCACTGTGCGTTGTATCAGTGCTCTGGGTGCCGGCACCAGTTTCATCGTTGAATTGCCGCTGGCGGAGGTCTCGCTGGAACACATGCCGGCGATGACCGGAACCTGAGCAAACAGATACCACACTAATCGTGTGATTGCATCTGCACAGGCAATTCACCTTACAATCATGGCTGCTCGCTATCTTCCAAATTACTTTCGATTGTTATCATCATGTTTACAGGCATAGTACAAGGCATCGCCCGCATCGCAAAAGTCAGCGACAAACCGGGCTTGCGCACATTTCAGATTGAATTTCCCGAAGGCTTTGCAAAACAGCTGGAAATCGGCGCCAGCGTTGCCGTGGACGGCGTTTGTCTGACCGTGACTCAATTGCATGGCGAACGGGCAGCCGATTTCGATGTGATGCAGCAAAGTCTGGCGATCACCACGCTCGGTAGTTATTCTGAAAACAGCCGTGTCAACGTTGAACGTGCTGCCAGAGACGGTGCGGAAATCGGCGGACATCCTTTATCCGGACACGTTGATTTCACAGCACACGTCGCTCAGATTCGCGAACTGGAAAATAACTACGTGATCCGTATCGCGGTTCCACCGGAATGGTTACGCTATATCTTTGCGAAAGGCTATATCGCCATTAACGGTGCCAGCCTGACGATCGCAGAAGTCAACCGCGAAGAATCCTGGTTTGAAGTATGGCTGATTCCGGAAACCCTGCGCATGACAGTGTTTGCAGAAAAAAAAGCAGGTGCGGCACTGAATATAGAAATTGAACGCAGCACACAAGTCATCGTCGATACTGTGCGCAATATATTGAGTGAAACACTGGGTCCGCTGTTACCTGCACTTGAATCTGTCCTGCAACAACAAGGCGTCAGCAGCGCGCATCTGTTGAACAGCATCAAAGCTGAGAAGTGATCACAGGAACTCATTTCATCTTTCACAGCGAAATGGGTTCTGTCGTGTGAGACCGGACAGACAGCGATTGATACTATGTCTTGGCCGTTGCCGGCTTACTCAGCCATTGCACCGCAAGTATGCTGAACAGCACCATCAACAATCCGGCAAACGATAACCCGCGTATCGTTTGCCCGAGTAACACCCAGCCCAGTAGAACTGCAGTCAGCGGACTAAACAAACCTAATGACGATATCGCAACTGCCGGTAATCGTGCCACACCTCTGAACCACAGAACATACGCCAATAAGGCTCCTATCAAGCTCAAATATGCGTATCCACCAATATTCACAGGAGTCAGCAGTGGCAATGGCGGATCAAACAAACAGGCAAGTGGCAGTAATATCAATCCCCCCAGAAGCAATTGCCATCCGGTGAATGCCAGCACTGGTAAAACAATATTCCAGCGCCGCGCCAAGTACGTACCTACCGCCATGCAGGCCGTACCGGTCAGCGCAGCAGTAATACCGAGCGGATCCCAGACGGAACCAGGTCCCAGTAAAAGAGCTGCCATACCTGCGACACCGGTAATCGCAGCGGCAATCACCGATATCCCCGGCTTGTGGTGATCAAATAGCCAGACCAGCACCATCATCAGTAAAGGTTGTAAAGCACCGACCACTGCTGCTAAACCTCCGGGCAACCGGTAGGCTGCAACAAATAACAAGGCCTGAAAAAATCCTATATTCAATGCTGCAAGTATCAGTAATCGTGGCCAGGCTGCGAACTGCGGAAGGCGGCGGGTCATCAGCAATAACAACATTCCGGCGGGTAGAACCCGTATCAGCGCTGCGGTAAATGGCCGATCCGGTGGTAATAACTGCGTTGTGACGATATACGTACTGCCCCAGATAACAGGGGCAAGTGCTGTGAGTAAGATATCTTTCAATGCGACCGTACCGTCAGAACTATTTTTCATTATTTATCTTCAATTCAAGATAAATAATCTTAACACAGAATAAAAATAAATTAGCGATATAATCTTGATATCAAGATAAATGGAGAAATCAGAATGACACAGATTCAGCCCGATGCCGTCGATGTCGTACTGGAACAATGGCGCAATGAAAGGCCCGATCTGGATGTCAGCCCTATGGCTATTATCGGGCGGCTTGGACGTTGTACAGCACTGCTACGACCGCAGTTGGACGCTACATTTGCCGAGTTTAATCTCAGCGCCTGGGAGTTTGATGTGCTGGCGACACTGCGGCGTTCAGGTAAGCCATTCCGCCTGACGCCAACGGCTTTATTTTCCAGCATGATGATTACCTCCGGGACAATGACGCACCGTCTGAAAAGTCTGGAAAACCGCGCACTGATCAAGCGTCTGCCGAACCCGGCAGATGCCCGCAGTATGCTGGTGCAATTATCCGCCAGTGGCCTGAAACTGATTGATCGCGCTGTCGCCGCGCATGTGGAAAATGAAAGACGGATACTGGCACCGCTGAAAGCAAGCAGTCAGGCAGTGCTGAAAGCGCGTCTGACGGAATTGCTTGCAGTGCTTGAGGAACTTAACCAGTAATAACAACACAGCATGAAAATTGGCCACCTGCATCAGGTGGCCAATTTTTTTACAGCGTTTATATTTAGCGGGTCATCTACTCTCGTTGTGACCTCATCACCGGCGTGATACCGGCAACAGTAAGCCACTTATTTGATTGGCAGACAGCTGGTATTTTTAACTTCTTCCATCACTGCATAGGTATGCGTTTCACGTACACCATTTAATTGCAGCAATGATTTACCGAGGAAGTCGCGGTAGGCGTTCATGTCTTTCACACGCGCTTTGACCAGGTAATCAAAACCACCGGCAACCATGTGACATTCCAGTACTTCGGGAATCGCCTGCACGCCACGGCGGAACGCATCAAAAACATCGGGTGTGGTTCTGTCGAGCACAACTTCGATGAACACCAGCAAAGCCACATCCAGAAGATGCGGGTTGAGTTGTGCTGTGTAACCAAGAATGTAGCCGGACTCCTGCAATTTACGCACGCGTTCGAGGCAGGCAGCCGGGGATAGGTTAACCCGCGTCGCCAGTTCTACATTACTGATACGGCCATCGTTTTGTAATTCGGCCAGAATTCTTTTACTGATTTTGTCTAGCATAAGAAGTCAAAAATTGATCAGAGTGATGATTAATAATATTCGGGATAATTTTCTCATAAAAAAGAAAATTTCGATATGAGTTCTATTTTCCAGAATTAATCATTGAGCAGCGTCGATACAATGAAATCATATTTGTTTTAATTATTTCTATATGACTGCGACCTCTGTGACTACTTCTACATCCCCGTTTGCGGCACTGCGTGCCGAGCTGTTAGTGAATATCAGCCCACTCAGAAACGCCATTACCAGCGCTTACCGTCGCAATGAAACCGAGGCTGTGCAGTATCTGCTGTCACAAGTTAATTCTTACCCCTCGTTACAAAATAATGTTGCAGAACTTGCGAAAAAATTAGTCAGCAACGTACGTCAGCAACGCACACGTGCTTCCGGCGTCGATGCGCTGATGCATGAATTTTCTTTGTCTTCCGAAGAAGGTGTCGCTCTGATGTGTCTAGCCGAAGCGCTGCTGCGTATTCCTGACCATCAGACCGCAGATCGCCTGATTGCGGACAAAATCAGTAAAGGCGACTGGGCAAAACATCTGGGCGAGTCACCATCAATGTTCGTCAATGCTGCGACCTGGGGTTTGCTGGTGACAGGAAAACTGGTCGCAACCAATAGCGAACAAGGCCTGGGTGCGGCATTGACGCGGCTGATTGCCAAAGGCGGCGAACCCTTGATCCGTAAAGGTGTGGATCTCGCTATGCGTATGCTCGGCAATCAGTTCGTCACTGGTCAAACCATAGAAGAAGCGCTGAAAAACAGTCAGGAAAATGAAAAGCGCGGTTACCGCTATTCGTATGACATGCTGGGTGAAGCAGCACTGACCGCCAAAGATGCGGCCTTTTATTATCAGTCATACGAAACTGCGATCCACGCGATCGGTAAAGCCTCAAATGGTCGCGGCATTAAAGATGGTCCAGGTATTTCTGTGAAATTATCGGCCTTGCATCCGCGTTACTCACGTGCACAACGCGAGCGCACGATGACGGAATTATTGCCGCTGCTGAAAAATTTATTGATGCTGGCTAAGCACTACAACATCGGTCTGAACATCGACGCCGAAGAAACTGACAGGCTGGAATTATCGCTCGATCTGATAGAAGCACTGGCGTTCGATCCCGACCTGAAAGGCTTTGAAGGCATAGGCTACGTGGTGCAGGGCTATCAGAAACGCTGTCCGTACGTGATTGATTACCTGATTGATCTGGCGCGGCGCAGCGGCAGTAAATTTATGGTGCGTCTGGTAAAAGGCGCGTACTGGGATGCCGAAATCAAACGTGCGCAAGTCGATGGCATGAGTGGTTTTCCGGTCTATACCCGTAAAGTGTATACCGACTTATCGTATCTGACCTGCGCGCAACGCTTGCTGGCAGCGACCGACGTGATTTATCCACAGTTCGCCACGCACAACGCTCTGACGCTGGCGACAATTTATACCTGGGCAAAAGAAGCAGGCGTGACGGATTATGAATTCCAGTGTCTGCACGGCATGGGCGAAACTTTATACGATCAGGTTGTCGGTAAAGATAAGCTGAATAAGCCTTGCCGTATCTATGCACCGGTGGGTTCGCATCAGACTTTGCTTGCTTACCTGGTGCGTCGCCTGCTGGAAAACGGCGCCAACTCGTCGTTTGTGAATCAGATCGTTGATGAAAGCGTGTCTATCGACACGCTGATCGCGGATCCGATTGCGATTGCGCGTGAACTCGGTGGCACGCCGCATGCCGGCATCGCTTTGCCCCGCGAATTGTTCGGTCGTGAACGTCAGAATTCTGCCGGTCTGGATTTTTCGAATGAAAACACACTGCAGGAATTAGCAGTACAGTTCACTACAGCGGCTAGTGAGTTCATCGTTGCGACACCATTATTAGCGAATGACAGCAGCGCCAGCGAACGACGTGATGTACGCAACCCGGCCTGTCTGTCGGATACCGTGGGCGCAGTGATTGAAGCCAACACGCAAGACGTGCAACATGCCTTGCATGCAGCCGAACACTACGCACTGGAATGGCAAACGACTGCCCCATCGATCCGTGCGGCCAGTCTGAAAAAAGCGGCTGATTTACTGGAAGCAAATACTTCTGAATTCATGGCACTGGCCATACGCGAAGCAGGAAAATCGCTGCCGAATGCGATTGCAGAAGTGCGTGAGGCGGTCGATTTTTTACGTTATTACGCAGCGCAGGTGGAGTCACACAGCAATACCAAAGCCCTCGGTCCGGTAGTTTGTATCAGCCCGTGGAATTTCCCGTTGGCGATTTTTATCGGCGAAGTCAGCGCAGCGCTGGCGGCAGGTAACGTGGTGTTGGCGAAGCCAGCTGAGCAAACGCCTTTGATCGCGTATCGGGCAATACAGCTGTTGCACGAAGCAGGCATCCCGCGTGCTGCTTTACAGTTTTTGCCAGGAACCGGCGAAGTCGTCGGTGCGCAGCTGGTGGCAGATGCGCGCGTTAAAGGTGTCATTTTTACCGGCTCGACTGAAGTCGCGCAAATCATTAACCGCACCCTCAGCAAACGTGCGGTTGCAGAGGGTATCGATATACCGCTGATCGCTGAAACCGGCGGGCAAAATGCGATGATCGTTGATAGCAGCGCCTTACCTGAACAAGTCGTCAACGATGTCCTGACCTCTGCCTTTGACAGCGCAGGTCAGCGTTGTTCCGCACTGCGTATTTTGTGTCTGCAGGAAGATATCGCTGACAAAACGATAGAAATGCTGCACGGTGCGATGCAGGAATTGTGTATCGGTCAGACCGATAGGCTGGCAACGGATATCGGCCCGGTCATCGATGCTGAAGCGCAAAACAATTTACAACGGCACATCAACGCAATGCGTGATCTGGGTAAATCGGTATTCAGTCTGACACTGCCGGAAAGCTGCCAGCAAGGCACCTTTATTGCGCCGACTGTCATTGAAATCAGCAATCTGGCTGAACTGAAAAATGAGGTATTCGGCCCGGTACTGCATATTTTGCGCTTCCGCCGCGATCAATTGCCTGAACTGATTGATCAGATCAATGGCACTGGCTTTGGCCTGACGCTGGGCATCCATTCCCGTATCGATGAAACGATCAATTTCATCACCAGCCGTGCACACGTCGGCAATATTTATGTGAACCGTAACATCGTCGGTGCGGTCGTCGGCGTGCAGCCTTTCGGTGGTGAAGGAAAATCCGGCACGGGCCCGAAAGCCGGCGGACCGCTGTATCTGAAACGTCTGCAAAAAACACCGGATACCAGCCTCGGTGGTCACACCGTTTATGAACGGCAAGAGCCTGCGGCACTCAGTACCTTGCTGGTCTGGATCAAGACGCAGCAGATGCAGGAACTGGCGACTACAGGCGAACAATACAGCCATCAGACGCCATATAAGATCACGCAAGTGCTACCCGGCCCGACAGGTGAGCGTAATACCTTATCGTTTGTGCCGCGTGGCCGTATCTATTGCGTCGCCAGCGGGCTGCCTTGCCTGCTGAATCAACTGGCAGCGACACTGGCAACCGGTAACACACCTGTCTTGCCAAAACAGGCGCTGACGCTGTTGCCGGACAGTTTTCCGACAGAACTGCGACAGCAGATCATCAGCGCTGAAGTGCAGGATTGCGGTGCGCAGATTGTACTGGTGGAAAGCGGCTTGCTGAATATCTATAAGCCTGTTTTTGCGGCTCTCGAGGGGGCCATCGCCTCTGTGATTGAAACCTCAGACAACACAGAGATTCCGCTGTGGCGCCTGGTGGCAGAACGCGCTCTGTGCATCAACACAACTGCTGCCGGCGGTAATGCCAGCCTGATGGCAATGGCAAGTTAATCACCGCTTTCGCAGCTATCAACATCCAGCAAAAAGCCCGCAAATGCGGGCTTTTTTTTCTATATTGATCAGATCTCGCACTTCGCAGTCGCTGAGGTCATTTACAACCGTCGCTGCCTGAGCCGTTTTTACGACATTAGCAGCATCATTGTAAACGACAGCGTCCGCGTACCAGAAATTGCTTAAAACCCTGGCTGTGCCAGAAAGCGGATGCCTGCACGTCTTCACTGAGCCAGTTAACCTCAATACTGCCGAGTTTCTGTTCTATTGCATACGATCTCGCGGCAGCAACCAGTTGTGCACCCAGACCGCGCCGCCGCTGTTGCGGGTGTACGTCGAGGTCCTGCAGATACAGACACGGCGTTTGCGCGAATTCCGGTTCAGGCAGATAAATTTTTGCCGTCAGATAAGCAAACAGATTTGTTGTTGCAGTGTCAAAAATTCCCCAGCCTAAACAAGTCTGCGCAGCCAGCTCATCAGCAATGATCTGGGCGTATGCTTGCTGCGACACTTGCGGCAGATAAGCAGCTTCGGTTTTTGCGCTTTCTGCTGCGCCTGTCAGCCAGAGTCCGGCTATCTGTGGCGCATCGGCAGTTTCAAGAGGTCGTAAATACATGATTGATCAGAAAAATCTGCAACTGAAGGCGCTCAGAACTGGCCTGGTGAGAAATAAATACTGGGGGGAGTATATTTTAAAACCCAGCGTTTACGAGGACATAAAGGCTAAAACTACGGATACTCCCCTAAAAAATCTTAAAACCCTGAAAATTTGCTTATATATTTTTCCGACGAAAAATATGTTTCGATGTCAAAAAATCAGAAACAAAAAAAAGAGCCTGTAAGAATTTCTGTGTAAATGCCACGGAACAAGTCAGTGATCGTATTTTTGAATGCGATCACCAAACTCAATCATAAAACGATTTAAGGCCATACGCCAATTGTTGCGTCCGAATGCGGTGGTGCCGTACAAATCGGTGGCGGCGGTGATGGCTTCGGCACAGCGTCTTGGTGTGACCAAGATCGGTATGGTCGGCAATGAGCAGTTCTTGAAGTGATTCACATAAATCAAGCTCTGGACACTTCAATGGCCAATTCTTGATGTATTATAAAAAACGGCAGGGGCATCCCTGCCTTTTTTCATATTTGCCAGAAAGCGTAACTCCGAGTCACGTATATGTACCTTTCTGAGTTTATTTAATTTATTGATTGAGAGATCAACATATGAAGCAACTTCGCTTTTCTCGTATCGCTGTCATGCTGGCAGCAATCGGCTTTGCTGCCGTACCAGAATTAACCAATATCGCTGCAAATACTGCTTACGCTCAGGAAGCAATGCGTCCTGAAATCGGTCGTATCGTACAGGCGGCAGGTGACTTGTTTAAGGCGAAGAAATATAAAGATGCTTTGTCTAAGATTCATGAGGCTGATAGTGTCAGCGGTAAAACCGTGAACGAAAATTTCACGATAGAGCGTATGCGTTTGTCGATTGCATCTGCTGCCGGTGATAACGATACGGTAATCCGCGCTGCCGAAACGATTATTGCCGCCGGAAAATTGCCTTCAAAAGATCAGTTGCAGATGATACAGGTACTGGCGAATGCTTACTATAAGTCGGGTAATTACTCCAAAGCAGCCCAATGGTATAACCGCTATTATGCCGATGGCGGTACAGATCAGTCCTTGCGTCCTTACCTGATCCAGGCGATGAATCAGGGTGGTGACAGTGCCAAGGCGCTGAAAGAGGTGACGGCAGATCTGGCTGCAGATGAAAAAGCCGGACGTACGCCTAGTCTGGCTAATCTGGAGTTTTATGCTGATGCAGCGCGTAAACAAAAAGATATGGCTGGTTACTCCAGTGCGCTCGAAAAAATGGTCGCATACCACGGTAAGAAAGAATACTGGGTCAACTTGCTGAACAACGTGGAGCGTAAGCCAGGTTATTCCGCACGCCTGAAACTCGATTTATTACGTCTGAAACTGGCTCTGGGCCAGATCACCAAAGCAAATGACTTTATGGATTTGTCTTTGATGGCAATTCAGGCGGGTTATCCTGCCGAAGCAACGAAAATTATCGAGGCAGGTTACAAGGCGGGTGCTTTAGGTACAGGTAATGATGCCGAGCGCCATAAGCGCTTGCGCGATATGGCTGCCAAAGCGCTTGATGAATCAAACAAAGGTGCGGCAGCAGCTGAGACCGAAGCAAAACAAAGTAAAGACGGTAATGGTCTTGTTAATGTCGGTTTTGCGAATGTCACTGCCGGTAAATTTGATCAGGGTCTGGCGATGATGGAAGAGGGCATCAAAAAAGGTTCTCTGAAAAATCCGGAAGACGCTAAATTGCATCTGGGTATTGCCCAATTCCAGGCTGGTAAAAAAGCTAATGCAATCAAAACCTGGAAAACCGTGCAAGGCAATGACGGTACTTCAGATCTGGCGCGTTACTGGGTCATTTACGCGAATCAGAAATAACGCATTTTTACAAGTAAAAAAGGGTACTGATCACAGCACCCTTTTTTTATTGACTCAGCTTTACAGGTTCATCATGCGGTAATGAAAACCACAATTAACCATGAGGCTTCCTGCTGCTTTTTGCATTTGCGACTAATGTTTTTCCGCTTGATGCCACAAGCTTATTGCGATGTGCTGGCTTAGAGTGAGAGGCAACTGTGATGTGGCGGGATTTTGCGATAACAGGGACCTGGATCTGCAAATTTTGTCCTGCACTGACATTATCGCGTTTCAGATTATTCCAGTTCTTTAAGTCGGCAACGCTGACCTTGTAGCGTTGAGCGATACTATTCAGATTGTCTTTTTTACCAACGCGATAGTGTAGTTGGCGCGTGGTTATTCCTTTTTCTATCACCAGTTGGGCTTTGTCTGCGATCTCGGGAGAAATATCCTGATCCGGCGCTTTTTCTGATTTTGGAACCAGAATAGTCGAGCCCGCTTTGACCAGCATACTCGCCGGAATCATATTCACTTCACGGATAAATTCAGGTTTATGTCCGAGTCGGTGCGCAAGTGATTCGATTTTTTCAGTTTTGGCGACGGTGTAAGTGGACCAGCTTGACAGTGGACCTTGCCATTTGCTGAGGTTTTCCTTAAACAAAGCAGCATTATCTGTCGGTAATAAAATCTTGGTATCGCTGTTGCCGGTAATGACAGGGCGATTGAATTGCGGGTTCAGCGCAGTGAACTCGTCCATCGACAGTTCTGCCAGCTGAGCAGCCACGCGGACATCGATGTCACGGGTTTTTTCAACGGTGACGAAGTAAGGCTGATTATCGAGCTTGGGCAGTGCAATATTAAATTGCTCAGGATGCGCAATGATGTTTTTGACTGCCTGTAACTTTGGCAGATAATTTCGCGTTTCCAGCGGCATCAGCGGTGACATGCTGTCAAAGTCGATCGGCAATCCCAGTGCCTGCTGTTTTTTTATTGCGCGCTGAACCGAGCCTTCGCCCCAGTTATAGGCAGCAAGTGCAAGCTGCCAGTCTCCGAACATCCCGTACAGGCGTTCAAGATAATTCAAGGCTGCGTCTGTTGAGTCCAGAACACCGCGTCTGTCATCCTTAAACATGTTTTGTTTAAGATTGAAATCTTTCCCGGTGGCAGCCATAAATTGCCACATACCACTGGCTTTAGCGGTTGAAATCGCTTGCGGATTAAAGGCTGACTCGATGAATGGTAGTAACGCCAGTTCAGACGGCATGCCGCGCTTTTCCAACTCTTCAACAACATGGTAGAGATAGCGTGATCCGCGCTGAACCGTGCGCAAAATATAGTCGGTTCGTGTGCTGTACCAGGTCAGCTGATTATCCACCAGCTTGTTGCTCAGATCCGGTATCGCATAACCAGCGCGTATACGCTCCCATAGATCGGCTTCCTGATTCGTGTAAACGAAAGGTGTGATTTCGGCAGGAGAACTAACTACAGAGGGGGAAGTGTTGCGACTAATGCTGGCTTCTGGTGCGTTACTCAGAACAGCGAGTGAAGATGAATCTGCGTGGCTGATATTGGGAAGTGCCCAGAATAGTAAGGCAGAGGCCGTAAAAGCAATCAGAGGGTGGGTTTGGTGTCGTAATCGTTTCATAGGCGGGATGATGTGCTCATCGACCATGGTCGACTTTGATAGAAGAATCGTAAGAGTGTACGCAAGGGCAGGCGGGTGCGTCAAGGGAAATGTCGTCGTGCTGACATTTTAACCGGCCTCATAAAGGAGATGCGTGGAGTTAGCGTCTCAATGGCACTACGTTAGATGTGACTTGAATAAAGATGCGGCTTTTGTAATTGTTTGTGACTGTTTTAGTCCTTCTTTTTTAGCTCTTTCTATGACGTGCGGATAGCTTGAGTGCGGATACAGAATCCTCGATGTCTATTCCGCTATTTATCCTACAATGAATGCCTGTAATTTTCCGACTGGCTCTTTATGATTTTAATTAAAACAGGTTTGTCTTTGATCGTCTTGACGGCGTTGACCTCGATATCAGCGTACGCCACGGCGGATACGATGATTGAAAATGCAAATGGCTATACATTAAACCGTCAGCAAAAGTTGATCCGCTTTGATGCGCTTGTTTTTGATGATAGTGGAAAAATCACCGCGGTCGGGCATAGTAAAAAACTGCTCCGGCAATTTCCTCTGGCGCAGCGTATTAATCTTCACGGCAAAACCTTGTTGCCGGGGCTGATTGACGCACATGGACACGTACTGGCGTTGGGGCACCATCAGGCGCAGTTAAGTTTGCGCGAAACGAGGACGTTGGCTGAGGCGCAGGGGCGCATCAGCGATTATGCACAACGCTTTCCGTCACAGCTATGGATACTTGGCGGTGAATGGAATCAGGTTAACTGGGATTCGGGCCGCTTTCCAACCGCAAGCGATATTGACACCGTTGTCAGCGACCGTCCGGTCTGGCTGAGCCGGGTGGATGGTCATGCAGCGTGGGCAAACAGTCGTGCGATGCAACTGGCCGGTATTGGCCGTGACACGCCTGATCCCGTTGGCGGCAAAATAGAGAGAGATGCGCAGGGCAATCCGACCGGTATATTGATCGACAATGCGATGGATCTGATTCAAGCGGTTATCCCTCCCGCCAGTGATGCCGGTAACCGTCTGGCTTTGGATGCAGCTTTACTCACACTTGCGCAGTCCGGTCTGACCAGCGTGCATGACGCCGGTGTGTCTGCCGAAGCTGATCGTTTGTTCCGTGAATATGCTGCAAATAGCAAGCTCAGTGTTCGTATTTACGGCATGATCAGTGGTACCGATGATTTTTTTGAGCGCATTTCCAGAGAGGGGCCTTTACTCAGCGATGGACAGGATCGCTATGCTTTACGTGCTGTTAAATTGTTTGCGGACGGTGCGCTCGGTAGTCGTGGTGCAGCGCTGGCGGCGCCGTATTCCGATGCACCCGACACTTCGGGCTTATTGTTTCAAACGAAGTCGGCTATGGTTGCGATGATAAAAAAAGCGGCTGACAAAGGCTATCAGGTCAATGTGCATGCGATAGGCGACGCGGCCAATCGCCAGATACTGGATGGTTTTGCGGCTTTACCTGCAGCAGCACGAAAGTTGGCGCGGCACAGGATAGAGCATGCGCAAGTCCTTGCTGTTGAGGATATTCCTCGTTTTAAGTCGCTCAATATTATTCCCTCCATGCAGCCTGTACATGCGACTTCGGATATGACGATGGCGGAACAAAGGGTGGGACATGAGCGCATCAAGGGGGCTTACGCATGGCGACGCTATCTGAAGCAAGGTTCGCGCATTGCCTGTGGTTCAGATTTTCCGGTCGAGTCAGCCAATCCGTTCTGGGGGATACACGCGGCAGTAACGCGCCGCAGTCGCGATGGTGAACCTTTGCATGGCTGGTATGCCGATCAGGCAATGACTCTGACCGAAGCTTTCCGCTGCTTCACGCTGGATGCCGCGTATGCCGCCCATCAGGAAAATATCATCGGCAGTCTGGAGAAGGGAAAATGGGCTGACTTTATCGTTGTTGATCGTGATATGTTCACGATTCCGGCTCAGCAGATCCATCAGATTCAGGTAGTGCAGACCTGGCTTGCGGGGAAAGTGGTTTATCAGAATGAAGCGCCTTCTCTGAAATAAACGCTTCGTCAGGTCTGTTGCTATGTGAATCGTATGTTGAATAAGTGTGCCTGCATTCTGGCGAGGTGATGCAGCAGGAATGCAGGCGTCCTTGATCAGGCACTCATGCAGAATACGTTCAGTTTATTGCCATCGAGGTCACGGAAATATCCGGCGTAAAATCCGCTGTCTCCGCGCGGCCCCGCCGCGCCTTCGTCTTTGCCGCCGAGTTCAATCGCTTTGTTGTACACCGCGTCCACTTTTTCTTTTGAATCGACGATCAGTGCGACCATCACGCCGTTGCCGACCGTTGCTGCTTGTCCGTCGTAAGGTTTGATAATGCTCAGTCTGGCCTGATTCGGGTTATTGCCCCAGGCGATAAATTCCGGTGATTCCATCGCGCGTTTAGCGCCGATGACCGCCAGTAAGTTGTCATAGAATTGTGCTGCACGTTCAAAGTTGTTTGTTCCTAATGTGACGTAGCCGATCATCTTCTTTCCTTTAGTTTTTAGTATCGTGTCAGGCGCTGAGGCGCATATTTTTATTGCATCAGTATTGTGCCAGCAAAAAGACAGCCTTGCCGGCTCAGGCGTTTTCCGATGTCAGGTTGAACTGCAATGCAGCCAGTTTGGCATAGACGCCGCCTTGCGCAACCAGACTGGCATGGGTGCCGGTTTCAACGATGCGACCATGTTCCATCACGATGATTTTATCGGCCCGCTGCACTGTCGCCAGGCGGTGCGCAATAATCAGCGTGGTGCGGTCTTGCATCGCGACTTCCAGTGCACCTTGCACCAGACGTTCTGATTCGGCATCCAGCGCACTGGTGGCTTCATCCAGTAACAGTAATGGCGGATTTTTCAGCAAGGCACGCGCGATCGCAATCCGCTGCCGTTGGCCGCCCGACAGGCGCACGCCGCGTTCACCGAGAAATGACTGATAGCCTTCCGGCAGCTTTTCTATGAATTCGTGGGCTGCCGCCATTTTTGCGGCGGCGATCACTTCAGCATCGCTGGCGTCAGCGCGGCCATAGCGAATGTTGTCCATCGCATTCGCCGAAAAGATGATGGTCTCTTGCGGTACGACGCCAATCGCATTGCGTAAGGTGTGCAGATCGAGGTCGCGGATATTCACCCCATCGAGCTGGATTTCTCCGCTTTGCGGATCATAAAAGCGCAGCAGTAATTGGAATAAAGTCGTTTTTCCTGCGCCGGAAGAACCGACGACAGCAATCGTCTGTCCGGCGGGAATATCCAGCGTGACGCCTGCAATCGAGGCGGTATCCGGGCGCGATGGATAATGAAAGCGGATATCGCGTATCAATAAACTTGCGCCGCCCGTTTGCTTTACTGCACGTGGTGGTAAAGCACGCGGATGTGCCGGATTTTGTATCGGTGACTGCACTTCCATTAATTCCAGCAGGCGTTCAGTCGCACCGGCAGCACGTTGGGCGTCGCCCATGACTTCCGATAATGCGCCCAGCGCACCGGCGACGATGGAGGCATACAGAATGAATTGTCCGAGTTCGCCGCCGCTCATCGTGCCGTCCATGACCGCACGGGCCCCCAGCCACAGCACGAAGACGATGGCGCCGAACACCAGCAAGATCGCCATCATGGTCAGCAGCGAACGTGCGCGTATGCGGCGCATAGCGGTGCCAAATGCGTTTTCGACCGAATCTGCAAAGCGTCGTGCTTCGATGTGTTCATGTGTAAATGCCTGTACCGTCGGCATTGCATTCAGAATTTCACCGGCAATCGCAGACGCATCAGCGATTTTGTCTTGGGAGTCACGCGACAGCTTGCGGACCCTGCGTCCGAACAAAATAATCGGCAACACCACCAGTGCCAGCATCACGATGATGATGGACGAGAGTTTGATGCTGGTGATAAAGAGCATCACCAGACCACCGATAAACAGCAGGACATTGCGCAGCGCCATCGAAATGCTGGTGCCAACCACCGTTTGTATCAGTGTGGTGTCGGTGGTCAGGCGCGACAACACTTCGCCGGTTTGCGTGGTTTCGAAAAACTGCGGACTCTGCGTGACCACATGCGAATACACGGCATTGCGGATGTCGGCGGTGACACGTTCACCCAGCCATGACACCATGTAAAAGCGGGCGGCCGTCGCGATGCCCAGAACGCAGGCAACGCCAAACAGCGCGAGGAAGGTCAGATCCACATGCTCGATGTTACCTTGCTCGTTGTGAGCAAAGCCCAGATCAATCATCTGCCGGAAGGCTGCCGGAATCGCCAGCGTCGCACCGGCGGCAACCAGCAAAGCGATACCGGCAAGAATGAACTGGCGGCGATAGGGGAGCAGGAAAGGGAGCAATCCTTTGAGTGTGCTCAGGCTGCTGCGTTCCTTGGGAATGTCTGTGCTCATAATGGATATCGTTGGTTGGATGGTGATTGGAGTGTATGCGAGATAGCGAAACAGCTACATGAAGACCTTCAGCAGGAAATCAAGCGCGGGCAATGAGCAAGCTGGTATGGAAATGTAACAGGCTGCTGCGGTTTCTGCCGGCGAATATGGGATGAGCTTGTGGCTGGTGAGGTTCGCGCGTTTGTTTTGTCTCGCTGTCAACAATATTGCCGTGGCAGCCGTTGTAGCAGCTCTTCCTGACTTCTCTCTTTTTTATCATGCGCCTTTCTGACTATGGAGTACGTACATTACTGAGTTGCTGCGCCATGACAGTTGTGCTGTTGTTGAGCGCATGTCAGAGCACCATCAATCGCATGAATGACTGTCGCAGTGGTGACTGGCAACTCATAGGTAACAAAGACGGCAAGGATGGTCTGGACAGAAATTTCGAAGAACGCCGTCGTTTTTGCGTCTCGGTGGATGCCGATAAAATCCGCGCCGAATCTGCGGGGTTATATGAAACTGGCTGGGTGACCGGTAACCAGCAATTCTGGTATCAACTCGGACGGGACGATGGGCGCAAAGCTTTTCCGGTAACGCAATATCTGGTGCAAAGCACTTCTGCACGTATCCGCGATCTGCACACGCCCCTGAATCAGCCTTCTTACGAACAGGGATGGCAGCAGGGCATTCATGAATACTGGTTTAATACCGGCATGAACGATGGTAAGGCCGGGCGCAATGCCAGCGAAGAAAAAGTGCATGCGACGAATCCTGGCAGCGCGGGTTTTCGTGCCGATGCTTATCGTCAGGGCTGGAGCGAAGGTAATTACAGCTATTGGGAAAACCTCGGATATCAGGATGCCCACGTCGGCATACCCGATACGACGTTGACAAGCCATGCTGCTGCGGCGAAAAGTCGTGAGCTGCTTGTGCGTGAGGATGCGTATCACAACGGCTGGAACCGTGAGATCGTGGAATACTGGAAGCAATTGGGCTGGAATGATGCCGTCAGCGGGCGCGATATTCAGCTGCGCCGCGACGATGCCAGACGCCGTGGTCTGAAAATCATGGAAGCAGAATATCAGCAGCAGTGGCAGCGCCGGCTGATGCAATACTGGGAAGAGGCGGGAACCGCAGATGGTTACGGTCAGCCTTTCCAGCTTGAACAGCGGATGAACAATACGCGCAACGATCAGGTGTTCGTCATACCGCAGACGCGTGACATCTACACGCAAGCGTGGAACCGCCAGAATGCCGCTTACTGTACGGTCGATAATGCGTTTAACTGGGCGCGCCAGAATCAGCGTATGGCAATTGAAGTCTGCCCTGTGTCTTTGCAGTTCCGTCTGCAACAGGCGCAGATGAGCGGGCGCGATTATGAAGATATCAGCCACCGTTCACGGTCTTTGCATCGCGAGATCGGTGAGCAACAGGATAAATATCGCGATACCGAGCAAAGGCTGAATCGTCTTGAGGCAGAAATACGTCGTAATCAGGATGATAAAAATCGTCCGAATAATCAGGATAACGCGAATGCTGACCGGAAAAATGAACGTGACCGCAACGAGCTGCGCGACCAGTTGCAATCGTTGCGCCGCCGTATCGACGATATACGCAGCCGTGAATTTCGTTATGAACAGCAATTACAGCAAATAAAACGCGATCTGCGGTTGTGAGCGGGCTGACACCGTATTGTGCAACTGCCGGATTGCTATGTAATGGCTACTTCGCGCTAATTTCGGGTGAATTTTCATATACTCCCCCCGATATTTCATATATCTGCCCTGATGTCCTTATAAACAAAGGGCCTCAGAATATACTGGAGGGGAGTATATTTTTGCCCCAAAAAGGCCTTTGCAAGCATTTCCTGCATCACCTGTCTGAGATAAGACGTTTGTCGCATTTCGCTGAAATAATTGGCTTCTGCTGGCGGCAAAGCTATCCAAGCCGAACTAAGCCTTATATAATCGTGCGACTTGATCGGGAGAGCGCCGTGACATTGATCTGATTGATCGCATGCACAGCCGCCGAAGGGGCTACAACCCAAAAACTCTCAGGCAAAAGGACCGGTCAGCGGGGCATGCAGATGCCTCACACTCTGGAGAGCGGTAGCGGCAGATATGTTTATTTTTATAAATATTCGCCGTACTACCCACCGAAGGTGCGCACGGGACTGCAAATGATTTTGCACTCGTAATCTCTCAGGTATCAGGACAGAGGGGTATGCGATTTTTCGCATGCGGCGAGCTATGTTCGTCAGCGTGCGTTTGTTCGTCCCTTCTAATCTGGTAACGAGGCATTCATGACGCAAGCAGCGACATCACTCAAAGTAACACCTCTCAATGCAGCCCATCGTGCGGCTGGCGCAAAAATGGTTGATTTCGGCGGCTGGGATATGCCCGTCAACTATGGTTCCCAAATCGAAGAACATCATGCGGTACGTACTGATTGCGGTATGTTCGATGTGTCGCACATGTGCGTGGTCGATCTGCGCGGCGACAACGTCCGTGCTTTCCTGCGCGGTCTGGTCGCCAACAACGTCGATAAATTACAAGTGCCGGGCAAAGCGCTGTATTCCTGCATGCTGAAACCAGAAGGCACTGTGATCGACGATCTGATTGTTTACTTCTTCAATGAAAACTGGTTCCGCCTCGTCGTCAACGCTGGCACAGCAGAAAAAGATGTCGCCTGGATGAATGCCCGCAACGCTGCAACGAACAGCGGCATCACGATCACTCAGCGTCGCGACGGCGCGAATGCGTTTGCACTGGTCGCAGTACAAGGACCGAATGCGCGCGCCAAAGCATGGGAAGTGCTGCCGGAAACGAAAGCCACCAGCGCCGACATCAAACCATTCAATGCAGTCATCGTTGAAGGCACTGCATACGGTGAAGTGATGGTGGCGCGCACTGGTTATACCGGCGAAGACGGTTTCGAAATTGCAGTGGCGGCAGACCGTGTCAATGATTTGTGGAATGCACTGGCTGCAGTCGGCGTCAAACCTGCCGGTCTGGGCGCGCGCGATACTTTGCGTCTGGAAGCCGGGATGAATCTCTACGGTCAGGATATGGATGAGTCCGTCAATCCGCTTGATGCCGGTCTGGCATGGACGATCGATCTGGTCACTGAACGTGATTTCACCGGTAAGCAAGCCTTGCTGGAACAAGGTCAGAAAGCGCAGTTCCTCGGTCTGATTCTGCGCGAAAAAGGCGGCATCCTGCGTGCACATCAACAAGTTGTGACAGCGCAAGGCAACGGTGAAATCACCAGCGGTACTTTCAGCCCGACGATGCAACAAGCGATTGCGCTGGCGCGTCTGCCTATGGGTGTTGCCATCGGCGACACTGTGCATGTGGTGATCCGCGATAAGCAACTCGCGGCAACGGTGGTGAAATTACCGTTTGTACGCAACGGTAAAATTCTCGCTGTCTGATTTTTATTACGCAGCAAGCGGCTGCCGGCAATCTGGCAGCCGAAAAATGTCGCCGCAAAATTTAAGCATTATTTTTAGCATTTTCCTTTTTGAAGAATTAACACTCCGGAGTCCACCATGAATGTACCAGCAGATTTGAAATACACATCCTCCCACGAATGGGTACGCGTTGAAGCCGATGGCACGCTGACAGTCGGCATCACCGACTTCGCACAAGATGCACTGGGCGATATCGTGTACGTGGAATTGCCAAAAGTTGGCTCAACGCAGACCGCTGGAAAAGAATGTGCGGTGGTTGAATCCGTCAAAGCAGCTGGCGATATTTATTCACCAGTCAGCGGTGAAGTGGTTGGTGTGAATGAAGCATTGGCTGATGCGCCAGAATCAGTGAATACCGATGCGTTCGGTGCATGGCTGTTCAAGCTGAAACCAGCGAATGCAGCGGACGTTGACGCTTTGCTGAGCGCTGAAGCTTACGCTAAGAATATCGGCTGATCCTGACGCAACTATTTTTCCGACCGGCGCAGGCAACGATGTCAGCGCCGGCGGATTTCCCCCAGAACACTTCCTGCCGTTCATCTACCATGACCCGTCCTTCTTTGTCTCAACTGGAAGCCACTGACGCTTTCATTTCCCGCCATATTGCTCCGTCTGACGCTGAACAAGCGAAGATGCTGGCAGTGCTTGGCTATGCTGACCGTACCGCGCTGATTGATGCGATTGTGCCTGCGAACATTCGTCGTCACGATGTCTTGCCGCTGGCTGACTTCACTGAACCGAAAACGGAGCAGGCTGCGCTGGCGCAATTGAAAGCGCTTGCAGGTAAAAATAAAGTGCTCAAGTCTTTCATTGGACAAGGCTATTACAACACGCATACGCCGGGCGTAATTCTGCGGAACATCTTTGAAAATCCAGCCTGGTATACGGCCTATACGCCATATCAGCCTGAAATTTCTCAGGGGCGTTTGGAAGCGATGCTGAATTTCCAGACCATGATCACCGATCTGACTGGCATGGATATCGCCAATGCTTCCATGCTCGATGAAGGCACTGCTGCGGCAGAAGCGATGACGCTGATTCAACGTGTCGGCAAATCCAATTCCAATGTGTTTTATGTAGCCGCCGACGTGTTGCCGCAAACCCTGGAAATTATTCACACACGGGCAAAGCCCTTGGGCATTGAAGTGCGTATTTGCAATGGCACAGATGCGCTGGAAAACGAGTGTTTCGGTGTTCTGCTGCAATACCCTGGTGTGAATGGCGATGTGCGTGATTATCGTGAATACGCCGCCGCGATTCATGCAAAAGGCGGCATGGTGATTGCTGCCGCTGATCTGCTGGCGCTGACCTTGATCACGCCACCGGGCGAGTGGGGTGCTGATGTGGTTGTCGGTAACAGCCAGCGTTTTGGTGTGCCGCTGGGTTTTGGTGGCCCGCACGCAGGTTATATGTCGACACGCGATGCGTTCAAACGCAGCATGCCGGGTCGTCTGGTTGGTGTGACTGTCGATGCGCAAGGTCAGCAAGCGTATCGTCTGGCATTGCAAACCCGCGAACAGCATATCCGCCGCGAAAAAGCGACATCGAATATCTGTACAGCGCAGGTCTTGCTGGCGGTGATGGCGTCGATGTATGCCGTCTATCACGGCCCGGACGGTCTGCGCCGTATCGCCCAGCGCGTACAGCGTTACACGGCAATGCTGGCGGCAGGCGTGCAGCAACTTGGTTTGAGTCTGGCGAACAGCACCTATTTCGATACGCTGACCATCAATGTGAGTGATGCCGCTGCAGTGCATGCAGCAGCAACGGCGGCTGGTATGAATTTGCGTCAGATCAGCAAAAACCAAGTCGGCGTCTCGCTTGACGAAACCGTGGTGCGTGAAGATGTCGTCAGCTTACTGACGGTATTTGCGCAGGGTAAAAATGTGCCTGATTTCGCTGCGCTTGAAGCCGCAGCGACAGAAGCCGTACCATCAACACTGGTACGCAGCAGTGCGTTCCTCACGCATCCTACTTTCAGTCGCTATCATGCAGAGCATGAAATGCTGCGTTATCTGCGTAGTCTGGCTGATAAAGATCTGGCGCTGGATCGCAGCATGATTCCGCTGGGCTCCTGCACGATGAAACTCAACGCGACATCTGAAATGATCCCGGTGACCTGGCCTGAGTTTTCCAATATCCATCCGTTTGCACCGGATGATCAGACCGTCGGTTATCGCGAAATGATTAACCAGCTCGAGGCGATGTTGTGTGCAGCAACGGGTTACGCGGCTGTCTCCTTGCAACCGAATGCTGGTTCGCAAGGGGAGTACGCAGGTTTGCTGGTCATTAAGAAATATCACGAGTCACGTGGCGATCATCACCGCAATATCTGCCTGATTCCTTCGTCGGCACATGGCACAAATCCGGCGTCCGCTGCAATGGCGGGGATGGGAGTCGTGGTCGTGGCCTGTGATGACCGCGGTAATGTCGATCTGGCAGATTTGCAGGCGAAAGCTGAAAAACACAGTGCCAATCTGGCTGCGGTGATGGTGACGTATCCATCCACTCACGGTGTCTTTGAAGAGGGTATCCAGCAATTATGCGAGATCGTTCATCAGCATGGCGGTCAGGTATATGTTGACGGTGCGAACATGAATGCGCTGGTTGGCGTGGCGGCACCGGGTAAATTCGGTGGTGACGTCAGCCATTTGAATCTGCATAAAACATTCTGTATTCCGCATGGTGGTGGTGGACCTGGTGTTGGTCCGGTTGCAGTCGGTGCGCATCTGGCGCAATTCCTTCCGAATCAGACATCGACCGGCTATGTTCGTGGCGAACAGGGTATATCTGCTGTTAGTGCCGCTGCGTTTGGCTCTGCATCGATTTTGCCGATCTCATGGATGTATATCGCCATGATGGGTGCCGAGGGTCTGAAGGCGGCTACGGAAACAGCAATCCTAGCAGCAAATTACATCGCCAAGCGCCTGGCACCGCATTACCCTGTGCTGTATGCAGGTCATGATGGTCTGGTAGCACATGAATGTATTCTTGATCTGCGCCCACTGACTGATGCAACAGGCATTTCGAATGAAGACGTGGCAAAGCGTCTGATCGACTTTGGTTTCCATGCACCGACCATGAGCTTCCCGGTTCCTGGCACGCTGATGATAGAACCGACAGAAAGTGAATCACTGGCGGAACTGGATCGCTTCATCGACGCCATGATCACTATCCGTGAAGAAATCGCCAAAGTGGCCAGTGGCGAGTTTGATGCGAAAGATAATCCGCTGAAACACGCGCCGCATACCATCCAGACCTTGTTGTCTGCGGAATGGAATCATGCGTACAGCCGTGAAGTGGCGGCTTATCCGGTGGCCAGCCTGCGTCATCAGAAATACTGGGCGCCGGTCGGTCGCGCTGATAATGTGTATGGCGACCGTAATCTGTTCTGCTCTTGCGTACCGCTGTCGGATTATCAGTAATCTCTATTGAGTTCGTAAGTAAAAAAAGGCTGGTGTTTGCACCAGCCTTTTTTACATTTATATTCTGCACCACCAAAAGCACATTCCTTGCATCACATCTCCGATAATCTGGCGGTGTATTTTGATCCCGCGCTGTTATGATGGTGTCTGTTCACCCATATTTATCCGACATTTCACATGAATGCTTTGATTCATGCCAGCTTTGGCATCTCTGATTTCTGGACTTTTCTGTTAGGGACGATTTTTATTGTTTTGCTGCCTGGACCCAATTCACTTTATGTGCTGAGCGTTGCAGCGCAGCGTGGCGTGGGCGCAGGTTATCGTGGTGCTTGCGGAATATTTGTCGGTGATCTGGTGCTGATGGTGCTGTCTGCCGGAGGGATGGCGGCGCTGCTGAAAAGTAATGCCGGTTTGTTTTATGCAGTGAAATATGCCGGTGCTGCGTATCTTGGCTGGATAGGTATTCAGATGTTGCTGCATTGCCTGAACATGCTGAAAGCGAGACAAGTGGTGGTTGCTGCGAAGGTGCTGCCGGTTCAGGCCGGCGATCCGTTTGCAAAAGCCTTAATCATAAGTCTGATGAATCCTAAGGCGATTCTGTTTTTTATCTCTTTCTTCATTCAGTTTGTAGACCCTGAATTCCACGCGCCGCTGCTGTCGTATTGCGTGCTGGGACTGATTTGTCAACTGACCAGTTTCACTTATCTGACACTGATTATTTTCGCCGGAGCCAGACTGGCAGAGTCTTTCCGCCAGCGCCGGCGGCTTGCTGCGGTCATGTCGGGCGGTGTCGGCGCAATGTTTATCGGTTTTGGTGTCAAACTGGCGAGTGCTACGTTGTAAATAAAGCACTTCAGCGCTTCGGTTGAGATAAAGCAAACATTGTTATCGTCATCGGTTCACAGCGTGCTGCAAAATGATGACTGTACTTTTTTTTGACTGGCACTGGTGTACCTGATATCACCAGCATTTTTACTTAGTCTGAGAACTTATGTCTGCGGTTGAACCCACGATCGATAATATGGCAAATCCTGCGTTGCGGTATCTGATGGCAACGCGGCCTGCATTTCTGAGTGTTACCCTGGTTGCGGCCTTAATCGGTCTTGCCAGTGCTTGTGCCGATGGCGTACGGTTGCATCCGTTGACGGCAGTGATCACCTTGCTGTTTGCGCTGGTCGCGCATGCCGGTATTAATGTGCTCAATGATTACTATGACGCGCTGAACGGTACCGACGATGTGAACCGCGAACGCATTTTTCCTTTTACGGGAGGCAGTCGCTTCATTCAGAACGGCGTTTTAACACTCCGTGAAACCGCCATCTTCGGCAGCATACTCATGTTGCTGGTGATGGTGGCTGGTGTATGGCTGACCATGATGTCGGATGCCAGCCTGCTATGGATAGGGGCTGCAGGCTTATTCATCGGCTGGGCATACTCTGCTCCGCCGTGTAAACTGAATAGCCGCGGATTGGGTGAATTCGCAGTCTGGTCAGGGTTTGCCCTGATCGCGCTGGGAGCGGATGTTGTCCAGCGCGGCGCTGTTTCAGCTACACCGCTGATTGCGGTAAGCAGTTACGCTTTACTGGTGACCAATCTGCTGTTCATCAATCAGTTTCCCGACCTGAAAGCGGATGGTGTGGCCGGTAAGCGTCACTGGGTCGTACGCCTGGGACACCATCGGGCACGCTGGTTATATGCGATTATCGCTGCGGCTGCATATGGCTGGCTCACAGCGGCGGTATGGAGTGGTGCTTTACCGTGGCTGGCGCTGTCAGCTTTAGCTCCGGCAGTTTTTTCGATTCAGGCAAGTACAACCCTGGTGCGGAGTTCCGGTACTCCATCCTTGCTAACGCCCGCTATACAACAGACGATTGCTGCGGCAGTGTTACACGGCTTACTATTATCCACCGCTATCATTGTTGCTTCCATATTCTGAAGAGCAACAATGACAGGCGGGAGCGCTGACATCATTTTTACTTTTCAGATGAGCGCGGACTGATCTGAAAGTCTTGCTGACGATAGCCCAGTGACTCCGCTTTTGCCCATATACGCTGCAGCGTTTCCTGATTCAGTACCGGTGTGCGGGAGAGTATCCAGCCGTATTTTCTCGATGGCTCGCCAACCAGTACCCATTGATAGTCGCGGTCCAGATCGAGTATCCAGTAGTCGCCATAAAACGGGCGGAAAAAGCTGACGCGTAATTTCGCATTGTTACTGCCTGCAACCGGTTCGGCGACGCCAATCGCTTCCTCCATGCGTTGGTCGGCTTTACGACAACGGTTAATCACCCGAATGCTGTCGCCTTGCGCAACATATTCCGCACTGGTGTCACTGACGCACATGGACTGAAAGCGATTTGGAATCAGAGCAATCTGATACCACTTACCCTCATAGCGTTGCAGATTGACTTCACTGACAACAGGCATGGGGGGATATGACGTACTGGTACATGCCATCAGCTCTATTGCCGATACGCTGATCAGCAGGAACTTCATCAAAGAACTTAAGGTTTTACACATGGAGTTAGTCTTGTGATCTGTGGAAGAAAATACCTTTCACCTGATTTGACTCTGGTTTGTGGCGACAGAATTTTACTATTGTTCCCGGATATGCGTGGCTACCGGTATGCACATGTATGTACAGTGAATGACGTACTCTGATCCTGAGTATTTTTATCTCGGTCTGCACTTTTTATGTGACAGGTAATTGGTCACGCGGCTTGCCGTATGTTGTTTAGAGACTTAACTCTAATTCGCGGGATATGTTTCCGCATCCATAGTGTTTTTATCAGCTTTACTGCTTTCCGCCGTCTTTTGTCCGCGATCAGAAGAGACTTTTTTGTTGCATTGCCAGTTGACATCATAGTCATTGATTTCGATACTGCGCTGCGATCTGGCTGTCTGTGTTCGCGGCTACCGACCGACGTATGCGCGTGCGTCGGATGGCTCGGTTGTTTTCGTTCCTGTTTTTCTGTATTCCATGGTTTTTCGTCCAGGCTGTACTCAACAAGGAGTTGAATGATGAAGTTAATGCGGATAATGATTACCCTGATGCTGTTATCGCTCGCCGCGATTTCCAGCATCGCCAGTGCGACTAATTACACCCTGTGGATTAATGGCCGCGGCGGCGGTGGTGTGGTCGGTGACTACAACAGCTTCACTTACTGGGGACCTTCGTCCACGGCAGCCGGCGTGAATAAAAAAGCGGTGAACTGGGATGGCTACAACAGCATTGCGTCTGAAAACGGCAAGATACGTGATGCGCTTGATTGTTTCTGCACCGGCAATAACTGGTGTTATGTCGCCACGCACAGCGCCGGTGACCTGATGCTGGGTTACACACTGGCCAATTACGGTGGCTCGACACGAACCAAGAAAAATGCGGTCGCCAATTCCTCTGGGCAGTGCGGTAACAGCGACGGTACGACGCAGGTAGGCTGGAATATCAAGTGGGTCAGAACGGCGTCGGGCGCAGGCGGTGGTTCGGAATTGTCTGATGTTGGCTCCTGGGCGTTGTCTGAACCGCTGGTGAAAGATCTGAAAACCACGACTGCCAGGGCCATGTACAACCACAATCAGACCCGTAATATCTGGTTCTATATGTACGCCGGTGCCAAAGGCACAGTGTATTCCGGGATATTGCCAGGTCAGGATGATGAAGCGGTGGCTTATCACAGCACTGGTGGCGTTGCCGGTTCCGCCGGGCAATCCTTATGCAATCCGAGTGACTGGCTCTGTAATGATCTGACGCTGGGGACTGCGGCGAACGAGGGCGGCTCGGTCAAATGGAGCTATCACTCCGTCAGCTTCAGGGATGATGCGGAAGCCTACAATCACTACGCCAACAGTAACTGGCAGGGCATTATTTCTGTCGTGCGTGCGGCGATGGTAAGTAATGCGACGTAAGCCTGCATCTTCACGCTCAAGGCACCAGCAGCAACCGCCATCAGTTGGTGGCGGTCAGGCTTCCGGTGCCGGTGGATTTCTGCGTTACAAGTTCATTGCCATCATCGTCCTGGTGTTGGCCGTGATCGTGGCAGCAGGCTGGAACTGGTTTCCCGAAACACCGGCCGCTCAGGTTGCTGCGACCGCTCCAAAGAGTGAGCGGTTTCTCGCTATGCCAGCGGTGGCCGGTGCGGCGCCAGTAACAGAAACCTTATCCAGAGAGGCGCAGCGCCAGTTGCTGGTGGCGCAGCTGGAGCAGGCGGATCAGACGCTGTGCAATTATGTTGAGTCAACCCGTTACCCGCATCATTCCCGCCCGATGAGTGAGCATCCGGATCAGGTTTATCCGAATCAGCCGGTGGCGGAATCGCATCCTATGCGGAAAAAAGGCGGCGGAACGGACAAAGAAATTCAGATCCAGACGACACAGTCACGTGTTTATCTGGCGGCCGGAGAAAGCGTCATATTCACCATCAGGGCGACTGACCCGTCCGGCAAGCCTCTCATACTCAGTGTCGATAAAGCCATTGCGCGCGGGTTGGTGTATGCGGGCGCGCGTGAAACGTCTCCCGTGCCGGTACCGTTGTCAGATACCGGCCGCGAAGGCGATGCGATCGCCGGCGATGGCGTATATAGCGGCATGCTGGCACCAGCTCAGACCGGCTTTGCCGGTTTCAACGGCACGATACGCACTGAATTAAATTATGTGGTGAATGGGCAGACCGGCGTCGTTTTTTTCGATGTGATTTACTCACCTGAAACACCCGCCATCTGGACCGGTCATATCCGTGAATCGACCGAGGGCGGGTCACTCAGATTTATCCTGAAAGCCAACGTCAACACGCCGGGGCGTTACATCGTCAATGGCCGTGTCGATGATGCGAAAGGGAAACCATTTGCGCTGGTGACTTTTAACGACCTGCTGCCGCAGGGCAGCAATGATATTCCGCTGACGGTGGCAGGCAATCTGCTGCGCGATCAGCAACCGGCCATGCCGCTGACCCTGCGTGATGTCGATGCCTATCTGCTCAAGGAAAATACCGATCCTGACCGTGCGCTGATGCCGCGTCTGCAAGGAAGCGCCTATATCAGCAAAACTTATCCGCTGAAGACTTTTTCGGATGCCGAATGGAACAGCGAGGAACGCAGCCGTTACATCACCGAATTCAGCAAGGATGTGGCGCAGGCCAAATCTGCTTTGTTGAAATTTGATCCGGAGATGGAGCGTCAGGCCTTGCCACAAAGCGAGTGCAGCAGAAATAAAAAAGCGAAAAGCTGAGCCGGATCCGGATATGAACGCCGCCGCGGTGCTTCAACATCAGCGGATAATTGACGCCCCGGTTCAGCTCAGGTTACCTGCTTTATTTTTGCGTTTTCTCATCACGTTAATGGCGAAATGGATGTAATCTGATTAAGCATGATCGTGCTCATCCGACATGAGCAGTATGAGTGTCCCGTGTTAACTTCAGGAGAACTATGATGCGTTTGAAAGATAAAAACATTGTCATCACCGGCGGTGCCAGCGGTATCGGGCTTGCAACTGCAGAACGTTGTCTGCAAGAAGGGGCGAATGTTGTAATTGCTGATTTAGCGACTGCAGCCAACGAAAAGACTGCCCGCGATCTGGATGCGCGCTTTGCCGGAAAGTGTCTTTTTATGGCGGCAGATGTGACCTCGACTGTACAGGCCGACGAGCTGATTGCGCGCACGGTGTCTGCATTGGGCAGCGTCGATGGTGTGTTCAATAACGCTGGCATAGGCGGCATGAGCCCGGCCGATACTTACACCGATGAAGAGTTTCTGCGCGTGATCGATATCAACCTGATGGGGGTGTTCCGGATCGCCCGCGCTGCCTTGCGTCAGATGTATCAGCAGGGGAGTGGCAGCATCGTTAACTGTGCATCGATACTCGGTGTGTTCGGCCAGAGCATGACGGCGGCGTATTCTGCGGCGAAAGGTGGCGTAGTCAATCTGACCCGCACGCTGGCGCTGGAATCGGCGGCAAAAGGTGTGCGGGTCAATGCTGTTGCGCCGGGCTATATCGACACACCTTTGCTGTCGCTGCTGGACGAGAATATGCGCAAAGCTTTAATCAGTCTGCATCCTGTCGGTCGCCTCGGGCGCCCTGAGGAAGTGGCGAATGCGGTCGTGTTTTTGCTGAGTGACGAAGCCAGTTTTGTGACCGGCGCTAATTTGCTGGTCGATGGTGGTTTTACTGCCGGTAAATCCTGATTTTCTATACCGCTGTGATCAAGGCCGCTTAGCGGCCTTTTTTTTATCCACCCAAACGGCTTAAATATACTGGGGGGAGTATTTTATAAGCCCCTTTATTGACGCTGAGATTATCGCGAAATGAATGGATGCTCCCCATTTTTGATGAAAATCAGATCTCGCTGCAAACAGGTTGTGTGGCTGCTAGCGCATCAGCCAGCGCCGTATCGCAAAACTGAGTGCATCCACCAGAGCGACCAGGATCAGCATGGCGATAATGACGGTCGCCGCTGTCGGCATCTGAAACAGTGATAAGTGGTATTTCAGCATTTGCCCGAGTCCGCCTGCACCGACAACACCGAGAATAGCGGCGGCGCGGATATTGTTTTCCCAGCGGTACAAAGTGTACGACAGCATCTGCGGTAAACCTTGTGGCAAGGTCGCATACAGGAAAGCGCTGCTGGCGCTGACACCGTTTGTACGCAGAGTCGTTTCCGCATGTGGTGGCAGGTTTTCCAGTGTTTCAGCAAACAGGCGACCCAGCACACCAGTGGTATGCGCTGCCAGCGCGACGGTGCCTGCAAATGGCCCCAGCCCGGCGGCGATCAGCATGATAGATGCCCATACCAGTTCGGGAATTGCCCGCAGGATATTCAGCAGCAGTCGCATACTGCGCATGGCAACGACGCCGAAACGACCGCTGGCGGGCAAAGCCATCGCTAATCCCAGTAAGGCGGCAATCAGGGTGCCGAGGGCGGACATTGCCAGTGTCTCCAGCGCTGCAAAAAATACTTTTTGCAACAATCCGCTGCCGGTATCCGGTGGCGTGAAACCGCGCAGGAACTCTGCCGAGGTCCGGATCGCGTCTTCGCTGAGCAGCGCGCGCCAGTCGATTTGCAGACTGTAAAAACTGGCGGCCACCATTAGCAATAGCGTCAGCAACACCAGTGCCGTATTGCGACTGATAAGGGCTGGTGCTGGCGGTAATGCAAGCGGATCTGTCTGGTTGATAGGCGACGGTTTCATCATTCCAGACCTTTGCGGAAAAACTGACTGAGTGCATCCGCTGCTGCCACCAGCAAGACGAACACGATCAGCATCGTCGATACTTCGGCGCCTGCCAGCATTTTCATGGACTCGTCCATACGTTGACCTAATCCGCCCGCGCCGACGAAGCCCATCACCACCGAACCACGTATCGCACACTCCCAGCGATACACCGTATATGACACCAGCTCCGACGCTGCATTCGGCAGCGTGCCATAGAAAAATGCGGCCAGCCGTGAGCTGCCATTGTCGAGTAATACCCGGGTAGCCTGCGGTTCGCTGGCTTCGATAATCTCAGCATACACTTTGCCCAGCATACCGCAGTAGGTGAGGGCGATTGCCAGTACGCCTGCGGTAGGGCCAAGCCCGACGATGCGCACGAAAAGTAAAGCCCAGACCAGTTCCGGCACGCTGCGCAATAACACCAGCAGCCAGCGCACACTTTGTCGCAGCACATACGCGACGAAATGCATGCGGCCAGTGCCGAGGCGCGAAATCGATAACTGCTCATTCACCACCAGCGTCATCGGGATCGCGGCGACGATGGCGAGTGTGACGCCAGCGGTTGCCATCGCGATGGTTTGCCAGGTCGCTTCGAGCACGATCAGCAAAAATTCTTTGTCATGCGCCGGCGGGAAAAAATTGGCAAGGAAGCGTCCGGTTGCGCTGAGGCTTTGTGCATCCATCAGTGCCCAGGGCCGGAACTCGGTCAGCTGCAAGGCTGGCCACAGTAAGATCAGCGCCAGTAGTGTCAGCGTGACACGGCTGCGCCATGCTGGATCGCTTGGCATTTCTGCGGTAATCGCCTGCGTGGTGGAAAGTGAATCAGAAACGGTGTGCATGAGCTCAGAACAATTCAGAAACAACGAGCCTGGCCGGTTGCTGTTGCGCTGGAAAAAGCCACATCCGGCGCGTCTGCATTCGTGTTTGCAGACGGCATGTCAGAATCGCTAAGCGATTGCGCGTTTTTGTATAAATCCGCGATCATCTGGTCACTGACATGTTTGCTGTCGAACAGGATTTTGCCGTCACGTAAGCCGATAATCCGGCTGAAATGACTGCGGGCGAGTTCGACCTGATGCAGGCTGCAGATCAGAGTGGCATTGCGGTCACGCGCCTCCTGCTGCAGCGTCCCCAGCGTTTGCTGTGCCAGTGTCGGGTCAAGTGCTGACAGCGGTTCATCGACCACAAACAGCTGCGCGTCTGACAGCAGCAAACGGGCAAGGCCGCAACGCTGACGTTCACCACCGGACAATTTATCGACGCGCGCATACAGCTTGTGTTGCAGATGAAAGCGCGACAGCGCCCCAAACGCTGCGCGCGGATCAACAGGTCTGATCAGGTTACGCAGGGCGGTCAGCAGAGACCAGCGCGGCAGACATCCCGCCAGTACAGAAGTGACGACACGCTGACGCGCAGGCAGGGGCGGTGTTTGCGGGGCCAGAAATAACTGGCGGCGCAGCTGGTGACGCGCCGTGTGCGACAGTTGCCAGACTGACTGTCCCTGAAACATTAATTCACCCTGCGCCGGCTGATAAGCGCAGGCCAGCGTATGCAGCAAGGTGGTTTTGCCAGCGCCGGACGGGCCGATGATGGCAATCTGCTCGCCTTGCATGATCTGCAGATCGATATCCTGCAGCGCAAATGAAGGTTTGCCGCCAGACGTAGCAGCGGTTTGCGGATGCCTGACAGACAAACTCCGCAAGAGCACTTGCGGTTGCGGAGAACTATCCATTACTTCAACAATCCGGCATTGTGTGCCGCAGCTTCAATCGCTTTGTAGTTTTCCGCTTTGGTTGGAATAAAGCGGCTGGCGCGTTGCAGCTCCAGAATTTCTTTATCTTCTGCTTTGTTTGTGTCCAGAGACAGGAAGGCATCCGTGATTTTCTTGCGCAGATCAGCTGGCATATCGGCGCGGACTGTCCAGTTGTAATCGAAGTAGCCGGGTGTTGTGTAAAACACGCGTACCTGTTTGGTATCGACTTTGTTCTGCGCTACCAGTTTGTCCCAGACCGAGATATTTAATGCACCAGCATCAACCTTGCCGCCGGAAACCGCAGCGACAGTCGCATCATGCGCACCCGAAAACGCAATGCGCTTCAGATCGGTATCCGGATTGATTTTTGCCGCCAGCAAATAAGAGCGCGGCATCAGGTGGCCGGACGTCGACGATTCGGAACCGAAAGTGAAGGTCTTTCCTTTCAGGTCTTCCAGCTTGTGTATGTCTTTGTTGGTGGTGATGAAAACGGATTTGAATTTTTCATCCTCTTCACGTTGCACCAGCGGGATCACCTGATCTTTACTGCGTACTTTGGCTTGCACGAAAGTGAAGCCGCCAAACCAGACCATATCCAGTTTTTTATTGATCAGGCCTTCAACTGACGCCGCGTAATCGGTCACTGGAATGAATTCGATTTTCATGCCGGTTTTCTTTTCCAGATATGCGCCCAGAGGTTTGAATTTACGTTGCAATTCGGTTGGTGCTTCATCCGGAATCGCCGACACACGTAATACTTGCTGAACTTGCGACTGCGCCATGCTTAACCCGCTGAAACCGAGCAGACCCAGTAAACCGGCTGCGAGCAAAGCTGTACTGCGACGGCGCGAAGGGCGGGAAATATGTAAGGAATGAGTTGGCAACATGATTCTCTCTGTGTCGGTTGATTCGAGGATGGTAAGGATGACAGCCGTGCTGTCATTGCGCTTGCCGCTGGTTGTTTATTTAGTGCTCGTTTAGCTTTTTGATGACTTGATGATGCTTACTGCCGGACTGAAGAATCTTATGCCGCACTGTTTTTGCTCTGCGCTTGTTTCGTATTGTCAGCCGTTTGGGGTAACTGCGGCAGTTTCAGAAAAATTGCTTTGTTCCGGCCATTGTTTTTAGCGGCATACAGAGCCGCATCGGCTGTCTTCAGTAACAGCGCGGGATCGCTGCCATCTGCATTGCAATAGCAGCTGTAACCGATACTGATACTGACGTGCTCGCTGATCGGCGATTTCTCATGCCGGATCGCCAGATTGGCCACGGCGGCTCTGATTTTTTCGGCAAACTGTATGGCGCCTTCTTTGCTCATATCCGGCATGATGACGATAAATTCTTCACCGCCAAAGCGCGCAATCGCATCACTGGCTCTGACCAACTGGCTTTTGAGTCCGGTTGCGACCTGTACCAAGGCTTTATCACCTGCGACATGACCATAGTGATCGTTGTAATCTTTAAAGAAATCAATATCGATCATGAAGACGGCCAGTGATGTTTGCTGGCGAGCGGCATTGGCCAGGGCGATTTTATAATGTTCATCAAAGAAGCGGCGGTTGTAGATGCCGGTCAGGCTGTCTGTCGTCGCTTCTTTTTTCAGCATTTCAGAATGGGAGCGCAGAATTTTTTCGCGCTTGATGGATGCGCTGGAATCTGAAATCTGTACCATGCACCAGCGTTCCCCGTCGACATTCAGCGGCGTCAGGGTAATCGACTGATGCAGACGTTTTTTCTCTCCAACATCGTCGGCCTGCTCAAATAAGGCGAGCGGAAAACGGTGCAGGGCGTTTGATAACACGACCGGTAAGCCGTAATTCAGCGTATTGCCGAGTGCAGTCAAAAATGCCCGCGCCGGTGCTTCTGCGAACGCAGAGTTGATGTGCTGACCTTGCGCCTCGCCGGCGCTGACGCCGCTGTATTTTTCAACCCAACCATTCCACAGTACGACGTGTTGCTGCGCATTGACAACAATCAGACCTAAATTGATGGTCTTTAAGATTTCCGCTGTTGCGGACGGCGCCAGCGGTAAGGAAGCTGACATCAGATTTCTCCCAGATAACGTTCTATCTGAAAAATCAGACTTTCAAGCGATGTCGAACTCAGCAGAAAAATCAGGTGTCCCTCGGAACGGCGTTTTTCTATGGCAAGATCTATATGCAGTAACAACACGTAAGGCTGCGTCTGATCGTCGGCAACGCGCCGGAAGATTTCTTCGGTGGTGGCAACGGTGTAGTCAGGTAGTGAACAGTCGAGCGGGATGTTGAGCATATCCGCCATCGCCGACAGGCAGGCATTGAGGATGATGTTGCCGAGTTCACACATTGCTTCCTGTTCAAATTCGGCAAGGTCCTCCAGGCTGATTTGTGAGCCCATCATGTCGCGCACGATTTCGAGCGCATGTTCTTCGGTGAATAACAGCAAGGCTTCAGCCTGAAATGAGCCGCGGAAGGTCTGATGCACAGTACCAAAACGGTTGCTGTCAAGCGAGATCGCAGTTAAATCCAGCTCAGAAGATTTGCGTATTTCCACCGAGGGAACGGAAAGCCGAACTTCGTCACCAACGATTTCAGACAGGCTGGCAGCTGCTCTGCCGGCACCGACATTGAAGACTTCGCTTAATGCATCGAGATGAAGTTCGCTTAAAGAGTTCATTATGCGCCCGTGAAGTGATGGATAACGATGGCAATCGATTTTTCTGTGACTGGTTTGGCGACAAAAACAGCGCCGAGTGCATGCGCGCGTGTTTGCATGGTGTCCTGCACATTCGCAGAGAAAATAGCAATGCGCATGTGCGGGTGAGCTTGCAGTATCTGTTCAGCTGCATCGGTCCCCAGCATGCCCGGCATGTTGATGTCCATGGTGCAAAAGTCTGGTGCGTGTTGCTCTACCATCCTGATCGCCTCCTCTCCGGAGGCCGCTTCAATGAATTCCCAGTCAGGTTGAACTGCTTTCACGTGGGCACGGATCACCATGCGCGAGACTTTACTATCATCAACAATCAGTAATTTTTTCATATTTCAACATTGCAATTCGGTAGTGGGACAGTCATCGGGATTCGGGGACTCATTTTACCTTACGGCCTGATGATTTTCACCTTTGACTTTCAGCATGAATGATTTCACGCTTTACTCTGATTTTTTAATTTACGCCATAAGGTGGTTCTGCTGATACCTAAATACGCGGCGACAGCATCGCGCTGATGGCCGAACCGTTGCATGATTTCTTCCAGCGATTCGTCGCTGGCAACGGGAATATCTGGTAACTGGTTTTTCCCCGGGAGAACGATGCTCATTGTTTTAGCTGTTTCGTTCGTCGCGATTCCAGATGCTAGTTCCGGTAAAATTTTGCCGACAAACGCCGGACTCAGCGCCTGTAATGGTTCTGCAGCAAGGAACAGACCGAGCCGCTCCATCATGTTGCGCATCTCCCTGACATTACCTGGCCAGGGATAGGTTTCAAATAAACTGGTGCAACTGCTGATTTCTGCATGCAGATTCGGGTGGGGGCGGGCGCCCATCGCCGCCAGAGCATGTTTCAGGGACCATTCTGCCAGCGGCATAATGTCTGCTTGCCGTTCGCGCAGCGGTGGCAGTTGCAGGCGCAACACCGCAAGCCGGTAAAACAGATCTGAGCGGAATTTCCCTTCTCTGACTCTGGCTTCAAGATCGCAGTGGGTTGCGCTGATGATGCGTACATCGACCGCGACCGGACGCACCCCGCCGACCCTGACAATTTCGCGTTCTTCCAGAACGCGTAGCAGACGGGTTTGCAGGTTCAGCGGCATTTCGCCGATTTCATCCAGAAATAAGGTGCCGCGATTGGCGGCCTCAAATAAGCCTGCATGACCACCGCGCCGCGCGCCGGTGAATGCACCTTCGTCGTAACCGAATAATTCTGATTCCAGCAGCGATTCCGCAATCGCACCGCAATTGACGGCAACAAAAGGCTGCCTTGCGCGCGGGCTTTCGCTATGTATGGCTTGCGCAGCCAGCTCTTTACCGGTGCCGGTTTCGCCCTGCAGCAACACTGTGGCGGGAGAGCGCGCAAATAAGCTGATCGCGCGGCGGGTGCTTTCCATGACGGCCGACTCACCGCGCAGATCGCTTAAGCCGTGTTTGGTACGTAATGCGTCAGCGGCCGGATGATGCCTTCCCCGCTGTGACTCCAGTCGGGTCAGGCGGGCGATTTCGAGTGCGTCGTCAAAAGCCTGACGAATCGACGTGGCGGAGTACATAAAAATACCGGTCAGACCCGCTTCGACCGCCAGATCGGTAATCAGGCCGGCGCCGACGATTGCCTGTATGCCACTGGCCTTGAGTTCGCTGATCTGCGCCCGCGCGTCTTCTTCGGTCACATAGGTACGCTGTTCTATCTTGAAGCCGAAGGTATTTTTGAAATCGACCAGTTCGGGCATGGTTTCCTGATAGGTAATCAGAGCGATTTCGCTCGATACCTTGCGCGCCCGTGCCAAAGCCTGCATGACGTCAAAACCGCTGGCCTTGGCGGTGACGACAGGAATCGGCAGACGATTTTTCAGGTACGCGGCATTGGAGCCGGCGGCGACGACGGCATCGCAACGTTCGGTTTGCAGACGTTCGCGGATATGCTGTACCGCTTCCTCAAAACCCATATTCAGTGGAACGATATCGGCATTCGCGTCGTATTCCACCATGATGTCGCGGAACATGTCGAACAAGCGGGAAATCGACACTGTCCAGATAACGGGTTTGTCCTGCGTTTCACGCAGCGGTAATGGCGGTTGTTTCATATTTGTTTCAATTCTGAAAAACGTGTTTCATTTTTCGTTTAATGAAACATCATTATGAAACATCTTATCTGAAATACGCAATTGATTATTCTTAAATTGTGCTGCTTAAGTCCTTGATTTTTAACATTCCCAGTCTAAGCTGTTGCGATGCTGGTTCGCGCTGGCATGTTGATTGCAATAGACGCTCGCAACTTCATTAACCTGAAAGACATCAACGATATGAGCAACTACTCCGCAGGTGCCGCCTTCCGTAAGGCGATGCAAGAAGAATCCCCGTTACAAGTGGTTGGCGCGATCAACGCGAACCATGCTTTGCTGGCCAAACGCGCTGGTTTCAAGGCTATTTATCTGTCCGGTGGCGGTGTCGCTGCCGGTTCTCTCGGTTTGCCTGATCTGGGTATTTCCAATCTGGATGACGTGCTGACCGATGTGCGCCGTATTACCGATGTGTGCGACCTGCCTTTGCTGGTCGATGTGGATACCGGTTTCGGTTCATCTGCGTTCAACGTGGCACGCACAGTCAAATCGATGATCAAATTCGGCGCTGCGGCGATGCATATCGAAGATCAGGTCGGCGCTAAGCGTTGCGGCCATCGTCCGAACAAAGAAATCGTCACCAAGCAGGAAATGGTTGATCGCATCAAAGCCGCAGTCGATGCGCGTACTGATGAAAATTTTGTGATCATGGCGCGTACCGATGCGCTCGCCGTCGAAGGTCTGGAAGCCGCGATTGATCGCGCGCAGGCTTGCGTGGAAGCGGGTGCCGACATGATTTTCCCGGAAGCGATTACCGAACTGGCGATGTACAAACAATTCGCTAACGCGGTCAAAGTACCTATCCTGGCCAACATTACCGAGTTCGGTGCGACACCGTTGTACACCGTCGAAGAATTAGCCGCAGTCGATGTCGGTCTCGTGTTGTATCCATTGTCCGCATTCCGCGCAATGAACAAAGCGGCTGAGAATGTGTACACCGCGATTCGCCGCGACGGTTCGCAAAAGAACGTGGTCGATACCATGCAAACCCGGATGGAATTGTACGAGCGCATCAATTATCACGATTTCGAGCAAAAACTGGATGCCTTGTTTGCGCAGCAAAAGAACAAATAATTCCTTATTTGCTACCGGATTCCATTCATTTTAAAACCGTATAAAAACACATACTCCCCCTGTTTTTTTAAATAATCGCCTTATTCTCAGCAGATTCATTGGGCGTTAAAAAATACTGGGGGGAGTATCTAATTATCTCAGGAGAGCACCATGACCGAAGCAGTTCCTTTCAAACCAAAGAAATCCGTTGCCTTGTCCGGCGTGACTGCGGGTAATACCGCTTTGTGTACCGTGGGTAAAACCGGTAATGACCTGCATTACCGTGGTTACGATATTCTCGACGTGGCCGATGCCTGCGAATTTGAAGAAATCGCCCATTTGCTGGTACATGGCAAGTTGCCGACCGTCGCCGAATTGCATGCCTACAAAGCAAAATTGAAAGCATTGCGCGGCTTGCCTGCGAATGTGAAAGCGGCGCTCGAATGGTTGCCTGCATCCTCGCATCCTATGGATGTGATGCGTACCGGTGTTTCTGCACTGGGTTGCGTTTTGCCGGAAAAAGATGACCACAACACACCGGGCGCGCGCGATATCGCTGATCGTCTGATGGCGTCGCTGGGTTCCATGCTGCTATACTGGTACCACTACAGCCATAACGGTAAACGCATAGAAACTGAAACTGACGACGAATCGATCGGTGGCCATTTCCTGCATCTGCTGCATGGTCAGAAGCCAAGCAAGCTTTGGGAAAAAGCGATGCATACTTCACTGATTCTGTATGCAGAGCATGAATTCAATGCATCAACATTTACCGGTCGTGTCATCGCCGGTACCGGTTCCGATATGTATTCTGCGATTACCGGTGCGATCGGCGCACTGCGCGGTCCTAAACACGGCGGCGCGAATGAAGTCGCGTTTGAAATTCAGAAACGTTACGACAATCCGGATGAAGCAGAAGCCGACATCAAAAAACGTGTTGAAAATAAAGAAGTTGTGATCGGTTTCGGTCACCCTGTCTATACGATCTCTGATCCACGCAACAAAGTGATCAAAGAAGTTGCGCGCAACCTGTCGAAAGATGCGGGCTCTATGAAGATGTACGACATCGCTGAACGTCTGGAAACAGTGATGTGGGACATCAAAAAAATGTTCCCGAATCTAGACTGGTTCTCTGCTGTGTCGTATCACATGATGGGTGTGCCAACAGCGATGTTCACACCATTGTTTGTGATCGCCCGCACATCCGGCTGGGCGGCACACATCATCGAACAGCGTATCGATAACAAGATCATTCGTCCTAGCGCAAATTATGTCGGTCCTGAGGACTTGAAATTTGTGCCGATCAAGAGCCGCAAATAATCTGTCATTTGTCTGAGTCGCTGACGCTGCTTACTCATGTGTAAGCAGCGTCAGCGCAGAAAAGAGGGCAAAGACGCAGCAAGAGATTGCCACGCGTTTCGCTCCCGGAACATCCATTATTCCTGAATAAGCCATGAACACTGCAAACCGCAAACCACTCCCCGGCACCCAACTGGATTTTTTCGACGCTCGTGCAGCGGTCGATGCAATTCAACCCGGCGCCTATGACAAGCTGCCATACACTTCACGCGTACTGGCTGAAAATCTGGTGCGTCGTTGCGACCCGGCGACGCTGACTGAATCGCTGAAGCAATTCATCGAACGCAAACGCGAACTCGATTTTCCATGGTTTCCGGCGCGTGTAGTCTGTCACGATATTCTGGGACAAACCGCGCTGGTCGATCTGGCCGGTTTGCGTGATGCGATTGCAGATCAGGGCGGTGATCCAGCGCAAGTCAATCCGGTCGTGCCGGTACAACTGATTGTCGATCACTCGCTGGCAGTGGAATGCGGTGGTTTTGATCCTGATGCGTTCGCCAAAAACCGTGCGATTGAAGACCGTCGCAATGAAGACCGCTTTGATTTCATCAACTGGACCAAAAAAGCCTTCAAAAATGTCGATGTGATCCCACCGGGTAACGGCATCATGCATCAGATCAATCTGGAACGGATGTCACCGGTGATTCATGCGAAAGATGGCGTGGCGTTTCCTGATACGCTGGTCGGTACCGACAGCCATACGCCGCATGTTGATGCGCTGGGTGTGATCGCGATTGGTGTTGGTGGTCTGGAAGCAGAAAACGTCATGCTGGGTCGCGCATCGTGGATGCGTCTGCCGGACATCATCGGCGTGGAACTCACAGGTCGTCCGCAACCAGGCATCACTGCGACTGACGTGGTGCTGGCATTGACTGAATTCCTGCGCAAACAAAAAGTGGTCGGCGCTTACCTTGAGTTCTACGGCGCTGGCGCTGCCGCGCTGACGCTCGGTGACCGTGCAACGATTTCGAATATGGCGCCGGAATATGGTGCAACAGCGGCGATGTTCGCAATTGATCAGCAAACCATTGATTATCTGAAACTGACAGGCCGCAGTGATGAACAGGTGAAACTGGTTGAGACTTATGCGAAAGCCGCCGGTCTGTGGGCGGACAGTCTGATCAATGCTGAGTATGAACGTGTATTGACATTCGATTTGTCCAGTGTCGTGCGTAATATGGCTGGTCCTTCGAATCCGCACGCACGTGTTGCGACAACGGATCTGGCTGCCAAAGGCATTGCTGCAAAATGGGAAAATGTTCCAGGACAAATGCCGGATGGCGCCGTGATTATCGCGGCGATTACCAGCTGCACCAACACCAGTAATCCGCGTAATGTGATTGCTGCAGCGCTGCTGGCACGCAATGCGAATAAGCTGGGACTGACACGTAAGCCATGGGTGAAATCTTCTTTAGCGCCAGGCTCGAAAGCTGTCACGCTGTATCTGGAAGAAGCCGGTCTGATGGATGATCTGGAAAAACTGGGCTTCGGCGTCGTAGCCTATGCCTGCACGTCTTGCAACGGTATGTCCGGTGCGCTTGATCCTGTGATCCAGCAAGAAATTATTGATCGTGATTTATACGCGACAGCGGTGTTGTCTGGTAACCGTAATTTTGACGGTCGTATTCACCCGTATGCAAAACAGGCTTTCCTCGCATCGCCACCGTTGGTGGTTGCGTATGCGATTGCCGGTACCATCCGTTTTGATATTGAAAAAGATGTGCTGGCTGTTGTGGATGGCAAAGAAATCCGTTTGAAAGACATCTGGCCTACCGATGAAGAAATTGATGCGATTGTGAAATCCAGCGTCAAACCGGAAATGTTCCGCCAGGTGTACGAGCCTATGTTTGCGATTCAGGCCGACAATGGGGAGAAGGTCAGCCCGTTGTATAACTGGCGTCCGCAAAGTACGTATATCCGCCGTCCACCGTACTGGGAGGGTGCACTCGCTGCGCCACGCACGATGACAGGCATGCGTCCTCTGGCAGTTTTAGGCGACAACATTACGACAGATCATTTGTCACCATCGAACGCGATTATGCTCGACAGCGCCGCTGGTGCTTACCTGGCAAAAATGGGTTTGCCGGAAGAGGACTTCAATTCCTACGCAACCCATCGCGGCGATCATCTGACAGCGCAGCGCGCGACCTTTGCGAACCCGACCTTGAAAAACGAAATGGTGCAGGTCGATGGCAAAGTGAAAGCCGGTTCGCTGGCACGTATCGAGCCGGAAGGCAAAGTGACCCGCATGTGGGAAGCGATTGAAACCTACATGGAACGCAAGCAACCATTAATCATCATCGCTGGTGCGGATTATGGTCAAGGTTCTTCGCGTGACTGGGCTGCCAAAGGTGTGCGTCTGGCGGGCGTGGAAGCGATTGTTGCCGAAGGCTTTGAGCGTATCCACCGCACGAATCTGGTCGGTATGGGTGTCTTGCCGCTGGAATTCAAACCCGGCGTGAACCGTCTGACACTGAATATCGACGGAAGTGAAACCTTTGATGTGGTTGGCGAACGTACACCACGTGCCACACTGACGCTGATTATCCATCGCAAGAATGGTGAACGTGTCGAGGTGCCGGTGACTTGCCGCCTGGATACCGCAGAAGAAGTCTCGATTTATGAGGCCGGTGGCGTGTTGCAGCGTTTTGCTCAAGACTTTTTGGAATCGACGAAGAAAGTGTAAGTGATGAAATAAGTCCCTCTCCCGAAAGCGGGAGAGGGAACCTGAAACCAAGTACAGAAGAGAATGATGGCTCATCCAGCTCAAATTAAAATTCCTGCGACGTATATCCGTGGCGGTACCAGCAAAGGCGTGTTTTTCCGTTTGCAGGATTTGCCGCCGGCGGCGCAAGTGCCCGGTGCGGCGCGTGACGCGATTCTGTTGCGCGTGATCGGCAGCCCAGATCCTTACGGTAAACAAATCGACGGTATGGGTGGTGCAACATCCAGTACCAGTAAGACCGTGATTCTGTCGAAAAGCAGCAAGGCGGATCATGATGTTGACTACCTGTTCGGTCAGGTCTCGATTGATAAAGCTTTCGTTGACTGGAGCGGCAATTGCGGCAATCTGTCGGCAGCGGTCGGTTCCTTCGCGATCAGCGCCGGTCTGGTGGATGCGAGTCGTGTTCCGCAAAACGGCGTTGCCGTAGTACGCATCTGGCAAGCGAATATCAGTAAAACTATCATCGCTCATGTGCCAATCACGAATGGCGAAGTGCAGGAAACCGGTGATTTTGAACTCGACGGCGTAACTTTTCCTGCCGCTGAAGTGCAGCTCGAATTCATGGATCCGGCTGCCGATGAAGAAGGCGCTGGCGGTTCCATGTTCCCGACTGGGAATCTGGTCGATGATCTGGACGTGCCCGGTATCGGTACGTTGAAAGCGACGATGATCAATGCCGGTATACCGACGATATTTGTGAACGCCGAAGCGATAGGTTATACCGGTACCGAATTGCAGGATGCAATTAACAGTGACCCTGCGGCACTCGCTAAGTTCGAGACTATCCGCGCTTACGGAGCGGTACGCATGGGCTTGATCAAGCATATTGATGAAGCGGCTCAACGCCAGCATACGCCGAAGGTGGCGTTTGTTGCAAAACCGCAATCGTATGTTTCTTCCAGTGGCAAGCAAGTCAATGCAACGGAAATCGATTTGTTAGTGCGCGCTTTGTCGATGGGCAAACTACACCACGCGATGATGGGTACGGCAGCAGTGGCGATCGGCACTGCGGCAGCGATTCCCGGCACACTCGTCAATCTGGCGGCAGGTGGTGGTGAGCGTACCGCGGTGCGCTTCGGACATCCTTCCGGCACTTTGCGGGTTGGCGCCGAAGCCAAACAGGAAAATGGCGAATGGACAGTGAAAAAAGCCATCATGAGCCGTAGTGCACGTGTATTGATGGAAGGCTGGGTACGTATTCCCGGCGACACCTTCTGATTTTATCTGTTATCTATGCAAGCTGACCGTATTCACCGCACTTATCGCCGTTTTGTCATGACGAATCTCCTTAGCAACGAGAGCCGTCATAGGTTGTTGCGGTCAGCTTTTTCCTGCGCCAGGTCTGATCAGCCGTGGTTGACGGGGATAATGCAAGGAACAGGCGAGTGTCCGCATTCGTATCGCCATTTATGTTCGGAAATAACGCAAAAATTTATCAGACGCGACCGCTTAAACGGTCGCGTTTTTTCTTGGTCGCTTACATAAAACTTACAGATTCATTCGCATTTCGCTGACCCGGAATGCAGCACAATAAAAAACAGGAGAGAGTATGTCTTACGCAGCGTTTTATCAGCAATCGATACAAAATCCAGAATCATTCTGGGATGATCAGGCCAAATTGATCGACTGGCACAAACCTTACCAGCAGGTACTTGATCACAGCCAGCCGCCATTTGCTAAATGGTTTGTCGGCGGTGAAACGAATCTTTGCTATAACGCGGTTGATCGCTGGGTTGCAACGCAACCGGATAAAGCGGCACTGATTGCGATTTCTACCGAAACCAATACGGAGAAAGTGTATAGCTTCGCTGAGTTGCATCAGGAAGTGCAACGTATGGCGGCGATTATGTTGTCGCTGGGCGTGCAGCGCGGCGACCGTGTTCTGATTTATATGCCGATGATTGCCGAGGCCGCGTTTGCGATGCTGGCCTGTGCCCGTATCGGTGCCGTGCATTCAGTGGTGTTCGGTGGCTTTGCTTCAAAAAGTCTGGCAACCCGTATTGACGATGCCAAGCCGGTACTGGTTGTTTCTGCCGACGCTGGTATGCGCGGTGGCAAGGCCGTTCCATATAAGCCGTTGTTGAATGATGCGATTGAGTTAGCCGAACATAAGCCAGCGCATGTGCTGATTGTGAATCGCGGTCTTGATGCAATGACGCTGGTGGCGGGACGCGATGTCGATTACGCGGCATTGCGTGCACAACATATGCAGACACCGGTGCCGGTAACTTGGCTGGAATCAAATGAGATGTCGTATGTGCTGTATACATCCGGTACGACCGGCAAACCAAAAGGCGTGCAGCGCGATGTCGGTGGTTATGCGGTGGCGCTGGCTGCGTCGATGAAGCATATCTATTGCGGCAATGCCGGTGAAACCTACTTTGCGACATCCGATATCGGCTGGGTAGTCGGACATTCTTACATCGTCTATGGCCCGCTGATCGCCGGTATGGCGACGATTATGTACGAGGGCACACCGATTCGTCCTGATGCGGGTATTTGGTGGAGCATCGTTGAAAAATACAAAGTCACGCGCATGTTTTCTGCACCGACGGCGATTCGTGTGCTGAAAAAACATCCGCCTGAGCTGATGAAGAAATACGATTTATCATCGTTAAAGGCACTCTATCTGGCGGGTGAACCACTGGATGAAACCACGTCAAGCTGGATCGCAACTGAGCTTGGTGTGCCGATCATCGATAATTACTGGCAGACTGAAACCGGCTGGCCGATTCTGTCGGTTGCCCGTGCCATTGAAAATACCCCGACCCGGCTGGGTAGCCCCGGTGTTGCGATGTACGGTTACAACGTTCAGATCATCAATGAAATGACGGGCGCTGAATGTGGCCCGAATGAAAAAGGTGTCGTGGCGATTCGCGGTCCTTTGCCGCCGGGTTGTATGCAAACGGTGTATGGCGACGATCAGCGTTTTGTCAGTACCTATTGGACAAATTTTGCGCATGAACAGCTGTATTCGACGTTTGACTGGGGCATCAAAGACGAGGATGGTTATTACTTCATTCTCGGACGTACCGACGATGTGATTAATGTCGCTGGTCATCGCCTTGGTACGCGTGAAATCGAGGAGAGCATTTCCAGTCATCCGCAGATTTCTGAAGTTGCCGTGGTCGGTGTTGAAGATAAACTCAAAGGGCAGGTGGCTGTCGCCTTTGCGACACTGAAGCATCCGGAAGCCGCAAGCACACCGGAGCAAAAACACGCACTGGAAGCGGAGGTGATGGCTGTTGTAGATAAACAACTTGGTGCGGTTGCCAGACCGTCCCGGGTATATTTCGTCGGTGTGTTGCCGAAAACCCGTTCCGGTAAATTACTGCGTCGTTCTATCCAGGCGATTTGCGAGGGCAGGGATGCGGGTGACCTCACAACGATAGAAGATCCTCATTCACTGGCGCAAATTAAGGATGTCGTCGCTCATCAGGGTTAATCGGATATTCTCTGCATAAAAAAAGAGGTGGATAGTTTTATCCACCTCTTTTTTACTTTGTGTCCTTATCTTTGTGTCAGTATTACACCAATAATGCCGATGTCAGACTGCTGACCTCTTCATCAGATTCTTCCAGTATGCTGTTGAGCGTGCCGTCACCGACCACAAAATCAATTTCGGAGGCGAACTGTCCGGCTTCAGCATAAGAATTGTAGTCAAAAGGAGACTTCGTTCTGGCCAGCTCATTCGCCAGTAAAATGGTGTCGCCCAGCGTTTCAGGCGGCATTGCCCGCAGACCAAACCACAATGCCTCCAGTGCCTCTACCACGGTTGGTGGCAGTTGCAGAGTGTGGATTACCGCGCGACCGATGATGGCTTCGTTGGAATCGCCTTCTTCTTCATCCAGAGGATCTTCGGAAACTGATTTTTCCGTTGTTTCTATGATCGGGTATTCGATTTCGAGTAAAGACGGGAATTCTTCAGCGCGGGATAACAGATAGAAATTACCGACTTCATGCACGATGCCAGCGAACATCGCGGTGTCCGGATCCACTTTCGTTATTTTGCGTGCAATGACGCGTGACAGTGCGGCAACCTGAGCAGAATGTTCCCACAGCGTACTGACCATGCTCTGTATGCGTTTATCTTTGCTGCTTCCTGCCAACTGACGTACTACAATCGATGCGACGATCGCATTCAGGGTGCTGAATCCCAACCGGTTGATCGCTGCTTTCACGTTATTGACGACGTTACCCCTGCTATATGCTGCTGAGTTCGCCGTTGCAACCACACGTGCTGCGAGCAAGGGCTCATTCAGCACCAGTCGGGCAGCGAGATCTGCTGAACATTCGGGGTCTCTGATCGCTTGTTGAATTTTAACGGACGCGGCGATATTTGTCGGGAATACCAGGTCGCCGGTGTTTGCTTGTTCAACAATGTATTTAAGCGCTGTTGATCTGTTCATCGCAGAGGTCATAATGGTTAAACTTCGCTGATGTTTCCGGTTTGCGTTTGCCTGCAACACCACCGGAGAAAGAAAGCCCGGCTTACTACTTCTGTCACCGTTGCTATGGCCAAGCCTCAGATACCATGCATTACATTGTAAATGTTAATTCTGATAAGGAAGTTCTGAGGCAATGAATATCATTGCCTCATTCTGCTCGACTTGACACTGAAGGTCAATCAAGCTTCTGTAAAAATACGTAAATGTTTCTTCGTTTATTTCATTTTTTATTTCACTTGCTTCTGATTATTAATCCACATCAATACCTTTGTTTCAAGTAAGGACAGCGGCAACGTACCATCGCTCAATACAACGTTATGGAAACCCCGCAAATTAAAACGATCGCCCAGTTCAGCCTGGGCTTTCTGGCGTAACTCCATGATTTTGAGTGAGCCTATCTTATATCCTAATGCCTGCCCCGGCCATGCCATGTAGCGCTCTATACACTGGCGCGAGACCGCCTCGCTGTAACCCAGCGTTTGCTGCAGGTATTGAATTCCCTGTTCCCGCGTCCAGCCTTTGGCATGCATGCCGGTATCGACTACCAGTCTGGTTGCACGCAGCATTTCATCGCTGAGGTGGCCGTAATATGCGGCCGGGTCATTGTCAAATAAACCCATTTCCCGTCCCAGGGTTTCTGCGTAGAGCGCCCATCCCTCTGTATAGGCATTATTTCCACCGACCTTGCGGAATTTCGGTACATCGAGTTCTTGTAAGGTCGCGAGATGAAAATGGTGACCCGGTTGTCCCTCGTGCAGGAATAAAGTTTTCATTCCGGTCGTTGCGTAATCTTCAGGCTTATTAATGACTGCCCAGAATACACCCGGGCGAGAGCCGTCAATCGCCGGTGCCGTATAGTGATCAGATGCGGTCGCACGGCTGATTTCAGGTTCGGGGCGAATTTCCAGCGATGCTTTGGGGGTCTTTTCAAAGAACTCCGGCAGTTTTTGTCTGACAACGGTATCAATCGCTCTATAAGCGTCCAGCACTTCTTTTTCTGTTTTGAACGGGCGATAGTTTGTCTGTGCTTCCATCCATTCAGGCAGAGATTCAGGTTTGCCCTGATAACCGAGTTTTGGTCCCAGTATTGCGTATTCCCGCTGGATACGGGCAACCTCCCGCAGACCGGTTGCGTGGATTTGTTCCGGTGTGAGGCGGGTCGTGGTCTGATCTTCGACCCATGCCTGATACCATTCAGCCCCGCCCGGTAACGCGCTCCAGCCTGTACTGTCACGGCTTGCCGGTAAATACTCGTCTTTCAGGAACTGATGAAAGCGGCGCAGCGCTGGCAGTACTTGTGCCTGTATCACGGTCTGATAGTCGTTGCTCAGGCGGACTTTGTCCGCTTCGGTAAATTCAGCCGGAAAATTTGTGACGGGCAGAAAATACGGATGCTCAGCTGCCTGCTCCGTTACCAGTTGTTCATACTGCGGCAGCATAGAAATCACCAGTGCTTTTGGCAGCACGATTTTGCGGCGCATACCTTCACGCATATTGATCTTTGCCTGTTTTAACCAATCGGGTAATTGCCGGAGGCGGTTCAGGTAATTATTGTATTGCGCAACGGACTTTAATAATTGCGCACTTTGTCCGCTGGCAAAATGCGCCAGCGTCAGTGGCACGCTATCCATCTGATTCACGGGCATCAGCCTGTCGTCAAATTTCGACATACGTATGGTTGCATCGATCTCAAATTGCAGACAGTCATAAGTGACCTGATCTTGTGTACTCAGCGTTTTGCGCGGGATCGCTGACAGAGCCTTCGATATCTGTCGCAACCGGGCTATTTGTTTCGCTTTGATTTCCGGATTCAATGTCTGCGGCAGTTTGTCATCGTAGCGGCTGTCGCCGTTATAGGTTGCGGTGATCGGTTCAAATTCGGCCTGGGTTTCATAATAAAGTTCCGCCAGTGCAGCCAGTTTTTTTGCTGCATTCACTGAAGATGCCGGATAAGACCTTGTTGTCGCGGAAGATGGCAGATGCTCCGCAAACGCCAGTGGTATGCCGCTGCCGAGGCAGCAGATGCTGAGAGCAAGCACAGATAAAGAGATGGAACGGGGTAGCAACATGTGACGATATCCTGAAATAGTATTGACCAGCGTGTTTTTTGAGCGGGGTATTCCGGCTGGCAGATCTGGCCGCTATTTTATGTCAGCAGTCGTTGTTGCTCCGAGCAATTTATTACCATTGACGTACTGAGCGATTTCTCTGAAATTTCTTCAGGTAAAATCAGGCTTAACCGAATTAACTCAGGAATGTTGATGAAGCTTGCTACTCTTAAAGATGGATCGCGCGACGGGCAATTAATGGTCGTGGCCAGGGATTTAAAAACGGCCTGTATTGCAGATGGTATTGCTCCGACTTTGCAACGCGCGCTGGATGACTGGAATTTCATTGCTCCACAGCTCGGTGAGTTGTATGACAGATTAAATGCAGGCAGGGCGGTGAATAGTTTTGACTTTGAACCGCAACGTTGTATGGCACCTTTGCCGCGTGCGTTTCAATGGGCTGACGGCTCATCCTACGTGAATCATGTTGAGCTGGTGCGTAAAGCCAGAAATGCCGAGATGCCCGACAGTTTCTGGCATGATCCCCTGATGTATCAGGGCGGCAGCGACGATTTTATCGGACCTTGCGATGACATCGTGGTCCGTTCTGCGGAATGGGGTATCGATTTTGAAAGTGAAATCGCCGTGATTACCGGCGATGTATCTATGGGCGTGAAAGTGCAGCATGCAGGTGAAGCGATACGCTTACTGATGCTGGTGAACGACGTCTCTCTGCGGAATCTGATTCCGGCTGAACTGGCAAAAGGATTCGGTTTTTTACAGTCTAAGCCTGCAACCAGTTTTTCTCCGGTAGCCGTAACGCCCGATGAATTAGGTGAGGCCTGGAAAGACGGGAAGGTGCATTTGCCGCTGAGATCCAGTTGGAATGGCAATCTGGTCGGCCAGCCGAACGCGGGTGTGGATATGGTGTTTTCTTTCCCTCAATTGATTACCCATTTGTGTAAAACACGAAATGTGAGAGCCGGTTCCATCGTTGGTTCGGGAACCGTATCGAATAAAGATGCTGCGAAGGGTTATAGCTGTATCGCGGAAAAGCGTGCACTGGAAATGATCGCAACCGGTGAGCCTGTAACGCCATTCATGCAGTATGGTGACAGCATTAAAATCGAGATGCTGGATAAGAATGGAAAATCAATTTTTGGTGCGATTGAGCAGAGTGTTGTTGAGGCGGACGGAGTCTGATATGCCGCGTGTTTAATGAGTAAGAACTGCCTGGCCAGTATACTTGCCCCATCTGTTTTAATACACTTTCTCGAATAAAAAAGCTGCGATGCCGTATAGCATCGCAGCTTTTCATTATTGCCTGCCCAACTGAAAGAAAATATTTCTTGCACCATTCTGCCCGAATGCGAAGCCGAGGTAGATAGGGCCGATGAAGCTGTTAAATCCGGCGAACAGACTCATGCTTTTGCGTAAAGAAGACGCGGATATTTCTTTGCTGGTATTCCAAGTGTTGCCGGCTTCTAACGAGGTACCGAGAAACAGGCTTTGCCCCGCCATTTCAAAATTCACGGCACGCAACAAATATGTGGCGCTGCCATACAGCATATAGTTGCCGCTGAACTGATCAGGCTGGTAGGCGGAGAGTTTTTGGAACCCGCCGAGTACAGAGCCGATTCCCCGTATTTGTGCATCGTTCTGGAATAAGCCGGCGCCGCTGAGTTTCAGATTCACACTGTGGTTGTCGATGCTCTTGGCCCACGTCGCATTCATGCTGAGTTCCTGATATGTTTTCTTCGGGCTATTCAGTCCGACGAACAGACTGCTGTCGAATTTATAGCCTTCCCTAGGAAAACTGGGGTCGCTGAGCTGGTCGATGACGACGCTGGTTTTGATGCCCACTTGTTGCAGATCGGCGCTGGGAAGGTTGCCATTAGACTGGCTGCCATCCTGATTGTTAATGATGATGCCGCCGAGCTTGGGACGTACGCTGTAACTGTTGAAGTTGACACCGACCCGCGCTTCGCCGAGTACGCTTTGTTCGCCGATACGGAAGGCCAGATCGACACCGGCTTTTTCCGAACGCAGAGTATATTCTGCCAGCCTTACATCGTCTTTAAAGTAATTCAGCGTATTTTCGTTATAGGCGAGATATGGCGAGACATACATCCCTTCTCGTTCAAACAGCGGCTGCCGTAATTCGGTGTGCAGTTTGAGAACATTGCCGAATTCGATGTCGTTTCGCCATTCAAGACCACCTGCAGTCAGCCAGGGGCGGCGATGACCGACTTGCAGCCTGTATCCGCCGGCACCTTCAAAGCCGCTGGAGAGACTCAGGCCAAAACGCAGGAAGTGTGGGCCCCAATTCCGTCCGGTGGCGTTAATGCGTATACCGTATTCATCGCCGCGCTGGACAAGCTCATGATTGATGCTGTCGAATTCTCGCGCATTGTTCAGGATCGCGAGTTTGCGATTAATTTCTTCGGCGTCGTACATTGAGCCGATTTTGATTGACAACTGGCGCCTGATGTCGCTCTCAGGGATCGCACCGTTAGTGACAATATCCACAAATCCTATGCGCAGCGGCGGCAACTGCGGATTCAATCGTAGTTGCTGGGTGGCGGTATGCAGATGTTCCGGCAACTGTAACGCGGCAAGTTTGCTGGCAATCTTCTGCGTTGCTCGCTCTCCGATCGCAGTGGCTTCTTTTGAGCGATCAAAATCCATGAAGCGAATATTACCCAGCTGAGGTTCAATCAGAATATCTTCCGGACGCAGCAGACCTTTTTGCACATTGACATTCTGTTCGGTCAGAATATTCACCATTTGCTGGCTGACATTGAACAGAGTCTGCAGTTGATCTCTGGGCATTAAAGGCGTACCGATATTGACTGCAATGATGATGTCTGCACCCATATCGTGCGCAATATCGACGGGCAGGTTACGTACCAGTCCACCATCAGATAATAGTTTTCCGTCAATTTCTATCGGGGCAAAAACGCCGGGTGCAGCCATGCTGGCACGCACAGCTTTGTGCAATGAGCCTTTGTTAAAGACGACCATTTTTCCGGTTTCGAGGTCAGTTGCGACCGCTCTGAAAGGAATCGGCAGATTATCGAAATTAATATCCGGCGGCAGATGTGCGGTCCAGTTTTGTAACAGCTCCTGAAACTGCGTCGCCTGTACGACTCCTGCTGGTAGCTTCACGCCATTCGCGCTCAGCCCGAGCGTGGCGCCGAGCGGGTATTGCTCGTCCTCTTCGCGCACTGACTGCGGCAGCAGGCGACGATCGACGCGGTCCAGTGCGATGTCATTCAGTTTCAGGCTTGACAGCCTTTTTTCGATTTCTGTCGCAGGCAAGCCTGCTGCATACAGTCCGCCGACCACCGCGCCCATGCTGGTTCCCGCGATACAGTCAATGGGGATATGCATTGCTTCGAGTTGTTTCAATACGCCGATGTGGGCAAAACCGCGGGCACCGCCTCCGGACAATACCAGGCAGATTTTAGGTGCCTTGGTTTGCAGGGATTGCACAGTCGTGCTTTCGGCATGTGCATGTGGTGTGCTTAAAACGAGGCTGAACCAGGAAAGTAAACTGATTAAAAGCAGTTTCCAACTAAATGAAAGTCGATTGAGCATGGAATTCTTGTCTTGGTCTCTATATACTGCAGGAAGTATATCACCTTAGCTTTTTTAAATTTAAAAGCATAAGCTAACTATTTAGTGCTCCCCATGAACTTACATCAATTACGTTTTGTACGAGAAGCTGTCAGGCAGAATTTTAACCTGACTGAGGCAGCGAAAGCTTTGTTTACTTCGCAACCAGGTGTTTCAAAGGCAATTATCGAATTGGAAGAAGAATTGGGGGTTGATATATTCACCCGTCATGGCAAGCGGATACGTGGTTTGACTGAGCCCGGTCGGGCGGTGCTGAAATCGGTAGAATTGATCATGCAAGAGATCGATGGTCTCAAGCGCATAGGCAAGGAATATGCGGCGCAGGACAGCGGCAGCTTTACCATCGCCACGACGCACACGCAGGCTCGTTATGCTTTGCCTAAGGTGGTGCAGGCGTTTATGCAAAAGTATCCAAAGGTTCGCTTATCTCTGCTGCAGGGGAATCCCAAGCAGATCGCCGAAATGGTCATGCGTGATCAGGCAGATCTGGTGATTGCAACGGAGTCTATCGCTGGCTTTGACGGCCTGATTTCTTTGCCTTGCTATCAATGGGAGCATGTGGTGATCGTCCCCCCCGAACATCCTTTGTTAAAACTGAAGAATGTGACACTGGAAGAAATCGCTCATTATCCGCTCGTCACTTACGATTCTGCATTCGCGGGACGCAGCAAAATTGACCACGCATTTCAGTTGCGGGATTTAAAGCCTGATGTGTTACTGGAAGCCATCGATGCTGACGTGATTAAGACTTATGTCGAACTTGGCATGGGCATCGGCATCATTGCCGGTATGGCTTTTGATGCTGAGCGTGACAAGCATTTACGGGCAATTCCTGTCGGCCATTTGTTCGGCATGAATGTATCGCGGGTCGCGATCAAGCAGGGGGCGTATTTGCGCAGCTATATTTACACCTTTATTGAATTACTGAACCCGACGCTGACGCGCAAGATGGTGGATAGTGTTTTGCAAGGTAATAAGGATAATTACGACTTGTGATCACCGTACAATTCTTTGCGATCAGGCGTTGCAAAGAAAATCCGGTGAAGTGGAGCGGGTCTTTGAATAAATTTTATTAGATTAGAAATAAGTATGATTGAAAAAACGATGCAGGACTATTATGCGCAGCGCGCAAACAGTCTCGAGCAGATTTACCAGCTTCCGGAACGTCAGCAGGACTTGCAGGATATGGAGCAACGCATTACGGACTTATTGCAGAGTCACAGAGTCATTGAGCTCGCTTGCGGAACCGGTTACTGGACAGAAAAATACGCTCCCGTTGCTGACTCAGTCTATGCTACTGATGTAAATCAGGTGATGCTCGATATTGCGCAGACTAAGAGCTATCCATCGGATAAAGTCCGTTTCGGTATTGCTGATGTTTTTGATTTGCCAGAAGCAAGTGCTGGTGAATACACGGCCTGTTTCGCTGGTTTTTTATGGTCGCATATTAAGCGCGAGCAGCAAAACGATCTGTTGACGAGAGTCAGACGGGGGGCAGGTAAGGGAAGTTTGCTGGTATTAATGGATAACAATTATGTAGAGGGCAGCAGTACGCCGGTTGCACGCACAGATACAGAGGGAAATACCTATCAACTGCGTGTGCAGGAAGATGGCAGCCGCGTTGAAATAGTCAAAAATTTCCCGACCGATAGCGCGTTGCGTAAAAAAATTGCGCCCGTAGCCAGAGATATCCGTATTTATCGGAACGAACACTATTGGTTGCTCAGTTGCATCCTTAAGTGAAAGGGGGATGATTCTAGTATTCATCCTCCATTGTTTCCCGATTCTTTCCTATGCTACATTGCGGGTCATTTCAATATAAAGGAGCAGACATGGATTTGCAGGCTTGCACAGAAACGATACGTTCTAAAGTTGGTGATAACAGTGGTTTGAACGCGACTTTGAAATTCGACTGCGGCGCTGATGGCGTGGTTTTCGTTGATGCGGTTGCGTCTCCGAATACAGTTTCCAATGAAAATAAAGAAGCATCCTGCACGATCACGATTGCACTGGCTGACTTAGCCGCATTGCTGACCGGACAGTTGAATCCTATGAACGGATTTATGATGGGCAAACTGAAAGTTGCCGGTGATATGGGCGTGGCTATGCGTTTGCAAACCGTCGTCTGACATCGTACAGACAGTTTTTTGTCAGAAAAAGCCGCAGATCATGATTGATGCTGCGGCTTTTTCATATCGTGTTCAGTGAGGTAAATATGGACGAAGTCAGAGACTGGCAGATCAGTGTGCAGCCCTCAGGTTGGCAATGTACTGTTGCCCCCGGCGACAGCTTGCTTGAGGCAGCATTATTGTCCGGCATACGCTTGCCTAACTCCTGCCGCAACGGAACCTGCCGGACCTGCATGTGCAAGCTGTTGCGAGGTTCCGTTTCCTATCGTATCGAGTGGCCGGGACTGAGTGCTGAAGAGAAAACCGAGGGATGGATACTCCCTTGTGTTGCCCTCGCTGAAAACGACGTCACTATCGATGTTCCGGAAGCCATTAAGGTTTGGTAGCAGACAGGAAGCCGGATTTTGCGTTACTGCAGAGTTTGCCACCGGCGTCTTCCTTATTCCAGCAAGGTGTGGCAGCGTCTGGTACCGGAGCCGGGATGCCATCCTGACTGATTTTTGCGAGCCGCGTATCCCATGCTGCGACACCGGATTTGTCGAGTTCCAGTCTCACAATCCAGCCGCGGGTTTGCGGCTCATTGTCTAATTCATCAATAACGAAATTACCCAGGCTGTAAATAATCGGCTTGCCTTTGTATTGTTCAGTTTCCTGAATAACGTGAGGATGTCCGCCGATGACAGCGTCAGCGCCTGCATCTATCATCAGGTGTGCCAGTTGTTGTTGGCGTGCAGTTGAATGTTTGTCGTTTTCCCAACCCCAGTGCATAAACGGGATAACGAGGTCCGCACCGTATTCGGTACGCGCTTTCCGGATGTCCGCTACGACCTGTTCATCTTCACTCCAGGCGACACCGGCTTCGCGTGCGGTCGCTTCAAAGCTGCGTGGCATAAACTCGTTATATCCGAGTAGCGCAATGCTGAGTCCATTTTTCCGGATTAGCAAAGGTGTGTGCGCCTCATGCAGATCACGTCCGCCACCAAAATACTTCACCTGATAATGATTCAGATGACTGAGCATCTCGGTGAACGCCTCGCGTCCAAAATCTCCGGAATGATTATTCGCGATTGAAACTGCGTCAAAATGACGACGCAAGGTAGTAAGAGTTTTCGGTGCTGCCCGGAATGTGAAATTTTTATCTGCTGCATGACCCGTGGTGGCAACGACGCACTCTAGGTTAGCGATGCGAATATCGGTCGTATTGATGATGTCGGAAAAATGAGCCAACGGGTCAGCTCCCGCAGCGATCAGTTTTCCCGGTGTGCCATCCAGAACAATATCACCCGCAAATAAAATGCTGACACGATTTTTCTGCTCATCTGCGTGCGCCTGTTGCAACAGTAAGCTCAGGGTCAGAGATGCCGCGAGGAGTTTTTTTATAGACGAGAGACTGAGCATCATGGTTATTTATCTTCCAGCGTGCATTGATATTGCAATTCGCGTTCGACATCTCCTGCGTACAGGGAATTTTTCGGGGTGAACGGCGTTTCTTGTTTGCGGAGTGGGAGTGGCGGGTAGTAGCTTGCCTGATGAATCGGAATATCAGCAGACCTTGTCTGAAAAAAAGCGTAGAGCTTAATGTAGTTGATGTCGCTGTCGCTGCCTGTCATCACTGCTTTAAATTTGAAGCGTCCTTGGATATCGACTGATTCAACCGCGTAAGGATCGTTGGTGATTCCGGTTTCTACGATTTGCGTACTACCGGCATAGCTGACCTGGCAGCGTAACCAGGGGGCTGAATGGGCATTAACAGACACCACACATAAGGATATTAAAAACGATGCTGTTGTAAATAATCGTCGGTAAAGTTGAAGAAGGCCGTTAGCTTGTATTGTTCTGTATTTCTTCGGTCTCATGTTGACGGCGCTTTTCATTGAAAAATGGAAAAGTATTATTGCAGTGATTGTTCGGCTTGCAAAGAGGACTGTCACTTGCGCTGTTGTTCGTGCCAGCACCGCAGCATATGACCAAGCAGGTGCTGATCAGATTTTAAGTACGAGTGACTATCTGCGCAGACTGACTTTTCGCGTTGGCATCGGTGCGACGATTTACCGGTGTTTTGAGCCCGTAAGTCGCGCGACGTCGTGGAGATCTGATCGTTCAGCAAGAAAAAAGATCAAAAATGAGGATAATTCGCATTATTCACATTTTTATTTTACTTTCTCTTAAAAATTGTGCGTATAATCAGCTAGTCGTTGAGATTCAAAGTGGTAGTGCAGTATCAGTCTGTCATTTCTTACTTGGTTGAAACGATTTACCGGGCAGACGCCCACATTAACTGAAATAGGAAATAGTAATGGCAACAGGTATTGTTAAATGGTTCAATGATTCTAAAGGTTTTGGTTTCATTACTCCAGACGAAGGTGGTGAAGATTTGTTCGCGCACTTCTCCGCAATCGTATCCTCCGGCTTCAAATCTCTGAAAGAAAACCAACGCGTTTCTTTTGAAGTAACGACAGGCCCTAAAGGCAAACAAGCTTCTAACATTCAGCCTCTGTAATTCAGACGTTAAATGGCGTAGTAAGCCTTGTTGTAAAAATCCCCGATTCGTCGGGGATTTTTTTTTACCTTTTTAAAAAAAAGTCAGTCGCTAAACTGTCATAAGAACTTTATACTGCGATTTCAGGTATAAGAATTATGTTGTCTTAAATCAACATGTTTCCTCTCAAATTTTGTATTCTTCTTTGAACCTATCCGGGCATAAAAAGGAAATTTAATAATGATCAACTTAACGATTCGATTGCGGCTCATCGGTACTATGGGAGTGATGGCGATTATGCTGACCATAGGCGGATTGATGGGTATCTATGGTGTTCATAACAGTAACACTGTCATCAATCAGTTGTTTACGAATCAATTGCCGTCGGTACAGGCATTAGCGGAAACAAGGGTTAATTTACTAAGATCGCGTACCGTGATTGATCGTGCTGTTTCTCACCCGGATAGTGCTACAGCTGCAGCCACGATCGCACGTGCCGAAGATTTTTTGAAAAAATCAGATGAGGCATGGAATAAATATCTGAGCTTGCCGCAAGATAGTGAAGAGAAAAAAGTTTCTGATGTTGTGGCCGCAGCGCGGGATGATTTCCTGAAGAAAGCGTATCTGCCTTTATTGGCAGCGCTGAAAGCAGGAAATGTGGAGGAGGCGGATAAGTTCAACGTCACCAGTGTGCCCGCACTTTACACTGTCTATTCTGAAAATGTGGTAAAGTTGGCGGAATGTCAGTTCGCATCATCATCTCAACTGTTAACGAAGAGTGAAAACGAATTCAAAATATTCGTCTGGGTCGATATTATAGGCGTAGCCGCTGGCCTCATTGCAGTATTTATCTCCGCTTATCTGTTGTTGCGTGCGATTTCTCATCCATTACGATTTGCGCTCAAGCAGTTTGATGCTATTGGTCACGGCGATTTATCGCAACAGATCAAACCCGATTCAAACGATGAAATGGGGCAGTTGTTAACTGGTCTGGAAAATATGCGTCAGAGCCTGATTCAGACCGTGACTATCGTACGTCAGGGAAGTAGTTCCATTGCTTTGTCTGCAGATGAAATTGCCACCGGTAATATGGACTTGTCTTCCCGTACTGAGCAGCAGGCAGCGAGTCTGGAAGAGACTGCATCTTCAATGGAAGAACTGACATCGACAGTGCAGCAGAATGCTGACAATGCGCGTCAGGCGAATACGCTTGCAGTTGCTGCATCGCAGGTGGCGGTGCGTGGCGGACAAGTGGTTGGTGACGTTGTGCATACGATGTCGTCGATCAAAGACAGTTCGAAAAAGATCGTCGATATTATCGGCGTCATCGATGGTATTGCCTTCCAGACCAATATTCTGGCGCTGAATGCAGCCGTTGAAGCTGCCCGTGCCGGTGAGCAGGGACGAGGTTTTGCGGTGGTGGCAACCGAAGTGCGTAATCTGGCGCAACGTTCAGCCGGTGCGGCAAAAGAAATTAAAACGCTGATTGCTGATTCGGTTGATAAGGTTGAAGCCGGAACCCGTCTGGTGGATGATGCTGGTAAAACGATGGATGAAATTGTCTCCTCGATCCAGAGCGTTGCCGATATCATGGCGGAAATCACTGCTGCCAGCGCAGAACAAAGCGATGGTATTCAGCAGGTCAATCAGGCTATTACAAAAATGGATGAGGCAACTCAGCAAAACGCGGCGCTGGTTGAGGAAGCAGCCGCTGCTGCCGGCAGTATGCGCGATCAGGCCAATAATTTGAATCAGGCAGTGGGTATTTTTAAATTGCAGGAAAATGTGACTGGCACATCACACAAGCCTGCAGCTCCGGCAGTGCCGCGCGCTGTCGTTAAGCCGGCACCAGCGTCGGTAACGCCCGCAAAAACACCTAAAGTAGCGGCGATACCAGCAGCATCTGCTTCTGACAAAGTCAGCAAGCAAGCGAAAGAAGATGACTGGGAAGAATTTTAAGCAAAATTGATTTTTGAAAAAAAGGGCGCATTGAGCGCCCTTTTTTTCTGATTGTTTTTCGTGCTCAGAATTTTTTCCAGTAGTCGGGCTTGTTGTATGCCTGTCTTAAAAAATCCACGAAAGCTCTGATCCGTAAGGGCAGGTGGCGACGTTGCGCGAATATCGCATAAATATCGTTTCCTGGCGCTGTGTACTCATCAAGCACCGTTATCAACTGACCTGATTCAATCTCGGCACCGACTTCCCACATCGAGCGCCACGCCAGTCCTTTGCCGGAAACGGCCCAGTCATGCAGGACTTCGCCGTCATTGCAAACCATATTACCTTCTACTTTGACCGTCATGTTTTTTCCATTCTGACGGAAGGTCCAGCCGCGCTGACTGCCGTCGGCACTGAATGCAAGGCAGTTGTGACTGCTTAATTCATCAATACTGCGCGGCGCGCCATGTCGTTTGATGTAATCAGGTGAGGCAACGACAACACGTTTGTTGTCTGCGAGTTTGACGCCAATCAGGTTAGAGTCTGTCAGTGAGGCAATGCGGATTGCAACATCCACGCCTTCGCCGATCAGATCGACGACCCTGTCATTCAGACTCAGCGTCAGTTTTAAATCCTGATGCTCGCTCAGAAAAGACGGAATCAGCGGTGCCACATGCTGGCGGCCGAAGCCAGCGGGCGCAGAGACGGTCAGCAGCCCGCTGGCGTGCGCATTGCGTTCTGACACAGATGATTCCGCCGCTTCGAGGTCGGTGAGTATACGTTGGCAATCTTCCAGAAACGAGGCGCCTTCGTTGGTTAACGCGATTTTTCTGGTTGTACGCTGCAATAACTTCACGCCCAGACGCTCCTCTAGTGCATCGAGTCTTCTGCTGATCATGGCCGGAGCAACGCCCTCGGCACGTGCGGCTGCCGAGAGACTGCCACGACTCGCAACTTCTGCAAAAGTTGATATTTGTTTGAATTGATCCATAGGCGCTCGCGGGGTGATAATCGGGACTTAATAAGCATACAAGGATTATTGTGTACCCATCTTTGACTTAAAGTAAAAGATAAAGTGATAAAACTGTATGTTTATGTTGGTTTTTATTGAATATACTCTTCACATCGGGAATGCAATCTGCATTTATTGTCTGTTTGAGGAGTGAAATGTCTATCAGCGCGATCGCCTTTGATGCTTACGGCACTTTGTTTGATGTGTACTCCATCAGCCAGCTGGGGGAAAAATTATTTCCCGGTAAGGGGGAAGCATTGGCCTTATTGTGGCGCAACAAGCAGATTGAATACACGCAATTGCGCACGATGTGCAGCATGTACAAACCATTCTGGGAGGTGACCCAGGACGCCCTGATTTTTGTATGCAAGAAATTACAGCTGGATCTGACGCTGGATGCCCAGAATGCACTAATGGGGCAGTATGCGAGGCTGGATGCATTTCCCGAAAATCTTGAGGTATTACAGCAGTTGCGCGCCAGCGGAATAAAGTTATCTATTTTATCTAACGGAACCACGCACATGCTGCAGTCTGCTGTGGATGCTGCCGGCATGCAAGGGATCTTCAGTCATTTATTGTCTGTTGATTCAGTGAAAAAATACAAAACAGCGCCGGAGGCCTATCAGCTGGGGCCGGATGTTTTCGGATTACCTGCAAAAAATATTTTATTTGTTTCGGGGAATGCCTGGGATGTTTGTTGTGCGACGTGGTTCGGGTACACAACATTCTGGGTTAACCGTCACGATGCGCCACTCGAAGAGCTAGGTGTGACGCCGCATGGCACCGGGCGTTCACTCAGGGATGTAGCTGGTTTTATTGAACAAATGCAGTAATTATTTTTGTTTTATTTTCTAGGAGAGCAGCATGACACAACTGAATTTACCTGCAGGTATGCAGATTACTGGTGAAATCAAGCCAGGTTTTGAACAGATTCTGACACCAGAAGCGCTGGCGCTGGTTGCCAAACTGAGCCGTGCGTTTGAGCCGCGCCGTCAGGAGTTACTCGCCGCACGTGTTGAGCGCGCAAAACGCCTGGATGCTGGCGAGACACCTGACTTTTTGCCAGAAACCAAACACATCCGCGAAGGCGACTGGAAAATCGCACCTATCCCACAGGCACTGGAATGCCGCCGCGTAGAGATCACGGGTCCTGTTGAGCGCAAAATGGTGATTAATGCCCTGAACTCCGGCGCAGATAGTTACATGACCGACTTTGAAGATTCCAATACGCCTAACTGGGATAACCAGATCACTGGCCAGATCAATATGCGCGACGCTGTTCGCCGCACGATCAGCCTGGAACAAAACGGTAAGTCTTACAAGCTCAACGACAAGATCGCAACGCTGGTTGTCCGTCCGCGTGGCTGGCATCTGGATGAAAAACATGTGCTGGTCGATGGTAAGCGTATTTCCGGCGGCATCTTTGATTTTGCGCTGTTCCTGTTCCATAACGCCAAAGAGCAACTGGCACGCGGTGCTGGCCCTTATTTCTACCTGCCAAAAATGGAATCGCATCTGGAAGCGCGTCTGTGGAATGATATTTTTGTCATGGCACAAAATGAAATCGGTATTCCACAAGGCACAATCAAAGCGACTGTCCTGATCGAAACCATCGTTGCTGCATTTGAGATGGATGAAATTCTGTATGAACTGCGTGAGCACAGCTCTGGTCTGAATGCTGGTCGCTGGGATTACATTTTCTCTTGCATCAAAAAATTCAAGAATAACAAAGATTTCTGTCTCGCGGACCGCGCGAAAGTCACGATGACGGCACCATTTATGCGTTCATACGCGTTGCTGTTGCTGAAAACCTGTCACAAGCGTAACGCACCGGCAATCGGCGGTATGGCTGCGCTGATCCCGATCAAAAATGATCCGGAAAAAAATGACATCGCGATGGGCGGTGTTCGTAACGACAAAGCACGCGATGCGACTGATGGTTACGATGGCGGCTGGGTTGCTCATCCTGGTCTGGTGGATCTGGCGATGGCGGAATTCAAAAAAGTGTTGGGCGATGCACCGAATCAGATTTCCAAGCAGCGTCCGGATGTTGAAGTAACGGCGAAAGACTTGCTGAATTTCCAGCCTGAAACACCGATTACTGAAGCAGGTCTGCGTTACAACATCAACGTCGGTATTCATTACCTCGGCGCATGGCTGGCAGGCAATGGTTGCGTACCGATTCATAATCTGATGGAAGATGCGGCAACGGCAGAGATCAGCCGTTCCCAGGTCTGGCAATGGATACGTTCAGCCAAGGGTAATCTGGAAGATGGCCGCAAAGTCACAGCCGACATGGTGCGCGCGATGATTCCTGAAGAATTGGCGAAGGTTAAAGAAGTGGCTGGTAACGGTGCAACGTATGACCGCGCAGCACAGATCTTCGAAGAAATGTCGACTTCTGCAGATTTTGCAGAATTCCTGACACTGCCTTTGTACGAAGAAATTTAATCTGCCTGTAATCGCTGATATGCCGCTGAATATACAGTCGGATATGCGGCAGATAATGCGACGAATCCTTGCCTGATGGCAGCGCATAGCCGCACATTGAGTAAGCGGCCCGGGACCTTTCCGGGCCGTTTTTTTGGGTGTTTCTTGTTGGCGCTCACATGCTGGCATCTTGCTGCGTGCTATCCTTGCGCTCTTTCAGACGATCAAAATTTCCTATGTCACAAGCAAACCCTCTTACCCACGACGACATCATTGCGCAAACCACCGAGTGGTTAGAAAAAGCGGTGATCGGTCTGAATTTATGCCCGTTTGCAAAATCCGTTCATGTTAAAAAACAGATCCGTTACGTCGTCAGTGAAGCGACGACACCGGAAGCTTTAGTCGAGGATCTGCAACGCGAGCTGGAGGTGCTGGCTGAAGCGAATCCGGAAAAAATCGACACCATTCTGTTAATTCACCCGTATGTACTGAAGGATTTTCTCGATTTCAACGATTTCCTTGATGTCGCCGACGGCTTGCTGGAAGAGCTTGATCTGGACGGTATTCTGCAGATTGCGAATTTCCATCCGGATTACCAGTTTGCCGACACCACTATCGATGACATCGAAAACTATACCAACCGTGCGCCATTTCCGACTTTGCATTTATTGCGCGAAGAAAGTATCGATCGTGCCGTGGAGTCGTTCCCGGAAGCGGAAATGATCTATGAAAAAAATATCGAGACCATGCAAAAACTTGGCATAGAAGGCTGGCATCAGCTGTTTTCCGGAAGCAAAGATTAACTGGGAAGGGCGTGCAGCTGTATTGTTTGTGCCGCGCTGCCGCAGTCGTCGCTGCGATATGACTATTTTCTACAATCAGCTGCCTTCCCCGACAGCTGGATACACCGTTGTGGTTCTCTTTCAGCCAGATGGCTTCGCAGCGCTGGCAAGTGCAATTTTCGGTAAAAATATACTCCCCGGAGTATATTTAAAGCCCTATATTTCATGCTGGGGTTAAGGCAATATCGGCGCATACTCCCCTGAAAATGTAAATTTCAGGATGCAAAAGTAAATTTTTTTAAGTCGTTGATGAAAACGCTGTGCATATGCATTATTCGGTTTTTAGTTGATTTTTTTTCTTGAAACGATAGAAAATTTGTCGGAAATAACGTGATTGCCACGTATTCTTCAGCATTCATGTCGCATCGCTCCTTGTTATTTTGCAGAGCAGCATGTACAGTAAGGGATTGATTTACCTCATTTTTTACTCCTTCAGTCTTATATATCTATGGCTTTAATCGTCCACAAATACGGCGGGACTTCGATGGGTTCAACTGAACGCATCAAGAACGTCGCCAAGCGCGTCGCCAAATGGCATGATGCCGGTCACCAGATAGTCGTGGTGCCCTCAGCAATGTCCGGCGAAACTAATCGCATCATCGGTCTCGCGAAAGAGATCATGGCGCAACCTGATCCTCGTGAGCTCGACATGATTGCGTCGACTGGTGAACAAGTGTCAGTCGGTTTGCTCTCCATGGCATTGCAGGCTATCGGCAAACAAGCCGTGTCTTACGCTGGCTGGCAAGTCCCGATCAAGACCGATTCCGCTTACACCAAAGCGCGTATCGAATCGATTGACGATGCCAAAGTCAAAGCCGATCTCGCTGCTGGCAAAATTGTCGTCATTACCGGTTTTCAGGGTGTGGATGAGCAGGGCAATATCACAACGCTGGGACGTGGTGGTTCGGATACGTCAGCTGTAGCGATTGCCGCAGCATTGAAGGCACAGGAATGCCTGATTTACACCGACGTTGACGGCGTTTATACGACGGATCCGCGTGTGGTTTCCGACGCGCGCCGCCTGAATACAGTGACATTTGAAGAAATGCTGGAAATGGCATCGCTTGGTTCTAAAGTTTTGCAGATACGCTCTGTTGAATTTGCCGGTAATTACCGCATGCCTACCCGCGTTTTATCGTCGCTGACAGACCCTTTAATGCCGCTGGAAGAAGAAGCGAATTCCGGCACCCTGATTTCGTTTGAGGAAGATACAAATATGGAACAAGCCACCATCACTGGCATCGCGTTCAGTCGTGATGAAGCAAAAATCACCGTGTTAGGCGTACCTGATAAGCCAGGCATCGCTTATCAGATCCTTGGCCCGGTCGCTGACGCGAATATTGAAGTGGATATGATTATCCAGAATCAGTCCGTTGAAGGTAAAACCGACTTTACTTTCACTGTACCGCGCGGTGAATACGCCAAAGCGATGGCGGTGCTCGAAGGCAGCGTGAAGGCACACATCGGTGCGGCAAGTATTGCCGGCGATACCAAAGTTTCTAAAGTATCTGTGGTCGGCGTCGGTATGCGCAGCCATGTTGGTATCGCATCGCAGATGTTCCGTACTTTGTCAGAAGAAGGTATCAATATTCTGATGATCTCGACATCTGAAATCAAAATCTCAGTGCTGATCGACGAGAAATATATGGAGCTGGCAGTGCGTTCGCTGCATAAGGCTTTCGGTCTGGAAAGTGCCTGATTATTTAGTTAGCGAAAAAACTGTTTTTGTTTATCTGAGTAGTTGACCAAAAGCAGTTCAGCAGCTATGATCTTGGTCTCGATTGCAGCCAAGTTGTATGACTTGGTTGTGAAAGTGTGGAGACGTGGCCGAGTGGCCGAAGGCACTTCCCTGCTAAGGAAGCATCTGGGGTAACCTGGGTCGTGAGTTCGAATCTCACCGTCTCCGCCAGTAATATAACAAAATCAATGACTTATAGCACGTTTTTGATTTTGTCCCACTTAAAAACCCACAATAGATTTTCTGTTGTGGGTTTTTTTCTATCCATGGTTTTGTGTGGTGATCGGTAGTTCGTCCAGTCTTTATTTTTGTGTGTGGTTTCCATTTGAAGCATCCTTAATACTATCTCTCCAAGAGAACTGATGTCACCTCGAAAGCCGAATTCTTTCTGCATACGTTTAACTTCTGGTTATTACGTCGTACACTTCGTTAAAAAATAAGTCCAAGAAAGATGTTTTGTAAATTTGTTATGTGATCAGATGTATTGGTGTTTTAGGCGTGCATTTACCTCAATGAAGATGCTCATTTCTTTGGCTGTCTGCAGGCATCTAATCCTATCGAAAAAATAAATCAACCATTCTTAATAGTTTTAACTATACGTTCTTAGACATCATTTGCTGTCTCCGGACTTGGTAGGACGACCCATCTGCCACTACTGATTATTTCAATCAAATTCCGGCTTGACCACTGGGGATGGAATTATTATGGAATCCACTGCAAAAAAATTCATACGCTTGCGTCGTGTGCTCGAGATCATGCCGGTCTCTCGCTCGACTTGGTACGCAGGTATTAACTCTGGCCGTTTCCCCAAACCTTTCAAGATAGGCCCTCGCGCCGTAGCTTGGCTGCAGAGCGACATTGACAAACTGGTCGAATCCCTGTGCCTTCAATCTGACAGAGGGCACTAATCTTCTGCCGCTTGCAGTGAGAGAAAGTGCCTATGAAAGATGGGAGCAAATTCATCTTCATGCGGCACTCTCTCAGAGACTGTAGCGCGTAGGAACAGGGTCTTCATTCTGGTGAAATGATCGATATAGCACTGGCGTCATCTCGTTATTTGTTTAAGTCAATTTGCTGCTGACCTGCGCCCAGAAAAAACTGTCTGCAAATTGATTTGCTGTCATATAACGTCTTTTTGACATATCAAACACTTATTTTCAGACTATTTTATAGATGAAATCTGGGCTTCTGATCAGGCAGATGCTTTATTCTTGCAAGACATTACTACAACCTATTTTGGAGATACTGAATGGCAATCGAACAAAAAATACGCTCTCTGCATTGCGGGCTACAAGCCGGATTAAATTTCGAAGATATTTTAGGAAAAGACGGCAATATTATGAAAGTTTTGAACTTTTCTCACATTCCATACGAGCTTCAATCTATCGTTGAACGATGGCTTTACGCGATACCTGACGATCTACGCGTCGAACTGATTTATGAAGAAAAATTGACAGAAATTGGATGGAGTGCATTCGTGTCGTGGATGATTTCTACGCTTGATGAAGTGCAGCGCAGCGAGTCTTTTGAGAACGAAACACAAACACAGTTGCTTGAATGGCTCAGTCATCTGTCTTAACCATAAATAATACTAGATGTGACTCGCGACCAAGAGCGCGTAGAACTGGAACTAACATTTGAACAGACGAACTGCTTCCTTTCATTTTAGATTGCTTTTGGCGAAGCGTGATTAGCTGCCTACTTGGTCACCTGCCTGGTAGACTCTTGAGCACCTGGCTTGGCGACTCGGGAGGTGCCTCATGGGTTCCTAAACGCGCCATTTGTCGATCCCTGTTGGGTGCCCGCGTCACTCTCTTAGGTAACCACTTCAGACGTCACTTAGGATTCGCCGCGCTTGCTACCTGTGTCAACAGAGTGGCTCCTTGAACAGCGCCTTGACCAGCGCCTTGACCAGCGCCTGTAATGATGTGAGCAGGGGAGACAACACTGGAACCATGAAGTCAGCACACTGATGCCTTTCTGTGACGACTCGTCAGGCACTTAGTCGTAACGAGACCCCAAACCTCCTATTGACCGACTTTTGTATTTTCCATTGCACAGTGTTTCTCCTACCAGACATGCCTTTGCTGTACTCCGCCTTCTGTTATTCAGATTGCTTGTGTCGTAGTTTGTGACGGGCAGCCATGAAGAGGTTTGTCGTAAAATGAATTCATAATTATTATTTAATTGATAATTATATAATCTCAGCTCGTTTCACTTTATTACCAACTTTTATGAAGTCGGACAGCGACCAGGGGTTACATGACTCTTCTCTAACGTCGGAGAGCCCACCCATCCTGCACAGAAATTTGAATTTTTAAAATTAACTTATTGATAATTTATCCGTCGCTGCTTGATAAAAGTGGAATAAGAGGGGATTCTGGCTCAATGACGTATGAGCATGGTCCTCTCCAGGGCTTCGCTAGTCCAACTCGTGGCGGCGTCGACCTTCTGGTCTGTATCTGCTTGCCACTGTGTAGGCATTCATTTTTCGCATTACTCACTTGTACAGTCTGTCCCCTAGGCAAAAAAATTCAACAGGCCTAACGCACTTCAAGCTGACAAATAACGAGCTTGCCTGAGACTATAAAACATCAACGTTTCGCACAAATGTGAACCAGGTTAATCCGAAACACAAGACGCAATTTGGCTAAAACACTTCAGTGGAACACGTGTTCAATGAAAAAGCTGGATCTCAGCGGCGTGACCTTTTTCATTAATTCGCTGAAGTGTTTTCGTAGGACACTTTGCTGATGAGGGCAAAAAACGAGAGTGTCAGCACCAGTGACTTCATTGGTCAATGGCGATGACACTCAATAACAAATGGTGTTGAGGGTGGCTGTCGCGGATCGAAAATACGAAGCTGATTCGCTCCATGTCGCACAAAGGATATTCGCCTGACAATGCTGCATGTGAAAGCTTCTTCGGGCGGTTGAAAACGGAGATGTTCTATCTTTGGGACTGGCGAACAGCAACAATTGAGTAGTTCATTCAGGTACTCGACTCCTACATTCGCAGGTACAACGAAAAACGGATTAAAATCTCCTTTAGCTCTCGCAGTCCACTAGAATACCGAGATAGTCTCGGATTAACGGCATCAAACAGTCCAAGTTTTGTCCGCATTCCCCAGCACCCCCAAAGACAGGTTTCACGCGTGAAAGTCAAATACAAGACCTTCCAATCACCTCTAAATCGAACTAAATTACAAGAAAAAGACAATTATCCCAAACGAGGGAAGCATGCCCCGAACTGGTCACATTGCCTGACTTTCGGTGATTATAAATTGGGTCTACTCAGCCACGTGCCTAATAGGTCTTAATTGCAAAGAAACAGGCATAGTTTGCAGCAAATAAAACAGTTACAGATATGATCCGCTTCCCGGTCGATCAATTTTCACGGGTGAAAGTTGATCAAGGTAATAAGCGGGCAGTAGAAAACTGCGACTTATAAATTTAAATCTTAGGCTACGTCACGGCAGACATCCTGCTAAGCGGAGCGTGTCATTACAAATTACAAATGCACGCAGATGAATACAGTATGATTGGCTTCGCGGTTGATCTACTTTCACGGGTGAAAGTTGATCAAGGTAATAATCGGGCAGTAGAAAACTGCGACTTACAAATTTAAATCTTTGACTACGTCACGGCAGACATCCTGCTAAGCGGAGCGTGTCATTACAAATTACAAATGCACGCAGATGAATACAGATATGATTGGCATCCCGGTTGATCAACTTTCACGGGTGAAAGTTGATCAAGGTAATAATCGGGCAATAGAAAACTGCGACTTACAAATTTAAATCTTTGACTACGTCACGGCAGACATCCTGCTGGGCGGAGCGTGTCATTACAAATTACAAATGCACGCAGATGAATACAGATATGATTGGCTTCCCTGTTGATCAACTTTCACGGGTGAAAGTTGATCAAGGTAATAATCGGGCAATAGAAAACTGCGACTTACAGATTTAAATCTTAGACTACCTCACCGCATACGTCCTGCTATGCAGACCTTATAATTACAATAATAAAGTATCTTTTACTTTTACTGTATCAATCAATGTTGGGAATCGAACTCCTTTCTAGTACGAAGCGTTGGACTTGAAGCTGGATCGAAAAACCTGACGCATCTCCGTTAGAACCATTTTATAGGCAAGAATAAGACTCACTCACCCAAGGATTAAGGAGGGCGCAGTTTCCTGGTGATCTTCCTGATGAGGTGGCAAAGCTCAGCCGAAATTTTCCTTTGGCTTATAAGTTTGTCTCATGAACTCTGTTTATCTGCGGCTCGATTTTAAGGGAGGGTTATGCCCGGAAACGCGAGACCTTTGTCGAGCAGTAATGACTGCTGCCGGTTATTCCACTCTTTGCACCATTGTTCAAACTTATCTTCCGGCATTGGCTTAGCGATTCCATAACCTTGAATTACACGGCATCCAAGATTGACCAATAAATTTGCCTGGTCGTACGTCTCTACACCCTCAGCAATCACTTCTCTGTTGAACGCACTGGCCAGCCCGAGAATGGCTTTTACAATCAGGAGGTCATTCTGACTTTCGTTCATGCCGGTGATGAAACTTCGATCTATTTTCAGAGTCTCGGCAGGGAGTTCCTTGAGGTACAGAAGTGAGGAATAACCAGTGCCAAAATCGTCAAGAGAGAACCTAGCTCCCATTTCAGAGCATGAATGCATGATGTTTGAGACACTGGAAAGATCGAAAAATTTCTGAGTTTCGATAATTTCTATTTCAAGCAAGCGTTTTTCGATTATAAATTTCTTGCGGGAATTTAAAATATCACGCAAGGTTTCAGGGAAATCTTTTTCCAGAAAATGTCTTGGAGCGATGTTGACGCTGATTGGAAATTCATATCCGACTGCTTGCAGCCTTTCGAGTAAATTAAGAGTTTTTTCGATAACCCAATATCCCACCGTATCAATGATAGGCAAGTCCTCAATTGGTCTGATAAATTCATTAGGATAAAGTGTTCCTCTTTCAGGATGTGCCCACCTTATCAATGCTTCAGCCCCAATGATATCTCCATTCGTGACATCAACTTTTGGCTGGAATTCTAAAAATAATTCATCATTTTCAATTGCCTTTGAGAGCCCGTTGATCAGCGAGTAGGTTTTTTGGACCCTTTGATCACGTTTAGTATCGAAGCACTTGATTTGATCCCTGCCGGCTTGTTTTGCTTCATACATAGCCTGGTCAGCGTGCCTTAATAACAGATCAGGACTTGCATCGTCGTTCGGATAGACGGTGACGCCTCCGCTTACAGAAAGAACGACTTCGACTCCATCCACAATGACGGCTTGCTTACATACCGTTAAAATTCGATGAAGCGCAGTTAAATACTCTTCTGAGCCATGCTCGAACTCGATGAGAAGAACGAATTCATCTCCTCCGATACGAGCTAATGTATCAGTTTCCCTTATTGTGGCGGACATGCGACGTCCGATAGCCTCCAGTACCTCATCACCAATAGAATGACCGAGCTTATCGTTGATCTCTTTGAAGCCATCCAGATCAAGGTACGCTACCGCAAGTTCGGCTTTATGCCGGTCGCACTTCTTGATGCTTTGCTCTAATCGTTCCGCGAGAAGAATCCGGTTCGGGAGATTGGTCAGCAGATCATAGTGCGCCATTCGTTCCAGCAATTCTTGTTGCTCGCGAATCGTTGTGATATCTGCGAACATGGCGATGTAGCGGCCTGGCGAACCATCTTGCTCGTCCACGCGGCTGACGCTGACAAGCGCTGCAAAAGCCTCTCCTGTCTTTCGTCGGCTCCATACTTCACCTTGACAATGTCCCTGAGATTTTAAATCTGCCAGCATCTGAACCGACACATCCGGTCCCTGCCGACTTGATTTAAAAAGTGTAGGGGTCTTACCAATGACATCTTCCAGGCCATAACCAGTTATCTCTGTGAAAGCTTTGTTCACGTGAATGAACTTGCCATCGTTGTCGGCAACAATGATCGCTTCATTTGCGTATTCAAAAACTTTCGCAGAGAGCCGCATCTGGTCTTCCAGTGCACGCCTCAAAGAGACATCTCTGACAATTTTAGAGGCGCCAATTATTTGATTATTTTTATCAACGATTGGAGAGATAGTGACGGATGCAGGAAATACGCTCCCGTCTCTTCTTTTGCGAATTGTCTCGTAGTGCTGTAATTGCTCTCCGAGCATAATGCGGGAGATGATTTTTCCTTCCTCGCCTATAAGATTATCAGGAAATAGTTTCAGAACGGATTGACCAAGAATTTCGCTGGATTTGTATCCGAACATTCTCTCGGCTGCCGGATTCCATCCTGTGATTTTGCCGTCAAGTGATTTCGAGATAATGGCGTCGTTGCTTCCGTTAACCAAGGACTGGAGGAATTCAAAAGATGCCTCCGGCGTAAATCCTGGCAACCTCTCATTTTTTTCTATTTCAAGGTGATCTGAGCAGTTTTTCATTTTTTCGATAAGCGAGCTGGTATCAAATTAATTAGTATTTTTGAGTCTCTTCGGCACCTCCTCACTGGTTGTGCCTTCTGCTTTTATTCAACGAGAAGTGGAGATGGGGAAATGATCGAATTGCTTTTGGCAATATACCGTGAGCTCTTGCTGTCAGATATTTTGAAACTCGACACTGCAACCACCAAATCTTGTGCTTCTGTGTTTAGGCTGGATGTCGCCGCGGCTAAGTGCTCTACCAAAGCGGCATTTTGTTGGGTAGCTTGATCTATCTCTGAGACCGCCTCTCCGACCTGATTCACTCCGAGACTCTGCTCTTGAGTGGATGACGAAATTTCTGCAACGATCGCGCTCACTCGCTTAATCGACTCGACGACGTCGTACATGGTTTTACCCGCCTCGTTGACGAGCCTGGAGCCATCGCTGACTCGCTGGGTGCTGGCAGAGATAAGCGCTTTGATTTCCTTCGCTGCGTCCGCACTTCTTCCGGCAAGGCTCCGCACCTCTCCGGCCACCACCGCAAAACCACGCCCTTGCTCTCCCGCTCTCGCTGCTTCAATAGCGGCATTCAAAGCAAGAATGTTGGTCTGGAATGCGATATCGTCAATAACCGAAATAATCTCGGTGATCTGCTCGCTCGCCGCCTGAATCTCGTTCATGGTCTGCACGACATCACCGACAACTTTTCCGCCTTGGCCGGCGACTAAGGAGGCTGCTTGTGCCAACTCATTGGCGTGATTGGCATTCTCAGCGTTTTGCCGCACCGCAGAACCCAATTCGTCCATAGACGCAGCGGTTTCTTCAAGAGAGCTCGCCTGACTCTCTGTATGGTCAAACAGTTCAAGGTTGTCCTTAGCAATTACAGAGCTTGCTTTGGCAACGGTGTCTGCCCCGTGTATAACTTTCTTTACTAAGGTGGAAAGACTATGTTGCATCATATCTAACGCGGAGAGCAGTTTTCCAAATTCATCCTGACGCTTTAAGCTTATTTCTGATACGAGGTCACCGTTCGCTACCCTAGTGGCAACCGTTACAGCATCTTTCAATCCGTCAGATATGGAGCGTGTTATAAAGAGGCCGGCAGCGACTGCAATGCCGATCGCGAGGAGGCAACCAGCAATTAACAAGTTCCTTCTCTGTTCATAATGTATTTTTGCCTCGGTCATCAAGTTTTGTGATCGTTGACTGGCGTATTGTGCATAATCCTGCTGGGCGAGTGACAGAGCTTCTAAGAGAGGGCGACAGTTCGTAACAATTTTTTCGGATGCTTCCTGCTTTTTGCCTTTCAGAACCAAGTCAGCAATCTCAGTGGCAACAACGGCATATTGCTTTTCTATTTCCCCGATGCGTTGAATTTTTTTCTTGGCTTCAAGAAGGACGTCATCGCGCTGGGCTAAGGTATTCAGCTTTGAGAGATTGTCATTTACTTCTTGAAATGCCCGGTCTAAAGCTTGCTTTTCTTTGGCTATTTCTTCCGGAGACGAAACGAGAACCAGGTTTCGCGCTGCAATGGCCCGCGCATCCGCCGCAGTTCTGACACTGGCAACAGCAAGTGCCCTAGCATTTACGCCTTCGACGTAAGCGACAAACTCGGAGCTTCCTTGGGACAATGAAAATATCGAAAAAATGGAAATAGCAAACACAACTGCACTTGTGATACCGAAACTCAAGAATAACTTCGTTTTAATTGTTATATTGAAGCCATTCCTATGATTCTTATAAGCCGAAATTTGTGATGGTGTTTTCATATTTATGATATGTAAGATCGTTTCGATAGAGTGTCTTGAACCCTAGTAATGCCGGAATTACTTTTCGTTACTATTTGTTACAATTGCGCCGCATTGTATCTTATTTGAATGATGTGCATTCAAGGCACGACGGACTGCGCCAGTGGATCCGCTTAACCTTCAATATCAACTAGGCTCGTGCGTGAAATCTCATTGCTAATAGGAATATTTTATAGTTCTCTTTTGCAGCGATGGCAGCCAATACAGATCGCGCAACGATAATTAACATTGTTCGACGATTTCGATCCCCTGTTTCATGGAAGAGAATATATGTGACGTCAGTCACCCCCACGCGAGTCAAGTCCAGTATTCGTTATGACACCCCTACTGCAAGAATGACTGGCATCTTCGATGAACTACAAAAGAGCCAACTCAACAAAATTCACAATTAAGTGAGTTTCGGCATTTAGCGTAATGTCGAAGTTCAGATAACTCTGAATTTTTATGGATTTCGTTCAGCTACCTCTGAGTTTTTCTAATAGGACAAACACAGGACTAAATTTCGGTAAAACATCTTTGGGTGTCATTTGTGTCGTAATTCAATGCAGCAAGCGCACGACTTAGTTCTAACTTCCGAACTCCTTTTACATGTTAGGTTTCATCAAGAACCATCGCTATTTGTGGATCATTTTGGCGGGATGGTTACAGTGAAGTTCATTCAATTTAAGAAAATCACACATCGCTTCAAGTGTAGTAGTCGCGATCTGATCTGATAGTCACCCAGTTTGAAGTACGGAATTGTCAGATCAAATCGAAACTAATACAGTTGAGTTCATAGGTATCCGAAGGTGCGTAATTTTCGATAGAGTGACCGTTCGCTAATACCGAGTTTCTCCGCTAACTGCGAACGAGTTCCACGATGAGCTTGTAATTGCATCCGGAATGCTTCTTCCTCAATTTGAAGTAATGATCGCCCTTGGCTGCGTTCCAAAAACGGAAGACTATTTGTGCCATCACTTTTTTTTGTACTTGCAAGAGTTCCAGTCCTCAGGATAGAGCCGAGTGCTTGCTCTATGTGTTCTTTCTCAATCACTGTTCCATCGCATAGTAGTGTTGAACGTTCCAGAACATTGCGTAGTTCTCGGACATTGCCTGGAAACGTATGATCTTGAAGTGCGTCCAGGGCTTCTTTCGATATGGTTAAATTTCGCTTAGGGGCAAGCTTGGAGAGAAGCGAGTGTGAGATTAATGGAATGTCATCTAAGCGCTCACGCAAAGAGGGTAGGTGAATCGGAAAAGTGCTCAGTCGGAAATAGAGATCCTCACGAAAACTCTTTTCTTTAACCATTGCCTGTAAATCTCGGTGAGTAGCCGAAATAATACGCACATCTGAACGCCTTAACTGGGTACTGCCAACACGTCGATATGTTCCGTTTTCAAGCAAGCGCAGCAGTTTGACTTGCATGGGCAAAGGTATATCGCCCACTTCATCCAGAAATAACGTGCCGCCACTCGCTGCTTCCACTAAGCCTGCTTTGCTGGAACTTGCTCCTGTAAAGGCGCCTCGTTCATGGCCAAAAAGTTCACTTTCGAACAGAGTATCCGTCAGGCTGGCACACTCCACCACAACCAGCGGCGAGTGCGCGCGCGAACTTGATTCGTGAACTGCGTACGCGACCAACTCTTTTCCTGTACCCGATTCTCCTAATAACAGCACATTTGCCTCCGATGGCCCGACACGGGCAACCAGTTCTAACATTCGCCTAAAAGCAGGCGCACGACCAATCAGTTTTTGTGCCTCTGGTTGCCCCTTGGCCATAGGCAATGGCTCCATCTTCTCAACAAAATAAGCTTGTTCCCCTTTTTCATTGAGCAGCGGTATCAGTTCGATATTGATGTATTCCTCACACTTAGGTGTATGGTGTAAATGCAAAATCCGTTCTCTTTGCCCAGATTTACTTGCCAGCGCTAATGGGCAACTCTCTCCCGACTGGTCACAAGGGGCATTAAAGTGATGTGATACTTCATAGCATGTCCTGCCGATAACGGAGCCTTGTGGACTGAATTGGCGTCGATATGCGGCGTTGGCGGCAAGAATCCGGTATTGGCGATCAAACAGGATGTGGGGCTCGGTCAGCCCTTCAAGATAAGAGCTTAACTCTGGCAATGGGCTGGACATGATATCTCTGTAAGTAAAGGTGATGAGTCACTGCCATTATGACATACGCTGCTATAATGGCAGTAATTGAGTGTCATTGTGGCAGTATTCATTTTGCGACTATTACTTAACATACTGATTTTAATAGTATTTATTCATATTCTTGATATGGCACAGAATCTGCAAAGTAAGGTAACCATGATATCTAGTGAACGACGCCTTCTTTTACATTTAGCGATCGCCATAGCGGTCAAGCTTGTATTGCTGATTGGCTTATGGTTTGTTTTTGTCCGAGATAATCGTGTTGTTGTAGATAGTGAAAAAATAGCCCAAAAATTAAGCGGGACAGCACCTTCACAAGGAGTACCAAAGTGATTTCAGAGCAATTAGTTGATTTATCCCGGTTGCAATTCGCTGCAACCGCTTTATACCATTTTCTATTCGTACCACTCACCATTGGCATGGTGTGGCTACTGCTGATAATGGAGAGCGTCTATGTCATGACGGGAAATATTATCTGGAAAGATATGACTCGATTTTGGGGCAAATTATTTGGGATTAACTTTGCTCTTGGCGTAACAACAGGCATTACCCTGGAATTTCAATTTGGTACCAATTGGGCTTATTACTCTCACTACGTAGGCGATATCTTTGGCGCACCGCTTGCCATCGAAGGCTTAATGGCATTTTTTCTGGAGTCGACCTTTATTGGTTTATTTTTCTTTGGATGGGATCGCTTGAGTAAACCTAAGCATTTGCTGGTGACTGCACTTATGGCAATTGGCACCAATCTCTCTGCTCTTTGGATATTGATTGCAAATGGATGGATGCAAAATCCTGTCGGTGCCGAATTCAACTATCAAACTATGCGAATGGAAATGGTCGATTTTTGGGCGATTGTTTTCAATCCCGATGCTCAGGCAAAATTTGTCCATACGGTCTCAGCTGGATATGTTACCGGAGCTATGTTTGTCCTGTCGATTTCCAGCTGGTATCTATTGAAAGGCCGGGATATTGAATTTGCCAAGCGAAGTTTTCGCGTTGCGGCAGCTTTCGGTTTAGCTTCAGTTCTCAGCGTCATTGTTTTGGGTGATGAGTCCGGCTATACCGTTGGTGAAGCGCAAAAAACGAAGATGGCGGCGATTGAAGCAATGTGGGAAACCAAACCAGCTCCCGCTGGGCTGACGCTGGTCGCCAAGATTAATGAAAAAGAAGCAAAGAATGATTGGGAAATTGAGATCCCGTGGGTAATGGGATTGATAGGCACCCGTTCAATCAGTAAAGAGATTCCGGGTATTCACGAAATTAAGGCCAAGAATCGCGAAAGAATTATTCAAGGTATCGTCGCAGTAAATGCCCTCGATGCGCTACGAAAAAACAGACAGGATGCAGTCGCGCTTCAGGTTTTCGATCAACATAAACTGGATCTGGGCTTTGGGTTGCTGCTAAAAAAATACGTCGTGGATGTGAACCAGGCGACACCGGAAATTATAGAAAAAGCGGTCAACGATACCGTACCTAAAGTGACTCCCATGTTCTGGGGATTCAGAATTATGGTCGGGTTAGGTTTCGCAATGCTTTTATTGTTTTTAATCGCATTCTGGAGCACATTAAAAACGAAAGCTCAACATAACCCTATATTGCTGAAGACGGCCTTATTCATGCTTCCAGCCCCCTGGATTGCATGTGAATTGGGTTGGTTTGTTGCAGAGTATGGTCGGCAACCTTGGACCATCTATGGCGTACTGCCAACGCACATGAGTGTTTCAACACTGAGTGTCAACAGCTTATACGGCTCTCTCGCTGGCTTCATCGGCTTTTACACAGTGCTGCTCATTATTGAAATGTATCTGATGGTGAAGTTTGCCCGGCAAGGCCCCGGCAGTCTTGGTGTTGGTCGCTACGATCACGAAGCACACCACACATCAGCGCACGCTTAAAAGGAGATTATTGTGTTGGATTATCCTACTCTTAAAATTATCTGGTGGTTGTTGGTTGGAGTGCTATTGATCGGTTTCGCGATCATGGATGGGCACGATATGGGCGTTGGTACTCTGTTGCCATTTGTCGGGAAAAATGACATTGAGCGAAGGGTTGTCATCAATACTGTCGGGCCGCACTGGGATGGAAATCAGGTGTGGTTTATTACAGGTGGCGGTGCAATTTTTGCCGCATGGCCATTAGTCTATGCAACCGCTTTCAGTGGTTTTTATTGGGCGATGCTGGTGGTGTTGTGGGCACTATTTTTCAGGCCTGTCGGTTTTGACTACCGCAGTAAAATTCACAACCTAACCTGGCGTAAGACGTGGGATTGGGGACTGTTTGTGGGTGGTGCAGTTCCACCAGTGATTTTTGGTGTTGCGTTCGGCAACTTATTGCAAGGCGTTCCATTTCAATTTAATAATTATTTAATTTCAACGTACACGGGTAGTTTTTGGCAACTACTCAACCCTTTCGCGTTATTAGCCGGGGTAGTGAGTAGCGCGATGATCACGATGCACGGTGGCACTTACCTTGCTCATAGAACAGAAGGCGTCATTCAAACACGAGCAATCAGGGGTGCAAGTATCGCTGCACTGATTTTGGTCATCACTTTCGTTGCAGCAGGATTTTGGTTGCAACATATTGACGGCTTCCATATTACTTCTGCTGTCAATCCTGCATCACTTCCTGATCCGCTTAATAAAACGGTCATTCGTGAAGCTGGAGCGTGGATGTTGAATTATCAACGTCAGCCACTTCTCTGGATACTCCCGGCATTGGGCATTGCTTGTCCTATGGTCGTAGTCGCATTAATGAAAATGCGTTACACCTTATCTGCTTTTGTTGTGTCATCGTTGTCACTGATCGGTGTCATTGGAACTGCTGGTGCCTCAATGTTTCCATTCATTATGCCTTCTTCAACAATGCCTTCGGCAAGTCTGACCATCTGGGATAGTGCCTCCAGCCATTTGTCTCTTGGGATTATGTTTTGGGCGACATTGATTTTTATGCCGTTAATTGTGCTGTACACGTCATGGGCCTATCGCGTCATGCGAGGCAAGGTGACCACGACACAAATTGAAGCAAATGAACATTCTGCGTATTAACAGGGATTAACGAGGTAAGACACTCGTCAGCGATGGTCAGACATTCATCGTGTTTAATGAAACTACGAAGGAAATCATATGTGGTATTTCGCTTGGGTATTAGGAGTTGGTTTTGCGGTATTGCTTGCAATCCTCAACGCAATGTGGGGTGAAAATGAAGAGGCGAGAAGTAATACTGCTGCAGATCGGATAAGTAAATGACTCCCGATTTGCGACCATCTGAACAGTCTTTTAGAACTCATTGGCTGAGTTTGTTCGTCGGACTATTCATCATGCTCACTGGCACGTTTTACCCCCCGTTACTCACAAACCGTAGCGGGGAAGTCGACCACACACTACTCATGCTGTTTTTTTGGTCAATGAGTGCGGGCTTCGTTAATGGGGTGGGGTTTATTCCTCGATTTCCCATTTTCAAAATGCTGTTTTCCGGATGGGCGTGTTTGGGGGCTCTGGCGGCAGGTGTTTTAATAAAATTTTCTAATTGAAAATCATGTATTTTCGCATGCTCTTCAATGAGACGGGGCGCACTACAAGTTACCTGCTTGCGGACATTCCATCCGGGGAGGCAGTCGTTATTGACCCGAGAAGTGCAGATATCCCTGTATTTAATGCGATTCTCAATGAGCACCGCTTGCGATTGAAATGGGTATTACGTACCCATGAACACGATCTTCTGATACCAGGAGAATCCGAGGCGTTAGATGCCTTGAACGCACCGCGCATACAACATCAGATACCTGAATATATGGGTGGGCGGATACTACTAGGAAATGAACATCTGCAGATCATAGCAACGCCGGGGCATACAGAAAATTGTCTGAGCTTTCTTTGGCAGGATCGTTTTTTTTGTGGAGATTTACTTAACGTGGATGCTTGCCCTTATCAGCCACGTCCCGCTTTGCCGGAAGCACTCTGGGATAGCGTGACACGTAAGGTATTCACTTTGCCAGTTGAAACACTTTTGTTCAGTAGTCACGCCTATCAGGCTAGGTCAGTCAGTAATGTTCTTGAGCAAAGACGTTGGCATCCTTGGTTTGCGGATGCAAGTCGTGACGATTTCCTATCTCGCCTGCTGCCTCCCAGTACATCTCTGTAATTCATTGATTCGTTAAACAAAGGCACGCTGGTGTGGCGGACACAAAACTATAACGTCGTTCTTCCATCGATGCGTATATTCCATTGGTTAAAGCGCGCGTTTGAACTCCTTTACCTGAGAAAATATAAATGAATACAGGCACAACCTTAACGCCATATGATTTATTAGGCGGCGAAGTCGCAATAAGAAAACTTGTCAAACGTTTCTACGAACTAATGGATGAGTTACCCGAAGCTTACAAAGTACGCAGCATCCATCCCGAAAGTCTGAAAGGCAGCGAGCAAAGTTTATTTGAATTTCTATCTGGCTGGTTCGGGGGGCCGCCTCTTTATATAGAGAAAAACGGTCACCCCCGCTTACGTATGCGACATGCTGCTTATTCGGTAGGACAAGTTGAACGTGACGAATGGATGTTGTGTATGGCACAAGCGTTAACAGAGCAAGTGGAAGATAAATCATTGCGGGATAGTTTGATCAACACGTTTGCACAAATGGCCGATCATTTGATTAATGCTTAATCTGTAACCCTCCCGTAAAATCAAGCCACGCATAAGCAGAGTTCTTGCGGCAAATTGAGATGCCGAAGGAGAATAGCAATGCGCAAGAGCAGATTGACAGAAATACAGATCATCGGAATATTGAAAGCCGTCGAATGCCTGCTTGCGGGTCTTCTGGTTCATTCCTGCCATCAGATCTGGTTGTGCATTGAGCTTTCCGTGATGGCAATGAGCGTAATTAATTGAATTGTACGTCTCCACAGAAAGAGGCAGCCATATCACTTGCCAGTATGTTTGATAGTCCTTATCCTTTGTCTCCTGGATAATAAATAAGGCAACACCAGCATGTCTCAAACACTCACCCCAAAACTCACTCTGCAACAACTAGAATCCTACTTATGGACCGCGGCCGACATCTTGCGCGGCAATATGGATGCCTCTGAGTACAAAGACTATATCTTCGGCATGATGTTCTTAAAGCGTCTGTCTGATAGCTTTGAAGAAGAACAAGAGCGCGTGATTGCGCATTACATTGGCATTGGCAAAACACAAGCGCAGGCGGAAGCCTTGGCGCAAGATGAAGACGAATACCACGATACTTTCTTCGTGCCAGAGAAAGCGCGTTGGAATGTCTTGAAAGATCTCAAGCACGATATCGGTGCCGAGCTGAATAAAGCCACCGAAGCCATTGAGGAACACAACACAAGTTTAGAAGGCGTGTTGGTGTCGATTGACTTCAACATCAAAAACAAGCTCTCCGACAAAAAGCTCGCCGACTTGCTTTCGCACTTTTCTAAACATCGTCTGCGCAACCAAGATTTTGAATCGAGTGATTTGCTCGGCACCGCTTACGAATACCTGATCAAAATGTTTGCCGACTCTGCCGGTAAAAAAGGTGGTGAGTTCTATACGCCGAGTGAAGTCGTGAAGTTGCTGGTGGCTTTGTTACAGCCCCATGCAGGTATGCGTATCTACGACCCCACCGTGGGTTCGGGCGGTATGTTGGTGCAAACGCGTAACTACCTCGTAGAGCATGGTGAGAACCCCGCCAACTTGTCCTTATTCGGGCAAGAGATGAATCTGAACACCTGGGCGATCTGTAAGATGAATATGTTCTTGCATGGCGTCTTCAATGCCGATATTCGCAAAGGCGACACCATACGCGAACCGCAACACGTGCAGAACGGCGAACTCATGCGCTTTGACCGCGTCATCGCCAATCCCCCATTCAGCCTTGCCGCTTGGGGTAAAGACAGTGCTGATAACGACGGCTATGGCCGTTTCCCTTACGGCACGCCACCGAAAGATTCAGGTGATCTGGCGTTTGTGCAGCACATGATTGCTTCGCTCAATAACGAAGGCATAGCCGGTGTGGTGATGCCGCACGGCGTCTTGTTCCGTGGGTCTAGCGAAAAAGAAATCCGTAAAGGCATACTCAAGGATGATTTGCTCGAAGCTGTAATCGGCTTACCCGCAGCCCTGTTTTACGGCACAGGCATTCCCGCCAGTATTCTCATCATTAACAAAAACAAGCCTGCACAACGCCAAGGCAAAGTGCTGTTCATCAACGCTGAACTCGACTACCAAGAAGGCAAGAACCAAAACAGCCTGCGTGAAGAAGACATCGCCAAAATCGTCGCGACTTTTAACAACTATGCCGATGTTAAACGCTATGCCAAAGTGGTTAGCCTAGAAGAGATCGCCGAAAACGATTACAACCTGAATATCCGCCGCTATGCCGACACTTCACCACCACCAGAAATCTACGATGTGCGCGCCTTACTGCACGGCGGTGTGCCCGTGCGTGAAGTGATGGACGATTACATTCAAGAAGAAATCTTACAAGGCTTTGATGTCAGCGCGGTGTTGGTACAAAGGGATGCAGATTATTTCGATTGGTCCCCAACGATAGAAAGCAAAGAAGCTCTGCGCCAGTTGCTGCCAGCCGACAAGCCAACGGTGATCGCGCAGTTTGAACGATGGTGGGATAAGTATCGTGTGTCTTTGCATGAACTCGATGCGCAAGTGGCACAAGCAGAAGCGGCGATGAAGGCTTACTTGGTGGAGTTGGGGTATGAGTAGAAGTTTGCCAGACGGCTGGTTGCAGGAAAGTCTTGAGTATTTCGCCGAAATTAACCCGCGACTCACTAACCGCAATCTTTTAGAGAATGAAACGGAAGTTTCTTTCTTCAAGATGGAAGATGTATCAAACCAAGCGAAAATCATAAATAGAAACATCAGGCGATACGGTGAAGTGTCCAAAGGTTTCACATGCTTTCAGAACGAAGATGTCTTAGTTGCGAAAATTACGCCATGTTTTGAAAATGGTAAAGGGGCTTATGTCGATCGACTTGTGAATGGCGTAGGTTTTGGTAGCACGGAATTCCATGTCCTACGTGCTAAGAAGAATGCACATCCTCGGTTTATCTATCATTTTACGAATTATCAAACATTCAGAATGCAAGGTGAATCGAATATGACCGGGTCTGCGGGACAGCGCAGAGTGCCAACAGATTTTTTTAGAACATACCACGGTATTTTTCCACCAGCCGAAGAACAACAAAAAATCGCCTCCATCCTCACGGCTGTTGACGAGGTGATAGCGTCCACAACAGCGCAAATCAACAAACTCAAAGACCTGAAAACCGGCATGATGCAGGAGCTATTAACCAAGGGCATCGGTCACACAGAATTCAAAGACAGCCCAGTGGGGCGGATTCCGAAGGCTTGGACGTTCAAGGCTGTTGGTGATATTTGTAAAGTTACGTCAGGTGGAACTCCAGATCGAACGAACTTAGAGTTTTGGAACGGCAATATTCCTTGGATTAAAACGGGTGAAATAAATTACACGACAATATATTCGGCTGAGGAATACATAACCGAACTCGGGCTTAAGAACTCCTCGACAAAATTAATTCCAGCGGGTTCTGTACTTATGGCTATGTATGGGCAAGGAATTACGAGAGGGAAGGTAGCATTGCTGGGGATTGATGCATGCCTGAACCAAGCATGTCTTGCGATGCTCCCGAATAACGAATTAGATAAATATTTTCTGTTTTATTTCTTTTCAAAGGAATACGAAAACCTTCGATTGTTAGTGCAAGAGGGTACGCAAAAAAATCTTAATGCCGGGATCGTAAAGGAAATTTTGCTTCCATTACCACCGATGGATGAGCAAGTGGAAATACGAAAAAGGCTGCAAGCTGTCGATATAAATATTGAGTCGAAACAAAGAAAATTAGAGATCGTGGTAGATCTGAAAAAGGCTCTTATGCAAGACCTGCTAACCGGAAATGTTCGAGTGCCGTAAGTGCAATTGGGCATCACCAGTCGCACAGTGTTTCGTCCGGTTGATGATCGTAACTTGTAATAAAATTCTTTTATTATTCAATGATTTAAATTACTATTTAGTCATAAGTGGTGATCGGGGTTTGTGATGATTGTTGAAGAGAAAATGCTGCGTTCGATAGCGCGTCGTAAAGACGACGTGTTTATCCGTAATGAATTTGCTGCGCTCGGCAGCGAGGCACAGGTAAGTCGTGCCTTGCGTAGTCTCGTGAGCCGTGGCGTTATTGTGAAGTTAGGTGTGGGGGTGTATGCCAAGGCAAAGAAAAGTGTGCTGTCCGGTGCGCCGATTCCTGTGCAGCCGGTGGCAGTATTGGCACCCATTGCTCTGCGCAAATTGGGCGTCAAAACTTTTTCTAGTCAATTAACCCAAGCCTATAACACGGGCAGCAGCACCCAGCTACCCGCCGGCAACGTGATTAACATTGGCAATCGTCGTATCAATCGAAAACTTGGATTTGGAAAACAGACTATTGCCTATGAGAGCAATCACAAACGAGCAAGTTGAACTGATTGACGCGGTACTCGCAGAAAAAGAAGTGGGTGGATTAACGCCTGCTATTCTCGAAAAAGACATCCATGTCACCGATGTGTTGAGGGTGTTAAGCGGCATTGGTCATGGTAATTTTAAATTGGTGTTTTGTGGCGGTACAAGTTTAGCTAAAGCACATGGCATGATTGCCAGAATGTCGGAAGATATTGACATTAAGCTGGTGCTTGCAGATGTACCTGGTTTGACGCGCAGCGCGATCAATAAGCAGCTAAAAGATTTAAAAAAACGACTGATCGCGGCGATGGCCAAGTTTGGTTTTGTGGCGGATGAGGCTGAGTTTAAAACTTTCAATGAGAACCGCTATTTTAGAACGGCATGGTTTTATCAGCGTCGCTACAGTGGCGATGTCAGTTTGCGTCCACATTTGATTCTGGAGTTCACGTTACGTCAGCCTTGCTTTCCTTTGCAAATTGATGAGATTGGTTACCTGGTTAATCAATTGGCTGAATTGGATGGGGAGACTATTTCCTTCCCTTGTATCTCCGTCGAAGAAACCCTGGCAGAAAAAATACTTTCGTTTTTACGTCGGTTTGCATTGCACCGTAGCGGCAACATGCTTGAACCCTGGGATGCTGCTTTAGTGCGGCATATTTACGATGTGTATTGCGTCATGCAAAAAGATCCTGCCGCTCTTGAACGAGCAACGACGCATTTCAAAGAGTTACTTAATTTTGATGTACAAGAATTCACTAAGCATGCTGCATTCATAGAAGACCCTGCAGCGTGTTTAACGCAGACATTGCACCAAGTCGAAACGGATAAGCAAACTCAAATTGAATATGAAACGAGATTGCTGCCGCTGATCTATGGCGAAATCAGGCCAAGTTTTGAAGAGGCATTTGTGGTTTTCAAACGTTGCGCACTTCACTTAATTGAAATTTTATAATCGCACAAAAGCGTATTCGAATTGTACGATGCTTCCAAACTAAGTGCGCCGCTTCTAAAAACTGAATATGACCAACGACGAATACGACAAAGTAGAACTCCCCGCGCTCAATCAACTGCAGGCTTTAGGTTGGAACTACCAACATGGCTTGCAACTCGCGCCGCAGAATTTCGCTGAAAACGGCGAACGTGAGTATTTCCGTGAGGTCGTCCTAGAAAAACGGTTACAAGCCGCATTGCGACGTATCAATCCATGGATCAGCGAAGAAAACCTGCGCAAGGTGATGCGCGAGATGACGCACCCGTCATTTCCTACCTTGATGGAAGCCAACCTCAACCTGTGGAAAATGCTGGTGCATTACCAATCGGTAGAGCAAGACCTTGGGCATGGTCGTCGTGGGCAGACGGTGAAGATCATAGATTTCGAAAATATCGAGAACAATGAGTTTTTGTGCGTGAATCAGTTCAAAATTGAAGGGCCGAATCAGTCGATTATTCCGGACATTATTTTGTTCGTGAATGGTTTGCCCTTGGCGGTGATCGAAGCAAAGTCACCTTATGTGACCGATCCGATGGCGAAAGGCATCGACCAGTTGCGCCGCTATGCCAATCGACGCGCTCCGCATGAAAACGAAGGTGCAGAGAAGCTGTTTTGGTATAACCAGATGATGGTGAGCATGCACCGTGATCAGGCGCGAGTGGGGACGATTAGTTCTAAGTACGAGCATTATTTGGAATGGAAGGATGCTTATCCGCTGGATGAGGTTGGAGTGGCAAAGTTAGTTGCTGCGCAAGGTGAGGGATGCGTAACGACGCTGGATTCCCACCTTCGCGGGAATGACGGCGGTGCTAATGGCTTGCTAGGTGTTAATGATTCTTCCGTTCCTTATGACGCGATTCTTAATACGCCAGTCGTCGCCAACTCTCAAGAAATCCTCTTGGCTGGTTTGTTTGACCGCGCTAATTTCTTGGACATTATCCGTAGCTTCACTTTGTTTGAAACCATTGATGGCCGCATGGTGAAGAAGATTGCGCGTTATCAGCAGTTCCGTGCGGTGCATAAGACGATTGCACGTTTAAAGAATGGCGCAAACAAGCGCGACAAAGGTGGCGTGATTTGGCATACGCAGGGTTCGGGCAAATCCCTGACCATGGTGATGCTGGCGATGAAGATGCGCCGTGACCCGCAATTGCGTGATTACAAGCTGGTGTTTATCACCGACCGCACCCAGCTTGATCAACAGCTCACCGCGCAATTTGAACGAGCGCAGGGTGAAACGGTGTATCACGCTAATTCGGTTGCGCATCTGAAGGAACTATTGGCACGTGATAGCTCCGACTTAGTCACAGCGATGGTGCAGAAATTTCAAGAGAATGAATACGCTAACTTCCCTGTGTTGAACACTTCGGAAAAGATTATTGTCTTAGCCGATGAAGCGCACCGCACGCAATATGGTTCTCTGGGTGTGGCGATCAATGCCGGCTTACCCAATGCGCCGAAGATTGCCTTTACGGGTACGCCACTCATTACCTCTGAAAAAACTACCCATGCCTTCGGTAGTTACATCGATACCTACACGATAGAGCAAGCGGTAGCCGATGGCGCGACGTGCCAGATTTTGTACGAAGGGCGAGAAGCGAAAACCAAAGTCACAGGTGATTCACTCGACAAACTGTTTGATGAATACTTCGCCGACCGCAGCGCCGAAGATAAAGCCGCGATCAAGAAAAAATTTGGCACTGAACAAGCCGTTCTGGAGGCACCACAGCGCATTCGCTGGATATGTATCGATATTCTCAAGCACTATCGCGAGAAAATTCAGCCAGATGGCTTTAAAGCGATGATCGTCACCTCTTCACGCAGAGCGGCGGTCATCTATAAGCAGACGCTGGATGAGCTAGAAGGACCAGAATCTGCTGTGATTATTTCAGGCAGCCATAACGACGAGGCCTTCTACACGCCGTACACCGACCCTGTGCAGCAGAAACTGCAGATTGATAACTTCAAGAAACCGATTAGTGAGAGCCCGCTTTCGATCATCGTGGTCAAAGACATGCTGTTGACGGGTTTTGATGCACCCATCTGCCAAGTGATGTACCTTGACCGCAAGTTGCGTGAACACACCTTGCTGCAAGCAATTGCGCGGGTGAACCGCACCGCCAATGGTAAAGACAAAGGCTATATCGTTGACTACTTCGGTTTGAGCGATTATTTGACTGAAGCCTTGGAGATGTTTTCGAAAGAAGACGTGGCAGGCGCTTTGCAAGACCTGCGCGAAGAAATTCCCAAGCTCAAGGCTGCGCATACGCGCGTGGTTCGTCACTTCAAGGGTAAAGAGTTGAGTGATATCGACGCGTGTGTATTGGTGCTAAAGAACGAAGAAGTACGCCAGCAGTTTGAAATTGATTTCAAGAAGTTTGCGAAGCAGCTCAACATCGTGATGCCAGACGTCGGTGCGAATCCCTTCTTGCACGACATGACGTTGTTGGGCAAGATTAACCAAGGCGCACGTAATCTGTACCGTGACCCACAACTTGACTTGACGGGCGTAGGCGCCAAGGTGCGTAGCCTGATCGAGGAACATATCCGCGCCACAGGCGTTGATCCCAAGATCCCTCCGATTGACCTGCTAGCGGTTGATTACAAGAAGAAACTGCAAGAACACAAGTCTGACGAATCCAAAGCGTCGGAGATAGAAAGCGCGATTAAGCATTACATCGACATTAATCTGGAGCAGGACGAAGAATACTTTAAATCTTTAAGCGCAAGACTTGATGAAATTTTGCGGAAGAAGTCTGAGCATTGGGACGAGCTAGTGCAACTGCTTTTGGACTTCCGCGACAACATTGAAAGCAATCGCCAGCAAGCCGCGACTGATTTGGGGTTGGATGAAACCGAGTTTGCCTTTCGCAATATCTTGGTGGCAGAGGTCGCTCGAATCCAAGGCGATGAAGCCTTGAGCGAAGCCAAGCACGATGAAATCATTGCGATCACCAAAGAGCTGGTGAAGATGTTAGATGAAGCAACGAACATCGTTGACTTTTTTAACAAGCAAGATGAAATCAAACGCGTACAGCGAGAAATTAAACGCACCTTAGTTGCCTCTAACTTTGATGATCCGGCAATCATTAACCAAGTCAAAGACCGCTTCATGGACTTGGCAAAAGTGAAGTTCCGCTAATGGCAAGTAGCGAATACATCTCAGGCAATGGCTACGTGGCAGAAGTCATTCGCACAGCCAGAATCAAATCTGCACGCCTGCAAGTAGAAGATGGCGTGGTATCTATCGCTGTGCCAAAAGCATTGGAAGCCGAGCGCATAGAGCAACTGCTCAAAGATAAGCATCGCTGGATTAAAGAAAAACTCTACTTGCACCAACAACAGCAACCCGCACCCAAGCGCGAAATGCTGAGTGGTGAAGCTTTCCCGTATTTAGGTCGAAATTACCGGCTCAAGATCACGACTGGCAAATTACAACCAGTCAAGCTGCTGCAGGGCAGGCTACAGGTTGTCGTTCCCAAGGCCATGCGCCACGACCATATCATCCGCGACATGCTAACGCACTGGTATCGCTTACAAGCAGAGACGCGCTTCAAAGAGAAGGTCAAACGCTATGCCAGCATTGTGGGTGTCGAGCCGACGGATGTCAGCGTAAAAACCTTCAAATCACGCTGGGGCAGCTGCAATATCAAAGGCGAGATCCAATTTCACTGGAAAGTCATCATGGCGCCGCACCGTATCATTGATTATGTAGTGGTGCATGAGCTATGTCACCTCAAACACCACGATCATTCTCCCGCGTTTTGGAAATCGGTTGAGAAGATAGTGCCGGACTATTTGGAATGCAAGGCTTGGTTGAAGGAGTTTGGGGTTGGGTTTGAGATATAACTGATCCGAACTCGGGTGGCTAATTGCATATTCAGGGCGCCTGCAGGTGCCTTTAATTCAGCGGCAATTTGTTAGTGTGTGCTGCAATTGCCGATTTTGATAGTCTGGATCGATAAATTCCGGGTAACTTGCCACGTTGTCGAATGTCACTTCAATATCAACGCGTAAATGAGGGCGAGACTGCAGCGACTCAACTCATTCATCGCCCTCCCTGGCTGCCCGCCGTTTTGATAGGTGTATTGTTCAAACATGTATTGCGTTCCTATGCGCATGTGAGGAGAAGAATCGGCAACCAGGAGAGATGACGAGAATGTCTCGTGATCTGGATCAGGTGCCTGAGCGTATGTAGTAAAGTCACCATTCAAACTAGCAAAAAAAAGCTCAACACATGCGGAATGGGCTTGACAGTCTATTATTCTATTATTCTATGCCTCTCCGGTGCTCCAAAAATCTCTCTTTAAATAAGGTCAGTTTTTTACTTTAAAGGCGTTAAATTTAATGTGTATGTCAAGTTTATTGCATTTGTAAGTCAAGCTAAATGAATTTGCATGTCAAGTAAAATCAATTTTAATGTCAAAACTTTTCGGAGTTCTTCGATCAGTCCTTGCTTGAATTTTATTTAATCATGTTGCCCGAAAGCACTATACTTTACATTACCATTCATTCGTAACGTTTGCACATGTCAGATTCTAGCTATTCATCTAAGCTTTCTAAATTAGATCATCTAAAAAATATTAAGGGATTGTAAACCTCCCCCAATCAGTGCCAGGTATTACTAGAGTTTTGAGGTTGATGAAATAATCGGTATTCAACAGGTGTCATCCCGTTGAGCGAATCATGTGGACATTGCTCGTTATCGGGCGCTGGCAACCCGGTTTGATAAATTGAAGCGAAATTATGAAAGTGTCGTCGCCATGGCCTGTGCTTTTTTATGGCTGCCTATGTGAAACGTCAACAGACCCTAGTCAAGGGATCAAAATTCGTCAAAAATTCCAGTTTTTCCCTAGTTTCGGCATTCTCTGTACGCGTACGCAAGCTGACTATGCAATAAGCAATGTCATTCACCATTTCTTCGAGAAGTCGCACTTCCGCCGTATCAAAAGCATCAGCCTCACAGGCATAGATATTTAAAGCACCGAGAATTTTTGCGTCACAAATGAGCGGCAATGACACGCTGGATTGATAGCCCCGCTCTAATGCAGCCTGACGCCAAGGAGCCATGCTGGCATTGGTCAGGATATTCTGAATGATGTGCGGTGTGCCGGTCCGGATGGCGGTACCGGTCGGGCCCTGTCCTTGCGGATTGTTGCCCCACGAAATATTAATCGTTTCAAGATAGCCGCTTTCATAGCCAGCTTGCGCAATCGGGCGTACTGTTTTTGCTTCATCCTGTTCGGCATAGCCGACCCAGGCCATCAGATAACCGCCGTTATCGACGCACAGACGGCAAATTTCAGATAGCAGATGATGCTCGTTCTCACTGCGTGACAGAGCGATATTACAGTCGCTGATGAGCCTGAGTGCGCGATTCAGTTTCTTTTGTTCTGCTTCGCTTTGCCGTAATTCGCTGGTCATATTTCTTGCGATTGCCAGCGCTCGGGAGCGTCCGGTGACCAGCAACCAGACCACCAGCGCGAGCAACACGCTGGCGATGCTGCCGGTAACGGCAATAATATTTGCCCGGTCACTTTTCAGTCTGGCATCGAATGCCGGCAATGAAGTGATGACGATGTTCCAGTGGTGTCCGAATAAAGCCAGTGGTTTGACGGTACGGAAAACTGCATCGTAGTTTTCCGTCATTTTTTTTGAGTCGTACATCAACTGGGGCGTTTCGGTTGAGAGGCCGTCATAAACACTCAGATGAAAAGGAGCGCTGCTTTCATCGAAACGATGACCGAGTATTCCTGTCATCAGGTCATTCATACGGAATGGTGCATAGACCCAGCCTTCGATATTCTGATGTCGCTCAGTGATGTTGTCATGCTGGCTATGCAGACGGTAAATCGGCATATACATAAGAAAACCAGCCTGCACATCCTGCTCGGTTTCCTGAACCAGTTTTACCTTACCGGAAATGATGGTCTTATCTTCTTCGATAGCTTTATTCAGTGCTGCGCGGCGAATGGCTTCAGAATACATATCGTAACCAATCGCACGCTGGTTCCGCCAGTTAGGTGGCTGCAGAAAGGTGATCGGAGCATAGATTTCACGTTCGCCTGCCGGACGGATATCGTATTCAATTGCGCCATTCGCCCGCATTTGGCTGATGAAGGCGCTTTTTTCTTTGGATGTAATAAAACGGGCAAAACCCACACCCTGAATCCCCGGAAATTTATCTTCAAATTTCAGTGTTTCAATATAGCGGTTGAATTCATCCTGACTGACGTTATGGGTGACGGTGAACAGGCCGGCGACACCTTCCAGGACTTGTTCATAGCTTTGCAGGCGCCGGATAATATTATCAACAGTCTCGTTCGATCTGTACTCGAACTCATCGTGCAGTGCCTGGCGATTGGCTTCGCGCGGCGTATCCTGAAGTGCATAGGTCAGTGCGAGACCGAGAATGAGAATGACCCATGGAATAAACTGGAAGCCGTAGTGGAGGTTTTCTTTTTTTAACATGGAAAATACAACGGTTAGTCGTTCCAGACACGATTACTAACTGAGTTCACTGAGAAATCTCAGCAGATTTGATTGATTTTGCATACCAATTAATCTAATGCAAACCATAGCTGACAGACTTTGGTATGGTCAACCGTTTTCCGGCGACATCGTCTTTTTTTGGTATTCCATGCGTGGACAGATCATGTCCGGATTTTTATCTTGCGCAATTCTTGCGCAATAAATAGAAACAGTTGCGATTAAGCGCGCTATTTCGACATTATTTAATTTCCCGAAATGATAAACTGCCAGACTATCGACATAGCGGCATATTCCCGCCTTCTGATCCAGATCAACGTTCAACGTTGCCTGTCATCGTAAAAAATATAAAACAATCAAACAATCGTTGTCACCAATTCTGAATACTTATGCCCTCGTCAAGCAGCACCTTTGTCAATACACCGGATAACGGAATTTTGTATGGTCAGTCTCAGCCCGATCTGATTCGCGAAGAAATCCTTGCAGACCTGCTGGAAGCGACAGCCTCCCGTTACCCGGATAAAACGGCGCTGATTTTTGAAAAACGCGCACTGACGTACAGTGAGTTAAACGCAGCTGCAGATCGCGTCGCATCATTTTTGATTTCAGCCGGGGTCGGCCCCGGGCAAATCGTCGGCTTATGGTTACCGCATGGTATTGATCTGCTGGTCATGCAGGCAGGCATTGCGAAAACCGGAGCAGCTTGGCTTCCTTTTGATGCGGATACGCCGGTCGAGCGTATCGCAGTTTGCCTGGCAGATGCCAGTGCGGCCGGCATCCTGTCCTGCGCCGGGTTTGAAAGTCAGCTGCATCAATTGCCTCTCCCGATCTGGATCGCGGAAATTGCGGCGGCACATCAGCCTGAAATATTGTTGCGACGTCGCGGTAGTCACTCCACAGATCCTGCCTATGTTATTTACACATCAGGCTCGACCGGAAAGCCGAAAGGCATACTTGTTAGTCAGACAAGTATCTGCCATTTTTTACGCAGTGAAAATCAGGTATTGCAGATTGCGCCGTCCGACTGGGTCTATCAGGGATTTTCAGTGGCCTTCGATATGTCATTCGAAGAAATCTGGATTAGTTATCTGGTGGGGGCAACCTTATGGATAGCACCTAAAGCGATTACGGCCGACCCTGATCTGCTGCCTGTCGCGCTCGCAGAAAATCACATTACCGTTTTACATGCCGTCCCTACCCTGCTCGCTTTATTTTCGCAAGATGTTGCCAGCCTGCGTCTGATTAATCTTGGCGGCGAAATGTGCCCGGAAGCGCTGGTTAATCGCTGGAGCAAACCGGGACGGCAGATGTTCAATACCTATGGCCCGACGGAGGCAACGGTATCGGCCAGTCTTGCATCGTTGCAGCCTCAGCAAGCGGTGACGATAGGCAAACCTCTGCCAAATTATTCGCTGATGGTGATTGCAACCGATATTGAACATGGTCTGCGCTTGTTGCCGTGGGGAGAGACGGGGGAACTTTGCATTTCCGGCCCTGGCGTCGCAACTGGTTATCTGGGACGCCCCGATTTAACAGCAGAAAAATTTCTGCCGAATCCGTGGGCAACACAAGCAAACGAAGCACGTTTATACAGAACCGGTGATCTGGCCTGCATACAGCCGGATGGCAGCGTTGTTTGTCTTGGGCGTGCCGATGATCAGGTGAAAATTCGCGGTTTCCGGGTTGAGTTAGGGGAAATTGAAACTGTCCTCGCACAGCAAACCGGTGTTGGTACTGTCGCCGTGGTCTTGCGTCAGGATCAGGGTATAGACCAGATCGTTGCGTTCATCGTCCGCGAAGACATTCATGCAGAAAATACGGTTGCATCGATGGCGACGCAATCCGACGCTGAATTCGGCGCAGGCTTGCGGGGCGTACTTAGCGCGCTTCTGCCACCATATATGGTGCCGTCGCGCTTCGAATTCATGACGGAAGTTCCGCGCCTGACCTCAGGAAAAATCGATCGCAACGAGTTAAAACGATGTGTCTTACAAGCCGTAGCCGCATCCGGCGAATCGGACGTTGCGGAGTCCGCAACTGAGGAAGTGTTGTTCAGTGCGCTGGCAAGCTTATTCCCCGGACAGACAATACGGCGCGACGCCGATTTTTTCAATGATCTTGGCGGCCATTCGCTGATGGCGGCAAAACTGGTGTCTGTATTACGAAAACATCCCCGTTTTGCGTATTTCAAGATTGCCGACATCTATCAGCGTCGCAGTGTGCAAGGTATTTCTGAGGTATTGGAGGCCGCCGGTTTGCTGCAGGATGCGGCCCTCGCAGATGCTCAGGAAACCTGGAACCCGGCACCAGTCTGGAAACGCTGGATCTGTGGCGCGGCGCAGGCTGCTACGGTGCCGTGGCTGGTGGCCATGCGTATGGTGCAATGGCTGACGCCGTTTTTTGCTTACCATTTCTTTACTGGTGACCCCGGTGACTCGATTACGCGCGCAGTGTTGTTGTCGGTTGGCGTGTTTTTATTATTGACGGTTGCAGAATTCGCGATTGCGATTATCGGCAAATGGCTGATTGCCGGACGATTGAAACCCGGTCGTTATCCGTTGTGGGGCGTGACGTATTTCCGCTGGTGGCTGGCAGATCGGCTGGTTGATGCCGCGCCAGTCTATATGCTGAGTGGTTCTGCATTGTATTCGTGGTGGCTACGTGCACTCGGCGCGAAGATAGGCCGCGATGTGATGATAGGTTCGATCACCTTGCGTGCGCCGGATCTGCTGTCCATCGGGGATGGTGCCAGCATAGGCAATGCAACGAATCTGGAAAATGTGCGGGTTCAGCATGGTGAACTTCTGATCGGCAGCATCAACATCGCCAAAGATGCTTATGTCGGTTCGTATTGCGTACTCGAAGGAAATGTCACGCTGGAAGAAGGCGCGCATCTGGAAGGGCAATCCGCATTGGCGGAAGGTCAGATTATTCCACGCGATCGTATCTGGAAAGGATCCCCGGCAAAAGATGTTGGCGCGTTTGATGCCAATGCTTATCCCGCAAGACCGGCTTACAGTAAGCTGCGCGCGATCGGCGAAAACACCTTTTTCATCGTGGGCTCGCTGTTTATCAGCGCGCTGTTTTTTATGCCGGTCTTCCCCAGTTTTGTGACGATAGACTGGTTCGATAATGCGGATAATTTCCCGTGGCTGCAAACCAATTCGGTTCCTTTGCAACTGGCGAAATATTTCATACTCGCGTTTCCGGCGACAGCTGTTCTGATCGTCTGCACTGCCCTGCTTTCTGCTGGTATACGCTGGAGCATTCTGCCCAAACTGAAACCGGGTAGTTACGCGGTACATGGCAACATCTATTGCGGAAAATGGCTGGTTAATCAGATTCAGGAATCGAGTCTGAATGTGCTGCATGGCGTGTATGCAACGGTATATGCACCGTTCTGGTACCGGATGCTGGGTGCCAAAGTCGGCAAAGGCGCTGAAATTTCAACGGCATTGGGCGTGGTGCCGGACATGCTGACACTGGGCGATGAAACCTTCATTGCCGACGCTGTGTTACTTGGTGATGAGCAGATAGATCGTGGCTGGATGACCATGCATCCAACGGTCGTTTCGCGCCGTAGTTTTGTCGGCAACGGCGCCTACATCCCGGATGGAACAGTACTGCCCGAGAATGTGCTGATAGGCGTGCACACCTGCGCGCCAGACAATGCGCAAATGAAAAATGGCGATACCTGGCTGGGGTCGCCGCCGATCAATTTGCCGGCACGCGAAGAGGTCAAAGGTTTCCCTGAAAGTTTAACGTTCAAGCCTTCAGTGATGCGACGCATAGGACGCACGCTGGTTGAAACTTTCCGGATTATTGCGCCACACGCGATGGTGATTGCCGTTGGTTACACCGTCGTTCTTGACCTGATGCCGCTCGCGGGGGAAGACCGTTGGGCTGAGGTGTTGTATTACCTGGTAGCCTCAGGCTTGCTGTATGGAGTCGGCAGTTTTGTCTTTGTACTGGTGTTGAAATGGCTGCTGATTTTCCGTTATAAGAAAGCCAGCGTCCCCATGTGGACGCCATTTGTCTGGTTATCGGAAGGCATTACGAATTTATACGAAGGGATTGCTGTACCGAATTTCATGCGCTATCTGCGTGGTACGCCCTGGTTACCGCTGGCATTCAATCTGCTTGGCTGCAAAATTGGTCGCGGTGTGTATATGGACACAACCGATATTACTGAGTTTGATTGTGTCAGCATTGGCGACCACAGCGAAATCAATGCCCTCTCCTGCCCGCAAACCCATTTATTTGAAGATCGCGTCATGAAAATTGATCATGTCAGCATCGGTGAACGTGTTTACATGGGGCCGCGCAGTGCCGTGTTGTACAGCGCAGTTGTCGGTAATGATGCAAGCCTGGGGGCGCTGACGCTGGTGATGAAAGGGGAGTTTATTCCTGCGAATTCGCATTGGCGCGGTTGCCCGGCCGCGATGACGGCAAATAACTAGCAATATGCCGGACCTGCGCGCTGTAAGCCTGCCAGATTTCCCTGTCTATGACTGGGAAACACAGCGCTGGTCTGCTCTCGATTATTTCAGGCAACAGTCCAATGTGGTGATCGGACTGTCTTTTCCACCAAATCTTCAGCGCGAAACCGCCAGACAACAACTGCATCTCGCCATCACTGAATTACTGATGCAGGCGTTTTCCAGTGCAGCGGAACAGATACGGCTGATCCGTGTCGCAGGTAGCAAACTGCAATGCGTCGTTGCCGCACAAGAAGTTTTTATTTCCGTCAGCCATGAATCTGGCTTATCGTTAGCCGCGATCAGTCAGAAACAGCAGCCGGGTATCGACCTGATGGCAGTAAAGGCTATGGATGACTGGCAGGATATTGCCGGTATCTATTTCAGTCCTCAGCAAATCGCAGCACTACAACAGGTGCAAGATGGTGAACGCGCAACGCTGTTTGCGCATTACTGGACAATGATGGAAGCGCGTTTTAAATGTGCTGGCATTGCCATGACAGAGTACGATGACCACGTTCAGCAACAGATGGCATCGGTTTTAAAAGATGCTCAAATCTATGCGCTGGCATTGCCTGCTGGCTATATCGGCACGCTGATATTGCGACCCTGATCATTTCCCCAGCCTTACCTGCAAGGCTACTGTTCAGGCTGTTGCGCTTGCTGATACTGCTGCACTACGGTATGCACAAGCAATAACAAAAATAGCAAAATCAGGCGTGCATATTGCGAAGCATAAGACGCGAATCCTCAGTGCTTACCAGTTTGCCTTGGACAAAATAATCAGCCATTTCTTGCAGAACAAAATTTCCAGATGTCCTGGCTGTACACCTGTGGAGCAATCCAGTACGGGATTGACGTAATAAGCACGCTGTCTGTAATCGCGGCAGACAAATATCTCGCGACGACCTAAGCGCAGTAAAAAAGAAGTTGGCGACAATTGCAGACTGAAACGCGTATCAAAAGACTGATTGAGGTATGCCATAAATGAATCTCCGGGTTGGTTATAAAGGCAGTTCATACTTTTTTCTGACCCTTGAAGCGCAGAGCATTTCCGGTCACTACAAAAAATAATGAACTACCTTGTTACAAAAAAGATCGCGAAGGACATCATCGACTGCATCGTTCAGTGAGGCTTTCATTCATCACTGACTCATCGTTTGTCCATGGAAAGCACTTTAACATAAAATACTGTATATGCAATCAGTATATTTAAAAGTGTCGCAAACTTTCCACTGCCGAGAAATCTGTATATCCCCGCAAAGCATTATCTGGCTTCACTTTTCAGCGATATTGCAGCTACGTCTGAAAAACTATTGCAGTTCAGATAGTCTGATTTATACTGTACGCATAATCAGTATAAATTTATTTTGGCATGAATAAGAATACGCAAATCCCTGTTTTGAATGGCCTACAAGACCTGCACCCCGCACTCTGGCGCGCATCGCAACTCGCGCACGGCGTGGCAAAAACAGTGGCAAGCGGCTACATAGCTCTGAACCGGGAGTTGCCGGATAGCGGCTGGCCATTAGGTCAGTTGACAGAGATACTGACCGAACAAGCAGGCACAGCAGAGTTACGACTGTTATTACCGGCAATAAAAAAAATGGGCGCGCGCCCGCTTGCTTTGCTGGCACCCCCCTACACACCGCAAGTCACGGCTTTATTGAGTCAGCAATTGTGCTCATCGCAATTACTGTGGGTAGCGTGCGATAAACATGCAGACAGTTTGTGGGCTGCGGAGCAAATATTACGGCATGGCAGTTGCGGTACCTTGCTATTCTGGCAGCCGCAGATACGCACCGAGGCATTGCGACGACTGCATCTGGCAGCACAAGCCTCTGAGACTTTGTTTTGTCTGATACGACCTTTACGTGCGGCAGCCTCTGCATCGCCTGCACCTCTGCGTGTCAGCGTGCGGCCGACAGCATTTGGTTTGCAAGTGCATTTACTTAAACGACGCGGGGCATTGCGCGAGGCACCTTTGCCTTTGTATTTACCTGATCACCCGTATCTCAATCCGCATCTCAATCCCTATATCAGCCCGCGTGCACCGGAAATCTCACCTTCTATACCTGTCGAGACCACATCTGTCCGGCACAAAGTTTCCGCTGTTTTTCACAATCATCTGCAAGCTAAGCATGCAACTGAGTGATGCAAAAAAGGCTGAAGTATGACGGCACCCTTCCTTCCGCGACATGAGCGAAAAATCAGTGTAGATGCAGATGCAAATACAGAAATGTCGTCAGTCAGATCGCACAAACTCGCAACAGCCAGTAAGTCAGCTGGACCACCGCAGCTCTGGATTGCGGTGCATTTCCCTTTGCTGGAGCTGGATGTGTTTTTACCGTACTGGCAGCGGCGCAGAGAAGATCACGGCAGCGTCGTCTTACAGCAAAACCGCGTGACAGCGATGTCTGAAACCGCGCAACAGGCTGGCGTACGCGCAGGCATGCGGCGTGGCGGCGTTCTCATGTTGCTACCAACGGCAAAGTTGTTTCAGCGGGATTTAGTCAGACAAAAAAATGCCTTAGAGGCTGCCGCCATCGCCTTATTGCGATATACGCCGCAGGTAGCCATCGCAGAAGAAGCCACCATCGTGCTCGATATCGGTGCCAGTTTGCGTCTGTTCGGTAGCTTGCGGGCATTGCGTCAGCATGTACGGCAAACCATGGAAATACTGGGTTTGCATACCACCATTGCCTGCGCCCCGTTTGCCAAAGCCGCCTGCATACTGGCGCGTGATGCGGCCCGCCAGCACAAATCCGGCGCGCAGTGTTTACATCCGCAGCGCTTGCCCACCCGGCTGAATGGGCTGCCAGTCAGTCTGCTGATACATGCCCGTCCCTGTCTGGAATTATTGCAAGGGCTGGCATGTCACACACTTTTTCATCTGCAACAACTGCCGCGCGCTGGTGTGCAACGTCGTTTTGGTAAAGCCTTGCTGGATGAGCTGGATCAGGTCTATGGCAGGCAGAGCACTTTATTCACCTGGGTCGTGGCAGCGCCGCGATTCCATGCCAGCCTGGAATTGCCCGACAGGCTGGAGCGCAGCGATATGATACTGACGTATTGCCATAGCCTGCTCAGGCAATTAAGCGGCTGGCTCAGTGTGCATCGTCTCGCTGTGAAGCAAATCCGCCTGCAGTTGCAGCATGAGCGCGGTCGTCAGGCGGTCGCGCCAAGCATACTGAACATCGTTATGGCTGAAGCTTGCTGGCAAGACGCGCATTTGCTGCCACTGCTCAAAGAAAAGTTAGCGCAACTCAGCCTGCCATCTGCGGTGATAGCGCTGGTGCTGGAGGCGCCAGAGACGGTTGCGCTTGATGTGCAAAGCGAATCTTTGTTTCCAGAGCCGGGAGGAAAGCCGGAAGACCATCAGCGTTTGCTGGCCTTGCTGGTGGCCCGGCTGGGCGAGGATCATGTCTTGCAAGCCGCGCCACTGGCCGATCACCGGCCTGAAATTGCGAATCAATGGATATCGGTCATGCAAAAACGCCCGGCAGGTGCAGAGATGCCTGCCGCTGCTTTGCTCCACAGACCCGCATGGTTATTGCCGCAGCCATTGCCGCTGACGTTGCGGCAACATCGCCCGTATTACCGCTCAATTCTGACGATAGTTTCACCCGCAGAACGTATAGAAGCGGGCTGGTGGACTACGCAAACCCAGGCCCGCGATTATTTTGTTGCCACCAGCGCAGATCATGTCCGTTACTGGATTTACCGCGAACGTTCCAGCGATCCTGAAAGCACGGCACCGCGCTGGTTTTTGCATGGGGTGTTTGGCTGATGCCCAACGATGAGCATGAACACAATGCTGCTGCGTCTGCTGGCCATCAATTGCCCGGATACGCAGAATTATTCTGCCTCTCAAATTTCAGTTTTCTGGAAGGCGCCTCGCATGCCGAAGAGTTAGTCAAACGCGCGGTGAATCTCGGCTATCAGGGAATCGCGATTACCGATGAATGCTCTCTCGCGGGCATCGTACGCGCGCATGAGGAAGCCAAAAAACATGCGTTGCCGCTGATAGTCGGCGCTTATTTCAGGCTGACTGAAACAGGAAATAGTATGCCGGGGCCGACGCTGATTATTCTGGCCTGCAACCGCGAAGGCTATGGCAATCTGTCTGAGCTTATCACACTGGCCCGCAGCCGCTGCATCAAAGGCAGCTATTTGCTCAATACTACCGACTTCAGTCATCCGCCAGCCGGTTACGAACATCTTGCTGGTATGCCGGATTGCTTACTGATACTGGTACCCGAATATCCTTTGCGCCCACCCGTTCTGGCACAGCAGGCGGCCTGGTGCGCGCAGGTCTTTCCACAACGCAGCTGGATGGGGCTGAATCTGCTGCTGCAATTAGCTGACGCTTATCAATTGCAGCATGTCAGCCATATCGCCGCTGAATATGCGTTACCGGTCGTCGCCATCGGCCATGTCACCATGCATGTGCGTTCGCGCAAGCCTTTGCAGGACACGATGACAGCTATACGTCTAGGCAAAGCCATTGCCGATTGCGGTTATGCACTGGCCCCCAATGCAGAACAGCATCTGCGCTCGCGATTGCGGCTGGCCAGTATTTATCCACCATCGACGCTGGCTGAAACGCTGCGCATTGCCAGCTTATGCCATTTCTCACTGGATGAATTGCGCTATGAATATCCGGATGAACTGGTGCCCGAAGGCATGACGCCCGCGCTCTATCTGCGGCAGGAAGTTATGGCAGGTGCGCATCTGCGTTATCCCAAAGGCATACCGGATCACGTCGCGGCAACGATAGAACATGAGCTGCATCTGATTAACGATCTGGCTTATGAGCCTTATTTTCTGACGGTGCACGATATCGTCAAATTTGCCCGCAGCCAGGACATTCTTTGCCAAGGGCGTGGTTCCGCCGCTAATTCCGTCGTTTGCTATTGCCTGCACATCACAGAGGTGAATCCCGAGGTGAACACACTGCTGTTTGAACGCTTCATTTCCAAAGAACGTGGCGAACCGCCAGACATCGATGTCGATTTTGAACATCAGCGGCGTGAAGAGGTAATGCAATATATCTACAACAAATATGGCCGCAATCGTGCTGCGCTGGCGGCTGCCGTACATACCTATCGCCCGCGCGGTGCGCTGCGCGAAGTCGGCAAGGCGCTAGGCGTTGATCTGGCAATTATTGATGCTGTCGCAAAATCTCACCGCTGGTTCGACAGCAAGCAGGATTTACTGCAGCGCTTTGAAGAATGTGGTCTCGATACGCAATCCATGCTGGCACAGCAATGGGCAACACTGGCAACACGTTTATTAGGATTTCCGCGCCATCTGTCGCAACACAGCGGCGGCTTCGTGATTGCACGCGGCAAGTTATCGCGCCTGGTGCCGATAGAAAACGCCGCCATGAAAGACCGCCGCGTGATTCAGTGGGATAAAGACGATCTTGAATCGCTGGGTTTGCTGAAAGTCGATGTGCTGGCGCTCGGCATGTTATCGGCATTAAAGCTGGCACTCGATATGATGGCGATGTTTCCCGGCAAACCAGCCACGATGCAGGACATTCCGCGCGAAGACGTCGCCACCTATGACATGATCTGCAAAGCCGATACCGTCGGCGTGTTCCAGATTGAATCGCGGGCGCAGATGAGCATGCTGCCGCGCTTACGCCCGCGCGAATTTTACGATCTGGTGGTGCAGGTTGCCATTGTGCGCCCCGGGCCGATACAAGGCGGCATGGTGCATCCATATCTGCGGCGGCGTCAGGCGCTGGAAGCGGTAGAAACCTATCATGATCCGGCGATGCAAAAAGCGCTGGGGCGCACGCTCGGCGTGCCTATTTTTCAGGAACAAGTGATGCAGATCGCCATGCTCGCCGCCGACTTTACGCCTGGCGAAGCCGATGGCTTGCGACGCGCGATGGCCGCCTGGAAACGCAAAGGCGGGCTGGAGTCTTACCACGACCGCATCGTCAATGCGATGGTCGGCAACGGTTACAGCGAAACCTTTGCCGAAGGCATATTCGAACAGATGAAAGGTTTTGGCGAATATGGTTTTCCTGAAAGCCATTCCGCCAGCTTCGCCATTCTGGCCTATGTCAGCAGCTGGATCAAACGACATGAGCCGGCGATTTTTTTATGCTCGCTGCTGAATTCGCAGCCAATGGGGTTTTATTCACCATCGCAGTTATTGCAAGACGCACGCCGCCATGATGTGCAGGTGCGCGCCGTCGATGTCATGCACAGCAACTGGGATAGCTCGCTCGAGCCGGACATGCATTTCAACCGCTACACCCAGACGCCACAACCTGTGGTGCGTCTGGGGCTGTCCTTGCTGAATGGCATGTCGGCAGCGGCAGCGCTGCGCATACAACAAGCGCGTCAGCAACAGGCGTTTACCGATGTCACCGATCTGGCGCGACGTGCAGATCTGAACCGTCATGATCTGCAGGTGCTGGCGGCAGGCAACGCCCTCACCTCGCTCGCTGGTCACCGGCGTCAGGCCTTGTGGCAGGCAGTCGGCTCCTTGCCGGATAAAGATTTACTGCGCCCGACCACGTTACAGGAATCTGCGCCAGAGTTGCGTGCGCCTTCGGAAGCACAAGAAATTTTCAGCGATTACCACAGCATGGGGCTGACTTTGCAACGGCATCCTGTTGCTTTGCTGCGCACGCAATTGCTGGCGAAACGGTTTCTGCCAGCCGAGACGCTCAACACCTTTCAGCAAGATCAGTTTGCCCGCGCCTGCGGCATCGTCACCGTCAGGCAACGCCCGGGAACTGCCAATGGCGTTTTGTTTTTGACGATAGAAGATGAAACCGGCCCGGTGAATGTGATTATCTGGCCATCGCTGCTGGAGCAGCAAAGGCGCGAGGTGCTGGGCGCGCGCTTATTGGGTGTGTATGGAATATGGCAGCGCCAGAATGAAGTCTGCCATCTGGTCGCCAAGCGGCTGGTGGATATGTCGCATCTGCTGGGCGAGCTTGCCGTCAGCAGCCGTGATTTTTGTTGATCTGGCATGTCCAGACCGGAATCTCTCAATCATCATGCGCCTTCGCAGCACATTTTGCCCGGCAAGCCTCATGCTGATTCAGTCTCGCTCTGGTCAGCTTGAAACACAGTTTATTTAAGACAGCCTTAATACTGTATCGACTGCAAATGCGTTTTGATAATCGTCGCGCTTTGCTTTAATGCCGCATGTTCTTCCGCATTCAGTGTCGGCAATATCGTCATTTCTATGCCGTTGCGCCCGATAATGTGCGGCAGCGACAAGGCCACATCCGGCACACCTTCGACTTCCGTCATCACCGAACTCGCCGTAAACACACTGCGCTCGTCAAACAAGATGCAACGGCTGAGTGCCGCAATTGCCGCACCGATGCCGTAATAGGTAGAGCCTTTGCCCGCGATGATTTTATAAGCGGCACGCCGCACATCCTGATCCACCTGCTGCATGATTTCTGCAGTCAGCGGCTGGCCGCTGGCGAGCGCAAATTGCTCGAGTGGCACGCCCGCCACACTCGCACCCGACCAGTTCAGCACCTCAGAATCACCATGTTCACCCAGCACATACGCATGCACAGAACTCGGCGCGACGTTATAGCGCTGGCCCAGCAGTGTGCGGAAACGCCCGGTATCGAGCATGGTGCCGGTGCCGAGCACACGGGACGCTGGCATCCCTTCCCGCACCGCAAGTTTGGTAGCGATCTGCGTCATGATATCGAGCGGATTGGTCGCAATCAGAATAATCGCATCTCGCGCCGCCCGCACTATGGGCGGAATAATGCCCGCGAAAATCTCTGCGTTTCGCTGCAACAGCGCAAGCCGCGTTTCGCCGGGCTGCTGATTCACCCCCGCCGCCACAATCACCAGCGCGCAGCCAGCCAGATCGGCAAACGTGCCGCCATGCACATTCACCGGATACGAAAACGGCGTCGCATGCAAAATATCCATCACATGCGCCTCTGCCAGCGCAGGGAAATGATCAACCAGCACCAGTTCGCTGCCTATGCCCTGCAACACCAGTGAATAAGCCGCCGTGCTGCCAACGTTGCCGGTACCGACAATGCCAATTTTCATAAATACTTTCGGGAAGAAATGCGTTGAGCCATGAGTGTATGAGGATGAGCTGAAGACGGTCTGACGTGCTTCAGCTTGAAGATGCCTCGCTACCGAACCAACTCTGCAATTTTTGTTTTGCCTGCGCCTTCACGTCTGCCGTGATATACAGCGACACCATCGCCACCGCAGCCGCCAGCGCACCAAGATCATCGCTGAAACCCGCCAGCGGAATCGCATCGGGAATCGCATCCAGCGGTGAAATGAAATAGGCCAGCGCACCATACATCACCGTCTTCGCCCACGCCGGTGTTTCCGGACGCTGCGCCGCATAGTACAGATACAGCGCCTTTTCTATCACCTCACGCCCCGCCTTCAGCGCAAAGCCTTTGAGCTTTTCCCAGAAACTGCTGTCCGAATAAGCGGTATTTTCCGGCGTCGTCATCGCGCATCCTTTCTCAAAAAAACATCCCAACACCCCTGATTTTACGCCACAGAACGACAAATAATACTGGGGGGAGTATATTTAATCGCCCAATGAATACGCTGAGAATAAGGCGAAAATGGCACATACTCCCCTGTTTTTATAAAAATGATCGTTTTTCAGCAGTAATTACAGTACAGTACAGTAGCATCCCATTCAAAGGTACTTTTAGCAATTAAGCAGAGTAGATCATGAGTAATCTTTTAGAAAAAATTCAGTCTGGAAAATATTCAAAGCAGGAGCTGGAAAATATAATCATCAACGCCACAGCCAAGGGACGAATAGAACTGCTTGATGCCGCAAAAATTGAGCTTTCCAAACAAGATAAATCTACAAAGCCAAAAATAATTAAAAAAATTGATGGTTATTTCATAACAGACGTTGCTTGCAATAGCAATGGCGACCTCATAACTCCGAAATTAATTGATATTGCTCGTGAACTGGTGGGGCACCCGTCCATTGAAGACATAGCTATATTAAAAACAGAAGTTCGATTTTATTTTAAAGGAAGGCACATGCTTTCCGGCATAGAAAGTTCAGATAAGTTTCGGGTTGGGATTTTAGATGAAACAAAAATTACAGATTCAACGATTACCCGCTGGGGCGAAATTGGAACCGTTGTAAAAGGACAGTATTTTGATGGCACATATGTCGATGTGCATTTTTATCCTCTCACGCAACTAACAAAAGCAATTGACATGGTAACTTTCAATTGATTCAAATTTAATTGAAATTAAAAGCATTTTATTTAAAAAATGAAGCCGGGTTAGATATTGTTTCACAGCTTAATTACAAAGATTTAATGCCTCTGTATCGCTATCCATCACTTTATCGCGTTAGACATTTATGACAATTGCAACTCAATCATCTTGGAAAATTCTACCAGCGCCCCAGTCAGGCATTCCTCTAGATTTAGAAGCAAACTTCACTGCTGAAGATTTTTTGAAAATAAAGGAAGGCTATATTCCCGAAGAGATGGAAGATAAGTGGTTTATATATTTCGCCAATGGCTGGCTTAATTTTCATCGCAGCTGGACTGGGTTTCTTATATATAAATTGCAAATATTGCCAAAAAAAATAGGATTTTCTGTTACTGATTCATGGGTAAATCGTGACTATGAACAATACCAGAACACCGACATCAACAAAGACAGAGAACTTGTGATGGATATAATAAATCACTTACTTCTTGTCCGAGATGAAAAATCCATAACAGAAATTAGTATGAATGCAGCCGAAAAAAAACCTAGGGTAGATGGACAGATAACAGGTTTGTCAGGAGAATTTTTTGTTGCAGCAGAACTGCTAAAAAGAAACCTTCAAACATCACTAACTTTTGGAAATGCGAAAGCGATCGATATTTTTGCCTACAACTCTTCGACAGATAAAACATTTAATGTTCAAGTGAAGTCACTAAGAAAGAAAAATTGGTTCTTAATATCACCAAACAAAATAAATATTAACCATGTTTATATTTTTGTAATATTAAATTCACCAGGAACGCCACCACAATATTACATTGTGCCTGGAAAAGTATTTCACGAAACTCCTGAAATGTTTCACCCTGGACTCAATGACCCGAAAATGCCGGGAGTAAGCCCAAAGCAGCTTGAGGCCTTTGAGAATTCATGGGAAATATTTTTCAATTAAAAAGGGAGCAAGCGTAGCATGCACAACATCGCAAGGTACGCCATGCGCACCACTTCTGCGACAGCATCCTACGCTGCTCATTGATTGCAACCCTACCCCGCTTTTTGCTCCGTATCTTCCGGTAAGGTCAGCCGCCCCGTGTGGTAGTCATATTCATAGACTTCGCCGTAACGCCCCCATTCGATGGCGACTTCCAGCACGCGTTTGGCTTCGTCGGCTTTGAGGAATTCTTCCAGCAATTCCAGCAGTGGCTGCTCGGGTAGACTGGCGCTGACTTCGGCTTCGAGGTTGCGGCGGATGTGGGCGGCCAGCGGCACGTGGGTCAGCAGTTGCTGGCCGAAGAGTTCCTGTTTGTGATTCTTTTCAGCCTCGTAATATTTTTGCCCCATCGGGGTCAGGATGATGTCGCCTTTGTCGAGCACAGCAAAGCCCAGCAAGCTCAGTGCTTCGTAAGTCGGGAACAATTCTTCGTCGGATAATTCGGATTCTTCCGCCAGTTGCGGCAAATCGGCGCGGCCATTGAAAGGCACGTCGGCCAGCATATCGAGCACGCCTTCGATGCGACTGACATTGGTGTCCGGCAAGCGATAGCCAAGATGGCGGGCACTGGATGTGTCCGCAGTGGCTTCGTGCGCATGACGCATGGTCATCAGGCCATAGACTTCATCAATCAGGGCGCGCACTTCGACGGCGTCCACATCACGCGGGCGCGGCAGATCGATCTTGACTTCGCAGCGGATAGTGCCGGGATCGCTGGAGAGGACGATAATGCGGTCGGCCATCATCACGGCTTCTTCGATGTTATGCGAGACGATGAGTATGCCTTTGGTCGAGATTTTTTTATCCTGCCAGAGTTTCAGCATGTCATTGCGCAAGGTTTCGCCAGTCAGCACATCGAGCGCAGAAAAGGCTTCGTCCATCAGCAGAATGTCGGGGTTCGTCACCAGTGCGCGGGCGATACCGACGCGTTGTTTCATGCCGCCGGAAAGTTCGCGTGGCAGCGCACCGCCGAAACCGGCCAGACCGATCAGCTCTAACACCGCATCGGCACGGCGTTCGCGCTCGGCCGCAGGCACGCCCTGCGCTTCTAAGCCGAGTTCAACGTTTTGCTGCACGGTCAGCCAAGGGAATAAGGCGAACGACTGAAACACCATCGCGATACCGGCAACCGGGCCGTAAATGTCTTTGTCACGATAGGCGACTTTGCCTTTGTCGGCGGGAATCAGACCCGCCATGATGCGCAGCAATGTTGATTTGCCTGAGCCGGATTTACCGAGCAAGGCGACGATTTCACCGTCTTTGAGTTGAAAATCAACTTTATCCAGAATCAGGCGTGATTTGCCATCGGTGGCTTTGAAAGATTTGGCGACTTGATTCAGGTCGATCAGTAAAGATTGAGTCATGTGTATTCTCCTGACAGCGGCGCTGGTTTATTGCCGCTGCGTTTCATGGTCGTTATGCGTAGGTGCAGGATGAGCAGTATGTGCAGATAGTGATGCACGCTAAGCAGATCAGCGTATATGGTCTTCGGCCAGCAAATACAATTTGCGCCAGAAAAACCGGTTCAGCAGCATCACAAAAATACACATCACGCCGATACCGAGGGCGATACGATGAAAGTCCCCTGCTTCGGTCATTTGTTTGATGTAACTGCCCAGCCCATCGGCAATCAGCGTGGTTTTACCCCAGGTGACATATTCCGCAACGATACTGGCATTCCACGAGCCGCCGCTGGCGGTGATCGCACCGGTGATGTAACTCGGGAAAATCGCAGGCAGATAAACGCGCTTCCATTTCAGCCAGCCTTTGAGGCCCAGATTATCTGCCGCCAGACGCAATTCATTCGGTATCGTCGCCGCACCGGCAACAACGTTAAACAAAATGTACCACTGGGTACCGAAGACCATCAAAGGGCTAAGCCAGATATTCGGCGTCAGATGCAGCGTTACCATCGCCAGCACCACCAGCGGAAACATCAGATTGACCGGGAACGCCGCCAGAAACTGCGCCACCGCCTGCACTTTTTGCGAATACTGCGGGCGCAAACCTATCCAGACCGCAATCGGCACCCACACCAGCGATGCCAGCGCAATCAACAACATAACGCGAATCAGCGTGATTATGCCCAACCCGGCGACGTGCACCACTTCGCTCCAGCCGACGTCACTGTGTATGAACGTCACCAGCCGGTAAATCGCCAGCATGGTGACGACAATCAGCACGCCATCAAAAACACGAGACCACAGCGGGCTGATCGTTTTCTTTGCAGCGCGGGTTGAGGTGCCGTCGTAACTGACGCTGAACCACGACAGCGCATGGCTCATCAAAGACCAGAATTGCTCGGTCCAGGTACGCACCCAGCGGCTGTTGCGCATCCAGTCCAGCAGCCAGGATTGTTGCGCGGTATCACCTTGCGATTCTTCAAAACGAAACTTGTCTGCCCACGCCAGCAAAGGGCGGAAAAACAATTGGTCGTACAGCAGTATGCCGCTCAGCATGGCTGCGATGGCCCAGGCAATTGCGTGGCCGTCTTTTGCTTCGATGGCGACTGCGATATAAGAGCCGATACCGGGTAATTTAATATCCTGCCCGGCGACAGAAATCGCTTCGGCTGCCACCAGAAAAAACCAGCCGCCTGACATCGACATCATCATATTCCACAGCAAGCCTGGCATCGCAAACGGCAACTCCAGCCGCCAGAAACGCTGCCAGCTCGACAACCGGAAAATGTGCGCAGCTTCTTGTAATTCTGCCGGTACATTACGCATAGACTGATACAGGCTGAACGCCATATTCCATGCCTGCGAAGTAAAGATCGCAAAAATCGCCGCACATTCAACCCCTAGTAAATTACCGGGGAACAGCGCAATAAACGGCGCAATGGCGATCGCCTGAAAACCCAGAATCGGTACCGACTGCAGAATATCGAGCGCGGGAATCATGGCTTTTTCAGCGGTGATGTATTTGACCGCAATCGCGGCAAAAATCAGGCTGAATAACAGCGAGAAAGCGAGTGCCGTAAACATGCGCAGTATCGTGCGCAGCAGGTAATACGGCAGGTATAAAGGATCAAGTGATACCTGCAAGGCTTCACCGACCGAGAACGGCCGGCTCATCTGCATTGCTGCAAACGCAAATATGCTTAACAGGGCAAGAATCAGCGGCAATAAAGCCCAATCCCAGCGATTCGGACCGCTGCTATTCAATGCGTCTTCGCGTGAACGGAGTCGGAATAATTCAAACATGCGTACCTCCGGAGATCAGGACATACGCAAGAAAAGAGGATGCCAACCAAGACTGACAAAATAAGGTGATGCGCAACAAACTACCTCCCCTGTTGCTGACTTTCAGGCCAGCACCATAGATGGATACATTCTACTCCGCAGCGGTGGTGAGCGAAACAACGCAACCACAACGAGAGTCAGAAAAAAAACGAATTGGGTAAGTAGAAGTGCAGCGAAATACTGAATAAAACCGCTGAAAGAACCACTACCCGCCAGATGGCAAGGTAGCAGCAGAGCATCTGTGCTTACATTGCCAGTTTAAAGTCGATTGGGGATCGACAACTATCACTGTCCACAGAATTAACTCCAGAATTGAGAAGTCCGAACTTTAACACAGGGCTTCGTTAATAAACAATATGCTGCAACGCAAACAGAACAATACGAAACAAAAATCAGCGACGTACTTTTACTTTTTCTGAGCAGCGAGGGATTGTTGTAAAAGCGCCGTCAGATCGCCATGCTGGTTTTCTTTCGCAAAATCGAGGGCGGTCATACCAAGATCATTTTTAAGCGTGAGATCAGCCCCCTCACCTATCAACAGCCTGACTGCATCGAGCTTACCGAAACGGGTTGCCATCATCAGTGGCGTCGTTTTATTCGGTGATTCCGTATCGATGTAGGCGTGATGTTCGAGTAATACGGCAATGGTTTCCACGCTGCCATTCGCCGCGGCATAATGCAGCGCAGTCCAGCCCGGCTGGTTGACCTCGGCGCCACGGGCAATGATTTTTCTGACGGCATCAGTATTCCCCAGAAAGCTGGCAACCATCAGCGCTGTATCACCATTTTTTGCGCGGGCATTGATGTTCAGATCCGGCGCTTGCAACAGCACATCGACGACGCGCATGGAGTTATTTCGCAGTGCGGTCATGAGCATCGATTCGCCGCGGTATTCTTCTACTGAATTGGTATCCATGCCGCGTCTTAAAAAATCCTGCACAGCAGGCGCATCATTAAATTTCACAGCAAAAACAAAATCCGCATACGCGTCAGCTTCAGCTGCGAGCGGCATCAGACAAGCAAGAGCAAGCAGTAAAGCGGCTGGCGTTAAGCGCATGACGAACCTCAATGAGCGAACTGAAACAGCTGGAAGAAATTTTTCGTGGTGGTTTCCTGTACTTCTGTGACGGAAACGCCTTTGATATCAGCCAGAAATTCACCTACATGCCGCACAAAACCTGGCTCGTTCATTTTGCCGCGATGTGGCACAGGCGCCAGATAAGGCGAATCGGTTTCTATGAGTATGCGCTCCAGTGGCAAGGCTTTGGCGACCGCTTGTAAATCCTTGGCACTTTTAAAAGTCAGAATACCGGAGAAAGAAATATAAAATCCCATTTCTATCGCCGCCAATGCGACTTCCAGCGATTCGGTGAAGCAATGCATCACGCCGGCGACGCCACCATCTGCAGTTCCTGCACCCTCTTCGCGCAGAATACGAATCGTGTCTTCTGCGGCGGCTCTGGTATGAATAATCAAAGGCTTGCGGCTCAGTCGCGACGCGCGGATGTGCTGACGAAAGCGTTCGCGCTGCCATTCGAGGTCACCTTTCAGACGGAAATAATCCAGCCCGGTTTCTCCGATGGCGATGATGCGTGGGTGTTGCGCCAGTTCGACCAACTGCTCTGCGCTCGGCTCCGGCGTATCTTCATAATCAGGATGCACGCCAACCGATGCGTAAATATGCGGATATTGCTCCGCTAAGGCCAGCACTTGCGGGAAATCGGGCAAATCCACAGACACACAGAGCGCATGGGTGACGCCGTTATCCGCCATTTTTTGCATGATTTCCGGCATACGCTCAGCGAGTTCAGGAAAATTGATATGGCAATGAGAATCGACGTACATAATTAACAGTTTAAGGTAAATGCCTGATCAGGCGATATCGACGACAGATATGCAGCTTTCAGCTACGTGCGATCACATCTAACACTGCTTGCGCCGAGATATTGGCGGTATCGCGCAATAAGCTGTGATGCATCGCGGTGAATCTGTCTTTCAGATTCTTTTGCATGTTGTCGTCATTGAGTTGCTGCCAGATCGCATCTGCCATCGCTTCCGGCGTGGCGGCAGATTGCAGAAACTCAGGAACCACAAATTCTTTTTCCAGTATATTCGGCAAACCAACCCAGGGCTGATAGCCCATGTGTTTCAGTATCTGCCAAGATGCTTCCATCATTTTATAGGCGATCACCATCGGCTTCTTGAACAGCGCAACTTCCAAAGACGCTGTGCCTGAGGCAACCAGTACCGCATCCGCAGCTGCAATTGCCGTATGCGAGCGACCGTCAATCAACAGAACCGGTACACCTTCCAGGCGCGCAGCGACCACCAGCTTGATGTAGTAACTACGCTGTTTATTACCCGCCATCGGCACTACGATCTGCAGATTCGGATCGCGTTGTATCAGTATTTTTGCCGCACCGATAAATGCTTCGGTGTTGTATTTAATTTCGGAAACACGGCTACCCGGCAGAATGGCGACGACCTTAAATCGCGGATCCAGACCAAGCTCTTCACGTGCAGCCGCAGTGTCGATTTCCATAGGAATGACCTGTGCCAGCGGGTGCCCGACATAAGTCACAGGAATACCGGCCTCGCGGTAAATCTGTTCTTCAAACGGGAAAATCACCAGCATGTGAGATACCGCTTCGGCAATTTTCTTAATGCGGCCACCACGCCATGCCCAGATCGACGGGCCGATGTAATGAACAGTCGGAATACCTGCTTGCTTTAACTGGATTTCCAGATCCAGATTAAAGTCGGGCGCATCCACACCGATGAACACATCCGGCTTTTCCGCCAGTAACTGTTGCTTCAGATTTTTACGGATACCGCTGATTTCACGGTAGTGCATCAGCACTTCAAACAAACCGCGTACCGCCAGCTTATCCATAGGCCAGTCGTTGACAAAACCCTGCTCTGCCATGCGCGGCCCACCGATTCCATGCATCAGTGAATCAGGCAAGCGCGGGCGTAAGCCAGATAATAAGCGGGCAGCAAGCATGTCGCCGGAGGTTTCCCCCGCGACCATAGAGATGATAGGACGTGATGATACTGAGAGTGACACGAGTGTTCCTTAACGCACGATGCCGCGTGTTGACGCATCGAGGAAATCTCGCATCAGTTTTACCTGTGCTGCTGCATCAGCAGCAAGAGCTGATATCTGTTCATCCAGCGCTGCTTTCGCCTCTTCCAGCGTCAGACCGGATTTATAAATCAGCTTGTATGACTGACGGATCGCATTGAGCTGATCGCGGCTGAAACCGCGTCGCTTCAGTCCTTCGAGATTGACGCCATGCGCCTGTGCCGGATTGCCGGATATTAAAACAAACGGCGGTACATCCTGCGTCAGACTGGTATTCATACCAACGAATGCGTGCGGCCCGATTTTGCAGAACTGATGAACAGCAGAGAATCCGCTCATGATGACCCAGTCACCAACTTCAACGTGACCTGCGAGCGCAGCGTTGTTCGAGAAAATGGTGTGATTACCGACTGTGCAATCGTGCGCGATATGCACGTAGGCCAGGAACCAGTTATCACTGCCCACACTGGTAATTCCCCTGTCCTGCACTGTTCCGCAATTGAATGTGCAGAATTCACGAATCAGATTACGGTCACCGATCTCAAGATAAGTGACTTCGCCTCCATATTTCTTGTCTTGCGGTGGGCCACCGATAGAGGAAAACGAGTGAAAGTGATTATCTTTGCCTATCGTCGTATGTCCATCAATCACAACGTGTGCAGCGATTTTTGTACCCGCACCTATACTGACATGCGGACCGATAATCGCGTACGGACCAACCTCAACCGTGCTGTCAAGGTTTGCCTTGGGATCAATCAGCGCCGTTGGATGGATAGACATTATTTCTCCGTTGCATCATCAGTCGTACGCATCGTGCACATCAGTTCGCCTTCGAGTGCGAGCTGACCATCAACCGTACCTTTGGCCTTATATTTCCAGATGCCGCGTGCTACTTTGAGGATTTCAACTTCCATCTTCAACTGATCACCTGGTTCAACAGGACGTTTAAAACGGGCGCCGTCAATACCAAGAAAATACACAATGGTTTTTTCATCCGGCTTCTGACCCATCGTCAGAAATGACAGTATCGCCGCCGTTTGCGCAAGGGCTTCTATCATCAGAACGCCAGGCATGACTGGCTTATTCGGGAAGTGACCGTTGAAAAATTCCTCATTCGCCGTCACATTTTTGATCGCAGTAATGCTCTTGCCCAGTTCCCAATCCAATACGCGATCGACCAATAACATTGGATAGCGATGCGGCAGATATTCTTTGATTTCGTTAATGTTCAGTGTGTTCATGATGATTTTTCAGTCAATGTTTTAATTGTTTTTTCAAGCTGGCGAATTTTTTCGCGCATACCGGAAAGATTGCGGACAATCGCCGCTGTTTTTTCCCAGTCTGCATTCTTTGCCAATGGGTAGAAACCAGTATATTGACCTGGCTCCAGTATTGAGCGTGATACCATGCTGCCGGAAGAAATATGGACGTTATCGACAATCGTTAAATGTCCCAGCACCATGGCTGCACCTCCAAAGGTGCAATGTTTGCCAATTTTTGCACTGCCGGCAACGCCGACGCAACCAGCCATTGCAGTATGTTCGCCGATATGGCAGTTGTGGCCGATTTGAATCTGATTATCGAGTTTGACGCCATTTTCTATGATGGTGTCAGCCAGTGCGCCACGATCAATACTGGTGTTGGCACCGATTTCGACGTCATCACCAATCAATACCCGACCGGTTTGTGGAATTTTGATCCAGGCACCACGCTCATTCGCAAAACCAAAACCATCTGCACCGATCACCGCACCGGAATGGATAATTGCGCGCTGACCTATCACGCAATAATCATAAATACTGACATTGGCATGAATTAAGGAACCATCACCGATCGTGACGCCACGACCTACACTGGTACCGGCTTCAATCACAACAGCGTCACCAATAATTGCCTCAGCTTCTATGCTGACATGCGGACCGATACTGGCGGTAGCTGAAATAACTGCATGTGGACTGACCCAGGCAGTAGGGTGAACCCCGACCGTAGGATGAACGGCAGTTAAAGAGGCAAAATACTGCGCAGTACGGGCAAAATAAACATACGGGTTCGCGGTGATAATACACGCACCCTTGTATTCTGCCGCAATCTGCGCATGATCTGCTTCAGTCACGATCAATGCTGCTGCCTGCGTAGCTGCAGCTTGCTGTCTTAATTTGGAATTAGAGAGAAACGTGATGTGGGTATGATTGGCATCACTCAGAGGGGCGATGCCAACCACAACGATATCAGGAGAACCAATTAATTGACCACCGAAGCGATCGACCAATTCCCCCAGCCGAGTGCTCGTAGTGGTCATAACTTATTTAGCGAGCGCTTTGAGAACCTTATCGGTTATGTCAACGCGGGGATTATAAAAAACAGCGTCTTGCAAAACGATGTCGTATTTTTCGGTTTCAGCAATTTGCTTAACGACTTTGTAGGCACGATCAACTAAAGAGGCAATTTCTTCATTCTTACGCTGATTCAGATCTTCGTTGAAAATACGTTGCTTACGTTTGAAGTCCTGATCCAGGTCGGTCAGCTCACGTTGACGTTTGATTCTTTCGGACTCTGATAACACTGCAGAGTCTTTATCCAGTCTGTCCGCCATTGCTTTAATTTTCGTCGCCAGATCCTGCAGATCCTTGCCGCGCTTGGAAAACTCTTGCTCTATCTTAGCTTCTGCGGCTTTAGCCGGTGCAGATTCACGTATCACTCGCTGCGAATCAAAAATAGCGACTCTGGAATCCTGTGCATGAGCTTGAGCAACGCCGACGACACAAGCCGCACAAATCATCAAGCGTTGGAACAATTTGGACGGGGTAATATGTTGACTCAAAATAATCTCCGTAACACGAACTTATGGCAAATCTAAATTAGAAACCTGTACCCATCTGGAACTGGAAGGCTTGTTTCTTATCATCCGGTTTCGCATTCAAAGCACGACCGAAACTCAGTTTCAAAGGCCCTACCGGAGAGATCCAGCTTATACCTATACCAGCGCCGAAGCGCAAATCACTCGTACGCATTTTTTGACCTTCGTCAAATACCTGACCGCCATCGAGGAATGTAAACCAGCGCAGGGATTTATCTGCACCAGGGAACGGAATCTGTAATTCTACATTACCCAGCACACGGCTGGCACCACCAGTCGAATTGCCATTGTAATCTTTAGTTCCTAAAGATGAAGGCTCATAGCCACGCACAGAACCAATACCACCGGCATAGAAGTTTTTAAAGACAGGGTATGGGTTACCGCCCAGACCGTGACCATAGTCAAATTCGCCATTCAATGCGAGCGTCACCGAGCGATAAATTGGTTTGAAATACTGGGCGTTATAAATAGCGCGGTAATATTTAAAATTACCGACAGCCGCAATCTCAAGGTTCGCACGCTGATAACGACCGATAGTCGGTGTCAGTACACTGTCACGGCTATCGCGTTGCCACGCAATCGTCAGCGGAAATGAGTTCGTCGTCGCAGTGCCTACACCGTAGTCCGGCGCTGTCTGGTCTTTAGTACCGTTACTGTAGCTGGCAACATATTTTTTGTACGGGAGCGGACTCGTCGCATCTGTTTCAACGTTCGTCCGCTCAAAGCCCATACCGAAAAAGACGGTATCAACTTCAGAGAACGGCACACCGAAGCGCAAATTGCCGCCCGTCGTCTGAATTTTGTAGTAATAAGTACTGCCAATCAGCGGATTTGTTGTTCTCAAATAGGCGTCCACGCTGCGGCTGATACCATCATCGGTAAAGTATGGATCCAGATGGGAGACAGCGACGGTACGATATTGGCGGCTGGTGTTGATTTCCAGACCTATCGTGTCACCACTACCAAAAACGTTAGCCTGCTGAATGGCACCTGATAAGGTCAGTTTTTCTGCACTGGAGTAGCCTGCACCGAATGTCAGATTACCGGTTGGTTTTTCAGTCACAGATAAATTGACGTCCACCTGATCGGCACTGGTCGCCACCTCAGGCGTTTCCAGTTTCACGTCGCCGAAATAACCGAGGCGTTCAACGCGGTCACGCGACGCTTTAATTTTTTCGCCATCGTACCAGGAGCTTTCAAACTGGCGGAATTCGCGACGGATAACTTCGTCACGTGTCCGGGTATTACCAGCGAGGTTAATACGGCGGACATAGACACGTTTACCACCATCAACAAAAACGGTGAAGGCAACTTCTTTCTTTTCCTTATCCAGAATTGGATTCGCAGTCACGTTTGCAAACGCATAACCAAAGTTACCCATACGCTCAGAAATACGTTTGGTACTTTCCGTCAGGCGAGCAGCGCTGTAAATATCCCCTTTTTTCAGCAACATCAGCGAAGCAAGTTCCTCCTCACGGCCGAACATATCGCCTTCGAGCTTGATGTTGGAAATCGTGTATTTATCACCTTCAGTAAGATTGATCGTGATGTAGATATCTTTTTTATCCGGAGTAATCGAGATCTGCGTAGAGAGTATCTGCATCTCCAGATAACCGCGGTTCTGATAGAAGGAACGCAGGGTTTCTATATCGCCGGATAATTTCTGTTTGGAATATTGGTCTGCTTTGGTGTACCAGGAGAACCATGTCGGCGTATTCAAAGCCATCAGATCTCTTAATTCGCTGTCTGAAAAAGCTTTATTGCCAATGATTTTAATTTGCGCAATCCTGGCAACTTCACCCTCTTCCACTGCAAACGTGATTTTGACGCGATTACGCTCTATCGGCGTAATCGTGGTCGTGATCTGCATACCGTATAAGCCTTTTGACAAATACTGACGCTTCAGTTCCTGTTCAGCACGGTCAACCGTTGCTTTATCGAAAATCCGTGTTTCTCCGATACCGATATCTTTCAGTGCTTTTACCAGCGCATCTTTTTCGAATTCTTTTGTGCCGGTAAATTCAACGCCAGCAATAGTCGGACGTTCATCAAGCAACACCACCAATACGCCGTCTTGCTCTTCAATCTGAATATCTTTAAAAAAACCTGTCGCATACAAAGATTTGATTGCAGTCGTACTTTTTGCGTCATCAAACACTTCACCGACTTTGACTGGCAGATAGCTGAATACCGTACCTGCTTCTGTTCTTTGCAAACCTTCAACGCGAATATCTTTTACTGTGAACGGTTGTATCGCAAATGCGCTGCCGGAACATACAGCGAGCGCGGCCAGAGCCATAGAATGAAGACGAAATTTTGGCAAAGTGAAATGCTCGATATGTAATTTCATTGGGTATAAAGTTCTTTCAATACTCTCAATATGGCGATCAGAATTGAGTTTTTTATCATCAAGCTGACTATTATGACATTAGTCGGGCTATATCATTAAAAAATGCGACTGCCATGATTGCCATCAGCAAAGCGACTCCGGCACGTTGCGCAATTTCAGTAATGCGTTCAGACACTGGCTTACCCGTCAAAACTTCCAGCGAATAATACAACAAATGGCCGCCATCCAACACAGGAATAGGCAGCAAATTCATGACGCCGAGGCTGATACTGATCAACGCCATAAAGCTGAGAAAACTGACTAGCCCGACCCTGGAAGTCTGGCCGGCATAATCGGCAATCGTCAGCGGCCCCGTAATATTTTTCAGTGAAACCTCACCGACCACCATTTTCCACAACATTTTGATACTGACGATACTGGTATCCCAGGTTTTTTGCACGCTCTTTCCTAAGGATGCAATCAGTCCGGTCTGCACAACCATCATCTCCGGCGCGAGCATCATCTGGATTTTTAAACGCCCGATTTTTGTTCCGTTAACTTCCTCTGCAACTGGCGTCGTGATCACTTCAAACTCATGGCCGTTACGCTGAACACGCAACGTCAGGCTCTGTCCTGCGGAGGCATTCACTTTCTCTGTGAACGCCAGACCATCAAGCACAGGTTCATGGTTGACACTCAGGACCTGATCACCTTTTTTAAGCCCGGCGAGACTTGCAGGACCACCCGGCAGAATATCTCCCAATATTGCCGGCGGACGAGCCAGGGAAAATCCGAGTTGTGACATAAAGTCACCCTCCAGATCCTTACTTTCGAGCGACTTCAGCGGCAACTCAATGACACGCTGTATTGGCTGATCCAATCGATCACTGGCGACCCGCACAACAGAAATTTCCGCGTTATTTTTTTCCAGTGCGCGTTGCATCAGTTCCCAGTGCACTTCACTCCAGCTTTGTATCGCTTTGCCATTAATAGCGGAGATCAGGTCGCCGTGACGTAAGCCAGCTTGATAAGCTACTGATGTGGAGGAAGGAACGCGGATTTTGGCGACCGGCTCAGGTATTCCATAGACATATAAGGCTGCATAAAGAGCGATGGCCAGCAAAAAATTCGCTACCGGGCCCGCAGCAACAATCACGATACGTTTCCAAACCGACTGACGGCAAAATTCCCTGGGCAAGTCTTCCGCAGGAATGTCCGATACGTCCTGCTCGCGGGAGTCCAGCATCTTCACATAACCGCCCAAAGGAAGCAGTGATATCGCCCACTCGGTCTGATCTTTGCCCAGCTTGCGTGAGAAAATCACGCGCCCCATGCCCACAGAAAAACGCAATACTTTTACACCGCACAAACGCGCGGCGATGTAGTGCCCGAGCTCATGTATCGTCACAAGAGTGCCAAGTGTGACGACGAATGCGAGAATAGTCTGAATCAATTTCATTGAGTTACAAGCACATTAGCAACAGCGCGGGCTTGTGCATCAACAGCAAGAATGCCCTCAAGGTCATGGACAGGAGTGACAGCAATTTTATCCATACACTCCGCAATAAGCTGATCTATCATACGAAAACCGATTTTTCTGTCTAAAAATGCCTGGACGGCAATTTCATTGCTTGCATTCAGTATTGTTGGTGCCGAGCCGCCCGTTTTGAGCGCCTGATACGCGAGTGATAAGCAAGGAAAACGGTCGAAATCCGGAGCTTCAAAATTGAGCATCGCGACTTTCACCAGATCTAATGGCGCAACGCCAGACGCGATGCGCTCGGGAAATGCCAGTCCATAGGCAATCGGCGTACGCATATCAGGATTTCCCATTTGCGCCAGCACCGAACCATCATTATAGGAAACCATAGAGTGAATAACACTCTGCGGATGAATCACGACTTCTATCGTTTCTGCCGGCGCAGAAAACAGCCAGTGGGCTTCGATGACTTCCAGTCCTTTATTCATCATGGTGGCTGAATCGATGGAGATTTTTCGCCCCATCACCCAGTTCGGATGCGCAATCGCCTGTTCCGGTGTGACATCTGCCAGCGTGGCAATATCACGATGCAGAAATGGACCGCCGGATGCCGTCAGCAGAATTTTACTGACGCCATGCTGTTCTGCCTGACCATCATAATGGCGCGGTAAACACTGAAATATCGCATTATGTTCACTATCAATCGGCAACAAAGCTGCTCCGCTTTTTTTGATCGCGTCCATAAACAGATTACCGGACATGACTAGTGCTTCTTTATTTGCCAGCAAAACTTTCTTGCCTGCACGTGCAGCCGCCAACGACGCCGGTAAGCCGGCAGCACCGACGATGGCAGCCATCACACTATCGCACTCGGGAGCGGAAGCGACTTCACACAAAGCTTCAGGACCGTATTGGATTTGTATGTGACCTAAATTTTTTTCGATCAGCAATTGTCGCAATACATCTGCGGCTTGAGCCGAACCGACAACAACCACTTGCGGTTGAAATTGAACACATTGGGCCGCGAGTTTCTCCACCTGTGTATGCGCCGTCAGGGCATATACCTGATAACGATCCGGATGCCGCGCAACCACATCCAGAGTAGAGACACCGATAGATCCGGTCGATCCTAAAATACAAATACGCTGTAAGTTCATACTATTAACGCCATAAATCCAGAAGTACCGCCAGAGGCAACACGGGGATCAGCGCATCAATTCTGTCAAGCACACCGCCATGGCCAGGTAAAAGATTGCTGCTGTCCTTCATGCCTACACGCCGCTTCAGCATCGATTCAAACAAATCCCCGACGATACTTGCAGCACACAGTAAACACATTACGCCGGCAAAAACCAACCAGCCTTTACGCAGAAAAATCTGCACCGCGAATGTCTCGTGCAGTGCAGGAACATAGACCGATCCAGCTGCCAGTAGCAGCACCGCTACACCGCCGCCGATAGCCCCTTCCCACGATTTCCCGGGCGAGACGGACGGTGCCAGCTTATGCTTACCAAATGCTTTCCCTGAAAAATAAGCACCAATGTCCGCAACCCAGACTATCGCCATCACCGAGAGCAGATACAAAGGCGACATTTTAAATAGCACGGCAATCGCGATGAAACATCCGAAAATGACGATGCCATATAAGGTACTCAGTATACCGTTGGAGAAGCCAAACTCCGGCGGCAGCCCCTTTGCCAGCAGCGGCACCAGACGCAACAACCAGAAGGCGACGCACAAAGCAAACAGTAACGGCGTAGAAAAACTTTCAAGATGAAACAACAGATACGCAAAGAAGGCCGACCATCCTGCAGCCATGACTAAAGGGAGCGGTTTTTTAAATAAACGCTGACATTCCCAGATCGCAGCAGCAAAAAAAGCAACGACGATTGCTGAAAAAGCGAGGAAATTTCCTGAATATAAAACCGGCAACAGAATGGCCAGCAAAATCAACGCGGTAATGACGCGGGTTTTTAACATCAATGACTCTCTGTCTGATTAGGTTGTACTGCACTGACTGACAAAAGACTGTGCAATAAATCACGTATTAGATCTGCGGAAGGAGTATAAACGGTTTCGCCGCACCTACCCGCAATGGCGCTTGCTATATCTCACTCAGAAAACTGAGTATGCCAACAATCGCATCCTCAGATACGCATAAAAAAAAACTACCGCTGACTCCTATCTTCATAAAGACAGGAGTCAGAAGTAGTTCTGCTTACCTTTTGTTCAAAATCTGAGCCAAAAAAAATAGAAAATAAGAGAATAAATTGACCGATTAAACCGTCAGTACTTCTTTTTCTTTTTCAGCCAGCAACTTATCCACTTCAGCGACAAATTTATCCGTCAGCTTTTGAATATCGTCTTGTGCGCGACGCTCATCATCTTCTGAGCACTCTTTTTCCTTGAGCATTTTTTTCAATGATTCATTGGCATCACGGCGGATATTACGAATCGCAATTTTCGCACCTTCACCTTCGGCTTTCACCAGTTTAACCATCTCTTTACGACGTTCTTCTGTCAAAGGCGGTGTTGGTACGCGAATCATGTCACCCTGACTTGAAGGATTCAGGCCGAGATCAGAATCACGAATCGCTTTCTCTATCGTGCTCAGCATTTTCTTTTCCCAGGGCTGCACACCGATTGTGCGCGCATCAATCAGTGTCACGTTCGCAACCTGCGTGATATTCGTCGGAGCACCATAGTAATCAACCATCACATGGTCCAGAATGCCTGTATGTGCACGGCCGGTACGGACTTTCGCCAAATCCGCCTTCAAAGTCTCGATCGACTTCTGCATTCTTTGCTCACTATTTTTTTTAACTTCTGCTACGCTCATACTGCCCTCCTGTGCATCAATTCTCAGTCTTTAAAAATAAAAGACTCTTATCAAAGTAAAACCAGTCAATCAAAAACGCTGCATTATACGTGGACAAGTGTGCCTTCGTCTTCACCCATAATGACATTCTTCAAAGCGCCCGGTTTAACGATGGAGAATACTTTGATCGGTAATTTTTGATCGCGGCAAAGTGCAAATGCCGTTGCATCCATCACTTGCAAATGGCGTGAGATTGCCTCATCAAATGAGATTGTGGAAAAACGTGTTGCAGTCGGATCTTTTTTCGGGTCTGCGGTATAGACACCATCAACCTTCGTCGCCTTTAAGACGATTTCTGCGCCGATTTCGGATCCGCGTAAGGCGGCAGCAGTATCGGTGGTAAAGAATGGATTACCAGTACCTGCTGCGAACACAATTACCTTACCTTCTTCCAGATATTGCAATGCTTTAGGGCGGACATAAGGCTCAACCACCTGATCAATCGCAATTGCTGACATGACGCGGGAGGTTACGCCTGCCTGGCGCATTGCATCTGCTAACGCCAAGGCATTCATCACGGTTGCGAGCATCCCCATGTAATCGGCGGTGGCACGATCCATGCCCTGCGCGCCTGGTGCCACACCACGGAATATATTGCCGCCACCAATGACAATAGCAAGCTCGACGCCTAAGCGGGATATTTCAGCGACATCCGCCACCATACGTTCAATTGTGACACGGTTAATGCCAAATGAATCATCGCCCATAAGGGCTTCGCCAGAGAGCTTCAAGAGCACGCGCTTGTAGGCAGGTTTAGTCATGATAGGACTCCTTCTGGAAAGTTGAGAAATTGAATTTGCATAAGCGATTATTTGGTTTGCTCACGGTTGATGTGACATCCAAGCCAAATAATGCTCGAGTTATTTTTCTGAGCTTAAAAAAACGGGCCTTTCGGCCCGTTTTTTTATTACGCCTGATTACGCTTGTTTTGCCGCAGCCACCTGAGCTGCCACTTCTGCCGCGAAATCATCGACTTTTTTCTCGATGCCTTCACCAACAACAAACATCGTGAACGCTTTTACATTCGCGCCAACTGATTTGAGCATTTGCTCCACAGTTTGTTTGTCGTTTTTAACGAAAGGCTGATTAAACAGAGAAACTTCTTTCAGGAACTTCTGTACAGAACCTTCTACCATTTTCTCAACGATATCCGCTGGCTTGCCGGATTCCGCTGCTTTCTGAGATGCAACTGAACGTTCTTTTTCGATCAATTCCGCAGGTACTTGTTCTGTCGACAAAGCAACTGGTTTCATCGCAGCGATATGCATTGCGACGTCTTTACCAACTTGCTCGTCTGCGCCTTCGAATTCAACAACAACACCGATACGTGTGCCGTGCAGGTAAGAAGTCAGTTTAGCTGGAGTGTCAAAACGTGCAAAACGACGGATGGACATGTTTTCACCGATTTTACCAACCAGTGCTGCCCGGACTTCTTCTACTGTCTTACCATCGAGTGGTAACGCGCCTAAAGCAGCCACGTCAGCTGGGTTGTGCTCAGCGATCAACTTAGCGCAAGCGTTCGCCAGTGCGATAAAGTCGTCATTTTTTGTCACGAAGTCTGTTTCGCAGTTGACTTCGATCAAGGCGCCGACATTACCGGAAATATAGGATGCTACCACGCCTTCTGCAGTCACACGGGAAGACGCTTTGGATGCTTTACTACCCAGTTTTACACGCAGAATCTCTTCTGCACGATCCATATCGCCATCAGCCTCTGTCAAAGCTTTTTTGCATTCCATCATTGGTGCATCTGTCTTTGCACGCAAAGCACCAACCATCGCTGCTGTAATCGCTGCCATGTATTTCTCCTAAATCATTAGTGCTAATCAGCACTGATCATCAAATTTTGTTTAAAAAAAGGGGCGAACGACTGTTGCCCCATTTTTCGCGTTCCAGGCATACATCAACCCGGAGCTCTCTATCCGAACAAAAATTACGCTTGTTCTACTTCCACAAACTCGTCAGAACCTGGTTTTACTGCTTCCAGAACTTCATTTACCGCGTTTGCACGGCCTTCCAAGATTGCATCAGCGACACCGCGTGCATACAAAGCAATTGCCTTGGAGGAGTCATCATTACCAGGAATGATGTAAGCAACACCTTCAGGAGAGTGGTTAGTATCGACCACACCGATAACAGGGATGCCCAGTTTAGCTGCTTCAGTGATCGCGCCTTTGTGGTAACCAACGTCAACCACGAAAATTGCATCAGGAATGCCAGCCATATCCTTGATACCGCCAATCGATTTTTGCAGTTTAACCATTTCACGCTCAAACATCAGCGCTTCTTTTTTAGACAGCTTCTCAACAGAACCATCTTCAATCGCTGCTTCCATTTCTTTCAGGCGCTTGATCGATGTTTTGACTGTTTTGAAGTTAGTCAGCATACCGCCCAACCAACGTTGATCAACGTAAGGCATACCTGCACGTTGCGCTTCTGCAGCGATGATTTCGCGAGACTGGCGTTTTGTACCAACCAGCAGAATTGTGCCGCGGTTTGCAGCCAATTGACGGATATGCTTCATCGCTTCCTGGTACAAAGCCAGTGTTTTTTCCAGATTAACGATATGAATCTTGTTGCGGTGACCGAAAATGTACGGTGCCATTTTTGGATTCCAAAAACGGGTTTGGTGACCAAAGTGCACGCCAGCTTCCAGCATTTCACGCATTGTTACGGACATAATAAACTCCAGGGTTAGGTCTTGAATCCAGCCAGTGATCTCGCCGCCGGAGCAGAAAGACACCCTTTTCGACCGGATTCGATTGATAAGAATATGAATTAACCTATAAGAAATTTGCATTCATTTACAAGCTAACCATCTATTCTACTATGAAATTGCGATTCTTCTCAAGTATGAAGTTGACTTCACTGCGACAGACAGGCTTTTCACGTCTATAATTGGCGACTACTCTGCTGATAGCACTTTTTTTATCGCACTTTCCCACGCAGCGACGCGTGACAGTCCCATCGGCGATCGCTGCCCTACTACAAACAATATGGAATCCATTTCAATTAAAACCGCGGAAGATATCGCCGGTATGCGCATTGCTGGCAGACTCGCGTCTGAAGTTCTTGACTACATCACGCCGTTTGTTCAGGTTGGAGTCACAACCGGCGAGCTTGACCGTCTTTGCCATGAGTATATGGTGAATGTGCAGGGCACGATTCCGGCTCCGCTGAACTACTGCCCCCCTGGTTACACCCCTTACCCGAAAGCCATCTGCACTTCGGTCAATGACGTGATCTGTCACGGTATTCCCGGTGATAAGGTGCTGAAAAACGGCGACTCCGTTAACCTGGATATCACGGTAATAAAAGACGGTTATCACGGAGATACCAGCCGCATGTTTTTACTCGGTGAACCATCCATTTTAAGCAAGCGCCTGAGTCAGATTACCTACGAATGCATGTGGCTGGGCATCTCAAAAATCAAGCCAGGCGCTTATCTGGGTGATATCGGACATGTGATTCAGCAACATGCTGAGAATGCTGGTTACAGTGTGGTCCGCGAGTTTTGCGGACATGGTATCGGCAAAGTTTTCCACGAAGCGCCTCAGGTGATGCATTACGGTAAGCCCGGCACCATGGAAAGACTGGAGGCAGGCATGATTTTCACGGTAGAACCCATGATTAATGCCGGTCGGCGCGAGATTCGCGCTATGGGCGACGGCTGGACCATACGCACCAAAGACCGCAGCTTATCTGCACAATGGGAACACACGGTACTCGTCACGGAAACCGGTTACGAAATTCTGACCCTGTCAGCTGGCTATCCACCTATCCCTGACTACATTCAACTCGTATAAACTTACAAAGCGAACCGGAACAATGCTTTCACCAGCACTTGCATTCAAAGAAGAGATCAGAGCAGCGCAAGCGTCAGCAATCCAGACGTTTAATGACAATCACAAAGCTGAACTGCTGCTGAAAGGATTATGCCGCAGCGTGGATCATGTGCTGGAAAAGATCTGGAAGCATTTCGGGGTTCCCAAAGAATGTTCGCTGGTCGCAGTCGGCGGCTATGGCCGCGGTGAACTTTTCCCCCATTCCGATGTTGATGTTCTGATCCTGCTCGACAAAGCACCGACACCGGAAACTCAAAGCAAACTTGAGTGTCTGGTGCAGCTGTTCTGGGATATTGGCCTTGATATTGGACACAGCATACGTACTATTGATGAATGCCTACAGGAATCTGCTGCAGATATTACCGTACAGACCAGCCTGCTTGAGGCGCGTCTGGTTTGTGGCAGCCGCAGCCTGTTCCGGAATCTGCAGCAGCGCTATGCAGAAGCGATGAATCCGCAGAAATTCTTTCAGGAGAAATTGCTGGAACTCCGGCAGCGGCATGTCAAATACGAAGATACGCCCTACAGTCTGGAGCCGAATTGTAAGGAAAGTCCGGGCGGTCTGCGCGACCTGCAGGTCATACTCTGGGTCGCCCGGGCAGCCAATCTTGGCAACTCCTGGCGCGAACTCGCTAACCGCGGTCTGATCACGAATACCGAGGCACATCAGCTCAAGCGCAATGAGCGCGCCTTCAAAGACATACGTGCTCGCCTGCACATCATTTCCGGACGGCGCGAAGACCGGCTCATCTTTGATATACAGACACCGATTGCAGAATCTTTCGGATTCAAAACGACAGACTCGCGACGTGCCAGCGAGTATCTGATGCAGCGCTATTACTGGGCTGCCAAAGCGGTTACTCAGCTGAATCTGATACTGCTGCAAAATATAGAGGCCGTTCTGTTTCCACAGCCATCGGTACCACGCCCGATTAATGAACGCTTTAATGAGGTCAATGGCTTCATCGATATCGCCTCCGATGACACGTTTCAGAGCAACCCTTCTGCCCTGCTGGAAATTTTCCTCGTCATGGCGCGTCATAGCGAGCTGAAAGGCATGACAGCAAGGACAACGCGGGCACTGTGGCATGCACGCTTACTGATTGATGCTGAATTCAGACACAATATTTTCAACCGCTCACTGTTTTTACAGATATTGCAAGCACCACAGGGTATCACCCATGCATTACGGCGCATGAATCAGATGAGCATACTCGGCCGTTATCTGCCTAATTTCCGGCGGATTATCGGGCAGATGCAACACGATCTGTTTCATGCCTACACCGTCGATCAGCATATTCTGATGGTCGTGCGCAATCTGCGCCGCTACACGATGCCTGAGCACGCCCATGAATATCCATTCTGTAGTCAGCTGATTGCCAATTTCGATGAACCCTGGGTGCTGTATATTGCGGCGCTGTTCCATGACATTGCCAAAGGTCGCGGCGGTGACCATTCCGTACTTGGAATGGCCGATGCGAAAAAGTTTTGCTATGATCACGGGCTCAATCGCGCGAATACGGAACTGGTGATTTTCTTGGTGCAGAACCATCTGACCATGTCACAGGTCGCGCAAAAACAGGATTTATCCGATCCGGACGTGGTACTGAATTTCGCCAATTTAGTCAAAGACGAACGTCATCTGACCGCCTTGTATTTGCTGACAGTATCCGATATCCGAGGCACCAGCCCGAAAGTATGGAATGCCTGGAAAGGCAAGCTGCTGGAAGATCTGTATCGCATGACTTTGCGCGTGCTTGGTGGCGAAGCACCGTCGAAAGACAGCGTATTAAAAAATCGCCAGAACGATGCACTGAAAGCGCTGCGCCTGGTCGGCATTCCGCCCGATGCGCATGAAAAGCTCTGGCAACAACTCGATGTCGGTTACTTTCTGCGTCACGATGCGTCTGACATTGCCTGGCAGACCCGGGTGTTATACGACAGAATTGACAGCAGCACGCCCGTCGTGAAATGCCGTTTATCGACGATAGGCGAAGGCCTTCAGATCACCGTCTATGTCAAAGATCAGCCGGATTTATTCGCACGGATTTGCAATTATTTCGACAGTAAAAATTTCGATATTCTCGACGCCAAAATCCACACCTGTAAAAATGGTTACGCCCTCGATACCTTTATGGTCAGCGAACCCAGCTTTGCACACCAGTACCGCGACATCATTAACCTGATCGAACACGAACTGAGCGAATCACTGGCACAGCAAACGCCATTATCGCCGCCGAATCGCGGCCGGCTGTCGCGCATGTCGCGTAATTTCCCTATTGTGCCAACGGTGGATTTACGGCCGGATGAAAAAGGCCAGTATTATTTATTGTCGATTTCTGCGAATGATAAAAACGGTCTACTGTATTCGATTGCAGAGGTACTGACGAAATATAAAATCAATCTGCACACCGCAAAAATCATGACTTTGGGTGAGCGGGTTGAAGACGTGTTTATCGTTGATGGCGCAGCATTGCAAGGTGCACGCACCCAGATTCAGTTTGAAACTGACCTGCTGGAAGCGTTAAGGGTGTAAACTCGCCTCCTTTTTTCCGGACTTGTATTATCCGGATTCACAGCCTGATATTTCACCATGACAGAATTAGTAAGACTCTCAAAACGCATGTCCGAACTCGGACTGTGCTCCCGCCGTGAAGCGGATGAATGGATCGCCCGCGGCTGGGTGCGCGTTGATGGTAAAGTTATCTCTGAACTCGGCAGCAAAGTATTACCCCATCAAAAAGTCACGGTTGAACGGCAAGCTGCGGCAGAACAATCCAAGCGCGTCACTGTGCTGATTAACAAACCGGTTGGTTATGTCAGCGGTCAGGCTGAAGATGGTTATACACCGGCGATTGCACTGATTAAGCCGGAAAACCGCTGGTCAGAATGTAAGGTCAATACGGCATTTCATCCTACCCAGTTACGCAGCCTGGTACCTGCCGGCCGCCTCGATATTGATTCCGTTGGCTTATTGGTGCTGACGCAGGATGGCAGGATTGCTAAACAACTGATTGGTGAAAATACAGTCGTCGAAAAAGAATATCTGGTACGGGTGGCTTATACAAAGCCGGGCAGATTACCTGACGCAGATTTGCGTCGTCTGAATCATGGTCTGACACTCGACGGTAAGAAATTGCTGCCTGCCAAAGTCAGTTGGCAAAATGAAGATCAGTTGCATTTCATTTTGCGTGAAGGGAAAAAACGCCAGATTCGCCGCATGTGCGATATGGTGGGCTTGCGCGTTCTTGGATTAAAACGGGTGCGGATCGGTAAAGTCAGACTGGGTAATTTACCTGAAGGACAATGGCGCTATCTGCGTGAAGACGAACAATTTTGATCGCTAAAAAGCACGATCTGATATCGCTGAATAAGATACTCCCCCCTGTTTTTGTCTTTTTACACCTCATGTCCTTAAATAATAAGGGCTGTAAATAATACTCCGGGGGAGTATATTTGAGCCCTGCCAAGCCTGATGCAGGATTAATCGTCGTCTGCCGGGTCCAGTTCTGGAAATAAGACTTCGGTAAAACCGAATTGCGTCATATCGCGGATCCGCATCGGATACAAAATGCCGTTCAGATGATCGCATTCATGCTGCACGACACGCGCATGAAAACCATCGACGTCACGACGGATAGGATGACCAAACTGATCGACACCTTCATATCGCAAAGACGACCAGCGCGGTACCAGCCCGCGCATTCCGGGTACCGATAAACACCCTTCCCAGGCCTCGTCGGTTTCGTCACTGAGTGGTGTCAGCACGGGATTGAGCAATACTGTTTCCGGTACAACGGGTGCATCGGGATAGCGCGGATTCGATTTAAAGCCAAAAATAACCAATTGCAGATTCACGCCGATTTGTGGTGCCGCCAGACCTGCGCCATTCGCTGCAACCATGGTCTCAAACATCTCACTGATCAACTTGTGCAGTTCGGGCGTATCAAATTGTGTGACTGGCTCTGCGACGCGCAACAAACGCGGATCGCCCATTTTCAAAATCGGATGGATCATGTTTTTTCCTTACTTCAGATTGATAGCTATCGCGACAGCCAAGATACATCAGTTTAAAAAAGACACAAAAAAAAGACCAGGTCGTAATGACCTGGTCACGCTGCAATTATGTGGCTGATTACTTGATCGATTTTAAGAATTCGCTAAATTCTGCGCTGGTTTCTTTGTGTTTCAAACCAAGTGCCACACTGGCTTTCAGATAACCGAGTTTAGAGCCGCAGTCATAACGGGTCGCTGCCGGACGGAATGCATAAACAGGAAAATCTTTGAGCATCGCTGCGATGCCATCAGTCAGTTGAATTTCACCGCCAGATCCCTTACCCAGATTTTCGAGGTAAGAGAAAATACGACCGGACAGAATATAACGTCCGACCACTGCCAGCGTGGAAGGTGCGACATCCGGCATCGGTTTTTCAACAATTCCCTGCATGCGTTCCAGTCTGTCTTTGTACGGAGTACCGCTGACGATACCGTACTGACGGGTGAACTCACGCGGCACATCCTGTACAGCAATGATACTGCCGCCCTCAGCCTCGTATTGTTTCGTCATCTGCGCCATGACCGATGGCTGGCCCTCATCAGCATCCATCAGATCGTCGGCCAGCAAAACGGCAAAAGGATCATCGCCGATCACCGGACGGGCGCACAGCACCGCGTGACCAAGTCCAAGTGCTGCAGGTTGACGGATATAAATACAATTGACGCTTTTCGGAATCACATTGCGTACGAGATCAAGCAGAGCCTCTTTGCCAGCGGCCTCCAGCTCGCTTTCGAGCTCGTAGGCTTTATCAAAATGGTCTTCAATCGCACGTTTGTTCCGTCCGGTGATAAACACCATTTCTGTAATCCCTGCTTCCACTGCTTCTTCGACCGCATACTGAATCAACGGCTTATCAACGATAGGCAGCATTTCCTTTGGTTGCGCCTTGGTCGCCGGCAAAAAACGGCTGCCCAAACCGGCAACAGGGAAAACGGCTTTTTTAATTTTTCTCATTTCAGCTCCTGGAACATAATTGAAGTAAATCTGCTTCTGTCAAAACTGCGATGCCTAATTCTCTTGCCTTTACTAATTTACTGCCGGCGTCCTCGCCAGCCACAACATAGCTGGTCTTTTTTGAAACGGATCCCGCTACCTTGCCGCCTGCCGCTTCAATCATGGCGCTCGCCTGATCGCGCGTTAAGGTCGGCAGCGTTCCGGTGAGAACAAATGTTTTTCCCTCAAAGATGCCTTCATCCTCTGCTGTCTGCGGCAACTGCTGTAGTAATTCCTGCGCGATTTTTTCCAGTTCCCGCAAACGCTGCCGGTTTGCAGGAACTGCCAGCCATTGCATCAGTGCCGCATGCACGTCAGCTGGCAAACCCAGATCGGTAAAGCCGCCCTCGCCCAATTCGACCAGACTCGCCATCGACATACCGCGATCCTGTAATTGCTTACAGCGGGTCGCCGTCAGCTTGGGAATATCCAGCGCTGTCAGCAGCACTGAAAATTCAAGGCGATCTCGCAACTTCGCGCTGGGCGCATGCTCATCTTTGGGGACAACATCTGCCTTGAGAAGCGCATCCAGCGCCTGCTGATTTTTGGGTTCGGCAAAAAAATCAGCAATCGCTTCAGCAACCGTCGCGCCAATATCCGGCAACGCCCGGAAGATGGCAGCAGGTGCATGGCGTATCAATGCAAGCTGGCCAAGCCAGTCGGCCAGGGTTTTCGCTGTCGATTCTCCGACATGCCGGATACCGAGAGCAAATAACAGACGATCCAACGCTGGCTGTTTGCTGGCGGTAATCGCTGTTAGCAGGTTTTCCGCCCATTTAGTCGCGATTTTCCCCTGCTGCACCGTTTCAGGCGTGATGCCATCGCGCTCGTCCGCCCGCTGCTTCATTTCCAGCAGGTTATCCAGCGTCAGCTTGTACAAATCGGCAATGCCATGCACGTAGCCAAGTTCAACCAGGTTCTCGATGTAACGTTCACCCAGACCTTCAATATCCATCATCCTGCGACCTGCAAAGTGGCGTATGGCCTCTTTTCTTTGCGCAGAACAAAATAAACCTCCTGAGCAACGCGCGATCGCTTCCCCTTCTTCTCTGACTACGTGAGAACCGCAGACAGGGCAGACTTTTGTCATATCAAAAGCAGCAGGTGCAGGTTCCGGGCGCCGCTCCAGCACCACGGCAACCACTTCAGGAATCACGTCTCCGGCACGGCGCACAATCACGGTATCACCACTGCGGACATCCTTACGCCTGACCTCATCTTCATTGTGCAACGTCGCGTTGGTGATGGTGACACCACCAACGAATACCGGCGCCAGTCTTGCTACTGGCGTCAGGGCACCGGTGCGGCCGACCTGAATATCAATTCCCTGCACCACGGTCATTGCCTCTTCGGCGGGAAATTTGTGTGCAAGCGCGAAGCGCGGTGCGCGTGATACAAAACCCAGTTCTGCCTGCTGCGCGAAGTCGTTCACTTTATAAACGACGCCATCAATCTCATAGGCCAGCGCGGGACGCTTCTGTTGTATCGTGCGATAAAAATCGAGCAAACCAGCCGCGCCACTGACCAGCGCATTTTCTTCACAGACCGGAATACCCAGTTCGCGGTACCACGCCAGCAGCGCGCGATGCGACGCCGGCAACGCAGCCCCCTCCAATGCACCGATGCCATAGGCAAAAAAGCGTAAATGGCGTTGTGCCGTGATTTTGGAATCGAGCTGACGCAAACTACCAGCCGCCGCATTACGGGGATTAGCGAATTCTTTGGCGCCGGCATCACGCTGGCGCTGATTCAGTTTTTCAAAGTCGCGCTTGAACATCAGCACTTCGCCACGCACATCCAGCAACGCTGGCGGGTGTGGCGTATTCAGGCGTAGCGGTATGCTGCGTATGGTGCGGATATTTTCCGTCACATCTTCGCCGGTAAAGCCATCACCGCGTGTTGCCGCCTGTGTCAACATGCCATTGACATAACGCAGGTTGATGGCGAGGCCATCGAACTTCAGATCAATCGCATACTCAATCGCTGCATTGACTGCCAGTCCTTCGCGCACCCGCTTATCAAACGCATGCACGTCTTCATCTTCAAACCCATTGTTCAAAGACAGCATAGGAACTGCATGCTGCACTTGTCCGAATTCCGGCAAGGCCTGGCCACCGACGCGAGAGGTCGGCGAATCGGCACTTTTCAGGTCGGGGAAATCTGTTTCGATTTTTTGCAATTCAGCGAATAACTTGTCGTATTCGCTGTCAGGAATAAGCGGCTGGTCCTGCACATAATAGGCATGACTGTGACGCTCAATTTCACGGCGCAAGTAGGCAGCGCGTTCAGCCGCCACTGACACCGGGTCAGCTGGCTGACCGAATAAATCGTTTTGCATGAAACAAGACTGCCGGATTAGCTGAATAAACGCTGAGCACGGACAGAGCCAGCCGGAATCTGTGCTTCTGCCATCGCGGCATAAAATTCGCTGACCTGGCCGGCGATTTCATCTAACGCTGCTTTGGAAATAGGCTGATTACCATCGTCAACAACCGTACCGCCAAGGCGCGTCGCCAGAGAACGGGCGCAGGCTGCCATCGCACCGAAACCGTCGCGCGAAGGTGCGACACAAGGCACATCTAGCAACAAGGTCAGGCGGGATGTCATGGTTTCGCTGACGCTGACATTGGTCGATAACGTGAATAGACTGCCACCGTCGCCGTCCGGCATCATCAGACGACCATCCGGGCGCTGATCGAATCCCATTTTTTCCAATGCGGCGATCAGTGTATTGAGCGCCCACGCCGCACCATTCGCGACGACGTTCACGCTCAATTGCGCATCATGTTCAGCGACAAACTGATGCAGCTCACGTGCATGTGAAATCACCGTGTTCATGTCAGGAATATCAGGATGGGCATTCAGATTATCTGCAATCGCACGCAATTTCATGACGAACTCAGAATATTCAAGTTCATTCAGTGCGCCGCTGCGACTGACCATCTGTATGCCTGCGAACAAGCTGGTATAGGCACCGCCAATCGCAATCACATCACGTTCACCACCAGGGGTCTGACCGATGAAATGGACCGGCTTCTTACCGACATATTTCAGATCAGCAATCTCTGCAAGGATTCTTTCGCCGCGAACGGGCGTATCAAATTCCAACGGAATTACACAATCAATCAGCTCATCAACAGGTAAGTCTTTTTCTGCCGGAACGACCGTTGCTGTTTCTTGTGCTTCTGCGCCGGATTCAGTCTCAGTGCTGTCTGGCAGCACCGGCTCGGCAGGGCTTGATACGGACGTATTTTCATCGACCAGAACAGGCTCATGTCTTTGCGTCACATCTGACGCCAGATCAGGATTGAGCAAAACATCATCCTGTCCGTCATCAAAAGCATTTTCGACCGTTTTCTTGGCTTTGTACTCCTGCCATTTATTAAAAGCGAACACACCAACGACTAAAGTACCGCTGATAGCTAATAAACTTAATTGTAGATCTGTCATGCTGCTTGAGCCTCAGTAGCAAAATTGACGGCAGATTCCATATCCACCGCCACAATTCGGGAAACCCCCTGTTCCTGCATGGTGACACCGATCAGTTGCTGTGCCATTTCCATTGCAATCTTATTGTGGGAGATAAATAAAAACTGGGTATTTGACGACATGCGTTTCACCATATTACAGAAACGCTCGGTATTTGAGTCATCCAAAGGCGCATCCACTTCATCAAGCAAACAGAATGGCGCTGGATTGAGCTGAAACATAGAAAATACCAGCGCGGTCGCTGTCAAGGCTTTTTCACCGCCGGACAGCAGATGTATCGTCGCATTCTTTTTGCCCGGAGGCTGCGCCATCACCTGTACGCCTGAATCCAGAATTTCATCGCCGGTCATGATCAATTTGGCCTGTCCGCCACCGAACAACACCGGGAACAATTCGGCAAAGTGATGATTGACTTTGTCGAAAGTATCCTGCAGCAGTTCGCGCGTTTCCATATCAATCTTCTGGATGGCATCTTGCAAGGTGGTGATTGCTTCGGTCAGATCGGCGTGCTGAGCGTCAAGGAAAGTTTTGCGCTCCTTCGCCTGCGCCAGTTCGTCCAGCGCCGCCATATTCACCGCACCCAGCGCAGCAATCGCATTGTTCAGACGCGTCACTTCACCCTGCAGATAGGACGGTTTCAAATCCGGATGCAGTTTCTCTGACAATGCGACCTCGTCAACCTCAAAATTACGCAGTTGCTCTTCGTATTGTTCTTGTGAGAGGCGCGCTGCCTGCTCTTTCAGTTGCAACTCAACGATGCGGTCGCGCTGCGGCTGCAAACCTCGTTCAGTCTGCGCTTTATTATCTTCATATTGCCGCAATTGCTGCGTCAGCTGATCCAGTTCATGTCGCGCATCGGCCAGCGCACGTTCCTGATCACTGCGACGATCCAGCAAATCCTGCAAGCCCGCCTGTGCGGTCTGGTCATCCATCGACTCCAGCTCCAGCTGGCCTTGCTGCATGCTGGCGAATAATTGTGCAGACTGCTCCAGCGCGGTCGCAATATTACGGCGCAGCTCTTCCATTTTGCTGCGATGAGACTTTTCAGCGAAAGTGGCTTCCTGTGCCGCCAGCTCCAGATCACGCAACTGCTGACGCGCCTGATTCAGTTGCTGTTCTTTTTCCAGATACGCCGTTTGTTCTTGTTCATGCGACTCCTGCAATTCAGCCAGTTCCATATCGAGCATTTCGAACTTTTGCTCGGATTCAGCTCTGGCCTGTTGCTGCTCGCTCTCTTGCGCGGCAATTTCAGCCAGATCCGTGCTGATCTGCGTACTCCGCTGATTAAAGCGCTCCTGCACTTCCGCCAGTTTCATGTATTCAATCTGCAGACTATGCGTCGTTTGTGTCAGCGTTCCGACGCGCTGGCGCAGTTCCTGCAACTGCTGTGTCGCCTGGCTATACATGGTCTCAGCACGTACCGAGCGCGCTTTAGCCTCATCTGCCAGCAGTTGTTTTGCACGGCATTGCTTACTGATATTCTCGATTTCCTGCTGACGGCCAAGCACACCATCCTGCTCGGAATCCGTCGCGTAAAAACGCACGCTGGAACGGGAAATAACGTGCCCCTGCCGTGTAATGAAGACTGCGCCCGGCGGCAACTTCACACGATCGATAAAAGCGGCGGCAACGTCTTCTGCAACATAAACCTGATGCAGCCAATCGTGCATCAGACTGCGCACACCCGCATCGTTAAGCTGTAACAGGCTGATGAAAGGCTTTAATCCGGGGAGAGCGACAGGCTGATCGGCCAGAATTTGCGGGCTATATACGGCAAGCTTTGCCGGCGGTGCATCATTAAAAAACGCTTTTGCCCAATCAAGATTGGACATCTCCAGCGAGGAGGTACGCTCACGCAAGACAGATTCCAGCGCCGTTTCCCAGCCTGCTTCAATATGTAGTTTCTGCCAGAGTTTAGGTAAGCTCCCGAGCTCGTGCTTTTCCAGCCATGGCTGCACTTTCCCTTGCGTCTGGACTTTTTCCTGTAATTGTTTCAGTGCCAGCAGACGGGCTTCGAGCTGAGCTAATTCAGCGGCATCCTGATTCACCTGTTGCTGCGCCTGTTTGCGCTCTTCTTCGAGCACAGGCAAACGTTCCTGTGTTTCTTCGAGTTGCAGACTCAACTCTTCCAGCATTTGTTTTTTTTCTTCCAGCTGGAAAGACAAATTATCCAGATGACTGGAATCCGGCATCGCCAGGCCCTGTTTTTCTTGAAGCAACCGCTCTTTACGCGATGCCAGCGTATTCAGAATATTGGAGGCATTACGCTGATGCGCGGATTCCAGTTCAATCTGCTGCTGCATCTGCATAATCCGGGCGCGGGATTCGGTCGTTTTCAGTTGCGACTCGCGCCACAACTGCTCCATGGCCGGTAAGGTGTCTTGCTGGGACTGCACAACTTCTGCGGCTTGCTCGGCACGCATCGCCAGTTCTTCAACCTGAATTTCAGCTTCGGAAAGCTCATCTTGCAACTGATGACTCTGACGTTGCCACTGGTCGCGCTGGGCTGTCAGCGAATGAAGCTGAGACTGCAGACGGCTACGTGATTCGATCACAAACTTGATTTGCGCTTCCAGGCTGCCGATTTCCGCGTTCGTCTGATACAGATGTCCCTGTGCCTGATGCATGTGGTCGCCGACTGCATAATGAGCCTGACGCATTTGCTCAAGTTCAAGTTCTACATGACGCAGCTTAGCAGTCTGCTCCTCGAGGTCGAGCTGTGTTTTTTCTATTTCAGCAAAATATTTTTTCTGTTCATTAGCAGCTTCGTTTTTACGCAGCAACCATAATAATTTCTGTTTTTCTTCCTGATCCGATTGCAACTCATGGAATTTATTAGCGACGACCGCCTGCGCTTCGAGTTTTTCCAGATTGTTGTTCAGCTCGCGCAGAATATCTTCGACGCGCACCAGATTTTCATGGGTGTCGTGAATACGGTTTTCAGTTTCACGGCGTCGCTCTTTATAACGTGAGACACCGGCAGCCTCTTCGAGGAAAATGCGTAATTCTTCCGGGCGCGCTTCGATAATCCGCGAAATCATACCCTGACCGATGATCGCATAAGCACGCGGCCCTAGACCAGTGCCGAGGAAAATATCCTGAATGTCACGACGGCGTACCGGCTGGCCGTTGATGTAATAAGTGGAAGTGCCGTCGCGGGTCAGCGTGCGCTTAACAGCAATCTCGCCGTACTGACTCCATTGCCCCGCCGCTTTGCCCAGACTATTATCAAACACCAGTTCGACTGAGGCCCGGCCGGCAGGTTTTCTGTGCGTGGAACCGTTAAAAATGACGTCCTGCATGGATTCGCCACGCAACTCTGAAGCTTTTGATTCACCCAGCACCCAGCGCACCGCGTCAATGATGTTGGACTTGCCGCAGCCATTCGGCCCGACGACGCCGACCAACTGACCTGGCACCTGAAAATGAGTGGGTTCAACGAAAGATTTGAACCCCGACAATTTAATAGAAGTTAATCGCACTTAATGAAATATTATTATCGTTTGCAGACAAACCCGTTACTGCGTTCACATTCCCTTCAAAGCAACATCTCATTACCTTGCAGGTACCTGGCTATCAGGCCAGCATCATACCATTTGATCAGTAGAATTTTCATGCATGAAGTTTAAGAAAACGCTAACTTTAGCGTTATTTTGTGAGAATTTTTACAAATTGACCCGGCGAAATATACACAATGCCCGTCTCTGAAGAATCTGGCAAAGGCTATAATACGAAATTCTGTCAACTCGCCACCGGTTAGACGTATGTCGGTCATGAGATTGCATATTAAGCCGGGTGGCGGCAGACGCTGCATCATCCAAGACATCAGCCTGAGACACTCCCGTATTGATCACTAATCGAAAAATGCACTTTCATCCCCACCTCGCCAAGTTGCAACCGTATCCTTTTGAGAAACTCAAACGCCTGTTTACTGACATCAGCCCTAATACGGCTTATACGCCGATCAGCCTTGGCATCGGTGAGCCAAAACATCCTACGCCTGAATTCATCAAACAGGCTCTGATCGCTAATATGGCGGGACTGGCGAGCTATCCGGCGACGGCTGGTTCGGATGCATTGCGTAAGTCGGTTTCGGAATGGGCAGCGCGGCGCTACGCGATTCCTGCGCTCAATCCGGCGACACAGATTTTGCCCGTGAACGGCTCACGGGAAGCCTTGTTTTCGCTGACGCAGACGATCATCAATACGGAAGAATGTCAGGATGGTTTGCCACTGGTGTTGTGTCCGAATCCTTTCTACCAGATTTATGAGGGCGCAGCGTATTTATCCGGCGCAGAACCGTATTTCGCGAATGCGGATCCGCAACGCAATTTTGCCCCGGATTACAAAAGCATTTCCGAAGACATCTGGAAGCGCGTGCAGTTATTGTTTATCTGTTCCCCGGGCAATCCTACCGGTGCCGTGCTGAATCTGGATGACTGGAAAGAATTATTTGAGCTGTCAGACCGCTATGGTTTTGTGATTGCGGCCGACGAATGTTATTCCGAGATTTATTTTAAGGAAGAAGCACCTTTAGGTAGCTTGCAGGCGGCCCAGCTACTGGGACGCCCAGACTATCAACGACTGATCACTTTATCGAGTTTATCGAAACGCTCCAACGTTCCGGGTATGCGTTCCGGTTTTGTTGCCGGCGATGCGGAAATCATTAAAAAATTCCTGCTGTATCGCACCTATCACGGCAGTGCAATGAGCCCAATGATACAAGCCGCATCGATAGAAGCGTGGAATGATGAAACCCATGTTGAAGAAAACCGCGCCAAGTACGTCAAAAAATTTGCCCAGATCACACCACTGTTGCAAGAAGTACTGGATGTGCAGTTACCCGATGCCGCCTTTTATTTGTGGGCCAAAGTTGATCACCTGAATGGGATCAGCGACACCGAATTCGCACGGCGCTTATACCAACAATATAATGTGACGGTACTGCCGGGCAGTTATCTCGCCCGCGAAGCGCATGGCATTAATCCGGGACAAAACCGCATACGGATGGCGCTGGTTGCTGAAGTTGACGAATGTCTGGAAGCAGCGCAACGCATCGTCGCATTTTGCAAAAACCTGCGCGACGAATAATACTGAACACAGCAGATACATAAATTCAGACATATTTTTTAAAATTTTCACCTTAATTCATTTATTTAAAAGAAAATCACCATGACACAACAATTACAGCAAATCATCGACCAGGCGTGGGAAAACCGCGTTGACTTTTCACCAAAATCTGCGCCCGCAGAAGTCCGCGATGCTGTTGCGCACGTACTGAGCGAACTGGATGCCGGCAGTCTGCGCGTTGCGCAAAAAATCGATGGTCAATGGCATGTCAATCAATGGGTCAAAAAAGCGGTATTACTGTCGTTCCGTCTGGAAGATAACATCTGTATGCCTTCCGGCGATCACATGCAGTTCTTCGACAAGGTACCGACCAAGTTTGCGAATTACACAGCCGAAGATTTCGCTAAAGGCGGCTTCCGCGTCGTCCCCCCAGCAGTTGCCCGTCGCGGTAGCTTCATTGCTAAAAACGTAGTGCTGATGCCATCGTATGTGAATATTGGTGCGTATGTCGATGAAGGCGCAATGGTCGATACCTGGGCAACCGTCGGTTCCTGCGCACAGATCGGTAAAAACGTGCATTTATCCGGTGGTGTCGGCATTGGTGGCGTACTGGAGCCTATGCAGGCCAACCCTACTATTATCGAAGACAATTGCTTCATCGGCGCCCGCTCTGAAATCGTCGAAGGCGTGATCGTCGAAGAAAATTCCGTGATCTCCATGGGTGTGTATATCGGCCAGTCAACCAAGATTTATGACCGCGCCACTGGCGAAGTCAGTTATGGTCGCATCCCTTCCGGTTCTGTTGTTGTTTCCGGCAGCCTGCCGTCGGCGGATGGTAAATACAGTTTGTATTGCGCAGTGATCGTCAAACGCGTTGATGCACAGACCCGCTCCAAAACCAGCATCAATGAATTATTGCGCGGTGCTTAATTCGTTGACGGACTGACTAATAAACAGGTTTGAGTCTTATTATTCATTGAATGAAGAAATTAGCCGGATCACGATGTGGTCCGGCTAATTTACTCTCAGAAAAGGAATCATCATGGCGGCAATGGAGCGTTTATTTCAATTGATGAAAGAAAAACATGCGTCAGACATGTTTTTTGCCATCAATTCTCCCGTGCATCTGAAGATTAACGGCAACCTGCTGCCGATTAATCAGCAAAAAATGGATCAGGCAAGTATTCTGTCTTTGTTGGCAGAAGTGGTATCGGCGGAACACCTCGCCACACTCGAACGTGAAAATGAGCTCAATATCGGTATCGGTGCACCAGGTATCGGTCGTTTCCGTCTTTCCGCGTTTCGCCAACGTGGTTCTTTTTCAGCTGTATTCCGTTTTGTGCCGGGAAATATTCCGGCGCTGAACACATTGAATTTGCCGCCTGTATTACCCGAACTGATCATGGAAAAACGCGGCCTGATCCTGGTTGTCGGTGCGACTGGCTCAGGTAAATCGACAACCATTGCCTCAATGCTGGATTACCGCAATGAAGTCAAAACAGGCCACATCCTGACCATCGAAGATCCGATTGAATACCTGTTTCACAGTAAAAAATCGATCGTCAATCAGCGCGAAGTCGGCACCGATTCCGACAGCCTTGAAACGGCATTAAGAAATTCCTTACGTCAGGCACCGGATTGTATTTTGATTGGTGAGATTCGCGATCTGAATACCATGATGTCGGCGATTGCCTATGCGCAGTCCGGTCATCTTGTATTGGCGACCTTGCATGCGAACAATAGTTATCAGGCACTGAACCGCATCATCAGTTTCTTCCCTATGGAAAACCGCTCGGCCTTATTGCTTGATCTGGCATCCTCTATCCGGGCGATTATTTCTCAACGCCTGATTCGCTCGACTGATGGCGGCCGCTGTCCCGCAATCGAAATCATGCTGAATACCCGTTATATTTCCGAGCTGATCGAAAAAGGCGATATTTTCCAAATCAAAGAAGCGATAGAAAAGAGCTTGTCGCCGGGTTCCCAAACGTTTGAGCTGGCATTGATGAAACTGATTAAACAAGGTCTGATCACCAAAGAAGAAGGATTGGCAAATGCAGACTCCGCCAATAACTTGTTGTGGCTGCTGAATAACGAAGCTTCAGGCACGCCTCAGCCACAACCCGAGCCAGAGCCAGAAGAAAGAGAAGAAGCATCTTTCACTGAATTTACCCTGAACGCATAAAGCCAATACACGCAACATGACACAAAGCCGCACATATTCAGTCACAGTTTTTGGCATTCCGAATTGCGACACCGTGAAAAAATCGCGTGTCTGGCTGCAAGAGCACGCGATTGATTTTGTTTTCCATGACTTTAAAAAACAAGGTCTGGATCAACACACGATAGAACAGTGGTTGCAGCATCTGAGTCTGGACATACTGATTAATCGCAAAGGCACCACCTGGCGTGCACTGAATGATGAACAAAAAGCCGCCGCCAGCGATCAGGAGCGGGCGATTGCTCTGATGTTGAACCAGCCATCGCTGATCAAGCGCCCGGTACTGCAAATCAGTCAGGGACAGCAGATACAACATATATCGGTTGGTTTTTCCGCCGCACAGTTTGAAGGTATTTTTAAAAAATAATGATGAGTAAAACCCTCGCCCTTACAGAACAACTGATCGCTCTCGATTCAGTGACACCTGAAGATAAAGGTTGTCAGCGCACGCTGATTTCCCTGCTGGAACCGCTCGGCTTCCATTGCGAAACGATACAATCCGGTGACGTCACCAACCTCTGGGCACGCCGTGGTACTACGCAGCCATTGGTCGTCTTCGCTGGCCATACCGACGTCGTGCCGACCGGCCCGATAGCGCAATGGCAATCGGCACCGTTCACGCCCACCCATCGCGATGGAAAATTGTATGGGCGCGGCGCAGCCGATATGAAAACCTCGATTGCCGCTTTTGTGGTCGCAACAGAAGAGTTCATCGCTGCGCACCCTGATCATCAGGGCTCAATTGGTTTTCTGATCACCAGCGATGAAGAAGGCCCGGCCACGGATGGCACGGTTGTCGTCTGCGAGCAGCTCAAAGCACGTGGTGAACAGCTCGATTACTGCATCGTCGGCGAACCAACCTCGGTCGATGTACTGGGCGATACCATTAAAAATGGCCGCCGTGGCACGATGTCGGGAAAACTGACCATCAAAGGGGTGCAAGGTCACATCGCTTATCCGCAACTGGCGAAAAACCCGATACATCTGTTCGCGCCGGCGATGGCAGAACTGGTGGCAGAAGTCTGGGATGAAGGCAATGAATATTACCTGCCAACTTCGTGGCAAATGTCGAACATCCACTCTGGCACTGGAGCATCGAATGTAATTCCGGGTGACGCTGTCATCGATTTCAATTTCCGTTTCTGCACTGCCAGCACCGCAGAAAGCCTGCAACAAAGGGTGCACGCGATTCTCGACAAACATGGTCTCAACTACGATCTGAAATGGACTATCGGCGGCCATCCCTTCCTGACACCGAAAGGCAGTCTGAGCGATGCACTGGCGGATGCGATTCGTGCCGAAATGGGCGTAGAAACTGAATTATCGACGACCGGCGGCACTTCCGATGGTCGTTTCATTGCCAAAATTTGCCCGCAAGTGGTAGAGTTCGGGCCGCCGAATGCCAGCATTCATAAAATCGATGAGCACGTAGAATTACGCTACATCGACCCGTTGAAAAATATTTACCGCCGTACTTTAGAAAATCTGCTGAATAAGCCTCAGTAAAACCGGCAGAAAATCGCACCATAAACGCCGCAAACCGCCAGAATCCGCCCTTCTCAAGACGGCATTCCGGCGACGCGGCGACAAGAAAGAATCCTATGACGACACCCGCCACAACTTTTAAAACCCTGCGCGATTTATTGCGTTATGCAGTCAGCCGCTTCACCAAAGAACAACTGTTTTTTGGTCACGGTAGTGCCAATGCGCTGGACGAAGCCGCCTATCTGTTGCTGCATACGCTGCACTTGCCACTGGATAAAATTGAACCGTTTTTAGATGCTAATTTACTGACCTCTGAAATCGATGCGGCTCTGCGTGTGATTGAGCGTCGTGCGACTGACCGCGTGCCCGCCTCCTATCTGACCAATGAAGCATGGCTCGGCACCTATAATTTCTACATCGATGAGCGTGTGATTGTGCCGCGTTCTTTCATCGCTGAATTAATCCCGGATCACTTTTCGCCATGGGTCAGCGATCCCGACAATATCAGCAACATACTTGAACTCTGCACCGGTTCAGGTTGCCTGTCGATTATGCTGGCAGACATGTTCCAGAATGCGCATGTCGATGCAGTGGATATTTCTGCCGATGCGCTGGCCGTCGCTGAACGCAATGTCAGCAAATATGAATTGCAGGACCGCATCTCGCTGATAGAGTCCGATCTGTATACCAATGTGCCGGATAAAAAATATGATCTGATCATCACGAATCCACCGTATGTGAATTCCGGCTCTATGCGTCAGTTGCCGAAAGAATACCTGCATGAGCCGCAAATCGCACTGGCTGGTGGCGATGACGGCATGGATCTGGTGCGCAAAATTGTCGCCGGCGCCGCGCAACGCCTGACGAAAAATGGTTTGCTGATGGTGGAAATCGGCAATGAACGTGCGTTTGCCGAAGCTGCTTTTGCCGGTATGAATATGACCTGGTTATCGACCAGTGCTGGCGACGACATGGTGTTTCTGGTCGAAGCGCGCGATCTGGCGTCATTTGCCGCCTGATACTGATACAGACGGCAGCAATCGTAATGACATCGCACCAATACCGCATCTGAGTCATAACGAGGGTGAAAAGCGGATAAAGTATTTTTTACCTGCTTTTCGCCTTAAATATACTCCCCCGGAGTATATTTAAAAGCCCTTTATTTACGCTGACAATCACAGCAAAAAGCAACATACTCCCCTTATTTTAAGTTTATATGATACGTTTGCAGCAAGTCGTTCTCGCCCGTGGCACCAAGCCTTTATTCGATAGCGTCGATGTCACGCTTAATCCCGGCGACAAAATCGGCCTGATCGGTTCCAATGGCGCAGGCAAATCCAGTTTGTTTGCGATGTTGCGCGGCGAGCTGCATCCGGATCAGGGCAGCATAGAATTTCCCGCCAAATGGCAACTCGCCCACGTCGCGCAGGAAACCCCGCCACTCGAACGCAGTGCAATTGATTACGCCATCGATGGCGATGTCACACTGCGCAAACTTGAAGCCGAATTAGCCGCACTCGAAGCACAGCCAGAGAGCCACGATAATGGCATTGCCATCGGCAATTTATATGGCGCGCTGGCAGATGCGGATGCCTACACCGTGCGCTCACGTGCCGAGCAATTACTGATCGGCCTCGGTTTCAAACCTGAGCAACTCGAAGAATCCGTCGCCAGTTTTTCCGGTGGCTGGCGTATGCGTCTCAATCTGGCGCAGGCACTGATGTGCAAATCCGATTTACTGCTGCTCGATGAACCGACCAACCACCTGGATCTCGATGCCATCATCTGGCTTGAAGACTGGCTGAAGCGCTATCCAGGCACGCTGATCATCATTTCACATGATCGCGATTTTCTGGATGGTGTCGTCAATGTGATCGTGCACATCGATGATCGCAAACTGAAACGCTATTCCGGTAACTATTCGGCGTTCGAACGTCAGCGTGCGGCGCAAATGATACTGGCTGCCAGCGCGATAGAAAAACAAAACCGCAAGCGCGCTCATCTGGAATCGTTCATCAGCCGTTTTGCCGCCAAAGCCTCCAAGGCCAAACAGGCGCAAAGCCGGATTAAAGCGCTGGCAAAAATGGAAGAGATTGCGCCTTTACGTGCGGCTGCCGAATTTTCATTTGAATTCCGCGAACCACTCAGCGCGCCGAATCCTATGCTGGTGATGGAAGATGTCGATTGCGGTTATCGCATCGAATCCGCCACAGATCATAGTTTCACAGAAAAGTGCATCGTCAGCGGCGTGAAATTTTCTCTGCAAATCGGTCAGCGCATCGGACTGCTCGGGGTGAATGGTGCTGGTAAATCGACGCTGATCAAAACCATCGTTGGTGATATTCCACCATTGCGCGGTACGATGCAAACAGGCAAAGGTTTATCGATCGGCTATTTCGCCCAGCACCAGGTTGAAATGCTGCGCCACGACGAATCGCCGTTATGGCATCTGGCGCATATTGCACCGGACGTGCGCGAACAGGAATTGCGTAATTTCCTCGGTGGTTTCAACTTCCCCGGCACCATGGTCACCAGCCCGATCAAACCATTTTCCGGCGGAGAAAAAGCCCGCCTGGCACTGGCCATGATCGTCTGGCAACGCCCTAACCTGCTGCTGCTCGATGAACCGACCAACCATCTGGATCTGGAAACCCGCGAAGCGCTGACCGAAGCGCTGGCGCAGTTTGAAGGTACGCTGGTCGTGGTGTCACATGACCGGCATTTGCTGCGCGCAACGACTGACGAATTCATCATCGTCGCCGATGGCAAACTGCAGCCATTCGATGGCGATCTGGACGACTATAAAGACTGGCTGTTTAAAAACAAACTGGAAAACGCTGCAACATCAGCGGCATTACCGCAAAAAGAAAAGAAAGATACCAGTCTGCCACTCACCAAATCGATACCGGTTGCGAAGGTCGATGATAAGGAACAGCGCCGCCGTGATGCTGAGGAACGTCAGCGCCTGGCCAGTCTGCGTAAGCCTATCGAAGCCAGGATCAAACGCCTGGAAGACGAAATGAGCAAGCTCAACAGTAAAAAGAAAGACATCGATGCGCAGCTCGAAGACAGCGATATTTACAGCGATGCGAACAAGGAAAAGCTGAAAACCTTGCTGCTGGATCAGGCGTATCTGGTGAAAGAATTATCCCAGATCGAAGCGGACTGGCTGGAGCAGCAAGAGTTACTCGAAGCCGCCGTTTAAGTTTGTTGAAAGTGAATTTCTCTGTGACTTTAAAACATGATTGAAGTCATAAATAAAAAGGGACGTACAGCACGTCCCTTTTTATATGCTGCGACCAGACCTGCATAGCCCATCAAACCCACTCGCGCGGATCAACGCAGTAATAGCTTTTCAATTGCGCAAACAAAGCAGGATGATGCGCAGCCAGTGCCGCACTTTTCTTAAAAAAGGCTTCAGTGGTAACGGCAAAAAACTCTGCCGGGTTCGTCGCACCGTAAGGATCAATCACCTCGGGATACGGTTGCAAGTGTTGATCATGAACGTAGTGATGCGCCGATAACGCTTGTTGTAAGCGATTGAACTCGGCTGTCATTACTTGCGACCAGGCCTGATATGCCGCTGCCGTGGGCAATGCCGGTGCACCATTCGTACTGCCGGTTTCGCTATCGAGCTGATGCGCAAATTCGTGCAACACTACGTCTTGCCCGCGCGCTTCCGTCTCGGCATTATGCGCAGCCTGATCCCAGGCCAGAATCACGCGACCATCACTCCATGATTCGCCGCTAAGCCCCTGATTCGTATGCGTGACGACCCCGCCTGCATGCATCTCTTTGCGCGGTGCGACAAATGCCGACGGATACACCAGCACATGCGTTAATTGCGGATATACGTCCGATGCACGATTCAACAAAAGCAAACAGGCTTTACCGGCAATCGTCACTCTGATCTCATCGGTAATATCGAGACCATCGCAGCCGACAAAGGTCTTCTGATATAAAAACTGACGAATCCGGCGCTTCAACTGCATCTGCAAATCCGTTGGCATGTGTTTGTACGCAGGCAAATTTTTACGCAGAATTTTTGAATAATTCAAGGGAAACGCCCGCGACAATACATAGCGCAGCCGGGCACGCGGCACAATGAAAACGCCCAGAATCACTGCCACCGTAATGAATAACAACCACCCCATCTCCACGCTCCATTTCATTCATTGTCATCTCTGGCGACCAATACGAGTCAGACCACACTCACAGAACGTGATTGCATGCGAATTGCCTGTCACAACAAATGGGCATGCTCAAGTGGAAGTCAAGTGTCGGGTTTATTTCCCGGAATGGTAAGTATACGGCTTTGATGGAGTGCAGAAAGCTCGATCTGATATCAGCGCATCACCAATACTGCGACGCCAAGTAGTCGCAATCGACATCAGTTTTTACAATAGACAAAAAAAGCTACGATGAAAATCGCAGCTTTTTTTATTTCATCCGCATGCTTTTCGCAGTTATGCAGACGATCCGTCAAACAGTATTATTTGACTTCAGTGACAAATTTCGCAATCGGACGACGGACTTTTTTCAGATTGACTAACCAGTCTTTGTCTTCTTCGCGATAGCCCAATGGCAGGATCACGACGCTGCGCAGGCCTTTAGCACGCAGACCGAGAATCTCATCCAGCGCGGCTGGATCAAAACCTTCCATCGGTGTGCAATCAACTTGTTCTTCGGCGGCTGCAACCAGTGCAGTACCCAGGCCAATATAAGCCTGACGTGCAGCATGCTGGAAGTTCGTTTCTGCATCACGCGCAGGGTAAGTGGACAGCAGCATGTTGCGATAGTTTTCCCATCCTTCGTTTTTGAATCCGCGCTCATCATTGGTCAGATCAAACATCATGTTGATGCGCTCGACTGTGTAGTTATCCCATGCGGCAAACACCAGCAAGTGTGAGCCTTCTGTGATTTGTGCCTGATTCCAGCCTATGGCTTTGATTTTTTCGCGGATTTCAGCATTCGTCACCACCAGCACTTCGTAAGGCTGCAAACCACTGGAAGTTGCGGTCAGGCGGATCGCTTCAAGAATACGGTCCACTTTTTCTTGTGGTACCGCTTTGGCTGGGTTCATTTTTTTGGTCGCATAGCGCCATTTCAGTTTTTGAATTAAATCGGACATTACTGGCTTTCGATAAGAGATTAATCTTGATCAGATCTGATTTTTCATCGCACGTAGTAACCCGTTGCAACGGAACATTCGTTCTGATTAGGACTACTATATCAGGTTGCGCCATTTGTTTCACAAGAGGGCTTTTTTCGCCCCATTGCAAAAATCTGAACGAGAGCATCGTTAGCGATAGCGCCGATATTTTTTATAGAAAACACATTTTTTGGGGAGTATATGGCTTTTTACCCCATAACCTCCTTGATAAATAAGATGCTACAAAAATACTCCCCTGGAGTATTTTTAAACGTTATAAGCTACTTCTGACGCTTTTTCATTGCTCAGCACAAATAATTTTCGGCGGCATACCGACCACAAAAAAGCTGCTGCCAGCAGTTTCATTGATCTTTCGGCATAATGGCTACTGATGATTTACAGTTCGGGCTACCGTTGTCTTGGCCTTGAATTCCTTTTTACACATCCACTTGTTTTCTTTTTTTGCCTGGGATCTAAAAAATGAGCATCCTCTTTTCTCCGTTCAAACTCGGCAACCTCACTCTTAAAAACCGCATCATCATTGCGCCTATGTGCCAGTATTCCGCTGTTGATGGCATGGTGAGTGACTGGCATCTGATGCATCTTGGCAGCCTTGCCACTTCCGGCGCAGGCATGCTGATTATCGAAGCAACCGCAGTTGAACCTGCGGGACGCATTTCGCCCTACGATGTCGGTCTGTGGTCAGATGCAACAGAAGCCGCGCTAGGCAAAGTTTTACAGTCTGTACGTCAATATTCGGCGATGCCTATCGCTGTACAACTGGCGCATGCCGGCAGAAAAGCATCCAGCCAACGTCCTTGGGATGGCGGCCAGTTAATTGTCGAAGCGGATGGTGGCTGGCAAACCGTTTCAGCGTCGGCGATTCCGCACAACACCAAAGAAGCAGCACCGCTGGCGCTGGATGCGGCTGGATTAGAACGCGTCAAACAGGCATTTGTTGATGCGGCCAAACGGGCACACCGCCTGGGCATTGATGCGATCGAATTACATGCCGCGCACGGTTATCTGATGCATCAGTTTTTATCGCCGTTATCGAATCAACGTACAGACCAATATGGCGGCAGTCTCGAAAACCGTTTGCGTTTCCCATTAGAGATTTTTGATGCGGTCAAAGCAGCGCTGCCGGATGACTACACACTGGGCATACGGATTTCGGCCAGCGACTGGGTTGACGGCGGCTGGGATGTCGCGCAAAGCAGCGTCTTTGCCAAAGAATTAGAGCAACGTGGCTGCGCATTCATACATGTATCCAGTGGCGGTCTCTCGCCTTTACAACAGATTCCGCTGGAACCCGGTTATCAGGTGCATTTTGCAGAGGCGATCAAAAAAGTGACTTCGATGCCGGTGATCGCGGTCGGCCTGATTACGGAAGCTGAACACGCGGAAGATATTCTGAAACAAGGACAAGCTGACATGATCGGTATTGCCCGTGGCATCCTGTACGACCCGCACTGGCCGTGGCACGCAGCGGCAAAGCTGGGGGCAAGCGTCGATGTGCCACCGCAATACTGGCGTTCACAACCACGAGAATACAAAAATCTGTTTGGAGAAACCCGCATGGGTGGCCGCTGAAACGACTCTGTCATAAAAAAAGGACTGTCCATGCTGAGGACAGTCCTTTTTAATTCAGGATGCAAACGCGGCGCTTGTCATTGAGCAGTACCGCCGCACTGAATCACTACTGCTGATAGCTGATCTTATACCGGACGACGCGGCGCATCGACTGCCGCTGTTTTTTGTGATTTCACGACTTGCATCGCTGTCGCGATTAATCCACTCATATCACCCAGATTCGCTGGCACGATAATCGAATTATTCGTCTTCGCCAGATTACCGAATGCGCCGACATATTGTTCTGCCACTTTCAGATTTACAGCATCGGCACCACCGGGCTCCTGTATCGCTGCAGCCGTTTTACGGATCGCTTCGGCACTCGCTTCTGCAATCGCCAGAATCGCCGCCGCCTGACCTTGAGCACGGTTAATCGATGCCTGCATCTCACCTTCCGATTTCGCGATCGACGCTTCACGCTCACCCGTTGCGATATTGATCTGCTCTTGCTTGCGGCCTTCAGATGCTGCAATCAGTGCGCGCTTTTCACGTTCAGCCGTAATTTGTGCCTGCATCGCATGCAGAATTTCTTTCGGCGGCGTCAGATCTTTGATTTCATAACGTAAGACTTTCACGCCCCAGTTAGCCGCAGACTCATCAATGGCGCTGACGATCGTGGTATTGATGTGATCACGCTCTTCAAAGGTTTTATCGAGCTCCATCTTACCGATCACCGAGCGCAAGGTGGTTTGCGCTAACTGAGTAATAGCGGCGATGTAATTCGATGAGCCATACGAAGCACGCATCGCATCGGTAATCTGAAAATACAGAATACCATCGACCGAGCCTGTAAGAATTTCTGTGTGAACCGGGGTCATGAAATAATACCGAAAGGGATTTGCCATGACCGATACGATGACCACGAAAAAACCTCGCAAAAAGAAAGAACCATACAACGACTCTGCGCCAATGATAGTGCTGCAACCAGTGTGAAAGTAGGTTATCGTCAGGCTTGTATTCTGCGAACCCCCCGTTACCCAGCGTAACGGGGGGTTTTGCTTTTAGTGAGAGTACTGGTTTTTTAAAGACGTTTTCGAAGAAATTAAGCGAAAAAACTCATTGAAAGACTAGACAAAAATCAGAAGCTAAACTATAATATTGCTTCTGTTGACGTTGCTGACACAGCGTTAGACGTTTATCTGACTAAGCAAGAATATGGGTGCTTAGCTCAGTTGGTAGAGCGGCGCCCTTACAAGGCGTAGGTCGGGAGTTCGAGCCTCTCAGCACCCACCACAGATAAACATAGCAGTACAGGTTAAGTAGTTTCGGAGTGGTAGTTCAGTTGGTTAGAATACCGGCCTGTCACGCCGGGGGTCGCGGGTTCGAGCCCCGTCCGCTCCGCCAGTAATCAAAAAAACGAGTTGCGTAAGCAGCTCGTTTTTTTATTTTTCATTACTGAATCGTGATGATCGGTATGAAGTTCTGAAAAATGATACTCGCCATCTGATCACGCATAAAAAAAGACGAGCAGTACACCCGTCTTTGCATTTATTCAGTCAACCCGCTTATGCCGCTTTAGGACTATCAAGTTCTCCGTCCAGCGCAAAAACGATGTCGTCCAGCATTTTTGATAATTCGGCCGTCATCAGCATAAAGTCGGCATCGAAGCGCTCTTCTTCGTTTGTTCCTTTGTCTTTATCTTCGTCGAGAAGATCCAGCGGCTTAATTCGTTTGATCGTTAATGTATCGGTCAGCACAAAGCTGATGCGATCATCCCAGGTTAATGCCAGCTTGGTGCACTGCTTACCAGCCGCGATATGTTTCTGCACGTCGTCAGGATCAAGTGTATGACGCACATAACGCACAGTTGCCTTATCTTCAGTTGATGACTTCAACTCTGTATCCTGGTCTATGGTAAAGCCGTTAGGAGCTTCATTTCCAGCTAGCCATCCGGTCATTGCTGCCTGAGGTGAGGATTTAACCCGTAAACCCTCGAGCGGCAACTTGTCGCAGCACTTCAACAACAATTTGACGACTTCATCAGCTCGTGACGGACTCGATGCATCAATGACCACCCAACGATTGACCGGATCAATCCAGACAAACGTGTTTCGTCTGACGCCAAATGCGCGTGGCAGCAGTTCGTCTGTAACGCGTTCTTTCAAGTCTTTCATCGCTTTACGCCCGGGAGCAAAGCCTTGCTGTTCTTCTATTTCTGCGGCACGTGCTTTCGTAACCTGATTGATGACACTGGAGGGAAGCAGTTTTTTTTCTGTCGCCAGCGTTATCAGAAACTGACGATTGACACTGTGAACCAGCATATCGTTGTTGCGAGGTGAGGCCCAGCCCTGGCTTTGCATTTCATTCGAGGCACATTGCGCGAAAGAGATTCTGGATAATTGCGCATTTAATTCCTCTGCGCTGATGTCCCAGGGAGAGGCAAGACGAAAAACCTGTAAGTTCTTAAACCACATAGCAAATCCAAACGAAGAAAACTGACATTCTACACGCCGCCCCAACGCAACTCACGCCGTAAAACGCCGTCTTCACGACATCCGGCATCCATTGATCGTATGGAGTTGGAAAACGCTCTGATTGCGCGCCATACTTGAATTGCGAATATATCCATCCACCACTTATCGAGGGGCAATCATGTTGCAACAAATACTGATCAATACACCAGTCTGGGTATGGGCATTACTGGCATTTCTTGTTTATCGTGGTGTGGTGATGAGCCGGGACCGTCAGGTCACATTACGCTCACTGTTTATCTTGCCTGTGCTGATGACTGCTCTGTCCCTGCAAGGCCTGATACAGCATTTCGGCATCCGTTTTGAGTCGGTCGGATTCTGGTTTATCTCCACCGTTTGCGTCAGTCTTTTAAATGCGGCATTCTTGAATAAAACGGGTTTCCGTGTTGTGTCGGAACGCTACATTCATATGCAGGGAAGCTGGATGCCCCTCGTTCTTATGATGCTGATTTTCTCCTGTAAATATGCCGAAAACATCGCGGTAGCAGTGCAGCCGGCACTGCGCGATAGCACTGTGTTTATCGGCGTCTGCAGCATCAGTTTCGGCATCATGAATGGACTATTTTTCGGTAAGCTTTTAGGTATATTAAGTTTGCTGACAAAACATAAACAAGCAGCTTCGATAAAAACCGCGTCTATGCTTACACTTGCAGACGGACATGGCGCGGGGGAGACAGTATAATGGCCGCTGTCCTTATTCAGATTTGTTGCGCGAAACGCAATAAACCCCATGTGCCATGTTAGCTGAACAAAAACAAGAAATTCTCAATTCCTTAAAAAATGCGGTTGCCCCGATTTTGGAAGGCAGCGATCTGCAGCCGACGATATTGCTAGAACGCCCGCGAGATCCTTCGCATGGCGATATCGCTTGTAATATCGCCATGCAGATTGCCAAACCTTTGCGTAAAAATCCGCGAGAAATCGCTCAGGCAGTTGTTGCGAACCTGGAGGCCCAAAATAATCCGTTGATCAGTTCGGTAGAGATCGCGGGACCGGGTTTTATTAATATCCGGATCGCAACAGCAGCTAAACAATCGGTCGTAAAAACGGTGCTGCAACAAGGGACGGCTTACGGTAAGAGCCAGCGCGGAAACGGACAAAAAGTTGTCGTTGAATTCGTGTCAGCAAATCCGACCGGTCCTCTGCATGTCGGCCATGGTCGTCAGGGCGCACTGGGCGACGCACTGGCAGCGTTGCTGGATGTACAGGGTTATGCTGTCACTCGCGAGTTTTACTATAACGATGCCGGCGTACAAATCGGTAATCTTGCCTTATCTGTGCAGGCGCGCGCCAAGGGGCATGTGCCGGGTGATGCAGAGTGGCCGGAATCAGCCTACAACGGAGATTACATCGCTGACATCGCCCGCGATTTTCTTGACAAGAAAACCGTGTCTGCCAGCAATGGTCAGCCAGTCACCGCGACAGGTAATGTTGACGATATAAATTCCATTCGTGAATTCAGCGTGACTTATCTGCGTCGCGAACAAGATACCGATCTGCTCGCATTCGGTGTCAAGTTTGATAATTATTACCTTGAAACTTCTTTATACACCGACGGTAAAGTCGAAGCTGCTGTCAGTGCGCTCAAAGCTGCCGGTAAAACATACGAACAAGACGGCGCATTATGGTTGCGCACCACTGAGTATGGTGACGACAAAGACCGCGTAATGAAGAAGACCGACGGTACTTACACTTATTTTGTACCAGACGTCGCTTATCACGTGACCAAGTGGGAACGTGGTTATCGCCAGGCCATCAATGTCCAGGGCAGCGACCATCACGGTACGATAGCCCGCGTTCGTGCTGGTTTACAGGCATTGAATATCGGTATTCCAAAAGGCTATCCTGACTACGTGCTGCACAAGATGGTGACGGTCATGAAAGACGGCGCAGAAGTCAAAATTTCCAAGCGAGCCGGTTCTTATGTCACAGTCCGTGACCTGATCGAATGGTCTGGTAACGGTGATGTGGTCAAAGGGCGCGATGCAGTGCGCTTCTTCCTGATCTCGCGTAAAGCGGATACCGAATTTGTGTTCGATGTCGATGTCGCCCTGGCGCAGTCGGATGAAAATCCAGTGTATTACGTTCAGTATGCGCATGCACGTATCTGTTCTGTATTGGCACAATATTCGACTGAGGAAGCAGCATTTGCACCGTTGCTCAATGTCGATCTGTCGCCGCTGACAGCGCCGCGTGAAGCGAGCCTGCTGGCCAAACTGGCCGAATACCCGGAAGCGCTGGAAAAAGCGCTGGATGAACTTGGCCCGCATCAGGTTGCTTTCTATTTACGCGATCTGGCTGGTGAGTTGCATAGTTATTACAATGCGGAACGTGTGCTGGTAGATGATGAGCCGACCAAGATGGCCCGTCTGGCACTGATGCTGGCAACGCGTCAGGTGATCCGCAATGGTCTGGCCCTGATCGGTGTCTCTGCACCGAATAAAATGTAATGCGCATTGGCTGTCTGTCATTCTGCTTGTGCCTCGCGCATGTTTATCAGTAGCATGACAGATCACCTGGGCCATACCGGTAAAGTATTCAAAGAGGACAATTTTTTCGTCGGAGACGCATGAAATCACATCACTCAACGCTGCAACGTCAGCAAGGTAATACCTTCACAGGCATCATTATTGGTCTCGTCATCGGACTGGCCATCGCGGTGGCAGTCGCATTGCTGATCACGAAATCATCCACGCCTTTTACCAATAAAGGTGGAAAATCCGACAAGCCGGATCAGCCTGTGACACAACTGCAGGATCCGAACCGTCCTATGTACGGCAAGCCTGATGCGGTTAAAGAAGCGGCAAAGGAACAGGCAAAAGATGCCGCGGTGGCCAAACCGGCCGATGCTGCACCGGTGCAGGCCGCTGTCCGCCCACCGGAAGTAAAAGCGGAAACAAAGCCAGCTCAGGAAAAGCCAGCGGCTGACAAAGCCAGCGAAAAAGCAGCAGATGCGGCGGCAGATGATAAATACATCTATTTCCTGCAGGCTGGCGCGTTCAAAGAGCAGGCCGATGCGGACAGTGCCCGCGCCAAGCTGGCTCTGATCGGTTTTGAAGCAAAAGTGACTGAAAAGAATTCAGATACCGGCACCATGTACCGGGTTCGTGTCGGCCCGATCAGTAATGCCGAAACAATGAACCGAATGAAAGCCAAATTGTCTGAGAATGGCGTTGATGTGGCAATTGTCAGAACTGCGAAGTAATCAGATTCAGTAATACAGCTTAATAAAGGAAAAGATATGCGTAGATTTACTCAAGCGATGTATGCAGTATTTTTGCTGGGCTTAGGCCTGGTTTCAGCAGGTGCGGGAGCTTCTCCTGCCATGCCGCAATCCGGCGTTGAATACCGCGTGCTCGGTCGTCCGCAGCCAACAGAAGCCGGTAAAAAAATTGAAGTCATCGAATTTTTTGGCTATTTTTGCCCGCACTGCAACGCGCTTGAGCCTTTGATCGCCGAATGGGTCAAAAAGCAGGGCGACAATATCGTGTTCAAACGTGTCCACGTGAACTTCCATAATCTGGTTCAGCAACAGAAACTGTATCTGACACTGGAAGCGATGGGAAAAGCCGACGAATATCAGATGAAAGCATTCAATGCATTGCACATCGAGCGTAACCGTTTGCAGTCTGATACTGACGTCATGAACTTTGTCGCCAAGTCTGGTCTGGATAAACAGAAGTTTGCTGATGTCTACAATTCCTTTGCGATTCAAAGCAAGCTGAACCGTACTAATCAGTTGCTGGAATCGTATCAGGTTGATAGTGTTCCTATGGTTGCTGTGGATGGCCGCTTCATGACGTCGCCGGTAGAATCAGTGCGCACAATGGGGCGCGTGTCTGAAGAAACCCAGAACCGTTCATTGTTGCAGGTACTCGATTTCCTGGTCAGTAAAGCGCAAAAAGAAAAAACGGTTGCAGCACCCGCACCTGCTGCTGACAGCGGTAAGAAAAAATAAGCCGAAGTAAGATGCAATAAGTCCGCTTTTTGGCGGACTTTTTTTTTAATTAAATAATATGAAAAATGTTTTCATTACCGGGGCATCTTCCGGCATAGGCGCTGCGCTCGCGCGTGAATATGCGGCGCAAGGCGCAACGCTGGGCTTGCTGGCTCGACGCCGCGACAAGCTTGAGCAATTGCGGCGCAGCCTGCCAAATTCTGAACGGCACCATATTTACGCGCTCGACGTGACCGATCATGCCGCACTGGCTGCCGCCGCTGCCGATTTCATACAAAACACTGGTACCGTGCATGTGGTGATTGCAAATGCCGGTATTTCTGTCGGTACCTTGACCGAATACGCTGGCGATCTGGCAATTTTTGAACGCGTTGTACAAACTAATCTGACCGCCACCGTGGCGACATTTGCGCCTTTTATCCAGACCATGAAATGCGATGCGCAACAGGATGCGTGCCGCCTGGTCGGGATTGCCAGCGTTGCCGGTATCCGTGGTTTGCCCGGTGCCGAAGCCTACAGCGCATCGAAAGCCGCTGTCATCAGCTATTGCGAATCGCTGCGGGTGGAATTGAAAAAAAGCGGCATCCGTGTCGTGACGATTGCACCGGGCTACATCGACACGCCGATGACGCAGATCAACACCTATCGCATGCCTTTCCTGATGCCGGTGCAAAAATTTGCGGCGAAAGCAGTACAGACGATTGATGCCGGTTGCTCGTATCGTGTTATTCCGTGGCAGATGGGCATAGTCGCCAAGTGTTTGAGGTTGTTACCGAACGCCTTGTACGATGCTGTATTTTCACGCGCCCCGCACAAGGCGCGCGCAGACGATCAGCATTAGTTCATACCCGATACCTACGATGACGATAGTCAAAAAATGACGAACGATATCTCCCTTACCGATGCTATCGGGCAGCAACATCAGCCCGTGGCGGCAGCGCAAGCCAGAATCGTCAGTCTGGTACCATCGATCACGGAGCTGATCTGCGATCTCGGTCTGGCATCTTCACTGGTCGGGCGTACCGGGTTTTGTATACATCCTGCCGACGTGGTAAAAGCGATTCCCAAAATCGGCGGTACTAAGGACGTAAATATAGAAAAAATCCGCCGGCTTGCACCGACGCATCTGATTGTGAATATCGATGAAAATGAAAAACCGACGGTGGACTTGCTGGCGGAATTTATTCCGCATGTGATCGTCACCCATCCGAATACTCCGCGTGACAACCTCGCGTTATATCGCTTACTAGGCGGGATTTTTCAGGCTGATGCCGCCGCTGAACAACTCTGCATTGCGTTTGAAAATGCGTATGCGGATCTGGGATTGCCCGTCATTACACAACGTGTTTTGTACTGTATCTGGAAAGACCCGTGGATGAGCATCTCGGGCGATACGTATATCGCAAATATGCTGAGGCTGGCGGGTTGTCAGGTCTGGGAGCCGGAAAATAACAGCCTGCGTTATCCTGCCTTCAGCTGGGACGACACGATGGCGCGTCAGTTTGACAGCGTCTTATTATCGACCGAACCTTACCGTTTCACGGAAACCCATGTCGATGCGCTGGAGCGCCAGTTGGGTAAGCCCGTACAGCTGGTTGATGGCGAAATGCTGTCGTGGTATGGCAGCAGGGCAATCAAGGGTTTGATATATTTGAAGACATTGAAATTCTGAATCTGAAAATATTTTTACAAAAAAAACTAATTTCACATAAATGTCACACTGATGACACAAACCAGTCACACTGAGATTGACAGGTTTTTCTTCAGGGGCTGATACTGAAATGCATAGAAATCTGTCTGAAAGTAAGAGCATGCCTGCACCTCGCTAGGGCATGGCCCGCAGCTCCCGCACATGTGACCGGCTGGCAGATTTCTCACCACATTGAATATCCCCCAATTAACAATGCAATTCTAAGGAATCTTGTCATGACCAAAATGCGTAAGGCCATTTTGCTCGCCCTCTATGGAGCCAGCTCTGCTGCCGCAGTTTCTCCGCTTTGCGCTTCTGCGCAGAGCAGTACAGAAAAAGCCTCGGAAGCACCGATACAAACGATGACGATCGTCGGTTCCCGCCGGGTCAATTCCTCTGCAACTGAAACCCCGTTACCGGTGGATTTTATTTCGATTTCCAAGTCGGCAGAACAAGGCGGCCAGTTTGATCTGGCCCAGACACTGGCGAATATCTCGCCCTCATTCAACTCCACGCGTCAGACCGGAGCTGACGGCGCTGATCTGGTAGACTCTGCCGCATTGCGTGGTCTGGGCTCCGATCAGACGCTGGTGCTGGTGAATGGTAAACGTCGCCATACCGTATCGCTGGTGAATCTGTTCGGTGCGCGTAACCGCGGCAATACCGGTACCGACCTGAATGCGATTCCGGTCATGGCGATCAGCAATGTCCAGGTCTTGCGTGACGGCGCAGCGGCACAGTACGGTTCCGATGCGATTGCCGGTGTGATGGATATCAGCCTGAAAAAATCACTTGGTTGCGAAGCCAGTTTCGGTTACAGCCAGTATTCTGTCGGCGATGGTAAAAACTATCTGCCCTCAGCCTATTGCGGTATCCGGATAGGTGAAAACGGCGTGCTCGGAGTGACCGCAGAATACACCGATCGCGGTCGTTCAAACCGCGCTGATCCGGGCAATCCGCGCACCATCGGTGACACCAAGGTCACAGGGCCCACCGTTTATCTGAACGGTGAAGTGCCGAATGGCGGCGGTGATAAATTCTATTTCACTCTGGGGACGCAGCAACGTAAGGCGTCTTCTGCGGCGTGGGCACGCGGTGGTGTGGGCTCCGACGATATTCCTTCACGCAATTCTGCGGCGATGTATCCGAATGGCTTTGTGCCTTACATCAACGGCGATATCAACGATATCTACGGCATCGCCGGTTATCGTTTCAGCATTGGTGAATGGCGTGCGGATTTGTCGCAGACTTATGGTTTCAACGAACTCAAGTACAACATCAGCAATACTCTGAATGCCTCCATCGCGAATAAAGATTTGCTGAGCGGCGGCAAGGGTATCAGCCCGAGCAGTTTTGATGCTGGTGGTTTCTCATTTTCACAAGCGACGACGAATCTGGATTTCAGCCGTTTCTTTGACGGTTTCATGAATGGCGTGAACGTCGCGTTTGGTGGCGAATACCGTCGTGAAAATTACAAAATTTTCGCTGGTGAACCAGGCTCTTACAACGATGTCGATGGAGTTGGCTTCGGAGGTAATGCCGGTAGTCAGGGCTTCCCGGGCTTCCAGCCAGGTGACCGCACCGACCGCAACCGCAACAGCCTCGCTGCTTATGTCGATATCGAAACCGACGTGACGAATCGCCTCAAAGTACAAACCGCGGTGCGTGGTGAACGTTACAGCGATTTCGGTTCCACGCTCACCGGTAAGCTTGCCGGTAGCTACAAAGCGACCGACGATGTGAATCTGCGCGGCTCCCTGAGCACAGGTTTCCGTGCGCCATCACTGCAGCAAGTGTATTTTTCCTCGACGTTCACCGACTTCATTTCCGGCGTACCGATGGACGTGGTACTGGCACCGAATGGCGGTACCGTTGCCAATGCCGCAGGTATCCCGAAACTGCATGAAGAAAAATCGAAAAACTACACGCTGGGTCTGACCTACAAACCGAGCAATGTGTTCTCTATGACGGCTGATTTGTACCGCATCGATATTTCTGATCGCATCGTTTTGTCGGGTCGTTTTGACGCAAATAATTATCCTGCACTGGGGGCGACGCTGTCCTCGCTCGGCGTCGGTCAGGCACAGTTTTTTGTGAACTCCATCAATACCAAAACACAAGGTATCGATCTGACTGCATCGCATAAAACCAGTCTGGGTTCCGGCAAACTGTCGACCTATCTGGGTCTGAATTACAGCAAAACCGAAGTCACGAAAGTGAATGCACCGGCATCGCTGAAAGGCTATGAAGACGTATTGCTGTCCGAGCGTGAACGCCTGTTCATCGAGCAAGGCGGCCCGCGCGTGAAAGGCACGCTGGCATTCAACTACGAGCAAGGTCCTTGGGCCAGCGAATTCAAAGTCATCCACTATGGTTCGCAAACACTGGGCACTTTCTCCGGTACCGCAGCAGGTGTGCCGAATGCGTATTACGAACCAAAAACTTCTGCCGATCTGGCAGTGACGTATGCATTCAATGACACCACCAAACTGACGGTGGGCGGCACGAATATTTTCAACGTCAAACCGACCCGTCAGGATCCGAACGAAACGGATAACGGCTTCTACTACGACAGCGTGCAGTTCGGTCTGGGCGGTGCGGCGTATTTCGTCAAACTGTGGAAAAAATTCTGATCAGGACGATGATCTGTCCGCTGGTATTTCCGGCGTAAAAAAAGGAGGCGCTGGCCTCCTTTTTTATTTGATCATCAATGCAGAACATGCGCTGATATTATTGCCGGTTGGTCAGTGATACGCCCGCAATCACCAGCAAACCGCCGAAAATCATCGACAACAAAATTGGCTCGCCAAGTAATAGCGCACCGAGGCTGATACCGAATACCGGCACCAGATTATTGAAGACCGCGGTTCGCGCCGGGCCGATGGCTTTCACGCCTTCGTAATACCAGACAAAACCGATCACCGTACCGAATGCACCCAGATATACGATGGCGGCCAGTACCGGCCAGGTCAGGCGGCTGGTATCGAATTGCGGCCATTCCGTGACCGCGCCGCAGACCAATAGCGACAAGCCCCACAGCGATGCATACGTGGTTGCTGCGATCGGCGACAAGCCGCGCAGCGCATGTTTGCCGATGATGGTGTAGGCGGCCCAGCCGCAGACCGCGCACAGCATGAATAATTCGCCCTTACCGACTGATTGCGAGATATCACGGATCGCGCTGCCCAGATCGCCGCGCGTGATCACCACCGCTGCGCCGGCAAACGCAATCGCGATGCCCAGCCAGCGCCGCGCGCCGAGACGTTCACCAAACAGTGCCGCCAGTGCCAGCGCCGTGACAATCGGATTCAGCGCGACAAACAAGGCCGTGCGCCCGGCGGGCATCAGTGCCAGTGCTGAAAAAAAGCAGATGTTATATAAAAAGATGCCCGTCGCACCGAGCGCAAATGTCGCCTGCATTTGCTGCCGCGTCAGTTTCGGTAAGCCGCCTTCGAGCTTCCACGCCAGCAACCACAGCAGGCCGCTGGCCACCGCAAAACGCAGCGCCGCCGCTGTCATGTGCGGAATTTCACTCGCCACAATACGACCCGCAATAAAAGTGCCGCCCCAGAACAAGGCGACCGCAACCAGTTTCAGATACGTGGTGACAGGAACGGGAGTGTGGGCAGATTTCACGATAGCGCGCTTCAACAGAAAGCGTGAAGGGTACACGAAAACGCCGGTTCGCCACACCGGTGCGACGCTGAGTTGTGCTATATCGCGTAAATCCCGGCACGAAAGGAGCTGAAAATTCCCAGAAAAATGCCATAAAAAGCGAAAAAATGGGGAGTATCAGCCATTTTTGCCTTCATCTCCTTATAAACAAAGGGCGTTAAAAAATACTGGGGGGAGTATATTTTCGACTTTGGGAGGCCGGAATCACCGTTGCCGACGACCTGCAAGCGGATTGCCAATCGATCTGCATACGGTTATTGTGCGGTGATCAGTACACAGATCCGGAGCCCATCCATGCACCCCGACAAAGTTGACCGAAACCGTCTGCGCCAGCTGACGGATTTACCGAATATCGGCAAGGCCGGTGCGGCGGATCTGCGCTTGCTGGGCATCAGCGCGCCTGCGGATTTGGTGGGGCAGTGTCCGTGGCAAATGTATGAAAAGCTGTGCGAGCTGACCGGTGTGCGGCACGATCCCTGCGTGATTGATGTGTTCATGTCCATCACCGCATTCATGAATGGCGAACCGGCGAAATCGTGGTGGGGATTTACCGACGCCCGCAAGCTGGCGCAGGCTGCGAAAGTCGCTTCCTGATCAAAAATGGGGGGAGTATTTGCCTTTTTTAATGGAATCTCTGCGTCAATAAAGGGCTTTGAAAAATACTCTCCCCAGTATATTTAAGGGCAGTCATGCAGCATGGCGACCTTGTTGTGTTGTTTATCATGCTCTCCGCGATCGTATTCCCGATTTTTGATCAGCCATTTAATTGTCTTGTTACAAACCCCTTGTATAATTTTTTGCAATAAATTCGAGCGACTGCGCAACTTATCGGCGCGTTCCGTTACCGGATGAAACGACAAAAAGGAATAGGGATGACGACTTGTGCGAGCTGTGGTGCTGATAACCGTGATGGTGCCAAATTTTGTAAATCCTGCGGCACTGCGTTGTTACCGCCAGCGCCGCCGACACCTGAGTGTCATCAATGCCATGTGCCACTGACCCCGGGGGCGCGATTCTGCAAAAAATGCGGTGCCAGCACTGGCGCTGATGCTGCAGTTACCACTGCCACGGTAGCGGATGTTGTGACGGCAAACGCCAGCGATGCATCGGTCAGTGTGACAGAAAGAGCAGCAGAACAAGCAGCAGATCTGCCGACAGCACAGGTGCCTGTCACCAGCGAAGCCGTGACAAATCCGCCTGAGCAAAGCGTGAGCGCTGCTGCTGATGCTGCTGTTCCTCCCGCAAACCCGGATGTCCCTGTTAGTGCAGCGACGCCAGCAGCAAGTACCGCGAGCATCACAGAGACCCAAGCTAGCGTGAATCCAGCGGTGCAGCCATCGCAGCCAATAGGCTCTGACGCGTTGCCTTCCTACAATGCCCTGCCGGTCAGCAAGACGGCGACGCCGGTGAAAGCGATCGTACTGGTTGCGGTGGTCGTGGCAATTGCCGTGTGCGCTGGTGCTTATGTCTGGTATGCAAAATCCCGTTCGCAGACCGGGCCCGTCGTGACCAGTGCTGAACCCGTCGCCGCCTCATTGCCGAGCAGCCCGCCGGCGGATGTTGCACCGGCTCCAGCTTCCGCCGTTGCAATGCCGGAAGTGACGACCGCGCCGACGACACCGGCAGCCACGCAAGCACCTGCACCCGTGACCGCCAAAAAGAAACGCCGGAATGACGATGATGAATTTGACGAAGACGACGATTTTTACGATGAACCGGTCAACGCTAAACGCCAACAGGGGGCACAGGCGCAGCCAGGCGGCGAAATGATGCATGGTAAGGCGACGGCTTTGTTAAACCGTGCCGATAGTTTTATCGCCAGCGGTGATTACGATAATGCACTGGCGACCGCCCAGACGGCACTGGCGCTGGACCCCGGCAATACCGCGGCTCTCGCAAAAATCAGGAAAATCAAACAACTGCGTTCACGCTATTAAACCAGTTCCGCACATGGGCATACGCATGATTTCGTATGCCTATGTTCCGGCGTGGCATTGATAGCCCGTGCCGCACATCTTCCATCACCCATCATTGTTAACCCCGTCCAGAGTGACGACATCCATCGGAGACTACATGAGCAGCAATCCAACGACTTCCGGCAGCCCATTTGTGTTGCTGCGTGCCGCAGAGGCCGCAACGAACTGGCGCGCGCTTGCCATGACTGGCATGGCAGCACTGGCTTTTTTCCTGTCTATGGCGATGACCGCCTGGCTGACACGCCACAGCTTTTTGCTGGGTGGCCTGTTTTCCATCGTGTCGCTGATCGTCGGTATCACCGGCTATTCTGCCGTCGGCATTCTGCTGATGCGCCAGTCCCAGGGCCGTGAGCTCAGTTTTCCTGACGCGATCATACAAGGCATCTTTACGGTCCATCGTATGCTGGGCGTGGCACTGGTGTTGCTGGTGATATTTTTGCTGATGGTGCTGGCAGCGTTTGCGGTACTGTTTTTGTGTAAATTGCCCGGACTCGGCCCCTTGCTGTATGCGGTCATGTTGCCATTTCTGACGGTCGTCATCGGTGTCACTTTCGCTGGCATATTTTATGTGGCGATGCCACTGGCGGCACCGGCAATCTGGGCCGGTAACTCGGTAATGGAAACGATTGCCCGTTTGTTTGTGATTGTCCGTCAGCGTTTGCTGATGACGATCACTTATATCGTCGTGTTGTCTTTCCTGGTGCTGTTTTTATCCGGTGTGGTGTCCTTCATTCTGTTTTCCGGCTATGTCACAACGATGGGAATTTCTCAGGCCGTCGGCGTCAATCCTGTGGGGAATATGATGGGGATGATGTCAGGCATCATGGGCAACCATATGGGAAATCCGATGGGAAATTATATGGGTTACGGCGGTGGTTTTGAGGCGCTGGAGAGCGGCATGGCTTACACCGGCGCCTTTGGTTTTGCAACCGGGCTGCTGTTCAGTGTCGGCATGGTGATTCCGTTTCTGACGATGATTAACGGTACCTGCCTGATTTATCTGCAAGTGACGGATGGTCTGAATTTCACCGAAGCGGAAGCACAATTGCAGGCGCAGATGCAGGAAGCAAAACGTCGGGCCAACGAAGCGAAAGAACGTGCTGGTGCAAAATTGCAGGAAGCGAAAGATGCCGCGGCGGCGGCCAAAAGTAGTCAGCCAACGGCAAAAGCCGGGCCTGAGATTGCCTCTGCATCGACGCCAGCCGCGCCGCCTGCGCCTGTTGCACTGGTCGCCAGAACCTGTTCCGCCTGCAAAGCGCCATTGGCGGCAGATGATGTTTTCTGTGGTGAATGCGGCACAAAAAATCCACTCTGATACCTGTCTCTGTGAGGTAGTTGACGCAGTGCCCAGACTGCGGCGACTGCTCTCGCAGATCTGCAACGGTGTTATCCGGGTCTGGCGACAGTGAGTGATTTTACGCAGGAAAATGTCGCCCTCAGTTATATTGTGTGTGCGGTTGATGCTGAAGACAGTGGTTTTTGATTGAGTGACGATAGCCGATTTTCAGGAGCATTCGATGGGCATGACGTGTTTTTATCTGACGCTGACACAGGAAAAACTGGATGATCTGAAACAGCATCCCGGGAAAGTCCGCCATCTGATTTTTGCCAAAAACGGCAGTAATGATGATGCGGAATTATTTGACCTCGAACAAGCCTGGCATGGCATACAGTATTTACTGAACGGCGCGACATTTGGTGGTGATGAACCTTTGGGGTGGGCCGTGTTCGGTGATCAGGAAGTCAGCGACGATCTGGGCAAAGGCCCCGCCCGTTGCCTGACTGCACGTCAGGTTGCGATGGTCAGTGCCGCATTACAGGAACTGCCCGCATCCGCGCTGGCACAGCGCTTCGATGCGGCGAAGATGGAAAAAGCACAGGTGTATCCGGAAGGCATGTGGATCACCGACGGCACGCAGGCACTACATTATTTACTGGAACAGTATGCTCATCTGCAACATTTTTATGCAAATGCTGCGGCAGATGGCAAGGCGGTCATCTGTTTTATCAGTTAGATCGTTAGTGTTCTGTTATTTCCATTTTCGTCGTTTTAGTCAAGGAGCTGTGTCATGCTTACTGCAACAGGGTTCAGCAAAACTTTCCGTAGGTTGTCGGGTCTGGCTGTATTGACCGTATCTGCCTTATCGGCGGTGCAGGCATTTGCAGCGGAACGCATTTCGCTGACGCGTCAGGATGGTCAGAGCGTTCCTGCTCTGGTCTATCAGAATGCGGGAGCATGTCAGGGGGTGGCGATTATTTCCCATGGTGCCGGTGGTTCGGAAAAAGGCTATGTCTATCTGGCTGAATTCATGGCGAAAGAAGGTTTTCTGAGCGTTGTGCCGGGTCATCTGGAAAGTGGCCGGCAATCTTTGCGTGAAGCCAAGCGCGGCGGCAGTTTGCAGGACGGTCTGACAGAATTAGTCACCGATGCACCCGCCTATTCGGCGCGGCTGATGGATATACAAGCCGTGCGCCAATGGGCTGCGGCACGTTGTACTGGCAGACGCGCGGTTTTACTCGGTCATTCCATGGGGGCGGCAGTGGCCATGATGGAAGCCGGTGCCGACAATAAAATGGGCGTGACGGGTACTGCCAGTTTCGATGCGTATATTGCCTTGTCGCCACAAGGTGAAGGATTGATTTTTCCCGCCCATGCCTGGTACAAAATCAGTAAGCCGGTGTTATTGATGACAGGAACCAGAGATGATGATCTGGCGCATGCTTCCTGGCGTACCCGTACCGAACCGTTTGCCGACATGGCACCGGGTTGCAAATGGCTGGGTGTCGTGAATGGCGCGTCGCATATGAATTTCGGCGGTAACGGTTTGTTGCATCGTACCGAAGGACTGACGACGCAAACGATCCACGCGTTTTTACAGGGCGTGCAAAGCGGCAATTGTGCGGCTCCGCCACCGTTGGCGGGCATGGAACTCAGAACAAAATAACCGCCTGCCACCAGTTCGTGTGAACGGCGGCAGGCAGATCAGCTTGCTTGTCCAATGACAATGGCTATGTTCTGACAACAAAACGGATGATGCCGTCAGCGCCCGTTTGTCGCTGCAAGACGCCGTCAAACCATAATTTGTGCAGATGCGCGAGCGCTTCGCCGATGGCAAATGTCAGCTGGTGGGCATCGAGCGGGCGGCGGAACATCAGTGGCACGATGTCACACGCTGATTGCGGTGTCGTACAAGCCGCAACGACTTCGGCCAGACGTTCAGCGTGATGTTCTTCTAATTGCCTGATGCGCGTATGCAGCCCTTTGAACGGCTTGCCATGCGAAGGCAGGATCAGCACATCTTCAGGTAGCGGCAGGTATTTTTTGAGGGAATCAAGATATTGCTGCACCGGATTGGCTTCCGGTTCTATCGCAAATACGGACACATTCGTGGAAATGCGTGGCAACAGCATATCGCCCGAAATCAGGATATTCAGGTCGGCACAATACAATGAGGCGTGTTCTGGTGAGTGACCAAAACCGGTGATGATTTGCCAGCGCCGGTGATGAATCGTCAGGTCGATACCTTCCTGCAAACGGCGATACGAAGTCGGCACCGTCGGTACCATGCGGCTGTAATGGCTCTTTCTTTCCTGTATCTGCTCCTGCATCGCCGGGTCCAGCCCATGTTTGCGGAAATGCGGAAACATCGCTGTGCCGTCCGCACCCGGTAAGCCAGCCGACATCATGCGGGCAAATGCGTACTCCCCTGCTGTCATCCACAGCGGAACATTCCACAAGGTGCACAACCAGTCTGCCAGGCCGATGTGATCAGGATGGCAATGCGTAGCAATCACCCGCACCACAGGCAGGCCGCGCAGATGATTATCCAGATCACCGAACAATACTTCCCAGGCGTCACGCGTGGCGTCGCTGGCGATGCCGCAATCGACCACCGTCCAGCCATGCACCCGCCCCTGTACGGTCTCGACTTCATCTTCGAGCAGCCACAGATTAATGTGGTTCAGTGCAAACGGCAGACCCATCCGTATCCATAAAACGCCGGGCGCTATTTCCATCGTCTTGCCGGATTCCGGCAGGGTTTCGCCAAACGGATAATCGAGTTGTTGTTCCAGGTGATTCATTGTTGTCTCTTCTGTTTTTGGTACGGACGTTGCAGCCGGAATAGCCTACAATGCGTTTTTATTCAATTGACGTTAACGTCAATTCGATTCCAGCGATTGTAATCAGAAAAACGATTTTGTGTACTAAAACTATGGCTACCTACACCATTACTGACTTAGCCCGCGAATTTGACATCACGCCACGCGCGATTCGTTTTTATGAAGATCAGGGTTTGTTAAGTCCGACCCGCGAAGGTCCCAGCGGCCGCAACCGCGTCTATACCGCGCGCGAACGCACACAACTGAAGCTGACCCTGCGTGGTAAGCGTCTGGGCCTGAGCCTGTCGGATATCAAGAGCCTGGTCGATATGTACCGCTCACCAAAAGATACCGAAGCGCAGTTACAGAGCTTTCTGGTGGTGCTGGCACGGCACCGCGCTTCACTTGAGCAGCAGCGCGAGGATATTGAAGTCATGCTGGCGGAAATCAGCGCACATGAAGATAAAAGCCGGCGTTTGCTGGCTTTACACACGAAAGCGGCTCAGACAGAGTAAAAATACCAGTCTGCACAAAACGCAATGAATTGACGTTTACGTTAACGTCAATTAGTCGTATTATTTCCCGTGCTCAGATTTTGTATTCGTAAGGGACTTTATGCATCAGGACACCACATCTGCTGTACCCGCCGCACTCGATCCCACGCTGGCGCTGACCCTACTGCAAAGCTTCAACGGGCAAGGTGCGTTGATGGCGTGGAATGCGAAACTGACAGGAATGACGCCCGGCACCTGTGAAATCAGCTTGCCGTACAGCGATGCCGTCAGTCAGCAACATGGCTATTTTCATGGCGGCGTGATTGGTACATTGGCGGATGCTGCCGGTGGTTATGCAGCAAATACATTGTTGATGCCAGTAAGTGAGTGCTTAACTGCAGAGTACAAAATCAATATCGTTGCACCCGGCATAGGCGATGCCCTGATCGCCCGTGGCAAGGTCTTGAAATCAGGAAAAACTCTGGTTGTTTCAAGCGCCGAGGTGTTTGTTGTGAATCAGGGGCAGGAAAAATTGTGTGCGATCATGCAACAGACGCTGTTTGTGATCGCAAAAAATAAATGACGGTCAGGCATGACAGTCAAAGCAGTTGCAGTAAAAAATAACAGAAGAGATGCAAAACCGGTTTCGCAATGTTGTCGCTGCGTATCCTGTTGAACACCACTCTGATCAATAAAAACGAATCTGTTCCAATACTACAGTGAGGATGACATGCTCCATTTACCCGGTTTAACTTTCGATCATGGCGAAGATATCGCCGCTCTGCGCGAAGCTGTGCAACAGTTCGCTGCAGCTGAAATCGCGCCGCGTGCAGCGGAAATCGACCGCAACGACCAGTTCCCTATGGATCTGTGGCGTAAGATGGGGGAGCTGGGCATACTCGGTATTACTGTCAGCGAAGAATACGGTGGTGCGAATATGGGCTATCTGGCCCACATCATCGCGATGGAAGAAATCTCACGCGCCTCTGCTTCCGTTGGCCTGTCGTACGGTGCCCACTCGAATCTGTGCGTGAACCAGATCAAACGCAACGGTACAGAAGAGCAAAAACAAAAATACCTGCCAAAACTGATCTCCGGCGAACACATCGGTGCGCTCGCGATGTCCGAGCCGAATGCCGGTTCCGATGTCGTCAGCATGAAACTGCGCGCAGACTTTAAAGGCGACCGCTGGGTGCTGAACGGCACCAAGATGTGGATCACCAATGGCCCTGACGCTGACGTACTGGTGGTGTACGCCAAAAATGATCTGGAAGCTGGCCCACGTGGTATGACCGCTTTCCTGATCGAAAAGAATTTCAAAGGTTTCAGCATTGCGCAAAAACTCGACAAGCTCGGCATGCGCGGTTCCCATACCGGTGAACTGGTATTTGAAGATTGCGAAGTACCTGCAGAAAACGTGCTTGGTGGCCTCGGCAAAGGCGTGAATGTCCTGATGTCCGGCCTCGATTTTGAGCGCACGGTTTTGTCCGGCGGCCCGCTCGGTATCATGCAGGCGTGTATGGATGTTGTCGTGCCTTACGTGCATGACCGCAAACAATTCGGTCAGCCTATCGGTGAATTCCAGCTGATGCAAGGCAAACTGGCGGATATGTATTCGACCATGATGGCTTGCAAGGCCTATGTGTATGCGGTGGGTCAGGCTTGCGACCGCGCCACCAATCCGGAACAGGTTCGCGCTTTGCGTAAAGACGCGGCGGGTGCCATTCTGTACTCGGCAGAAAAAGCGACCTGGATGGCAGGTGAAGCGATCCAGACGCTGGGCGGCAATGGCTATATCAATGAGTATCCGGTCGGTCGTCTGTGGCGCGACGCCAAGTTGTACGAAATCGGCGCCGGCACCAGCGAAATCCGCCGTATGCTGATAGGCCGCGAGCTGTTTGCGGAAACGAAGTAAACTGGTTTGACGTACCGCTGCGCAGTTCCTTAAGACCGTAAGTAATTAATCCCCGGACTGAAACGACTGCACATACGTTGCCACGATTTCCGCTATGACCCGATCAGATCTCATCACACCGGTGCCCGCACATCGCCAGTTTTTTGCCCGTCTGCATCAGTCAGTCTGGCGGAAGATGGCTGATGTGCAGCCCGCTGGCTGGTGCAGATATTGTCTTATTGGTGTGCGTTCAGGCATCGTTATGCTGCTTGCAAGGTATCAGAATTTGTCTGTATCCACAGAATTTACGCATCCCTTGATCATCGTATGTGATGGTATTACCGTTGATATGGTAAAACTAGAGGCTTGGAAAACCCGGTTTAACCTGTCCTGAGCCATCGCCATGCCAAACACACATTTTCCGAAATTATTGTCGTCTCAGATCGCGTTTGATATTGCACGCACGATACTGGATGGTTTTGACAAGCATTACCATTTATTCCGCATCAGTAGTCAGAGGGCGAAGCGGTTTTTTGAAACCGGTGATTGGAAGGCTGCACAGATTGCGGCACGTGAGCGTATCCAGTTTTACGATACGCGTGTGCGCGAATGCGTACGCACGCTGGAAGATGACTATGACGAAAATGATCTGACCGATGAGGTCTGGCGCGAAGTCAAACTGCATTACATGGGTTTGCTGATTGATCATCTGCGTCCGGAACTGGCCGAGACTTTTTTCAATACCGTTTGCACAAAATTACTTAACAGAAATTATTTTCATAATGATTTCATTTTCGTGCGTCCGGCAACCTCAACCGAATACATAGAGCGTGATGACACACCACCGACTTATCGCGTGTATTACCCGGCAACCGATGGTCTGAATTACACGATCAAACGTATAGTCACCAATTTCCAGCTTGAAACACCATTTGAAGATCTCGATCGCGATGTAGCAGCCGTCGAGGCGCGCCTGCGTGAGCATTTCGGGCGTGAAAAACTGGAACCGAATCATCAGATTCAGGTACTGGCGAATTTGTTTTACCGGAATAAATCTGCCTACATCATCGGTAAAGGCATTAACGGCAATCGCGAATATCCGTTTGTGATTCCGTTGATGCATAAACGCAAGAACGAGCTGGTACTTGATACGATCTTGTTTGATGTGATGCAGATTACGGTACTGTTTTCATTCACCCGTGCGTATTTCATGGTCGATATGGAAGTACCATCGGCTTATGTGCAGTTCATCCGCAGCATTTTGCCGAAGAAGCCGCGCAGCGAAATCTACACCATGATAGGCCTGCAAAAGCACGGTAAAAACCTGTTTTACCGTGATTTTTTGCATCATCTGAAATATTCATCGGACTGCATAGACGCAGCACCCGGTATCCGCGGTCTGGTTATGCTGGTATTTGCGTTGCCTTCATTCCCGTATGTGTTCAAGCTGATCAAAGACAGTTTCCCACCGCCGAAAGAAACCACCCGGGCGCTGATTAAAGAAAAATATCTGCTGGTAAAAAACCATGACCGTGTAGGTCGCATGGCGGACACGCTCGAATATTCCGACGTTGCGTTTCCACGTTCACGGTTTTCTGAAGAGTTGCTTGAGGAAATTCGTCAGAACGCACCATCCATGCTCGAAGTCAATGATGAAGAAGTCGTCATCAAGCATCTGTATATAGAACGCCGCATGACACCGCTCAATATCTGGCTGACGGAAGCCGAACAGCGGGGTGATATGCAGGCGATGGAGCAGGGGGTACTGGAATATGGCAACGCGATTAAAGATCTGGTGTCGGCCAATATTTTCCCCGGCGACATGCTGTATAAAAACTTCGGTGTGACACGTCATGGCCGTGTCGTTTTTTATGACTACGATGAAATCGAATACATCACCGACTGCAACTTTCGCAAGATACCGTTGCCGCGCAATGAAGAAGATGAGATGTCAGCTGAGCCCTGGTATCCGATTGCAAAGAATGACGTCTTTCCTGAGCAATTCGGCACCTTCCTGCTTGGAAATCAGAAAGTGAAAGAATTTTTTATGAAACACCATGCTGATCTGCTGACCGCCGAATACTGGCAGGGACGCAAGCAGCGTATTGTCGAGGGTAAGGTTGATGATGTCTTCCCTTATCCGCAGGAAGTCAGATTTATCAATAAAGAATTAGCGCAGCAAAAATAATTTTTTTATCGTCTTAAAAGTATTTGCAATCTTAATCGTGCTTGCAGATGTTTTCAGAGAAAAGCAGACAAGCAGAAATTTTGTATCACCTTACATTCAATGGAGAAAAACATGACAGACCCTATCGTAATCGTTGGCGCAGCCCGTACCCCTATGGGGGCATTTCAGAGTGATTTCGCATCCCTGACCGCCAGTCAGCTCGGTGCAGTGGCAATCAAAGCTGCAGTTGAACGTGCTGGTGTCAAGCCGGAGCTGGTGGAAGAAGTTCTGTTCGGTAACTGCCTGATGGCCGGTCAGGGTCAGGCACCTGCACGTCAGGCTTTGCTGGCGGCAGGTTTGCCTATGTCCACAGGCGCGGTCACTTTGTCCAAAATGTGCGGCTCTGCGATGAAGGCAACCATGATGGCGTTTGACTCTATCAGCGCAGGCAGCAATGAAGTGATGGTCACCGGCGGTATGGAATCGATGACTAACGCACCTTACATCATTCCAAAGGCACGCGGCGGCTATCGTATCGGCCACGGCATGATTTACGATCACATGATGCTCGACGGTCTCGAAGACGCCTATGACAAAGGCCGCTCCATGGGTACTTTTGCCGAAGATTGCTCCGCCAAATACCAGTTCAGCCGAGAAGATCAGGATGCATTTGCGATTGCTTCCGTCAAACGTGCGCAAGCAGCGACAGCAGATGGCTCGTTTGCGTGGGAAATCGCACCGGTTACCGTTTCCGGTCGTGGTGGTGACGTTGTGATCGATAAAGACGAAGGCCCGCTGAAAGCCAAACTCGACAAAATCCCAGCTCTGAAGCCAGCCTTCAAAAAAGACGGCACAATCACTGCTGCATCTTCTTCCTCCATCAACGATGGCGCTGCAGCGCTGGTGCTGATGCGTGAGTCCAAAGCCAAAGAACTCGGTCTGACACCGATCGCTAAAATCGTTGCCCACGCATCGCATGCGCAGGAACCAGGCTGGTTCACGACAGCGCCGATTGGTGCGATTCAAAAGCTGTACAAAAAAACCGGCTGGACGACTGACACAGTGGATCTGTTTGAAATCAACGAAGCGTTCGCTGCCGTACCGATGGCAGCAATGAAAGATCTTGACATCTCCCACGACAAAGTCAACGTTCACGGTGGCGCCTGTGCACTCGGCCATCCTATCGGCGCATCCGGTGCCCGTATCATCATCACGCTGATCGGTGCGTTGAAAAAACAAGGTAAGAAGCGCGGTGTGGCATCCCTGTGTATCGGAGGTGGTGAAGGCACAGCAATGGCCATCGAACTTTTTTAACACTGATTAAGCTACTGCGCGGCGCACTCTTGAGCCTGCGATGCTCGTCGTACTCAAGTACGACTGCGCTTCTTAACTCAATATTGCGTCGCTCGCTACGCTTACTCAGCGTTAAAACTATAGGTACAAAATTTTATTTTCATCAGGAAGCCCTTGCAGGCGACACCGCTGTGGGGCATCTTGAAATGCAATCTGACATACGCAGAACTGACAACAAGGAAGCAAGATGCCCACAGCATTGATTATCGGCGCGTCACGCGGTATCGGTCACGAACTGGCCTTGCAATATAAAGCGGCGGGCTGGCGTGTGATTGCCACGGCGCGTAAGGCAGTTGATCTGAGCACATTACAAGCGCAGGGTTGTGAAGCTATCCCTTTGGATGTCACGAACATCAACGATTGCGGTGGTCTTGGCTGGCGACTCGATGATGAAAAAATCGATGTCGCTATTCTGAATGCCGGCGTGTATGGCCCGCGCACCACAGGATTGCAGACGCCGCATGATACGCAGTTTGATGAAGTGATGCATACCAATGTGCTGGCAGCGATGCGGATTCTTCCTATCGTGCTGCCGCTGGTCGAGAACGCCGGTGGCCGTCTTGCTGTCATCTCGTCGATGATGGGGTCTATCAGTGAGCGTAACGGTAATCATGGCTGGTTATATCGTGCCAGCAAAGCCGCGTTGAATTCTGTACTGAAGGATGTGTCTTTACAGACGCGACAGGCAATCTGCGTGGCCTTGCATCCGGGCTGGGTTAAAACAGAAATGGGCGGCGTCGGTGCTGAACTTCCGGTGACAGACAGTGCGCAAGGTATACGCAAAACGCTGGCAGGTCTGCAGCCGGACGACAACGGCAGGTTTTTTAATTACAACGGTGCCAGCCTGAACTGGTAAGCAGAAAAAAAGACAGAACAACATCAGAACGAGACCAGGTATGTTACTTACAGCAGAACACGAAATGATCCGCGATGCGATACGCGCATTTGCACAGGAAAAACTGGTGCCGAATGCGGCACGCTGGGATAAAGAACACCATTTTCCCGCCGCCGAATTAAAAGAGCTGGCACAGATGGGTGCGTACGGCGTTGCGGTACCGGAGGAGTTTGGCGGTGCCGGCATGGATTACCTGTCGCTGGCGCTGGTGCTGGAAGAAATCGCTGCCGGCGATGGCGGCACATCGACAGTCGTGTCCGTGAATAACTGCCCGGTGTGCAGTATTGCGATGATGTATGCGAATGATGCACAGAAGCAGCAGTGGCTGCGGCCACTCGCACAAGGCGAGATGCTGGGTGCGTTCTGCCTGACCGAGCCACATGCGGGCAGCGATGCGTCTGATCTGAAAACCACTGCACGTCGTGAAGGTAACGATTATGTACTGAACGGTGTCAAACAATTCATTACCAGCGGCAAACATGCAGACGTCGCGATTGTGATGGCGGTGACGGATAAAGCCGCGGGCAAAAAAGGGATCAGCGCATTCTGGGTACCGACCAAAACGCCGGGTTACATCGTAGCCGGGCTAGAACATAAAATGGGTCAGCATTCTTCTGATACCGCGCAAATTCTGTTTGAGAACTGCCGTATCCCGGCTGAAAACCTGATTGGCGAAGAAGGCATGGGGTACAAGATCGCGCTGTCGGGATTGGAAGGTGGTCGTATCGGTATTGCCTCACAATCGGTCGGTATGGCGCGCGCCGCATTTGAAGCGGCGCTGGCGTATGCGAAAGACCGCAACAGCTTCGGTAAATCAATTTACGAACATCAGGCAGTGCAATTCAAACTGGCTGACATGGCAACCCAGATCGAAGCTGCACGTCAGCTGATCTGGCATGCAGCGAGCATGAAAGATGCAGATAAGCCTTGTCTGAAAGAAGCAGCGATGGCGAAATTGTTTGCGTCTGAAATGGCAGAAAAAGTTTGCTCCGATGCGATACAAATACACGGTGGCTACGGCTACGTCAGTGATTTTCCGGTAGAACGGATTTATCGCGATGTACGCGTGTGCCAGATTTACGAAGGCACCTCAGAAATACAAAAAATCCTGATCAGCCGCGCGCTGGCCTGAGCGTATACCTTGTCAACAGCATCCTGCATTTATAAAAGGACACCGTGATGAAAGCACCTGTCGAATTCTGGTTTGATTTTGTTTCGCCGTATGCATATATCGCTGCGCAATCCATAGAACAACTGGCGGCCAGGCACGGTCGCGAAGTGAGCTGGAAACCGATGTTGCTGGGGGCTGTATTCAAAGTGACCGGATCGAGTCCGCTGACCATGCGGCCACCGCAAATGGCGGATTATTTCAAGCATGATTTTTTACGCTCCGCGCGTTATGCAGGCGTGCCGTTTGTTTTGCCTGAACCGTTTCCTATCGCAACCCAGAATACCGCAAGGGTTTGCCTGTGGCTGCAGGACACTGCGCCGAAGCGTGTCGGTGAATTCGTGCGTCAGGTCACACGTGCATATTTCTCCGGACCGGCAGCATTGAACGACACTGACTGGCTGGCGGCGCAGATAAGCGCGATGGGGCTGGCTGGTGCCGCTGCAGCGGCTGCCTGCGAAGATACTCATTACAAGCAGGCGCTGAAAGAGCAATGCGAACAGGCGATAGAAAAAGGCATCTTTGGCGCACCGTGGATCATCGTCGATAGCGAATCTTTCTGGGGCAATGATCGCCTGCCGCAAGTCGAACACTGGCTGGCGCAAGGTGGTTTTTAATCAGCATCATCCAGATAAAAAATCGGACTCATCAAAACATAACCGGTCAGCAAACGCAGAATTTTTCTGCGTCACGAGGAGAACAGCATGTTGAAAAAGGGCTATCAGCAGTTAGTGGACGAAGCATACGCACAGATCAGGACTTACAGCGTCGCAGAAGCACTGACGAAGCTGGATAAAGGTGACGTGCAATTTATCGATGTGCGCGACATTCGTGAGCTTGAGCGTGAAGGCGTGATTGCGGGAGCATTCCACGCACCGCGCGGCATGATCGAATTCTGGGTTGATCCGGACTCACCTTACTTCCGCCCTGTATTCGGTGAGAATAAAGAATTTATTTTATTTTGCGCTGCAGGCTGGCGTAGTGCCCTGACCACCAAGACGTTGATGGATATGGGCTTGGAAAATGTTGCTCATATCGAAGGTGGTTTTACTGCCTGGAAAGCCGCAGGCGCACCGACTGTTGCTAAGGAAATCAAGAAAGTGGTATGAGTCGTCAAGAGCAAAAAAATGCGAACCTGTGTCCCTGCGGTTCAGCAAAAAAGTATGAACTATGCTGTGGTGTTTATATCAGCGGTGCAGAAGTCGCACCAACAGCAGAAGCGCTGATGCGTTCGCGTTACAGCGCTTATACGCGCAATGATGAAGCCTATCTGCGCGCGACTTGGGATGAGCGCACTTGTCCGTCAGAGCGCATCACACATGATGATCCGACTAACTGGCTGGGGCTGGAAGTCAGGAAACATCAGCAGGACGGCGATCAGGCCATCGTGGAGTTTGTCGCTCGCTACAAAATTGCAGGTAAGGCGCACCGCCTGCACGAAGTCAGCCGTTTTTTGAAATATGACGGCAAATGGTTGTATGTCGACGGCAGCTTTCCTCAAAAATAAATCAATACCGGAATCCAAATAATGACAATCCTAGAATCCAAACTGAACCCACGTTCTGATGATTACAAAGCCAATGCCGCTGCAATGCAGGTGGTGGTGGATGATCTGAAAGCTAAAATAGAAAAAATAGCGTTGGGTGGCGGAGACGAAGCGCGCAGCAAACATCTGGCGCGCGGTAAATTGTTGCCGCGTGATCGTGTGCAAATGCTGCTGGATGCAGGCACGCCGTTTCTGGAATTTTCCCAGCTTGCGGCCTATGACATGTACAAGGAAAAAAATGGCAATGATGCGGCACCGTCGGCAGGCGTGATTACCGGTATCGGTCGTGTCGCCGGTCAGGAATGCGTGATCGTTTGTAACGATGCGACCGTTAAAGGCGGTACCTATTATCCGATGACCGTCAAAAAACATCTGCGCGCACAGGAGATTGCTGAGCAAAATAATCTGCCCTGCATTTATCTGGTCGATAGCGGTGGTGCGAATCTGCCGAATCAGGATGATGTGTTCCCGGATCGCGATCACTTCGGTCGCATTTTCTACAATCAGGCAACGATGTCGGCCAAAGGCATTCCGCAAATCGCGGTGGTGATGGGGTCCTGTACTGCTGGCGGCGCGTATGTACCGGCGATGAGTGATGAATCCATTATCGTTAAAAATCAGGGCACGATTTTCCTCGGCGGCCCGCCATTGGTAAAAGCCGCAACGGGTGAAGTCGTCAGCGCCGAAGACCTCGGCGGTGGCGATGTGCATACGCGTTTATCCGGCGTGGTCGATCATCTGGCGCAGAACGATACGCATGCGTTGTCGCTGGCGCGCACCATTGTCTCGAATCTGAACCGTCAGAAGCCACAGACCGTGGTGCTGAAAGCAGTCGAAGAACCGAAGTATCCGGCCAGTGAATTGTATGGCGTGATTCCGGTCGATACGCGCAAGCCTTTCGATGTGCGCGAAGTGATTGCGCGGATCGTCGATGGCAGCCATTTCGACGAATTTAAAGCGCGCTATGGCACGACCTTAGTCTGCGGCTTTGCACATATTCACGGCATGCCGGTCGGCATCATTGCAAACAATGGCATTTTGTTTTCTGAGTCTGCATTGAAAGGCACGCACTTCATCGAACTGTGCTGCCAGCGCAAAATTCCGCTGGTGTTTTTGCAGAACATTACTGGCTTTATGGTCGGGCGCAAATATGAAAACGAAGGCATTGCACGTAACGGCGCGAAGATGGTGACGGCCGTAGCGACAGCGAATGTACCGAAGTTTACTGTCATTATCGGCGGTAGTTTTGGTGCCGGTAATTACGGTATGTGCGGCCGCGCTTTCTCGCCGCGCTTCATGTGGATGTGGCCTAACGCACGTATCAGCGTGATGGGCGGCGAACAGGCCGCCAGTGTGTTGGCGACCGTGAAACGCGATGGCATCGAAAGCAAAGGCGGCAGCTGGAGTGCCGACGAAGAAGCCGCATTCAAGCAACCGATCAAAGAGCAATACGAACATCAGGGGCATCCGTATTACGCCTCCGCCCGTTTATGGGATGACGGTGTGATCGACCCTGCCGATACCCGCATGGTGTTGGGGTTGGGCTTGAGTGCCGCGCTGAATGCGCCGATTCCGGATCTGAAGTTTGGGTTATTCAGGATGTAATGATCATGAGACGCGGTGATTTTATTTGCGGATTTGCATTAATGCTGTTGTGGGTGTCTGCGTTCACACCCGCGCATGCACAGGCACAGAATGCCGATACGTTGGCTGCTGCACCAGCTGCCGCAACGGCAAAGCTGGCAAAAGATTTAAATGAATCGGTCAGCGCAATTGATGTTACGGTGAAGGATCTGTATGGCCGTTCCATTACAGGCAAAGTCGTCATCACGCAATTTAAGCCCGATGGCGATGGACCTTTTCCAATTCTGATTTTAAATCATGGGCGCAGTGCGACGAACCGTGCCGAACCGCCGCGTTTTCGCTATACCCAGCAAGTCCGTTATTTTGTTCGGCGGGGATTCGCGGTATTTGAACCGACCCGTATCGGTTATGGCGAAATGGGCACTGATCCTGATCCCGAAGACAGTGGCGCATGTAACCGGAAGAATTACGCACCGATGGCAGAAGCGGCCAGTACCGAAATTCTGGCGGTAATCGACCATGCGCGTCAGCAAAAATTTGTTGATCCCAGCCGTCTGGTGATCGTCGGTCAGTCGGTCGGTGGTTACAGCACAGTCGCAACGACGGCGAAGAATCCGCCTGGCTTAGTTGCCGCGATTAATTTTGCCGGTGGTTCCGGTGGTGATCCTGTCGGTCATCCGGGTGAGCCTTGCGAAGGACATAAACTCGAAAAAATGTATGCGACTTTCGGACAGACCAGCAAAGCACCTATGCTCTGGATTTACACCGAAAACGATCAGTATTTTTCACCGCGTTACAGCCAGGCATGGCATGCCGCATTTGTAAAAGCCGGTGGCAAGGCCGAGTTCAGATTAATGTCGCCGTTCGCGAAAGATGGCCACAGCCTCTTTTCGTCGGGGATAAAAATCTGGGAGCCGCTGGTCAGCGAATTTTTAGATGCCAATGGCTTCCGTCAATAATCAAAAAATAATTGCAGAATATAAGAGACATGCACAATGACAGTTAATAATGATTCCCTGCAAACGCTGACCGTTCACGTAGATCAGCGAGTTGCCACCGTGACCCTGAATCGTCCCGATGTGCGCAATGCGTTCAATGAAACTACGATAGCGGAAATCACGCAGGTGTTTCAGGCACTCGATGCGGACGCGGCTGTGCGTGCGATTGTGCTGGCAGCGAATGGCCCGGCGTTTTGTGCCGGTGCTGATCTGAACTGGATGAAGAAGATGGCGGATTACACGCATGCCGAAAATCTTGCCGATGCTGCTCAGCTGGCAGCGATGCTGGCGGCGATTTACCGTTGCAGCAAGCCGGTGGTCGCTAAAGTGCAGGGCGATTGCTATGCCGGTGGCATGGGGCTGGTGGCCGCATGTGATATTGCGGTCAGTGTGGATAGCGCAAATTACTGCCTCAGTGAAGTGAAGCTCGGCCTGATTCCGGCGACGATTTCGCCGTATGTGATCAAGGCCATGGGCGAGAGCGCGGCGCGGCGTTATTTCATCACAGCCGAACGTTTCAGTGCGACAGAGGCGCATCGTACCGGCTTCGTGCATGAAGTGGTGAGCGCTGACATGCTCGATAGCAAAGTGGCAGAGATCGTCAAGGCGCTGGTATCGAACAGCCCGCATGCCGTGCGTCAGGCCAAGCGCCTGGTACAGGACGTCGCCAGCCGTGAGCTGACGCCGGAACTGATCGCGGCGACGGTGGAAGGCATTGCGCAGATACGCGCGTCTGATGAAGGGCGCGAGGGCGTGCGTTCTTTCCTGGAAAAACGCAAACCGGAGTGGTTAGTATGAAAAAGCGCACCTTATTGACGGGGGCCGTCGCAGTGACGGCGCTGGCAGCAGCAGGTCTGGCGACGTACCGCAAATCGACCGTAGAAATCACATCGGTAGAGCGTATGCTGACCCTGTTAGACAGCCTGAAGTCACGGCAGTTAGCCGCCAAAAGCGGCTGGTCGCCGTACAAGGTGTTTGTGCATCTGGCGCAGAGCATACAGTATTCGATGAGCGGCTATCCTGAATTGAAATCAGAAGTATTTCAGCACACGGCGGGCAGCGCGGCTTTTTACGCATTCTCAGTTGCCGGTGCGATGCGCCACAATCTGACCGAGCCTATTCCCGGCGCCCCGGCTATTGCTGACGAGGGCAATGTGAATGAGGCGATTGATCTGGTGATCACTGCCTTGCAGCAGTTTCAGGCATATCGTGGTCAGCTGCAACCGCACTTCGCGTATGGCTTGCTGAGTAAGACGGAATTTGCGCATGCCCATGTGATGCATATTGAAAACCATCTGCTCGAAATGCAGACTTGATAATGCGCCTTGGGCATCGCATTGCGGCAATCCTTGTAGCCGAGACTTTCTTCGTTGAATGTGTGGTTATCCTGCAGGAATAACATGGTTTTTTTAAAAACTTTCAATACAGATGCTCAGTATTTATGCGGCTTGCGAAATTAAATTAGCTGGAAATGCCCGTAAAATGTGCGGGTTTTAAAAGTAGTCTGGAGCAAGTTTGAATTTCAATACACAAAATGAATGGGTCGCACGCAGCCTGCAACATGTCTGGCATCCGTGTACCCAGATGCAGCACCATGAAACGGTGCCCCTGATTCCGGTCAGTCACGGGCGCGGTGCATGGCTGTACGATATGGATGGCAAGCGTTATCTCGATGCCATCAGCTCATGGTGGGTGAATCTGTTTGGTCACGCCAATCCACGCATTAATGCCGCACTCAAGGATCAGCTTGATCAGTTAGAACATGCAATGCTGGCCGGTTTTACGCATACGCCGGTCATAGAATTATCAGAAAAATTAGCCGCGTTAACCAGCCATCAACTTGGTCATTGCTTTTACGCTTCCGATGGTGCATCGGCGGTCGAAATTGCGCTGAAGATGAGTTTCCATTCGTGGCGTAACCGCGGCCAAACTGATAAGCAGGAGTTTATCTGCATCCAAGGCAGCTATCACGGTGAAACCGTCGGTGCGCTGGCAGTCACGGATGTCAGCCTGTTCCGCGAAGCCTATGGCCCCATGCTGCAACGGGCACATGTGGTCGCTTCGCCGGATGCACGTCTGGCGCAGGCAGGCGAAACGGCGACCGATGTCGCTTTGCGTGCTGCAGCTGATCTGGAACGTGTGTTGCAGCAGCGCGAAGGCAAGATCGCCGCAGTGATTATCGAGCCGCTGGTGCAATGCGCGACTGGCATGGCGATGCATGATCCTGTGTATCTGCGGCGTCTGCGCGAATTGTGTGATCAGTATCAGGTGCATCTGATCGCTGATGAAATTGCGGTCGGTTGTGGCCGCAGCGGCACTTTCTTCGCCTGTGAATCGGCGCAGATCTGGCCTGATTTTTTATGTCTGTCGAAAGGCATCAGCGGCGGCTATCTGCCCCTGAGTCTGGTGATGACGACCGATGCGGTCTATCAGTCATTTTACGATGCCGATGTACGGCGTGGCTTTTTGCACTCGCATTCGTACACCGGCAATCCGCTGGCCTGCCGTGCGGCACTGGCGACGCTGGCGATTTTTGAAGAGGACGATGTGCTGGCGCAGAATCGCCGTAAAGCACAGATGTTTGCCGATGCATTTGCACCATTGCGCGATGATCCGCGTGTGCGGCACGTCCGCCAGCAAGGGATGATTTTTGCGTTTGATGCGATTGTCGATGATGCTGAAAAAGCCGCGACATTTTCGCGCCGTTTTTTCAGCGCCGCCTTGCAGCAGGAATTATTGATGCGCCCGATAGGGCGCAGTGTCTATCTGATGCCACCGTATATTCTGAGCGATGATGAAATCGCTTTGCTGGCACAGAAGACCATGAAAGTATTTGAAGAGGTTATGGCATGAGCGGTATGAGTGGTAATCAAAGTAATCAAGCGAATGACAAGAGCGGCAATCTGCGGATTGCTGCTGCCAGAATGCCGCTGTTGCAAACCTTGCGTGATGATCTCGATGCGCTGGAAGCACAGCATCTGATCCGTCGTCGCCGCACCGTAGAAACGCCATGCGCGCCGAATGTGCGTGCCGATGGTAAAGACTACGTCGCCTTTTGCAGCAACGATTATCTGGGGCTGGCTGCGCATCCACTGGTAATGCAGGCTTTGCAAAAAGGTGTCAGTCTGTATGGCGCAGGCAGCGGTGCATCGCATCTGATCAGCGGTCACAGTCGCGCGCATGCGAATCTGGAACAGAAGCTCGCAGAATTCATGACACCGAATATCGATCAGGCGCGTGCTTTGTATTTCTGCACCGGTTACATGGCGAATCAGGCCGTGATCACTGCGCTGGCAGGCAAAGATGCTGCCGTGTTTTCAGAAGAACTGAACCACGCTTCGCTGATTGACGGTGTGCGTTTGTCGCGTGCCGCAACCCAGGTGTTCGCGCACCGCGATTACGCCGCGCTGGAAGCCATGCTGAAAAATTGCACAAGCAAAAAACGTATCGTCGTCACCGACAGCGTTTTCAGTATGGATGGCAATATCGCCGATATTCCTGCCTTGCTGGCTTTATGCGAACAATATGATGCGTGGCTGATTGTCGATGATGCGCATGGCTTCGGTGTGTTGGGTGAACATGGTCGCGGTGTGCTGGAACATTTCAATCTGCGCTCACCGAATCTGGTCTATATGGGGACGCTGGGTAAAGCTGCCGGTGTCGGTGGAGCGTTTGTCGCCGCGCATGAAACCGTGATCGAATGGCTGATACAAAAAGCCCGTGCCTATATTTTCACCACTGCTGCGGCGCCTGCGCTGGCGCATGCACTGCTGACCAGCATCGATATTATTGCCGGTGAAGAAGGGCAGCAAAGACGCGCACATCTGAACAAGCTCATACACATGTTCCGCCACGGTCAGGACTTAAAAGTCTGGCACGGCATGCCGTCTGACACCGCGATTCAACCGGTGGTTATCGGCAAAAATGATGCGATGCTGGCCGTTGCCGGCAATCTGCTGGATCAGGGTTACTGGGTAGGGGCGATACGTCCACCAACGGTACCGCTCGATACAGCGCGTCTGCGCGTGACCTTGTCTGCCGCCCATACGGAAGTGCAGGTACTGCAATTAGTGCAGGCGATTAACCGTCTGGATCAGATACATTATGTGGCGCAGTGTTTTGCGGAGGTGGCCTGATGTCCGCGTTGCGTCCGCATGATTATTTTGTGACCGGTACTGACACCGAAATTGGCAAGACCCTGGTCAGCAGCGCGTTGCTGCTGGCTTTGTCACGACGCGGCACGCGTAGTTTGGGGATGAAACCTATCGCGGCTGGTGCAGTATTACAAGATGGCGTCTGGCATAACGAGGATGTTGATAGCTTGGTGCAGGCGTCCGACGTGAAAGCACCGCAACACATCGTTTGTCCGTATCTGATGCAGACACCGGCAGCGCCGCACATCGTGGCGCAACGCGAACAGATCGATATTTCGCTGCCGCAGATTGTGGATGCATATCAACAGGCGATGCAGCTCGCTGATGCCGTGATCGTTGAAGGCGTTGGTGGTTTCTGCGTACCGCTGGATGAGCGCCATGACACCGCAGACATGGCGCAGGTATTGAATCTGCCAGTGATTATGGTGGTTGGTATACGCCTCGGTTGTATCAATCATGCGCTGCTGACGGCGCAAGCAATCGCCGCCCGTGGTTTTCGACTGGCGGGCTGGGTTGCAAATATTGTCGATACGCAGATGTTGTATCCCGACGAAAATATCGCCGCCCTGCGTGATCGTTTATCCGCACCGCTGCTGGGAAGTATTCCGCGTCTGAACCTTGAGGATACGCAGAAGGCACATGCTGCCGCTGCATATCTTGATCTGAATTTTTTGAAGTAAAGGAAGTTTTATGCAAGCCAATGACACTCAGCAACACGCCGTACAGTTTCAAGCGCCCGTCAAAAAAATCGAAGCCGAAACCTGGCCGGTTGATGAGGTGCTGGCGCTGTTTGATTTGCCATTCAACGATCTGATGTTCAAAGCACAGACCGCGCATCGCGCCAATTTCCCGGATGGTGATGTCGAGCTGGCGACGCTGCTGTCGATCAAGACCGGCGGCTGCGAAGAAGATTGTGGCTATTGTCCGCAAGCCGCGCGTTACGATACCGGCGTGGAAGCGAAAAAAATGCTGGATGTACGCGAAGTGCTGGATGCTGCCAAAGCGGCGCGTGAAAACGGCGCGACCCGTTTCTGCATGGGCGCAGCATGGCGCTCACCAAAAGACCGCGACATGGAAAAAGTCGAAACCATGGTGCGTGAAGTCAAAGCCATGGGTCTGGAAACCTGCGCCACGCTCGGCATGCTGAAAGAAGAACAGGCACAACGTCTGGCGGCTGCCGGTCTTGATTACTACAACCACAATCTGGATACCGCACCGGAGTTTTACAGCAATGTGATTTCCACCCGCGAATATCAGGATAGGCTTGATACGCTGGGTCATGTGCGCACCGCTGGCCTGAAAGTCTGCTGCGGCGGTATCGTCGGTATGGGCGAATCTCGGCGTCAGCGTGCGGGCTTAATCGCGCAACTGGCGAATCTGAATCCGTATCCGGAATCAGTACCGGTCAATCATCTCGTGCAGGTCGAAGGTACGCCTTTGCACGGGCTGGATCCGCTGGATCCGCTCGAGTTCATCCGCACGATTGCGGTTGCCCGTATCACCATGCCGAAAGCGCGTGTCCGTTTGTCCGCAGGTCGCCGTCAGATGGGCGAAGCGGTGCAGGCGATGTGTTTCCTGGCTGGCGCGAATTCGATTTTTTACGGCGATAAATTGCTGACGACAGAAAATCCGGAAGCCGCGGATGATCGCGTCTTGCTGGATAAATTAGGTTTGAAAACCCGTGGCAAAGTCGAAGCAAAAGCGGGTAGCTGCAGTTAAATCATTTAAAAAATACAGCCGATACACGCCGTACGCCATGCTCCCGCCTGTCTGACAGGCTTGTATCTGCTACTCCAAAAAATAAGGACAACGAGACATGTTCACCAAAATCCTGATCGCCAATCGTGGCGAAATCGCCTGCCGTGTCGCTGCTACTGCACGCCGCATGGGTATCAAAACCGTCGCCGTTTATTCGGAAGCGGACGCCAATGCCAAGCATGTGGCGGTTTGCGACGAAGCCGTGCTGATCGGTCCGGCTACCGCCAAAGAAAGCTATCTGTGTGCTGACAAAATTATTGCAGTGGCTTTAGCGACGGGTGCACAGGCGATCCATCCGGGTTATGGTTTCTTGTCTGAAAACAGTGAATTTGCCGAAGCCTGCGCTAAAAACGGCATTGCTTTTATCGGCCCGCCAGCCTCTGCGATCGAAGCAATGGGCAGCAAATCGGCAGCAAAATCGCTAATGGAAAAAGCCAATGTGCCGCTGGTGCCCGGCTATCACGGCGACAATCAGGATGCCGATTTTTTGCAGAACGAAGCTGATCGCATCGGTTATCCGGTCTTGCTGAAAGCCAGTGCCGGTGGTGGTGGCAAAGGCATGCGCGTGATTGAACACAGCAAGGATTTCAAAGAAGCGCTGGCGTCCTGCAAACGCGAAGCGATCAATTCTTTTGGCGACGATAAAGTACTGGCAGAAAAATATCTGCAACGTCCGCGTCATATCGAGATTCAGGTGTTTGCCGATACGCATGGCAATTGCGTATATCTGTTTGAACGCGATTGCTCGGTACAGCGTCGTCATCAGAAAGTATTGGAAGAAGCGCCGGCACCCGGCATGACGCCGGAACGCCGCGCCGCAATGGGCGAAGCCGCTGTCGCCGCAGCCAAAGCGGTGGGTTATGTCGGCGCGGGCACGGTCGAGTTCATTGCTAACCAGGATGGTTCTTTCTATTTCATGGAAATGAATACGCGCTTGCAGGTAGAACATCCGGTCACAGAAATGATCACCGGCACCGATCTGGTGGAATGGCAATTGCGTGTCGCAGCAGGCGAAGCCTTGCCATTGCAACAGGAACAATTGCAGATACACGGCCATGCGATAGAAGCGCGCGTGTATGCGGAAAATCCTGAAAAAGGTTTCCTGCCATCGATAGGCACTTTGCGTCATGCGCGCACTCCGGCAGCCGTGAATTTTGAACTCGGCGGCAGCGCAGAGCCAGCAGGTTTCCGCATCGACAGCGGCGTGCGCGAAGGCGATACGATTTCGCCGTTTTATGATCCTATGATCGCCAAAATGATCGTCTGGGGCAAAGACCGTACCGAAGCACTGGCACGGATGGCGCAGGCCTTGTCGCAATACCAGATCGTCGGTTTGTCATCGAATATCGCCTTCCTGTCGCGCCTGATCGCCAGCGACGCCTTTGCCAATGCCGATCTTGATACTGGCCTGATTGCGCGTAACGAAGCACAACTTTTTCCTCCAGCGCGGCCAGCATCTGAGGATGTGATTGCACTGGCGGTGGTGTCTCTGTTGCTGTCTGAAAAATCCGGCGGCAGTGACCCGTGGCAGAGCAGCCACGGCTGGCGCATGAACAGCCTGATGCAGCGCAGCTTGCAGTTCGCTGAAGAACATCACCAGCACAGTGTGCAGCTCACGTATCTGGCTGATGGCTGGACATTACGCACCGACAGTGGCGCGGTTGATGTCCGGCTCGCGTCTGTCAGTGGTAGCGGCAGCAGCGATCTGGTACTGAAAATCGCAGACCGCACCGTCAGCGGCACCGTCGTGCGCGATGGCGAACACTTCCACGTGTTCAGCCAGGGCGTGCATACCGATCTGCATTACAGCGATGCACTTGCCCATGCCGGTGAAACCGAAGCCGAAGGCGGCCGCCTGACCGCACCGATGCCGGGCAAGATCGTCGCCGTGTTAGTTGCGAAAGCTCAGGAAGTCAAAAAAGGCGATGCGCTGCTGATTATGGAAGCCATGAAAATGGAACACACGATTTCCGCTCCGCACGATGGCGTGATCGACGACGTGTTGTATGCGATCGGCGATCAGGTCAGCGAAGGCGCACAATTGCTGGCGTTTGCGCAGTAAGAACGACGATAGAATTTGCAGTCAGAACCCTTCGCCCGCGCGCGGGAGAAGGGCAAGGATGAGGGTGCTGAATTAGCCGTGGAATGATCAACGGCATTGCCCTCACCCCAACCCCTCTCCTACCAGTGGGCGAGGGGAGAGTATTTGCTGTAGGCGCAGAATGACTAGCGTTGATGCAGTAAGGCAGTAAGCGCGAAGATAGAATAAGCAGTCAGAACCCTTCGCCCGCGCGCGGGAGAAGGGCAGGGATGAGGGCGCTGAATTAGCCGTGGAATGATCAACGGCATTGCCCTCACCCCCAGCCCCTCTCCCGCGAGCGGGTGAGGGGAGTAAAAAGCAGCCCTCTTTCGAAATCGGGCGAGGGAAGCACACTGCAAAACAAAGCAAACTTTACCGACAGATAGTGCCGTTGAGAGTGAACAATATGCCTGACCTCTTTCCTCGTCATCCCAGCGTTGTGCCGGAAGATTTAAAGCGCTATGCCAGGGCAATGCGAACGTCGATGCCGGATGCTGAGGCCTTGTTGTGGAGTTTGTTACGCAACCGCCGGCTGGCGAATGCCAAGTTCCGGCGGCAACATGTGATTGCGCCTTACATCGTTGATTTTTATTGTGCAGAACACAGGCTGGTGATCGAACTCGATGGCGGGCAGCATAGCGAACAGCAAAACTACGATCAGCGGCGCGATGCATTTTTAGAACAGAAAAATATCACGGTGCTCCGTTTCTGGAATCATCAGATGCTCAATGAAACAGAAGCCGTGCTGGAAGAAATTTACCGTATTTGTGTCAACCGCGATCACGCCTGCAATGCGCGTATCGCCTAAGGAATAAGCATGACTCTACTCTCTGTCAATATCAACAAAATCGCCTTACTGCGCAATTCGCGCGGTCGCAATTATCCTGATGTCGATGCGTTTGCTGCGCGTTTTCTCGATCTTGGCGCAGCGGGCATCACTTTGCATCCGCGTCAGGATCAACGCCATGCGCGTTATTCTGATGTCGAAAGTCTGGGGCAGTTGTGCCAGCAGCGCGGTGCAGAATTGAACGTCGAAGGTTACCCGGCAGCGGAATTCATGGAAGTCGTCTATCGCTATCGCCCCGCGCAATGCACGCTGGTGCCGGATGCGCCGGATCAGCTGACTTCCGATCACGGCTGGGACATGCGCAAAGATGCCACCTTGTTACAGCCAGTGCTGGCGGGCTTAAAAGCCGCTGGCATACGCAGCAGCTTGTTTGTCGATGCCGGTATCAGCGATGCCGATCTGGCGCTGGCAAAACAAATGGGTGCCGACCGCGTCGAGTTATATACCGAGCCGTATGCCGAAACCTATGGCACACCAAAAAACGATGCGGTGCTGCAGACCTTTGCCGACACTGCTTTGCGTGCACAACGCGCCGGTCTGGGTGTGAATGCCGGGCATGATCTGAACCTGCAAAACCTCGGCAAATTTTTGCAGATCAAAGACATACTCGAAGTCTCTATCGGTCATGCCGTGATCGTTGAAAGCCTGGAACAAGGCATGGACAATGTCACACGCCAGTATCTCGACATCATCCGCACCGCAGCGCAGGCATAAGCACACGCATAAGCCATCCACAGACTATGCAGGCAAGGGAAAACAGATGAACACATCACTACCGCAACAAGTCAAAATCGTTGAAGTCGGGCCGCGTGACGGCCTGCAAAACGAAAAAGAAAGCATCCCCGCCGACATTAAAATCGAACTCGTCAATCGCCTCACCGCTGCCGGTTTTGTGAACATCGAAGCCGCCTCTTTTGTCTCGCCCAAATGGGTGCCGCAGATGGCCACGTCTGCCGAAGTCATGGCAGGCATCAGCCGCAAACCCGGCGTGATTTATTCGGTGCTGACGCCGAATATGAAAGGCTTTGAAGCCGCGCTCGCTGCCGGTGCTGATGAAGTCGTGATTTTCAGCTCCGCTTCCGAAGCCTTTGCGCAAAAAAATATCAATTGCTCGATAGAAGAATCGATAGAACGTTTCCGCGATGTCGCGCTGGCGGCCAAGCAAAATAACATCCGTTTGCGCGGCTCCATCAGTTGCGCTTTCGGTTGCCCGTATCAGGGCGAAGTCGCACCTGCCAGCGTCACCGATGTCGTCCGCCGCCTGCGCGATCTGGGCTGCGATGAAATCGACATCGCCGACACCATCGGCGTCGGCACTGCGCGCCAGGTGCAACACGTGATGCAACTCGTCGCACAAGAATTTCCGCTGCACAGTTTATCCGGCCATTTTCATGACACCTACGGCCAGGCGCTGGCGAATATTTACGCCAGTCTGGAAGTCGGCATCAGTATCTTCCATTCCAGCGTCGCTGGCCTCGGCGGCTGCCCTTACGCCAAAGGCGCCACCGGCAACGTCGCCACCGAAGACGTGCTGTTCCTGATGCAGGGATTAGGCATCCAAACAGGCATTGACCTGAATGCCGTGGTCGACGCCGGACAATTCATCTCCACCCACCTCGGCCGCAAAGCCGTCAGCCGCGCAGGCAATGCGATTGCGGCAAAACGGGCGGGGTGAAGCAGTGAGGGGGCTGATGAGGAGTGAGGAAATCAGCGGTGTTCAAACCGCTGGAAAGTGGTGGCGGATAGCGTAATCGTTTGCTGCGTTTTCTCCGATGCTGGCGCTGGTTTATGCACCAACCGTCATACGCCGCTTTGCTAAGGAGTCGTCTAACACGAACACCAGCGAACGGCTTGAGTGTCTGATCCATGAGAGGCTCAACGCCCAAGGTAAGCGACGTCCGCTTGACCGCCTAGTTAGGCAGTGACGGGTTATCCGAGTGCCTCAAGGCGTTGCTGTAGACGTGTTTGCAATTGTGTAAGACCTTCGCCATTGTTGAGGTACTGGACATAACGAAGATGCCGAAGATCAAATGGAATGTCTTCCGCGCTCTGAGTGATAAGTATTACTTCACGTCCGAGCGTGTGAGCAATACCAGCCTCATAAAAAACGTTGGGATTTCGGCCCGTGCAGTCACAGATGACAATCCGAGATTTATCGATCAGAGAAACAACATCTTGAATGACGGCTGGGTTTTCCCAGATGTCGTCAGCCCTACGGCACCGCAGGCCACAAGCAGCAGCCACTCTCTGTAACGCTTCATACACCGGAGTGAAGTTGGGGTGGAATGGCATCATGGCCGATATGAGCGTGGGCTCGATGGACTCGGGGTCTTGCAATTGAAAGACGGTCGGCCGACTCCTGCGGGGCTGGAGGTTCCGAAGAAGCGAGCGGAATAGGTCGGCTGATTTCACTGACCAATGCGTCCGGCTGAACTGGAAATCCGTAATTTCCAGCTCAGCCGCAAAGGTTTGAAAATGGCGATTGGTGAGAGGTGGAATTCCTGGATCGTAGATGTATTCAAGAACGAGTTCGCGATTAACTAAGTGTCCAGCAACCAGACGCCCGACTCGCGCCACTTGATCTCCACGCCCACTGGTCTCTTCGACAAATACGGTCGGCAGTTGCATAAGTGCCGCCAAATCTAAGACGCCATTTGGTTGGAATCGAGTCTGTAGATCAGCGTCTGTGTACTCGAACACGCGGCTGCTAGGGAATCTGTCTTGGTCGTCGGCCCACGCATTGCCTTTAACTATGAGGCTGAACATTGCTACTCCTGCTTATTCGGTGTTTGTGTTTGTCGCCTGCGAGCGGATTTCTTGCGGCCTAACGCTTAAGTTAAGCCGCGCCGCGAAGCGGCATCGGCTTGAATGAATTGTTAGAACGGACCATAAGCCGCCTTGATTAGATCGACTATTGCATTGGCCTCTTGCTGAGACAGGGTGATCTTGCTGTCTCGATGAGAGAGAACCACCTTGCCTTCATACTGAAAGAAGCCTGCATTCGGGTCAGTGTTGATTGACTTGGCGTAGTCGATAGCGACTTGTCGCGGAATGCCAATAGTCCATCCGGATATCACATAGAGACCGTGCTCGTTAGCGGAAGCAAGCACGTTGTCTATGTTGCGAGGGAATTCGATTTCATGTGCCACAGGACACCTCTTGTTGTGAGTTCTAACGTGAAAGTGAGGGGCAGCCGGAGCGGGAAGCGCGGAGGGCACCAACAAGCGCAGCTTGTTGGTTGTCCCGCTCGACTGCAGAGTTAGGCATTGTTACCAGGTGCTTTGCGTACGTTTAGTAGCAAGGCATTTTTAACTTTTATCCATTTGTTCTGTTCAAACTGAACGTCCGCAAATCCAAATGATATAGGCCCTTTTGTACCTTTTTTAAACTTTTCCTCCTTCTTTTTAGTGTAGATATCTCTAACCTCTTTTGAGGTTAAAACATGATAACTTGGGGTGCTGGCGCCAATCTCTGCAATTTGCGCTCGACTAGGGTCTGTTGACGTTTGAACGTAAGCCTTTGAAAAAGAAAGGCAAACTCGTATTGTTAAGGTTTTCACACCGATCCAACACGAGTTTGCCATGCCCCGATTACTGCTCACAATTGGCGTATGGCCTTAAATCGTTTTATGATTGAGTTTGGTGATCGCATTCAAAAATACGATCACTGACTTGTTCCGTGGCATTTACACAGAAATTCTTACAGGCTCCAGGGATGGTATTGATCGGAGTATGTTTATGTTCTGATTCTTTTGTCTACCGCATTTCTCAGATTCTAACTTGAACCTTTCCTTGTGAATCTCTGGTTAAGTCTTCCGTGATTGACGCTGCGTCATCTCAATCATATCGGGTCGTCACAGACCCGATATACGCATTTCTGCAATTACTGCAATTTACGACGATACAATATAAATAATTCATCTTTGTCGGCAGCCCTGTGTCCTTTCCAGACAGATTCCCATTGTTCCGGATCAAGATGGGCGGGCATGACGGCTGAGGCAGATTGTTTTCGGCTATTCTGAATCATCAGATAACCACAGTCGTGATCTGAAAATCCGGCAAATTGAATTTTTCCGAAATAAGCAAAAGCGCTTCTCTGCGAGGGGCCTATATACCCATCAATACAGTATGATTTGTTTGGTAGTTGCTGGGCAAGATCTTCTGCAACACTGGCATAAGTTATCCTGTGATTTATCCAGGGCAGCCATAATGTCAGCAGTAATAGCCAGCATAAAATAAGCCCGCCGCTTGACAGCACAACCGCTCGCCAGAGAACCGATGGTTGCCGCGAAATACGCCAGTAAACAAGCAAAAACCACGCAAGCGTTGCAATCGATGCAAGTGCAAATACGAATGGATTGAAGCTGGCTTCAAAGCCGGGTGCGAGTCTCAGAATTTTCTCGCCCAACTTTTCAGGAAAGCCGGTTTGTTCTGCTATCCAGCCCAGCCAGATGAAGCCGGCAGTACCGGTGAGCACTGTCACGGCAAACCAGTCTACGGCGTTGATGGCACTGCGTTTCATTGTAGGCAGGCCGAATGCAGCGAGAATCGCTATCGGTGGCAGCAGAGGTAATAATAAGCTTTCTTCTGAGTTTTGACTCATCAAGGCCAGAACGATAAATCCAATCAGGAATGCTGAGGGTAGCGCTATATGTAACGCCCTTTCTTGTCTGCGCCATGCATAAATAGCCCATGCAGCAAAAGGCCAGGCCGGCCACGCAAACCAGATGCTGTATTTGAAAAAGTAACTGATACTGTCGAGGCTGGGCCAATTAATCTGGCGGTAATTCCACAACATCCAGGCGGGGATTGGGCTGCTGTCGTAGGGATGGTTGATTTTTATTGCGAGCAGCCAAATTGCCACCGGAATTAAGGCAACAGGTAACCCCAAAAAAATAAACTTGATATGCTGAGCTTGTTGACGATAGACACACAATGCGATCAATACCAGAAATAGGGTCGCAGGCAGTACCCATCCTTTTGTCAGGACAAGCAGACCGAGGCCTAGTCCCAGTTGTGCACTGAGAGAAATTTTCGGCTTATCGAGCAGGCGGACGCAAACATACAGAGTGAATGCCACCAGTGAAATTTGCAATGTTTCAGCACCGGTTTCATGGCTGCGTACCAGCAAACCAAGACATCCCAGGTAGATCAGTAAAGCACCGTCTGCAAGTGTCCGCCCGAAATCTTTAGGGTCGGGTTGACCGCCAAAAGCGAGTTTGAGTGGTTGGGCTTCTGCTCGGCGCCCAAGCAGATAGGTTGCATACCAGACCGAAACTGATCCTAGTAAAAAGAAAAAACCGGTTGATAGCCGCGCTGCCATCGGGTCGCCAAGAATACCGCCGAACAATTTGATGCAGATGGCGCCCAGCCAGAACGCTAACGGTCCTTTTTCTGCCATGGGTAACCCAACAATGTGTGGCCACAACCAGTCGGAAAGCGTGCCCTGTGCCATTGTCCACATGATGCCGAAACTTGTCGCATCATCGCCTTTCCAGGGGTCTCGTCCAATCAGGCCTGGCAGGATATAGAGCAAACAGAGTGCCAGGATTCCCCAGCGGGGAAGGGCAATTGTGGCAGAGGCAGGAAGACGAACTGGCTTCATAGCTTTAAGTGTGGGTGGAAAGCGTGCTTATTGTAAGGAAAGAAGAAGTAAAAAAGGCAGCCTGAGCTGCCTTTTTTATTTAAATCATTGCACGAATTAGTTAGCAACAGAAGTCTTGGAACCAACGCTGCCGAACTTTTTACGGAATTTGTCAACGCGACCAGCTGTATCAACGATTTTATGCTTACCAGTGTAGAACGGATGGGATTCTGCGGAAACCTCAATTTTCACCAGTGGGTATTCTTTGCCTTCAAATTCAGCAGTATCTTTAGTGCTGATAGTTGAACGTGTGATGAATTTGAAATCGTTAGAAACGTCGTGGAACAACACTTCACGATAGTTTGGGTGGATGCCTTCTTTCATGCTTGCCTCAATATAAAGTTTGGTAGCCAATAAGCACTTCGTCGGTCGGCTTGCTTCTTGACCCGATTGCGTATCACTTGCCAGAGTTAAAGTAATCATGGATCTTGCGCGTGCAAAATACCAAGCCCGCGATTATACAATAGGATTGGTAATTGATGCCACACGGCTTGTTTCACAATGTTTGCCCGATGACACATTCAGATACTGTTTGCAGATTTCTGCATTGTATTGATCCGGATGATCAGGCTGTTTTAGTTTCGATGTACGGAGACAGCAGTTAAAATTCAGCATTATTGAATGACATGAGAAAAAATATGGCGGCAAGCTATGCAGGGATGAACGCAATGTTGCACACGATTGAAGTGGCTGGCGTCGTGGCTTTTGCCTGTTCCGGATTTATAGAGGCCAGGCGTAAGCGTATGGATCCTGTCGGCGTATTCACAGTAGCCTTCATTACCGCATTTGGAGGTGGAACCCTGCGTGATTTATTACTTGATCGCCGGCCGTTATTTTGGGTCGAAAATCAGGAATATCCTATATTGATTTTCCTGCTGGCTTTGATCGCGACACCTTTATTCCGTCATTTGCGCCATGCTGTGACTGAAAGTGTGATTGAGTGGGCCGATGCTCTGGGGCTGGGATTATTCAGTGTAACAGGTACCTCGCTGGCACTGGAATTGAATATGCCGGCTTTTGTCTGCGCCATGATGGGAGTGATCACCGGTATCTTTGGTGGCGTGCTGCGGGACGTACTCTGTAACGAGATTCCCATGGTATTCCGGCGTGGTCAGTTGTATGCCACCTGTGCTTTCACAGGCTGCTGGGTTTATCTGGGGATGACATACTTTCAGTTCAACGATGCCGCCGCTTTGTTTGCCGGCATCATCAGCACTTTCACGCTGAGGATGTTAGCAGTGAAGTTTGACCTGAAGTTGCCAGCCTGAGCAAGCTGGTAGCGGATGTGTCTTGAGTTGTCCTGCGCTCAGGTTGTCGCACGATTTTTTTTGAGTGGCGGGCGTGTCAGCAGGCCGCTTAAAAACATATCCACCATATCTTCTGCATGTGTATTGATACAATAGGCATCGGTGTCTTCCAGCCATTCACTGATGAGTCCGACCAGAAAGCTGTGATTCGCATGCATCGCAATCCATGTATCGGTTTCTGCTGGTAACTGGCCGGAAGCCACAGCGTTGTTGATAATGATCTGTACTTTATTCAGGCATTCGGTGCGCTTTTCTTTTTCAGTTTCGAAGTAAGGAAGTTCAGCATTACGCTCACTGCGATGAAAAATAATCTCGAATACCTTACGCTGACGGGGGTCGCTGGAAACGAGTTTCAGAAAATGTACGTTCAGCTGTCGCAACGCTGCAATCGGATCTTTCTGGGGCGCATCACTGATTTCGTTTAATAAAGCTTCCATCGGCAGGAAAGCGCGGTCGCACATGGCCTGGAACAGCGCGTTTTTATCTTTGAAGTGCCAATAAATCGCGCCACGCGTCATTCCTGCTGCACATGCAACATCATTCAGCGTTGTGTTGGTGACGCCTTTGGTGGAGAAGACATCTTCCGCAGCATCTAACAGTGCCGTATAGGTTTCCTGAGCTTCTTCTTTCGTCTTTCTTGCCATGATTTTCCTTACTGCTTACCAAGTGCATGTCTTTGAGTTACGAAGGCAACCCGAAGCGCTGATATCACTTTGCTGATACGTTTTTCTCTCTCGCGTTTGGTCGGCATCTTAAGAGGGGTAAACAAATATCGCAATACCAGAATGACTCTATTTAAACGAAGTTTGCGGTAGTACACTTCTTTTACTAAAACTCCATAGTTTGTTACAGCAGGATGAACGCTGTCTGGATGATAATAAGAGTACCTAAGTTCGCACCACAGTTAAGCAAGAGTCATCGTGAATGCCAATGATTTAACTATTCGTAATCAAAATGTCATCGTTATCTGAATATCCCTTGTTAATCTGATAGTCATTTCATAAATTTATTTACAAACATTCGTGTATGTATATAATACCACACCGTCCTTTCATCAATAAGAAAGAATTTCTATGTACTCTTCAGGTATCTCTTCGTCCCGGTCCACAACCCTGTCATCCCAGATATCGCAATTATTTTCTCGCCGTGCCGCCAGCGCGCTGGTGATCACTTTGTCTTTAATGGTGCTGACTGCCTGTGGTAAACAAGGCGGACAAAATGCAGGCCCAGGTAATATGCCTCCGCCAGAGGTTAATGTTGTCACGCTGGAAAGCCGTGATCTGTCGGTTGATTTTGAATATGTTGGCCAGACTGCGGGCTCGAAAGAAACAGAGATCCGGGCGCGTGTTCCGGGTATTCTGGAAAATCGTTTATATGAAGAAGGCTCCCGTGTAAAAGCGGGTACCGTCTTATTTCAGATCGATCCGGCTAATTATCAGACGCAACTCGCTTCTGCTGAAGCTGCCGCCGGCGTTGCAGAAGCAAAGTTGAATCAGGCAAAACGTGAATATGCGCGTCTGGCTCCTCTCGCTGCTGAAAAAGCGATCAGTCAGAAAGAATTTGATGATGCCAAGTCGACGCTGGAAACGGCGGAAGCCAGTTATAAACAAGCGCGGGCACAGGCAAATGAAGCAAAGCTGAATTTGAGTTATACCAAAGTAGTGGCGCCGATAGATGGTGTGACCGGTATGGCGGCGAAATCGAATGGTAGTCTCATTACCAGTGCCGACAGTTTGTTAACGACCATAGTGCAGACAGATACTTTGTATGTGAACTTCAGTATCCCTGAGTCGGATTACCTGAAAATCTCCAAAGAAGTATCGAATGGCAAGGTCGCTGTACCAGGAAAAGCCGGTAAGAATGGCAGCATAGGTTTTGACGTGAAATTGAAACTGGCCGACGGTAGTACGTACCCGACGACCGGCAAAATGAATTTTGTCAGTGAACGCATTAATGCTGCCAGCGGTGGCTTTGACGCGCGTGCGCAAGTGGCCAATTCTGACGGTACTCTGCGTCCGGGACAGTTTGTCCGTGTCATGTTATCGGGTGCGAAGCGCTTAGGCGCGCTGGCGGTACCGCAACGTGCGATTATTGATGGTCCTATGGGCAAGATGGTTTTCGTTGTGACTCCGGATAACAAACTGGCACCACGTCCGGTTGAACTTGAAGGCTGGTCGCATGGTGAATGGATCGTAACCAAAGGACTCAAAGCCGGCGAACGCGTGATGGTTGATGGCGTGATCAAGGCACATGATCCTGGTATGACAGTGAAGCCGGTAGTCGTTTCCGCGCAGGCGGCAAATGCTGCATCAGCACCGGCGGCCGCTCCGGTGCCTGCAAAAGAAGCGGTTTCCGCATCCGCAGCTTCCGCAACCGGCACCAGGTAACAGTACCGATAAGCTAGTGAGTTGCAGCGCTGATTATTAATGGCACTCCTTTCTTTATGAACATCCCGCTTCTATGAGAAACGGGCGACAAGGAATCATTCATGTTCTCTAAATTTTTTATTAACCGGCCGATTTTCGCGACTGTCGTCTCGCTGATTATCGTGCTGGCAGGTCTGGCCGCGTTACGCGTCCTGCCAATTTCGCGCTACCCGGAAATTTCTCCGCCGGTAGTCAATGTGACGGCGATCTATCCCGGCGCTTCAGCCGAAGTGATTGAGCGCACCGTCGCAGCACCGATTGAAGAGCAGATCAATGGTGTTGAACACATGTTGTATATGGATTCTGTTTCATCTGCCGACGGTCGCGTATCAATTAACGTGACATTTGAAGTGGGGACGAATCTCGATATTGCTGCAGTGAACGTGAATAACCGCGTACGGCAGGCTGATGCTAAGTTGCCACAGGAAGTCCGTCGCCAGGGTGTGACAGTCTCTAAGAGTTCGTCGAATTTCCTGGTGGTTGCCGCTTTGTATTCACCTGATAATCGCTACGATGCATTGTATTTGTCGAATTACGCGACCCAGAATGTACTGGATGCGATCAAGCGGATTCCGGGAACGACAAACGTACAGATTTTTGGTGCGAAAGATTATGCGATGCGGATCTGGATGCGCCCTGATCGTATGGCGCAACTGGGTGTTACCGTAGCCGATATATCAAATGCGGTGAACGAGCAGAATGCGCAGTATGCGGCAGGTAAGATCGGTGCGACACCGAATAATACCGAAGAGCTGACCATGACAGTGACTGCCAAAGGGCGCTTGCTGGAGCCCGAACAGTTTGCCAATATTATCGTGAAGACGGATAAAAACGGTGGAACTATCCGCATTAAAGATGTGGCACGGGTGGAACTGGGATCGAAAGATTACAACCTGTATGGCCGTATTAACGGACATCCGTCCGCCAATATCGGCGTATTTTTACAGACCGGCGCAAATGCGCTGGAAACACGTAAGGCTGTTGAGAAAACCTTGCAAGAGCTGAAGGCAAAATTCCCGGAAGGAATGAGCTACGCAACGCCTTACGATACGACACCTTTCGTGACTGAGTCGATTGCCGAAGTGTTGAAAACGCTGGCAGAAGCGATGGTACTGGTGTTTATTGTGGTTTATCTGTTCTTGCAAAGCTGGCGGGCAACCATCATTCCTACGCTGGCGGTTCCTGTCTCTCTGATTGGTACGATGGCAGGTTTGCATCTGCTGGGGTACAGCATTAATACACTGACCTTATTCGGTATGGTGCTGGCGATCGGTATCGTGGTGGATGATGCGATCGTGGTATTGGAAAACGTTGAGCGCTTGATTAACGAAGAAGGAATGACCCCGAAAGATGCGGCGATTGAAGCAATGCATGAGGTAACGGGACCGGTGATTGCGATTGTACTGGTGCTGGTTGCTGCGTTTGGTCCGATTGCTTTCCTTGGTGGTCTTGCAGGTGAATTATATCGTCAGTTCTCGGTCACGATTTCTATCGCGGTGGTGTTATCCGGTATCGTTGCGTTGACTCTGACACCGGCTTTGTGTGCACTTTTCCTCAAGCCAGGAACAGAAAATCATCATCCGTTTTTTCTCTGGTTTAACGCGGCTTTCCTGCGTTTTACAAAACACTACACCAACGGCGTCAGCTTTTTCCTCAAGAGGGCTCTATTGGGCGTTTGTCTGGTAACGGGTATGGTGGCGTTGACAGGAGTACTGTGGAAGACCGTGCCCGGTGGGCTGGTGCCTGATGAGGATCAGGGCTATTTCCTGGGCGCGACCATTTTGCCTGATGGTGCTTCTCTTGACCGCACTGATGCTGTTGTCAAACAGGTTGAATCGGTGATGAAAACTAATCCGGAGATCGACACAACCTTTGCGTTGGTGGGGCTGGACTTCCTCGGTGGCGGTGGTTTGAAATCTTCCTCTGCGACGATGTTCTTCCCTTTAAAACCATGGGAAGAACGCAGTAAATCAGCGCAACAGCTGGTTGGTGAAAGCTATATGAAAACTGGTCGCATTAAAGAAGGCTTACCTTTGTTTTTTGCTCCGCCAGCGATTCAGGGCTTAGGTCAGACCGGTGGCTTTGAGTTTTATCTGCAGAATGCGGGTGAGGGGGGAGTTAAACGTCTCGCACAGATTTTGCCTTTGCTGATTGCAGAAGCGAATAAGCAGCCAGAGCTGGCCGGGGTAAAAACATTGTGGCAAGCCAATTCACCGCAATTGTATGTCGACGTGGATAATGAAAAAGCCAAATCGATGGGAGTCGCGTTAGCAGATATCTACAATACGCTGGCAGCTACGATGGGTAGTTACTACGTTAACGACTTCAATAAAAACGGTCGTATCTACACCGTGCAGTTGCAGGCTGAAGGCCAGTTCCGCGCGAAACCGGATGATATCGGTGCGATGTATGTACGCTCTGCCAATGGTCAGATGGTACCTATCCGGGCGTTCACTACGATCAAGTTCATCACAGGGCCTGACTCTGTGGAACGTTTCAATGCCTTGCCCGCGATTAAACTCATGGGAGATGCTAAACCAGGCTTCAGTTCCGGTCAGGCGATTGCAGCGATGGAGCGCGCAGCGAAAAATGTGTTGCCAGCCGATATCGTGTATGACTGGGGCGGTGCGTCATTCCAGGAAAAACGCAGCAGCAATGCCGCGGGTCTGGCATTGGGTGCGGGTGTTCTGATGATTTTCCTGATTTTGGCAGCACAGTATGAAAAATGGTCGTTACCATTTTCTGTACTGCTGGCGATGCCTTTCGGTATCTTTGGTGCGCTGCTGGCGGTATATCTGCGTCACTTCAACAACGACGTGTACTTCCAGATCGGTTTGGTCACCTTGCTCGGCTTGTCAGCAAAAAATGCGATTCTGATTGTGGAGTTCGCGGTGATGAAAGTGCATGAAGGTTATGCGCCGGTTGCCGCGGCAGTGGAGGCGGCGCGTCTGCGTTTCCGCCCGATTCTGATGACTTCGCTGGCATTTATTCTGGGGGTGGTACCACTCGCCTTCTCGCATGGTGCGGGTGCTGCGGCACGTCAATCCCTGGGAACCGGCGTTCTGGGTGGCATGCTCGCAGCGACTTTCCTCGCGATCTTTTTTGTGCCTTTGTTCTTTAAGCTGATTAACGATAAACGCTTTAAAACATACCCTGAAGACTTCCATCATCCGGATCACATCCCTCTGGGGCAGCTGATTAAAGAACAAAAAGCAGAAGGGAAGGAATAATTATGTTGAAAACACAATTTGCCCTGAGCACGATCGTTGCCAGTCTGGTGTTGGCAGGATGTGCATCGGTAGGACCAGATTATCAACGTCCTCAGCTTGATGTTCCTGCTAAGCTGGCAGTATCTGGAGCGACGACGAAAACGGATTTTGTTGAATGGTGGAGCACATTCCGTGACCCTGTCCTGCTTGAACTGATACAGGAAGCGGAAAAAAATAATCAGGATTTGCTGCTGGCAGCAGGGCGCATAGAAGAAGCACGTGCCCTTGCTGTCGGTGCAAAATCCAACCGTTATCCCAGTGTGGATGCGACACTGAGTGGCTCTAAAGTCCGTACCAGTGAGAATGCAGGTAAGTTGGCCAGCGGTGCAAATCCTGTCAGTAAGGATTTTCAGCTTGGGCTGACGGCTTCGTATGAAGTCGATTTCTGGGGGAAGTTGTCGCGCGCGGATGAAGCGGCGAAAGCCCGCTTATTTGCACAGGAATACAACCGCACGACGGTACAAACCAGTTTGTTCAGCAATCTTGCACAGAGTTATTTCGCGCTGCGTGCCGCTGATGCACAACTGGCGTTAGCTCAGTCAACCTATCAGACACGCGCAGAAAATCTGCGTCTGCAACAGAAGCGATTTGCATCTGGTGCGACTGGAGAGCTTGATCTTCATCAGGCGGAATCTGAAGCTGCTGCAGCAGAAGTCAGCGTATCGCAAGCGAAGCTGGCTGTTTCTAATCTTGAGTCAGCCATTGCCGTGTTGCTGGGCCGCAGTCCGGCTGCCGTCGCCCAGCCAGTGATTGCACGCGGTAAGGATATTCAGGCGTTATACCAACATCTAAGTCTGCCTGCAGATTTACCCTCCGATGTATTGAATCGTCGCCCTGATATTCTGGCGGCGGAACAAACGCTGATTGCTGCGAATGCTGATATCGGTCAGGCGAAGGCAGCGTATTTTCCCAGTCTGAAGTTGACGACAGGCATAGGCTACGAGTCGCGTGTGTTCAAAGATCTGGTTGATCCTACCTCTTTGTTATGGAATCTCGGCGCCAATCTGGTTCAGCCGGTATTCCGTGCCGGAGCAATTGGTGCCGTGGTATCTGGCGCTGAAGCTCGCAAAACGCAGGCGACTGCGCAGTATGTGCAAGCGGTGCAAGGGGCTTTCCGCGACGTGCATGATGCGTTGAGCAGTGCTGAATCAAATGAGCAGATTTATCGGGCGAACCAAAAGCGCGTTAAGGCATTGACAGACAGTCAGCGACTGGCGGAGTTACGCTATAAAAATGGTTACAGTAGCTACCTCGAAGTGTTGAATGCGCAACGTGATTTGGCTGCGGTTGAAACTGCGTTGATCGATACTCAGCGTGCCCATCTCAGCGCAGTGGTCAGCTTGTATAAAGCGGTTGGTGGTGGTTGGGAAGTGAAAGCTATCTCACAGTAAATTGTTCGCTTAAAGAAGAAGGCTTCCTGATGTAATTCAGGAAGCCTTTTTTATTTTGGAGATGTGCGTCAGAAGCGTAACTGCAAGGCGTTAAAAAAGCTGACAATTTTCATTGACAGCTTTTTTTAGCACATCCATCAACTATGGACGTACTTAACCACCACGACGCATCATTTCAAAAAACTCCGCATTATTTTTGGTGGCTTTCATTTTATCGAGAATGAATTCCATCGCTTCGATTTCATCCATCGAATACAGCAACTTACGCAGAATCCAGATTTTCTGGAGCTGATCTGGTTTGATCAGTAATTCTTCGCGACGTGTGCCAGATTTATTCAGGTTAATTGCCGGATAAACGCGTTTTTCCGCCAGGCGACGTTCCAGATGTACTTCCATGTTACCCGTGCCTTTGAATTCCTCGTAGATCACGTCGTCCATACGGCTGCCAGTCTCAATCAGCGCCGTGGCGATAATCGTTAACGAGCCGCCTTCTTCGACATTACGTGCTGCACCGAAGAAGCGTTTTGGGCGCTGCAATGCATTAGCATCGACACCGCCTGTCAGCACCTTGCCGGATGCCGGAATAACGGTATTGTAGGCACGCGCCAGACGGGTGATCGAGTCGAGCAGAATGACCACGTCTTTTTTCATTTCGACTAAACGCTTGGCTTTTTCCAGTACCATTTCAGCAACCTGAACGTGGCGTGTTGCAGGTTCGTCGAAAGTGGAGGCGACGACTTCACCACGCACGGAACGCTGCATCTCGGTCACTTCTTCAGGGCGTTCATCGATCAGTAAAACGATTAATGTTACATCCGGATGATTGGTTGTGATGGCATGCGCGATATGCTGCAGCATCACGGATTTACCCGATTTCGGAGAGGCGACCAGCAAGCCGCGCTGACCACGTCCGATAGGGGAAATCATGTCGATAATCCGGCCTGTCGTATTCTCTTCGCCGCGCATTTCGCGTTCCAGCGTCAGCACTTTGTTCGGGTGCAGAGGTGTCAGATTTTCAAACAGAATACGGTGTTTGGATGCTTCCGGTGATTCGCCGTTAACCTTGTCTACTTTCACCAGTGCGAAATAGCGCTCGCCATCCTTAGGAGTACGTACTTCCCCCTCAATCGAGTCACCGGTATGCAAATTGAAACGGCGGATTTGCGAAGGAGAAATGTAGATGTCATCTGTCGATGCCATGTAGCTGGCGTCGGGAGAGCGCAGGAAGCCAAAACCATCAGGTAATACTTCAAGTGCGCCATCGCCAAAAATTTGTTCGCCTGCTTTTGCACGTTTTTTCAAAATCGCAAACATCAATTCTTGTTTGCGCATACGCGCAGCGTTGTCAATATCAAGCCCGATCGCCATTTCCAGTAATGCGGATACGTGTAGGGCTTTTAATTCAGATAGATGCATGGTGAGTGTCCCAGGACGGGAATATGAGGTGGGGGAGTGAACAGAGGAACTGCGGAATAAACAGAATCGTTATTTGTCTCTTGAGGTCAGCGACCTGTTAAGCATTCTTTATGTATGTGTACGGTGTGCTCGTTACGCATGATGCGCCGGAATTCAATTTCACAGGATTGTACACCATCAGAAAAAGCATCCAGCGCAACAGGCAGAGCAAATTGTCAGATATTGCTATCGATAAAAGAAATCAGCTGACCTTTTGCAAGTGCGCCGACTTTTTGTGCCGCAACTGAACCATTTTTAAACAGTATCAGTGTCGGGATGCCGCGGATACCAAATTGAGCAGGAACTGCTTGGTTAGCATCAACATCCATTTTTGCGACAATAATTTTACCATCGTATTCTTTGGCAACTTCTTCCAGAATCGGCGCGATCATTTTGCATGGACCACACCATTCAGCCCAGAAATCGACCAGCACGGGTTTGTCAGATTTTAATACATCAGCTTCAAAAGAAGCATCGCTTACGTATTTGATGTTTTCGCTCATGGAATCCTCATCGAGAGGGAAAAAATTAAGGGGTAACAGCGCCACAGAATATCGGTCGGGCAGTTGGGAACTCGCCGTATTCAGAGGTTGGATCTGGCGGCGATTTGCTTAATTTCAATAGCGGGAATTTACTCACACCTTGAATATGCCAATGAAGAACCAAGCGTGGTCAGCTATGCGACAAATAATAACCTATTTTCAAAAAAAGTGTGACGCTCAGCGCCAATTTGTATAATTCAGCGCCTAAAATGCCTGGCCGCATACTGATTTCTTTGACGATACGTAGAGTGACACCCGTTTTAGAAGATGTATCCCGATACGGAATAATCCACCCATACACGCAATTTATTGCTTTGACCGCAGATCAAGATGTCAGTGCCGGGGGTTTGCTCGTATAATAAGAAATCAGGTTTGTTGCGCCCCAAAATACATAGACATATGATGATTTCCGATTTCGAATTGCTTGCTGAAAAAGTGGCTAAGCTCGCAGAGCTCGCTCATGCCTTGCGTGTGGAAAATGCTGCTTTACGTAATGAAGTAACCGCGTTGACAACGCAAAATCAGGATGCGAAGGAACGTATGCAACAAGCGCACGAACGGATTACTGCTTTACTGATGCAATTACCTGCCGAAGTCCTTAAAGACGAAGAGGTGTCAGTATGAGTGATAAAAAAGTGATCCAGGTCGATGTCACCATCATGGGACAAGCTTATAAATTATCATGCAAAGAAGGTGAAGACCGCGCATTGCGGGAAGCGGCTGCTTATCTCGACGCAAAGATGTGCGCGATTCGCGATTCTTCCCGCGTCAAAGGAACCGACAGGATCGCAGTGATGGCAGCTCTCGGTATGACGACCGAGTTGCTGGCGACCAAATCTCCGGAAGGTCCTTTATCTGGCTTATCTTTGTCAGAGGTGAAGCAAAAAATGGCGCAGATGCACGAGATAATGGACCATGCACTGACTCCGCAAGAAAACCTATTTTGAATTTCAGGATTATTGTTTAATTTAATCAAAATTATTCAAAATAGTTCTCGCTTCAGTCACATTTGGGAGTAAACTTCAGTTCCCTGCCGTGTTCGCCAATGCCATATATTCCTTGAACCATTTATGTGCATAGGCTGTGGGATATTGTTCGATAGGTGTGAGCGTCGCTAGTTCGATGAACCCGAAATTGAACTAACTGCGGCCAACTTGAACCGCTAGGTTCAGGATGCCGGCATAGCGGCATCGGTGGGGACTCATTCTGAAACGACTGTCATTTCTGACAGTCGTTTTTTATTTGGCGCGTCTGAATGTGCGACAATTTACTTTTCTCTTTCACTCAAACGACGATGAATTATTGGCTAATGAAGTCAGAACCTGATGAGATCAGTATCGATGATGTGCTGAAAATGAAGAGCGTGCCGTGGTTTGGTGTTAGGAATTATCAGGCGCGGAATTTTATGCGTGACGCTATGCGGATTGGTGACGGCGTACTGTTCTATCATTCAAGTTGCGCTCAGCCCGGTATTGCCGGAATCGCTGAGGTCAGCAGTACCGCTTACCCTGACCATACTCAGTTCGACGAAGAGAGTAAGTATTACGATCCGAAAGCAAGCAGAGAAAATCCCCGTTGGATGATGGTCGATATAAAAGCCTTGAGGAAAACGCGTTTATTAAGCCTGACAGAGTTGAGATCAGTACCTGAGTTAGAGAGTATGCTGGTGCTGCAAAAAGGTAGCCGTTTATCGATCACGCCAGTGACTCCGCATGAATGGGAAACCATATTAGCCATTCTGGATAAATAAACTGATGACCGACAACCTGACGACAACCTCCGCAGTGGCGTTTCCGTGTGCCAGATTCATCAAGGAAATTGGCCGCGGCAAAGATGGTGCACGCAGCATGTCATCCGAAGATGCTGCGACCTTATACACTGCGATGCTGGACGGTCGTGTCAGCGACCTTGAGCTGGGAGCGATTTTGCTGGCGATGCGGATTAAGGGCGAGTCGATCGATGAGATCGCCGGCTTTTTACGTGCAGCCCGTCCGTTTATGCTGGAGCTGGAGGCGCCTGCCAGCAACAGCTTCGTTCCGGTGCTGATACCGAGTTACAACGGCGCACGCAAAAAACCGAATCTGACACCGTTACTGGCAATCTTGTTGGCCCGTCGTGGCATACCTGTGCTGGTGCATGGCGTTAGTCATGACCCTGGTCGCGTGACGACTGCCGAAATTTTTTCTGCTCTGCATTTTCCAGTTTGCAGTAATGCCGCCGACATCAGCCGTGAAATAGCTTTATCGCGACCAGCATTTATTTCCATAGAATTGCTATCTCCGGCCCTTGCACGTTTACTGGCTTTGAGAAAAATACTCGGTGTCCGTAATTCCACTCATACTTTGGTGAAGCTACTGCAACCATTCACAACACCGGCTTTGCGTCTGACTTCGTACACCCATCCGGAATATCAGCAAATGTTGCAGCATTACTTTAGTCAGCGCGCGCCACATCATGCGGGCGACGCGTTTTTAATGCGCGGTACCGAAGGAGAGACGGTAGCCAGTACCGGTCGTGCGCAGCAGATAGACTGGATACACGAAGGTGAGACGACGACCTTGGCTCATACTCAGTCTGTGATTGTCGGCGAGATTGAGAACATTCCGGAACAATTGGATACCACGACTACCGCAATATGGATACAGCGTGTGCTCAATGATGAGATTCCTGTTCCGGTGAATATTGCAGCACAGGTCGAGCATTGTGTGTTGGTCTCTCGCCTGATCCACCAGCGCTTGCCTGGATAACTGTCGACAACATGATTGCCGCAGACGGCAGAATAGTCTGTCGGTGATACGGATAAAAAAAACGCCGGACGATGAATCCGGCGTTTTTTATGTACGACGGTGTATCAGAAGTTTGCTTTGAACTGCACGCCATAGCTGCGTGGTTCGTTCACGATACCTGTCAGATTGTTGAAGTCGATGGCGGCGATGACCTGTTGCTTATTGGTGATGTTACGGCCATATGCAGCGAGCTCATATTTGCCATCGGCCCAGACGTAACCTACGCGCAGACCACCTTCCAACATCGACTTTGCTTTGTACTCTTTTGCTTCGTACAGGAACATGTTGTAGCTGTCTTTGTAAGCCCAGTCTGTATTAGCGTACAAAGTACCGGCACCGATTTGTGTCGAATATTTCAACGAGAAATTACCTACCCATTTAGGTGCGCGTGGCAACGGGTTGCCGCCGATTAAAACGGTTCCTGCGACAGGGCCTTTCGGATTAGTTACTGTGCAACCGTTACCGCATGGGGCAACGAACAGTTTGTCATCCTTGATCTCAGTATCGTTATAACTCACGCCAACTGTCGTTTTCCAGTTGCGGTTCAAGTTTGCTTGTAAGTCCAGCTCAAAACCCTGACCAACGGCTTTATCTGCGTTAACCAGTTTGTTCTGATTCACACTGCCGCTACCTGCGGTGAGCTGCAAATCCTTCGCGGTGTAATGAAATACTGTGGCACTTACGCGAGCTGTGTTATCCAGAATATCTTTTTTGATACCCGCTTCAAACGACAGCGTTTTTTCTGACTGAGCAACGGAAATCGAGTCGCCGAAAAGAACCCTGCCTTGAACACTAGGGGCGCGATAGCCGGTTGCTGCACGCGCAAACAGGGATGTTTCTTTATCCAGGGTGTAATTGGCACCCAGATCCCAGCTGACGTTCGTGGAGGAAGGATGCGCTTGCAAGAAGTCGGTATTTTTCCCGCCAAATGGTGTCTGCGTTCTCTGTGCGTCAAAATCTTTTTTATCGCTGGTGTAGCGTACACCGCCACGCAGCTTCAGTTTGTCGTTAACTGCGTAATTCAGTGTGCCGAATGCAGCCCATGATTTAGCATTCTGATGCTGCACGGCATAGCCATTTTGTGGATTGCCTGCGCTCATGGAATCAAAGTTAAAGCTGTCGACCTGCAGGTCTTCACTGAAGTAATACAGACCTGTGATCCATTGCAGCGGATCTTTGGTATTGGACTCAACGCGCACTTCCTGGGTGACCTGCTTCAGATTCGGCAGGCCATCGGCAGTTTCTGATGCGAACGGAATAAATCCCGGGCCGGAAGTCGCTCCGGCGCTGTAACCGCCGTCAACGTCAGCACGGCTATAAAATTTTGCTTTATCGTACGCCGTGATGGAGTGAACGCTCATTCCCGGTAAATCCCAGCGCAGACGCAGGCTGGCACCGGAAGAGGTCAGTGTTTGCGTATTCAGACCATCGGTAGGGTAGGTGCCGTAATCGAAGCCAGGTACAAGATTATTCGTGCCTTTCTGGATGATATTGGCGCGGAACAAGGTCGCGTTACCAGACATATCGCGACCATGGAAATTCATCAGAGCGCTGAAGTCAGATGTTTTGTAAGAGAACTGCAGGCGCGCAGCATTGTCGCGATAACCTTCCAGATTTTTTTCACCGGTAGAACGTGGATTGGTCACGCGGTCATCGCGGCTTTGCGCCTGACCGGAAAAACGCATCGCCCATTCTTTGCTCAGTGGCACATTAATGGCACCTTCCAGATTGACGGCATTGTAATTGCCGTAACCGAGGCTGCCGTATCCTTCAAAGCGGTTGGTTGGTTTTGCCGAGTCAAATTTCAGCACGCCAGCCGGTGAGTTGCGTCCGAACAGCGTGCCTTGCGGGCCGCGCAACATCTCGACCTGATCGACATCAAAGACCGGGAAGCCTTTGAGAATAGGGCTTTCCTGCACAACATCATCAAAAATCAGTCCGACAGGTTGCGATGCATTCAGATCGAAATCAGTATTGCCCAGACCACGGATATAAAAACGTGGGAAAGACCGGCCAAAATCGGATTCAATATTCAGACTGGGAACGCGCGCTGCAAGGAAACGGATATCCTGACCGCTGGCATTGTAAGTATCAAGCGCCTCGCCTTTAATCGCGGAAATCGCCATCGGGACTTCCTTGATGTTTTCGGCGCGGCGGTTTGCGGTGACGATGACTGTTTCCAGTTTGGTTGTATCGTCTTTTTTAGCTTCCTGTGCCCATGCTGTCTGCATGGGAAATGCAGACGCGATTGCCAGTGCAATCAGGCTGCGGACTTGTACTTGTCGAGCAGATTTCGAAGTAAAGGTTGGCATGAAGAGAGTCCCCGTAGTGGTTGATCGGTGATCAGATTGAGTGCATAAGTGAGCCAGAAGTGTGCTTGGCGATGATGATGTTGTTTGTCTTATCGTCGCTGCGCAAACGTTTGCTTGAGGCTGTGATCAGTTATCTCTTTTGATGTAAATCAAGTCAAGTATTAAGTCTTTTATGACAAAAATAAGCTGAGATATACGCAAAATCTTGTGGTGAATTTCAAACAGTTTGTCCGACGAAACAGAAATATGATTCCAACAGGAAAGAGATGTTGTGCATCGCGACGTTGCTGGTGCAGATCAGCCGCCTGCACCCAAAAGCAGCACACAGTTTATTGAAGCAGCGCAAAGTTCCATGTTGTTGATATGTGCCTTATCCTGAGCAGCATGACATCGGTACCGGTGTGCAGCAAATTTGTTTAGTCGGTCATGGACAACGATTCCGTTACAATCACGCCTGAATTTTTTGAGGCTGCCATGAATAAACAAGTTGATGTTGCTGTAATCGGTGCCGGCGCGGCTGGCATGATGTGCGCTGCAGTCGCAGGGCAGCGCGGCAAACGTGTCGTATTAATTGACCATGCCAGCCGGCTCGCAGAGAAAATTCGTATCTCCGGTGGCGGGCGCTGTAATTTTACGAACCTGCATGCAGGTCCCGCCAATTATTTATCAGAAAATCCGCATTTCTGTAAAAGCGCTCTGTCGCGTTACACGCCGCAGGATTTTTTATCTCTGATGAAGCGCCACAACATCGCCTGGCATGAAAAGCACAAGGGACAGCTGTTTTGCGATGACAGTGCCGAAGACATCATCCGCATGCTGAAAGCAGAATGTGATCTGGGTAAGGTGCAGTGGCGCATGTCTTGTGCTGTCAGCGATGTGCAAAAAACGGATGCAGGTTTTGTTGTGCAGACCGCGCAAGGCGGCATCATGGTGGATCAGGTGGTCGTTGCTACGGGCGGGCTGTCGATACCCAAAATCGGCGCCACTGATTTTTCACACAAAATTGCCCGTCAGTTTGGCTTGAAAATCATAGAGACTAGACCGGCTTTGGTGCCATTGACGTTCGATGCCACTGCATGGGAGCCGTTTGTGCCGCTGTCTGGGATTTCTCTTGAAGTCGATATTGAAACCGGCACCAAGAAGAATAGAGCGCTGTTCCGGGAAGATTTACTGTTCACGCATCGTGGTTTGTCAGGCCCGGCTGTCTTGCAGATATCGAGTTATTGGCAGCCAGGTACGCCGATCCGGATTAATCTGTTACCCGAAGTCGATCTGGCAGAAGACCTGGTCGCGGCGAAAACGACGACAAAAAAGAACCTCGCCAATTATTTATCGCAATATTTACCGGGACGACTGATTGATGGCTTGCTCACCGCTCATGCATTCGACGGCAATCTGAAAATCGCGGATATGCAGGATAAGCGTCTGCGTTTGCTGGCTGAAAAAATCAATCGTTGGGAGCTGACTCCTGACGGTTCTGAAGGTTATCGCAAGGCCGAAGTCACTCGTGGCGGTGTTGATACGCGGGAGCTGTCGCAGCAGAGCATGATGGCAAACAAAGTGCCGGGGCTGTACTTTATCGGCGAGGCGGTCGATGTCACTGGCTGGCTGGGCGGCTATAACTTTCAATGGGCGTGGGCGTCGGGCAATGCAGCCGGAACGGCTGTCTGATCGTTGTCATCCTCATCATGATGCAGACGAAACGAAGGGCGTCCGCGTGGTCCGGGAGCCTCAAAAATACTGGGGGGAGTATATTTAAAACCCTAGTTATGACGCTGACATTTGGTCGTTTTTGTCGGATACTCCCCCACTTTTCTTAAAATATCCGGTTTGGGGAGTTGACTTCCTGTTGTTTTTTGCTAGGGGTGAGTAAGTTTTTTGCGTAAGATTTAATCATCGTCCTTCCCATACTCGCAAAATCCTGCTAATATCTCGTTCTTCTATAAATCTTTCATTGGTTTGAACTTACATGACCACAATTCGCCTTAAAGAAAACGAGCCGTTCGAAGTCGCCATGCGCCGCTTCAAGCGCACTATCGAAAAGACCGGTCTGTTGACCGAATTGCGCGCTCGCGAGTTCTACGAGAAGCCAACTGCAGAGCGTAAGCGTAAGCTGGCAGCAGCAGTCAAGCGTCACTACAAACGTATTCGTAGTCAGCAATTGCCTAAGAAAATGTATTAATTCCGATCGTGTGTCTGACTTGGTCAGATACCCTCGGTATTGCATTGCTCAGGTATTGCATGCCCGCTCCGGTCAGCCGCAGCGGGCTTTATTATTTTGATCTGATTCAGTTATTCAGGGGTAAGTCATGAGCTTAAAAGAGCAAATCACCGATGATATGAAAGCCGCGATGCGCGCCAAGGAAGCTGGCAAGCTGGGAACTATCCGTTTGCTGACAGCAGCAATGAAGCAAAAAGAAGTCGACGAGCGTGTTGAGCTGGACGATGGCATGATCCTCGCCATTATTGAGAAGATGATCAAGCAGCGCAAAGACTCGATTCAGCAATTTGAGGCCGGTGGTCGTCAGGATTTGGCTGATATCGAAAAAGCGGAATTGGCAGTGTTGTCAACCTATATGCCAGCAGCTTTATCGGATGAGGAAGTTCAGGCTGCAGTCGCCGCTGCAGTTGCCGAGACTGGTGCAGCAGGTCCGCAGGATATGCGTAAAGTGATTGATGTGCTGAAAGCAAAGCTTGCCGGCCGTGCGGATATGGGAAAAGTATCTGGCTTGGTAAAAGCAGCTTTGAGTCGTTAATTTTGTATTGTATTTGTCAATTGCGGCGGTTCAGAAGCCCCTAAGCAGACTTGATTCCACAGAGTTTTATTCAGGATTTACTTGCCCGCGTTGATATTGTTGACGTGGTGGGTAAATACGTCCAGCTGAAAAAAGGTGGCGCAAACTACATGGGTTTGTGCCCCTTTCATAATGAGAAATCTCCGAGTTTTACGGTCAGTCCGACCAAACAGTTTTACCACTGCTTTGGCTGCGGCGCGCATGGCACTTCCATCGGTTTTTTGATGGAGTATTCAGGCCTGAGTTTTGTTGATGCGATCCGTGATTTAGCGCAAAGCAATGGCATGGTCGTTCCCGAAGAAGATCACATGCTGCCGGCACAAAGGGCGGAGGTGCAGGCGAAAAGTCTGGCATTGTCAGAAGTGATGTCGAAGGCCAGTGAATTTTACAAGCAGCAGTTACGCTCTGCGCCAACTGCGATTGCGTATCTTAAAAAACGTGGGCTGACCGGTGAGATTGCTGCTCGTTTCGCCCTGGGTTTTGCACCTGATGCATGGGATGGTCTGCGTTCTGTTTTTGCTGACTATCAGGCACCGGAGCTGGTTGAGGCCGGGTTGGTCATCGATAAAAGCGACGAAGAAGGCGGCGGGCGCAAGCGCTACGACCGTTTCCGTGATCGTGTGATGTTTCCTATACGGAATACAAAAGGACAGGTCATAGGATTTGGCGGTCGTATTATGGAGCAAGGTGAGCCTAAATACCTGAACTCCCCTGAGACGCCGCTGTTTCAGAAGGGCTACGAGCTCTACGGTTTATTTGAAGCGCGTCAGGCCATTCGTGATGCCGGTTATGTCCTGGTGACCGAAGGTTATATGGATGTCGTTGCGCTGGCGCAAATGGGTTTTCCGCAGGCGGTTGCGACACTGGGAACCGCTTGTACGCCAACGCATGTGCAAAAATTATTGCGCCAGACAGATCACGTTGTATTCAGCTTCGATGGCGATAGTGCAGGGCGGCGTGCCGCGCGGCGTGCACTGGACGCGTGCTTGCCGCATGCGAATGACGATAAATTTATTAAGTTTCTGTTTTTGCCGGCTGAGCATGATCCTGACAGCTTTATTCGCGAATTTGGTGCAGATGCGTTCGAGCAGCAAGTGCATGATGCGATGCCGCTGTCCCAGTTTTTTATGCGGGAAATGATTGCTGACAATGATCTTAATTCCGCGGAAGGTCGTGCGAAAACACTGTTTGATGCGAAGCCATTGTTGCAGGCCATGCAGCCTTCCGGATTACGTTTGCAAATTGTCAGAAGTCTGGCGCAAGTAACACAGACAACGCCGGCTGAGATTGAGGCTTTATTTGAGCTTGCGCAACCGGTTGCTCGTCAGAAGCTGGCTCCGCCGCGAGCGAAGCGCAGCGCTCCAGTTGGGCTGGAGCGTCAGATTATGCGGATACTTGTTGCCTATCCGGGGTTGGCGCAGATGCTGGATGATGTTGCTCTTGCAGAGGCAGCATTATTGGCCCCGGATGGTGCGGAAATGCTGATGCAGCTGGTCGGCATCGCCAAAGAAATGGGCGAGAATGCGCAATTTGCGGCTCTTGCCGAGCGATTGCGCGCTGTCAGTTCGGATTTTGACGGCTTGATTGCTGAAGTGGCGGGGCAGACTGATGCAGATGCGGAGTTGGTCAGGCTGGAATTGCTCGGCGCGATCCGGCAGATCCGCTCCCAGGCACTCAGGTATGAGGCGGAAAGGCTTGTGTCATCCGGCTTAAGTACCGAGGTTGAAAAGGCGCGCTGGCGTGAAATTATGCATTTGCAGGAAGAGTTGCGGAAAGAGGCTGCCACTGAAGCGGGTAACAGGTAGTGAAGTATTACTACTCTTTCAGGCAATTGTTTTGCAATTTTTTCATCAGAATTTGATTCTGGTATGTCTGTGACAATGAATGGTTTGCCTATTTTTTTATCAATTTAGTTGTCGTTACTCAGGCTTTGGACTAGAGAAAGCGACGTTCGCGTGGTATAATTTAAGGCTTACGATTCAAGGTCTTAGGTTGTTTCATTTTGCGTAAAATCGTTTTATTTTCGCAAAATGTGTTGTTTAGGTGAGCATAACGCTCCTCCGAGTAACCCAAAACACTGGCGCTGAGACTCGGGAAGTCTGAAGCAAAAATGGTTTGCACCGTGGGCGGATCATTTGACCCGGCATACGGCTGTGTCTTTTTGCGAAATTGTCAGCAGGCGACTTCCTCAGTTCCGGATGGTTTGATTCAATGGCTAGCGCAATGAAGAAACCCTCGAAAACCCTGATGCCTACAACGGTTAAAAAAACTACGGCAAAGGCATCTAAAAATGCAAGCGTCAGCACCGCAGTAAAAACGGTGAGTAAGACAAGCGTAGCTAAAGCAAAAAATACCAGCCCGAAAGCACCGCCTAAAGCCGCGAGCAAACCTGTCGCCGTCAAGGCCGCAAAAGCAGCCGCACCAGTAAAGGCAGCCGCAAAAGCGAAGGCGGTAACAGCTGTTGCTGCAACCGTTAAAAAAACAGGGGTAAAAGATATCAAAGCAGCCAAAGTAACTAAAGCAGCAGCGTCTGTGACAAAAGTGTCCGCTGCCAAAAAGCCTGCTGTGAAAACCGATATCAAGAAATCAGCCAGCGTCCCACCTAAAAAAGCGGCTGTGAAGCAGGTTGCAGTCAAGGCAGCCCCCAAAACCAAAAAAAATGCTGAAAAGCAGGCAGAGGCTGCAGTTCAGCAGACTGAAGTTAAGCAAAAGCGAGTGACAACGGAATCGTCCCGAGCAAAATCAGTATCATCCGCAACACCGAAAGCGCCCGTGACAACTAACAAAACCGATTCAAAGATAGTGACCAAACCGACCAAGAAATCAGCGAAAGCTGCCGCTCCTGAAGTGCAGGAAATTAAGACCGGATCTGCACCTACCGTTAGTCAGACCACAGACGCTGCCGTGCTCGCTGCTATTGATACGTCTGGATATGTTTTGCCCGGAGTGAAAGTTCCCGGACGCCGTGGCCGTAAGCCTAAAGAATATCAGCCGGAAAATGAGGAAATTGCAGCATTGAATGCGGTTGAACGCGCAGAAATGAAGGCAATTGACAAGGCAAAGGCAAAAGATCGCAAAGCAAAAGAAAAGGCTTTGTTGAAAGATGCATTTTCATCCGATCCTGAGGCGACAGAGGAAGAACTCGAACGCCGCCGGCAGAAGCTGAAGACACTGATTAAGCTCGGTAAGGATCGTGGTTACCTGACGTTTGCCGAAATCAATGATCACCTGCCGGAAAACGTTGTTGATCCTGAGGCGATCGAAGGCATCATCAGTACCTTTAACGACATGGGTGTTGCTGTCTATGAACGCGCGCCTGATGCCGAGACATTGTTGTTATCTGATAACGTCGTGACTGTCACTACGGATGATGATGAGGTTGAGGCGGCAGCGGAGGCTGCCTTGTCAACCGTGGATTCTGATTTCGGGCGCACCACCGATCCTGTGCGTATGTACATGCGCGAAATGGGTTCGGTTGAACTGCTGACGCGCGAGGGTGAGATCGTTATCGCGAAGAAGATTGAAGAAGGTCTGAAGGACATGATTCAGGCGATTTCGGCTTGTCCGACCACAATCGCAGAAATTTTGGCGGCGGCGGACAGAATCGCTGCAGACGAAATAAAAATTGATGAAATCGTCGACGGTCTCGTTGATCCGAATGCAACCGAAGATACTCCTCCTGCACCTGCAGTGGTCGCCGCTGCTGCGGAAGACTCTGATGAGGATGAGGACGAGGAAGAAGAGGAAGAAGAGGAGGATGAGGAAGGCGGTGCTGCCGCTGCTGCCGCGATTTCTTCAGAACAACTGGAACAAATGAAGCGTGAGGCACTCGCCAAGTTTGAGGTCATTGCTTCGAATTTTGAAAAAATGCGCAAGTCTTATGAGAAAGAAGGTTATAACTCTAAGACTTACGTCAAAGCTCAGGAAGCAATTTCAAATGAGTTGCTTGGCATTCGTTTCACTGCCAAAGTAGTTGAGAAGCTTTGCGATACTCTGCGTGGTCAGGTTGATGAAGTCCGTCATATTGAAAAGCAAATTCTGGATGTGGCAGTGAATCGTTGCGGTATGCCCCGTTCGCATTTCATTAAAGTTTTCCCTGGAAACGAAACCAATCTGAGCTGGGTTGAGGACGAAGTTAAAGCCGGGCATTCATACAGTGCGATTCTCGGGCGTAACGTTCCTGCAGTTCAGCAATTACAGCAGAAACTGATTGATTTACAGGCGCGAGTCGTATTGCCCTTACCAGATCTGCGTGGCATTAATAAAAAAATGTCAGCTGGCGAGATGAAAGCGCGTAAAGCCAAGCGGGAAATGACGGAAGCAAACTTGCGTCTGGTGATTTCTATAGCGAAGAAATACACTAACCGAGGCTTACAATTCCTGGATCTGATTCAGGAAGGAAATATCGGCCTGATGAAAGCTGTCGATAAGTTTGAATATCGCCGCGGTTATAAGTTTTCGACGTATGCGACATGGTGGATACGTCAGGCGATTACCCGTTCGATTGCTGATCAGGCGCGTACGATTCGGATTCCTGTGCATATGATAGAGACGATTAATAAAATGAATCGTATCTCGCGTCAGATTTTGCAAGAGACAGGCGCAGAGCCGGATCCGGCAACTCTGGCGATCAAGATGGAAATGCCGGAAGATAAAATTCGCAAGATCATGAAGATCGCGAAAGAGCCGATTTCGATGGAAACACCGATCGGTGACGACGATGATTCTCATCTGGGTGATTTTATTGAAGACAATCACACGCTGGCTCCGGCAGATGCGGCGTTGCATGCTTCCATGCGCAATGTTGTTAAGGATGTGCTGGACTCTTTGACGCCGCGTGAGGCGAAAGTATTACGCATGCGTTTTGGCGTTGAAATGTCAACTGACCATACTTTGGAAGAAGTTGGTAAGCAGTTTGACGTAACACGTGAACGGATTCGTCAGATAGAAGCAAAAGCATTGCGTAAATTGCGTCATCCATCACGTTCGGATAAGCTGAAGAGCTTCCTTGAAGGTAATTAATGTTATATAATTGGCGCTGATTTTTTTCAGCGCCCGTTAATATATTGAGCTGAGTTTTCAGCGCAATGTTTTGCAGGCAGCAGCATCGGGCTTTTCCTGCAAATCCTGAAGTGAATTCCAAACTTGGATTAACCTCAGATTACAGCAGGCAGAGCTTGCAGAAAGAATTGGGCCTCTAGCTCATGTTGGTTAGAGCAGCGGACTCATAATCCGTTGGTACCGTGTTCGACTCACGGGAGGCCCACCATTTACCATGACTGATATTAAGTCCATCCCCAATTCCCCTTCCGACCAGACTGAACACAAAGTGAAGTTTGAAGATTTCGGCTTATCTCCTGATATTCTGCGTGCTTTGACTGAGCAGGGTTACGTCCACCCTACGCCAATACAAGCGGAAGCAATTCCTGTTGTATTGCAAGGCAGGGATGTGATGGGCGCCGCACAAACGGGCACCGGTAAAACAGCAGGATTTTCCTTGCCGATTATTCAGCGTTTACTCGCGCATGCGAATACCAGCGCTTCGCCGGCGCGTCACCCGGTGCGCGCTTTGATTCTGACTCCAACGCGGGAACTCGCGGATCAGGTCGCAGAAAACGTCAAGGCATACTCTCGTTTCACACCTTTACGTTCTACAGTCGTCTTTGGTGGTATGGATATGGCGCCACAAGTTGCCGCGTTACGTTCAGGTGTGGAGATTGTGATTGCAACACCGGGGCGTTTGCTTGATCACGTTCAGCAAAAGACCATTAACTTGTCGCAGACGCAGATTCTGGTAATGGATGAGGCGGATCGTATGCTGGATATGGGATTCTTGCCTGATCTGCAACGCATCATCAATCTGCTGCCTAAGCAGCGTCAGAACCTGATGTTTTCGGCGACTTTTTCTCCTGAAATCAAAAAGCTCGCGGCCAGCTTTTTAAATGATCCGCAAACGATAGAAGTTGCCCGCAGTAATGCAACATCCGATAACGTTACGCAGATTCTTTACAAGGTTACCGAAGATGAGAAACGTGATGCAGTTTCCTTCATTATCCGCGAGCGTGGATTGAAACAAGTGATTGTTTTCAGCAACACGAAAATCGGAGCATCACGTCTTGCTGTGCATTTAGTCAAGCAGGGTGTGAAAGCGTCCGCGATTCATGGTGATAAGTCACAGAATGAACGTATGGTCGCCCTGGAGGATTTTAAGCGTGGTGAAGTTGAAGTCCTGGTGGCGACGGACGTCGCTGCGCGTGGCCTGGACATATCCGAAATGCCTTGCGTGATCAACTACGATCTGCCTTATAACGCAGAAGATTACGTTCATCGCATTGGTCGTACAGGTCGGGCCGGTGCGAAAGGTGACGCAATTTCTTTGTACACCGATCAGGATGAACGTCTGCTGATCGACATCGAAAAGCTGATCAAACAGAAAATTGTAAGGTTAACTCTCGCTGGTTTTGTTCCCTCTGCTCACCAGGCGGAACGCCGTCCGATGCGCGATAGGCCTGAGCGGGGCGAGCGAAATGAAAAGTCTGTACGTGGTGGTTATCAGCCACCGAGAGAGAAGGTAGTAGATCCCTGGTTCCTGAAACCGTACGAGCCAGCAATATCGTCATCTCCGAAAGTAGGTAGCTCGGCTAAAACTACTGAAAATCCAGCCGCAAAACCGCAAAAGCGGGCTGCATTACTGGGTGGTATCCCGAAAGTCTGACGACTGTTTGATGGCGACTGAGTTCATGTCTGTATGAGCTCAGTCTGTCTTTTTAGTGCAGATAAAATCAGTCTCAGATTTTTGGCGTTCGTTCTCGCGAATGGAAATGCCAGACAAGGTTTGCAGCGCATAAATCTTCCAGTGCTGTTCCGACGGACTTGAATACGGTTATTTCCTCGTCTGATTGGCGGCCTGTATGTTTTCCTGAGCACAGATCGGCAAGTTCGGCAACTATCGCTTCTTTTTTTAAGCTCCCATTTTGTAGCGTCTGCAAAATATCACCAGCCTCTGAGAGTGCGCCCGCGAACGTATCTACGAAGACGACAGTCTTCGCCATCAGTTCATCATCAACTTCGCGCATATCCGGTTTGAAACCTCCGACCAGGTCAAGATGTGTACCTGCTTGTATCCATTCACCTTTGACAATGGCCTCTCTGCTCGTTGTTGCGCATGTGATGATGTCTGCCGACTTGCAGGATTTTGCGAGGTCGCTGCTGACTTCAATGTTGATGTGCTCAGGCAAATCCGGAAAGGATAATAAGGTCTGAAGGCAGTGTTCTGACTTTTCTGCCGACCGCCCCCAGATGCTGATTTTATTGATTGGTCTGGTATGGCAATGAGCGAGTGCCATATGTGGTGCGAGACTGCCGTTGCCAATCAGAAGCAAATGGCTACTGTCCTTTCTGGATAAAAAACCGGAGGCAAGTGCTGATGCTGCAGCAGTTCGTTTTTGCGTGATCTCTTCGCCGTCCATGAGTGTCAGAGGCGTGCCTGTGATGGAGTCAAACAAAATGAAAATTGCATGCACTGTCGGCATGTCTTTATTTTGTGGTGCAACCGTGACTAATTTCACGCCGGTATGGCCTGATGGATTCCATGCCGGCATCAGAAGTAAACTCGAATTGACCTGATCCGACAGTTGATGAGCATGTCGTCTGGGTGTAACGATCTCTTGTTGAAAGGCTTCCCGTAAGGCCCTTAACAACTCTGGGTATTGCAACGCCAGGCGCACTTTTTCTTTGCTGATAAACGGAATCATCAAGATCTTCTTGTAAGAATCGGATAGGTATCATATCCAGTCAGCAAAGAAGATGAGATGAAAAATTTGCATTCACCCTGTCTTCATTTGCGCAAATATGTCTCGCCTTATTCTGCGTCAAAAATCTTCTCTATTGGCATTCTGAATAATTTTGCAATAGCAAAAGCGAGCGGCAAACTGGGGTCGTATTTGCCGGTTTCTATGGCGTTGATGGTTTGCCTGGAAACCTCAAGCAGATCGGCGAGTTGCGCCTGGCTCCATTCCCGTTGAGCACGCAATTCTCTGAGAGAATTTTTCATGCCGATTTCTCTTTCCAGCAACGTACAGCGTCGGTCATACCCCAGCCCGCCATCAGTAATCCCCACACAACAAACATGCTTAATTTCGGAAATCCGGCGGCTTCCATAAAGCCGTAAGAGAGTGCAAAGACGGCGGTCATCGCTGCGGATATGCCGACATTTTCCAGCTGGCGACGTTTGATATATTCATCCATACGCTGGAAATGCCGGATGATTGCCCAGATCATCATGATGGCTGGAAAGACTGGCATTAGGATAATCAGCGTGCGGAACGGCGCAGGTACCATCCTGTCGGCGAGGAAATTGCTGAGGAATATGACGATAAAATAAAGCAGAAGAGCTCCCAGCAACTCTTTGAAATATATTTGATTCGCTTGTTTCTCACGCATTATGTTCTCCATGTAAAGTTTACTTAACACGCATGGTCAGAAAAATGGCCTTGCAAATCCAGGCTTTGTTACCTTATTTTTGACGAATATTGGCTTGATCCATCAGCAAGTAAAGTATGCTTTACATATTAGCGTCGATATAAATAATGTCAAGTAAGCTTTACATTGAAAACTGAAAAAATACCTGCGCCTATCTGTTGAGAAAAAAGAATGGTGCAGGTAACTTGTTTGTGGTTCTATCTTTGATAGTCAGGAAAAATTTCCCGACAATAGCGGATGGAATTACAGTATGTTCAGAGCAACGTCAATGTTGTCGCGAGTCGCGTTCGAATATGGGCAGACTTCGTGCGCTTTGTTGACCAGTTCTTCTGCAAGCTGACGATCCAGTCCCGGTAAAGAGATATTCAGTGCGACCTGAATGCCGAAACCACCCTTACCATTTGGGCCGATACCGACGTCCGCTTTGATTGAAAGATCTGCAGGCAATGCAGTCTTACGCGCTGCTGCGACAAATTTTAGTGCGCCAATGAAACACGCAGAATAACCGGCGGCGAACAATTGTTCCGGATTGGTGCCTGCACCGCCGGCTCCGCCTAATTCTTTCGGAGTGGTGAGTTTAACGTCGAGCTGATTGTCACTGGAGACAGAGCGGCCATCACGACCACCAGTAGAAGTAGCGCTTGCTGTGTAAAGAATTTGCATATGATTTCCTATTTGAATTGAGTGCGTCAATATTATTTCCATCACGACCAGATCAGTCGATGGAAGAATGTTATCGCACAATTCAATTGTGTGCAATTGAATTGACATTGTTTTTTTCTATGCATCCGATTAAAGAATTTTATTTTTCTGTGAGGTTCGCTCTTAATTCTGAGAGCTGGCTGCGTAGCTGCTTAAGCGTTTTTGGATCTTGCCCGCTGGCGCATAGAATCTTTAGCGGAATTCTTTTGGCGGCTTTTTTCAGGTCTTTACCGCTATCCGTCAGGATAATCCTGACCTGACGTTCATCCGATTCATCGCGGTGCCGCTCCACCAAACCTGCTGTTTCCAGACGTTTTAACAACGGCGTCAGCGTACCTGAATCAAGAAATAAGGCCGCTCCTATATCCTTGACGAAGATATTATCCTGTCCCCAAAGCACCAGCATAACCAGATACTGCGGATAGGTCAGACCGAGTTCGTCCAGCAGAGGTTTGTAACTTTTGGTGAGCGCCAGAGATGCAGAATACAGTGCAAAGCAAAATTGGTTATCAAGTGCCAGTAAGTCCTGTTCTTTGTTTGCAGAGTCGTGCATTTCAACACTCAAATAATGAAAATTAATAAGAAAAAATTGTGTGTGACATGATAATCAAATTCGGTGCCACTTGTCTTTGATCTTCGTTTCTATCCGTCTGAGTCCGCAAGGTATAATGCCGGGGTTATTTAAAAACCGTATCTGCGCAGAGGGAAGTTGTGACTTTTATAAAAAAATTAAATGCCGCCTGGGCTGAAAATCAATCTCTGCTGTGTGTCGGACTTGATCCAGACGTCAGCCGTTTCCCGGCTGAGTTAGCCGGAAAGCCCGATGCTATTTTTACCTTTTGCAAAGCGATGATCGATGCCACTGCCGACCTCGCTTGTTCATTCAAACCGCAGATTGCTTATTTTGCTGCATTACGCGCAGAAGATCAGCTGGAAGCGCTTTGCCGTTATATCAAAACGACTTATCCTGCTGTCCCCGTCATACTGGACGCGAAGCGGGGAGATATCGGCGCGACAGCCGAACAATACGCACGCGAAGCGTTTGAACGTTATGGTGCCGATGCTGTGACAGTTAATCCTTACATGGGATTCGACTCTGTTGCTCCGTATATGGAGTGGAAAGATAAGGGGACAATTGTTTTATGCCGTACATCGAACGCTGGCGGATCTGATTTGCAGTTCCTTGATGTCGGTGGCGTACCTCTGTATCAGCATGTTGCCAAACTGGTGGTAGAAAAGTGGAACACCAATGGACAATGCGGTTTGGTCGTTGGCGCGACCTTTCCTGATGAGCTGGCGCAGGTCCGTAATATTGTCGGTGAGATGCCATTGCTGGTACCTGGCATTGGTGCACAAGGCGGCGATATTGCTGCAACTGTCGCGGCCGGAAAAACAGTGAACGGAACGGGGATGATGATTAATTCATCGCGTGCAATTTTGTACGCAAAGGGTTCCGGTGATGAAACATATACAGATGCAGCCCGCCGTATTGCGATGGAAACACGTGATGCGATCAATCAGTACCGGTTTTCGTTGAGTAATGATTCTCAATGAGTTGTATATAAACTTTGCGGCTTGTAATTCAGACATAAGAGAAATTATTCTCAACGAAAGAGATGAACCGAAGTTAGTAAAATAACGCGCTGGGCGGACCTCATGATTTTCAGATTTGCACGTACGACTGAATGTCCGTTCACGTATTCCTCACTTATCAGCATATAAAAACCTTAGCCTACACAGCGCAGTCCCTTAGCCGAGCAGAGATGTCATACAAAACGAACTTTGCCACCTCACTGTCTAACTGAAACGTATAGCAACGTTAATTCGAAGATAACCCGTAGTCTCCCAACTATTCGGAAGAATTGCATTGTAGTGGTCTAATGTACCCGGACACTGATTTAGGCGAGAATACTCGTCATGGAGAGGTGTTTGATGAACAAGCAAAGACGTACATTTTCCCCTGAGTTCAAACTGCAGGCGGTCTGGTGCGGAGATATCACCTATGTCTGGGCGCAGGGGCGATGGTATTACCTGGCTGTGGTGTTGGACTTGTTTGCGCGCCGCGCAGTGGGCTGGGCATTCTCGCTGCGACCCGACGCTGACCTTGTTGTGCAAGCACTGGAAATGGCTTACGAGCAACGGGGACGACCTCAGGGATTACTGTTTCATTCGGATCAGGGTAGCCAGTACGCCAGCCGAAAATTCCGCCAGCGCTTGTGGCGCTATCGGATACGACAGAGTATGAGTCGTCGGGGAAATTGTTGGGATAACTCCCCGATGGAAAGGCTGTTCCGCAGCTTTAAAACGGAATGGCTGCCGTCAACCGGTTACATGACGGCACAAGAAGCACAACGGGACATCAGCCACTACCTGATGCACCGGTATAACTGGATACGGCCACATCAGTTCAATCAAGGACTGGCACCGGCCGTCACTGAAGAAAAACTTAACGTAGTGTCCGGGATGGGTTGACCACTACAGTTTAAGCGTGGTGATGTGGAACAATCAGTACTGTCCGCCTTAAAAATTTCTGGACTCGATCCTGAAATGCTGGAGTTAGAAGTAACAGAAAAAATGCTATCTGATAATAATATCGGTGCGCTGGACTGCCTAAAACGTTTACGACATGTAGGAGTGAAGATATCTATTGACGATTTTGGAACAGGGTATTCGAGCTTAGCATACTTAAAAAAATTCAACATTGATAAGCTTAAAATCGATCAGTCTTTTGTTAAAGACATGATTGATGATGCAAATGATGTCGCCATTGTTCGCGGCATTATTCAAATGGCACATTGTTTGAATTTGGTTGCTTTGGCTGAGGGTGTTGAGTCCCACGAGTTACTTGCAAAACTCAGATCCTTCGGTTGCGACGAGGCTCAAGGATATGATTTCTCTCGACCAATGATATCTGAGGACTTTGAAATTTTTTATTCTCAATTCAATCATTTAGTCAGCGGTTGAAATTTCACTAACTTTCTTTTATGTTGTCATTTGAGCAGAGAGTGCGATTCGGTTGAGTATCTTACATAATCGCTTATCCTTACCATTGAAATTGATAGTTAGAGAGTAGGGATCAAAGGCGGATTAATTCAATCGTGTTTTAAGACGCTCGTAGCCGGTACGGCTGACTGGAATCTTGATACCACTGCGTAACACGGCCACCTGCGTGTCTTTACTCTGGCGTTCTATCCCTGTTAGTGCTTTGATATGTAACAGATAAGAACGATGGACTCTGACAAAATTGGCTGAAGAAAGTTGTTCTTCAATATCTGACAGGCTCTGTGTTTTCATGAGCGTTCTGCCTTGCGTATGAATCAGAATGTAGTCATCCTGCGCTTCAATAAAATCGATGTCTTCTGATTGAAGTACATGCACCTTTCCTCTGTCGCGTATCGTCACACGCTGCGACTGCTGCATGTTCGATGCAATCAGTTGCTGAATACCAGAAGACTGAGTAACTTCTGATCGATCTTCCCGTATCAGTTTTGTTGCTTTATTCAGAGCCTCATCAAAACGCTGTTGTGAAAATGGTTTTAAAAGATAATCTATTGCGTGTAAGTCGAATGCCTTTACCGCATATTGGTCATACGCAGTCGTAAAGATAACGCCAGATTTTCTGCCCGTAACATCTAATACTTCCAGACCGGTTAATTCCGGCATCTGTATGTCTAAAAATATCAGATCAGGTTGATGTGTCAGTATCGCATCGACGGTTTCAGTCCCGGTCTCACATTCACTGATCACGATAGTACTCGGATGACGACGCAGATACTCGCGGATCAGGCGGCGGCCAAGTTCCTCGTCATCTGCAATCAGGACTCTGAGGGAGTGATTCATATCGTATCGGCTCGTTGGTTGCATTCTGTTGGTAGCGATATTTCTACAAAGAAGAGTTCATCGGTGCGTGACCAGTGTACGCGGGAACGGTCGCCATAAAGCGTATGAAAGCGTTCCCGTAAATTTGTTAATCCCAGCCCGATACCATTATCCGTCGCGACTTTGTCTGAAACCGGATTTTGTACACGAATGTGTAACCAGTCATTCCGGCGGCTAATACTGGCGCTGATGACGCCGCCCTCAGATAATTGTCGGATGCCATGTTTGATTGCATTTTCAAATAATGGTTGCAAACTCATAGGTGGTATCAAAGCGAGCTCAGTGTCGCGGTCTGCAGTAATGCCGACCTCTAGCTTCTGGCCGTAGCGAATTTTTTCTACCGCCAGAAAATGACTGCACAGATCCAGTTCTTCTCTGACCGTGATCATCTTATGTTCAGATAAAGTCAGTGTCTTCCTGAAAAAATCTGCTAGAGAAATTGCCATGTTTCTGGCTGCTGCCGGATCAATACTTGTCAGTGCGCTGATGGAATTGAGACTATTGAACAAAAAATGCGGCTCAATTTGCGTACGCAATACCTGCAATTCTGCTTCGCGTGCGTGCAACAAGGAATGAGCTTCCCGTCGTTTAGCATCACGCAGATTTTCAAAGGTGATCAGCACATCATATGCAAGCAGTGAGATCAGATAGACAGCGAGTCCGGTAATAAAAATAATGATGGCAAGCTGGTTCGAGATTGTCAAAGCCTTACCTTGTTCGGTAACCGACATCAGCAGCATATTCCATGCTTCAGAGATCGCCAGCAACAACAAACCCGATACGATGGAGCTGCTGCCGAAAATCAGAAAGACGAGAAAGAAGGTCCGCTTTGTCAGTGGGAAGGTGCGACAAATGTAGTACGGGGAAGTCACTATAAAACCGAACACCAATACAACTGGCAAAGTAAATGTCAGCGAGTAACCCCAGCCAGCGTAACCCGCACTGAACAGGAGCCTCGAAAGCAAAACTCCTGTCATCAGCCATGCTGCAAGATACCAGACAAATCGGCGGAAGTCGGACAGAATAGGGTGCATTTTTTGTCACCGGGTATAGTGGTTCAGTTCTTTATTTCTACCGCACCCATAATCGCATAGCCCTGAATATACAATTTTTTTTCACGCATCAAAGGTGGCGCAGTTTTGTCTTCAAATCCACCTAACACCGGAATACCCTGAGATATGACAGTCCAGTCATTGGGTATTTTCAGTTCTATTCCTCCCCACATTGCAAAAACGTTTAATGTTGCCTCTGTCTGAATACTGGCGTTTCGCAGATCGAGTTCTATCCCTCCCATGACCGCGGTTAATTCACCGCCGCGAAAATCCTGCGTGGAATTTTGTAATTTTGCACCGCTCATAATGGCCGAAACATTACTTTCTGAATGCACATTTTGAATGCCATCCGCTGCGTTTAAATACGATGTTTGTGTGTTGACTTTATCTTTGAAAATGATCATCAGACCGGCGATAATAATCAAGACCGGCCACCAGTCACGTAATCTGAAATAGACGATACCCATATGTTGCAGTGTCAGCAAAGTACCGACTGCAATAAAAGCCCCTCCAATCAAGCGACCGGATGTTTGTTGGCTACGGGAGATTTTCAGCAGGCCAATGAGTATGAAGACGGTTGGCCAGAATTGGAAAAACTGACGCGTATTGAAAATATCTAAATTGTCGATCAGCGCCAGTGCGCCAAATATCAGTAACAGCACACCGAAAAAAATCTGTGCTTGCGGTTGACGTTTGCTCATAATGCTGCCTCCGGATATGTGATGAAATGGTGGAAATTATTTACGTGCAGACAGTAATCCAGCAATGATGCTTCTGGCACCAAAGGCGATCAGAATGACAGGCCAGCTGGTACGGAAGGTCCAGCCCCACAGATGTTCAACAGACGCATAGAGCCAGAAGGCGAGAATGATATTGAAGCATCCCTTGGCAATATTGTCAGGTTGACGCGAGCTGATGATTTCAATCAATCCGGAACAAGCGATCACAGCTGGAATCAGGTACCAATAATCTGTCGCATCCGCAATATTGACTTTATCGATCAGAAACAGCGCGCCAACGCTGATCAGTAATAAACCGATGAAGTAGTTTTTTCTGTTTCTGGTCAGAGGTTCTTCATGATTCTGATTCATAGCAGCTCCTTCAAAAAACATAGTTAAGGTGACAGAAGAACGATAATGCAGACGCATCAGCTTGTCGTGTATTGATCGGTGAATTCCGGCTGGTTGTCGGTAAATGACGAACTGAGACTATTGTTCTGGCAGGGGAGGGACCAAGATTACACTAATGCAGGCAGGCGGATATTGCACTGTTTTCAGTAAGCTTCAGTGGAAAGTATTGCAAAGATACAATATGAAGAGAGCACAAGGCTATTGCTACAGGTAAATAGATTGGTGGTGGCGACCCGAGTGATAATACTGATGCTTCGCGAAGGTTAATGGGGCGTTGTCGATGGGTAAGGATTAGCTGAGCAACTGATTGAAATCGTCGGCCTTTCTGACAACACGCTTCGATTCTGTTCCGAACACATTGTGCGTCTCTTCAACAACGTACTCGTTAGAACCTCTGGTGCAATACAGCAAGCCACGAAAATTTGTACCCAGATAAGCGAATGGTGTGATCTTTGTTTTTACCGGAATATCACTACCTAGTAATGCGCGCAGTTTCCGTTCGATATCGTATATATTTTTTTCATTCAGGGATACTTTGCCGCCTTTGGGATTGGGGAAGCTTGTCTCGAAGGAAGGATTTTGTCCCATCGGGTTTCTGAAGGTGATTTTAATTCCTAATTTTAAAAATTTAGAAATAGCAAAAAAATCATTTTCATCAAACATAAAAACTCTCCCTGAACTTGCGTTCTACCCTTATTTTTTCTCAAGTGACGCGTCAAGCTTGCCAGAAACCATCTGCTTTTACAATCTGGATGCGGTAAAACTGAATAACAGTCTGACATACCGCAGATGTTGTGACTACGGTAAATGAAAAGCCAGAAAACAGAGCACACGCCGTGTCGTAAGGAAGCCTCAGAGGAAAACAGATGCTTTCCATTCAGCATAGGTCTGCGGGACGTTCGGGTCAGCTACCAGAACACTGCGTAAATGATCTGTGATGACGGCAAATTTATTGTTTGCCGTCGCGCCATTAAATTCAATCGTATGCCAGTTTTTGATCAGTTCAGGTAAGGCCAGAGCGGTGTGTTGTGCTGTTACGACCTCAGCATTCTGCAACAACCGGGTTTCAGAGACTTCGTGTTTGCAGGCAAAGACAATGAGGTTATAGCTGTCGTAGGATTTAACCCAGTTCACCTGTTGTAAAAATTTATCTTGCAGATGAATTAGCATCGGCGCAATCGCGCTGGGCTTGCCCCATACATTGGCAACCAAGACGCCGCTTTTATTCAGATTACGATAGCAGTCGGCATAAAATTTCTCTGTATTCAGAGCCGGAACCAGCCCTTCTTCATTGTAGGCATCCAGAAAAATCACGTCTGCCTGTTGGTTTTGCAGAGGCAACCATTCAGCGGCATCCGCATGAATCACCGTCAGACGCTCGTCGTCGGGCGGTATAAAAAATTGTTCCCGCATGGCGATCACGTCGGCGTTGATGTCGATTGCCGTAATGCGGCAGTCTGGCAGGTGGTGGTAGCAATACCTGACCAGCGAACCGCCGCCAAGACCAATCAGAATAATATGTTGTGCCGCAGGATTGAACAGCAGAAATCCCATCATGATTCTTGAGTAAGCGCAGAGCAAGCGATCAGGCTCATCCAGCTTCATTGCACTTTGCATGCATGCCGGGGTCAGATACATCATGCGCAGACCATCATCGTCGAGAATAAAAGGCTTACCGTGATGCTGATCTGAAAGTGCTTGCAAACGTTGGCGATGGATAGCTTCATCCGCTGGCAGCTTATTCAGAAAAAGGCGGGACAAGCTCTGACGTGGCTTAGACATGACTATCCTGAAATTCTCTGCGTTAGTTTTGCGTCGTTGCGGCCGACAAGGCTGCATTCAACTGTGCGATTTTTTCTATCAATGCCGCATTTTCCGCTTCGAGAGCCGTAATTCGCTGTTGCAAAATGACAGATTCGTTGATCTGATCCATCGCATTATTTGTAGTCTCAGACTGATTTGCTACTTCGGGTGATTCAGGGATTTTGTTTGCTTTTGTAGGTGCTTTTTGTTCACGTATTTTTTCGCGAACTTGTTTAGCCGCTTGTTGTAATTCTTTACGTCCACCAGCAACTGCGGCAGCCTGCTCATTGCTTGGCAATGTCGCTACGGCAGCCGCAGCGCTGATGGAGATAGTGCCGTCGCGCACAGCCTGAACCAGTTCCGGCGCAGCTGCACGCTGAATTTTTTCTATCTGTAAAACAGCGTTGCTGCTGATACCTGCGATCCGCGCAATTTCCTGACGACTTTGGGTAGGTTTTACTACGGGAATAGCGACTTCTGTTTCTTCATTACCAGATGCAGCATTTTCATCTTGCGCTTTGATGCGCATAGAAATAATTTCTTTTTTCCGCAGCGCTAACATGCCGCGCTGAAAATCAGAAACGCTGCGGCGTGCCAGATGATTATCGATCATCCATAACTGTACATCTTCGATATCTTTGAAATGATCGTTTTGTATGGTCTTAAAAGGAATCTGATGGCGCTGGCAGATAGCGTAGCGATTGTGCCCGTCAATTAAAACGTCGCCCCAGAGTACCAGCGCATCGCGGCAGCCTTCTGTGAGTATGCTGCGTTCCAGCGCCGCATATTCATGTTCTGTCAGGGGATCGATATAGGCGTGCAGCCCTTCGTGAATAATGATGCTCATACAAATTGCCTTGCAGTGTTTCAGGGAAGGTCGCATTGTAGCTGAGAAAAAGTAGGGATTTCAGCTCGCACCTCAAGTTCTGGCGGATGCCCGAAATGTCTCGCGTGTACAATGCGCTCTGAAACAGTTGTTACTCCGAGGCAGTGCTGCGCCAGTGTCAGATGCAGCGCCATTCCGCTGCCATTCTGATGCGGAGCAAATAAATTAAATAAGGCGCGACAGGCGCTTTTCTCAAGGATTTCCTATGATGACCTATGAAGACTATCTGGATGAAGTTACCACGCTGATGACAGAGAAATTTGATCTCAGCGATGAAGCTGCGATTAAACACGTGATGCGTGCACAAGCGAATGATTTCTTTACGTTGCACGACGATCATCCGGAGATGCGGACGCAGGAACGTGCTGAACAGGACGCTCAGACGATTTACGATATGCGTAACAAATCACGTCCGCATACACCGCCGCAACGTACCGGCAAACCGCGCAAGTGAACAATACAGCGATTGCATGAAAATACCAAAAAGACTGCAGCCTCTGGCAGACGAGGGACTGATCGACGAAGTGTTGCGTCAGTTAATGAGCGGCAAGGAAGCCACTGTGTACGTTGTTCGCAGTGGCGACGATATTCGCTGTGCAAAAGTCTACAAAGAGGCGAGCCAGCGCAGTTTTAAGCAGGCCGCTTCTTATCAGGAAGGGCGTAAGGTAAAAAACAGTCGCCAGGCAAGGGCGATGGAGAAAGGCACGCGCTATGGCCGTCAGATGCAGGAAGAAGTCTGGCAAAACGCCGAAGTCGATGCCCTTTATAAGTTAGCGGCCGCCGGTGTGAAAGTCCCAACGCCTTATATTTGTTTTGAAGGTGTATTGCTGATGGAACTGGTGACCGATGCGGAGGGTAAGGTAGCTCCGAGGCTTAACGATATTAGTTTGTCGGCAGAGCTAGCGCTGCAATATCACGCGCAATTATTGCATCAGGTGGTGTTGATGCTGTGTGCCGGTGTTATTCATGGTGATTTATCCGAGTTCAATATTCTGGTCGATGGCGATGGTCCTGTCATTATCGACTTACCGCAGGCGATTGATGCTGCCAGTAATACCGAAGCGGCGGCGATGCTGGAACGCGATGTCGCGAATCTGGCATCGTATTTCGGACAGTTTGCACCTCAATTAAATGATACTCAATATGGTAAGGAAATCTGGAAATTGTATATTGCAGGTCAGTTGACACCAGAAACGCCATTGACTGGACATGTCGCCGCCGATACGCGGCCAGTGAACGTGGACGAAGTGATGCGTGAAATTGAGTCTGCTATTCTGGAAGAGCAGGAGAGATTAAGACGGTTGGCTGAAATATAGAATTCTGCATTTAGTCGGATAAAGTCGGATAAAGTCGGATAAAAAAATCCCGGTAGTAATCTATCGGGATTTTTTTACGCGCTCATTAATTGCACAGAGCTGGCATATGGCTGTTACTGGCGTACCCGTTTTTTCGCGCCTGTTGCAGGGCTGGCTTTACCTTTATAGGCTGGTCTGCCACCTGCTTGGGGGAAGGCAGGTTTATCACCTTGCAGATTCTTCGTCGGCGGAAATGGGAACTTCACCGCCGATTTTTTTTGTGTCACCGCTACCTCTGGGGAGACCGCGGGTGTCGTATTTTCCGGTGCAACAGCTTCTTTAATTGGAGCAGGTGTGGCTGGTACTGCGGCAGCAGGGGAAACTGGCTGCACCTCTGTTACAGCGGTTGCTGATGTTGCTTCAGCCTGAGCCGTGATCGTTTTTTTTACTGTTTTCGGTGCAGTCGCTTTTGTTTTTGTACCAGCGGCTTTTACCGATGTCGCGGAAACTGCGGGCGTGCTGCTGGCTTTTACCCCGGCTTTAACGGCTGGCTTTGCTTTGCTGGCGGGGATCGTGGCTTTTTTCGATGATGTTGTGGTTTGGCTGACGATCTTCTTGTCTGCACTTACTTTCACCGTGCTTATTTTCACATCCGTCTCAGGTAAAAGTGAGATTTGTTTAGTGCCGCTGATGCTTTTAACTTTTGCCGGTGATACCTTTTTTTTACTGGCAGGGCTTGCGTTCAGTGATTTTTCTGCAACGACTGGTGCAACTTCCGTCTTTGTTATATGCACTGAAATCAGATGATTGTTATCAGCATTCGCTAGATGCAGAAATGCCTCGCGCGTATCACTGGAAATAGTTGCCAGTTCTTTGCCGTAGGCAAGCAGGCTGTCGATCTGAGGTTGTCTCTGGGTTTGCGCCAAAGCGAATAATTCTTGTGGGCCATTACTTGAAAGCACCTGACGAGAACTCGCCGTAACTTTGTCGACGGCATCCCTGATTGTTGCAAAGTTGAGAGCAATCATTTTTTCCAGACCTTGAAAAGCGGTATCTGAAAATGACTGTAAAAGTTCCAGTTGTTTGCTCAGCTGTTCTTGCGCAACGACAGAAATCTGTGTTTGAATCAAAGCCATGAATCTCTCCTTAAAAGTGGATAAGACGTTTCAAGCGTTAATTTTTGATCAGGAACGCCTGGTAAAGCGATTACACAAATGAATCTTGCAATGACAGGCAGCACCTGCCGTTAATATTCGCCGGTCAAAGTAATCACTGACAATCATCGGTGAAAACCGTCCCGGGATATACGGCTCCGTTCGATATCATGACCGGCCTCAAATCTGGTGCTTCAATGTTCAGAAAATGCTGCATTGCCGCATTATGTATTTTAACCTCGGATTTATGCTCTTGCGATAAAAAATATTGCAACGCAATAAAACATCTTTTTACGTATGATGAAAACTCAGATGGCGAATGAATTAGTGAGTACGGACAGTTTGAACGATCTCCGTGCACGATTGCGTCAATTTACTGCGGAACGCCATTGGGAGCAGTTCCACACACCAAAAAATCTGGCGAGTGCACTCATTGTTGAGGCGGCGGAATTACTGGAGCCTTTTCAATGGCTGAGCAGTGGCAGGGCAGATGAGCTCGGCGCAGAAAAATTACAGGCGGTGCGGCACGAAATGGCGGACGTGATGGCTTATCTGATCATGCTGGCAGAACAGTTGAACATTGATCTGATCGCCGCGACGAATGAAAAAATTCAATTGAATGCGCTGAAATATCCATCTGACATCGTCCGTGGTGATGCTCGTAAGTACGATGAATATAAATAGGTGGGCGAAATGTCGTAAATCTGAGTGGAGCAGGCGCTACGCTACCCTGAAGAAGGTGCTGGTCGGGTCATTCTCCAGTCTTCTTTTCGCTTTTTCTAAAAACGCATGATGTTGAAAATCGTCGATAGAGAATGGGAAGCCTTTGGCAGTCAGCCACGCACAAGCCTCTTCAGTTGTGGCGCAGACATAAAGATCATCGCCAGGAACAACACCGGCATTACGTTTCACGATGTCCAGATGAAACCGGCTTGGACAGACGAACGCAATACATTGGCAGCCATGCGCAATTGCCCATTCACGCATATGCGTATAAGACTGCAGGGCAGCTGCGGGTGCCATTTCCCAGTATTCTCCCTGTGCCATACTTGCCCAGGGAGCCCCGACCGGCGCGATTTTCTTAAATTCTTCAAACATGGCATTAAAGCCCTGTTCATTAAAACTGCCTGCAAAAGCCCGCACGACCACGTTGCGCACTTTGCTGATTTCCCATTCGCAGTGTATCTTCATGATTTCACCTGTGTTGCCAGCCACGATTTTAATGTCGAATGGCGATGATCGGGTGAAAACAATCGTTAACTATCGGAATAGGTTTCAAAAGAACTGACAATACTATTTTTTTGTTCCTGCTGGTAACAATTTTTCCTCATGTTGACGATTGCATATTTCCAGCCTGACGATACAGCCGGGGAATTTTACTTTTACTCAGTATCACCATGATCACACTGGCAATCGCCAGCAATAACCAGTTGAGACGAGGGCTGTTGAAATGTTGCGACAGGTCGAACAGTATCCCGCCGGTCAGACTGCCTACCATATTCCCCATGCTCTGATACAGCATCTGTTTCGACATCAGTTTTCCGGTATCAGCGCTGGTTTTATCGGCAAAACGTGCGGTCAGCACGTCTAATGAAGGACCGTAAAATACTTGTCCGAACGACAGTAATATCGCAGATGTGATCACAGCAGAAGAAGAGCGCGTGAAAACAAACATCAGCAAGAAACTCAGAAAAAGACAGGCGTAGCCAATTTGTAAAAAACGGAAATGATCTCTGATTCTGATCGCACGTTTCGAAATCGGAATCTGAAAAAAGATGATTACCAGCGCAGATATCCAGAATGGTGTCGATACCGGAATATCCGGTGTGAATTTAGGAATATACAGGCTGAATCCTATCATCGGTTGTATTGCAAAACACCAGAACATGGCGTTTGAAAGATAGAACAAAATTGGTAATTCATGTGCCCGGTGATTTGCCGCAGCGATGTTTTTATTGATGGAATTTGTCTTTAATTCGCCTGCTTGTATTTCTTGCTGTACCGTCGCTGTGTGCATGGTCAGATATTCTTTTTCGTGTTTGGAAATTGCCCGCATCGCAATCAGCATAAAAATGCCGTAAGCAATGAAGGTGATCAGAACGATCAGAAATACCAGGCGCAAACTTTCATGCGGCACCCAGCTGGCCAGCAGATAACCGCTGACCAGCCCCATTCTTATCGCAAAGGCGAGGCGGCTGAACAAGGAAGACTGGTCGAGATCACGGAGTTTCAGCAGATAATTTTTTAAGCCGGGAAACGACAGCCCGCTGCCGAATCCGGCGAGTACCGCAAACAGTGCGAGCGCCCACGCTTGCTGCAGGAATGCCATGCAATACAGCGCAATCCCTTCGAGAAAAATATTCCCACAAACCATGAGCGGATGATTGACTGCACGTGAAAACCGGCTACCTGCAAACGAGCCTATGACGCGGCCCAGATTCAAGCCAAACAGGATGGAGGCAGCCCAGAAACCGGAAAAATTTTTTCCTGTTTCTGAAACGATCAGTGGCGTGTACAAAGCGACACCGCCGGAAGCGATAGCGACACCCACGTAGATTAAATACGAATTGGCCAGCGAGTTAAATTTCTTGTTATGCATACAAAGAGGTGCAACTTTGAGTCAAGGATTTCAGCCTGGCAGAAATTCTTTTTCAGAAGGGCAGGATGTGTGGCACGGCTCTATGCAGCGGTGCCTGACTAAGCCGTCATTGTACGCTGTCACTGATCAGAATATGGCGACAGATGTTTCGGAAATCAGCGATAGCCACTGATTTCCTGGGGTGACGCCGTGAAAGTAAGCGCCTGTCGCACTCTATATGATGGATGCACTCATCCGCTGGCTGATGAGTGTTGATGTCGTTTGCCCAGCCTTTTGTAACGAATTGAAAGGTGTCAGATTCCGGTACTTGCTGTTTCATCTCGGAAGACTATCAGAATTTTCATTTAAAAATTTTTTTCCCGCTGCCAGACTGCAGCCACACTTTAAGCACATCTTGCTGTGCTGAGGCTGAGCTACATAGTCATTGTGTAGCATTGAATGTTAAGACGTTGGATAACCTGAGGAGTCACATAATGCTGAATAAAAAATTAGTTGTTGGAATGATTGCTACCGTTGGTTTTATGCTGAGTGCAGCTGCATCCGCACAAGTGTATGTCGGTGGCACTGTCGGTAAAGCGCATTGGAATGATGATTGTAAAAATGTCGTTTCATGCAGTACCAATTCAAACACATACAAGTTATTGAGCGGTTACAACATCGACAAAAACTTTGCAGTTGAAGCAAGCTATTTTTCTCTGGGGACGATCTCTGCAACGACCAGCATTGCTGGCGCCAATGCATCTGCGGACGTGAAAGGTACAGGCTTTGAAGTCGCAGGTTTGTATAAATATGCATTTACTCCTGAACTGAACGGGTTTGCTAAATTGGGTCTGGCCAGCATCAAGGCCGAAGGCAGCGGAGCAGTTGCAGGTGTTGGAGCCTATAACGACAGCACAACATCGACACAGCCCGTATTTGGTTTTGGTGCAAGTTATCAGCTGACAAAAGAGCTGGCTTTGCGTGGCGAATTTGAAACCCGCAAAATCAAATTCAATGGTGACAAAGAAGCAGTCAATAACGTTTCAGTAGGTTTGCAATATTCGTTTTAATTCGTTACGGAACGCAGTCATGTCGCCGTTATGGCATGACTGCTGCTTGGCAGAACAATGTTTTTTCCTGATGTGATCTCTTGATGTGACTGACCTGCTGTTGTTACATGTGCTTACGATTGATACAGCAGCTGGGTCAACTTCATACACACATACTTCGTTGAGATATCCATACTGCTGTTTTAATTTTTTAATGGATCCGAGCTATGTCAGATAATCAAACAAATAAACGTATTCATCCACTCGTTGCCGGTGCTGCAGTATCTGTGATGCTGGTCAGTCTGATTGGTGTTGCTGCGATGACCGGCGTATTGCCGAACTCTAACAGCAAGACCGTACCGGACAACGCCAATGCCGTGGCGACGAAAGATGCCGCTGTCAATAACCAGACTTCCTTTTCTCCATCAAATGAGCCTGTGCAAAACACAGCTAAGCAGGGTTACCGTTCTGGAGGTTACGATAATCCGGGCACGACAACGATAGCGGAACGTAAGCTGGCTGTTTGCGATAATTGCGGTGTCGTTGAATCGGTGCGTGCGATTGAGCAGCAGGCTTCACAGGGCAGCGGTGTTGGCGCTGTTGCCGGGGCTTTACTTGGTGGTGTATTGGGTAATCAGGTTGGCGGTGGCGATGGCCGTAAACTGGCAACCGTGGCGGGTGCAGTTGGCGGTGGTTTTGCCGGTAACGCTATCGAGAAACGTACCCGTACCACGACCGTTTATGAGGTGCGGGTGAAAATGGAAAATGGCCATGTGCGTACTTTCCATCCTTCGGCACAACCAGGATGGCAATCCGGTGATCGCGTCAGAATTGTCAATGGTAGTTTGCAGTCGGCATAAGACCATCGATCAGTTGAATTCAGTTTTCATCTCTCAATATGCATGCGCTTGCCAGCATAGAAATGCTTTGGCAGGCGCATCAGATATGAGAGATTGCATGGAATTTGACTGCGGAAATTCTCAGTACAAATTTTCAGTATAAATTCCGGCCAGCGATTTGCTGTGCAGATTCACATCAGCGTAGCAGCAAAAAATTTAACGTCCGCTTGTCGTAGATTTTTTTTGGGGTGGGCTCTTTGGGGTTCCGTTCAATCTGGGCGGCGAAATTCATTCTCTATCCACCGCAAGGCGTTTTTTCTGTCCAGCTTATAGTTCGCAGCAACTTTCACTTTTGCCAGTTCTGCACCATCTGCATCGCGCGCGCTCAGATACGCATACGGATCATCGTCATCCGGCACAATATCCAACATGATTTTATAGTCAGCATCATCCGTGCTGACCAGCAGATTCTTGTGCAGCAGCGCGTGTAATTGTTGTTCATGACGGCGGATCACTTCTGACGCAGTTTTGACCAGCGTACCGAACGCGTTGGCATCTAAAGGTTTAGGATTTTTTTTGTCGCGTCCCATCGTCCAGGGACCAACCAATGCCGGTTCAGGTTCACCATCTTTCAGCATTGCCACTGCCCAGCCTTCGTCGTCGTCATTTTTGATGACTTTGGCTGTCCAGCCTTTATCGCGCCACAGGCGAGCTTCAAAAATCGGTTGGTCTTGTTCTGGCATAGTCTCTTCAACGTCATCGAAGTGATCGCCGGTGTTTAGATGAGTGTGTTGCAAAAGAAATTCTCTGTAAAAGCAAATACAGACGACATCCTACACGCATAGCGGCAACGTGGCAGATCTGATGCCGTTTCTGAGCCGAAAACCTGAGCAAAGGCGCATGCTATCTCGCCGTGATTTGACGTTTGACGAAGATCAAATCTGAAAAAAACGGGCTTGTTTTTTTGGCAGTTTATTCCTATCTTATGAATGGAATCAGGGTGCGTGTTGCCTGAATCTGCATCAGGTGCATGCGTGTCAGATATGTTTATAAAGACGATTGCAACGACATGATAAGGAGAGAAATATGGGTGCACTAACACCGCGTGGTAGTGGTTTCTTTGATGATTTTTTCCGTGATCTGAGCCCGGCGTTTTATGTCAAACCTCTGCATGGTGATCCACTTCCCAGCCCGGCACAAATCAAGATTGACGTACAGGAAAATGAGGGCGCTTACACTGTGCAGGCGGAAGTACCCGGCGTTCCTAAGGACGATATCCATGTTGCTCTGGACGGCAATGTCGTTACCTTGCGCGCTGAAATTAAGCAAGAAGACAGCAGCCGGAAAGACGACAAAGTGCTGCGTAGCGAGCGCTATTTCGGCGAAGTGTCACGGAGTTTTCAATTGCCTGTCGAAATTGATACCGCATCGGCGAGCGCAAAATATGATAACGGCGTGTTGAGTCTGACTTTACCTAAGAAACGTCCCGCAGGTGGTGTGCAGAAACTCAAAATCGAATAGTTTCGCTAACGGTGGCACGCGTATGTGGCATTACCCTTTTATCAGTAACGGGCAGTAAGCCTGAGTGCCATAAAAAAGCCTGCACAATTTTGCAGGCTTTTTATTTTTATATGAAATATTCAGCGTAAAAGTGATACTACGTTCAGCAGACTGCTTACTGTCAGTCCGCTTTTCTATTCTTATCGAAACGGTCAACCAGTAACATACCAACGATCATCGCCAGTAAAAATGCAGCACCTTTGGCGATGCCCGCTCCCAGCAATACAACTGCTGGACCCGGACAAATACCTGCCATGCCCCAGCCTATACCAAACAACAGGCTGCCACCGACCAGACGCAGATCGATCACCGAGATCGTCGGGAATTGCATGGGCTCTCCCAGTAATGAAAGAGAACGCCGGCGTAACAGCGTGAACGGGATGATGGCGACGCCGATGGCACCGCCCATGACGAAGGCCAGTGAAGGATTCCAGGCGCCGGCCAGATCAAGAAATGCGAGCACCTTTGCCGGATTGGCCATTCCCGCGACGATCAGACCCAGACCAAATATTAAGCCGCAGAATGCGGCGGTGAGCAGTTTTTTCATGTTGTCATCTCTCTCAGAGCAGGTGGCGTATGACATACACGGTCAGAAAACCGCTGCTCATAAATGCGACTGTCGCAACGATAGAACGCGGCGACATGCGTGCCAGACCGCAGACACCGTGACCACTGGTACAACCTGAGCCGAGGCGGGTACCGATGCCGACCAGCAGACCGGCGATCAGCAATGTGAGCCAGCCCGTATCCAGCGTGATTTCAGGCAGCGCCGAAAATTGACTATAAGTCAGCGGTGCGGCGATCATTCCCAGCGTGAACAAGGCACGCCATGCCCAGTCGCCACGCACCGGACTGAACAGGCCAGCAACGATACCAGTGATACCGGCAATGCGCCCCAGTCCGGCCATCAGCATGACCGCTGCCAGGCCTATCAGTACGCCGCCGGCTAAGGACGTTATCGGGGTAAATTCATTCCACGCAATCTGCATCACTATTCTTTCCATCTCTGAGGTTCAAACGGAGTCCCTTTATTGATGCGCTTGCTGGCAGCAAAATCGCTGGAAAGGCTTATCTGTATTGAGACTTTATACCTGTCGCTCGCCGCATCAGGAAAATCAGGCAAATTGCTGTTGCAGATAACGGATGATATCGCCCGATTCATACAGCCAGCGGACCTTGCCCTTGTCATCGGTGATTTGCAGACACGGTACTTTCGGGCTGCCGCCCTGTGTCAGTAAAGCCTGACGGTGTTGTGCTGATTTTTGTGCATCGCGAAATTCCACTGTGAGCGATAGTCGCCGCATTTCCTGACGAACCTTGATACAAAACGGGCAGGTCGTGAATTGATACAAGGCCAGTTTCTGGCAGGCTGCATCGACTTTCGCCTGGTCTTGAGGAACGCGGACGATGCCTTGCGGTCTGCTCAGACGTTCTTTGAGCAACATGAAAGGGCCGAGTATGGCCCGCAACAATCTGAAAAAAAGCTTCATGGATTCTTTCTGTGACGGTTTGCTGGCATGCAGCAAGAAGAGCGTCATTGTAAGTCAGAACGGCAGGTATCTGCTGAGGCGTACTGGCTGAAAAGAGTGAGTTGGATGCTGACTCTTGCGGGGGGGGCAGGGCGGAATGCGGTCAATGCAACAAATTTAAGGCAGTGAATTATCCGGCACAGACAAATGCGCTGACACACCGCCGGTTGTTGCCGTGATCTCTTACTGCATCGTTTTAATCGACTGTGGGCAGATTAAATGTACTGATCGATACGGTTGCCCAGCGTTTCCGTCGGATGTACGGCAGGCGTCGCATTCTGGGTATCCTGGATACTGGCGGTGGCGCTGTTGTTTGTCGCCTCATTGAGCGCTTGGGACTGCTCCAATTTCAGTCGGGCTATTTTTTGTTCAACTTCAGCAATTTGCAACCTGAGTTGCAGCATTTGTCGTTGCGATGCTTCGGTCGACGCTGTTTTTTCTGCATCAGTCAACTCTTTTTGTAATGTGGCAAGTTGTCTTTGCAGTGCAGCGATTTGCGCATGGCTGGCTGCGCTGATGGCTGAGGTGCTGCCGACCGCGGTGGCGGCATCGACTGGATAGACAGGCATATATCCCTCCGGCGAAATTGAACTGTATTTCGATCAGCACGCGTTGCTGGTTCATTGCAGAGTCGGTTCGCAAACCATCGACTGTCCGCTTAATGACATTAACGGCACAAAAAGCGTCAACCTCAGGGTTGGGAGCAAAATAATCAAAAAAACAATACCGCAGGTGAACAGCTTGGCTGATTTGCGGGATTGTGGAAGGTTAATTTGTGGGATAGATGCCGGAGATATCTGGAATAGCAATGGGAGGATATGTCTCCGTCTTCTATATTTAATGCGGCTTCTGGCCTGAAAACCGGCTGCAAGCCACAATCAATAAGGAGGTGAAAAAACGAAGCGATGCCAGTTAACGCAGACGCATGCCGGGTGGATGGCATGCGTCTGTTGCGGCAGATTTGCGGCAGATTATTTTGCCGGGATGCGTTCCAGTACCGCCAGTAACAACGTCCAGTATTGACCGACGGTCTCGATATTCACCATTTCGTCGGGACCGTGTGGATAACGGATGGTCGGGCCGATGGAAACCATATCCAGTTCAGGATAATGCTTTTTGAACAGACCACATTCCAATCCCGCATGAATCACCATGATCACCGGTTCTTTGTGATAAATGCTTTGGTAGGTGTCTTTGACAATCGCCATCACCGCTGAGCTGGTATCAGGCTTCCAGCCCGGGTAGCAACCGGAAAACGCGATTTGTGCGCCGGCCAGATCACTCAGCGATCGCAAAGTGCTTTCGATATTTTCACGACCGCTATCGATCAGCGAACGGATCAGGCACAGGATGCTCACTTTGTCTTGTGAGGTACTGATGACGCCGACATTCAGCGAGCTTTCGGTGACGCCGGTGATTTCATCGCTCATACGGATCACGCCGTTCGGGCAACTGTTGATCAGATTGATCAGTGTTGCCTGCGTTGCAGTTTGCATGACTTGTGCTGGCAAGGCAGTACTTTGCAGGCTCAGTGTTAATGCGGGTTCTACGACGGCCAGTTCAGCTCGCAAAAGTGCCAGATATTGCACAACACGTTGTTCCAGCAATGCGATCTGATCTGCTCTGATCGTAAAGCTGCATTGCGCTTCGCGTGGAATCGCATTGCGCAGCGAGCCGCCTTTGATGTCAGATAAAGATATTCCGAGTTCCTTTGCATGTCCGGCAAGGAAGCGGGCGATCAGTTTATTGGCATTGCCGCGTCCCAGATGAATATTCACACCGGAGTGGCCACCTTTCAGACCCGCAATACTGAGCGTGAATGCTTGCTGCTCTGCTGGCGCAGGCTGCCATTGCAAAGCAAGGCTGATTTCTGCATCGACACCACCGGCGCAACCCATGTAGATTTCGCCTTCCTGTTCCGAATCGGTATTAATCAGTATCTCGGCATCCAGCATGCCCGCCTGTAAGCCAAAGGCACCGGTCATGCCAGCTTCTTCATCGACCGTCAGCAGCACTTCCAGCGGGCCGTGGCGAATATCATCTGAACCCAGAATCGCCAACGCAGACGACATACCAATGCCGTTGTCGGCGCCTAAAGTTGTGCCCTTTGCTTTGACCCATTCGCCATCGATCCATGGCTGTATAGGGTCGGTCGTGAAGTCATGGTCTTTATCGGCATTCTTCTGCGGCACCATATCCAGATGCGCCTGTATCACGACGGTTTTACGGTCTTCCATACCTGCAGTGGCTGGCTTGCGAATGATGAGGTTGCCGACATGATCGACCACCACCGGCAAGCCGCGCTGCTTTGCCCATTGCTGGATAAATTCGCTGAGTGCAGCTTCGTGTTTAGATGGGTGCGGAATCGCACAGATTTGTTCAAACCATTGCCATAAAGGCTGAGGGAAAAGTTGGTGAATTGCAGTTGTCATGATTGTCCTGTGAAGCCATGTGCGCTGGTACGCGCGGCTGAGGGCAAAAGTTTAACATAGGCACCATTCTCATCTGATGTTGGCTTTATGCTCTGTAGCGCTGCGCTAGTTGATGCAGGATGACATGATGCTGAAGTGGATGATCGATGAGAACGGCAAAATAAAGACGTTTCAGTCAGTCCTCAGCAGTGGTTGGGAAATGCCTGATCTGACCTTGATGAATTTGATTATTGGTTACCAGATATTGCCTGAGGAGCGGAAGGAGTATGGTGAAATTCATACTGCTTACCGGCGTGAGTTTAATCATCGCTAAATCTGTTTCTCTGTACCGGAAGCAGCATCCGGTAAATCCCCGTATAAATGACGAATCTCCGGTGACAGAGATAACAAAGAAAAAATCCGGGCATTGTCGTCTGCATTTATACGTCTGAAACAGGAAAATTACCGGATGCCAAAGTGCAGTCGAATAACAATACCAAATCAAGGGAGTGCTGCTTGACCAACAATAACTCCGGCATGCATTACATTGTGGGTCATTGCTGGGTAAACTGGTGGGCCAGGCAGTGCTGCTAGTGTGTATCCTGCAGTTGCATGGGTGACGGGATCTAATCCGTATCCTGCGTTAACCAGTTCCTCGTTCACGCTACCATCCTGATCCATGACTACCGTATTCAATGCTCCGGGCGCATTAGGATCATCTAAGACCCCGAGGGCATCGGTATAAGCTGCCTGCACCGTGAAATTACAGCCTCTAACATGAGCCGCTCCAGTAAATTGATTTCCTGCCGGTAGTCCTCCTGCGTGAACTCTGTAATGCACACGTCTCCCCATAGCGTTTGCATTACCAATCGTTTGTTCTGTACCGAGATTCATGACCATCCACTTTACGTGACTTTCAACTCCTGCGTGAATTGCATTCATAGAAGGAGTAATCGGGAACAGATTGTACTCTGCACCTTCACCTCCTAATCGTGCGTTCAGAAGGTGACCTTTAGTAAATCCTCCATATCGTAAGTAAATTCCACCAATACCTGTGTCTGGAGTGGATCCTTGCATCGGGGCTTGTGGATCAATCCACGCCTCCATTTGATCGCCAACCCGTTGTTGGCGGTAATGCCCCCCACCGACGTGATAACTTATATTCTGAGCTATAAAGTTTTTTTCTGATAATAATTGGACGGTGGTGGATGGACTAAAATAACCAGCTCTGCATTGTTTTAGTTGTGTATTGTTTTGACTTTCATGGTTACCGGCCATTTGACTCGGGCCAATCTTTAATGCCTTCGCCCCCATCACATCCGCTTCTGTTTCCAGCCCCGCATCATCATTGACCGGTATGCCCTCTTTCATTTGCATCGTCGGCCTCACACGTCCCTGGGCTTGCTGAACGACATGCCAGGCTTCATGTGGTAAGTGTTGTTCCTGCCCCGGTGCAACGTGAATATCACTGCCTTGTGCATAAGCGAGTGCATTCAGTTGGGCGGGCTGGGATGAGTTGTAATGCACCTTCACATGATCCATGCTCATACCGGAGAGAGATTCGATTCCGGATTTGAGTTGATCCGGCAGGCCGGTATTGTTAGGTCTGGCAGTGACCTGCTCCTGCCTTTGTATGGTGTCGAATTTTCCTTGCAGCAGTTCGTCTTCTTCAACCCGTTGCACAGGCAGGAATTTCGCTTGTAACAGTTCTTCGTCTTCGACTCTTTGTGCAGTCATCAGCTTATTTTGCAGAGGCTCATCTTCTTCCACCCGCTGTGCGGTGTTGAATTTGCCTTGCAGCGGTTCATCCTCTTCCACGCGTTGCGCCGTTGTGAACTTTGCTTGTAAGGGTTCTTCATCTTCGACTCTTTGCAGTGTTGCTCCGCTCGCTGTTGAGTCCATTTTTTTGAGTTGCACCGCGCGTTCGCTTGCTGCGGCCATGCGCTGCAGGGCTCGCAATTGAGCAGATTGCGCGCTATCAGCGGCTGTGTCTTGCAGGCGACGTTGGATAGCCGCTTGTGGCCTTGAGTCAGCAAACTTATTGTGTGTTTCACGACCAGGTGCTGCTGAGTTCAGTCTGAGTTGACGAGGTTTGCTCCTTACTTCGGATTGTGAGTCGGCCCCCGTTTGCTGCAATGGCGCTGCGGAATTCATGATTGACCTCGCTTCGTGGAGATGCTGTGAGGAAAATGATGATATTAGCTAAAAAGTAGCTTAAATGTAAATATTTTGGAAATTTTAGCGAAATAAGCATACATTGGTAATGCATAATTTGTCGTGTTGATGATGAAGTTCCGCAGTGCTATCCGGCCAGGTGAATCAGTCGTGATGCAAGAATTTCAGAAGACGTTGCGCAATCAGATCATGTTCAAACGAAAGGATTTACGATGCACTTACGTTCATCAATAGCAGCAGAGCAAACATTCCCCGGGAAACAGACAAAAACGACGCAACTCAGGCATGAGAGTGCGGCTCAGATGACGGACGTAAGGCCACAGCAGCGAACGCTGCAACGCTTGCAAGAAAAGGCAGATTCCAGTCATTCAGCTTTGCAACTTAAAGTGATGCAGGAAAAATTGACAAACCAAACAAAGGCTATGTCAGGGACAGCGACCCTTCAAGGCAGATTTGACGCATTGCAACGGGTTGAAGAAGACGAACTGCTGCAAGGAAAATTCGACACCATACAAAGGCAGGAGCAGGTCACTGCCAGACCTAACAATACCGGCCTGCCGGATCAACTCAAATCCGGAATCGAATCTCTCTCCGGTATGAGCATGGATCATGTGAAGGTGCATTACAACTCATCCCAGCCCGCCCAACTGAATGCACTCGCTTATGCACAAGGCAGTGATATTCACGTTGCACCGGGGCAGGAACAACACTTACCACATGAAGCCTGGCATGTCGTTCAGCAAGCCCAGGGACGTGTGAGGCCGACGATGCAAATGAAAGAGGGCACACCGGTCAATGATGATGCGGGGCTGGAAACAGAAGCGGATGTGATGGGGGCGAAGGCATTACAGGCTAAGGCGGTACAGTTAAAAGAAATTGATGCGGTCGGTGATTACAACAAACTTGGATTACATGTTACGGGAGATACCTTTTCCGTCGTTGATCAGGTAAGCAAATTAGACGCAAAGCTGCACGGTGGGAATGAAGAGCCAGAAGTGGTCGAGAGCAAAGCGCAGGCATTAACTGCGATTGCACAGGTGGCAGGGAACACCATGAAAGAAGTAAGAGATGTCGTAGCAAAAAATGGTGGTTATACCGTGGCAGCTAAAGATATGAACAAGCCTGACATAAAGACGATAGATCCATTCACCCATGGGCATGTTCAGGAGTACGGTGACAATAACTATGTTTGCCTCATGTATCAACACTCTGCGTGCTTAGATGGCTACGTCAATGGCGTTGAAGAAGGGGTTGTTAATAGTCCTGGTCAATATGGGCGAACTTTTGTTGAGGCGATGTCGTATCGCAAAGGCGAAAAGGCAGAGTTGGGAACAGAAAAAGCGAACAAAATGAAGAGCTATAAAAGTCAGCATGACCAGTCACAGCCAGATAAAAGCCTACTGACGGTGGTAGAGGAGGGCGGAGAGCACAAGTCGGATGCGATTACCAAGTTGGCCGGCGAAGGTGCGAGATTTTTATGGGTAAGGAACAATATAGGGACAATTAAAGACTCAACGAAATTTGAAATTGATGAGAATGAAACGCACAGATTTTCTATCACCTTCAGAAATTTATGGTGTACATGGAAAGATTGGTTTAAAGGCGCCTACAATATTTCCGAAGAGTCGCAAAAAGCAACTTTGCTCGGCAAGGTCAGAACGAATACGTTGTCCCTGAAAGGAATCTCCAGAATTGATAGCGTAGCAAAGTAATTGCGCAAGAGAGCCCGATAAAGTCTTTTTAATTTTAGGCCGGGCATGTGCCGTAAGCCCCATCCAAAGAACAAACGCCCAAAAAAAATCACAAGTTGCCCAACCTCACATCCAGACACTGTGTTCCACATGATTTGTCGGAACATAAGTCAGATACTGCACCATACGCGGTGTCAGTCCGTGATTCGGGGTTGCACAATGGGGCAGGGCCTGATGCCAGATGAGGAAGTCGCCCGCCTTGCCAGGTACCGCGCGCGGCCTCAGGGTTTCTGCTGCAATTTGCCGGATATTGTCTGCTGGGCTGAATTGTCCCAGCCAGTCTCTGATCTGGTGGTGAAAACCAGGCACGCAATGAAAGGCCCCATCGGTTTCGCCGCAATCTGTTAAATACAGTAATCCCTGATAGCGTTCCGGTATAGGCTGCGCGATACTGACATCCCAGTGCAGGGCGCTGCCGCGAAAAGAAAAATGCTCTGTTTCCGGCGGATTGAAACTGACGTGATCTATCGTTTTGTAGAGTGAGTCGTTACCGTAGAGCTGTGCATAGGCAGCGCGTATACGTTTTGATGCGCGATTGTTGTTTAACTGCGGATGATTGTAGAAGGGCAGCATCAGACCATGTTGTATGCATTGCGGCTGATACCAGCTTGACGGATCTTGCTGCGTCGCACCTGTGTATTCCCAGATTGCATCGCAACTGGCAGTACACGCCGCGCTGTCGATGATATTGGGTAAAATCAGGTAACCGTTTTCCTGCCAGAAGGTAAGTTGTTCGGCTGAAAGACGATAGTTATTGTCATCAGTATCCGTCTTGTCTTCGGTGAACACATACTGCTTGCTGGTATACGCGATCCAGTCGTGGAATTCTTCCAGAGTCGGACGTTCTTGCAGAAGAAATCTGAGTGCAACCGGATGTGCGATCTGATTGGCGTATAAGGCTTGGATCTGTTGTTCCCATTTGACGGATTCGCGCGCACTCGTTTTATAAGCCGGGTCGCAATGGCGCTCCCAGAGCGTTTTCAATACAGACCAGTCTTGCATGGATTTCCTTCGTCATGAATTTCTAAGTGCTATTTATGAGAATTTTTGCTCAGAAGACCAGTGTAAATCGGCATGATCAATGATGCAAAAAAGATGCATATGCGTCAGCTACTTTTTGCAGTGCCGGGCGTTCTGAAGGTCCTGCTGTTGTTGTACAACTGAAGTCATCCATGCTGAAGACGCGGGAGGTTGATCAATAAAGAAATTGCATTAAGGAAATTTTGTGAGTCTTATCCACTATAATTGCGCCCACAAAAACGACAGCCTGTTTCCATTGATAAGAGCACGATGAAACCACTGGATTTATACACCTTAGTCTTGATGAGCGCGTTCATATGCATAGGTATGAGCACTATCATGTTTTCGGTGCATCGTACTTTTAAGTCGGAAGTGCAGGGAGTGGGACATTGGGCGTGGGCGCAATTAATGACATTGATAGCGCTGCCCATACTTGCGACGCAAGGGATACTCAGCGAATACATTGCGATTCCCGGATTCAATGGCGCGATGCTGTGGGGACAGGGAATGACTCTGATTGGCACCCAGTTGTTCTACGGTCAGAAACCGACCTGGCGTCTGTTTCTGCTTATATGGAGCATCACCATCGCAGGCTTGCTGTGGTGGTTGGTGGTGACGCCCAATTTCAGCATACGTGTGGCGATTTATTCGCTGACTGCTTTTGGTATGTACTGCGCACTGATACGGCTCGTCTGGCTGTACGGCGAAAGGCATTTCAGTAGCTATTTTTTTATGGCGCTGTTACTGGTTCACGCTACTCTGACTTTGTTGCGCGGTGGTTTTGCTCTGGTATTCGGCGGTACGAGCGTGAATTTGCTGAAGACCAGTAATCTGACAACGACTTATCTCGCAACCTCGACAATACTGGTGCAGTTGTTAAGCGTCGTTTTTCTCGTCATGGCGTCACGTCGTTTAAAGGACGTACTTGAGCAACGTGCAATTGAAGATCCTTTGACAGGGGTGCTCAACCGTCGTGGTTGTGTTGCCTATTATGCGCAATTGCAATTACACGCCCGCCAGACAGACTTTCCAGTGACGGTGCTGGCGATAGATCTGGATCACTTTAAACGCGTCAATGATCAGTATGGTCATGCCGTCGGCGATCAGGTGCTGGTGTTTATTGTAGAAAAATCCTGTCTGCTGTTGCGTGCGTGTGACCGGATGGCCCGTTTTGGTGGTGAAGAGTTTGTCGTAGTATTACCGGGAACGACGCAGGCAGAAGCCCGCCAGATAGCAATACGTATTCAGACAACGCTGAAACATGCGCAAACTGATTTACCACTTTGTACCCTCAGTATAGGTATTGCCAGCAATGCCAGTGCGGATGATGATTTGGATCACTTACTGGTTCGGGCCGATGCTGCTCTGTATCGCGCAAAGAATAATGGGCGTGACCGTATCGAAACGGACGACATCATTCCTGCTGATAACGCCACTTCTTCTGCCTCATAACCCAGTTTAATCATTCAGTTTTTTCCGGAGCTTGATCTCAGGAAGGCTGCGTCTGCATTCTTTGAAGCTGGAGCCGGTATACGCTAAGGCCGTAACAACAGGTTTGCTGTCTGTCATTACAAGTCATGACTTTGTCCCGAAGATACCCGGATTGCAAGGGGATGACGAGTACACAGTGCGTACCGCCCTAAAAGAACGGATAATGGCGCCTGATTTACTTTTAATGCGCTTTCAGCCGCTTTTTTGGAACACTCCTCATGGAAATTAAAGTCAACTTTCTCGATAAGCTTCGCCTCGAAGCCAAGTTCGATGATTTCACGGTGATCGCTGATCAGCCTATCCGCTATAAAGGCGATGGCTCAGCGCCCGGGCCTTTCGATTACTTTCTGGCTTCATCGGCATTGTGCGCGGCGTACTTCGTGAAGTTGTACTGCAACACGCGCAATATTCCGACTGAGAATATCCGCCTGTCGCAAAATAATATCGTTGACCCGGAAAACCGCTACGCGCAAATTTTCAAAATTCAGGTTGAATTGCCCGCCGATATTTCTGAAAAGGATCGTCAGGGTATTCTGCGCTCGATTGAACGTTGCACCGTCAAAAAGGTCGTGCAGGAAGGTCCGCAATTTGTGATCGAAGAAGTCGAGAGTCTCGATGCCGACGCACAAGCTTTGCTGACCTTAAATCCAGATGCGGATGCGGCGACCTATATTCTCGGTAAAGACTTGCCCTTAGAGCAAACCATCGCGAATATGTCCGGTTTGTTGGCGGGTCTCGGCATCAAAATCGAAATCGCGTCGTGGCGCAATATCATTCCGAATGTGTGGTCTTTGCATATCCGCGATGCGCATTCACCGATGTGCTTTACCAATGGCAAAGGCGCGACCAAAGAAAGCGCCTTGGCATCGGCATTGGGCGAATACATTGAGCGCTTGAGCAATAATCATTTTTACGCCGGTTCGTTCTGGGGTGAAGATATTGCGAATGCAGATTTCGTGCATTACCCGAATGAAAAGTGGTTCAAGCCGGGCAAAAAAGATGCGCTGCCAAAAGAGATACTGGATGCCTACACTCTGGCGATTTACAACCCCGATAAAGAACTGCGTGGCTCGCATCTGATCGATACCAATTCCGGTAACAGCGAACGCGGTATTTGCTCATTACCATTCGTGCGTCAATCCGATGGCGCGACCGTTTATTTCCCATCAAACCTGATCGAAAACCTGTTCGCCAGCAACGGCATGAGTGCGGGAAATACTCTGGCCGAAGCAAAGGTGCAATGTTTGTCAGAGATTTTTGAACGCGCTGTCAAACGCGAAATTATCGAAGGCGAAATCGCCTTGCCTGATGTGCCGCAAGATGTATTGGCAAAGTATCCCGGCATCCTGGCTGGCATACATGGTTTGGAAGAACAAGGCTTTCCAGTGCTGGTCAAAGACGCTTCGCTTGGCGGGCAATATCCGGTAATGTGCGTGACCCTGATGAACCCGCGCACCGGTGGCGTATTTGCTTCGTTTGGCGCGCATCCGAGCTTTGAAGTTGCGCTGGAACGCAGCCTGACCGAGTTGCTGCAAGGTCGCAGTTTTGAAGGCCTGAATGATTTACCGCAACCGACTTTCGTCAGTCAGGCGGTGACGGAGCCGAATAACTTTGTTGAACACTTCATCGACTCCAGTGGCGTCGTGTCATGGCGCTTTTTCAGTGCCAAAGCCGACTACGAATTTGTGGAATGGGATTTCTCAGGTCACGGCGAAAACTCGAATGCCGACGAAGCCGCGACCTTGTTCGGTATCCTTGCAGATATGGGCAAAGAATCCTACGTGGCGGTGTACGACCAGTTAGGCGCCACCGCTTGCCGCATCCTGGTGCCGGGTTATTCAGAAGTCTACCCCGTCGAAGATCTGATCTGGGATAACACCAACAAAGCTCTATTGTTCCGCAAAGATATTCTGAATTTACATCAGCTTGATGACGATGCACTTGAAGACTTGCTTGATCGTTTAGAGAATAATGAGCTCGACGATTACAGCGATATCGCCACCCTGATTGGCATCGAATTTGATGAGAATACGGTGTGGGGACAACTCACCGTGCTGGAATTAAAGCTGCTGATTCATCTCGCCTTAGAGCAACTCGACGATGCGCAGGATTTGACGCAAGCCTTCCTGCAATACAACGACAACAGCGTCGAACGCGGTCTGTTTTATCAGGCGCTGAACGTGGCGCTCGAAGTCACGCTGGATGACGACTTAGAGCTGGCTGATTACGAAGCCAATTTCCGCCGCATGTTTGGCAATGAACGTATGGATGCAGCAATCGGATCGGTCAATGGCAGCGTGCGCTTTTACGGCTTAACGCCGACGAGCATGAAGCTGGAAGGGCTTGAGCGTCACCAGCGTTTGATTGACAGCTATAAAAAATTGCACGTGGCGCGGAGCAGATTTGCTGAGAAATCCAGCTAATTTTTTTGCTACGAAAGACACGTGGCTACGTATTTTGCTTTCGACAACATGAAAATGTTAAAAGTCGGAAGGAAATTTTTAAAAAATAATCGAGTCTTTGTCCGTATAAAAACTGCTCCTTAAGCTACATTGCTGGCATTGGAGCAGTGAAATATTATTGGCGGTGTTAAACGACTGATATTTGTAGAGAGAATTATCTGGCCTGCAGTACGATAATTTTGAACTGAAATTCGCAATGAGAGACGCTCGAAATTTATATCCTCAATTGTGCGTGTTGTTAATCGTGTGGCTGTGGTCTTCTTGCGGCTTTTCACAAACCACGCTGGTGTCAGTAGAGAGTGTCAAAAAAGCGAATTCGACACTGGTGATTGCGAATAACCGAAGTCGTATTCCTCTGACCTTAAGCCTGAATTTAGTTCGTTCCAGCAACATCGCTTCCAGCGCGAGCTGGCCGATAGTGCGCTATATTGCACCCGGACAAACGCTGGAGTTAGTCGAAATTTCCGCTTTCAATAAGCAGCAGAGATACGAGTTTTTTTATAAATTTAATTATGTGATTGGCTCGCCAGTTGCACAGCATGATCCGACTGCGAAATACAGATTGCCTTTTATTTCAGAGCAGCCAGTTTTCGTTAGTCAGGCACCAGATGGACCGATTTTTTCTCACAATGCAGTTTCAAATAAAAATGCCATTGATCTCGTTATGCCTATTAGTACGCCGATTGTTGCGGCCAGATCTGGTTATGTCATCGAAAATGTAAACCAATTTGCAGATAATGGACTGGCGAAGCCTGAGTTTGTGGATAAAGCAAACTTCGTGAGGGTTCTTCATGACGACGGTACTTGGGCCGAATATATCCACCTGAAACAATATTCGTCTCACGTCTCCCCTGGGCAAAGAATCGAAGCTGGTATGGTCATTGGGCTGTCGGGGAATAGCGGATTTTCTACGGAACCACATTTGCATTTCCACTTACAAAAAAATGCAAATGGCATCATCGTTTCGCTGCCAATAGAATTCTGGCATTCAATCAAGGGCAAGATAACACCCCGCTATCACACTTGGCTTGTCCCCGAAAAAAATACTTCAACGACAACGATTCCCACAAAAAAATTAAAGGAATGTGTGAGAAAAGATTCGATCATTGACGACACGGTGTTGAAATGTATGAAGCAAACTTAATCTTGAGAAATAAGGCGGCAGGCAATGATACGGCTGTCAAAATTGGTCTGCGCCGAAAGCTATTCACGGTGAAGAAATACGTGCCGCCAGCGATATTTGAACGTCGGTATTCAGGCGTGAGAGCGACGGGAGAAATAAAATCACCGCGTGCTATTAACGCGATGACTCGTCAATATCCGTAAAAGAATATCCCAATAAAGATGCGGCTTGCAGGCCGAAAACACGCCACAAGCCGCACAAATATTAGGTGGTTTGTGCCATGCGCACCAATGATGGAAAAACGAACGGCTTAAAAAATGGAGATATCCGGTGAAACGGTGCGCATGGCGCACCCTACGGAGGTATGCACGCAACGTTTCTGAAGATCTTTTTTGTTACTCGCAGATGACTGGGAAACAGTTTTATTTATTGCGTCAGTAACCTAAAGCACGAAGTTCGTTTTCGATCTCAAGTAGCGCATCACCGATTAACTTTCTTTGAGTACGTAAAGAGGATGGACTCAAGATTTGTGGTGTTGTATTGTTCAAGTGAGTGTGTGCATGTGTGTTGCGATGTGACTTCAAATTGGATAAACAATTTTTGAATGCATCAAACTTTGATGCTGGAGTATGTAATAATTTTTGCTCAATTTTTTCACATTCTTTCGTTCCGATAAGAGACACCAACAATGGCCTGAAGCCTTCTATATAGTGAAAGGAATAAGTACGTTTGATTTGATTATCCAAGAATGAAGTATCAGTGATTGACGCCCTTTGGGCGGACGTGTAAGAAATTCTGTGTGTGCGGGGCCGGGTTTTAGTTAATCGCGTTGGTGAAGCGTTCGCCAAACATGATGGCAAACTGATTGGCCGCCAGCTTCCAAGTGCGCTTGATCTGTGTCTCTGTAAATCTGCTCTTACGCATTTCTGTTCTCCCTTGGCATATAAGTTTGCCTCAAGAACTCTAGTTATGCATGGCTTGATTTTACGGGAGGGTTACATCTGACGCCGAATCAATTTGCAGACAGTTTTTTAACCGCGGACTCTAAATTGGTTTCGTACTAATTTGGGGAGCAGGTCACAGTAATCGGGGCATGGCAAACTCGTGTTGGATCGGTGTGAAAACCTTAACAATACGAGTTTGCCTTTCTTTTTCAAAGGCTTACGTTCAAACGTCAACAGACCCTAATCAAGCGTACTATGAAAAATTTATTTGAGACCGCAAAACGGTGAGTTATTTGATCTACTACTCGCCCCAGAGTTATGCATTATTGTCGCGTCCATAGCTGTCCTGAAAACGGACGATATCGTCTTCTCCCAGATAGCTGCCCGACTGGACTTCGATAATCTCAAGCGGGATCACGCCAGGATTGGATAAACGGTGTACTTCGCCAAGCGGGATATAGGTCGACTGATTTTCAGTCAGCAGCATGGTTTTATCGCCGCAGACCACCTCGGCTGTGCCCTGCACCACGATCCAGTGTTCCGCCCGGTGATGATGTTTTTGCAGGCTCAGGCTGGCGCCCGGCTTGACCTGGATCCGCTTGACCTTGAAACGCGCTGATTCGTCGGTACTGTCGTACCAGCCCCAGGGACGATGCACTTTGCGGTGCAATACATGTTCTTCGCGTCCCGATTGTTGCAGGCTGGCCACGATTTTCTTGACCTGCTGACTATGCTGGCGATCGGTCACCAGCACCGCATCGGGCGTTTCGACGATCACCAGATCGGTCACGCCAACCGCACTTACCAGCCGCGAACTGGAAAATACCAGCGTATTTTCGCAATCGGCCTGAATCACGTCGCCATGCAATACATTGCCGCTCCCGTCACGCTCGCCGGTCTGCCACACCGCATCCCAGGCGCCCAGATCACTCCAGCCTGCGTCCAGCGCCACCATGCGCAATGCAAACGGAGAACCCGGACATTTTTCCATCACGGCATAGTCGATCGATTCCGACGGCACTGCCAGAAACGCCTGCCGGTCGGGGCGGATGAACTGGTCATCATGCTTACGCGACTGCCAGGCCAGTTCGGTGGCTGCGGCAATGTCGGGCCGGAACGCCGCCATGGCCTTTTGCCAGCTACTGGCGCGCAGCACGAACATGCCGCTGTTCCAGAGATAATTGCCATCCTGCAGATAAGCCCTTGCCGTGGCCAGGTCCGGCTTTTCTACAAAGCCGGCTACCTCGCTCCAACCCGCCTGGTTGGCGGCGCTATGCCGGCGGATGTAACCGTAGCCGGTTTCCGGCCGGTCCGGGGTAATTCCCAGTATCGCAATCGCGCCGTCGGCAGCGGCCGCCACCGCAGTTTGCAGCGCCTTGCGGAATGCCGCCGGATCGGTAATGGTCTGGTCGGCCGGACTGACGACCAGTACCGGATCGCTGCCGTCCTGCAAGGCAGCCAGTGCAGCCAGACTCAGTGCCGGAGCGGTATTGCGGCCGGCCGGCTCCAGCAGCAGGCGGGCATCCGGCAGTTTCAATTCGCGTAGCTGATCAAGCGTCAGGAAACGATGTTCTTCATTGGTTACCACCAGCGTCTGACCGACTTCGATCTGCCCGCCGGCCAGTTCGTTAATGCGGCTTACCGCCTGCTGAAACAGGCTGTCCTGTCCGGCCAGGGCCAGAAACTGTTTCGGGAATCCTGCGCGTGACAACGGCCACAAACGGGTGCCGGAACCGCCGCATAAAATAACCGGATTAATTTTTAACATAGCTTGCCCAAGATAGGATCGGTTAAGAAATAGTCAGAAATATTTGTTTATATGCGCTAATAGCCAATCAATAATCCAGAACCGGCTTTTATTTATGTTCTTTGAAACATGGACGCTGGTTCATTAATAAAAAACACTTTATCCAATATAATTGAAATACTTTTGCATGGATTTGACTAAGAAGAAACATTCAGGAGTAATTACTAAACAAAATTTAAATTGACTTTTATTAACTTCGGCCGGGCATAGATTATTTTTACGTAATAAAAAAGCATTTCTCAAAAGAAAATTTTTGCAATTATTATAAAAAATGTTGGTTTTTAAAAATCAAATTTAATTAATTTTTTTGCTATGATTTTTCGCTTGGTACCAATACTCGTGGTTATATATTTAAATACTTCACTTTGATTGATCAATACACAAAATAATGCCCAACAATCGGCATAGCTGATAGCAACAACACTATACGAATGAAATAAATGGCAAGGCGCGCTGTGGCTTTCAACATTGGCGCACAGGAAAGATGATGCAAAAAGCAAACTCGTCCGAAATTAAATTGAGCCAATTTTCTTTCAAATTTCGGCTCAATATGCTTTCATTAGAAATACGATATTAGAGTCTCCATACCTTATAACCAGCTCCAATAACATAATCTCTGTCAAACCGAGATTTAACATCTACCAACAAACCAGATGGTTTTAGTTTAGAAAGTAAATTTGTAATTGGTAATGATAGGATCTCATTGTGGGAAACTGCCACAACTAATGCATCAGCTTCAGGTAAAGAATCCCACGAAATTAATGGTATGCCATATTCGTGAAGCGACTCCTCCGAGCTAGCGACCGGATCATGGACGGTAACTTCACATCCATACTCTTTTAATTCATTGATCAAATCAACTACTTTAGAGTTTCTCAAGTCTGAGCAATTCTCTTTAAATGTTAATCCTAAAACATTAATTTTTGCGTTTTTTACCGCTGTACCCGCTTTAATTAATTGCTTGATAGTCTGCTGGGCAATATAAGCCCCCATTTCATCATTTATTCGTCTACCAGCGAGAATCACATCTGGGTGATACCCCAATCGCTCGGCTTTGTGGGTTAAATAATAAGGATCAACCCCGATACAGTGGCCTCCAACCAAACCCGGTCTGAACGGCAAAAAATTCCACTTAGTACCGGCGGCTTGTAAAACCTCAATAGTATCAATGCCAATTTTATTAAAAATAATTGCAAGTTCATTCATTAGGGCGATATTTAGGTCACGTTGTGTGTTCTCAATGACCTTTGCAGCCTCGGCGACTTTAATTGAGCTTGCGCGATGTACTCCTGCTACGATTATCGACTCGTAGAGAGTCGCTACATCTTCTAAAGTTGTCACACTGTCTCCCGAAACAACTTTAGTAACTTTTGTGATTGTCCTCTCTCTGTCACCCGGATTAACTCGTTCAGGCGAGTAGCCCACATTAAAGTCAACCTTCCATTTCAATCCTGATATTTTTTCCAAAACCGGGATACAAATTTCCTCCGTGGCGCCGGGATAAACTGTTGATTCATAAATTACAGTTGCGCCTTTTTTCATAAATTTCCCTATGGTCTCTGAGGCAGAGACCAGAGGTGAAAAATCAGGCTGATGAGCATCATCCACAGGCGTTGGCACCGCTACGATTAAGTAGTCAGCTTCCGAAAGATCTGAAGCACTGTTGGTAACTTTTAACAAAGTAGACGCCTGAAGATTTTCTGTCGATACCTCATTAGAGGGATCTATATAGTTCCTGTAACTCAACACTTTAGACTCAGATCGATCAAAACCTATCGTATGGAAAATTTTTCCAAACTCTACTGCCAGAGGCAATCCGACGTATCCAAGGCCCACGACCGCTATTATTTTATTGTTCACAAAAACGCCCTTTTAAATTTTATGAATTTAACAATTTAATTTAATGTAACAAATTTTCAAGAATCTGCTTTGCACAACTGGATGAAGAAAACAGACTTTGAAATAAGCGCTTACATTTAATTTCTCGATCTAAAGTATTTTCTTCTACTAATGAAATTGCTAGTTGCATCAACTCTTCTACCTGGTGCGAAATACAAACTTTACCCACGTCATGCTCGACAATTAATTTTTCTATGTCATTTCCAGAATTTACACACGCAAGTACCGGTAATCCGGATTGAAGATAGGTTAAAAACTTTCCTGGAATATTATGAGTTTGATGACGTTTATCTAAAGCTATCATGCCTACATGACATTGCTTGTATAAATCAGGAATTTCATAAGGATCGATTTCATCAAAAAATAAAGTGTTATCTAGCCCATTACTGATCGATACCTGTTTCAGTCTCAACGCCTCGCTACCTCTTCCTACAAATACAAAACCAATATCCTTACGATAAGCAAGGCGCGTTGCTAACGCTAGTAAGATATCCATGCCTTGAGCTAACCCCATATTTCCGGCATACACAAATATCTTTCTACCGCTTAAATTGGTGTCGGCGATCTTGATAGTTGAGGCGATATTAGGTCCATTGGCTAACCAATTTTGTAGCACCTCGATTTTGGCTAAAGTCTGAATTTTTTTCTTAAAATAATTCAAATTTCCAGGCGATTGAACCCCAATAACATCCGCCACTCGATATTGAAACAGCTCTATTTTTTTGAAAAAATGGTAAGGAAGAGAACGCCGCATCAAACCCATGTCAACGGCCCATTCTGGGAAAATATCTCTGAGTATCAAATAACTTTTGCAAGCAGCGTGTTTCTTAAGGCTTTTAACCAATGGTCCCCAAAATATGCTGGGTGAATACCAAACAATTCCAGACCACTTTGTATCTTTGAATGGGCTTTTTTTTAAATTATGCAACATGCAAAATGGCATCAACAACTCATTGATTGTTCTCATTACATAATTAATATCTTTCGTCTTAAAGGCTTTCAGCCTTAACACCGTTACTTCATTGAATTCCTCTACGATCCAAGGTACGTTCTGCTCGGGAGATGGGACCAATACAATTGGTCGTACATCAAATGTGCATAATTCAAGCGCCAAATCCCTAATCTGAATTGCAGCCGATGTTCGCATAGGAGGGAAAGCATCAGTAATAACAGCAATTTCCCTTTTGGAATTCTGACCAAGATCGTTTAGGAATCTTTTCGCCATGTTTTTCTGTTCACAAAATCGGTATAACTCTGGATTATTCTTAAAATTTTATCGGAAACATTGATTGGAGAATAATCTTCAACGATTTGGAGAGTGCGTATTTCAGCGCGTCCTTGTGTTTCCAAAATTTCCAAAGATTGCATAATTCGGTCAACCTCGAGGCCTACCATCATTACAGCACCTTCTTCAACTCCTTCAGGCCGCTCATGCACTTCGCGCAAATTTAATGCCGGGAAATTTAAGATTGATGATTCCTCAGTAATTGTTCCGCTGTCTGATAGAACCGCTCTAGCATTCATTTGTAGATGAATATAATCAAAAAACCCAAAAGGTTTATGAAATTGCACCAATGGATTAGCAACGATACCCTGTTCTTCGATTCGCTTTCTTGTCCTAGGATGCGTTGACACAATAATAGGAAGTTTATATTTTTCAACAATTTTATCTAAGGCTAAAAATAACTTAGCAAGATTTCGAGGGTTATCTACATTTTCCTCTCGATGAGAACTCACGACAAAAAATTCACCGTGATTGAGATTTAACTTTTGGAGTATGTCAGACGCTGTAATTTGGTCTTTGAAGTATTCCAGCACCTCTCTCATGGGGCTACCTGTCTTGATTACTTGATCAGGTGGAAGGCCTTCTCTCAGAAGATAACTCCTAGCAATTTCACTATAAGTTAAATTAATGTCAGATGTGTGATCTACAATTTTTCTATTAATTTCTTCAGGGACTCTAAAGTCAAAACACCTGTTACCTGCTTCCATATGAAATATTGGAATTTTTCGACGCTTAGCTGAAACCGCCGAAATACAACTGTTTGTATCTCCTAATATCAGTAATGCATCTGGCTTAAAACGGTCCAAAACTTGGTCTGAGCTAATAATGACTTTACCAATTGTCTCAGCAGCTGTACTACCAGCAGCATTTAAAAAAGCATCAGGTTTTCGAATTTTTAGATCATTGAAAAAAACTTCATTTAATTCAAAATCGTAATTTTGGCCTGTATGAACCAAATAATGTTCACAAAATAAATCAAGTTTTGGAATCACTCGGGAAAGTCGAATAATTTCTGGACGAGTCCCAACAATTGTCATCACCTTAAGCTTTTTCACAAACAGCCTCACGAATCAAATCCAATTTCATCAAAACTTCTTTTACCTGATTAACTGACAATCTAATGGTGTTATGTGACGTGTAATCATCGAGGCTCGAGACATCAGGACTTCCCTTTACGAAATATTTATCGTAGTTTAAATCCCTTGAATCTGCCGGAATCCGATAATATTCTCCTAAGTCATCCGCTCTAGCCATTTCCTCTCTGGAAACCAAAGATTCATAAAGCTTTTCTCCGTGCCTTGTTCCGATTACTTTAACTTCGCCAGCTGGATTAATTAGTTCGCACATTGCTGCTGCGAGGTCTGCAACTGTTGACGCGGGTGCTTTTTGAACAAAAATATCACCTGGACGAGCGTGTTCAAATGCATACATGACAAGATCAACCGACTCCTCCAGAGACATTAAAAAACGCGTCATGCTAGGGTCGGTAATTGTAAGAGGTTTATTTTCCTTTAATTGCTGTAAAAACAACGGAATAACCGATCCGCGTGAGGCCATTACATTGCCATATCTGGTAGCTGATAAAACGGTTTTATCAGGATTGCAAAGTCTTGATTTTGCAACCATCAATTTTTCCATCATCGCTTTAGAAATTCCCATTGCGTTAATCGGATAAACCGCCTTGTCAGTACTAAGTACAACACATTTTTTTACTTCATTTGCGATTGCAGCCCTCATAACGTTTTCAGCACCAAGTACGTTGGTCTGAACTGCTTCCATAGGATAGAACTCGCACGAAGGCACTTGCTTCAGTGCCGCTGCATGGAATACGTAATCAACACCCCTTAACGCATCATGGACGCTGTCATAATTACGAACATCGCCAATGTAAAACTTTACTTTCTCATTTTTCAGTGCGATACGCATATCCTCTTGTTTTTTTTCATCCCGACTGAAAATTCTTATCTCTGCCAAATCGGAATTAATGAAACGATTTAAAACAGCGTTGCCAAAGGACCCTGTGCCACCTGTAATAAGCAAGACTTTATCTTTAAACATATTCTTTCCTAGCTTAGCTAAATTGTTTCATTTCTTTTATTAAAGTGGTCCAATCCCTAGGGATATATCCAGTTACATTGCGAAAATTATCAGAATTTAAGGAACGATCAATTTTTAAAGTCTCATCAGGAATAATAGAAATATCTTTTCCATACTCCTTAGCAACCAAATTTAATAAATCGAATTTGCATATGGGTTCTGCTGAGAGATGGTACATCCCTGATAAATTCTTATTAGGCAACACGAATTGCCTAATAATTCGAGCGATTTCGACTGTGGGTAATCCCGAAAAAATTGCGTTCCTGTACCCCTTAACTTCGTTTGATTGATTTAGAAACCAGCCTACTAAACTACTATGGCTATCAAGTTCAGTCCCAATTATTGAAGTACGTAAAGTTATACAGTGCCTAGCCGACACCTCGCCTAAAAACTTACTTCGGCCATAAAGATCGTTTGCGTCCGGCAGATCTAATTCTGAATACATCCCTTTATTTCCGGAAAATACACAGTCGGTGCCAAAGTGAATGAGCCTAGCATTTCCTAAATCGCAAATTTGAGCAAGACGGTGGGGAAACTCTGCGTTAATTGGGATCGCCTTGAGAGGATTCTTAGAATCTCCCAACTGCTTAACTAAACCAATACAGTTAATAACAACATTCGGTCTTATTTTGATAAATGCGTTATTGAGATCCACCGGATTCAACACATCTATGTTGGAAAAAATATTTTTTTGTATTTCAGGAGAAAAGAAAGCTAGGCATTTTGGAGAGCGAATTGTTCCAAATACTTCAAATTCTTCGAATTGAGAAAAGTATCTAATAATGGCATTGCCAAGCATACCGGATGCGCCAAGCACTAAAATTCGCGTAGTTAAATTAGTCATTTTATGTATTAATCGAACTGAAGATGAAGCAGTCCAAATTAGACTTGTAAGAAGATGTAAGCAAGTATAACTTGTTAGCCTTAGTATAAGCTATCAAATAATTAACTATTTACTTATATTTTCACATGCTGACCTGCTCCCCAATTTAGTCCGGAACTGACATAGAGTCTGCGGTAAAAAAACTATCTGCAAATTGATTTGGTGTCAGATAACCAAGTGAGCTGTGCGGACGCTCTTCGTTATATTCCTGACGCCAAGCTGCAATGACTTCTCTTGCGTGACGCATTGATAAGAACCAATGCTCATTCAAACATTCATCCCGAAACTTGCCGTTAAAACTTTCAATGTAGGCGTTTTGCTGAGGCTTGCCCGGTTCGATGAAGCGTAATTGAAGCTGCTTTCGGTACGCCCATTCATCAAGTACTTTGCTAATAAATTCAGGCCCGTTATCTACAGTCACCGATCTTGGCAATCCTCGACTTTCTGCAAGCCGTTCTAAAACAGTAACAACACGACGTCCAGGTAGCGATGTATCTACTTCTATTGCCAAACATTGTTTTGTGAAGTCATCAACGATATTCAAACAGCGTAGCCTTCGCCCGTCAATAAATCCGTCCGAGACAAAGTCCATTGACCAACTTTGATTCGGTGCTAGAGCTATTACTTTCGGCTGTCGTTCAATGCCTGCAATTCGTTTACGTTTTCGCCTACGTACCATCAGGCCAGCATCATGATAGACCCGATAGGTACGTTTGTGATTAATCAACCAGCCTTCGCGACACAACAACACATGCAGGCGTCGATAGCCATAGCGGCGCTTTTGGCCGGCGAGCTCAGTCAATCGTTTGGACAACTCCTCGTCTCTCGGGCGAGTCGATTCATATCGATACAACGACCTGGAAATACCGATCAGCCCACAAGCACGCGTGATGCCTAATCCGTGAGTTGCCATGACATAGGAAACAGTGTCGCGTCTGGCTTGTGGGCTTACCACTTTCGGCCAACAACATCCTTGAGTGCAGCGTTATCGAGCATCGTTTCCGCCAATAACCGCTTTAGCCGGGCATTCTCAGCCTCCAGTGTCTTGAGCCGCTGCGCTTCTGAAACCGTCATCCCGCCGAATTTCGCCTTCCAGTTGTAATAAGTCGCATCGCTGATTCCGTGTTTACGGCAAATCTCTGCCACTTTCACACCGGTTTCAGCTTCTTTTAAGACACTAATGATTTGCTCTTCCGTGAATCGATTCTTCATGTTTGCCTCCATCAGGGCAAACTCTACATTATTACCGTACTAAACTCGGGGAGCAGGTCAATAATGGTCCGGAATACATCAGTGCTTTACTGGCTGAGTGGGCAGCGAGGCACGGGATTGAACTGAAGTTCATCCAGCCTGGCAATCCACAGCAGAATGCTTACGTCGAGCGGTATAACCGAACGGTTCGCGGAGAATGGTTGGATCAGTATTTATTCAGTAGTATTGAAGAAGTCCGGGAGCATGCGACAGAATGGCTATGGTTTTACAATAACGAACGTCCGAACAAAGCCATTGGTGGCATACCACCGAAATACAAAAAGGCATTAACAACCCCGTCTTCTACTTCTATCGTCCATTAAAAAGGGGATGATTACCTTTCTTCAAAATCTTCAGTATATAAATACTGCTTTATTGCAGAAAAATTTCCCTATTTTTGGCAACAGCATCATTTATTTCACCAACTGATAATCCATATTTCTGCGCTCTAATTTTCATTTGATTTAAAGAATTATTAGACATTCGCGAGAGATCTTCGATTGACTCAGCAAATTTGTATTCATCAGACAAAGAAAAAGACCATCCGACACCTTCTTTCATCAAATTCAGCCAAGGAGTTCTATCACTTATTAACACTGGTACTCCAGCTCGAAGGGCCTCATGAATTACATGACCATAATTTTCACCTAGTGTTGGTAAAAAGAACAAATCATAGTTTTTAAGAGTATCTAAAACTTCCGAATTTTGAATACTTCCCAAATATCGGACTTTCACATTTTCACGCAATTCCTGGATTAAACTTTGACACTTTGACCAATATTCCTCGTCCTCTATCGGTCCATAAATATCAAAATCAATATTGGCATTGACATGCTTCAAAATACTTAAGGCGCCGGCTAAATTTTTCATCCGACTAATTCTTGATAAAAAAACCATTTTTACATTACCAAGGACATCTTCAGTATTGATCGCCAAAGAAGATATATTGGGGGCCGTCTCATCTGGTATGTTAGGAGCGACGAAAATTTTATTCGGGAAATTTTTTCCCAACACGGAGGGAAATTGGTTAGAAATGAGGGTAGCTTCTATTTCACTTGAAGCTTGCCAAGAAACATTTTTATAAATTCCCAAAAACTTCACCAAGTTAAGATAAAACATTTTCTTAGTTTTTTTAATTGATAAAGCCCCGGGAGAAAACTCTCCTCTAGGTGCAACGATGACGCGTCTAGCTGGAATTAGTCTTAACCAACGTAATAATAGTGGGAAAAATGTAAACTTAAAATCGAAGAAGCTATTCAAATAGAGTTGTTCGTATGGTTCGCTTCTTAATATTCGATAAATATAAAGAAAAGATGACAACTCGGGAGCCAAATAAAAAATTCGGACATTTTTAACTTGAGTCCAAGTACTGTTTTTTACTTCCAAATAACGGCTTGTATCTCCTAAATCCCTATCCAAACACAAAAGTTTCAAATTAAATTCACCGCCAAGCTTCGCTACAAAATTCGCTATTGTTCTAATCGGCCCACCCGCTTTGTACCCAGGTAAATAGTATTTTGCCAAAATCAAAATAGTTTTTTTCTCTTTACTCACAATTGTCTATCCATAACCAAGTGTGCGACTGCCCGACTATTAAATTTCATTCCCCTTACATCACTTTCAAGAAGCCATGTCGCTACAGGAATTCCAAATCCTGACTTTTTTCGGCGCAATATTTCTTCTGGTAATTTTTTCGAAAGACAATTTGCAAGCAACATTTTTTTAGGGAAGTGTTTGAATTCCCCCAGAAAAGGACTAAGTTCTTCTGTTAAAAATGAATCCACCAAGGGAGTTCTTAACTCGACACTATGGTCCATAGATGCCCAGTCACTATCTCTTAACAATTGGTTCCGAAGGTATGCCATTGATTCTATTTGACTCAACGCTAAATAATTATCTTCAGGCAGGCTACCAGCGATATTTTTTATCCAGTAGTTAGGATCCTTTGTCGACTGTTCAAAAGCTATTTTATGGTCACTAACTTGTGAAATTGCTTCATCAAAATTGTAAAGACTACGACGTAACCACCAAGCACCAGAAATACTCTTTAACCATATTGGCAAATCAAGCCACCGCATATTTTTTGTTTGACTCGCAATATATTTACAAAGCAATTTAGTTAGAAATATCATTCCAGGTAATTTAGAAAATATTTTCCAAAAAGCAATAAGATGAGGCAATTGCTGAAAATGTTTATATCCTTGAAATAATTCATCCCCACCAACTCCAGAAACAACCACCTTGAGTCCTAACTCCGCAACGGCTTTACTGGCGTACCAAGTATTTATTCCATCTATAGTAGGCTGATCCATCGCTCTTAAGATTTGAGGCAAATCTCGTTGAAACTCAGCTTTAGTAACAATCCGGACATGATGTTGAATTCCATAGTGATCGGCAATTAACTTAGCACCAGGAACCTCATCTTCATGTAGTCCAGAGAATTCTTCATATGAAATTGTAATGCCATGTAAGTCTTTGATCCCAGATTCGACCATTAGCCCAGCGAGGACACCAGAATCAATGCCGCCAGACAAAAAAACCCCAACTGGTACATCTGCGACAATATGAGCTTTGACTGAACTAATTACTGCCTCACGAACGCGTTCTTGTATCTCATCCCGACTCAATCCTTTCAGTTGCTTTGCATGCCAATAATGTGAAATATCATTCCAACATTGTTCCCTCTCTATGCATCCGTCCCTAATTTCTGCGAAATGTCCAGGTTTCAAGGGCGTAATGTCCAAATACAGAGTATTCGGTTCTGCTACGCTCCCTAATAACCAAAAAGATTTTTCGCCGATCGGGTCTCTTGTTTCGTTAATTAGTCCGGTCGCCAACAATGCCTTAACTTGGGAGGCTAAAATAACTGCCCCATCAATCTCGGCATAATAAATTGGCTTAATTCCGTAGGGATCCCTAGCAACAAATGCTTTTCTCTCTAAGCGATCCCAAATTATGAATGCAAACATACCTCGTAGTTTATGAAGCATTCCGTCAGACTCGAAAATATATAACTGCAGCAAAACCTCGGTGTCAGAGTTGGTCAAAAAGGAAACCCCGCGAGTAATTAATTCTGCTCTGAATTCCTTAAAATTATAGATTTCACCGTTAAATACAATTACATATCGTTGACACTTTGAAATAAAAGGTTGATTGGATATAGGTTCCAAATCTATGATTGCAAGACGTCTATGGCCTAATGTTGCCCGTTCATCAGAGTACCATCCTTCATGGTCAGGCCCCCGATGTTCCATCAGTTGCAAACCGATTTTCAAATCATTTTCATCAATTTTTCTATTGTTTGAAACGAACGAAGCTATTAATCCACACACTATTTCACCATTTTTCTCATTAACTTGTTCCAAGTATCATAAAATTCCTTGGCAGCAACCCCCTGCTCGTACTTGGTCAATACTGTCTTTAATGCATTAAATCCCATTGCGCGATTTAGTTCTAAGTTTTGAGATAATAATAAAATTTTGTTACACAATGATTTCTCATCATTTAATGCTGTTAAGAAACCATCAAATCCGTCGGAAATAATGCCATCAGGACCACCAGACTTAGTAGAAATTGGAGGAATCCCACAGGCCATCGCCTCTAATATCACGACACCTAAGCCTTCCTCATCAGATGGAAGTACAAACATTAACGCTCGTTGGTATAACCTGACCAAATCTGCTTCAGAAGGCTTTAAAACAAACTTAACACGTTCATCAAGACCCAATTCTTGAACTCGTTTCCAAAATTTCTCAGGAGGTGATGAAGATCCCGCTAGAACTAAACTAATATTTTTAATAGTGTCTTTCGGCAATAACGCATACGCCTCAAGCAGCAAACCAACATTTTTTCTAGGATCACTTAACCTTGCAACGCAAAGAATATATGGATCTACCTCCAAATTCCTGCCATTTGGATCAGGGTAAAAGGTATTGCAATCAACACCAGGTGGTGCATATTTTATGTCTGCTGCCGGATTATTGTTGATGCCTCTCGAATATTCCAGCATCCATGGATTTTCAACTTGAATAGCATCGACCAATTTCAGCGCTCTGTCATCGAGACGGTCACTAACACTAGTCATAATCTTTCGCCAATGTCCGACTAACCCCTTGGCATTAGAATCGCGCATACGGCGCTCCACCCTTATACGAGTCGCGCACTGGAGTGAGACTGGTTTGCCTTGACCAATTACTGTATTTGCCCATGCCGGCGAACCACACACAATTTGCAAAATATCACATTCTTTAATTTCATTTTTTAAAATTAATCTCGGCTGATAGCGCTGAAATTCGAACTCACCGGCATTTGCGCCAACATGAATAAATGGCAGTCCCTCCCATTCCCCCTTTTCTACAATTGCGCCTCTCCTCCAAGAATTTATTTGAGTCAGTCCAAGATTGGTCGAATCAGTTGCAGAAGTTGCCAAAGAAATGATTTTTAGCCTATACGAGCCCTCTTTTATAATCGAATCTTTTAGAAAGCGTGCAACCGAAGGCACACCTCCACCTTGCATTAGCGAAGGAACGATAAGACCAATTTGGGGCTTGGATATTGCAATAGTAACACTCATATTAATATTTTATTAAGTATGTTTTTAATAACATTGTCGGTATCATAGCCACTCTTAATACATCTATTTAACCCGGCCAGAGCTATTTTCTTTCTTGCATCAATATTTTTTAAATAATAATCCGCTTTATTACGAAGTTCTTCTGGACTGTCAAAAAACTCTGCCTCCAATCCCTCATCAAAAAACTTCAAATGCTCAACAGTTCTCTCTGCCAACAGAAAAGTCCCGGCTGCTGGAATTTCGAAACTCCTAGTTGTATGTTGTTCTGGTATGATTTTAGACAGAAATCCTAACCCGATATCAAAACTTTTCAGTGCAACTGGATATTGCTCCCCCCATACACCACTACCCTGCACAAAAGAAGTCAGTTTTGAATTTCTTAGAGTAAATTTTCCTTCACGACTCCAACCATTGCCCCAAATCTTCAATCCAGGAAAATCAGTAAGCACTTGAGCTGTGTTTGCATAATGCTTTTCATAATGGCCAATAAATCCAATCTGTGCGTGGTATTTGGAATCACTCGCAAGATTCGAATACCTTCTTGGACAATAACTTTGTTGACTTAAAATTACTTCCTTGGCATGAAGGCGATGATATAAATCTACCTCAAATGATTTGGTAGTTACAAGGCAATCAAAAATTGGAATGGACTGGATAAAATGCTTAGAACGATGAAAGAGGAGCTGAGGGTCTGGGGTAAAATGTAGGACAAATCCACAATGCTGTCTTAGCTTTTCTATAGTTTCTGGAAAAATCCAAACCCCTTTATCAATCCAAGCGCAATTATATTTGCCAGATATCGCTGCATTTAAAATGGCTTGATTTAAAGTCGTTAATAAATAAGATGGTTGAAAACGCCACATCAACGAGCGCAACAACCTATTTTTGGGTTGATACATTAAAACATTGAGTCCGTCTGCCTCAAAACCATTATTCTTAATGGCGTTTAATCTATCAAGCGAAGTAGTACCAACCCCTAATTGACCAACATAAAAAATCTTTTTCCTACTCATATACTAGGTCCTAATGCTCGCTTTGCTAGAGCGATTGATACGATTAATCTCATTGTGAATGCCAAAAGTAATCCCATTGCCGCACCATTCAAACCAAATACTAAGCCACAAAAATATACAGTGACACCCATAAACAATAAACCACTAAATTCTACCGTTGAGACCAATCCAGTTTTCTCAAGTGCATATAGAATACGCTGAGGAATGAAGCATATAGCACTAATCAAATATGCAAAAAAACTAATCATAATTATGATTTTTGCACCCGCCCGGAATTCTGATGCCAGTAAATATTTTTCGATAATTGGCATAAAGAAAAATATCGCAACACTAATCATTAATCCAAATCGCAATATATCTATCAACCATTTCTTGGATCGAGATCTCAATTTCTCAAATGATTTACTAGCTAGTGCTTCATAAATTTGAGGACGATGGTAGGTTTCAAATACATTTCCAAGCATCAAGGGAATTCGTCCTCCAATTGCACTAGCAGCAATATATATGCCGGATGCTTCTGCCCCTAACGCCGCTGCGATAACGTACCTATCACCTGCACTGACGATCCAACCTAAAAGACTATTCGTAATTAATGGATAGCCGTACTTTATTAGTTTCAAAATCTGCTCTATTTTTATGTGCAAAATATCGGTTTTTTTCGCAATCAGTAAAAGCATTAATCCGACAGATAAAACAGATGACGTCGCGTATGAAGCCAAAATTAATTCCGTAGAGATTAACCCCAGATGGGAGAATCCCCAGGCTAAAACTGGTCTTAGCAGAGCATCGAATATAAGCCCGACAGCATAATAAAAAAACCTTCTCTCAGACTGAAGCCATGCGGAACAAATTGGTCTTAAAGACTCGAAGAGCAAAGCAACACAATAAGATGAAAAATAAATAACACCGTTAACTTTACCCGCCAAATAGCAAAATGTCACTATTATTTCCGCTATAATTACTTGAATCAAAACCAACTGTAGCGATGCGCTTAAAAGCTCGGTCCGCTTCTCAAAACTACTTTCATCAAAGTAATACTTCCCCAAAGCTTGAGATGTTGGTCCAGCAAACAGACCCGCAAGCAACAAAATTATTCCGTAGCGTAAAACACCATTACCAAATCCTTCAGCACCTGAAAATTCGCCAGTTACCCTGAAACCAATAATTGTTACGAAAGCACTAAAAAGCGCCCCAAACATCACCCAAAACATTGAGTCCGAACTGAAATTAAGATTTACTTTGATTTTTTCTATCATTTAGACGTCAATCTGTAAATCCACAACAAAATTAAAGCAAAGACCAAAGGTCCTGCCACATCGGTCAGCCACCACCCATCAATTCTCAACCCAACAAAAATCCCCATAAAAACCAGAGGGTACATAGCAAATGCATTATTTTTGAGAATCGGTTTGGTAATTTCTGCATAGATTTTTAAGGCAAGACCATAAGAAACCGAAGCTAGAATGAAGCCGACCCAACCCAAGTTATAAAATCCATCAACAAATATTCCTATTCCTGTTGAACTTAGTCGATGTCCCGTTACTTTTTCTGTTAGGTCAACTCCAGCCACTGTCATTTCGGGTTTTTCTGGATAGATAAATCGTGGTACAAAGATGAAGGGAATCAAATAAATATCTCGGCCACCATTCCCAGACTTGTATAGATCCAGGGCCGCCTGCTGCGGTGGCAGATAGTTCAAACGGGACCACCAAGACCCAGCTATTTGACCTTCATTTCTGTAGTCAGAATTCGTGTCAAAAAATTGTTGGGTAATTTCCAATCTTTCTGCAAGATCTGCAGCCACCGCAACTCCTCGTCCTCTGGCAACTAATTCATTTCTACCAAACGTCACGATCGGACCAATTAACACAAACAAAGCTAACAAAAAGGCAATTGATATAACTAATTTTTTAACGTCCTTTGAATTGATATATTGACCTAATAATGCTGCCATAATCGCTAGTATTGCTTCTGTTTTATTAAACATTAATAATCCAGAGAAAACTTCCAGCGCCGTTAATATATTGGAAGCAAATCTAATACCTTTATTACTAGTTTTAAATGCATTTCCAAGAATAATTGCAATAATAAGCAGCCGTCCTAATTGTCGCATCGCGGAGTCGGGAATACTTTTTGTTAGCCCTAATTCGAATGGTAGGACAAATAAATATTTAGCAATAAATCCGATAAATACTAATCCCCAAAAAACGTTAATGGCTGAAAATTTGCTCCAAGACCTACTGGCACCATGCGAAATTGCTGCGATTGAAGGAAATGTAACGAGTACATATGCAAGCCCTGCCAATGACACTCCCAAGGCATTAAACCCAACCAGCCAAACAGATTCACTAGAATTAATTTGGTACCATGCTTTTGAGAATTCAGCTCCTTCGCTTGGTCCCCAAACATATAACAATGGGCCAAAAATAAAATAAACCAGATATGAAACAATTAAATAGATAGCTACTTCACTTACTAAACTTGATGGTTCTCGCTTAACAGTTGCAAATAAAACATATCCCAAAACGCCAAAGCTGATTAAGCAAAATGGTAAAATCGCCCACCAATTTTCAGGTTCAATACTTGAAGCAAAGAGCATTGTGACAATTCCAAATATCCCGTAGATGAGGAATACTTTAGATCCAACTTTCTCAAACGTGTTGAAACTCGCATCTTTATTAATAGACATATAGTTATATATTAAGAATACCTAAATCCGTTGCTATTGAATTATAAAAATAATCAATTTTCTGTTAATAAAAACATTTTCCAAAAATGTCATTAATTGAGCCTGTAAGAATTTCTGTGTAAATGCCACGGAACAAGTCAGTGATCGTATTTTTGAATGCGATCACCAAACTCAATCATAAAACGATTTAAGGCCATACGCCAATTGTGGAGCAGTAATCGGGGCATGGCAAACTCGTGTTGGATCGGTGTGAAAACCTTAACAATACGAGTTTGCCTTTCTTTTTCAAAGGCTTACGTTCAAACGTCAACAGACCCTAGCCAGAAACCCTTTAATCATAAGGCTTCCCATCAGTTGGGGAAATTCAAGGTGCGCTAACGTCAGGATATGCACTCACATTTTTTGCAACCTTCACAAAGGCTTTGTCAAATGTCTTAAAACCAGTTTCTTTTGCACTCATAGCCAAATGTAATGCATCACCAAAATCCATCCCGCCTTCATACCAATGCAGTGCATAAGCAAGGGCATCCAGATTTTGTGGTTTAAAATTTTCCATGCCGCAAAGCAGTCTGATCGACTTAGCGATTTCCGGGCGCTCACAATCACAAGATTCCAGCACCCAAACCAACTCCAGAAAGACGGTTATCGGTGCGGTACATGGCTCAGCGCCGTTTAACAGCTTTTCTGCAATGTCTGCTTGTGCTGGAGAGTCATTCATCAAATAACGGACAAGGATGTTGGTATCAATTGCAATCATGCCGCTCATTCCTTGCTAGCATCGTCTTGTGCCTTCAGCCTAGCCTTGATTCTGGCTTTGATGTCTGCATCATCAGGTAAAGCGCGACCTCGCTTCGCTAAAAAACCCCGCACTTCCCTACCTGACGTTTTAGGAAATAATGTCTTCGGTGTCAGGGTCAAGCCAGTTGCAGTCATACTGACGACAAACTCTGTACCCGGAGGCAAATGCATATCATCCCTCATTGCTTTTGGGATAACAATTTGACCTTTGCTAGATAATTTGACGGTTTCCATATTGAGCCCTATATGCGGTAAGTCTCGCCATCTTACCTTACCGCAGTATCCAATGGATACCAAAAAAAGCCGTTTTAAATACGGGAAATCGTTCTACAAAACAAAAATACTCCTTACTGGTAAAGGTCTGTAAAGCTTTTGTGCAGCATAGTTTGTAGAATTACTTTTCGTTAAGCCATTGATTCAGATGTAATTAATTCAAATGTATTTACCTAAGTTGACTCTAAAAATTCCGCACAGATGAATGTGGCGGGAAATCCGATATGTGATGACTCACAAAAAAATGAAACGTTTCCCCAAATAAAGCAATCAATTCATTTCATGCATGATAGTAGGGATGTTTTTTTAATTCTTAAATTAATTATTAAAAAGAATGTCAAAATAAACAACATTCATCAAAAAAACCACAATTTAACTGCTTAAATTTTGAGCTTTTTCTTTTTTAAAAACCATTTTTAATCTATACTTGCGTTAAGTTTGTTTTATGTAACTAGTTCCCTATGAAGGGTAAGGAGAAGAAATGAATAAGTTCGTAGCTAAAGCGATACTTGCCCTGGCAGCTGGGGTAGTTATTCCTGGTGGTGCTGTCATGGCGCAAAACACACAGGCGGTTCAACCATCCGCATCGGTTATTGCTGCTATGCAAGCCCTGCAAAATGTGAAAGCTGACGGCGTTGCTGATGCAGTTAAAGCACTGGAGTCCAAGTTTGATGCAGCGACACTGGCTACTGCTGCCGGCGCGCTGGGTTTCGACCAGACTACCGTAATTAACGCGTTGACTACAGATTCTTCCACCAAGGCAACATTGGCGGCAGCGTTCAACACTGGCGCAACTAACGCAGCTAACTTTGCGATTGCTTCTGCAGCAGGTCCTGCAGCAAACAATAACAACAATAACCAGATCGCAGCTAACCAAAACAGCGGCTTCTCTGGTTCTAACAATTCGTCCTTCAGCGGCGGCGGTAGCGGTGGTTCTACTACTAAAGCGAGTGGTAGCTAATCTCCGGACCGGGTTTTACTAAAAAAGGTAGCGCTGCTACCTTTTTTTGTTCTTGAAATATTATCAAAAAGTTACGAATGAAATTGAGCACTTCAGCAGACAACGCCGATCACAGCGAGATTGCCGACAGAAGAGTCTTTGTCGCCTTACTTGCTCTATTGGTGTACGCACCTTTGCCGCTGGCCAGTAACCGTACCTGGGCAATTGCCATACTAGTGCTGGGCGTGACATTGATTTTCTGCTGGGGTATGTTTCACTGGTTAAGGCAGTGGGACTGGCTGTGCAAACGGCTGGCAACATTTGCCTTGCCAATCGGCCTGTTTTTTGTATTTGTGCTGATCTCCGTCCTACAAGTCTTGCCCTTGCCGGATGCGCTGGTTGCGAGTTTCTCACCGGAAGCCTACCGGGTCCAGAGCCTGGCTGGTCTGCAGGGGGCGATGCATTTATCGCTGGACGTTTATCAGAGTCGCATCATGCTGGCCTTGACCTGCTCGTATTTCATGGTGTTCATGATGTGCATCCTGATGGTCAGGGATAGCGAACGTATCAATACCCTGGCGACAACCCTGGTCTGGAGCGGACTGTTTCAGGCCATGCTGGGCATTATTCTGTTTTCTTTCGGCGCCCATTACAGAATCTTCTTTAATGAGATTTTGCATGAAAACGTCATCGGTACCTTCGTCAATCGCAATCACTTTGCCGGCTATATGGAGATGACGCTGGCGCTGGGCATCGGTTTGATGATTGCCAAGCTGGGTAATCATCGTGCGAGTAACCCAGGGTGGAAACTGAAAATTGTGGCTGCGCTGAATTTTATGATGAGCAGCAAAATGCGCTTCAGGCTGATGCTGGTTGTTATGGTAATTGCGCTGGTGTTAACACGCTCCAGAATGGGTAATACGGCCTTTTTCAGCGCCATGCTGGTGGTAGGCATACTGACCGTACTGATTTCCCGCAAAAACGCGCCGGCAACTGCCGCATTGATTCTGAGTCTGGTCATTGTTGACGTGTTTGTGATCGGTACCTGGGTCGGGCTGGAAAAAGTGGTCAGCCGGATTCATGAAACCCAGCTGGTGGCAAGTGATGTGCACACCGAAGAGACGATAGAAGAGCGTACTTTACCGGCCAAGTACAGCCTGAACCTGATCCGGGATTTCCCGTTGTTTGGCACCGGCGGCGGTAGCTACTATGACGCTTTCATTCGTTATCGCAGCTCCGAAATGACGGCATTTTTCGATCATGCCCATAACGACTATGCAGAGATCACAGCCGATATGGGGTTAATCGCTACGGCCAGTATGTTGTTGCTCAGTCTGAGCTGTCTGTTCGTTGCCATTAAGACTATTTACACGCGCCGTTCCAGTATGGCGAGAGGTGTGGCATTTGGCTCGGCCATGGGCATTGTTGCGATCGCCATACATAGTTGGGTTGATTTTAATTTGCAAATTCCCGCAAATGCACTAACTTTTGTAGTTGTCATCAGCCTTTCATGGTTGGCCTATAAATTACCTTCCAGAGCTTAAGGAGTATCAATCGGGGGATACCTTCTGCATAAAAAGCATGCAGAGGGTCTGATTTTATAAGATAATTGTAAAAAATTAGTAAATTCTGTAATTCAAGTAATTAGTTGTAACCGACGATATAGCTAGAAAGACAGATTTACTTTTTTTTTCGCAAACAATATTGTTTTTATAATAACTTAGTTCCGTTTTGCAACCCTGGTGACACCATGACTTTGAGAAGACAGCTTCTGATCGCAATTTCCATTATTTTTGCAGTCGTATTTTTCGGCTTGCAAACCCTGTCGGTGCTGTCGACCAAAGACTTCCTGAAACAGCAGCTGGCCTCCCATGCGCAGGATGCTGCCACCAGCCTTTCCAAATCGCTCGAAGATGCACTATCCAAACAGGATCTGGTGCTGGCAGAGATTCAGATTTCATCGATGTTCGATCGTGGTTATTTTCAGAAAATCATGGTGATTTCGCCGCGTGGCGAAACCCTGATCAGCAAAGAAATGCCGGTTGCCATCGAAAATGTGCCCAGTTTATTTTCGCATGCTCTGCCGCTCGATACGCCGCCAGGCGAAGCGCTGATTTCTTCGGGATGGCGTCAGTTAGGCAAACTGGTGGTGGTCAGTCAGCCTACTTTTGCGTATCAGTATCTGTGGGCCAGTTTCAAGAACGCGATGTGGTGGATGATCTCGATGTACCTGATCTCAATTGTGCTGACGATTCTATTGCTGCGCCTGATTCTGAATCCCCTGCTGCAAATCGAAAATGCTGCACTGGAAATTCGCAACAAACGCTTCACCAGGATCGAAGTGCTGCCTTCTGCACGTGAACTGCGCCGGGTGGTCACTGCAATGAATGCGATGTCCGGCAAAATTTCCGAGATACTTGATGCTGAAGTTGCCAAAGCCGAAGACTATCGCAAGCAAGCCTATACCGACAAGGTAACCGGTCTCGATAACCGCCAGGGCTTTGATCTGCGTTTCAATCATTTATTGGACGAAAAGAATTTTTCCGAAGCGGTTATTTTTGTACTTGAGATCGATGGCCTGAAAGAGTTCAACAATGCGCGCGGCTATCGCTCTGGTGATGCCGTATTGGCCACCATTACCAGGCAGGTTGAGGAAAGTTTCGGCAGTCATATCAGCATCTCCGGTCGTATTGGCGGCGCAGCATTCGCGTTTGTACTGCTCGAAAAAGATCTGGGCTGGGTACAGACCAGTCTGATTGAGCTCAGTAGCAGTTTGCAGGATTACTTCCAGCTGAACGATATTCACAAGCTGATGAGTTTCTGCATAGGCGGCAGCGAATTTACTCCGGATAAGATCCGCCCCGAGATTTTTACCAAAGCGGATATGGCCATTGAAACTGCGCGTCAAAGTGCAGCCAGAGAACCCGTCCTGTTTAAAACCAGCGACACCTCCGTGGTAGAGGGTTCCGGCGCCTGGCGCTCGCTGATCGTTGATGCGCTGGCCGAAAATCGCTGGGCCTTGTTTGTGCAATCTGTTGTTTCTTTGGCAGACGGTAAACTGTTTCAGCATGAAATATTTTCACGTCTGGTCGATAAGGATGGCAAATATGTGCCGGCTGGCAAATTCATGCCGATGGCCCTGCGTCATCAGTTGATGGAAGACATCGATAAGGCGGTGATCAGTGCGACGCTCGATATGCTGGCCGCCGCAGGCAATAAATATAAGGAAGTGGCAATCAATATCTCTGTGCAGTCAATTGCCAATCCGGAGTTTATTGAATGGCTGACAGACAAACTGAAGCATGCAAGGGACCTTGGTCGCATGCTCAGCTTCGAGCTCAGCGAAATGGGATGCGCCCGTGATATTGATGTCACCAGCGATTTCGTCAATGTGTTGCGACAGCACCACGTCAAATTTGGTATTGACCATTTTGGGCTGGATTCGCACTCTCTGGAAGTTTTGCGTGAAGTACCGCCGGATTACATCAAACTCGACGGCGGCCTGGTGAAAGGCATTCTGGACAACCCGGTTGCTCATGATCACCTGCGTTCCATCATCAGGCTGGCGGCTTCGCTGGAGATTCCTGTGATTGCTCAGAATGTGGAATCGCAGGAACTGAAAATGCAGTTGTTTGAAGACAGTGTGAATTATGGCCAGGGATATTTCCTTGGTGAGCCAGAAAAAGCATAGAGAGAACCAGGAAGAAAAAAATGATTCTTGATATTGCTCTAATAAATGTGAGATACTTATTCGCGGTTGTGGTTGTGTTTTTTGCAACCATAGCTGCATTAAAGAGCCTTAAGCCGTTCGCGCAGGCCTTATCGTTGCAGGATATCCCCAGGGGGAGAAAGCAACATAAGGAGCCCACGCCGGTGATTGGCGGAATAGGTGTGGTTTTTGCTTTTATCGCTGTCGTGTTCGGATTCCGGTACGCTTCAGCATTGCATCCCTCGTTTTGGGTTGCCGCTTTATTCCTGTTTATCGTTGGCGTACTGGACGATATGCGGGAATTCAGTTCCAAGATTAAATTCATTGCCCAGGCAATGGCGGCTTTGCTGATGATGTTCTGGGGACATGTCAGGCTGGTCGACCTGGGTAATTTGTTTGGATATGGCGATGTCGCGCTGGGGCCATGGGGCGTGGTCATTACGATCATCGGTGTGATGGGTGTGGTCAATGCCTTTAACATGATTGATGGCATTGACGGACTGTGCGGCACGCAATCGATTGTCCCGCTGCTGGTTTTTGCTGTCGTTTCAATGGTGGAAGGTAATACGGCATTAGCCGGCGTGCTGGTGATACTGATCGTTGCGATTATCGGGTTTCTGTCGTTGAATTTGCGAACTCGCGACGGTAGGCACGCAGTCGTATTTTTAGGTGATGCCGGTAGTCTGTTTCTGGGATTTGTGATTGCATGGATATCGATTCAGGTCAGCGACAGTACAAACAGAATCGTTAAACCGGCTGCAGTGTTATGGTTTTTGGCGATTCCTCTGTGTGATACCGTTGCCGTCATGTTGCGCCGCATACTGCACAAACAGAGCCCGTTTAAAGCAGACAGAACGCATATTCATCACGTATTGCAGGATTTAGGTTTTGACGTACCCGTTATTGTAAAAATATTATTTTTTGCTTCGTTGAGTTTTGCAGTGTTTGGTATGGTGGCCATTTTGATGATGCATATACCGGATTCCATACTGTTTTGTTTATTTTTATTATTGTTTATTACGTATTACTTTGTGAAACATGTAATGTTTGTGTCATTGCACAAAAAATCGCTTAAAGTAATAAAGACTATTTATTGAGGTTAATCATGGAAAAAAAATTCGGTTCATTAGCAAAATGCTCGACGCTCGGTTTGCTGGTAGTTGCCAGCCAAATGGTGAACGCACAAGTTGCAGAACCAGTTAAATCCGAGACCTCAGAAAACAAGCCGGTAACCAACCAGGTGAACGAAACCCCGGTTAACACCACATCCTCGCTGAACAGCTCGAATGTGTTGAGCAATACCACCAGCCTGTCGCAACAGGCATTTACACCGAGTTATGAACTGAGCGGCGGCCGGCTCGGAACCGGCGAAGCCGGCTTAATGACCGTACCGGCAAAAGGTGCACCAATTGTTTATGGTGGATTGTACGTGTATCTGGACGCTGGCTTGTATGCTGGCCGTAACGATAACGTTACCGGTTCGACCAGTAACTCTATTTCCAGTGCGCTGTACAGCCTGCAGCCAGAAATCATTGGCGAACTGAAAAACCACGGCGACCGTTACACCATCAGCTATCTGGGCGATTACACCCGTTATCAGGACAGCTCTGCCGATAATTTCAACCACCATGATTTCAAAGTGGCTGGCGACAATATTTTTGATGCACGCACTCGTTTCGGCTGGCTGGTCGATTACGTTAAAAGCACCGATCCACGCGGTTCCACTGACCGTGCTTTGACTGCAACACCAGATGAATGGCATGCACCAACTGTGGCCGGTATCTTCGCTTATGGTGCAAAAGATGCACAAGGCCGGGTTGAGGTCGATGGCTCTGTACAGCACAAACGTTACGACAATAACGAAACCGCTACACTCGGTTCGAATGTTAACCTGTCCACCGTATCTGCACGTTTCTTTTATCGTGTAGCGCCAAAAACTTCGTTGCTGATCGAAGGCAAACAGATCAAGGCTGATTACGTTACCGATATCTCTTCCAACAGCAATACCGACCGTCGTCTGATGGTGGGTGCTACCTGGACAGCGACTGCAGCGACGACTGGTATTTTTAAGGTGGGTTATGCCAAGAAAAATTTTGATTCGAATTTGCGTTCGGATTATAGCGGCGTCGCATGGGAAGGGCAGATCCGTTGGAGTCCGCTGACCTATAGCACTCTTGACTTGGTTACTTCGAAAATCCCGTCCGATTCAACAGGTATCGGCGACTATGTGGTTAATACTAACTACAACGCTACCTGGACCCATAAATGGACCAGTTTCATGGCATCCAGAGTTAATCTGGGTCTGGTTAAATCGGATTATGCCAATGGTGGTCGCCAGGACGATCTGCACAATGCAGGTATCGGTTTAACTTACGACCTGCGCCGCTGGTTGCGCCTGTCTGCACAGATCAATCGCACCAATCGTAGCTCCAATATTCCTGGCTTTGATTTCACCCGAAATGTGTTTATTATTGGCGTAGAAAGCACGTTATAATCCAATAATTGTATTTTTTATATCTGGCCAGTAGTCCCAGTGTGGGATGCTGGCTGTATATATTGAGAATCTCTATGAAATTTCGATCTGTAATCGGTTTTTTAAGCTGTCTGCTTTTGTCGTTTGCCGTACAAGCTCAGTCAACATTTACTTCAGACCCTGTACCGCAACAAGGCAATGCTCCCGGAAGTAGTTCGGCATACTCTTCTTACCGGTTGGGTGCTGGCGATGTCGTCAATATCCGCGTGTTTGGTGAAGATGATTTAAGCAAGGAAAAAATCCGTTTGACAGATGCAGGCACCGTCCCTTACCCGGTTTTGGGTGAATTGCGGGTGCTTGGAATGACTGTTGGCGACTTGGAACGCTTAATTACAGAGGGTTTAAAAGGACGCTATCTGGTTAACCCCAGAGTATCAGTTCAAATCGATGAATATCGCCCGTTTTATGTGAATGGTATGGTGGAAAAACCAGGTGGTTATCCTTACCAGCCAGGCCTGACAGTGCGAAAAGCAGCTTCATTAGCTGGTGGTTTCAAAGAGCGTGCATCGTCATCCAAGATGTACGTGATTCGCGAAGGTGACAAAGCTCAGAAACCTGTCAAAGTTGATTTGAATACGGTTATAGGTCCTGGCGATATTCTAACAATTGAAGAGAGTTTTTTTTAAAAACCGAAGCGACTATCACTCTCTTTTTTATTAATTACCTTATTAAGTGCGGCCTTAAATGGACACATCAGTTATTCCGGCAAATTCAAGCATTGATCCACAAGTTTCAAAAGAACTCCATGAACAGGAAGTGAAACTGGACTTTGTAGAATATTGGAAAAGTATATCTAAGAGGAAATGGGCAATTCTTGCCTTTGCTTTCGCTGTTGCTATAGTGACAATGGCGATTGTTTTTGTTATGACTCCGGTTTACAACTCTACAGTAACGTTGTTAATTGATACGTCAAAACCCAAAGTTGTTCAGATAGATGAGGTATATAGCAATTTCTCCGATAACAGAGACTATTTTTTGACTCAAGTAGAAATTATTAAGTCTCCAGATATCGCGCTAAAAACAATTTCAAAATTGAAATTATGGGAAGTTCCCGAATTTGATCCAAGAGTGAGTGAGAGTGGCCTTCTGTCTCAGATTTTAGTTTCCATTGGGTATACCGAGGCGAAGCCTAAAATATGGGACGATGAGTTGTTAGCACGCGCAGTTTTGAGTAAATTTCGAAAACAATTAAAGGTAGAACCAATCAGGCTCAGTTTATTGGTAAAAATTAGTTTTGAATCGACCGATAAAGTGTTAGCAGCTAAAGTAGCTAACACATTGGCTAACACTTTTGTCGATTCTGATCTGGATGTTAGATTTCAAATGACGCAACGCGCGAGTACTTGGTTACAAGAACGAATGAGTGCCGTCAAAGAAAAATTAGACTCATCGGAAAGAAATCTGCAAGCTTATCGTGATCAAGCCGGTATTGTTGATGTTAAAAGTGCAGCTCAAAGTGGTGCTGGTAAGCAAATCGAGGAAGTGACTCAGCGTTTAGTCGAAACTCGGCTTCGTAGAGCGGAAGCTGAAAATGCTTATAATCAGATTAAGAATGCACCAAAAGGTTCAGATCTTTCATCGTTGCCCGCCGTGGTGCGTAATTCTGTAGTAGGAGATGCCATTAAGGCGCAAAGTGAAGCTGAGCGCAAACTTTCTGAGGTGGCACAACGTTATGGACATGAGCATCCGAAGTATGTTCAGGCTGAAGGTGAGGTAAAAACTGCTCGGGAAAACGTACGTCGTCAAGTGGACACAGTTGTACAAAGTGTTACTCGCGAGTATGAGGTGGCTCGCGGTACGGAACGTATGTTGGAAGCGACTTTGAACCAGGCCAAAGGTTCTGTTCAAAATATCAATAAAAAAGAATTTCAGTTGAATATTCTTGAACGGGAAGTTGATGCAAATAAACAAATTTATGATTTATTTTTAAAACGTGCGAAAGAAACAAACATCTCAGCAGATTTGCAAAATCCTGTTGGGCGAATTGTGGATATTGCAAAAGTTGGTAATGTTCCAATCAAGCCACAAAAAATTCAAATAATTACAGTAGCATTTTTCTTAGGAGTTTTCGCCGCTGTAGCCGCTTCGTTATTAATCGACTTGCTCGATAATACTTTAAAGAGCACGACTGACGTTGAGACAAAATTAAAGCACCCGTTAATTACGACATTGCCATTACTCGATAGAAAAGAAGCTGATCGTACGTCGTCTGCTCATATTTTCATTGATGACCCGCGTTCGATCTATTCAGAAGCGATTCGAACCGCCCGGACCAGTATTTTGTTATCGGCCATCGATCTCGATAACAAGATTGTGCTGGTGACTTCGAGCGTGCCTGGTGAAGGTAAAACAACGTTCTCGATCAACCTGGCAGTTGCGCATTCGCATACCAAGAAAACCCTGCTGATCGATGCCGATATGCGTCGTCCTGCCGTTGCTAAAGGTCTGGACCTGGAACCAAATGCAAAAGGCCTGTCAGATTTGGTCGCCGGTACAGCAAGTTTGGCAGAATGTGCTAAAAAGGTAGATGGCACAGATCTGCATGTAATTTCAGCGGGTACTTCGGTATTGCAACCTTTGGAATTGATTTTGTCTCATCGTTTCAAAGACACCATAGACTTTTTGTCGAAAGAATATGAAATCATTATTATCGATTCGCCTCCTGTGGAATTGGTGAGTGATGCACTGGTATTGTCAAAAATGGCAACCGGGGTTGTGTATGTAGTAAAAGCGCTTGACACGCCTTATCAACTGGCGAAAAAAGGCCTGATGCGCTTGCGTCGTTCTGAAGGTAAGATTCTTGGTGTGGTGCTAAATCACCTGGACTTCAAAAAGGCGGAGAAGTATTACGGCGAATATTCTGGTTATGGCAAGTATGGCTATGACAAGTATGGCTATGGCGAAGGCTATGGCGCCAAGGTTGAAAAAGCCTGAACCATTTTTGGCTTTGATTTTAAGTAGTGATCCATCATGATTGATTTACATTGCCATTTTTTACCAGGTGTGGACGATGGGCCGGAAGAGGCTGACGAGGCCTTGGTTCTGGCCGCAACTGCCGTAAAGAATGGCATTCGTGTAGCAGCGCTGACGCCGCATGTTCATCCGCGGCGTTACCCTAACACCAAAACCAGCCTGTTAAAGACGTTCGTAAAATTTCAGCACTTGTTGAAAGTTAACGACATCCCGCTCAAGCTGTTTCTGGCCGGGGAAGTTCGTCTGTCTATCGAGTCGCTCGCGTTGTTTGAGCAGGATGAAGTGCCATTTCTGGGTGAAGTCGACGGCTATAAGATCGTGCTGCTCGAATTCCCACATGAAGCCATTCCAGTAGGTAGTCAGCAATTTGTCTCCAAACTGCTTAGCATGAAGGTAAGGCCACTGATCGCCCATCCCGAGCGTAACAAATATGTGATGGATGACCCGGATAGGATTCGTCCTTACGTCGATATGGGTTGCTGGTTGCAGATTACGGCCGGCTCCATCTATGGAGCTTTTGGCAAGCAGGCGAAAAAAGTGGCGACTCAGTTGCTGGAACAGGAAATGGGCTGGATTATTGCAACCGATGCTCACAATGCCAATCATCGCCCTCCAGATCTGGCTAAAGGCCGTGATGCCGTGGCCGATATTCTCGGTAACCGTCTTGCGAAACGAATGGTTTTGGACAGGCCTGCAAAAATTCTGGGAATCGACCCGGAAACACTGATGCCTCTGGCATCGGCTTCGAGCATTCCAGCAAGCATTCAGTAATTAACGATAACGACGAATTAACTCACTGCGGTTCATGCCCAAAATTACAATCAGACAAATCGGCACGGCCGGAATGCTGGCAACAGTCAGTGTGCTTGCGGCGATTAACGCTGTTTATATGATGGATGTCGGCCGAGCAGATGCGATTAATCTGAAAGCACGAGACACCTTAATTGGCGTCAAAAGCCAGGGTGGGAAAATTGACCAACAAAGCTGGCAGAATTTATTCGATCAGTTTAATGAGGTAGCGAGTATTGCGCCCGGCTCACCACAATTGCATGAAGACCTGGCTTACATGTACGCGATTCGAAGCTCGGTGAAAACGACAACATCAGAATCTGCCGCCTCAGCTCAGCAAGTTCATGCAAATCTGGAAAAAGCAGAGGCGGAATACAAAACCAGTATCCGCTTGCGTCCAATGGCTTCTGCTGCCTGGGCTAATCTGGCTTTGGCATCATTCTTGTTGCAAAGAGATGATAGCGCCATTGCTACTCAAATTGATCGGGCACTGGACCTTGGGGCAAACGATGCGGTGACGCTGATTCCTTTGTTTTTCATCATGACGCACGGCGGTAATCAGCGCTTTGCATCCCAGCAAAGCAGATTAATGGAAGCCTTCCGCGGTTTGAGAAATGCTGCGCGCCAGGATGTATTGAAAGCCATGCACTGACTACACCCGGAAGCCGCCTACATGTGCTTGGCATGGTTGCGTAGGACGCCAGATTTTTTACATCCTGCTTTCTTTATCCATTTTTTCAATGACGCCGCGCCACAGACGGACTGTGGTTGCCCCGCCTTTGCGTGTAGCACCATTCGGTAGCCATAAGTCATCATCGTTAAAACTGTAAACAGGTATCAGATCTTTTCTTTGAGAGGCGGGTTTTATTTCAGGGATTAAATTATCGAGGATCCACGGATCAGCGTCTGGGGTGGGGTAGTAGGCAAGAACCATATGGGTTTCACCAATATTGATTGCTCGAACGTAAGTAATTCTGAGTCGATCAACCGGAATGCCAAGTTCTTTCAAGGTCATGTATTTGGCAATGGCGTAGTCTTCGCAATCTCCGCCAAACGAGGCGACAAATTCGACAGGCGTCGCCCAATAGTCATCTACTCCCCAATGTTCAAGATCCGAGAAGTACGGCACCTGATTATAAAAATCATTGGTTTTACGTATGAATGGAAACTCAATATTGCCGTTTGTCGACTTTTGAACGTTGCTGATGAAATTTGGGCCGCCGGCCGTTTTCATTTCCCGTACCGTGGTCTGCATGATTTTCAGGCGACCAGGCGCTTCCCAGCCAAATTTTTTGGCGACGTAGTCGAATAAATTATTAGAAAAACCGACTAGATCTGCAAATGCTGACCCCACGAACAGACACGCAAAGATGAAATAACAGACTGCGACTAATTTTCTTCTGACGATAAAATTCCGAGAAATTTCTTTTAAATGACCCATGCTGTGCATACCAAAAAAAGATATTTAATCCTGCACTGCAGCATAACTTGCAATCAGCTGAGTAATTTTGTGTGCGGGTGAAAAATAAATACGAATTATTAATTATTTGATAAAAAAAATAATTGTTGATGAGATATTCTACTAAAACTTCAGAGAAATACCTGAAATTTCAAATTCTCACGGAAATTATTCAATGCAAAGCATACGCCTTAAAAATATTAAATTAACAATAAAACCATTGAATTCTTCCCTCTCATTGTTATTTGCTATATTTATAGTAGCTTTAATTAGCCCAAGTGAGACTTATGCAGGTGATATGTCACTTATTCGACTAAGCGAATTTTGTGAAAAAGAAAGTAATGACAATTCATGTATGCAGAATGCGATCAATTATGCCAGCAGAAATACCGAAAGCTTTGGTTTAATTATTGCTGATAAAAAGCGTGCATACAATATCTCGAAGACCATAATTATTTGCAACTCTTCTGATGGTGTATTTGATGGAGCGGGTGCTGCATTTAATTGGGTAGGTCCCCCAAACATACCAATGTTCTTAGTGATTAACGGTCGCCATATGAGATTTGAAAATTTCAATATTTTCTCTAGTCCTAAAGGAATCCTACACCCACTCCAAGCTGGAATGGAATTTACTAGCGACCTTACTAATAAATCAGGGTGTGAAGGCCAGGTGATTCCATCCTCTAAGAACTCGATTGATCATGTACGCATGGAGGGGAGGGAATTGAATGGATTGATTTACGGTATAAGGTTTACAAATAGATTCGGTGATGATGCAAATAATGATATGTCAACTATATTTGATGTGACTCTGAATAACATCACTAACGCCGGAATTTCTATTGAACATACCCAATCACACCAGCATCGTTTGATTTCGGTGAATGGCTACGGTGCTCCCGGAAATAACGGATGTTTTGTCGATGCTAAAACTGGATTTATTTCAGTTGTGGGCGGCTTTCAAGGAGGGTGGGGTGATGCTAACTTCTGTTTTGATGGGGCCTATGGACCATTTAGCGTTGTAGATTCTAACAGCGAGGGAAGTAGTCGGCTTCTTGAAATAGGAAAAAACAAAGATTTAACTGGTTTTCCAATGAATGTATCAATCCAAGGTGGGAGATTTGCTGTAAACAATTTAAACAAAGATGGTAGTTTTATTAATATAAACCGACTGGGCAGTTTTTTGCTAAAAGGCATTACTATCGATGGCGTATCAACAACTGGAAATTTCCCAAAAATTACAGTTATGCCAGGAAGCCGAAAACAAGAAAAACGAATTTCTAGCGTAGTAGTAGAAGGGTTATCATTTTATGTAATAGGAGCAAAAGTAGATCATCTCTTTAACTTAAGTGATGCGGTAGACGTTAGCGTAAGAAATAACGTTTGTTTCGACGATACACTGAAATACGTAACTGCTTGCCCAGTTAAATGAATTGTAAATTAATGGAGCCTGTAAATAAATTTGTGTAAATGTCCACGGTCTATTAACCTCTCGAGCGAGGAATTACCGATGGACATTTTAATGGATAGAGAAAAACTGAAAGCTTTGGCAAAGGACCTGATGCACCGGTATAACTGGATACGGCCACATCAGTTCAATCAAGGACTGGCACCGGCCGTCACTGAAGAAAAACTTAACGTAGTGTCCGGGATGGGTTGACCACTACACCAAAATTTCAGTGTCAGATGAACAAAATTCAGATTTAAGTGAATTTCGACATTTGTTCTACTACCGAAGTCAGGAAATTTTGTGATCAGTTTTATTCAAAACTGAATCGGTGACGCCACAGAGAAGTCTCCAAACAGCAATTAAAGGCGAAAAAAAACCGCGAGGAGTTTCTTTTGCCGCAGAAATAAAACCATCCCAAAATTCTTTCATTTTGCTATCTCCCTTATCGCCAGGTAGCTAGATTAAATTACTCACCGAACGATAAATACAATATCTGCGCAGAATACGGCCTTTTTCAGCATTTTCATAAGTCACCGAATATATCATCTGTAATACACTCCATACTATTAAATACTTTTCTTTATAAGACGGCGAAATGCTATCAAACGGAAATGCTCGATACGTCACATGCAATAAATTGACATATTAAATGCGAACAAAAATGTCTTTCCATTCTTGATACACACTTGTTCGAATAACATTTCCAAAAAGTGTTAATTTTATAATTACACGTGTAATATGGTCTGTCTGAATGAAAGCTTTTTTATGGCAACTCTTATTCCTGCGATAGGTTCATGTTCCTCCAGAATGACACCAGGCGAACGACGATTTGCGTTCCGGCTTGAAGAAAAATTGGAGGCTGATTACCTGTGCTGGTATGACGTCTCCATTGGGGAAAAAACCAAACACCCAGATTTTATCGTCTTTCATCCTAGTCGCGGATTGTTAGTGCTAGAAATAAAAGACTGGAAACTCGATACCATACAGAGTATCGATAAACAAAATGCCAGCATCCTCACCAGTCAAGGACTAAAGCATGTTTTGAATCCGCTAGTGCAAGCTCGTCAATACATGCTTGCAGTCACAAACCTATTAGAACGAGACCCACAGCTAATATGGCCAAGTGGATCGTTAAAAGGGAAAATTGCTTTTCCATACGGACACGGTGTTGTATTGACCAATATCAGTCGCAAGCAATTCGACAGTACCGATATCTGCGAAGTCGTTCCGCCCCATCTTGTCATTTGTCAGGATGAAATGACAGAGAGCGTTGATGCTGAGACATTTCAAAATCGCCTTTGGGAAATGTTTCCAATCAAATTCACCAGAAAACTCTCGCTACCTCAAATTGACCGTATTCGTTGGCACATGTTTCCAGAGATCCGAATCGACGCCCAGCAAGATATGTTTGAAGTTACGGGGCAAAAGATGACTGAGATTCCTGACTTATTACAAGTGATGGATCTGCAGCAGGAGCAGTTGGCTCGCAGCCTTGGCGAAGGTCATCGGGTCATACATGGAGTAGCAGGATCAGGAAAAACAATGATATTAGGCTATCGAGCAGAACACCTTGCGAAACTATGTCAACGTCCGATTTTGGTTCTTTGCTATAACAAGACCTTAGCTACAAAACTTGGCAGCACTATTAGGCTAAAAGGATTACAGCACAAGGTTAGCGTGGTTAACTTCCACGCTTGGTGCGTTCGCCAACTGAATGCGTATCACGTTGGAACACCACCTCAGAACGAAAACAAAACCGACTTTTTTGAAGCATGCGTTGAAAGGCTCATAAAATCGGTCGACAATAAACTCATCCCGTCCGCGCAATATGATGCGGTATTAATCGATGAGGGTCATGATTTCAAGCCTGAGTGGTTCAAGCTGATTGTACAAATGATTCACCCAGAGTCGAATTCCTTACTTGTGCTCTACGATGATGCTCAATCAATTTACTCTAAAAAGAAAAAACTACGATTTTCTTTCTCAAGCGTTGGTGTGCAGGCTAAGGGGCGGACCACCATACTTAAGCTAAATTATAGAAATACAGCTGAAATTTTATCTGTGGCACGGGCATTTGCAGATGACTTACTATCGGAAAATGATGCAGAAGACGATCAAGCTCCCACGCTTCTACCAATGAGCACGGGGCGCAGGGGGCCAAAGCCGTTGTTGATCAAACTTCCATCGTTAATTGAAGAAGCAGACTATCTTGCAGAGAGGTTGATTGAAGCGAACAAAACAGGAACTGCATGGAACGATATTGCCATTATTTGCAGGCACTATTACATCGGTAACATGCTCATAGATAGGTTGAAGCGAAGAAATATTCCATATGAGTCACAAATGGGTAGAAGTAACCCGTTTAATCCCGAGAAAAACAGCGTAAAGCTGATCACAATGCATAGTAGTAAGGGACTTGAATTTCCGATGGTTTGTATTCCTGGACTTGGATCAGGCACTTTTTCTGAGGAAGATTTACAAGACGAGGCGCGCTTAATTTACGTTGCAATGACTAGGGCGACGCATGAGTTAATCATGACGCATGGTGAGTCTACTGTATTCATTGAGAAAATGCAGAAAGCCATGCAAACGCTGCAATACGTATAAAGACATTGGTTGACCACTGCATAAAAAACGATAATTAAATGTCTGATTCATTTTGATTGGTGAAAAAAAAACAATAGGTGTTTGCAGATGGACAGGCAATTTATTGACCACGCTGCTCGACCGAGATTGAATGCGAGCACAGTGGCGTTGATGCCATGAGCATCGCCTGCGATAGGGCGGCTGGCATTTAGCTGCTGACCACCTTGCACTTCAAGTTGTTTTTTCTCCAGCGTGCAATCGATAGTTGCAATCGGTAAGTGAATATGTTGATAATGGAAAATATTGCATTTTTTATTCAGCATTCATGGCCGACCTCACTCCCAGTAATCTCCCTCCCCTACGCACCGACGCCGGACGTTACCGCGAGTTAGAAGTGCTGGAGCGTCTGCGCGACTACATGCCGGCAGGATTCGAAGTCTTTCACGGCGTCGAGCTCCACTCGGTTCACGATGACCGAGACAGTTATGGCGAGATCGACCTGATCGTACTAGCGCCAGATGGCTGCCTGCTACTACTGGAAATCAAGGCCGGTCCCGTGCTCCTGCGCGATGGCGAGATCTTTAAGATCTACGCCGATGGCATCAGCGATGTGGCGCGCCAAGGCAAGTACCAGCGTAGTGCAATCCTGCATCGCTTGCGTGAAGCCAAGCTCGAAACACCATTGCTGTGCTGCTTGGTGCTACCCGATTACGATCTGGGTGACAGCCAGGTGGTGTCTATTCCGCGTGAGCGCATCATCGACGCGCCCCGCTATCCGGAGATGGTGTCGACCGTGTGTAGCTGGCTGGGAGCGGTACACAGCCAGGTCGACCGTCCTGCATTGCGCCGCCTGCTGCTCAACCAGTTCCGCGCAGTCCCGGCAGTCGATGTGCTGCGTGATCAGTTGCAGGGAACCGTGCGGCGCTTGGCCGATGGCCTTGCTACTTGGGTGCCACGCATTGGTTCGCCGTCAGGCGCCTTTCGTATTCAGGCTACGGCTGGTTCGGGCAAGACCCAGCTCGCTCTGCAACTGCTGGAGAACACTGCCGCGGCTGGCAAACATGCCAGTTACGTTTGCTACAACCGTAGCCTGGCCGACCATGTCCGCCACATCGCCACAGCGCGCGTGGAAGTGCTCAACTATCACGAACTGTGCGTCGACCATTACCGCCGCACTAATGGAGAGCCAGTCTTCAACGCGGAGGGATTCCAGGCCGTGACTCAGGCCTACCTCGACGCCAGCTCTAACTTTGCGCCTTCTCTCGACCTGCTGATCATCGATGAGGCCCAAGACTTCGACGCAGACTGGGTGGCAAGCCTGTGCAGCCGCCTTAAGCCAGGCGGACAACTGTATGTACTAGAAGACCGCGACCAGCGCCTCTACCAGCAGCGCGAATTCGAGATTGGCGACGCCGTCACCATCGATTGCCGCGACAATTTCCGCAGCCCCCGCATGATCTGCGACCTGATCAATGCACTAGCGCTGGTCAGTCCGCCCGTTCGGAGCATGAATCCGTACAAAGGCCATGTGCCCGGCATCCAGACTTATAGCTCGGACGAGCAACTGGTGGACGCTACGATCGCCGCAGTGCAAAACCTGCTGGGACGTGGATTTTCCCTGCAGGATATCGTCGTCGTGAGCGGACGCGGACGCGAAAAGTCAGTTATGACCAGGAAGACGACGCTGGGTCCTTACTCCATTAGGCATTTCACCGGCGAATACGACAGTAATGGCGAGCCGTGCTGGAGCTCGGGAAATCTGCTGGTCGAATCCGTGTATCGGTACAAAGGACAGAGTGTGCCCGCGGTCGTCATCACGGAGTTCGATTTCGCCGAGCTTGACGACACGGCGCGGCGCAAGCTGTTTGTTGCGCTAACGCGGGCACAAATGGCGGCAGAGTTGGTGTTATCAGTCACGGCAGAGCGATGTCTGGTGGCTGAACTTTCTTAATAAAATCAAGGTGTTGTCAGAGTGTAAGAAATGACAATCCCGTCAAGTCTCAGAACAATTCAATCATGGGAGTTTTAATTTGAAACTTTACAGAGCCGTCGCGCGTCAACTTTACGAAGAAGGCAAAATAATCCGGCGCAATCCAGGAAGGCGTTTACCCAGTAATATCCCCTATCTCGTCGATAATCTGCTGGAGTTCGCCCGGCCATCGGACAAGCCATCGCGCCGCCACTCAGTCTACGCCAGCCCAACACCGCAGCTTGCCTTGCAATATGCTGTGGCTGGCGGAGCGGACCGAGCAGCTTATCTTGTCTGCGAGTTGCGGTGCAAAGCACCACCGGCGATCATGCAATTGACGAGCCAGGACGCGAAACTGCACACCGATGTCCTTCATCTGCAGCAGTTCGTCAACGATCGGGTGCGCGACATGAGCATGTCGTCGATCGAGGACAAGCTCAACCTGGCGCCACTTTGTTTGCCGGGCGTATTAAAGGAAGAATTGCTGGCCGCGATGGAAAAGTCGCCCTTTTTACATTCGCTGGTCACCGACGCGGCTGAGACAGTGACTTTCTGGAATCCAGCGCCGCAAGATGTCAGCCCCGACGGTGAGTTGTTTTTCGAGCTTACCGACGACAACTATTTTACTCAACACCCAGTCTGAAGGTTGTGAGAGAAAGATGCGGCGCATTCATAAGTGAAGCGGTAAATTGACTCGGAAGGGTGAGGGATTTGGCGAGATCCCCGCCCTGACTTACGACAACTCTTTGTCTGCAAGTTGTGTGAGTAGTGTTTCAACATCGACTGGCTCGGAAAAATCTCCATCCGTCAGAAGAAGAACTTCCAGGAGCAGTTCGGGATCGAAACCATCCGCCTGATGGCTGATATTGTCAACGAGTTCTTCCTAAATATTGATCAGTGGAATCAGAGTTTTCATGTTTTGTTCCCGAGCTCGTTTCTCTGCGCTACGCAAGCGAAACGAGAGATGAGTGGCGTTAGAAATTTAATGAGCAACGACAGTAAAGCTGGATAGGCCATCTAACGCCGAATCAATTTATAGACAGTTTATTAATGTGGGCTCTAAATTGGTTTCGTACTAATTTGGGGGGGGCAGGTCAGCATCACGCCGATACAGAAATTGGCCTTGGCCGCATAGTCTCTACTTTTAGCGCCTGCTAAAAATGGGGGGGTACCGTGCGGCAATACCTCGATGTAGTACGGACAGGGTGGTCGTGCTGAATGAGGCGAAGTCGTGCATTATCACCATGCTAGTGAAGCGCAAAGACTAAATTTTCAGCAACACTCATACATTTTTTGTGTTCGTGGTAAAGTATTTGCACGGAATGCGTCAATATTTGTAGGAGATTTTGAGATGAAACGCGTTATTCAACAAATCCTGATTGCTGCGAAAGAAACACCACGAGGTATGTTTGCTCCTATCATTGGTGCTTACAAGGGTATCAAACAAGAATATAAATTGCTGGCAGAGCTTGAGGCGAAAAAAAAATCATCACACTCGATTTAGTAAGCATTTTTTGAATCAATTTAGCTTTATTTTCATTTCTGGGCGTTGATCCAGAGAGCCAATTTTCCACGAATAATCACCTAAAAGACCGAAGAATTTTGGTTGGCTGGTAGTATTGTGAGAAATCACAGTCGCATTTCTTGGAAGACTGACTTCCAATGTCCCATCTATCTTAATCCCAAGTTTGGATAATTCCTGTACATCTTTTGTGGTTAGCTTTGGAGAAGAAATAGTGATGATCCCATCGTTTGCATAAGTGACAGAGAAGAAATCCATCATTTTTAGGTTTTCACCGGCTTTTTTCTTCGCTGAGAGTTTTAACTGATAGCGACCATGTCCTAGATAGTCAGCCGACTGGACCGTTTGATTACTCTTCATCTTGTCAACGTCTGCCTTTAGCATTTCCTCATCCTTTGCTCGCAGAGAACCAGTCCGCCTTTCTTCTGCAGCAGCTAAGGCCTGCATTACCGTTCCCTCGTAGCTAAACGTGTAATTTCCATTCTTGTCAAACTCGGCCTTTGCCTTGAACGATTCTGGAATCAAGCAAGCTGATAGAAGTACGACGCAGGTGGTTACAGTTGCCAATAATTTCTTAGACAAAACATTCCCCTGATTTATAAAATAATAACAATAGCGATGATTATAATTTAATATTTTCTATTTTGACATCCTCCCCTCCCTGAAGGAAGGGACTCCTACGGCGCTACGCAGTAATTTGCGCAGTCGCTTCGGTGGGTTCCTGCTTCATCGAGCTGCCCGACTGCAGCGGCGTGATTTTCGTAACCGCAATCGATGCACAAGAATTTCGCTTGTGTTTGCCGATTGTCTTTCGATACATGAACGCAGCACGGGTAAGTGCGACTGGTATTGTGTGCCGGCACGGCCAGAAGCATGCCGCCGTTCCACGTCACCTCGTAGTCGAGTTGCCTCCTGAACTCTCTCCAGCCTTGGTCGAGAATGGCACAATTCAGGCCGGACTTCTGTTTCACGCATATTGAGGAACGCACGGCACTGGTACTGCGCCCGTGAAATCCCTGCTCAAACGGCTTTCAGCGTTGCAGCAGGGGAGAGTTGATCAGATCATTTATTTTTGACCGTTTCAGAAAACTGGTTGAATGCCTTGAATTTGTTATCCCGCTCCGTCGTCACGTAGATCGTCGTGGTGTCGATCGATGCATGACCGAATTGATCCTGGATAATCTGGACAGGAACCCCATTGGCAATCGCATGAGAACCACAGGTATGGCGTAACCAGTGTGTACTGGCTCGGTGCATGTGCCTTGCGTCTTCCTTCGATTCTTTCGCCATACAGTACGCAGCCTCAACAAAGAACGCTTTGAGGATATCGAAAATCCTGCGCGATGAAAGTGTGCGTTCCGGCTTTCTCAATTCGGTCGATTTCTCTCCATTTTCACCCGTTTCGTACAAAGTGAAGCCGGGCACCACATCGATTAAAGGGGTTTCCGGTGGCACGTCTTGATACGAAGTCATTCCACGATGAGCAAGATAGGTGTTCAATTCTTGAATAACGTTGTGACTCAAAGCGACATCACGCGGTTTAGATCCTTTGCCGATGACGTGGAGTTGATAGCCCATCTCTGACGAACCAGACAGAGGAAAACTCTGGATGTCCCCAGCCCGGGCGACCGCCATTTCTGACAGCCGCATGCCCGTTTCATACGCTAATGTCAACATGAAACGTAGCCTGAAATATCGGCTATTTTTTTCGTATGTCTCAAGGTGCTGGATTAAGAAATCCCATTGTTGCTGTGTGAATGACCTGGTTGCATCCGACTTAAACACGCCAAACTTGCTGGCCTTTACCGTCTCAAAGGGATTGCTGTCAAGGTAGCGTTGACGCACCAGTGTTTCGCACAGCATTTTGACGATCGTGATTGCCTGTTTCTGCGATGCGACGGAGAGCACGCCTGTCTTTTCGACGGAGAGATCCGGAGGCATGCCATCGAATTGTTTCAGAATTTTAGAGGGCAGGGCTTTCTTCGCGCGCACCGGATTCTCAAACGGACGCCACAGCGGGCTCCAGCGGACGGTATGTCGCTTTCCAAGCCAGTCCTGTTGTGGAATACAGTATTTGCTTGACCATGCTTCGGGTGTGAGTCGGCCCAGGTCGTTTAAGAAGCTTTTATACGCGATGCAATCGTCAGCCATCAGAGAGGAGAGGGCTTTGCCGCGTTCTAAGACAGACCACAGCAGAAATCGTTCGGCTTCTTTTCTGTAATTGCGGTAGGTGTTGGCATTGTCTTCGACGAGTTTGAGCCAGGACTGAATCGCATCATAGTCATTATTGACGCCGCTCCGGTTGCGTTCTGCACGGTTTTCCCCGACGCTGCCATCCAAAAAAGGGTTGGGCTGGAAATACTCCAATGGCACTATGCCAAACTCTTTACGGCGACTGGCTTCCATCGCTGCGACATCGAGGTCACGGTGCTTGACCATGGCGAATGTACTGACCGATTGTCCTAGATCTTTTTCATACAGCTGCAGCCATTTCACCAAGCGAGCCGCGGTCACTTCACCGACCTGATTCAAGTTCCGGTACCAGAGGCGTCCCTTCAGGTTAATCGTATTCAAGAGGTCCCCCACGGTATCAATCTGCGCGGCGATCAGCCGCTGCGCCACTGCCGGAATAATCCAGGCACCGACCGGATCATTGAGGTGCGGGGCAATCGCTACTTTGGCTTCCAGCCAGTTCAATGCTTCATTCTGCTTTTTTAAGAGGCTCGCTTTTCTTTTTTGGCGTGGATCCGGCTGGACATCACCATATTCTTCTTCGAATAGCTCGATCAAATCCGCTTCGGAATACATCTCGTATGGATCGCGTTCTTCACGATACGCCTCCAGAGAGGGAACTTCGACAGTCGAGACTGGCTTTAATTGCTCTGGTTCAATATTAATAATGCGGGCATACGCGAATTTACCGTGCCGCTTCGCGATAACAGACAGATCCTTTCGAATCCATTGCAATGTGGTGACAATTTCTTTACTCGATATCCTGGTCGTGGTGGCATTTTCTAAATAACGCTTGGCCATCTCATATTGATCGAGGCCTTCAAGGTAAGCACGGAAAAAGGCGAAATGATGCCGGCCAGCGCGCTGCAGTATCCGGTCAATAGGCGAATGGTTCTGGGACTCAGACCGGCCTGGGGCAAGTCGCTGTATGTTATCCGGATCGGTGGGCACGGCATCGTTTTCCTGATGATGGAGGTTTTGACTCATGGCGGCATTATTTCTTTGATTATTGTCGCAACGCGATTCTCACTGCAATAAATGCCCGCCTCTTTTATGTCCTTGTGAATGCGCGGACTAATGTTAACTCCATTCAGCACTTAGACTTTCCGCCTGTTGCAAGACAGTTTGAATGGCGTCTTCTTGTTGATCCGGCGAATATTTGTATTTCCGCAAAATACGCTTCATCATCAGCCGCAATTTTGCCCGGACACTTTTACGCTGCGACCAAAAGGCACGAGCCAAAGACGTAAATCATTTATCGCCAGTGAGTAAAGGGAGAGGGCACTTATTATTGGCTATGGGTTTTGTGTGGCGCATGGGTTATTATCACATTTGTTACAAAATACCAGAGTGACCCATCGTTGCCATCACTGACATCAATAAAAAATGATGTGTATCCAGCATTTTCCCGTAGCAATCTTAGCCGAATAATGACTCAAACTTCAAACAACCTTGCCTCAGATTCATGGGCCATCGCCGACCTTCTTCGTGGAGATTTCAAACAAAGTCAATATGGCCGCATCATCTTGCCGTTTTGCTTATTGCGCCGCTTAGAGTGCGTGTTGGAAGCGACGAAAGACGCGGTACTGGCCGAATACGAAAAAGTGCAGGCGATGAATTTGCCAGAAGAAGCGCAAGAAAAATTGCTCTTGCGCGCCACCAAAGTGGGCGAGCATCAACTGAGTTTTTATAACACCTCCAAGATGGATCTCTCCAAATTGGGTGAGAGCGGTATTAAGGCCAACTTAGAAAGCTATATTCAAAGTTTTTCCAAAGATGCGCGTGAGATTTTTGAATACTTCAATTTCGCCGAATTTATCGGTCAACTGAACGACGCTAATTTGCTCTACAAAGTCGTGCAAAAAGTGCGCACCATTGATCTCAGCCCCAAGGCGGTCTCGAATCACGACATGGGCTTGGTGTTTGAAGAGTTAATCCGCCGCTTCGCTGAAGGCTCGAACGAAACTGCCGGTGAGCACTTTACTCCGCGAGACATCGTGCGCCTGACGACGTCGCTGGTGTTCATGGAAGACGACGAAGCGCTGACCAAGTCAGGCATCATCCGCACCATTTATGACCCGACAGCGGGTACAGGCGGCTTTTTGTCAGCGGGCATGGAATATGTGCATGAGCTCAACCCCAATGCTGTGATGCGCGCCTATGGTCAAGAACTGAACCCCGAGAGCTACGCCATCTGTAAAGCCGATATGCTGATCAAAGGCCAAGAGGTCGGTAATATCAAACTCGGTAATACGCTCTCCAACGATCAGCTTCACGCCACTAAGTTTGACTACATGCTCTCTAATCCGCCATTCGGCGTCGATTGGAAAAAAATTGAAGACGATATCGTTAGGGAACATACAGAGAAAGGGTTTGACGGACGCTTCGGTGCTGGTTTGCCAAGGGTTTCCGATGGCTCTTTATTGTTCCTGCTGCACCTCATCAGCAAGTTGCGTGATGCCAAAGATGGTGGTGGTCGCATCGGCATTATTCTCAATGGCTCGCCTTTGTTCACAGGCGGCGCGGGTTCGGGTGAATCAGAAATACGCCGCTACATCCTCGAAGCCGATTTACTCGAAGCGATTGTCGCCTTGCCGACCGATATGTTCTACAACACCGGCATTGCGACTTATGTTTGGGTGCTGTCGAACAAAAAAGCAGCCACACGTAAAAACCAAGTGCAATTGATCAACGGCGCTAACCTCTGCGGCAAGATGCGTAAGTCTTTGGGCAGCAAGCGCAATGAAATGAGCGGTGACGACATCGCCACCATCACCAAATGCTTCGGCAATTTTGAAGTAGTGGATGCCCGTGAGCTTGATAAACCCGCAGAAGCCAAGAGTAATCGCGGTCGCCAATCGGCTAACCCGAAAACAGAGGCCGCAAAAACCTTCGCCGCCAAAATTTTCAAAACACATGAGTTTGGCTATCGCCGTATCACCATAGAACGCCCATTGCGCCAGTCTTACCAATTCTCAGACGAACGCATCGCCACACTGCGTTTTGAATCAGGTGCCTTGAACAGCGTCATGCAATGGGCTTATGCAGAGTTTGCGAATCTACCCAATGCGATCTGGAGCGATGCGCCCGATTGTGCTCATTACGGTCACCTCAGCAGCCACGAAGAAGCAATCCGTCGTTACATCAAAACCCATTTCGCCGATCTCAAAGAAAAGCAAATCAAAGACCTGCTGGACCGCAGCACATGGATCAGCACCAAAGCCATCATGCTGAAAGCCAAAGCCTTGCAAGTGCAGATCGGTACAGCACAGTGCGATGATATGAATGGCTACGAAGACGCTGTCGCGAAAGCGGCCAAGCTTGCCGCTATCAGCCTCGACGCCAAAGACAAAAAGGCGATTGAATCCGCAGTGAGTTGGAAGAACCCAGAAGCGCAAGCCGGGTTGTGTCGCAATAAGGTAGAACGGACAAAAAATGTGGCGAGAGTCCGGAAAATTAAAAAGCTAAACTATAAAACTGTTCAGCTTTGGACAAAGGCTGACCTTTGGAGGCCCAACGGATAATGCAGTCGTTTAAGAACCTTGCAGAGGGTACTTTTGATGAGGCTTTTGCGAAAATCGTCCATACCAAACTTTACCAGATCCGCTTATTGCGACACAACCGAAAATCGCCACCCCCTCCTGGCTGGTGCAGGTGCAGTCCAGCGTGACGTGATGGGTGGCCGTGTCTTTGCTGCTCACCTGCATCTGCACGGTCAGCCTGTCGCCGGGCCGAACGGCTCCGAGCAAGCGCAGGTTCTGGCTGACATATTGGGTTCCAGGCCCCGGCAGGCGTGTTCCCAGCACAGCCGAGATCAGGGCGTTTGCACAAATGGCCTCCGTGGTGCCCCGAGCGCTTGAGGACACAGCAGGTTCTGGATCCACATCACCCGATTGCAGCGCGAACATGTGGATGTCTTGCGAAGAAAACGTGCGTTCGAGGCTGGCGCTGTCGCCGATGGCGATCTCGTCGAAGGTGCGGTTGCGCAGGACATGCCATGCATCGGCAGTGGCATCGACCGGTTTGGGCGAAGTCGTCATGTGCTTTTTCCTCGCCGTGTTTGTCTTGTCTGCGGCGCGGCGGGTGTCTTGGACGCGGTTGTCTTTTGAGGCGCCTTCGGCTTTGGCGAGGAGGTCTTGGGTTTCGTGTCCGCGACCGCAGAGGGTGCGTCATGGGCAGAGGGCATAGCGGGCGCCGAAGCCGCCTGCGCCCGGCGGATCGCCTGCTCGAACAGGGTAGACACCTGCTTCAACTTGGCTTGCTCTGGTGCGGACAGCGCATCGCCGCTGCCGAGCACCTGCGCGATCATCCCCGCAACCTGTCGGATGTCATCAGGCGCTACGTTGTTCAGCAGCCCGGGGATGGCGGACACCGCGGCGTCCTCGAGGAGCCTCATGAGCAAAGCCTGGCGACGCACGAGGTGGCGGAAGGCCTGCATGTCGAAGTCGTTGCCCAGTTGGGGGCGCACCAGCTCTTCTGCGTGGCGAAAATGCCGTTCATCGGCCTCGCCACGCTCGGCCAGCACGAAGAACAGTGCCCGTATGGCTGCTTCCACCAGCCCACCGCTGTGAACGGCTCCTTCGAGGCGGGTCAATTCTTGCACCAGATACTGGCGGTGCTCGGGCGTCTCGCTGGGATGGGGTCGCGGCGGTGCATCGTCGTGCAGGCTCTGTCCAGTCATGGCCTGCACCAGCGGCAGGCTGTACAGCGTGTCAAACGCCTGTGCGTAGATCTGGTCGCGGCAATCACGGAATTGATCCAGCATCTGTTCGACGGCGGTGGAAAACTGCGCCTGCAGTTGCAGGAAAGGGTTGGCCTCGGAGACGGGCTGACGATGGTCGCGCACGTGTTGCGCAGCCTCATGTACTGCGGCGGCGAGCGGATGCCTGTCAGACCACAATTCATAGCCCATGCGCAGCGGATGCAGCTGCTCCAGCCACTTCGCACCCTGGTCCGTGACCAGGGCACGCATCCATGGCTGCACGAAGCTGCGGTAGCAAGCCAGGTTGACCTCGGAGATCCGCGCAACGGCGGCGAACCGGCGATCGTTCTCAGGGTCGGGACGGACGATCTCACGGACTTCATCGATGCTGCTGCGGCGAATCCGCGTCAGGAAGACGTCACTGGTTGGGTCTCCTTCCTGCACTGGGTCGGGATGCTCATCGATTTGCATGTGGTGAATGCCTGCCGGCAGCACGTCGATGATGTCGATGTTCGCAGCGAACTCCTGGTGCTCTTTACGCCCGACGCTGCCGGAGACGAAGATTCCCAGATGTCCGATGCTGTCATGGGTAGCGTAGACGATGGTCTGGTCATGTCCCAGCACGTCCAGGTCGTTGCGGTACAGGTCGGTGATCCAGCCCAGGGCCTGGGGCGGCGGGGTGATGTTGTCCCCATAGGAGCAGAACACCAGGATCGGCGAGCGAATATTGCGCAGGTCGATGCGCACGCCATCGGATGTCATCAGTTGGGCGGTGCTCAGCTTGTTGCCGATGAACAGGTTATCGACGATGTACTGCATCTCCACGTCATTCAGGAAGACGTGGCCGCCCCAGTACTTTTCGAACTGCAAGTAGCGCGGGCCTTCCGTGTCGACATTGGCGTACAGGTTGTACTGTTTGCTCCACAGCGTATTGGCCGGGTCCAGGTTCTCGAAGTTCTGTACCAGCCAGGCGCCGTCGAACCGACCGGCGCCCAGATCGCCGGTCAATGCCGTCAACCAACTACCGCCGGTCAGGCCGCCTGCATAGCGCATCGGCATGTCGCCCGCCCAGTACGACAGCGGCGCGCCGGCGACGATGATCGGTCCGAACAGTTCGGGCCAGACGGCAGCTGCCATCAGGATCTGCCAGCCCGCCTGGCAATTGCCGATGACCGCAGGCTTGCCGCGGCTGTCGGGGTGCAGCTCGCCGACCTTGCGCACGAAGGCCGCTTCGGCGCGCATGACGTCTTCGACGGTCTGGCCGGGAACGGGATCGGGCAGAAAGCCTACGAAGTAGCAGGGATGGCCAGCCTTGAGGGCCGCGCCGACCTCGCTATCGGGTTTGAAGCCGCCGATGCCTGGGCCGTGGCCCGCTCGTGGATCGACCACCACGAACGGTCGCTTGTGGGGATCGCTCGGCGTGTCGGCTGGCGGCAGGATACGTACGAGGCCATAGTTGACCGGCTGCGGAAGGTCCAGCCCGGACATGATGACCTCAGAGGCGAAGTCGAGTACGTTCGGCGTCTGCTCCTGCAAATGCTCCTGGTACTGGTTGCCGCGTTGGCGGCGAACGTCGGCATACAGAATGGACCGCTGCCAGGCATCCACTGCATACTCGTTTGCCATCGCCGATAGTCGCAACGGGTCCCACAGCAACTGCCCCCAAGCGGCCGTTGGTGATGTCGTGGTGTCTTGATTCATGGCGATGGGCACTCCTTCTGTGATGAAACTGAAAAATTGAATGGCAAGGGGCCGCAGGCACATCGTCTTGCTGGCCCTTCCTCACTCAGTACATGTGCTGGCCACCATTCATCGACACGTTGCTGCCGGTCATGAACCCCGCAGACTCGCTGGCGATGAATGCAACCAGTGCGGCGATTTCCTCAGGCCGTCCCAGACGACCCACGGGAATACCGGCAATCACCTGCTTGACCACCTCCTCCGACATGCTCGTCACCATCTTCGTATCCAGATACCCCGGCGAGACGGTGTTGACCGTCACGCCCTTGCGCGCCACCTCCTGCGCAAGGGCTTTAGTGAAGCCATGCATGCCGGCCTTTGCGGCGGAGTAGTTGGTCTGGCCGAACTGCCCCTTGGAGCCGTTGATCGAGGAGATGTTGACGATCCTGCCCCAGCCGCGTTCGAGCATGCCGTCAATGAATGGCCGAGTGACGTTGAATACAGAATCGAGATTGACGCGCAGGACCGCATCCCAATCGGCGTAGCTCAGCTTGCGGAACGTAGCATCACGCGTGATGCCCGCGTTGTTGACCAGAATGTCGATGTGGTGACCGTCTGCTTGAATGAGGCCGGCCAGCTCCTGGCAGGAGGCATGGTCGGCCACATCCGCGCCGTAGGCGATGAAGTTGTAACCTTCACCCGCCTGGGCTTCCAACCACGCGCCGATGCTGGCATTGCCTGGCGAGTGGACGACGATCACGGTATGGCCAGCATCGTGTAAGGCCCGGGCGATGGCCTCGCCCAGGCCACCGTTGCCGCCCGTGACCAGGGCGGTGCGTTGTTCAGCCGGCATTGCGACCACCGGTCTTGCCCGGTGCCTCCTTGTCCTGTGCCGAGGCCCACACGGCTCCCCACTGTTTGAAAATATCCTGGAACGGGAGTACCGCATCGCCCTGGCCTACGGCCTGCGTAACCGATTTCTGCCAGTCCTGAATGGCTTGCTGCAGGCCTTGAGTGAAGGTGGTCTGATTCTTGATTGCGACTTGCGTTAGTGCCTGCGCGCCACCCATCTGGTGCTGAAACTGACGCCAGAAGGCCTGCGCGGGCAGCGTGGCCAACTCCTGCCAGTTCTGGGCCTTGAGCAGGCTTTCGATCTCAGTGCCGGACTCGGCAATGTTTTCGCTGCCCGCGCGCGTGGCGTTCTCCAGCCATTGCTGGCCGTTTTCCTGCATCAGGCGCTGCAGGCGCAGTTGCAGTTCCAGGTTCGCCTTGAACAGGTTGAGGGGGATGGTTTCATTGCTCATGGTCAAACTCCTTGCTTGGGTTGAAATGCCCAATCGGGCGGTCAGACGATCAGGCCATCTGGCCGATCGTTTTGCGAAAGCGTGCCAGCGACAGGAAAAACAGCACCGCGCCGATCAAGGCCAGCGCCAGGAAGGGCTGCCACACCGTCTCCAGCCCCGCGCCCCGATAAAGGATGGCCTGGCTCAGTTCCACGAAATGGGTGGTGGGTGCGACCAGCATGATGTTCTGCACGATCTCGGGCATGCTTTCGCGTGGCGTGGTGCCACCCGAGAGCATCTGCAGCGGCATGATGGTGAGCATCATCAACATACCGAACTGCGGCATGTTGCGCGCCAGGGTGGCGAGGAAGATGCCCATCGACGTGGTGGCGAACAGACTGAGCGCCGCGCCAGCGAAGAACAGTGCAATGGAACCCTCGACTGGAACGCCCAGGACGCCGCGCACCATGAGATTGAGGGACAGGAAGGAGGCGATCAGCACGACCAGGGCCATCGACCAGACCTTGGAGAGCATGATCTGCGCGGGTGTAACCGGCATCACCAGCAGGTGCTCGATGGTGCCGTGCTCGCGCTCCCGGATCAGCGCTGCGCCGGTCAGGATGATGGACAACAGCGTGATGTGGTTGATGATCTGCACCACCGAGCCGAACCAGGCCTTGTCCAGTGCCGGGTTGAAGCGTGCGCGCAATGCCAGATCCACGGGTGGCGCGTCGGTGCCGCGGTAACGCTTGACGAACTCATTGACTTCGCCGGTGAAGATCTGCTGTATATAGCCACTGCCGGTGAAGGCCTGGCTCATGCGGGTGGCATCGACATTGAGCTGCGCGGCAGGCGATCGCCCCGCCAGCACGTCGCGCTGGAAGTTGGGCGGAATGACCAGGGCAAAGGTGTACTGCCCGGCATCCATGCCCGGATCTACGCTTCCATAGTCGATCATGGCCGGTGGCGTGAACTGCGGCGGGTAGAACGCCGAGGCAATCCGTTGGGACAGCGCCGAATTATCCTCGTCGACGATGGCGATGGGCGCGTTGTGCAGCGTCTCCGGCATGGACGTGGCCCTGGTGTAGACCGACGCGGTGAACACATAGACGATGAGTACGAGCATCATCGGATCACGCCAAAGACTCCATAGCTCCTTGACACCGAGCTGGTAGATGTTGGCCAGGTTTCGTCTGCGCATCTCAGCGCTCCTGCTTCTTGAGTAGCAAAACGGCCGCACCGAGAATCACCGGAACCGACAGCAGCATCGACCACAACGGCCCCGCCAGATCGGCCAGGCCGAGCGCTTTGCTGAACACGCCACGGCTGATGGAGATCATGTGCGTGGCGGGGTAGATCTCGCCGATGAACTTGCTGGAGCCTTCAAGCGAGGACACGGGATCGATCAGGCCGGCGAACTGGGTGGCCGGAATCAGGGTGCCGATCATGGCAAAGAACATGGCCGCGATCTGGCTGCGCGTGACGGCCGAGGCGAGCAGCCCCATGCCTGTCGCGGCGAAGGAGAAGATCAGCGCGGCCAGCGCCAGGGTCAAGAAGCTGCCCTTGACCGGCACACCGAAGATGGTGACCGCGAGCAGGCTCATCAGCAGGAAGTTCATCATGGCCAGGCCGACATAGGGCAGTTGCTTGCCAAGCAGGAACTCGATGCGCGTCACCGGCGTCACGTACAGATTGGTGATCGAGCCTGTCTCTTTCTCGCGCACCACCGCCAGCGCGGTCAGCATCGCCGGCAGCATGAGCAGCAACAGGGGAATCACGGCGGGCACCATCGCCGGCAGGCTCTTGACATCGGGGTTGTAGCGAAAGCGCGTCTCGACGCTCGCATTGCCTGCTGCGCTGGCGCCGCCGCGCTCGCTGGCCTGTACCAGCAGCCAGTGCTGGTGCATGCCCTGAACGTAGCCCTGCACGGTTTCGGCGCGCTGCGGCATGGCGCCGTCGAGCCACGCACCGATCTGCACGTTCTGGCCCCGCAACACATCGCGGGCAAAGCCAGCGGGGATTTCGATGGCCAGCGACAGTTCGCCGCTGCGCATGCGCCGGTCGAGATCCTCGTAATCGACGATAGGCGGGTGCTCTGTGAAGTAGCGCGAGCCGGCCAAGTTCAGCGTGTAGTTCTGGCTGAGCGTGGTCTGGTCGCGATCGAGCACCGCATAGCTCAGGTCCTCGACGTCCAAGGTGATGCCGAAGCCGATCGCGAACATCAGGAGCAGCGAACCGCCCAGCGCCAGGGTGGCGCGCACCGGATCGCGCTGCAGTTCCAGTGCTTCGCGCCACAGATAGCTGAGCATGCGGCGCAGGCTGAAGCCTTCAGCGTTGTGCCCGATGTGCTCAGTGTGTGTCGCTGGCGTCTGAATCGCCGTATTGGCGGCCTCGGTGGGGCCGGCGGGAGCGACCGTGCCGCCCTCCGCCTCGATGAGGTAGCCGATGAAGGCCTCTTCGAGGGTTTTAGCGCCGCGCTTCTCGACCAGCTTGGCGGGCACGTCGCTGTCGAGCACCTTGCCCGCATGCATCATTGACATGCGGTCGCAGCGTTCGGCCTCGTTCATGAAGTGGGTGGAAATGAAGACCGTCACCCGGTCGCGACGTGACAGCTCGATGAGCAGCCGCCAGAATGCATCGCGCGCTACTGGATCGACCCCGGAGGTCGGCTCGTCCAGAATCAACAGTTCGGGCTTGTGCACCATGGCGACTGCCAGCGACAGGCGCTGGCGTATGCCCAGAGGCAGGCTGGCCGGCAAGCTGTCGATGACTTCCACCAGGCCGAAGCGCTCCACCATCTCTTCGACGCGGCCCGGAATGTCCTTCGGGGGCACGCTGAACAGCTTGGCGTGCAACTCCAGGTTCTGGCGTACCGTGATTTCGCTGTAGAGCGAGAATGCCTGCGACATGTAGCCGACGCGGCGGCGGGTGTCCAAGTCATGCGGGTCCACCTCATGACCGAACAGCCAGGCTCGTCCCTCGCTCGCCGGCAGTAGCCCGGTGAGCATCTTCATCGTCGTAGACTTGCCGCAGCCGTTGGAGCCGAGGAAGCCGAAGATTTCACCGCGCCGGATGCGGAAGGACACGCTGTCGACGGCAACGAAGTCGCCAAAGCGCATGGTCAGCCCCTCGGCTTCGATGGCGATATCGTCCGCGCCGTCCTCAGGCAGAGGCGGAATGACAACCGCTTGGTGTCCGCGCTTTTTCTCTTCCGGGAGCAGGCGGATGAATGCCTCTTCCAGGTTCGGGCTGTTTGTTGTCTCCAGCAATTCCTTCGGCGTACCGGTGGCGAGGACCTTGCCGTCGTCGATGGCGGCGAGCCAGTCGAAGCGCTGTGCCTCATCCATGTAGGCGGTAGCCACGATCACGCTCATGCCGGGGCGGTCGGCGCGGATGCGCTCGATCAGATCCCAGAACTGCGCGCGCGCCAGCGGGTCCACGCCAGTCGTCGGCTCATCGAGAATCAGAAAATCCGGGTCATGAATCAGCGCGCAGCACAGGCCGAGTTTTTGCTTCATGCCCCCGGACAGCTTGCCTGCCGGGCGCTCCAGGAATTTGAACAGGCCAGTGGCCTGGGTCAGCTCATCGATGCGCTGGCGGCGCTCGGGCGCGTCATGGCCGAACAGCCGCGCGAAGAATTGCAGATTCTCCTCGACCGAGAGCGTCGGATACAGGTTTTTGCCCAGTCCCTGCGGCATGTAGGCGATGCGCGGGCATACCTGCTTGCGATGGGCCTTGCTGGCCATGTCGCCACCGAGCACCTCGACCGTGCCTTCCTGGATGATGCGCACACCGGCCAGCAACGAGAGCAGGCTGGACTTACCCACGCCGTCGGGGCCGATCAGACCGACCATCCGTCCAGCGGGGATGTCCAGGTCAATGCCATCCAGGGCAATGACGTCGCCGTAGCGCAGGCTTACCTGATGGGCACTGGCAACGGTCGCGAGCTGCGCGCTGTGGCTCATACCTTACTCCGGCACACGAACGGAGAGGTTCTGAGGCCACTCGGCCTTGGCGTCGAGCTTGACCCAGGCCACGCCGGGCAGACCGGTCTTGACCTGGTTCAGGTGCTTACGCAGCAGCTCCTGCGAGATCTGTGCGCGCACGCGAAACATCAGCTTTTGTCGCTCACTGGCGGTTTCCACCGTCTTGGGGGTGAACTGCGCTGCGCTGGCGACGAAGGAAACGGTGGCTGGAATCACATACTCGGGCGCGGCATCCAGAATGATGCGAACCTCCGAACCCAGCGCAACGCGGCCGGCCACGGTTTCGGGCAGGAAGAAGGTGATGTACACGTCCGACAGATCAAGGAGGTTCAAGACACGTCCGCCCGCTCCAAGCACCTCACCGGGTTGCGCGACACGCACCTGAACCCGTCCGTCGCGCGGAGACCGCAGTTCGCTGTCGCGGATGTCGGCTTCGATGCGGCTGATACTGGCCGTAGCGGCGGACACACTAGACTGCGCGCCGACAAGCTGCGCCCTGGCGGCTTCGACCGCGGCGCGGGCAGCGGCGGCCTGTGCCTTGCTGGCCGCGAGGGTCGCTTGGGCGCCCCGTACGCGCGCCCGGTCATCGTCCAGTTCCTGGATCGAGGCGGCTCCCTCACTCGACAGCGTGCTGGAGCGTGTCAGGCGCCGTTGCGCGGCGTCCAGTTCGGACTCGCGCTGACCAACCAGAGCCAAGGCGGCAGTCACGTCGGCTTCACGCAGCGCCACCTGTGCCTGCGCCGCGGTCACCGAATGCTCAGCCTGCTGACGCATGGCCAGGGCCTCGTCGCGCTGCGCTTCCAGCGTTTCCAGCCGCATCTTGGCCAGTGGCTGGCCGGCTGTGACGAAATCGCCTTCACGCACCAGGATGTCTTCGATGCGGCCGGGAAGCTTGGTGGCCACGTCGATCTCGGTGGCTTCGATGCGGCCATTGCCGTTGACGAATCCTTCGCCCGGGCCGCTGTCGGTAAACCTCGTCCAGCTCCACCAGGCCAGCGCGGCAACAACCGCTGCAGCGAAAGCGACCAGGAGTTTTTTCTTGAGAGAGGGGGAGATAGTCATGGGTTCGGCGTGCCTTAACGGGTTGATGGGGTGGAAGCGGGAGTCGAGGCCGCACCCTGTGCCTCGCCGGCTGCGGCGAGGGTGCCGCCGCCGAGCGCGGCATACAGCGCCACCTGGCTGGACAGCAGCGCGCGGCGCGCCTGTACCAGTTGTTGCTGTGCTCCCAGCAGATCGCGTTGGGCATCCAGCACTTCCAAGAAGGCGGCCGAGCCGTTGTCGTAGCGCAACTTGGCCAGGCGTGCGCGTTCGCTTTGCGCTTCCAGGTTGGCTCTCTGGATCGTCAACTGCTCAGCCAGCCAGTGCTTTGCGCTCAGCGCATCGGCCACCTCGCGGAAGGCCGATTGAATGGTTTTTTCGTATCCGGCGACGGCGATGTCGCGGCGCACTTCGCTCAGCTCCAGATTGGCGCGGCGGCGCCCGCCATCGAAGATGGGCAGCGACAGGGTGGGCATGAAGGTCCAGGCGCGACTGCCGGAATCGAACAAGCCATTCAAGTCGGAGCTGGCCGTGCCGAAGCTGCCGGTCAGCGCAATGCGCGGCAAGAACGCCGCGCGGGCCGCGCCGATGTGGGCATTGCTGGCACGCAATTGGTGTTCGGCGGAAATGATGTCCGGGCGACTGACCAGCAGCTCCGAAGGCAGACCGGCCCGCAGCTCAGCCAGAACCGTCGTTTCATCGAAGGGTGCCTTGGCGGGCAGCGGGCCGGGATCAGCGCCTACCAGCAGTGCCAGGGCGTGCAGTTGCGTGGTGCGAGCCTGCTCAAGCTGCGTCAGCAGCGCCTGAGCCTGGTTCAGCAAAGTTTGGACTTGAGTGAGGTCCAGCTTCGAGGTCGAGCCGACTTCAACGCGGCGCCGGAAAATGCGATAGGACTCCTCGCGGGTCGCGACGGTTTGACGGGCGATCGCCACGCGTTCGTCTATCTCGCGCAAGCCAAGATAACCGTCGGCCACCTGGGCGATCAGCGCCAGGTGGACGGCCTGGCGGGCCGCGTCGGAAGCCAGCCAGCTTTGCAGGGCGGCGTCTTCCAGGTTGCGGACCCGGCCCCACAGATCCAGCTCCCAGGTGCTCAAACCCACCTCGGCCCGATATTCGCCGCCCACCTGCGACCGGCCCGACATGTTCAGATCGCCAGGGACGCGGGCGCGTCCACCCTGGGCACCCACGCCCACGGCAGGAAATCGATCCGAGCGCTGAATGCGGAATGCGGCGCTGGCTTCCTCGACACGCAGCGCGGCCAGGCGCAGGTCGCGGTTGTTTTCCAGCGCAGTCTCGATGAGGCGTTGCAGCAGGGGGTCGGTGAAGTACGCCTGCCAGGCAAGCTCTCCCGCGTGGGCGCCGTCGGTGCCTGATCCAAGATGCGCGGGCCAGGCTTCGGGCACGGGCAATGGCGGGGTGTCTGGCGCCGGAGCGAGCGACATGCAGCCGGTCAAGACGACGGCGCTCAGGGCCAACGAGGCAGCGCGCAATCTGAACGCGGGAAACAACGGGGAAGTTGGGAGCATGGTCACGTTCCGTACAGGTATCGGGCTGAAGAGGGTCTGGTCGCAGAGGAGGGAATGGCTGCCACCCCCGCAATGCGGGGTTCGTGGCTGGTGTCCGCAGGCCCTACTTTCTTGCTTGCAAGTGCTGTCAAGCCCACTTCATCTCCTTGTTGATATGTGCATCCCCGTGTTCCCCGGCTGGTTGATAGGGCGCTCTTCCTGTGTCGTAACCCGATGTGCCGGGTTCACTCGCGCCCTGTGTTGATCTGCATTGTGAAATCTGAAAACAAACGATTGGACGGTTGCTTTCAATTATACATTACAATCCAAGAAACGCAATCAGCGGGCTCGTCGGTCATTGACGCAGGTCAATTCGAGCTGCCGGCTTGGGTTCAAGGAAGGCCCTGATTCTTGGTAGAGCCGGTGACAGGCCCATGGGAACACCCCTCAGATCTTTGAACAGAGCCTTTGAATGCCACCCAAGAAAGATGACGCGCCAGACAACAAGCGCCGCTACCTGTCCTCTGCCGCCAGGAAAGAGGAAATACTCGACGCGGCCCTGGTCGAATTGGTTGTGTCGCAATAAGCGGATCTGGTAAAGTTTGGTATGGACGATTTTCGCAAAAGCCTCATCAAAAGTACCCTCTGCAAGGTTCTTAAACGACTGCATTATCCGTTGGACTCCAAAGGTCAGCCTTTGTCCAAAGCTGAACAGTTTTATAGTTTAGCTTTTTAATTTTCCGGACTCTCGCCACATTTTTTGTCCGTTCTACCTTATTGCGACACAACCCGTTTTATTGCCCAGTCGGCAGCGACATCCTTCGGCGCGATTTTGCCGGTTATTGCGCTGTACCAAATGCGGGACAACGTAAGCACTACATTTCGCTCATCGCCGGCCCAGTCGGGCTGCGAGTTCCATAGCTTCAAGGTTTCCCTCAGCGCCTCGAATAGATCCTGTTCAGGAACCGGATCAAAGAGTTCCTCCGCCGCTGGACCTACCAAGGCAACGCTATGTTCTCTTGCTTTTGTCAGCAAGATAGCCAGATCAATGTCGATCGTGGCTGGCTCGAAGATACCTGCAAGAATGTCATTGCGCTGCCATTCTCCAAATTGCAGTTCGCGCTTAGCTGGATAACGCCACGGGATGATGTCGTCATGCACGACAAGGGTGACTTCTATAGCGCGGAGCGTCTCGCTCTCGCCAGGGAAAGCCGAAGCCTCCATAAGGTCATTGAGCAATGCTCGCCGCGTTGTTTCATCAAGCCTTACGGTCACCGTAACCAGCAAATCAATATCACTGTGTGGCTTCAGGCCGCCATCCACTGCGGAGCCGTACAAATGTACGGCCAGCAACGTCGGTTCGAGATGGCGCTCGATGACGCCAACTACCTCTGATAGTTGAGTCGATACTTCGGCGATCACCGCTTCCCTCATGATGTTTAACGCCTGAATTAAGCCGCGCCGCGAAGCGGCGTCGGCTTGAATGAATTGTTAGATGCCAACCCGGTCAATGTGCGCTGACCTTGGATAGCAGGTTTAGAACGGCGACGCCACTGAAGATAAGTCCCATGCCAATGAACGCCCAGAAGTCTAGTTTTTGGCCATGGAAAATCCAAGCAATAGCTGCCACAAGCACGATGCCAAGCCCAGCCCATACAGCGTAAGCAATACCGACCGGAATGGACTTGAGCGCGAGAGACAAGAAATAGAACGCAAGCCCGTAGCCAGCCACAACTACAACGGAAGGAACTAACCTAGTGAATCCATGGCTAGACTTCAGTGCGGATGTTGCGATTACTTCGCCAACTATTGCGATAACAAGAAAAAGCCAGCCTTTCATGATATATCTCCCAATTTGTGTAGGGCTTATTATGCACGCTTAAAAATAATAAAAGCAGACTTGACCTGATAGTTTGGCTGTGAGCAATTATGTGCTTAGTGCATCTAACTTTGTTTTAGGGCGACTGCCCTGCTGCGTAACATCGTTGCTGCTCCATAACATCAAACATCGACCCACGGCGTAACGCGCTTGCTGCTTGGATGCCCGAGGCATAGACTGTACAAAAAAACAGTCATAACAAGCCATGAAAACCGCCACTGCGCCGTTACCACCGCTGCGTTCGGTCAAGGTTCTGGACCAGTTGCGTGAGCGCATACGCTACTTGCATTACAGCTTACGAACCGAACAGGCTTATGTCCACTGGGTTCGTGCCTTCATCCGTTTCCACGGTGTGCGTCACCCGGCAACCTTGGGCAGCAGCGAAGTCGAGGCATTTCTGTCCTGGCTGGCGAACGAGCGCAAGGTTTCGGTCTCCACGCATCGTCAGGCATTGGCGGCCTTGCTGTTCTTCTACGGCAAGGTGCTGTGCACGGATCTGCCCTGGCTTCAGGAGATCGGAAGACCTCGGCCGTCGCGGCGCTTGCCGGTGGTGCTGACCCCGGATGAAGTGGTTCGCATCCTCGGTTTTCTGGAAGGCGAGCATCGTTTGTTCGCCCAGCTTCTGGGCACTGTTGCAAAGTTAGCGATGAGGCAGCCTTTTGTCTTATTCAAAGGCCTTACATTTCAAAAACTCTGCTTACCAGGCGCATTTCGCCCAGGGGATCACCATAATAAAATGCTGAGGCCTGGCCTTTGCGTAGTGCACGCATCACCTCAATACCTTTGATGGTGGCGTAAGCCGTCTTCATGGATTTAAATCCCAGCGTGGCGCCGATTATCCGTTTCAGTTTGCCATGATCGCATTCAATCACGTTGTTCCGGTACTTAATCTGTCGGTGTTCAACGTCAGACGGGCACCGGCCTTCGCGTTTGAGCAGAGCAAGCGCGCGACCATAGGCGGGCGCTTTATCCGTGTTGATGAATCGCGGGATCTGCCACTTCTTCACGTTGTTGAGGATTTTACCCAGAAACCGGTATGCAGCTTTGCTGTTACGACGGGAGGAGAGATAAAAATCGACAGTGCGGCCCCGGCTGTCGACGGCCCGGTACAGATACGCCCAGCGGCCATTGACCTTCACGTAGGTTTCATCCATGTGCCACGGGCAAAGATCGGAAGGGTTACGCCAGTACCAGCGCAGCCGTTTTTCCATTTCAGGCGCATAACGCTGAACCCAGCGGTAAATCGTGGAGTGATCGACATTCACTCCGCGTTCAGCCAGCATCTCCTGCAGCTCACGGTAACTGATGCCGTATTTGCAGTACCAGCGTACGGCCCACAGAATGATGTCACGCTGAAAATGCCGGCCTTTGAATGGGTTCATGTGCAGCTCCATCAGCAAAAGGGGATGATAAGTTTATCACCACCGACTATTTGCAACAGTGCCCATAGGCTTCATCAGCGCCTGACTGGCGAGCACGATTCCGGCCCTAGCCGCAGGATCGCGCAGGACGACCTAGTTACGAACCAGGCCGAGTGTTCCTGACATCCATCGGCACCATAGTTCTGCTTATCCGGCACGCGCGCGTCAGGGGTGTGGTGAACTACAAAGCAGACCCGTTGAGGTTATCAGTTCGATGCACAATCAGCAGCGCATAAAATATGCACAAGAACAGGAGCACCCTTCGCATTAAGCTGTGGTGGTAACAAGTAGTGCCGGGCTACCATCAGCGAGCATGATGCGCTCCCACAGCATTCGCCTTGGCAGTATGGAAGTTCCTCGCTCCAGTTCGGGCCGGTATCCACCTCGAGTGACCCCAGCCGCCCCTCATGCCAACCGAGCCCATTAAGCGCAGAGTCGGCCGCAACTATCTCGGGGACGCATAAACACGCAGCGATTTACCAAGGAGTTCGGCTAGGTCAATCCGCAATTCCCTTTGCCTGGCCGGAGATGCCGCGAGCAAACAATGTGTCCGGTCGCTACCAGATGGACTTTGTGGGCGGAGGATTGCACCAGACGCTTCAGCGCAGCGTCGTACGATGAATCGGAAGGCCCGGTAAGCAATTGAAGAACCGCTGACCACCTCCCATCCGACAATGCAAGGGTGCCCCGCTCCCAGCGCGACACGGTTGCCTGATCCACACCCATTAATTCAGCTAGGTGACTTTGCTTCATATGACGAAGCAACCGCGCCCTCCGCACCTGCCGCCCCCTGTCATTCGTCAACATTCTTCAGCACCTCAATGTCGTTCGTAGTGAGCCTCATTTTTTCAAGACCGCCGATGATGAGAGCCAGGCCTCGCTCGAATGCCGCGTCCGGACCGCCTTCGTAGACGATTTTCATCGCGCTCTGTAGGCGCGCCGGCATCGTAGACGCTGAGGTGGTCAACTGATCTTCGCCCCGCTCCTCGGCGTCTGCCTCGCTAGCTTGCTGCTCAAGAACAGCGCCGACGGTGAAGTAGCTGATTGCCATCAACGCATAGGTCGCGTCACCTGCCGAAAAGCCAGCATCGCAAAGGAAGCGAAGCTGCGCGTCGGCTTTTTCCATCTGCGGCGCGGCTGGCCGCGTCCCGGCATGAATACGCGCGCCATCGCGATAAGCGAGCAACGCCCGTCGAAAACTGCATGCATTGCCCTTCAGGAACGAACGCCAGTCGTCGTCATCCCTTGGCGTCGAATGCGTGTGATTTATCGTCAGCATGGCTTCGGCAAGTGCGTCGAGCAACGCACGCTTGTTCTTGAAATGCCAGTAGAGCGCTGGCTGTTGCACCCCGAGGCGCTCAGCCAGTCGGCGCGTCGTTAGACCTTCCATGCCCACGTCGTTAAGCAGTTCGAGCGCGGTTCGGATCACGGCCTCGCGTTGGAGCTTGTTCATTCGCGAATTCTCATGTTTGACAGCTTATCATCGATAAGCTTTAATGCGGTAGTTTATCACAGTTAAATTGCTAACGCAGTCAGGCACCGTGTATGAAATCTAACAATGCGCTCATCGTCATCCTCGGCACCGTCACCCTGGATGCTGTAGGCATAGGCTTGGTTATGCCGGTACTGCCGGGCCTCTTGCGGGATATCGTCCATTCCGACAGCATCGCCAGTCACTATGGCGTGCTGCTAGCGCTATATGCGTTGATGCAATTTCTATGCGCACCCGTTCTCGGAGCACTGTCCGACCGCTTTGGCCGCCGCCCAGTCCTGCTCGCTTCGCTACTTGGAGCCACTATCGACTACGCGATCATGGCGACCACACCCGTCCTGTGGATCCTCTACGCCGGACGCATCGTGGCCGGCATCACCGGCGCCACAGGTGCGGTTGCTGGCGCCTATATCGCCGACATCACCGATGGGGAAGATCGGGCTCGCCACTTCGGGCTCATGAGCGCTTGTTTCGGCGTGGGTATGGTGGCAGGCCCCGTGGCCGGGGGACTGTTGGGCGCCATCTCCTTGCATGCACCATTCCTTGCGGCGGCGGTGCTCAACGGCCTCAACCTACTACTGGGCTGCTTCCTAATGCAGGAGTCGCATAAGGGAGAGCGTCGACCGATGCCCTTGAGAGCCTTCAACCCAGTCAGCTCCTTCCGGTGGGCGCGGGGCATGACTATCGTCGCCGCACTTATGACTGTCTTCTTTATCATGCAACTCGTAGGACAGGTGCCGGCAGCGCTCTGGGTCATTTTCGGCGAGGACCGCTTTCGCTGGAGCGCGACGATGATCGGCCTGTCGCTTGCGGTATTCGGAATCTTGCACGCCCTCGCTCAAGCCTTCGTCACTGGTCCCGCCACCAAACGTTTCGGCGAGAAGCAGGCCATTATCGCCGGCATGGCGGCCGACGCGCTGGGCTACGTCTTGCTGGCGTTCGCGACGCGAGGCTGGATGGCCTTCCCCATTATGATTCTTCTCGCTTCCGGCGGCATCGGGATGCCCGCGTTGCAGGCCATGCTGTCCAGGCAGGTAGATGACGACCATCAGGGACAGCTTCAAGGATCGCTCGCGGCTCTTACCAGCCTAACTTCGATCATTGGACCGCTGATCGTCACGGCGATTTATGCCGCCTCGGCGAGCACATGGAACGGGTTGGCATGGATTGTAGGCGCCGCCCTATACCTTGTCTGCCTCCCCGCGTTGCGTCGCGGTGCATGGAGCCGGGCCACCTCGACCTGAATGGAAGCCGGCGGCACCTCGCTAACGGATTCACCACTCCAAGAATTGGAGCCAATCAATTCTTGCGGAGAACTGTGAATGCGCAAACCAACCCTTGGCAGAACATATCCATCGCGTCCGCCATCTCCAGCAGCCGCACGCGGCGCATCTCGGGCAGCGTTGGGTCCTGGCCACGGGTGCGCATGATCGTGCTCCTGTCGTTGAGGACCCGGCTAGGCTGGCGGGGTTGCCTTACTGGTTAGCAGAATGAATCACCGATACGCGAGCGAACGTGAAGCGACTGCTGCTGCAAAACGTCTGCGACCTGAGCAACAACATGAATGGTCTTCGGTTTCCGTGTTTCGTAAAGTCTGGAAACGCGGAAGTCCCCTACGTGCTGCTGAAGTTGCCCGCAACAGAGAGTGGAACCAACCGGTGATACCACGATACTATGACTGAGAGTCAACGCCATGAGCGGCCTCATTTCTTATTCTGAGTTACAACAGTCCGCACCGCTGCCGGTAGCTATTGACTATCCGGCTGCACTAGCCCTGCGTCAGATGGCTCTGATCCAAGGCAAACTGCCAAAATATCTGCTGGCACCGGAAGTCAGCGCCCTGCACCATTATGTTCCGGATCTGCATCGCAGGATGCTGCTGGCTACCCTGTGGAACACCTACATCTGTATTAACGAAGCGCTGGCATTGACCCTGAGTGATTTTTCTCTGGTGCCGCCTTATCACTGTTGAAGGCCACCGCTCATCACGCGTTTGCTGACATTGAGCCCTGCCGGCCGATCGGCCTGAGACTCTCAGCACAGGAGACGGCGGGTGACGAGCGTATACTTTTTCGACGCTTGGTTGCGGTCGCGCTAGGCGTGGCCGCCGACGAACCCGCTGGTGTCGCCCTTGCGGAGCAGCGCAAGGCGGACCTTGCCACGACATCCCCTCGCCCGCCGATCGTCTAAATTCGTCGAGGTTAAGAAATTCCCGCTCCGGCGAGGCCATCACCATCACCGGCGTCAGGTAGTGGACATGGCAGCAGCGCACGCAGGGGCACTGTTGCAAAGTTAGCGATGAGGCAGCCTTTTGTCTTATTCAAAGGCCTTACATTTCAAAAACTCTGCTTACCAGGCGCATTTCGCCCAGGGGATCACCATAATAAAATGCTGAGGCCTGGCCTTTGCGTAGTGCACGCATCACCTCAATACCTTTGATGGTGGCGTAAGCCGTCTTCATGGATTTAAATCCCAGCGTGGCGCCGATTATCCGTTTCAGTTTGCCATGATCGCATTCAATCACGTTGTTCCGGTACTTAATCTGTCGGTGTTCAACGTCAGACGGGCACCGGCCTTCGCGTTTGAGCAGAGCAAGCGCGCGACCATAGGCGGGCGCTTTATCCGTGTTGATGAATCGCGGGATCTGCCACTTCTTCACGTTGTTGAGGATTTTACCCAGAAACCGGTATGCAGCTTTGCTGTTACGACGGGAGGAGAGATAAAAATCGACAGTGCGGCCCCGGCTGTCGACGGCCCGGTACAGATACGCCCAGCGGCCATTGACCTTCACGTAGGTTTCATCCATGTGCCACGGGCAAAGATCGGAAGGGTTACGCCAGTACCAGCGCAGCCGTTTTTCCATTTCAGGCGCATAACGCTGAACCCAGCGGTAAATCGTGGAGTGATCGACATTCACTCCGCGTTCAGCCAGCATCTCCTGCAGCTCACGGTAACTGATGCCGTATTTGCAGTACCAGCGTACGGCCCACAGAATGATGTCACGCTGAAAATGCCGGCCTTTGAATGGGTTCATGTGCAGCTCCATCAGCAAAAGGGGATGATAAGTTTATCACCACCGACTATTTGCAACAGTGCCCCGTAGAACAAGCAGGCATCACGAAGCCCGCCACACCGCACACCCTCCGCCACTCGTTCGCGACGGCCTTGCTCCGCAGCGGTTACGACATTCGAACCGTGCAGGATCTGCTCGGCCATTCCGACGTCTCTACGACGATGATTTACACGCATGTGCTGAAAGTTGGCGGTGCCGGAGTGCGCTCACCGCTTGATGCGCTGCCGCCCCTCACTAGTGAGAGGTAGGGCAGCGCAAGTCAATCCTGGCGGATTCACTACCCCTGCGCGAAGGCCATCGGTGCCGCATCGAACGGCCGGTTGCGGAAAGTCCTCCCTGCGTCCGCTGATGGCCGGCAGCAGCCCGTCGTTGCCTGATGGATCCAACCCCTCCGCTGCTATAGTGCAGTCGGCTTCTGACGTTCAGTGCAGCCGTCTTCTGAAAACGACACCGGCGCGGCACGGGAATCAAGGCATTGCGATTCTCGAAAATAGTTCTTGAAATTCTATTCTTGATTGCATATCATCTCAACGAGTTTCGATAAGAAAGGATGCCCATGCGACCGTCTGTTGTGCTTGACATGAAGCGAAGCGCAGTGCGTGAAGCGGTAGGCCGCTTTCGCGCCGCGAACCCGCGCGTCTTCGGCTCGGTGCTGCATGGCACCGACCGGGATGGCAGCGACCTCGACCTGTTGGTCGATGCGCTGCCCGGTGCCACGTTGTTGGACTTGGGCGATTTGGAAGAAGAACTGAAATCGCTGCTCGGCGTTGACGTCGATCTGCTGACTCCCGGCGACCTGCCGCCGAAGTTCCGGGCCAAGGTGCTCGCGGAGGCGCAACCGATATGAGCGAGAACCGCCTGCCCGATTACCTCGACCACATTCAGCAGGCCGCAACCGATGCGCGCAGCTTCGTGGAAGGGATGGCCAAGGACGACTTCTTGGCCGACAAGCGCACCCAGCAGGCCGTCATCATGAGCCTGATCGTCATCGGCGAGGCGGCCACAAAGGTGATGGATGGCTACGTCGAGTTCACCCAGGCGCATGCCGACGTGCCGTGGCGCAGCATGCGCAATATGCGTAATCGCATGGCTCACGGCTATTTCGACATCAACCTCGATGTGGTGTGGGAGACGGTACAGGAATGGCTGCCGGCGTTGCTCCAGCAATTGCCCGCCGTGCGTCAGGATGCCGACGATGAAGACCGTAACGACAAAGGCATGGAGCCATGACCAATCAAGCCGCCGATGTTCGGCCCCTCTGGCGTGTTCGATCCCGCGACCTATGAGCCGCGCTCGGGCAAGACCTTCTGGATGGCCGCAACGGACGAGAGTTCGCTGGTGGGCAAGGAGGCAGCAGCCGACACGCTCATCGGCAACTGCACGACCGCACGACCAGCCTCCCGTTCAAATTCGAGTTAGAACTCATATCCAGCCTGTCTGGGGGCACTGTGAAAGAGGGATCTCCGATGACTGTTGAATCGAGAATATTTTCTGTAGCCGAGTATGTTCAGCCGTCCGAAGGCGAGCCTATTCGTTCCGTTGTGCTTGAAACCCGAGACTCAATTATCGTGGTTTGGCATGTCCATCCCGGGCAGGAAATTGCGGCTCACATTCATCCTCACGGCCAAGACACGTGGACTGTTTTGTCGGGAATGGCTGATTACTTTCAGGGCAATGGGATTGTTCGTGCCCTCAGGGAAGGTGAGATAGCCGTGGCAAGACCGGGCCAAGTGCACGGGGCGCGAAATACAGGTACCGAGCCATTTGTGTTCGTCTCGGTTGTGGCATCAGCCAATGCCGGTTTCGTATTGGCTGAGCGATAGAGCCCAATCTCTGGAGTTGGTCCAATGAGCGGTCGGGGAGATAGGTAACAGACATGCAGCGGACACGGCTGCTAAACCAGGTCGCAAACCTCCTTGCGTCGCAGCGTGCCGCAAGCGACGCGATCAATCGAATGGGGTCGGCATGAGACTGAACACCATCCAGTTCCCGACCGCGTAGCCGCCTGTCCTGCCGATCAGGTCTTGACCATCGACGCCTGGGATCAGTCCTGAATGTTCTTGGAGACCACTACGTTATGAGCCGCAGCCGCCGCAAAACACCCATCGTCGGGCACACGACCTGCGGCAGCGAGCGCGAGGACAAGAAGCTCTGGCATCAGCGCTGGCGCACCCGTGAGCGCACGGCGCTGACCAGCGCGTCGCCCGAAGCCCTGAGCGCCCATCTGCCCCTGCTGGAAAACCAGGCCAGCAGCGTCTGGTCGATGGGCAAGGATGGCCGCTCCTACTGGCCCGTCAAGCGCCAGGCCGCCACGGCGGATCGCATCGCCAATCACAAGGGACGCAACCCGCAAGAACGCGCCTCCCTGAAAAAGCGCCTGCTGCGCAAGTGGATGAGCAAATGAAGCTCTCCTTCCATCAGCACATTGCGCTGTTCTGGATGATCGGTGCTCCGGGCGTCTTCGCGCCCGTGATCGAGAACGCCAAGCGGCCCGATGCCGGCGCCGTCATGGCGTGGGGTGTCGCGATCGTGGCGGTGATGATCCTCTTCACCCCTTTGCTGCTGCGCTGTCCACCATTCCGGCGCTGGTATGGCCGGACGGATGCGCTGTCGGAGCGGCAGCGCCAGGCGCTTGCCGAGCGCGGCCTGCGCCGCTACTACCAGACCGCTTTCGATGACGGCTACGTGCCCCGCGTGATGCCCTACGTGTGGCGCATCATCTGGACGGTCGGCGGGTTGATGGCTGTGACCGCCGTACTGCCTACCAACACCGGACGGCCAGCCTTCGATGCCTTGGTGGTCTTCTCGACCTGGTATCCGATAGGCGTGATGCTGCTGGTTTTCGCGTCGAGGCCCCTTGGCCGGTTGATTCGCCAAAGAGCACAGGAGCGGCGGAAATGAGCACGTCAACCATCGAGGCGCTGGCCAGCGCCTGGGCAAGGATTGCCGAGGAAGCGGAATTCCCCGCTGACTACGAGGGGACTGCCACACCACAAGCGCATCGGGCTAGCGAAGCTATTCAGGAGCAGATTCGGGAGCGCATCGTCGCCACCAACGACATGCGGCTGTTCAGCCTGCTGCACCTGCTGGGTCAGGCGTCGCTGCGCATGGAGCAAGCGCTGTGGCCGGAGGATTACGAGCGGATGACGCGCGAGGTTGAGGAAGCCCTGCGGCAAGCCACCGACGCCAACGCCAGATCGTACACCCACGAAGAAGTGATGCAGGCGATGCAGGAACGCATCGACCGGGCGCGAGACAAGCCATGTTGATTGGCTATGCGCGCGTCTCGACGCAGGATCAGAACCTGGAGCTGCAACGCGAAGCCTTGAGCAAGGCCGGATGTAAAAAGGTCTTCGAGGACAAGGTGAGTGGCACGCGGGCAGACCGGCCTGGCTTGGCCAAGACGCTCGAAATGCTGCGCGAAGGCGATACTTTGGTCGTCTGGAAGCTCGACCGGCTGGGCCGGTCGGTCAAGCAACTGGTCGATCTGGTCGGCGATCTGCACAAGCACGGTGTCCAGTTCAGGAGCCTCACCGACTCCATCGACACCGGCACACCATCCGGGCGGGCCTCCAAAGGTCAGCCTTTGTCCAAAGCTGAACAGTTTTATAGTTTAGCTTTTTAATTTTCCGGACTCTCGCCACATTTTTTGTCCGTTCTACCTTATTGCGACACAACCGAGTCCACCCATGCCCAGCTGGTATAGCGAATGATCACGGCCCCGGCGATAACGCCTACCGACCCAAGCATGTCACTCCATACTTCGAGATAGGCACCTTTAACGTTCAGGCTCTTGTCCTTCCCACTGCCCAGCAAGCGCATGCTCACCAGATTGATCATCAGGCCAAGGGTCGCAACGATAAGCATCGCACCGGATTGAATTTCCGGAGGGTTGTTGATCCGCTGGTAAGCCTCGTACAGGATGTACATGGCAACCAGGAAGAGCAACACTGCATTGAAAGCAGCAGCCAGAATTTCGAATCGGTAATAGCCAAACGTGCGTAAGCTGTCGGCCGCGCGTTTACCGATTCGGATCGCGACCAGAGATACAGCCAATGCAGCAGCATCGGTGAACATGTGAGCGGCATCTGAAATCAGTGCCAGGCTATTGGTCAGGACTCCACCGACAACTTCCGCAATCAGGAATGTTGTTGTCAGTATGAGTGCAATCCAGAGCGGCTTTTCATTCGTGCCCTCATTGACTGCGTGTGCATGATTTGAGCTCATAGACTTTCCTTACTTCTTGTGTCGCTTGTGGCGGCGTTGGCCATGCAGCTTGGATGACGGACTGACGAGCTCCAAATGCGGCTTTTGGTGTTTCTTATTGCGCTTCTTGTAGCTGTAGTTCAGCCACCATATAAAGCCCCCCATGATCAAGATCATCACGATGGAACCGTAGACAAGGAACGTTGTTAGCTCGGCGTGCGCCGCGGATTCGCTTGAATTCATATTCACCACCTTTGAATGCCAGTTTTAGGCGTAAAGAACCCCACCGACTCGCTTTTCAGTGAGTCGGAAGAGGCGGCCGGCAATGCCGGCCGCAATCTACGAGGGGTTAGTTCGAGTTAGTGAGCAGGTTGTGCGTCATCAGGGACAACCTCCTTTTCCTCAGGATCGTTGCGATGCATCAAGCGGTACAACAGAGGCAGTACCAGCAAGGTCAGCGCCGTCGACGACAGGATGCCGCCGATGACGACAGTAGCCAGCGGACGCTGTACTTCGGCGCCCGTACCGGTAGCCAACGCCATCGGCACGAAGCCCAGCGAAGCGACCAGCGCAGTCATCAGTACGGGGCGCAGACGGGTCAAGGCTCCCGTGATCACCGCGGCGTCCACACTCATTCCTTCTTCACGCAAGGATCGGATATAGGAAATCATCACCAAGCCATTGAGGACGGCGACCCCCGACAGTGCAATGAAGCCCACCGCCGCAGAGATCGACATTGGAATGCCACGCATCGACAGCGCGATGATGCCGCCGGTCAGCGCAAACGGAATGCCGGTAAAGACCAGCAGACCATCCTTGACGTTGTTGAACATGACGAACAACAGCGTGAATACCAGGAACAGTGCAAGTGGAACGACAATCTTCAGGCGATTGGTTGCGGACTGAAGCTGTTCGAACGTACCACCCCAGGTCGTCCAATATCCAGATGGGATCTTGACGTTTTTGGCGATCGCTTGCTCCGCCTCGGGCACAAAGCTGCCGATATCACGGCCGGTGACGTTAGCGCTGATCACAATGCGGCGCTTACCGTTCTCGCGGCTGATCTGGTTTGGACCTGGAGCAAAGTCGAGCGAGGCCACTTCGCTCAGTGGAATGAACGAGGTTGTGGCGCCAGCTTGTGCCGGCAGCGATATAGGCAGGCGACGCAAAGCATCCAGGTCACTACGCAGCGTTTCTGGCAGTCGGACCAGGATATCGAAGCGGCGGTCACCTTCGAACATGATGCCGGCTTCCCGACCACCGGTGGCGATCGCGAGCGCTTCTTGTACGTCGCCGATATTCAGGCCATAACGCGCAGTCTTCTCACGATCGATTTTCACGGTCAGCATCGGTAATCCACCGGTTTGTTCCACCTTTACTTCAGTGGCACCTGGTATACGCTGCAGCACGTCGGCGATCTTCTTACCAGTCTCAGCCAAAACGTCCATATCGTCGCCATAGACTTTGACCGCAACGTCACTACGCACGCCAGAGATCAGCTCATTGAAACGCAGTTGAATAGGCTGCGAGAATTCATAGGCATTACCGACGTATTTCTCGGCTTCTTCCTTGATTTCGGCGACCAATTCATCTCGGGTTTTCTTCGGTTTAGGCCATTCCGAGTCTGGCTTGAACATGATGTATCCGTCCGAGATATTCGGTGGCATCGGGTCCGATGCAATTTCTGCGGTACCGGTACGTGCAAAGACACGATCGATTTCCGGAAATTTGGCTTTCAGGCCAGCTTCCAGCGTCTTCTGCATCTCCAGTGACTGACTCAAACTAGTGCCGGGGATGCGCAGTGCCTGAATAGAGATATCGCCTTCATTCAGGTTTGGAACAAATTCACTACCCAAACGGGTCGCTAGCAAACCGCACAGAATGATCAATACCACGGAGCCGGTAATTACGGTGGTGGCGTTGTTCATGACCTTGGTAAGCAAAGGCTCGTAACCGTTCTTCGCCATCACCATCAGGCGGTTTTCCTTCTCAGCCACACGCTTGCCAATGAACAGCGCTACGGCAGCCGGAATGAAGGTCATGGACAGAATCATGGCGCCCAGCAGTGCGGCAACCACGGCGAAGGCCATCGGATGAAACATCTTGCCTTCGACACCAGCAAGTGCAAAGATTGGCAGGTATACGACCATGATGATCAGCTGGCCGAACAGAAGCGGACGGCGAGCTTCCTTGGCTGCGGCAAACACTTCTTGGAATCGTTCACGCAGGGTGAGCTCACGCTTGAAATGCTCTTGTGCATGCGACAGGCGGCGAATGCAGTTTTCAACTATCACAACAGCGCCGTCGATGATGATGCCGAAGTCTAGCGCCCCCAGACTCATCAGGTTGGCACTTACTTTGTACGTGACCATCCCGGTAAAGGTGAAGAGCATTGCTAGCGGGATCACCATCGCAGTTATGATTGCTGCACGAATGTTACCTAGGAACAGAAACAAAATCACGATGACCAGAATTGCGCCTTCGAGCAAATTTTTCTTAACTGTTGCGATAGCTTTGTCGACCAACACCGTACGATCATAAACGGGTACGGCCTTGACTCCTGTTGGTAGGGAGCGGTTCACGGTTTCCATGCGTTTTGCAACAGCCTGGGAGACCACCCGGCTATTTTCACCGATGAGCATGAAGACGGTACCCAGCACAACCTCACGACCATTCTCTGTGGCAGCACCGGTACGCAGCTCGCGACCAATGGCAACCTCTGCGACATCACGCACACGAATTGGGACGCCTTGTACATTGTTCAGAATCGTGTTGCGAATATCATCCAGTGTGCGTACTTGTCCAGGCGCGCGGATCAGGAATTGCTCACCCTTGCGCTCAATGTAGCCGGCGCCAACGTTATTGTTGTTGCGGTCAATGGCGCCTACAACATCCTTGAGAGTTAAACCATAGGAACTCAGTTTCACAGGGTCAGGAGTGATGTGATACTCCTTGGCGTAGCCACCGATCGAGTTGATTTCAGTGACACCTTCCACCTGGCGCAGTTGCGGCTTGATGATCCAGTCCTGGATCTCTCGCAGGTCAGTCGGAGTGTACGGCGTGCCATCAGGCTTTTTTGCATTCGGCTCGCTCTCAACCGTCCACAGGTAAATTTCACCCAAGCCGGTAGAAATCGGTCCCATCATCGGTACGACACCCTGAGGCAAATTCTCCTTGGCCTCCTGGATACGCTGATTGACTAGCTGGCGCGCAAAGTAGATGTCGGTGCCATCCTTGAAGATGACGGTCACCTGCGACAAACCATAGCGCGACAGCGAGCGGGTCTGCTCCAGATTAGGAAGGCCCGCCATCACCGTCTCGATCGGGAAGGTCACGCGTTGTTCAACTTCCAGTGGCGAATAGCCACTGGCACTGGTGTTGATCTGCACCTGCACATTGGTAATGTCAGGCACAGCGTCAATCGGCAGCTTCTGATAGCTGTAGACGCCGATGGCGGCCATTGCAAGCACGGCCAGCATGACAAGCCATCGGTGTCCGATGGAAGATTGAATTATTCGTTCAAACATGGTCGGTTCCTTAGTTAGTCTTCGTGTCCGGCACTGCCTTTGCCCTGCTCAGCTTTGACCACGAAGCTATTGCTCGCGGCATACTGGCTTCCGGCCGGCAGGCCCTCTACGATCTCAACGAGCTTGCCGTCGCTGTTACCAGTTTTGACGGGCTGGACTTTGAAACCTTTTTCGACTTTCACGAAGACCACGGATTTACCGTCGATGGTCTGCACTGCATCCGCAACGACGGCGACAGGAACTTTCTTCTCACCACGCGTCATGGCTGCATTGACGAACAGACCTGGGCGCCAAGCCATATTCGGATTAGCGATGACAACGCGCGCTTTGGCGGTGCGGGTTTGCTCGCCTAGCAGATTGCCGACGTAGCTGACTTTTCCAGTGGCAGATGTATCATTAGCCGCAGAAGTGATCGTGACGGTTTCACCTACGCGGACCAATTCCAGATCCTTTGGCGTCACCACAACTTCCACCCACACGCTAGACAGATTCGAGAGCAGGAAGACGTTGGCGTCTTCTTTAACGGCTTCTCCTTGTGCGATGTGCTTTTCCAGAATGACGCCATCGAACGGTGCACGCAGCACATAGCGGTTAAGCGCGCCTTCGGCTTCGCCTGCCCCCAATGCTGCCAGCTTGGAGCGGGCGGTCTGGGCTTCGATCTCAGCTTCGCGCAGCGCAGTCTGCGCCTGGAGATAGTCCTGCTCTGCAGAGATCTTGTCTTCCCACAGTTTCTTCTCGCGCTGGTACGTGGTCTGTGCCAGGCCCAGTCGTTTTTGTGCTGCGAGCGACGCGCTACGCAGGTCTGCCAAGGCAGGGCTGGAAATCACTGCCAGAACCTGGCCTTTCTTGACGCTTTGGCCCAGGTCAGCGGCAACCGACTCAGCCACGCCAGGTGTACGCGGTACGATGTGCGCGGTGAGATCTTCGTTGAAGCGTACCTCACCCGGCAACTGAATGACGTTACCCATCGTGGCCGCTTCAGCTTTCGCGATCGTCACGCCGGCAGTCTGAATCTGCTTTGCGTTCATCAGGACCACGCCTTCTTCGCCGGCATGATCGCCGCCTTCCTTCTTCGCAGTTTCTTCTGCGTGCGGTGCTTCAGCGGCGCCACCGCCACTGTCCTTTTTCCATAACAGGATGGTTGCACCCAGTACGGCGCCAATCAGCACAATGATCAGTGCAGTTTTTTGAGATTTTTTATCAGTATTGAACATCATTTTGCATTCCTGTCAGTCGTGTAGTTGCCAACGATGGGTTCTACTGAGATATAGCGTTCCAGATCGGCAAGAGAGCGATAGCGGGCGGAGAGCGCGCTCAGATATTGAGCACGGCTTTGGAATAAGGTGCGTTGGGCATCGAGCACATCAATAAATCCAAACTTGCCCAGTTCAAAGCCAGTAACGGCCGCGTTGAATGCACTTTGTGCGGCAGGCAGGATCTCGCTGCGCATGCTCTCAATCTGTTCCTGTGCGATGGACGCCCGTTGGTGTGCGTCGGCTAAGGCTTGAGTCGCATTCAGATACGCAATCTCGGCATCGGTCTTTGCCTTATCAACTCGGCGCAGTGCGGACAGGAGGTTGCCCTGGTTGCGGTTAAAGAACGGCAGCGGTATGGCTACGCCTACAACCGTCTGAGAAACGTTAGTCTGGAAGTCCTTCTTTTTTCCCAGCGTGAGAGTCAGGTCAGGAACACGATCTGCCTTCGCCAGATTCACGCCGGCCTCTTCGCGAGCGATCTGCATGCGTGCGCGTTGCATCTGTGGCGATGCATCCAGGCGAGACTGTAGTTCAGGCAATGCAGGAATGACGGCCAGGTTGATGTCTGGCGTCACCAGGGAGCGTGCTTCAGGCTGCGTGCTGCCCCAGAATGCAGCCAGGCGGCGCCGCGCCAATGCAGCGTCGGCGACTGCTTGCGACAACTCCAGACGCGCACTGGCTTCAGCCACGCTCGATCGGGTTTGCTCCAGAGGCGAGATTTTGCCGGCTGCTACGCGGCGGCCAGCGGCATTCGTAGCCTTTCCTGCCAGGCTGAGAGACTCCTTAGCCAGCGCTACGTGCTCTTGCGCCGTAAGGGCCTCTAAATAGGCCGCAGTGACGTTTGCGCGCAGCTCTGCTGCCGCGACGTCCACATCTCCGCGCGCCAGCGCCTGATCTTGTTCAGCCAGTTTGATTCGAGCACCGCGTTTGCCGCCCATCTCAATGGGCTGGCTTAACTGGTAGGTATCAGTACGATTGCTGCGGGAGGAAGTACCTTCGCGCAGCAGCGCCAGTTCAGGATTGGGGCGTACGCCGGCTTGGACGCGCGCGCCTTCGGCGATCGCAACGCTCTGTGCGGCCGAACGCAGTTCTGGGCTGGTCGACAGGGTCATTGCGATGGCCTGTTCCAGCGTCAGCGGTGCGGAATTTGTATTTGCTGCAGGTGCCACTTCACCAATCGTGAAGGCAGCGCTCTGTTGCCCAGCAGCCTGGGTACTAAAGGGGATGAGCTGTGCCAATAGGACAGCCGCTCCCAAAACCAAATGTCGGGATTGCATGGATAACTCCGAAAATTAAAGACGAAGAAATCCGGCGGCGTGCAGCAACCTCCGCCTATTTTCAGGCATAAGTCACACTTCTAGAGAGACGAACGAATACAACCGCCGGAGTTAAGCGGCGGCTGCCCACTGAGGGCGTTCTGGAGGAGCGGTGTAAAACGAGGAGAGGATGATTTCGGTGGACACTGGAGCAGCTTCAGCGACCTGAGGATGCGAGATGCCGTCAAAGCTATCAAGCGACAAGGTGCCGTGTGCACACGAGGCGCAATGAGAATGCGCCGACGACTTCTTTGCGTCCGTCGGCTTTTCTTTCAGAATCGAAGCGACGTTGTCCGAAGGATTGGTATCGGGATGATGGCCCCAGTGATTTGCAGCTTTACCCGTCTCATGCGTGCAATAGACTGCCACCACGCTCCAGCTAAACTGCAGCGCGAGTAGAGTAATCAGCATGATGAGAGTTCGACGGACCATGCGGCGAGTATATCACGATGAATGCATTTGCATTTCTGTTGCGCTCGAATTTTTTTCTTAATCCAACAGTCTCTGTTTGCAAGTGATCTCTCAGACAGCTTGTATCTAAAGGCAATCTTGCAGTCACGTGATGATGCCACTCCTGTTTTTGAGGTGTCATCATCACCGCTTTTACGCGCTAGCTTTGTCCTTAAATGCGAGCAGCCTCAGCGCGTTGACTACCACAATGATCGTTGAACCTTCATGGAAGAGTACGGCAGTGCCGATGTTCAAGCCGAAGATCGTCGCCGGAATTAGCACTGCGACCACACCCAGGCTCACCCAAAGGTTTTGCTTGATGATTCCGCTCGTCTGGCGTGAAAGGCCAACGACGAACGGTAGCTGCGATAGATCATCGCCCATCAGCGCTACGTCGGCCGCTTCCAACGCGACGTCCGAACCTGCGGCTCCCATCGCGATGCCTACGGTCGAATTAGCCATCGCAGGCGCGTCATTGACGCCGTCGCCGACCATCGCGACCTTGCCGTGTGCTTCGCGCAGGCGCTTAATCTCTTCGACCTTCTGGTCCGGCATCAAATCGCCGCGCGCTTCAGTAAGTCCCACTGTGCGCGCAACCGAGTCTGCAACTTTCTGGTTGTCGCCAGAAATCATAATGAGCCGTTCGATGCCCAGTGCGCGCAGTTTAGTCATCACCTCGCCAGCCACCTCGCGTGGTGTATCCATGACGCCAATCACGCCAAGGTAACGGGAGCCTTTAAACACGATCATGGTAGTGCGACCGTCGCCGACCAGTTTCTCATTGGCGCTGGCAAGCGCTTCCGGCACCGCGCCGACGGAGAGTTCCGTGAACAGAATCGGCTTGGCTACATAGACCTTTTCACCACCGACATCTGCCTCGATACCGCGGCCAGTGATGCTCTTCACGTCATTGGCAGAAATCTGCTGCAGCTTGTCACCTAAGCGTTCGCGCGCGCCTGCCACCAATGCCGAAGCAAGCGGATGGTCGCTGTGAGATTCAACTGCAAGCACGACACTGAGTAGCTCTGCTTCATCTGCACCAGGCGCCGTCACAACGTCCGTCATTTTCGGTTTGCCCTCAGTGAGCGTGCCTGTTTTGTCAAAGGCGATAGAGGTGAGAGTCCCGAGGTTCTCTAGCGGCCCGCCTCCCTTGACCAGCACCCCGCTGCGGCCGGCGCGCGCAACGCCAGAGAGCACGGCGCTTGGCACGGAGATCGCCAGCGCACACGGACTGGCAGCAACGAGCACGGCCATCGCACGGTAGAAGCTATCCGCAAAAGGTTCGTCGATTACGGCGAAGGCGAACATCAGCAACACGACTAACCCCAACACCGCCGGCACAAATTTCTTCTCGAATTTATCAGTGAACTGCTGAGTTGGAGAACGCTGCGCCTCGGCTTCGGAAACCATCTGCACGACGCGAGCCATTGTCGACTGGGTGGCCAGGCGTGCAACCATGACCTCAATACTGCCGGCGCCGTTGATGGTGCCCGCAAATACGCGGTTGTTTGCAGGCGCCTTATCAAACGCAGCGATCGCTGCTCTTGCATCTGCCACGGGCTCTTTGTCGACGGGCACACTCTCGCCAGTCACCGGCGCCTGATTAACGCTGGTTGTGCCCTTGGTTACGACGCCATCGGCCGGCAACCTCTCATTCGGCTTGACCAACACAACGTCGCCAGGCTGGAGGGATTCAACAGAAACCTCCTCAGTTTTGTCGCCGCGGCGAACAATCGCAGTCTCAGGTGCGAGCTCGGCCAGCGCTTCAATAGCGCGTCGTGCGCGCCCCATAGCGAAATGCTCCAGCGAATGGCCCAGGCTGAACAGGAACAGCAGCAATGCGCCTTCCCCCCATTTCCCCAAGGCAGCGGCGCCGGCTGCAGCGACAAGCATTAACGTATCGATCTCGAAGCGCTTCGCGCGTAAGTTATCGACCGCCTCTTTGAGCGTGAAGTAACCACCGAAAATGTAGGCGGTGCAGTATAAGGCCGTGCTGAGCCAGTCCGGGCCAACCTCGGACCTCTCGCACAGCCAACCTGCTAAAACTAAAGCGCCGGCGAGCAGCGCAAATATCAGTTCCGTTTTTTCACCCAGCAGGCCGCCTTCGTGATCGTGCCCATCGTGGTTACCATCTGATTCATTTTTCGCGTCGTGTTGATGCTTTTCTGACGTTGTCATGCTTACTCCCGTACATTGCGTTGAACTCTCGGTCGACAACGCCTTTCGGCGTGGCCGTCGATGTGCGAAATTCTGAGATCAAACGAAATGCGAACGGTCTGGCTTGTGTGGGCCATCCGGGACATGGGAGGTGTAGGAGTCAGGGGGGAATGGCGGTGGCTTTGATGCTGACAGCGACAGTGCAGGAGCAAGACTGGGTTCCATGAACAAGGCAAGTACTGTCGTGTGGCAAGAGCCACAGTCGGGGTGTATCTTACTTGGCTTCTCGGTATGTTTTGGGTCAGGCGGATCGAGCTTACTCTGATGATGATGCACGTGATGACCAAAGTGCGTAGCGACGGGGCCACTCTCATGCTGGCAATACTCACCGGCCATTGCCCAGGATATCTGGAACGGCACCAGCACCAGCAGCATGATCAGTAGCACTTTTTTCATGTCGAGAAGCTTAGCATACTCTTTCCTTGGCATCAGGAGGCTTGCAAGAGAACGGGGCTTTGCCTAACCCTCCAGTTTGCTGCCAAGTGAATGTTCGCACTATGGAGCTCGCGAGTGACTTATTCCTTCCGCCACGGCGCCGACTGTTGCAAGAGAATTACATGTAATTGTTGAAAAGGTCATGTTCTGGTAAGGTGCCTATCTTCAAGATTAGTGGAGTGAAGGCATGTCACTCGTTTGGCAGAGCGAAGAAAAAAAGACGCCAGGCACGCACGTAATGATTGTAGGAGTCGGCAGCTATCCGTACTTCCCTGGGCACACCGTTGAGGGTTGTGTCGCAATAAGCGGATCTGGTAAAGTTTGGTATGGACGATTTTCGCAAAAGCCTCATCAAAAGTACCCTCTGCAAGGTTCTTAAACGACTGCATTATCCGTTGGAAACGGATAATGCAGTCGTTTAAGAACCTTGCAGAGGGTACTTTTGATGAGGCTTTTGCGAAAATCGTCCATACCAAACTTTACCAGATCCGCTTATTGCGACACAACCCGGCGGGCCGCTTGACGGCATGTACGCCGGTTCCGATGCCATTCGCGCCACCTGGGAAAAGTTCGGCAAGGCTGTCGGGCCGGCGCGCGTGACTGTGCTTGCTCTGGAGGAATCGGCGAACCCAAAGGGTGCGACGATCGTCGCCAAGGTGCAGTTCGAAGGCAAGGCACAGGTCAATGTGCGCTATGTGCTGACCTACCGCGATGGCAAGCTGGTCAACGAAACCTGGCAGATCGATCCGAAACTGACCGCAGCAGCTTATTGATTAATCGACCGATACTCCAGTGACATCCATGCCCAATTCGCGCGACCAGCTGCTGGCCTGCATTCCCCGTCTGCGCCGCTATGCGCGGGCATTGGTCGGCGATCGGGCCGGCGCCGACGACCTGGTGCAGGACACGGTCGAGCGCGGATGGGGGAGACTGGCGTCATGGGAGGGTGGTAGCGATATGCGCGCATGGTTGTTCAGCATCATGCACAACCTGCGTATCGACCAGGCGCGGCGGCCTTCAGTGCCGACGGAAGCGCTCAACGAGGAGACATCGATGGCACTAGCACCTGGCAGTCCTTCAAGCGGACTCGAACTGCGCGACATGGAAACGGCCTTGCGTGCGCTGCCAGAGGAACAGCGTGAAATCCTGCTGCTGGTGGCCTTGGAAGAAATGAGTTACGACGACGTCGCGCAAACGCTCAAGATTCCCATCGGTACGGTCATGTCGCGCCTGTCGCGCGCGCGTGAAAAAATGCGCGCGAATATGGAAGGGAGAGCGTACATCGCACCCTTGAAGGTGGTCAAATGAATACCCTACCCATCACGGAAGCCGACTTGCACGCCTTCGTCGACGGCAAGCTGCCTGCCGCGCGCCGACTCGAGGTCGACGCCTATCTGGCGCAGCGCCCGGAAGAGGCGGAGCGACTGCGCGCCTATACAGCGCAAAACGATGAACTGCGCGCGCTTTTCAATCCCGTGCTCGACGAAGCGGTGCCGGAGCGCTTAAGCGCAGCGCGACCGCGCCAGTGGCAATGGCAGCGGCTGGTAGCCGGTCTTGCCATCGCCCTGTTCAGCGGCACGACAGGGTGGCTGCTGCATGGCCAGCAGGCAGGCGAGATTCAGTACGCCCAAGGTGATTCCATGCAGGCCAGGCCGGCGCTGTACGTTGCCGGCTTGGCCCATCAGGCCGCAATCGCCCACGTTGTCTATAGCCCGGATGTCAAGCGGCCGGTGGAAATCGGGGCTGACCAGGAAGAGCAGCTAGTGGCATGGCTGTCCAAACGCCTCGGCACGGCAATTCGGCCACCCCGGCTGGGCAAACTCGGCTACGAGCTGATCGGTGGTCGCCTGCTCCCTGGCGCCCAAGGCGCGGTGGCGCAGTTCATGTACCACGACGCGACCGGGCAGCGCCTCACCTTGTACGTGTCGACCGACCAGGCGCACAACAAGGACACAGGTTTTCGCTTCGCCCAGGAGGGACCGGTGAATGTGTTTTATTGGATCGACGGCAAATTCGGCTATGCGCTGTCGGCTGGAATTAACAAGGCCGAACTGGCGCGCGTTGCCACCGCCGTGTACGACCAACTGGAGAAACCGTCATGACCTTAATGGGGTCGCCTCAGAAAACGGAAAATAAAGCACGCTAAGCCATTGCCAGCAATCTCCGACGATAACGGCGACGGCTCAGCTCAGTAGCAGCTAAGTCTGCCTGCGTAACTTCTCCACCGTGCAAATCCCTGCACTCTTCTGGAGAAGCATCATGTACCGCTACACCAAACTTTCCCTGCTGGCCATCGCCATTGCTACGACTGGCGCTGTCGCCTACGCCGCCAAGGGTGGCATGGAAAACGACGCCTTGGCGATCACCAAGGCCAAGATTCCGCTTAACCAGGCCGTCACCGTTGCCGAGCAGCACGCCAATGGCAAGGCATCGCGCGCCGAGTACGAAAACTCGAAGCAAGGCTGGGTCTATGACGTGGAAGTTGTCAGCGGGGCCAAGGTCTTCGATGTCCGGGTCGATGCCGACAAGGGCACCGTCATCTCGTCTGCCGAGGACAAGGCGGATCACGATGACGACCACGACAAGCAAGACTGACCGCCTGCCAGTGTGGCCGGATTGCGCATGACGCCGTGATCCGGCCCGGAGACTTCATGGAACACCTCAACCAAACATTTTTCCTGTGGCTCAACGCACCTGAACACCCGAACGCTCTGGTGGTGACGCTGGCCACCTTCTTTGCGGAATGGCTCATCTGGGCCGTCCCGATTCTGATCGGCATCGGCTGGCTGCGCGGCAATGTGAACACCCGCAAAGCGCTGCTGGTCGCTACCGCATCCGGCCTGCTTGGGCTGCTGACCAACCAGATCATCGGCCTGGCTTGGTCGCATCCCCGGCCTTTCATGATCGGGCTGGGTCATACGCTCATTCCCCATGTTGCCGACTCGTCATTTCCCAGCGATCACCTGACGCTGTGGTGGTCGGTTGCCTTCAGCCTTCTGCTACAGCGAGGACCGCGAAGTGTGGGCGTCACTTTGGCACTGCTTGGCCTCCCCATCGCCTGGTCGCGCATCTACCTGGGGGTTCACTTCCCGCTCGACATGCTTGGTGCCATTGCGGTCGCAGCGTTCAGTGCCGTGCTGACGTTGCACGAAGCACGCTGGTATCTGGGGCCAATCTACCGACTGGCGACCCGTATCCATTTCTTGTTGTTCGGCAAGCTGATCGCGCAGGGATGGGTGCGCGAGTGAGCCTATGGATGGGCTAAGTCTGCCTGGTCAGACTAGCGGCAATCCCTTTCACATCGGCAGGAAAACACCATGAACAATTTGCCCACGGTCAGAGCAAGCGACTGGCTCAACAAAGTCCCGGAAGTCACGCTGTCGTTCTGGATCATCAAGATCATGTCCACGACGGTGGGCGAGACAGGGGCCGACTTCCTGGCGGTCAACGCGGGCTTTGGCCAGGGCTTGACGCGCACCGTCATGGGTGCGCTGCTGGCAATCGCCCTGTTCATGCAGCTGCGTACCCGTCGCTACACCCCTTGGATTTACTGGCTCACGGTTGTGTTGGTCAGCGTGGTCGGTACCCAGATCACCGACCTGTTGACCGACGGCCTGGGCGTCAGCTTGTACATCAGCACTTCGGCGTTCGCCGTCACGCTCGCCGCGATCTTCTTTGTCTGGTATCGAGTCGAACGTACCCTGTCCATCCACGACATCGTGACGCGCCGCCGGGAGCTGTTCTATTGGTCAGCCATCCTCTGCACATTTGCGCTGGGCACCGCTGCTGGTGATCTGGCGACCGAGGCGCTGGGCTTGGGCTTTACCTGGGGGGCTGTCGCCTTTGGCGCGCTGATCGGCATCACCTATGCCGCCTGGCGCATGGGTGGCAACGCCGTGCTGACCTTCTGGATCGGCTACATCCTGACCCGACCCTTCGGCGCTGCGCTCGGCGACCTGCTGACTCAGGCCAAGACCTATGGCGGCCTCGGAATGGGGGCCATGTGGACCAGCGCCCTGTTCCTCTCAGTCATCGTCATGCTGGTGGCCGTTGCCCAGTTCAGCATGAACGCGGGCCGCTCCGCCCAGGTCACCGAGTAACCCCCTTCCCAATTTCCAAGGAGAAATCATGCCCAATACGCACTCTATCGCTCGCCTTGTCGCCGCCGTGTCGGCGGTGGCGCTCGTGGCCCTGACCACCGGCTGCTCCAAGCCTGCCGACCAAGGCCGCGCGAGCACCGCCTCTGCACCGTCTGCCAATGCCAGCACGGTATCGCCAAGCAAAGCCGCTTCCAAGCTGGGCGACTTGACCGCATTTCGCAGCATCGCCACTGACGTGGCCACCATTGTAGACAAGGGTGATCTGCCCGCCGCCAAGACCCGTATCAAGGATTTGGAGGTGGCCTGGGATTCGGCCGAGGCCGGACTGAAACCGCGCGCTGCCGACGACTGGCATGTTCTCGACAAAGCCATCGACAAGGCGTTGTCTGCGTTGCGTGCCGATACGCCAAGCCAAGCTGACTGCAAGGCTGCGATGGGTGCTCTGCTAAAAACCTTCGACTCGCTCGAAGGCAAAGCCTGACCCGTGAGCGTGCCCCATGAAAACATCCACTGAACACGCGCTGGCCAAGGTGCCAGAAGTCACGCTGGGCTTCTGGCTTATCAAGATTGCCGCCACGACGCTCGGCGAAACCGGCGGCGATGCCGTCTCCATGTCCATGAATCTGGGCTATCTGGTCGGCACGGTCATATTCGCGGCGATTTTCCTGGCTGCCGTCGTCGCGCAGGTCAAGGCCAAAGGCTTTCATCCCTTCCTGTACTGGACGACCATCATCGCCACGACCACGGTCGGCACGACGTTGGCCGATTTTGCGGATCGATCGCTGGGAATCGGGTATGCTGGAGGTTCGAGCTTGCTGCTGGCCTTGCTGCTAGGCTCGCTCTTCGTCTGGCATCGCACCCTCGGCTCCGTGTCGGTGAGCACAGTCAGCTCGCCCAAGGCAGAAGCCTTCTACTGGCTGACGATCATGTTCTCCCAGACGCTGGGCACCGCGTTGGGTGACTGGACGGCTGATACGGCGGGCCTGGGCTACACAGGTGCGGCCGTCGTGTTCAGTGGGTTGCTTGCCCTGGTTGTGGCAGCCTACTACTGGACGGGCGTGTCCCGCACACTGCTGTTTTGGGCGGCGTTCATCCTGACCCGCCCGCTGGGAGCCGTGGTCGGCGACTTTCTGGACAAGCCGCTGAGCGCTGGCGGCTTGGCGCTGAGCCGCTATTCGGCCTCGGCCGCACTGCTGGCCTTCATGGTCATCGCAGTCCTGCTGTTCAAGCAGCGGGCGGCTAAGACCGCACATTGAAAATACGGTCATCCCAGCCAATATGGAGGAAACAATGCCATGAGAAATAGTCCTGATCAATATGACAAATTAAGCAAAGCATTTCATTGGATTACGGCCGGAATTGTTGTCACAGCATTCGTGTTAGGGCCTGGCGACTTCGGGCGAATAGTTGATGGTGGAGTCGATCCAGCTACACGAAATGACATCGTGTGGCATGAATCTTTGGGTGTCGCCGTATTTGTGCTCACATTATTGCGCTTGATTTGGGCTGCGGTACGTCCGGGTGCTCCGCGACATCAGATGTCGGCATGGATGTTTGGCCTTTCCCGATTGGTGCATTTTGTGCTGTGGGCTTTACTTCTTTTGCTGCCTATTTCTGCGCTACTGGCTCTGGGAAGCGAATCTCATCCTTTGACGTTACTAGGCGGAATGCGAATTAACGTGTTCCCCTTTGTTGGGAATTCCTATTTTTCCAACCTTGCAGATTGGGGCGAGATTCACAAACTGCTTGGTGATGTCATCATATGGTTGGCAGGCATTCATGCACTAGCTGCCATATATCACCACATCAGACTAAAAGATAAGGTTCTTGTCTCGATGTTGCCGTAATGCGGCCACAATAATTTCAAGAGGAGGGGGAATGCGGGTATTGTTGGTCGAAGACGATCCCATGATAGGCGAAGCGATCCAGGGCTCATTGAAGGATGCGTCCTATGCCACCGACTGGGTGAAGGACGGGCAGACCGCCCTCACGACACTGGGTTGCCAGCACTATGACCTGGTTCTACTCGATCTGGGTCTGCCAGGCAAGGATGGGCTGGAGGTGCTGGCCAGCATCCGCGCCAAGGACAACCCGGTTCCTCTACTCATCATCACGGCGCGCGATGGCCTAGATGACCGCCTGCGTGGTTTGGACGGCGGAGCCGACGATTACGTGTCCAAGCCCTTTCAGATGGCAGAGCTGTTGGCCCGGATGCGTGCTGTTCTGCGGCGCAAAGGCGGCACGGCTACGCCAGTGCTCACCAATGGCGTGGTGTCGCTCGATCCGGCCACAAAAGAAGCCAGCGTTAACGGTGGCTCCCCGGTGCAACTGTCCAACCGGGAGTTCTCGCTGCTGCAAGCCTTGCTGGTTCGGCCGGGAGCCATCCTCTCGCGCAGCGAGCTGGAAGACCGCATCTACGGCTGGGGGGAAGAGGTCGAAAGCAACGCCGTCGAATTTCTGATCCATGCACTGCGGCGCAAGCTGGGCAGCGAGGTCATCAAGAACGTCAGGGGGGTCGGATGGATGGTCTCAAAAGACGCCTGAACGAGTCGGTTCAGCTCAAGCTGTCCTTCACCCTGTCGCTGGCCATCCTCGTGGTTGCCATCGTGGCGGGCATCTTCTCGTTCCTGTCGGCCTTCGACGAAGCCCATGAGCTACAGGACGACGTTCTACGCCAGGTGGCACAACTCATGGATCGGCAGCGCCTGTCACCGGCCCCGCCGACGACCGATGTTCGCCCCAAAGATGTCGATGAAGAATCACGCGTGATCGTCCAGTACTTGGGCGAAGCCAATCCATCTGAGGCAAGCGTGGATGCAGGCGGCACGCTTCCCTTGCCTACGACACTGGCTGATGGGTTGCACACGCTGGAGATCGGTGGCGAGTCGTTCCGCGTGCTGGTCAAAACCACGGCTGCCGGTGAACGCATCGCGGTGGCGCAGGAAGCGGGCTTCCGCAATGAAATTGCCCGCGATGGCGCGCTACGCACCGTGATGCCTTTCCTGATTCTCGTGCCAGTGCTGCTGCTGATCGTTGCTGACCTGGTGCGCAAGATGTTCCGGCCCATCGCCGCACTCTCTAAGGAGATCGACCAGCGTGCCGAGCAGGAACTGCACCCTGTCGATGACCGCCACCTTCCGGTCGAGGTGCGGCCATTCGCTGTGGCGATCAATCGGCTGCTCGCCCGTATCGGCCAGTCTATGGAGTCACAGCGCCGCTTTGTGGCGGATGCCGCGCACGAACTGCGCTCGCCGTTGACCGCACTCTCGCTGCAAGCGGAGAGACTGGCGGAGACAGAAATGTCCGGCTTGGCGCGCGAACGACTGACGGTCTTGCGCCAAGGGATCGAGCGCGGCCGAAGCCTGCTGGATCAACTCCTGACCTTGGCCAAGGCACAGTCGGCCACTGACACGCCGAAGTCGCCGATATCCGTCCAGAGCATCTACCGCCGCGTGCTGGAAGACCTCATGCCGCTGGCCGAGGCCAAGCACATCGACATCGGTGTCGAAGGTACGCAAGACGCCGAAGTGTGGGCGAGCGAACTGGACATGATTGCCCTGGTCAAAAATCTGGTCGATAACGCCATTCGCTATACACCAGAGGGTGGGCGGGTCGATCTTTCCGTAGGCATATCGGAAGGGAAAGCCGAGCTGCGTGTTCAGGATAGCGGGCCTGGCATTCCGTTGGCAGAACGGGATCGGGTTTTTGATCCCTTCTACCGCACGCTGGGCAGCGAGCAGATTGGTTCGGGCCTAGGGTTATCCATCGTCCAAACGATTGCCCATCGCATCGGCGCTGAAATACGCCTCGATTTCGTGGACGAAACTCAGCAAACCGGCTTAAAGGTTTCCGTTATCGTTCCCACGAAGCAATGACTTGAGAAAAGAAGAGTGTAGCGAATTGGTTACTTCAACTGGTTGGTTCTATTGGGCGCTGCTGTCGGCTGTGTTTGCGGCGCTGACTGCCATTTTTGCCAAGGTGGGCATTCAGGGAGTTGATTCCGATCTGGCTACCTTGATCCGAACGGCCATCATCATCGTCGTCCTGTCGGCGTTTGTCGCCTACACGGGAAAATGGGCCAACCCCTTGGAGCTGTCCCCTAAGACATGGCTTTTCCTCGGGCTGTCCGGCTTGGCCACCGGAGCGTCATGGGTGTGCTACTTCCGTGCGCTCAAGATCGGTGACGCCTCCAAGGTTGCGCCGGTCGATAAACTCAGTCTGGTCTTGGTGGCTGTGTTTGCGTTCACCTTTCTCGGCGAACGTCCATCACTCAGAGAATGGTCTGGTATTGCGATGGTCGCTGGTGGTGTTTTGTTACTGGCGTTCAAGCGCTAATGCGTCAGCTTGAGCTATACCCTAACCTGATGTCAGATGTTGAGCACAAACAACGTCAGAGTAGGGTATTAATTTATATTTATTGACACATTCAGCCAAGGGTAATAGATTTCATCCTGACATTTTTACCTTTGGAGGCATCGTGCAAGGTCAACGCATCGGCTATGTCCGCGTCAGCAGCTTCGACCAGAACCCTGATCGGCAATTGGAGCAAATCGAAGTTGGCAAGGTGTTCACCGATAAGGCTTCCGGCAAGGATACCCAACGTCCTGAACTTGAAAGGCTGCTGGCCTTCGTCCGCGAGGGCGATACCGTGGTGGTGCATAGCATGGACCGGCTGGCACGCAACCTGGATGACCTGCGCCGCATCGGGTTGTGTCGCAATAAGCGGATCTGGTAAAGTTTGGTATGGACGATTTTCGCAAAAGCCTCATCAAAAGTACCCTCTGCAAGGTTCTTAAACGACTGCATTATCCGTTGCACAATTGGCGTATGGCCTTAAATCGTTTTATGATTGAGTTTGGTGATCGCATTCAAAAATACGATCACTGACTTGTTCCGTGGCATTTACACAGAAATTCTTACAGGCTCGGCCGGTTCAAAAAATCACAGCGTTAATTGTTTTTGTATTTTTTTTGTTGGTTGCAATCTTTTGCGTTTATTCATTAGCGGTTTTCTTGCTGAGCGATAGATGTACTCCTACCTGCGCTATTACTGGAGCGACTGAATTATTGCTGATTTCGAGTATTTTTATTTGGTCCGGGAAAAAAATTGGGTTTCGAAACAAGAAAATTTGGTGTCTTTGCGATTCATTGAACTGATTGATGTTGCATTGCAAAAAAAATCGAGATTGCTAACCCGCACGTTGTGATTGACCTAACTAAAGTTAATTCGGCTAACGTCAGCTCCATTCAACACTCAGACTTTCCGCCTGCTGCAAGACGGTCTGAATCGCATCTTCTTGCTGATCTGGCGGATACTTGTACTTTCGCAAAATCCGCTTCACCATCAGCCGCAATTTTGCGCGGACGCTTTCACGCTGTGACCAATCGACACTGACATTCTGGCGGAGATTTTCGGTCAGTTCGTGAGCGATCAACTTCAGCGTTTCATCGCTGAGTTCGCGGACAGCGGATTCATTGTTGGCAAGGGCGTCATAAAACCGGATTTCATCGTCAGTCAGTCCAAGCGATTCATTGCGGTTCGCAGCTTCCTTGAACTTTTTCGCCATTTGAATCAGTTCTTCGATGACCTGTGCTGTCTCGATTGACCGGTTCTGATAGCGTTTGATGACATCAGCCAGCAAGTCAGAGAACTTCTTGTTCTGCACGACATTGCCGCCAAACTTGCTCTTGATTTCCCCTTCAAGCAAGCGTTCCAGCAGTTCAACAGCCAAATTGCGTTCTGGCAGGTTCTGCACTTCCGCCAGAAAATCATCGTCGAGCAAACCGATATTGGGTTTGTCTAGCCCGACCGCATCAAAAATATCCACGACCTGTTCGGACACCACTGCGGAGCCGATGATTTGCCGGATTGCCAGTTCGCGTTCTTCGTCGGTTTTCTTCTTGCTGCTTATTTCACGCTTGGTCAGCAGCACTTTGACGGCTTGGAAGAACGCAACCTCTTCACGCACAGCCTTTGCTTCATCCAGTGTGCAGCAGAGCGAAAATGCCTTGCTCATTGCCAAGGCATGGTCAGCCCAACGCTTCTTTCCGTCCTTGTCCGCCAGCACATAGTTGGCAGCACCGGCCAGCAGCTTGTGACCCCCTGTTAGGAAGTTGCTGTAATCAAAGCCGTGCAGCATGGCTCGCAGCACTTCCAGCTTTTCTTCAAGAACAGAGTACGCTTCGTGAGCATCGACTGTAGGACGGCCACGGCCATTGCTGGCGGTGTATTCCTTCAATGCCTGCTTGAGATCGTTGGCGATGCCGATGTAATCGACAACCAGTCCTCCTTGCTTGTCTTTAAACACCCTGTTAACCCGTGCAATGGCTTGCATCAGGTTATGACCCTTCATGGGCTTATCAACATACAGCGTATGCACACAGGGAGCATCAAAGCCAGTCAGCCACATGTCACGCACGATGACCAAGCGTAGTGGGTCAGCAGGATTCTTGAATCGCTTTTCCAGTTCCTTCTTGACCTGCTTGGAATAGATATGTGGCCGCAGCAAGGGCTTGTCGCTGGCAGAGCCAGTCATCACGATCTTGATAGCACCCTTGGCCGGATCGTCGTCATGCCAGTCTGGGCGTAGCTTGACGATTTCGTTATACAAATGAACGCAGATGTCGCGGCTCATCGCGACTACCATCGCTTTGCCGCTCTGTGCTTTAGCTCGTTCTTCAAAGTGTGCAACCAGATCAGCAGCAACTTGGCGAATGCGTGGTTCAGCACCTACAACTTTTTCCAGTGCTGCCCATTTGCTTTTCAGTTTTGACTGTTCATCGCCATCTTCATCTTCGGCAAGCTCATCGACTTCTGCATCCAGTTCGTCAAGCTGTGCCTCTTTCAGCCCAAGCTTGGCAAGGCGTGATTCGTAGAAGATGGCGACAGTTGCACCATCATCCTTGGCTTGCTGCATGTCGTAGACATGGATGTAGTCGCCAAACACAGCACGGGTATCGCGGTCTTCGCCGGAAACCGGCGTGCCGGTGAATGCTACAAATGTCGCGTTGGGCAGTGCATCACGGAGATGCTGGGCATAGCCGACCTGATAGCCTTTGTCGTCGCCCTTGAACTTTGCTTCAAAGCCGTATTGGGTGCGGTGTGCTTCATCGGCAATTACGACAATATTGCTGCGGTTGGACAGCACGGGGAAGCTATCTTCGTCTTCACCCGGCATGAACTTCTGAATCGTGGCGAACACAATGCCGCCCGATGGCCTGTTGCCCAACTTGGCTCGCAAATCACCACGGGTTTCTGCCTGCACTGGCTGCTCACGCAATAAGTCTTGAGCCAGTGAGAACACGCCGAACAACTGGCCATCCAGATCATTGCGGTCTGTGATGACAACAATGGTTGGGTTTTCCATTGCGGATTCACGCATGACTCTGGCTGCGAAGCAGGTCATGGTGATGCTCTTGCCGCTGCCTTGCGTATGCCAGACCACGCCGCCTTTATGACTGCCGCCAGGTCTTGAAGCGGACACGACTTGTTCAATGGCGGCACGGACAGCATGGAACTGGTGATAGCCAGCGATTTTCTTGATCAGGCCACCGTCATCTTCAAACAGCACGAAGAAACGCAGGTAATCGAGCAGGTATGCCGGAGCAAGCACACCACGAATCAGCGTTTCCAGTTCGTTGAACTGCCCAAGCGGGTCAATAGCGACGCCATCGATGGTTCGCCACTGCATGAAGCGTTCAGCGTCACTCGACAGTGAGCCTAACCGTGCTTCGCTGCCATCCGAAATGACCAGCACTTCGTTGTAATTGAAGACATCGGGAATCTGCTCTTTGTAAGTCTGTATCTGGTCAAATGCTTTCCAGATATCGGCGTTTTCATCGGCTGGGTTCTTCAGTTCCAACAGCACCAGCGGCAAGCCGTTGACGAACAGGATGATGTCTGGTCGGCGGGTATGCTTGGGGCCTTTGAGCGTGTATTGATTGACTGCCAGCCACTCGTTGGCAGCAACATCAACAAAATCCACCAGTCGCACAAAGTCGCCGCGTGTTTCGCCATCTTTTTGATACTGCACTGGCACGCCATTGACCAGTAAGCCGTGAAAGTGCCTGTTAGCTGACAGTAGGGCGGGAATACCTAAATCCATTACCTGCTTGAGTGCATCTTCACGGGCGGCAAGCGGAATCGCAGGATTCAACCGGTCGATTGCAACACGCAGACGCTCAATCAGCAGCGGTTGCAGATAGTTGCTGCGTTCTGGCGTTTCGCCATCAGGGGCAATTGCATAGCCATTGACATATTGGTAGCCAACTTCTTGCAGCCAGCCCAAAGCTTCGTTTTCAAGCTGTTCTTCGGTCATGCTCATGCTGCGGCCTCTTCAACGGCATCTTCAGCTTCAGTTATCCGTAGCTGACCGGAAATCAGGCGGGGAAGCAGGGCGTCACGAAGTGCTGAAAGCTGCGTTATCTGTGTTAGATGCGACCGATCAATTATTGGGCGAACGATTTCTGCGAAAGCTTCCAGTACTTCCTTCGAAGGTAGTATTACCAGCTCGCTTTCAAGGAAATGTGTAGTTTGGAAGTTTGCAATTCCGGTGCTTTGATTTTGATATTCCCAAGTTTTTCCAGCGGCGTAAATTGCAGTCATGTGCTGACTCAATACAATACCTATGTCCTTGCTGATAGGTCTCAGCAACCTACAAAAACTTGCTGGCTCAACAGGACAGTCAAATTGTGCAAGCAATTGATGTGTAATAAAAATTGATCTGCCTGTTGGTTGGTCTTTGCTGCCACCTGAAACCTCCAAGACAATATCGCTATCCACTAATTGGCGTGTATTCAGCTTCTTTTTTGATGTGTATCGAATAGGGACCCGGGCAGAGTTGCCGCTTTGCAGGTCAGGTATATCAGTTCCGCGAATGATTGCTACCTTGGTGTCGTTCTTATCATTTGACTCTTCATCGCCCCAATCGCCACCGATAGTGTGACTTAACAACTTTCCGAACGGAATGAGTTGCCATCCCTTCGGCACCAACCCCAATTCAGACTCTTCAAAGCTATCTGGAAATAATGCCGCCGTTGCTTCGTCCATGCCTTCCGGCATTTGGCCCTGCAGCTTCGCACGAACCGGATCGAAATCTACGAACCATGACTTGAACAGGGCTTGGGCAATAGATTCGAGCGTGGCGTTGGTTTCACGGAGCAGTGCAATGCGGTCGTCGAGCGCGCCTAATATCTTTCCGATTTCTATTTGTATCGCTCGTGGTGGCAAATTGATCGGCACCGCTGAGAGAATTCCAGTGTTTAGATTAGGCATCGTGGCACCTACTGCATGCCGTATAAGCCAATCCTTAATTTCTGGAAGCCTCAAGCAATATGAAATAAATCTGGCAACTGCTATAGATTCGTCACCGAGCCTTACTTTGAGGCACCCAGTGCCACAGAGCCATCCTGCTTCACGAGCGGTAATCAATGCATTTTTAGTGACATCACCACGCCGACTAAAAATGATGTCACCTGAACGCAATTTGTGTTGTGAAAGGCGTTCAACATCACTCTGATCAATCCGAGCAATTCCATTTTCAAAAATGCCACCATCGCCAATGTTTGTTGGCATGACTACTGGGATTCCCGAGTCTTTATAATCGGAGGTGTGTAATTGGCTACCGAAAGGGCCAGTTTGAATTGCACCGCCTTGACTATCGCATATTTTTCCAAGGGTGGTTGATTGCCATTCAGAACTCATACCCGAGACCTCCCAGCTTTTGGCGAATCAATGCATCCAGTTCCCCCCCCTTTGCCATTTGCTCGCCAAGCTTCTCAGTTAGCTTCTGCATCTTGTCGGCAAAGGCTTCGTCGTCGTCTTCGACTTCTTCGGCACCAACAAATCGACCTGGGGTGAGCACATGGCCGTGCTCTGCAATTTCTGTCAGCGGCACACTGCGGCAATATCCGGCGACATCTGCGTAAGCCTCTGCCGATTCACCACGCCAAGCGGCAACCGTGGATGCAATACGGTCGATCACTTCATCGGTAAATTCACACTGCACACGACTGATCATGCTGCCTAGCTTGCGAGCGTCGATGAACAGCACTTCGCCTTTGCGTGTGGTCTTTTGCTTAGCAAGGAACCACAGGCAAGCCGGAATCTGTGTGTTAAAGAAAAGCTGGCCGGGTAGTGCGATCATCACTTCGACCACATCGGCATCCACCATTGCACGCCGAATATCGCCTTCGCTGTTCTGGCTGGAACTCATGCTGCCGTTGGCAAGTACGATACCAGCACGACCGGTAGGCTTCAGGTGATACAGCATGTGCTGCAACCATGCATAGTTGGCATTGCCTTGCGGCGGCGTGCCATACACCCAGCGTGGATCACCTTCTAAACTGCCATGCCACCAGTCACTGATGTTGAAGGGCGGATTCGCAAGTATGAAATCGGCACGAAGGTCAGGGTGTTGATTGCGTCTAAACGTATCATCCGGCTCACGACCAAGGTTGTAGTCAATGCCGCGAATCGCCAGATTCATTGCCGCCAGCCGCCATGTTGTGGGGTTTGCTTCTTGGCCGTAGATGCTGACATCGCCAAGTTTGCCGCCATGGGCTTCGATGAAACGCTCAGACTGCACGAACATACCGCCGGACCCGCAGCATGGGTCATACACCTTGCCATGATGTGGAGCCAGCACAGCAACCAGCGTTTTAACTATGCTGGCAGGCGTGTAGAACTGTCCGCCACGCTTGCCTTCTGCACTGGCGAACATGCCAAGGAAGTATTCGTAAACCTGCCCGAGCACATCACGGGCGGCACTGGCATCGACACCAAAACCAATCTGCGATACCAAATCGACCAACTCGCCAAGCTTGCCATCCGGTAGCTGAGCACGGGCATAGCGTTTATCCAGAATGCCTTTCAGCTTTGGATTTTCAATTTCGATCAGTGATAACGCATCATCAATGCGTTTGCCAATGTCGGACTGCTTGGCATTGGCACGAATGCTTTCCCATCGTGCCGCTTCTGGCACCCAGAACACATTCACTTCACGGTAGTAGTCACGATCTTCCAGTTCTTCTGCCAACAATGCGGCGTCAGCGTCATGCAGGAAGTAGTCGTCTTTCGGATCAGCAAAGCGGCGGGTCAGTTCTTCGCGGCGGCTTTGAAAGGTATCAGAGATGTATTTAACAAAGATCAGACCTAAAACCAGATGTTTGTACTCGGCGGCGTCCATGTTGGCGCGGAGTTTGTCTGCCGTCGCCCAGAGTGTTTTTTTTATGTCGTCAATCATTGAGCTATTCAGTTAATTTGCTGTAAGTTTGCATGTATTTTGTACCATTATCATTCATATTCGCGGTCATTTTATTATTGATTTCGCAAATATCGCTTGTTCAACTGAGGCATTGTTAATTTTTTAGGATTTATCTGTACTCATGCTTCAATGATCAAATAAAAATCGAATATTGGTCGGTTAATCAAATGGGGGAGTATTTATTTTTCATCGCCAAGAAGTGAGCTTCACTCGTGGTTTGGTTGTACCGCAGAAAATCTGCGGAAGTACAGACCATCTGATGGCAACGGTAGTGTTTTTTCATCTGAGAATGTGAGATCAATATCCAAATATCTACTAGAATAAATATAAAGAACAGATATGGATCTTTCTATGAGCACAACTGCGGTTAATCCAAAACCAGAATCACAACAATTATCTGCTATTGGTCTTAAGACCTTTTTCAACATCGCATCCGCATGGAAGTTGACGAATGATCAGGAGGTGATTTTACTGGGTTCGCCAAGTCGCTCTAATTTTTATAACTGGAAGCGGAATCCATCTGCTGCCAATCTCAACCGGGATACGCTGGAGCGTATTTCTTACATTTTAGGAATATATAAAGCACTGCAGATTCTATTGCCAGATCCTAAAGCAGCCGACGAATGGATTTCAAAGCCAAACGCAGAAGCTATATTCGGAGGAGAGTCTGCCTTGGCCAGAATGTTGTCTGGCAATGTGTCCGACTTGTTCGTGGTACGGCAATACCTCGATGCCATTCGGAGGATGAACATGATGAATGATCCAATGGCGTGCATTCACTAGAAGCTAGGATAGTGCAGGAGATAACGCACTATAAATCTTTAATTTTGTTGCAAATTGCGTCAAATTCTGCTTTCACTGCTTGCCTGAAATCTTCCCGAGAGGGGCGGTTGTTCTCATCCGAAAAAATATCTTTCAACTCCAAGCTTCTCGTATCCATCATCGCCACCGCATATTCCAAAAAGCTGTTATAGCCTTCTGGCGGCCTCAGTCCATGTCCGGCCCACGCTGCAATGGTGCGAGATTTGATGGATTTTTGTGGTCGTCCATACTTAACTCCTTCAGACACAGGTGTCAGATAAAGGTAAAAATAACTTGTAACGCGTAGAGTTCTAAAGACTTAGTTTCTTAGAATTCCAAAAAACTCAAAATTTAACATCTCATTGAACAATTTATAGAATTTAATCCTTCATCTCACCTTTTTGGCAATTGAGGACTCTGTGGCAATAACCGATATTTTTATCGTTAGAACACTCGAGTGAACTGAAGTGGGATACTTTATCTTCCCAAATTGGGTGAGTTTTACTTCAATAGATGAACTCCGATAAAAGGGAACGAAATGTATTTCAACAGAAAAATTCAGAGTTAGCTGAACAAAATTCAGAGTTAAGTGAATTTCGACAAATGTCGACAGTAGAGGGTTACGTAATTTTTTAATTAAGTGCTTTTTTTGCAAGGGGAAAAACATCCCACTGCATTCAGCGCAAAAAAATATAGCTAAAAACTTGATAAATATTACTATGTTGATTATTAGGATAATCAACTTGATTTTAAAGTAAAAAATAGGAGGGAGGTCAAATTTCTGCGTGGAAGACTTAATTTCAGCTCTGCCTGCTACGAGCAAAGAACGGTATTTGGACAAGCTACCCGTCCTCAAGGATCGCCCGTTACCACTAGCCTGTTCCTCATACTTTCCACCGCTCAGGCTAAAAGCTCAGCTAATTTCGCAGGAGCACCGGGCCACGCGGTTGTGTCGCAATAAGGTAGAACGGACAAAAAATGTGGCGAGAGTCCGGAAAATTAAAAAGCTAAACTATAAAACTGTTCAGCTTTGGACAAAGGCTGACCTTTGGAGGTTTGAATTCGGTCGTATAAGCTTTTTTGGGTATCCTGTTCATCATTTGTCTTTCCAAAGTTACGATTATTTTACGTCACCTTTGGGGAACTAAATTTCAGGGGAAGCTCAGCCTCACTGAATCAGGGGGGCTACGCGATAAGTCGAGATATTCCGCAACGACGAGCCTGTGTACTGGCTATTGTAGAATGCTTAGGTCTTTATTACGATCTCAGGTTGCCCAGTTAATATAATCCAATTGTTGAGACGATTCTGCATCTGTCAGCTCAACTTCCTCGCTTTGGATCGCGTCGAATCGGGCTCTTTCTAACAAAGGAATGAATTGAGCTAGGTGATGAACGTCATTCTAGGATTTTGGACATTATCCAGCTGCAAGTTACGACAAAGTGTAAGCATCCAAAGCTAAAGATACCGGACAAGCGCAATATTATGTGAAGCTACTATTTCGTCTTTGACACTTGCACTAATAACCAGGCATTGAAATTTCTGACAGTAATGGATGAATACACGAAAGAATCCTGGCGAAAGGCGTAGCGGGTAGTATTAGGTCAAAGCGGGTCATTGATGTACTAAGCAAGTTGATCAGTATCCTAGGTACACTAACATGTCCGCGTAGCGATAACGGGCCGAAACTTTTAGCGACCCAATTGTTGTAATTGGTAACAGAATAATAAGCTGGAAATTGTATTAATCGAGCTAGGCAAGCGATGGCAGAACAGCGTGACAGAGAGTTTCAACGGGAACTCCGCGATGAATTTTTATCAACAGAATGGTTCAGAAACCGGATTTAAGTCCGCATCATCATTAAGACTAGCGGCAGCATTACAATCAGATTAGGTCAAACCCGGTCTGAATTATTTAACCCCAAACGAGCTTGTGAAAACAATACTCAAAGATTTACCAACCTAAGCTGACGAATTAAGATATCTGCAACAGAAAGTTTAACGGTAAGTCATTTGCAAAATCCCACTTTATCGATCGGGAATACCACAGCAAAATTCTTGCATTGCGAATTTGTAGTGAAATTTTTACCCTAAGACTCTAATTCGGTTTCGTTCTATTTTTGGTAGAAGATCAGCTACAACAGTAGAGTTAACTATATTTAGGTAGGATATCGGCTAAAAGTCTTTACAGATTTTTTCTGATGAACTTATTCTCCAATATCAGTACAACAATTCTATTGAAATCTGTAACATCGTCTAGCAATGGGCCCGCGCTCGAAAAAGAAGCGACAGATACAAGCTACGCTTATCAAGATCACGAACCGAAGGAAAGATTTCAGACAGGAATTCCGCATTGAACTTGTTCGCCAGTTCAGTGGGATATTCGTTGGTAACGTCAATGCATCTGGCCTGGCAAAATGCAGTATGACAAAGTCCACATTGATTTCCTGTTGGTTATAGTTCAGTACCATGCTTCCGTGCAAGTGCAATGAGTCATACATGTGATTTGTAAAAGTCAATGCAGCAGATTTCGCCCACGTATATTCTTTTGCAGTACTGTAATCTACAGGTTAGCAAAAGATTGTGAGTCTCTTAGAGTAAGAGAATTAAATTAAGCTGGGAGTGCACTATAAATAACTGTAAGCAGATATGAATATTCTTCGTCACGGATATTGGACACTAGCAGAAGCCACCATCCTTTAGCAAAGAACATCAAGACATTAAATAGTGATTGAAAAGAGGGCAAGACTCTAAATAACGTAATAAAACATTAGTAATTTCGATTCGAGACAAAATCGCCCCCCAAAAAGACAGCCTGACTTTCTTTTATTGACTTAATCATCGACAAGAACTATGTGCTTATCTTTTAGTCGAAAACGATGTCTAACTTGGTTCTCTTGTTATTATCCAAGCTCACTTGGAATTTAATATTTAATTATAAGCAGCTTATAAATTGTTTTTAGGAATATTTTATAAGCTGCTTATAATTTTTTAGCTTTCTTCGATAGATAATGCAAAATCCCGAAGAGCGGCTAATGTTTTCTTAGAGGCTACTTCTGGATCAACATTTTCTTTGATATCAATGATTATTTGTTTTTCAGTTACTTTTACCGAAAACAAAGAGACTCCATTTGAATCAACAATTAATGTAGGCTTCTTTGGAAGTTCTCTAGTTCTTTTAACCAATTGCTTCTCTACAAAAGCTCGTAGATCATCTCCATTAAGCTCGTGGTTATCAATTAATTTTTCGATACCTAGTATGATGGTTTCCAACCCATCAGGAAATTCTTTAAGTAGATCAGCAATGACGCGGCCATAGCGATATCCAAATAGACCTGGATATTTATCTAAAATCGACTTTATGGGATCAGGTAGATTTAGTAGTCCCAAGCACTGTGCCACACGAGCCTGCGTGCAACCGAACAATCTTGCGACCTCTGCCTGCGTTTTAGCGAAGCCACGATTCATCGCCTGTTTATAGGTTTTTGCTTTTTCATAGTCAGTTAGATCGATGCGTCCCTCATTGCTAACCAAGGTAGCAAGCTCAGCACTTCGATCATCTAAAGAATTCACTTGAGCACTGATCGTGCTCCAGCCTATCATCCTGGCTGCCCGAACTCTACGATGTCCAGAAATCAGTTCATATCTGCCAGTAGGCATTAATCTGACGTTAATAGGATCATCCTGACCGCGATCAACTAACATTTCGCCTAATGCTTGGATATAGCTTTCATCATATTTAGTGCGTGGTTGCCAAGGGGAATCATCGATTAAATGGACAGGGATTTTTTGAATTGTCTTTTCTTCAGACGCGATTGATTGTGAGGTAGTGGGTTGTTCGTTTGACTGAAGCAACTCTTCAAGTGACTTCGAAGGGCCAGTTGGAGGTTTTGTCATTACCATATTTGGCATGGATAGTGGTTTGTTAATGTTACTTAACTTTGCCGCAAGCGAAGCTTGAAATTCTGCCTCAGTTTGATGTTTATTACTCATAGAATTCCCATTTTTTCAATTAATGCTTGTGCAACTGACCTTAACTCTAACGCCGACTGAGCACTGGGCTTAGCCAGGGCAAGTGGTAATTCATAATCATCAGAAGACAAGACTTTTTTAAATTCTTCACTAGAACCAATTGTTTTGTTCAACCAGGCATTTTTATATTGATTTGTTAAAGCCAATACTTGCGCTGCCACTCGAACCCTTGTCGCATCAAAAAAGTTTCCTAAAATAATGAGCTCAGGATATTTTCCTAAGCTACTTTCCATCTCGCTGAGGACTTTAGACAAGTAAGACACTGACTTGGTACTATATTTTTCCATCGACACGGGGGCTAATACAAAATCACTTGCCAGCAAAGCTCCCCTTGTAGTTTGATTTTTTGCAGGAGGTGCATCAAAAATAATGATGTCGTATTGCGAAAGATCGAGATTTACATTTTGCCCAGACCGACCTTCATGTAAGAACTTTGCTATTGCCAATTCCGGCTGCTTACTCATAATGGCGTCTAAAGTAAACAAGGCTTCCAGCCTATCAAGTGATACTTCTGCTGGAATTAGATGAGGTCCAAATTCTCCATAAGGCTTTTTCAACACTGAGTCTAGGGAAGGAGTCGTGCTTTGTTGCCACTGAGGAAGAAGATTTCCGAAGTGAAAATCTACACACGTTTCAACAGGTTTGTTTACCTCAATCGCCTCTTCATGAGTCATTTCGGCATCATACCCAAATGACATAGATAGGTTTGCTTGAAAGTCGAGGTCAATAACTAGGGTTTTTAAACCAAGCAATGGAAAAATAGAACTGAGATTTGATGCGATCGTTGTTTTGCCGACTCCGCCTTTAGGGGCGTATACGGTCATAATGACCTTTTTTTTGGGCTTAACGAGTGTCTTTTTTGCTCGAAAAGCTGCTAACTCATAAATATTTTGTATCGTAAATAAACGTGTTTTGGGTCCATCACCAGCTTGTCTCGCCACTTGTATTCCCGCCTCTTCGGAATCGCGTCTAACGGCATCGACTGTGATGCCAAGTAAATTAGCAACGGCTTGTACCTTAAAGGGTTTGCTAGACAAGATTAATCTCCAGAATTAAATTTTTTTCATAATATTATACGTACAAGCTGTTTGCAAGGATTTTTTCTATTTGTAAGGTTAAATCCTTGCATTTAATCTATGGAATAATTAATAGGTAAATTTTTGATTAGTATTCACATAGGAGTAATTTTGACTTTGATTAACCCCTAATGAATTCGCAAAGGTGAGTATCAACAGGGATTAAATTTGAAAGGTGAGCTTTTACGGGGTTCTTTTCGAGATTTACTGCTTGAGAAGTATGCTAGTCGCTATCCAAATAATTTTTTGTTGATAATCATGGTGTTACCTCATTAGTTGCGAGAATAATTGTGTATTTCAGAACATAAATATCTGTATGGAAACAAAAGGGTGAGCTTTTACGGGGAGGAAAACTTGCTGTTTCAATGTAGAGAATTGATAGTTAAAATTTATTTGAATCTTCGAAAGCTACTTTTATCCCTTGAAAACCAGTAAATCTCATAGGTAAAGAGATTTGAAATCTCTTTACCTAGGTTTTTGTAAAAAAACTTAAGATAGTTTTTAGAAGTTAGGTTCTTTCTTTGGCGGTTATTTTTTCTAAAAATACACACAGGATCAAATTTATTATCTTGAGGGTTTTATTAATAAAAAACCCTATTAAAACCTTAAAACCAAATTAAGCAACACTAGACCTAGTATTCATGCGGGTCTCAGTCCGATTCGGTGAGTGAATACAGGTACTATGGTGAGTGCATACAGGTTCTTTCGTGAGTGTGTACAGGTACTAACGTCGATACAGGTGAGTATTTACAGGGACTTAGTGTGAGTGCATACAGGAACATTGGTGAGCTTCCACAGGTATCTTTTTGAGGTGATTCTAATTTGTAGTTGAAACTCACTTAAATAAGGTGAGGTTGTGGTCAATACGATTAAAAGGTGAGAGAATCAGAAAACAAATTTTTCACCTTTTGGAAGGTGATTTCCTATTTTCACCTAAAAAGGGTAGGTAGTGGCTAATGGTAACTAGAAGATCAAAAAAGGAAATCGTTGCTTTTGATACTATGCAATTAGAAGCTACCGAGACTACCGAATCAAAGGAATTTCGAAAGACCAATGAAGCAATTGGTCTAAGAGTAACGGAAGGCAAACTGACACTACTCACTCGGAAAGTGTTTAATGTCATGATGTATCACGCTCAGGCAATGAAGGTGCCCGGTATCAATGCACCGATTGATACACCATCGGCAAAGAAGTATTACTGGATTCCTCTCTCTGAACTCGCGAAAGATGCCTCTTACGATAGTAAAGACACCGAATTTCTAAAACTGCAATTAGAAGAGTTACAGAATATAAAACTCTTGATGGAAAATGAGACGCAATGGACAAGCGAGCGCCTCGTATCTTCGGTAACACTGGTGAATCCGACAGGTTTTAAAAAGCATGGCGGCCAGGTCTGGTTTGGTTTCGCATTTCCCCCAGAAGTGCATGAACTTGTTATGGCGCCGGGGACTTACACTCGCTTAAATATTATCTATCAAGGGTTATTGCGATCGGGAACGGCTTTAGCTTTATATGAGATATGCCGACGCTATGCAACGAATCCGTCAAAGAGAACGCATATCGAAACCTACGAACATTGGTACGGTGCATTAACGGGAAATGCGGTTTCGAAAGATGACCCCCCACCATATAAGTATTTTAAGCGTGATGTTATTAAACCTGCTGTTGCTCAGATAAATGCGCTCACAGATATTAATGTCGAGCTAATTGAACATAAAAATGGTCGAAAAATCGATCGTCTTCAATTCAAAGTTGATCATGCTCAGCAGCCACAGTTAGCATTCCCAGCTCCGCCAGTAATCGACCTAGAGTTAATAAACCGGATCATGAAATTAGGATTTAGCCAGCAGGAGGCAACGGACTTTGTCGCACAGTATGCCGATGAAAATATTCAAGCAGCTATCTCTTTTGTTGAAAATCGTCAGAAACAAAAAAATAGTCCTCCATTAGACTCTCCAGCCGCCTATTTCCGTTGGACCCTGAAGAAAGGATTGAACGCAGCAAATGAGCAGCTACAGAATAACGCTGCAAAATTACCAAAACCAAAAGCCAAAGATGGGCAGTCGCTAATGGATCGTTTCCTGGCAGCACGCTCGCAAGAGGCATTGGACGTGTACCATGAGGTTGATGAGGCCGGTAAAAAGATTTTATTTGAACGGTTCAAAGAAGCGAACCAAAGTAGTGCTTTGAATCTAAACAAAGGTATTGAAAGCCCGACTGTCAAAGCAATGTTTTCTTCTTGGTATGCTGATGAGTTATGGGGCGAGCCAACTGCTGAAGCGCTTGCACGGTTCCTGGAGCAAATGGAAGTTATCAAGAAATAAAAGATGTCAGTGCTGACGCTGTCTGACTGACCGAGTGGAAAACACGGGTTACTGGGCCGCAAATAATATTGCCCATTGTGCCAATAACGAATCACTTTACCAACGGGGAACGAGAGTGATGCATGATTCCATGGGTGAACCAAGCTGAATTGCCAACACCCGTCTAATCAACCAGGTATTGCAATCTAATGAGGTTTCTTGTGCTTGTCCAGCCAGCTTGTCGGTGTGGAGTGGGCAGTTCTAGCTTGTATATAAGGGCTATATCACCTGACTCTTATAGCTATTCGAAATCAAGGTAAATTTCGCCAAAAACGCAATTAACACCCAGCGAAGCGGAATAATAAGAACCTATTTGTTGTAGACATTCTTTTTCTTTATGTCGTGCAATTTTAGTAGTATGGCTAGCTTTGATTCGCTTAATTCGAGAATGCATTCGTTTGTTAATTGCGTTTTTGGTTTTTGTTTTAATTTTATTCTTTTCCTTATGAAACAATCTAACGAGTTACCAAGAAAATTTTGGATAGAAACACCCCTGGAAGCATTCTTGCATTTTGTTAGGTCGCCACAGTATGTTGAATCATCACTTAGACCAATAGGTAAAGAAATAATTTCTGAGTCTTCAATTGAAGTCTACAGGGCCATGTTCACTCGATTTTTACTTTTTATATCCACACGAAGTCTGAATTTATTTACAGTATCCGCGACAGATATTTATGCATTCCTAGTAGCAGAGGAACAGGTAGGTGAGGGTTCACAGTTGATTTTACAAAGTGATATTCAATTCCGCTATATTCGCTTGTTAGAACGTGTCTTTACCCACTTACAGATAATCCCAAGGCCGACTGACGATTTACTATTTGGGAAGTTGAAGGAATATTATCGTTTAGATGGGCGCAATCATAAAACTGTTACGCTGACGCAAAGCGAAATCAAACAATTCCTCTTTGCTTTACCCGTACCTCAAGCAAAGGAGCGAGTCGGAAGACTAAGTGCGAATTGGAAAAGGCGTCGTGATCGTGCAATGCAGTGCATCGTTTTAGGTGCTGGCCTCACAGTATCAGAAGCCATTTCTTTGAACATAAATTCCATTGAAAAAATTCGTCAAATTGATGGCACGCTCAAAATATATGTAAGCGATCACTCCCAGCTAGATCAACCACGTGTACATGAAACTTTTATGCATGCTGAGTTAGTTCCGGAATTATTAGATTGGCTGAATGAAAGAAACAAACTATTCCCAGACAACCCAATTGTTTTTCCAGGTACAACAGGAAAAATGCTGGATAAGGCCACTGTGTATCGACAAATCAGAAAAACTTTTGAAGCGGCTAAAATTGAACTGCCGAGGAGAGGAGGTCGGACCTTGCGTAATACTTTCGCTGCTCAAGAAATTAGAGCAGGTGCTAGTAATGCTGAGCTGATCGAAAAGCTTGGGCTCAATGAGGAGCGTTCTTTGGAAATATATTCACATGCTGCGAAAGCAAAATAAAAATTATTGCCTCGTACATTTTGCATGTGTTCATTAAGTACAAAATTTGAACCATTGTTTTAGCAAGACCTAGCCAAAACAACCATACATTGATTATTTCGCAATCATAGCAGGCTATTCAATTTGAAGAAATGGACGTCGGTATTGATTGGTGCAAGACAAATAAGAACCACCTATCAGCAAAATAGGCGATGTCTCAAGAAAGCAGTTCTAGGTCAGTAAACGGAGCTCGTTTAATGAAAATTTATCAGGGAGACTATGACCCGCATTTTATTGCCAAATTAATACGAATAGAAAATCCGGGTTGTGTCGCAATAAGCGGATCTGGTAAAGTTTGGTATGGACGATTTTCGCAAAAGCCTCATCAAAAGTACCCTCTGCAAGGTTCTTAAACGACTGCATTATCCGTTGGTCCTTTGCCAAAGCTTTCAGTTTTTCTCTATCCATTAAAATGTCCATCGGTAATTCCTCGCTCGAGAGGTTAATAGACCGTGGACATTTACACAAATTTATTTACAGGCTCGAAAGTGTCGTCGCCATGGCCTGTGCTTTTTTATGGCTGCCTATGTGAAACGTCAACAGACCCTAGTGTCAAGAATGTACTCATATTTTGATCGGGCAGCTTTGAAGTCTCCGAGAGCTTCATCAATTCCCGCAAGCGCACCTATTGCTTCCAGTGTTTTAGGATCATGAGCACCAAGTGTTGATTTACTGTTAGCTAGGATATATTCGTATCTTGTACGGGCGGACGCATAATCTTGCAGTGCTTCGTCTAATTCAGCAAGTTGGTACAAAGTCTTAATTTCATTATCTGCATCCTGATTGTACGGACTTGTATAGATATTCAGGAGTTGCTCATATAATTTTTTTGCATTTATATAATTTTTCTCTCTGAACAGCATGCGCGCCATCAATGTAAGGCAAGCAGTGCACTGTGATTTACTGGCATCTGATTTTCCGGCGACTTCTAAGAGCAGTTCATAAGCAGCTTTTGCTTCCTCGAACAGAAATAATTTTTCTAGTGAAAGTCCAATTGCAGATATCATTTTATCTACATCGCGCATTCCACGTCGTTCTATAAGTTGCTCAATTTTAAGTTTGAACTGAACTTCTCCCTGCAATTCTCTTTCCTTATTTTTACCGTTCAAAGCACATAAGAACTGTGAGCTTATTGTGTCAGCATGATCGCATCCCAGATATTTTTCCCGTAAGCGATAAACCATTTCATGCATTCTGCCCGCTACCTGGGACAGATTTAATCTGTCTGTTTTGATTGCCAGTTTAAATAATTCAGAAAGAGACCCCTTTGGATACTCTTGAATTGTGTCCTTAATGTGCGGAATAGTAGAGGTAACAAATGTCGAAAAGCCATATACGTACAGTTCGTTCAGAGTTATCTCGTCTTGCGTACTATTGCATGAAAAATCAAGATCATCAGGCTCTTTGCCCAGATCATTTATGAGGGTGATCAAACCATTCGTAGCTTCTTTGAACGATTGATAGGCTGACCCTGCAAGCTCGGGAGGTATCGATGCAGCACTGAAACATATTGTCAGAACACCCTCGTATAGTTTTTGTGCGACGTCATTTCTTTTTTTCTGCCGCTCAATATGCGCGAGTGAATTCATGAGTCTGCAAATATCGACGTGTTCATCCGTAAATGCATATGGCAATGTTCTGTCGGGAATTTGCTCATATAACCAGTTGGTGAGTCGCTGATTACCGTCATCAAAATTGATGCAAAATGCACTGATTGTTTCATATAGCCAGTCAGTAATACTTTTATGACTGAATTCGATGACATGATTCCAGACAACAAGTCCACTCAGTGCTGTACGAACGGTTGTCGCATTCTGTCCACGCCAGTCGCAAATATTTCGGGCAATATGTACGGGCAATGGCATCGGGCTTGCGCATAAAATTTCCAGGAACGGATATACAAGCTCCTTCCAGACCGGATTTTCGTTTGGTTTGTGGCCAAATGCCCGTTCAAACCAGTTCTGGTAAAAACCGCCCAGGCCGGGTGGCAACTTGGGTAAATCGGCAATATCCATACGCCCTTCTTCAACAGCGCGTCGTGCCATGACAAGGTACAGGATTTGTCCTGATGCACAGTCGAACAAGTGCTGCTGAGTATTTGATGTTAATGCCGGATTCTCCAGGGCCCAGGTTGACAAAAATTCCCGAAGATCATTCAGGTTATTTTCTGCGGCAATATTGAGATCAAAACTGGGGAATTCGTCGAGATAGGCGCTGACAGAAGGTCGTCCCGTTACGACGACTCCTAGCCATGTGGGTAAATATGATAATTGCTTGCCAAGCAGCTGTGTAAGGCTGATATCCCCTTCGTCAAGACCGTCGATGACGATCAATAGACGATCATCAGACTGGCCTCCGTCTATTTGTGATCGCAATGGATCAACGATCAAATGCGTCATTAAATAGTCAGCAGACAGCTCATGCAGCGGGCGATCGAGAAGGTCTAATTGTGCTCTTAGTAAAGTGCGATATGCCGGCAGTCTGGCAGCCAGCATAAATGCCAGATTCCGGACAAAGGCATGTGGGGAGCCCGTTTCCGGCTGAGATTGTTCGCAAAAGTGATATGCAACGACACGAAGCTTTGCGAAGTGGGCCAAATGAGCCGCAATGGCACTTTTTCCTGTGCCCGGAAGTCCGATTAGTTTGAATACCCGTTGTGATGGCTCGGTTAGTCTCCATTTTTCAATGGCATCAAATATCCATTGTCGACCAATAAGCCCATTTTCAATGAGTCGCCCGATTTTTGCTACACTTGTCGACGGATTCAAGCGTTTTGCAAGGAATTCGAGATCACCAGCAAAGCTTGCATTGTTCGCCAATATGTCCAAAATCTGACGGACTTTATTGTCGAGCCAGGGTTCGCCGTCATTAATTGCAGTAATTGATTCCCATCCAACCATATTCAGATATTGAATGTGACTCACGCTTGCCGGAATATTTTCTGCTGTACATTCGTCCGTCAGAACAGTCGCTATTGCCCCATGCTTATGGGCCATAGCGATACCGATCTCATCCAGACAGACACCAGGATCGCGAATTGACCGTGGACTCAAAAAAGATAAAACACGGTCTGAGTTTAGGATCCCTTGGGTTATTCCTTGTCGCCAATTATTTCCGGGATGTAATTGCTGTTCGTCAATCCAGGTTTTATGCCCGGCTTGCTCTAATTTAGCTTTAATTTTGCGTACAAGAAATGCACTGCGGTCGTTATTCCCATCGACAGTATGGGCATATGAAAGAAAAATAGTCTGCGGGATAAAGTCGGTTTTGGGCGGAGGGCCATCAAACACTTCACAACAGTCTATGTTTTCACAACGCCAGCGTTTGCGTGCTGAAATGTATGTGTGTTTTGTTCCATTACACAAAGGGCAGTGGATTTCACTAATACGCGTATCGGTCATACAATTTCTCTGTAGGTTTTTTCAAAATATCACCTGCAACCACCAATTGATGTCCATTATCATTCTTAATGAATCATCGCCAGGCAATCCTTCTATAACCCCTGATTATTCTCGGGGTTATGGAGGCAGGTTCAGTTAACTAAGCAGCAGATACTTGTATCGGTAGCTTGACGTAAGTGCCTGACTGATTATCACTGGTCGGCGAAACGGGGGCATACAGTCGATCGAATGTTGATCCGGCAACCGGCCATAAGTCATTGTTTGTGCCGGAAAGGATGGCGTCGCCAGCCACGAAGTGCGCGCTACTTTCGAGTGTACAGACTGTTCGCCAGAACATGGACAATGTACCTGAACAGGAACAGTGATCTTGATGTATCTACGGGGCATGACGTTCCAATGCTGGTTGAAACTTTATTAGAAATTTAATGAAAATTCGGTTGTCGAATTACTATATTTTAGCTGTTTGCAGCGGTTTAATGTACCCGGACACTGATTTTAGCGAGATCACTCACCATGATGAGGTGTTTGATGAGCACGCAAAGTCGTACATTTTTTACTGAGTTTTAACTCAAGGGTACAGCCACATGGCGGCAGGCCGGTCAGTCGCTTTGGGGGGGGGCTCAGCGGCGTGAGCTGAACTGGTTGTACAAGCTTTGGAAATAGCCCATGAGGAGAGAGGTCGGTTGCAGGCGTTGTTGTTTCATTTGGACTAGAGAACCCAGTATGGCTGTCGGAAATTCGGTCAACGCCTTTGGTGCTGTGTATTAATATTAAAGCAACTAAGACATTTTGTCTAATTGTCTGAAATCCGCGTTGGAGTAACATGCAACGATCTGCAAATTAGAAAATATCTCAAAATGAACTGGGTCCCCATTTCCTTCGTTTTATCAAGTCAGCCGTAAAACCTCGTCTCTTCAGGGCGAGGATGTAAGGCGGGAGGCGTAAGCCTCCTTGCTTTTCTTCTTGACACTGATACACTGAACATTCATTCAGTAGTTATTATTTTCCATGCCAAGAGATTCGCTCATTCCTGCACCTAAACCAGTCACCAACACCCGCGTGTTGCGTCTGCGATTAAAAGACAAGCATGCCGCTGTCTTGCGTGACCGGGCAATGTGGGTTAATCAGGTCTGGAACTACTGTAACAATCTCCAGCAACAGGTATGGACGCGTGAACATCGCTTCATGTCAGGTTACGACTTTGCTGCCTATACCAAAGGCGCTGGCAAGGAAGGCATTCCCCTTCATTCGCAGACCATTCAGGGTATCGCCGAAGAATATGCCACCCGCCGCAAACAATTCAAAAAAGTGAAACTTCGTTGGCGTGTTTCCAAAGGATCAAAGCGTTCACTCGGCTGGATACCGTTCAAAGCATCCGCCCTGCAATACCGCAATGGACAGCTCTGGATGTCAGGTATCGATCAGCCCTTGTGTCTGTGGGATAGCTATGGCCTGGCCAACTACGATCTAGGTGCCGGGTCCATTTCCGAAGACGCTCGTGGCCGCTGGTATATCAATATCACCGTGAAGGTGGTCAAGCAGCCGCCCACTGAAGGCAAGGCGGACTTGGGCATCGATCTGGGTTTAAAGACTTTGGCGGGGTTCTCTGATCCTGCCTTGCGCAATGTGGAAGCGCAGGACTTCTATCGCGGTGCCGAGCTTAAGTTGGCCATGGCGCAGCGTGCAAACAAAAAACGCTTAGTCAAATCAATCCATGCGCAAATAGCCAACCGGCGCAAGGATCATCATCACAAACTGAGCACTGCACTGGTCAAACGGTACGGTGCGATTTTCGTTGGCAACGTGAACGCGTCTGCTCTGGTCAAAACACGGATGGCAAAATCCGTTCTTGATGCCGGGTGGTCGATGTTCCGAACCATGCTCTCTTACAAATGCGATGACGCAGGTAGTTGGTTCGATGAGGTCAATGAAAGTTTTTCTACCCAAGACTGTTCTGTGTGCCTGGCACGCAGCGGACCGAAAGGGATGAAGGATCTTGGAATAAGGGAGTGGACTTGTCCGCATTGCGGTACGATACATGATCGTGATCGCAATTCTGCCAGTAACATTCTCCGTCGCGGACGTGCGACGCTAGTGGTAGGAATCCCCGTCCTTTAGGGCGGGGAGGACGTGTGCGCCCAGCATGGGCGCGATCTTGGAGGTGAAAGTCCTCCCGCGAGCTGACCACAGTGAGTGAAAGGAAATGCAACTGCGTGAGGGTGACCGAGCGTGGGAAGGAAGCATGGAATGAAACCGTGAGCCGATGAACAAAAACTGGATATGAGGCACGATGGAACAAAGCGAGCAGGCACTTCACTGCGAAGCTTTTGTGGTCAAGGTGAAATTGTGTAGATTCAGCGGTTGTGCGGGGAAGGATCGCGTTCTTACCTGGGGAGGTCTCGCTTTACGCCTGAAAGGGCGACGACGTAAGCCGGAGTGAGAAGTCAGCAGAGGCCGTAGTAGCTGGGCAACCAGTCAAGGGCCGAACGAGAAGGAGAGCTGGAAGTTATGACACTTGGTGGTGCATCGCATCAGAAATCTGGGAAACCAGAGCGTGACGCAGTTGGCGCGGGTGAAGCTCGCGCTGAAGCGGCACGTGATGAAGCACGTCCGGCGTGTCAACAACAAGAAGGCTTAGGGCGAGACGATCTGCTAACGCAGGTCTTATCGCGTGAGAATATGGCGGCGGCGTGGAAACGCGTCAAAGCCAACAAGGGTAGCGCAGGTGTCGATGGATTGACGATTGACGAGGCTCCGGAATTCCTTAAAACCCACTGGCCGCGCATACGGTCGGAACTTCTGAACGGAGCTTATCGGCCTCAAGCCGTACGCCGGGTAGAAATTCCAAAACCGAATGGCGGTATGCGGGAACTGGGTATCCCAACGGTTCTGGATCGGCTGATTCAACAAGCCCTGCTACAAGTTCTGCAGCCGATGATTGATCCGACTTTCTCGGAATTCAGCTACGGCTTTCGCCCTGGTCGGAGTGCACATGACGCGGTGCTTCAAGCACAACGCTATGCGCAAGAAGGCTTCCGGGTGGTGGTCGATGTGGATTTGGAGAAATTCTTTGATAGGGTCAATCACGACATCCTTATGGACAGGCTTGCCAAGCGTATCACCGACAAGGCCGTTCTGCGGCTGATCCGGAGTTACTTGCAGGCAGGGATCATGGCGGATGGCGTGGTTATGGATAGGATGGAAGGAACGCCGCAAGGCGGTCCTCTCTCTCCACTCCTGGCCAACGTCCTGTTGGATGAAGTAGACCAAGACTTGCAAAGGCGTGGGCATCGCTTTGCACGCTACGCTGATGACTGCAACGTTTACGTTCGCAGTCAGAAGGCTGGCGAGCGGGTATTACTCTCGCTGAGAAAGCTTTACGACAAGCTCCATCTGAAGGTGAACGAGAAGAAAACCGAAGTGGGACCAGTCTTTGGTCGTAAGTTCCTTGGCTATTGCCTACGGCGGTGGTCAAAGGACACGGTGAAGATTGCTGTCGCACCAAAGGCGCTCGATACGTTCAAGCAACGCATTAGACTCATCACGAGACGGGTTGGTGGCAAAGGCATGGAACAAATCGCCGAACAGATGCGGGCCTATTTGCCCGGTTGGAAGTCCTACTTCCGGCTGGCACAGACCCCGCAGACATTCAAAGACTTGGACTCATGGACGCGTCATCGCCTGCGGGCTATACAGCTCAAGCACTGGCGACGTGGTACGACGACTTATAGTCGTCTGCGGGCAATCGGTGCGTCCCATGATTTGGCGGTGCTAGTTGCTGGCGGTGGAGGTAAGTGGTGGAGCCACAGCGGTTCAGGACTAAACCTTGTACTTACCGTCCAATACTTCGACAACCTTGGGATACCCAGACTCACATGACCTCAACTTCTCGAACCGCCTGGTGCGGACCCGCATGCCAGGTGGTGTGGCAGGGGCGCGGCTAACGCCGCCCCCTATGCCGATCAATTACCTGGCTTCATGCCCGCATTTTCAGATGTGAAGATTCAACACATCGATCATGCAACCGGTTTGCTTAGCCTGAACATGACGCGAAAGGCTCGTTTAAAAGTGGAAAAATTGACGTTGCCGGCAATTCATTTTGCCACATACGCCAACTTAGCTTCTGACGCCATCGCTCCACAGCAAAGTCAGGAACTTGCTTTTTCAATGCAGTGCTGATGTGAAAGGTGAGGGAGATCAGGGACTTTATTAAAGCCCCTGAATTCTCTCCCAATCTGTACGCATTAGTTACGGAAACTTGCCCTGGGATACGCTCATTCTTAAAAGCACAGATTTTAAGGTGAGCCTTTACGGGGATTCACTTTTTAACTCAAAACCTCATGCCCACAACTATCTCAAATCAACAAACAAAGCGTACTTTGGCCAACATTATGTTGTATGTGTTGGAAGCAATTCACGAATCTGGTTTGACTGGCGCGCCTGGAGGCATTATTTATGCCGCTTTAATGCAACAGGGTGCCACCCTGGATCAATTCAATACCTTGATGGGTTGCCTCGTCAAGGCCGGCAACGTTACGCATGAAGACCAGGTGTATCGAATCACAAAAAAAGGAGAGGGCGCAATGATGTCCCTCGATGCAGCGTGTAGCTAAATTAAAGAACTTTATTTAGCCTTCAACTTTAGAAAAATTGGAGTTAATTATGGTAGCTGTAGTCACCATCGTTCAGTTGGAAACATCAATCAACGATTGGCGTAATAGAAAGCCTGCTAAATCAGGGGTGCTCTGTCGCGAAGCAAGCGTTTTAGCCGAACTCTATGGCGAAATGATTTTGTAAACCTCCCCCAATCAGTGCCAGGTATTACTAGAGTTTTGAGGTTGATGAAATAATCGGTATTCAACAGGTGTCATCCCGTTGAGCGAATCATGTGGACATTGCTCGCAACGGATAATGCAGTCGTTTAAGAACCTTGCAGAGGGTACTTTTGATGAGGCTTTTGCGAAAATCGTCCATACCAAACTTTACCAGATCCGCTTATTGCGACACAACCGTCAGATTTGATTTGCTACATCTAAATCCTTAAAATTGCCGCATCAAGAACTATGTCCATGCAGGGAGCGCATGTTCATTTTAAGAAAACTACATTAACCTTGAGTTAGGCCTTGCCAAAATTAAAGATTGCGACTCGAAAATAATCCGGAATTTTTCAGGCTGAAGCGATACCAGGGATGCTTATAGTCGCGTGTGAAATGCACACAAATCGCTGGCCACACCACTGCACTTTAATCGCTCTTTTTATTCCGGATACTTTTTGCATGCGTACTGTAATAGCTGGCATGTAAAGAGAGCAGGGCAGAACCATCATGAATTGCAGTGTCGCTGACTGAACTTCCAACCGTCTGACCAAACAGATTTGCCATTGATTCCAAAATCCGGAAAGCCACCCGATTATTTTCCCTTAAAAGTTGGGATGGGGGGAGCTGAATTCCCGTGGGAGACTGAAAGTATCATCGTTACCAGTTTCTTTTATGCTGTCTCGAGGATGGATACCCGACTCTTAAAATCTATACTGTCGGTATAGCTCTTTAAGTAGCAATCCGGTTTCCGCTTCATACAAAAAGCCAATGATCTTTTCTTATGGGAAACGCTTTTTCATGTCTCGCAATCCTTACAGTATGGGATTAGACTCTAATTCGGCGCGCTCCTCAAATGCGGGGAGACGTCGCTAACCAAATAGCGAAGCGTCTCAGCACATTTCTCCTTCTCCAATAGGCAAAAGAGGCAAAATAAATTCCTAAACATAACGTAACATAAAGCAGCTAGAATTGGATCGCATCAAGTGCTGAGATTTGTGACCACGTACCCATGTCGGAAACGCAGCAACCGCAATGTCTGTATGTTCTAAATCGGAGTAATATTAATGGTTCTTCCACTGATCCCTTTAGCTGCAGGAGCGGTCTCTCTTGCTGCCGGTGCATTAGGGCTTAAGAAAGGTCTTAACGCTAAAAAGATATTCGAGGAGGCTCGTAAGATCGGGGAAAATTCCCAGCGCCAATATAGAAAAAGCATCGAGGAACTTGACGAAAAGCGGAATTCGGTCAACGGCGAGCTTGAGAGTCTGGGCAAATTGAAGAAGAAAGTGTTCACGGAGACACTTGGTTATGTCGTACAGCAAGTGAAAAATGCCCGTTCGTCCGTCGATGGTATTGATGAGGAAATAACCTATATAGAAGTCAAGGAAATCGACATCTTCGATAGGGATTTGACCGAGATTTCCGGCTTGGATATCAGTGCCGGCTCCGCACAAGGCTTGGCTGCAGGTAGCGCAGGTGCTTTCGGCGCCTATGGCGCTGTCGGACTAGTGGCTAGCGCATCTACTGGAACCGCGATCTCTAGCTTGTCCGGTGTAGCAGCGACAAATGCAACTCTGGCTTGGCTAGGTGGAGGAAGCCTCGCCACAGGTGGTTTAGGGATCGCCGGCGGAACATGGGTACTGGGAGGCCTAGTTGCAGGACCAGCTCTTGCTATTGCGGGTTACACACTAGCAAGTAAGGCCGAAGATGCATTAACCAAAGCCGAAGAGTACAAGGCTGAAGTATCGATCGCGATTGCAGAACTTAATACCCCAACTCGACTTCTAGAGGCGATTCAGGCGAATATAGACGATACTCGCTATGTCCTTGAGGAGCTAAACCGGCGCTTTTTTGAAGCTAGGCTTGATTACGAAAAACATTTAAATAGAAGCAAAGGATGGCGTGGCTGGCTAGCAAAAATCCTTGGCAAGTATCAATCTAAACTCAGGCAACAACGGGAGCAGCGACTCGCCACGTTGGTTGCCTTGGGTAAGTCCATCAAGGCCGTGGTCAGCGAGCCTTTGTTGGACAACACCGGCGCGGCGACGCAGGGGTTTGGTTCCCGCATTGCAGGCGCCGTTGCTGTAGAAAGTATTGAAGAAAGTTGGAAATCGTGTGTCAGCTGTAAAAAACACATAAATCCCCTGCTTCGTATCTGTCCTGAGTGCGAGGCACCGCAAGATACACTACCCACGACCGCCAATGAGGATACGTGCTCAGACAAGAATAGTCAGAGTAGAAACGGCCGTATAGCGGCCATATCTATGGCAGTCATTTTAGCCTTGGTTGTATTCGCTGTGTACTGGTACGTTAATGTCCTGCCGAGCAGACAACAGGTCTTGGAGCCTGTGCCTACTTCAGCCCCAGTAGCCCCAGCCGACAATAAAATGGCAGTTGAAGAAAAGCCTGCATTGATCGACACCATTGTGCAATCAAAGACACTCGGCATGACGGTACAATACCTCGAAACGCTTGCTGGACCTGCAAAATATATTGAAGACGGCAACTCATCCAGAACTTACGAAATCGATGGATGTGTAATCAAAGTCATCTTGGGCCGCGACGGGCAACAGCGTATCGAAGCCCTCGCTGTCACAATGAGCTCCACCTGCAAGGCAAAGGCCGGAGGTTTCTTCCCGGACGATACAAAACAAATTCTGTTGTCTGACCTGACGATAAGCAAAATTACAGACTTATTATCGAGCCATCCTGATTTTTCAGCTAATTGCATCATGGACTGCGGAAATGCTTACGATCCATCAGTTTATGCCTCTTGGACGGCTGCTCACCATCTTGACTTCCTTGAAGTCACAGCCGGTATTCTTCTAGTGAGTGATACGTCGATTCAGGCCGCCCAAAAGTGGGCTCAAAGCATGGCAGAAAATGAAGGAGAAGAATGGGTGATAAATAACCGTTTCAATTGTGATCAAGGAAAATATCAAAATAGCGCAATTAACCTGTTTTCCGATATTAAGCCGACATCCATAACGTTCGGAAAATCTGCGACAAAGCCGGAATGTTCAAACTAAGGGCATGCCAGCCGATTGTTTCTATCGCAACCACCTTCGACTATCCATAATAAAAGGACCGCCATGGCCTTTCCAAATTCACTACACAGTCTTGGAAAAATCGCATCCAAACAAGATGCAACAAATTTTGTTCATGCATTTCTTGAGGTCGTGAAGGCGCGTGAGCGCTATTTACAACATAGAGAAACGGAAATCACGAAGCGGACGCATATCCGTGCAAACGCAGAGATTGAAATCACGAATATCCGGGAAAAAGCCCAGCTGTTGCGCGACTACTTTGTAATGACGTTTGCTGAGAGACGAGAAAATTTCGACCGGTGTTTTCAGTTACTCGACGCAGGAATGTCTAGTCAAAATAATCAGCAGATCGATGCCGCCCTTACACTCATCGTAAAAATGATCGACGAATCGCCGCTCAAGCAGGCTAACGAAGTCATGCAGCAATTAAAACATCGTTCACATGATCAAATTATTGATATCTAATGATCATTGGTTTCTGGTGGCCTTTGTAGGTCTTGCGCTTGGCTTATTTCACATGTCCACAAAGATCAGATAGGGAGCACAGGCCTTCCCCCATTAGCACGGACACTTTCGATAAGTATCGATGCCACTGTCAGAGATATTACCTGGCCCGTGGAAGAATGTTATTGTCTGAAGAGTTTAAGGGGGAAGCGGTCAAATTGGTTATCAGGCAGGCGCGCCGAAGGCGGCAATCGCCTACGACTTAGACGTTGTCCCCAATTTGCTAGGACGCTGTTCTAGAAAAGCAAGTAACGAAGCAGTCGTTAGCGATAGCGGCGGCGGAAGGTATCAAATCAAGAATACGAACGCATGCAACATGAATTAGTCTAGGTCAAAACGAAGCGCGACATCTTAAAAAAGGCGCTCGGTTTCTTCGCAACCGATTTCACTTACGTGTGGACTGGCAAAGGCTAATTGTTTGTCGCTGTCGCCTTAGACCTGTATTCGCTCAGAGTTGTAGGATGATCGATTCAACTGACGAAGAAGGCGCAATTGGTGATGGCGCCTTGCTGATGACCGTCTTTCGTCGAGGAAAACCGCGTGCCGTGCTGCATCACTCCAACTAGGGTTCTCAATACACGAGCGAGGACTTCCAGCGTCTACTTGAGTCCCACGGCATCGTCTGCAGCATGAGCCGCTGCGGAAACTGTTGGGATAACGCTGCAATGGAAAGCTTCTTCTCGACACTCAAGACTGAACGCCTGAGCAAAAGCACTACCGGACAAGAGATGATTTACGTGCTGATGCGTTTGATTACATAAAAGGTTTTACAATCCACATCGGAGGTGTTCCGCCATCGGCGAACTTAGCCCAGTACAGTTTGAAAATTTAAAATGCGCCTAATGGAAGTCCGTTCATGCTGGGAGTGGGGCAAGGATTGGTTGCATAGCGGGTTTAGTGGCCAAGTAAAAATGTTGCCACATCCAATAAAAGTCAATGCCGTTGTCAAATAAAATGGTATTTTATTACGACGCGTTTTGTCGCTTACATTGAGGTTCCCTCGATATTTCGTCTGCCATCAGATGAACTTCATGCTGTCAGCGTCTTCTGATTTTGCTCAGTTCTCCAGCGATTGAGATACTCAATGGGAGACTGGTAACCCAGTGTTGAATGCTGACGGGTTCGATTATAAAAGACTTCAATGTATTCGAAACTGGCAGCCCTCATTTCAGCATGGGTTGCATAACGCAGACCGTGGTAACGTTCGTTCTTGAAACTGTTAAACCAGCTCTCCGTTGGCGCGTTGTCCCAGCAATTTCCTTTGCGACTCATCGAACATATCATGCCGAATTCCTTGAGCTTGCCCTGAAAGGCATGGCTGGCATATTGGCTACCCCGGTCCGAGTGATGCAGCACGCCGGTTGCCGGCCGACGGCGAAACCAGGCCATGGTCAATGCATCCGTTACGATATCGCTGGTCATACGCGGCTTGAGCGACCAGCCTATGACTTCCCGATTGAACAAATCCAGCACAATCGCCAGATACAGCCAGCCTTCGTCGGTCCACAAATAGGTGATGTCCGAGGTCCAGACTTGATTGGGTACGGCTGGCGTAAAATTTCTATCCAGCAGATTGTCCGCAACCGGCAGGCTATGCTTGGAGTCGGTCGTGACCTTGTAGCGCCGCTTATGTCGGGCACGCAGACCATGCTCACGCATCAGTCGTTCAATCCGTTCTTTGCCTGCCGTAAAACCGCGCCGCCGCAATTCACGCACCATGCGTGGGCTGCCATAAGCCCCTTTGAGTTCGGCATGAATGGCGCGAATAATGGCCAGCGTTTGGGCGTCCGTGAGCCGTTTGCGAGCAGGTGTGCCGCCGCGCTTCCAGGCACGATAGCCACTGAGGCTGACGTCCAGCACGGCACACATTTCGGTCAGCGGATAAGTTTTGCGGTTGACGTCTATCCAGGCGTACTTCACAGAATATCCTTGGCAAAGTACGCTGCGGTGGGTTCAACCGGTCAAAGCAACACCTTCTGGTTTAATATAGATTTTGAAGGGAGATTGTTATGGTACAAATGGGACGCCCAGGTTTGTCAACTGCTCAAAAGGCGGATTTGTGGAATAGATGGAAGAATGGACAGTCATTAAGTGACATAGGGCGAGCCCTCGGTAAACATGCTGGATCTATTCACGGTGTTGTGTCGTCCAATGGCGGAATCGTTCCTGCTGCGCGCCATCGTTCCCGTTTGACGCTAACGCTTATTGAGCGAGAGGAGATTTCCCGAGGAATAGCAGCGGGACATTCAGCAAGACAAATAGCAGTTATGATTTGCAGATCACCTTCAACAGTCAGTCGTGAAATTGAGCGCCATGGCGGAAGAGTCAGTTATCGAGCTTCTGAGGCCGATGCGATGGCCTGGAAATACGCTACACGTCCCAAACAATGTAAGCTAGCCACAAACCTCAAAATGCAAAGGATTGTCGCAAGCAAACTACAGATGGATTGGTCGCCAGAGCAGGTAGCCGGGTGGCTGAAACTTGAATTTTCAAACGACCCCAATATGCATGTTTCGCACGAAACCATCTACCGCAGCTTGTTCATACAAGCTAGGGGCGTTCTCAAGAAGGAGTTGGTAGGGCATTTACGTTCTGGACGAATGATGCGGCGGTCAAAAAATGCTAGCACTGAAGGGCAGCCACGTGGCCGTATAGTTGATGGTATTTCCATCAGCGAGCGACCAGCAGAAATTGAAGATCGCGCGATTCCAGGGCACTGGGAAGGCGACCTGATCACTGGCTCAAATAATTCGCACATAGCTACGCTGGTAGAGCGACATTCACGGTTCACAATGCTAGTAAAAGTCCAGGGTAAAGACACTGTAAGCGTTGTCTCTGCACTAAGTAAACAGGTCCGCAAATTACCCTTGGAACTGCGTCGCTCCCTGACATGGGATCGCGGGATGGAACTGGCGCAGCACAAAAAGCTTACCGTCGCGACCAATGTTCAAGTTTACTTCTGTGATCCAAAAAGTCCTTGGCAGCGAGGCACAAACGAAAATACAAACCGCTTACTACGTCAATACTTCCCGAAAGGGACAGATCTGTCTGGATATTCACAGACTGACTTGAACAAGATTGCGCTTAAGCTAAATCAGCGACCAAGAAAAACCTTGGGATTTGAAACGCCAGCTAGTAAACTTAATTCCAGTGTTGCTTTGACCGGTTGAACCCACCGCCGCCTTTTTTATAATTTCGTTCTCCCGCTTTAGCCGGGCATTCTCTGCTCGCAGTCGCGAGAGCTCCATGGCCTCTGGTGTCACCACTTTGTTACCAGCACCCTTTAGCTTACCTTCCGCTTGTGCTTTGACCCAGTTACGTAGCGTTTGGTCGCCAAGCCCCAGTTCTTTAACAACAACCGAGACTGCCTCCCCATCTTTGACGCGCTGAACAGCCAACTCTTTGAATTCGGTCGTATAGGCCTGTTTAGGTATTTTTTTCATTTCCAGTCTTTCCATAGTAACGGTAATTTTACGTCACCTATGGCAGACTAAATTTCAGGGAAAGCTCAATCATTGATTTTCATAAACATGCAATTCAGCTTTATTCTAATATCGGCAACAAAAGTCCTGCGCAATATCCTCGGATCCGATTAGCCACCTTTAGCCGGCGAATTTAGTAGTTACCGCAATCTCTTGAAGCCTGAGATGCTGTCGTTGATATTACATACCTGAGACGCGGCTAAACATTTCAGCCGAACATCATGTCATTGCTTGATGAAATTCCGATTCGTCTTGTCGTTGAGCCTTGCATGGAAGCGGCGTGGCCGGTTGTGTCGCAATAAGCGGATCTGGTAAAGTTTGGTATGGACGATTTTCGCAAAAGCCTCATCAAAAGTACCCTCTGCAAGGTTCTTAAACGACTGCATTATCCGTTGGCCTCCAAAGGTCAGCCTTTGTCCAAAGCTGAACAGTTTTATAGTTTAGCTTTTTAATTTTCCGGACTCTCGCCACATTTTTTGTCCGTTCTACCTTATTGCGACACAACCGGCTGCAGTGTATACTTTCAACGATGACGGGGCCCGATACAGAGGCGCCGCATTACGAGAGAGACAAAACCATGAATCCCATTGTGTATGCAATACCCGTATTCATGCTCACCATCCTGCTGGAGGCCTGGGTGGCCCGGCGGCGTGGTGTGGCGGTGTACGACATTCCCGACGCCATCACCAGCCTGCACCATGGCCTGTTGAGCCAGGTGACCAACGCCTTCACCAAGATCGCCACGCTGGGCATCTACATCGCGGTGTATGAGGCCTACCGCTTTACCGAATGGTCCATGAGCAGTATTCCGCTGTGGATTCTGGCCCTGGTGCTGTACGACCTGTGTTACTACTGGGCGCACCGCATGGGCCACGAGGTCAATGTCATGTGGGCCTCGCATGTGGTGCACCACTCCTCGGAGTACTACAACCTGTCTACCGCACTGCGGCAGACCTCTACCGGCGCGTTATTCGGCTGGGTGTTCTACCTGCCCTTGGCGGTGCTCGGTATCCCGTGGCAGATGCTGGTGATCGTGGGCCTGATCGACCTGCTGTACCAGTACTGGGTGCACACCGAGCTGATTGGCCGACTGGGCATACTGGATCGCATTCTGGTGACGCCCAGCAACCACCGTGTGCACCACGGCCAGAACGACTACTGCATCGACAAGAACTACGGCGGCATCCTGGTCTTGTGGGACCGCCTGTTCGGCACCTTTGCCGACGAGCGCGATGACGAGAAAATTTGCTACGGCATCCGCAAGCCGCTGCACAGCTTCAGCCCGATCAAGGGCAACCTGCACTACTACGCCGACCTGTGGCAGATGTCCCGTGCGGCAAAGGGCTGGCGCGCCAAGCTGGGTGTCTGGGTGGCGCCACCGGGCGGCTGGACCGACGAACCCATCGAACATTTCGAGCCCCGCACCTTTACCCGCTTTGATGTGCAAACCCCCGCGCCGCTGCGTTGGTACGTGGCGCTGCAGTGCGCGGTGCTGGTGCCTTTTGTTTCGCATTTCATCGGTGTGGCCAAGGGTCTGGACAGAGGCACGGCCGCGGTGTACGCGCTGGGCATTCTGGTCACGGCGGTGGCGCTGGGGGCGCTGCTTGAGCGTTTTGTCTGGGGCAAGTGGCTGGAGCAGGTGCGTCTGCTGGCGCTGGGTGTGTCGTTCGCCGCCGTGCCGCAGTGGTTTGGCTTTGAGGCGCCGCTGCTGCTCAAGGGTGCATTGCTGGTGTTGTGTGTGGGCAGTGTGGTCTGGCTGAATCGCCAGTCCGTCGCCCCTGCCAACGCGGTGGGAGTGGCAGCATGAACCCGGACGCCTTGTCGGATCTGGTGCTGCTGCTGGTGTGTGCTGCCATCCTGTGGTTTCATCTGCGCCAGCGGCCTGCTGTGGCAGTGGCTGCCGGCCTGATCGGTTTGGCGGCCTGCCTGGGTGTGCTGCGGTATTCGGGCTGGGCCGAGATGCTGGGGCCACACCGTTTCACCAGCCTGCTGGCCGCCTGTGCTGCGTTTCCGTTGCTTGCATCAGGCCTGCGCTGGCCGGATGCGCCGCTGGCCACACGTGGCGCGGCGGTCGGGCGTTTTGTGCTGGTCGTGGGGGGCGTCGGCATCGTGCTGACGCTGGCCGGTCTGGCGCTCTGGTCGCAGGTGGTGCCGGGCGTGTGTGCGCTGGTGATTGCCTGGACGGCGGTGCAGCAGCGCAATACCTGGGGCTTGGCGGGCACGCTGGCTTTGCTGGGCAGCTTTGTGGTGGCGGCTACTGGCAAGGCCGACAGCAACTACCTGGGCTTGTTCAACACCGTGCAATTGATGCACTACACCCTGGCGCTGGCCTTGGCGCTGCTCGGCATGGCGGCGGAAGTGGCGCATGGCAGCTGCACGGATGTGCCGCCTGCGCGCAAGTAAGTCCGCAGCCAAGCTACCCTGACAAGGCCCGAACTGGCGACGGTTCGGGCCTTGTGCTTTGCGTACCCAAACAATCGCCGCAGAATACTGTGCATTTGTACAGTATTCATGTCAGCCACTTCCAAGCCCAAGCTCTACAACCCACGCCACCCCGAACGCACGCTGCTCTACCAAATGGTAGCCGAGCACTACGAGACCTGGCTAGAGTTGGCCAGCGCGGGTCAGTTCGACGGCCAGGGCGACCACCACACCCCCAAGCCCTTCGTGCGCAAAGCGTTTGCCAAGTATCTTGAGTGCGGCATCTTTGCCCATGGCTTTGCCCGCGCTCGCTGCGGCGACTGTGGGCACGACTACTTTGTAGCCTTCTCCTGCAAAGGCCGGGGAGTCTGCCCCTCGTGCACCACGCGGCGGATGGTGGAGACGGCGGCACACCTGAGCGACCACGTTTTCCCCCGCCTGCCGGTGCGCCAGTGGGTGCTCTCCGTGCCCAAGAGGTTGCGGTACTTCATGCAACGCGACGGAGCGGTGCTGAGCATGGTGCTGCGCATCTTTCTGCGGGTGATCGCACAAACTCTGCAGACCCACAGCCCCGGTGCGGCCCATATGGACAAGGCAGGCCTGCACATCGGTGCCATCGCCTTCATTGGGGTCTCCTCGTTTTCAGTGCAATAAGTGACGGTACGAAAAGCTAGCACTGGCGCGGAGGTGGTGTTGGTAGATCGTTGATTTCATTGACTTTCCTGTTCACTTTCAAATCTGCGATTCGTGGCGTCAAACCGTGGTCGGTTTCATCCATTGGTGCCAGTTATCGATGCATTTGGCCGCGAAGGCAGGATTTGGTCAGCATAGCGGTCAACCGGGAAGCGAAACACACCCCGCAAGTTGATGCTCTCCAGCCTGGTGGGCGCAATCTTCCCGATCAGTTCCGGTGGAATGACCTGGCGGCGGTTCGACCAGCGATCCAGGACCGCCTGCATCTGTGAGGTATTCCACGCCATCACGATGTTGGCCATCAGGCTCAACGCATCGGCCACAGCCTGCATTTCATCGACACGTTTGGCCTGCGCCGGGCTGATCCGGCCGGTATAAATGGCGCGCTTGAGGGCGTTAACAGCCTCGCCCCGATTGAGCACCCGGCGCAACTCGTTCCTGAAAGCGTCCTTGACAAAGTAGTCAGCCAAAAACGCCGTACGCAGCAACCGCCCCAATTGCACGCCAGCCTCATAGATTGGATCGCCCTGGGCGGCAGAACCGAACCGCGCAAGAGCTGCCACCGCACTGGCATGTCCGCTCATGACCGAGGCTGCCAGGTGCACCAGACTATCCCAATGCTTTTCGATCAAAGCGACGTCGACATTGGCTTCGCACACCGCAGCGATTTCTGCGGGCACTTTGGTGCCGCGTGGCACAAAGAGGTGGCGCTGTTTGAGTTCCTTCAACCGCGGGCAAAGATCAAAACCAAGCAAACGGGCATGTGACATGGCAAAGTCGGTGTAGCCATGGGTATCCACAGCAAGCTGGCTGGTCTCCAGCTTTTCTTGGCGGATGACACCTTCAATGGCCACGCCCGCCTGGCGCTCATTGAGCACAAAGGGCTGCGCATGGAAGATGCCCCACCGGTCTTTTACATGGGAGTAGATTCCAATGGAAGGTGTGTTGCGCCGAGGATCAAGCCGGGCTTGCCACACCCGTTTGGTGGTCTCCATGCTCATCATGTCAGAAGATGCCAAATCGGACCGCCCCCAGGTGGCGGCAATCGGGTGTCGCTGCATGAATTCCAGCACAGCCTGGCAGGCCTGGCTCAGACGCCGTTCGTCCCGCGCCCAGCGCATGGCCTGGCGAATGCTGGTGGCAGACAATTGCGGAATCATGCGCGCGCATTCGACCGCAGTCAGACTGGTGCCGTGGGCCATGATGCCGGCATAGACCATCAGCAGCTCGTCGGTAGAGCGCGGCTCACGTCCGAGCATGATCCAGCTAAAGCGCACCTGGGCGTCAACGGCCAGAATCACTTCCGGCAATTGAACCTCACCGATGCGGTGATCCAAAGCCGCGCGCAGCTTGGTCACTTCTGGGTCTTCGTCCTCTGCGGGCAATGGCGACAAATGGAGTTCATCATCCACGCGCAGTACGCCACTGCGGGCTGCAGCGGCCACCGCATCGACACCGGCAGTTACTCTGGCCAGCAAAGGCTTCAAGAAAGTGGCAGCCTTGCTGGGTAACGATAGACGGGCATAGTGTTTCTTGGACTCTGCCTGCCAACGCTCGTCCGTGAAGAACAAGCGCGCACGACCCCGAAAGCTCAGGCTGTGCTCAATCCAGACCGAGCCATTGCGCACCGCGCGGCGCAGGGCAAACAGGGTGGCCACCTCCAACGCCTGAAACGCCCGTTCCCGGTCTGGGCTGGAGATCGAAACCTGCCAGATCATTCCCAGACTTGGTGCCACCACTTCAACTGGCAGCTTTCTGGATCCTTTGAGATATAAAGCTTGCAGCTTGGCAAGGTACTCGATGGCAGGATGCTCGCCGGTGGCCTGCCAGGGCAGCTTTGCAATGGCGACGAGCAACGACCGCACGGGGCGAATTCCATCAATCAATCCCTCGCGGACCAGGGAGGCCCTGCTCGGTGGTTTGCGTTTCTGGGTTTCGGTGATCAAGGCTTCAAGACGGGCACGCAACTCAGCATCTGGCACCGCACCTTGCGCGCTCAAGGCAACAAGTTCGCCGAGCAGCGTTTTGTACATTGCGGCCCAATTGACGGTAGCGGGGACATCGGCGGCAGCCTGACGCCACAGATCGGCGATCCGGCGCTGCACCATAAGGATCAACTGGTCTGTGGTGGTGAACAGGCAATACCGAAGAAAGCATGCGACCTCCACGGTGCGCGCTGGCTCTTTGATCTTGGCTCCGGCTGAGGGCGGCCTGGAGACAAGTCGGCGCGCGTAGCGGCGCAAGATGAGATCGGGGATGTCTGCCAGGTGCTTATGAACGTCCAGCGTGTAAAGCAGGTCGATGCGCTCCAGTACCTCGCTGATTTGGCGGGTTGAGTGTTTCGCCGGTGCAGCCCATAGCCAACTCTGCTGGGTTTGTCCATCTGGGCGCAGCTCTGAAACTGAGGCTCGCCAGCGATCAAGTGTTGCTGGATCAACGCTGGCGGCGATGGCGGTGCCTGTTTCAACTTCAAGCTGGGCAAGTGCCGCCGCAATCAGTGTCCGAATTGCCCGCTCGTGCACGATCACCAGCTTGTTCTTGTACAGCCATTGACGCGCCCGCACGAGTAGCTGATCGCGGTCGGCGCAGCGCGCCACTTCGTCGCGCAGTTCACGTACCAGTGAGCGGCGCTGGTGCTCGCTCATCCACTGGAATCCAAGGACCGTGCAGGCTACTTGTTGGTGATCGAATAGCGTGCGCCCGCGTTCATACATGGCTCTCAGCGAGGCGACTTCTGGTGCTGCAATGCCAAGCTCGTTGCCAAGGTGGCGCCACAAGGCTACTGGAATTACCCGAAAGGCACCGAGCAAACGCCCACTCATGCGCAGGAAACCAATATGGAGCGCCAGACCAAGCTTGTGGGAATCACCTCGGCGTGCATTGATTGCGTCGCGCTCGGCACCATCGAAGGTGAAAAATGCCTTCATCTCGAAGTCGCTGATATCGCGGGGGAGCCCACGCATCCCCAAAAACGTTGTGTGCCAACCCTGCATCGTGAACCTCAAAAGTGGGAGGCCACCATACCCGTTTACAAAGCGAACAGGAAAGTCAATGAAATCAACGGTCTACCCAGACCACCCCCGCGCCAGTGCTAGCTTTGCGTACCGTCACTTATTGCACTGAAAACGAGGAGACCCCCTCTACCAAATGGTAGCCGAGCACTACGAGACCTGGCTAGAGTTGGCCAGCGCGGGTCAGTTCGACGGCCAGGGCGACCACCACACCCCCAAGCCCTTCGTGCGCAAAGCGTTTGCCAAGTATCTTGAGTGCGGCATCTTTGCCCATGGCTTTGCCCGCGCTCGCTGCGGCGACTGTGGGCACGACTACTTTGTAGCCTTCTCCTGCAAAGGCCGGGGAGTCTGCCCCTCGTGCACCACGCGGCGGATGGTGGAGACGGCGGCACACCTGAGCGACCACGTTTTCCCCCGCCTGCCGGTGCGCCAGTGGGTGCTCTCCGTGCCCAAGAGGTTGCGGTACTTCATGCAACGCGACGGAGCGGTGCTGAGCATGGTGCTGCGCATCTTTCTGCGGGTGATCGCACAAACTCTGCAGACCCACAGCCCCGGTGCGGCCCATATGGACAAGGCAGGCCTGCACATCGGTGCCATCGCCTTCATTCACCGATTCGGCTCCAGCCTCAATGAACACGTCCACTTCCACGTTTGTGTGGTGGACGGGGTGTTTGAGGAAGTGGAGGGCGAGGGCGATGCTGATGCGACCCCTCGAATCTCATCGCCGGGTGTCATCTTTCACGCGGCCACCGGCATCGATGCGGCTACCGTGGCCCCAGTGCAGACCACACTGCAAAAACGCATCCTGCGCGCCTTCGTTGCTCGGGGCCTGCTGGAGAACTGTGACGCCAAAGACATGCTGGGCTACAAACACAGCGGCTTCTCGGTGGACGCCGGTGTCTGCATCGAAGCCCACGACCGCGCTGCGCTGGAGCGGCTGCTGCGCTATTGCGCGCGTCCACCGTTTTCCATGGAGCGCCTACGCAAAGAGGGAAGCAAACGGTTGTGTCGCAATAAGCGGATCTGGTAAAGTTTGGTATGGACGATTTTCGCAAAAGCCTCATCAAAAGTACCCTCTGCAAGGTTCTTAAACGACTGCATTATCCGTTGGAAGTCATGATGCTTTGTGTGCGATGGTACGTGGCATACCCGTTGAGTTTTCGTCACATTGAAGAAATAATGCAAGAACGCGGCGTTGTCGTTGATCACGCCACGGTACATCGCTGGGCTGTGAAGATGTTGCCTGTGCTGGCCAAGATATTTCGTTCACGTAAGCGCTCCGTAGGTCGGAGTTGGCGCATGGATGAGACGTATATCAAGGTGAAGGGTCAATGGAAATATTTGTACCGAGCCGTTGACCGTGAAGGGGTCGTCTCAGAAAACGGAAAAAATCGTACGCTAAGCATGCGCGGAGGCTGGTATCCAGCGTTATAAGATCGGAATGGACACGCCGAGGTTTTTGGCCACGTCCTTGGGCTCCAAAGGTCAGCCTTTGTCCAAAGCTGAACAGTTTTATAGTTTAGCTTTTTAATTTTCCGGACTCTCGCCACATTTTTTGTCCGTTCTACCTTATTGCGACACAACCCGACCGGCGCATGGTCGAATCTGAAGACCGAAATACGGAGGCGCTCGCGCGCTTAGTACAGCAAGTGGATAAAGTTCACGAACGCTTAGACGAGCTTAAGGCAGAGACTGGCTCGCAAATTGCAGAGGCGATTCGGCCCTTGAATGAGAAACACCAGTCAATGTCGCGGGATCTGGGAAATGTTCGCGCCGATCTGGACGGCTGGGTGAATCGTGGTAAGGGAGCATGGTTTGTCGCATCGATCTGCGCGGCTATTTTTCAATCGTTTATTGTTGCCGCGTTGCTGTGGGCAGTTGCTGAAATTAAAACGCTGCACGACTGGCGCATCTCGGTGGACGCGATCAACCGGACGGAAGAACGGCGACCGAAATAACCGCCTTCCTGCTCAAAATACGAGATTCCGTCATGAATCTCGTATGTTTGCTCTGGTGTCTAAACAGGGACTTGTTCTATACTTCAGGAACCCCTTACCCTGACTTGGAGCCTCTCCATGGATACCTTGCCTGCTTTGCGTTCAGACAGCACTTCGCCTGCCTTGGCGCAATCGTCCCATCCTCCCCTTCCCCCCCCTTTAATCTTGGCGCGCAATGACCGCGAGATTATCGATGCCTGGCTGTCTCGTCCTGGCTTATCAAATGCGACGGTAAAAAACCTGCGCAAAGATGCCGGCCGCTTTTTGCTTTGGATAGAATCGCGCGGCCTTGGTCTGCGTGATGTTCGCTTTGAAGACCTGATTGCGTACTCTGAATTTGTAATGAATCCGCAGCCGGCCGATCTCTGGATTTCTACCGCGAAGTGGCCGCGGCATGATCCAAGATGGCGGCCGTTCTCTGGGCCACTGTCAGATGCGTCGCACAAGAAAACGCTGGAAACAATCAAGAGCCTGTTTTCGTGGTGCGCGCTGGCGAGGTACCTTGAGGTGAATCCTGCGGTGCTGCTCGGCCGGATAAGTGCGCCTCGCCGGAGCAGTGTCGAGCGGTACCTGCCGGCGGAAGGAATAGGCCTATTGCTGGACGCTTGCGATGGTCGGCCGCAAGAAAGCTGGCGTGACATTCTCAAGGTCGCCCGTTCTCGCTTCCTCATCCATGTCTATTACGGTACCGGTGCTCGCCTGCACGAAATCAGCAGCGCAACGATGGATAGCTTCCGCCCTGACCATAAGGGTATGTGGTGGCTGCACGTCATGGGCAAGGGTGGCATCGAGGGGAGTATCCCTGTCTCGCTGGATCTGCTTAGTGAATTCAAGCGGTACCGCTCTGCGTTTGGACTTCCTCCACTGCCTAAGCCTGGCGACACGACTCCGCTGATTTTGCCAGTGACTGGCGCGGTTCGCCCTGTCGCTGATTGCTCAATTCATCGAGAGGTGAAAGCTGTTATGACCGATGCTGCGCGCCTTGCCGAGCTCGCCGGCGATGACCGCCTCAGTATTGCCTTAGCCAGCGCTTCTACGCATTGGCTGCGCCACTCTGCAATCACTCATCAGCTGGACGCGGGTGCGTCGCTCAAGACGGTACAGAAAAATGCGCGGCATTCATCGATTACCACCACATCGCTGTATATCCACAAAACTGATGACGACCGTCATGCTGAAACAGTCGCGGCTCAGAAAAAGGCGCGGTAAGTTATCCACCGAAATTGTGGGTAACTTTTGCTCTTTCCGCATGGGGCGTGGCTCCGGTCGGTGATGTCAATTTTTAGGCTCCCGTCAAAATCGCAGCCTCGCGTTCCGCTGTTGCCAGAACCAGTCTGCCTGTTTCAATTCCCGCTATCCAATCGGTTAAATCGTTGAGCGGTACCGTGCCGGTCTTGGCTCCGGTCACTTGGGCAAATCGGCAGGCGCTGTCGATCTGGTAGAGCAGGGTTCCGCTTCTGTTCGTCAGGGAAACGCCTTTAAACCGTTCACGGAAGGCTTTAGCTTTCGCTTTGGCAAGCTGCTCTGCTTCCCTGCCTTTCTCGCGCCGTAGGGCTTCTGCTGCGATGTGCGAGTAATCGACTGTGCTGTTGGCCAGCTTCCGCAACGTGCAGAAAAGGTGTTCGCCTTTGAGCTTGGCCAGATATTCTCGGCAGGCTGTTGCGATGTCGCTGAGGCGCTTGCCTTTCTGGGTTGCAATCTTCATTAACTTAAAAACTCCAGCGAGGCTCAGTCCGTTTCCTGTCAGCCATTTCAAATCATCGGGCAGTATGCTTCCTCGCGTCGCTGGTTGTTTCTTTGGGATAGTTGGTTCAGTTAACGTATGGCCGTCTGACAAATTATCATCCGGCTCCCTGTGGATATCGTTGTTTTCTGCCTCGATCAAACCCAGCAATTCTGCCGCTTTTTTGGTCAGGCGAATGCGCGCAACCGCAAATCGTCCGTTCCGGCTTTTTCGTTCCTGGCTCATGACTTCGATCAGCCCGTGTTCCTTGATGGCGCTCATGTGGCGATAGACCGTGCGCTCGTCGATGCCTATTCGGCTGGCGATGTGTGCTTTGTGCGGGAAAATTGGCGCGAGTGGGTCGCTCTGCTTAACGTACCTGCAAATCTCCGCGAGTGTGTCTTTCACTCCCCGTGACAGGCCGATGATGTGCTTTGCGTTATCGAATGCTCTCAGTATCCTGACTGGCAGGTTGCGTGACTTTGGTGCTGAGATGCTGATCGCTTCCCCTTTGGATAGTGCTTGTACGTGCATGGTGCTGCCTTTCTGCGTTTTTCGCAAAAATCTCATTGACGGCAACACTAAGGGGAGATATATTGAGGTTTCTGACTTCTTTTCTCCCCAGAGCGTGTCTGGTGTATGTGTTTAGTGAAAAGATCCAAAAAGCCACAACGCCAATTGTGGCTTTTTACTTTTCTGGTGCTGAATCCTACTGTTTCATCTCGCTCTCCAATTTATAAAACTTTTATATTCTGCTCAGACCGATCGGTTTATAAAACTTTTATATTCCCTCTCGGCGGTGCATTTATAAAACTTTTATAAATGTTGTCTTCGGGCGGTTTATAAAACTTTTATATTTACCTGGTTCGCTCGCTTTATAAAACTTTTATATTTTCTTCTGCTCGGCTTCTTAATGCCTTGAGTATCAATTCTTCGATTTCCTCTGCACTGATTTCGGTCGCCTTTATCCTGATCGCAATCTCTTTGCCGGTCGTCTTTGTCGTGAATATTGGACGGCCGCTGCGGTCGGTAATGACTGCCTGATCATTTTTTGCGATGGCCTTGCTCTTTGCCTTGAGCATTTGCTCAACCCATGGCTTGATTGAATTCTGGCTTGCTCCGTCCTGCAATCTCATTACGGCGGATTCAATCAGTGCTCCTTCCTCTGGGTACGCTTTCAGCAGCGCGGCGATTGTTTGGCCGCAGCTTGCATTAAATAACTCAGGGTTATGGTTGAGCATGTCTAAGATGTTCTGGGGCAGCTTCAGCATGTTCATTCGCATCGACACCAGCGCTTGGCTGGTGCTGAAAATATTGGCGACTTCTTGCTGTGTGCTGGCATACCGGTCTGCGAGCGTTTCTTGGTACATTTTCGCTCGTTCATAGTCGGTCAGGGTGACGCTGCCTTCATTCGACACCATGGCCGAGAGCTTTGCGGCCCTGTCGTCTTTGATGACTACGTCGGCATCAATCTCTGTCCAGCCTATACTCCGCGCTGCGCGTGTTCTGCGGTGGCCTTTGATTAACTCGAAGCGACCGGACGGTTTTTCGCGCACGGTAATGACTTCCTCTTGGCCAGCGGCCGCGAATGAGTGCGCTAGGTTGTCGATTTCTTCTGCGCTGTACACCATCCTCGGCTGGTACGGACTGTCATCGATCTGGTCGAGGCGGATTCTCCGTCGGGTGCTTTGTGCTGGCTCTGGGGTGGCTGCGTGGTGGGCTTCTGTTACTAGCGGCAGCGGGTTATCTTCCGCTGAAACGGTGGCGATGAAGTTCTTGTCGCTGGCAGTATCCAGTGCCGGAATCGCTCCGGTGCTTACTAAGCCTGAAAACTTGATTTGTTTCTTCTGTGCGCCGGTCTTGTTGTTCATGTTTGCGCTTTCATCATCATGGTGCGGTCAGTTTGACGTTGTAAAGTTTGGCGAGTGATTTCGTCACATCGATGATGTCTCTCGCTCCTACGCTGTTCGGCTCTTTCTCCAAAACAGGCGCGGACTTTGTTATGTCATCGAGGTCGGTTTCCCGCAGGAATCCTACAAAATCTCGCACTATCGTGTCGTTCATGTACTTGCCGTAATCGGTACCGAGCTTTTCGATTGCTTCGACGTGGCTCTGGTACGACTGCCTGTATCGGTTCGCAATAATGTGAAGGCCGAGCGGGTGCTTGCGGTCTGGGTATGATCGGTTAATTTCTTCGATGTTGGATTCCAGCCCTTCAATCGCCAGCACAGATTGTGCTTCCGGCATGACGACCGCCGTCACCAGCTTGCTGGCAACTAAGAAGGACGTGGTCAAAATCGACGTGTTCGGTGCTGAATCTATAATGACAACGTCGTACTGCTTAAAGAAGTCGCTTTCCTTCTCCATCAGCCGGGCGAATAGGTGCTCTCGGTTCATCGCTCCGATCATCCACGATTCGACGTTGCTCAGGGTAATGTCGGCAGGTATCAGGTCGAGCATGCCTTGGTCGTAGATCGGCACAACGGCCTCGCGTATGCGGGTTGGCTGCCCCTTGGCCAGCCTTTCCATGAGGTTGCCTATGTGCGTCAGCGGCTGGTTAATGTCGAACCCAAGCTGCTTACTCATTGAGCCTTGCGGGTCGCCTTCGATCAGCAGCGTTCGGTGTCCGAATTGTGCAAAGCATGTCCCGACGTTGGTCGATATCGTTGTCTTTCCTACTCCGCCTTTTGACATGCGAAATGGGATAAGCGGGGGCATGTCTCGCGCTGAAGTGGGCGCGATGTTCATGACTGTCTGCCGGATTTTGCGGATTTCATAAGGCAGGTACAGCTTGTGCCGGTTGGCGTCAGTGGCGTCTTTCGTTCCGACTCCGGCTTCTTTTGCCAGTTCCCGGAACTTTTTATCTGTGTCAGTGAAGCCGACAAACTCTTTCGCCAGCTTCAGTTTGATGCCTTGGTGCTGCCGTATTCCCGCTTTCGCTTCCATGCAGATTTCTCCCGTAATATCGAGCATTTCGACGAATGTTAAATGGGCGGCGGAACATTTGCAACCAATTTTCACGAAAAATAGGCAACGCGAATAAAAAACGTGCCGCCGTTGCTTTTCCGTATTTTGATTATTTTTTACCCCTTGAGCACATGCGGCGTCGTATTTTCTCCATATCACTCTCAACAAAAAGGTGCTGCAGGCATTGGTTGTCGGTCGCTGGCTGCTGGACGATGACGATTTCCGGCTTCGGTGTGGGGGTCGGGCTTTGGTTGCTCCAAACTGCCCCAGCCGTAAAGGATAGGGCAGTTGCGAGGCCGTTAATGACTAAACTTTGAATCTTCACGTTTAACAATCCCGCACAGCTGCTTGAGTTCTGAAATTGCCAGACCAGATGCTTCGTGCATTGCGATCAGTATCGTGGGGCCGATATCGAGCTTGTGGCTTCTTAATTTGCTAATGACGGGCGGCGCAACAATGAGAGCCCGTGCCAGCGCGGCATCGTTCTTCAGCCTCATCGTTTTGATTAAAGTGTTCAGCAGGTGGTTGGTGCCTGGCTTTGTGTGTTCGTCAGTCATTCTTCATTCTCCTGGATAATTTGTGTTATTTGCTGCTCTGTCAGTCCGGTTTCTTTCGCTATGCGCTGAATTGCGTAAGTGGCGAGGTGCTCTTGGCCAGCCTTCAGCAGACTCATCAGATTGCGATATCTGCCGATCACATTGTCTTTGCTAATAATCGACGTCATGCTGCTGCTCCCGCTAAAACTGTCCGGCTGCCGTTGGCCGCCATCGGGCTGATGATGCCTTGCATCTCCATCTTTTCCATGAGGTGCGCGGCGCGGTTGTACCCGATACGCAGATGCCGTTGAACAAGTGAAATGCTGGCGCGGTCGTTGCTGATGACGATCTGGGTTGCCTGCGCGAGCAGTTCATCGTCGTTCGCTGAATTTCTGACGGCTTCTGTTTCCTGCACTAGATCGGTTTGCTGATTATTCTCTCCACCAAGTGCGAACGTGACCGCTTCCAGCATCTGGTTGAGCTCGCCGGTCATTAATGCAAAGTCGGCGTCAAAGCGATCACCTTCATTGGCTCCTTTGTCTTTCTGTTCTTCGATAATGTCGAGTGCCTTCACTTTCCGGATGCTCAGGGTGGCATCGAGCACAAAACTGATGCGGTCGTTCCATGTCAGGGCCAGCTTTTTGCATTGCTTGCCTGCACCGATGTGCCGTGCGACTTCGGCTTCATCAAGCGTGTGGCGAACGTACCGGACGGTCGCTTTGTCCTCGGTAACCGATGATAGCTCCGCTTCCTGGTCAATCGTGAAGCCTGCCGGCGCTTCATTTTCTGTCAGCCAGCTGGTCATTGCACTCGACGGCGCGGTTTTGACTGAGAACCCGCTGATTGGCAGGCGGTCGATTGCCTTGAGCATAACCTTCATGATTTCGTCTGCCTTCGTTGGGCTTGCTGTGTCGACGACGAGCCAGCCGTTGATCGGGTCGATCCACACCTTTACGTCGGTGATTGTGGTGAAGGCTCGCGGCAGTAACTCGTCGCGGGTGCGCTCTTTGATGTCTTTCATCGCCTTGCGTCCTGGAGCAAATCCTTGTTCCTCGGCGATTGCGGCGGCACGTTGCTTGGCTACTTCGTTGACGACACTCGCTGGCAGCAGCTTTTTCTCGGTGCGGAAATTCAGCAGCCATTGCCCGTTGCTGGAATACACAAAGTCGCCGTCTGGGCGTGGGTATGTCCAGCCGTAGCTTTGTTCCTCAGATGCCCCGCAGGGCGTGAATTCAAAGCGAGCGAGCATGTCTGAGAGCGTTTTTGCGTCCATGTTCCAGTGCTGCGTCAAGCGATTATGTTGATTTGCATTTAAAACTGACCCACCTTTTGCATTGAATATTGACCCACCCTAGATGTTCATATTACTGGTTTAGGTTGTGGATAACTAGTTGTTTTTTTCTCCTTTTCCTCCAAAGGTCAGCCTTTGTCCAAAGCTGAACAGTTTTATAGTTTAGCTTTTTAATTTTCCGGACTCTCGCCACATTTTTTGTCCGTTCTACCTTATTGCGACACAACCGTGTTTCTGGAGCGGGCGACACAGGTTGCGCGCGGTCCTGGCAGCTCCCCGACGCCAGTATGCTGCAGTTTCGTGTCCTCGTTGGCCTGGGAGCACATCTACGGGACCGGATATTACATTTGAAGGAAGAGCAAGAAGGTTGATGAGAAAAATATCGGCCGCTGCGGACTTCAAGAATCGGTAACAGGGCTTAGCGCCCGATTTTTTCCGTTTTCCCTATTCTCCCCTAACTGACACCACCTCCCAGGGCCTGATATAAAGCAACACTATCGACTAGGCGTTGTGCCTGGACCGCAACCATATTGATCCGGATTGACTGTGCCTGTTGCTGCGCGATGAGCAGTTGCAGGTAGCTGGCCGCGCCCAGCCGGTATTGCCGCTCGACCGACTGCAAGGAGGCCTGTGCAGCCATATCAGCGGCAGCGAGGGCAGTCAAAGTTTGTGCATCGCTTTCCACCGCGCGCAGGGTGTCGGCGACGTTACGCAAAGACTCCAATACGACGCTCTGGTAATTGGCTACGGCGGCATCAAAAGCGGCGAGCGCCGCTCTTTTTTCAGCGGGTAGCCCTGGATTAAAAAGAGGCTGGGTGAGCTGCGCAACCAGGCCCCACACTGCCGAGCCACCACCGAACAGGGCACCGGTGGTCAGCGCCTGAGAACCAAGGTTGGCGCTCAGGTTGATCTGTGGGTAGAGCTTGGCGACAGCCACACCATAGTCTGCATTGGCCGCATGCAACAGCGCCTCTGACGCCTGGATATCCGGTCGGCGGCGCACCAGTTCTGAGGGCACGACGAGCGGCATCTCGACGGGTAGAGTGAAATCGGCCAGAGTGAAGGCCGGGATGCCACCCGTGCCTGGGGCACGACCGGCTAGCACCGCCAGTAGATGTTCGGTTTGTTGCAGTTGTTTACGCAGCGCAGGCAGTTCTGCCCGCGTTTGCTCCGCCTGAGCTTGTAGGCTCAACGCTTCATCAGGTGAGGCCTGACCGATACGCACGCGTTCATGGGCTAGGCGCAGTTGCTCATCCTGCACGCGCAAAATGGCAGTAGTGGCTTCTAGTTGCGCGGCGAGGCGTGCTCGGGTAATGGCAGCGGTTGCCATGTTGCCGGCAAGGGCCAGGCGCGCAGCATTCAGTTCGAAGCGACGGTAGTCGGCGCGAGCAGCCAAGGCTTCGAGTGCGCGCCGGTTGCCGCCAGCCAGATCGAGGTTGTAATGCACGCCAACGCTGGCGTTGTAGAGGCTGAATTGACGTGCGTCTCCGCTCAACCCTTGGCTACTGGGACTCATTTGCTGGCGCTGAGATCCCAGTGCGACATCTACCTGTGGATATTGCGTCGAGCCCGCCTGTGCGGCAAGAAGCTCCTGCGCGTGTCGCAAATTGGCGCTGATGCTCGCCAGCGTCGGGCTGACATGGAAAGCTTCGTTTATCAGTCCGTCGAGTGCGGATGAACCCAAGCTTTGCCACCATTGCGTTTCGATCGGAAGCCCTTCGACTAGACGTTGTGTTTCGCCGAACTGCGTGGGAGCGGACGCGGTTCTATCAGCCACTGGTATTGCAGTGTAGCGAGCCACATCGGGTGCGGTGGGACGCTTAAAATCAGGGCCAGCGGCGCAGCCGGCCAGACCGGCGGTGATCAGACCAGCTACCAGGTAAGTTGCCGCAAGCCGTCTTTCGAGGCTGATGGGGCGCTGGCATGTTTTAGCGTGCTCCATAAAAATGCTCCACGAAAGGTTTACGGAAAGCTTGGTGGCAGCCCAAGCAGCTTTCCTGCACGTGGGCGAATGATTGGATCACCGCCTTGCCGTCGCTGCTCGCAGCAGCCAGCTTCATGGCCAGCGCCGCCTCGTGAGTCTGCGCGTCAAAGTTTCTGAACTTGGTCGCATCAGCGCCGAGGTAAGCAAGGATGCGCATTTTTTCAGTAAGCGGTGGCTCGGGGTGTGCAGCAACTTTTGGGGCGAGCTGAACGACCTGAACCCATTCCTCCTGCGAAATCGCACCGGTAATAGCCTGCATGTTGCGCCCGAGTTCCTGCATGATCTTGCGTAGCGCCAGTGGCTTAACCTGGGTAGCGTCACCAGCCCAAACTGGCAACTGAAAACCCCATAGAAGCAGGCAGGCCGTAACGGTCAGGGTGATAGTTCCAAATGCGTGGCTGTGTTTGCGGTGGGTCATGAAATTCTCCTGTAATTCAATCGTTCTCTCATTCGAATCCTCGCCCTTCGCCCGCTTCCTCATGGGTCACGCCGTCGCGGATGTGGTAGATGCGCTTGAAAGTGGGGATGATCTTTTCGTCATGGGTGACGACGATGATGGCGGTCTCGAACTTCCGAGCCATGTCATTGAGGATGCGGATTACAGCCATGGCGCGCTCACTGTCTAGTGGAGCTGTGGGCTCATCAGCCAGGATCACCGGAGGGCGATTGACCAAACCTCGCGCAATGGCGACCCGTTGCTGCTCGCCACCGGAGAGTTGCGAGGGCATGGCGCGAGCCCGGTGTTGCACATCGAGCGCGGTGAGCAGTTCCAGTGCCTTCGCGCGCGACTCTCCATTCGCGACGCCTGCAAGCATCGGCAACAGCGCCACGTTGTCGGTGACATCGAGAAACGGAATCAGGTATGGTGCTTGGAAAACGAAACCGATCTTGTCGCGCCGCAAGGCGCGCAAGTCGCGGACTTTCCAGCCATCGTCGTAGATCACTTCATCGCCCAGCGTCATGCGACCAGCGGTCGGTTCGATCACCGCCCCCAGACATTTGAGCAGCGTGCTCTTGCCGGACCCGGAAGGGCCGATCAGCCCCACCACTTCACCTGGCGCAACATGCATATTCACGTCTTTCAAGGCAAAGACAGCGGTGTCACCATCGCCATACCGCTTGCTCAAACTTTCGATGTGGATGCCTTTGCCACTCATCTCAACCTCCAATGGCTTCGGCCGGATCGACCTTGAGTGCCATGCGAATGGCGACGATGCTGGCTAGAACGCAGATCACGAGCACGGCGAAAAAACCGGCGATGGAGTCGAACGGCATCAGCAGTACGTACTTGGGAAACAGCGGCGCTGCGAAAGTGGCTGTGATCTTGCCGACCACGAAACCAATCACGCCCAGGGCGATCGCCTGCTGCATGATCATCGCGGCGATAGTTCGGTTGCGTGTGCCGATGAGCTTCAACACCGCGATCTCGCGGATTTTGTCCATCGTCAGCGAATAGATGATGAAGGCAACGATGGCCGCGCTAACGATGGCCAGAATCACTAAGAACATGCCGATCTGCTTGGCCGAGGTGGCGATCAACTTGCCGACGAGGATGTCTTCCATCTGTGCCCGGGTGTAGACCGTCAAACGCTTCCAGCGCCGGATGGATTCGGCAACCTCGTCCGGCGTATGGCCAGGTTTCAGTGTGACCAGTACTGCATTGACGAACGCGTTGGTGCTCTGTGAAGCAATCACGGCATCCAGCAAACCTGGAACACCGGGTCGATTGAAAGCCGGGTTGGCTTCGGTGCGACGCCGGCTTTGCCAAAGGGCGTCGTTGTCCTTGAGGAACTGAGCCTCTTGGGCATCCTTGAGCGGAATGAATACCATCGGGTCGCCGCTGGACGACACCATGCGCCGTGTCAGCCCCACGACGGTGTAATGATTTCGGCGAATGGCAAGACGATCTCCCAGTTTGAAGCCGGTGGCGATGTCGGCCACCGCCTCGTAGTGACCGCGCGTGATCTGGCGTCCAGCGACGAGATAAGGAGGCCATCCGGGTGTAGCCCCCAACGCGCCGGGCGCGATGCCGACCACCATGGTGCGTACATCACTCTCGCCCTTGCGTACCTGCATGGTCAGGTAGGTCACGTTCGCTGCCTGGGCGACTCCCGGCATGGCGAGGATGGCGCGATACACGTCATCGTTGAGGCTGGACGACTCCGCATAAGGACCCAGAGTATCCTTTTGCACCACCCAAAGGTCGGCGCCACTGTTGTCGAGCAGCGCCTTGCCGTCGTCCACCATGCCCCGGTACACCCCGGCCATGACCAGGGTGACGCCGATCAGCAGACCCAGCCCGATGCCAGTGAAGACGAACTTTCCCCAGGCATGGAGAATGTCGCGGCCGGCAAGGCTGATCATCGTGACACTCCTGGGATATGGTCGACCACATGGATGCGGCTGCGCGCCGTCAGTGCCTTTTCGCTATAGGTCACAATCTGGTCCTCATTCTTGAGCCCTTCGCGCACCTGCACGTAACCATTGAGGTCGGAAGCACCGAGCTTGACCGGGGAGAAATGCAGATCACCATCCACGATTTGCCAGACACCAACTTTGTCGCCCTCACGCTGGACGGCAGCGTTGGGGATCAGTGGAGCGGCCGGGAGCGCCGGCAAGTCAACCGTGACTTCGGCCAGTTCACCCACCGGTGGCAAAGGTTCTGGTTTGTTATCGAATGTCACCTTGGCAAGCGTTTCCTCGGTTACCGCGTCGGCCTTGGGTTCCACCCGCAGCACGCGACCTTTCAAGGTCTGGCCACCACGCGAACGCAGGACGATATGAGCCGGCAGCCCCCCAGCCAGCCCCGATGCGCTGATCTGGTCGAAGCGCACATTGATCCACAAACTCTTGGGGTCGATCACTTCCACCACGGCCTGGCCCGCGACGATGGTCGTGCCGGGATCGGCATCGCGCACGGCGACTACACCGTCGACCGGCGCGATCAGGCGCAGATTGCTCCGCTGCGCGACGAGTCCTTCGCGGTCGGAGCGTGCCCGGGCAATATCTTCCCGAGCGGCGGATAGGGCGGCATCGGCGATCTGCAGTTCCTGCCGCTTGGTGGTGACGATTTCCTCGCTGGTCGAGCGCACCGCAAACAATTGCTCATAGCGGCGCGCCTGGGTTTGCGCGTAGGCTTGCCGGGCTTCTGCCTCGCGCAAAGCCGCTTCCGCCCGCTTGAATACAGACTCCTGTGAGCGCACCCGATCATCAAGGTCGACCGGCTCCATCTCGCCGAGCACCTGTCCGGCCTTGACCTGGTCGCCTACATGCACCTCCAGGCGTTTGACGCGCCCGGCAAACGTCGGCCCGATCTTGTAGGTGTAGCGCGCCTCCACCGTGCCGATGCCGAACAGCGCCGGTGTGATAGCCCGTGATTCCACGCTTGCCACCGTCACAGCGACCGGGGCGAGCGGCCCTGATCGCAGACCGACATAAATAAAAAGCACCAGCAAAGGAATGATGACGGCAAGCAGCGCCAGGGTGCGGCCTTGCAAGGGTAACTTTTTCATTGCGCACTCCTTATGCCACGCCGATAAATTGCAAAGATGCGCGGCGCATCGCGGTGCATACGTCCCACATCACCCGCCAACAGCGATTGCATGACCAAGCCCTGGATCGTGCCAATGAACAGCGTTGCCGCCGCCTCGTTGTCAAGCGAGGGAGACAACTCGCCGCTGGCCTTGCCTTTCTCGATGAGACGATGCAAACGTTCGCCGTAGCGCTGAATCAAGGTTTGCACCATGCGCTTGGCCGGTGTCGATTCGGCACGCTGAAGCTCACCAAACATCATTCTTGGCACGCCTGGGTGCTCAGCTACGAATTCGATATGACTCATGAACATCGCCTCCATGGCTGCCAAGGGCGACTCGATTCCTTGTGCGGATCGATCGATTCTGGCTAATAGGCGCTCTGCTACCCACTCCATGACCGCCTGCCAAATGGCTTCCTTGTTCGGGAAGTGCCGAAACAGCGCACCCTGGGTCAAGTTCATGTGTTTAGCGATAGCTGCAGTGGTTATCTCGCTTGGGTTTTGTGAACCGGCAAGCGCCACGACGGACTCGACAGTTACGGCACGACGTTCATCGGCCGGCAGATGCTTTGGATGGGTGTCCACGAGCACTCCTTGTAAGATAGTAATTGATTATTATCTTACCACAAGAGGCAACTCAAACAAGAGAAAACCCGACGTACTCGTCAATATCTAGAGTCTGCAATGGGCTTAACGTGCTTTATTTTCCGTTTTCTGAGACGTCCCCTAATTTAAAAATGTATTGGGCGGCATGCCGATATCGTCATTACTGCTACTGTTTTCATTCACTTCATCGTCATCATTGTTATCAGCATCATTTGCAAACTTGATCATGCCATCGCAGTTTCGGCTTTCGACGATGTGTTCTAACAGTTCTGCGTAGCGGATGGTGACTTTCATTAATTGCGCAAGATTAATGCCTTGCACAAAGCTCATGTAATACATCACCAATAAATCATCATCCTTATCCAGACTAAAACTAGCCAGAAATAATTCAGAATTAAACCGCTGTATTAAGCGTAATTTGCTCTCATATGCACGCGACGGGTCAAGCGGTAAGAAAGTAGAGAATCTGAGAAATTTTCTTTGATCATCAAAGTAAATCCGAAAATTCAGACCTGCTCCGGTCACCAATAAAACCGAAGCGTCGTTCCTGTTAACTTCTTGCTTAACCACTTCGATTCCGCTACTTTCAAGGTGGTCTGTAATGGTTTGCAGATTGACTTGGTTTTCTTCTAAAAATTTGATCATTATCTTTATCTGATAAAGTGAAATCGTTTAAGTTGTATTTATTAAGCCTGATATATCAGGCGACCGCTGTCATCAACAACTCGTACCTGCATGTTCGGATGTTGTTGTTTTAATTGATCTGCACGCATAATTGCACTGCGCTCACTGTTGTCCTTCATGTAGGTGTGCCAAAAACTTGTATTGGATGGGCGTTGCTGAGTGCTGTACATAGTCATCTCCTTACGTAACGATATAGATTTATAGCTGTTTATTGCGACAGAAGATGTCGCTTTGAATGGTGCTGACTATCTGATACTGATGACGCAGCGGCCAGGCAGTATGACTGTTGATTTGCATTTAAAACTGACCCACCAAACGGCCTAATTTGCATCGAATATTGACCCACGTTTAAACGCTATCCTGCTTATTTTGCGAGCAGGAGAATGGAGTGATAGGTTATCGCTCGCCGGTTCAATATCTGGAAGACTGGATGAAGAAACAAATTCAAGAGAATCTGGCTGCATGACATTCACCTGATGGTGAACTAATTACCGAGGGAAGCTCAGACCTCTACGCGTACCACTTTTTTCGATGACTCTCATTCATCACTTTAATCGTGAATATTTTTATCAATTTTCATGTCTCCCAAATTAGCTTTTCAGTTTTAGTAAATGAGCTTCGCTGATGCTCATGTCTACGGCATGGCATCAGTTACTATTTTGTTTGATTTTTTTAAAGATACCTGCTGAACCTCACCTTTTGATTCTAAGATCAATAATCTCTAGTTAATTTTAATGCCTAAAAGACAATGAAAAAGGAGATGACATCCCTGTTTTATCTCACCTCTGCGAGTCTAATAATACTAAGGTGAGATCGGATGTTGAGATTATTTCACCTTTTAGTGAAAAAAGTTATTTAAAACGCAAAATATAAGATATTTAAATACTAAATTTGCAATAAATAGCTTTCACAATTCGAAAGGTGAGTATTTACGGGGAGCTTTTAATTTAACTATGAACTTTTTTTAAGACTAATACCTTGAAAGGTGAGCTTTTACGGGAAACTTTTGTCTCGGACTCCGAAACTAGTCTCGGAGTCCGAGACTAGTTTCGGCGCCGAGACTACTCAGAAATTCGCTTCTCGGCTTATGGGAATGGGCTTTAACGTAGAAATACGCTTACACAAATCTTGAGACGCACCTTATATTGATCAGACCGGTCACCGTGAGTTCGTTTCACAAAATCTCGTCAAGGCGATGAAAATCGCCCACTCAACACTTAGAAATGCAGAACTTATGTTCCATCGTTAGTGCAGTACTTTTGGAATATCCCGGACATGCTCTGCTGCCATTCTTGCACAGACATAGTTTCCCTCATCTGTCAGTTCAGTGACTCTTGCTTCACCTAACTCGCGTAGCAATTGTGGCGTAATTGCATCCAGTTTTCTTTCCAGTAGTTTTTCCCAGAGTTGCTTTTCATTGTCCTCAAATTGGACCGTTCCATTCGTCACTAGCATTTCATTACTCCGTTTTTCATTAGCTGGTGCCAAGCGTAGCAAATAGCTACTCCTTGTCAAATGAGTTCAATAGCTACCAAAGTAATAATAAAACTACTTGCAGAATGGTGTTCGTTATTCGGTTAGCTCTATCTTTTGAAGAGCCAATTCGATGTGTCCTGAACATTGTCTGATTGAATTGCGAAGGACAATTGTTGAACCATATTCTAAGATTCAAGATCACTTGACCCGAAACCGAGAAGATATGCATTCCGTGTTGGCCGATGCGGTATGTCATACCATACCTTAAAGAGCAACTTGAATCGCCACGAGTTCCCTAGACACTCGCCAGCCGTTCGAAATACCGCTTTTCGTCATTCATCGGCGATAGCTACTTGCAGAAACTATGCCGACGTTTCGGATTGTAGAACATCTCAATGTAATCAAAGATATCTCACTTTGCATCTTCCCGTGTTTCATACGCTTTTCTGGGTATCCGCTCGCGTTTGAGTAACTGGAAAAAACTTTCAGCCACCGCGTTGTCATGGCAGTTTCCACGTCGGCTCATACTCTGCTGCAGGTTATGCGCTTTGAGGAAGTCCTGCCAATCATAGCTGCTGAATTGACTACCTCAATTTTAAATTCGTCGGTATATCGTTTGTTACTCATCACTTCTCCTATTAGCCTAAATTATAGGCTGGAGAGTGTCTACATTACTCGTGGCGATTCAGTCCATGTAAAAAACACCAAATACCCCCGGCAAAAATACCGAAAGGTTACATTCTAAGGTGGAAACTATTGGACGCTGTTTTACCGCCACCTGATAACACCCATTAAACCAGTTAGATTTGCCTTAAATTTTTGGTATCGGACACTATTTATTGCATCATTTCTCGCTAACCATGAGAACTCATGGATACTTCATGGTTAGGTCATGGATGAAATAGATTGGAGTTGATGGTAAAAATGCAAGTCATGGTTACTCCATGGTTACTTCATGGACAGGTCATGGATGCAATCGATTGGAGTCGATAAATAAACCGCAAGTCATGGTTACTTCATGGGTTGGTAGTGCATGCTGCTTTTTTAAATTTTGACCGTTTGTGATGTATGACGATTCAAAGTCGCGATAGCAGATGATTTGTCGAAAGGCATGAAAATAAAGTGCTGATTTCGCATGACAAATGCATTACTGTTCATTATTATCCAGATTGCAGTACAGAATTCTCGCTGGGAAACTAGCATCGTCAAGGGCTCAATGCCGCATTTTCAGTCTCTCGTTGTTTTGCTTCTCGTCTTGTTTTCCGCTCCAAAAATGGCAGCGGATTTTTAAAAAAAAACAAGAACTTAGAAAAGCAAAGAGTGAGGGAACCAAGACAGTGATAAATATTGGCTCTCCGGTGTGTTTTCAAGAATTCTTCGGAATTCTCGAAATTGTAAATACACAAGCCAACTACACACTACAGTCACAAAAACACAGGATGACATTCGCTTCAGTGCGAAATTGTTGGGAGGTTGGACACAATCGCGTGCTCTGACAAACTTCAATTCACTCATCCTGCACGTCGGTCCGATTAAAACGACTGATGTGAACATTCCATACCGGGTTCCGCGTACCTGACACAAAACGCATGGATTCACAGCGATGCAGAAGTATCGACTTTCTATCCAAAACTCAGACAGCTTTGCAGTGCAGTTGCGACACCTCAGTGTGAAAACGCGCGCCAGCAGAAGTTGTTTGTAGATTGGAAAAGTAGTCGGAGCATCGTTGTGAAAGGGATGTGACCTACACCAAACCTAGTGCCAGCTGGGTTCGGTAGTGCCAAATTTATCGCTAAAGAGCCCTGGCCACGCTGCAAGCCGTCCGACCGACGTTACAGGTCAAAGAATTCGTTAAAGAAGCAAAAAACAAAAAGGAGTAGTCATGGCGTTAATCTACGATTTTGAGGTGGATATAGCGGGAGCGAAGCTCAATAACCGAATCAAAGACGAACTGCGCTCGCTGTTTAGAGACAATCTTGCAAAAGCACACAGCAAGAGTCGGATTTCGCATCAGTCGCTCGGCGTGAAAACACAGCGCATGCGCTCGTTATGCATGATTGCAGCAATAGAGATTTTGCAGAACGTCGGCAATTTTCGATTCGAAAGTCTGTCTGCATTAAAAGAAAAGCACATTCACTACCTGTTAGAGCACTGGATCAGTAAAAACCACACCCGAGGAACGCTGGAAAACAAGATCACCTATCTTGCAACACTGGCAAGTTGGCTCGGTAAGGCAAATATCGTGAAGTCTGCGGAAGAGTACGAACAGTTGAAGTCGCTGGAGAATCGTACTGGAGCGACTGAGGTCGGTTGTAAACAGTAGAGTCCAACGGTTTAGGCGGCTATCTGTTTTTCATAATGTTGTTGCATAAACGCGGCAGGCGACAGATAGCCAAGGCGAGCCTGCTTGCGAATTCTGTTGTAGAAGATCTCGATGTACTCGGTGATTTCACGTTTGGCATCCGTACGAGTCGCGAAACGACGGTGGTGGACCAGCTCGTTTTTGAGTGACCCCCAGCAACTTTCCATCGGCGCGTTATCCCAGCAATTCCCTTTGCGACTCATGGAAACCTGCATGCCAAACTGGCGCAGCAATCGCTGGTAGGCATGCGAGCAATACTGGCTGCCGCGGTCCGAGTGGTGGACAAGCCCTTTTTCCGGTCGTCTGGCGGCAATGGCCCGGAAGAGCGCCTGCATCACGAGATTTTGTGTCATTCGCTCATCCAAGGCATAGCCAACCAGTTCACCATTGAACAAATCCTTGATGCCTGCCAGGTAAAGCCAGCCTTCATCGGTTGCGATGTACGTGATGTCCGTCACCCAGGCGCGGTTTGGTGCCGATACCGCAAATTGACTACAGCTGCGATTGAAGCACTGTCCGTGACCCGCTTGACGGCAAGTTCCTTGAACTCGGTCGTGTATGCCTGTTTCAGTATCTTTTTCATTTCTAGTCTTTCCAAAGTAACGTTAATTTTACGTCACCTATGGCAAACTAAATTTCAGGGGAAGCTCAGACTATGTCGACGCAGACGATTATAAAATAATTCGATATAGTCAAAAATATCAGCTTTGGCATCCTCTCTAGTTGAGTATATTTTCTGTTTAACTCGCTTCTTCTTTAAGCTACTAAAAAAATTTCGCGACAGCATTGCCATAACAATTGCCGCGTCGACTGATACTTGGAACAAGGGTATGCTCCTTACACAAGCGAGCAAAATCATCACTGCCAAATTGGGGAAATTCAACCAGTCATCACATTACTACATTATTAAACTGATATTTGATAAGAACCGAATCATACAATCAAACCGGCGTTCACCACCGCACAAAACCATCCGCCATGCGATGAGATAGGTGAGGAATTCTACGTGTCGGCATCAGTCACGCCGGTCGCAGACGATATCGCGGCGGCTTGGTCGAGCGCCGGTCTAAGTATTGCTCGCAGCCTTGCGACTACCTCAAGCAGCGGCGTTATTGCCAACTGGTTTTTCCTGAGAAAGGTGAGCCAGATGGCTTGCCGTGAAGGATCGGTGGCAAACTCATCCGTTAGCCCAATAGGCAAAGAAGTTGGGACTGGCATGCCCCGCCGGACGAAGGTCGCAGCGATCGCTCTGGCCAGCGTATGGGTATTGATCGTCTCCCGACTCAGCAACACCCAGATGTCCAGATAATCCTTCAGCCGGCTGTTGGTCATGCCAAGCAAGGCAATGGCGTGCAACTTTTCCGAGATGACGGTATAGACGGGATAGGTTCGCAGGCGAGGTGCTGGCAAATCTTCGATCAACACTGGGTAGACCGCTTGAACCGGCCCAGGGGTGACTGCGTCGCCGAATCCGATGTCAATTTGCGTCTTGCAGCGTGCCTTGGCAATTTCGGCTGTGATAAACACCCGTGCGCCGGCGTAACCAGCCTCTTTACGAATTTCCTCAACACTGACCGTTGTCGGGTCGAAGGTAATACCATCCTCCACCTCGACGCCGGCGATGTCGCGGAATGTTTGTGCGATGGATTCAAGATCACTTGACCCGAAACCGAGTAGATCTGCATCCCGTGTTGGCCGATGCGGCATGTCATACCATAGCGTAAAGAGCAAGGCGCCCTTTAGCAGAAATAGATCTGCATGCTCGGACTGGCTCAAGCGGTACAACATACGCTCCAGTGCAAAGCGCACCAGAAGCTGATTGAAATCCGACTCCTCTGCTTTGGCAATGTTGAGCAGACGAGTCCGTACCGATGCGGCGAGATTCTTGTTCATTCGATTGCCTCGAGGTAGGGACGCATCACATTGGCAACACGGCAGACCTTTGCGAAGTGCCAGAGGTCGTCAGGGCTGGCCTTTTTTTGCGATCTTGCATCTTTGAGCGCCTCCAACGCCACGTCCAGTCCGATTTTGTTACGGTGTTTGAAGCAGTCGGCAATGGTTTTGGCAACGCAGTAAACGCGCAGCGTGACTTGATCGCGCTCGAACACCTCTATGCCACCTGAATAAGCCTCGCCGGTGAATTGAACCATCTTGAGCGGAGGATAGTCGATTTTGGGTGCATGACTGCCGCGAGGCATGCCGATCCAGACCTGGCGTGGCAGTTGGGTAGTCAGCTCATGAAATTGCAGGGCCGTGAGCAGACAAAACACGGCCTGTGGCGCCTTGATAGCGATTGCGGTCAGGCTTTCGTTCTCGGAGCCTTGGTTGTCAGGCAGGCGATACAGGCCACGATCAATCTTTTCCAGTTGTCCGCTTGCCGTCATGCGCGTTAGCACCACTCGGGGAGCTCCAATGTCGTCAAGATCGCTGGGGCGCAGCGTTCCCTTCCGACTAAGCAGATCAAGGACGCGTTGGGTATGGGTTTCGGTGCGCATAATACAGTCAGTATGTTCCTTTTTTTCGTCGAATACAAATAAGTGACGAATAAAAGGAACTTTTAGGAAATGACAATTCGCGAAATATGAATGGCATGGCTGGTATTGGCACTCACTTGTCCAATTTTGAATTCACCAAAACCAAACGATTTTTCAAAAGGCGTTATATTCAAAAAAGGGGAAAAATGATGAAAAGTTCGATCTCAAAGAAAATTAAGGCCTTAAAATCTGTTTCGACTCATGGAACAGGTAAAGAAAGTGACAGCCAGCAACGGATCGCTAAAGCGACTATGTTGTTAGCTTCAACTCGCGCTCAATACTTGGCAAATCTAGAACGCACACGTAAACAATTGACTTCGGATGAAGTAGGGGTTCTTGCAGGTCCTATTGCAAGGCAACACTAATCCGCAAAATATACCGCTCAGACATATTGCAATTTGACATCTTAATGATGCAGTTGCTTTATTTTGGAGATTTTATTATCTCATTTCAAGCTCGGTTCTCGAAAGTCTGGAAGACAATAGGCGCAAGGACTGTCTTCTTCAATTAAGTACCAGACTGTTAAGGCATGACAAGCCGAGTTAGTTCAGGAGTGTCTATGTAGTGGTCTAATGTACCCGGACACTGATTTAGGCGAGAATACTCGTCATGGAGAGGTGTTTGATGAACAAGCAAAGACGTACATTTTCCCCTGAGTTCAAACTGCAGGCCCTCCAAAGGTCAGCCTTTGTCCAAAGCTGAACAGTTTTATAGTTTAGCTTTTTAATTTTCCGGACTCTCGCCACATTTTTTGTCCGTTCTACCTTATTGCGACACAACCCATCAAACTTCATGATCCCGTAGCCTTGGAGCACGCTTGCAGCGCCATCCAAGCTCTGGAAGTACCGAAGGCCGCCACGGGCAGCACCCAGCACTCGCTCATTCATTCCGGCTCGCACCACAATCAGAAGACCCTTATCACCGGGCTCCACGCGGGCGGCGGAAACCGACCCAGCGGCGATGAGTTCCTTCAAAACCTTCGGCGCGACCACACTAGCAGTTGTCGTCAGCATCGTTTATACCCTATTCCGCGCCCAATCGCAACGATATCAGAAAACGTCGCGCCTGTCGCTGTATGGTGTGGGTGTCGTCACTTGTATGGACTATAGTCCATACTCGAAATCGTTATGTATATACATAGATAGGTATATACATACCTATCAGCGCTTGAGGAAGGCTTCCAGCGCCTCGACCACGATGTCCTTCTCAGTGACACGGCGGCCGGTCTGCTTGGAGCGCGCACTGGCCTCTTCGCGCAGCCGATCAGCCAGCTCTTCGGGAAAGTTGAAGATTTTTTGCACCCGTGCGCGGCCATAGCGCGGGCCTTCCTCGACCACGGGCGGCGTTGCTGCCGGTGCAGGCGCGGCGGGTGCCGCAGGCTTTTCGGCGCGATCAGCAGCGCCACTTTCCAAAAACTCGTTCAGGTCTTTGCGCTGGGCAAAGCCGATGTCCGGTTTTGCCTTCATGCCATCACCTCACGGAAGAACGCTTCCATCTCGCTGATCGCTGCTTGATCGCGGCCCAGCTCCTGAACGGTCGCGCCCTCGCCGATGGCGCGGCGGAAGGCCACGCGCTCGCAGACCTTGGTGGGCAGCACAGTCAGCTTCTGCTCGGCCAAGAATTCCAGCATCTCGGCCGCATCCTTGGTGCGCGGATCGACGCGGGTCAGCAGCACGCGCACGTCCAGCTCGGGGTTGTAGTCGCGGGCCAGCTCGACGACTTCCAGCAGGTCAGTCATGGCCGCTGCGTCCAGATTGGAGGCACCGACCGGGATCACGGCACGCTGGGCCAGCAGCAGCGCGGAGCGCAGGCCCACGGAATCACGGCCGCCTGCATCCACGACGACGTGCTCAAAGCCGGTGGCCAGTTGCTTGCCTTCGGCCAAGATCGCCTTGCCCGCGAGGCAGGTGGTGGTGGGCGACGGGTCGTACTGCGTCTCACGACGCCATGCGGCCCAGCTCGCGGCCGAGGCCTGCGGGTCGCCGTCGATGAGCAGCGTCTTGCCCTGACGGGCCAGCATCACTGCTAAATGCACGGCCGTCGTCGTCTTAGAAACGCCGCCTTTGGTATTTACGCAGGCAAAAATCATGGGGTGCTCCTATCTATGTATATACCTACCGATTGCAGCAGCATAGCTGCTCACCATCGCCCTTGATGGTCTGCCGCGCATCCGGCGCGTAGGTATGTATATACCTACCGACCACAAGCGAATAGTAGCAGACTTTTGCGCCATCGCGTATAGTTTTAGTTGTACGCAACAACAAGCAGAAGAGAACGCACCCATGCAGTTCAAGATCATCCGGCACCGCGACAAGGACGGCACTTACCGAGAGGGGCACAGAGTCCAGTGCCTGCGCCGGGTGCGCGAAGTAACGCCGGATTTTCCCGAGGGGAAGAACGTGCAGCGCGTGGTGGCCAAGTTCGACCGCGAAGCGCGCGAGCTGCCTGCCGATGCGCTGGCCATCCTCACCCCGGCCGAAGTCGAAGAGTGGCGGGAGTGGCGCGTCCGGCAAGACGAAGAAGAGTTGAAGGCAGCAGCGCAGTTCGAGCTGGACACGCTGGCCGAAAGCACGCGGGTGGCTCGGGTCGGGTTGGCCAAGGGCTACGCCACCACCACCACCGAAAACGTCGCCGCCATCCGCAAGGAAATCCGGGCGCTGATACGGGTTGCCAGCGAGCTGGGCCTGATGCCGGAGCCGGTGAGAGGGCGACCGGTCATCGAAGAGGAAAGCGAGATCACCTTGCTGCCGAACTTCGCGCCACCCGGCACGCCCGCCTATGAGTCCTACCAACGGCTGCTCGATGAGCACGAGAGAAAGAAAGCACAGACCAACGAAGGAGGCTGACATGCGCTACTGGACATTCGACCCCAACACCTGCCGCTTCGAGCGAGCGAGCAAGCAAGCCGCTTTGCACGCCGCAGACGTGGCCGTGGTCAACGACGACACCGACGTGCAGGTCATCAGCGATCACCAGCCGCCCAAGCGCTGGCCCAGCGGCGAGCCGCTGGTGGTGGCTGGCGTCGAGTTCGAGCGCGAGTTGTTCGAGTAGGTATGTATATAGGTAGGTATATACATATATGAGAACAACCAAAGCCATCATCTTCGACGCCTTCGGCACACTGATCCGCTACACAACGCGCACGGCCCCCTATGGCAGCCTCGTGGATGCGGACGGGCGGCCGGTGGATCGGCTCGCCTGCCTGACCCGCAATGTGCCGCTGGCGACCCTCGCCACTGAGATTGGCGCGGGGGACAACCTCGACCTGATGCTGCCCGACTTGGCCGAAGAGCTGTCCGGCCTGCGCCTGTTCCCCGAGGTGGCGGACGTGCTCGCCAAGGCACGGGCAGCAGGGCTGCGTTTGGCGGTGTGCTCGAACCTCGCCTATGAGTACGGCGCGGCCGTGCGCGGCCTCGTGCCCGAGCTGGACGCCTACGTGCTGTCGTATGAGGTCGGGGTGGCCAAGCCACACCCGACGATGTACCGGCTCGCGTGCGCCGAGCTGGGCTGCGCTCCGGCCGAGACGGTTTTCGTGGGTGACAGCAAGCGCTGCGACTTCGATGGGCCGCAGGCCTTCGGGATGCAGGCCCGGCATCTGGACAGAAGGGGAGGGCAGTCGCTGCTCGACGTGCTCGCCGATGTCCTGCCGACCGGCGACGAGATCGCGGCCGATGCTCGCGCCCGGCTCGCAACAAGCGGCGGTCAGGCACCAGACATTGCCGCTACTCCACGTCGCCGCGAAACCATGACACACGACGAGCTGATTGCAGCCGTGCCCGTGCGCCACATGGGCACCAGCACCGCCTACGCCTACATCGCACTGGCTGACATTCCAGCACCTTGGCGTCACCAGTTCGAGCAGGCACTGCGTGGCAGTGCAGCCCCCGCTGTGCCGGACGTAGGCCCTTGCGCATGGCTGACCGACTGGCAACAGTGGGTGATGGGTAGCTGGCACCGCGACAGCCGGGCGGAGGGCCTGCAACCATGACCGATCCCGCCGCAATGCACGCGCTGTATCGGTTGGCCGACTTCCCTGTGCTTGCCTCGCTGGCCCAAGGGCGCACCGAAGCGACGAGGCTGGACGGGCGAGCGTGTCGGTACATCTACGAGTCGGCGCTGGCCAGGATCGACTGGCCAGCCGTGTCGGAAGGCGAACGGGCATTGATGCGCTCGCTGGGGATCGAGGTGACTCCGTGATCCTCTTTCTCGACTTCGATGGGGTGCTCCACCCCGACGCGGCCTACCTGGAGCGCGGACGGCCTGTGCTGCGCGCCGATGGCGAGCTATTCATGTGGGCTGGCTACCTGGTGGACGCGCTGGCCTGCGCGCAGCATGTTCGCATCGTTCTGAGTACGAGCTGGGCGCGCGAGCTGCGGTACGCCCGCGCCCGAGACTACCTGCCTGCCGAGTTGAAGCAGCGGGTTATTGGAGCCACTTGGCACTCGGGGATGGCTACCGACGAAGAGCACCGCCCTCTGGGCAGAGACACATGGTGGGACACGTCCACGCGCTACCAGCAAATCCGCCGCTACGTGGATCGCGCGGGCATCACTGACTGGATCGCCGTCGATGACCAGCCCGAAGGCTGGGCCGAGACTGACCGGGACAAGCTGGTGGTCACTGACAGCAATCTTGGCCTGTCCGCGCCTTCGGCGCGCGTTCGCCTCACGGCGGCCGTTGGCAACATGACCGCCGCGTTGGCCGTGGCCGACGCGATAGCTGACGTGCTGACCATTCCGCAGGTCGCGCGTAGCGCGTCCTGCGCTGACTTGATGCAGTGGGTCGATTGGTGGCAGTCCTCATACCTCGATGCGATCCAGCTAACACCCGGCCACATTGCGCACGCGAAAGCCGGTCGCTGGTGGCCACCAGTGTCAGAGATGCAAATCGGAAAAATGCCACCAGCAATCGCTCAGAGGCGCATCCCATGACAGCCCGCGACAACGAAGCCGCGATGCTGAAATGCTGCGCCATGATCGCGACTGGCGCTCTGGACTCGCCGCGCACGCCAGCGGAAGCGAACGTCTGTCGCGTAGCCGGAATTATCCTGGGCCGACACCTGCATGACGCCCGTCAGCGCCTGTCTCAGGCCGCCGATGCATACTTCGCTGTTCATCCCTCCGAGCTGCTGGAGTCCGCCGAGACGGTGCGGCGCGGCTGGATCATCAACCTGCCTCGGCTACGTGACCGCTTGGAGCGACGGCTACGGGAGGTCGGGCCGGGAGAGGAGGGGCAGCAAACGACCCTTGATGCGATTGCCGAACTGGAATCCGGCAACGGACAGAGTTTGACAACGGTGGATGGGTTATTCGCAGACCTGCAAGCCAACGATGGAAACGCAGGCTTGCAGCCAATCCTCGTCATCGACCTTGAGGCCACCTGCGACGAGGGCGATGGCCTCCCAACAATGGACATGGAGATCATCGAGATCGGCGCGGTGTGGGCCACGGCTGAGGGCACCGTACTCGACCAGTTTCAGGCGCTGGTGCGCCCGGTGGTGTGGCCTCAACTCACCCCATTTTGTCGGCAGCTCACCAACATCCAGCAGGCCGACGTGGACGGTGCTGAGTTGTTTCCAGCGGTCGCGGCACGGCTGGCCAGCTTCGCCCAACGGCATCAGGCTCAGGGCGCAACCTGGGGGAGCTGGGGCCAATTCGACGCCAAGCAGCTTGCGCGTGACTGCGAGCGACACGGCATCGAAAGCCCGCTCGCAGCCTTCGAGCATGTCAACCTCAAACGCCGGTTTGCCAAGGCCCGCAAGATCAAGGAAGTGGGAATGGCCCGCGCGTTGCAGATGGTGGGCCTTCCTCTCGATGGCGCTCACCACCGAGGCCTCGACGACGCGCGCAACATCGCCAAGCTGCTGCCGTGGTCGCTGTAAGTAGGTATATATATATACCTACCTATATACATACCTAAAGACGGGACACCGGGGGGGGGAGGGTGTCACCTTGCGATTGTGGGCGGCGTGCGATACAATGTATCTCAATCAGTCGCAATAGGAGGCCGTCATGGCTGCTACCACCACTATGGTTCACGTTCGCGTGGACGAGAACGTCAAGGCGCAGGCTGCGGAAACGCTGGCCTCGATGGGCCTGACCGTCTCCGATGCGATCCGCGTGTTCCTGACCCGTGTTGTCGCCGACAAGGAACTGCCGTTCGCGCTCAAGGCACCGAACGCCACCAGCCGCGTTGCCATCGCCGAGGCCAACGAGATCATCAAGAGCCGTCGCGCTCGCTTCGCAACCGCTGACGCTCTGCTGAATGACCTCGAAGAAGCCAGCCGCAAGTAAGCGGGCGAACCTGCCTCGCGCGTCGGACTACACCAAAGACTTCCTCAAGGATTGGCAGCGCCTGTCTCATTCCGGCCGGTACGACATGAACCGGCTGAAAGAGGCCATGACGCTGCTGATCGCCAACGACGGGCCGCTGCCGCCTGAATGGCTCGACCACCCGCTGACGGGTGACTGGGCAGGCCATCGCGAGTGCCACATCGGCGGCGACTTCCTGCTGATCTACACGGGGTCGCCTCAGAAAACGGAAAATAAAGCACGCTAAGCCGGTTGCAGCGGTCGTAGCGGCCTGAACTTGCCCGCGCCGATCTTGGCGCTGCTGCGCCAGAGGTAATCGCCGGTCAGGTTGATGTGTTCCCAGCCGAGCGGCGACAGGTATTGCAATAGCGCGTCATCGACAGCATGCCCGTTGCCACGCAACGCATGTGCTGCGCGCTCCAGATAGACCGTGTTCCACAACACGACGGCCGCCGTCACCAGGTTGAGGCCGCTGGCCCGGTAGCGCTGCTGCTCGAAGCTGCGGTCGCGGATTTCGCCCAGACGGTTGAAGAATACGGCGCGGGCCAGCGCGTTGCGCGCTTCGCCCTTGTTCAGTCCAGCGTGGACGCGGCGGCGCAGCTCCACGCTTTGCAACCAGTCCAGGATGAACAGCGTGCGTTCGATGCGCCCCAGCTCGCGCAGGGCGATGGCTAAGCCGTTCTGGCGCGGATAGCTGCCGAGTTTCCGAAGCATCAGCGAGGCTGTCACCGTGCCCTGCTTGATCGAGGTCGCCAGCCGCAGAATTTCATCCCAGTGGGCACGAATAGCCTTGATGTTCAGCCTGTCGCTGCTAATCATCGGTTTGAGCGCGTCATAGGCGGTATCCCCCTTGGGGATGAACGCCTCCAAAGGTCAGCCTTTGTCCAAAGCTGAACAGTTTTATAGTTTAGCTTTTTAATTTTCCGGACTCTCGCCACATTTTTTGTCCGTTCTACCTTATTGCGACACAACCAGATTTTGTATTGGTATTGGATCAGCTTTCTGATAACGCGGTCGTCGCTATCGGGCCAGATTATGTCAATGCCGAGCGACATGTCATGCTGGCCAGTTTTTATCCTCAGATTCCACAAAATGCGAATGCAAAGGTTTCGGTAAAAATTCTGGTTGATTGTTCTGGCTCAATGGCCGGTGACAGTATTGCTTCAGCGCGCCGGTCATTACAGTCGATTGTGGACAATTTGACCGATGGTGATCGCTTTTGCCTCAGTCGCTTCGGTAATCACGTAGAACATCGCTCACGTGCAATGTGGAAGTCAGCGCCAGCGAGTAAAGCTGCCGCACAGCGTTGGATAGACGGGCTTGAGGCAGATTTAGGCGGCACTGAAATGGAGGCAGCACTCAGTTCTACTTTTGAGTTGAATGATCAGTTACAGAGTGATGTTTTACTGATTACGGACGGTGATATCACCGATATAACGAGCGTCATTCTTTCTGCTAAAAAATCCGGACACCGGTTATTCATTGTTGGCGTCGGTAATAGTCCTGCTGAGAGTCACTTGCGTCGGCTGGCTGATGCGACAAAAGGTGCGTGTGACTTTGTTGCGACTAGCGAAGCCGTTGAACCAGCGGTTTTGCGCATGTTCAACCGCTTACGTTCACCGCATTTCGACACGATAACCTGTGTCTGGCCAGAAGAGTGCACCCCAATCTGGACATCAGAAAACACGAGTACGCTGTTTGAGGGTGATACCTGTCATGTGTTTGCACTGTTTGCGCAAAAGCCCAAAGGGGTATTGCAACTGCTTGGACGGCGATTGGGGAGTGCATTGCCGGAAGAGCTTGGAACACTCGATATCTCATCCGCGACAACGTCCGATCATCAATTATCCAGAGTCGCCGCTAACGCCAGACTGAACGCGTCATCATTGATCGGCTCTGGCAGTACTGAAGTAGAAAAAATCGCATTAGATTACCAACTGGTGACTGAGCAAACTAATTTCCTGTTAATTCATGAGCGGCCCGAGTCAGAGAAAGCGAGTGATATGCCGACTCTGTATCAAGTGAAACATATGATACCGGCTGGCCATAGCGGAATAGGACAGACAAGATTGAGAACGATCGATCCTTTGGTTTTCGATTCCGCGAGTTGCAAGCCAGCTGTGTACCGTATGGCGACGAGCAGCGAGCGGGCTCGTTTGGCGTCAAGCAGGGACCGGGTAGAAAATGGAATGGAAATGTACGATATCCCGGCCTTTCTCCGAAAAAAACCAGATGACGTAGTGACAGCGCCTGACTCAGTGGACGAGGATGACGCTGTGACGGAATCAACGCTGCAAGGAAAAGAAAAATTATCGCCATTGGGGTTGTTGACCTTATTAGACACAACACCGGAAAGAAATTGGCCGATCTGCTTTGATGATCTGCGTCATATTGATCTGAGCGAAAGCCTGATTGAATGGTTGGAGTTCGTCGTCATGCCTGAATTTCCGTGGGCGACCGAAAGTATCGTCGTGGCCAGTTTCATCCGTGCTGTGGCGTCGATGAATGTCTGCCGCGTTATGCCAGAACAAGCAAAAAAGAAAGCAGATACCCGTTCAATCTTCAAGCGATTCTTCAAGAAAAACGAACAGCTTTTACCTCAGAATATCAGTCCAGATGTCGATATGAAGATCGTCGGAGAAATACAGCTCCTGTTGAAAGGAGCTAAGCCACAACAATGGCCGGTGGAGTTTAATGATTTTGTTGATGATTAAATCCTTGTTTAATCGACACAATTGTTGTTCATTCGATTGCCGGATAACGAAACGATGGACAAAATCACGACGACCGTGATTTTGTCCGTTCAGTAAAAAGGGAGGGAAACGCCGAATGAATACTTCCGTGATTTGCTCAGTGATATCTCCCATCCCTAATTAAATTTCCATACTACTGCGGAATGAAGTGAATTATTAACCGCAGACGCAAGACAAAAACTACCCTAGATACGAAAAATTTAGACAAACCTGAGGAGAGCCTGATGGCAACAAAGTTTCATCCAGAAGTGCGCAAGCAATTGAGGAACATGATGGAAAAAACCTTTACTGCCTTTTTCACATCAATGCAATCAGAATCATTTTCTGAGCCGGACTCAGCCGAGACCATTTCTATCTTGCTCGAAGCGATAGCCGATGCTTCATCAAATATGGTTGCTGATCACCACGATCGTGAGGCATTACTGAATACATTTGCGCTAGATATTTTAGACAGAACTAAGGACTAAATAACGCAAATCGTTCCATTCGAAAGCGTATAAATACCAAGCGAACTCCATCGCTACAGGCATGGGCTTACAATTTTTTCACGGCACCTAGTGTCATGCCAATCGGATGCAGTAGTTTTTCTGCTGTCATTAAAGTCGGACTTGATTCCCCGCGTTCGATATCTTGCAATGTTCGGGCAGATACACCGCACAGCTTCGCATATTCGGGAATCGTGAAGCGTAATCCTGTACGTATTTTCCGGATGACGGCAGGAATAGGGGTCGTCGGTTTTGCGGTGAGTTCTTCTAGCAAATGGCGACGAATTTGTAGCTCCTCCATCGGAGTCAAAGGTTTATAGCGTTTATCCATTTACAAATCCTCCAACTGCGTACGCACGTTTTTCAAGGTGTTTTCAAATGGATGCAACATTTCTTCTTCTATCCCACATTCTTTCGCATAATTGCGTAACGTAGACATTGGCGCAGCCATGGCTTGTACGCCGGACTTGAGTGTTGAGATATCGAGGTTTGTTGCTTCACTGGCTTGCTGAATCACACTTCTCCAGTTTGGCAGCCCGCCATCATCGGATTGCCACCGAATACGTCTGGCAATACCGTCTGGATGCAGCCACATAGGTGCAAAATCAAATAAAGGCGTCAATCCAATGTGACCATCTATGCCTCGTTGTATTGCGGTGTTCCTCGCGTGGTTGTCCTTGTTCCCCAAAACGATATTGGCGATATCTCGCTTGATATATTCAATAATGGTTTTTTCGGGTTCCGTGACGACTTTGCTCAGTTTCTGGCAAATCTGGTTGTGATTCGGTAGCCCAGAAAATCCTGTGATTTCACAGAGAGAAGCAGTACTTTCCTGACCGAAGCGAATGACTTTTCCATTCTGAATCTGGCGATCAAAACGGGGAATGAACAATGCACGTTCGCGCAAGATCAATTCTGCATACACATTCAGTCCTAAATACTTTGCCAGTCGCATGTAGGGGGCTTCCAAACGCAAAATATTTGCCAGGGATGGATCGGTGCCACGTCCAAACTTTACGATGTAATGTTGTTCTGCCTGATCGTCAGCGAGTGTGTGATCAAGATAAAGCAGTCCATCATGTGCTCTGGTCAGTAAAATTTTCGGCCATTCGCCTTGAACACCTGAGGAGCCCGCTAAAAACAAACCGTGTTGTGCCAGATATTCATTAAACTCGCCGGCTCTGGACGCAACTTCATCAAGGGTAAATCCACGAGGCAAGCCAGATGTTCTCTCCGAAGCCCAACTATGTGCCTCTTTAATTCGGAGATTACCAATAGGATTTCCTGCACCCGAACAAAGCAGTGCCCAATCGGCAGCAGAACCAGCCGTTATGTCTTTATGAAGCTGTTTCAATAATTCAATTCGTCCAAAGCCTTGTGGAAGTAAATCAATCAGAAACGCCGGCCACGAATTCAAGGCATAAGAATCCAGATTAACTGGCATATTGACTGAAAGCGCACTTGCATCGCATTTTTCCCAATGTTTCAGGATGTACTCTTGCAGATAAACCAAATAGGTCGATGCCTTCATGCCAAAGGCTGAATCTCCGGTCAGCTCAAGTACTGCCGCGTCATGCCAGGCATTCTCGATAAAAATTTGTATAGTGCAGTCATTTAATTCCATTTGCACATTATAGTGGTATAAATATGTAATGCAATGGATTTATATATGCTACTAAAGTGTGTATTTATGCTCTCTGTCCACAAATAATTTTGTTACTTAGTCGAGACTATGTTTGCAATTGCATGGCCAGATTGACCTGGCTGTATTGATTTCGCTGTGAAACTTTCCTGATCTGCGGTAGGAGAGTTGAATCGCCACGAGTAATGTAGACACTCTCCAGCCTATAATTTAGGCCAACAGGAGAAGTGATGAACAACAAACGATATACCGACGAATTTAAAATTGAGGCAGTCAAACAAGTTACTGAGCGCGGCCATGCGGTCACGGATGTGGCAGCGACTCGATGTCAGTTCCCATAGCCTCTATCAGTGGGTAAAACGCTTTAGCGCACCGCCAGCCGAACGCAAAGCAGCCGATGACCAGCCAGCCGAACTCCGCCGCCTCAAAGCCGAATTGAAACGGGTCAGCGAGGAGCGCGATATCTTAAAAGGCGTTCGTGCAAGCACACCAGTCCGGCTATCCAGTGCGCCGACTGTGCAAAGTGATGGAAATTCACCCGAGCGGTTATTACGCCTGGCTGCACACGCCAGAGTCAGAACGACACATCGAAGACCAGTGCTTGCTAGGACAAGTGAAACAATCCTGGCTGGAAAGCGGCTCTGTCTATGGCTATCGCAAAGTCTGGCAAGACTTGCGTGAGCTGGGTGAAGTCTGCGGCGTCAATCGTGTACACCGACTGATGCGTCAGGCACATCTGCGTTCGCAGACTGGCTACCATCGCCGTCCACGCGCCCGTAGCGGCCCAGTTTCGGTGCATGCGCCCAATCATCTGCAAAGACAGTTTGCACCGACCGAACCGAATCGCGTGTGGGTCACCGACATCACCTATATTCGCACCCATGAAGGCTGGCTGTATCTCGCGGTAGTACTGGACTTGTTCTCGCGACAGGTCATCGGCTGGTCGATGGGTTCGCGTATCGACCGTGAGCTGGCGTTGAATGCCTTACTGATAGCAGTCTGGCGGCGTCAACCCAAACAAACCGTGATGGTGCATTCAGATCAGGGAAGTCAATTCAGCAGCTATGATTGGCAGAATTTCCTCAAAGCACACAACCTGAAACAGAGTATGAGCCGTCATGGAAACTGTCATGACAACGCGGTGGCTGAAAGTTTTTTCCAGTTACTCAAGCGCGAGCGGATACGCAGAAAAGTGTATGAAACAAGGGAAAAGGCGAAGCGTGATATCTTTGATTACATTGAGATGTTCTACAATCCGAAACGTCGGCATAGTTTCAGCAAGCAGCTATCACCGATGAATTATGAAAAACAATAATTTGAACGGCTGGCGAGTGTCTAGGGAACTCGTGGCGATTCAATATCCAAATATCTACTAGAATAAATATAAAGAACAAATATGGATCTTTCTATGAGCACAACTGCAGTTAATCCAAAACCAGAAGCACAACAATTATCTGCTATTGGTCTCAAGACCTTTTTCAACATCGCATCCGCATGGAAGTTGAAGAGTGATCAGGAGATGATTTTACTGGGTTCGCCAAGTCGCTCCAATTTTGATAACTGGAAACGCAATCCGTCTGCTGCCAATCTCAGCCGAGATACACTGGAGCGTATTTCTTACATTTTAGGAATATACAAAGCACTGCAGATTCTATTGCCAGATCCTAAAGCAGCTGACGAATGGATTTCAAAGCCAAACGTAGAAGCTATATTCGGAGGAGAGTCTGCCTTGGCCAGAATGTTGTCTGGCAATGTGTCCGACTTGTTCGTGGTACGGCAATACCTCGATGCTATTCGGACAGGATGAATGATATCAGTTGAACTGATTGGCATGCTTAAAAAATATCAAATGCTTCACAAGAAATAAAGCAAGACGGATTTCAGAAATGGAATCTGAACTGTCAGTATTTTGAGTGAGCGACAGACAGAAATGTCTTTAAACAGAGATTAAACTGAAGAGTTTGATCCTGGCTCAGATTGAACGCTGGCGGCATGCCTTACACATGCAAGTCGAACGGCAGCACGGACTTCGGTCTGGTGGCGAGTGGCGAACGGGTGAGTAAAGTATCGGAACATACCTTGTAGTGGGGGATAACTATCCGAAAGGATAGCTAATACCGCATACGCTCTGAGGAGGAAAGCGGGGGATCTTCGGACCTCGTGCTATAAGAGTGGCCGATATCTGATTAGCTAGTTGGTGAGGTAAAGGCTCACCAAGGCGACGATCAGTAGCTGGTCTGAGAGGACGACCAGCCACACTGGAACTGAGACACGGTCCAGACTCCTACGGGAGGCAGCAGTGGGGAATTTTGGACAATGGGGGCAACCCTGATCCAGCAATGCCGCGTGAGTGAAGAAGGCCTTCGGGTTGTAAAGCTCTTTTGTCAGGGAAGAAACGGTGAGTCCTAATATGGCTTGCTAATGACGGTACCTGAAGAATAAGCACCGGCTAACTACGTGCCAGCAGCCGCGGTAATACGTAGGGTGCAAGCGTTAATCGGAATTACTGGGCGTAAAGCGTGCGCAGGCGGTTATATAAGTCAGATGTGAAATCCCCGGGCTCAACCTGGGAACTGCATTTGAGACTGTATGGCTAGAGTGTGTCAGAGGGGGGTAGAATTCCACGTGTAGCAGTGAAATGCGTAGATATGTGGAGGAATACCGATGGCGAAGGCAGCCCCCTGGGATAACACTGACGCTCATGCACGAAAGCGTGGGGAGCAAACAGGATTAGATACCCTGGTAGTCCACGCCCTAAACGATGTCTACTAGTTGTTGGGTCTTAATTGACTTAGTAACGCAGCTAACGCGTGAAGTAGACCGCCTGGGGAGTACGGTCGCAAGATTAAAACTCAAAGGAATTGACGGGGACCCGCACAAGCGGTGGATGATGTGGATTAATTCGATGCAACGCGAAAAACCTTACCTACCCTTGACATGGCAGGAATTCCGAAGAGATTTGGAAGTGCTCGCAAGAGAACCTGCACACAGGTGCTGCATGGCTGTCGTCAGCTCGTGTCGTGAGATGTTGGGTTAAGTCCCGCAACGAGCGCAACCCTTGTCATTAGTTGCTACGAAAGGGCACTCTAATGAGACTGCCGGTGACAAACCGGAGGAAGGTGGGGATGACGTCAAGTCCTCATGGCCCTTATGGGTAGGGCTTCACACGTCATACAATGGTACATACAGAGGGCCGCCAACCCGCGAGGGGGAGCTAATCCCAGAAAGTGTATCGTAGTCCGGATTGTAGTCTGCAACTCGACTACATGAAGTTGGAATCGCTAGTAATCGCGGATCAGCATGTCGCGGTGAATACGTTCCCGGGTCTTGTACACACCGCCCGTCACACCATGGGAGCGGGTTCTGCCAGAAGTAGGTAGCTTAACCGTAAGGAGGGCGCTTACCACGGCAGGGTTCGTGACTGGGGTGAAGTCGTAACAAGGTAGCCGTATCGGAAGGTGCGGCTGGATCACCTCCTTTCTAGAGTAGCGCCGTAATTAAGTGTTCACTTTTATTGACTGTTAAAAAGAGACGAGAAGAGTAGTAAGAGTAGTGAAACTGCTTTGAAGTAGGAAGTAGTGCCTGAATGGGGGTTTAGCTCAGCTGGGAGAGCACCTGCTTTGCAAGCAGGGGGTCGTCGGTTCGATCCCGTCAACCTCCACCAATACTGGGGCTGTAGCTCAGCTGGTTAGAGCACCGTGTTGATAACGCGGGGGTCGTTGGTTCGAGCCCAACCAGCCCTACCAAAAGTATGTTGAGAAAACAAACGCAAATGGCGCGAGCGCTGTTTAGGTTTGTTCTTTCAAATCGAAAGAGAGTCGGAAGACTCAGTAACAAGAAGTTCTCGTTCTTTAACAATTCAGAAGAAGTAAAGTAGAAATAATCAAAATTTATTTCTGTAAAGAGATTGGTAGTAATACTGATCAGATTTATGGAAGGGTTATGATTGTATCGAACAAACAAAGTATTAAAAGAGTTTGATCAAAAGCAGCCGAAAGGCAGTTTTAGAAAAAATAAATTCTTGAGATACGGCAAACGCTAAAGTAATACTCATAAGTAGTAAAGAACTATAACCGTTTTTGGTGATGAACCTGAGTTGAGCAATCGACCCAGACACCAGAAGCTAAAGTTATAGGGACAAGTGACTAAGTGCACATGGTGGATGCCTTGGCGATATCAGGCGATGAAGGACGTAGTAGCTTGCGATAAGCTGCGGGGAGTGAGCAAACACACATTGATCCGCAGATTTCCGAATGGGGAAACCCGGCCGTAAGGTCATTTAACACTGAATACATAGGTGTTAAAAGCGAACGTGGCGAACTGAAACATCTAAGTAGCTACAGGAAAAGAAATCAACCGAGATTCCCAAAGTAGTGGCGAGCGAAATGGGAAGAGCCTGCAAGATTTAGCAGATTTGATAGTAGAACGGATTGGAAACTCCGGCCATAGAGGGTGATAGCCCCTTATACGAAATCATCTTTGTGGAACTAAGCTTGCGACAAGTAGGGCGGGACACGTGAAATCCTGTCTGAACATGGGGGGACCATCCTCCAAGGCTAAATACTCGATATCGACCGATAGTGAACCAGTACCGTGAGGGAAAGGCGAAAAGAACCCCGGGAGGGGAGTGAAATAGAACCTGAAACCGTGTGCATACAAACAGTAGGAGCGGACTTGTTCCGTGACTGCGTACCTTTTGTATAATGGGTCAGCGACTTACATTCAGTGGCAAGCTTAACCGCATAGGGAAGGCGTAGAGAAATCGAGTCCGAATAGGGCGTCTTAGTCGCTGGGTGTAGACCCGAAACCAGATGATCTACTCATGGCCAGGTTGAAGGTGCGGTAACACGCACTGGAGGACCGAACCCACTAATGTTGAAAAATTAGGGGATGAGCTGTGGGTAGGGGTGAAAGGCTAAACAAATCTGGAAATAGCTGGTTCTCTCCGAAAACTATTTAGGTAGTGCCTCAAGTATCACCAACGGGGGTAGAGCACTGTTATGGCTAGGGGGTCATCGCGACTTACCAAACCATTGCAAACTCCGAATACCGTTGAGTGCGAGCTTGGGAGACAGACATCGGGTGCTAACGTCCGGTGTCAAGAGGGAAACAACCCAGACCGCCAGCTAAGGTCCCAAAGTATAGCTAAGTGGAAAACGAAGTGGGAAGGCTAAAACAGTCAGGAGGTTGGCTTAGAAGCAGCCACCCTTTAAAGAAAGCGTAATAGCTCACTGATCGAGTCGTCCTGCGCGGAAGATGTAACGGGGCTAAGCTATACACCGAAGCTGCGGATATCCTTTTAGGATATGGTAGGAGAGCGTTCTGTAAGCCTGCGAAGGTGACTTGTAAAGGTTGCTGGAGGTATCAGAAGTGCGAATGCTGACATGAGTAGCGATAATGGGGGTGAAAAGCCTCCACGCCGTAAGCCCAAGGTTTCCTGTTCAACGTTCATCGGAGCAGGGTGAGTCGGCCCCTAAGGCGAGGCAGAGATGCGTAGCTGATGGGAAGCAGGTTAATATTCCTGCACCGTCGTATGATGCGATGGGGGGACGGATCACAGAAGGTCGTCAGGCGGTTGGAAGAGCCTGTTCTTGACTTGTAGAAGGCACTTAGGCAAATCCGGGTGCGTAATTCAAGGGGTTGAGACGAGTGAACTTGTTCACGAAGCGATCGGAAGTGGTTCCAAGAAAAGCCTCTAAGCTTCAGTCATACGAGACCGTACCGCAAACCGACACAGGTGGGCGAGATGAGTATTCTAAGGCGCTTGAGAGAACTCGGGAGAAGGAACTCGGCAAATTGGTACCGTAACTTCGGGATAAGGTACGCCCTTGTAGTTTGACCCCCCTGCGGGGGAAGGATGAAGGGGTTGCAATAAACTGGTGGCTGCAACTGTTTAATAAAAACACAGCACTATGCAAACACGAAAGTGGACGTATATGGTGTGACTCCTGCCCGGTGCTGGAAGATTAAATGATGGGGTGCAAGCTCTTGATTGAAGTCCCAGTAAACGGCGGCCGTAACTATAACGGTCCTAAGGTAGCGAAATTCCTTGTCGGGTAAGTTCCGACCTGCACGAATGGAGTAATGATGGCCACACTGTCTCCTCCCGAGACTCAGCGAAGTTGAAGTGTTTGTGATGATGCAATCTACCCGCGGCTAGACGGAAAGACCCCATGAACCTTTACTGTAGCTTTGCATTGGACTTTGAACCAATCTGTGTAGGATAGGTGGGAGGCTTTGAAGCGGGGACGCCAGTTCTCGTGGAGCCATCCTTGAAATACCACCCTGGTTTGTTTGAGGTTCTAACCTTGGCCCGTTATCCGGGTCGGGGACAGTGCATGGTAGGCAGTTTGACTGGGGCGGTCTCCTCCCAAAGTGTAACGGAGGAGTTCGAAGGTACGCTAATTACGGTCGGACATCGTGATGATAGTGCAATGGCATAAGCGTGCTTAACTGCGAGACTGACAAGTCGAGCAGGTACGAAAGTAGGACATAGTGATCCGGTGGTTCTGTATGGAAGGGCCATCGCTCAACGGATAAAAGGTACTCTGGGGATAACAGGCTGATTCCTCCCAAGAGTTCATATCGACGGGGGAGTTTGGCACCTCGATGTCGGCTCATCACATCCTGGGGCTGTAGCCGGTCCCAAGGGTATGGCTGTTCGCCATTTAAAGTGGTACGTGAGCTGGGTTTAAAACGTCGTGAGACAGTTTGGTCCCTATCTGCCGTGGGCGTTGGAAGTTTGAAGGGGGCTGCTCCTAGTACGAGAGGACCGGAGTGGACGAACCTCTGGTGTATCGGTTGTCACGCCAGTGGCATTGCCGAGTAGCTATGTTCGGAAGAGATAACCGCTGAAAGCATCTAAGCGGGAAACTCGCCTTAAGATGAGACTTCCCGGAGACTTGATCTCCTTAAAGGGTCGTTCGAGACCAGGACGTTGATAGGCTGGGTGTGGAAGTGCAGTAATGCATTAAGCTAACCAGTACTAATTGCCCGTAAGGCTTGTCCCTATAACCTTAGCAGGTATAGGCTGCAAGTGAGCAATATGAAGTGTGAGCCAATGAATGTTGGTACAAATCATAACCAGGAATAAATAATAAATTGAGATTGGTGCGAGTGAAAAACGACGCACATTCTGCTGAACTCTTCTGAATTGGATTTGTTGTGCCCCACAGAGCAAGGTGGCCACAGCAAGTCGACAAGTTATGCCTGATGACCATAGCGAGTTGGTACCACCCCTTCCCATCCCGAACAGGACCGTGAAACGACTCTGCGCCAATGATAGTGCTGCAACCAGTGTGAAAGTAGGTTATCGTCAGGCTTGTATTCTGCGAACCCCCCGTTACCCAGCGTAACGGGGGGTTTTGCTTTTAGCCAACGGATAATGCAGTCGTTTAAGAACCTTGCAGAGGGTACTTTTGATGAGGCTTTTGCGAAAATCGTCCATACCAAACTTTACCAGATCCGCTTATTGCGACACAACCCAATTCAGTGCATCGAAACTCCCTGCTGCCCAGCGGAGTTCTGCCCAAGGACGTGGCCAAAAACCTCGGCGTGTCCATTCCGATCTTATAACGCTGGATACCAGCCTCCGCGCATGCTTAGCGTACGATTTTTTCCGTTTTCTGAGACGACCCCCAGTACGTTCCATTCCTCGTCAGTGATGGTGATTTCCATAGGTGTCTTTCTCCTTGTGATGGAGCCTGGCTGCCTACAGCCCAAGCTCGCTATGCGAGCCGAGACGGACGAGTTGCAACACAGCGTCGTCCGGTTTGCGATAAATCAACACCAGGTCGGGCTTGACGTGGCAGTCCCGGTGATCCTTCCAATCGCCGGTCAGCGCGTGGTCACGGTGTTTCTCGGCCAGCGGTTGGTCGTTCGCCAAGTCGGTCACGATGGCGACGAAATCACTTGCCAGCGTCTGCCGATGCGGGCCTTTGGCTTCGCGCTTGTAGTCGCGTTTGAACTGGCCGGTCTGTTCAATCGTCCGCATTCAAGTCCGCCATCAAGTCCTCGACGGTAGCGAACGACTTCAGGCCGCCACGGCGCGCTTCCTTCATCGCCTCGATGGTGGTGGCGTTTGGCACCAACGGCTCGAACGGCAAGGCTTTCTCGCGGGCGACGCGGGTCAGCATGATGCGAAAGGCGTCCGACACGGTCAGCCCCATCGCCGCCAGCACGGCGGTGGCCTCTTCCTTGATGTGCTCGTCGATGCGGGCACGGACTACTGCATTTGCAGACATGGTTTGATCCTCCGGATTAATGAGCTACATTGTAGCCCATATTTGCACAGAGCGAAGTAGGCATACTTTGCCCGACATGTCGTAAAACAAATGTTTTGCGACATATCTGCAACAGTCCTATGCACCAACCTCTGGATGGCCTCAAAATTGTGCGGAAAACTCTGTCGCCATGCGCTACCATACGGAAACCTGTTTTCGATAGTTATCCGCCTATGTTGGTTGGTTACATGCGCGTGTCGTCGGATTCCGACCGGCAGAGCACGGACTTGCAGCGCGACGCGCTGCTCGCCGCCGGCGTCGATCCGCGTCATCTGTTCGAGGATCACGCCTCTGGTGCGAAGGATGACCGCGCCGGCCTGGCGCGGTCGCTCGAATTCGTCCGCGCCGGCGACGTGCTGGTGGTGTGGAAGCTCGACCGGCTCGGCCGCTCGTTGTCGCACTTGCTTTCCATCGTGACCTCGCTAAAGGACAAGCGGGTGGCGTTCCGTTCTCTGACGGAGAACCTGGATACCACGACGCCCTCGGGCGAGTTCCTGTTCCAGGTGTTCGGCGCGCTTGCGCAGTACGAGCGCGCCTTGATCCAGGAGCGTGTCGTGGCCGGCTTGGCCGCCGCCCGCAAACGCGGCCGGATCGGCGGTCGGCCGCAAGCGATCACCGGCGAGAAGCTGGACGCCATCGTTGCCGCGCTCGATGGCGGCATGTCCAAGGCAGCGGTGTGCCGAAATTTTAGCGTCAAGCGCACCACGCTGATCGAAACGTTGGCGCGAGTGGGGTGGCATGGCACGGGAAGGACGGATGATGGGCAACAAGAATAAGCTGCTCACCGTCCTGTCGGACGCCGAGCAGGAAGCCCTGTACGGCTTGCCGGATTTCGACGACACCCAACGGCTGGAATACCTTGCGCTGACCGAAACCGAACTGGCGCTCGCCAGCAGTCGGCCCGGACTCCCCGCCCAGGTCTATTGCGTCTTGCAGATCGGTTACTTCAAGGCCAAGCACGCTTTCTTCCGCTTCGATTGGAACGAGGCTGAGGACGATTGCGCTTTCGTGTTGAGCCGCTATTTCCACGGTGAGCCATTCGAGCACAAGGCGATCACCAAGCACGAGCACTACACCCAGCGCGAGCGGATTGCCCAGTTGTTCGACTACCGGCCGTGGACGGCCGATTTCCTGCCGCATCTCGTGCGGCAAGCCGCGCAAATCGTGCGCCGCGACGTGACACCTGGGTTCGTGGCCGCCGAGCTGATCGTCTGGCTCAACGAGCACAAGATCATTCGGTCCGGCTATACCACCCTGCAAGAGCTGGTCAGCGAAGCCCTGTCCGCCGAACGTCGGCGCTTGGGCGGCTTGCTGGCGGAAGTGTTGGACGAATCGGCCAAGGCTGCGCTGGGCCAGCTCCTGGTGCGCGACGATACCTTGTCTCAACTGGCGGCGCTCAAGCAGGACGCCAAGGATTTCGGCTGGCGTCAGATGGCCCGCGAGCGCGAGAAGCGCGCCACGCTGGAACCGCTGCACGGAATCGCCAAGACACTGCTGCCAAAGTTCGGAATCTCACAGCAGAACCTGCTGTACTACGCGAGCCTGGCGAATTTCTACACTGTCCACGATCTGCGCAACCTGAAGGCCGATCAGACGCATCTCTACCTGCTGTGCTACGCCTGGGTGCGCTATCGGCAGCTCTCCGATAACCTGGTCGATGCGATGGCCTACCACATGAAGCAGTTGGAGGACGAAAGCAGCGCGGGCGCAAAGCAATCCTTTGCCGCCGAGCAGATGCGCCGTCAGCAAGACACTCCGCAGGTCGGCCGCCTGTTGTCGCTTTACATCGACGACAGCGTGCCCGATCCCACACCTTTCGGCGATGTGCGTCAGCGCGCCTACAAGATCATGCCCCGCGATACGCTGCAAACCACGGCACAGCGTATGAGCGTGAAGCCGGTAAGCAAGCTGGCTTTGCACTGGCAGGCAGTGGACGGCCTGGCCGAGCGTATCCGCCGTCATCTTCGCCCACTGTATGTCGCGCTCGATTTCTCCAGCACCGACCCGGAAAGCCCGTGGCTCGCGGCGCTGGACTGGGCCAAGGGCGTGTTCGCCAAGCAGCAGCGCCTGTCGCAACGGCCGCTCGCCGAATGTCAGGCGTCCACGCTGCCGAAAAGGTTGCGGCCGTACCTGCTGACCTTCGATGCGGATGGCACGCCGACGGGCCTGCATGCCGACCGCTACGAGTTCTGGCTGTACCGCCAAGTCAGGAAGCGCTTCCAGTCGGGTGAACTCTACCTCGACGACAGCCTGCAACACCGTCATTTCTCCGACGAGTTGGTTTCGCTGGACGAAAAGGCCGATGCACTGGCGCAGATGGACATCCCGTTCCTGCGGCAGCCGGTCGATGCCCAGCTCAATGTGCTGGCGGCCGAACTGCACGCGCAATGGCTGGCCTTCAACCGCGAGCTGAAGCAGGGCAAGCTGACGCACCTGGAATACGACAAGGACGCGCAGAAGCTGACCTGGCACAAGCCCAAGGGTGAGAACCAGAAGGCGCGCGAGAAGTCGTTCTACGAGCAACTGCCGTTCCGCGACGTGGCCGACGTGTTCCGCTTCGTCAACGGGCGGTGCCAGTTCCTGTCGGCGCTGACGCCCTTGCAGCCGCGCTATGCGAAGAAGGTCGCAGACGCCGACAGCTTGATGGCGGTCATCATTGCGCAGGCGATGAATCACGGCAACCAAGTCATGGCACGCACCAGCGACATCCCTTACCACGTGCTGGAGAGCGCTTACCAGCAGTACCTGCGCCACGCAACGCTGCACGCGGCCAACGACTGCGTCAGCAACGCCATCGCCGCGCTGCCGATCTTCCCGCATTATTCGTTCGACCTCGATGTGCTGTACGGTGCCGTCGATGGCCAGAAATTCGGCGTCGAGCGGCCGACCGTGAAGGCGCGCTACTCGCGCAAATATTTCGGTCGCGGCAAGGGCGTGGTCGCCTACTCGCTGTTGTGCAACCACGTGCCGCTCAACGGCTATCTGATCGGCGCGCACGACTACGAGGCCCATCACGTGTTCGACATCTGGTATCGCAACACGTCGGACATCATGCCGACCGCGATTACCGGCGACATGCACAGCGTCAACAAGGCCAACTTCGCCATCCTGCACTGGTTCGGTCTACGCTTCGAGCCGCGCTTCACCGACCTTGACGACCAGTTGAAGGAACTGTATTGCGCCGATGATCTGGCACTGTATGAGAAATGCCTGACCCGGCCGGTCGGAAAAATCGACCGCGATCTCATCGTCAACGAGAAGCCAAACATTAACCAGATCGTGGCCACACTCGGGCTGAAGGAGATGACGCAGGGCACGCTGATCCGCAAGCTGTGCACTTACACCGCGTCGAACCCGACACGGCGCGCGGTGTTCGAGTTCGACAAGCTCGTTCGCAGCATCTACACGCTGCGCTACCTGCGCAATCCGCAACTGGAGCGCAACGTGCACCGCTCGCAGAACCGGATTGAGTCCTACCACCAGCTACGCTCGGCCATCGCCCAGGTCGGCGGCAAGAAGGAGCTGACCGGGCGCACCGACATCGAGATCGAAATCAGCAACCAGTGCGCAAGGCTGATCGCCAACGCCGTCATCTACTACAACTCGGCCATCCTGTCGCGGCTGCTGACGAAGTACGAGGCGAGCGGCAACGCCAAGGCGCTGGCACTCATCACCCAGATATCACCGGCGGCCTGGCGGCACATCCTGCTGAACGGGCATTACACCTTCCAGAGCGACGGCAAGATGATCGACCTAGATGCGCTCGTGGCGGAGCTGGAACTGGAATGACGGAAATTTCTGGGGTTCCGGCTTACAACCCCATATTTGGTTTCAAAAACTCAATTTTAGTATCAGATAAATCTGCAATTGGCTTTTCATTCTGTTTCTGGCAAATTGTAACCCTCCCGTAAAATCAAGCCATGCATAACTAGAGTTCTTGAGGCAAACTTATATGCCAAGGGAGAACAGAAATGCGTAAGAGCAGATTTACAGAGACACAGATCATCAATTGGCGTATGGCCTTAAATCGTTTTATGATTGAGTTTGGTGATCGCATTCAAAAATACGATCACTGACTTGTTCCGTGGCATTTACACAGAAATTCTTACAGGCTCAAAGTTCCACAGAAATGATAAATCAGCCGTTTTTTAAAGTCCGTTGACATATTCTATCCCTCGACCATCAAATCGTTGAATGTAGCGCGTTCTGACAGGCCGATCTCTCGCCCCCTCCCCAGCACTTAAATCGCGATTATTTATGGCCGCGACGCACGGCTCCAGCGCTTTATCAACCATTCCAGCATATCGCCTCTCGAATTGCAGTCGGTTATTCAGGATAGAATGCCCGCCCGCATTTTTCATTTCACGAGAGGTCTCCAATGCCAAGAATGACTATTTTTAATGCCTTGGAGCAGGCGGCCTTCGATTCTCCACCTGTATTTAATAATACTGAGCGCTATAATTTCTTTTTTGCACCTCTCATGTTCACTGATCTGATGGAAGGGATGCGAACGCCGACCAACAAGGTTTGCTTCATCGTAACCGCAGGCTATTTTAAAGCGCGCCGAAAATTTTTCGCACGACAATTCCACCAAGCGGACATCGAATTCGTCGCCAAACAAATTGGCCTAAATCCAAGCGATATTCTGCCTGAAGCTTATAGCAAAGTAACCTATCTTCGGCACCAAAATTTGATCTTACGTTATTTCGGTTGTAGTGCTTTTGACGATGCCGCGAAAGTATTCACAGCGAACGAAATCGCGATGATGGTGCGCGTTCAATTCCGACCAAAATTAGTTCTCCTGGAAATCATCGAACAGCTAACCACCAAAAAAATTGCAATGCCTAGCTACGCCATTCTCGCCGATCTAATTGTCGCAGCGATCAACGATTATCAGCGTGAGCTAGGGCACATTATTACCGCTAGTCTTACCGAGTCACAGCGCCAGAAACTCGATTCTCTTCTGTTGAAAGAGACTAAGTACGGCACAGATGATAGTCGATGTTATTCGCTCACGTTATTGAAGAAGCCATTTCAGTCGACGCAGCCTTCGAAAATCAAAGCTAATCTAAACGACTTTGGAACCTTGCTCGCATTTTATCTTGATTTGAAACCGATCATCGATTCACTTTCCTTGCGTTATGAGTGTGTTCGTCATTACGCCTATTCTGTGATCAAATTTCAAGTGCCGCAAGTCTCTCGCCGTTCGGCGGAAGATCGCTATTTGCATTTGATCGCATTCATTATTTTTCAGACCTATAAATTGCATGACACGCTGATTGACACCTTGTTGTTCACAGTGCAGTCGGCTCGTAACATCGCTGAGAAAGCACATAAAGAATCGTACTATCAAGACCGAGAACAGCGCGAGCAAAAATTCTTCACGCTCGCAGATCGCCTTGGACAGACCATCATCGGAACCGTATCGGCGATCAGACATATCATCGCCGATGATGCATTAACGGACAGCCAGAAAGTCATCGCTATCGACACGATGCTATCTTTGAAGACACCAAGAGAAGCACCGGTTGAGCAACAGATCAATGACTTCAAACAGAACATGGCTACCATTCATCATGGACAGGACTATTACGTGCTTCTTGAACAGCAATCGTTGAAGCTGCAAAATCGCATTGCGGAAATTGTGCGCAAAGTGCAATTTGATTCGCATTGCCGCAAGCCAGAATTATTTGCGGCCGTACTGCATTACCAAGGCAATGCAGGTGCCATCGATAAGCATGCACCCACCAATTTTCTTTCTTACGAAGAGCGGGCAGCAGTCGTCGGAGTTGACGGAAAATTTCGGATCTCGCTCTATAAAGTACTGCTTTATATTGCGATCGCCGATGCGATCAAATCCGGCACCTTAAACTTGGTGCACTCTGAGAAGTACCGTTCTTTGGATGACTACCTGATTGCGAAGTCCGATTGGGACGCGAACCGCGAAACCTATATACGCCGTGCGCAGTTGGAACAATTCGTTGATTGCGGAGCCACGTTACAGGAACTTAATGAGGCGCTCGACGCCCAGTATGAGGAAACGAATAGGCATTTTTCTGCCGGCGACAATCCACTGCTCAGTCTTCGCCCGGATGGCAGCTTTCAGATCAGCACACCGAAGCTTGAGGAGACAGAAGCACTTTCTCTTTCTACCTTTTTCCCAGAACGCAAATACATTTCTTTGCTCGAAGTATTGGCAACGGTAGATCAAACAACAGGCTTTCTCGATGAATTCGAACACTGGCAACCAAAGCATCAACCAGCCAAGCCCCAAAAGAAAGTCTTCTTCGCCGGTATCATCGGCTATGGATGCGACATCGGTCACAGAAAGCTTGCGCAAATCTCCAAACAAATTAACGAGAATGAACTTGATACTGCAGTCAATTGGTACTTTACTTCGACTAATATTCATAGTGCCAATGATCGTATTTTGCAGTTTGTCGATAAGATGGAATTACCCAATCTTTATCGACAACAAGCAGACGTGTTGCATACCTCGAGCGATGGGCAAAAATTTGAAGTCGCTGTCGACTCCTTGAATACCAACTACTCATTCAAATATTTTGGAAAAGATAAAGGTGTGAGTGTCATAAGCTTCATCGACATGCGCCACTTGCTATGGCACTCTACCGTCATCACTTCCGCCGAGCGCGAAGCAGCTTACGTGATCGATGGTCTGATGCGCAATGATGTCATCAAGAGTGACATTCATTCCACGGACACGCATGGTTATTCAGAAGTGATCTTTGGATCGACCTATTTGTTGAACACCATGTTCGCGCCACGTATCAAGGGCATCGGTCGACAACGTCTATATGCGTTCAAGAATCGTAAATTTTACGAGGATAAAGGATATGCCGCGCTGCTACCGCACCGTGCGATTCGTGAAACGATAATTGAGCCACAGTGGGATGAAATTCTGCGCTTCATTGCGACCATTCGGTTAAAAGTAGCAACCGCATCACAACTTTTTAAACGACTAAATTCTTATTCCAGACAACATCCCTTGTACCAGGCATTAAAGGAATTTGGTAAGCTACCGAAATCAATTTTTATTTTAAAATACGTTGACGATCCGATGCTTAGACAATCGATCGAAAAGCAGCTCAACAAAGTTGAAGGATCACACAAATTTGCCAAGGCGATTTCCTTTGGCCACAATCATGAGTTCATTCAAAGTGAAAAAGAAGATCAGGAAATCGCAGAGGGTTGCAGGCGGTTGATCAAGAATGCGATCATCTGTTGGAACTATCTTTTTCTGACGCGCGCTTTGGAGGATGAATCAGATGAGGCGCGCAAAGCGGAATTGATTGAAGCGATTCGCAACGGTTCAGTGGTCACTTGGCAGCATTTCAATTTGCATGGCGAATTTGATTTCTCAGATGATCGAATGGTTGATTCGGTTGGATTGACTGCGCCAAGAAATTTGACACCAAATGGAGGTTGAAAATTTGAGCCTGCACAAAAAAATCAACCTCTTAAAAGGCGCTACAATCAACGATCTGATGGTCGGTGGATAGAATATGTCTGCCGACCTTAAAAAACGGCTGATTTATCATTTCTGTGGAACTTTAGCTCCGTTTGTTTAGACGCACCCTTTATTGGTAAATATCTTTAATTAAAGTAAGTAATCGATTACTATCTTAACAGAGTGAGCAGCCTTTTCAAGTGATTTTTGATGAGATTATTTAGCAGTTTGCGATGCCTCAATATCAGCGAAATGGCTGACCGCTTTTATTTACTGTTGAGACATAATGACGTCACCAACATCAATTAAGGAGCAATTTATGGATAAGAATTTTCAAGATATTACAAAGTCAATTTCTGCATCATTAGCGACATTGCGGACAGATACGCCGGATGTCATGAAAGCCTTCTCGATGCTGGCACAAGCAGCAAGCAAGGATGGCGCTTTGGATAAAAAGACTAAGGAATTAATCGCACTTGCCCTCGGCATTGCGGCCCATTGTGATGGCTGCATCGGCTTTCATGTGCAGGCTTTAATTAAACTAGGCGTGAGTCGTGCTGAGTTTGAAGAAATGCTAGGAATGACAGTCTATATGGGTGGTGGGCCATCATTAATGTATGCGGCGGATGCTTTGACCGCATTCGAGCAGATGTCGACGCCCACCGTAAGTTAATAAAGAGGCTAACAAAACAGAGTAGTGAATCAAAAATTAAACTGGTAATTACTTCTGAAAATGTAGGATGGCGTGATGTGCGAATTATTGGCGATGTCTAGTTCGGTACCTGAACGACTTAACTTGTCCCTGCAATTGCTTGCATCCCATGGCGATAAGCAGCATGGAACGAATGATGGTTGGGGAGTGGCATATTATCAAGATCAAGATGTTGCTTTATTTCGAGAGCCTCAAGGTGCAGGCAATAGTCGTTTATTGGAATTTTTACGGGAAAATGGTCCCGAGACCAATATCGCCATTTCACATATCCGGCGCGCGACGATCGGCGCTCGGCAGCTAGCCAATACGCAGCCTTTTGTTAGGGCGATGGCGGGGCGGAGGTTGTGTCGCAATAAGGTAGAACGGACAAAAAATGTGGCGAGAGTCCGGAAAATTAAAAAGCTAAACTATAAAACTGTTCAGCTTTGGACAAAGGCTGACCTTTGGAGGCCCAACGGATAATGCAGTCGTTTAAGAACCTTGCAGAGGGTACTTTTGATGAGGCTTTTGCGAAAATCGTCCATACCAAACTTTACCAGATCCGCTTATTGCGACACAACCACGACGTCTCCCCACATTTGAGTAGCACACGGAGTTAGAGTCTAATCCCATCCAGTAAGGCTAACGAATGTCTGTCATGGCGATGGGCTTCTAAATTTGGTCGCCCAACTGCTCGGTCTATCCTCATTGTGTCGATAAAGCGCACATTCAGGTCAGTATTCACAACCAATGACGTTGGAACTATCAATTCAATTCTGCGTGGCAAACTGAAGTCAGGACGGCGTCCGTTGTTAACGGAGAGCGCGTACCATTAGCATCGTCATTTCAGCGCCGAAAATGGACGGCGAACGTCTCTCCTGCAACCCGGGTGATTTATTCCGGAGCAAATTCGGCTATATGACTTTCCACCTCACTTACACTTCGAAGATGAGGGCGTATGAAGCCAATTTACATCAGCCATGGGGTGAGATTAAGCCATTCCTATTCTTACTTTGACATAAGTAAAGACATCTTCTAAAATCAAAATAAACGTTACATAAATCGTTACATAGTTAATTTATTATTTTAATATTGCTCTATGATATTTTAATAATTAACTAAAAAAGAATCGTTACATGTCAATCGCTAAAATAGTTTTGGAAACGCTTCGGACCTGGCACCGACAGCAAGCTGGCGAGTTGTTAAAGCGACTTGGGGTAAGTCGTCCGTCCTTGATGCGAGCGATTGCCGAACTGGACGGTCAGGTTATCTCGCGTGGCCGCGCGCGACGCACGGCGTATGCAGCGCGCCGGTCGATTCGAGGTAACTCAGCTCCACTGCCACTGTATCGCATTGACGAGTCGGGGCGGGCGCATGAGGTAGGACTGCTGGAGCCTGTTTATCCTGCAGGTTGCGCGATGACTTTTATCGAAGCATTTCCTTGGCCGCTGGATGATGAGATGGCTGATGGCTGGTTCCATGGGGTGCCATATCCATTGGGCGACATGCGACCTCAGGGTTTCTTGGGTCGTAACTTTGCACACCAGTTTGCCGCTATCCTCCAAGTAGATGATGCCGTGAATCGCTGGAGTGAAGACGATGTCCTGCATGTCTTGAGCGTGGTCGGCTGGGATCAGCCTGGCAACTACATTCTGGGTGAGCAAGCACTGCGCCGCTTCTTGGAGGTGCAGCAGCACGGCATTCATTTTCTCAGTGATGATGAGGTTGAAACCGACTATCCGCAGCGCGCCCTGCAAGCGCTCAAATTTGGAGAGGCGGAGTCCTCAGCCGCTGGAGAATTTCCCAAATTCACGGCACGCCGTTGGCGGGGAATGCCAACCCATGTCATCGTCAAGTTCTCAGGTGCCGACGGCTCGCCACAGGAACAACGTTGGGCCGATTTGCTGGTGTGCGAGCACCTGGCTCTGACCACCATTGCTGACACACTCCAGCTCAGAGCCGCACAAAGTCGCATCTATCAGTTCGCCGGTCGGGCCTTCTATGAAGTCGACCGTTTTGACCGCCATGGCGAATTTGGACGCTCCGGCGTTTGCACCTGGTTCGAATTGAATGCGGCGCTGTTCGGCGGTACAGGTTCATGGTCGGACGGTGCAAAAGCACTTTTTGAAGCGAATTATATTTCTGAAGAGACCGCACAACAGATAAGACTATTGGAGCATTTTGGTCGACTAATTGCGAACTCTGATATGCATGACGGTAATCTTGCGTTCTTGCCCGACCTTAGCTTGGCACCGGCCTATGACATGTTACCTATGATGTATGCCCCTTCGCGAGGCGTGGAGCTGGTAGAGCGCAAATTCGCGCCCACCTTACCGGTACCGAGAGAGCGCAATACCTGGGTTCAGGCAGCAGCAGCGGCCGTTGTGTTCTGGCGTCGTGTGGAGAGCGATAATCGTATCAGTGAGGAATTCAGGTCTATTGCTAACGCCAATGCGGCTCAGGTCGAACGCTTGCTTGACGCGCAACGCGATTGACCATGCTAGGTGTTGGTCCGGCTAGGCGAACCATACCCACTGATAAAGACAAACAGCAGCATGAGGCTCCAGAACAGGGTCAGTGTCCACAGAAACCGTTTGGGATTACGCATGATCATGATTGTCGATTTCTTTCAGTCGTTGGTACAAATAGGATCGGGAGCATTTGAGTTGCTTTGCTGCTTCCATTTTATTACCACCATTTTTTTGCAAGCTTTCGAGAATCTGCCTATTTGTGAGGTCTTTTGATGTTTTGGCCTTGATCGCCGCATGGCTGCCAATGTAAGCATTGGCTTTTGATGCGCGGGAATGACCGGCATGTTCGGTAATAATCTGACGAGCCTGCGTCAGTATGTCTTTTGAAGGTTGCTCTCCACCACGGACTGGGCTGTCGGTGCCAGTCAACTGCTGATATAAATTCTGCATATATTGGTGACGCAGTCCGTGGGCGGTGACACCGAGGTTTTTCTTGGTGAAGCCGTATTTAGAGAGTGTGTAGTAATAAATGTTTTTCCACTCATTCAGAGTATATTCGGCAGGAATCGTGCTACGGCTTTTGCGATTCGCCAATGTCTCCGCCAAATAAATGACGTCCAGATCTTGTTCGTTTTGCACATCAATGCGGCGCGGACGGCCGCCTTTGGTTCCGTCCGAAATCATGAGATACGTATATTCTTTTCGACGCATGATCACGTCTGCCGGACGCAATAACATGCTTTCTTCGGTGCGCAAGCCAAACGTAATTTGAAGCAATAACTGAACGCCAATGTGTTTATTTTCTATTGCGATGAGTCCGATCACTTTTTGCGCATCGATGCCAACGGCTTCCCAGCTTTTATCATTCATCGTGATGCCGCTGCGCGTTTCCAATTTTTTCAACTGTTCATATTCGTCTGCTGCTTTGACGAGATTCGTCTTGCGAAGCCATCTTGCTAGTGTTGCTAAATATGTAATTTTGTTTTCGATTGTTCCGCGAGTGTGATTTTTAGCAATCCAATGATCTAATAAATAGTGAATGTGCTTCTCTTTGAGTGATGACATACTTTCGAATCGATAATTACCTTCATTTTGCAAAAGCTCGATCGCTGCCAGGATGCACAGCGAGCGCATGCGCTGCGTTTTAACGCCAAGCGGTGCTTCCGACTTTCGTGTCTTGCTGTGCGCAGCAGATAAATGATCGCGGAATAATGCTCGCAGTTCCTCTTTGATCTTGCTGTTGAGTCTCGCTCCAGCTATATCTTTTTCGAAATCATAAATTAACGCCATGTTTGCTCCTTTTCTACATTGCTTTATTGATAACGCTTACTTCTACTACGAATTCTTTGACCTTTACGCGGGTCGCACGGCATGCAGCATGGCCAGCGCTCTTTAGCGATAAAAATTGGCACTGATAAATCCGTCTGGCAACAGATCTACCGTAGGTCACATCCCTTTTACAACGATGCTCCGTCGGTCAATCTGAAAGGCGTTGGTAATTCACTGGCGTGCATTTCACTTCGAGGTGAAGCAACAGCGCGGTGAATGGCAAGTCTTTCGGGTGTACGACGATACTTTTGCATCGCTGTAAATCCACGCGTTTTTAAGCAGGTACGCGGAACCTGAATGGGAATTTACATACCGACACGAATTAATCGATCTGGCATGCAGGATGGAGAGAACTGAAGTTTGTCAGAGCACGCGATTGTGTCCGACCACCCCTCAATTTCGCATTGAAGCGAATGTCATCCTGTGTTTTGTGACTGTAGTGTGTAGTTGGCTGGTGTGTATTTCAAATTCATAGAATTCCGTGGAATCCTTGAAAACACACTGCAAAGCCAATGTTTATCACTGTCTTGGTTCCCTCACTCTAGCTAGATCTAAGTTCTTGTTTCTTTTAAAAAATCCGCATCCAATTTTGGAGCGGAAAACAAGACGAAAAGCAAAACAACGAGAGACTGAAAATGCGGCATAAGCCGTTGACGATGCTAGTTTCCCAGCGAAAATCTGAAATTCTGTGCTGCATTGACGATAATAATGATCTGCAATTCATTTGTCATGCGTTATCAGCACTATATTTTAGTGCCTTTCAGCAAATTTGATCGACGACTGTGAGCAAGTCGATTTTGAGTAGCTTGCTCAACGCATGGCAGTAACTCTCAATGCGATATGCTCAATGCCCTCCATTACTTATGTGCCACATAAGTACGACTTTAGTATGAATTTAAAAGGTAAATTCTTTTAGAAAAACCAATATCCGACTTTAGTGGCACTTTAGTAGGACTTCTCCGAGCACCCATTGAACAGTATCTATTTGTAGGACTTTAGTGGCACTTTTGTGGCACTTTAGTAGGACTTCTCCGAGCACCCATTGAACAGTATCTATTTGTAGGACTTTAGTGGCACTTTTGTGGCACTTTTGTAGGACTTCTCCGAGCACCCATTGGGGTTGTGTCGCAATAAGCGGATCTGGTAAAGTTTGGTATGGACGATTTTCGCAAAAGCCTCATCAAAAGTACCCTCTGCAAGGTTCTTAAACGACTGCATTATCCGTTGGGTTGCGCTTCGGTGACGCTCTCGGCGAAGGCATCCCAGGACATGACGGCCTCGATGGCGGCGAACGGATCGCGGCCCGCCTGCTTGGCCTCGATCAGCGCCTGGCCGATGCGACCGAACAGCCGCACCTTGGCATTGATCGCCTTGCCGGACGCCTGGAATTGCTGCTGATGCTTGTTCTTGGCGGCGTTGAACAGTTTGCCCAGGATGCGGTCGTGCAGGTCAATGATTTCGTCGGTGACGGTGGCCATGCCCTCGATGGCAAGCGCCACCAGGGTCGCGTAGCGCCGCTGCGGCTCGAACTTGGCCAGATCGGCGGGCGTCATCTGGCCACCCTCGCGGGCGATTTTGAGCAGGCGGTTCTGGTGCACCGACCGCTCGATGCCGGAAGGCAGGTCGAGCGCCTGCCACGCCTTGAGGCGCTCGATGTGTTCCAGCATGTGCCGCGAATTGGGCTTGACGGGCGACTGGCGCAGCCAGGCCAGCCAGGTCGTCTTGCCGTTGTCCCGACGCTTGAGCAGATCGTCGAGGCGGCGGCGATGCGCGTCCGACAGTGGTTCGGCCAAGGCGTCGTAGATGCGCCGGTTGGCACGGGTGATCGCCTCGGCACAGGCGCGCTCGACAACATCCAGCGTCGGCAAAATGATGTGTCGGTAGCGCAGCGAGTCGAGGATAGCGCTGACCAGCACGACACCCTTGTCGGTCTGTAAGGCCAACTCGGTCGTGGCATGGACGGCCTGCCGGTAATGCGCCAGGCCGAACGGCTCCATGCCCAGGTATGCCCGCAGTTCGAGCAGGTGTTCGCGCCGGGTTTCCTCCCGCTCTGCATACTGCGGCCAACACGCCGGATCGAGCCGCAATTGCCGCCCGATCCATTGCAGCAGGGGCGTCGGCACCTCAGCGCCGGGCAGCAGGCCCTGCCCGGGGAGGCGCAGCAAGCACAACTGCACCGCGACGCCCAGGCGGTTGGCGTCGCCGCGCCGCTGACGGATCAGCGACAGGTCGGGTTCGCTGAAGGTGTAGTGCCGGATGAGTTCGTCTTGGGTATCGGGCAGAGCTAAGAGGCTGTCGCGCTCGGCGGCGGAGAGGATCGAACGACGGGGCATGCGGTTTCCTTCTTCTTGAAAACGCTCGTTTGTGATCAGCCAGCCAAGGCAACCAGCGCGGCACGGGAAATCAAGGCGTTTCAATTCTCAAAAATAGTTCTTGAAACTCTATTCTTATCGGCATATCATTTCAACGAGTTTCGATAAGAAAAGGTGCTCCATGCGACCGTCCGTTGTGCTTGAGATGAAACGAAGCGCAGTGCGCGAAGCGGCAAGCCGCTTTCGGGTGGCGAACCCACGCGTCTTCGGATCGGTGCTTCGCGGCACCGACCTGGACGGTAGCGACCTTGATCTGTTGGTCGATGCGCTACCCGGCGCGACCCTGTTTGATCTCGGTGGCCTGCAAGACGAGCTGGAAGCGCTGCTTGGCGTCCACGTCGATTTATTAACGCCTGCCGATCTGCCGCCGAAGTTCCGGGCCAAGGTGCTCGCGGAGGCACAGCCGGTATGAGCGAGAACCGACTGCCCGACTACCTCGACCACATGCAGCAGGCCACCACCGATGCGTGCAATTTCGTGGAGGGCCTGGATAAAAACGATTTCCTTGAGGACAGGCGCACCCAGCAGGCCGTCATCATGAGTCTCATCATTATCGGCGAGGCGGCCACGAAGGTGATGGACGGCTACGCCGAGTTCGCGCAGGCACACCCCGATGTGCCATGGCGCAGCATGCGCGGCATGCGCAACCGCATCGCCCACGGCTATTTCGACATCAACCTCGACGTGGTGTGGGAGACGGTGCAAACGGCATTGCCGGCGCTACTGAAGCAACTGCCCGCAGTGCGCGGGGACGCAGCCGACGACGCCCCAAGCGATCCTGCACCGGGCGCGCCATGCTGATCGGCTATGCACGGGTCTCGACTCAGGATCAGAACCTTGATCTTCAACTCGAAGCCTTGACCAAAGCGGGCTGCAAGAAGGTCTTCGACGACAAGATCAGCGGTAGCCGAGCCGAGCGACCCGGACTCACCAAAGCGCTGGAAATGCTGCGCGAGGGCGACACCCTCGTTGTCTGGAAGCTGGATCGCTTGGGCCGCAGCGTCAAAAACCTAGTCGATCTGATTAGCGAACTGCACCGGCAAGGTGTCCAGTTCAAAAGTCTCACCGATGCCATCGACACCGGCACGCCATCCGGCCGGTTTTTCTTCCATGTCATGGCCAGCCTGGCTGAAATGGAACGGGAATTGACGGTAGAGCGCACCCGCGCCGGGCTGGAGCTTGCCCGCCAGCTTGGCCGCAAGGGTGGTCGCAAACGCCAAATGACCGACAGCAAGATCGAGTCGGCCAAGAAATTGCTGGCCAGCGGCATCCCGCCTCGGGATGTAGCCAAAAACCTGGGGGTGTCGGTGCCGACCCTGTACCGCTGGATTCCGGCCTCGATGCGTGCGTAATGCAGTTGTGATCTGTTTTTCGAGACGACCTGGAATTCCCCAATGAACAGTTCACCAGAATGTCAAGCGCAAGCCCTGATGACGCTGGAAGGCGTCAGCCAGACTTACCGTATTGGGGATCGAATAATTCCCATTTTAAGAAATATCTCCTTAACTCTCTGGCGGGGTAAAACATGCGCCCTACTCGGTGCGTCAGGGTCGGGCAAGAGCACGCTGCTTAATATTCTGGGGCTGCTTGATCGACCGCTATCCGGTCGATTCCAGTTCGCCGGCCAGGACATGCTTACTGCAAGCGTGGATGAACTGGCTACGATTCGCAATCGCGAGATCGGGTTTGTTTTCCAGTCATTCAATTTGTTGCCGCACCTTACCGCATTGGACAATGTGGCCTTGCCGTTAACATATCGTGGAATGTTGCGTCACGAGGCACATGCGTATGCACTAGACCAAATGCGGCGAGTAGGTCTGGCAGGCCATGCTGCGCACCGGCCCGGGCGGCCCAGCAATTGCTGCTGTGGCGGCGAAGATGGAGGTGGCGGCGAGCAGTTTCGGCAACAATTTCATGGATTACTCCTTACGGTTGGTGAGTTAGTAGTGTTTTCTGATTTTTGGTGGAGTTCATTGGCTTGTTGCGGGCTTTGCTCGAATAGCATCTCGATCAAGCTCATGGGGTCTTTGCCTCTACCTTCTGCCTGGTGGGTGCGGTAGTTAAAGTCCAGATCGATCTTGGACTGTAGGTCGCTGGCATAATCTTTGGGATATTGCGCCTGCTCGATGGCAGGCAGTTCCTTGAAATGGTCCAGCACGGAACTGAAGAAATTCGTCAGTTTCCCCGTGCTGTTGTATTCGGCCATGGCTTGGGCTGCCACTTTCTCTCGCCACGCTTCTTCCTGATCGTAAGACTCTCGCCAAGCAGCATGACGCTCATTCACCGTATACGTACCGCTCTCGTCGTAAATAATGTTTGACAACTGTTCTCGCGATAGGCCGGAAAATGGGTTTTTTATCGAGTGGCCGCCTCTAGATGCATCATTAACGAATGCCGTTGCCTGTTTGGCTCTAGACAGTAATTCCGGGTCACTGGTATTGGGAATCTCGCTGTCGTGCAGTGTTTTATTTGCATAGTATGAATCACCAACTACGTGATTCATAATGCTTTTCGCCTTGTCAGCTAATTCCGAGCGTGTGAGGGTCTTGTCTCGTTCTTCGGCACGGCTGGCGCTCGCTGCCAGTTGTCGGGCCAGTGTGGAAATCGTCTGTGAGCCACCTTGGGTGCCCGATGTGCCCGAACTTTCCGTAGCGTCGGAAATCGGGCCCCGTTACCCAGCGTAACGGGGGGTTTTGCTTTTAGGCTTTGCTTTGAATGCGTTCATCTGATCGCCGATGTCCTTACGCATTGGCGGTGCTGTGATGGCCGTTGATCGGCACACCGCCAACGCTCATGCCATCACCATGGATTATTACCGGTATATATGCAAATGCAAACGAGAATAAAGTGAATTTTTCTTAACAAATTCTGAGCGGTATAAGATAATGTTCCTGAGTATTTAGAATTTATAGTTAGTTGTATTTAAAATAAATTTTGTTAGGATTTGGTGTTAAATATGACTCTAAAAAGGCAGCTTTTGGTAGCTATTTCGATAATGTTTTCTATTGTCTTCGCAGGGTTGCAGTCATTATCCGTCAACGCTACCAAAGAATTTTTACAACGGCAATTAGCATCTCATGCCCAAGACGCCGCAACTTCCATGTCTATCTCTTTAGGCCAAGCTTTAGAGAAAAAAGATCTGGTTCTTGCGGAGATCCAGGTCGCATTGATGTTTGATCGTGGATATTATCAAAAAATAATTTTGTTTGACGTAAATGGTAATCAGATTTTAGTGAAAGAGTTACCCAAAAAAATAGGAGAGGTTCCGGTATTATTTTCGTCTTTGTTTTCGTTACAAACGCCCGCTGGCGAAGCATTTATTTCTTCTGGTTGGCGACAGTTGGGGAAAGTTGTTGTTGTTAGTCAACCAACATTTGCATACGAGTATTTATGGAGCTCATTTAAAGATGTTGCTTGGTGGATGATTGCGACTTATCTATTAGCATTGGTACTTACCATATTGCTGTTGAGGTTGATTCTTAATCCGTTGTTACAGATTGAGCAAACAGCAATTGAAATACAAAACAAGCGATTTACTCAGATAAGTGTTTTGCCGAGAGCTCGGGAGTTGCGGAGAGTTGTTGTTGCCATGAATGTGATGTCTCGAAAGATATCTGAGACTCTAGATGTTGAAATTGCAAAGGCTGACGCGTATCGCAAGGAAGCATATATCGATAAAGTTACAAAACTTGAAAACCGTGCTGGATTTGATCTTCGGTTCAATCAATTTTTATCGGAAAAAGGCGAGTTTAGTACAGCTGCACTGGTTTTATTAGAGTTAGAAGATTTACGGGAATTTAATAATAAATTTGGTTATCAGGAAGGGGATGCGGTTCTTTTTGGTATTTCTAATGTAATTAAGGATTTGGTTTCAACTAAGGCTAGGTTTGCAGGTCGTATAGGTGGTGCGGCCTTCGCCTTTGTTGTTGCAGATGTTAAAAAAGAAACAATTGAGATTGCTTTGAATGAGTTTCATCGCAGAATTTCTTCCTTGTTTGAAACTCTATCGATAGAAAAAAATCTCAATTTTAGTATTGGTTGTGTTGAGTTCACTTCTTTGCAAACAAGAGCTGAAGTTTTTGCGAAAGCAGATTTAGCTATAGAAACGGCAAGGCATCAAGGTGCTGATAACTACGTATTGTTGAATTTCTGTGATGATACGTCTATCGTCACAGGGTCTTCAGGTTGGAGAACATTAATTCAAAATGCTCTATCAGAAAATAGATGGGCTTTGTTTGTGCAGCCTGTAGTGTGTTTAAGAGACCGTTCAATTTTTCAACATGAAATATTTTCCCGGCTTGTTGATCATCAGGGAAATTTTGTATCTGCTGCAAAATTTTTACCTATGGCTCTGCGGCATCATCTCATGGAGGATATTGACAAGGCTATCGTAACTCTCATTTTTGAACTATTGCTGTCGCCGGTGAATCGTTTGAAGGATGTTGCAGTTAACGTTTCAGTACAATCAGTTCAAAGCCTGCCATTCCAAGAATGGTTGTTTGAAAAACTGGAACGCTCTAAAGCAGTAGCTAATAGATTAGCTTTTGAACTGAATGAGTTTGGTTACTCGAGAGATCTTGAACTGACTCGAGAATTTGTTACTCGTTTGAGGTCGTCTAATGTTCGAATTGGTATTGACCACTTTGGACTAGATTCAAAATCTCTAGATGTTCTTAAACAGGTTCCTCCTGATTACATCAAACTTGATGGTGGATTAGTTAAAACTATACTTTCTAGTGAACAAGGACGTGACCATTTAAGATCTATCATCTCACTTGCAAAATCTCTGGAAATTTTGATTGTTGCACAAAATGTCGAGAGCGAAGAGCTGGTCACTACTCTGTTAGAGGATAACGTTATTTATGGTCAGGGATATCATTTAGGCTCGCCTGAACAAGCTTAAGTTACATTTGGCAATCTTTCCTGAAAGTCGTTATTTTCAGAGGGGAGTGTCAGACCCGATTGCGGCTGGTGGGATGACATTTCTATGCTGATTGGTTATGACTTAACTGCTTTTATAAATTCTGAAAGGAATTGATTTCTAGTTTCTTATTTAAAATGGTGCTTGAGATTAAGGTTATTTAAAAAGGTAACAATGAACAAATCTGAAGCCATATTGATTGCGAACGAGTCTTTACGTGCGAACATACTCAATGACATGAATACGCAGTTTTCGAATGTTGTCCGCTACGCGGGCGATGAAGGCTGGTGGCTCAATATTCCTCTCACTTACTTTCGCAAAGAAATTCATTTTCTGATTTGTAGCGATAAAGCGAGAATCATTCGTCACTTAACGATTAAGGCGAATAACATCCTCAGCCCTGCGACCAAGTTTCGTGTTAAAGATGGGGTCGCCGATATTTTTATTTCGGCGGCAAATCCAAAACGATTGGTTGATGCGTTACAGGGCGGGACAAAGTACAGCTTTAACAAGCACCTTGTCGATGAGTATCGATATTAATCGAGAGTGATTCAGCTTGAGCTAAAGACATTTATTTTGCAGATCATAACAAGGCTGACTGACCTTCGTATTGCAAGTTTTGCCTATTAATGTCATAATTCGGCTTATGCGTTGCCGAGATGGCGGAATAGGTAGACGCACGGGACTCAAAATCCCGCGCCGCAAGGCGTGCCGGTTCGATTCCGGCTCTCGGCACCAAGAGCTTGTTTAAAGCAGTACAAAGTAGTCCAATGACCCGTGTTACTCACTATGAGAACACGGGTTTTTTGTTTTGTAATGCTTCAATCTATTCATGACCATCCGAGATTATCATCGGCAATCCCGCTGCGCTGCAAACTTGTATAAACGAGGTGCAACAGAGAGTGGTATTCTCTACCTCGGGTTTTTAGAGGCTGATGTGAGCTTCAAGGGTATCGCAGAGTCACACAGTCTCACGAAAGGCTTATTGCAGGGATGGAGCCTGTAAATAAATTTGTGTAAATGTCCACGGTCTATTAACCTCTCGAGCGAGGAATTACCGATGGACATTTTAATGGATAGAGAAAAACTGAAAGCTTTGGCAAAGTTGCGCTTCGGTGACGCTCTCGGCGAAGGCATCCCAGGACATGACGGCCTCGATGGCGGCGAACGGATCGCGGCCCGCCTGCTTGGCCTCGATCAGCGCCTGGCCGATGCTCTGTTCGAGCTGCCGTTCTGGGTTCTGGTCGAAGCTGCTGACGCGGACGTAACCGATGCGCTGACCGTGCAAGGTATCCTCCTGAGGGAAATGTGTCAGGAAGAAATCTGTGACCCTTGACGGCGTATGTCAATCAATTCGGAAGGCAACTCTATTCTGACGATTTAGCGCCGGATGGTCTGACGCCAAGTTAGGGTATGCCTCAGTCTGACAGTGATGAGTCGCAGGCGTTCGGATCGGCATCGGTTTCGCTCCCGGTCTTGGCGCGCGCCTGGAAGCGCTGATAGCACTCCAGCCCGCAGAAGGGCTCTGTTGCAAAGATTGGCGGCAGTCAGAGGTAGGCTGTCGCTCTGCGCCGATCAGGCGGCTGCTGCGAAATGGTGGTTGAGCATGCCCATGGCCTCCGTCAGCGCCGAGGGCCCAATGCCAAAAGCTCTCTCCACAAGGCGCACCTCGCCCCTGATGCCGGGCTGCAGGCACCAGGGGCGAGCCTGTCCTTTGCGCAGGGCTCGCATGACTTCGAATCCCTTGATCGTGGCATAGGCCGTGGGGATCGATTTGAAACCGCGCACCGGCTTGATCAGTATCTTGAGCTTTCCGTGATCGGCCTCGATCACGTTATTGAGATACTTCACCTGCCGGTGGGCCGTCTCCCGGTCCAGCTTTCCTTCGCGCTTCAATTCGGTGATCGCTGCACCATAGCTCGGCGCTTTGTCGGTATTGAGCGTGGCAGGCTTTTCCCAGTGCTTCAGGCCTCGCAGGGCCTTGCCCAGGAACCGCTTCGCTGCCTTGGCGCTGCGGGTCGGCGACAGGTAGAAATCGATCGTGTCGCCCCGCTTGTCGACTGCCCGGTACAGGTAGGTCCACTTGCCCCGCACCTTGACGTAGGTTTCATCCAGGCGCCAGCTCGGATCAAAGCCACGCCGCCAGAACCAGCGCAGCCGCTTCTCCATCTCCGGGGCGTAGCACTGGACCCAGCGATAGATCGTCGTATGGTCGACCGAAATGCCGCGTTCCGCCAGCATTTCCTCAAGGTCGCGATAGCTGATCGGATAGCGACAATACCAGCGCACCGCCCACAGGATCACATCACCCTGGAAATGGCGCCACTTGAAATCCGTCATCGTTCCGTCCGTCCAATCTCCGCCAAGCATGCTCAAGCTTCACGATTTTTGCAACAGAGCCAGGCCCGATCCTTGGAGCCCTTGCCCTCCCGCACGATGATCGTGCCGTGATCGAAATCCAGATCCTTGACCCGCAGTTGCAAACCCTCACTGATCCGCATGCCCGTTCCATACAGAAGCTGGGCGAACAAACGATGCTCGCCTTCCAGAAAACCGAGGATGCGAACCACTTCATCCGGGGTCAGCACCACCGGCAAGCGCCGCGACGGCCGAGGTCTTCCGATCTCCTGAAGCCAGGGCAGATCCGTGCACAGCACCTTGCCGTAGAAGAACAGCAAGGCCGCCAATGCCTGACGATGCGTGGAGACCGAAACCTTGCGCTCGTTCGCCAGCCAGGACAGAAATGCCTCGACTTCGCTGCTGCCCAAGGTTGCCGGGTGACGCACACCGTGGAAACGGATGAAGGCACGAACCCAGTTGACATAAGCCTGTTCGGTTCGTAAACTGTAATGCAAGTAGCGTATGCGCTCACGCAACTGGTCCAGAACCTTGACCGAACGCAGCGGTGGTAACGGCGCAGTGGCGGTTTTCATGGCTTGTTATGACTGTTTTTTTGTACAGTCTATGCCTCGGGCATCCAAGCAGCAAGCGCGTTACGCAGCAGGGCAGTCGCCCTAAAACAAAGTTAGACGGGCGTACAAAGATAATTTCCATCTCAAGGGATCACCATGCGCTTCATTCACGCACTATTACTGGCAGGGATCGCTCACTCTGCATATGCGTCGGAAAAATTAACCTTCAAGACCGATCTTGAGAAGCTAGAGCGCGAAAAAGCAGCTCAGATCGGTGTTGCGATCGTCGATCCCCAAGGAGAGATCGTCGCGGGCCACCGAATGGCGCAGCGTTTTGCAATGTGCTCAACGTTCAAGTTTCCGCTAGCCGCGCTGGTCTTTGAAAGAATTGACTCAGGCACCGAGCGGGGGGATCGAAAACTTTCATATGGGCCGGACATGATCGTCGAATGGTCTCCTGCCACGGAGCGGTTTCTAGCATCGGGACACATGACGGTTCTCGAGGCAGCGCAAGCTGCGGTGCAGCTTAGCGACAATGGGGCTACTAACCTCTTACTGAGAGAAATTGGCGGACCTGCTGCAATGACGCAGTATTTTCGTAAAATTGGCGACTCTGTGAGTCGGCTAGACCGGAAAGAGCCGGAGATGAACGACAACACACCTGGCGACCTCAGAGATACAACTACGCCTATTGCTATGGCACGTACTGTGGCTAAAGTCCTCTATGGCGGCGCACTGACGTCCACCTCGACCCACACCATTGAGAGGTGGCTGATCGGAAACCAAACGGGAGACGCGACACTACGAGCGGGTTTTCCTAAAGATTGGGTTGTTGGAGAGAAAACTGGTACCTGCGCCAACGGGGGCCGGAACGACATTGGTTTTTTTAAAGCCCAGGAGAGAGATTACGCTGTAGCGGTGTATACAACGGCCCCGAAACTATCGGCCGTAGAACGTGACGAATTAGTTGCCTCTGTCGGTCAAGTTATTACACAACTCATCCTGAGCACGGACAAATAGTTGACGCCCGTCTAACAATTCGTTCAAGCCGACGTTGCTTCGTGGCGGCGCTTGCGTGCTACGCTAAGCTTCGCACGCCGCTTGCCACTGCGCACCGCGGCTTAACTCAGGCGTTAGATGCACTAAGCACATAATTGCTCACAGCCAAACTATCAGGTCAAGTCTGCTTTTATTATTTTTAAGCGTGCATAATAAGCCCTACACAAATTGGGAGATATATGGTTATCGCTCGCCGGTTCAATATCTGGAAGACTGGATGAAGAAACAAATTCAAGAGAATCTGGCTGCATGACATTCACCTGATGGTGAACTAATTACCGAGGGAAGCTCACTCGCTCAAAGCACGCCTGCACGACTGGCACATCAGAAGCGGCGCTTTGGCTATCGACGGCTGCACGTTCTGTTGAGACGTGAAGGGTGGGTGATCAATCATAAACGCACTTACAGCCTGTATCAGAACGCAGGACGGTCCGCGCGTCATGCTTGAACTGAAAGCGCGGGCGATGGCGTCGAATCAATTTGCAGACAGTTTTTTAACTAGGGACTATAAATTGGTTTTGTACTAATTTGGGGAGCAGGTCAGCTGAACAAAATCCATTCGTCAAAGACCAATTTGCAGAAGAGTTTTTAGCTGCCGTCAAAGGTCTTTACCGTAATTCCACCCTGATTTATACAGGCATCGACATCTCTTTTTATCTTGAATGTATTTACGTTTGTGAATATAATTTTTCTGAGTGCTTTGGGACTTGTTGGTTTAAACCTCCCCCCAGAGACAAGTGAGTATAACGGCTTGCTTCGGTAGGCCGTTTCCATATCTATTTTTTAATAATACCAGCCACTACTGCATAGCATCAGGGTATTGCCGAACCAGGAACAAGTCCGAGACATTGCCAGACAACATTCTGGCCAAAGCCGACTCTCCCCCGAATTTTGTAGTGGTCAATTGCACTAGGCTCAACTTCACTTTGGAGTCTGCCAGACGTAAGAGTGAGTTTTAGTCTTTCGGCTTGAATTTCTTTAGGTTCAAAACCAAGGAGGCCGGAGCGGCTAGGATAATCACTAAATTGGCACAAACCAGATTTTTGCATTCGATGTGCAATGTCCTGCTCCACCATCCAGCTACACGGTGTCCAAGCGCCTCTCTGTAGAAGACCTAGCCCTAATTCGATAACCGTCAATTCGGTACCACTTGGGAGTGACGATGAGAGACCAGCAGGATTGATCACACCCCATTGGTGACTGGAGGAGAATTCCCTGAGAGCCTTGAACCGTGCTGATTCTTCTATAGACAAGCGCGGATCTAGTGCTCCCTTCCAAAATCCGGGAGATTTAAAAAAACATGGGAGTGCCGATAAACGCCCCACCGACGCCTGTTTGATCTGGACTTTAGAGTCAATCACTGCATTTACCTAGAACCTTCATGTCAACTTGGAAATTCATCTCATTTTTAGATAGTATTAAATGGATAATAAATTAGAGAAAGTCCACCTTAATGCCAAAGCTGCGATGTAAGTCAGCGGTTGCCCAAATTTTTGATTCGTATTGAAATATGTTCATTACAAGAATTGCGTATTATTAGTTGATTCGCAATAGTCGTCGCGTCAGCAATGCATTCATATCGCGCCGGGTATCGACAACGACATGAACATAAATAACATCCTGCCGTACTTCGTAAATAACCCGGTTCATACCAGATACAACTTGCCGGTATTGCGAGAGGTTGAGCTTTTCAATTTCTTCTGGAACAGATCCCGCCTGCGGAAAATTTTGCAGATTGCGGATCGCTTCTCTTATCTTGGCGTAGGTAGTGCGCCAGGTTTCAACAGAAAAATTTTTGAGGATATAGGCTCTGAGTTCTTTCAGATCTTGCTCAGCCGAATCGAGGATAACGACCTTAAAGCCCATCAGTGATCGGCCTTATCCAGGTCAGCAAACACATCTTCAGCGGCGCGGAATTTGCCTTGTTCAATTTCACGATTACCGAGTGCCAGAATTTTTAACAGTGCGAGCGTCTCTTCTTGTTCTTCAAAGCTCTTCACATCCATAACCACCAGCTTGGCTTCACCATTTTGCGTAATGAGCATTGGCTCACGATTTTCTGTAATGTCTTTGATGATTTCAGCAGCGTGACTCTTGAGGTAGCTGATAGGCTTTACCTGTGTGGAGAATTTCATGATTCGACCTCTATTACCAATGAATTGGACTAATTTTAGTTCTAATTCAGTCCTACGTACAGCATTAATGTAAATTCACCAACTATTTATCCCGTGGGATCTCAGAGTTGCTGACTAATATCTCATTGAGATGAAAAGCATTTCTCGGAGTTCGACGTCTCCCCGTATTCAGTAGCAACCAGCTTTAGAGTCAGGGGTTAATGTAGCCGCTTTCGTGGCCAGTTGCCTAGCGTCAGCCCCACCAAGGATTTCTTCGGTCGCTCCTCGTTGCATTCCCTCCGCCAGCGTTCAATTACAGTGCGGGCATGGGCCAAGCTGACGAACCAGTGTTCGTTGAGACATCCATCCCGTAATCTTCCATTAAATGACTCGATGTACGCGTTTTGATTCGGTTTGCTCGGCTCAATCTGTCGAAGTTGCACTCCTCGACGGTGTGCCCAGGTCAACATGGCACGACCGCAGAATTCTTTGCCATTGTCAGTTCGAATTATCTTGGGAAGACCTCGCTTGAAACCTCACCGATCCAACATCCGTGTCAAAGGATATCCTCCAATAGCGCGTTCTGCCACGACAGCAAGCGACTCATGCGTAGCATCATCCACGATGGTCAAACACTTGATCGCACGGCCTTCGGCAGTCCGATCGAAGACAAAGTCCATTGATCTGCAATTTAACTATTGGTTTTTATCACCGATCTGCAAAACACCTATTGTTTTTTCACACCACTTGCATATTTCTGCAAACAGACTATTGTTTTTTATCACCTCAGTTCTGACTAGTGTGTCGAAAGCGGGCATTTTGACAGCCGTTTCCGTAATTTCTGCATAAACCTATTGGGGGTCGTCTCAGAAAACGGAAAAAATCGTACGCTAAGCATGCGCGGAGGCTGGTATCCAGCGTTATAAGATCGGAATGGACACGCCGAGGTTTTTGGCCACGTCCTTGTCCAAAGGTCAGCCTTTGTCCAAAGCTGAACAGTTTTATAGTTTAGCTTTTTAATTTTCCGGACTCTCGCCACATTTTTTGTCCGTTCTACCTTATTGCGACACAACCCGATTGATTCGATCCCCTACAAGCAACGGCGCAGACTTGATTGGAGCCACCGTGTACACCAACGTGCTTAAGCGTCTGCAGGGGACTTCAATATTTGAGCGAGTTGAACTAAATCAGCTGTTGGACGAGAACAATGCGCTTTTTCTACTCCCTGATTTGCAATAGTAGAGAGCGCGGGTATTGTTGGCGATCGATTTATAGAAACACCAAAGGAAAAATACTTTGAACCACTTGGAACAGCTGGTCGCCGAATGGCATGAGTATCGCGGGTATTTTGTTCGTCGGAATGTGCATGTTGGGAAGAGAATCGGCGGCGGATACGAGTGTGAACTGGACGTTGTTGCATTCCACCCAGGGTTGAAGCATTTGGTTCATATTGGACCATCAATGGACGCCAACTCTTGGAACAAAAGGGAAGAACGTTACTCAAAAAAATTTGGTGCAGGGCGCAAATTCATCCCAAAGTTATTTGACGGACTTGATGTTCCAATTGATATAGACCAGATCGCCTTGTTCGGATTGGGAAGCCGAGCTAACTATCCAAAAATTGGTGGTGGGCGCGTGATGCTGATGTCAGATCTTTTGTTGGATATAACCGCTGATTTGCGAACTAAGCGCATTGAGAAGGAGGCCGTTTCTGAACAATTCCCACTTTTGCGAACTATTCAGTTTATGTGCCAGCACGAGAAGATACTCGCACGCTGATCGAATCCGAAAGAAAAGTCGAAAAATGAAAAAACTCCGCACCTCCGCCAAAGCTAACTCTATCCTACAGAGTGCAATAAATGACCTGTCTATAGAGTATGTGGGGTCATATACAGTACCGCGCACGTGGGGCGTATATCAATTGAAACCGCAGCAGAACACCCTAACAAAGAGAATATTTCGTATTGGGAATCATCCCGTTCGAAAAAATGAACTCGAACGAGACTTTGGAGCCGTTGACGTAATCGCTTTATTTACATCAAGGTATTTGGCTAATGAACTCGCGGTAGCATTAAACGAAAAATCTCCATAGGATAAAACGTCTAAACATTCGTGCTGCCCATCAAACGGCGATGAACTATCTAAAAACAATTAATCGAATAACGTCACGGGACAACAAATGAAAGTTTTTTCATTGATATGTGCATGCTGCGGAGCCGCTGTCGAAGTGGAAGAGTCTGCAAATCTTTATAAGTGCAGCTACTGTGGGGCACAGCAGGTAGTCGAACATAGCGGGGATGTTATCTCATTGAAAAAAATCGAGACGCTACTGGACGATGTTAAGGTTGGAGCAAACCGGGCGGCCTCGGGGCTCGCATTGCAGCGGCTACTCAACGATATTGCGATAATTGAAAAGAGCCGTGACCAGGAGTTGGCGCAATTAAAAGCTGCGGATGACCAAAATAATAGCGCTGTAGGATGGTTTTTTATCATAGGTGTAACTGCCTCAATCATCATGTTCGGTTGGTGGTCAATTCCAGTTATTGGCGCTGGTGTCGCTTTAACGTGGAAGTGGATACCATCGGTGGCCCAGAAAATTCGATCAACTGAAAGCAAAGCGATTGCGAAAATCGCCCCTCTCAAGGAACAGATTGCAAGACATCAAGTTATCGTTGATGCTTACGATATGGGAGCAAAATCAAGTGACTGAAATGGATATAGTATCTCTTAGATTTAAAGGCACTTCGCCCGCGCCCTGAAAATTAGACCAAAGGAAAAATTAGATGGCTCATTCGATCGAATCAAACAGTTCCTTAGCTGTTCTTATCGACGCCGATAATGCAAGACCTTCAATTGTTGAGGGACTATTGGCTGAAATCGCGAAACTCGGAATTGCGAGTGTAAAAAGAATTTACGGGGATTGGACAACTCCAAATTTGGGACAGTGGAAGCAGGTATTGCTTGAACATTCGATTCAACCGATTCAGCAGTTTAGATATACAACTGGAAAGAATGCAACTGATAGCGCAATGATCATTGATGCAATGGACTTGCTGTATATGGGGCACTTTTCTGGTTTTTGTTTAGTGTCAAGTGATAGTGATTTCACTAGGCTCGCGGCCCGTATTCGCGAGTCAGGTCGTCGTGTTTATGGTTTTGGCGAAGAAAAAACTCCGCGTCCATTTGTTTCAGCATGCGATCGATTTATTTATACCGAGGTGTTTACTAAGAAACCTGAAGATGAATCTGTCGATGTTATTTTGGCGTCTAAATCTGTAAAAGAACTGCGCCAAGACACCAAGCTCATCAACCTTATTCGCGGTGGAATACAAGCATCGTCAGATGATGATGGTTGGGCTCACCTTGGACCGGTTGGATCTTATATCACCAGAATGGCAAACGATTTCGACCCAAGAAACTATGGTTACGCCAAATTAAATGAACTAATTGCTGCGATTGGACTTTTTGAGTTGGAGCGGCGCGATACACGCATGTACACGCGAGATGTACGAAAAAAACAGCTACTTAATTTACTAAGGACTACAAATGAAAAAACTTTATGAATCATCTTAAATCAAAAATTGTTTTGAATATTTCACTTTGTATTGTTGCGCCTCTTTCTTTGGCGCTTCCTCAGATTGGTGCCGCCCCTAAAGGAGAGGCGAAAACTATAGCATCAAAAATTATTAAATATAATTTCCCACTAGGGTCTGTTGACGTTTCACATAGGCAGCCATAAAAAAGCACAGGCCATGGCGACGACACTTTCATAATTTCGCTTCAATTTATCAAACCGGGTTGCCAGCGCCCGATAATGGATTTTTCAGATCGCCAGCAAGAGCCGGGCAAGAAGTTCCTGGGCATAGGGCTGGTCATAGCGTTTCACGTAGTGCTGGTGTACGCACTGCTCAATGGCCTGGGTACCCAGCTCATCGAAATCGTGCAAAAGCCTTTAGAGACAAAAATCGTCGAAGAAGTGCCGCCGCCACCACCACCGCCAGATACGCCACCACCACCGCCGCCGAAACTGCTGGCTCCACCGCCACCATTTATTCCGCCGCCGGAAGTGCAGGTGCAACCACAGGTACAGCCGCAGAACACCATCTCTGCCGTATCTAACGTCAAACCTGAAAACCCGGTCTTCAGCAAAGCACCACCGGCTCCTGTGGCAGAAGCACCGAAAGCAACCGGCCCAGTGACAGTACCCGGCGTCATCGACTTCAACGTCGCTGGCTGCAAACCCGAGTACCCACGCGCTTCGTTGCGCAATGAAGAAACCGGTACCGTCGTTCTCTCCGTCCTGATCGGCGCCGATGGCTCCGTAGCAGACGTCAAGATCGACAAATCGAGTGGCTACCGCGGTCTCGATAACGCTGTCCGTACCCAATTGCTGTCTGGTTCCTGCAAAAACAAACCAGGTACCGTCGATGGCAAACCACAACAGACCTGGACGAAAGTGCAGTACGTGTGGAAACTGGATTAATCCGGATCTCAGGCAAAAGCAAGAAGTCAGCGTCCCCGGCAATACCTCTCTGACTTCCTGCTTTACCCGGAAAACAGCATGAATTACAAACGTCATCCTCGTCCAGGGCCACACAGACCTGAATGAGGTGACAACAAAAACAGTCGTAAGCAACACCAACCTTCTATATTTGTTATTAAAGGAAGCACCATAATGAAAACCCGTTTCTCCGCATTTCTGGCTGCAGCTCTCCTGGCATTGACTGCCGCTGTTGCCGTCGCTCCAGCCTCCGCACAAGAAGCTTCCGCTGCTGCCTCCGCTGCACCTGCTGCTTCCGCACCTGCTGCTGACGCCGCTGCTCCTGCTGCCCCTGCCGGCGACATCGCTGCTGCACCAGCCAAAGAAGTGATTGAAAACCCATACGGCTTAGACGCACTCTGGAAAACAGGTGACTTCGTTGCCAAAGGCACACTGATCATCATGGTCATCATGTCCATGGGCAGCTGGTACATCCTCATCACCAAAATCATCGACCAGGTCAAACTCTCCGGCCAGGCCAAAGAAGCTGCTAAATTCTGGAAAGCTGCTTCCGTACAAGCTGGTTCCGCTGCACTCAAAGAAGGCAGCCCATTCCGCTTCATCGCCGATTCCGGTATCAAAGCCTCAGAACACCATGAAGGCGCCCTGCTGGAACAAATCGATCTGAACACCTGGGTCTCCATGTCCATCCAACGCGCTGTTGATAAAGTACAAAGCCGTCTGCAAGATGGTCTGGCCTTCCTGGCGACTGTTGGCTCTACTGCACCATTCGTTGGTCTGTTCGGTACAGTCTGGGGTATTTACCATGCGCTGACAGCGATCGGTATGTCCGGTCAGGCATCGATCGACAAAGTAGCGGGTCCTGTGGGTGAAGCGCTGATCATGACCGCGATCGGTCTGGCAGTAGCGGTTCCAGCAGTTCTGGGCTACAACTTCCTGGTTCGCCGTAACAAAACTGCGATGGAAGAAGTGCGCTCCTTTGCAGGCGATCTGCACTCCGTCGTTCTGTCTGGCAGCATGAGCAAAGTTGCCAAGAAATAAGACGGCACACAAGACACACAGTCACAGGTAATAAAGACTCAAGTCACAACGCCGGTAGCCCAGCGCACCGGCGTGTAATCTGAAAGAGAACACACTATGGCAATGGCAATCGGCAACGATGGTGATGGCGAAGACGAAGTCAACAGCACCATCAACACCACCCCGCTGGTCGACGTCATGCTGGTCTTATTGATCATCTTCCTCATCACCACCCCGGTGATTACTGACACGGTCAAACTCAAGCTCCCGGCAGAACGCAACCAGATTTACAAAACCAAACCAGAAAACATCACCGTATCGATCAGCAAAGATGGTGACGTCTACTGGAATGGCGGCATGAAACCCCTGCCAGGCGGCACCGAAGGTTTGTTTGACAAACTCAAGGTCGAAGCCGTCAAAGTACCGCAACCGGAAGTCCATATTCGTGGCGACCAGAATGTGCGTTACGAATTCGTTGGCAAAACCATCCTGACTGCCCAGCGCGCCGGGATCACCAAGGTCGGGTTCGTGATCGAACCGCCACCACGGAATTAAGGAAAAGGACCAGATATGGGAATGCAAATAGGCTCCGGCAGCTCCTCCGCCGATCCTGAAGTGATGATAGAGATGAACATGACGCCGTTGATCGACGTCATGTTGGTACTGATCATCATGCTCATCATCACGATCCCGATTCAGAATCACTCCGTGAATCTGAACATGCCGACGAACACCCCGAGTAAGCCGACAGAACCACCGGTCGTGATCAATATCGACGTTGACTTTGACGGTACGGTATTGTGGAACGGTGTGGCGGTCGCGAGCCGCAACGAACTCGAAGCGAAGCTCAGTGAAGTGGCGGCACAGCCGAATCAACCGGAAGTGCATCTGCGTCCGAATGCGGTGGTGCCGTACAAATCGGTGGCGGCGGTGATGGCTTCGGCACAGCGTCTTGGTGTGACCAAGATCGGTATGGTCGGCAATGAGCAGTTCTTGAAGTCCCAAGGACGTGGCCAAGAACCTCGGCGTGTCCATTCCGACGCTGTACCGCTGGGTGCCAGCCTCCACGCACGCTTAGCGTGCTTTATTTTCCGTTTTCTGAGACGACCCCCTGTCGGTCATGGGAGCCTTTGCTGAGTTCGAGCGCGCCCTGATCCGCGAACGCCAGCGCGAGGGAATCGTGCTGGCCAAGCAGCGCGGTGCCTACCGGGGACGAAAGAAATCGCTGAACAGCGAACAAATTGCCGAGTTGAAACGGCGAGTTGCGGCAGGCGACCAAAAAACCTTGGTGGCCCGTGACTTCGGCATCAGCCGTGAAACCTTGTACCAGTACCTGCGGGAAGACTGACCATGCCGCGCCGCTCAATCCTGTCCGCCACCGAGCGCGAAAGCCTCCTGGCATTGCCAGATGCCAAAGACGAACTGATCCGGCAGTACACGTTCAACGAAACCGACCTGTCGATCATTCGCCAGCGTCGCGGGCCAGCGAACCGGTTGGGCTTTGCCATCCAGCTTTGCTACCTGCGATTCCCTGGCGTCATCCTGGGTGTCGATGAACTGCCGTTTCCGCCTTTGCTGCGCATGGTGGCGGCACAGCTCAAGGTTCCGGTGGATAGTTGGGATGAGTACGGCCAGCGTGAGCAGACACGGCGCGAGCACCTAGTCGAACTGCAAGCGGTGTTTGGGTTCAAGCCCTTCACCATGAGCCACTATCGGCAAGCCGTGCATACATTGACAGAGCTGGCCTTGCAGACCGACAAAGGTATTGTGCTGGCCAGCACCCTTGTCGAAAACCTGCGGCGGCAGACCATCATCCTGCCCGCCATGAATGCCATCGAGCGCGCGAGCGCCGAGGCCATCACCCGTGCCAACCGGCGTATTTACGAGGCGTTGACCGATTCTTTGTTATCGCCCCACCGTCAGCGCCTGGACGAACTTCTCAAGCGCAAGGACGGCAGCAAAGTGACGTGGCTGGCATGGCTGCGCCAGTCGCCCGTCAAGCCGAATTCTCGGCACATGCTCGAACACATCGAGCGCCTCAAAGCCTGGCAGGCGCTTGACCTGCCCGCAGGCATCGAGCGACAAGTTCACCAGAACCGCCTGCTTAAGATCGCCCGTGAGGGTGGCCAGATGACGCCCGCTGACCTGGCCAAGTTTGAGGTGCAACGACGCTATGCCACTCTGGTAGCGTTGGCCATTGAAGGCATGGCTACCGTCACCGACGAAATCATCGACCTGCACGACCGCATCATTGGCAAGCTGTTCAACGCCGCTAAGAACAAGCATCAGCAGCAGTTTCAGGCTTCCGGTAAGGCGATCAATGACAAGGTGCGGATGTATGGCCGCATCGGCCAAGCTTTGCTGGAAGCCAAACAGAGCGGCGGCGATCCGTTCGCCGCCATTGAGGCAGTAATGCCGTGGGATACCTTCGCCGCCAGCGTCACCGAGGCGCAAAAGCTCGCGCAACCGGAGGGCTTCGACTTTCTGCATCGCATCGGTGAAAGCTATGCCACGTTGCGCCGGTACGCGCCGCAGTTCCTGAATGTACTCAAGCTACGGGCGGCTCCAGCCGCCAAGGGCGTGCTCGATGCCATCGAGGTGCTGCGCGACATGAACACCGACAACGCCCGCAAGGTGCCCGCCAACGCGCCGACCGCATTCATCAAGCCACGCTGGACCAAACTGGTGCTCACGGACGAAGGCATTGACCGGCGCTACTACGAGCTGTGCGCGCTGTCGGAGCTGAAGAACGCGCTGCGCTCGGGTGATGTCTGGGTGCAGGGATCACGTCAGTTCAAGGACTTCGACGAGTACCTGGTGCCGGTCGAGAAATTTACCTCTTTGAAGCTGGCCAGCGCATTGCCGCTTGCCGTGGCCACGGGTTGCGATCAGTATTTGCACGACCGGCTGGCATTGCTGGAACAGCAGCTCGCCACCGTTAACCGCATGGCGGCGGCCAATGATCTGCCGGATGCCATCATTACCGAGTCCGGCCTGAAGATCACGCCGCTGGATGCGGCGGTGCCGGAGACCGCGCAAGCCCTGATCGACCAGTCGGCGATGCTGCTGCCGCACGTCAAGATCACCGAACTCTTGATGGAAGTTGATGAGTGGACGGGTTTCACCCGGCACTTCACACATCTGAAAACCGGTGACACCGCCAAGGACAAGACGTTGCTGCTGACGACGATCCTGGCCGATGGCATCAATCTTGGGCTCACCAAGATGGCCGAGTCCTGCCCTGGCACGACCTACGCGAAGCTGTCGTGGCTGCAAGCGTGGCACATCCGGGATGAAACGTACTCAACGGCCCTGGCCGAGCTGGTCAATGCGCAGTTCCGGCAACCCTTCGCCGCGAACTGGGGTGATGGCACCACGTCCTCATCCGATGGCCAGAACTTCAGAACCGGCAGCAAGGCCGAGAGCACGGGACACATCAACCCGAAATATGGCAGCAGTCCGGGACGGACTTTCTAGGGTTGTGTCGCAATAAGGTAGAACGGACAAAAAATGTGGCGAGAGTCCGGAAAATTAAAAAGCTAAACTATAAAACTGTTCAGCTTTGGACAAAGGCTGACCTTTGGAGGTTGCCAAAGCTTTCAGTTTTTCTCTATCCATTAAAATGTCCATCGGTAATTCCTCGCTCGAGAGGTTAATAGACCGTGGACATTTACACAAATTTATTTACAGGCTCGAAATTGAACAAGCGTTTTATGGATAATAGCTAGTCCTTATAGATAGGGCAGAGAGATGATGAATTAATGTTTTTTCTGCCCTGTCTGTCCACGTGTCCAACCCGTCCAAGCACTTTTCTAAATCTTGCTGCTAAATTCAATCAGTCCAAAGATAAACGATTAGATTCAAAGTCAGAAGAATCATTTTCCACACCAAATAAAGCGTAGTCTCGTGGCTCTAACATGCCAGCAGAAATCAATTCTTTGCCCAGCTTCTTCAAATCGTTATCTGCCAGCTTAATCACATAAGCACCTGCCAGGATTTTTCGTCTGGTATCGCGTTTTCTTTCTTCCATCGCTTCACGATTTTTCGTCTGTTGAATTCGGGCTTCAAGTTCCGCTTTCTGTTGAAGTAATTTATTCAAATTCGGTTTGCTCATTTTTTGTCTCCTATTTTTATTGTTTTAGCGTTGACATTTCAAATTCACGCAGTAGTACTACAAATAACAAACAAAAAAGAAACGTCAAGAGCAAAACAGCGAAATGCGCACTTATACATTGAGGATAAATCTCTCAACGTGTGCTCAAAGCTGAAAGCAAAAACGTTCAGGAGAAATGAAATATGGCGATTTACCATTTGAGTGTAAAACTCATTACCCGCACCACTGGAAGAAGTGCCACCGCAGCAGCCGCATATCGTGCTGGTGAGAAAATTCAAGATAACCGCACTGGTCAAACTTTTGACTATTCCAGAAAAAAGGAAGTCACTTATCGCCGTATCTTCGCACCACCGAATACACCGCAATGGATGAAAGACCGTGAACAGCTTTGGAATGCCGTAGAGCAGTCCGAAACCAGAAAGGATGCGCAGGTAGCCCGCGAGATAGAAGTCGCCTTACCGATTGAATTAAGTCCTTCACAGCACATTATTTTGTTAGAGAGATTTGTGCATACTCAACTCACCAGCAAAGGCATGATTGCGGATGTCGCTATTCACAATAAGAAGGGAAATCCTCATGCCCACATTTTACTTACGACTCGTGAAATCAATATCACCAATGATGGCTTTGGCAAGAAGAATCGTGACTGGAATAGTAAAGAACAATTAGAAGAATGGCGCAAGCATTGGGCGAAGCACTGCAATAGAAGACTGTCCATCGCAAGCAGCAAATCCCGCATTGACCACCGTAGTCTGCAAGATCAGGGGGTAGATCAAATCCCAACCGTCCACGTCGGTGCAAATTGTCATGCAATCGATAAACGAGGTATCACCTCAAAAAGAAAGGTACTCAACATACTAATTAAGGAGAAAAATATGAGTAATGAAAAAAATAAACAATTCAACGCGTCATTAAAATTGGAAGGTGAAGCAGAACTAATTCAACAAGAAATTGTTCAAGCAAAAAAATCTAAGCACTTGTTCTTAAACCCTACCGACTTCAATAACAGCAAAAAATACCGTGAAGCGATTTTTGCGAGAACCTACATTCCGATTTTGTTGGAGATATTTGCAGACTACTGCACTAGGGTAGATGAGATTGAAACAGATATTGGCACATGCTTTCAAATCAATCTCAATAGTGGCGGAAAAGTTTTTGACTATGGCAGTCAAATTAAAGTGGCGAGTGGCACTGAGGAAGAAGTCAAGGTTGCGATCAAATTAGCTGTGGAAAAAGGCTGGCAGGGAATTCACCTAACGGGTAGTGATGAATTCAAGTCAAAAGTGTTTGTCGAAGCCGTTTTATCAGGTGCATTCCTACCAGAAAAAATCACGGGCTATAAACCTAGTAAAACCGATCTTGAAGTCATTCGCGATTGCAAACCTTCATTAAAGATTACCAACGACAGCAATGTGATTAAAAGCTATGTTGTTGAAAAATCAGATGGCAGTGGCACAAGCAGTGCTGAACAGGTTCACCTTCCACGATTGAAAATATAATTTTTTTAATCAACAATCAATGTTTTGCGCGTTTTGATGTTAAGAGATGAAGTTAATTCAGTACTTTAAATGCAATTTTTTGTTGAATGTTGTATTGCTCTGATAAACTCGGAAGTATTTGTTACATCGACTTTTTTGATCACAACGGACATCTTCAGAACTTATTGTTCCACTAACTGCATATATATACTATGGCTAGAACACTTGTTTTTAAATCTTCACGAAATGTGAATTCAACAGATGGTGGAGACGTCATCCCAGTTGCAATAGAGAATGAGGATGGATCGATATCAGTAGTAAATATCGGTGATTTTCCCAACGGCAATAAGATTTATATCTCAAAGGAATATTCGAAGATAGACGAAAATTTTGTTGAGAGAGAATTATTTAGTCTTCGAAGAGCCTGTAAATAAATTTGTGTAAATGTCCACGGTCTATTAACCTCTCGAGCGAGGAATTACCGATGGACATTTTAATGGATAGAGAAAAACTGAAAGCTTTGGCAAAGGAATCAGCTGGATTTTTTCTAATTCGTGTCCATATTTTTTTGCAGAGAGATCGTTTTCGCAAATGCTGACGACTTGGTTGTAGCGTATAGGGATAAGAAGTAACTCGCGAAGATGTGTTGTAGAAACACTCCAGTGGATTCTCGTGCCTGCAGGATAGATATTTCCATTTCCATAGTCGAAGTCTTCACGTAACAGATACCCTACGCCATGAAAGTCCAATCGATGTATGGGATCATATTCACGCGTTGCAGTATTCAGTTGCCACGTTTGATAGAGCTCTAAAAATTCAATGCCATCAGGTGCATAGTCATGACTCCAGGACGAAGAAGCACCTTTCCTGGCTTCAGCCAATAATTCATCGCTAAAGTCTCGTCGTAATATCGCAATTAATATCGGGGCAGCGTCGAGCAAGCGAAAAATATCTGCCAGCAAAACATCCTTTTCAATCGTGATAGATTCAAATAAGTATTCGTGCGCCGCTGTAGTGATATCGAGATCAACATAGCCCCCTTCTTCCGTCACTTCGTCGTATTCCCACTTACGCCATAAAAGGACAGGGCCAGGTTTCAATATTAATTCGGACATGATGAGGATTTGATCTCATGAAAATAATAAATTGCGGTACTAGTGCATTCTGAATACTATCACTCACCCCATAACTGAATAATTTCATTAACTCTTTAATCTTTTTCATAGACGGTCCCAGCTCTGGAGTTAGCTCATCACAGCTGCACACTCCGCTTCGGCTATTGCTACAGAGCCCTCAATTGTCAAAAAGGTGAGACGAAGGATTAAACTCGGGTATGCGGATTTTATGATTGAAATAAATTAATGTAATTCTAGCCTAACTTCGGAAATTATGATTGATATTTAAATTATTCGATCTATAATGAGGCAATCACTATTTGTATGGGCTGTAATAAGTGTGGGGGTTTAACGGTTCGATACCGTTCCAGTGGTGACGTAAAAAGCACTTCAGGCAAGGTTGAAGTCCCCACACTTATTACCGGTTAAAGAAAAATCCGCGCTGGCTGGAAGTCAGTAATTACAGGAGAAATTATGACAGTCCCAGAAAGCGGTAACGATAAAGTAAAAATTCTTCGTGCATCAGGTGAAGCACTACGCGCTCTTGAAGCAGTTTTTAATGTAGAACAGGCGGCAGTCGTTAACGACCTTATTGAGGAGTCTTGTTGGAGTACAGACGCCGCACTGCGTGACTTCGTAGGTGGACGCGGAACTCCAGAAGAACGTTTGTCAGCAATTCTCAATGCGATTGACGATGAATACACGTCCTGCCCGTATTGTAATGGCGAACCGCAGCCTACCGTTTGTAGCGAATGTGGAGGAACTGGCAAAGCACTATTAGAACTGGGTGGTGCAGGGGCAAGGCGCTTGCAGTCCGATATTGAACACGACGCTTTGCAGCTTGCCAGTGGCGACAACGTACTCTAAGAAGACAATGAAGCCCTCCCTAGCTCTTGAACCAAAACGAAACGCCGTGCGTGAAGCGGCGCTACGCTATCGCACGGTCAATCCGCGTGTATTCGGATCCGTACTGCATGGCGACGACAAAGATGGTAGCGATCTGGATTTGCTGGTAGACGCCTTGCCTGGCACAACGCTGTTTGACTTAGGAGGTCTGCAAGATGAACTTGAGGAACTGTTGGGTGTTGCGGTCGAAGTGCTGACACCTAACGATTTGCCTCTTAAATTTCGTCACCAAGTTCTTTTGGAGGCACAGCCAGTATGAGTGAGAACCGCCTACCTGATTATCTCGATCACATGCTGGAAGCCGCCCAGCAAGCGTGCAGCTATGTCGAAAACATGGGCAAGGATGACTTTCTGTCCGACAAACGTACACACAAGCCGTGGTCATGAATCTGATCATCATCGGCGAGGCCGCGACTAAAGTGATGGATTTAAATGTCGAATTCGTCGCGAGTCACCTTGAAATACCTTGGCGCAGTATGCGTGGCATGCGTAACCGCATTGCCCACGGTTATTTCGACATCAATCTGGATGTGGTCTGGGATACGGTGCAAACAGCCTTGCCTGAGCTGCTGGAGCGTCTGCCGTCCATTCGTCAAGATGCCATGGATGCGGACGACAATTCGCCTGAACCTGATTTTTCTTAACTAATGCCAGCGAACATCCTCAATCTACCGTCCTACAGAATCACCAAAGTCACAGAACTCAATCACGACTACCATGTACATGCCGAGGTCGCGGCACCTATTACCGCATGCATACACTGCCAGTCCGACAAGATCGTCGGCTTTGGCCGTCGTGAACGCCTAATCAAAGACATTCCCATGCATGGCCAGCGCGTCGGTATTTACGTGGATGCTCGCCGTATTCAATGCCGTGGCTGTGACAAGACTTTCTACGAGATACTGCCGGATGTGGCTGAAGGCAGAGAGATGACCGCAAGGCTTGCCAAATGGATCGGCGAGCAAAGCCTGAAACGCCCCTTCCTCGCCATCTCAGAAGAAACCGGCATCGATGAGAAGTCCGCTGTTGATTTGCATTTAAAACTGACCCACCAAACGGCCTAATTTGCATCGAATATTGACCCACGTTTAAACGCTATCCTGCTTATTTTGCGAGCAGGAGAATGGAGTGATAAACGTGTCAATATTAAGTAAGATCCGTCGCTGGCATTTCCGTGAACAAATCTCTCTGCGGGAGATCGCCAGACGTACAGGACTATCCAGAAACACCATACGCCACTATCTCAAAGAAGAGATAGTCGATCCCGTCTATCCACAGCGGCATACACCGAGCAAGCTCGACACCTTCGCCGACAAGCTCGCTCAATGGCTATTTGACGAAACCAAGAAGTCACGCAAACAGCGCCGCTCCCTGAAGCAAATTCACTCGGATCTCTGCGCACTTGGCTATGACGGTTCTTACGACCGCATTGCCGCGTTTGCCAGACACTGGCGAGAGGAACAGATTGAACGTAACAAGGGTGCCAGCAAACACACCTATATTCCCCTGCAATTTGCCGCTGGTGAAGCATTTCAATTTGACTGGAGCGAAGACTGGGCGATGATTGCCGGGGAGCGCGTCAAGCTCCAGGTTGCCCACTTCAAGCTCAGCCATAGTCGCGCCTTCTTCGTGCGCGCTTATCTCTTGCAGACCCATGAAATGCTCTTTGATGCGCACCATCATGCCTTCGTGGCCTGGGGTGGCATTCCCCGGCGCGGCATCTACGACAATATGAAGACCGCTGTCGATAAGGTCAAACGGGGTAAAGCACGCGATGTAAATGCCCGCTTTGCAGCCATGGTCAGCCATTACCTGTTTGATGCAGAGTTCTGCAATCCTGCTTCCGGCTGGGAGAAAGGACAGATAGAGAAGAATGTTCAGGATGCCAGACGCCGTCTGTGGCAGAAGGTGCCGCCACAATCCTCCTTGGTTGCATTAAACCAATGGCTGGCAGAGCGTTGCAGAGCACTCTGGGAAGAAGTCACGCATCCCACCGAGTCAATTCCTATTCATCAGGCCTGGCTCAATGAACAGAAACACCTGATGCCTGTAGGGCAGGCGTTTGATGGCTTTGTCGAGCACACCAAGCGCATCTCACCAACTTGCCTGATCACCTTCGAGCGTAATCGTTATAGTGTTCCAGCATCATTTGCCAATCGTCCAGTTAGTCTGCATGTGTATGCTGATCGGTTGCTCATCATTGCGGAGGGAAAGGTCATTGCCGAACACCAGCGATTGATCAACCGCCATCATCTGCCTGGCTACACCATCTATGACTGGCGCCATTACCTCTCCGTGCTGCAAAGGAAGCCTGGTGCCATACGTAACGGAGCCCCATTTGCCGAACTGCCGCAGGCATTTCAGTCATTGCAGTCGATCCTGCTAAAACGAACTGGCGGCGACAGGGAAATGGTCGATGTCCTGGCTTTGGTACTGCTACATGATGAACAGACGGTACTGACAGCGGTACAGTTAGCGCTAGAAACCGGTGCCGCATCCAAGCAGATCGTCCTCAATATTCTGAGCCGTTTGCTCGAAGGCACTCCCATTGCTCCCGTGGATGTACCTCAGGCATTGGTATTGCAAGTCGAACCCAAAGCCAATGTGACGCGTTATGACAGTCTGAGAAATCAAGGAGAATCACATGCAGCATGACATCATGATTGGGATGTTCAAATCCCTCAAGCTTTATGGAATGGCGCACGCTGTGGGCGATCTGGCAGAACAGAACGCCCCTGCGTTTCAAGCAGCCACACCCGTTTTAGATGGCCTGCTCAAGGCAGAGCTGTCGGAAAGAGAAGTACGTTCTGTCGCCTATCAACTCAAAAGTGCTAAGTTTCCCGCCTACCGAGATCTGACGGGATTCGATTTTAAACAAAGCATGGCCAATGAAGCCTTAGTGCGACAATTGTGCAATGGCGATTTTATGGATACGGCGCAGAACGTCGTGTTGGTTGGTGGGCCAGGAACAGGCAAGACACATCTGGCAACGGCGATCGGAATTCAGGCAATTGAACAATATCACCGGCGCGTACGTTTCTTCTCAACGATAGAATTGGTGAATGCGTTAGAACAAGAGAAACAGGCAGGTAAGACGGGGCAACTGGCAACGCGCTTAATGTATGCCGATCTGGTAATTCTCGACGAGATGGGGTATTTACCCTTCAGTCAAACCGGTGGTGCCTTGCTGTTCCATTTGATGAGTAAGCTCTATGAGCGTACCAGCATGATCATTACGACGAATCTGAGCTTTGCGGAATGGTCTACCGTCTTCGGGGATGCCAAGATGACGACGGCTCTACTGGATCGGGTGACACATCATTGCCATATCGTTGAAACGGGCAATGACAGTTATCGCTTTAAGGAGAGTTCTGCCAAACCAAAAAAGGAGAAAAAAACAACTAGTTATCCACAACCTAAACCAGTAATATGAACATCTAGGGTGGGTCAATATTCAATGCAAAAGGTGGGTCAGTTTTAAATGCAAATCAACACTATTGCAATACCTGTCGCCGCTCGGCTGGGAACACATCAACCTGACCGGCGATTACCTCTGGCGCAGCAGCGCCAAGATCGGCGCGGGCAAGTTCAGGCCGCTACGACCGTTGCAACCGGCTTAGCGTGCTTTATTTTCCGTTTTCTGAGGCGACCCCTTGTCCTTCTCCGGCACGAAGTCAGGATCGCGACGCCAGAACAACTGACCATCGTCGCGCAGCTTGTCGAGCACCTGCGACAGCGGCATTTCCCGCACCCATGCGAGCGTTTCATCGTCAAAAGACCTTCGAGCCATACGCTACATCCTCCGAACTTGTGAAGTAAAGCATTACTTGGCGCGATTGCCACGTAATGCTTTATGCGAAGTTGTGCCACGTAATGCTTTATTGACCCTCTTGGAGGGGTAGCGCTCAGGCCGAGCGAAAAATCTTTCGCGTTTTGCTGACTCAGCCTGTCAAAGGTCATGGCTGCAACAACCCCGAAATCCCATCCTCATCCAAGTCGTGTCACGGGCAAAGAGCACGAGCTGATGGCCGACGAGGCTAGGCGGCTCTTGCGAGCCGAGATGGTTCGTCGCGGGTTCAGTTACAAGATGCTAGCTGAAGCTCTTGCTGCGCAGCAGGGCGATGGTCCTATTGAGTCGGTGCAGTCCCTGACTAACAAAGTGAACCGTGGCCGGTTCTCCTTCGCTTTTTTCTTGCGAGCGGCTCGCGCCATGGGAGTCAATGCAATTGACTTGCCCTCACTTTGATAGCAGTTGTCTAGCGGCCCGTTGCTGCGGAAGCAAACGCGCAGCTCAATCGGCCATGCTACCTGCGCTCGTTCTTGTTGCTGTCACTTGTGATCGAAGCCGTTTGGGGGGACCTTGTGACCACAGGAAGATCGTGCACAACGCGAGATATCGGCACCGCGTTGAGTGACGCCAGAAGGGCGCGAGCTGCGTGCTGCCTGGGGCGGCGCACATCGTAGAAATCCCCCCGTTTGAATGGTATCCCTGGATACCTGGGCTGGGTCTCTTAGTATCAGCCGCATGAAGAAGCTCCCGTGGACTCACCCGATAGCCGCTCGCCTTGAGGCGCATGCACGACCCATCACTTACGAAGAAGCTGCCATGTACGTGCGTAATCAATTGCGCCGCTACAGCGTGGAGTCTGTCGTGTCATTGGCTCTGGAGTTGCTGCAACACGGAGAGCCGCAGAGCCATGAGCACTTGCAGACTTGGCCATGGATCACCTGCCTGGTGGTCAAGCTTGCGTGCGAGAACGACTCGATACCTTTACACGGACACGGTGTGCGCGCATGTCCTCAGCATGTCTTTGATCGTTGCCGCCAAGCTCTGTGGGATGCGCAAGCAGGTAAAGATCGACTTGATGACCCTCGCGGTGGCGTGTACTTGATGTTTCGTTCAATGCTGCAAGCGCAGTTGGCTTTCCAATCCAAACCAGGATGGGACTTTCTGAGGTTTCCAGCTCTTGTTCGCCGTTTACCCGAGGACCACCCATGCCGGATGTTGTTCGACCAGCAGTTCGGCATGACGCCGAACGTCTTCATTTGTTTGTGTTACGCAAGTGCAGCTCTGATTTTTAAGGGCGACCGCGTTCTTCATCCGAGCAGCTTCAAGAACCTGAGCCAAGCGTTCGGTGCAGGTGTGGAGAAATTCTTTGACTTGTTCTCTCGAGACCTGTTGGGTCTGCGTGCAGAGTTGCAGCGAGAGCTCAAAGTACGCTTGGACAAGGGGCACCCCTGGCGCCCGCGCAGCGAGTACAACGACTTTCCATGGCTGTCGAACTTTCCTCTTTTCAAGCGCAGTTCTAATGACTATGCCGTCTGGCACCCGTTGATCTTCGCGCGCGGATTGGAGAATGCCGTTCACCGCCGACTATCACGGCGTAAGGACGAGTATGCAGCTGAGTTCAGCAAGGTGTTCGAAGACTATGTCTTGGAGTTGCTGAGTGAAAGCGGAACCGTGTACTTGAGCGAAGAGGAGTACAAGAAGCGCTACGGACGTGACAAGAATACCGTGGAAGCCATCATTACAAAAGATGGGTCGAACATTTTCGTCGAGTCGAAGATGACAGCCTACTCCAGTGAAGTGACTGCTAGCGGTCAGGCTCCTGTGGTTTGGCAAGGATTGAAACGTGTCCGCCAAGCCATGGCTCAAGGGTGGGCGGTATCCACTGCGTTACGCAGCGGTGATTTTGCAGATCTGGCCTGCTCAAGAGCGCAGGAGGATTTCCGGTTGTGTCGCAATAAGCGGATCTGGTAAAGTTTGGTATGGACGATTTTCGCAAAAGCCTCATCAAAAGTACCCTCTGCAAGGTTCTTAAACGACTGCATTATCCGTTGGTCGTTGATTGCGATGCTGGAGAGAGGTGAGATTTGAAGTGCGTCAACACGGGAATGAAATGGAGTAAGGATTCATATTTACACCATTTCAATCATAAAATCCGCATACCCGAAAAAAAATGGTGCTATTGAAAAAATCATAGAAATCAAACGCCAAGAGCTATTGCATTAAGCGATGAGCGATTCTCTAAAGAATCAATTCCATCATCATTTTTTGTATACCTTGCTCAACTGAATATTGCGCGGTGTCGATCCTTAAGTCTGGATAAAGTGGCGACCCATACGGCGCCTTGAGTCTCGTTAATTGTAAGCAGGCTTCTTGACTTGCTTTCGCATACGAAGCTTTTACATCACCTTGCTGACAAAGCTCTAACGGCCTTGCAATATAAATTTCTCGCATTCTATTGCTACCGATAATTTCACTTGAGCTATGACGAGAACTTCGTGTTAAAGAAATTAAGGCGACGCGCGCAACATTACCATGGCTATTCAATGGTCGCGTTTTTAGCACAAATCGACTTCACTTTTCTTCCCTAATTTTCATCAGGAAATCTTCCAATGAAGCCGATGATAGTTCGCCAATCCGACTATCAATTAACTTACCGTGGCGATCATAAAACAAGGTGGTCGGCGTGCCGATTGCGCCTACAAATCGAGCAAATTCAGCTTGGCTGTCGTAGAGCACATTCTGCAAATGCAAGTTTTCTTTATGAAGATAATTGTTAATAGTCGCCATGCTTTCTGCTTGATTCACAAAAACAAAAACAACATTTGGATTTTTATCTTGCGCTGATTGTAGTACCGGCATTTCACGATGACATGGCGGACACCAGGTTGCCCATAGATTCACGACTACCGGTTTTCCGCGAAACTGGTCAATATCAACCACTTTTCCATCTACATTTGACAGACTCAAGACAGGTAATCCAGACACTGGTTTTTGTGTCGACAAAATCAGAGAACCTCCGATCCAAATCGCGCTCCCAAAAAATATGGCGACAAACAGAGGTTTTTTGAGTGCTGGCACATAGCGTGTCAAAATAAATGCGGTAACTAGCCCACCCATGATCGCGGTTACAGATATAAAGCCACCATCGCGAATGTCGAGCATGCTGAAAGGCTTGTCCGCATACATAGGAAAATATGAGATCACAAATGGAATCCGTCCGCCCAAAATTACTGTCAATGTGACGATCCAAAGCGCTTTTTCAACTTGAACGCCTGCTTTCTTTCCTAAATATTCGGCTATGCTAAATACCGCGATAGCCGAAATAATCATGAGGACTAACTGCGCAGAAAATAAAAAAGGCCCTAATTGAAATGCATTCAAAATATACTCACATAAAAAAATGATGGTGTTTATTGGTCATGAATCTAACCAATATTACCCAAGCTGGAACTCAAGCGGGAAGACTTGATTTGGTGGAGCATAGCTAGGCAGCAGTGACTTAATTGAATCAGCGAACAGGTCAACGTCAGCGGCTGTTTCACGCAAATTCTTAATCAAGGATTCTATCGTAAATTTAAATCGTCACATGAATCGTGTTAATCGTAAAATCAATTCAGGACTCAGCACAGATCTTCCATTTAATTATTATCACTGCTGTATATCCTCTGCTCGATATTTGCTGAATTATGTTCGCTGTTTTCTAGGTTAACCAACGACTCATATCGGGCTAAATAGACAGCCGCTTTCCTTTATGCAGAATCAATAGCTCTGCCTCGGCAAGTGGGATCCAGGCCTCTTGTGTTAATGGCACACTAGCCACCAATATGACGTCACGACTCGTCCTTCTATTTTCCACATCAACCGATGAATTTAGGTTTAGACAATGGCGTTCAAGCATCCAAAATCCTGGTGGTGCAATCATCCCGCTCTCGCGTTGAATTCTTCTGTGTGCATGAACAAATACAAATTCACCATCAGAATAAATAAAATTGGCAGGGCCTAACCGCCGCATCTCAGCGCAAAATTGACGAAAAACTTGTGCGCGCTGCTCGACAGTTGATGTAGCTTGTTGTGGCGATTGCTGCAGCAACGATAGTAGGTAAGAAAATGCTTGTTCCGAATCCGTTTCACCAATCGGTTGGAACACACAGCCGCTAAAAGAAGCATCATGATTTTTAGTGATCTGAACTAAATTTCCATTGTGCGCGAACGTATGCATCCGCCCCGGTTGTGTCGCAATAAGCGGATCTGGTAAAGTTTGGTATGGACGATTTTCGCAAAAGCCTCATCAAAAGTACCCTCTGCAAGGTTCTTAAACGACTGCATTATCCGTTGCTCCAAAGGTCAGCCTTTGTCCAAAGCTGAACAGTTTTATAGTTTAGCTTTTTAATTTTCCGGACTCTCGCCACATTTTTTGTCCGTTCTACCTTATTGCGACACAACCAGTTAAACGATATCGGTTTCGATGTGCATCGATGAATGCGTACTTTACTCTGACTCCCTGGCAAAGTACGCGGCGGCCTAATGGAATGGTCTGCCCCACCTGCCGATAATCGGCATACTGAGGTTTTAACGGGAGGTCATTATGAGCACACAAGCGACTTACATTATCGGCATTGATCTTGGCAAGAACTGGTTTCACTTGGTGGGTATGGATGAGAAAGGCAAGCCACTGTTACGCAAGAAACTCAATCGCACCCAACTCGCCGAATTTGCTGCAACTGCGCCAACATGCATCGTTGCCATGGAGTCCTGTCCTGGTTCCCAATATTGGGGGCGCAAATTTCAGAATGCTGGCCATACTGTTCGCGTGATCCCTGCGCAGTTCGTTAAACCTTATCTGAAATCCAACAAGAATGATTTCAACGATGCTGAAGCAATCGCTGAAGCCGCCAGCCGAGGAACAATGCGCACGGTACCATTGAAGTCAACCGACCAGCTGGAGATGCAAGCAATGCATCGGGTACGTCAACGACTGATTGTGGAACGCACTGCGCTCGTGAATCAGATGCGTGCGTTACTTCTCGAACATGGTATTGTTATTCCTGTAGGGCGGGCATTATTTGCACGAGCATTGCCTCGTATTCTTGAGGCCGTTGACAACGCGCTTTCTCCCAGAATGCGACAACTGCTCTGCAGATTGCGACAACGCTGGTTGGCATTGGATGAAGAGATTGACGCTGCTTCTGTGGAAATCCATCAAGTCGCCAAGGAGTCAGAATTATGCCGGCTTGTTTCAACAGTGCCAGGTGTGGGGCCTATTGTCTCAAGTGCGATGATTGCTGCCGTAGGTAATGGCCAAGCATTCGGTAAGGCCCGCGATATGGCAGCCTGGCTAGGCCTGGTTCCACGACAATATTCTACTGGTGGCAAATCCAATCTTGGCAGTATCAGCAAACGTGGCAACGGATATCTGCGAATGCTGGTGATCCAGGGCGCTCGAGCGCTCATGATCCACATGAAGCGCGATCGATCGAGAATGGGGCAGTGGCTTCATGAGATTGAAAGACGTTGTCATCCACACGTTGCGTTGATCGCTTTGGCAAACAAAATCGTACGGATATGCTGGAAAGTCCTTACTGGTGGCGAAAACTATCGACCATTCCCGTATGAATCTGTAAGTGCATAACGAAGCACTATTGCAGTACCGTAGTAACACCGTCTAGTTTTTGCGAGCCGTAATTGTTGATGACAGAACCGTTGACCGACGTACTTTAAGCCTGGCTAAAAAAGCAGTCTTCAATGACTGAACGCTTTATGAGGCAAGGTGCGTGCGGATTCCATCAAGGCCAGGAAATAGTCATTTCCAAACGTAGGCCGGATACATTGACGCAAAACGTTATTCTGAATTCGACAAAAACATGCTTGCAAATCCGGGGCAGACCATACATTTTTTAGGATATCTCGCTCCTCGGTCGTTCTTCTTAACTCGGCTTTTAGACGTGACATTTCGGCCTTCAAAGCAACAACATCATCGTTTGACGCTATCGATTGCTTTCCGTTACTTTGCCTCAACCATAGATAGAGACTCTTATCTGAGATACCTAATCTTTGCGCTACATCGACCACTTTATGGCCACGTTCCGTTATCTGTTTGATCGCTTCAGCTTTAAATTCATCGGTAAATCGACTTTTTCTCATGATGCACTTCCTTCTCAGTTTTTGACATTATTAAATGTCTACTGGATTAGGGGAAGTCCAAGTGTAGTTATATTCTTAGAACTGAATTGACCTGCTCTCCGAGTTTAGTACGGTAATAATGTAGAGTTTGCCCTGATGGAGGCAAACATGAAGAATCGATTCACGGAAGAGCAAATCATTAGTGTCTTAAAAGAAGCGGAAACCGGTGTGAAAGTGGCAGAGAATTTTCCATATCACAAGGTGAAATTGAGAAATGGACGATCGGAAGAGTTGGACATGAGTTAGAGGTGCGCGAAGTTCGCGGTGACTACATAGCAGGGTCCGTCTAAACAAACGGAGCTAAAGTTCCGAGCCTGTAAATAAATTTGTGTAAATGTCCACGGTCTATTAACCTCTCGAGCGAGGAATTACCGATGGACATTTTAATGGATAGAGAAAAACTGAAAGCTTTGGCAAAGGCCCGATTTCCGACGCTACGGAAAGTTCGGGCACATCGGGCACCCAAGGTGGCTCACAGACGATTTCCACACTGGCCCGACAACTGGCAGCGAGCGCCAGCCGTGCCGAAGAGCGGGATAAGACACTCACCCGTTCGGAATTGGCGGACAAGGCAAAAACCGCTTTGAGCCAGATACAGGGTGATGCTTACTTCGCCAACAAGGCCAAACACGACAGTGAAGTGCCTAAGACGAGCGACCCAGAATTATTGGCCAGAGCCAAGCAGGCGACGGAGTACGTTAATAGTGCGGCTAGAGGCGGAACCTCTGAGAAAAATCCATTTGCCGGTTTATCACGAGAGCAATTGGCGAACATCATTTATGACGATAGCGGGACTTATACAGTCAATGAACGAAGAGCGGCCTCCTATGAAGCCGATCGTCAAGAAGAAGAATGGCGTGTAAAGGTCACAACCCAAGCCATGGCCGAATACAACAGCACGGGAAAACTTACCAATTTCTTCAAATCCGTGCTCGACCACTTCAAAGAACTACCTGCAATCGAGCAAGCGCAGTACCCCAAAGATTACGCCAGCGATTTGGAATCCAAGATCAGGTTAGATTTCAACTACCGTACGCACCAGGCCGAGGGTAAAGACGAAGACCCCATGAGCCTGATCAAAGCGCTATTTACGCAAACCAGCAGCACGATGGCTTCCACGGTGACATCTGCGGTCTGGCAAACTTCTGACATCTTGTTAAATCAGGGTGCATCAGGCTCTCAAAGTGGCGGCATGCAGACCATTTCTACGCTGGCCCGTCAGCTAGCGGCGAGCGCCAGCCGTGCCGAGGAACGGGATAGAACACTCACCCGTTCAGAGTTGGCCGACAAGGCAAAAAGCATTCTGAATCAGGTAGTCGGCGATGCCTACTATGCCAACAAAGCGCGGCACGATGGCGAGGTTCCGAAGACCAGTGACCCAGAGTTATTGGCTAGGGCCAAGCAGGCAACAGCATTCGTCAACGATGCCGCTAGAGGTGGAAGCGCTATAAAAAACCCGTTTGCTGGCCTATCGCCAGAACAGTTGGCGAACGTTATTTACGACGAAAGCGGTACATATACGGTGAATGAACGCCATGCTGCTTGGCGCGAGTCTTACGACCAAGAAGAAGCATGGCGCGTAAAAGTGGCTCAGCAAGCCATGGACGAATATAACAGAACAGGAAAGTTAACCAACTTCTTTAGTGAAGTTCTTGAACATTACAAGAGCTTGCCAGCCATTGAGCAGGCCCAATATCCGAAAGGCTATGCTGCTGACCTGCAATCAAAAATCGACCTGGATTTTAACTACCGGACGCACCGAGCAGAGGGTAAAGACAAAGCCCCCCTGAGTCTGATCGAAACTCTATTCGAGCAAAGCCCGCAGCAAACCGACGAACTTCGCCACAAGAATGATGCCCCCGATTCTTTCGCGACTAAACACGCCCTGAGGCAGGAATCCAGCGGTACAGGGTAGGAACGGAAACACCAAGATTCGTGGCCACGTCACGCGGCGGGACGCCGTTGGCCAATAGTTTCTTCGCCGACTCGATCTTGCTTTCGGTCATTTGCCGTCGGCGCCCGCCTTTTCTGCCGAGTTGTCGGGCAACTTCCAGCCCTGCGCGGGTGCGCTCGACTGTCAGCTCCCGCTCCATTTCGGCCAAGCTGGCCATGACGTGGAAAAAGAAGCGCCCAGAGGGCGTGCCAGTATCGATGGCATCGGTCAGGCTCTTGAACTGGATACCTTGCTGATGCAGTTCGCCAACCAAATCGACCAGATTCTTGACGCTGCGTCCCAGGCGATCCAATTTCCAAACCACGAGTGTGTCACCCTCGCGGGTTGTGTCGCAATAAGCGGATCTGGTAAAGTTTGGTATGGACGATTTTCGCAAAAGCCTCATCAAAAGTACCCTCTGCAAGGTTCTTAAACGACTGCATTATCCGTTGCCTCCAAAGGTCAGCCTTTGTCCAAAGCTGAACAGTTTTATAGTTTAGCTTTTTAATTTTCCGGACTCTCGCCACATTTTTTGTCCGTTCTACCTTATTGCGACACAACCATTTTTTCTCATGCTTGCCTAGTGATTTAGGGACAAATGGTCAACAACGATACCTAGTTCTTGCATCATGACCATCGAGCTGGTAAATATTGTGCGTAATAAAGCGGCATCACGATATGAGTTTTCTCGATTTCTGTAGAGCCCTGCGTACCAGTGAGCTTAATGGTTTTATGTGGTTTGCATTTTTCAACATATGATTGCAGCGACTTTGCACGCGTGCGTTTGCCGCTTTTAACTTCAACCGGAATGATTTGGCCTTGATCATTGGTGACAATGAATTCAATTTCTGCACGTGCGTCATTCCATGAAAAACTAGGTTCTATGCCTATTGCGGCCAATTCTTGTTGGACGAAATTTTCAGCAATGTAACCTTTATATTCGAATGCTTGTTGTTTGATTTCGAGATAGCCGACACCAAGCATATTGTTGAGTAGACCGATGTCAAACATGAAGAGTTTAACTTTGTTTTCTTCTTGGTAAGCGGCCAGCGGTGTTCTCGGCATTCCTTCTATCGGGTGATTCTTCAATGCGAGGCGACATCTGTGCAGCCAATTGATCGCTGTTTCAAATTCGCCGTAGCGTGATTTTTTTCCATAGACACCTTTGAATTTGAAACGATTAACAGACTCATCGACGACCGCGGACAATTGCGCGGGAATTTGATTGAAGACGGCTTCAATCAATTGAGCGTCGCCTTTGTTTGAATACTTCCCAAAATCGCGACGGTACCCTTCTACTAAATTCTGGTGAATATGGGTAACGTTTGATATACGTTCGAGTATGCTTGCAACTGGGTTCGCAAACCATGCGGCTACCGCCTCAGGCAGTCCACCAGTGAAATAGTAATCGGTAAGCTTATCTAATAATATGCTGTGTGCTGCGGGGCTATTAACTTGTTTTTCGAAAGCCTTGATCAGCGCGGGCTCATTTGAAGCAAGTAGAAATTCGTAAAACGTCAGTGGACGCAAATTATATTGCTCGACTTTGCCAACGGGAAAAGAATTGAGTAATCCGATATTAGAACCACTCGCAGCAATGTAATAGTCTGGAGTTTTTTCCGCAAAATATTTTAAGGATGAAATCGCACGTTCACACTCACCAATTTCGTCGAGTATTAATAAATCGGTAGCTGGATTAAAAACTTGCCCAGTGAGCAATTCAATATTTGACAGAATATCGTTTGGCGCTAGTGATCCCGCAAATGCTTGGGCAAGATCAGGGCGTTCCAGAAAATCGAGATGAAGCGTGCGAGTAAATTCCTGTCCGAATAATTGTTTCAGCAGATACGTTTTTCCGGTTTGACGCGCCCCATCAATCAGCAACGGCTTGCGTTGCTGCTGCGATTTCCAATTGATTAGCTTGTCAAGTAATTGTCGTTTCAATTACGTCCCCTCAGAATATGGCAATAACAGCGGTGTTGTCATATTTTTACAGTCATATTTTTACAGTCATATTTTAAATCTGATTATACTTAATTTTTCATTTTTATGCGCGTAACAATGGTATTTTATACATTTTTACGCGCATAAAAATGCATTTCATTTCTCTTATATGCGCGTAAAAATGATGGTTATTGTGTTCAAGAGTAACCGATTGCACTACTGGCATCATTCAAATTTGAATGACTAATCGACAGTATAGTCATAGAGCCAGTCAGTTATTTCACCTTCACTTCAGTTATAAATCGCTCCCGAAAGAACTTGTCTACCTATTATGGTTAGGCGAATTTCAGGTTGTGTCGCAATAAGGTAGAACGGACAAAAAATGTGGCGAGAGTCCGGAAAATTAAAAAGCTAAACTATAAAACTGTTCAGCTTTGGACAAAGGCTGACCTTTGGAGGCAACGGATAATGCAGTCGTTTAAGAACCTTGCAGAGGGTACTTTTGATGAGGCTTTTGCGAAAATCGTCCATACCAAACTTTACCAGATCCGCTTATTGCGACACAACCGATATGCGGCCTCCCCCTTGAGGGCGTCGGGCCAGAACTCGGGATCCTCGGCCGACAAGGTGCAACAGCCGACGATGCCGTCGCTGCAACTCGCGACTAGGAGCTCGGATCTCAGGACGAAGGTCTCCGCGAATGTCCGGTCGATCCGCGCGACGTCCCAGGCGGGCGTTCCCTTGGCGGACATCCACGCCGCAGCGTCGTGCATCAGCCGCACAACCTCGTCGATATCACCCGAGCAGGCGACCCGAACGTTCGGAGGCTCCTCGCTGTCCATTCGCTCCCCTGGCGCGGTATGAACCGCCGCCTCATAGTGCAGTTTGATCCTGACGAGCCCAGCATGTCTGCGCCCACCTTCGCGGAACCTGACCAGGGTCCGCTAGCGGGCGGCCGGAAGGTGAATGCTAGGCATGATCTAACCCTCGGTCTCTGGCGTCGCGACTGCGAAATTTCGCGAGGGTTTCCGAGAAGGTGATTGCGCTTCGCAGATCTCCAGGCGCGTGGGTGCGGACGTAGTCAGCGCCATTGCCGATCGCGTGAAGTTCCGCCGCAAGGCTCGCTGGACCCAGATCCTTTACAGGAAGGCCAACGGTGGCGCCCAAGAAGGATTTCCGCGACACCGAGACCAATAGCGGAAGCCCCAACGCCGACTTCAGCTTTTGAAGGTTCGACAGCACGTGCAGCGATGTTTCCGGTGCGGGGCTCAAGAAAAATCCCATCCCCGGATCGAGGATGAGCCGGTCGGCAGCGACCCCGCTCCGTCGCAAGGCGGAAACCCGCGCCTCGAAGAACCGCACAATCTCGTCGAGCGCGTCTTCGGGTCGAAGGTGACCGGTGCGGGTGGCGATGCCATCCCGCTGCGCTGAGTGCATAACCACCAGCCTGCAGTCCGCCTCAGCAATATCGGGATAGAGCGCAGGGTCAGGAAATCCTTGGATATCGTTCAGGTAGCCCACGCCGCGCTTGAGCGCATAGCGCTGGGTTTCCGGTTGGAAGCTGTCGATTGAAACACGGTGCATCTGATCGGACAGGGCGTCTAAGAGCGGCGCAATACGTCTGATCTCATCGGCCGGCGATACAGGCCTCGCGTCCGGATGGCTGGCGGCCGGTCCGACATCCACGACGTCTGATCCGACTCGCAGCATTTCGATCGCCGCGGTGACAGCGCCGGCGGGGTCTAGCCGCCGGCTCTCATCGAAGAAGGAGTCCTCGGTGAGATTCAGAATGCCGAACACCGTCACCATGGCGTCGGCCTCCGCAGCGACTTCCACGATGGGGATCGGGCGAGCAAAAAGGCAGCAATTATGAGCCCCATACCTACAAAGCCCCACGCATCAAGCTTTTGCCCATGAAGCAACCAGGCAATGGCTGTAATTATGACGACGCCGAGTCCCGACCAGACTTTGCCAAAGCTTTCAGTTTTTCTCTATCCATTAAAATGTCCATCGGTAATTCCTCGCTCGAGAGGTTAATAGACCGTGGACATTTACACAAATTTATTTACAGGCTCAAGGCCAATTATCTTTGTCTTTCAATATTAGCGGCATCTTCTTACATTCAATCATCTGCCGCCATCAAGCTAAGATAGTTGAGATGATGCCACCAGTTTGTAGTGTATCCGTTGCGTGGAAATATGGAAAGGATATGGTTTTCGCCGTTCATTAAGCACTTGAGGTGAGCAAATGGAATAGGCAAGATCTCTGAATTGCATATTCATCAATTAAACCGCTCCAATTTTGATCCAAAGTATTGGTAAGGCAATAATTTTTTAGTACTTTTGTGTATTTAAAGCACAGTAAAGGTGAATTTCCCTATTCAATTTTCTCACCTTTGATGTCACCAGCCTAAAAACCCTCATTTGCCTATTCCATTTTCTCACCTCAAAGAAATCCTGGGCTAAAGGTAAGGTTTTGCCTATTCCGTTTTCTCACCTCAAAGAAGCTTTCATCATTTTCGTAAGCAGTTTAAATTGGGTTAGCTTACGAAATATTGCTACATTAGAAATGTGATAGGAATTTTTTTCATAATATGAACATTTAATTACTATAATTACACCGATATTCGCTTTATTTGCACCAGATAAGTTATCCACACCCCCTATTCCATTTTCTCACCTCAAAATGATTGCCTATTCAATCCACACCCCTCACCTATTCCATTTTCTCCCCTCCCTATTCCAAAATCTCACCTGTTTCTCTGAAATCCCGCATGAACATTACATCTAGGGGCCGTCTCAGAAAACGGAAAAAATCGTACGCTAAGCCGGTGGCAGCGGTCGCAATGGCCTGAACTTCCCCGCACCGACCTTGGCACTGCTGCGCCATAGGTAATCGCCGGTCAGGTTGATATGCTCCCACCCCAGCGGTGACAGATATTGCAGCAACGTGTCGTCCAGCGCCTTGCCGTGGGCACGCAAAGCACTGGTGGCACGCTCCAGATAGACCGTGTTCCACAACACGATGGCAGCCGTCACTAGGTTGAGGCCGCTGGCCCGGTAGCGCTGCTGCTCAAAACTGCGGTCACGAATTTCGCCCAGGCGGTTGAAGAACACGGCGCGGGCCAAGGCGTTGCGGGCTTCGCTCTTGTTCAGTCCGGCATGCACGCGGCGGCGCAGCTCGACGCTTTGCAGCCAGTCCAGAATGAACAGCGTGCGCTCGATGCGGCCCAGCTCGCGCAGGGCGACGGCCAAGCCGTTCTGGCGCGGATAGCTGCCGAGCTTCCTGAGCATCAGGGAAGCCGTCACTGTGCCCTGCTTGATCGAGGTGGCCAGCCGCAGAATTTCATCCCAGTGGGCACGAATAGCCTTGATGTTCAGCCTGTCGCTGCTAATCATCGGTTTGAGCGCGTCATAGGCGGTATCCCCCTTGGGGATGAACGCCAGCCGCAGAATTTCATCCCAGTGGGCACGAATAGCCTTGATGTTCAGCCTGTCGCTGCTAATCATCGGTTTGAGCGCGTCATAGGCGGTATCCCCCTTGGGGATGAACAGCTTGGTGTCGCCCAGGTCACGGATGCGCGGCGCAAAGCGGAAGCCCAGGAGATGCATCAGGGCAAAGACGTGATCGGTGAAGCCTGCCGTGTCGGTGTAGTGTTCCTCGATGCGCAGGTCGGACTCGTGGTACAGCAGGCCGTCAAGTACATAGGTCGAGTCGCGCACGCCGACATTGACCACCTTGGTGTGGAACGGCGCGTACTGGTCGGATATATGGGTGTAGAAGGTTCGCCCAGGGCTGCTGCCATATTTCGGGTTGATGTGACCGGTACTCTCGGCCTTGCTCCCGGTTCGGAAGTTCTGGCCGTCCGACGATGACGTGGTGCCGTCGCCCCAGTGTTCGGCGAAGGGATGCCGGAATTGGGCGTTCACCAACTCGGCCAGCGCTGTCGAATAGGTTTCGTCGCGGGTATGCCAGGCTTGTAGCCAGGCGAGCTTGGCGTAGGTCGTGCCGGGGCAGGACTCGGCCATCTTGGTCAGGCCCAGGTTGATCGCGTCGGCGAGGATCGTGGTCAGCAACAGGTTCTTGTCTTTGGCCGGGTCGCCCGATTTCAGATGCGCGAAATGCCGAGTGAAGTCCGTCCATTCGTCCACCTCCAGCAGCAGTTCGGTGATCTTGACGTGCGGCAGGATCATTGCCGTCTGGTCGATCAGCGCTTGGGCGGTGTCGGGTACCGCCGCGTCGAGCGGCGTGATCTTCAAGCCTGACTCGGTGATGATGGCGTCCGGCAGCTCGTTGGCCGTCGCCATACGGTTGACGGTGGCAAGCTGTGTTTCCAGCAGCGTCAGCCGGTCGTTCAGGTACCGGTTGCAGTCGGTGGCCACGGCCAGCGGCAATTCGCTGGCCTGCTTGAGGCTGGCGAATTTCGCGGGCGGCACCAGGTAGTCCTCGAAGTCCTTGAACTGGCGCGACCCCTGCACCCAGATGTCGCCGGAACGCAACGCGTTCTTCATCTCCGACAGCGCGCACAGTTCGTAGTAGCGCCGGTCGATGCCGGTGTCGGTCATGACCAGCTTCTGCCAGCGCGGCTTGATGAACTCGGTCGGCGCGTCGGCGGGCACCTTGCGGGCGTTGTCGCTGTTCATGCCGCGCAGCACCTCGATGGCGTCGAGCACGTCCTTCGCGGCGGGAGCGGCCCGCAGCTTGAGCACGGCAAGGAATTCCGGCGCGTAGCGGCGCAGCGTGGCGTAGCTTTCGCCGATGCGGTGCAGGAAATCGAAGTCCTCGGGCTGCGCGAGCCGTTGCGCTTCGGTGACGCTCTCGGCGAAGGCATCCCAGGACATGACGGCCTCGATGGCGGCGAACGGATCGCGGCCCGCCTGCTTGGCCTCGATCAGCGCCTGGCCGATGCGGACGTGTAAGAAATTCTGTGTGTGCGGGGCCGGGTTTTAGTTAATCGCGTTGGTGAAGCGTTCGCCAAACATGATGGCAAACTGATTGGCCGCCAGCTTCCAAGTGCGCTGTGGCATCTTCCAATCTTTTTCAATATTGCGCAAGGCTAGGAACAGCAGTTTAGTCGCTGCCTCGTCGCTGGGGAAGTGCCCACGGTTCTTAACGATCTTCCTGAGGCGCATATGCAGACTCTCGATGGCGTTGGTGGTGTAGATAATGGTGCGTACCTCCGGCGGGTAGGCAAAGAACGGCATCACCTGCTGCCACTGGCGCCGCCACATCGCCGCCACGGTCGGGAATTTCTTGCCCCACGGCCCAGCCTCAAACGCGTCCAGCGCCGCTGCGGCCAAGTCGGCATTGGCGGCTTGGTAGACGGGTTTCAATGCTGCAGCCAGTTCCTTGCGGTCCTTCCAGGCCGCCAGCGTGGTCGAGTTGCGGATCAAGTGCACGATGCAGGTCTGGATCTGCGCTTGCGGATAAACCGCTTCAATGGCCTCTGGGAAGCCGCGCAAGCCGTCAACGACAGCAATCAGAATATCGTCCAGCCCACGGTTCTTGAGCTCGTTAAACACCTTCAGCCAGAACTTGGCACCCTCGGTTTGCTCGATCCACAGCCCTAGCACCTCCTTGCAGCCGTCCGCTCGGATGCCCAGCGCCAGGTAGACCGCTTTGTTCTTCACGGTGCCTTCGTCGCGGATCTTTAGGCGCAGAGCGTCGAAGTAGACTATCGGGTACATCGCTTCCAGTGGTCGTTGCTGCCACTGGGTGACTTCGTCGATCACTTCGTCCGTGATGGTCGAGATCAGCATCGGCGACACCTCTGTGCCGTACAGTTCCAGCAGATGCCCTTGGATCTCACGGACGCTCATGCCGCGCGCGTACATGCTGATCACATGGTCGTCGAAGCCCGGCATGCGCCGCTGGCCTTTGGCCACCAGTTGCGGCTCAAAACTGGACAGGCGGTCACGTGGGATGTCGAGGTGAAGTTCGCCGCCCGGTGCCAGCACCCTCTTGGGCGTGGTGCCGTTTCGGTGATTTTTGCTGGTCGTTTCCTCGTTGGCCAAGTGATGCGTTAATTCGGCTGCCAACATGCGCTCGGCCAGCATCTTCTTGAGCTGCCCTGCCAAGCCAGATTCGCCAAGAATCGACTCGGCGTCCTTGTTCTGAACTTGGGCCAGCAGCTGATCAACCAGCTCAACTGGAAATGGGTATGGTTCTTTCTTTTTGCGAGGTTTTTTCGTGGTCATCGTATCGGTCATGGCAAATCCCTTTCGGTATTATTTCATGACCCCGGTTCACACAGAAATTCTTACAGGCTCGAGCCTGTAAATAAATTTGTGTAAATGTCCACGGTCTATTAACCTCTCGAGCGAGGAATTACCGATGGACATTTTAATGGATAGAGAAAAACTGAAAGCTTTGGCAAAGGAGCTTGCCAAGGACATCAAGACGGAAGCGGATCTGAATATGCTGTCGAGGGAGCTGGTCAAGCTCACTGTAGAAACCGCCTTAAATGCCGAACTCACTGAACATTTGGGTTACGAGAAGCATTCGGATAGCAAGCCAGGGCGAGGAAATACACGCAATGGCAGTACCGCAAAACGTCTCAAAGGTACGCATGGAGAAGTAGAAATTCTCACGCCACGAGACCGTGACGGTAGCTTCGAGCCGCAGCTCTTGCGCAAAGGACAAACGCGCTTAACGGCGATGGACGATCAAATTCTGACGCTGTACGCCAAGGGACTATCGACCCGCGAAATTGTGCAGACTTTTAAAGAAATGTACGATGCAGACGTCTCGCCTACATTGATTTCCAAGGTCACGGATCGAGTTCTAGAGCAAATCACACAATGGCAATCGCGTCCACTCGATCCCATTTATTCGATCGTCTATTTGGATTGTATCGTCATTAAAATTCGCGACAACATGCGCGTCATCAACAAGGCGATCTACTTGGCGCTTGGCGTGAATATGGAGGGTAAGAAAGAGCTACTCGGTCTGTGGATGTCCGATAATGAGGGAGCGAAGTTCTGGCTATCCGTGCTGACTGAACTAAAAAATCGTGGCGTGCAAGATATTCTAATCGCTTGCGTCGATGGCCTTAAAGGTTTCCCTGAAGCGATTGCCGCCGAATACCCAGAAACCCGCATTCAGCTATGCATCGTCCACATGGTGCGCAACAGCTTGAAGTATGTGTCGTGGAAGGACTACAAGGCTGTTACTGCTGATCTCAAGCGAATTTATCAAGCCACGACTGAGGATCAAGCATTGACTGAATTAGAGCGCTTTGGCCAGCAATGGAGTGAACAATATCCGCAAATTGCCAAATCATGGACGACACACTGGGTCAATCTGCGCACGCTATTTGAGTATCCCCCAGAAATACGCAAAGCGATCTACACGACCAATGCGATTGAGTCACTTAACAGCGTCATCCGTTCGGCAACCAAGCGCAGAAAGCTATTTCCAAGCGATGAATCAGCCATGAAAGTAGTCTATCTTGCCATCTCTCAGGCTGCAAAGAAATGGACCATGCCGATTCACAATTGGCGTATGGCCTTAAATCGTTTTATGATTGAGTTTGGTGATCGCATTCAAAAATACGATCACTGACTTGTTCCGTGGCATTTACACAGAAATTCTTACAGGCTCTGAGCTTCCCTCGGTAATTAGTTCACCATCAGGTGAATGTCATGCAGCCAGATTCTCTTGAATTTGTTTCTTCATCCAGTCTTCCAGATATTGAACCGGCGAGCGATAACCTAATGTTGAGTGCTGGCGGGTTCGATTATAAAACACTTCAATATATTCAAAGCTTGCTGCCTTCATTGCATCATGGGTTGCGTAACGAATTCCATGATAACGCTCATTCTTGAAGCTATTAAACCAGCTCTCGGTGGGTGCATTATCCCAACAATTTCCTTTGCGGCTCATCGAGCAAACCATGCCATATTCCTTGAGCTTGCTCTGGAACGCATTGCTGGCATATTGACTACCACGATCAGAATGATGCATCACACCAGTTGGCGGTCGGCGGCGGAACCATGCCATCGTTAAAGCATCCATCACAATGTCACTGGTCATGCGTGGCTTGAGTGACCAACCAATCACCTCCCGGTTAAATAGATCAAGCACGATAGCCAGATAGAGCCATCCTTCGTCTGTCCATAAGTAAGTGATATCAGAAGTCCATGCTTGATTCGGCGCCGTCGGCAGAAAGTTTCTATCGAGCAGATTGTCTGCAACAGGTAACGCATGTTTCGAGTCTGTCGTTACCTTGTAGCGGCGCTTATGCCTTGCGCGTATGCCATGCTCTCGCATCAATCTTTCGACACGTTCTTTGCTGGCTGTAAAGCCGCGCAATCTCAGTTCTCTGATCATGCGCGGGCTGCCATACGCGCCCTTGAGTTCTGCATGAATGGCGCGAATGATTGCCAGCATCTGTACGTCCGTTAATCGCTTTCTGCCAGGAATTCCACCTCGTTGCCAAGCGCGATAACCACTCACACTGACTTTAACTACGGCGCACATCTCTGCCAAAGAATAGGTTTTACTGTTGGCAGCAATCCATGCATACTTCACAGAACATCTTTCGCGAAGTATGCCGCCGCCTTTTTTATGATTTCGTTCTCCCGCTTGAGTCTGGCAACCTCTGCTCTTAATCGAGATAGCTCCATGGCTTCAGGTGTAACAACTTTCTGGCCAGCACCTTTGAGTTTCCCTTCTGATGCTGCTTTGATCCAGTTGCGCAGCGTTTGGTCGCTTAAACCTAGTTCCTTGACGACTACAGAGATGGCTTCACCGTCTGATACACGTTTGACGGCCAGTTCTTTGAATTCGGTCGTATAAGCTTTTTTGGGTATCCTGTTCATCATTTGTCTTTCCAAAGTTACGATTATTTTACGTCACCTTTGGGGAACTAAATTTCAGGGGAAGCTCAGTGGCTGAAGGCAGAGAGATGACCGCAAGGCTTGCCAAATGGATCGGCGAGCAAAGCCTGAAACGCCCCTTCCTCGCCATCTCAGAAGAAACCGGCATCGATGAGAAGTCCGTGCGCAACATCTTCCGTGATTATGTTGCTGAACTCGAAAAGACAATCAAGTTCGATACGCCAAAGTGGTTGGGCATTGATGAAATTTACCTCATCAAACCGCGCTGCGTCATCACGAACATTCAAAACCGCACGATCGTTGATATGCTGGTCAATCGCAATAAAGACACAGTAGCGAAGTATCTGTTTAGACTTGAAGAGCGAAAGAATATTCAATACGTCGCGATGGACATGTGGCAACCGTACAAAGAAGCCGTCAGGGCGGTGCTGCCGGATGCCCGGATCGTCGTTGATAAATTCCACGTCGTGCGTATGGCGAATGTGGCAATGGAAAGCGTACGCAAGGCGACACGCGCTGAACTAACACTCAAACAGCGCCGTGGTCTGATGCATGACCGGTTCGTGCTGCTCAAGCGCGAACACGACCTGAACGACAAAGAAGCGTTGCTGCTATCCGGCTGGACATCAAACTACCCACTGCTAGGCATGGCGCACAGGCTCAAAGAAGAATTCTATGGCATTTGGGATGCGCCAGATCACTACGAAGCGCTACAAGCCTATAAAGACTGGACGCGATCCATCCCGACTGAGCTTGAACCGCACTTCCAGCCTATTCTGACCGCATTCAACAACTGGCTACCGGAGATTATGGGTTACTTTGAGCATCCCATTACCAATGCCTACACCGAAAGCTTAAACAACCTGGTGCGCGTCATGAATCGCAGTGGCCGTGGTTATAGCTTTGAAGCACTACGTGCCAAAATGCTGTTCACGGAAGGATTGCACAAACATAAGCAGTCACGGCCTAAGTTTGAAAAACGGCCAGTGAAAGAGAAAATTCAGATCGAAAACGATGAACTGATGCTCATCCCGTCACTTGCTGCGTATAGCATGTCGGCACCAGCTAAACCATTGCAACTGCACCAGCCTAAACCACCCAAGCCGTACGTACCAGAAAAGAACTATGGGGTGGATATGGAGTCGTTGATTGCGATGCTGGAGAGAGGTGAGATTTGAAGTGCGTCAACACGGGAATGAAATGGAGTAAGGATTCATATTTACACCATTTCAATCATAAAATCCGCATACCCTGTAGTGGTCTAATGTACCCGGACACTGATTTAGGCGAGAATACTCGTCATGGAGAGGTGTTTGATGAACAAGCAAAGACGTACATTTTCCCCTGAGTTCAAACTGCAGGCAGCCTGTCTGGTACTGGATCAGGGATACAGCCACGTGGAGGCAAGTCGGTCAGTCGGCATTGGCGAATCGGTGCTGCGGCGCTGGGTACAGCAGTTGCAACTGGAGCGACAAGGCGGCACGCCACCGGGCAAGGCCATCACGCCAGATCAACAGCGAATACAGGAACTTGAGGCGCGCGTTGAGCGTCTTGAGCGAGAGAAGGCCATTTTAAAAAAGGCTACCGCGCTCTTGATGTCGGAAGGGATAGAACGTACGAGGTAATCGATCAGATTTGTGGTGACGAATCCATCGAGTTGATCTGTGCGGTGTTCGATATAGCACGATCTTGTCTCTACGCGCATCGGGAGCGCACTCGGCAAATAGATGTTGAGCGCTTGGCATTGCGTAGCCGTGTGCACGAACTGTTTGTCGAGAGTCGTAGTTCGGCTGGGAGTCGCAGCATCGTAGGCATGATGCGTGAGGAAGGCACGGCAATTGGCCGCTTCAAAGTCAGCCGTTTGATGGAAGAATTAGGGCTAGTCTGTAAGCAACCTGGCAGTCATGCCTATAAGCAGGCTACGGTGGAACGGGTTGATATTCCGAACCACCTCAATCGAGAATTCACAGTGGAGGCGCCTAATCGGGTCTGGTGCGGAGATATCACCTATGTCTGGGCGCAGGGGCGATGGTATTACCTGGCTGTGGTGTTGGACTTGTTTGCGCGCCGCGCAGTGGGCTGGGCATTCTCGCTGCGTTTATTGTGGACTAAAGATGAACCGGCGCCGCATTGGTAAAAAGCGACTTCCAACAAGAGACCCGCAACCATTGGTAGTGCCCGACGAAATCAACAAGAGTTGGTCCATTGATTTTATGAGTGATGCTTTATGGTGTGGAAGGCGTTTTAGAACTTTCAATGTCGTCGATGATTTTAATCGGGAAGTACTGGCGATTGAAATTGATTTAAATTTACCCGCGTCCCGAGTCATCCGGGTGCTTGAGAGGATCGTTGCCTGGCGTGGCTTTCCGGCACAGATCAGAATGGACAATGGACCTGAATTTATCTCAGTAACCTTAGCTGATTGGGCGCAAAAGCATGATGTTCATCTGGAGTTTATCGAACCAGGTAGACCCATGCAAAATGGTTTTATTGAACGCTTCAACCGCAGCTACCGCCAAGGGGTATTAGATATGTATGTTTTTAAGAACTTGCAGGAGGTCAAAGAAAGAACAGAATTGTGGATGAACGATTACAACGAGCAATGTCCACATGATTCGCTCAACGGGATGACACCTGTTGAATACCGATTATTTCATCAACCTCAAAACTCTAGTAATACCTGGCACTGATTGGGGGAGGTTTACAAAACGCGATAAACCCTCTTATGATTCCAGATGTGGCCACGTCGCCTTATTAACTGAAAATACTTGCCAAATCCCCGTTCCGGAAAACGTTCTGCCAATTCCTGCAAAACTGCAATGATGTCGTCATCCGGTACCATCCGCCGCTGATAGCTCATGCTTGAACGTGAGAGTTGCATCGCTTTGCAAGCCTGACGCTGGCTAAGTCCAACCTCTTGCAGTTGTTTGACGAAATCCCGTTTCTGGTTCGGGGTTAGCGCTTTAAACCGATCACCTCTTTAAACGCCTGGTTCTCTAACGATAAATCAGCAACCATCATTTTGAGCTTACGATTCTCTTCCTCCAAGTCTTTGAGGCGCTTTACGTCGGCTGCTTCCATACCGCCATATTTAGATTTCCATTGGTAATAGGTCGCTTCAGAAACACTATGTTCCCGACAAACATCTTTGACTAATCTACCAGCTTCAACCGCTTTCAATATTCCAATGATCTGTGTCTCTGTAAATCTGCTCTTACGCATTTCTGTTCTCCCTTGGCATATAAGTTTGCCTCAAGAACTCTAGTTATGCATGGCTTGATTTTACGGGAGGGTTACAGGTTGTGTCGCAATAAGGTAGAACGGACAAAAAATGTGGCGAGAGTCCGGAAAATTAAAAAGCTAAACTATAAAACTGTTCAGCTTTGGACAAAGGCTGACCTTTGGAGGCAGGTATCATTTGCCTTTTCTGAATCATATGCATGGTTTCAATACCCGCAATGATAGCCTGTGCACAATGGAAATTTTTGAACCCCATCATGGGTCGGGTTATTCGCTTAATGGCCCGGTGGTCTTGTTCAACGATGTTGTTAAGATACTTGTTCTGACGCATCTGAATGTCAGCGCCGGTGTCAGCGATGATACTGAGGATGGCTGCGGTATTGGCGCCGCTTTTGTCAATCGTGATCGAATCAGGTAAATCGTGTTGTCCAATAGCACGCTCAAAGAAGCGACGCGCAGCAGCCAGATCGCGTTTGGCCGTGAGCAGGAAATCGATGGTTTGTCCTTCACGGTCAACGGCTCGGTACAAATTTGCGCTTCGGTGACGCTCTCGGCGAAGGCATCCCAGGACATGACGGCCTCGATGGCGGCGAACGGATCGCGGCCCGCCTGCTTGGCCTCGATCAGCGCCTGGCCGATGCGGCCGAACAACCGCACCTTGGCGTTGATCGCCTTGCCGGACGCCTGGAATTGCTGCTGATGCTTGTTCTTGGCGGCGTTGAACAGCTTGCCCAGGATGCGGTCGTGCAGGTCGATGATTTCGTCGGTGACGGTGGCCATGCCCTCGATGGCAAGCGCCACCAGGGTGGCATAGCGTCGCTGCGCCTCGAACTTGGCCAGGTCGGCGGGCGTCATCTGGCCGGTTGTGTCGCAATAAGGTAGAACGGACAAAAAATGTGGCGAGAGTCCGGAAAATTAAAAAGCTAAACTATAAAACTGTTCAGCTTTGGACAAAGGCTGACCTTTGGAATATATCTCCCAATTTGTGTAGGGCTTATTATGCACGCTTAAAAATAATAAAAGCAGACTTGACCTGATAGTTTGGCTGTGAGCAATTATGTGCTTAGTGCATCTAACGCCGGAGTTAAGCCGCCGCGCGTAGCGCGGTCGGCTTGAACGAATTGTTAGACATCATTTACCAACTGACTTGATGATCTCGCCTTTCACAAAGCGAATAAATTCTTCCAAGTGATCTGCGCGTGAGGCCAAGTGATCTTCTTTTTGTCCCAGATAAGCTTGCTTAGCTTCAAGTAAGACGGGCTGATACTGGGCAGGTAGGCGTTTTATGGTTGTGTCGCAATAAGCGGATCTGGTAAAGTTTGGTATGGACGATTTTCGCAAAAGCCTCATCAAAAGTACCCTCTGCAAGGTTCTTAAACGACTGCATTATCCGTTGGCTGGGCCGGTCGGTCAAGCAACTGGTCGATCTGGTCGGCGATCTGCACAAGCACGGTGTCCAGTTCAGGAGCCTCACCGACTCCATCGACACCGGCACACCATCCGGGCGGTTCTTCTTCCACGTCATGGCGAGCCTTGCCGAAATGGAGCGCGAGCTGACCGTCGAGCGCACCCGCGCCGGGCTGGAAGTCGCCAAGCAGCTCGGCCGCAAAGGCGGCCGCAAGCCGAAGATGACCGACAGCAAGATCGAGTCGGCCAAGAAGCTGCTGGCCAGCGGGGTGCCGCCCAAGGACGTGGCCAAGAACCTCGGCGTGTCCATTCCGACGCTGTACCGCTGGGTGCCAGCCTCCACGCACGCTTAGCGTGCTTTATTTTCCGTTTTCTGAGACGACCCCAAAAAATATCTTTCAACTCCAAGCTTCTCGTATCCATCGTCGCCACCGCATATTCCAAAAAGCTGTTATAGCCTTCTGGCGGCCTCAGCCCATGTCCGGCCCACGCTGCAATTGGTGCGAGATTTGACGGATTTTTGTGGTCATCCATGCTTAACTCCTTCAGACATAGGTGTGAGATAACGGTAAAAATAACTTATAACGCGCAGAGTTCAAAAGACTTAGTTTCTTAGAATTACAAAAAAATTCAAAATTAAACATCTCATTGAACAATTTATAGAGTTTAAGGGTATGCGGATTTTATGATTGAAATGGTGTAAATATGAATCCTTACTCCATTTCATTCCCGTGTTGACGCACTTCAAATCTCACCTCTCTCCAGCATCGCAATCAACGACTCTTCGGCACGGCTGGCGCTCGCTGCCAGTTGTCGGGCCAGTGTGGAAATCGTCTGTGAGCCACCTTGGGTGCCCGATGTGCCCGAACTTTCCGTAGCGTCGGAAATCGGGTCGGTTGCCGAAGCCGCCTTGAATGCTGCCGCGTTGCCTATCTGGGCTGTGGAATACGAACTAATTGAGCCGATCATAACTGCCTCCGTGAGCCTAGGATCTAGCAATCCAGACCGATAATATCATAACGCCATAAATGACGACGGATTTTTAGGCGTCAATTCAGTGCATCGAAACTCCCTGCTGCCCAGCGGAGTTCTGCCCAAGGACGTGGCCAAAAACCTCGGCGTGTCCATTCCGATCTTATAACGCTGGATACCAGCCTCCGCCTAGGGTCTGTTGACGTTTCACATAGGCAGCCATAAAAAAGCACAGGCCATGGCGACGACACTTTCATAATTTCGCTTCAATTTATCAAACCGGGTTGCCAGCGCCCGATACTGCTTTAAACGCGCAAACGCATTTTCAACCAAATGGCGGTAGCGATACAGCCCTCGGTCAAGATCAGCGTTTCCCTTGATTGAGTTACGTTTTCTCGGGATCACCGCGCGACTGCCTTGACTGGCAATTTGTGCCCGGATTGCCTCGCTGTCATAGCCTTTGTCGGCAATCATGGCACCCGCCTTTGGTAATTTCGCGATCAATTCCGGCGCGGCCTTGCAGTCATGGATCGCGCCACTGGTGATATCAAAAGGCAGCAATTATGAGCCCCATACCTACAAAGCCCCACGCATCAAGCTTTTGCCCATGAAGCAACCAGGCAATGGCTGTAATTATGACGACGCCGAGTCCCGACCAGACTGCATAAGCAACACCGACAGGGATGGATTTCAGAACCAGAGAAAGAAAATAAAATGCGATGCCATAACCGATTATGACAACGGCGGAAGGGGCAAGCTTAGTAAAGCCCTCGCTAGATTTTAATGCGGATGTTGCGATTACTTCGCCAACTATTGCGATAACAAGAAAAAGCCAGCCTTTCATGATATATCTCCCAATTTGTGTAGGGCTTATTATGCACGCTTAAAAATAATAGGCGCAATCACCAGGGCTTTAAAAACCTTGAACCACTTGCCGCTGGCTGACCAGGCATTGAACTTTTTATAGATCGAGTTCCAACAACCAAAGGCGGCTGGCAGGTCTCGCCATGGACAGCCTATTCTCATGCGATATAGCATGCCTTCGACCATCAGGCGTAAATCTCGCTTGTTATAAATACGTTCTTGAAGCAAACTCTTTCGTAGCTTCGACCAGAGCTCGTCATTGAGCAGTAATCGGGGCATGGCAAACTCGTGTTGGATCGGTGTGAAAACCTTAACAATACGAGTTTGCCTTTCTTTTTCAAAGGCTTACGTTCAAACGTCAACAGACCCTAGTATCGGGCGCTGGCAACCCGGTTTGATAAATTGAAGCGAAATTATGAAAGTGTCGTCGCCATGGCCTGTGCTTTTTTATGGCTGCCTATGTGAAACGTCAACAGACCGTAGACCAAATCAAATTTTTTTTATCGATCTTAAGGGTTAAATCGTTATCGTCCTCAAACCAATTTTTGCATTCAAGTAAATTGTAAACCTCCCCCAATCAGTGCCAGGTATTACTAGAGTTTTGAGGTTGATGAAATAATCGGTATTCAACAGGTGTCATCCCGTTGAGCGAATCATGTGGACATTGCTCCGAGCAATGTCCACATGATTCGCTCAACGGGATGACACCTGTTGAATACCGATTATTTCATCAACCTCAAAACTCTAGTAATACCTGGCACTGATTGGGGGAGGTTTACACGCGTTTAAAGCAGTATCGGGCGCTGGCAACCCGGTTTGATAAATTGAAGCGAAATTATGAAAGTGTGAGCCTGTAAGAATTTCTGTGTAAATGCCACGGAACAAGTCAGTGATCGTATTTTTGAATGCGATCACCAAACTCAATCATAAAACGATTTAAGGCCATACGCCAATTGTGCGAGACCTGCCAGCCGCCTTTGGTTGTTGGAACTCGATCTATAAAAAGTTCAATGCCTGGTCAGCCAGCGGCAAGTGGTTCAAGGTTTTTAAAGCCCTGGTGATTGCGCCGGATGTGGAGTGGATCTTTATCGATGGCAGCTACGCCAAAGCCCATCAGCACAGCGGGGGAGCGGCAAGCGATAGCGATGAAGGCATAGGAAAAAGTCGTGCTGGCAATACCACGAAGATTCATTTGGCGGTGGATGGGTATGGGTTACCCATCGACTTTGATATCACCAGTCGGTGCTGTGATGGCAGTTGATCGGTTCGTACAGGCTCACTCTCAGCCGGTTTGCCTGATGCCGGACACTGATTCCTGAACGTAACAATAAAAACGGGGCTTTCGCCCCTTTTTATTCTTCTTCTCAACTTCACTCTTTGCTTCTGCTCAGAAGTGGTAGCCCACTATGAGTGTCGCCACATTCACTCCAGGGTTCGGCTTTTTAATAGCGCCATTGGAGAAATGCTGAATCTTGAGACCGGCTTCCCAGCCGTTGTTGAATACGTAGCCGACTCCGATATGGGCGAGACCTGCCAGCCGCCTTTGGTTGTTGGAACTCGATCTATAAAAAGTTCAATGCCTGGTCAGCCAGCGGCAAGTGGTTCAAGGTTTTTAAAGCCCTGGTGATTGCGCCTGATGTGGAGTGGATCTTTATCGATGGCAGCTACGCCAAAGCCCATCAGCACAGCGGGGGCGCGGCAAGCGATAGCGATGAAGGCATAGGAAAAAGTCGTGCTGGCAATACCACGAAGATTCATTTGGCGGTGGATGGGTATGGGTTACCCATCGACTTTGATATCACCAGTGGTCTGGTGCGGAGATATCACCTATGTCTGGGCGCAGGGGCGATGGTATTACCTGGCTGTGGTGTTGGACTTGTTTGCGCGCCGCGCAGTGGGCTGGGCATTCTCGCTGCGTCCCGACGCTGACCTTGTTGTGCAAGCACTGGAAATGGCTTACGAGCAGCGAGGACGACCTCAGGGATTACTGTTTCATTCGGATCAGGGTAGCCAGTACGCCAGCCGAAAATTCCGCCAGCGCTTGTGGCGCTATCGGATACGACAGAGTATGAGTCGTCGGGGCGAAAGCCCCGTTTTTATTGTTACGTTCAGGAATCAGTGTCCGGCATCAGGCAAACCGGCTGAGAGTGAGCCTGTACGAACCGATCAACTGCCATCACAGCACCGCCAAGGCGTAAGGACATCGGCGATCAGATGAACGCACTCAAAGCAAAGCCTAAAAGCAAAACCCCCCGTTACGCTGGGTAACGGGGGGTTCGCAGAATACAAGCCTGACGATAACCTACTTTCACACTGGTTGCAGCACTATCATTGGCATTTGCGAAAACGATCTCTCTGCAAAAAAATATGGACACGAATTAGAAAAAATCCAGCTGATGGGAATCAATTTAGGACAAGTTCTGCACGGTATTTTATGGGAATTGTCCTGGCATGGAGGGCCGGAGACTGAGCTTCCCCTGAAATTTAGTTCCCCAAAGGTGACGTAAAATAATCGTAACTTTGGAAAGACAAATGATGAACAGGATACCCAAAAAAGCTTATACGACCGAATTCAAATGAGAACAACCGCCCCTCTCGGGAAGATTTCAGGCAAGCAGTGAAAGCAGAATTTGACGCAATTTGCAACAAAATTAAAGATTTATAGTGCGTTATCTCCTGCACTATCCTTGCTTCTAGTGAATGCACACCATTGGATCATTCATCCTGTCCGAATAGCATCGAGGTATTGCCGTACCACGAACAAGTCGGACACATTGCCAGACAACATTCTGGCCAAGGCAGACTCTCCTCCGAATATCATTGAAGAAATAATGCAAGAACGCGGCGTTGTCGTTGATCACGCCACGGTACATCGCTGGGCTGTGAAGATGTTGCCTGTGCTGGCCAAGATATTTCGTTCACGTAAGCGTTCCGTAGGTCGGAGTTGGCGCATGGATGAGACGTATATCAAGGTGAAGGGTCAATGGAAATATTTGTACCGAGCCGTTGACCGTGAAGGACAAACCATCGATTTCCTGCTCGATATCACCAGTGGCGCGATCCATGACTGCAAGGCCGCGCCGGAATTGATCGCGAAATTACCAAAGGCGGGTGCCATGATTGCCGACAAAGGCTATGACAGCGAGGCAATCAGGGCACAAATTGCCAGTCAAGGCAGTCGCGCGGTGATCCCGAGAAAACGTAACTCAATCAAGGGAAACGCTGATCTTGACCGAGGGCTGTATCGCTACCGCCATTTGGTTGTGTCGCTCACTCAAAATACTGACAGTTCAGATTCCATTTCTGAAATCCGTCTTGCTTTATTTCTTGTGAAGCATTTGATATTTTTTAAGCATGCCAATCAGTTCAACTGATCGGTGCGCTTTCATCAAGTGCTCACATTTATTGACTGTTAATTGTTAAAGAACCGCGAATACTTACATTCTTTTCTACTTAACTCTTCCGAGTTTTGCTTCGCATCGTTGTGAAAAGGAGAAAAAAACAACTAGTTATCCACAACCTAAACCAGTAATATGAACATCTAGGGTGGGTCAATATTCAATGCAAAAGGTGGGTCAGTTTTAAATGCAAATCAACACGTGTTGTCCAATAGCACGCTCAAAGAAGCGACGCGCAGCAGCCAGATCGCGTTTGGCCGTGAGCAGGAAATCGATGGTTTGTCCTTCACGGTCAACGGCTCGGTACAAATCCCAAGGACGTGGCCAAGAACCTCGGCGTGTCCATTCCGACGCTGTACCGCTGGGTGCCAGCCTCCACGCACGCTTAGCGTGCTTTATTTTCCGTTTTCTGAGACGACCCCTGGCTGAAGGCAGAGAGATGACCGCAAGGCTTGCCAAATGGATCGGCGAGCAAAGCCTGAAACGCCCCTTCCTCGCCATCTCAGAAGAAACCGGCATCGATGAGAAGTCCGCCTGATGCACCGGTATAACTGGATACGGCCACATCAGTTCAATCAAGGACTGGCACCGGCCGTCACTGAAGAAAAACTTAACGTAGTGTCCGGGATGGGTTGACCACTACATTTATTGTGGACTAAAGATGAACCGGCGCCGCATTGGTAAAAAGCGACTTCCAACAAGAGACCCGCAACCATTGGTAGTGCCCGACGAAATCAACAAGAGTTGGTCCATTGTCTGGTCGGGACTCGGCGTCGTCATAATTACAGCCATTGCCTGGTTGCTTCATGGGCAAAAGCTTGATGCGTGGGGCTTTGTAGGTATGGGGCTCATAATTGCTGCCTTTTGGTTGTGTCGCAATAAGGTAGAACGGACAAAAAATGTGGCGAGAGTCCGGAAAATTAAAAAGCTAAACTATAAAACTGTTCAGCTTTGGACAAAGGCTGACCTTTGGAGGCCTGCAGTTTGAACTCAGGGGAAAATGTACGTCTTTGCTTGTTCATCAAACACCTCTCCATGACGAGTATTCTCGCCTAAATCAGTGTCCGGGTACATTAGACCACTACAAAACGCGATAAACCCTCTTATGATTCCAGATGTGGCCACGTCGCCTTATTAACTGAAAATACTTGCCAAATCCCCGTTCCGGAAAACGTTCTGCCAATTCCTGCAAAACTGTCCAACGGATAATGCAGTCGTTTAAGAACCTTGCAGAGGGTACTTTTGATGAGGCTTTTGCGAAAATCGTCCATACCAAACTTTACCAGATCCGCTTATTGCGACACAACCTGGGCCGGTCGGTCAAGCAACTGGTCGATCTGGTCGGCGATCTGCACAAGCACGGTGTCCAGTTCAGGAGCCTCACCGACTCCATCGACACCGGCACACCATCCGGGCGGTATCACTCCATTCTCCTGCTCGCAAAATAAGCAGGATAGCGTTTAAACGTGGGTCAATATTCGATGCAAATTAGGCCGTTTGGTGGGTCAGTTTTAAATGCAAATCAACAGGACAACACGATTTACCTGATTCGATCACGATTGACAAAAGCGGCGCCAATACCGCAGCCATCCTCAGTATCATCGCTGACACCGGCGCTGACATTCAGATGCGTCAGAACCAGTTTTGCAGGAATTGGCAGAACGTTTTCCGGAACGGGGATTTGGCAAGTATTTTCAGTTAATAAGGCGACGTGGCCACATCTGGAATCATAAGAGGGTTTATCGCGTTTATTGTGGACTAAAGATGAACCGGCGCCGCATTGGTAAAAAGCGACTTCCAACAAGAGACCCGCAACCATTGGTAGTGCCCGACGAAATCAACAAGAGTTGGTCCATTGGCGGCAAGCGATAGCGATGAAGGCATAGGAAAAAGTCGTGCTGGCAATACCACGAAGATTCATTTGGCGGTGGATGGGTATGGGTTACCCATCGACTTTGATATCACCAGTGGCGCGATCCATGACTGCAAGGCCGCGCCGGAATTGATCGCGAAATTACCAAAGGCGGGTGCCATGATTGCCGACAAAGGCTATGACAGCGAGGCAATCGGCGAAAGCCCCGTTTTTATTGTTACGTTCAGGAATCAGTGTCCGGCATCAGGCAAACCGGCTGAGAGTGAGCCTGTACGAACCGATCAACTGCCATCACAGCACCGCCAATGCGTAAGGACATCGGCGATCAGATGAACGCATTCAAAGCAAAGCCTAAAAGCAAAACCCCCCGTTACGCTGGGTAACGGGGGGTTCGCAGA